>NZ_AUGV01000007.1 GCF_000422845.1 Oceanobacter kriegii DSM 6294
ACATTTATCAGCCAAATGCTTACCCTGGGCTTTGTTCCAATGAACTGGATATCTGACCATGTCGGGCACACAACCAGCGCCATGATCGAAAGACGATACGGGAAATGGATCGAACAAGATGGACCGGACATTAAAAACGCCGTAGAGAAGGTACTGGGCCTGTAGCAAGGCCCAGAAACGAAAAAAGGCAGCCTATTGGCTGCCTTTTTTGTGCCCGGTATTCCCAGACATATTCCCAGATTGTTCCCTATTTCAGGGTCTGGAACTAGCAAACTCAGCTAAGTAACTGATTTTACTAGATAAATAGTGGCGGAGAGATAGGGATTTGAACCCTAGGTAGGCTATTAACCTACGCCGGTTTTCAAGACCGGTGCTTTCAACCACTCAGCCATCTCTCCGAACTGGTTGCGTACTATACCCAGATTTTTTTGAGCGTCAACACTTTTTTATAAATCAAATAGTTAGGTGAGTTTTTGTACAATTTACAGCGGTGTTTGAGGCTTGCCGATGGGGTATGAATTACGGAAGATGGCGGTCATATTTTCAATACGTCGATTTCCATGGCTTCGTTCACGCTTTTAGTTACCCAATCCCCTTTTCAAACGGATGCTCATCTTCAGGCAATGGATTTTGCTCGCGCGATTTATCGCTCTGGGCATTGTCTGAATCGGGTGTTTTTTTACCAGGACGCGGTGCTGTGTGCCAACACTCGCATTCAGGCGCCACAGGGCCAGGCTGGCATTGCTGATGCCTGGGCTCAATGTGCTGGTGAATACGGTTTTCCTCTTCAGTTGTGCATTGCCAATGCCATCCGTCGCGGAATGGTGAATGAGCAAGAAAATGAGCGCTATCAGCTTGATGGTGCGACGGTGGTTGAGCCATTCGAGTTGTGTGGCTTGGGCGAAATGGCAGAAGCGGTCAGCCAAAGCGACCGTGTTGTGCAGTTTTAAGGGCCTGTCATGACTTCTACTCTTATTCATATTGTGTCCGCACCCACGCCTGAGCCTGAGCCTCTGGAACTGGCTATGGCGCTGGCCGCGTTTGATTTGCCGGTGACCTTGCTGTTCAGTGGTGCCGGGGTGTTGTGGCTCAAGCAAGACCTGAAAGCCCTGTTCGAGGGTGGCAAGGCCCCTTCTCGCATTATCAAGGCATTGCCGATGTACGATTGCGAAGAGCTGTACGTTTGCGAAACCAGCCTTGCACGGTTTGGTTTGCAAGATAACAAGCCAGCGTTTGTTGCTCCGGTCAGTGCTGAAGCGGCCCGGGATCTTGTTGTCGCCAGTCAGCATTGTTTGAGGTTTTGATATGACTCTTCATCAAATACAAACCGCGTCAGAGGCCATTCTTGCGGAGCTGGCGTTGTCCATCGACGATCAGGATGCAGTTTTACTTTTGGGTCGCGCAGCATGCATGGCCCCCTTGGTGGCGACGACGTTCGACGGTACGAAGCTACTGGTTCGGCAATCGGATGCAGACGCTTGTGGTGTTGCGCCGTCGGAGTCGGCGGAATTTGATACCATCAGCGACCAGCAATGGGTCGAGCTTACGCTGTCCCACACCAAAACCATTACCTGGAAGTAACACCAATGACCCACTCTACCCTGCCGCCGGTCGATAAAGACGGCTTTTTGGTCAATCTTGCCGATTGGACCCCGGAGGTAGCTCAGCAACTGGCATTGGCGGACAATATCGAATTAACCCCAGAACACTGGGAAATCATTGAGCAGCTTCAGGCGTTTTACCGGGAGTTCGATCTCTCGCCGGCCATGCGGCCGCTAAGTAAGTACCTGAAAGCCAATCTGGGCCCTGAGAAGGCGTCCAGCATCTATCTGTTGAAATTATTCCCCGGCAGTCCAGCCAAATTAGGCGCCCGAATTGCCGGATTGCCCCGCCCGGAGAACTGTCTGTGAGTGCTGTACCGTCTGTTACTGAAATTGCTATTTCCGACACCTTGCTGAAGCCGATTACCGGTAAACACTCGCTGGCCGAGTACGTGCGGATTTTGGCTCGTGGCAAAAACGCCAGCCGCAGCATGACGTTTGATGAAGCAAAGTTCACCATGACAGAACTGGTTGCTGGCCGCTTCGAGCCGGAGCAGCTGGGTGCCATCCTGATGTTGTTGCGAGTCAAGGAAGAAACGCCGGAGGAGTTGGCTGGATTTGCAGCGGCGATTAACGAAGTATGGCCTGAGCATGTGCACTTTGATCTGGTTTGGCCGAGCTACGCCGGCAAACGTCGTCAGCCGTTTTGGTGCTTGCTGTCCGCTCTACTGCTGAATCAGATGGGTTATCGCATTCTGTTTCATGGCACGACGGCTCATACAGAAGGCCGCATTTATCTGCACGAGGTGTTTGAGCAACTGGGCTTGCCGCAGCTTACCTCGATGGATCAATTGGCGGACGCGCCGTCACTGGCGTATCTGCCGTGCGAACAGATTAATCCGTTGTTCCAGCGCTGGCTTTCGTTGAAGGCCATTCTGGGGGTTCGGTCACCGATCAATACCCTGCTGAAAACCATTTCCCCTGACCACTGTGCCAGCGTTCAGGGTATTTTCCACCCGAACTATTCCATTACCCATGCCGGAGCCGCTGAAATCAACGGTGACAATATGTTGGTGATCAAGGGTGAAGGTGGTGAGTTCGAGGTGAACCCGGAACGTACGGTTAAAGCCACCTACCATCTGGATGGTAAATCCGGCGAGCTGACTATTCCGAACCAGCAGAGCCATTACGACGACAAGCCGAAAAATCAGATTGATACGGAATTGCTGGTGAAGCAATGGCGTGGCGAGCTGCAAAGCGAATACGCGTTTCAGGCAATTATTCGAACCGCTGCTTTGGCCTTGGTGTCGATCACCAAGCAGCCGGAAAAGCTCGATGAGTTTTTGGCTTTGGCTGAAAAGGCCTGGAATGAGCGGGATACGTCACTGCTGTGATCTGATTCTCCCCTTCAAGCGTTGCAGTGCAGAGTTAAACCAAGTACAGGGGTGAATTGCGGGCCATCACCGGGAATAAATTCCCTCCTACAGCTCACAAGGTCGCAAGCGTACAAACAAAAATGCCCGCTAATCTGCGGGCATTTTTGGTATGGACCTGAATCAATCAGCGCTTTCGTCGCGGACCAATTCTGGCCGCCAGGCCAGTTTGCTGTGCAGGTTCACCACGCTACCAATAATGGTCAGGGTTGGAGCATGAATCTCCTTGCCTTCGATACTGGCGGGCATGGTGGCAATGGTGCCGGTGTGAACGCGCTGGTCTGGCAGGGTGCCTTTTTCAACCAGTGCAATCGGAGTATCCGGGTCCATGCCGTGGGACATCAGTTGCTTGCAGATTTCCGACAAGCCGCTCAGGCCCATGTAAATCACCAGCGTCTGATGAGGGTGAATCAGCTCATTCCAGGGCAGGTTGCACGTGCCATTACGCAAGTGGCCGGTGACGAACCGAACCGATTGGGCGTGGTCGCGGTGTGTCAGCGGAATACCACCATAAGCGGCACAGCCACTGGCAGCAGTAATGCCCGGCACAACCTGGAATGGCACGCCGTATTGCGCAAGCAGTTCAATTTCTTCACCGCCACGGCCAAAGATAAACGGATCGCCCCCTTTCAGGCGCAGCACCCGTTTGCCTTTACGGGCTTCATCGGCCAAACGCTGGTTAATCTCATCCTGAGGTACGGCGTGGTCGGCCATGGCCTTACCGACGTAGATGCGTTCTGCATCTTCAGGCACCAGAGCCATTACACCCGGCCCGACCAGGCGGTCGTAAAAGACGATATCGGCAGACTGAATCAGACGCAGAGCACGAAAGGTCAGCAAGTCCGGATCACCCGGCCCAGCGCCAACCAGATACACCTCGCCATTGCCCTCTTCCTTGCCGGATAACAGGCGCTCCGCCAGTTGCATGGCGCGGTCAGGCTGTCGTGCCAGTACCAGTTCCGGCACGTTGCTGCGCATGAACTTACGCCAAAAAGCGGGACGCAATGGCGCGGCAAAGCGTTTTTTAACGTCCGCACGCAGGGTTTCGACCAGCTCACCGAGCTGCCGGTATTCCTGCGGCAGAAAGGCGTCAATGCGTTGCTTCAGGTGGCGGGTAAGTGCGGGTGACGTACCGCGGCTGGAAATCGACACCAGAATAGGCGATCGATCGATCACCGCTGGGAAAATAAAATCATTGCCTTCGTGCTGATCAACCCGGCAAACAAAGCAGTTTTGGCTACGCGCTTGGGCGGCCAGTGCTTCGTTCAGTTCGGAATTGTCCGTCGCCAGTACCACAAAGGAGCCAGGTTCGAAGTGTTCGTTGGGCGTGGCTTCTCGTGCCTCTACATCAATGGCGCCCCGTTGGGCCAGTTTGGCAATATCGACACCGGCGGAAGGTGCAATCACTCGCACCTTCGCGCCGGCGTTTACCAATGTCTGGACCTTGCGACTGGCAACGTCGCCACCACCGATGATGGTAAAAGGACGTAAATCGCCTTTCAGCACCAAAGGCAATGTCATCATGGATTCAATACCTCAAGGCCGCCCATGTAAGGACGCAGAACTTCAGGTACTACTACGCTGCCATCGGCTTGCTGGTAGTTTTCCAGAATGGCAACCAGTGTACGGCCAACCGCCAGACCAGAACCGTTCAGGGTGTGCAGCAGCTCTGGCTTACCGGTTTCCGGGTTGCGCCAGCGGGCTTGCATACGACGAGCCTGGTAATCGGTCATGTTGGAGCAAGAAGAAATCTCGCGGTATTTGTTCTGTGCTGGCAGCCACACTTCCAGGTCGTAGGTTTTGGAAGCAGAGAAGCCCAGGTCGCCACCACACAGGATGACCTTGCGGTACGGCAGGCCCAGCTTCTGCAAAATAACTTCGGCGTGGCCGGTCAGCTCTTCCAAAGCCTCTGAAGACTTGCTGGCTTCTACGAAGTGAACCAATTCTACCTTGTCGAACTGGTGCTGGCGGATCATGCCGCGGGTGTCACGACCATAGCTGCCCGCTTCAGAGCGGAAACATGGGGTGTGAGCCACACGCCGAACGGGCAGTTCACCGTCATAAACGCCGTCAGCCATCAGGTTGGTGACGGGTACTTCAGCGGTCGGAATCAGGTAGAAGTCTTTTTCGCCCTGCGCTTCTGGCAGTTTGAACAGGTCTTCTTCGAATTTCGGCAGCTGACCCGTGCCTTGCAGGGCTTCACGGTTCACCAGGTACGGCACGTAGGTTTCTTCGTAGCCATGCTCGTCGGCGTGGGTGTTGATCATGAACTGCGCCAGCGCACGGTGCAGACGGGCAATTTTGCCAGTCATCACGACAAAGCGGGAGCCAGCCAGTGCCGCACCAGCGTCGAAGCTCATGCCCAGTGGCTCACCAACGTCAACGTGATCCTTCACTTCAAAATCGAAGCTGGCAGGCTCGCCCCAGGTGCTGACTTCAACGTTGTCGTCTTCATCGGCACCCGCCGGCACGTCGGCGTGTGGCATGTTTGGAACGGCCATCAGGAAATCACGCAAGGCTTGCTCGGATTCCTTCGCTTCGTTTTCTGCGTTGGTAATGTCGGAGTCGATACCGCCCATCACCTGTGCCTTGGCGTCTTCCGGGGACATACCCTGGCCAATCAGTGCGCCAATTTGCTTGGATGCCTTTTTCTTCTCGGCTTGCAGGGATTGCGCGCGAGTAATGGCGGATTTGCGACGTTCATCCATTTCGGAGAAGGCAGCGGCGTCAAACTCAAAGCCTTTGGTGGCCAGTGCTGCAGTAACTTCATCGAGGTTGTCGCGAATAAATTTGATATCAAGCATGGGGTTACGATCCGGGTACCTGGTTAGGCTGATTTATACAAAATTGAAACGGTGGAAATTATCCCTGGCTACGCGTCAGGACATTCGCAAGGGCGATGCCGAGGCCAGTAGCCGCAAAACACCCAGCCACACTGGCGAGCACGTAAGAGCCGAGCGCCATCCAGCGCTCTTGCTGCATCAGTGCAACACTTTCCAGTGAGAAGGTGGAAAAGGTAGTGAATGCGCCCAGGAATCCAACCATGGCCAGCTGTTTGTAGTGCTCGCTGCCCCACTGCTGTTGAACCAGAATCACATAGGCAATACCAATCACGAAGGAGCCTATCAGGTTCACCCCCAGCGTGCCATAAGGGAACGCTTGTCCCATGGCTTTGAACAATGAACTTGCGGTCAGATAACGAGCGACAGCGCCCAGTGCGCCACCAAGTGCAATCCATAACAACGCCACGGGTTAGTCTCCTTCGTGATAGTCGGGTGTGTGGGGGGAGCCAGAAGGCCCGGAAGGATACCGCTGCTGCGGGGAGTTGCGGTTCATTTGCTGTAAATGGTCCAGTTTGCGGCCGATTTTTTCTTCCAGACCGCGATCCGATGGGTAATACAGTTGCAGGTCTTTCAGCTCTGGCGGGAAGTAGTTTTCGCCCGCCGCAAAGGCGCCGGGTTCGTCATGGGCATAACGGTACTCTTCGCCATAGCCGAGCTGGCTCATCAACTTGGTGGGCGCATTACGTAAATGCAGCGGTACCTCATAGCTGGGCTGGGACGCTACCAGCTGACGCGCTTGTTTGTAGGCGGCGTATACCTTGTTGCTCTTCGGGGCAGAGGCGATGTACGCCACAGCCTGGGCCAAACACAATTCGCCTTCAGGCTGTCCAAGCCGCTCGATGGCATCCCAGGCAGCCATACAGAGTGGCAGCGCACGCGGGTCGGCATTGCCAACGTCTTCACTGGCCATGGCAATGATACGGCGGGCGATGTAAAGCGGATCACAGCCGCCATCGATCATGCGTGCCAGCCAGTACAGCGCTGCGTCCGGGGATGAACCTCGTACCGATTTGTGCAGTGCTGAAATCTGGTCATAAAACGCCTCGCCGCCTTTATCAAAACGACGACTGGTGGTACCTGCCAGCTGGTTTACGTGATCGAGGCCTAGAGGTTCACCAGCGGCAAGCTGAATGGCATATTCAAACTGATTGAGTGCCCGGCGAGCGTCGCCGTCGGCCATCATGGCAATTCGCTCTAACGCCTCCGGGCTTGAAGGATTGACCAGATCACCGTCGGCTATCAGGCGTTGCTCGGCCCGCTGCAGCACCTGCTGCAAGTCGGCATCGGCCAGACTTTTAAGAACGTATACCCGGGCGCGGGACAACAAGGCATTGTTGAGTTCGAAGGACGGATTCTCTGTGGTTGCACCAATGAATATCACGGTGCCATCTTCGACGTGTGGCAGGAAGGCGTCTTGCTGGGTTTTGTTGAAACGGTGCACTTCGTCGATAAACAGCACCGTCTTCTTGCCAGTGGCGCGATACTGCCGGGCCTGATCGACCGCCTCGCGAATATCCTTGATACCCGCCATGACGGCGCTGAGGGTAACAAACCGGGCATCGACATAGCTGGCAATCAACTTCGACAGAGTGGTTTTACCAACCCCCGGCGGCCCCCAGAAAATTAACGAATGCAACTGCCCCGCTTCGAGCGATTTACGCAGCGGCGTGCCTTCACCAACCACGTGCTGCTGGCCGATGTATTCATCAAGGTTACTGGGCCGCATTCGTGATGCCAAAGGTTCATAGCCGCCAGAGGCATCGCCAAACAGATCGTTCATTGGATCAGTATCCGCTGCGAGCGTCGATCACATCGGCGCCTTCTGGCACATCGAAGACGAAGGCCATTGGGTCGAGGTTGGTATTGCGCTCAACATTGCTGAGCGTAATGTCAGTCACCTGACCGGTAGCGTCAGCGATGCGCATGGCTTCCAGTGTTTGATCCTTGTAGCCAAATTCAATGGCGGCGAACAACTGGCTCGGATCTTTCGGTGTCAGGCGATACACCATCAGGCCATCTCTGGACAGACGTTCGACATCAAAGTTATCCGATACATCGCTGGCACGGCCACTCAGCAACAGCGCCGGGGTTTCTTGTACCTTCATTTCCAGATTGCGAATGGTCACTTGTTCCAGGTCGGCGTCGAATACCCAAACGACCTTGCCATCAGAAACGATGAGTTGCTCGTAAGGAGGCAGGGTTTTCCAGCGCAGCTTTTCCGGCGTGGCGAATGCAACCTGCCCTTCGACGCTTTGCAGTTCGTTACCGCTGGCATCGCGAATAATCTGGGTGAAGTCAGCCGACAGGTTGCGGGTGCCGGACAGGCGTTCGATAAAACCTTCCAGAGCGGAGCTGGGCTCAGCGGCCTGCACCGGACTAACAGACAGCAGCACGCTGGAGGTGGCGATCAGTGCTGCACACAGGGTGTTTTTAAGGGATGACAACATATAGAACAAATTCCTTTGGACGCGTTTCCTTTGGGCGTCCTGATTTCCAGAAAATTCCCTAACCGGATCAGTCAAGCTGACTGTCCGGATATCAAGCCGATGGTGGCGGTGGCGCCAACACCTCGCGGCTGCCGTTGTGCGCCGGTGGCGAAACGACACCTGCGGCTTCCATTGCCTCGACCAATCGGGCCGCACGGTTGTAGCCAATACGCAACTTGCGCTGCACTGACGAGGTCGAGCACTTGCCGGATTCAGTAACGAACGCCACTGCCTGGTCAAACAGTTCATCCTGTTCGTCACCACCGCTGGCAGCACCGCCCTCTCCCGCCATGCGCTCTTCGCTGGTCTGGACAATTTCTTCCAGATAGTTCGGCTCACCGCGCAATTTCCATTCGGCGACGACCCGGTGTACCTCGTCATCGTCCACAAAGGCGCCGTGTACACGCTCGGGCAAGGCAATGCCCGGCGGCATAAACAGCATATCACCATGGCCTAACAGCTGTTCAGCCCCGCCTTGGTCAAGAATGGTTCGGGAGTCGATACGAGACGACACCTGAAACGCAATACGCGTTGGAACGTTGGCCTTGATCAGGCCAGTGATCACGTCCACCGATGGACGCTGTGTGGCCAAAATCATGTGAATGCCGGCCGCTCGCGCTTTTTGGGCAATACGTGCGATCAGCTCTTCGACCTTTTTGCCCACCATCATCATCATGTCGGCAAATTCGTCGATTACGATCACAATGTACGGCAACGGCTCCAGCGTTCGTGGTGTGGTGTCGTAGGACACGGTGATGTCCCACAGCGGGTCGATAATGGGTTCGCCCGCCTCAATCGCTTCTTTCACTTTCTTGTTGTAACCCGCCAGATTACGCACACCCAGCGATGCCATCAGCTGGTAGCGGCGTTCCATTTCAGCGACCGACCAGCGCAAGCCATTGGCGGCTTCTTTCATGTCCGTGATTACCGGCGTCAGCAAGTGCGGGATACCCTCATAAACCGACAGCTCCAGCATTTTCGGGTCGACCATGATCATCCGTAGCTCTTCTGGCGTGGCCTTGAACAGCATGCTCAGAATCATGGCGTTGATACCCACCGATTTACCAGAACCTGTGGTACCGGCTACCAGCAAGTGCGGCATCTTGGCCAGGTCGGCGACGATGGAATTGCCGCCAATATCATGACCAAGCGCCAGCGTCAGCGGTGACTTGGATTTGTCGAATTCATTGGACGACAGCACTTCTGAAAACGACACAATGGCGCGGTTTTCGTTCGGCACCTCAATGCCCATGACCGATTTGCCCGGAATCACTTCCACGACCCGCACACTGATCATCGCCATGGAACGCGCCAGGTCTTTGGCCAAATTGGTGATCTTGCTGGCTTTTACACCAGCAGCAGGCTGAATCTCGAAGCGGGTAATTACCGGGCCGGGGGCAACGGCCGTGACTTCAATTTTGACACCGAAGTCAGCCAGCTTTTGCACCAGCAGCTTCGACATTTCTTGCAATCGTTCCGGGGAAAAACCGCTCTTCTGCCCTTCTTTTGGCGGGTCCAGAACGGCAATCGATGGCAGCGGGGTTTTCTGCTGAAACAGTTTGCCCTGCATGTCTTGCTTGGCGCGCTCGCTGATGCCCGTGTCCCGCTTTTCCAATGGCGTAATTGGAATTGCCGGATCACTTGGGGCTTGAGCAGCGGGCTGCTCGCTGGATTTGGCTGAAGCAGCTGCTACGGGTGCAGGTGCAGATTCTGCTTGTGAAGCAGAAGGTGTTGGTTTAATCGCTGATGGCTCTTCGTCAGTCAGCCATGGAATATCGTCTTCGTCGGCCTGAGTGTCGTTTACAGCAACCTGCTGAACCGGACGCTCCAGAGGCTCGGTGGACATCGTGCTCTGAGCGGGTGTTTCTGGCACTTCTGGCACCTTGGCTTTTGCACTTGCCGGGGTATGAACTGGAGCTGGCTCAGCAGCCACGCGATGCTCTGGCTTTGGCAGAAGCCCGAAGTCGTTGTCCAGTTCGTCTATGTTGAAAGCAGGCTCAGTACGCTTGTGTGCAGGTGCGATGGATGCGCGCTCATCGGTGGCAGCGTCGTCGCCATCGCTATCCAATACAGATTCAGACGTTTTCCGGTTTTTACCCAGCAGACGAGCCAGCAAGCCTTTGCCGCCAGCAGGAGTTGAGACGCTTTCGATAAGATGATCATCAACGGCGTCGATCTTGATGTCGTTCTCATCGTCGCCCTTGTTGTTGACGACCGAATCGAACGAGTCCTGCGGCTGCTCATGGACATCTGTGTGATTATCAGCGGGAGCCTCATTCTGAACAGCATCGCCCGGACCTTTCTCGGCCTTGGCGTCACGCGCTTGGGCGATTTTGTGCTTCACAAAACCCATCATCATCAGCAAACCACCGCCAATTCGTTCGAACAGCAGCAACCAGGAAAACTCTAAAAACAACATCAAACCAATCGCCAGTACGCCAACCAGAATGGCAATGGCACCGGCAAAGCCGAACAGAGGCAACAAGGATTGAAAAACACTGAGGCCCAGTGCACCACCGGAACCTACGGGCAGCTCCTCGCCCGACCAAATACTGACGTGGGCCAAACTGCACAGGCTGGCCAGAGTCATCACAAAGCCGAATACGCGCAAGAACCAGATGCTGGCGGTATTGGCCGAGCGACGGCGAAACATCAGGGCTATTTTGGCTAGAATCAGGGTTGGGAAGGCATAGGCCAGATAGCCCAAGCCGTGAAATAAAAGATCGGCAATCGTGGCGCCAACAACACCAACAGAATTATGAGACGAGCGGCTGCCAACACTGGACCAACCGTCGTCGCCCGGGGTGTAACTGCCAAGAGCCATAAACAGCAACAGACAGACGATAGCAAGGACCACAAACCAGGCGTCCTGCCGGCGACTCCAGGAGATTTCAGATTTTTCTGAGGAAGCTTCGAGAGATTCTGATAGCTCCGGTGTATCCTTTGACAAATCAATACCCTGCGTCATTCTTTGAAGATTTGAGTTTATCACGGTTGCATCATGATTGACTGGCTGGACGAAAACCAACGCCCGTATTTTCCACCAACTGCCAAGGCCCTCACAGAACCGGACGGGTTGCTGGCGGCGGGTGGCGGTATCTCGCCTGCCTGGCTATACGAGGCCTATCGTCATGGTGTGTTCCCCTGGCATGACGAAGATTCCCCGCGTTTGTGGTGGACCCCTGCCCCACGTGCGGTCATTTTGCCGGATCACTTTCATGTTTCGCGTTCGATACGCAAAGAGCTGAAGAAAACCCGACTGACATTCACTGCCAATCATGCCTTTGAGCGTGTAATGACCCTGTGTGCTTCGACTCATGCCGATGAAGGCGGCACCTGGATTCAACCTGAAATGATTGCCAGCTACACAGCCATGGCCAAAGCTGGCATGGGATTAAGCGTAGAGTGCTGGGATGAGCATGGCTCACTGGTCGGCGGGTTTTACGGCATTTTGATTGGCCGGGCTTACTTTGGCGAATCGATGTTTTCTTTGGTGTCGGGGGCTTCCAAACAGGCGTTTGCCATTGCCGCTGGCCTGCTGTTTGACTCAGGCATTGAAATGATCGACTGCCAAATGCGCACGGAGCATCTTGCACGTTTTGGATTGGTGGAATTGCAACGCGAAGACTTTGAGCAGCGACTGGCGATTGCGACACAGCTGCCACCAGTATCTCCTCTGCCCAGCCTACTGCCCAACCCTTGGGCTGCGGAGCGAGCGGCATGACCAAAATAACGCTGTTAAAGCCAGAGCAGTCTCACGCCTGTGGTTATTTTTCAGACCGACAAAGTCACAGCCTGTACGTCGACCCTCGATTGGAACCGGCCATTGAACTGTTAACCCAGCTGAACCTGAATGGCTTTCGCCGCAGCGGCAAATTAATTTATCGGCCCGACTGCGAAGGTTGTAACGCCTGTCAGCCGGTGCGCATTCCGGTACGGCAATTCAAATTGAAAAAGTCGTATAAACGCACATTGAGAAATGCGAGGCACTGGACGCTATCCGTCGAAATGCCCTCTGCGGCATTGTATTCAGACTACGCCAATTACATCAGCCAGCGTCACGCGGACGGCTCCATGTATCCGCCTTCGTATGATCAGTACAAGGAATTCCTGGTTGACGGCCATGACAACCACCGATTTTTAGTGGCGCGCGAAAACGGCGAGTTTCGCGCCTGCCTAGTGTTCGATTTGTTCCTTGATGGTTTGTCTTCGGTCTATTGCTTCTTCGATCCCGACTATGAAACCTTGTCTCCGGGGTCTTTCATGATTCTGAAAATCACCCAGATTTGCCAATTGATGGGTTTGCCCTGGCATTATTTGGGATATTGGGTCGAGGGAAGCCGAAAAATGGAATACAAATCCCGATATAGACCGCTGCATATATTCAAAAATGATCAATGGCAGCCATTTGAGACCAGATAATTTTGATTATCTGTTCAAATTCAGGCAGAATGCGCCCGCTTTGATCAATATCCATACAGGTGATGAATGGCGAAAGACGACCACATTGAAATGGAAGGCGAGGTTATCGACACCCTTCCGAACACTATGTTCCGTGTAAAACTGGAAAACGGCCACGTAGTGACTGCGCATATCTCTGGTAAAATGCGTAAAAATTACATCCGAATTCTGACTGGCGACAAGGTTAAGGTTGAGTTGACTCCCTACGACCTGAGCAAAGGTAGAATCACCTACCGCGCCAGATAATAAAAAAGGCCTCGAAAGAGGCCTTTTTTATTTCCGATTTTTTCTTCTACTCGCTTCTGCTCGTCTCTTTCCTCTTGCGCTTGCTCTTCCTCTTCCTCTTCTCTGCAGCCCTTCTCTGCTTGCTTTTTCCCTGCTCAAGTATTCACAACTAAGTATTGCAATTCTGGCTGTACAGGCATGGCGGTAGCGAAAACCAAAACGCCCGACACTGTTGCCAGTGCCGGGCGTTTTTATGGAGCAATGATTACTCAGTAACGTACTCAGGCTTCTGCCAGTTCTTCCGGCACGGCAATCACCAGTTCGTCACCGTCGACCTGAATGTTGATGTCTCCACCGTTGGTCAGCTCGCCGAAGAGAATCTTTTCAGCCAATGGCTTTTTGATTTTCTCCTGAACCAGACGCCCCATTGGGCGGGCACCCATCTTCTCGTCGTAGCCGTTGTGGGCCAGCCACTGGCGAGCATCATCATCCACGTGCAGCGTGACGCGTTTTTCATCCAGCTGGCCTTGCAGTTCAGCAATGAACTTGTCTACCACATGCAGAATGGTATCGCGCCCCAGGGCAGAGAACTGCACCACCGCATCCAGACGGTTGCGGAATTCCGGTGTGAAGAATTTTTTCAACTCTTCGGCGCCGTCAAGGGTGTGATCCTGATGAGTAAAGCCAATGCTGGCGCGGCTCATCTGTTCTGCCCCTGCGTTGGTTGTCATGATCAGAATGACATTGCGGAAGTCGGTTTTGCGACCGTTGTTGTCGGTCAGCGTGCCGTGGTCCATCACCTGCAACAGGATGTTGAACACTTCCGGGTGCGCTTTTTCGATTTCGTCCAGCAGCAGTACGCAATGTGGCGTCTTGTTTACCGCTTCGGTCAGCAGGCCACCCTGGTCGTAACCAACATAACCCGGAGGTGCACCGATCAGACGGGAAACCGTATGGCGCTCCATGTATTCGGACATGTCGAAACGAATCATTTCCATGCCCATCACATTGGCCAGCTGCTTGGATACCTCTGTTTTACCGACACCCGTAGGGCCAGCAAACAGGAAGGAGCCAATCGGCTTCTGTGGCGCACTCAAGCCCGCGCGGGACATCTTGATGGCGGTAGACAGGGTCTGAATGGCTTCGTCCTGACCAAATACCACCATGCCCAGCTTGTCTTCCAGCTTGAACAACAGTTCTTTGTCGTCGGCAGAGACGCTCTTTGGTGGAATGCGTGCAATAGCAGCAACCACCTGCTCAATCTCAGACACATTGATCTGCTTTTTGCGCTTGCTGACCGGCAGCAGCTGTTGCAGGGCGCCCACTTCATCAATCACGTCGATGGCTTTGTCCGGCAAGTTGCGATCGGTGATGTAACGATCAGACAACTCGGATGCCGCTTTCAGCGCCTTGTCGGTGTATTTGATGTTGTGGTGCTCTTCAAACTTGCTCTTCAAGCCTTTCAGAATCTTGTAAGTGTCTTCTACTGAAGGCGCAGCGACGTCGATTTTCTGGAAGCGACGGGTCAGAGCGCTGTCTTTTTCGAAGATGCCACGGAATTCCGTGAAGGTGGTGGAGCCGATACAGCGGATCTCACCGGAGCTAAGCATTGGTTTTAGCAAGTTGCTGGCGTCCATAACGCCGCCAGAGGCTGCGCCTGCACCAATGATGGTGTGGATCTCATCAATGAACAGAATGCCGTGTGGCTGGCGTTTCAGCTCGGCCAGCAAGGACTTCAGGCGCTTCTCGAAATCACCGCGGTATTTGGTGCCCGCCAGCAGTGCGCCCATGTCGAGGCTGTAAACCACCGCGTTTTGGATCACTTCTGGCACTTCACCATCAACGATGCGCTTGGCAAGACCTTCAACAATGGCGGTTTTGCCAACACCGGAATCGCCCACCAACAATGGGTTGTTCTTGCGGCGACGAGACAAAATTTGAATCAGACGACTGACTTCGTGCTCACGGCCGATCAGAGGATCAATCTTGCCGTCTTTGGCCGACTTGTTCAGGTTGGTGGCATAACCTTCCAACGCATTGGCAGAGGCGCTTTCACCATCTTCATCCGTTTGCTCTGGGGCTGGGCCGGAATTGGTATCGCCTTCCTGACCAGCCACTTTGGAAATGCCGTGGGAAATGTAATTTACAACGTCGATGCGAGCGATGTTCTGCTGCTTCAGGAAATAAACAGCCTGACTCTCCTGTTCACTGAAAATGGCGACCAGCACATTGGCGCCAGTCACTTCAGCTTTGCCGGACGATTGAACGTGGAATACGGCGCGCTGCAAAACACGCTGGAAGCCAAGGGTTGGCTGGGTTTCACGGTCGTCATCTGATTCCGGGATCAAAGGTGTGGTGGCGTCCACGAAATCGGTCAGCTCTTTTCGCAAGCGGGGCACGTCGGCTCCACAGGCGCCCAGCACTGCTGCGGCTGCTTCGTTATCAAGCAGCGCCAACAACAGGTGTTCCACCGTCATAAACTCGTGACGTTTGGAACGAGCATCCTTGAACGCCTCATTGAGAGTAAGCTCGAGCTCTTTGTTCAGCATTAACTGTCCCCCTAGTCTTCTGCGGGTGCTATCTCGCACAGCAATGGATGCTGGCAATCTCTTGCATATTGATTCACCAGTTCAGCTTTAGTTTCCGCGACATCCTTGGTGTATATCGCACAAACCGCGCTGCCCTTGGTGTGAACCGCCAACATGATCTGTGTGGCCTGCTCCGGGCTTTTCGAGAAAAACCGTTGCAGCACTTCAACGACAAACTCCATAGGAGTGTAGTCGTCATTCATCATGATCACGCTGTACATGGCAGGACGCTTCAGCTGAGGGTCGGCATTTTGAACTGCCACATTGCCGTCGGCATCGTCGCCTGTCTGTTGGCTCTTTATCGAGTCTAGTTGAGTTTCAGTTGTGAGGTACATAGCGCTATTTGAGAAAAACATGTGACCAAATCATACCTTTGCAGCATGCAAGGCTCTAGTTGCTTGACGCGTGCAAAACCCACCTTTAGTGTATTGTGCACAGTAAATCATTGCCCCAAGTGTGGAATCACGGATGAGGAGGTGTCGCAATGAAGACCGGCAAGGTGAAATGGTTCAACAATGCCAAGGGTTACGGGTTCATTCTGGCTGACGACAGCGAAGAAGATCTGTTTGCCCACTACTCCACTATTCAAATGGACGGATACCGCACCCTCAAGGCCGGACAGGCCGTTCAGTTTGAAACCAAACCCAGCGATAAAGGCCTGCACGCGATCAATATTCGCGCACTGGACGATGCTGGCAGTGCATCAGCCGAAGCTGAAATCATGAGTGAAGAATCGAAAGCCGCTTACTGATTTTTAGCGGTTTTTCGTGATTCAACAAAACGGGGCCTTGGGCCCTGTTTTTGTATGCAAAAAAGAAACAGTCTGTTCCTTTCCTCTCGGTGAAATAGCGACGAGCGCCAATGTTTGAACAGGTGTTTTGTGTGGATTTGCGTCACAGACCGCATTGTAGCCATCAAATGATGACAATCTGACCAATGAGCCTGATCGTTTAAAATCCCGCTTTTATCGCTGCTCTGCCTCGTCTTTTCCTGGATATTTTCCGCTTTCTTCTTCTCCTTGCTCTTTGCGCATTTCTTATCAAGCCCTCCTCTTCTCAAACCCTCCACTTCAATGTGGCCTTGATTTACTCCCTCCCTGGGGGAAGTCGGCGCGTCGGAGTGGGCACGAAATAACGGTATTCCAAAACGAAAAAAGACCGCCGAAGCGGTCTTTTCATCAAAGACGATCTTGTTTCAGTTCAGAAACGAGGCTCAGGAAGCCAGACCGTCAACGATGGCGTTCAGGGTAGCGCTTGGACGCATTACCTGAGTGGCCAGAGCAGCGTCGATCTTGTAGTAGCCGCCCACGTCAGTGGATTGGCCCTGAACGGCCAGCAGCTCTTCAACGATCTTGGCTTCGCTTTCAGACATGGTTTTGAACACGCCTTCAAACGTTGCCTTCAGCTCGGCGTCGTCGGACTGAGTAGCCAGGGCTTCTGCCCAGTACAGCGCCAGGTAGAAGTGAGAACCGCGGTTATCAATGCCACCAACACGACGGGTTGGAGACTTGTTCTCTACCAGGAACTTGGCAGTGGCCTGATCCAGGGTTTTGCCCAGAACAGCTGCTTTGGCGTTGTCGGCAGACTCAGACAGGTGCTCCAGAGAAGCAGCCAGTGCCATGAACTCACCTAGAGAGTCCCAACGCAGGTAGTTTTCGCTCATCAGTTGCTCAACGTGCTTAGGAGCAGAACCGCCGGCGCCAGTTTCAAACAGGCCGCCGCCGTTCATCAGAGGAACGATGGACAGCATTTTGGCAGACGTACCCAGTTCCAGAATCGGGAACAGGTCGGTCAGGTAGTCACGCAGTACGTTACCGGTAACAGAAATGGTGTTTTCACCTTTCTTCATGCGCTCCAGAGAGAACTGGGTTGCTTCTTCCGGCGCCATGATGCGGATGTCCAGACCGCTAGTGTCGAACTCTGGCAGGTAGGCGTTAACTTTCTTGATCAGCTCGGAATCGTGTGCACGTTCCGGGTTCAGCCAGAAGATGGTTGGCCAGCCAGTCGCGCGAGCACGGTTAACTGCCAGTTTCACCCAATCCTTGATTGGCGCATCTTTCACCTGACACATACGCCAGATGTCACCAGCTTCTACGTCGTGAGACATCAGAACGGTGCCGTCGGCGTCAACAACACGCATGGTGCCGTTGGCTGGTACTTCGAAGGTCTTGTCGTGAGAACCGTATTCTTCGGCTTTCTGAGCCATCAGACCAACGTTTGGCACGGTACCCATGGTACGAGGATCGAACGCACCGTTTTTCTTACAGAAATCGATAGTGGTCTGGTAAACACCCGCGTAGCAACGGTCTGGAATCATTGCCAGAGAGTCTTGCAGAGCGTTGTCCTTGTTCCACATCTGACCGGAAGAACGGATCATGGCAGGCATGGACGCATCAACGATCACGTCGTTTGGCACGTGCAGGTTGGTGATGCCCTTGTCGGAGTTAACCATGGCCAGGTCTGGACGAGCTGCGTATTCCGCTTCGATGTCGGCTTCTACTTCAGCGCGTTCGGCTTCTGGCAGATCAGCGATCTTGGCCAGTACATCGCCAAAACCGTTTTTGGTGTTCACGCCCAGCTTTTCAAACTTGTCAGCGTGCTTCTCGAAAACATCCTTGAAGAACACGGAAACCGCATGACCGAACATGATTGGGTCGGAAACCTTCATCATGGTGGCTTTCAGGTGCAGAGACAGCAATACGCCTTCGGCTTTGGCTTCTTCGATGGACTTGCCGTAGAACTCACGCAGCTTGGCAACGGACATACGAGCAGAGTCGATCACTTCGCCTGGCAGCAGGGACAGTTCTTTCAGAACCTTAACGTCGCCGCCTTCAACCAGCTCAATGCGAACGTTTTGGGCATCGGCAACGGTTACAGACTGCTCGGAGCTGAAGAAGTCGCCGTCTTCCATGTGCGCCACGCGTGACTTGGATTCGGAAGACCACTCACCCATGGAGTGCGGGTTGGCACGGGCGTAGGCTTTTACAGATTCAGGAGCACGACGGTCAGAGTTACCTTCACGCAGAACCGGATTTACAGCGGAACCTTTAACGCGGTCGTAACGAGTCTGAATGTCTTTTTCTTCATCGGTAGACGGGTTGGCCGGGTAATCTGGCAGTGCATAGCCCTTGGCTTGCAGTTCTTTTACGGCAGCTACCAGCTGAGGAACGGAAGCACTGATGTTCGGCAGCTTGATGATGTTGGCTTCAGGAGTTTTGGCCAGATCGCCCAGGTATGCCAGATCGTCAGAGATGCGCTGTTCTTCAGACAGGTACTCCGGGAACTGGGACACGATACGAGCGGCCAAAGAGATGTCACGGACTTCAACGCCCACACCAGACTGGGCTGCAAATGCACGCACGATTGGCAGCAATGAGTAGGTTGCCAGTGCTGGCGCCTCATCGGTCTCGGTGTAGATGATGGTTGGGGTATTATTAGACATTCTTACTCCTGTTGAGCTGTTATTGCTATATCGCTCGGCTGCCAACACCGTCACTTTTGGTGATTGTGCTTTGGTAGGAAGCCAGAAACGTGAAATACAAGCACAAGGGTTGGATGTGCTTGTTGGAATCCTGCCCTATACGGTCGAACTCCAGCCTCAAAATCGGCGCATAATTTGTAGTTTTTCTACAAAAAATGCAAGCTAGACCATCGGTTTAGTAGTTTTCTTACATCACAGGAAAGGCATGGCCCAATTAATTCTGCTCAATAAGCCATTCAATGTGCTGTCGCAGTTTACCGATACCAATGGACGAGACACGCTTGCGACTTTTGTTGATCAGTCTGGTGTCTATCCGGCCGGCCGGCTCGACTATGACTCTGAAGGGCTGCTGTTGCTGACAGACGATGGTCAACTGCAAGCACAGATTGCCAATCCCAAACACAAGATGGAAAAAACCTACTGGGTGCAGGTCGAGGGCGTACCCTCCAGTGAAGCACTGGATCAGCTACGTAACGGCGTTGTTTTGAAAGATGGCCCAACACGACCTGCCAAAGCCAGCATTATTGAAGAACCCGCCCTTTGGCAGCGAAACCCACCGATTCGCCAGCGAGCCAATGACATCACCAGTTGGCTGGAGATCAAAATCAGCGAAGGCCGCAACCGTCAGGTCCGACGCATGACCGCGCACATTGGACACCCTACCCTGCGACTGGTTCGAATGGCGATAGGTAGCTGGAAGCTGGAAGATCTGGCGCCGGGCGAATACACCGCGCTGCAAGTTCACATGCCTGCGCGCAAAGACACTCAGCCCAATAAAGCCAACAAGACCCGTCGTCGCAGTGGTGCCGCCGGCGGCCCGAATAAGCGCGCCGATAACAGCTCTGAGCGCAAAGCCGGCAACGGTAACGTCAAAAACGGCTCCGGTCGCAGCCATAATGGCAGCTCCCTGGGGCGAAACAGTCGACGCTCGGGCCCGGCCCGTAATAAATCGCCTCAGCGATGAAACGAACTATCCTGCTACCGGCCGAACATAAGCGGGCCCGCCCTTTGTCGCCACGGGCCTGTTTGCATATAATTCGGCCTCAAATAAATCTGGAGCAATCATGACTGAACGTTGGACCCCTCATGCGACCGTCGCCGCTGTTGTGTATCAAGACAACAAATTCCTGATGGTTGAGGAAATCAGTGACGGCCAACGAGTCATTAATCAGCCTGCTGGTCATATCGAAAAGGACGAAGCCATCCTCGATGCTGTGGTACGAGAAAGTATCGAAGAAACCGGCTGGAACGTAAAACCGGAGCAACTGGTCGGCCTGTACACCTACACAGCCCCAGCGAATGGCGTCACCTATCACCGCTATTGCGTGTCGGCAACGCCGATTGCCGCCGTTCCTGATGCGCGCCTTGATGATGGCATCATAGGCCCGCGTTGGATGACCATTGAAGAACTGCGTGATTGCCCCAACCTCCGAAGCCAGATGGTTTTAACCTGCGTTGAAGATTTTCTGGCAGGTAAACGCTTCCCTCTGGACGTGATTGTTGAGCACCCTTAAACATGTCTAACGAAAACATCAAAGTCATCGTCGGTATGTCCGGCGGTGTGGACTCGTCCGTCTCTGCCTACCTGTTGATGCAACAGGGCTATCAGGTAGAAGGCCTGTTCATGAAGAACTGGGACGAAGATGATGGAACCGAATATTGCACCGCCAAGGAAGACCTGGCGGACGCCCAGGAAGTTTGCGACAAGCTGGGCATCAAACTGCACCAGGCCAACTTTGCCGCCGAATACTGGGACAACGTGTTCGAGTACTTTCTGGAAGAGTACAAGGCCGGACGCACGCCGAACCCGGACATCCTGTGTAACCGCGAAATCAAATTCAAAGCCTTCCTTGAGTACGCCAAGGTACTCGGTGCCGACTTGATCGCTACCGGTCACTATGTGCGTCGTGGCGACTCGGAAGACGGCGTTACGCGATTACTGAAAGGCCTCGATGCCAACAAGGACCAGAGCTACTTCCTGCACGCCGTAGCCGGCACAGAGATCGCTCAGACCCTGTTCCCGGTTGGCGAATTGGAAAAGCCGGAAGTGCGCCGTATTGCGGAAGAACAAGGCCTGGTAACGGCCAAGAAGAAGGACTCCACCGGTATTTGCTTTATTGGGGAGCGCCGTTTTCGCGACTTCCTCAAACAGTACCTGCCTGCCCAGCCAGGTCGTATTGAAACCGAAACCGGCGATGACATTGGCGAACACCAGGGGTTGATGTACCACACCCTGGGCCAACGCCAGGGATTGGGCATTGGCGGCCTGTCGAATTACTCGGAAGATCCGTGGTTTGTGGCTGGCAAAGACCTGAACCGCAATGTGCTGATCGCCGTACAAGGCAAGAATCACCCGTTGCTGTTCAAGGACTGGCTCACCACTGGTGAAATCTTCTGGGTTAACGGTGAACCTGAGGGGCTGCCGCTGCGCTGCAAGGCCAAGGTCCGCTACCGTCAGGATGATCAGGAATGCGTGATTGAACGCGCCGATCAGGCCGATGGCAGCGTCGGCTACAAGGTTGTTTTTGACCAGCCTCAGCGTGCCGTAACGCCGGGCCAATCCGTTGTATTCTATCTTGACGACGTGTGCCTGGGTGGCGGCGTCATTGAAGCTACAGGAAATAATAATGACTAACCGCGAAGAACGCGCAGTAGCCATTGCAGCCGTTGTACAAGCTGCCACACTGGTAGAAAAACTGGCCAGCACCGGAGATGCGCCAGCCGTTGACACCGACCCGCTGCTGGAAAGCCTGTTTATTCAAAACCCGGATTCTTTTGCCGATATTTACGGCAACCCAAAGCGCAATCTGCATTTGGGCATGAATACGCTGCACACGCTGGCGTCCGGCAAGGGCAACGCCATTAACCCGGACGTGACCCGCTACACCGTGGCCATCCTGCATCTGGAAAGCAAACTGCGCCGTAATCGCGGCATGATGCGTGAATTGGGCAACGGCATTGAACAATGTGGCCGTCAGGCCGAAGCGTTTTCAACCACCCACGAAAACACCATCGCCGCCCTCGCCGACCTGTACAAGAACACGCTCAGCAACCTGAGCTACCGCATTCATGTGACAGGCAATCCAACCTATCTGCAAAATGACGCCACCGCCAACAAGGTACGCGCCCTGCTGCTGGCTGGTATTCGCGCCGCCATTCTGTGGCGTCAGGTCGGTGGTCGTCGCTGGCAGCTGCTACTGGGGCGTAAGCACTATTTGAATGCACTGGGCACGTTGTTGGAGAAAGACTGAAAGATGGCGCTCGACAGAACCTTTACGACTGCCCCAATGATGGCGTGGAGTGACAGGCATTGCCGTTACTTCTGGCGCCAACTGACCAAAAATGCCGTGCTGTATACCGAAATGGTTACCACCGGCGCACTGATTCACGGCAACCGCGAGCGGTTTCTGGAATACAACGATGAAGAGCACCCAGTGGCATTGCAATTGGGTGGCAGTAATCCTGATGAATTGGCGCAATGCGCTCGTTTTGCCCAGGACTGGGGTTACGACGAAGTCAATTTGAACGTCGGCTGCCCGAGCGACCGGGTTCAGAACAACATGATTGGCGCCTGCCTCATGGCCCATCCGGTACTGGTCGCGGACTGCATCAAAGCGATGCAGGATGCCTGTGACATTGACGTCACCATCAAACACCGTATTGGCATCGATGACATCGACAGCTACGAGCACATGCGCGATTTTGTCGCCACTGTGGCTGAAACCGGCTGCAAGACCTTTATTGTCCATGCTCGCAAGGCGATTTTGCAGGGGCTGTCTCCGGCAGAGAACCGCGACATACCGCCACTGCGTTATGAACTGGTGTATCAGCTGAAACAGGAGTTTCCGGATCTGGAAATTCTGATCAATGGTGGCATCAAGACCCATGAGGAATCTGCCGAGCATCTGAAACACGTGGACGGTGTGATGCTGGGCCGGGAAGCCTATCACTCGCCGGAAGTGTTGCTGGATGTCGATTCGCTTTACTACGGCGCCAGTGCTGACTCTGGCGAGTTAAGCATTGGCGAGCGCAAGGCAGCCGCTATTCGCGCTCTGTACCCTTATGTGGAAGCACAGCGCAGCAAAGGCGCCCTGCTCCACCACATCAGCCGCCATACCCTGGGGTTGTTTCAAAGTCAGAAAGGCGCACGGCTGTACCGCCGCCATCTGAGCGAAAACGCCCACCGCAAGGACGCCGGTCCTGAGGTGTTTGACCAGGCTCTGGCCCATATGGGTTACTGATTTGCCGAAAGAACATCGGGCAAACAAATCAGTGCTTCCTGCCCTTGCGAAAAAGGCCGCAATTGCGGCCTTTTTCGTATTCCGAATTTTTCAGGCAATCGTTTGATTAGAACTTAACCGCCGACTGATTGTGCAGATACATTTGTGCACCGTTGACCGTCTCGACGTTAATCACTTTCTCGAAGCCCGCTGTTTTCAGATTGTCGAGAGCAATCCCTGCCCGGCGGCCTGAGCGACAATACAGCACCAGGTCGTCGTCCTTCTGGATGTCGTGCTGATCAACTCCCGTCAGAATGGTGTCGAACGGGATATTAACCGCGCCCTCCACATGCCCTTCGGCGAATTCCGCTGGCGTACGAACGTCAATCACCACCTGCTCTGCCTGAGCAGTGGCGGAAACCAGCCCCGCCCACATCACACACATTACACTCACGGCGCGAGCTTTCTGGCTCATGTCTTTCAATTGCGTCACCTTTTTGATCAAAGCCATGACAACACCTTTCGTTTTTCTGAAAACAACTTGTCGGTACAAAGTACCAACAGAAACGACCACATTGAGGATTTCACCATTCCATACGCTGCGTACACTGAAAACACGCGAACGCATAAACGATAGTTATGTTAGGATGCCGCCGCGACTGAAATCCATTCCCAGACAGTAACAGGAGGAACGATGTCACGCCCAACTTATCGTCCTATGGCTGCACGTGCAGCGCGTACCCCGGCCATGGCTGCCCCTCGCTTTGCTCAAAGCAAGGAAAGCCACGACAAGACCATCAAGGAAGCTGTAAACACTCCGCAGCCTACTGCCACGGAACAGGCATCAGCAACTCCAGCGGCAAACCCGGCCAATCAACCGATTCAACGTAACGTCTGACATCCTGGCCAACGTTTGAGGCGGACTGGTCTATCCGGGTTAACCGCCACAAGCCTGCCGGAAGCGGCACCCACCGCTTCAAGCTGGCTTGCTTTTTATCCCTATCAAAGGGACCCTCTGGATAACTCGGTGCCCGCTCTGGATGACAGGGCGACGCTGAATCACGAAGCTGATTTGCAGGCCTGGCGGGTCAAGTCAAAAATCAGCGACACAGAGTCAGCAATGCCCTGCCATCCCCGTAGGGCACGGCCTGCAGACCGCCAGAACGGTGTTGGCGAATTTGAAAAGGGCCAGCCATTCCGCTGCATTCGCCGCCTTGTTCTGACAACCTGCAGGACTCGCGCAGAGCTGTGCAGAGTTATTCAGAGGGTCCTTAGCCAAACTCCGCCATAAAATCCAAACCAGCCTGATGGCGTATGGTTTTGCGATGGTTGGCCCATAGTTCACGAATCCGTTCCTGATTGCACTTCTGCCGATCCACCAACACCCGGGTTTGCAACTCCCCCGACGCCTGGCCTGCCAACAGCGGAATTTTGCTGAACACAAACTGATTGGAAATCATGTCCATAAACGGACCGGATTTACTGGTCGGCATAATAAACAACAACTGCAAGCCGAGGCTTTCGGTCAGGTAGTTAATCACTTCTTTGGAACGCGCTTCGTCCATTTTCGAGAAGGCTTCGTCGACCAGCACCATGCGCAGGTGAGTGTCGCCTTCGTTGAAGCGGAAGGCCGACGTGATGGCTGCTGAGCGAATGATATACGCCGGGGTTTCCAACTGACCGCCGGAACCAGTGCCATATTGGCTCAAGGCAATCGGGTCCTTGTTGGCTGGTTGCTTGTAAATCTCGTAGCTGCGGTAGTTGCGGTAGTCGGAAATACGTTCCAGCTCGCGCATGGCTTTTTGCTCATCGTCGTCCAGCAGCATGCTGATCAACTGATCTCGCACCCGCAGTGCAGCTTTGGGCAGATCCGCATCAAACAAGGTCGCGCCTTCACCGAGCGTCGGGTTTTTGATGACTTCTTCGAAGAACTGCCAGTATTCCTTGTATTCCGGCACCCACTCCCAATCGAACCAGTAGCATTCCTGATCTGCACCAAAACGATGGTGCGCCAGTTCCTTGTTGAGTTCTTCCAGTACCCGCTTGCCGTCGTTGATCGACTGGTAAATGGAATGGCAAAGGTTGGTCACAAACGCGTTGTTGAAGCTTTCACGCAGTTGCTCCAGCTGCCCCTGTTTTTCCACCAGAATGTTGTTTTTCAGACGGTTGTGAACGCGTTCGATTTCACGGTTAAGGCCGGTCAGGGATTTGAAAAAGGCCTCATTGTGCTCGAGGCGATAATCCGGGCTGTAAACAATGGCGTCGACGGTCTGGCAGTTCTGGTTGTGCTCAGCAATGTGGCGTTCTACTTCGTAGGCGCTGCCATTCAGCTCCTGAATCAGCTGCTGTGCCTGCTTGTCGAGGGCATCGGCTGACGCTTCTGCTGCTTGCTTGTCGGCAGCCTCAAGCGTTTGTTCCAATGCGAGGTCTGGCCAGAGGCTGGCAACATGACGCAAGGATTCTTCTGCCAGATCGGCAGCGTCGGACGTCACTTCCTGACGATCGCTCAGTGCCTTGCACTTCTGCTCGCTGTCTTTCAGGCGCTGCTGCAAGCTACCCAGCAAGCCGTCGAGTTCGCGGATATGAGCGTCTTGCTCGTCGGCTTTTTGCTTCAGTAGCTCGAATTCCTGCTCCACTCCGGAGAAATCGGCCACATCGACGCTGTCGAGGGATTTCTCGGCTTGTTGCAGGCGGTAATGGGTGTCCAGCATGGCACGGATCTGGTCTGCAAAATCGACCTGGCGCAGCAGGTTAATTGCATCCAGCAGCTGGCTGGCCTCTTTCAGACTTGCCAAAGCTTCGTTGCACTGGGCTGCCAATGTCTGGATTTCGTTTTGCTTGGCAATCAGGGCGCGTTCCCGGGCAGCGGCACCGAACACCAGATCGCTGTCATCGAGATCGCAGCGGTACATGGAATAAGCGCCCGACCCGAGTCCTTCCTTGCACACGCCCCGGCGGGTGGTTTTCAGAGTGTCGACATCCGGCACCAGCTCCACGTTGCCGTAACTGGCCTGCAAATACGCCCGAGCGGTGGCGTGTTCAAATTCCATCAGGCTAAGAATGGAGTTGCTGGATACCTTCATCCGGTCGGCATCCTGACGGGCCTTACGGCCTTGAATAACCCGCGCCCGGCTACCGCCAGACATGCCACGAACAATACGGGCTGCTTCGGCTTCGTACTCGGGTTCAACAATGATGCTGAAGCGGGCGCCGCCAATATAACCTTCAATGGCGCTTTGCCAGGCGGTGTCGGTGACCGACACGTAATCAGCCAGCACTCGCGGCTCGGCTTGCGGGCATTCGCGCTGAATCACATCCAGTGCCTGACGAACAAAACCCGGGTAGCTCAACTGCTGGCTTTCCAGGGTGTCGACATCCGCCTGCTTCTGATTCAGACGACCACGCAGCTGCTGTAGCTTCTGATCACGGCGATCAACAACACGGGCAAGCTGATCTCGAATGGAGCTACCGCTGCTTTCCAGTTCGCTGTCGTGGAAACGCGTGCGCCAGTTGTTCATCAGGGTTTGTTGTTCGCGGGCCTGATCCAGTTGCTGCTCCAGCGGCGACAGGTCAATCCAGTCCTTACCCAGCAGCTTGCGCAGATCGATGCTGTCCTGATCTTTCAGCGCCAGCACGTTACGGGCCTGATCAACCAATCCCTTGCTGGACAGCGACGGTACTTCCAGCGCCAGGCTGGTGCGCTGCATGCCGTTGAAAATCAGCTCGCTGGCGCGCAGCGAGGCTTGCAGCATCTGGTCTTGTTCCAGCAATGGCAACGCTTGGCGTTGCAGCTGTTGCTTAGCTTCCTCGATCGATTTTTCAGCACTGTCCTTGTTCTGCAAGGCACTGATGCCGAGGCGCTTGGCTTCCATGCCAATCAGTTGTTCGCGCAGGCTGGAGCGGCGCAATTGAGCAGCTTCGCGCTCTTGCTCGGCGTCTTTCAGTTGGCTGCGCAGACCCTGCTGGATTTCCTTGGCCTTGAGGTAGGCTTTCTGGTCTTCCAGAAAACGGCAGCGGGCGGCGGTGTAGCCCAGAATCTGATGATCCAGCCATTGGTCAATGTAACGACCGGATGCGCCTTTGGCGCGATTCAGCCGCTCGATGGTGTCTGCCAATGTGCGGGATTCCGATTCCATCGCATGAATGGTTTTCATCAGGTCAGACACCGACCGAATGGCGTCACCAAGATCACGGGCTTCCAGAATCTCATTGGCGACAAAGCCGTTGATGCTTTTCACTGGCTTGTAGGCCATAAAGCGAGAGAAGGTTTTTGCGGCATTCAGCGCTTCGCGCTCACTCACGGCGTCGAAGCGTCCACGCAGTGCGCCATACAACCGACGCAGGTACTGCTTCTTGGTGTCGTACTGCTCAACGTTGAGGGTCGCGGCCGACTGGTCGCCATGACGAGATCCGAGGCGATTGTTAAGCCAGCCCTTGAGTTTGTTGAGTGGCACAACGAGACGGTTGCCTTCGACGTCATCCTGCAAAAAGTCCGACAGCGTCAGCTGTTCGCCAGCAACGATGTAAAACTGAATGTCGTGCTGGCGGGCGACCGGCTGAGCACCGGCCTTGTCGAGGGATGCCGATACGCCAATGACGGCTGTGAATGGCTCGCCGGGTTCGTTTTGGGTCGGGTGGAATACGGCTGCCAGATAACCCACCGCGCCTTCCGGGCGAGCGTAGCTACCATCGTCACAACCCAGTACATAGCTGGCGAGGGTTCGCACGTTTTTGCCACGACCACGCTGGGTCGCTTCGTCTTGACCCGGGTTGTAGTTAAACAGCGTGTCGTGAGCGGCTGTCATGATGGTCTGAATGGCGTCGGCCGCGGTGGTTTTGCCGGAACCGTTGCCACCAGACAGCAGATTGATTGGGCCAAATTCAAATTCAGTGGCTGGGATGTTGCCCCAGTTCACGTAAACAAATTTCTTCAGGAACATGGTTTACTTGCCTTCTTCCGTGACGCTGTTGCTGGCTTCTGATTCTGTGTCGGTTGCAGTCAAATCATCCAGATCGCCAAACAGGGACGGCCCTGCGGTCGCTTGTGTCGGTGCCTGATCTGTTTCGTCGGGCTCTTGCTCTGGTTCCGGCTGTACTGAATCCTGCTGTACGGCTTGCTGTTGGTCGGACTCAGTGTCTGTAGATTCAGAGCCAGTAGATTCAACGTCATCAGATTCAGAACCGCCGACAGCCGGACTGTCATCGCCCAGCAGAGTCGACAACACGTCGTCTGAGACATAGCTCATAATCATGGGGCGAACACGCAGCCAGGTGTCGCCATCGCCAAGCTGGTCGTCGCTGCTGAGATGGATCAAACGCAGCTGACGCAAACGTCGGAACAGGGTTTTGCGCTCGGTCAGCTGGTCTGGTAGCTGACGCTTGAGCAGGTTTTGCATGGCAATGCCGAGGGTTTCAAGCGACACCATGACGCAGCCATGCTCATCCACCGCGCCTTCACGCAGGGCTTTGTCGTATTGGGCGCGCAGCACCAGAGTCAGCGCCACTTCGTTCTGATTCAGGCGCAGGCGGAAGGCCTGGCTTTGTTCAAAGCCAGCCTCTTCTTCCATACCCGGCACCACGGCGCCGGGCGGCACGACGCGTAAAAACTGGAAGCGGCGATCGTGCAGTACTCGTAAGCCGATCAATTGAAGGTAGTCGTGTACCAGGTCCTCAAGGCGCAGGTAGCGGTCGTACAGCTGTTGCTCAATCTGGCTTTCGTCACGGCAAATCACGCCGTAATCCAGCAAGCGCATCAGCAGCTCAGAGAATTCCCGCAGGCTCAAGCCGGCCTGTTCCAATTGTTTTTCAATCAGTGAAAGCATATTCAGTCCGTGTCTTCAGTCGCCGGAGCGGCTGCATCAGCCGATTCTGTGTTGGAGTGTTTGGCAACCAGCTCGAAGGTGAAGTGGTCTTTGTGTTCAAAATAGCGGCTGGCGGTGTGTTCGCTGTCGTTCGAAGGTGCTGCGGTCTGGTCATCCGGCTGCACGACAAAACGAAAGTCTGAGCTGGTGTTGGCCACCGAACTGTCCGCTGCCCCCAAACCAATGGCGTGGGCTACCGCCAGCAAGTCGCTGGCCGACTCAATGTGCAGTTCGCGGGTGGATATTTTTTTGCCCGCACTGAGTTGCTTGCCTATGTACCCACGCAGCGCCTGCTGATTTACAAGGAATGCCTGATCCAGCACTTGCTGGATGTAGGTGTTCTTGCGAGCGCCCAGGTCAACCTCGCCTTTCTCGCCCGGCAGTGCGGTTGCGACGTTCTGGCGCGCTCTTGGGGCAGCCATGCGCACGTGTGACGGGTCAACATAGCCAAACTCAGGCACAGCCATCAGTTCGCCGGCTTTACTCAGCAATGCGTCCTGGCGTTCGGCCGGTGCTTCTGCCAGTTTCTTGCACACCGATAACACGTTGTTGTGCCGTTGGGACGCAAGATAGCTCATTTGACGAATGATGATGTCCGCCCGCTTGGTGAAGCTTTGCAGCGACTTTCTAAGCGCCGGCAGCATGATTTCTGCGGCATTGCGCATGCGCTGTTCAATGCCGTCCAGCAACCACCAGAGTAACGACTGCCCTGCCACGGCCTGTTCTGGCATCAGCTCACGCAGGCGTTTCTCGGTTGCGGCCTTGAATGCCGTGTCCTTGCGACGAATATCACGAATCAGGGCTTCAATGCGGTCGCGGTGGCGCTCTACGTTATCGGCAGATAAACGCACCGACAGGTCAGGCTGGAAGCGGTTTTCCATAAAATCGAAAAAGGCTTCACTGGCATGCTGAACCAGCAGCTGGTCTTCCATTTCGCGCACCAGATCGCGCTTGCGCTCATCCAGTTCAGCAATGACATCGGTAAAGTCGCTGATAATGCGCTCAGAGTATTCGAATGCATCCAGCAGATCGTACACATCGCCGCGCTCGCAGAAGCTTTCCAGCGCATTGCGGGTATTACGGGTGTTGCGATGACGGGTGCGCGCAGTAATACGGTGGTCGCTCACGAATGGCTCGGTGAATTCACGGCCAAAGCGCGTAAAAGAAAAGGTGCTGTGCAGCGTTGCCTGGTCGACCTGCTTTTCCAGCCAGCCGTGTTCCAGTAGCTGGTTGAGAATCCAGACCGCCTGATCGCGACTGGTGCGGAATCGCAGCGGTGCATCGTCTTCGGCAGTGGCGCTGGATGTGCCAGAAGTCTCGGCAGCGCCTTCGTTTTCTGTGGCCACTTGAGGCCCACGCACCAGGGCTTCCTGAAAGATTTCGATCAATTGGTCGCGCACCAGCGCATGGCCATAATCTGCATTGGCCGAGCTGTACAGCCGTTGATACAGCTCTTTCAGACACTCAACAATGTGCTCGCGGTACTTGCCAGTGAGCGGCCTAAAGAAGTGTTCACGTTCCTGCTGAAAAAACATTCAGTGAAATCCGGTTTCAAGAGTTCAAAACAAAAAGCCGAGTATAACTCGGCTTCGTTGCTGGCGCGTATCTGACTTCAAGACTTGTGATCTTGTCAGGCTGTTTTGGCGGCAATGCGGTTTAACAATTCAATGGAGGCTTCCACTTCCACTTTGCGAACCGCAACGCTTTCAATGTTGCAGCCAACCGGGATGCCGAGTTTGTCGGCAAAGGCTTTCAATTCGTTCCAGTTGTACTCGGAGTAGTTCACAGACTCTTCGAGGATGTCATGAGCGTGAACCAGCTCGTTTTCAAGCCAGCGCGGAATACTGATACCCAGCCACTTCATAAAGTTCAGCGTCTGGATAGAACCACATGGCGTCAGCGTGAAGATGACCGGCACCATCGGCGTGTTGGTTTCCAGGCAGTGGTAGTAGTAATCCGACAGGAAATCCTTTGACGCTTGCAGGTCGTAGACACCCTGCGACACAAAGAACGAACAGCCTTGCTGAACCTTCTCGAGCACACGAGTGTGCTCATCGCCTTTGGCGCGATGGCGCTCGGGAATAGTTACACCACCCAACAGCAGCTCCGGACGCACCTGCTGCTTCAGCGCATAGGCTTCGCGCATGGACATGGTCACAGGCTGTTCTTTTGAGGAGGCACCAACAAATACCGTCATATTCATGGTGTCGGACGCTTCTTGCATAAAGCCGGTCAGTGCTTCCTTGCTGTACTTGCCCGCAGCCCGATAGATGATCTTGGGCATATCCAGCGCTTTCAGTTGATTGCGGCTGTAATCAAAGCAGTCGAGGGTTTCCATAAAAGGAAACGGGCGTTTTTCAGAGGTGCGGCTGGCTTCATCCTGAATGTCATACAGAATCAAACCGTCAATAGGCAGGTTGGAAATACGCTCCATCTGCAGCTTGGCAATTTCTTCGACGCGCTCCGGCGCAGTTTCCTTCTTTGGGGGAACGATACCGTAAAGAATGATTCCGCTTTCGCGATTACGAATTTTTTCGGCGAGCATGTTGGACCTTGTCTGTATTATCCAGTGGGTGTTCTTAGGGACCCTAAGCACCCAATCTATTTATGGCGGCAAGTCTACCCCAGTATTCCCTGCTCTGCGAAACCGAAGACGGTTTTACATGACCGGCGCTGGTTTTTCGTTCAGATGCCGCCCACAGCCGTGTGCAACAGGCACAAAAAAGGGCTCCGAAGAGCCCTTGAGTGTATGTACTTGTGGCAACTAGTTGGTCCACTGCGCATCCTGACGCAGCTGTTTGAGCGACTCGCGGGTGCCGAGAAACAGCGCCATGGAACCACCAAAGCCCACCACGGCAATCAGCATTGCCAGCACGCCGGCATCAACGGATGACTGGTATTGCAAATCGGCCAATGACAGCTGTTGAGCCAAGCCAAAATCGAAATTCATGGCATACATGCCGGTGTAGTGCATGCCACACACGGCAACGCCCATAATCAGCGCGCTGAACACACGCATCATCGTAGTGGTGACATTGAAGGCCAGCCACAGCGCCACAATGGACGCGGATACAGCAATAAAGACAGAGGCAACCACAATCGCTGCATCGTGACTCATGGAGCCTGGCATCACCATTGCTGCCATGCCGGTGTAATGCATGGTCGCAACACCCAGGCCGGTAATGACGCCAGCCAGCACCAAGGCCACTACACTGGACGGATTACGGGATACCACCAGCAAGCCGATGCCGACCACCACCACGGCAATTGCCAGAGAGGCCAATGTCAGGGTCAGGTCGTAGCCAAAATCCAATGGCGTTTTGAAGGCCAGCATGCCAACAAAATGCATCGCCCAGATCCCCGTGCCGCCCAGCGCAAATGCTGCGCCGATCAACCAGCCCGGTGATTTTCGGTCCGTTAGCGGTATGGCGGACGCCAGCGTCAGCGCCGTGTAGGAACCGAATACCGACAACGCATAGGAGAGCGCGACCAGAGCCAGATTGTAGTTTTCCATTGCATACCTGCTTTGAGACATGGGTGCTGGAAAAGAGCCCGAGCGTAACCAGCCCTATTTCCAATGTTCCTGTTCGTTACTGTGAAAACGGACTTTGTCATTAACGTTGTTACCAGCCAATAACGGATAAGTCGTCGTCCTTTACAGAATAGATGGTTTTTTCACTCTATTCCGAAAACAATCACAACAAAGCAGACTCGAATTTCGGCACTCAGTTCAATGATGCGGCCAGTTCACTGGCCAAGCGGATGGCACGCTTGGCATCCAGCTCGCCTGCAAACTCAGCCCCGCCAACCAGATGCACATCGAAGTTTGATGTTTCCGCGACGGATTCGAGTTGTTGATACAGTTCGCTAACAGATTCCTGGCCGGTACACAAAATGATGTTGTCGACGTCGAGAGTGCGCTCTTCGCTGATGTCATCCCGAGTGACGCGAATATGCAAACCCTGATCATCAATACCGAGGTATTCCACGCCACCCAGCATTTGCACGTTCTTCATTTTCAGAACGGCACGATGAACCCAGCCGGTGGTTTTATTCAGCCCTTTGCCATGACGGCTGGTTTTACGTTGCAGCAACCACACTTCCCGTGGCGACGGATGCAGCTCAGGCACGGCGAGGCCACCTGCAGTGGTGCTATTGACGTCGACCCCCCACTCTTTTTGCCAGGCGCTGGCATCAAGTGAAGTGGATTTGCCTTCGTGAGTCAGGTACTCGGACACATCAAAGCCAATGCCACCTGCGCCCAGCACCGCAACGCGCTGACCTACTGGCGGTTTTTCCGACAGCAATCGCTGATAGCTGATGACTTTTTCGTGTTCGATGCCCGGAATTGCAGGGATGCGAGGTTTTACACCGGTCGATACCACCACGTGATCCGGTTTGAGTTCATTGATCAGCGCCTCATCGGCCAGGGTCGACAACTTCAGATCGATATTGTGTTTGCGGATCATGGCATTGAAGTAGCGGATGGTTTCGTGGAATTCCTCTTTGCCGGGTATCTGGGCGGCAAGATTGAACTGACCGCCAATATGGTCGCGTGATTCAACCAGGGTCACTTTGTGGCCGCGCTGGGCAGCCACCACCGCGCATGCCAAACCTGCCGGGCCAGCACCAATCACCATGACATGTTGGGCGTCGGTTACTGGTGTGTATTGCAGCTCCAGCTCATGGCAGGCACGTGGATTCACCAGACATGAGGCACGTTTGTTCTCAAAGGTGTGATCCAGACAGGCCTGGTTGCAGGCAATACAGGTATTGATTTCGTCGGCCCGGCCTTCTTGCGCTTTATTCACCCACTCAGGATCGGCCAGGAAAGGGCGAGCCATAGCAATCAGGTCGGCCTTGCCGCTGGCCAGAATGTCTTCTGCGACATCCGGCATATTAATGCGGTTGGATGCCACCACCGGAATGTCCACACAGGCTTTGACGCGGGCAGTTGCTTCAACAAAAGCGGCACGCGGCACCGAGGTCACAATGGTCGGTACACGTGCTTCATGCCAGCCAATGCCTGTATTGAGGATGTTGACTCCCTGTTGCTGTAAGGCGCGGGCCAGCGTTGCAATTTCCTCTGCGCTGGATCCCCCTTCTACCAGGTCCAGCATCGATAATCGGAAGACCACTATGAAGTCGTCACCTGCCTGCTCACGAATGGATCGAACCACTTCCAGAGCAAAGCGCATGCGATTTTCGTAGCTGCCGCCCCACTCGTCGGTACGACGATTAGTGCGTTCATTCAGCATCTGGGTGATCAAGTACCCTTCCGATCCCATGATCTCGACACCGTCGTAGCCCGCTTTTTTCGCCAATTTGGCCGTGCGGCCGTACTGGCGAATGGTGCTTTCGATTTGGCTGGCGGACAGTTCTTTCGGCTTGAAAGGCGTGATCGGAGATTGGATAGCACTTGGGGCAACATTCAATGGCGTATAGCCATAACGGCCAGCATGGAGAATTTGCAGCACGATCTTGCTGTCGTGCTTGTGTACCGCGTCGGTCACTTTACGGTGAAAAGGCACTTGCCATTGGCTCATCAGCTTGGAGCCAAATGGCAGCAGATCACCGGCGCGATTAGGAGAAAAGCCACCGGTAATCAGCAGTGCTGCACCGCCTTTGGCGCGTTCTTCAAAATACGCCGCCAGCTTGGAAAAATGCCATGGGCGATCTTCCAGGCCGGTATGCATTGAGCCCATGATGACGCGGTTTTTCAGTTGGGTAAAACCAAGGTCCAGCGGCTCAAACAGATGCGGGTACGAATTCATCACGGTGTTCTCTTTTCGTTGTTATGAAATCAGTTTATGGCCTGAACGCCATGCAAACCATGACCGAGAAGACCATAAAAACAACCCAAGAGAACAATTAACTAAATTCAGTATCCGTCGGGGCGGGTAATTTTTGAATCAGTTGAGGAACAGCAAGGCCACGCCGCTGATGGCAAACAAAGCGGCTGTAATGCGGTGGATCAGTTGCACTGGCATTCGCTCAATCAGAGCTCTGCCGAACCAGATTACCGGCACGTTGGCCAGCATCATGCCGATGGTGGTACCCGCAGTTACCGTGAGCGGCGCCTGCCATTGTGCGGCCAGCATAACAGTCACCACCTGGGTCTTATCGCCCAGTTCAGCAACGGAAAACAGCACCAGCGTGGCGACAAAAGCGCCATATTTTAGCCAGCGATTTTCAACGTCTTCGTCTTCATCAGGAATCAACAGCCAGATTGCCATGGCCAGAAAGCCGGCTGCCATCAGGTAATGCCAATTGCCGGCAAGGAAGCTGTTGTTGGCAACCTGTGACAGCCAGCCACCAAACCAGGCAGACAAGCCATGATTCACCAGTGTGGCGAGGAAAATACCGAACACAATCGCAAGCCGATTGCGAAATTGAATGGCAAGAAACAGAGTAAGAAGTTGGGTTTTATCGCCAATCTCGGCTAGAGCTACCGCAAAAGTAGAAGAGAAAAACGCCGAATCGGCGAAAGATAGAGCATCCATCAAGACATCACCGGGTAGCTTATAAACCAAAGACAACACCCAGTGGCTACCCTTCGCACCGGAAATTGTCTCAGGTCTTGTCAAACACGGTTGGTGTCTCTTACGCCACGAGCATGAGGCTCAATTATGTTGACGTAAGATCCGTTGAATTAACGGAAGACTACTCCCCCAAGAGTTTGGTCACTTTACGCCACCTGCCTGCAGCAAGCAAGACTAAACACTTGAAAAGTATTCCATTGTTCAAAAACAACACAGCAGTAACGCGCCTATACCGAGCTGGCGCGGGAAGCTCTTTGCCGAGCATCCGAACTGGAATCCGGCTCTGGTAAGGCAGCCACAAATCCATCAATGCAATCCAGCACCTGCAAGATAGATAACAGGTTCGCAAGGCTGACACTGTCGGTGCCCGCTTCCAGTCGTTTTATGGTAGAACGGCTGACGGCCGCTTCTTTTGCCAGCTGCTCCTGGCTCAAATTCATGGCCAGTCGCGCTGCACGTACCCGTATGCCGACTTCGGCCAACAGGCCGTTAACACTAAACTCGCGATAACTCATAGCAGTCACGCCCCGGTGATTATTTCAACGTTCAAAACAACTCTAGTCAGCATCAATGATTAAACAAGCGTTCATTGAAAAACCGCATATAATTGGTGCGGAATGACACGTAAGTCCTTTTAAAGGGCTTGATTCGCACCCTTGAATCAGGAATTTTTCATGGCTCTTAAAGCAACGGTATGCAAAGCCAGCATCAACATCAGTAATACCAACCGCAGTTATTTCGACACTGTCGATCTGACCATTGCTCAACACCCTTCCGAAACCAGTCTCCGACTAATGGCTCGGGTTTTGGCCTATGCGCTACACGCATGTGACGGTTTAACCTTCACTAAAGGCCTCAGTACGGATTCTGAACCAGAAATATGGCACAAATCTGCCACTGGGGACATTTTGGCATGGATTGACCTAGGATTGCCAAGCCCCGATCGCATCAAAAAAGCATCCCGACAGTCCTCAAGGGTTGATATATACACCTATCAACAAAAAGGCGTTCCGCAGTGGCTTGATGAGTGTCAGAAAAAATTGCCGATGCTCGACAATCTGGACTGTTGGGCGCTGTGTCCTGAGGCAATGAAAGGCATTGAGGCCTTCCATCAAAAGTCCATGCAGCTCAGCATTATGATTGATGGTCGTGATATCTGGCTGTCGGATGATCAGACTACCTTGCACATTCCGCTGACAAAATTGTGTGAAAACGGACATTTTGATTAAACCCGCGGTCTGATAAACCATGGCAGGTTGAAAATGCTTTGCAATTTACCCTGCCAAACCTATCGTTAGGTTAAGGATTGTCTGAATAACTCTGTACAGCGCTGCGCAGGCATTGAGTTATTCAGAGAGTCCTTAGACAGGTGCTGGTTTTGACGTCGTCAGGACGGCTTCCGCACCTGACAGAGCAAGAATGGCAATAATGGAGAGCCGCTCTGAACATCAAACGCCTTATGCTCATCATCTCAGCCATTTACGCCGTCGTTTTCCTGGTCGGTGTATTGCTGGTGCGAGCAATCTGGATCTATCCGCAAGAGTTGGAGCACAGCCGCAACCTGCAGCAGCAGGAATTGCTGACCATCCAGCACCTGATTGAATTGCCGCAAACATCCCTCGAGCAAATGGCAGCCGACTACAGTGACCGCTACAAGGTCGTCGACATGCTGGACCGTCGCGTGCTCAGTCATATCTTTGACCTATTCTCACCAGAGGTAATGCAGCAACGCCAACTGAGCCATGTACTGCTGTTGCGCCCAGACGGCGAAACCCTGGCAAAATTCACCCTGATGGGCGACGAGCAGGAGTTGTCTTTCCGATCGGCACCGGAATGGATATTCGACTGGATCAACCAATGGCAAGGTGATAAACCGGTTAGCACCATCCGCAAAGACCGCTTTGGCGTGGGCGTGTATGCCGCTACCCCGGTTTGGGACGAGCCCGGCCATGTCAATGTCGGCTGGCTGGTCTTTCGCTCTCCCCTCGATGACCAGGCGATCAGCCAGATCAGCCGTTATTCGCGGGTGCCATTGCAGATCATCGATACCAGCGACCATAAAATACAGCCGACCAGCTTGACCGCAGCCGTTGATCGGGCGGCCAATTTGCGTCAACGATGCATCGTTACTGACGGTGGCCAGGTACCTCTGTGCTTGCAAATTCAGCACAACGACACAGTCCCTGAATTCGGCGATTTACGACTGCTCACCACCCTGTTGATCGCCATGCTATTACCATTTGCCTTGTGGTGGATTCTGGCACGTCTGATCGTCGCTCCGGTTGAGAAAATCACCGAGCTGCTGGAGAGCAATTCCCGCGAGGGCTTATTGAAGCCGATTCTGTTTGCAATTCCGCTGCAAATGCAGGAACTCGTCAAACTCAAACAGGCTTATAACCGACTGATCGGATTGGTGATGCGCCAGCAACACCAATTGCAAGAGCTGTCGACTACCGACTCCCTGACACGCATTCCAAATCGGCTGGCTTTTGATCGGGCCTTAGCCGAGGGCTGGTCACGGATTCAGCGTCGCAAAACCTCCATTGCCATCGTTATGCTGGATATCGATTATTTCAAACCTTATAACGATCACTATGGCCATCCAGCTGGCGATGCGGCGCTAACCAAGGTGGCGGCAGCGCTGGTCAAATGCGCCCAGCGTACCGATGAGATTGTGGCCCGTTATGGCGGCGAAGAGTTTGCCATGATCATTCATATTGATGACGCCATTGAGCTGAATAACTTCCGCCGACGTTTGAAGCAGGCCATTCGGGATCTGGAGATTCCCCATCAGTATTCGCAAGCATCGTCCTACCTGACGATCAGTGCCGGTGTCGCCTGGATTGTTGAAAGTGGCGAATGGTTACAGCAGTCCTCCCCCAGAGAGTGGATGAAAGCAGCCGATGTCGCGCTTTACGAAGCCAAGGCGGCGGGCCGGAACTGCACTATGATCCAGATTTTGGACAGAACCATTAAGCCTCGACTGCCCGATATGCGCTCCTGATGTTGCTGGCAACCTTGTTACAACCTTCTAGTCTGAAGAGATATTCCCCGTAAAGGGTTGGTTTAACGAGTTGCATTTATGATTAACAAGGACAATGGCTGGCAGGTTTCCATCAAATCGCTCTACACCACCATGGTGCTGGGCTACCTGCTGCTGTGGATTGTCGGTCTGGTGGGCTATCGCGCCTTTTTTGGATTCCCCGAAGAGCAACGCCGTACCGCGCTGGAATTGCAGCGCAGCTACGAAAGCCTCGCAGAAGTCATTCATATCAACCGCGAATTTCTGGCTAACCAAACCACCGACTATGCCGAATGGAATGACACCTATGATTTCATCATGGGGTTTCATACGGAATTTCTGGAAGCCAACTTTCAGCCGGAAACCTTTGAGCTTTTAAAACTGAACCATGTGTTTGTACTGGACCAGTCTCAGTCTATCCGGGCTGGCTACCTGTTTGATTCAGACGCCGGAGTGCTCAGCGAGGTGACTGAACTGCCAAAAGGATTGGACAGCAATGTACTTGGCCTGCTGCTGCAAGACACCACCGAAAGCTCGTTTGAGCTGATTGATGGTCAGCCCAGCATGGTGGCAGCCAATCCGGTTACCCGCTCGGATGGTGAGCTGCCCGGTATTGGCTGGCTAATATTTATTAGCGCCATCACAGACGACACTCTGGCAACGGCTGAGCGCATTACCCAACTGGAGCTCGCCGTTGTTACCAACGCCGGAAGCTATCACGACGTCCTCAAGGCACCGGTTAGCGCGCCCTTTCAACGCACCATTCGATGTCTGGACAGCGGCCCGGTTGATAACGTGGTGTGTCTGGATATTGATGCGCCTAACATAGAAATGCCAGTGCTGTTGAATCAGAACCTTTGGAAGGAATTTATCCTGTTGGGCGTCCTGCCTGCCCTGCTGTTTGCGGCCATTTTACGGATGATTCACAGCCCGCTTCAGCGAGCACAGGATCACCTGCAAGCAACGGTGGAATCGGGTCGCATGCACCATATTCCAATCAGTGAGCATCTTCGCATCAAAGAGCTGGTTAAGCTGGCCCGATCGCATAACCGCATGGTCGATACCATCATGATGCAAAACGCCCAGTTGAAGGAGCTGAGCCGCACCGATGCCTTGACGTCGATCCTTAATCGACGTGGGTTCGATCACCGGTTAAGTGAATGTTGGTCACGTCTTGGACGCAACCGACTGTCGATGGCGTTACTCATGGTGGATATCGACCACTTCAAACGCTACAACGATCACTATGGGCATCCGACTGGTGATATGGCGCTGCAGCAGGTCGCATCGACACTGGCGCAATTTGGCAAGCGCACGGATGAAACCGTCGCCCGCTACGGCGGTGAAGAATTTGCACTGATGGTTTATGCGCAAAGCCGCGACGAATTGGATCAGTTGCTCAAGATGATGCATCAGCGAATTCATCAGCTGGCGATCCCGCACATCATGTCGAGCGTCAGTGAAATTCTGACGGTCAGTATTGGCGCGGCCTGGCTGGTGGATTCCGGAGATTGGATTCACACCCGTAATATGAGCGATTGGCTGAAACAGGCAGACGAGGCCTTGTACGAAGCCAAGGAAAACGGCCGCAGCCAAAGCCGGGTGGTGGAATTAACAATAGCGTCGTTCAGCATCAGTCGCAGCCAAACGTCGTCAGAATCCTGATCCGACTGGATCAAGCTTCTTTTTTAAAGCCAGGCGGCTGCTGTTATACAGCAACCGTTATGCAACGGTTATAAAGTGACTTTCACAGCAGCAGAACTGCGGTTGGCTTTTTCGCAGGCTGCTTCAACACTTTCATCCAGTGCCAGGGCAACGCCCAAGCGGCGCTTACCTGCGACTTCCGGCTTACCAAACAAACGCAGCTGCGTGTCTGGCTCGGTCAGCGCAGCAAACAGATTGCCGTACTGCATGCGTGCTGACTCCCCTTCAACCAGAAGCACAGAAGATGCTGCCGGGCCGTATTGGCGAATGGTCGGTACTGGCAGACCCAAAATTGCACGAGCGTGAAGTGCAATTTCAGACAGCTGCTGAGAAATCAGCGTCACCAGGCCGGTGTCGTGGGGTCTTGGAGACACCTCACTGAAGATGACCTCATCCCCTTTCACAAACAGCTCAACGCCGTACAGGCCCCAGCCGCCCAGCGCATCGGTAACCTGAGTCGCGATGGCCTGGGCATTGGCCAATGCCACTGAAGACATGGCTTGCGGCTGCCAGGATTCCTGGTAATCGCCATCGGCCTGACGGTGGCCAATGGGTTCACAGAAACTGGTTTGAGTGCCGCCCTGACCGTCGTTATGACGAATAGTCAGCAGCGTGATCTCGAAGTCAAAATCAACAAAGCCTTCAACAATGACTTTGCCTTGACCGGCACGGCCGCCTTCTTGCGCGTAGGTCCAGGCAGCATCCAGCTGAGATGCCTCACGGACGAAGCTCTGGCCTTTGCCAGAAGAACTCATCACAGGTTTCACCAGACACGGCAAACCAATTTCCGCTGCTGCGACTTCAAATTCGCTTTTGGTGGCAGCAAAACGGTAACTGGAAGTGGCGACGCCCAGTTCTTCGGCGGCCAAGCGACGGATGCCTTCCCGGTTCATGGTCAGTTGCGTCGCGCGAGCGGTCGGAACAATATTGACGCCCTCTTGCTCCAGCGCTGCCAGGGTGTCGGTGGCAATGGCTTCGATTTCTGGCACCACCAGGTGTGGCTGTTCTTGCTCAATCACCTGACGCAGTGCCGCCCCATCCAGCATACTGATGATGTGGAAGCGGTCTGCAACCTGCATCGCCGGTGCGTTGGCATAGCGGTCAACAGCAATCACCTCGCATCCCAAACGCTGCAATTCAATCACCACTTCCTTACCCAGTTCCCCGGAACCACACAACAACACACGGGTGGCGGTTTCAGAAAATGGGGTACCTATGGTGCCAGCCTCAAAGGCGGCGGCGATATCAGAAACAGGGGTATTTGTGGTCGTCATGGCGAATCCGTGAAAGTCAGGCAGTGATGAATCTGCTGAAATGCCAGCTAACGATCAGCACACCGCGAGTGGATAAGAGTAGGCGGACGCTGGACGGACTATCAGTCCAGCGTAAAAGAGAATACGTTACCCGAGCGTGACTCCCGCTCGTGACAGCTGTCCAGTACCTTGCGCTTTTCGTCGTTGTCCATACGACCCCAGCGGCTGATTTCCATACCGGTTCGGTAGCAGCCTTCGCAAACGTCTTCGTCGTTCAGAATGCAAATGTGTACGCAGGGCGATTTAACGGGGGTTTCCGATTTCAAAGCGAGCCTCCAACAGCAAGGGCTAGAATGCTAACGCGGCAGTGATCGGAAATCCAACGAATGTGGCGACCGGAGATCCGGTTTATTCGTCTGAATGATCACGGCTGGCGGCAGCAATGCGGCCGATTGGAATGTCCGCATCGAAGTAACGATTCATCAATTCACCAATCATGTAGGCCGTCAGGCCCCAGATACGGTAGTGCTGATAGCGCCAGGTCGGCATGGTAATGCCGTCGCGCTCAAAGAATTCGTGGGGTTCGCCCATAAAGAACGACAGCGGTACCGAAAAAATGCTGTCGAGCTCCCGGGGATCAGGAACGTACTCAAGATCTGGCGGCACGACCGCCAGCACAGGGGTGACCAGGAAGCCGAACTTGGAAATCACCTGATCCAGCTCCCCTACAACCGACACCAGCGAAGGCTCCAGGCCAACCTCTTCGTGGGCTTCGCGTAACGCGGTGGCCGTGTAGTGACGGTCGTATTGCTCGCACTTGCCACCTGGAAATGCAACCTCTCCTTTATGGGTCGGCATTTCGGTGGTTCTTCGGGTCAGCAACACAGAAGGCACGCCATCCTTGCAGGACAGTGCAACAAGCACCGCGGCCTCTCTGAGGCCGGGACGTCGAAAACGACGCGGCGTATGGTTGGCGTGCCGTTTTGACAATGTGGACAACAAGTCTTCGTTGGTCATGTTGTCCAGTTTAGTGTCGAGCAAGTGGTGACTCCAGAAAATAATTTCATTTTTAATCGAAATGGTAAAGAAACCCGTCGGTTAAGAGCCGCTGTTTAACAACTCTGAGCGTGAATAGTTCAGTTAGCCAGGCCGTGTTTGGGTAGATTCTTAAGGCCGACTCCGAATATCCGCAAAAGAAAGCTGCTCGCTCCCATAAGCAGGCGCACAAAGACACAGATTGGAGCCATCGTTTTTTTCTTACACAAATTCAACAGGTTAGACAGGTTAAAAAACACTCTGACAAAGTTTCTTAACAGAATGTTACTGGTAGACTGTTTTTCAGTTAATTCAAGCCAGTATTTATATTTTTTTGAGAGGTGGCTGCTGTGGAATTACCGTCATTTGAAGAACTGCGTAAATTGGCCGAACAAAACCCGGAACAGCTGGAAGCCCTGCGCCAGCAGATGGTTGAAGAAACCATTAACAGCGCACCGCAACAATATCAGCGCCGTCTGCGTGGTCTGCAGTTTCAGGTCGATATGGAACGCCGCCGCGCTCGCAACCCAATGGATTCCTGCATCCGCATCTCCAAAATGATGCACGATCACCTGTTCCAGATGCGCGAAACCATCAACGGTGCTACTGACATGGAAATCGCTTCCGAAGCGCCACGGGCCGTGGCCAATGGCACCGAGCTGGTTGATTCTCCTCGCGCAGCGGTCTTGCAGTTCCCGGAAATTGCCAATCGCTAATCGAACCTGAACAGGTATACTCGTCCGATGGCCGTTGATCCTGACGGCCCTGGCATTTATCAGAGGACGGGATGAAATACTGCAGCGTTTGTGCCGGACACATCGAACTGAAAATTCCCGAGGGAGACAGCCGCCCTCGTCACGTTTGCGAACAGTGCGGCACCATTCATTACCAAAACCCGCGCATCGTGGCGGGCACCCTGCCCACCTATCAAGGCAAAATTCTGCTGTGCAAACGCGCCATTGAACCGCGCATGGGATACTGGACGCTACCCGCTGGTTTTATGGAAAACGGCGAAAGCACAGAGCAAGCAGCCCTGCGCGAAACCTGGGAAGAAGCGCTGGCCAAGGTGGAAATCCAGCAGTTGTTTAGCATGATCAGTGTGGTTCACATCGATCAGGTTCACATCTTCTATACGGCTGTATTACCGACTGCCGAATTCTCCTCTGGCCCTGAAAGTCTGGAAGTGGCTTTGTTCGCTCCCGAAGACATTCCATGGGATGAGCTGGCCTTTTCTACGGTAGAAAAAAGCCTGCGTCTGTTTCTGGAAAATCCGACTCCTGCTCGTGTTCATACACTGGAAGTGAACCGCAACCGTTGAGTCGGGTGATTCCAATCATTGCCCCGGTATTCAGATTTAAACCGGCAAGTCGTCTTCTGAGACCAGTTTGACGATATCAAATGCCGGCTCTTCATACGGGTGAGCGGCCTTGAGTGCCGCCACTACTGCACGAATACAGTGGTCAGCCACGACCATTTCGACCCGATATTCATCAACATATTCAAGTGTTCCCGGCTCACCAATAAACGGATTGGCGGCCGCCCCCGGACGAAACTGACCACGGCCAGGACACTGCCAACAGCAGTGTTCGTAATCTCCAATATTCCCTGCACCAGCGGCAAACACCGCTTGTTTCACTTCGTCCAGCTGTTGCTGCGGGACGTAAAAGCCCAATTTGTACATGCTGCTTGCCTTTATTAGTTCACGATCCATATCAAGAAAAGCCCTACAAAATACCCGCACAAACGCAAAATAACGAGATTGGTCTAGTGTTAAAGAGGGTTCATTTCTCGGTCTTAAGAAGCCATGAGCGCGTTGGCATCGTTTTGCACTGCTCCCTTCAGGCATCCCAGCAGACAAGGAAGAACAACCAAGGCAGAACACAAACAGCATCTCGCCGATTGTTGAGAACGCCCCGCCGGGCAGGTTTGCAAGCAAACGCATGATTTCCGGGAAACCTATGACCATTCAACAAAAATTGAACACCGCTCTGGCTGGCATTCTGCTGATTGTATTGGCGATTGCGGTGACGCAAAGCGTGCATTCCGAGAAACAACTCAGCAATACGCTGGTACATGACTTGTTGCAAGACAAGGCCAGCGGCTATCTGGACTCCATGAACATGCTGATGATTTCGGGGGCAATCGCCAATCGTGAGCTGCTGCGCGACAAGCTGCTGGCTGACGACGTTATTACCGAAGCCCGTATGATTCGGTCGGAAAAAATCGACGCCCTTTACGGCAAGGGAATGGCGCATGAATACCCGGCCGACGAACTCGACCAACGCGCACTGGCAGGCGAAACCGTACTACTGGAGTCCAGCAATCCTCAAGGTCGAACCATCACCTACATTGAGCCTATTCGGGCATCGGCTGATTATCGAGGCACGAATTGCCTCGGCTGCCACCAGGCCAGCGAGGGCGATATTCTGGGCGCAACGCGCATTACCTACTCAATGGCAGGCATCGACGGCCAAATTGAAGGCAATATGTTTCAGCTGATTACCCTGCAAGGCAGCGTCATGGCCGTTGCCATTGTGGTTTTGTCACTGCTGCTGCGCCAATTGATCGTATCCCCTACCCGCAATATCCAGCAAAAATTGCGCGACATGGAAAACAACTCGGATCTGACGGTGGATTTTACCGCCCGAAGCCGGGACGAGATTGGTGATACCGCCAGTTCGCTGAACAACATGGTGAAGCGCTTTGCGCAATCGTTGTCCGAGGTAGTTAGCTCCGCCAATCAGGTTGAACACAGCGCCAGTGAAATCAGCAGTTCATCAAGTAAGGCACGGCAAGCGGCAGAGACTCAACGCAATGAGTCACGTCAGTTGCTGCAAGGCATCGATGACCTGATGGCCAGCACCAGCCATGTGACGGACAACGCTCGCGAGAGCACAGAGTCAGCGCGTTTGGCCCGGGATGTCGCTAATGCAGGCATGGAAAAAACCTCACTGGCTGTGGATCACATCAGCGCCATGAACGGTGCCATTCAGGAAACTGCCAACGTTATTGGCACATTGGATGAGCGCAGTAGCAACGTTGGCAGCGTACTCGGCGTGATCAAGGAAATTGCCGAGCAAACCAATCTGCTGGCGCTCAATGCCGCCATTGAGGCCGCACGCGCAGGAGAATCCGGCCGCGGCTTTGCCGTTGTCGCCGACGAAGTGCGCACGCTGTCGCAGCGCACCCATGATTCCGCCCGTGAAATCGAAAACATGATTGGCCAATTGCAATCCGAAGCCCGCAACGCCGTTGGTTCCATGAACACCGCCCGAGAAACCGCCGAAGAAGGTGTGTCACGCATTCGTGATGCCGCCGAAGCGCTAAACCACATGATTTCCAAAATGGACCGCATGACCGAGCTGAGTCAGGCAACGCTATCCAGCATGGAGCAGCAGCTGGCGGTAGGCAGCCAGGTATCGGATGGCATTCACCGCATCAACAATGAATCTGTGGCCAGCGTCAGCAGTGCCGAAGCCACCAACAAAATTGCCGATGAATTATTGGGGCTGTCGCAGCGACTGGGCAGCTTGGTCAGACAGTTCCGACTCTGAGGCATCGCCAGTCACTTGCTCAAGAAAGATCAGATTGTCAAACGCCTGCTGATCGGTTGTGCCGCAAATATCGACTTCGGCGGTGAACTTGCCACACACCGCAGGTCGCTCCGGCTGACCAAATAGCTGGCATAAATTGTCGTCCGAAAGCTGCACGCAGCGCACACCCGCCGGTTTGCCTCTGGGCATGCCGGGAATGGCTGAGGTGATGGATGGGGCGATACAACAGGCTCCGCAGCCTAATCGACATTCCACGGATAGATCTCATGTAATTGGGTCCTTAAATTGAAACATAGCGAACCACGACAAAATACTGGATATAAGGCCAGTTATTCCTTCAAAATCCCTTGAACGCCACTCGCCACTGGTTTAGCCTTCCTGAAAATTTTCAGCAAGGATGTCCGTCATGAAGACGACCCTCTGGTCTGCCTCTGTGATTCTGGCTCTTATGAGCTCTGGCCAGGCCATTGCCGACTCGGCCAAACAGGATGACTACACCAACTTCCGGGTTGGCATCAGTTCAACCACTCTGGATGTCTCTCCGGGTGCCAGCTATATGCCGGAATCCGGTGATCAGGGCATGGGTATTTTTGCTGAGTTTCCCCAAAGCGAACACGCCGCCTCACGTTTCATCATTTACCGCATGCATCAGGACGGCAAAGACGTGACCGGTTTTGAAACCCAATTGATGTGGGGTTGGGGACTGGCTTCTGAAGGCTTCCGACTGTACACCGGCCCGGCCTGGCATCGGGAGAAAATCCTGATTGATCGCGGCACCAGCAAGCACACTGGTGTATTTAACGGCTGGGGCTGGCAAGTTGGTACCGGTGTTCAATGGGGTCCAATCACTCTGGATATTGCCGGCACCTACCGTGACGACCAGGACTACCGCAATGAAAATCGCCGCGGTGGTGCGTCGGGCAAACGCCCGGATGTTTGGCTCACCAACGCTATGATCAGTTACCGATTCTGAGACGGAAAGACCATGACCAATGCAGTAACCGTACGATACATGTCTCGCTCTGAGCTGGAGAGTCTGATGTACAGCCTTACCGCCAGCGCCGATAACGAGCAAGCCCAGCTGTTTGAAGCCATTGCCCGTCGCTTGCTGGAAATCATGGAAGAAGAACGACGCTAGTCGTTCTTCTCGCCTTCCTGCAGTTCACCCCACCCCGTCAGTCCGTTGTTGCTGTAGGAATACAGATAACTGACCAGACTGCCCTTTCTCTCTGCTACCGATTTTTCACGCCATGTCCGTTACATCCGAACACGCCATTGAACTGCTGTACCAACATCTGGAGTGGCTGGCCATCAATAAGCCCGTAGGTATTGGTATGCACAGCGAAGATGGCGTGGCAGGACTGGTGGTTCAGTGCGAACAACAGTTCCTGCAGAAGCTGTGGCCGGTGCATCGCCTCGACAAGGTAACCTCTGGCATTTTATTGCTGGCACGCAGTGCAGAAGCTGCCGCCAAGCTGGGGCAGCTGTTCGAGCAGCACCAGATTCAGAAGTACTATCTCGCCAAAGCCTCCGGCAAGCCTGCCAAAAAGCAGGGGCTGATCAAGGGCGATATGGTCAAAACCCGCAATGGTTGCTGGAAACTGACCCGCAGCCAGGAGAATCCGGCCGTGACCCGCTTTGTCAGTCATTTTGACGAAAGCTCGGGTCAACGGGGCTATTTATTGGCGCCCAAAACCGGCCGCACTCATCAATTACGCGTAGCACTCAAAAGTCTGGGCACAGCCATAGACGGCGATACACGCTACAAAGGCGCGCCCGCAAGCCGAACGTTCTTGCACGCCTATGCGGTTGTGTTTGAGTACAACGGCGCCCCCCATCGTCTGCTATGTGCTCCTTCCGAAACCGAACACTGGCCTGCTCTACCCGACGCTTGGCAAAGTCCCTGGAACCTTCTGTAGCGCGAGTTAGTTGTCTTCGTTTTTGAGCCTCTGCTGCAGGCTTTCGCAAAGTTGTTTTAGCACCCGAATCCGAGCAAAACGCTTGTTGTTGGCAGCAATCAAATGCCATGGAGCCAATTCGGTACTGGTACGCTCGACCATTTCATTCACTGCGGTTTCGTAATCGGTCCCACGCTCGCGGTTGCGATAGTCTTCGTCGGTGATCTTGTGGCGCTTGTAGCTCACTTTTTCGCGTTCTTTAAAGCGTTTCAGTTGCTCGTCCGGATCAATGTGCAGCCAGAATTTACTCACCAGCGTACCGTGTTCAACCAGCTGGGATTCAAAATCATTAATTTCACTGAACGCTCTTTGCCATTCCGCCTGACTGGCAAAGCCTTCTACCCGCTCAACCAATACCCGGCCATACCAGCTGCGATCGTAAATGGTCACCTTGCCATCACGGGGCAAATGACGCCAAAAACGCCACAAATAATGATGATCCCGTTCTTCATCCGTTGGTGCTGCGATGGGAATGACCTGGTAGTTACGGGCATCCAGCGCCGGAATCACCCTGCGTATCACGCCACCTTTGCCAGCCGCATCCCAGCCTTCCAGCACAATCACCATGGATACCGCTTGCCGCTGGGCTTCTCTGGCGAGCACCGCCAGCTTGCCTTGCCAAAATTCGAGCTGTTGCTGGTACTCGTCTTTCGACAACGACTGGCTCAGGTCGAGGCTGCCCAGCAAGGTACGTGGGCGATGAATATGTGGTATCGAATCCGAATGGCTGCTGCCTTCGCCGTCGCCCGAATCTTTTTCACTGTGATGCTTGCCAGAAGAACGGCCGTAATGCTCCAAGTGGTGCTGAATCCGTTGCAGAATGTGCATGCCGACGGTGAAATTACGATAATTGGCATCGCCACTTTCAACCACGACCCATGGCGCTACGTCAGTACTGGTTTGCCGCAAGGTATGCTCGGCAATGCCGCGAAACGTCTTGTACAGATTCAAATGCTCGCGATCTTTATCCGTCACCCGCCAACGGGTAAGAGGATCGGCAGCCAGTGCTTCCAGTCGGGCTTTTTGCTGATCATGCGACAGGTGCAACCAGAGCTTGATTACCAATGCGCCATCGGCAATCAACGTCCGTTCGAACAAACGTATCCGTATCAACTCGGCGTCCAGGCCGGCATCGCCAGTTATTCCAGCAACTCTACGGGCAATCGGGTCGCTGTACCAGGAGCCCACATAGAGCCCAATCCGGCCCTTGGCGGGCAATTTTCGCCAGAAGCGCCAGTAATCCGGACGTTCTCGCTCGTCCTGGGTTTTATCTCCAAACGCAAAGGTGCGCATCAGCCTTGGGTCCATCCACTCATTGAGTTTATTGACCATGTCACCTTTGCCCGAGCCGTCACTTCCGGAAATCAGAACAACGACGGGGAACGGCGCGTCTTTTAATGCTTGCTGCATTTCCAGCAAACGCGTTCGCAATACCGGCACTTCCCTGGCGTACTCATCGTCACCCAGACTCTGGCCAAGCTCTGCTATTTCAAACATTGGAAATTCCTTTTCAGCAAGACGGGGTTTTAGCCACCTCCCATTCATCCTCGCTCATGGCATACGGGGTGTCATTGACTAGTCTCTATATAACGTCCGAACTCAGGCTGCAGCAGGCTCGTGCCCATGACACTTAAATCCCGATTGATATTGGCCATGCTGGCCATCATCGCCACCACCATTGTAACCATAGGTCTGGTGGTCAATAACACGGCCTCATCCAGTACTCATAAAGCACTGGAGCAGCTTGCTTACGATACGCTGCAATCCACATTGGAAGCCAAGAAAAGCCATGTTGAAGAGTACCTGTCGACACTTCGCAATCAGGTAGAAGTGCTGTCGCAGGATCAGAACACCTTTGCGGCCAGTCATGTCTTTTTGAGCGGTGTGGAGGAATACCCACTGACCAGTTCGCTGACGGAAGATATGAAGCAGCAGGTGCGAGATTACTACCAAACGCATTTCGCCGGCCCTTACCAACAGCAAACCGGCCAGGCTGCCCCGACCGCCGAGCAGTACTTTAGCAACTTCGACGACGCCAGCTGGTTGCTGCAATATCACTATATCGCCAACAACCCCAATGATGTGGGCGACAAGCGTTTACTGGAGACCCAAACAGCCGATAGCAACTCCCCCTACAGTGCCAATCATGCCTCGTACCACCGCAGCTTTTTGCAATACGCAGAAAAATTTGGCTTTGGGGATGTTTACCTGATTGGTGCCGATGGAAAGGTAAACTACTCACTCAACAAGGGGTTTGAGCTCGGTACCAATCTCAAAACCGGCGCCTTTGCTGATACCGGTTTGGCCCGAGCCTTTGAACGCGCCAGCCAGGCGACAGACTCCAACGTCATTATCGAAGACGTATCCTTGTTCCCGCCGCTTATGAATGCGCCCGAAGCGTTTATGGCGGTACCGTTGTTCAAGTTCAAACGCTTACGCGGCGTATTTGTGGTGCAGTTTCCGATCGACAATATCGACCAGATCATGACCAATGGCGGCCAATGGGAAAAAATCGGTTTGGGTAAAACCGGTGAATCTTACCTGGTGGGCCCGGATGAAACCCTGCGCAGCACCAGTCGTGCCCTGTCTGGCACTCACCAGGGTGACAGCAAATCTCACGCAGGGATTGGTCAGCAGGTGATGTCTACACCATCTGTTGATCTGGCACTGCAAGGCCAGCATGGTACGGGATTGGTGGTCCATGACGGAAAAAACTGGCTGTCCAGCTATTCGCCAATCGCCATTGAAGGGCTGGATTGGGTCATTATCGCCGAAATCAGTCAGACCGAAGCGCTGGCCAGTGCCGATCATCTGGCCGCCAGCCTGACCAATAACATTCTGGTGATTTCCCTGATCATCCTGCCTCTGGCCGCCGCCGTGATCGTGCTGATTGCCGGGTTTATTTTCAAGCCGTTGCAAAACATCACCACCAATATGAAAGATATTGCTTCTGGCAGTGGCACGCTGAAAGTCCGCTTACCGGAGGATGGCAAGGATGAAATTGCCCAGCTGGCCGGGCAATTCAATGTGTTCGTGTCGAAGATAGACAAAGTGGTACAGCAGGTAGCCTCTACCGCTGACGAGCTGATTGTACAGAGTCGCGAAATGACCAAGGTGAGCGACACCAGCAAACAGACCACCAACGAACAAAGCCGTCGCATCAGCGAAGTGGTTGGCGCTATTCATGATATCTCCAGCAACGTGGATCGTAATTCCGAATACGCCGCCTCCACCACCAAGGTCGCGCTGCAAGCGAGTGATATTTCCCGTCAGGGCCAAACGCTCACCGTCGACACCGTCAGTGTGATTCGAGGGGTTGCCGAAGAAGTCACCAATACCTCTGGCTTGCTTTCCAACGTTGAGAACGACGTACAGAACATTGTCACCGTGCTGGCCGTCATTGAAGATATTTCCAACCAAACCAACCTGTTGGCTTTGAATGCGGCGATTGAGGCTGCCAGAGCCGGTGAAAACGGTCGTGGCTTTGCGGTGGTGGCAGATGAGGTACGAAACCTGTCACAACGTATTCAGAAAGAGACCCACACCATTGCCGAAACCATCGAAGCCTTGCAAAGCGGCACTCAGACAGCGGTCAGCACCATGATCAGCAGTGCCGAGCGCACCCATGATTGTGTGGCAAAAACCACAGAGGCCGGTGAGCAATTGGCTTCCGTGGTGAGCATCAGTGAAGAGATTACCCGTATGAACGGATCGATTGCGGAAACCGCCAGCAATCAGAAAAACCTGATCCATTCCGTCAGCGACAACATTGAGCAGGTTAATCAGATGGCTCGCCAGACCGCGGCGTCTACAGAAGACCTGGATGCTATTGGTAATCGGATTTCAGGGCTGGCCAATCAGCTGGATACCCTGATCGAACAATTCAATCGCCAAGCCTGACCTGATCGGCCCTGTCGACCAGAGGGGAATTAACGAGCAGCGGCCCCGGCTATGTGTCAGAACAGTCTGACGCCGGGGCTGCCGTCGATTCCAGGGTGCGGAATTTGGTGATATCAGCGGCCGTTTACCATGGCAGCGAATTCGGTATAGCCACCGACGTGCTTCTGGCCAACGAAAATTTGCGGCACGGTATGCACTGGCTTACCGATGGTCTGCTCCAGATCGGCTTTGCTGATTCCTTCGTCAATGATGTCGATGTATTTGAAGTCGAAATCTTTCAGTTCGCAGAGTTCCTTGGCGCGACGGCAGTAACCACAACCCTGACGGCCAAAAATAGTAACGCGTTGCATGTCATGTCACTCCTGCAGTTCAGCAGCGATACAGGTTTGACTTCCTGCGTCGCTAAATAGGTTCTTTGAAACACTGTTCAAGTTGTCGATAGATTAAATCTTGATTTTTGATCTGTTAAATCAGAATTGGCTATTAATGCCATAGCTTCTGCGTCACGCCCTTCAGGCAATTAAACTTACAAACCGCCTCTATCTATACGGCCTGCGGGTGTTGAGCTGAACTTAATCATATTCTATAGTGGTTATGTAGTTATTTAATCTTTAAAAGATTACCTAATAACCCCTTACGTTCAGCGCACACAAAACCGAGGCGTTCATGATCAAGCTTGCCAGCCCTTCTATCGCTCTTCCTTCAAAGACTGTTGGACGGTTGATCCAATCAGGCATGCTGATCGTGGCAGCCACAGCAGGGGGCTTAACGCCAGTGGTCGCGTCAGGCGCTGAACACAATTCCGTCAACAGTTCGGTTCGGGCTGCAGAACGCATGACCGTATCGACACACCTAATCCCCGACTATTTCGATGTTCCGGCCACGTTGGAAGCGGTTAATCAAAGTACTATTTCTGCGCAAACCAGCGGTCGTGTGTTGGCGCTTCACGCCGATGTAAACGATACCGTCGAGAAAGGTGCGTTACTGATTGAGCTGGACAATGCCCAGCAACAAGCTCAATTGGCGCAGGCCAATGCTCAACTGGCCAGTGCCACCGCCACCAATAGCGATGCTCAAAAAAACCTGTTCAGAAGCCAACGCCTGCACCAGCAGGGCAGTCTGTCACAAGGCCAGCTGGATGCCGTTGTTGCTCAGTCAGAATCGGCGGAAGCGGCGGTCAGAGCGGCCAGTGCAGCAGTAGAGCAAGCGCAGCTGTCGTTGGCTTACACGCGTATTACGGCGCCCTACTCTGGTATCGTCACGTCCCGCATGGTCGAGGTTGGTGAGCTGGTCAACCCGGGCACGCCGCTTATGAGCGGTTTGGCCCTCAGCCCATTGCGTGCAGTTGCTGATATTCCCCAACGGTTTGCGCAACAGATAACGGACGGCCAGGTTCAGGTTCTGTTGTCGTCACCACTTGGTGATCAGATTATCCGGCCAAGCCAGGTCACTCGATTCCCCTACGCAAGTCAGAAGACTCATAGCATGCGCATTCGAGCCCTTCTTGATGAGTTACCCGCCCATGTTGCCGCCCAGCTCATGCCCGGTATGTGGGCGACTGTTCGTCTGGAGGTCGCGGAGCGCAGTGCCATTCTGATTCCAGCAACAGCCCTGGTTTCGCGCTCAGAGGTGACAGCGGTTTATCTGGCATCTGCGCAGGGCTGGCGATTGCGCCAGGTTCGGGTGGGTAATTCGCACAACGGCCTGATTGAGGTGCTTTCCGGCCTTGCTGTTGGCGATGTGATCGCCGTGGACGGCTACGCAGTATTGGCGGATGTGGCAGGCAATCCGGGCTCTACTGAACCTGCTGATTCAGCAAGCGGCCGAGGGGAGTAAATCAATGACGGATTCGAACCAGTCACCCAACAGCAAAACCAGAACACACAATCTTGGAATTTCCGGTCGTACTGCTGCGGCATTTCAGAATTCCGCCATCACCCCATTGCTGGCACTGGTCGGCCTGTTGCTGGGCGCATTTGCCGTGATGATTACACCAAAGGAAGAAGAACCGCAGATAGATGTCACCTTCGCCAATGTGTTCATCGGCCTGCCCGGCGCAAGCGCACGTGAAGTGGAACAGCTGATATCCATACCTGCGCAACAGGTACTTTCAGAAATCAAGGACGTTGATGATATCTACTCCATCAGCCAGCCCGGCCAATCGATCCTGACCGTTGCATTCAAGGTAGGCGTACCGCGCGAAACGGCCATTTTGAACCTGTATAACCAGGTGATGATGCACAACGACTGGTTTCCACAAAATCTGGGGGTTAGCCAGCCGGTGGTGAAGCCTATGGGAATCGATGACGTACCGATTATGGCGATTACCCTGTCGGCCAAAAACGCAGCAGCAGACCAAACCTCCGCGACAGGACTTTTATCCACCGCAGAGCTTCCGTCTATCTCAGATCTTACGAAGGTCGCTCACGCACTGGAAAGTGAACTGAAGAAAGTGCCCGGCACCCGCGATATCTACACCATTGGCGAACGTAATCAGGTGGTCAACGTAACGGTCGACCCGCTTCGTATGAACGCCCACGGCCTGACATTTGACGATGTACGTAATGCGCTGCAAGGGGCCAATCGTGGCGGTTATCGCCTGCCGGTGGTTCAGAATCATAACGGTAAGGCCCAGGTCATTCAGATTCAGGCTGGAGAATTACTGCAAACGACCGCGGATATAGGTCAGCTGATTGTTGCCAGCGGTGCCAACGGGCTTGTGTACCTGGCGGACATTGCCGATATTCAACTGCAAGCCGACGTGCCAGATCATTTTGTGATGACCCGAACATTGGGCGAAACGTCCAGCCAATCCGCCGTCACGCTGGCCATTGCCAAACAGCCGGGACAGAACGCCATCGATATAACCCAAACGGTGTCAGAGCGTCTGGAACAGCTTAAAAACCGCATCATCCCTGACACGGTGGCCGTGCAGATTAGCCGCGACTATGGCATTACCGCCAAGGAAAAGTCCGACAAGCTGATGTCGAAGCTGCTGTTTGCGACAACGGCCGTTATCTTACTGGTGCTGGCGACCATGAGCTGGCGTGAGGCCATTATTGTGGGCTCTGCCATTTTCATTACTCTGGCGATGACCTTGTTTGCCAGCTGGGTATGGGGCTTTACGCTCAATCGTGTGTCGTTGTTTGCGCTGATTTTTTCGATTGGCATTCTGGTCGACGATGCCATTGTGGTGGTCGAAAATATTCATCGCCACATGCACATGGGAGGCAAAAAACTGCTGGAGGCCATTCCAGCAGCGGTTGATGAAGTTGGCTCCCCAACAATTCTGGCAACCTTTACCGTCATCGCAGCCCTGATGCCAATGGCGTTTGTTTCTGGCCTTATGGGCCCTTACATGAGCCCGATTCCAATCAATGCCTCGACCGGCATGCTGATATCTCTGGCGGTGGCGTTTGTGGTCACCCCCTGGCTGTCTTACAAGCTGCTGAAACGCTCCTCAGCACAATTCGAGAACCTGCCTGCGCAAGCTCATGAAGAAAAAGCCAGCGGCAAGGTGCACGGGTTTTTCCATGCTCTGATGTCCCCGTTCCTGGGCGCAGGCACAGTGGGCAAGCGGGTGCTGCTGTTTGCTGGCATTACTGCACTGATTGGCGTTGCCGTGGCTCTGCCGGTGCTCGAACAGGTTGTGTTGAAAATGCTGCCGTTTGACAACAAATCCGAATTCCAGATCATGGTCGACATGCCAGAGGGCACGCCTGTGGAAGAAACCCTGGCGGTGCTGGAATCGCTGTCAGACAGCCTGATGAACGTACCCGAGATCAAGGACGTTCAACTGTATGCAGGCACCGCCGCGCCGATTAACTTCAATGGACTGGTTCGCCAGTATTATCTGCGCAGCATGCCCAATCAGGGTGATATTCAGGTGAATCTGGTCGACAAACACCACCGCGATCGCCAGAGCCATGAGATTGCCCTCTCCGTTCGTGAGCCGCTCCAGAAAATCGGCCGAGAACTTGGAGCCAACGTCAAAGTGGTTGAAGTACCTCCCGGCCCGCCGGTGATGGCACCCATCGTGGCTGAAATCTATGGACCGGAATACGGCCGCCAGATCGCCGCAGCCAAGGAAATTCGCGCACTGTTTGAGCAAACCCCGGACATCGTTGATGTAGACGATTACGTCGAGTCAGATCAGGAAAAGTGGCTGATTCACATAAATCGCCAGCGAGCAGCCATGCTGGGCGTTTCCCAAGCCTCGATCACTCAGGCCATTAGCACTGCCTTGGGCGGTGAGGACGTTTCCTGGCTTTACAGCGGCTCTCCCAAAGAGCGAACCTTGAATCCACTGCCTGTTCGTCTGGATTTCAGCGAAGGTGACAAGGCCGGGCTGAATGCATTGATGTTGCTGCAGGTAAAAGCCGCGGATGGCACCCTGGTGCCGCTGGCCGACCTGATCCACATCGAACAGAGCATCGCCGACAAAACCATTTACCACAAGAACCTGCGGCCGGTGGTGTTTGTTACCGCCGATATGGCCGGCGAGCTCGACAGCCCATTGTATGGCTTGTTTGCCATGTCACTCTCAATGCCTGACGAGAGCGAGAATACCGGACTGAACTGGGAGCAGTGGTTTATCCAGCCGCCCGCACTGACCGATGACATCAGCGTAAAGTGGGACGGTGAGTGGCAAATTACCTATGAAACATTCCGCGACATGGGCATTGCCTACGGCATAGGCATGATCCTGATATATCTGTTGGTGGTCGCCCAGTTCCGTAGCTATCTGGTGCCGCTGATCATCATGGCTCCTATTCCGCTGACGGTGATTGGGGTAATGCCCGGTCATGCGCTGCTGGGAGCCCAGTTCACGGCAACGTCCATGATTGGCATGATCGCGCTGGCTGGAATCATCGTCCGTAACTCCATCTTGCTGGTTGATTTCATCAATCACCAACTGGCGCGAGGGATGTCCTTCGAGGAAGCCGTGATCAGCTCAGCGGCGGTGCGTTCAAAACCCATCATCCTGACTGCAGTTGCCGCCATGATCGGGGCGTTCTTTATTCTCGACGACCCGATTTTCAACGGTCTGGCCATCGCACTGATCTTCGGCATCATGGTATCCACGCTGCTGACGCTGATCGTCATCCCGATTTTGTACTACAGCTGGATGCCGAAGAATCTTGGCGGGAGGGTTCGCGGTGAAGTGGTTGTGGAGTAATTAACACGCTTGCGGATATGAAATCTGATATCCGCCATAGGATGGGCACTCGTGCCCATCACTGCTCCTGGGATTTGTAAGGTGTGACCTGCGCACTACCCACTGAACACTACCAGGCGCACATCGCCTGTTAACGCTTCGGCTTGCGGCCGCGTTTACGGTGATCTTTTTTGGCTTTGCCGCCGTCATCGGTGGCATCGAACACTCGTCCTCGACCGCCACCTGGTGCTCCACTGCCCTTTTTGCGTGCTGCTTCGGCCATGCTGACACCAGAACCCGGGATCAATTTCTTCTTGGGCTTTTTCGGCTTTTTCACAATTTGGCCGCCCAAGGCCGTTTCCGGGACCTTATGATCTGGCTCAAACGCATCCATTGGGCGACGTGGAATCAGCTGATTGATCAGGGTTTCAATCTTTGCCAGCTGTTGTACTTCGTCAGCACTGATCAGACTGATGGCCGCGCCAGCGTTACCTTTGCGGCCACTGCGACCAATACGGTGTACATAATCTTCGGCGTTGATGGGCAGCTCCATGTTGATGACCAGCGGCAGCTGCTCGACATCCAGTCCTCGAGCGGCTACGTCGGTTGCCACCAGAATACGAACTTCCCCTGCCTTGAACATTTCCATCGCCGCGGTTCGGGCGCCCTGGGTTTTGTCGCCGTGAATAGATGCGACGGAATAGTCACGGTTCGCCAGTTCGGCTTCCAGCTCGTCTACCAGACGGCGGGTTTTCACAAAAATCAGCGTTTGGCTGGCGTTTTGCTGCTCCAGCACAGTCAGCAGCAGCTCGGTTTTTCGCTTTTTGTCGACCGGGATCAGCCATTGCTGAACGGTATCTGCTGCACTGTTGGCCGCCGCCACCTCAACCATCGCCGGGTCGCGGAGCATAAAGCTGGCCATGTCTTTTACGCGCTGGGAAAAGGTTGCCGAAAACAGCAGGGTTTGACGCTTGCGAGGAATCGCGCAAAACAGCTCATCCAGTTCACCAGCAAAACCCAGATCCAGCATGCGGTCGGCTTCGTCCAGAACCAGATACTGAAGCTGTTCGAATTTGACGGCGTTATTACGATACAGGTCCAATAGCCGTCCTGGAGTCGCCACCAGAATATCCATACCTTTGCGCATCGCCATCATTTGCGGATTGATGCTCACACCACCGTAAACGGCATAGCTGCGAATGCTCAGCCCTTTGCTGTAGGTCTGCACGGACTGCAATACCTGCTCGGCAAGCTCCCGGGTTGGCGTCAGAATCAACGCCCGCACACTATTTCCCGCGGTTGGTTTGCCAGCAAGCAGCTTATGCAGCAGCGGCAATGTGAAGGCTGCGGTTTTTCCGGTACCGGTTTGCGCCGACGCCATCAAATCCCGGCCTTTAAGTACCAAAGGAATGGCCTGCGCCTGCACATCAGTCGCTTTGTGGTATTGAAGGGATTCAAGAATGGTCAGCAGGCTGGCATCCAGCCCGGATTTGGAAAAGTCAGACATGACGGCGCCGCAGCAATGAAAGGCGGCGCAGTATAGGGAATTTGTGCCTTGGTTCAAAGGCGGCGACGCTGGTGATGCCACTTCCCCGCCGCGCTACACCTTGTCCTATCAGAAAAAACCTAGGGCATGCGCTGATTCATTTCCTGCACGTTATTGGCGGTGCGGCGGAAGGTGTACCCCAATCGTTCATTCATGCCTGCAATGAGCGACAGAAAAGCATCTGGCATGTGCTGCTCTTGCATGTGGGCCTGCAATCGCTCACTGGCCTTGGCCAATTGCGGGCTTTGCTGTCCCTTGGCTGCTGCCAGATAACTGGACGCCAGCGCCTTTAGCCAGTGCTCGTAGTGCCGACGTGATTCCGGCGAATCGGAGTGGTCTTGCACAATACGCCGCATGCGAAGAGCCACATGGCCAAGATTCAATCCGGTCAGACCGAGGTCGGTCATGACCCGAAATTCCGATCCTGAATTACGGTCAGACAACGCCAATCTCAGCAGACGATCGCCCATGCGACTGTTAAACCATTCTTCGGTTTGTTCGGAACGGCCGCGGTCCGCCAGTTCCAGCAAATCATCAGCGGTGGACTGTAATAACCTGCCCTGCATGGTTTTATTGCCCGCCGGCGTGATGATTTTGAACACCCAGTAGAGAATCACCACACCCACCATGATGCCCATGGCAGTGCCCAATGAACGCGCCACATCAAATGTCATGGCATTGGAAGGTTGCACAATGATGGTGATCGGAATCAGAAAACCCAGACCGTACGGCAAGGTCGGGCGATTGGCCAAGGCCAAAAGCCCCGGGAAAAACACCATCCCCAGTACCATTACCAGAATTTCAAAGTCACCGCTGGATTGGGATAACAGGCCCAATACGCCTAATCCAACCACTGTTGAAACCGCTACCCCCTGCACCAGCCGGGTAACGACCACGGGAATTATGGCCGTCGGCAAATGTGAAAACATAATTGAAAACACCACTGGCATGATCATTAACATCAGTGCAGCAGTGGCACCGGTTTGAATCCAGATGAACGCACCAATGGCAAACACCACTACGGAACGGGTGGCATTGATAACGGCAACCAAACCGTCCTTGTAGCTCTGGATGCTGACGGCCTTGAGCTGGGTGTCAGAAAGATCCGCCTGCTCAATGGCTTGCCATGCCTTGAGCGTCACAATCAGATCGCTGACCAGATCGATTGCGATTTTGCACAGACGGAATTCCAGCGACGACTGAAATTCAAACTGTCGATGAAACTGGCGCAACTCCTTACGCAGCTGTCTGGCCGCATCGTGGGCCTGTTCGTAGTCGCGAGTAGCTTCAACCGTCGCAAAGGTGGCTGCAATACGCTGCATCCATTCGCCGTACCATTGGTGGGCTTCGTCCGGGTACTGACGCTGGAACCGGCCCAGAATCTGAACATTAGCCATCAATGACATCACCCGGTTGCACATCAGGTTGGCGGCACGACTGCGTCCCGGACCCTCCGGGCCTTCAAAGGCAACGCCGCTGGCGTCATCGGTGATGGCCATCAGCGTGTCTAGAATCTGGTCGGCATGGTCGTGGCGTTGTTTGTGGGTGCTATCAGTTGCCAGCTCCAACTCCATGTATTTGAGCGTTTTGTTAATCAGCACCTGGCCGTTTTTGCGCAAGCCGTCTTTGACACTGACGGGCCAGATCAATTGGCTCACCAACACTGCACAGCCGGCACCTAACACCAGTTCAGCAACCCTTGAACTGGCGATAGAAAACACCGTTTGGCTGGATGCGGAGCTGGCATCGGCCATGGTAAGCAACACCACCATGGCCGCCGACATACCTGCCATGGCGAAACCATAGGTGTAATTGATGCTGCGAACCGTGGAAGACAGCGCCGCGTTGATCCAGATCCACGCGCCAATACAAAGCAATGCCAGTTCCGGATATGGCATAAACGCCGCCAAAATGGCGATACCGACCAAAGAGCCAATGATGGTGCCGCCGACCTGAATAATGCCCTTCTGGATCACCAGCCCCGTTTCCGGACGAACCTGCAAGAACACCGCCGATACCACCGCCCAATATGGACGATCCAACCCCAGCGCCATGGCCAAAAACAGCGCCAGCGCCATCGACAACACACCCTTGATCGCGAACACCACGGCGGTTTTGTCTGGGCGAAAAACGGCTTCAATTAACGCGTTCATTTGGATTCCCGGAATTAAGATGGCAAGGGGTTTGGTCTTGGGGTTAAGTGTTAAGGATCAATTCTGTTCCTGTTGAAGATGAATGGACGCCGTCATGCCTGCACTAAGGTGAACGTCGGCCGGGATGTCATCGAGTTCAATATCGACCGGAATGCGCTGAGCCAACCGAACCCAGTTAAACGTTTGCTGCACCTGCGGCAGCATTTCGCTGTTGGTGGTGGTGTTTGAATTGGCAATACCGCTGCCGATACTGACGACCTTGCCGGTCAATGGCTGTTTGCGTCCCATCAGGAATACCTTGGCAACCTGTCCCGGTTGAATGCCGTGGATTTTGGTTTCTTCAAAATAGCCGGTGACGTAAAAGGAGTCTTTTTTCACCAACGACATCACCGCTGCACCTTGCTGAACGTAATTGCCAGCATTCAGGTTCATGCTGACCAGAGTGCCGTCTTCTGGCGCCAGAATGCGGGTACGGTCGAGGTTGATTTGGTCAGCCGCGAGTTTGGCGCGGGCCAATTCCAGTTGAGCCTTGGCCGAATCCGTCTTGATGCGATAGCTTTCCAGGTCTTCGCTGCTGATGGCATTGGTGTCGGTTAATTTCTGACGACGTTGAAATTGATGCTGAGCCAGCTCCAGCGCGTACTGAGCGGCTTCCAGCTCAGCATTGTCCTGAACAATGGCCGCTTTATAGCGCTTGTCATCCACCTGAAACAGCAGGTCGCCTTTTTTCACCGGCTGGTTGTCTTGCACCGCCAGCTGCGTCACCCAGCCCGAGACATCCGGGGCAATGGTGATAACGTCAGCCCGAACCCGGCCATCACGGGTCCAGGGGGAATACAGGTAGTGATCCCAAACCCATTTGCCAACCATCAGGGCAACAGCCACCAAAACCAGTGTAAGCGCAATTTGTATCGATTTTTTCATGACTTAAAGCTCCCAGATCCAGACCAAAGCACCGACGTAACAGATCAGAACAGCAAGATCGAACCATGCTGGCTTCCACAGGTGTCGGCGAATATTGAGCCTATGCATGATTTTTTGCGTTAGCCAGAGCAACAAAAATGCCAACGGCATAATGACGACCAGAGGGCTAAACAGCAGACCAGCAAACGACACTTCATGCAGCATCAGTGCGACTCCCAATTAATCGAGCAATTCCGCTCGCAGTAGCGCCAGTGCCTCACGGTTAATTTCGTGGGCCATGCCCGGCACAATCGACAGCGACGTTGTAAACCCAAGGGATTTAAGGTGGTTGGAGGCATTGACCGCCTGGTTGGATGCAATGACGGGATCGGCAGCGCCGTGAATAAACGAAAAATGGACGGTTTTGTTGGCCACCGGAGCCATCAGCGGGTAATTGGCCATACGGCCTGATAACGACACGACATGGCCGGCCAGCAGTTCTTCGTACAACACCGATTGCAACGACATGATGGCGCCTTGCGAAAAGCCAATCAGCCGGGTGTGTTCATAACCCACCAGAAACATCGCCTGATAACGGCGAACCCGCTGGATAAACTCTGGCATCACTTCGTTGATACGAGCGGCGCGGTTTTCTTCGGTCACCCCGCTTACCGAAAACCATTGAAGGCCGCCGCCCATATCGAACTCATACGGTGCACCGACTGAGACAATGGCGGCGTTCGGCTTCAAACCACGAATAAACTCGCCGGTCGTCAGCAGGTTGTCGGGGTGACTACCGACTCCATGAAACAGCAGTATAAGTTCGTCAGGCTGTTCCGGGCTGGCGATGATGCGATCCTGATCCATGTTGAAGCTCCCATTTGATGAAACGATGATGCTTCAAACGTAAAGTCAAACCACCTGCGAAACAATGCCTTTTAATTCGGATTAATTGTTCGACTGAGTGGTTGAAACTTTTGATGACTAACGCGTGTCCATGCCTACTTGAGCTGACGAGCTGGTATAGAAGAGCTGCTCAGAGATAACCGGAGTTATTTGCTCTTCCAAATGGTCGCCACGGCTTCATCCGTTCCCAGTGCGCCCACGACCAGACACACCAACGCAACAACCAAAAACACCACACCTGGCAGTAAACCACCGGTCAAACCGCCAGCCACCAGTGCCAAAGAACCCGAGGCCAACAGCAGCATCAAGGCTCCAACCACCATCAGAATGATGCGGTGGGAAGGCTTGTAGATGTATTCGCTTTCGCCCTTCTCAAACAAATTCAGAATCGGCGCAAAGATTTTTCTCAGAACAGCATGCATGGTAATCAAGGTCCAACGGCAGAAGTTACGATGGGCCAGATGCTACCAGACTCCGCCCGCGCCGGCAGCTTTGCCGACTTTGTCGGCTCAGGTACACTGGGCAGCCGCATCCCGCTTCTCAATTCAATAGTCCAGCACACCATGACCGACGATCTTTCCCCATCAACCAGCCCAGTGACTGATACACATACCCAGGTTCCGCCCATCAAGGGCTGGCACGCCCACGTGTACTTTGATGAGCGTACGGTCGAACAAGCCCGACAGCTGTGTCTGAGCGCTGCCGAGATGCTTCCAGATCTGAAAATGGGACGAGTGCATGAAAAGCTGGTGGGGCCGCATCCTGACTGGAGTTGCCAGCTTGCGTTTCTGAACAAGGATTTTGCAGGGGTAATGAGCCACCTGACGATGAACCGTGCCGGCCTGACGGTGTTTATTCATCCGATTACCGGTCAGGACACCATCGACCACAGCCATCGAGCTATCTGGATGGGCGCAATACGCCCCATCAAACTGGAGCGCCTGCCCGATGCCGGTGTTAAGTACGATTTGTTTTAGGATAAAAATCTATTAATTCAAGCCTTCATAAACTGAATCAGACGTTCCGGTTTCAACGGTGGTGAATAGAAAAATCCCTGCATGATGTCGCAGCCCATGTCCTTTAACAGACCAACATGTTCCTGCCGCTCAACGCCTTCTGCCACGGTTTTGAAACCAAAACAGGCCGCCATTTGCACCACCGTGCGGGCCAGATTCAGGTCTTGCTGATTGGTGTCCATGTCGCGCACAAACATTCGGTCGATTTTGAGCACCGAAACCGGCAAATTCTTAAGATACGATAACGACGAATAGCCGGTACCGAAGTCATCAATCGCGATGCTGATGCCCTTCTGCCCAAGTTTGTGCAACTGTTGCAGAGCTTTTTCCATATCCTGCATCAGGCCGGTTTCCGTTACTTCCACCTGAAAATGCTTTGGCTCCAGTGCCGCGCGGTCGAGTTTTTCCAACAGCACATCGGCGAAGGATTCCTGTTGTAGCTGCACTGCCGATACGTTGACCGCCACCTGAAAGTCGAGGTCGACGTCCTCATTCAGCTGCCAGCTGAGCATCTGGTCGATGGCGGCATCGATCACCCAGTCGCCGATTTCCAGAATGTCGCCGGTGGCTTCAGCCAGTGGGATAAATTGATCCGGCGGCACAAAGCCGGTTTCTTCACCATCCCAACGCAACAGTGCTTCTGCACCGCTCACCTTGCCGGTTTCTACGTCAATTTTGGGCTGATATAGCAGAAACAGTTCTTCTTTCTTTACCGCGTGCTGCAAGGCAGCTCGTATGGTGTTCCGTCGTTTCAGGTCGTCTTCCAGCTCGCTGGAATAAGTCCCGACGCTGTTAACGCCAGCAGGCACCGACAATGCCGCCATACGGATCAGTTGTTCGGGGTCGCGGCTATGACGGGTACTGGCGATGCCAATCGATAATTTCAACGTGCAGCGCAAGCCAAAAACGTTGAAGGGCTCGCTCATCAGCTGGATCAGCCGCTCGGCAAGCTCCGTGTCTTTTTGGGCGTCGTCGTTTTCACACACCATCATCCACTCGTAACCGTTCCAGATTCCCCAGAACGTCGACGATGGAATAAACCGCCGCATGCGGTCACGCAAAGCGAGTACTGCGTTGTCGGCGACGTCGTAACCGTTCATCCGGGCCAGGTCATCCAGCCCATTGAACGTCAGGAACATCACTGACAATTCCTTGCCAGCAGCGACCATGCGGGAAATCTGGGTGCTTAGCGCCCGGCGGTTATGCAAACCGGTTAGCGGGTCCTCCACAGACAGTCGCTCCAGCTCTTCGGTACGCTGATGGGCAAGCTCTTCCATCCGCTCGGCACGATTGGTTTGCCAGTTCATGCGATTTTGCAGCCGCAACAGGTTGTCGATGCGTTTCAGAACTTCGGGCTGATCAAACGGCTTGGTCAGAAAATCATGGGCGCCGGATTCCAGCGAGCGCATGCGGGTTTGCAAATCGGTCTGGGCCGTCAGAACAATCACCGGCGGCGCATCCTCGCCCATGTAGCGCAGCAGTTGATCCATCACGTCATGGCCGTCCATATACGGCATACGAATGTCCAGCAGGATCAGATCTCGCTTGGTGTCTTGCACCAACCCCAATACCTTGCGTGAATCGGTACAGCCATGGACGTTGATATAACCCTCTTCGTCCAGCATGTCCTTTAGCAGCTCGACATTCACCGGGTTGTCGTCGACCACCAGAATGTTCGCTCTTTTGGGCATCAGCAGTTTCCTTTTTCCAGCAATTCGTCCACCAACTTCAGCAGCTGGGGAATGTCTACGGGTTTGGTCAGGTACTCATAAAAGCCCGCCTGATTAGCGCGGGTAATATTGGCGGCATAAGCGCCTGCCGACACACCAATCACCGGAATATGCCGGGTGATCGGGTTTTGTTTAAGAATAGCCTGCGCCTGAAAACCGTCGATACCGGGCAGATCGATATCCATCAAAATAATGTCCGGCGGGTTGGCACAGGCCATTTCCAGCCCGATTTCAGCACTGTTAGCGAGTTGCAGCTGGCAGTGGCTGACATCTTCAAAAATGTCTTCCATCAACTGTTGGTTGGCCGGGTTATCTTCGACATACAACACCGTATGGCTGGCCTGATGCTGTTCGCTTTTGCCAATCATTGGAGTTTGTGGCCGGTAACTTGGTGCTGAGTAGTTCTCGGCAATGGGTAGTTGAACCCAGAATCGACTGCCCTCGCCTTCGACGCTGGATGCCCCGATCTCACCGTTCATCAGGCCAATCAGTCGCTTGGTCAGAGCCAAACCAATGCCGGTGCCCTCGATGGCTCCAGACTCTGCACCCAAACGGTTAAACGGCTGAAACAGCAAGTCCATCTTCGACTCGGCAATGCCGATTCCTGTATCCTCAACAGCCATTTCAAGTCGACCGTCGATCATCTTGCGGGTGACGGTAATGGCGCCGCCCTCGCGGTTGTATTTAACGGCGTTGCCAATCAGGTTAATGAACACCTGCTTTAAACGGGTGTAATCCGCCATGACTACCTGGCCTAGGTCACCACTCTGATCGATGGTCAGTTTCAGCTGGGCAGCGCTGGCTAGCGGGCCAACAATCTCCAGTACCTCAGTCAGCACCTGATCGAGGTTGGTTTCTTCAATGCTGAGGGTGATTTTGCCGGATTCGATCTTGGCCAAATCAAGCACGTCGTTGATCAAATCCAGCAAGTGTTTGCCGCTGGCGTATATCTGGTTGACCTGACGGGTCTGGCGGTCATTCAATGGGTGTTTGCTGGACAGCATTAGCTGGGCAAAGCCCAAAATGGAATTCAGCGGCGTTCTTAGCTCGTGGCTCATGGAAGACAGGAAGTCACTCTTCGCCTGGCTGGCGCGCTCTGCCCGCTCACCGGCCAAGCGGACTTCTTCCATGATTTTTTCGCGTTCGGCAAAGCCCCGGTACAGGTTAATCAGCAAGGCACAGGTGGATGTGAAGGGCTCCAACCAGGCAACCAGCTCATCGTCATAGTCTTCCGCGCCGTTGGCAATGGCGTACATCCCCAACAACTTGCCTTGCGACATAATGGGCACACCCAGATATCGATACAGCGCTGGATGGCCCGGTGGAAAGGCACTTTTGCGCATGATGTTCTGAACGTCGTTATCGAGCACGGTTTCGCCATGCACAAACACCTTGCCCAGCATGGTGTCTGCATTGGTAAGTCGCATGTCGCCCGATTTCAGTGCTGCCATTAACCGCCTGGAGTCTTCGCTCCAGGACAGGTCGGTGATTGAGTGAATTTTGAGTGCATTGGTTTCCTGATCGGGAACCAGCTCACCGATGAGCGCGAATTCACTATTGGTTAATTCGCGCAGCGCTTCCATCAGAAAGTCCCACAAACCATCACCCGACAACAGCGCCTGATAGTCGGTCAGGCCGCGGTGCAAAACCGTCAGCAGCTTTTGCTCTCGCTCCACCTGATTGGAAAGCTGAGTGAGCTTGGTAACGTCGTGCTCCACCGCCACCACGCCACGAACACCATCCTGGCTGTCTTTTAACGGCGAATACTTGACCTCAATACGACGGCCGTCATCCAGCCAGTCACGGGTGCTTACCGGCTGGCCGCTGGACAGTACCTTTTGCTCAGCTTCATTGAGTTGTTGCGATGTACCTCGTGCAGCAGCTTCACCTACGTTTTTCAGTGCGGCCGAGTTAGCAATCAGATAGCGGCCGCTGGCGTCTCGAGCATAAAACGGATCGGCATTGGCTTCGATCACCGAGCGCAGCAGCATGCGCTCGTCCTGATGGCGAAGGTCAGCTTTACGCTCGGCACTGGCGGCGGTAACAACGACCAGAAAATCCTTTTCATCCGTCATTCCCTGACCGGGCACTTCACTGACGGCCAAATGCACCGGCACGGACGCGCCGTCCTTGTGGCGCATATAGGTATCAACTCCGGCTATGGGATGCGGCCGTTGCAGATACGTTGATATTTCGTCCGTGACGCGCTCATTAACCGAGGCTTCTGGTGCCAATGCCGAGCAGTTTGAACCAACCAGTTCGGAGGCTTGATAGCCAAGCAGGCTCGCCATATAGGGTGTGACTTCAAGAATGTCGCAGCGGCCGTTCATACGAATCATGCCAGCCGACGAGGCCTCCATCAGCGCATCAGCACACGCCAGGTGGTATGTCTTGGCGGCCGTTTCGGATTCCAGCTGTCGGCTGGTTAGCTGCAGCTGCAACCACTGAACGATGGCATTGGCCAGCTGGCGAGTATGAGAGATTTGGGAATCTGAAGGCTGTGTGTCTGGTTGTCCGTAAACACATAACGAACCGACAGCGATGCGCGATTCAATGCTTAGAGGAACACCCAGATACCAACCGTAATCTCCTGATAATGCAGCACTGGCATAGCGGCCATCATTTTGCGTGTCCGTGATCAGCAGTACATCTTGTTCGCACAAGGTATAGGCTGCCAGCGAGTCCGAACGACCAGCATCTTCTGCTTCAGTACCACAGGATGCACAGCAGGCCACACTACTGGAACCCACCAGATTGACCTGTACCACAGCAGCACCCACCACATCGGCCACCAGAGAGACCATGCTCTGTAGTTCTTTCGACGGCTCCCGAGTGAGCTTGATCAGCTCTTTGGCAAGTTGTAGCCGTTGGACTTCATTGTCGGGGATCGGGACTTGAGACATAACCGCACCAGTTAAACGACCGTTCATAAGGGGACATCTATTTAGTCCAGTGCCTGCTCTGGGTTTCTGGGTGATTGTGAATCACGAAGCCAGTTTGCAGTCCTGACGGGTCAAGTCAAAAACTGGCGACACAGAGTCGGAATCATCCAGAGGCCCCCGAAGGGCGCGGGTTGCCGCTGCACATTGCTGCGTTAGATAACTTGAAAACGACTTGTCATTTCACTGCGTTATCCGCCTTGCTCTGCGAACCGGCAACACTCGCGCAGAGCTGTTCAGGATTGAATAGATGTCCCCATTTAGTTAAGGACAGGAACCTGGCTTTCTCTAGCTGATGCGGATTTTATTTCAGTAAATGGCGGACAAATGACGTATTGGTCAGCTTACAGGGTCCAGTAGCCAGACCTTTTCAGTGGCGGGCGTTTTGCCTTTCATGCCACCCTCGACCTCAACAGATTCCAGTAGCTGAGGGTTGTAGTAAGCGCGGTAGCTCTGATAAACCTCGTCGGCTTCTACTGAAAATGGCGGGCCGGGCATTTTCGACTGATCGTATTCAAAACAGATTAAAAGCTGCGGAGCTGAGCCCGTCAGGGACACAAGATGCTGAGCATACTCGACGCGAACCGCAGCGGGCAGTGCAACCATGGCGGCGCGGTCGTAAACCAAATCAACTGGCCCAAGCAGATCGGCAGTCAGTTTGAAAATATCACCGCTGAAAATACGGATACCGTTCGCTTGCCATAGTTTCAGAGGCTGATCAGCGGCTTCATCTGCGACCACGGTTACATCCGGGGCAACACCAAGCTCGTCGAACAATGCCTGAACGGCTTTTTCACTGAGCTCTGCACCGGCAATGGCGTAGCCCTGCCCTAATAGCCAGGCAATATCCAGGGTTTTGCCACACAAGGGCACAAACACCGTGCCTCCCAAATGCCCCATGCAAGGCCAATTGCGAGTCAGCAAAGGATTTACCTCGCTGTTGTGAAAGCCTATTTCACCGCGCTCCCACTTGCTGTGCCAAAATTCGGCGTCCATGGTCTACTCCTCTGTTCTATAACGGCAGAACCATATCAAACAACGCATGACATCTGTTAATCGCAACACAGCGTGCACGGGGTGTGTAGATATCAGCGAGCTACGTTGGCTTGTGTAATCGAATCGAACAGGTGACGGCGAAAGAAATGGAAAGCGGCTGAGTAAAAGGTCTGGCCCCAAAAAGAGTTAAGAGAAAAAGGACTAAGAGAAAAGGGTTAAGAGAGAGCGAGAAAAAAGTAAGGAAGCCCTGCTGAACGAATCCTTGGACAGTTCAGGGCGTGGCAAGGTCAGTCCAGATCACGCTCGTCACGACGGAACTGGGGATTGATGCGTACCGGTTGAACCGCGCGTTCTCCCTGACGGAAGAAGCCGGAAAAGCCGACAAACAAAACACTCCAAATAACCAACACTGCCAAGGCGGTTGCAATACTCATGGTTGTCTCCTGATTTTGTAATCATTGTTCTACAAGACACATCCTGTTTAGCACGGTTCCGCAGAACCTGTGGCAAGATTAACCCTTTTTGTCAGGAATTTTACAGCGGCGTTACATTTGACCCTTTAAGTGGCCTGATTTAATACATTATTTCATAGACCATCAGGTCTGATTTAAAGCACAAACCAGACCCAATATGTGTCCGGAATCCTCTTATGCGGGCTGCATACCACTGTTTCGATCGTTCCACGGACGCTCGTCCACGATCAGGTGAATCACTGCCGAAAAAGCCCCTACGCCAACACCAACCCACCAAACCAGATTGTAGTTTCCAAACTGATCGTAAAGGCTGCCACCCAGCCACACGCCCAGGAAGCCGCCAATTTGATGCGACAGGAATACCAGTCCGTAGAGGGTTCCCATGTAGCGCAGCCCATAAATTTGAGCGATCAAACCGGACGTTACCGGAACGGTTGCAAGCCATAGCCCACCCATTAGCACAGAGAACAACAGCACACTGAATGGCGTGATAGGCGCCATGATGAATGCCGCAGCAACAACCGTTCGTAATGCGTAAATGCCAACCAGCAAGTATTTTCGGGAGTAAATATTCCCCAGATAGCCGGCCAGGATCGTCCCCATGATGTTGAACACACCAATAAAGGCCAATGCTACTGCCCCCAACGTTGACGTTGAGGTGATGCCCAGAGAGCTAAGAATTCCATGGGGCTCAACGGCCTGACACATTTCGGCGACAAACGCTGGAAAGTGGGCCGTAATAAAAGCCAGCTGGTAACCGCACGAGAAGAACCCCAGGAAAATAAAGATAAAGGTCGGGTCTTTCATCGCCCGCTTTACCACATCGCCGAGGCTTTCTTCCGAGGCCGCAGGCTTAACCGGTGCTGGCACTTTCAGAAAGGTCAGCGCAAACATGGTCACCAGAATAAGTCCGGCAAACACCATAAAGACCTGCTGCCAGGCCATGCTATCCAACAGAAATTGCGCCAGTGGCGGGCCAACCACCTGACCCGCCGAACCCGCCGCGGTCACAATTCCTAGCGCCATTGAGCGATGCTTGTCAGAGGTTGCCCGACCAACCACGGCCAGAATGACCCCAAAACCGGTACCCGCAATACCAAAACCAACCAGCATTTCCAAAAATTGATGCTGACCGGGTGTAATGGCATAACCCGACAAGAACAAACCGACGGCATAGAATACGCCGCCTAATAAAATGGCTTTGCGATCACCATATTTCTCCGCCATGGCACTGAACATCGGCTGACTGATACCCCAAAAGAGGTTCTGCAATGCAATCGCAAACGAGAACTCCGCCCTGAGCCAGCCAAATTCGTCAGCAATAGGAATCTGAAACAAACCAAATGCCGAACGAATAGCAAACCCGACCAGCACAATGACACAGCCTGCGATCAATACCGGGTGTAATAAATTACTGTGCTGACCCGGCGGCAGTGCTGCGCTCTGCGACGCGGAACCTGAAGAAGACGCCATAACCTTTTTCAACCTATAACCAAAAATCACACGGATATTCTAACGACCTGTCACTGCGCCAACAGATACAGTTTGGTTCCGGTTGAGCCATACAGCGGGCATCAACTTGTTGCCCTGGTTGGGCGTTAGGCGCTAGACGTTAGCTGTCAGGCGTTAGATGTTGCCCAGCTTCATTATCGGCCAAAAATGGTCCAAGACATGGGTTGTCATTGGTAGAACACCAGAAAACAGCCTGTTCCACCACCGCTACATCAGCCTGGAGAACAGGAACGAACAGTACGCCATCCAACTGCATTCGGCACATGGATTCAGGCACCAAAGAAACACCGAGTCCCTCAGCCACCAGGTTGACAATGGTCTGTTGCAGCTGAGTCTGTAGCACCACTCGAGGCTCAAATCCCCCAGCCCGACAGGACTCCATCAAGGCACGATGTAACTCAGGGGCAGTTTCAGAAGGAAACGTCACAAAATCATCGTCGGCCAGCAATGCCAGATCCAAAGGCGTGACATCGTTGGATGCCAACCGTTTTACAGCACAGGGGTGTTTGGATGGCATAACAGCGACCATGGATTCAGAATGAATGGTGGTGCAGCGTAGTCCATCAATGAGTTGGTGGGGGTTGAATGGCGGAAAGCTGATGCCTGCGTCCAATTCACCGCTTAACAGCGCGTCGTCCAGATCACTAGGCAACACTTCCTTTAAGTTGATTCTGACGTCCGGCCGTTGCTGCTTAAAACGCGCCAGCAGCTTTGGCACCACACTCCAGGCGGCGCACATGGTGAAGCCAATGGTAATTTCCCCTACTTCGCCACGGTCTGCCGCCCGAACCCGATGAATCGACTGATCAACCTCATCCAGAATCCTACGGGCACTAACCAGAAACACCTCGCCTGCGGGCGTCAGCTCGACGGTACGCGTTCGACGCCGAAATAACTGCACTTGCAAGGTTTCCTCCAGCGCCGCAATTTGGCGACTCAGCGGAGGCTGTGAAATGTGCAGCTTCCTGGCCGCCTCTCCGAAGTGCAGTGTTTCGGCCAGCACCACAAAGGCGTTTAAATGGCGAAGGTTCATGCCGCATAGCTCTCAATACCCTAATAGGTATTAATTTACATAAAAGCAGCATTGGACGGTATCGGGAATCCTATTTATTCTGCCGTCACTCACTGATTGTTACAGGACTCCCCTCTCCGTGTTTGTCCACATCCTTGCCGTTCTGGCGCCGATTTTTGGTTTGATTCTTACAGGTTTCTTGTGCCGTCGCTTTCAATTGATTGGCCCTACGGCAGCGTCCGAGCTGAATCGTTTTGTTGTCTGGTTATGTTTGCCTGCGCTCATTTTTGAATCCACCGCTACCGCTCGGCTGGAAGATATTTGGCACCCCGGTTTTATCTGGGTCACCATCATTGCCACTCTGGGTGTGTTTGCAGCGACCGTTATCTGGAAGTTGTGCAGTGGTCGAGGTCTGGCCAGTGCCAGCATTGACGGACTGGGTGCGGGATACGCTAATACCGGCTACGTCGGTATTCCATTATGTTTACTGGTGCTGGGCGATGAGGGCCTTGAGCCAGCATTGATCGCCAGCCTGATTGTGGTGTGCCTGCTGTTTGCACTGGCTGTTGTTCTGATTGAAGTGGGCTTGCAAACGGAAAAGCGCCTCTGGCCTGCTGTTCGCAAGGTTTCTCTGGCGCTGGCTAAAAACCCGCTGGTGGTAACGCCCATTATTGGTGGTTTATGGAATGTCCTGGATATTGGACTGAATCAACCAGCCATGACATTTCTGGATATGCTAGGAGGTGCGACGACGCCTTGTGCGCTGGTATCGTTGGGGGCGTTTTTGGCTGCAAAACACACCGGCAGTACCAATGGTGCGTACGGGCTGGTGGCGCTCAAGCTGGTGGTCCACCCACTCATCACCTGGATATTGGCCTACCATGTTTTTCACTTGCCGGAATTTTGGGCCAAAGCCGCAGTCTTGCTGGCGGCACTGCCAACGGGTACGGGACCATACATGCTGGCTGAGCTGTATCAGAGAGAACCTGCCGTGGTATCAAGAACGATCCTGTTCTCTACCGTCGGCTCATTGGTGAGTTTGTCGGTACTTCTGGCATGGCTCTGAATCAGTACCATACCAGCGAGGCCGGGCTATTCCCGGCCTGGTTCAGATTTTTCAGATGCTCAGTTTTTGGCCGAGTTGGCAAAAACGGAGACCGATTCAACGGCTTGCTGTACACCGTCGCGGATCTTAATAATTACCTCACCCGCCTGACCAGCCAACTCTACGCCGGTTTGAGCCTGGCTCTCACACGAACTCATGGATTTCACCGAGGAATCAATACCTGACTGGATCTTGCTGATCATGTCAGAGATTTCTTGGGTCGAGTCACTGGTACGTGCCGCCAACTGACGCACTTCGTCGGCGACCACCGCAAATCCACGTCCCTGCTCACCGGCACGAGCCGCCTCAATGGCCGCGTTCAATGCCAGCAGGTTCGTTTGGTCGGCAATGCCGCGAATGGAGTTAACAATGGCGGTAATTTGTTCGGATGTTTTGCCCAGATCTGCAATCGCACTGGCAGTGGTGGTTACGCTGTCGGCAATGCGGCGCATTTCTTCGGCAGCGTTCTGAATCACCACGGTTCCATCACTGGCTGTTTCGAGCGTACCGGAAGCAATTTCGTGTGCGCCAGCAGCACGTCTGGCATCGGCCATTGCCTGATCCACGTGTGGCGTGATGTCGGTGGCAAACTTGATCACCTTGGTTACCTTGCCGGAAATATCAACGACCGGACTGTAGGAGGCCTCCAGCCATACCGTCTTACCTGAACGATTTACTCGCTCAAAACGCCCACCAATCGCTCGGCCGGATGCCAGGTCCTGCCACATGCGTTTGTATTCAGACGAATTAGCGAATTCAGGCTTACAGAATGACCGATGGTGCATGCCTTGCAGTTCTTGCAGGCTGTATTCCATAGTGCTGGTGAAGTTGTCATTGGCGGTAATGATGGTACCGTCCGGGTGGAATTCAATCACCGCAGAGGTTCGATTCACCGCGTCGAGGACCGCACGGGTCTCGGCGTTCTTGATCATGTATTCGGTAATGTCGGATGCAAATTTGATCACCGAGCTCACTTTACCGTCAGCATCAAACACCGGGTTATACGTCGCTTCCAGCCAGATTGCATCGCCGTTTTTTCTCAGGCGTTTGAACTGGCCGGACAGCACCTCACCTTGAGCAAGCCGCTGCCAGCCGGTGTTGTACTCGTGGCTTTGGTACACCTCTGGCTCACAGAACATCCGGTGGTGTTTGCCCTGAATTTCCTCAAGCGAATAACCGACCGTATTCAGAAAAATATCGTTGGCTTTAATCACAGTGCCATCAAGATTGAATTCGATGACCGCCATCGAGCGGCATATGGCATCCACAACTGCCTTGTCGTGTGTATGTGCTGGCGTCGCCTTGGCCTTGTTTGAGGATTTCGAGAAAAACATGGCAGAACCTCTGGGTGTTTAAGAAACAGCCTAGACCATCTGCCGAAAACAGGGAGTCAAAAACGATAGATTTGATGAAAATTTAAGCTAAAGAATGAAAATTGGATCAATATTGTTGATCCGGCGCATCAATTTTAGCGAACACCTCAACGCTGCCATCCATATTGAGCTGCAACACCTCATACGGCATGAACTTGTCGCCCATTTCCATCCCCGGGCTACCCACAGGCATGGCAGGTACGGTCAATCCCTTGGCTCCTTCTGGCGGCGCTAACAAAAAAACCTCTACCAATTTAGCTGGCACATGCCCTTCAAATACGTACCCCTGCTCTGACACCGCCGTATGGCAGGATCGCATGGCTGGCGGAATCTGATGGAACTGCTTGAGACCGGACAAATCCGGCGCATTGTAGGTATCAACTGTCAGGCCATGGGCTTTGGCATGATCAACCCAGCCCGTACAACAGCCACAGGTAGGCGATTTGTAAACAGCCAACGTACCGGGAGACTGCATTAACGGCCCCTGAAGAGCCTGATTCGCTGCTACAGGCAAAGATGCCAGTAATGCAGCACCCAACAACAGATTTTTCATTGCAAACATGCCTGGTTGTTACTCCGTCAGTGCTTCATGATAAATATCACCGGTCGAGCGAGCTAAAACCTGACTGATGTAATTCAAAGACTCGCCTGTTTCATCCAGCCAACCGTTCACGATGGGCTGGAATTCACTCCAGGCCTTGCGGGAGCCAGAAAACCGTTCCAGCACCCGAAACTCTTTCAGCGCTTTTTCAACGGATGGCGTCAGGATCAGGCTGTCTACTCCCATGCGGCGTAGCCAAATAGCAGCACTTTTGCCACCCAAACGGTCGCCACTGGCTTGAACGCCCAACAGGTTCTCACCAAATTCCCGGGGCTGCCACTGGCTAAAGGCCTGTCCCACTGAACCGTGCTGGCGCTTCAATTCAAGTAACATAACGGCATTACCGCGAAATGCCTTGATCTTGGGCCAGTGTTTGACGATTTTTCCGGTCGCCATCATGGCTTCCAATTGTTCGTCTGACAACGCAGCTACGGCGTCGATGTTAAAGCCTGAAAAAACGTCTTCAAACGAAGGCCACTTTCGATCAACCTGTTCCCAATTGAAGCCCGCCTGCATGACCACTCGGCAGGCTTCTGAAAGCCAGCGTTCATCCGGAATTTCGGCAATATCTTCGACCAACAAGGGAAATTGAAACAGGCTTTTCAGGTGTTCCATACCACCGTGTCGCATTGCGGCTTGATCTTCGATCACAGCAAAAGACGTCATAACACTACCCAGAACATCGCATCCATTAGCGGTCCAGTGTACGCCAGCCAGCGTTCAAATGGCGCTATTTTCTTCACAGGCTTTTATGCCCCGGCGCCTGATTTCAAAACCCGAGGCAGTACACGACAAATGGTGTAAGGTGACAGCCACTTTAATCTTCTGAAAACGATCGCTATAACGTCCACTATGCTCCAGACATCGGTACGCCAACTGTGTGAATTTGCTGCCCGCATCGGCAGTCTGGACCATCGTTATTCGCCATCACCAACTGCCAGAGAAGGCATCCTCGGTCACCAGTGGCTCCAAAGCCAATACCCGGACCACGAAGCCGAACACCCGATAGAAGGCGTGTATGAATCAGTGTCTTCCAGCCCGCCCACGCCATTAACCTTAAAAGGACGCGCAGACCTCTATCGAGCACCACAGGAAGGCCAGCCAGCACAGCTGATTGAAATCAAAACTTTTCGTGGCAGCCCCGACCGAATTAACCCGGGGCAACAGCACCAGCATTGGGCCCAGCTAAAAGTTTACGGCGCACTGGTATGCAAACGGGATGCCTTGGAACAGGTTCATCTTTCACTGGTGTACCTGGACGTCGACAGCAAAGCCCGCCACGAGCAGGAAGATATCCTGAGCGCTGAAGAACTCTGGCAGGCGCTTCAAGAACTGGCCGATGAATGGATTCAATGGCAGCTGAACGAAACCGCCCACCGCCACGAGCGCGATGGCTACTTGAAGCAATTGGCGTTTCTGGAGCAAGGATTTCGCAGCGGCCAAAAGCCCCTCAGCGAAACTGTTTACAAAGCCATTTGCCTGCAAGCCCCTCTGCTACTGGAAGCACCCACCGGTTTGGGCAAAACCCTCGGTGTGATTTTTCCGGCCTTGAAAGCCATGCCGGAAAAACAGCTGGATCGACTGTTCTTTTTAACGGCGCGCACCACCGGTCGACAACTGGCGTTGGATAACCTGAAAAAACTGTTTGGCAAAGACGGCACGCCGCCAATTCGCTCGCTAGAGCTAATCGCCCGTGAGAAATCCTGCGAGCACCCGGAAAACGCCTGTCATGGCGAATCATGCCCTTTGGCTGATGGGTTTTTCGATCGGCTTCCCAACGCGCGGGAACAGGCCGCCGATGCGCGCTGGCTGGATACCGACGCCATCAAAGGCATCGCCCGTCAACATACGCTCTGCCCATACTTTTTAATGCAGGAAATGGCGCGTTGGAGCGATATCGTGGTCGGTGATGTTAACCACTACTTCGATGACGGCGCCATCCTACACAGCCATACCGTCGAAGAAGGATGGCGCAGCGTGGTATTGGTCGACGAGGCCCATAACCTCATTGATCGCGCCCGTGGCATGTATTCGACCACACTGGAACAGCGTCGCTTTGAGGAACCTGCGCAAAAAGCCAGCGGAAAACATGGGCTCAAAGCAGCGTTTGCCAGTGTTCAGAAAGGCTGGCAGCAACTGGAAGACCTGATTTTTCCGGATTATCAGGCGCTATTTGGAACTGAAGAAGAATCCACAGAAGATAACGGTATAAGCTCGATATTCAGCGACGAGCTGCCGGACACATTGGTTCAGCCCATTTCTCAACTCAGCTCTGCACTTGCCAAAAGCCTGGCCGACAAGCCGGAAGACCAGCTACTGCAACAAGCCTTGTTCGACTGCCTTGGCTTTTTACGGCTGGCAGAACGTTATGGCCCTCACTCGGTAGTAGAGATCACACGGGAAGAACACGACAGCGGCGAGCTATGGGCCACCAGCCATTTAACGCTGACTATTTACAACCTGATTCCAGCCGATTTCCTCAAACCAAAGTTTGAAGATTCGGCCGCCAGTATTCTGTTTTCAGCCACATTGCAGCCATCGGTTTACTACCGGGACATGCTGGGCATGCCGGAAAACACTCGCGATGTACAAACCAGCGGGCCGTTCAATAAACAGCAAATGACACTCGGCTTCCCGGACATCGACACCCGCTACAACCGGCGAGAGCAAAACCACCTTAAGCTGGCCACTACCCTGCTTAATAACTACCGGCAACGGCCCGGAAACCACCTGATTTTCTTCAGTAGCTTCAGCTATCTGCACACCATTGCCAAAGCGGTGGCGTCGTTGGACAGCGACGTCAACATCCTCAAGCAGAATCCAACCATGAGCGAAGCCCAGCGGCAGTCCTTTATCCAAACCTTCCGGCGTAAACGCAACTTGATGGGATTTGCGGTGCTGGGCGGTGTTTTCTCGGAAGGCATCGACTTGCCCGGCGATGAGCTAAATGCCGTTACCGTTATCACGCTGGGCTTACCACCCTCTGACCGCTTACACAAAATACTGGAAGAACGCATCAAACAGCGTTTTGGTGACGAACACGGCTACAACTACACCTGGCTTTACCCGGGTATGCGAAAAGTCGTTCAGGCCGCAGGCCGTTTGATTCGGACACCGGAGGACACCGGCTGGATTGATTTGATCGACCCGAGATACAGCAGGCCCGAAGTGCGGGCACTGCTGCCGGATTGGTGGTTTAAGGAATAACCACCGAATACGGGAGGCATGTTGCACAAGCAGCCTCCCGGTGTGATCGAGCGACGCTGGCGTCAGGCCAGCTCGTCCACGGCTACTTTGTAGTTTGGATCTTCGATCACGTTCACATCACACTGGTTGCCCGCTTTCTTCAACAGCTGGCGACATTCTGCTGACAAGTGCAGCAGATGCAGTTCCTTGCCGGCTTCGGCGTAACGCTCGGCCAGTGTGTCGATGGCTTCCAGCGCAGAATGGTCCCAAACGCGGCTGTCGGCGAAATCGACCAAAACTTTTTGAGGGTCGTTTTCGATATCGAAAATATCGCGGAAAGCTGAAATAGAGCCGAAGAAAACCGGGCCATCCAGCTTGTACAGTTTGGCACCATCCGGCTGCATCTGGCTGCGGGAGTTGATGCGCTGTGCAGCTTTCCAGGCGAATACCAGGGCCGACACAATCACACCGATGATCACCGCAATGGCCAGGTCAGTCAGTACGGTAACAACGGTCACCAGCACCAGCACGAACAGGTCATGCTTTGGAATCTTGCCAATCATGCGGAAAGACGCCCATTCAAAGGTGCCGATGACCACCATGAACATCACGCCCACCAGCGCAGCGATTGGGATTTGCTCGATCAGCGGTGACGCAAACAGAATAAAGCTCAGCAGGAACAAGGCCGCCGCAATGCCAGACAGGCGGCCACGACCACCAGACGATACGTTAATCATGGACTGGCCAATCATGGCGCAACCGCCCATACCGCCGATGAAGCCGGTCGCAACGTTCGCAACACCTTGAGCCACACATTCTTTGTTACCACGACCACGAGTGTTGGTCATTTCATCAATCACGGTCACGGTCAGCAGCGATTCAATCAAACCAATAGCGGCAAAGATGATGGAGTACGGCAGAATAAACATCAGGGTTTCAAACGTGAACGGTACGTTTGGAACCGCAATTTCAGGCAGGCCGCCGGCAATTGAAGCCAGGTCGCCCACGGTTTTGGTGTCCAAGTCCAGGCCAAACGCAATCAGCGATGCAACCAGAATACCCGCCAGAGCAGACGGAACGGCTTTGGTCAGTTTTGGCAGGTTAATGGTGATGAACATGGTCAGCGCAATCAGGCCCAGCATGATCCACAGCTGCATGCCACTGAACCATTCACCGGACAGCCAGCCCCACTTACCTTCTGGCGTAGACACCTGCAATTGCGGCAGCTGTGCCAGGAAAATCACGATGGCCAAACCATTCACGAAGCCCAGCATCACAGGGTAAGGCACCAAACGAATAAACTTGCCCAGCTTCATGGCTCCGAAGGTGACCTGAATAACCCCCATTAGCACCACGGCTGCAAACAGATACTGCGGCCCCATGCCCGAGCCAAAGTCTCGTTCAGCCTCGGCAACCAACGCCACCATAACCACCGCCAACGCACCTGCGGCACCGGAAATCATGCCCGGACGACCACCGATACAGGCAGTGATCAAACCCACCATAAAGGCGGCATACAGACCTACCAGCGGATGAACGCCAGCAACAAAAGCAAAAGCAACGGCTTCTGGCACCAAAGCCAGAGCAACCGTCAGGCCGGATAACACATCATTCTTGATGTTCGGCGAGAAGGTTTGAGCAAACTCCTTGAAGAAGAGCATCGAATAACCACCCGAATAAGCGAGGAATTGGAAGTTTCAGGGGCCCTCTGAATAGTTCTGCACAGCTCTGCGCGAGCACTGCACGTTGTCATTGGCTCTTTACAACCCCGCGGCGAATGCAGCGGGATGGCGAGACCTTTCAACTTCCAACACCGAGCTATTCAGAGGGCCCCTAGCAAGCCGCGCACTATACCAGCGTCGGCAGGCAAATTCAGGGGAATTGGCGGGAAGGTGGGCCAGGCAAACGGAATGGCCTACAAAGGCACGAAAAATCGTCAGGGTGACCGTTTTGAAATTCACTTGAAGCAGACAAGCCACCCGGAATCGTTCGCTATTTAAACGATTCCGGACGTTTTAGTCGGCTTCGGTGCCGTTTTTACGGGTAGCTGTTTATATATACAGTGCCAGATCCATAAGACATTACATCAACCACTTCCACCAAATAAACAAGGCGACAAACCCAGCCAGATACAGCAATCCGCAAATCGCCAGCAGGTTCAGCCCCTTCCCGCTCTGCAAGTCATCAGGCAGTGCTGTTCGCTTGATCAAAACGTAGTTCAGCAGCGCCACAAACGGGGCAGCGACAAAACCAACAGTCATGGCGAAATTGAGCATAGCCAACAGCGACGATGTCCAAACCACCACAATCGCCAGCGCCACCGCAGCAATGACCAGAATCCAGAAACCCAACCAGCGTTCGTTTGAAGCAGGTTGCCCTCTCAGAATCAGGCTCTGGGTTTCGGCCAGCACCCGCCCATAGCCGTCCAGCACAGTGAGCATACTGCCGAAAATACAAAAGAAGGCGATCACTGCGATCAGTGTTTTGGACCAGTCACCAATGGTATTGGTATAGAGGCTGATCAACTGATTGGTAAAGCCTACCCCGCCTTTGGCCAGCTCGACGCCGGTGCCATACAGCAACATGGAACCCAACGACAGGAACACAATGGCCAACAATGCCGTGGCAATGTAGCCAACGTTGAAATCCAGCAAGGCAGATTTTCCCGTCACGTCAGGGTTTTCAGACATTTGCTGCTTAAGCCACAGTGACGTAATCGCCGAGATATCGATTGTGGTTGGCATCCATCCCATGGTGATCACCAGAAAGCCCAGCGCCGACAACTCCCAGGCCGACGGCAATTCGCTTTGCGGCACCACCACACTGCTGCCGCCGGTTTCACCAAAGGCAATGATCATGGCCAACACGGTCGCAATGCTCAGCGTCACCATAATGGCCTTGGAGATCGTATCCAGCGCCTTGTAATGGCCCATAAAGAGAATCGCCAAACAAATTGCAATCACCGCCGCAGACAACCAGGCAATCGAAATCCCTGCTGGTACGAAGTACACCAGCAGGTTGGCGCTGAAAATCAACAAGGCGGCGGAGTTAACAAACGCCGCGATCAAACACAGCACGGTGAAAGCGTACAGGTACTCGCGTCCCATGCGAGCGTAACCCTGCACCAGGCTTTCGCCCGTTCCAGCGGTGTATTGAACCGCAGCTCTGAAGAACGGATATTTGAACAGGTTAACCAGTAGAATCAGTATTGCCAGCTGCCAGCCATATTTGGCACCAGCCTGGGTGGAAGCAACCAGATGAGAGCCTCCCACACAACAAGCGGCAGTGACGATGCCGGGGCCAAAAGAAGATAAAACGCGAGCAAATCCATCGTTGCCAGACCGGGCGTCGGCGATCTCCATGAGGGGTTCCTGTTGGAAAAATAAGCGGGCGCATATAGTACGCAGAAATTCTGGATGGAGATATCAAAGGGCGGGATGGCCGTCAGGAATAGTCTGTTCAGATGATGTGACGGCTGTCGTTAGAAAGCACTATCGGTTCTCTCATTGCTCCAATGATCTTAAATTATCTAAAAATATCAAAGAGTTATCTTTACTTATTAAAGTTAAAACTGACCTAGCTGTAAGTATTGGCGCGATCCAACCGGCTGTTAAAGACCACTTCAATAAAGAACGGTCCCGCCTTGGTATCGAATGGAATCACCATGACAGGCCCCGCAACGGAGTGGGCGATCAGGTCTTCCCCGGTCAGCAACTCCGGGGTCGCCATTTCAAAATCGAAGCCCTTCTCCCACAGCAGCTTGCGTGCACCGCCCGACAACATATTGGTAAGTTCGCCAGTCAGGTCCCGGCAGGTTTCATCAAACCCAAGCACTTCTTCGCCCAACATATTGCTGCTGATTTTCACAATGGCGCCTTCCGAGAAGGAAATTGCCAACGACCCCTTAACCGTTTCGCCTTCCATTGGAATGACCCCGGTGACAACACCCAGCGCAACGTCTCCATCTTTTACGTAGGGCTTTGAATACTCACAGCTGAGCTGCGCCATGGTCGCCAGGATATTATTGATGGTTTCGACGAACGGATTAATGTACTCAACGTTCAAACCAACAGCCTCCGATGTGAATCTGACCCACGCCTGAATAACAGACCCGTCGGGTCGCTTCTTTTGATGGCATTTCAATATCTTGAGTCTAGACCACTGCCATCGTTGGCTCGCTGGAAAGCAACCCGACAGAGCAGCCGATACTGTCATACCTGACTCAAGTTTAGCGCGATGCTCAAGCCGTACTCGCGGTACAAGGGCGTTAAATTGGCATTAGATATGGAGAGAAAAAGCAGAAAAAACAGCGTGCGGGTGCGAAACAAGCAGCAATAAACTGCACGGAATCAGTAATCAGCAGATACAAAAACAGGCCCCGAAGAGCCTGTTTTTTTGTTCAATCACTGCGGGTCAATCAGAGACCTTTCACCGCATAGATGCCCAGCGTGTTACGCCAGTAACCGCGGTAATCCATGCCGCAACCAAACAGGAAGCGGTCTTCCACATTCATGCCAGAAAAGTCGACAGTCAGAGCGTCGGTCTTACGGTCATGGTCTTTGGTGCACAATACGGCAGTCAGAACTTCCTTGGCACCCTGTTGACGACACGCTTCTACTACTTCGGCCAAGGTGTGGCCTTCGTCAAAGATGTCATCCAGAATCAGTACGTGGCGGTCAGCCATTGGTACGGAAGGTGGTGCCTGCCATTGCAGCTCCGGGCCACCCGTGGTTTCGCCACGGTAACGAGTGGCGTGCATGTAACCAACTTCCAGCGGGAAGTTCAGTTTTGGCAACAGCTGGCCAGCCATCAGCAAGCCGCCATTCATAACGGTGTAAACCACCGGCATTTTACCTGCCAGTCGTTCGGTGATCTCTTCGGCCAACCGGTCCAAGGCTGCCAGCACTTCTTCTGGCGATTTAATCAGATCCGCTTCTTGCATCACGGCATCCAATTGCTCCGGGGTCAATTGATCAGTCATTCAATTCACTCTGTTTCGATTGCGTAAAGGCGCGATACTATCACGACAGAGGCCCCACACGGCAGCGCCCCTTTTGAAAAACCTTAGCCTGACATCCTGTTATTTGCCGAAAAGATGATCCAATGTCCTTTTCACTCAGCGGAACTGAGAAGCAAAATCAGGTACAAAACGATATCGCCAAACGCATCAGGGCATCCGCATGAACACAGCCACCCTTTTTTCAAATCCAAATCGATCAAAATGCACACTTCAGCGCAGCAAGTTCCTGTTACTGGGCGTCGTCAGCGTGCTTCTCGCCAGCTGCGCCAGTTACCCGTCTTCCATCGCCGTCAACGACCCTGACCAACTGCCGACGCTTAAACAGCTGCTGCAATCGCCGCAAGAGCACGCCGGGGACACTGTGGTGCTGGGTGGCCAGATCATCAAAGTGAGCAACACCGAGCAACACACTGTATTGGAAATTCTCCAAAAACCGCTGTGGGATTCCGGCCATCCACGTTCAGACCAGGACGCCTCCAACGGCCGCTTTCGTGCTGAGTTGGATTACTTCGTAGACCCGGAGATCTACAAAAAAGGCCGCGAAGTGACCGTGCGTGGCACCTTCACTGGTCTGCAACAAGGCAAGATTGGCAATCACGATTATCAATTCGCTCACATTAACGTCTCGGGCATTGAACTGTGGCGAGAACAACCAGAAACCGAAGTGCACTACATCTTCGGCTACGATCGCTGGGGCCCCAGCCCGTTTTACCGGCCAAGACTTCGCCCAACCAGCTCCGTAAACCTGGTCGTGCCACTCAAGCGTCCTGCCAACTGAGCAGTCCCTGCCAGCCAAACATTGCGCAGCCAACCAGACAGGGACCGTTAAAAACCCGGAGCCAGCCGGAATATTCCGTAGGAAATATCACCGGCTGTCCTAATGGATACTTCGGCGTACAAAGCAGCCGTGATAATATCCGCCGCCCGAAAGATTCAACCCATCCCGTTCAGGAGCCACCATGTCCCCCACTCTGCAACTAGCCTGCGATTTGATTTCCCGTCATTCGGTTACCCCGGAAGACGCGGGTTGTCAGGAATTGATGATGGAGCGTCTGGCAGCGGTTGGCTTCAACAACGAACCACTGCGCTTTGAAGAAGTAGACAACTTCTGGTCTCGCCGTGGTACTGATGGCCCTATGGTGTGCTTTGCAGGCCACACCGACGTTGTACCAACCGGCCCGGAAAGCAGCTGGCAGTACCCACCGTTTGAACCGCAAATTGTCGACGGCATGCTTTACGGCCGTGGCGCTGCTGATATGAAAGGCTCATTGGCTGCGATGATCGTTGCCATTGAAAACTTCGTGCGCAAATTCCCGGACCACAAAGGCTCCATCGCCTTGCTGATCACCAGTGACGAAGAAGGCCCAGCCCATAACGGCACGGTAAAAGTGGTTGAGACCCTGGAAGCACGCAACGAGAAGATCGACATGTGTATCGTTGGCGAACCATCCTCCACAACTCTGGTGGGCGACGTTATCAAAAACGGTCGTCGTGGTTCTCTGGGTGCAGAGCTGATCGTGAAAGGCATTCAGGGCCATGTAGCCTATCCGCATCTGGCCAAAAACCCGGTGCACGTAGCCGCTCCGGCACTGGCGGAACTGGCCAACGAAAAATGGGATGACGGCAACGAATTCTTCCCGGCTACCAGCTTCCAGATTTCCAACATCCATGCAGGCACCGGTGCCACCAACGTGATTCCGGGCACCATGAAGGTCGTGTTCAACTTCCGTTTCTCAACCGAACTGACTGCCGACATTCTGAAGCAGCGTACCGAAGCCATTCTGGATAAGCACGATTTGGAATACGACCTGCAATGGAGCCTCAGTGGCGAACCATTCCTGACCGACCGTGGCCCATTGGTTGACGCCTGTGTGGACGCCATTAAAGCCGTGACAGGCCGCGACACTGAGCTGTCGACTGCTGGCGGCACATCTGACGGTCGCTTCATCGCTCCTACCGGTGCTCAGGTTGTCGAACTTGGTCCAATCAACGCCACTATCCACAAAGTCGACGAGTGCGTTAGCGCCGCCGACCTCGACACCCTGACCGACATGTACGAAGGCATTCTGGAGCGTCTGCTGGGATGATTGCTTGCCCCGTATGTCACCTGCCATTGCCACTGATTGATGGCGACACGGACAAACGCGGCGCCCTCAAGCGCCGCTGCTGCGACAACAACCACAGTTTTGACCGTGCCAAACAGGGTTACTTCAACCTGTTAATGGTTAACCAGAAGAAGTCCAAAAACCCGGGCGATAACGCTGAAATGGTGTTAGCGCGCAAACGCTTTTTGGATCGTGGGTTTTACACCGCTATTTCCGAAGCCATTAACACCGCACTGGTGCCTGACGCCGCCCGACAGCCCGGCTTGCAGATTGCCGACAACGGCTGTGGCGAGGGCTACTACACCAACCAGCTGCATCAGGCGTTGAATGCCGCCGGCGTTCAGCACAACCTTTATGGCATCGATATTTCGCGCGACGCCGTCAAAACCGCATGTCAGCGTGATCGCGACATCGAATGGATGGTCGGCAGTGGCGGCAAACTGCCGTTTATGCCAAACACTCTGGGCATGATCTTCAGCGTGTTCACCCCTGTGATGGCCGATCGCTGGAAAGAGCTACTGACGGAAGACGGCAGTGTTTGGCTGATTCTGCCCGCAGCAGAACACCTGTTGGAACTGCGTCAGCATATTTATGACGACGTACAAACCGATGAGTATTCCCCGGCAGCAGAAATGGAGCAGGCTGGCTTCAAGCTGGATAGCCAGCACAAGCATCAATCGACCGTCCATATTCCTGCCGACGCCCTGCCCGACTTGCTGACCATGACGCCTCACGGCTGGCGCATCAAAAACGAGAAACGTGTCGCAATCACAGCACTGGATGGTCTGGATGTGACCTTATCGGTCAACTTGTTCCGCTTTTCGGCTATAAACAATGGATAAGATTTTAAATGTTCCGGCAAAGGTTCATGGTTGTTTGAATCACTCAAACAACCGCGATAGCATTTCCGGACACCGTCGCAGCAGGGTTGAAAAGTTAACGGTATGACAGACGTTCTGTTCTATGTATTGGCAGCCACCAAGTTGTCAGAGCAAATGCAGTTTGTCTGCCGATTGACTGAAAAAGTGCAAGCGCAAGGCAAAAAGATCTACATCCACGCCAACAGCAAAGAACACGCAACGGCGCTGGATGACCAGCTTTGGCAGTTCCGCGAAAACGCGTTTGTACCGCACGCCCTGGTGGATGAGGAACATCCTGTGAACGATTGCCCGGTTCAGATTGGCTGGCATGAAGCGCCCATCGCGTTTCATGACGTCATTATCAACCTGAGCAATGAACTGCCCGACTTTTTTGCACGATTTGAGCGGCTGGTTGAAGTAGTCATTCAGGAAGATACGGTGCTTGAAAGCACCCGTGACCATTATCGTTTTTTGCGTGACCGGGGTTACCCCATCAGTCACCAGGATATGAGACTTCGCACATGAGCACTGAAAACAAGCCTCGCGAACTATTGGACGAACTGGCCACCTTGCAGCAAGTATTGGATGACGCTGCCGGTGAGCAGATTGATTTCAACAGCGTCCTGACCAAACTCAACACCGTTGACGAAGTGCCGGTGCTGAGCGATTTGTTCAACTCCGACGAAGCCCCAGTGCTGCGACCGGTAAAACAGGGCGACCGCAAGAGCCACCTGTCAGCCGTCCAAACACCGCCACCAAGCCAGCCACGCCCGGTGATTACCCGAGACATTCTCGAATATCTGCGCGAAGAAATGCAGCGCAAAGGTAACGACGATAACAGCCTGGAAACCCTGCACGACATCCTGCACGGTGCCGCCGAGCGTCAACAGCGCAGCGAAGAGCACCCGAACAACCAGAAAGTGCAAAACGTCGTTGATCACAATAACAGTGACGACCCAGACGTACCGACACTGACTGAAGAAGAAACCTACAGCGAACTCGACGCCATGCTGGATGACGCCGCCTTGGATGACGACATCCCAATGGCCGACGAACAGGTCGACATCGCATTCTCCCTGGCAGAGCTGGCCAGTCAGGCCACTGATGAACACGAGATTCTGCGCGACATCGTCGAAGACGACGAGCCAGAACTGCTGCTCGACGAGGTTTCTGACGCCCTGCCCGACGCCACCGTCAACTCGGCAGCCAAAGCACCAACCGATAGCAAGGCCGACGAAAACACCGCACAGTCAGTGCGTACAGACGACATTGAGCCAACTCTCGACGAAGTACTGGATAGCGCTCTTGGCGAACAGCCGGAATCTCCTAAAACACCAGACTCCTTGCGAGCCGCACTATCACCCAAGCCAACCATCGATGAACTGGCTGCACTGGCAAAAGCGGTGGCACAAGAAACCGAGGCCAAGGCCACCACGCGCAACCCCAACAACCCGTTCTTGCCAAAATCCGTATTGGATCGGTTAACCGTTGAGCGCCAGGCCGCCCAACAAAGCGCTGAAGAAGCCCACCGCACCATGCAGCGGGTGATGCAAGGCAAGATGGAGAACGATTCCAAAGCCGTCGCAAGCCTGAGTAAATCGGAGCAGGAGCAAATCGTCGACACATTGATTGACGAACTGACACCACTGATTCAGGCCCGCTTACGCGAAAAGCTACGCGCCTTTATGAACCAGAAGCCCAACAAAACGCCGGAATAATCCGGCGTTTTTTATTTCAGGCCAATCCAATCAACAGCCTGAAGCCCAGAGCGTGCTGCTATCAGGTTGAGAGAGACCAACCTACGAAACCCGCTTTCCGTGGGAGAGAGCTTGCTCTCGATAATCCCATCGACAATGAATTCCCCCTCACAAAAGCACCAAATGCAGTGGTTGCAGCGCGCAGTTACAGTGCGCAACCAGACCAGCACGCAAATATTTCCGAAGCGTAAAAAACCCGTCAAAACGACGTATTGATCTCACCACCAACACCCTGCCCAGCTGCCAACAAATCCGGTATACTCGACGCCATTTTTCACCGTGCAATCAGTCGTTTGCCGGAAATAGCCACCGCGACCGAACAAAAGCTTCGACACCGCGCTCAAGGCAATGCCATTTCCCGGCCACGACTGCCCAAATTTGTGAGTTAAAGCGAACACCATGGACAAGACCTACAAGCCCGACGCCATCGAACAGTACTGGTACCAGAACTGGGAATCCAACGGTTACTTCAAGCCATACCAGGAAGGTCTGGAAGGCGAAGGCTACTCCATCATGATTCCACCACCGAACGTCACCGGCTCTCTGCACATGGGTCACGCCTTCCAGCACACGCTGCAAGACGCGCTGATTCGCTACAACCGCATGCTGGGCAAGAAATCCCTCTGGCAGGTCGGTACCGACCACGCCGGTATCGCCACCCAGATGGTGGTTGAGCGCAAACTGGCCGCCGAAGGCCAGCCAGACCGTCACGAGCTGGGCCGCGACAAGTTCATCGAAAAAATCTGGGAATGGAAAGAACACTCCGGTGGCACCATCACCCGTCAGATGCGTCGTCTGGGTAACTCCGTTGACTGGGAAACCGAACGCTTCACCATGGACGAAGGCTTCTACGCCGCCGTTCAGGAAGTCTTCATTCGCCTGTACAACGACGGCCTGATCTACCGCGGCAAACGCCTGGTGAACTGGGACCCGAAACTGCACACTGCCATTTCCGACCTGGAAGTGGAAAACAAAGACAAGAAAGGCCACATGTGGCACCTGCGCTACCCGCTGGCCGACGGTGAAACCTACACCGACAGCGAAGGTAACGTAAAAGACTATATCGTGGTTGCCACCACCCGTCCGGAAACCGTGCTGGGCGATACCGGTGTGGCTGTTAATGCCGAAGACGAGCGCTACAAGCACCTGATCGGCAAGTTCGTTGAGCTGCCACTGGTTGGCCGCCGCATTCCAATCGTTGCCGACGAACACGCCGATATGACCAAAGGCACCGGCTGCGTGAAGATCACCCCGGCGCACGACTTCAACGACTACGAAGTTGGCAAGCGCAACGGCCTGCCAATGATCAACATCTTCACCTTCAACGCCGACGTACGCGATGTGGCTGAAGCCTTCAACGCTGACGGCACCCTGAACACCGACGTAGACACCAGCATTCCGGAAAAATACCGTGGCATGGAGCGCTTTGCTGCTCGCAAAGCCATCGTTGCCGACTTCGAAGAGCTGGGCCTGCTGGACGAAATCAAAGACCACGACCTGACCGTACCGTACGGCGACCGTGGTGGCGTTGTCATCGAGCCAATGCTGACCGACCAGTGGTACGTAGACGCCAAGACTCTGGCCAAGCCTGCCATCGAAGCGGTTGAAAACGGCGATATCCAGTTCGTGCCGAAAAACTACGAGAACATGTACTTCAGCTGGATGCGTGACATTCAGGACTGGTGTATTTCCCGTCAGCTGTGGTGGGGTCACCGCATCCCGGCCTGGTACGACAACGAAGGCAAGGTTTACGTTGGTCACGACGAAGCCGAAGTACGCGCCCAGAACAACATCGCTGACGACGTTGAACTGCGTCAGGACAACGACGTACTGGACACCTGGTTTAGCTCCGCGCTGTGGACTTTCGGCACTCTGGGCTGGCCAAACGTTGATATCGAAGAAGTGGCCAAGCGTATGGCCGACTTCCACCCAACCGACACCCTGGTGACCGGTTTCGACATCATCTTCTTCTGGGTGGCGCGCATGATCATGATGACCATGCACTTCATCAAGGACGAAAACGGCAAGCCTCAGGTTCCATTCAAGACGGTATACGTGACCGGCCTGATCCGTGACGAAGTGGGCCAGAAAATGTCCAAATCCAAGGGCAACGTGCTTGACCCACTGGACATGATCGACGGCATCAGCCTCGACGCCCTGCTGGAAAAACGCACCGGCAACATGATGCAGCCACAACTGGCTGAGAAAATCGGCAAGCGTACCCAGAAAGAATTTCCGGAAGGCATCACCCCACACGGCACCGACGCCCTGCGCTTCACCCTTGCCGCCATGGCCTCTACCGGCCGTGATATCAACTGGGACATGAAGCGTCTGGAAGGCTACCGTAACTTCTGTAACAAGCTGTGGAACGCCTCCCGCTACGTGATGCTGTCCATCGCTGGTGAAGAAGCCGTTGAAAAAGCTGCGGCAGAAAACACCCAGATCACCATTACCGACGAAATGAAAGCCGCCTGTGGCGCCACTGGCGAACCGGCTGCCCTGTCACTGGCCGACCGCTGGATCATTTCCCGTCTGCAACGTGCCGAAGGCGAAGTGCGTCGTCATCTGGATCAGTACCGCTTCGACATGGCTGCTCAGGCACTGTACGAGTTCATCTGGAACGAATACTGCGACTGGTACCTCGAACTCTCCAAGCCGGTTCTGTGGGACAAAAACGCCACCGAAGAAGAAAAACGTGGCACCCGTGGCACTCTGGTACGCGTATTGGAAGCCACCCTGCGTCTGGCCCACCCCATCATCCCGTTCATCACTGAATCCATCTGGCAGCAAGTGAAGGACCTGGCCGGCAAGGAAGGCGACACCATTATGCTGACCCGCTTCCCGGAACCACAGGAAGCCCTGATTGATGCCGAAGCCGAAGCCGACGTTGAATGGCTGCAAGGCGTGATCACTGCGGTACGTAACATCCGTGCCGAGAAGAACATCCCGCCAAGCAAGGAACTGGAAGTGATCCTGAAAGACGGCGACGACAACGACTTCCGTCGCGCCGACGAAAACCAGACCTTCTTGTCCAAACTGGCCAAGCTCAGCAACATCACCTGGCACAACGAAGGTGACGAACTGCCAATGTCCACCACCCAACTGGTTGGCCAAATGGAAGTGCTGGTGCCAATGGCAGGCTTCATCGACAAAGACGCTGAAATCGCCCGCCTGACCAAAGAGCTGGAGAAACTGGAAAAAGAAGTTTCCCGCATCGCCAACAAACTGGGCAACGAAGGCTTCGTCGCCAAAGCCCCGGCCGCCGTAATCGAGAAGGAAAAAGAAAAACTGACCGGTTACGAACGAGACCAGGCCAAGATCAAAGAACAGATCGAAGCCATCAAAGCGCTGTAAACCCTGGGAGCGCGGGCGACCCGCCCGCCACATGTCCTGACACCCACGCTCTGCGTGGTATCTACCAGGCACAGCAAGACCCAAAAGGGCGTCTGTTTAGACGCCCTTTTTGCGTTTAGCCTATTTATTCCCGATCCTGTAACAACCACTGCGTAAATCGCACACTCGCAGCTTGTAGGAGGGAATTTATTCCCGATCCTGTAGGTTAGGCCCAGCCCAACACCCCAACATTCCCCCTGCTCTCCGAATTCAAACGGACACGTAGAAGGGAATTCATTCCCGAAAACTCGTAGGAGGAGGCTTGCCTCCGAACCCTGCAACCCCGGCCTCAAAACCACCCATTGTTCTGGCTCCCACGCTCTGCGTGGTAGCCAACCCGCAACAAACCCCGAACTCCAAAAACAAAAAAACCGCCAAATTTGGCGGTTTTTTAATTAACCCCTGCGACCTCAACAAACACAAAAGCGCGCAGAAAGCGTAACCCATCGATTACTTGTAATAGGCTTCCACTTCACCCTTCAGCTTCATCAGCATCGGACGACCGTAACGGTCTTTAGCCACTGGCGAAGACACCTTCACCCAACCTTCGCTGATGTTGTATTCCTCAACATCGTTACGCTCTTTACCCTTAAAACGAATACCAATGTCATGCTCAAAGCACGCCTCAACATAATGCGGGCTACGCGGGTTGATAGACAGGTGGTTCGGCAATTCTGGTTTGGAATCAGACATAATCTGGTGCGACCTTATAGTCAGTTTAAGCTTCGGCGGATTGTATATGGGCAACCACCACTGCTCAACCAACACCACACCGTCATTCCGAACAACCTCCTCCGGGAGCGCGGTGGTCCGGCACTTTCAAACCTGGGAGCGCGGGCGGCCCGCCCGCATTAAAAACACACATGTGGGAGGAAGCTTGCCTCCGAACCAAACATCACAGCAACCAAACGGTCCAAATCAACTCTCAAAAAACAGCTCACCGCAAACCCCGAATAGCCTGCTCGGCAACCTTCACAGCCTCCAGAACGTACTCATCAGCCATCAACTCACCACAAAAGCGCAACACAAGAGGATTACTTTCAGGATCTTCTGCTGGCAACGTTTTGCCATACAGCATAGGAACCGCCCCAGCCCGCTCTCGCACCACCATTGCCAAATGACCAAACGGCACCATAACGTCAGCATGCGATAATTTGCCGTCAGAGTAGCGACCGACAATCCCATTACCCCAACTCCACGCCTGATCCTGCAACCAGTCGTTCGACTGCTCCGTCAAACAGGTAGCCATGGCAAAATCCCTGACCGACTCCGAAACGGCATCATCAGGACCATGAAAGCGCATGGAACTACAGCCCGATGACAAGGCAATCCAAAGCAACACCCCGAGAAAACCGGCAACAGCTCTCAAAGCTCCGCCCCTCTTAACGCAAGCCATCGCATTTCAACCAACGCATCACCCCTATTAAATTCACCACACGGCAACATAGCACCATGAATGCTGGGATTCGGTGTGACAACCGATGAAATGAACGCGGCGCTCCGGCACTTTCAAGCCCAGGGAACACGGGCGGCCCGCCCGACAAAACCCAACCGTCCATCCGGGAGCGCGGTGGTCCGGCACTCCGGCCGCTGGCCCGCATCAAGCGCATTACAACAACGCCGCCGGATCTTGCCGATAAAACAACCCTAGCTGCTCATACACATCAGGCAACGCCTGCTTCAACACAACCGGCGCTTCAAAAAACGTCTCACTGCACACCGCAAAAAACTCCGCCGGACTGGTCAGCCCATACAGGTCAATCGGCAGCATGCCATGCAACGCGCTCTCGCCATGCAATCCATGCTTATGCGCCTTACCTTGATGGAAATCGTGATAATGAAACACCAGCCCCTGCAACTGCAGCCAGGCCGACTCAAACACATCATGCCACTGCTGCGCACTCATACCTTTATGCAGCGGCGGCGCGCAATTAGCGCCCTGCTTCAGCATATCCAGCTTATGGGCCAGCTCGTGAATCACCACGTTGCCGGCCTTGCCCGAACGGACGTGAGGGCCACAATGCTGAATAGCTTCCCACGATAAAATCACCGGCCCACGCTGCCAGGCCTCGCCGCTCAACCCCGGGCCAGTTTCATGCACCACCCCATCGTCACCGCGAAACGGCCGCTTTGGGCGAAAATCCCCTTCGTACACAATCAGGGTTTGCCAGTCGTCATACCAACTAAGGCCCAGATTCAAAATCGGCACACAGGCCATGGTCGCCACTTTCAGGCAGATCGGCCCCGCCAGCTCAAAATCCCGACCCGACGCAAACACCTTGTGCACCAAAAACCGCAACGTCAGCTCAAACAACTGCTGACGTTCGGCTTCAGAATAACGCTCTAACACCTGCCAGCCAGCGTTGACAGCATCCCAATCAGGGCGGGTGAAACCCAGCTGCTGGATATGGCGGTGTTCCAGCCAGTGTTTTATTGGTTCAAACAAACTGGCACCATAGAAGTATTAAAACAACAAGAAGAAGAAAAACCTTAAAAATCTAGAAGATCGACATTGGAATCTACTAAGTTTATATAAGCAACTTTCTCTCTATAACGCTCAAAAACATCTTCCACATTTTTCAAATGCTCCATATGAGAAAAATCAACACCATGAAGAACAAGAAGATCGAACAAATCACACTTGTAAGTGTACGGCCCGACTCTATCGAAAACTTCATCAGCATACTCTTTCCGTCCAGGTTTTTCGACAAGGCGAAAACGTTCAATCTTCGAAGAAATCAAATTATAGGTATCATCGTAAGTAAAAAAAAGGGATTCAGACTGATCCATTTGCGTCTCAAAACCCTCTTGATTATAGTAAAAACAATGAGACTTGAGTATATCCTCTACCCTAGCAACTTCATCCTCATTAAATTTCTCAAAGTCACGCACACCATAAAACCTCAAAATTCGCTTCAAATAAGGAATGTAAAAACCCTTCAAATAGCGATAAGTATCAATACCACTCAAAAAACCAAGCTGCTGCCCCCACGACGAATGCGAATTAGCCATCGAAGAATAAAACCTATAAGCGAAATCATCTATCGAATTTCTAACATAACAGGCCGAAAAATAATCCAAAACACTTTTATGAACAAATGAATACTCCATACCTTCGTAAATCAATAGAGAAGCAACTTTATTCATATCATCAAGAAAGCCTCTAGGGTCCTGCAGACACTCGGCTCCTCTTTTTATAGAATCCGCTGCCATTTCTAGCGCGACAGATGATGGGAGAAAATTAAGCTGCTTTCGAGCTGCAATAAAACAAAAAACTTCAAAAACCTTCCGCATCTCATGATCAGACCCAGCATAAGACCTTGCTCGAACAAACCCTGGTTTCGATCTATCGTGCTTTACCACCAATGTTTCAAATAAGTTCTCATAAAAATCAGCGTGATTTCTTGGCAACACGCCAATCGACTTATATGTCAAGACAAGCAAAGTCATCATCAGAGGAGTTGTGAGCAAGCCCTCAATTTCACAATCACTATGTAAAATCCCATCAATTAACTGATCAGCCATATCTCTAGTGGTAATTTTCTGCAAGATTGATTCAAAATCATCACTAGACAAAGGTTGAATATCAACAACACTATATCCCGCCATTCGATTAATAGACGTTCCTGGCCGAGAAGAAATAACAACTCGAAGTTTTTTATATTTAAAGCGTAGCTCCTCAGCCCTGAATATAAAATCCAACTGGAGATCACGAGAAACTTCGTCATACCCATCAAGAAATAAAACAACAAAACCTTCGGACAAAAAATACTCTACCAATTCATCACTGACTTCGAACCCGAGATTAGAAAGCGCAGATGATATCAGAGCATCCAAATCTCGAACCTCAGAGAGGTACCTCAATTCAATAAACACTGGAATTCGTTCAGAGAACCTGATTTCTTGCGAACACAGGTATCTCATAAATATGGACTTCCCTTGCCCAGCGACACCAATTACAATCAAACCCCTATCAAAATCAATCGACTCCAGCCTACCAACCGGATCTCCTCTATTTTGATTTCTTATACGTACCGGATTATAGAACTCTTTCAGATCAATCGGCTTATCAACACTCCAAACCGTTTTGACCATCGTGAAGTTAGATATTTTTGACTTTAATTCTTCAACTTTCGATTCTTCCTTAAATCTAGCAAGCTGCCTTTTAACTCGGTCGCTCGCCTTCTCAGAAAACTTGAGCAGCAAACTTGACAAAAACTCAACTGTTACAGCTCCGACGACATCCATGGCCCACTCCATAGCTTTATAATTTTTAGTTATTAGGACACTTCCAGTCCTGATTACGTAGATTACCAATTAAAACGCATAATATATTTCCCATTCACGATCTCAATCATCTCATTTTTTGAATCGAGTCGAGCTACTGGGATTCTCTTTTACACCGAATAGTGAAAATAATTCCAACTGCGGTTATTTTCAGCTCCAATGGGCGTAGGCACACCAAGCTAGCAATGCGTTCGCAGGCAAGCCTGCTCCTACAACCTGCTTATGCGGACGGGCCGTCCGCGCTCCCGGAATCAAAGCAACTTCAGGAATTCAGTCCCTGCCGATGCTACTTCTCGGCCGCCTGCTCCACTTCCGTTGCGGGCATAAACTGCTGCAAATGCCTAATGGGTAGCAGGTACTGAATCTGTGGCCAAACCAGTTGAATGCCGACCAATAAACCGACGATGAGCATGGCGGGCCATGCCAGATTGGAAAGACTGGGAAGTGATAATCCACCATCTTTGGCTCCGAGTACGAAGGCAAATATCAGTGCGAATACGCCGCCGAACATCAATAAGCCAACCAGCCCCTGACGGTCGCTGATGTCTTCTATGCTACGGGCGTTAGCCGGGTTGGATTTGGATACCCTAATTTTGGCCGGCTGACCGATAACGATGGTGTATTCGTCCATCATGCCAGTCGTTCCTTCTATTTCCCAAAGGCGGCCGTCGGCCTGGTAGTGGAAGATTTTGAACCAGCAAACGTTGGTTTCTCCATCACTGCGAAAGATACGTTTAACCAGTCGCACACAGGTGCCAGTCACTTCGTATGATTGGCGGGTGAAGTTTTTATCGCTTTTTAAAAGCCACCAGCCGGCAATGAAAGCCAGTATTCCAAGGGATAACAACAGCGTCGGGATCATGAAATTCCTTTTCAAGACTGTGGGGTTGGTCGGTGTTAGTTATACCAGATTTAAATCTCGGTTAACCATTTATGCGGACGGGCCGTCCGCGCTCCCGGAACCAAGCCATTCGCAGAACCAAGCCACTCAAGGAATCCAGGCCGTTTCCTAATCAGGGATTCTTCTGGAATTACAGCCGCCCGCACCAACCCGCGGTTTATTCGCTTGCCAGCCCAAACTCCCTCAGACGGGTGTTAGTGCCGTAGTAGAAGTCGCGCAGTTTTTTCGGCACACCATTGAAGTCTGCTTCCGTGTATTCAGTAATCTTCATGCCTTTGTTAGCCAGTGCTTTGAGGGTGTTTTTCTCACGGCTTGCCAGCCCTTTGGCAGTAGCGGCTTCCGCGGCTATAAACGACTGACGTATGGACTGACGGTTGGCTTCACTAAGGGACTCCCACCAGCTTTTCGATACAACAAACACACCCGGAAAGGCCATGTGCCGGGTCAGCATCAGATGATTGGCTTGCTGGTGCAGTTCCAGGTCGAGGGTAGAAGCAAGATCGATATCAACGGCATCTATGCTGCCTTTAACGAAGCCTTCACGAATATCCTGCAAATGAATTGGCTGTGGGTCTGCGCCTAGCTGTCGATACCAGTTGTAAAACACGTCGTTGGGAAACGTACCAATACGCTTACCTTTCAACTCGGCGGTTGTCAGTGGTTCTGCGGTAAGAATGACTCTCATGCCCGGAAACACGTACCCCAGCACAACCATATTGTGCTGTTCCAACCCATCACGCATGGCAATCGCCTGGGTATTCGCTGCGGCCGCTCGCATACTATCGAGGGTTTTGAACTGATACGGTACCAGCCATCCGTTCAAGGATGGGTCCAGCGTCGTCAGGGAGCCAACCGCAACGATGGCCGCCTGAAGCCGGTCCTTGCTCATCAATTCGATAATGCTGGATTCACCACGCACTTTGGCAAAGCGGGATTCACGCACGCGCATGTCGTTGCTAGTGGTGTTTTCTACCCGCTGTTTGAAGTCTTGCATCAGCCGCGACCAGCTATGATCCGGGGTGGTGATTACGCCAAAGCGCATGGTTTCTGCATGCCCTGTCGTCGCCAGCAGGCTGCACATCAGCGTGGCAGCCGCCAGGCGGGTAATTCTGTTTATTATTTTTGTCATGGGGTCGTCCATTGCATGTCGTCGGCACCGGCTGGCGCTCGCTCGGTGTGGTGCCAACGCCTGCCCTTGCTGGCAATTCCCGCTACGCATCAGGGCGCGCCTGGGATACTTCAACCGCAAGCAGCAGGGATGGCGAACCAAAGCATCTAACGTCAACGCCTTCCAACCAATACAACTTGTGCGTCTATTGGCCCGTTTTCGGCCCGACTTTCGATCCCGTACCTCAGTGGACACTGCTTAAGTCGCAAGTATGGGGTTGGAACCCGCCAGGGACTGCCCATTTATATCTTTACACTCACTTCACCTTCGCTTCACCCCCACAGTGGTGCAATGGCTGTGCGTAAACAAACAAGCGCGCAACCAACGACTCATTCTGGAGAAGGTTATGAAACTGCTTACTCAATTTAAAACCAACGCTGTCACCAAAACCGCTGCTGCTCTTACGCTGGTAGCCGCTGCCTCACTGCCATCTGTTGCCTCGGCCGAATACCTGGGTCCGGATCATGTCACCGGCAAGAACCTGCAGCAGATTCTGGACAACCCTAAAGACGATCAGCCGGTGCAGCTGTCAGGTTATTTGGTGCGCAAAATCGGTGAAGAAACCTACGTTTTTTCTGACGGCAAACAGGAGATCAATGCTGAAATTGAAAGCGAAGACTTCCCCGCCCAGCCTTTTGATGAAAACACGCCGGTACTGATCGTCGGTGAAATCGACTACGATCGCCTGCGCGGCATCGAGGTAGATGTAGACCGCCTGACCATTCAATGAGGGTTTGCGATCCGGCCGGGGAATCTATCCACCCCGGCCCAGCCCTACTTCCCAACACAGCAAGGAAATAGCCTGTATGAAGGTGCTTATTGTCGACGACAATCGACAGGTTCTCGAAACCCTGATGGACTATCTGGAAGTAAAAGACATTACCTGCGATTGCGCCTGGAATGGTGAGGCGGCGTTGGAGATCCTCAAACAGCAGCGCTTTGACGTGATCGTGATGGACATCATGATGCCCAAAATGGATGGCATTGCCGCCGTCACGGCCCTGCGAAATCAATTGAACCTGACAACGCCTATTCTATTCCTGACGGCACGGGATGCCCTCGACGACAAAACCGCTGCTTATCAAGCCGGTGGTGACGACTACCTGATCAAGCCTTTCGTTATCGACGAGCTCATTTTACGCCTGCAAGCCCTGTGTCGCAGGGGTGAGCCGAAAAACACCAACCAGCTGTCCCTTGGTGGCCTGACCTACAAAAGCCAGTCGGACCAATTTTATTGCCATCAACAGCCGTTGGAATTGGGACGAATACAATCCCGAATTCTGCAATTACTGCTGCAACAGCAACCAGCAGTAGTCAGTCGCCAGCACTTGATTGATACGGTGTGGGCCGACGAAGAACCGGATAGTGACGCGCTCAAAAGCCATATTTACGCCTTGCGGCAGACGCTGAAAAAACACACAGACAACACCATCCCCACACTTTCTACGGTACACGGAAAGGGGTACAAACTTGAGCTGGTTTGACCCAACCCCATCCGACCACAAGCCCCGGCTATTCCACAAACTGGTGTTAATGACTGGCGCACTGGGCACCTTCAGCATTGCCTTGTTTTGGCTGATCGTAGTGATCGCCGAAGACCAGATGGAAGTCATCAGTCTGCAACGCTGGTTAGACTCTGAAGCCAACCGGGTTGAGCTGCTGTACCAGACTCAGGGCCAATCCCCCGAGGTGTCGAATTCCGCCGAGTTTGTGTTGTATCGTAGTAGCAGTGGCGTGCCTCGCTGGCTTCAGGGCTATCAGCAGCCCGGCTTTTTTGAGCACCAGCTTGGGCCTGAAGACAAGCACTTTCTGGTACGCCCCGATCCGTCAGGGGAAGGACTGATGTACGTGGTATTCCGCAAGGACGCCGATGATTACCTGGATGACTACGAAGAAACCCTGCATACCGTCGCCTTGCTGCTGGGCGTATTTATCTCCCTGCTGATGTATGGCTACGGATGGTATCTGGTTCGCCAAATCTCACGGCCGTTACAGCGAGTGACCGATCGCATTCAACAGATGGGGCCAGACCAGCCCGACTTCACACTCGATGCGCATTACAAAGAACTGCACCAGATTGAATCTGCCTTGCTGCAAGCCAAACAACGCAACGCCACCTACGTGCAGCGGGAACAGGAATTCAGCCGCTTTGCTGCCCATGAAATCCGAACGCCACTGATGGTGTTGCAAGGCTCAGCTGAGTTACTGCAACAGCTGGACAACCCAACCCAGAACGAAGCAGCCGTGGCCAATAAAATGATATCCAAGGCCGCCAGCCGCATACGTGATGCCAGTGAAGACATCACCCTGCTGACCGACGCCTTTTTGCTATTGGGCCGCGAACAAATAGAACCACAGCATTTTCATAACATCGATTTGGCCAGTCTTGTTCAAACCCATGCCCACCACGCCGAACAGCTGTACGACAATTATCATCACGGGCTAACCATCGTGACAACCGGTTCGCCAACACTGACCGCACCGACCAGCTTTGTGGTGATTGCCTTGCGCAACCTGCTGAAAAACGCCTTCGCTCATGGCAACGGCGCGGTGCAGCTTCGATTGACCGACAGCACCCTTGAAGTCAGCAATCCAACGCAATCGATGACCAATAGCTCGGAGTCCAGCCATACCAACCCCACAAGCCCCGTAAACTCAGAGAAATCGGCCGAAACCGGCTATGGCTACGGACTGGTGATCGTCGAGCGCATTGCTCAGCGACTGAATTGGAAACTGGTTCAAGAACACAGTCACGAGCGCTCACAGGAACATCTCCAGAGACAAGAAGCCAGCCGATATAAAGCCACGCTGATCTTCAAACACACGATTGAAATACCGCCACCAGGTTCATCGGACGAGAGCTGAGTCAAGGCAAAGGAAAGTCGTCTGGCATATGGTGAGCCGATACAAGCACAGGAGAACACCATGGAATTTGATATTGCCATCATCGGCGCGGGGCCAACCGGGCTGAGTTTTGCGTTGTCGTTGCGACAGGCCATCAAAGACCATGACTTGAACGTCGTTGTGATCGAAAAGCAGTCTGAAGCAGCACTGGCCAACCCCGCTTACGACGGCCGCGAAATCGCGCTAACGCACCTGTCAAAAGCCTTGCTGACCGATAACGGCAGTTGGGAACGCATTCAGTCTGACAACATCTCGCCATTGATGGCCGCCAGCGTGTTGAATGGCAACTCGGAGTACCCGCTGCACTTTGAAGCACCAACACCCCAATCTGCCACGCAAGAACAGGAGCCACTGGGCTACCTGATTGCCAACCAGAACATCCGCAAAGCCATTTTTGAAGAATTCAAACACAGCGCTACAGACAACATTACCCTGATGGCAGGACGAACCGTCGCCAGCACCCGCACCAGCCTGGACGGTGGCTATCTGACATTGGACAACGGCGATGAAATCAAAGCCCAACTGATCGTCGCCGCCGACACCCGTTTTTCCAGCAGCCGCAATCAAATGGGCATTGCCGCTGAATACAACGACTACGGGCGCAGCGCCGTATTGTGTGTGGTTGAACACGAGCAACCCAATCACCACACCGCACTGGAATGTTTTCTGTACGGTGGCACCCTCGCGGTACTGCCACTAAACGGCAATAGCAGCTCCATCGTGATCACGGTGAACTCCGCCGAAGTGCCGGAGTTATTGGCCAAAGAGCCTGGCGAATTCTGTGCCGATATTGAACGCAAATTGAATGGCAAACTGGGCGCTCTGAAACAAGCCGGTGATCGCTTTCACTACCCCTTGGTGGGTGTGCATGCGCGCCGTTTCTACACCAACCGCTTTGCCTTGATCGGCGATGCCGCCGTTGGCATGCATCCCGTCACCGCCCATGGGTTCAACCTTGGTTTGGCAGGCCAGGACATACTGGCCAAAGAAATCAGCAAAGCGGCAGCCAGCAATGGCAAGTTCTGGTCAGAGGCGGTATTACAGGCGTATCAACGTCAACACATGCCCAATACTCGGGTTCTGTATCACGGCACCAACACGGTCGTCGGCTTGTTCACCAACGATACCTTTCCGGCCAAACTGGCTCGCAGCGCCATGCTGCGCATCAGTAACCACCTGCCACCGTTAAAAGAAGCTATCCGTCAGAAGCTGATGCACAAACAAGCGGGACCGATTTTTGGACTGCCCGCCCTGCCCCGGTTTTGATCGGCTAATCAGCCACTGATCCACTGGTACGCAAACAGCACGGCAAAACACACTGCAAACATAAACGGGCCATAGAAACGGTTGGCCCAAAGGATCTCACGGGCGCGCATACCAAAGCGCGCCTGCATGGTCAGCTGAATGCCCGACATAGGAGAAAACCCCGAGCCAATCCCCCAACACATCAGCATGGTCAGGCCCAGCAGGTTCGGATCGCTGACGCTGGGGGCCAGAATACTGCCCGCCAACGCCACCGTGGTTACCGGGTGCATGCCCAGCATTGCCACACCCACCAGCACCATTAACGTAATGCAGGCTTCCAGTGCGCCATAGTGTTGAGGTGCCAACGACAAGTCCAACACCGCCAGTGTGGCTGCCACGCCCGATGCCAGCACCGCCGCCCCCAAAAACAACGACACCTCGGAACAAAGACCCGGCAAGCCGGTTTTCACATGATGAACCAGCGCATTCGGCTGACATACCGGATTGCCTTGCCTGTCGCGTTTTCTGCCCAGAGTAAACCGCCATAGCACCGTCACGCTGACGGCCAGCAAAGTCACCAGCGTCAGCACAGACACCGCAGGCCAGATCCAATGGAAAATCACCACCAGCAAGGCCAACCCCACGGGCATACCCAGCGACGACCAACTCAGCGGAAATCCCTGAACCTGATCCAGCTGCGGTTTACGATGAATTTCCCAGGCGGTAAACAGTAAACCAGCCATGGCGACCGGCAAACTGCACGCCACCAGCACCACCAATTGCGACCCCGGTGCACTCAACAGGGTTAATCCCATGGCACCAAAAAATGGCGACCAAAACGCGGCGGTAGAAAACGCACGCAGCAGCACCATGCCCTGCGGCCGCAGCAAGGGTTTACCACCGTTGGCATGAACCAGACGGTCACCAACAATCATGGGAGCACTCATATTAAGCACCGAGCCCAGAATGTGGGTGCTGATCATGGTTTTTTGCAGCACGGTACGGCCTTTCGGAAGGTCTTCAGCAGGGGCAATACCGGCCAGTGCCACCAGCCGTAAAAAGCTGACGCCCACCAGCATCGCCAACAACATCTGGTTGCCAGCGACCGCTTTCAGGAAATATGAGGTCGTTTGATTGTCAGCCTGGAACTGGCCGGGTTCGACGCTGGCATTGCCAGAACTCAGAACATCAAACCCGACGGCAAACAGCAGGCCCGAAACCCCTACGGCCACCAGAATGCCAATTTGCTTTCGCTGTGCCGGTTTTAACCGGGGAATCAGAAGCAAAGCCGCCAGCCACAACGGCACACCGGCAACCCATTCAGGGAATGGCAGCAACAACTCCCGCGTCAGCACCATCGCCATGGCAAGTAACAACAGGCAGCCAGCCACCACACCGGTTACCGCCAACCCTGAAGGTTCAGAACGAAGGGAGAGCCACGATTGACGCATAAAAAAGTTCAAACCCGATCCATTACCAACAAGGATTCGAGTGTGCCAGCATTCAGCTCAAAGGCGCAGTGATTTGTTACAGGACAGGCTGTTCTGGTACCAAGCTTTCAGAACATCAGGCACTCACAACATCAAGCACTCAGAACATCATGCCCGCTAACTGTCGTTAGCGGGCCTGTTTGATTGGAAAGGAGTATGGAATTTAATGCGACAGAATGTAATCAAAACGCTGCGCGGAAAATATCACACACTTCATCAAAGCTTGGTTGAATCGGATTGGTTAACCCACAGGCGTCTTTCATGGCGTTTTCGGCCAACACCGGAATGTCCTTCTCGTCTGCGCCCAGTTCTGCCACACCTGCCGGAATGTTCACATCCGCCGCCAGCGTACGAATCGCTTCAATGCATACCTTGGCCGCCTCATCGGCACTCAGACCCTGCACATCGCAACCCATTGCCGCGCCCACTTCACCCAATCGAGCATCCGCCGCCCTGGCGTTAAATGACTGAACATGCGGCAGCAAAATGGCATTACACACTCCATGCGGCAAATCGTAAAAACCACCCAGTTGGTGCGCCATGGCATGCACATAACCCAGCGATGCATTGTTGAACGCCATCCCGGCCAAAAACTCGGCATAGGCCATCGCCTCCCGAGCGGTTTTGTTATTGCCATCTTCTACCGCGGTACGCAAGTTGGCACTGATCAGCCGCACTGCCTGCAAGGCACAGGCATCCGTAATTGGCGTCGCCGCTGTCGACACATAGGCTTCAATGGCGTGCGTCAGCGCATCCATGCCGGTAGCGGCAGTCAGCGCTTTCGGCATACCAACCATTAGATCCGGGTCGTTCACCGACAGCACCGGCGTGGTGTGTTTGTCGACGATGGCCATTTTCACGTGACGCTCATCGTCGGTGATGATGCAAAAGCGGGTCATTTCACTAGCCGTGCCCGCGGTGGTATTGATGGCTACCAGTGGCAACTGTGGCTTGGCAGACTGGTCAACGCCCTCGTAGTCTTTTATCGAACCACCGTTAGCCGCTACCAGTGCGATGCCTTTGGCGCAATCGTGCGGCGAGCCGCCACCTAACGAAATCACGAAGTCACAATCGTATTGTTGCAATACCGCCAGGCCTGCTTCCACGTTGGCCACATTAGGGTTTGGCTTCACCTCGTCGAACACGACCGACGTGACATCATGCTCGGACAACAGTTCGGCGACTTTGCCGACCATGCCAGTGGCAACCAGCGGGGCATCGGTCACAATCAGTGCCTTGCGCCAGCCCCGTGACTGAATGTCAGCAGCAGCCTGCTGCAAACTGCCGCTGCCCATCAAGTTAACGCTAGGGATATAGAATGCGGTTGCTGTCATGGTCTGTTCCTTCTGGTATGAATTCACTTTGATAACAACAACCTACTCCTGCCATCGAGTGGCAAACTTGATGCAGAGCAAGCGACTGTCGCCCAGCCAACAGCAACTTGACCTGCATCCAGCAACGATCAAATGATCCGGGCTCAGCTCACAAAAACATACCACCAGACGCCTCGATCCGCTGGCCGGTTATCCACGACGACCTCACCGACAACAGCTGAGCGATCACATCGCCAATGTCACTCGCTTCGCCAACCCGTCCCTTGGCCGTTGCCTCAGCAACAAAGCGGTTTAAGGCTTCGTTGTCGCGTACCGTACCGCCGTTAAAATCCGTTGCAATGGCGCCCGGCGCCAGGGTGTTCACACTGATACCCCGGTCGCCGAGTTCTTTGGCCATGTATCGACTCATCACCTCAACACCGCCTTTCATCACTGCGTAGGCGCTAGCGCCCGGCATACTAAAGCGTGCCAGCCCGGAAGAGACATTCAGAATGTGCCCACCATCGTTCAGATGCTCCAACAAGGCCTGGGTCAGGAAGTAAGGGCCCTTGAGGTGTTGCAAGTACAAATCGTCAAATTCGGCTTCTGTGGTATCCACAAAGTCTTTATGCAGACCTGCACCGGCGTTATTCAGCAGAAAGTCGATACCGTCGCGGTTGAAATAATCAGACAGCAAGCCTCCTACCGTAACCACAAAATCACCAAAGCTGTCGGTCTTACGGGTGTCCAGCTGCACACAGGCCGCCTTACGACCCAGAGCCTGAATGTCTGCAACCAGCGACTGGGCCGCTTCCTCGTTGTGCAGGTAGGTAAACAGAATATCCGTGCCTTGCTTTGCCAGCGCCAGGACTCCTGCTCGACCGAGGCCACGGCTGCCGCCCGTAATCAGGGCCAACTTGCTGCTGGATTGAGGTTTAATGTGTTCGCTCATGGTGTTCTCCGGGTTGATTGTGAAAAGCAACGCCAGACTAAGTGCGTTAACACTGCGGAAAAACACGCCGCAAACGGCTTGTTTGTTCATATAAAAAGAACATCGATAGGCCGGCAATAAGATAGAGTGAACAAAAACCACAGCCTTCCCTGACTGCAACCCTCTGCACTTTTGAGCCATACACACCATGGACAAACTGGAATTACTCCGCCGCTTCGTTTCCGTTGCCGATACTGGCAGCTTTACCGAAACGGCCGAACGACTGAACCTGCCCAAATCGGCGGTTTCTTCGTCCATCAGCAAGCTTGAAGAGCATTTGAATAGCCGCCTGCTGCACCGCTCTACCCGCCGAATTACGCTGACGGAAGCTGGCAAGGAATTACTGCCACAGGCGAATACGTTACTGGCTGAAATGATCGAGCTGGAGAATCGTTTTCAGCAGCAAAACGACACCTTGAACGGGCTGATTCGAATGGATATGCCCAGCCGATTTTTCGCATCGGTGGTGCTGCCGCATTTAGGCGATTGGTACGCCCAGCACCCGAATACACACATTCGACTAATCGGCGCCGACCATCGAATCGACCCGATAAAAGAGCAAGTCGATATACTGGTCAGGGCCGGAAAACTGGAAGACAGCGACCTGATCGCACGGCCGTTAGGCACCATGTCGATGGTCAACTGCGCCAGTCCCGGGTACTTAAACCATCACGGCACACCCGCAACCATTGACGATCTGTCCAGTCATTATGTGGTGGATTACTCTCCCGGCCACAGTGTCCAGCCAGACGGCTTCGACTATGTCGACCACCATGGCAAATTGCAGTCCGTGCCGGTCGCGAACCAGATATCCGTTAGCACCACAGACGCCTACCTTGGGGCGGCGTTACACGGCCTCGGCATTATTCAGCTACCAAGGGCAGGCGTTGCCGGATTTCTCGCCAGCGGAGTGCTGGTTGAAGTCTTGCCAGAGTACGTATGTGAGCCGATGCCCGTGGCCATGTTGTATACGTCCCGGCGCTACCTGCCTCGGCGCATTGATGAATTCATGAACTGGTTGGCCACCCGATTTGAGCAATACAATGGCTGATTGCATGGTTTACCGCTTTCATGACGTTATACTGTGTTGCTGTGCTTTACAGCCAAGCACAGCCAAGTATCCGAACGACAACACCGACCCAACCGCAGAATTTCACCATGCCGCGCCCGCCGTCTTCCAAGCAGCCTAAAAATCCGTCTTCCAACTCGCCGTCTGATTCAGTACCGGTAAACCCATGGACTGATCCATCAGCCCGGGCGTCAGGTAAGCAACCCGGAAAGGACGCCGATTCAGGACACCCAAAAGCCAGAACCAAAGGCAAGCAAAAGACTGCTGGCAGCAAGGCAAAACGTCCGGCAGACAAAGCGAAAAAAGCGCCACAACTGCATCCACGTAACCGCCATCAAACGCGCTACGATTTTGATGCGCTGACCAAAGCCAACCCGGACCTGACCCGCTTTATGGTTGTTACACCGGCAGGCAATGACTCCATCGACTTTACCAACCCTGAAGCCATCAAGGTGCTGAACCGTTCGTTGTTGATGCAGTGGTACGGGCTGACACATTGGGACATTCCCGAGGGCTATCTGTGCCCGCCCATCCCTGGCCGCGCTGACTACATCCATAACCTGGCCGACCTGCTGGCCACAACCAACAACGGTAAGATTCCCCTGGGCCGAAAGGTTACCGCACTGGATATTGGCTGCGGCGCCAACTGCATTTATCCAATCATCGGCAACAGTGAATACGGTTGGTCGTTTGTCGCTGCAGACATTCAAGCCGATTCATTGGCGTCGGCACAGCGCAACATTGACGCCAACCCAATGCTCAAAGCCAGTGTGACACTACGCGAACAAACCAACGCAAGCTATTGTTTCAAAAGCATTATCAAATCGAAGGATTTCGTTGACGTTACGCTTTGCAATCCACCATTTCACGAGTCTGCCGAACAGATGGCCCGAGGCAACGAGCGCAAGTGGAAGAATCTGGGTAAGTGGGACGGCAAGCAACAAGACCCCAAGCAGCTGAACTTTGGCGGTCAAAGCAATGAGTTGTGGTGCGACGGTGGTGAGGCCGCGTTTGTGGCAAGAATGATTCGCGAAAGCCGGGAGTACGGCCAGCAGGTCGCTTGGTTCACTTCGCTGGTGTCTCGTCAGGCAGCTATCCCTGCACTGAAACACGCGTTGAAAGAAATCGGCGTGAAGCAACAGCGCGTGGTGGAAATGAGTCAGGGGCAAAAATTCAGTCGTTTCATCGCCTGGACCTTCCAAAGCGACAAAGCGTTAGAGACCTGGGCCAAAAACCGCTGGTGATCTGAATCCAATTAGGACTCATAACAAAAACGGCCGCAATTGCGGCCGTTTTTCGTTTTGGTTTTTGTCTTGGTTAGGAGCTTTTGATTATGGGCTTACCCAACCAAACCAAACCCAACCCAACCCAACCCAACCCAACCAAGCAGAACCGCTATCAACGATTGTGCTCAACCATATCGTCAACGATCTCCTGCTCTTCGTGCAGATCGTTAACCGCATCGGCCTGCGGCAAAATCAGGTTCAGAACGATGGCGACAATACCGCACAGGCTAACGCCCTGCAGGTGCCAATCACCAGCACCAACGACCATGCCGCCAATGCCGAACACCAGAGTCACCGCCACAATCACCAGATTGCGCTGAGCACTGAGGTCCACTTTGCCCTTGATCAGAATGTTCATGCCAACACCGGCAATCGAACCAAACAGCAGAATCAGAATGCCACCCATGACCGGCGTCGGAATGGTTTGCAGCAAGGCACCGAACTTGGAAATAAACGCCAGTGAAATAGCAATGACCGCAGCCCAGGTCATAACAACCGGGTTAAACGCCTTGGTCAGCATCACGGCGCCAGTCACTTCAGAGTAAGTGGTGTTTGGCGGTCCACCGAACAAAGAGGCCGCAGACGTCGCCAGACCATCGCCCAGCAAGGTGCGGTGCAGGCCCGGCTTCTGAACATAGTCTTTACCCGTCACGCTGCCGATGGCCAGCACGTCACCGACGTGTTCAATCGCGGGTGCAATCGCAACCGGCAGCATGAACAGAATCGCGGCAGGTACAAATTCCGGCATCACAAAACCCGGAATGCTAAGCCAGCTGGCGTTGGAAACAGCTGCGTAATCCACCATGTTGTTCATCGCGGCAATCGCGTAACCCACTGCTACACCAGCCAAAATTGGCACCAATCGGAAGATCCCTTTGGCAAAGGTTGCAACCAGCAAGGTGGTAATCAGAGCAGGCATAGACACCATCATGGCGTCCGCATACGGGAACAATTGCGCCGACGCATCACCGGTTTTGCCCACCGCCATATTGACGGCAATTGGTGCCAGACCCAGACCAATGATCATAATAATTGGCCCGGTCACCACAGGTGGCAACAGGCGATGCAAGAAGCCCGGGCCACGCAACGCCACCAGTGCCGACAGCAACACATACACCAGACCGGCGCAGAACAAACCGCCCATGGCAGCCGCCTGGCCCCAGGTTTCTACCGCAAAAATAATCGGCGCGATAAAGGCGAACGAAGACCCCAAAAATACCGGGATAGAACGCTTGGTTGTCAGCTGAAAAATCAGCGTTCCCAAACCGGCCGTAAACAAAGCCACACTTGGATCAAGACCGGTAATCAAAGGCACCAGAACCAGCGAGCCAAATGCGACGAACAGCATTTGTCCACCCGCCAACAGCAGCCGCCAACCGCTGTAGAGGTTTTCATTTGTCGTTTGCATGAAGATTCCCCCAGAGAATCAGACCATCAAAAGTTATAGGAAGGTGTAGCGCGTACAACTGTCAGCCCATGGCGAGGCAAGCACGCCACAGACTGTTGGAGAAAAGGTGTTACCTGGTGCCGAAAATCTTGTCGCCAGCATCACCCAGACCCGGGATGATGTAGCCGTCTTCGTTCAGGTGGCTGTCGACGGATGCGGTGTAAATATCAACGTCCGGGTGAGCTTCCTGTACTTTCTTGATGCCTTCTGGTGCAGCAACCAGAACCAGCGCACGAATGCTGGTACAGCCATGCTTTTTCAGCAGGTCGATGGTGGCGATCATGGAACCGCCAGTGGCCAGCATTGGGTCAATAACCAGTGACATACGCTGATCAATATCACCCGCCAGCTTGTCGAAGTAGCTCACAGGCTCCAGGGTTTCTTCGTCGCGGTACAGACCCACCACGCTGATCTTGGCGCTAGGCACCAGCTCCAACACGCCGTCCAGCATGCCCAGACCGGCACGCAAAATAGGTACAACGGTGATTTTTTTGCCGCGAATGCGCTCACAGGTCACGGAGCCACACCAACCGTCCTGTTGGTACTCTTCCAGTTCCAGATCCTTGGTTGCTTCGTAGGTCAGCAGGTTACCCACTTCCCCGGCCAGAATACGGAAGCCGCGAGTGCTCATATTCTGATTACGCATCAAACCGATTTTGTGGCGTACCAGTGGGTGACGAATTTCATGAACGGCCATGCTTACCTCTGTGTTCGTTATGCGGTGGTTCAAAGTGCGGGGATTTTCGCACAGAGGAATCCTGACGCAATGGTCAATATTACGCTTTTGTTAAGAATTCAGGGCTTAACGCAGGTAACGTAGCTACAAATTGGACAGTATGGCGCCGCACCGCCATATTCCGCCCACAGCAATACAGAAACATCCCAAACAAGGAACCTAGGATCATGGCGAACTGCCAAATCATCAATCTGAAGGATCAGCCACAGTGGCTGCCACTGCTGGCCGGCTGGCACTTTGATCAATGGGCCAGTTACTACCCTGGCCAAACCCTTCAAGACTTTGAACGCGATTTAAAGGCCAGCACCTGCTCGGATGGCATTCCTCAAACCTTTGTTGCCATGGTCAACGGCAAGCCCGTGGGCTCCGCCAGCCTGCTGGCAGACGATTTTGAACCACGCCCAAACCTGACACCCTGGCTGGCGAGCGTCTACGTCGACCCAAGCCATCGCCGCCAGGGCATAGCCAGCCAATTGATTGCCGCTGTCGAGCAACACGCAGCAGGGCTGGCGATTGCACGCCTCTATCTTTTTACGCCGGATCAACAGCACCTCTATCGAGTGTCCGGCTGGCAGGATCACGAAGTAGTGGAACATACTGGCCGCCGATTCAGCGTCATGACAAAACGACTCGGCTAACAAAATAGCTAGGCCGGCAAAACGGCTTGATTAAAAAGCCAGTCGACTGACAAAAGTGTCAAATCACCACCAAAACCCGAAACAGCGAACGGATGGCTTGACAGTATCGCCATCCAGCGTCGATAGTTACGGAATTGTTCAACCAATATACTGAAATACGTACTGACCACTAACGGATTCAAGCTAATGATCACATCCGATCGCGCTTCACGCTCCAGCAGCGTAGCTCGCCAGATTATGATGATTATTCACACTATCAGCAGATTGGTGGGATAGCTTGTAACTGAACAAAAGCTTCTGAAAACCCGCCAAACGGCGGGTTTTTTTATGGCCGCCAAAACGGGAATTCAACAGATCAACAACGAATATTGATTTTTCATCGCAAAGGGTAATGCCATGACAACCGCAGCCAACGACACCAGTCTCGCCAACAACCTGCTCCTGCCACAGCTGCAGGACATTATTGCCGCGGCTGGCCGGATGAAAGGCATTGCCCGCCGCACGCCGTTGCAGCACAGCCAGTACCTCAGCAAGCGTTACAACGCCAACGTGCTGCTAAAGCGAGAAGACCTGCAACCGGTGCGCTCCTTCAAATTACGCGGGGCCTACAATCGCATTGTGCAACTCAGCGCCAGCGAACGTGCCCGTGGTGTTGTTTGCGCCAGCGCGGGCAATCACAGCCAGGGCGTCGCCTGGGCCTGTCATGCGTTAGGTATTCAGGGCGTGGTCTACATGCCTGCCAACAGCCCGCTGCTGAAAGTGAACAAGGTGCGCGAGTTTGGCGGCGAGTTCATCAAGGTGGTACTGACTGGCAACAATTTCGACGAAGCCTGCGCGGCAGCCCGTGACTACCAGAAGCACCACAACGCGTGTTTCATTCACCCGTTTGATGATTTTGATGTCATAAGCGGCCAAGGCACGCTGGCGCTGGAGATATTGCAAGACGCACCCAAAACCATTGATTACCTGTTCGCTCCTGTTGGTGGTGGCGGCCTCGCAGCCGGTGTTGGCACTGTGTTCAAACAGCGTTCAACCGCTACCCGCCTGGTTGGCGTCGAGCCCGCCAATGCCGCCGCCCTGAAACACTCGTTACAGGCTGGCAGTAACCAAACGCTTGGCAGCATTGATCCCTTTATTGATGGCGCGTCAACACTGCGTGTGGGCGAACTGGGCTTTGAAGTGTGCAAGCAGGCGCTTCACGATGTGCAAGCCATTCCGGATGTCCTAACCTGCCGCGCACTGATCGACCTGTATCAGGAGCAAGCCATCGTCGCGGAGCTGTCGGGTTCTCTCAGCGTTGCTGCGCTAGAACTCAACAAGGAACAAATCGAAGGGAGAACGGTTGTGTGTATCGTCAGTGGCGGCAATAACGACTTCAGCCGCTTTGGGGAAATATTACAACGCGCCAGCCAGTGACAGGCGTAAGGTAACAAGGTAGAAAAAACAAGAACCGACAAGACACTGGGGGAAGCAACCCAGGAGACTGATAGCGTGCGTCCCAGTGCCCTGTCGGAAGGCGTTGCCGGCAAACTCAGTACATGCTTTCCAGGTTGTTCAAACCGGATTTGTACACTTCACGGATGGTGGATGTTGCCTCGGATGTTTCGGCGTTGAACGTAGAACTCCAGGTAACCGTCGACTGACTATCAGAAACCGCTGTAACCGTAATACTGGACTGGTATTCGCTCACTGGCAGTGGACCAGACACAATGCGATAGCTGTAGCTCATGCCAGCGTCGTCGCGGGCCGTTTCTTCTTCAACGATAACGGCATCGTTGTGCAGTACCAGATGACGGAATTCTGCCATCTGACGACTGATTTTCACCGCTGGGTGCCAACGATTCATGTTGTTGTACTCGCCTACCACAGCCCACACCTCAGCCGCTGGTGCATCGACTGTCACTGATTCCGATACCGCTGCCGGACCCGTACTTCCACCAAAATGCGCGCAACCTGCTGCCAGCATCGCGCCGCCCATGGCCAAGGATAAAAATGCTGTTTTCATCTGATTCCCCGTGAATTGTTGTTATGGGAAACCACAGCATGGCCTGTCACTCAGGCAACAGACATTGTGCTTTTAGTGCAATCTTCCTCGTTCAAGCGGACCACACCAACGCCACACTGCCCCGCCAAAAGGACAAGACAAAACGGGCAACGCATAATTCACTCGAACGGGATCGAATCAAAGATAACGGTATAATTCAGGCATTAAGGCCGCGCAGCTGGGCACGAAATGCAATTTTATCGAGCATGTCGCGCATACTGCTGGTGAAGAACATCACCAACGGCGGGCTGTAGTTATCGGCTGGCTCCAGTACTTTGGCACTAACCAGCGCATAGCGGGACTTCAGTTTTTCCAGTAATCGCTCGCCCGGCAACAGGGTTTCCAGCTCGCGCAGTTCGCTGCGAATCAGGCTATCGCGTTGTACCATTGCCGCTACATCGGCCTCTGGCAGGTGACCCGCCAACGCAGGCCATTCCTGCAACAGATAACCCAGGTTTTGCATCGCAAAGGCAACATCCATTTTTGCCAGCGCCTGATCCAACTGGCTCTGGTTATTCACTTCCATCGCAGCCAGCAGCTCGTCCAACTGACGCCAGCCATTCATCAGTCGTTGTACTTGCGCCAGACTGAATTGCTGTCGGGACTCTTCCATCAACCCCAAAAACTGCTGTAACGACGATACCACCGGAGCCGGCAGCGCTGGCCGCTGCTGCCAGTCTGTCAGGTCTTCAACCGTTGCTTGCAGCTGCTTGTTGACCAGGCCTTGTTTGTGACGATCCACCTGCTGCAGTTGCAACAGACTGCTGACCGAATCGACCGCCGCCAGACGTGCTTCTTGTGCACCAGTTACTGCTGCCTGCGACGGCATAGCCAGCGAACACAAAGCCACCAGCACAGACAGCACTCCGAATTGACGCTTGCGCGTACTGGCGCCCGCAGAAATAGAGAAAAGACCAGAGAAAGAAAGAGCCGATAACACCGCTCGAGATTTGGAAAGCAGCAAACGCACGTAACCGGAAGCTGAACCCGCTACGCCAAAAGACCTGAACATATTGAAACCCTGCAATTGAAGATTCTTGTTTTTTTCCAATGTACAGGATCACTGACCGCTGATGGATTACAGCTTGTGCAGCTCACATTCCATTTTGATATTTGTCGATTCGGCAAATATTCAATCTGGCTCACGCACCACCACAATAACATCGCCAGACCACAGCCATATTCCGGATTCCCTTCTATCGCTGTTGCTGCTGTGATAGGTTGCGCGGCTTTTTTAAAATCGACTTAACCGGCTTTCACTCCGAAGGCCAAAGCGGAGCACCTTCCATGATCTGTGGTTTTGACTATGGCACATCCAACTGCGCGATCGGCGTCGCCAACAACGACACCATCCAACTGGCCAGCGTTGATGGTGACAAGTCCTTTATGCCATCGGCACTGTATGCACTGGGTCGAGAGCTGATCACAGAACAAGTCGGCCTGGCGCTGCCTGCAGGCGTACAGCGTGAAGCCTTCGTAGAGAGTCGTCGCGGCCAGCTTGGGCTAGCTCGTCGCGTGCGTGATGATTTGGGTCTGGCCCCTGCCAGCCCCGGCGAAGACCCGGTGATGTTTGTTGGCCAGCAAGCGTTTGAGCATTATTTTGCCGACCCGGAAGAAGGCTACTTTGTGAAGTCGCCAAAGTCCTACTTGGGTGCCAGTGGCCTGCGCCCGGAATTCATGCAGTTTTTTGAAGACATCGTGACGGCCATGATGCAAACCGTTAAACATCGCGCTGAACACTCGCTCCAGCAAACGCTGACCCATACGGTGATTGGCCGCCCGGTTAACTTCCAGGGCTCACTGAGTACCGACAGCGGTGCAGAACAGAGCAACCGTCAGGCCATTAGCATCCTGACCACCGCCGCCAAGCGCGCCGGTTTTCAAGAAGTCGAGTTTCAATATGAACCCATTGCAGCCGGGCTGAGTTTTGAACGCGGACTGACCGAAGAAAAAACCGTGCTGGTCGTCGATATCGGCGGTGGTACCAGCGACTGCGCCATGGTACGCATGGGACCTCAACGTCGCGCCAACACCGACCGCAGCGCCGACTTTCTGAGTCATACCGGTGAGCGTATTGGCGGTAATGACCTCGACATCGCGCTGGCGGCCAAACAACTGATGCCTCTGTTTGGCCTCACTGCCGACCTGAAAAGCGGCAAGCCAATGCCAACCAAAACCTTTCTGGATGCCGTCAGCACCAATGACGTTGGTGCCCTGCAGCGATTCAACAGCCTTGAAACCCAACTCTACCTGGAACAATTACAGCGCGACTGTCTGCAACCGGAATTGATTGGCCGCCTGATCAAGCTGCAACAGTACAAGCAGAATCAGCAATTGGTGCGTGGTGCCGAGAACGCCAAGATTCATCTGTCGGAACAAGCCAGCGTCAGCGTGCCGCTGGAGTTTGTTGAAGCCGCCCTATCAGCCGAGATATCCCAGCAGCAACTGCAAGACGCCATCGACCGTCCATTGGAGCGCATCACTGAATTAATGGCAGAAGCCGTCGCCAATGCCGACACCAGGCCCGATCTGGTGTTTGTGACGGGTGGCAGCGCTCGTTCTCCTATTATTCGTGAAGCTGTGGCCAGAACGCTGGGGGATATTCCGTTGTTGGATGGTGACCACTTCGGCAGCGTGGTGTCCGGCCTGACCGAATGGGCACAGCGCATCTATCGATAACAGCCTATTTGAGAGCCTATTTAAGAGCTACGGAGAACCGTTGCTTACTGATAAGCAATTCAGCAACGGTTCAAATATTGATCAAAAGCAATACGGATCACAGTACCGATTGAACCTGCTTGAGTTGTTGCCTGTCCCAGCCGATGCTGCAAGAGCTTGTGGAATCATTCTGCCCCACCTTTCAAGCTTGTAACGAGGCTGTTCAGGGGCTTCGTATCGTTCTATCTGCAAGCCCCTGCACTGAGAATCTACATCAGACACACAACACAGGAGACATCACCATGAAACTGACAAGCCGAAGCCTGACCGATGGCCAGCCGGTGCCAGCACAGTACGCATTCGCCGTACCCGATGCCAAAAACCATGTCGCCCTGTCGTACAACCGCAACCCGGAACTGAGCTGGTCCGACGCTCCCGAAGGTACCCGCTCATTTGTGGTTATCTGCCATGACCCGGACGTGCCCTCCGTCGGTGACGATGTGAATCAGGAAGGAAAAACCGTTCCTGCCGATCTGCCCAGAGTCGATTTTTATCATTGGCTGCTGTGGAATATTCCAGCCTCTGTGTATTCCATTGCCAAAGCCAGCCATAGCAACGGCGTCACCGCCAAAGGCAAACCGGGACCGGACGCCGCCAACCAATGGCAGCACGGCCTGAACGATTACACCGGCTGGTTTGCTGGCGATGCCGACATGGGTGGCGAATACTACGGCTATGACGGCCCTTGCCCACCGTGGAACGACAGCATTGTGCACCGCTACATTTTCACCGTGTACGCGCTGGATGTAGAGTCCCTGCCATTGGGCGCAGGCGTAACGGGTGCCCAACTGCGTGAAGCCATCGCAGAGCATGTGCTGGGTGAGGCGTCTATCACCACTACTTACACACTCAACCCCGAGTTGCTTTGACCGCTTTTGAATGTCGTTTGAATACGGCTAAAGACGCGTAGCCGGGGGTATGTAACCCCGGCTCTATCATCAGAAGGCATCCGGACAGCGAGGCTCCCCAGCCACGGTGCAGTTTTCCGCTGCCACCGGCTCTCCCCACTGACGTTCCAGCGGCATCGTGCCCGCAAAAACCGGCCAGTCCAGATCATCCTTGTCGTCCAGCGGGTCACCGGTGCGCACTTTTGCGGATGCGTTATCAATGCGAATTCGCATCACTGCCGTTGCGTTCACTTCGTTAGCCGTCATCGGCCGCAAGCTATCCCAACGCCCCGGACTGATTTTATCGACCATCAGCTGCAGATGACGGGCTTTTTCTGACATTTCCTCCACCAACTCAGGCACCCCAAATAAAGTCACCGAGCGGTAGTTGATGGAGTGATTAAACGCACAACGGGCCAGTACCAGTCCGTCCAGCGCACAGACGTTGATGCACACCGACTCAGCAGCCGTACCGCTGGCGTTACGTGCCTTGCTGTGGCCGTGCCAGTAGAGGTATTCGCCCTCCCGCCAATGACAGTTGGGCGTGACAAACACCTGCCCTTCCTTTTGCTGGGCAATGTGACACACAAGGGTTGAATCAAGAATATCGTTAACCGTCTGACGGTCGTACAGCGCCCGCTTTGGTCCCCGCTTGACGGTAGATTGCGGGGATTTAAGGCTCTCGAGGGTCCGTTCGCTTTGCGGTTGCATGGTGCAGCTCCATTAATTACTTCTGTATTGTTCAACATACTCATCAATGAAGTTATTCTTTCGACATCTGGACTTTCCATAAATATCCAGTTCTTGAATTTATAACCAGTCCAGTTATTCACCCCCAAAAAAATACCGGTTGCGGAGAATCGTTGATGCCGTACACGCCCAAGCAAGCATCCGAGAAAACACCTGATCAAACACCCAGGCGTCCTCCGTCTTCCGGACAAAACTTTGCTGGCCTGACACTCAGTATTGATTCCGACAGTAGCCTTGCTGGCTACGCGCAACTGGTTGAGCAAATTCAACAGGCCATTCACAGCCAGCAGTTACCAGAAGGCACACGACTGCCGTCCAGTCGGGCGTTGGCACAGCAGTTGGGAGTTTCTCGCAGCATGGCCGTTCAGGCTTACGACGAGCTGATCAGTCAGGGATATTTGGTCAGCAAACCCAAACGCGGAATTGAAGTAGCCATCGACCTGCAGTCTGCGACTTTCAAGCAAACACGATCCTCGACAAGCTCAACCGATCACAGCCAGTCGCCACATAAGCCGACAAATCCGGAACGGCAAGAGTCAGTGCAACCACCCCCTCATATGCTGGATTCCGGTGCTGATAGTCGCGCATTTCCGAATAAACAGTGGGCCGCTGCCATGCGCAAGAGCTGGCTGTCGCCGGATAGCCGCATTCTGGAAGGACGATACCACGCAGGCTTTCCGCCACTGCGCCGTGCCATTGCCGATTATTTGTGCCAGGTGCGTCGACTGGAGGTTAAACCCGAGCAGGTATTTATTACCTCCGGCAACCGGGACAGCCTGAGCTTGTTGCAGCATTGCATCGAGGCTTATTCGAATCAGGCTGCCACGCAACAGCCTGCTCGGGACCACACTGACAATGCACCACACGCACAATCAGAACCTGTTCGCTGGTTTGTAGAGGACCCAACTTTCCCACCCATTCTCTCGGCACTGGCGCAACACCAGCCCGGAATACTTAGAGTCTTTTCTGAGGACGAGATCAATACGCTGGGGCCGGATTATGGAAGCAGTAGCAACGGCGAAGCGGGATTTACGGACTATGGCAATGGCACAGAGATTCCGACGGGTAAGCATTGGGCGGCGGTGGTAACACCCAATCGGCATTACCCATTGGGTATCAGTTGGCGCTCTGAACTTCGACAAAAGTGGCTGCAAGCTGCCGTAGACAACCGCGGCTGGATTCTTGAGGACGACTACGACACGGAGTTTGTATTTCAGGGCAAGCCTGGCCTACCGCTGATGCAAACCGCCATGCTGCGAGCCGATACGGCTGAACGGGTTTGCTTGCTGGGCAGTTTTTCGAAGATTCTGTTTCGCGGGTTGCGCATCGGTTATCTGGTGGTGCCGCAAACCATGACAGAACACATGCTTAATACCCAGCGTGACCTGGGGCTATCGGCCTCACTGGTCGCTCAGCCAGCCGTCGCTGAGTTTATCGAATCCGGCCAGTTGGCACGTCACCTCAACCGCATGCGCCGCCACTACCGTGACAAGCGGGATCAAACCCACCAGCTGTTGCAGCAGCATTTATCTGAGTTCTGCGACTGGCAGCTGCCAAACGCTGGCATGCACTTTCTTCTGCGCTTTAAACAGCAGTTGATTGAAGGCTTTGATGAGAGCGCAGACACTCAACGGGAGCAACGGCTGGACGCAGAACTGGCAGAAACCATGGCACAGGAAGGTTTACGACTGATGTTACTGGCCGACCACTTCGCCCAGCCACAACAGGTGCCCCCGCATCAGCAAGGGTTTCTGGTCGGCTTTACGGCCCAGCCGATTGAAACAACCGCCCATTGGATTGAACGAATAGCCGTAGCGTTGAAGAAGCTGACGGATCAAGAATACGGGGGCTAACCTACTCCCGCCACTGACCTGGATAATCTGAAGCTAGCTATTCCCACCAAAAACGTCCATCAAAAACACCCAACAAAAATGCCCGCATCGGCGGGCACTCAGGTTTCTTCTGCGTTAAATCTTGCAGATCAGTACTCGGGCAACCGGATGGCTTTGAAGATTTCTGCTACCTCGGCACGGTTGGAACAGGCAGATGCCTCTTCGATAACGGCTTTGGTCAAATGTGGCGCAAATTCGGCAATGAAGTCGTACATATAGCCGCGCAGGAAAGTCCCCTTACGGAAGCCAATACGTGTCACGCTCGGCGCAAACAAATGACTACCATCAATAGCCACCAGATCAGAATCGGCTTCTTCATCCACCGCCATGCTGGCGACAATGCCGACCCCAACGCCCAAGCGCACGTAGGTTTTGATGACATCGGCATCCGCTGCGGTAAAGGCAACTCGCGGCGTCAGGCCGCGGCTCTTGAAGGCGTCGTCCAATTTGCTACGGCCGGTAAAACCAAACACGTAGGTAACCAGCGGATAGGCAGCTACCTGCTCCAGTGATGGCCGTTTGAATTGCGCCAGCGGATGATTACGCGGCACCAGAATGCTGCGATTCCAGCGGTAGCACGGCATCATGATCAGGTCGTTGAAAAGCTCCATACCCTCGGTGGCGATGGCAAAGTCCACCGAGCCATTGGCGGCCATTTCAGAAATCTGGGTTGGTGTGCCCTGATTCATGTGCAAGCTGACGTCCGGGTATTTGCTCATAAAGCGCTGAATCACGCTCGGCAAGGCATATCGAGCCTGGGTGTGCGTCGTGGCAATGGTCAGCGAGCCTTTGGCTTCATCGCTGAACTCCTGCGCAACCTGTTTGATGCTGTCCACCTTACGGAGGATTTCACCGGCAATTTTCAGAATGGCCTCACCGGCTGGTGTCACACGAGTCAGGTGTTTGCCGCTGCGGGCAAAAATCTCAACACCAAGCTCGTCTTCCAGCAAGCGAATTTGCTTACTGATACCGGGCTGTGAGGTATAGAGCACCTGCGCGGTGGCAGATACATTCAGATCGTGGTGCGCCACTTCCCAAATGTACTTGAGCTGCTGAAGCTTCATGTTCCCTCCGGCTTAGCATTGAGTCAGTTATGGTTATAAAAATATAAGTAAATATTCTTTTTAAGTATAGATAACACCAACTAGAGTACTGCCGCAATACCCTCCAGCTTTTTGGCAGTTTTTTACCTACTTATGGACATTTTGCTCTATATCCTCGCAGGCGCAGGCGTCGGCTTTGTTGTTGGCCTGACAGGCATTGGCGGCGGCGCTCTGATGACCCCACTGCTGCTGCTGTTTGGTTTTCCTGCTCATACTGCCATCGGTACCGACCTGATGTATGCGGCGCTGACCAAAGCATCTGGCGCCATCACCCACCATCGCCAGGGTCACGTCGACTGGTCCATTCTGCGTCGACTGGCGCTGGGCAGTATAAGTGCCGCTCTGGTCACTGGTCTCGTACTGGATCTCTATTTTGACGACGCTGACCAATATGGCCACATATTAACCAATGTTCTTGGAGCAATGCTGCTAATTACAGCTTGCTCTATCGTGCTGCGCGGACAAATTCAACGTTGGTCGGGCAAATTGCTGGGCGGCCACCCGAACAGCATTGCGGTTTTGACCGTACTATCGGGTGTTCTGCTGGGCGTTCTGGTGACCTTGTCGTCCGTGGGTGCCGGTGCCATTGGTACCGCCATTTTGATGGTGCTGTACCCAGCGTTGCGTTCCACCCATGTGGTGGGAACCGACATCGCCCACGCCGTTCCACTGACGCTGGCAGCCGGTTTGATTCATATCTATCTGGGCAATGTGGACTTTATGCTGCTGGGCGCACTGCTGATTGGCTCTATCCCTGCCATTCAGGTATCCAGCCGTCTGGCCAAGCACATTCCGGACAACGTATTGCGCAGCCTGTTGGCCACCATGTTGTTTGGCCTTGGTCTAAAATACGCGCTGTTCTGATTCGACTCGGGGCTCGATTCCAGAGCCCCCACACCGTAAAGCCTAGCCCCAAACCCTAGCTCCAAACCCTAGCTCCAAACCCTAGCCCTAGCCCCAGCCTTAGCCCCAGCCTTAGCCCTGGCCCCACAGGTCGCCGGTAACGCCGGCGCTGTTTTCTCCCGGCCATTGAACCTCCTGCTGACACCACTGCTGCATGATCCAGCGGTGGAACTCCGGCACATCACGATTGCCGGCGGTGTGCCAGAACACATACGGCGTTTTCCCTTCCTGCAGCCACTGATGCAACTTGCTGAACCACTGATCCAGATACGTGCGATTGCGTTCAAACTGTCTGAAACCGATAAAACGCACAATCGGGTTCGGACCGGATGCCACAGCATGTACGGGCATTCGCGGTTTTTTGCGCTGGGCATCCAGCAGCTCTTCGTCATCACCCTGCTCCGCCATGATGCCACGGGTATCAAAGATCACCCGATCCATCTGACGACTGTGCAGCTCTCGCAACAGCGTGGCTTCGTTCGGCGATTTGTCGAAGAACGATAAATGACGGCACTCCAGCGCCAGCTGCAACGGCACACCATTGGAATACTGCCCGGATGCCAACGCATCCATGGTTGCCAGAATTTCGCCCATAGCACGGGCTTCTACCGAAGCCGGCAGTTGCAGCATCAAGACGCCCAGTTTGTTTGCATCGCGTCCTACCAGTGCATCCAGAAATGCACCGAACTCCCGGCCGGGCTGCCCTTGCAGAGCCACCTGCATGCTGCGGCTATGGCTGATATCGCGCGGCACCTTGAAGCAAAAGCGAAAGTCATCGTTCACCTGATCCAGCCACTGCGCCACACGCTCTTTGCCCGGCAAGGCATAAAACGTGGTGTTGCCTTCAACCGAACCAAATACCTGACTGTATTGCGACAGGGCGCCACTGCTTGTTTGTTCCAATGTCATCAATTTGCCACGCCATTCTGGCAAGAACCACATGGGCAGCCCCATTCGCAGACTATGCTGTAAAGAAGGTGGTAATAACGGCGATTGAGGGAATGAATGTGTTTTTTCAGTTGTATTTGTCATAATCAGCCGGATTATAACTATCCGTAATTCTCGAATGCGTTTTTGGCATGTAAAGTTCGGATGTTTTCTGGCCGCACAATCAATGATTGCCAGCAACATGCCTCAAAGGCCCGAGATTACGTAAAGAAAGGGACTCAGTCATCTGTCCCGCTGCCCAATGACCAACCGTCATGCAGTATGAATTAGCGCCGATGTTCAGAGCGACCTTCAAACAGGGTCGACTCAACACCGCCACAGAGCGGCACGGCAACCTTTAGAGAGTCAACAAATCAGGATCGTTATGTCAGACAATCGCGTCGATGACTTGAATATTGAGTCGATCAACCCACTGATCACCCCAGCAAAACTGAAGTCCGAGATGCCAATCTCCGACACCGCCGTCGCCAGCGTACGCGAAGGCCGTCAGGTGATCCGTGACATTCTGGACCGCAAGGACAAGCGTGTTTTTGTGGTTATTGGCCCATGCTCCATCCACGATGTAGAAGCCGCCAAAGACTACGCCCAGCGTCTGAAGACACTGGCCGAAAAAGTATCTGACACCCTGTATCTGGTGATGCGTGTTTACTTCGAGAAACCACGTACCACCGTGGGCTGGAAAGGCCTGATCAACGACCCATACATGAACGACACCTTCAAGATTGAAGACGGTCTGCACATTGGTCGTAAACTGCTGCTGGATCTGGCCGAAATGGGCCTGCCATTGTCTACCGAGGCACTGGACCCGATTTCCCCACAGTACATGCAGGATCTGATTTCCTGGTCGGCCATTGGCGCACGTACCACCGAATCCCAAACCCACCGCGAAATGGCCTCTGGCCTGTCCTGTGCGGTTGGTTTCAAGAACGGTACCGATGGCAGCCTGACCGTGGCTACCAACGCCTTGCAGTCAGTGGCCAACCCACACCGTTTCCTGGGTATTAACGAAGATGGCGCTGTGTCCATCGTTCGCACCAAGGGCAACCACTACGGTCACGTTGTGCTGCGCGGTGGTGGCGGCAAGCCAAACTACGATTCCGTCAACGTCGGCCTGGCCGAACAGGCGCTGGAAAAGGCCGGTTTGATCAAGAACATCATGATCGACTGCTCCCACGAAAACTCCAGCAAGAACCCGGCCCTGCAGCCAGCGGTACTTGACAACGTGACCTCCCAGATTCTGGAAGGCAACCAGTCCATTGTTGGTCTGATGGTTGAATCCAACCTCAAGCACGGCCGTCAGAACATTCCGGCTAACCTGAATGATCTGGAATACGGTTTGTCGGTGACCGATGGTTGCATCAGCTGGGACGAGACCGAAGAAGCCCTGCTGACCATGCACGAAAAACTGAAAGACGTACTGCCAACCCGCGCAGGCTAACGTCAGCTTCAGCAATAAAAAACGGCTCCGGCAGCAATGCCCGAGCCGTTTTTTGTCTGATCGTTCGCCTGAAAGCATAGTTTGGAAACAGAGCCAGAAAACAGAGCTTGGAAAAACGTCCTGAAACCAGAGCTGGCATCCTGAACCTCACACTCTGCCACCCACAAACCACTTTCTAACCACACTTTAGACGCACTCTAACCACACCTCAGATACACGGCAGGCATGCCGGCACTGACAAGTTCGCCACTTCACCGTATGATTTCGCGCTGAAAAATTCCGCTGGAGCACGTTTGATGTCTGAATCCCCTATCCGTCTGACCGAGTATTCCCACGGTGCCGGTTGTGGCTGCAAAATTTCTCCCAAAGTATTGGATAAGATTCTGGCATCCCAGCTGAACCTGCCGGATTCGCCCAACCTGCTGGTTGGCAATAGCTCCAAGGACGATGCCGCCGCCTACGACATTGGCAACGATCAGGTGGTCCTGAGCACCACAGACTTTTTCATGCCGATCGTTGATGATCCATTTGATTTCGGACGTATCGCTGCCACCAACGCCATCAGTGATATCTACGCCATGGGCGGCAAACCGCTGATGGCGATCGCCATTTTAGGCTGGCCAATCGACAAGCTGGCCCCGGAAGTGGCACAGCAAGTGGTAGACGGTGGCCGTCAGGCCTGTGCCGATGCAGGTATTCCGCTGGCGGGCGGGCATTCGATTGATGCACCGGAACCTATTTTTGGCCTCGCCGTCACCGGTCTGACTACCAAATCCGCGCTGAAACAGAATAATCAGGCCCAGGCAGGCGACCTGCTGTATCTGACCAAGCCACTCGGCATTGGCATTCTGACCACCGCCCAGAAGAAGAAAATTCTCAAGCCCGAGCATACCCATCTGGCCCGCGACATCATGTGCCAAATGAACACCATAGGCGCACAGGCATCCCAGCTGGATGGTGTAAACGCCATCACTGACGTCACCGGTTTTGGCCTGATGGGCCATCTGCTTGAAGTGTGTGAAGGCAGTGGCGTTAACGCCGACGTCACACTGGCCAATGTGCCAGTGATTCCGGAAGCGGCCGAGTACCTTGCTCAGGGTGCGATTCCTGGTGGCACCCTGCGCAATCAGGACAGCTATGGCCACAAACTGGCCGAGATGCCAGAGGGTGTTAAAAACCTGCTGTGTGATCCGCAAACCTCGGGCGGTTTGTTGATTGCCGTAAGCCCTGCTCAGGCGGCTGCGCTGGAAGCTTTGCTGGCAGACGCAGGCGCTCAAAACTCGGTCATCGGCCAACTGGTCGAACGCACGGACAGCAGCGCTCCGTTTGTGTCAGTCACTGGAGATTTCTGATGAGCGACCAGATTGCGCGTCCGGATACCAACGATTTTCTGAATATCTTTCTTAACGATATTCCGATGATCGACACCCGGGCGCCGATTGAATTCAAAAAAGGCGCTTTCCCTACCAGCGTCAGCCTGCCACTAATGACCGATCAGGAGCGCGCCAAGGTTGGCACCTGCTACAAGAAATTTGGTCAGGACGAGGCCATCAAGCTGGGCCACCAGCTGGTCAAAGGCGAGGTAAAGGAAGAGCGCCTAAACAAGTGGCTGCAATTTACCGAAGAAAACCCACAAGGCTATTTGTACTGCTGGCGCGGTGGTTTGCGCAGCCAGACGGTACAGCGCTGGATCAGCGAAGCCGGTGTCGACTACCCACGGATCACCGGCGGCTACAAGGCCATGCGGACCTGGATTCTGGGCGAATTTGAACGTCAATGCCGTGACATGCCCAAGGTCGTGCTGGCCGGCAAAACTGGCTGCAACAAAACCGGCTTGCTGAATTCACTGGCCAACAGCATTGATCTGGAAGGCCTGGCCAACCACTTTGGTTCCGCCTTTGGTAAACGCCCGGACGGCCAGCCCAGTCAGCTGGATTTCGAAAACGCCCTCGCCGTTGCCATGCTGAAAGCAGAACACAGCGATGCCGGCAAACAAGGCCTGCGCACGGTATTTGAAGACGAAAGCATGCTGATTGGCCGCTGCGCCTTGCCGCCGGTATTCCGTGAATCGCTTAACCACAGCCCGGTAGTACTGCTGGAAACATCGCTGGAAGAGCGCATTGAGCACAGCTTCAACAACTACATCCTGTCGAAGCTGCAAGATTGGCAAGCCCAGGTCGGCGAAGACGACGCCTTTACACGCTTCAGCCACGACCTGGTGGATTCTCTGCAACGTGTCAGCAAACGCCTTGGCGGTGTACGCTACAAGCAACTGTCCGAACAACTCGACAGCGCCCTGCAAGCGCATAAAAACGGCGATTCAGAACAGCACAAAAGCTGGATTACTGCCCTGCTGGTCGATTATTACGACCCCATGTACGAATACCAGCTTCAGAAAAAGCTCGACCGGGTGGTGTTCAAAGGCAATCGCGAGGAAGTTTCCGCGTTTCTGGCCGCTATGCGCTGAGCCGAACAACGGATGCTGGACCGCCAACCGGGCAGTCCAGCATCCGGTCTGCCACAGATTACTTCTTCAAGTCTTTCCGCAACTGCTTGGCGAAACCCTCAGCCAGTGGAATCAGAAACACATCAGCGTCCTCAATACGGTCTGTCGCTATACCCAGAACATAGTCAGTGCCAACGGTAAAACTCTTGCTGGAGCTATAGCGCACCGACTGATCCCAAAACAGGCGATCCTCATCCAGGTGTCCGCGAATATCCACCGTCATGGCAGGCTCAACCTTGTAGGTTTCGGAACGGGTGCCCAGGCCAAACCCCGTGGATGTGGTCTCCATGTACGGATAATCGACACTGGCGTGCAAGGTCAGGTAATCCTGATTGTACTCCGGGTACTCTCAGGTGATGTTAATCAGCTCGTTCTGGTCACCATGCTGCATGGTCACACTGATGGCCTCTTCCTTGACTAAAGGAATACCCGCTGCGTTGCGCACCCCATCAAACATGATTTGCTCAAACTGAGTCAGCTGCTCAATCAAACGCGCCGTTTCTTCCTCGTCCATCGCATCTTCGATGGCCTGCACCACGCGTTGAATCTCGCCCAGCTTGGCAAGCAGGCTCTTGTCTTCATCGTTCGCCCCCGTCAGTGGTTGTAAATCCACAACGATGCGCTGCAAGTGCACATCGCCAGAGTAATTGTGCGTCAACTGCTGACTGGCACAGCCCACCAGCAAGAGCGGCAGTAACCAAATGAATTTCATGATCCCGATTCCTGTTATGAAGAGTTATGTGTCATTGTCGGGCGATTCTCCAACGTCAAGCCCTAAAGCGCCAGAGAGATGGCTATTTATTGCAGTAAATGGCCGATTCGTGAATTACCTCACAGATCGTTTGATTGTCCGACCATCCTACGAAAAGGTCTGATCTGGATCACAGTTTCATAGTGACATCGTCCCTATTCTGAACGCTCCTTCATTTTCACAAGGAATAGATAATGAGACTGCCTGCATTGCACCAAGGCATCAGACGCACCCTGGCGATCACCGCCGCGCTGATGATCACGCCACTGGCGAGCGCCGCCACGGATCTGGACGACACCACGGCGTATCCGGGTGCCCCGACCTTTCCAACCGACTATTTGTGGATTGATGCTGACGAGCTGAACAGCCTGCCAACGTCTGGCACAGCGTGGGAAAACATGCTGGAAGCGGCAGAGGAAAAAACCCGCGGTGGCAACCTGGCCGATCAGGATGACCAGACCAACACCAACGTTCTGGCCAAGGCACTGATTTATGCCCGCACTGGCGACGAGGATATTCGCAAGGACGTGATCAAGTCGGTCATGAACATTCGAGGCAGCGAAGACAACGAAGACGGCACCACACTGGCGCTGGGCAAGGAGCTGATTGCCTATGTACTGGCAGCCGATCTGGTGAAACTGCCAGAAAAGAAAGACGCCAAATTCAAAGCCTGGCTGGAAGAAGTGATGGTGAAAGAATACCCATCCGGCAAGACTCTGGTATCGACCCATGAAGTGCGTCCGAACAACTGGGGCACGTTTGCCGGCGCCAGCCGCCTGGCTGCTGCGGCTTACCTGCAAGACGAAGCCGAAGTTGCTCGCGCTGCGAAAATTTTCAAAGCCTGGCTTGGCGACCGCGACCTTTACAGCGACTTCAAATTCAAGGAAGTCGACTGGTGGCAGTACGAACCGGACTACCCGGTAGCCATTAACCCGGTAGGCGCGACCAAGGAAGGCCATAACATCGATGGCGCACTGCCGGATGACATGCGCCGCGGTGGTGAATTCAGCTGGCCACCACCAAAGGAAAACTACGTTTACTCAGCCCTGCAAGGCGCTGTTGCTCAAGCCGTACTGCTGGACCGTCTGGGTTACGACGTATGGAACTGGGAAGACCAGGCATTACTGCGGGCCTTTACCTGGCTGAACGAAGTCGCCGACTACCCGGCCGAAGGTGACGACACCTGGCAGCCATACATCATCAACAAGGTTTACGGCACCGACTTCGAAACCACGTCACCAACCAAACCGGGTAAAAACGTTGGCTGGGCCGACTGGACACACCCGGGCGAAGAAGAGGCTGACGTCGAAATTCCTGCCGAGTGCATGGTCTACTTCGAGTAATCCCAATCACCCCGGGGTGTTCGACTGAACCCCCGGAAGAACTAACGGCCAGCGCCAGCATTTGTTGGCGCTAGCTGTTTTGTTTTATGGCCCTATTTATTTCAAGCAGGGCTCAAACCAACTCCTGGGGACACTCAGAATAACTCGGTGCCCGCTCTGGATGACAGGGCGAAGCTGAGTCACGAAGCTGGTTTGCAGGCCTGACGGGTCAAGTCAAAAATCAGCGACACAGAATCAGCAATGCCCTGTCATCCCCTTCGGGCGCGGCCTGCAGCTCGCCAGAACAGCGTTGGCGAACTTGAAAAGGACTCGTCATTTCGCTGCATTCGCCGCCTTGTTCTGACAACCTGCAGGACTCGCGCAGAGCTGTGCAGAGTTATTCAGAGGGTCCCTAGCATCGAAAGGCAAGCATTTGGTCCGCTAATTTCATATACTCCGCGCTCCATTTTACGCGCCCTATTGAACGGCGTGATCACATCCATCCCTGTGAGGAAGCCCGGAGATGACTCTCTTCAAACGTCTGGTAGCGTCTGCTGCCCTGATGGCCGCCGCGGCGGTTGCCCAAGCTGAAACTTTTGTATTTACCGCCATTCCGGATCAGGACGAAAGCCGCCTGATGGAACGTTTTGGCAAGGTCGCCAACTACCTGTCTGATGAGCTGGGCGTTGAAGTAAAGTACATTCCGGTTAAATCCTACGCTGCCGCTATCACTGCATTCCGCAACAACCAGGTACAACTGGCGTGGTTTGGTGGTTTGTCCGGTGTTCAGGCACGTCGTCTGGTGGACGGTTCTGAAGCTCTGGCCCAGGGCTACGAAGACCAGTTCTTCAAGTCTTACATCATCGCCAACACCGACACTGGCATTGAACAAACTGACGATCTGGCATCACTGCAAAAGCAATTCGAAGGCAAAACCTTCACCTTCGGTTCCAAAGGCTCTACCTCTGGCCGCCTGATGCCGGAATTCTACCTGCGTGAAACCTTCAATGAAGCTCCAGATGAGCTGTTCAGCCGCGTTGGTTTCTCTGGCGACCACTCCCGTACCGTGACTCAGGTTGAATCCGGTGCATACCAGATTGGTGCTGTAAACTTCAGCGTTTGGGACACCATGGTTGCCAGCGGTCGTGTTGACACTGACAAGGTTCGCGTCGTTTGGACCACGCCAACCTACCCGGATTACCAGTGGACCATTCGCGGTGACGTGAACGACCATTTCGGCAAAGGCTTCAAAGCCAAGGTGACGGAAGCACTGCTGAACATGAAAGACGAAGACCTGCTGGGCAGCTTCCCACGCAAGAGCTTTGTACCGGCCAGCAACGCCGACTACCAACCAATTGAAGACACCGCCAAGGCCATTGGCCTGATCGACTGATACGCTGACGGCACAGAGCATCAACACCGTGAGCTTGTATCAACTGCAAGACCTGACGCTGGGATATGCGGGACAACCGGTATTGCAAAACCTGTCGCTGACCATTGAGTCGGGCGAAAAGGTGGCACTGGTTGGCCCGTCCGGCGCGGGCAAGTCGACCTTGTTGAACCATTTGTATGGCATCGACCCGGATCGGGCTGCCCTGTGCCCTCAGTCTGATGGCCTGGTCGATGTTCTAAGCAGTTACCACAACATTTTCATGGGCGGTTTACACCGTCATGGCCGTCTGACTTCGTTGTGGAATCTGATCAAACCGCTGCAGCAAGCCAAAGCCGAAGTATCGATGCTGGCGGAGCGACTTGGCCTCAGCGACCAGCTGTGGAAATCCGTCGATCGTTTATCCGGCGGCCAACGTCAGCGAGTGGCTTTGGGACGGGCCTTGTATCGTCAGCAGCCCATTCTGTTTGGCGACGAGCCGGTCTCTGCCCTCGACCCGCAGCAGGCTCATGATTTGCTGAAGTGGGTTCTGGAGCGCCATCAAACAGCCGTGGTGTGCATGCACAACCCGCAGCTCACTAGCGCCTTGTTTGATCGCGTTGTGGCACTCAAACAGGGCCAGTTGGTTTACGATGGTCCGGCCCAGTCTCTCACCGAGCAGGATTACCAAACCCTGTACAGCGACTCGCCTGATACTCCCGCCCCCGTTTTTAGCACATCAACCAGCCATTCAGGCTCCCTGCCGCTCAGCTGCGTCAGTCCCGGCAAACCGGCGGACTGAGTCATGTCGGAAACACTCCCAACAGACGCCCGTTACTTTCGCTCAGCATCCAGCGCCAGACGTCTGACCGCCATTATTGCGTTATTGGCCATCGCCGCCGCCATGGCGTTGCCTTTTGCCGACATCGAGGTCCACGCCACTTCCCCCTGGCAGGAACTGGGTCGTATTGGCCTGGGAATGATCACACCGCAGGTGGAAGACATCGGTAGTTTGTTGTCTGCCTTGATGCACACCGTCGCCTTTGCCTTGCTGGCCGTTGTGATCGCAGCCCCCTTGGGGTTGCTTACCGCACTGATGTTTCATTGGTGGCCGGTGCGGGCTTTCTGTGCCGTCATTCGCTCGGTTCATGAAATTTTCTGGGCACTGATCTTCATGCAGGTGTGGGGCTTAAGCCCAACCACCGGGCTGCTGGCCATTCGCCCTATACCGGCGTCTTTGCCAAGGTGTTTGCAGAAACCCTGGCGTTGCAGAACGACACGCCGGAACGCAGCCTGCCACAGGCACCTCGCCTGATTCGCTGGGTCTACACCCGCATCCCACAGGCCTGGCCAGCACTAAGCCAGTACACCCGTTATCGCTTTGAATGTGCGTTGCGCTCCAGCGCGATTCTGGGGTTTATCGGGTTGCCCACGCTTGGGTTCCATCTTGAAACTGCCTTCAAACAAGGCCAGTACAGCGAAGCCGCCGCTCTGCTCTGGAGCTTTATGCTGCTGATTGCGACCATTCGCTACTGGCTACGGCCTCGTGCGCTGCCCTTGTATGTCATCGGTGCTTTTTTCGCCTTACCCGACACCGTTGGATTCACTAACAGCGGCTATTTGTGGCAGTTCATCAGCTGGGATATATGGCCTGCGCCACTGCGACAGGGTGACTGGACCGGTACAATTGACTGGTATTGGCAAATGCTGTCGGGCCAGGCATGGCAAGGGCTTTGGCAAACCCTGCTAATTTCGCAATTGGCGCTGTTCCTGACGCTATTACTGGTGTTGCTGGTCTACCCACTGGGCACCGCCAAACTGGCTCCAGCCGCTGCCCGCTGGCCCGGCAAACTGCTGCTTTTGCTGATGCGTTCGACGCCTGAAATGATTCTGGCGTACCTGTTCTTGCTGCTGTTCGGACCTTCCGGGTTACCCGCGGTATTGGCATTGGCCATCCATAATGGCGGTCTGATTGGTTTTCTGGTGGCTGGTAAAAGTCAGGCCGAGCATCTGCGCGCTCAATCAAGCTCGACTCAAACTGCGGCCATCGAATCTCCGCTGCTTCGCTATGCCTATCAGGAAACACCCAACCAATTACCCGCCATGCTTGCGTGGCTGTTTTATCGCTGGGAAGTGATTCTGCGCGAGAGCGCGATTTTGGGGATTCTGGGAATTGCCACTCTGGGCTTTTACATCGATTCCGGCTTTGAAGAGATTCGCTACGACCGGGCGTTCTTTCTGATTATGGTAGCCGCCAGCCTCAATATGCTGGTCGACGCCCTGTCGCGCCGACTGCGCAAACTGGCTGAAGCAGGGCCAGCCGGACGCGAAGCCTGAAATTGGCTTCGTGCCCGATCACTCTCTATCAAAAGCCCATCAAAAGCCCATCAAAAGCCCATCAAAAACCTGAAGACAGGATCACACGTTAAACGCTGTGGTCAGGTGCTTCAGGCCACTGGCCTGCTCCGACATCACCTTACAGGATGCCGCCGATTCCTCGGCCACGGCCGCGGTTGCCTGAATGTTGGTTTCGATGGTTTTCATGGCGCTGGCCACTTCACCAATGCTTCCCGACTGATCGCGGATGACATTGGCAATTCGCTCAACCCCCTGATTAACCTGATTGAACGACTCAACCACCCGGCGCAATACATCGCCAGAGCCTTCAGCGACTTCGGTACCAATGGCCACGCGCTCGATGATCTCGTTGACCAACTCCTTGATCTCCCGCGCTGCATCGGTCGAGCGCCGGGCCAACGTACGCACTTCACCCGCCACTACTGCAAAGCCACGGCCCGATTCTCCAGCCCGTGCGGCCTCTACCGCGGCATTCAATGCCAACAAGTTGGTTTGGAAGGCAATGCCATCGATGGCCTGAATGATGGAGCCAATCTTGTTGCTGGAATCACTGATATCCTGCACCGAGCCCACCACTTTCTGCATGGTCGCCTGGCCTTCCAGTGCCGCGCTTTCGGTGGCTTTTGATACCCGTACAACCTGGCCCACTTCTTCAATGTTTTTCACACCGGCTTCGCGAATATGCTCCAGCGACGCCATGGTTTCCTCAACCGCAGCCGCCTGTTGCTCGGTACGATTACTGATGTCCGAGCTGCCCTGGTCGAGTTGCTGGGAGGCCATCAAGACTTCGCCGGACGAATCCTGAATCTGACCAATCATGCTGGTCAGGTTGGCAACGGTGGCATCGATATCCGAACGCAGCGATGCGAAGTCGCCCGGAAAATCCCCTTCCACCCGCATCGCCAGATTACCTTCCGCCAATTGCGACAGGCTTGCACTGATCAGATGATTGATTCGACGAATCTGATCCAGTGAGCTGTTGATGTTCACCTTCAAGCGATCCAGATCGCCCTTCATGGTGGATTCCACCCGCGATGACAGCTGGCCCTCTGCAACTTTCGACATCACACCGGCAATGTCCTGAATCGCACTATCGAGCTGTGCCATGGCGGCTTCAACGCTTTCGATGATAAGCCCATAACGCCCTGGTAGCTTGCCACCAGCCAGCATTTGGTCGGCATGAGAAAAATCGCCATCCGCCAAGCAGCCCATCATGGCCTCAATGGCTTTGAAGACGTCATTCAGCGCCACCAGCGTCTGGTTAACACCGGTTTTCAACCCTTGCAACTCACCCGGAAAGTTCGCCTCGATGGGCTCGGTGACTTCACCGGCAGCGACTTTTTTCAGCGCCACGTCGGTTGAACGAATCACACCTCGAATCGCCTGCTTGGCACGATTGGCATTGGTCACCGTGGCGCCAAACTCACCTTTCAGGGAGTCTTCTGAGGTTCTTTCCAGCACCTCAAAATTGCCGTCCGCCAACTCATTGGTGATGCAATTAATGTCTTTCATCGCCGCCGACACCGAGTGGCTGGTGCTATTGATCGATACCGCGAGATTTTTCAGATGGCCACGATAGCGCTCGGCCGACATGGTCTGAAATTCACCTTCAGCCAAATGTTCGACCACATTGGTGCAGTCGCGAATGGATTCTTCCACCGACGTCATCAAACGATTGAAGTGCTCGGCCAGTGCGCCAATTTCGTCCTTGGTAGTCACCGGTGCCCGACGAGAAAAGTCAGAGCTTTCGGTAACCCCTTTAATAGCTTCCAGCATGGCAACAATCGGCGCGGTGATGACTGGCGGGAAATGACGCATCACCAGATAACAAACCACCAAACCCAGTGCCAACGTCAACAACTGCTGGCCGCGAGCCAGCCAGGAAATCAGGTCTGACGCCTCTGTGTTCTCATAGGCTTGCTTGATCACAGGGCCGGTAATTTCATCAAGAATCACCCGCACGTTTTCAAAACTCTTCAACCCAGAGCCAAAACTCAATGCCATGGCAGCCTGACGATCGGATTCATAGCCACTGCTGTACAGGGTTTTGATTTGCTCGGCTTCAACCTTCCATTGATCAATCAAGCGCAGAAACTCGTCACCTTGCGCCTTGATTTCAGGAATCTCCATCAAGTCACGGAACTGTACGATTCGGCTTTGCGCCTGATCGATGTTTTCCAGGTAATAGCTGGCCATGTCGTTAAACGCCGCCGTTCCTGGCTCCATGGTCGCCAAACTGCGTTCCGCCATTTGTGCCTGGTACAAGTCACGGTCGGCCTGCAAAACGTAATCGAGGCCCGGTAAATCCTCATAAGCCAATGTATGTGTATTGGACGACAACAAGGACACAAACAGAAAGCTGGCGGCAAAGCTGATAACCAGCACCACCGCAAGCACCATTAGGGGAAGCTGCAATTTTGATTCAAAGCTGCGGCCATCCAGCATTTGTTTGAGAGAGTCTGGCATCCTGTACTCCACGAATCCGACGTATAAATAGAGTGGTAACGGAACGTCACGCGGTTGCGACATTTGGACACCTGACCGCACCAAACACTACACTCGCGCCATTCACACAAAGAGCCTAGTCGGTTTTTGGAGGATTGCTTTACATATCTAATAATAAGTTCGATTACCATCAAATGCGCCAACCCCATAAACCCGGCATTTTGACGAGATTGCTAATAACCACAGGTGATTATTGAACCTTTAGCCAGAATCTTACGTTACATGATCAGATTGTCTTACAAATTGTTGTTGACGGAGTTATACAGACGTATACATTCGTAGGTCACGGAAGACACAAGACCTGGTGCGGCATGCGGAACCTGAAACACACGCAAGATGGGGACACATTACAAAGCTCGGATATTGGCGCACCCAGCGGCTCAATGCCGGCCCTGCAGGACCGTCGTTCGGACCATGGGCTCAGAACTGCCATTTCTGCCGTTGAACGACACCTGATCCGCTTTGAGGGCATTGACCGTTTTCTATCCTGCTGCATTGAACAGCTGATGGTTTTGCTCGATGCAGAAGTCGGTTACGCCTACCTCAGAACCGGCTACAACGCCGACCAGCGCCGGGTTAATAAAGAAGAGCAAGAAGATGGCGATGCACTGGTTTATTGGGATTTTCGCATTTTTCTGCAAACCATCGACGGCAAACCCACCGAGCTACCCAACACCTCCAACAGCACCTACATCCCCGAATCTTTAACCACCCCCATGATTCTCGGCCACTGCCTTAATGAGCACGCGCCGTTTAACCATGAGATCCCAATCCCCAAAGACTGCCCGGAACTGCACAATTACAGTTTGGTACCCGTGTGCGACCAGACCGGTCTGTATGCCGTTCTGATTATCTGCAACGCTCATTCAGATTGCTCAGCCAAGCTGGAAGGCCGCATCAAGCCCTTTATCAAAGCAGCATCGGCCGTGATGCGTTTTATTGACAGTTCCAAACGTAAGGGGCTGCCTGCACAAACCCTTCAAGGCGAACGGGATTTTTTGCTGGATGTCGATGACCTGCTGAACAATACCTTTGACGGTTTGGTCATCATCAATGACGACAACCGGGTGGTATTCTGCAATGCGGCAGCCGCCAGCATGGTTGGCATTGGTCAAGACGTTATCAATGGCAGTAGCATTGAATTCTATCTACCCGCAGGCTCTCCGCCACTGACTCGCGAATTACGGCCAAGAAAATCCACATTGGATACCTGGCACGGCCTGACCCTGCAACACACCAACGGAACCCTCTCAAGTGTGGATGTGCGCTATTTCGACATTTACCGGGGTGCCGTATCGCTGCGAGTGCTGGTGCTTCGGGGAGACGCAGACAACTCCCTCAGCAAAGAAAGCAGCAGCGCCATTCACTACAGTTTCCGGGTGCTCACCAATGTTGCACCGGTTGGCATTATCCAGTTAAACCGCGACTGGGAATGTACTTATGTTAACGACACCTGGTGTGAATATTCCAAGTTATCGCCTTCTGAATCGTTGGGTATTGGCTGGATAAACGCGCTCCATGAACTCGATCGTCAAACTGTTCTGGAGTCGATCCGTTCAACGTTGATCAGTCAGGATAAATACGAAGGTGAATTTCGCCTGCAAACGCCCTATGGCTCCACCCGTTGGGTGAAAGCCAACGCCTGCAATCTGTATACAGATACGGGCAGTGTCAGTGGCTTGATCATGACCTTCAGTGATATCACTGATCACCTTAAAACCGAACAGGCACTGCGCAACCTGGCGGAACGGGACCAGCTTACGGGCCTGACCAATCGTGCGTTTTTCAGCAACCGGATGGAGGAGTCGCTAAAAAATATTCAGCGCCTGGAAGACGTTTCCCTGATGTTCCTGGACCTTGATGACTTCAAACACATTAACGACACCCTGGGACATGATGCTGGAGACGAGCTGCTAAAAGCCGTGGCGACCCGACTGCAAGAAAACCTTCGTAAAGTCGACACCATTGCCCGTCTGGGGGGCGACGAATTTGTGGTACTGGTGTGCTCGCTAACCAATCAGAACCACTTGCACTTGATTGCTGACAAAATCATCGAAATATTCAAACAGCCGTTCAGGATACTCGAGCGTAGCCTCTATATTACCTGTTCCATGGGTATTGCCAGCGCCAGTGGCCTGAGTACCAGCAGCACTCAATTAATGAAACAAGCCGACGTTGCGCTCTACAAAGCCAAAGCCGCCGGCCGTAACCAATACCGGTTTTACACTCGCGAGATGGACAAATACGCCGACCTTCATATTCATCTGCGACAGTCATTAAAAGAAGTAGGCCGCAACGATTTCTCGGTGGTGTATCAACCACAAGTGGACATCCGCACGGGCCGCATTGTTGGCATGGAAGCCCTGACACGCTGGAACTGCGAGGCTGCCCCGCACATCGGCCCGGATATTTTCATGAAAATGATTGAGCAGTCCGGCTTGATTGAATACTTCTCCAGATGGCTACTGGACAACGTGCTGGCCACTGCGGCCCGCCTGCAAAAATACCTGGGTAAAAACCTGCGTTTGTCGATGAACCTGTCTGGCCGGCAGTTTCACAATGAGTTTCTGGCCGATGAACTGATTGGTGAGTGCAAAAACCGTGGTATCGAGCCGTCAGTGATTGAACTGGAAGTCACTGAAACAGCCCTGATCGATGACACCGAGCTGGCCCAGAGAACCCTGGGGCAGCTGCGCAGCGCCGGTTTTCATATCGCACTGGACGACTTCGGTACCGGCTATTCTTCGCTTGCTTACCTTCGAAAAATGCCTATCGACACCCTCAAAATCGACAGCTCGTTTGTACAGGATGTATTGGAAGATCAGGAAGATGCTCAAATCGTCGAGGCCATTCTGGCGTTGGCGAAAACCCTGCGGCTCAACATTATTGCCGAAGGTGTCGAAGATACCCGCACAAGTCACTGGCTAAAGGTAAGAAATTGTTACATCCATCAAGGTTTCTTATATCATCGGCCCATGACAGAAGCCGAGCTGACCCAAAAGCTCAAGCACCAACACTCTTTACCCAATCTGGTATCGGATTCACATCCCGGTACCCAGTTGTCCATTTTGCAGGACGACCATTGGGAACCTGGCCAGGAGGCTTGATTCGTGAACGACGAAAACGGTAACGCACCGTCCCACTACATTGGCATAGGTGCATCTGCCGGCGGCTTGGAGGCGTTGCAGGAGTTCTTCAAGCACGTCCCGTCTGACACCGGCGCGGCATACATCATTGCCCAGCATCTGTCCCCCGACTTCAAAAGCATGATGCCCGAGCTATTGGCCAAACACACTGATATGCCAATCCATCAGGTGTCCGATGGCATCACCGTCGAAGCGAACAGCATTTACCTGATGCCGCCGCGTACCAACATGCTGATGGCCGAAGGCTGCTTGCTGTTGTCCGAACAGATGAAAGACGCCAATGTCCACCACCCTATAGACATTTTCTTACGCTCGTTAGCCAAAGATCAGCATCACAACGCCATTGCGATTGTGCTGTCGGGCACCGGTAGTGACGGCACCAAAGGCATTCAGGCCATGAAAGAGTCGGATGGCATGGTGATCATCCAGGAACCCGGCTCGGCCAAATTCGACGGCATGCCCACCAGCGCCTATCGCACAGGCCTCGCCGACCTCGTTCTGACCCCACAGGAAATGGGTCCGAACCTGGTCAACTACATCAACATGGCACGCAGCACCGATCAGGGTAAATCCATCCGCTTCCATTTGAATGAGGCGGAAGAAACCATGTCGGAAATATTCCGACTGCTGAAAGATCAGTCCTCGATCAACTTCAGCCAGTACAAGGCTTCTACCGTTGCCCGCCGTATTGAGCGCCGCCTGACCATCAATCAGCTGTCATCACTGGATGCGTACCTGCGCTTCCTGTTGGAGTCGCCGAAGGAAATCCAGATCCTTAACAAGGAACTGCTGATTGGTGTTACCCGCTTCTTCCGCGACAAGGAAGCCTACGACCTGATTGAACGGGACGTAGTACCCAAAATTGTTGAACGGGCGGTAAAAGACAAGGACAACGTCCGTTTGTGGATTGCAGGCTGTTCCACTGGCGAAGAAGCCTACTCGTTAGCCATGCTGGTCGACGAACACATTCGTAACAAGGGTTACACTTGTGATGTGAAGGTGTTCGCCACCGACGTCGACGAGCAAGCCATCGTCGAAGCCAGTGCTGGCCGCTACCATCAGGACATCGTTCAGGACATCCCGGAAGAACGCCTGCACTATTATTTTGAACCCAAAGGCGACACCTGGGTGGTCAGCTCGCGCTTGCGCCAGATGGTGATCTTTGCGGCTCACAATATGATTGAGGACCCCCCGTTCTCAAACATCGACCTGATTTCGTGCCGCAATGTGCTGATCTATTTCCAGCATGCGGCACAGAAGAAGGTTCTGGCGTCGTTGTATTTCTCGCTGAAGAAAGACGGCTATCTGTTCCTGGGGTCATCGGAGTCGCTGGGCGAACTCAGCACACACTTTGATACCCTGAACGAACGCGCCAAGATTTTCGCCAAGGTCAGCAACAAGCGCGTGCCTATTGGCAGTGCACCGCCGCGGCGTGCCGATGGCATTGCCTACACTCAGGCCAATCAGGCCATGGCTCCGGTATCGACCATTTTCCGGCCCAATCGCAGCAACGGAAAAAATCAGATGTCAGCCATTCTTGAGCGTATTCTCGAGCAATATGCGCCAAACTGCGTGGTATTGAACGACCTGTTTGAAGCCATTCATTTGTACGGTGATGTATCTCCGTACCTAAAAGGCATTCGTCCGGGCCGAGTGAGCCATAACATCAAGGAAATGGTGAACGACGAGCTGAGTATTGCCATCTCAACCGCACTATATCGCTGCGAAAAAGACGGCGAAGACGTGTTTTACAAAGACGTTGTGATGGGTGCTGACACCGAACACCAGCACAGCATCGATATTTCCGTGCTCAACGTACGCGATCCCGAGCACAGCAACAGCCCTACGTTCTACGTATTGCAGTTCTTGCCTCAAAGCGCCGACATGACCGCCAACACCAATCAGGTGAAGGTGTCGTTTGACGCTACCGAGCAGAGCCGTCAGCGTATTCGTGACCTTGAGCAGGAATTGGTCAAGAAGCAGGAGCACCTGCAAGTCACCATTGAAGAGTTGGAAACCACCAACGAAGAACTGCAATCGGCCAACGAAGAATTGATGTCGGCCAACGAGGAGCTGCAAAGCACCAACGAAGAATTGCAGTCAGTGAACGAAGAACTGTACACGGTTAACAGCGAATATCAGGAAAAGATTTCCGAACTGACCGAGGTGAACAGCGACCTCGACAGCGTCATGAACGCCACTGACATCGGCATTGCCTTCCTCGATGAGCATCTGACCATCCGTAAGTTCACGCCGCCAACCGCTCGTTACATTCACCTGCGCGGTACCGATATTGGTCGTCCGTTCCACCACATTTCCCATGAACTGGATTACCCGGACTTCCTCAACGACATTGCCAAGGTCAGCAAGGGTGAAGGCGCTATTGTCAAAAGCACCAGCGCCCACAACGGCCACGCTGTACTGGTTCGTATCCTGCCGTACTACAAAGGGCACCCTCAGGTTGTTTCCGGCGTATTGGTAACCATCACCAACATTTCCCGTCAGCAGTTCATCGAGTCAGAATTGCGGCGCACTCAGGAAACCCTGCGCAAGGCCATGGGTGACCGCATGATCGCCGCTGGTAAAGAACCGGCATCGCCGATTCGGGTGAAGGTATTGTTGGTGGATGACGACCTGGTCGACCGCAAACTGGTACGTCGTTTACTGAACGAAACGGACAATCGTGAGTTCATTATTGATGACTTCGAAACCGCCGAGGACGCGCTGGACGCCGCCAAGCGCGAAGACTTTGACGTCTTCCTGCTCGACTATCGTTTGGCAGACACCACCGCCGCCGACTTTGCTGCACAGCTGCGCAATCAGGGCATTCGCACACCGATCATTGTGCTGTCTGGCTTATCTGACGTATGGCAGGACTTCGATTTTGGCGTCGGAGGTATTTACGATTTCCTCAGCAAGGATCAGTTATCTGCCCCACTGCTGGTGCGCAGTATCGACTATGTGATTGAGCGTCATCGTATGACCGAAGTGATCGAGGGACTGAGCTAGTCACCACCCCGGTGACTTCATTTCCACCAGCCGACTGATCAGTCGGCTGGTGTCTTCCTCAAGCGCCGGGTTCTCCAGCAGTTCCAGGATCGGCACCTCTGAACTGATAAACAGCCGGCGCCGGTATTCATAAGCCACATCCACCAGCCAGATAAACCGACGCAGTGCATTCGGGTTTTCCAGCTGTTTATGAAAGATGCCCGTCAGCACCAGCGTATCGAAAGCTTCTACAAGCTGCAGGTAATCAAGGTGACTTCTTGGCCCTACGCAGGTTTCTTCAAAATCGAGCCAAACCAGCCCTTCGTTGTTACTGATTTCTTCCGTCTCGTTTGCGCCAGACTCAACCGATTGATATTCATCCGTTCTTGGGCGACACAAGCGAACAGGCATAGTGCGATTACGAAGCGGTATTTCCTGGGATGTTGACTCATCTGGCAACGAGCAGCCCAGTGTATTGGCAATGGCTTGATCGGCCGTCAGGGAGACTGGCGCCAAATGAAATTCCGGCCAATCGTCAATCGCGCATCCCAAATTACGGTAACGGTAATCGCGTTCTCCGTTCAGCGTCATCACTTCAAAGTGGTGGTGAATCATGGCGATGCAATTCAGTGCTCGATGGTGCACATCCGGGTCTGGCAGCAAGTCATCGGGGGTGTAATTTGACGTCAGAACCACAAACACCTGGCGCTCAAGCAATACTTTCAGGAATCGCTCGAACAGAATTACATCGGCAACGTCGTGCAGGTGAAATTCATCCAGGCAAAACACCTCGCAGCTGTCTGCCAGCTCATACGCCATCATGGTCAGATAGTCGGTTTGACCGATGTTGGCGTTCATGCCCTCGTGCAAATCACGCAGAAAATTATGATAGTGAACACGACGTGCCTGCGGACCCGATGTGGCCACCAAGGCATCCATCAGCATGGTTTTTCCGCGCCCGGGGCGCCCCCACACATAGGCGCTTTTCATGCGTTTCGACAGCAGACGTCCGATGCCGCCAGCGCGCTGGCTGGACGCCCGTTTCATCAACATGGACAAGCTGTCGCAGACCTGCTGCTGAGCAGAATCGGGCTGGATATTGTGGCGTTGGAAATATTCGGTGATTGGCATCAGGCAGAAAACAAAATCAGCAACAAACAGATAATAAAAAGCCCCGCAATCAGAAGATGACGGGGAAAACAGGCGGGATTGTAGAACACCAAAAAAACACTGACAGCCAAAGCAGCGGGAAAAAGATTATCCCGCCCACAAATCGAATACGATCGTTTGACTCCAAACCAACACCCAGCCGGATCTCAATCAGACCCAATCAGGTCCAGCCAGCGCCCAACGACGGTTTTGGCGAACTCGGTTTGAGCGCGCTGATACATGCTGAAATCACCGTCCAGCTGTTGAATCAAGCGGGCAATGACCGATTGTGGCTGGTTCGGATTGCCAATTAACTCGCGTCGATTCCAGGCATCGACAATGGCAGGCGTCACTTCAAAATGGCACTGAAAGCCCCACACCTGCTCACCAATCCGAAATGCCTGATTCTGCACCCGACTTCCGGTCATCAAGCTGACTGCTGCTGGCGGCAGATCGAAGGTATCCGAGTGCATTTCAAACAGCATCTGCTGCTGTTCCAAACCTGCCAACAGCGGATCATTCGCTGCGGCCTTGGTCAATTCGAGCGCCGTAAAGCCGTATTCCAGAAACCCCTGCGGCCGCACTTTGCCACCGTAGGCATAAGCAATCGACTGGCATCCAAGACACGAACCCAGCACCGGCTTCTGTGCCTGGTCAAACGCACGTATGCACTCAGCCAACTCGTCGAAATAGGGTTTCAGCATTGGGTCATGCACACTGTGCTCACCGCCAAAGACGATCATGGCGTCGAAATCGCTTACTATCGGTAATCCATGATGACGGCGTCGGTAAAACCAATGCAGTTCACCGCCACGAGATTCAATCACCTCACCATACCGGCCACACTCAACAGGGCCGTCCATACCACCGGCCATAATGGCTGCAATTTTCACAAGCCAGCTCCTTAACGTATAAAAAGGCCTTCCAAGGGGGCAGATTCAGAATGAATCAGGAAGGCCGTAAACCGGATTGGGCCTCAGCCCTTCAGAAATTTGTCCAAACCCGGGCTGCGGTAGCCGGATTTGGTCCAGGTAATCGGGAAATAGGATTCATCCACCTCGTTGGAATCGAGCTTTTTGTACTTGCCATAGATTGGCCCGTTGCCCACGTCCATCTTGTCCGGGTTGAACTGGATGTCGTGCTGGAAGAAATGCATCGCCATGGCTCGGCGTGGCACATCCGCACGATTCACTCGCGAGCCGTGCCAGGTCCAGCCGTCATGGAAAGCACAGCCACCTTTCGGCACAACCACAGGCACCAGCTCCAATTCCAGATCATTGGCCTCGGCCCATTCCCGTGCCTCTTTAAGGTCATCCTCCGGGCCGTGGAACTGCATGATGGGTTTGGCCTCACCCCACTTGTGGGAGCCTTTGATATATACCAGCGTGCCACCTTCAGCAGTGGTGTCGTCGAGCGCCAGCCAGCAACTGACCAGCTCCGGCTTGTCGATCCAGAGGCTGTACATGCTGTCCTGATGAAAACCAATCGAACGGCCAGCCGGTGGCTTCCACAACAGGTTATCGACCATCAGCCGACTGCCTTCCCAACCGCCCAGCTGTGCGCACAAACGGCCGATATTTTCAGACAAGCCGGTGCGGGCAACGGTTAAATCCGACTTCCAGGCATTACAAATCTGCTTGGTATACGGCGGGTTACCTTCCGGTAGGTTGACTTCATCTGGCTTGATACCAGTTTCAAATTCGCCATTCACAAACAGTGGTTCAAAGCGTTCGCGAATGGCATCGGCCACATCCGCCTCAACCAGCTTTTCGACGATCAGAAAACCGTCGCGGCGAAATTGTTCGACCTGTTGTTGACTGAGTTCAATCATGGGATCTCCTCGCTCGTCCTCTTCCTTTCTTCGATAGGCACGACGAGCCGTACTCTGAATTGGGTTAAATACGTCCTGGTTTTGAAGCTGATACGTCGGTGACGCGGTTGTCGTCGGCACAAGGTCGTATCAGTAAAAAGTCGTATCAGTAAAAAGTCAGATAGCGTTCGATTTCCCACTCGGAAACCGCCCGGTGGTATTCATGCCATTCGTGACGCTTGAGTTTGATAAAGCTGTTGACGAGATCAGGCCCCAGCGCATCTTTTAATACGCTGTCGGCATCCAGCTCATCGAGGGCGTCGTTGAGGTTTTCTGGCAGGCGTTCGACGCCCATGTCAGCGATGGCCTGCAATGACAAATCGTAGAAATTGAGAGACTGGGGCTCTGGCGCTGCCAGTTCACGGTCTACCCCATCCAGCCCGGCGGCGATGATTGCCGCGGTGGCGAGGTACGGATTCATGGCGCTGTCGCCAATACGAACTTCCAAACGTCCATAAGGAATACGAACCATGGCTGAGCGGTTGTTATCGCCATAGGCAATAAACACCGGCGCCCAGCTTGGCCGCTCAGCCGTACCGACCATCAAACGCTTGTAGGAATTAACCGACGGACACAGCAAAGCGCACAGTGCCTTGGCGTGCTGCATCACACCGGCAATAAAGTGATAGGCCAATTTTGACAGCCCCATACCGGACGGGTCTGAGTCGTCCTGAAACAGGTTGGTACCGCTGCCATCAACCATCGAGCAGTGAACATGCATGCCATTACCGGTGGTGTCGGCATTAAGCTTTGGCAGGAAGCTGGCAATGGCGCCCATGTTATTGGCTATTTCACGGGCCGCCATTTTGAAGAACAGTATGTTGTCGGCCGACTGCATCGCTTCGTCATATTTGAAATTCATTTCAAACTGACCGTTAGCGTCTTCGTGGTCGATCTGATAGACCTCCAGCCCGACTTTTTTCAAAGACTGGTGCATACCTTCCAGAAACTCAGTGTTGCGGGTGATGCCACGGTAGTCGTATGCAGGGTGCTTCATAACGTCTGTGCTATCGAACGGCACGACCGCCCCGTTTTCATCACGGCGCAGCAAATACAACTCAGGCTCCAGACCAGTCATCATGCGCCAGCCTCGACGCTGCAAACGCTCGGTCTGTGCCGCAAGTACATTGCGCGAATCCATATGGCAAATTTCACCGGCCACAGTGCCTTCGCCTCGCAGGGATGCATACCCTGGCATCCACGGGAGCAATCGCAGTGTTTTCAGGTCCGCAATCAACATGTATTCAGGGTCCTGCGGTGACATATCAAAGCCCTGCACCGCCGCTCCCGCGAAACCAGCTCCTTCGATGGTCAGGCCCTCAAGGCACTCAACGGGTACCGATTTGCTTTTGACACTGCCGTGCATGTCCACAAACTGCACCAGCAAGTAAGACACCTGGTGCGCAGTCAGAAAGTTTTGTGCCGCCTCAAGGGCGTTGTTTTCCGGGCAAACCCAGATACCGGATACTTCAGACATGATTCCATCCTCTCTTGTCGGGATGGATTCAGTGTCGTGGAAAGTGAGGGAAAAGCCTTTGACCGCAGAAACCACATAGTTGGCATCTGGTGCCAACAGCTGTTTAAAACGCCAAAGGCTGCTTAAGAAATGAAAAATGCTACTGCAACCGTCTCCAATCCGACGGATTAAGTTTCTTCCAGCGCACAAAGGCACGGGTAAAAGCGCTGATTTCGGAATAGCCCAACCGGAATGCCACCTCTGAAATACTCAGCTGATCGTATTGCAGATAATACTCCGCCAGGGCCTCACGCACTTCCTCAACCAGCGACGAAAAGGAATAACCTTCCAGGGCCAACTGGCGCTGCAACGAGCGTCGTGACAGCAGCACCCTACCCGCCACTTCATCAATTGTGGCGCCACCGTCTGCCAACAGCTCAATCACTTCACTTTTGACTCGCTGACTCAGCGACAAGATTTGCGGCTGTTTTGAGGCCAATTCGAGCATCGATCCGAGAGCAATGTTGTGCAGCATACTGTTGGCATTGGGCATCGGCTGTTCAAGGCACTGGCGTTTAAAGACGATCACATTGCGCTGTTCGTTAAAGCGGATATCGCACTGAAACGCATCCCGGTGCGGTGATCTTTGCACCAGCGCCGGATGCTGAAAATGCACTTCCAGCGGGTTCCAGTGTTGCCCCATGCCCCGTTTCAGCACATTGGCGAACATGCCGACCGTCAGCTCAGCATCCTGACGTCGATCCATGATTTCGCCGTCCAGCAGCTTGTATTCAAGAAAACAAAGATCATCCTGCTGATCGAATGTCAGCAAGCTATTGCGCTGGAAGACATGAAAATTCTGCACCATGCCAGCAATGGCATCCTTAAGGGTTGGTGCACTGATGGCGTGATAGCCATACAAGCCCAGCCCTTCCGGTTGAAACTGGTTACCGAACCAGAGGCCGAAATGCTCATTGCCCGTCGCCCGCGCCGCTTCGTGAATAGAACCACAGTAGTGTTTCAGGGATATATGCCGATTGGGCTGGTTGTACAAACCACTGTCCAGACCTGCACGACTTAATACGCTGGCACTGCTGGCACCCTGCGAGTCAATAAAATCTTCAAGCCCCACCGTGACCGATGCCAGCACACCAGAACCGACCAGTGAAGAGGAGCCAGAACGTGCGCGACAGACTTTTTCCGCCAGACCATGGGAGTTGTTGTTTTGGAGATTGGAAGACGATAGCGACATGGCTTCACCAAAGGGAATCTTTATTTACCCTTGGTGAAGCAATATTCAAACCAGCGACTGGGTTTGAACAGGAGGTTTGAGTGTATCAGGATTCAAAATCGAGCAGTTCAACATCAAAAACCAGCGTACTGCCCGGCTTAATCTTGCCCGCACGCTGTTTGCCGTACGCCAGTTGCGCCGGGATGAAGAGTCGGTTCTTCTGGCCTTTGGTCATCAGCTGAACGCCCTCAGTCCAACCAGGAATCACCTGATTCAAACGAAAGCTGATTGGCTCGTTGCGCTCTACTGAGCTATCGAACACGGTGCCATCAATCAGTGTGCCGTGGTAATGCACGGTAACCTTGTTTTTTGCACCTGGGCGCTCACCTTCTCCACCCGTGCCTTCGTTCAAGACTTCGTATTGCAAACCCGATTCGGTGGTCACCACACCGTCCCGCTGTCCGTTTTCTGCCAGAAAGGCATTGCCGGCTTCCATGTTTTCTTCTGCGCCCTTGCTGCCAACGCCGGCTTTTCTCAGCGCGTAGCCAAACAGTACGGCGATGATGGCGACTGCAATAATTTCAACCATAGGGGTTCCGTTCAGTATTTGGAGAGTTCTTTGTCGTCACGGGTGAGTTTATCACCGACGTTTTCGATCATTTTGAGAGATTTCAGCGACCGGGACAAAAACTCCCGCTCATACAATACGCCAACGACCACAGCGGTTCCGACCATAAAGAACCAGGTGTTCACAAACCACATCAGCAATGCCAATGAAAAGTAGAAAGTTCGAAGTCCGTTGTTGTAACTGTGGCTGGCCTGATCGATCACTTTGGCGCCGTAGATCGCATAACTGCGGCGGTCGCTGGCCGTGGCATCCTTATCGTCCGGCATCGGGGCCGCACCCAGAATCACCGAAGCAAAGCCAAACTGACGCATTGACCAGGTGAAGGTAAAAAAGGCGTAGATGAACACACAAATCATCACTACGATTTTTAACTCCATCGCCAGAATGGAGTCGATGGTGGCAAACGACACCTTGGCCAGCAGGTCTCGCACTTCGTGTACCGCCGTCAGGGCCGTCAGCAAACCCGCCAGCACCAGCACGCAGGAGGATGCAAAGAAGTTGGCGTTACGCTCGACGTTGGCCATCAGGGTGGCATCAGCCACACGGATCTCACGGGTAAGCACCCGTCGCATCCAGTTGATTCGATGCACATGCATCACAGACGACAGCGACGCCGTTTTGCGCGCCATGTATTTGGCAAAGGTGCTGTAAGCAATCCAACAAAACAAGAACCAGCCAAGGCTGGCCCAGTTAAGCAGACCAATGACTTCTTCGTTGGTGGTTTCCAAGGTCCGTATCTCGCAATCAGACGGTTCAATTTACAATCATTGAAGCAAAGAAGACGCCAGCCCACCAGTGCCCGGAGGTGCCAATTATCCCCTCCGGGATGTCTCTTTTAGGAGAGATAGGCCAGCATAAAGTATCAGCTGTCGTCCGAACGTACGTTGACACGCTTCATCAGTTCTTCCGCAGTTTCCTTGCGCTCAGAATAACGGTCGACCAGAAAATCACTTCTGTCACGGGTCAGATAGGTGAACTTGACCAGTTCTTCCATCACATCGACGATACGGTCGTAGTAGCCAGACGGCTTCATGCGGTCGTTGTCGTCGAACTCCGCCCAGGCCTTGGCCACAGACGATTGATTCGGAATGGTGACCATGCGCATCCAGCGCCCTAATACGCGAAGTTGGTTCACCACGTTGAACGACTGCGAGCCACCGCACACCTGCATCACCGCCAGCGTTTTGCCCTGAGTGGGCCGCACCGCACCAAGGCTCAGTGGAATCCAGTCGATCTGGGCTTTCATAACACCCGTCATGGCGCCGTGTCGCTCCGGCGAGCACCACACCATGCCTTCTGACCACTGCACCAGATCCCGCAGCTCCTGCACTTTCGGGTGCTCAGCATCGGCATCGTCTGGCAGCGGTAAGCCGGACGGATTAAAGGTTCTGGTTTCACACCCCATGGCTTCCAACAAACGCGCACATTCCTCGGTCACCAGACGGCTGAATGAACGCTGACGCAATGATCCATACAGCAGCAGAATGCGTGGTTTATGGGTCGACGCCGGGTTCTGGAACAACACCTCTGGCGTGGGTACATGAAACAGGTTGTCTTCAATGTTTGGCATTTCGTGTTCAGACATACTCTACTCCCTTATCCGTTGAACCAATGACGGGTACGATTAGCAAAGGCCACCAGCGACAACATAACAGGCACTTCCACTAGCACACCCACAACGGTTGCCAACGCTGCACCGGATTGCAGGCCAAACAACGCAATGGCGACGGCAACGGCCAATTCAAAAAAGTTACTGGTGCCAATCATGCAGGCTGGCGCGGCCACGTCGTGGCTAAGCTTCAGGCGCTTGGCGGCCCAATACGCGATGGCAAAAATGCCGTAGGTTTGCAGCATCAGCGGAATGGCGATCAACAGAATATCGAACGGTTTTTCTACAATGACAGGCGCTTGCAAGCCAAACAGAATCACTACGGTGGCGATCAGGCCAATGATGGAAAAGGGTTTAATGGTCGCAATCAGGCTATCCAGCTTGCTGGTATCCTGACCTTTCACCAACGCTTTGCGCGTGAAATAACCGGCGACCAGTGGCAATACCACGTACAGGACGGTCGACAGCAACAGGGTTTCCCACGGCACAGTGACGTCGGATATTCCCAGTAGCAGCGCCGCAATCGGCGCGAAGGCAAACACCATGATGATGTCATTGATGGAAACCTGCACCAGAGTGTAGTTAGGGTCGCCTTTGGTCAGCTGACTCCAGACAAACACCATGGCGGTACACGGAGCAACGCCCAGCAAAATCATACCGGCGATGTATTCTGACGCCGTCTCGGGATCGACCCAGCCAGCAAAGAACACTTTGAAGAACAGCCAACCCAAAGCGGCCATGGTGAAGGGCTTGATCAACCAGTTGATTACCAGCGTCAGCAACAAACCCTTGGGCTTTTTACCCACATCCTTGATGGAGGCGAAGTCGACCTGCACCATCATGGGGTAAATCATTAGCCAGATAAGAACTGCCACCACCAGATTGACACTGGCCACTTCCAGCGCGGCAATGGCTTCAAACAGTCCCGGTAACATCAGACCGAGGCCGATGCCCGCGAGAATACCGGCACCGACCCAAACGGTAAGAAAACGCTCAAAAATACCCATTCGCCAGCCCTCAGTAGACGTCAGCCAGAGATTGCAGCTGCGCGCGAATCTCATCAGCAGTCAGCGACGTATCCAACGTTTTAACGGCTTCCAGGCGCTTGGTCAGAGTCTGGATCAGCTCGGCAAACGCCGCATCCTGGGCTTCGCCCTCTGGCATTTTGGAAGGGTCTTTCAGGCCCCAATGCACTTTCTTGCCTTCACCAATCCACAGCGGACAGGCTTCATTGGCCGCGCTGTCGCATACCGTCACCACATAATCCGGGGCGAATTCTTCAAACTCATCCCAGGACTGACTTTGCAGATTGGCAGTATCAATGCCGTGCTGTTGCAACGCGGCAATGGAGCCCGGATAGACAACACCGGCAGGCTGGCTACCCGCACTGCGCACTTCAAAGCCGCCACCCAGCACATGGCGGGCAACGGCCTCAGCGCAAATACTGCGACAACGGTTATGGGTACATACAAACAGGAATTTCATGGGCATGTTCCTATAAGAAAGAGATGGAAATAGCGAATTGTCTGAATTAAAAGTTGGCGCTTTCACGCGGCTGACAGCAGCCGGGGGCCTTGGCTTTCGGGGCACAATCACCCAGCCGCTCTACCGCTGACTGAATGTAGCTGCCATAGGCCGATGCCAGGCTGGCAAGCACCGCATTAGCCGCAGCATCCAGCGTCGGGCTAACCCGGTAGTACACCCATTGGCCACGCTTTTCACCGGTAAGCAGTTCTGCCGTTCGCAATTGCGCCAAATGACGGGACACCTTCGGCTGGCTAAGGTCCAGCGCTTCGGTCAGTTCACAAACGCACAGCTCGCCGTAGCGTTTCACCAGCAAGACGGTTGCCAGACGCGTTTCGTCGGCAAGCAGCTTGAGTAATTCAACAGGTTGCATCGTGGCTCCGGAGCAGTTCTATATACGGGCAACCATATATTCGTTTTTCCATATATACAAGTCCCGACCCAGCCCGCCGAAATCGGGTACAATCCGCGTTTTCGCAACGACTGATTAACCGCCATGCCTGCCCCGACTTCTTCTGTTTCCCCTACCCGCATTGCTGTAATTGGCGCAGGCCCCGCCGGCTTGATGGCCGCCGAGCAAATCGCAAACGCCGGGCTGGCGGTGGAAGTGTTCGACGCCATGCCTTCGGTGGCCCGCAAATTTCTGCTGGCCGGTATTGGTGGCATGAACATCACTCACTCTGAAGGCTACGAGCAATTTGTTACCCGCTACGGGGCGGAGCAAGCGCAGCTGAAACCCCTGCTTGATCGTTTTACGCCAGACCAATTGCGCAATTGGATTCATGAGCTTGGCATCGAAACCTTTGTCGGCACCTCTGGCCGGGTATTTCCCACCGACATGAAAGCGGCTCCCCTGCTGCGCGCCTGGCTAACTCGCCTAAAGCAACATGGGGTGGTTTTTCACCAGCGCCACCGTTGGACTGGCTGGGCTGACTGCAGCAACTCACAACCTGATGCGCAACCACCCGCAGATTGCAGTGATTTGACCTGGCAGTTTGAGACCCGCGACGGCAGCCTGCAACGCCAGTTCGATGCCGTGGTGCTGGCACTTGGTGGCGCCAGCTGGAAACGTTTGGGCTCAGACGGCGCCTGGCGGCCCTGGTTGGATGCCAGCGGCATCAACAGCAAGCCTCTGGTCGCTGCCAACTGTGGTTTCGAGGTTAACTGGAGTGATTATCTGAAGAAGAATTTTGCCGGCGCACCACTGAAACAAGTAGCGTTAAGCGTGCGCGGCCCTGATGGTAAGACCGTCAAACGCACCGGCGAATTTATCATTAGCGAATACGGCATTGAGGGCAGCCTGGTCTACGCGCTGAGCCGTCCGATACGGGAACAACTGATGGCGGGCAATGACCCACACCTGTGTCTCGACTGGCTACCGAATCTGTCGATGGATGAACTGCAAAAGAAACTTAGCCAACCACGGGGCAAGCTATCGTTCAGCAACTGGCTGCGAAAAAAACTCAAACTGCCAGCCATTGCCAACACCCTGTTGCGCGACTGTGTTGAAAAATTCGATCCCAACAACTTCCAGCAGCTGGCCCAAGCACTCAAAGCCATGCCAATACAGCCGACCTCAACCCGCCCGGTAGACGAAGCCATTTCTTCAGCCGGAGGTTTGTGCTGGGATGAAGTGAACGAACAACTGATGCTCAAGCAGCTGCCAGGTGTATTTGTCGCTGGGGAAATGATCGACTGGGAAGCGCCCACCGGAGGCTATTTGCTGACAGCCTGCTTCGCCACCGGCAAAGCCGCTGGACTGGGCGTTGTTGAACAAAGCAAAGCGACTTTGGGTTGATTTATACGGTTTTAGCAGGCACAAAAAAGCCGTCCACTTGGACGGCTATTTCGGCAAACTGATAACTGACTGAATCAGACCGTCGCGCCGCAATACAGGCAGCGAACGTGGCGCATGGCGAGAACCCTGGAGCAATCCTGACACGTCTTTGTTTGCTCCAGCTTGCCATCCAATTTGCCATCACGAAGATCAATTTCACGAATTTTAGCTTCCAGCATCGATTGGTCAAAACCGATTTCCGCCAACAACTCACACATCGCCTTGGACACCAGAGACAGATGGTCAATCTGGTCTCTCATTGCCCTGATATCGATCTCGTTATTAACGGCCTTTCCCTTTGCCTCGCCGCTCAGCCTTTCAGATTCACTGATACGGAAGTTCTGGAAAATATCAAAAACGTCCATTAGCGGCAGTTCCTTCTTTGAAAAATCAGTGATCGTGGCCACAGCCTTCGTGGTGATCACAGTCATCAAAGTCGATGGCCATGAACAGCTGGCTGTTCGGGTAGTCTGCCGGATAGGCCATGAAGTACGCGGTGTTCTCTTCCACTGGCCACCAGCAAGAAGCGCTGCGTGGCACATCGGCGTATTCGATACGTTCGATGCAATAGTGCAGATTCAGGCCTTCCGCTTCCGGAAACGCCTTGAAGAAATCGGCCGGGAAACCGTCAACAGCGGTGTCGACCTTGTTTTCTTCAGCCAGTGATTTCAGTTTGCCTTCCCATTCTTTGTCCTGAATACACTCGACAAAGAAATCAGCGATAAAACGAGTGTGGTGCTTTTTGGTGATACGGGCGTTAGCCATTATGTATTCCTGTAATTTTCAAAGATTGGGATTACCACGGCAGTTGCTGGCCATTGGAGTGCCAGAAACCACCGGTGTTTTCCAATGTCAGCTCATCAATTCGAGCGATCAAGCCACTGGCTGCCTGCTGCGGTGAAATATCACCCGCGAAGTTAACCATACGGGTTTGCACAAACCCCGGATGTAACTGCGCCACTGCGATACCGCGTGGCTTGAGGTCTACCGCCAGGCTTTTGCCAATGGCGTTGAGAGCAGCCTTGGAAGCACGATAGCCATAGTAACTGCCAGAGCCGTTATCTTCCATCGATCCCATACGACTGGTGATGTTAGCGACCTTGCCGCCTTCCGCCATCAAAGGCAGCAGCGCATGAGTCACACACAAGGGCGCCAGAGCGTTAACTTCAAACTGCTCACGAATCTGGTCGAAGTCCATGTCGTCGAGGGTTTCGTTTTTGAAGATACCAGCGTTGTTGATCAGGATGTCCAATGGTGCATCCAACAGCTGGGCTGCAATCGCCTGCAAGGCAGCAACAGACTCTTCGCTGGTCACATCAATGCCTGAAATGGTGGCATCTGCCAGTTCGTCCAGCTCATCAGAAGATTCCCGACAAGCCGCAAACACCTGATAACCCCGTTCGCTGTAGGCCCGGGCCAGCTCCAAACCGATGCCGCGATTGGCACCCGTAATCAGTACGGTAGGCATAATATGCTCCATTGCAAATTCGCTGGCCATACTAGCGGAGTCAATGACTCCCCTGCAACGCCAGGGCCCATCCACATGAGGCCTAGAAACGAATAAACCGCCCGAAGGCGGTTTATTGCGAGATAAATCAGGCCGGTGCCAGCTCTGAAGCCAGCATGCTCAGGCGCTTGTGTTGCATTTGCAGCTTGTACTCAATTTCTTTAAATCGGGTACGAATGGCCGCAGCCTCCCACTTGTCGGCCAGGCTTTGCTTGGTCGCAACATAGCGTTCAGCCTGCAAGTGTTTCCAATCGTTGAGCATGGTCTTGTAGTGCTCATACTCTTGTTCCAGCACGTCACTCCAGCGCTGGTGCTCTTCTTCCTGCAATTGACGAGCGGCCAGATTTTCCTTGGCCCGTTTGAATTGCATCTGAACTTTGGCACGCTGAATTTTGAAGTCTGACACGGTGCGCAGATTCGACGCCAAACCTACCCATGAACACGCCTTGATAAACCACTTGGTCGGGTCCCAGTGATACCAGCGAATGCCGTTACGGTAGTCAGTCTGAAAAATGTGGTGGTAGTTATGGTAACCCTCACCATGAGTCAGAATGGAAAAGAACCAATTGTCACGAGCAGTGTTTTCGTCCGTGTACGGCTGGGAGCCCCATTTGTGCGCAATGGAGTTAATAAAGAAAGTCACGTGATGGGTACTCACCATGCGCAGCAAGCCGGCCAACAGCAGCATGCCCCACACATCACCGAAGATCAGACCCAGCACCACTGGCAAACCAATGTTCATGGCAGCAACAATCCAGATGTAATATTTGGCTTGCCACATCACCACCGGATCTCTCATCAGGTTTTTGACGTTCTTGTGGTTCGTTTTGCCCGATGGATACTGGCGCAGCATCCAGCCAATATGGGAAAACCACAAACCGCGTTTGGCCGAGTACGGGTCCTTGTCGACATCATCCACATGCTTGTGATGCACGCGGTGGCCGGAAGACCATTCCAGAATGGTGTTTTGCAACGCCGATGCACCCCACAAGGCGTACCAGACACGCAGCAACCAATGGGCTTCGTAGGCGCTGTGGGCCCACAAACGGTGGTAGCCACCGGTAATGGCCATGCCCGTCAACCAGGTGATCACCAGATAAGCGACCCAGGCGGACGTCTCGTAACCATAGGTAAAGCCATACCAGGGCACCAGCGTCAAAACGCCCAGCGTACTGGCAGAAAACATAATGGCCGGCACCCAATGAATGGGCGGCTTTTCAGATTTTGCGGCACTCTCGCCAGCGTCAGGGTTTGTGTGCTCTTTCATAAATCGTCACTGTTTTTGTTTATTATCGGTTGATGGCCGTTTTACCAGCATTACTTATAAAACGATAGCAGAACCAATGATCAGCCGAGCCATCAGGCGCTAACAATACGTGGGACAGTCAGACACTTCCATGATTTTTAGCAGGCACAAAAAAGCCGCGCATTGCGCGGCTCTTTCACTTCATATTGAAGACTTCAGGGATTAACCGCCGAAGTCATCCAGCATGATGTTTTCCGGTTCAACACCCAGGCTCAGCAGCATGTTGATCACGGATTGGTTCATGATTGGAGGCCCACACATGTAGTACTCACAATCTTCCGGCGCTTCGTGATCACGCAGGTACTGCTCGTACAGTACGTTGTGAATGAAGCCGGTCAAACCGTCCCAGTTATCTTCTGGCTGAGGGTCCGACATGGCAACGTGCCACTCGAAGTTCTCGTTTTCAGCCGCCAGTTTATCGTACTCATCCTGGTAGAACAGCTCACGCAGGGAACGTGCGCCGTACCAGAAGCTGATCTTACGGGTGGAGTTCAAACGCTTCAGCTGGTCGAAGATGTGAGAGCGCATAGGCGCCATACCCGCACCACCACCGATGAATACCATTTCGGCATCGGTGTCGCGTGCGAAGAACTCACCAAACGGACCGTATACAGTCACCTTGTCGCCCGGCTTCAGATTGAAGACGTAGGAAGACATGATGCCTGGCGGAATGTCCTTGGCACCTGGAGGCGGAGTCGCGATACGGATGTTGAACTTAACAACACCCTTCTCTTCCGGGTAGTTGGCCATGGAATACGCACGAATGGTGGTTTCCTTGTTAATGGCCTTCAGGTCGAAGAAGCCAAAGCGCTCCCAGTCACCACGGTACTCTTCCTCGATATCGAAATCAGAGTAGTTGATTTCGTATGGAGGACATTCCAGCTGCACGTAACCACCAGCACGGAAGTCTACGTTTTCGCCTTCTGGCAGAGCCAGAGTCAGCTCTTTAATGAAGGTTGCCATGTTCGGGTTGGAAACAACGGTGGTTTCCCACTTCTTAACACCAAACACTTCTTCTGGCACTTCTACTACCATGTCCTGCTTAACAGGAGTCTGGCAGGACAGACGCCAGCCTTCACGAGCTTCACCCTTGGTGAAGTGAGAAGCTTCTGTTGGCAGCATTTCACCGCCACCATCAGTTACCTTGCACTTACACTGAGCACAGGTACCACCACCACCGCAAGCGGAGGACAGGAAGATACCGTTGGCTGCCATGGTTTGCAGCAGCTTGCCGCCAGCTTCAGTTTCAACGGTACGCTCACCGTTGATCAGGATTTTTACGTTACCAGAGCTAACCAGCTTGGCACGGGCGCCCAGAATGATGAATACCAGTGACAGTACGATCACGGTAAACATCACAACGCCGAGAATAATTTCTACGTTCATAATCCGCTCTCCTTACAGTGATACGCCAGAGAAGGACATGAAGCCCAGAGACATCAAGCCAACGGTCATAAAGGTAATACCCAGACCTTGCAGACCCGCTGGAACATCGCTGTACTTCAGCTTTTCACGAATACCGGCCAGAGCAGCAATCGCCAGGGCCCAGCCCAGACCAGCGCCCACACCGAATACCGCACTTTCACCGAAATTGTAGTCACGCTCTACCATGAACAGGGAAGCACCCATGATGGCGCAGTTCACGGTAATCAGAGGCAGGAATACACCCAACGCGTTGTACAGAGCCGGTACGTACTTATCCAGAACCATTTCCAGAATCTGAACCATCGCCGCAATAACGCCGATGTAGGTCAGCAGACCCAGGAAGCTCAGGTCAACGGTAGCGTAGTCCGGGCTGATCCAGGTCAGCGCGCCTTCTTTCAGTAGGCCGGTGTAGATCAGGTTGTTTACCGGAGTGGTAATACCCAGTACTACGATTACCGCAACACCCAGACCAATAGCAGTCTCGATCTTCTTGGAAATCGCCAGGAAGGTACACATCCCCAGGAAGAATGCGAGGGCCATGTTTTCAACGAACACGGCCTTAATGAACAGGCTGATATAGTGTTCCATCAGTGGCCTCCAGAGTGTTCAGTGTTCGGCAGAATCTTGAAGTCTGGTGCTTCAACCTGTTCTTTTTTCCAGGTACGCAGCAGCCAGATGAAACCACCAATAATGAAGAATGCAGACGGCGGCAGCAGCAGCAGACCGTTAGCCTGATACCAGCCACCATCGGTAACCAGCGGCAGGATCTCGATACCGAACAGCTTGCCTGCACCGAACAGCTCACGGAAGAAAGCAACAAAGATCAGCAACACAGAGTAGCCCAGACCGTTACCAATACCGTCGAAGAAGCTCAGTACCGGACCGTTCTTCATCGCAAACGCTTCCGCACGGCCCATTACGATACAGTTGGTAATAATCAGACCAACGAATACCGACAGCTGCTTGGAAATGTCATAGGCATAGGCTTTCAGGATCTGGTCAACCACGATCACCAACGAGGCAATAATGATCATCTGTACGATGATTCGAATATTGTTCGGGATGTGGTTACGGATCAGCGCAACACCAAAGTTGGAGAACGCAGTTACCGAGGTCAGTGCCAGACACATAACCAGGGTTACGTTCATGCTGGTTGTTACCGCCAGAGCAGAACAAATACCCAGGATCTGTACAGCAATCGGGTTTTTGCTGAAAAGCGGTTCAGTTAAAACTTGCTTGATAGATGACATGATCAGGCCCCCTGTCCTTTCAGATTATCCAGCAGGCCGCCAAAGCCCTTGCTGCCAACCCAGAAACGAACCAGGTTGTCAACACCACGGCTGGTCAGTGTTGCACCAGACAGGCCGTCTACCTGATATGGGTTACCAGGCTGAGCACCGCCCTTCACTACAGTAATGGCAATGTCGCCGTCTTTATCGAAGACTTCCTTGCCAACCCACTGTGCTTTCCACTTAGGATTGTCTACTTCACCACCCAGTCCTGGTGTTTCTGCATGAGAGTAGAAACCCAGACCAACGATGGTATCCATGTCGCCTTCCAGAGCCAGGAAGCCGTACAGGGTAGACCACAGACCGTAGCCGTGAACCGGCAGGATGATCTTGTCGATGTTGTTTTCGTCACCAACGATGTAAACCGCAGCGAAATCTTCCAGACGCTTGATGCTGGCGATGTCTTCATCACCTGGCAGCGCGTTGGAGAATTCCGGCATTTTGGCCGACTTCTGCTGGTTGAAAACGCCGTACTGGTCAATCAGACCCGCAGTTTTCAGTTCCGCCATCTCGGCGTCAGTGGCAAAGCGGTTCTCTTTGACATTAACGATACGAGTGGTGATTTTGTCTTCAAACTGGGAAGCGATGGACTGTGACGCATCGTACAAGCCAGCAGCTTGCAGAACAGCGGCACGTTTGTCGTTCGCCTTGTTTTCATTCTGCTGAGGACGCAGACCTACCGCGGCGCCGGCTACGATAACCGAACACACCAGACACAGCAGTACAGCGACCAGCAGGGTTTTTTGAATGCTGTCGTTATTAGCTGACACGTGCGATCCTCCGCTTGATGTTTGCCTGTACTACGAAGTGGTCGATCAGCGGCGAGAACAGGTTGGCGAACAGAATTGCCAGCATCATGCCCTCTGGGAATGCCGGGTTGATCACACGAATCATGATCACCATAAAGCCGATCAGAGCACCGAATACGAACTTGCCCTTGTTGGTCATGGAAGCAGATACCGGATCGGTCGCCATGAAGATCATGCCGAACGCGAAACCGCCTACGACCAGGTGCCAGTACCAAGGCATCGCAAACATCGGGTTAGTGTCAGAGCCAACGGCGTTCAACAGCAGACTGGTAGCAACCATACCGCCGAAAACACCAGCAACAATGCGCCAGGAAGCAATGTTCATGGTCATCAGTACAGCACCACCAATCAGGATTGCCAGCGTGCTGGTTTCACCCATGGAGCCTTGTACAGTACCCAGGAACGCATCCATCCACTGAACACCGCCGTCGATGATGGCTTGTACGCCACCTTCGGCTGCGTTACCCAGAGCGGTAGCACCAGTGTAACCATCAGCTGCAGTCCATACTGCGTTACCAGACATGTTGGCCGGGTAAGCGAAGAACAGGAAGGCACGACCAGTCAGAGCCGGGTTAAGGAAGTTCTTACCGGTACCACCGAAGATTTCCTTACCAACAACCACACCGAAGGAAATACCCAGAGCAACCTGCCACAGCGGGATGCTTGGCGGCAGCGTCAGTGAGAACAGGATCGAGGTAACGAAGAAGCCTTCGTTCACTTCGTGGCGACGAATGGTGGCAAACAGCACTTCCCAGAAACCACCCACAATAAAGGTAGTGGCATACACAGGCAGGAAGTAGGCAGCACCAAAGACAAAGTTATCCCATAGACTGGAAGCATCGTGGCCAGCACCACCCAACAGGGCGATCAGCCATTCACGCCAGCCTTCAATCGCCGTACCAGCACCGGCTGCAATGGCTTCGTTCGCCTGCAGACCAATGTTGTACATACCGAAGAACATGGCCGGGAAAGTACACAACCACACAGTGATCATGATGCGTTTCAGGTCGATGCCGTCACGCACGTGAGCTGTGTTGTTGGTTACGCTTGGCGGGGAATACAAGCCGGTATCAATGGCTTCGTACAGTGGGTACATTTTTTCCCACTTACCGCCTTTCACAAAATGTGGTTCGAGATTATCAAGAACAGTACGCAAACCCATGATTAACCCTCCGCCTCAATTCGAGTGAGATTCTTGCGCAGGATCGGACCGTACTCATACTTGCCAGGGCAGACAAAGCTGCACAGGGCCAGATCTTCCTCGTCCAGTTCCAACGCGCCAAGGTTGATTGCTGACTCCATGTCTTCCACGATCAGTGCACGCAGCAGCTGAGTTGGCAGAATGTCCAGCGGCATCACCTTTTCATAGGCGCCAACCGGCACCATGGCACGCTCACTACCGTTGGTAGAAGTGCTGAAAGGGAAAGCCTTGCTCATCAATTTGGAGATGTAAATCGGCATCACAGAGAAGCGACTTGCACCCGGCGTCAGGTAGTGCAGCATTGGACGCTCACGACCTTCACGCAGAACACTGACCTGGTTATGGAAACGACCCAGGAAAGCTTCAGCATCTGCCGCCGTACGACCACCGAATACAGAACCGGAAATCAGACGGTTATCACCATCCGCCAGCTCGCCGACAGTCAGGTCGGTCAGGGATGCACCTTGCAGGGTACGAACCAGACGAGGTTCCTTAACCTGAGGACCTGCCAAAGCAACAACGCGCTCGTTGTACAACGTGCCCGTCGTAAACAGAACACCAATGGCGATCACGTCCTGATAGTTTACGGTCCATACAGTACGATTTTCACTGACTGGATGCAGATAATGGATGTGAGTACCTGCCAGACCTGCCGGATGAGTACCTTCGAACTCTTCAGTCGTTTCGACACCTGCAGTCGGAACATTGGCACCGTTTGCCTTACAAACATACAGCTTGCCTTCGGTCAGACGCTTCAGCACCTGCAGACCGTTTTTGAAGGCTTCTGCCTGTTCGGCAATGATTACTTCCGGGTTGGCCGCCAATGGATTGGTATCCATGGCATTAACGAAAATGGCTGCCGGAGTGGAACCCAGAGCGGGAACCTTGGAGTAAGGACGGGTGCGCAGTGTGGTCCACAAGCCGGAGTTAACCAGGTTGTCCTGAACCTCTGCAGCAGAGAGAGAAGACAGTTTGTCAGCACTGTAGCTGGCGAACGTTTCTTCTTCGGTGCCATCAAGCTCGATCACGATAGACAGGAACTTACGCTTTTCACCACGATTCACCGCTTTCACGATGCCCGCAGCTGGCGCGGTGTATTGAACACCTTCTGTCTTCTTGTCAGTAAATAGGACTTGCCCCTTCTTAACCCGATCACCTTCCCGAACAACCATTGTTGGCTTCATACCAACGTAGTCTTCGCCCAACAGTGCTACGCACTTTACCGCTTGGCCAGACGTAATGGTTTGCTCAGGAGTTCCAGTGATGGGTAAGTCGAGACCTTTTTTAATTTTGATCATATGCCTCGCCTAATCACATGGGTACCAGAGTACAGCTCCCATAAAACGGACGCACAATTGCCCCGGAAGTCGCTTACGCGATCCGGACGTTGCTATGCGTTAAAACTGTTTTTATATGGGAAACAAGCACTTGGATACTCGTTTGCTAAGTTTACTAAGTTTGGAATCGGCGCTAAGTATAGTGGCGAGTGTCGCAATAATCCAGTTGTGTAACAGCTCGAAAGCCCATACTTATGGGGCAATTAACCATGCCAGGACGGCATACAAGGAGGGTGAAAACAGAGTTGTTCAAGAAGAGTACAATCCGGCCACCTTGGTCAAAGGGACCGGATTGTTGAGTTGATTTCACCAGCCACTGCCAGTGAAACCAACCCGATTGGCTGGCGGATTAACCGCGAGCCGGATAAGTCGGGTACTCAACGCCACAAAGCTGGTGTGCAATGCGGACTACCTGACGGCTGTAGCCGTACTCGTTGTCGTACCAGACATACAGGTTGACGTGCTCGCCATTTACAATTGTTGCCTTGGCATCAACGATACCCGCATGGCTGTTGCCAACGAAATCGGTAGATACCACTTCCGGGCTGTTAACCCAGTCGATCTGACGCTGAACATCCGAGTTCAGGGACATGTTGCGCAGATAGTCGTTAACTTCTTCAACAGAAACGTCACGGGACAGATTCAGAGACAGAATCGCCATGGAAACGTTTGGAGTTGGAACACGGATGGCGTTACCGGTCAGCTTGCCTTTCAGTTCTGGCAGAGCCTTGGCTACTGCTTTGGCAGCACCAGTCTCGGTAATAACCATGTTCAGCGGCGCAGAACGGCCACGACGGTCACCATTGTGGTAGTTGTCGATCAGGTTCTGGTCGTTGGTGTAAGAGTGAACAGTCTCAACATGACCATTCTTGATACCGTACTCATCGTTCATCACTTTCAGAACTGGAGTGATGGCGTTGGTAGTACAGGACGCCGCAGACAGGATAGTGTCAGCCGCATCGATATCGTTGTGGTTGATGCCGTATACGATGTTCTTGATGTCGCCCTTGCCAGGTGCAGTCAGCAACACCTTGGAAACACCCTTGCTCTTCAGGTGCTGGCCCAGGCCATCTTCGTCACGCCATACGCCGGTGTTGTCAATCACCAGAGCGTTGTTAATGCCGTACTGGCTGTAGTCAATCTCGGCCGGGTTGTTGGCGTAGATGATCTTGATGTAGTTACCGTTAGCGATCAGCGCTTCGTTTTCTTCATCAATGGTCACGGTGCCACGGAAAGTGCCGTGAATGGAATCACGACGCAGCAGGCTGGCACGCTTCTCCAGATCGTTGCCTTTACCACGACGAACCACAATGGCGCGCAGGTTCAGGGCTTTACCAGCACCGGATTTTTCAACCAGGATACGAGCCAGCAGACGACCGATACGACCGAAGCCGTACAGAACTACGTCGCGGTTCTCGCCAAAGTTTTCTGGCTGGCCAACTGCATCACCCAGTTCGTCAATAACGAACTGACGCAGCTCACGGCCTTCGCCTTGCTTGCGGAATTTAACAGCCAGACGGCCGATATCCACGTGAATGCTGTTAACGTCCAGTTCAGACAGCACCTGCAGGATCGGGAACGTATCCTGTACAGAGATTTCTTCGTTCTCGATATGACGAACAAAACGGTGCGCTTTCATGATCTCGATAACAGAGCGATTGATAATCGCACGGCCATACAGAGAAGTGATCACGTTACGGTTACGGTACAAACCGCCAATAACAGGGATCATGGATTCAGCAATCGCTTCGCGTTCTGTCCAATCGTGCAAACAGGTGTCACGCATATCTTGGGTCACGGGCAAACCTTCCTAAAATTTTCGCTCTTGGTCACGAGGCGTGGATTATGCACGGATGACCCTCTAATCACAAACAGCATAAATTGCAAGCCTGAAAGGTAAGAAAATCACGACTTTCTCAGCCATAAATATGAAACATTACGTACATTTGTCACATCTTGTGCATTCGATCCGTTATGCCAAAACCACATTCACAAGCAGAAAAACCGAACAAGTCCGAAGCAACCAATACCCTCAAAAACGCAACAATAAAAACCAGGACGGTAGAACAATCGATCAAAGCACAGCCAGCACTGTTTGGTAATCACCCAAATACAACGAGAAAAAAGAAACATATGCTCAGCGAATCCGCTTGAATCGTGCTGTTTTATCCACACCACAGAGCAATCACAAAAAATCAATCCGAGCCCATTAATACCCAACGCCACAACAAACAATCCATCGCCGCAAAAGCCTCGCTATTTACGATTTCCACCTCAACGCCCCACTGTCTTGAATTGTTGTAAATTTCCAACCTCGAAATCAGTGAGTTTCAAAAACTTACCCAGTTGTCACATCATTTCCTGACCGACTTTCAGTTGTCCTTCGACGAAAGTCAGCAAAAAACCAATAAAAGTGGCAAGAATCCCATGCAAAACCGGAATACGTGTCCACTCAAGCAACCGCAATTTCGAGCAACCTCTGAAAATCTTCACGAAAACCAAACACCAGCTATTAACTGCGCGCTTTAACTACCCCCTGCCCTTGTGACAGTTGCGCTGGCATTGATTACACTGCTCGCCCTACGGATTTATCCAATACGGAGCATGAATGATCAGTCCCATCACCCCGGAACTCCCTGTTAAAGCCGCTGAACGACGCTTTTGGGGAAACCTCAACGGCAGCAGTCTGGCGATGGCCATTGCCGCGGCAGCGCAAACCCACTCCGGCCTGACCCTGATCATCACCACCGACACCAGCGCGGCATTGCAACTGGAAGAAGAGCTCGGCTTTTTTGCCGAACAAACGCAGGTAATGTTATTCCCTGACTGGGAAACACTGCCCTACGATGTGTTCTCTCCCCACCAGGACATCATCTCCCAGCGCATTGCGACCCTTAACCAGCTACAGGAAAGCCGCGACGGCATTCTGATTATTCCGATCGCCACCCTGCTGCAAAAACTGCCACCAGACAGCTTTTTTGATGGTCAGAGCTTCGCACTGGATATCGGCCAAAACTTCGACGTTGATAAAACCCGTTTGAAGCTCGAAGCAGCCGGCTACCACTGTGTCGATACTGTGTATGAACACGGTGAATTTGCCGTACGCGGCGCGATTGTCGATATTTTCCCGATGGGCCAGGAGCAACCGTTTCGTATTGACCTGTTCGACGACGAAATCGAAACCCTACGTACCTTTGATCCCGATACTCAGCGCACATTGGAAAAGACCGACAGCATTCGGATCTTGCCCGCCCGGGAATTCCCGCTGAATACCACCGCCATCAAGCTGTTTAAAAACCGCTGGTTTGACTTCTTCGAGCAAAACCCGAACGACTGCTCCATTTATATGGATATATCCCAGGGCATCGCACCTGCGGGTATCGAATATTACCTGCCGCTGTTCTTTGCCGAAGAGCTGGGCAACTTCTTTGATCACCTGCCAGCCAACACACTCATCTTTAACGACGAACGCATGGAGCTGGCGGCTAAACAATTCCGCAAGGACGTCGAAGAGCGGTATGAAAGTCGTCGTTACGACCGCACCCGGCCCATCTTGGCGCCCGGCGAATTGTTTCTGGCCAACGAGCAGCTGTTCAGTAAGTTAAATGAATACCCTCGCGTACAGTGGCACAGCAATGAACTGCCCGACCGCGCTGGCGCCATGGCATTTGATACCGAAGCCTTGCCAGATATCAGCACCGACTCCCGTCTGGAACAGCCACTGCAACGACTGAAAACCTGGCTCGACCAGAACCCGAACACCCGTACGGTATTCTGCGCCGAGTCTGCCGGTCGCCGTGAAGCCCTGCGCGAGTTGCTTGGTCGCATCAAGGTTATTCCGCAAGAAGTCGCAGGCTGGAGCGAAGCCCAAACCGCCCAAAAGACCTTGCTACTGACCATTGCGCCACTGTCGCAAGGCGTACAGATTAACGGCGACCAGCCACTGGCACTGATCACCGAAAACGAGTTGTTTGGCCAGCGCATCCGACAGACCCGTCGTCGCGCCAAACAAAAGACTGACGCCGATAACGTCATTCGTGACCTGACCGAATTAAAAGAAGGCGCACCGGTGGTCCACCTCGACCACGGCATCGGCCGTTACATGGGCTTGCAAGCGCTGGACGCTGGCGGTCAAACCAACGAATTCCTGGTGCTGGAATACGCCAGCGCCAGCAAACTTTACGTGCCAGTATCGTCGCTGCACCTGATTTCCCGTTACGGCGGTGCCGAGGACGGCGCAGTCCCCATCAGCAAACTCGGTACCGACAAGTGGGAACAGGCGAAACGCAAAGCCGCTGAGAAAATCCGCGACACCGCCGCTGAGTTGCTCGACATCTATGCCCGCCGCGAGGCCCGCAAAGGCTTTGCCTTCAATGGCCCGGACGAAGAATACGAGCGTTTTGCGGCGGGATTCCCGTACGAAGAAACTCCGGATCAGCAGGCCGCCATTGACGCTGTCATTGAGGATATGACCTCACCGCGGCCGATGGACCGTCTGGTATGTGGTGATGTGGGCTTTGGCAAAACCGAAGTGGCCATGCGTGCAGCCTTTATGGCCGTACAAAGCGGCAAGCAAGTGGCCGTGCTGGTGCCAACCACCCTGTTGGCTCAACAGCATTACCAGAACTTTGCCGACCGCTTCGCTGAATGGCCGGTAAAAGTGGATGTCCTATCGCGCTTTAAATCCGCCAAGGAAACCCAGCAAGCCCTTGATCGAATGATCGAAGGCAAAACCGATATCGTGGTCGGCACCCACAAGCTGCTGCAGAAAGACGTCAAGTTTGAGCACCTGGGATTACTGATCATCGACGAAGAACACCGCTTTGGTGTGCAACAGAAAGAACGTATCAAGTCACTGCGTGCCGAGGTCGACATCCTTACCCTCACCGCCACGCCAATTCCACGTACGCTCAACATGGCCATGGCCAGCATTCGCGACCTGTCGATCATTGCCACGCCGCCAGCAAAACGCCTGAGCGTGAAAACCTTCGTACGCCAATACGACGATGCCGCCATCAAGGAAGCCATGCTGCGGGAAATTCTTCGTGGCGGTCAGTTGTACTACCTGCACAACGAAGTCAAAACCATCGAGAAAGTTGCTCGTGATCTGGATGAACTGGTGCCAGAGGCCCGTGTGGTTGTCGCCCACGGCCAGATGTCTGAACGCGAGCTGGAAAGCGTGATGAGCGATTTCTACCACAAGCGTTTTAATGTACTGGTATGTACCACCATCATTGAGACCGGCATCGACATTCCATCAGCCAACACCATCATCATTAACCGCGCTGATAAATTTGGCCTGGCTCAGCTGCACCAGCTGCGTGGCCGTGTTGGTCGATCCCACCACCAGGCCTACGCCTACCTTCTGACACCACCGCCGAAGACCATGACCAAAGACGCCGAAAAGCGTCTGGAAGCCATTTCAGCCTCTCAAGACCTGGGTGCCGGATTTATGCTGGCCACCCACGATCTGGAAATTCGAGGTGCCGGTGAACTGCTTGGCGACGAGCAAAGCGGTCAGATTGAGACCATTGGCTTTACCCTGTATATGGAAATGCTGGACCAGGCGGTGAAAGCCATGCGTTCGGGTAAAATGCCATCCGACAATCTGACACCAAGGCAAACCGCAGACGTCAACCTGCACATGCCCGCGTTGATTCCGGACGACTATCTGCCAGATGTAAACAGCCGCCTGACGCTCTACAAGCGCATGGCCAACTGTGAAACCGACAACGAACTGCGCGAGCTGCAAGTCGAAATGATCGACCGCTTCGGGCTGCTGCCGGATCAGGTCAAGAACCTGTTCCGACAAACCTCACTGAAATTGAAACTCACGCCAATGGGCATTGCCAAACTCGACGCCGGTACCGAGTCTGGCAAGCTGGATTTCAGCGCCGACACCAACATCAACCCATTCACACTGGTGAAACTGGTACAAACCAAACCGGCCAGCTACAAACTGGAAGGCGGACACACCTTGCGTTTCTACTTCAATATGGACACCATCGACCGCCGATTTACTGTTATCGAACAGGTTTTGACCGAACTGCAAAAGGAACTCTAATCCGTGAAGCCCCTTTCCCGCCTGCTCAGCCGTGGCTGCCTGACTTTGGCCGCCGGAGTGCTCGGTAATCAACTGCTGATGAATCAGGCAGAGGCCCAAAACGCCTTGTTCGGCGACCATTGGTACGAAGTCGAAATGATGTTGGTTGCCTACAAGAACACCACATCCATTGACGGCGAACACTGGGAGCAATGGATTGACCCTGCTTCCACGCCCATGCATTTGATCAGTCAGCCATCCCGTCAGCCCGATGCATTACAACAGCTGTACCGACAGCAGCAGTGGCTCGACGCCTGGCTAGGCAGCTTGCCGCTTGGCTATCAAGCCGCCGAGAGCCACTACCTGCCCTACGGCGTACTGAGTGAACGCATGCTGGAACGCGAAGCCAGCCGTATCGACCCGCAAGGCGATATGAGTGTTATCTGGCATCAGCGCTGGATCGAAGCCGTGCAACCGGAAGCTGGAGAAATCCGCCACCCTGTCAGCATCTCTCTGCCGGGCGAGACGGAAATCAAGGTTGAAGGTACTTTTAGCCTGTACCTGAGCCGCTACCTGCACATCACCACCGACCTGTATGTACAACACCTCAGCGAGCAAATGCCTGAAGAGCCGGTGTTGCAGCAAATCGAATCCGCCAATGGTGACGTCATCCCACTCAGCAGCGAAAACAGTCTTATTGCCAACGCCGCCGGTGAATTGCCAACGCAAAACACCACCACGCAAGCACTGGGCATCAATGCCACGACGGTTCCGCAGCCGTCCGCCAACCCCACTCAGCAGCCCAGCGAGCTGGAATTGTCCCTGTTAGCCAACCAACCGACACTGCAACAGGCGCTAAAAATTGATGGCCGCTATCCGGTTCGCGCAGCACACGTCAAACTGGCGCGCCGTATGCGATCCAACGAGCTGCACTACCTCGATCATCCAATGCTGGGCGTCGTGATTCAGCTGACGCCAATCGACGTGCCGGAGGTAGAAATGCCTGAACCAGCAACCGAGTCTCTGTCTACATCAGCCACCTCAACAACTACCATTACGACGGCTAATACAGCGACAGCAAAGCAGACGAACTGATTCGCGCCGATTACGACCCGGAAACGAAAAAGCCCCGGTTATTCACTTGAATAACCGGGGCTTTTTGTTCAGAGCTCTTGAGCGCCTGGTCAGATCAAAGACGCGGCAACACCGCCGCAATCAGGTCACGCACTTGCCCCATTCCACCATCCAGCACACGCTGAATGTCTTCCATGGTGATCTCTGCATCACTGCGACCGGCAGCTGGGTTAACCACCAAACAAATACTCGCATATGGAATACCCAGCTCTCTGGCCAGCACTGCTTCAGGCATACTGGTCATACCCACCAGATCACACCCGATGCGCTCCATGTGGTTGATTTCCGCCGTGGTTTCCAAACGAGGCCCCTGAGTGACACCCACCACACCAAAATCCAGTACATCGAGCGCAATATCCTTGGCCGCTGCAAGCAAGGCTTTGCGCAGTGTGCCATCGAAAGGATCGGTAAAATCGATGTGTTCCAGCGGCTTGTAGGCACCGTCAAAGAAGGTGCTTTCTCGGCCCCAGGTCAGATCAACCAACTGGTCCGGAATCACAATGGCACCCGCCCCCATGTCCGCGTGAATACCGCCCACCGCGTTCACAGCAATAATGGCCTCCGCACCGGTTTCCTGCAGTGCCAGCAGATTGGCCCGGTAGTTAACCTTGTGGGGCGGCACCGCATGCGGGTGCCCATGGCGAGCCATAAACAACACCGGCTTGCCTTGCCAGGTGCCTTCCTGCACCGCGCTGGAAGGCGTGCCGAGAACGGTATTGATGTCATGGGATTGGGTGATGTGCGGGCCTTCCAAACGAGTCAGACCAGTACCACCAATAATGCCAATGCGATTAAACGCCATGCTTGTGTTACTCAAAATCGTGTTGAATCAGACCGGCTTTCACCAGCCATTGAATATGTTGTTGCAGATCGGCTTCTATCTGCTGTCGCTGCTCTCCGGTATAGCGAATACGCCAATCAGAGAGATCGAGCTTGCGATAAGGCGAATCCGCGGATGCCGTTGCATCAACGACAGCTTGCAGCACCGCCTCAGCGCCTTCCGGCACATTACACACCACCAATGCGTTACATCCCGCTGCCATCGCCAACTCAGCCCGCTTGCGGTAGTCACCGTATTTGGCCGCCCCTTCCATGGTCAGATCATCACTGAAAACCACGCCGTCAAAACCCACCCGCTGACGCAGCAACTGCATCCAACGCTGAGAAAAACCAGCGGTTGATACCGGGTCGACCGCCGGGTAAACCACATGGGCAGGCATGACGCCGTCCAACAGCCCACTTGCCGACAACTGCTTGAAAGGACGCATATCGTACATCAGTTGGGCGTAACTGCGATCATCCAGCGGCAACTCCTTGTGGGAATCGGCTTCAACAGCGCCATGTCCGGGGAAATGCTTACCTACGGCTTTCATACCCGCCGCTCGCATACCCTGAATAAACGCCGACGCCAGCTGGGCAACCACCACAGCACTGGTACCAAAAGCGCGATCACCGATGACCCGGGAGCACCCTCGCTCAATATCCAGTACTGGCGCGAAACTGGTATCAACACCCATCAAACCCAGTTCAGCGGCCATTACAAAGCCCAGCTTTTCAGCCGCCTCGACAGCCTGCTCCGGGCCAGCCTGTTCCGTGTCAGCCGCAAAACATTCACCCAACCGCATCATGGCTGGCAGACGAATAAAACCGTCTCGAAAACGCTGTACCCGACCGCCTTCCTGATCAACAAACACCGGCAACTCCGGGCGTTCGCGGCGTACCGCATCCAGCAATTGGGTTAGCTGGCTGCGACTCTGGTAATTACGAGCAAACAATATCAACCCGCTCAATGCGGGTGAGTCCAGTACAACACGGTCTTGCGGAACCAGTTCGGTACCGATCAAATCGGCAATCACACCCACCGACAGGCGGGATTCAGAGGAGATCAGATCAAACGACATGGGATTCTCGAAAAGCTGTGTTCCTGTATCCAGACCCGGGTGCCAGCAGGCACCAAATCAAATAACCTCAGCAGGTCTTCATTGCGCATTCGCACACAGCCATGAGACTCCGGTCGCCCCATAGGTTCCGTATCCGGAGTGCCATGGATATAAATATATCGTCGCATCGAGTCGACATTGCCCATGCGATTGCGGCCAATCTCCAACCCTTGCAGCCATAGGATACGGCTCAGAATCCAATCCCGGCTGGGGTGCTGTTCGGCCAACGCTGGGGAATATATTTCGCCGGTAAAACGACGTCCAACAAACACGGCATTGATCGGCAGGCCGTCGCCAATACGGGCGACGACACGATGCCAACCGCGTGGCGTGCAGCCACTACCATTGCGCTCACCAACGCCATTCAGCGCGGTAGACACATCAAACAGATAGCAACGATCTTCAGCGCTGAAACGCAGCGCCTGATCAGCAATGGAAATTTCAATCGTGGGCGCATCCTGCAGCCCAATGGTGTCGACAATCATACGTTCTCTGTATCGAAGGTCAGTCTTGGTGTGGAGCCTGAAAGCCCGACGACAGGAACGGCACCAGGTGGTCAATCACCTGCTCGATACCGCTGCTGACGCCGAGGTCGTGTTCTGCCATGGCGGTTAATGACTCAACCCCGGACAGGGTAAACACCGTCGCCCCCAACATAAAGTGAATACGCCAGAATCGCTCCTGATCGTCCAGCCCGGGCGACGCAGCGGTTACCAGTGTCATAAAGCGGCTGAATACCTGGCCGTATTCATTGCGCAGGAATTTTCTCAAATGGCCCTGCTCTTGTGAGTAGGCCAGGCCCAGCAAGCGCATGAAAATCCCCACCCGACGGGTGCTGCCTTTGCCTGCAGCCAGCGCGGTGCCCGACAGCAAACGCAGCAACTTGCCAAAATCCGGAGTATCGCCATTCAGCTCGGCTTCGTACTGCGCCAGCGCCTCGTCCAGACTGGCGCAAAATGGCGTCAGGAAGCGGGCGAATACTGCTTGAATCAGTTCTTTCTTGGAACCGAAATGGTAATTCACCGCAGCCAGATTCACATTGGCTTTGCTGGTAATGTTACGCAGCGAGGTTTCGGCAAACCCGCGCTCGGAAAACAATTCTTCAGCGGCATTAAGAATACTTTTGGCGGTGTCTTTCTGGGCCATGGGGCTGAGGTTCCATGCATTATTGTTGTTTGAAACATACGTTTGAAACGCAACTGAATCAAACCTATTTAATAAAAACGGCGCTAAAGTACTGGAAACACTGTCGTTACCGCGTAGAAAAGCGTCAACCCGGTTACGTATTCAAACAAACTGGCAAATAAAATTAGGGACCCTCTGAATAACTCGGTGCCCGCTCTGGATGACAGGGCGAAGCTGAATCACGAAGCTGATTTGCAGGCCTGACGGGTCAAGTCAAAAATCAGCGACATAGAGTCAGCAATGCCCTGCCATCCCCGCAGGGCGCCGCGTGCAGCCCGCCAGAACGGTGTTGGCGAATTTGGAAAGGACTCGTCATTCCGCTGCATTCGCCGCGGGGTTGTTGTAGAGAGCCAATGACAACCTGCAGGACTCGCGCAGAGCTGTGCAGAGTTATTCAGAGGGTCCCTGTAGCCCCTTAAACCGCTCCCACAGATAACAGTCAGGCAAATCCGTAACTTATCCCCCAGCCCTACGATTTCTCCCCAACCAGTCCAGCCCAACAAATCCAATGGGCAATAAACCAACAAAAATAAACACTGTGGGTTTACACAGTATTTTTTACTGTATATATTTCCAACCACTGTACAGATAAACAGATATGGAAAGACACATGATCAAGCTCACCGCAAGACAACAGCAGGTGTTGAATCTGATTCGTAGCCGAATCGAGGAAACCGGATTTCCGCCAACCCGTGCGGAGATTGCCAAAGAGCTTGGGTTTAAGTCTCCCAATGCCGCCGAAGAACATTTGAAAGCACTGGCGCGCAAAGGGGCCATTGAGATCATGCCAGGTGCCTCACGCGGAATTCGTGTGATTGAAACCCAACAGCCAGGTTTGCCTATCGTCGGCCGTGTGGCCGCTGGTGAACCCATTCTGGCGCAAGAACACATTGAAGATTACTGCAACCTGCCGACCGGTTTTTTCAAACCAGATGCCAACTACCTGTTGGAAGTACACGGCGACAGTATGAAGAACATCGGCATTATGGACGGCGACCTGATTGCAGTTCACAAGTGCGATACCGCTCGTAATGGTCAGGTGGTGGTTGCCCGGGTTGAAAACGAAGTGACCGTCAAACGCCTGGAAAAGAACCGCAACAAGGTTCTGTTGCACGCCGAAAACGAAGCATACGCGCCGATCGAAGTCGATCTGCGCGAACAGGAATTTAACATCGAAGGACTGTACGTCGGCGTCATTCGCCGTCACTAAGTTCTCAGCCAGTTATCACGAGGTCAGCCGCCATGCGCCAGATGAGTTTGCAAGTCGATCACCAGCCTGATTTGTCTCTCAGCAGCCGGATTCAGGATCGCAAGACCCTGAATATCCAGCCAGCCAAAGGCAGTCTGACCGAAATGATTCTGAGTGACGACAGCGCTATCCAGCCGATGCAGCTGTTACCGATGCTGGCGCAGTGTAATTCCAGCAACCGCTGGCTGATGTGGCTTAGCCCGAATCGGACCCTGAACAAGCAGTGGTTGGAGAGCATTGGCCTGGGCACCGCTCCGGTAGTTCATATTGATCTTTGCCAGGACACCCAGTTGGCGCTGTGCGAGCGTATTATGGCAAGTGCCAACAGCCATTTGATCATTGAATGGCAAGGCGACCTCAGTAGCGAGGCCCGCAAGAGTCTGCGCCAAACAGCCGCCCAAAGTGGTACTCATGTGGTGCTGGTTCACAGCAGCCTCTGACAGCACTGCGATCTCATTCCACAATTCAAAATCGAAGCACAAAAAAAGCAGCCATTGGCTGCTTTTTTTGTTGCTGGGTATCTTATCCACGCTTTGGGCTGATGCGTTACAGGTAATTAGCCATCAAACATGGAGCGCGATACCAGAAAGATCAATGCACCTTGTGAGACGGCGCATCAATATCAAATTCTTCGTCGTCCATATCAAAGCCAGACAACTCACCCACTTTACGCACACCGGCTTCCAGCATGACGCGGGCAATATCTACATGATGCTCACTCAAACTGGCTTTGGCGTCGGCTGAAAAATGAATACGCACCAGCGCATCGCCGTCTTCTTCGTCATCAACCCGACGAAGCGCCACGTCACCATTGGTAAGCTCTACAATCTCAAAGAAGCGTGCCATAGAAGGTCTCACGAAAATTGGATGGCGAGTGTAACATAAAGATAACAAGAGTAACGGCCAGCATTGCCGACCACAGGGAAATCCAGCTGTTCAGTACCTGCCAAAATAGCCGCAAGTGCCGATTCTTACTGAACGTGTTTAAACGACAAACCCGAGTATCCGCAGTATTTACAAAAACACCCGCCATGTGGCGGGTGTTTTGAGTAACTGGACATCATGGATCGCAGGTTCAGCTTTCCTTGTGATTCCCTCGCTGGCATTCAATCAGAGCCTGTAATTCACCTAATATGCCCTGCAAGATTTCCGCACGGCTTTGTTCAGCCGGTGCGCTGGCAATCAGATTACCACTCGGCTCAACCTGTTCGACGCTGCTCGGCTTGCTGACCGCCGCCAGTTGTTGAGCATCACGCAGCATCTGCTGCAGTTGCCCCAGCCAACCATAAATATCGGCTTCCAACTGTTGCAGCTCTTGCATATCGGCAATGGCAAACGCAGCCTTGGCGAACAGTTCAGACAGGTCGTTGACCTTGCCATTCACATTCACCAATCCAGCCAGTTCATTGAGGTAGCAGCGATAGGCGGCGCCCAACTGCAATACGGCACCGTCTTCCAATGCCGTTGCCAGCGCATGATTGTCAGCCAGCTCAACCTGCTCCAGCATCAGTCGACACTGGTACAAACGCTGATTGGTCTGGCCTACCCAGTTAATTGCTGCCATCAGAAGTCCAGCGTCACACCGAAGTGAACGCCTTCGCCCAGCTCATAACGATCGCTAACGTCTTCCAGACGCACGCCGTTGTAGCGGTAACCCATGTAAACGCGGGCTGTCGGGATCACAGCGTATTGGGCGCGAATATCGGTGCTCAGCAGGCTTTCGGCATCACCGAAGGAAACCACTTTGGGTGCATAGTAAGCGTAACCGGCCAGGCTGAAGTCCGGGTGCGTTGGCAAGTTGGCGCGGAAGAAACCACCCACACCAACGGCACCACCCTGGGCGTCGATATCGGTATCAAACAGGAAGGCTTTACCGCCGACACCGAAGTACAGGTTCTTGTTGCGGTTCTTCAAATCAACCACATGCAGGCCTGCACCCAGCAGGTCGCCGTCGTCCATGTCGTGCAAACCAGACAGGTTGATGTGCAGGCCGGAGTCGGCCTGGGTGGCGTCGTAGGCCAGTCGAACGGATTCGTTGGCCAAACTGAAGTCCAAGGTACCTCCCGCCTGTGCGGAAACAGCAGCAACAGACAACAGGGTTCCCGTAATTGCACTACGAGTGGCCACAGCAATACCTTTCATATTTCCCCCAAGGAAGATCTTTTTGCCGAAGCTCCGCTCCGGCACACAAAATTAACGTAAGCGCATCATAGCAGCGCCCCGACACTCTATAAACGCACATCAACCCACGTGGTTGACATGGCTTACAGAGCCGGGGCGCTGCGCTGAGTAACAGTAGTTAGGACTGAATCCCGCTACCGATTACTTCATCAGATCCAGCAACAGTTTGTTCAGCTTACCAACGTATTCCGCCGGGTTTTTCAGCTGAGAGCCTTCAGCCAACTGCGCCTGGGCATGAATCAGACCCGCCAGTTCCTTGAAGCGATCTTCGTCTTGCTCTTGATCCAAACGGGCAATCAGTGGATGAGTCGGGTTGATTTCCAGTGTCACATCAGATTCAGGAACGTCCTGACCCGCAGCTTCCAGCATACGGCGCATGTGGCCACCCATGTCGAACTGACCAACCACCAGACAGGCCGGTGAATCGGTCAGACGAGAGGTAACACGTACGGTCTTGACGTCTTCCAAAGCGTCCTGAACACGTTCGATCAATGCCTTGTGGGTTTCTTGCAGTTCTTCCTGCTGTTTCTTCTCTTCTTCGTCCGCCAGATCATCCAGATCCAGTTCACCTTTGGTGATGTCCTGGAACTGCTTGCCATCGAACTCGGACAGGTGGCCAACCATCCATTCATCAACACGGTCAGTCAGCAGCAGTACTTCAACGCCTTTCTTCTTGAAGTATTCAATGTGCGGGCTGCCCAGTGCGCCTTCTACGCTTTCAGCGGTGATGTAGTAGATCTTCTTCTGACCTTCACGCATGCGCGCAACGTAGTCAGCCAGACCGACGTTTTCAACAGTGCCTTCCGACTTGGTGGTGCAGAAACGGAACAGACCGGCGATTTTTTCCTTGTTGGCGAAATCTTCAGCCGGGCCTTCTTTCAGCACTTCACCGAATTGATCCCAGAACTGCTGGTACTTGTCAGAATCGTTCTTGGCCAGTTTGGTCAGCGTATCCAACACACGCTTCACCAGCGCGGAACGCAGGCTGTCGACTTGCTTATCCTGCTGCAGGATTTCACGGGATACGTTAAGGGACAGGTCGTTGGAATCCAGCACACCCTTCACAAAACGCAGGTACAGCGGCAAGAACTGCTCGGCGTCATCCATGATGAACACACGCTGAACGTACAGTTTCAGGCCACGGGCGCTTTCACGGTTCCACAGATCAAATGGTGCCTTGGACGGGATGTACAGCAGGCTGGTGTAATCCAGTTTGCCTTCCACCTTGTTGTGCATCCAGGTCAGTGGTTCCTGCCAGTCGTGGGAAATATGCTTGTAGAACTCGGTGTATTCTTCGTCGCTAACGTCCGACTTCTGACGAGTCCACAGCGCCTTGGCTTCGTTCACTGCCTCGGCAGGCTGCTGGGTCTCATTGCCTTCTTCATCAGTGGTGGTTTCCTGCGGCAGGAATACCGGAATGGCGATGTGATCGGAATATTTCTTGATCAGGGAACGCAGACGGAAGCTGTCGGCAAAATCTTCTTCACCTTCTTTCAGGTGCAGGGTAATGCTGGTACCGCGATCGGCTTTCTCAACACCTTCAATCGAGAACTCGCCTTCACCGGCAGATTCCCAACGCACGCCCGCATCAGCGGCTTCGCCGGCACGGCGGGTTTCAACCACAACCTTGTCGGCCACGATAAATGCGGAGTAGAAGCCCACACCAAACTGACCAATCAGTTGGGAATCGGCTTTCTGGTCGCCAGTCAGCTTGCTCAGGAAGTCAGCGGTACCGGATTTAGCGATGGTGCCCAGATTGTTCACCACGTCATCGCGGTCCATACCAATGCCGTTATCAGCAATGGTCAGAGTGCGCGCTTCGGCATCAAAGTCGATGTGCACTGCCAGCTCGCTCTGGCCTTCGTACAGCGCGTCGTTTTTCAAAGCTTCGAAGCGCAGCTTGTCGCAGGCGTCGGAAGCATTGGAAATCAGCTCCCGCAAAAAGATTTCCTTGTTGGAATACAAGGAATGAATCATCAGATGCAGCAGCTGTTTGACTTCGGTTTTAAAGCCAAGTGTTTCTTTGCTGGCCACGGTCATGAGTTTCTCCTGTTACAAGACGCAAATCCACGCGTCGTTATTTCACCTCAATGCCTGCCAGACGCCGTAACTACCCGATCGTCTGGCCGTTGAATGCAAAGATGGGGACGGCCTGTTTCATTTCAAGGCACAAAGATGCAGAAAACAAAAAAATTAACTATTTCAGCGGCTTGGAGGCCTCTAATCCGCTCTTAATATAAGAAAATTGGCGAGTCGCTGTTCTTCCTAGCTGAACTGACAATCGAGGGCAGCTCGGCTCAACGAGCGATTTCATACGTGCATATCACCGCCCGATTGCGTTACATTTCAACCAAGTCAGCGCATACCGCGCACCATCAGCCTTGAAGACCCTTGTATGCTCAACACCGCAGCCTTGATGGCGTTTGTTCCAACCTTTTTCTTCGTTTCCATTACGCCAGGCATGTGCATGACCCTGTCGATGTCACTGGGCATGACGATTGGCGTTAAACGAGCGTTGTGGATGATGGCAGGCGAACTTGTGGGCGTGGGCATTGTGGCAACGTCGGCGGTCATTGGTGTCGCTGCGATCATGCTGAACTTCCCGGCGCTGTTCATTGCGTTCAAGGTCGCTGGCGGCCTGTACCTGGGCTATCTGGGCGTTCAGCTATGGCGCTCACGAGGTAAGCTGGCGCTGTCGCAACAACCCGAGCAACAGCGTCAGGCCAGCTGGAAGGAACTGGCGTGGCAAGGCTTTATTACGGCCATCGCCAACCCCAAGGGGTGGGCATTTTTCATTGCGCTGTTGCCGCCATTTCTGGACCCGGATATCAGCATGAGCCACCAGCTGCCTGCCCTGCTGGGCATCATTTTGCTGCTGGAATTTGTCTGTTTGCTGATATACGCCAGTGGCGGCAAAAGCCTGAGCCTGCTGTTGAAAACCCAGAGCAACGTCCGGGTGATCAATCGCTGTGCAGGCACGCTGATGTTGGGTGTGGGCGTGTGGCTGGTAGCAAGCTAACAGCACCACTTCATGTCGACTAAATTGCCTGACGGATACGCTCAAACCGCTTGGCCAGCCCCTCATCGTTGGCCAGCGCCGTCACAATGGCCACCGACGACATGCCCGTCGCCACAACATCGGCGACGTTGTCTTCCGTGATACCGCCAATGCAGGTTAGCGGGAAGTCGCTGTTTTCTTCGCACCACTTCGATAACTGTTCCAAACCCAGCGGCGGGTATTTCAGCTTTTTCGACAACGGCGGAAATACCGGTCCAAACGCAATGTAAGAAGGCTTGATGGCTCTGGCTCGGGCAATTTCCCATTTGGTATGGGTACTCACCCCCAAACACAAACCGGCTTGCGCCAACGCCGTCAGATCCGCCGTGCACAAGTCCTCCTGGCCCAAATGCACTCCCCAGGCCTCCAGTTCCAGCGCCAATGGCCAGTCGTCATTAATATAGAGCGGCACACCAGCCTCCCGGCACAGTGCAATGGCTTCGGCAGTTTCCTGTCGGTAATTCACTGATTGGTGTTTTACTCGCCACTGCAAGGTATCCACACCAAGAGTCAGCAGTCGTTTTAGCCACTCCAAATTGTCGACCAATCCATAAAGTCCCAAAGGCTTATCCAATACCGGAAATGCCAGTGTCATCGCCGACAGATCGACGCCTCCATCAAGTGGGTATAGGGAATCGACAGAGGCATGGTCACCACTAGCCCCGAAAGCAGCCTCCTGGCTGACCGAAGCCAAATCCGGAGCCGATGCAGTAACGACAACCGAAACCCGATGGTCGGCCGCTGACTGCTGTGCCGCGGCGAAACAATTGTGATACCCGCTGTTTCTTTCCGACGCAGACTCCAGGCACTGCAAGGCGTATTCACTGGCTTTCAAAATGGCATCATACAGACGGCTACCGGATGCCAGCCCTGCGGCCAAGGCCGCGGCAAAATGGCAACCGGTGCCATGAGCCTGATGCATAATTCGCTCGCTCAACAGCTGAAACGCTGGCATACCGATTTGCTCGGGAGACTGCTCTTCGGGTATGGAGCCCTGCTCCTCGGGTATAGCGCCCTGCTCTTCAGAAACAGCACGGTGAAATACCTCGGTGATCACCTGCAACGGGTGTTCGTTTAGCGAACTGTCGCCACCCGTGATGATGACGGTCGAAGGCCCCATGTAAGAAAGCGCTCGGGCCATCTGTTGGCTGCTCGGCCGATTATCCGATGGATCAGCAACATCGCCTTTCAACGAGTCAGGCAGCCCCAAAAGCAAGCGCGCCTCAGCGTTGTTGGGAGTGATCACATCGACGCAGGCAAGCAAGGCACGATAGCGCTCCAAGTCGGCTGAGAACATCGCAGATTTCTTGCTCTCAGGTTCAGAATAAGAGTCAGGCGACACATCCGTGGCACTGATCACCGGGTCCCAGATAACCGGGCATGGTGCCTGATCGAGGGCATCCGCCAGCCATTGCCATAGATCGTCATCATTTGGCAGCCAACCGACCCGTATTGCCGCAGGCCAACCGTCGGCCTTCAGTGCCTGCCATTGAGCCTGCACCTGCGATAACGGCAAGGCAAACCCTTGCTGAAAGCCCGCGGAGTTCTGAACAGTGATGGCCGTTACCACACACTGAACCTGAGCGCCCCATTGGTTGCACACCGCAACATCCGCCTGCATACCCGCACCTGCGGCGCTGTCGGAGGCGGTAATGGACCACACCACCGGGCGCTTTACCGGACCCGAATTGTTTAGACCGTGACTTCCGGCCTCAAGAATGATCATAGAATTCCTACCAAGATTTACCCGGCGCATAGGCCGCTATTCACTACTGGTGCCAGAACGGCATTCCCAGCGTTGGCGTAGAAGCGCTGGCCTGTTCTCGCTCGACCATAGTGCCAGCCTGCCAGGCCTGACGACCGCCCGTTACGGCGTTGCGAAATGCCCCGGCCATGGCCACCGGGTCCAACGCCTTGGCCACGGCAGTGTTCATCAACACAGCGTCGAACCCCATTTCCATCGCCTGCATGGCTTGTGATGGTTTACCAATGCCCGCATCAATCACGATCACCGCATCAGGCAGGCGCTCCCTCAGCATGCGCAGCCCGTGGGGGTTTTGCAGTCCACGGCCGGTACCAATAGGTGCCGCCCAGGGCATTACTGCCTTGCAGCCGACATCCAGCAGTTTCTGACACAGCACCAGATCTTCGGTGCAGTATGGCAGCACCTTGAAGCCCTGCTGGACCAGTGTTTCTGCGGCCGAGAGTAGCTCGAAGGCGTTGGGTTGCAAGCTATAATCATCACCAATGACTTCCAGTTTGATCCAGTCTGTTGTGAACAACTGACGGGCCATATTCGCCATCAGAATGGCTTCACTGGCACTGTGGCACCCAGCCGTATTGGGAAGCAGTAGCGAACCACTCTTTTTCAGCCACTGGTCGATCAGCTGCCAGTGGCCGTTGTCCTCTACTTGTCGGGCGGTCTGACGACGCACCGACACCGTCACAAACCCCGGGCCTGCCGCTTGCAGTGACTGCCCCATAATATCGGGGGACGGATACATCGAGGTGCCCAGCCATAAACGGCCGGGAATGGTTTCCCCGCCGATCACCAAGGCGTCTTGTGCGGTTGAATCAGCCACCGGTAATTGCTCCTACAACGTCGATTTTGCTGTCTGGCTTTACCACCGAGGCAGCCCAGTCCGCGGCAGCGACGATGCTCTGATTCAGCGCTACTATGAACCTTCCTGTCGCCTGGGCTTGAAACCGTCCTGTCGCCTGGGTTTGGGACTCGCCTGCGGCCTGTTCGTCGCCCACCGGGTTTTCATCCAGATACCCTTCTGACACCAGCACATCCACCAGCGTTAATGGCGACTGCGACGAACGGATTTCGCCGTTGATCCAATAATTGAATGAATCACTCATGCCATTACCTCCTGTGAAGGCTGCTTATGATCAGCCAGAGCAATGGACTCACTGCCTTGAGGGACGCCCGTTAGGCCCAGGGGTAAATCGAACTCGTGCTGCAAGTGCGACAGCATGGCAGGCGCCAGCAAATAGCCGTGGCGGAACAGCCCGTTGATTGCCAGGCCTTGCGGAATGGCACGAATTTCTGGTTTGTGTGATGGCAATGCTGGACGCACGTTAGCCGTCATTTCCAGAATCCGGGCTTCGGCAAGGCCAGGAGACAGGGCATACAAGGCGCTGAGCATTTCCAGCGCAGAACGCACGCTCACCGGCGAACGGTCGTCCGACTCGATTTCGGTCGCTCCAAGAATGTATTTGCCGCCCTCCTTGGGCACCAAGTACAAGTGATAACGTGGGTGCAGCAGCCGCACCGGACGGCTAATATACACGTCCGGCGCTTCGATCCAGACCACTTCTCCGCGAACACCACGAACCCGGCCGTCAGACTGACGAGCACCAGTGCCGCGACAATCCAGCCAGCGACCGGCTGGCTGCTCTGTGCCATTCACCGTTGCCGAAAGCCCTACAAACTCAACCTGAGCCAGATAGTGCAACTCGCCTCCCAAAGCGCGAATTTGCTGCTTTAACAACGCCAGCAAACGGCGATTCTCCAGATGCGATTCATTCGGCAACCAGAAGCCTTGCTGAAAGTGCTCTGCCAGCGCCGGTTCCATTTGACGCAAGCGCGAACCACTCAGCAATTGCACATCGTCCTTGCTGTCTGCAAGTATGCCCGCCCGTTGCATATGGGCCTGAAAATCCTGTAACTCGGATTGGTCGGCGGGGTGCGCCACCAGCAAGCTTCCACCCTGTCCCAAGCGGATTTTCTCGGCACTTTGCTGTTCGAGGTCAGCCAATAACGCTGGCCAGAGCTTCAGCGAGGAACAGCCCATTTCAAACAGCCCGTCGGCACACACCGGCAATTCGGCCCAAGGTGCAATCATGGCTGCGGCAGTATGTGCGGCGGCTTTCGGACTATCTTCGTCAGCAGAGTCATACACACTGACCTTGTAACCCTGTGACGCCAGTCGCCACCCCAGCAGCAGACCCAGAAGGCCTGCCCCGGCGATGGCAAAATCCGGCTGAGTAATGCTCTGTTGAACCCGATCTACCTGTGGTTGAGCGGATGAATTATTCATCCGTAATGGCCTCTGCCGGGTGATAGATTTCACTACCAAGCTCACGGAACTGTTCGGACATTTGGGCCATGCCCTTTTCCCGATCCGTCAAGCCTTGCTCCCGTTCCATCAAGCCTTGCTCTTCGGCCAAGCGCTCTTTCTCCTTCTCTTTCGCGGCTTCGGCATCACGCACTTCCTGCGAGATTTTCATAGAGCAGAACTTCGGCCCACACATGGAGCAGAAGTGAGCCACTTTATGGCCCTCTTTGGGCAGGGTTTCGTCGTGGTAGGCACGAGCGGTTTCCGGATCGATTGCCAGGTTGAACTGGTCCTGCCAGCGGAATTCAAAACGCGCCTTCGACATGGCGTCGTCGTGCAGCTGTGCGCCCGGATGGCCTTTGGCCAAATCCGCCGCATGGGCAGCAATTCGATAGGCAATCAGGCCCTGCTTCACGTCTTCCTTGTTCGGCAAGCCCAGGTGTTCTTTTGGTGTGACGTAGCAGAGCATGGCGCAGCCATACCAGCCGATCATGGCGGCACCAATGCCGGAGGTGAAGTGGTCGTAGCCGGGAGCAATATCGGTTGTCAGAGGGCCAAGGGTATAAAACGGCGCTTCGTGACAATGCTTCAACTGCTCGTCCATGTTCTCCTTGATCATGTGCATTGGCACGTGCCCCGGGCCTTCGATGAAGGTTTGTACGTCGTGCTTCCAGGCAATCTTGGTCAGCTCACCCAAGGTACGCAATTCGGCAAACTGGGCTTCGTCGTTGGCGTCGGCAATCGACCCCGGACGCAGGCCATCGCCCAGCGAGAAGCACACGTCGTAGGCCTTCATGATCTCGCAGATTTCCTCGAAGTGTTCGTAGAGGAAGCTTTCCTTGTGATGCGACAAACACCACTTGGCCATGATGGAGCCACCACGGCTGACGATGCCGGTGACGCGCTTGGCAGTCAGCGGAATGTGGTGCAAGCGCACACCGGCGTGAATGGTGAAGTAATCAACGCCCTGCTCGGCCTGTTCAATCAGGGTGTCGCGGAACAGTTCCCAGGTCAGGTCTTCGGCAATGCCACCACACTTTTCCAATGCCTGATAGAGCGGCACGGTACCAATCGGTACTGGCGAATTGCGCAGAATCCATTCGCGGGTTTCGTGAATATTACGGCCGGTAGACAAGTCCATCACGGTGTCAGCGCCCCAATGGGTCGACCACACCAATTTTTCAACTTCTTCGGCAATCGAGGAGGTCAGCGCCGAGTTACCGATATTGGCGTTCACCTTGGTGCGGAAGTTACGGCCAATAATCATCGGCTCGCTTTCCGGGTGGTTGATGTTGTTCGGAATCACTGCACGACCACGGGCCACTTCGTCACGGACAAATTCCGGAGTGATGATTTTGGGAATGTTCGCGCCCCAGCTTTGGCCCGGATGCTGGCTCGCCAGCGCCTCGTCCATTTGCGCCTCGGCGAAGCCGAGGTTTTCACGAATGGCGATGTATTCCATCTCGGGCGTGATGATGCCCTGACGGGCGTAGTGCAGCTGGGTCACGTTTTTGCCAGCCTTGGCCTTGCGAGGGTGACGCTCGACCTTCATGCGCCAGTCTTCAAAACGCAGATCATTTTCACGAGCCTGGCTGAAAGCCGACGATGGCTGTTCCAGCACATCGGTGTCATCCCGTGCTTCAATCCAATGCTGTCGGAGGGCTGGCAGACCTTTGGTCAAATCCGGTGTGAAATCCGGGTCGGAGTATGGGCCAGAGGTGTCGTACACACGGACAGGCGGGTTGTATTCGGTTTCGGCGGTTTCCGGGTCCGGGCCCAGCAGCGTTGGAGTCAGCTCAATTTCACGCACACCAACCTTGACGGTTTCGTGGGCATTCGCCATGGCCAGATACAACTTGCTGGATGCCGGATAGCTCAAACGCTCCATTTCCGCCTTGGTCAGCGGCGATGGCATGGCGTTTTTCGACGTGTGTTGGCGATTATTGTTTTGCGACGGTGTTTCGGCAGAAGCCATACTTGATTCCTCTCTTCAAACGGTTGAAAGGATCAGGCAGGCAGCGATTCAGAAAGAAAGCGGGATTGGCAGCGAGGCTGGAGCCCGTCGGCGTGAGCCGATGCTGACCGTCATCCGAAGCCGGAGCGAACGCCCCGACAAATCGTCTCTGTTTCCTACGCTGGCACTAACCAGATCAGGTTCAACGGGACCCGCTATTGCGATCTCAGCCTCTTGTTCGAGGCACCCCGACAGAATGTTTTTTTATGCTAGGGGATAAATTCCCCCAGAGCAATAGCCTATTTTTGGCCTGCTAACTAATAACTTTTAGGCAACAGTGGCCCCGTAATCAAGCTCAATATCAAATGGCAATACGGTTCAATAACGCTTAATAAATTGAATAATTGAACCGCTTATGCGGACGCCAGAACGCTTAGAATCAACCCAGAGAATGGCAACCTCAGTCGCCACTTTGCAGCAGAAAATGCGCTCTGGCAGTCGCAATTGGACTGTCGCGTCGGGTTTGCCAGGCCGTGATCGCCACATTGGCTACCCGATTGCCCTGACGCCATACCTGACACTCAGCCCAGGTATCGCGATCTTTGCCCGCTCGTAAATAATCCAACGAAAAATCAATCACCTTCGGCATAGTAACGGGCTGATTTTTTATCAGCAGTTGCAGCGCCGCTGCCAATTCCATAAAGCCACCGATCACTCCGCCATGAATGGCGGGCAGCAACGGGTTGCCAATGTTGTCCGGGTTACGAGGCAGATGAAACAGCAGCTCATCGCCAACACCCTGTACTTTCATACCAATGGTTCTGGAGTACGGAATGGCATCGGCCAGCTTCTGGAAGTCGTTGTCTTGCTGCACCTGTTGCACCAATTCGGCCATGGATACACGTGTCATGCCTTACCTCCCTGTTGATCCAATTTGGGCGCTGGCGATTGCGCACTGGCCAGGGTTTCCCGGGCCTGAGCCACCAGGTGGTCGATGTGCACGTCAATTCGCATAAACGATGCGGTTGCTTTAGCCACCAGCAGGCCATCGCCACTCTGCTTCACTTCGCAATCAACAAATACGACGTTGTCTGTTACACGAGTCACCCGCGCCTCAGCCAGCAGATCGTGGCCTGCCTGGGCAGAACGCATGTAGTCGACTCGTAAATCCAGTGTTGGACAGAGTTCATAACCCGGCAGCGCATTAAACACCGCACCGCCGCAGCAGGTATCCATCAAGGTGGTCAGGCAGCCACCATGCACAACACCGGTATCCGGGTTGCCAACAATGGCATCGCTGTAGGGCAAACGCAGGGAAGCGAAATCCGGCTCAGCGGCTTCAACGGTGATGCCCAGTTTGCGGCAGTGCGGTAACACACCCACAAACTGCTGACTGGCCCAAAATCGCTCTTCAGGGGTTTTCTGACTGTTTTTATTATTTCCCATAAATACACACGGACATCTTATTAATGAGTATCAGGCACAATACGCCTGCGGTGTTATCGGCGCAAGCGCTTAACTCCCTGCCCATCAACGCCCACCTCTCACCGCTCAGAGCAACCGTGTGATTCGTTAACCATACGTTACTTCAGACAGCTGGGGGAATCTTGCAAAATTGGCTTGGCCAGCTACTACTTAAGGTACTACCTATGACCTGATCCAGACGAAAAACCTATGGCAACCAACATACTCATTTGCGATGACTCCAGCTTTGCCCGCAAACAGATGGCCAGAGCGATCCCGACGGGTTGGGACGTTGAAGTGCATTTTGCGACGGACGGCGTGGAAGGCGTCCAGGCCATCCGCGAAGGCAGAGGCGAAGTGGTGTTTCTGGATTTGACCATGCCCAACATGGACGGCTACGGCGTACTCGAGACCATTCGCAAGGAAGACCTCCCGGCCATGGTGATCGTGGTCTCTGGCGACATCCAGCCAGACGCACAGGAACGTGTGATGGGGCTCGGCGCCATGGCGTTTGTTAAGAAGCCGATTGATGCTGCCAAGGCAGAAGCGGTACTCACCGAATACGGCATTATGACCCGGGCCTGATATGACGACTCCTCCTATTGTCACACTCAGCGACGACCAGCGAGATTGCTACCAGGAGCTGACCAACGTTGCCATGGGCCAGGCGGCTGATCGCCTTGCCCGCTTGCTCGACAGCTATGTGGTGCTTCCGATCCCGAAAGTAAACCTGATTGAAATCAGCGATTTACGCATGGCCATTGAAGGGGCCCAGGAAGAAGATGCGGTATCAGCGGTGTGTCAGGGCTTTATTGGCTCAGGCATCGCTGGTGAAGCCTTGATGCTGTTCAACGACACCAGCTTTACCGACCTCGCCCGCCTCACCAACTACCCCGGCGAACTGACGCATCAGGCGCAGCTGGAAATTCTGATGGACGTCAGTTCCCTGTTGATTGGCGCCTGTATTCAGGGCATTGGTGAGCAGCTGGAAATTCATTTTAACCAGGGCCACCCGGTGGTGCTTGGGCAGCACTGCAACGTCAATGACATTCTCAACGTCAGCAATCAAAAATGGCGGCGGACGTTGGCCATCGAAATTCACTACACCATGGAAGCGGTGAATGTTGACTGCGACCTGTTGCTGCTGTTCACCGAAGACTCCGTACTGCGACTAAATCACGTAATCGACTTCTTGCTGGATTAACTATGACGAATCCCAACATTGATCTGGGCGACATCCATTGGTTGATGGATATTCTTCAGAATATCGACGTTGGCCTGGTGGTTCTCGACAAGGAATACAACATCCAGCTTTGGAATGGCTTTATGGACAGCCACAGTGGCATCAGTCCCCAAAATGCCAAGGGCGAGAATCTGTTTACGCTGTTTCCCGACATCCCGGAAGCCTGGTTTCGCAAGAAAGCCGAGCCCGTGTTTCAGCTGAAAACACGCACCTTCACGATCTGGGAACAGCGCCCTTACCTGTTCCATTTCAAGAATTACCGCCCCATCACCGGTCGCGCAACTTTCATGTACCAGAACACCGCCATCATTCCTCTGGAGTCGATCGACCGTCAGATCCATCACATTTGCGTGATCATCTATGACGTTACCGACGCGGCACTGGGCAAGGAAGAAGCCCATAAGCTGGGCGTTGAAATCAACAAGCTGACTCGGGTTGACCCGGAGACCGGACTGATGACCACGGATGCCTGGCACGAAGAAATCAGCCGTGAACTGGCGCGAGTACATCGCTCCGAAATGCCAAGCTGCATCGCCCTACTCGATCATTCTCAGCTGGCGATTGATGCCGATGCCCTGAAAAAAGCCTATGCCCTGCTGGCAAGATCACTGCGCCAGACCGATCTGGCCTGCGTGCCTCAGTCGGGTCAGGTAGCCGTTTTGCTGCCCGCCAGCGACGAAGGGGATGTACGCTTTTTCGCTGAACGTATTCGCAAGACCATTGGCCGTCAAATCCCCGAATTCCGTAACCATACCCGTATTGGCATCGCCCGGGCGCTGGACACCTTCAACAACGCTAATGAGTGGCTGCAAGCGGTTGATGCCGCCTGCACTGCTGCGGCCAATACCGACGACCATTTGCAAATTCATACACCCGATAGCTAGGGACACTCTGAATAACTCGGTGCCCGCTCTGGATGACAGGGCGAAGCTGAGTCACGAAGCTGGTTTGCAGGCCTGACGGGTCAAGTCAAAAATCAGCGACACAGAGTCAGCAATGCCCTGCCATCCCCTTCGGGCGCGGCCTGCAGCCCGCCAGAACGGTGTTGGCGAATTTGGAAAGGGCCAGCCATTACGCTGTATTCACCGCTTTGTCCTGACAACCTGCAGGACTCGCGCAGAGCTGTGCAGAGTTATCCAGAGGGTCCCCGGAGACCTTCCAGGTCCCCAGTCGCATAACTGAAAGCCTTCATTCATGCCGCTGTCACAGCAGCAAACTAACGTCGATGTTTTGATTCAGGATGAGAAAAACATGAGCTGGTGGAAAGAAGGCGTTATTTATCAGATATATCCACGCAGCTTTCAGGACTCCAATGCCGATGGCATTGGTGACATCCGCGGTATTATTCAACGACTGGATTACCTCAACGACGGCAGCACGTCCTCTCTGGGGGTGAGCGCCATCTGGCTATGCCCCGTTTACCCGTCACCACAAGCGGATTTTGGCTACGACGTTGCCGACTATCTCAACATCGATCCCTGCTACGGCACGCTTACCGACCTTGATGCACTTATCGAAGCCGCCCACAGCCGCAATATCCGCGTCATTATGGATATGGTTCTGAACCACACCTCCGACCAACACCCGTGGTTTCAGCAAAGCCTGCTTGGTGATCAGAGCGACAAGCAGGACTGGTACATCTGGCATGAAGGCCGTCAACGCCCTACCAACTGGGAATCCTGCTTTGGCGGTTCGGGCTGGAGCTGGAGTGAACAACGTCAGGCCTGGTACTACCATTCGTTCCTGCCCCAACAACCGGACCTCAACTGGCGTAATCCAGCGGTGGTAGATGCCGTCAGAAACGTGTTGGAATTCTGGATGGAGCGCGGCATCGACGGCTTCCGGCTCGACGTGGTGAATTACTACTTCAAGGATCAACAACTGCGCAACAACCCGGTCGACTGGTTCAAGATTGCACGCCCCTACGACCGACAGCGCCACCTGCACGACAAAGACCAGCCAGAAATGCACGAAGCCCTGCAAGCCATGCGGCAATGGGTGGAGCAATACCCTGAACGCATTCTGATCGGCGAGGTGTTTACCGGCGACGAAGACAATTGCCAGCTGGCGGCCAGCTATTGTGGCCGTGATGATCAGCTACACCTGGCGTTTAATCTGGAGTTCTTGCATTGCCGCTTTGATGCCAGCGCCTTTAAACGCGCCATCAAACGCTGGAACGAAGCACTGGGCAAACACAACTGGCCCTGCTACACCCTCAGCAATCACGATGTTAAACGCCACATCAGCCGCTACGCCGCCAGTGAACGTACGCCATGGCGGGCGCGCCTGCTTGCGACCATGTTGCTTACTCTGCGTGGTACGCCGGTGCTGTATTACGGCGAGGAAATTGGCATGCCCGAGCAGCGCGTGCCCCGCAAACAACTGCAAGATCCGGTTGGCCTGCACTACTGGCCACTGTTTCCCGGCCGCGATGGCTGCCGTCGACCGATGATGTGGTCAAAGCCAAACAGCTTCACCTCAGCAACCACCAGCTGGTTGCCGGACGACGCAGAAAGCGAACATACGGTCGCCAATCAGGAATACAACCCGGGCAGCTTGCTGAACTGGTATCGCACCCTGATTTGGCTACGGCATCAATACCCCGCCCTCAGCAAGGGCAGCATGAAACTGCTGGAAAGCCACCCGGACATTCTTGCCTGGGAACGCTGCCACAATGACCAACGCATTCTGGTGCTGCTGAACTTCAGCAATCGCTATGTTGAGGTCAACATCCATCGACAGATTCTCGACAACCTGCTGGCCAACAGCCACGACGAAATTCGAACGCCCGAAGGCAATCTCAGCCTTCAGCCGCTGCAAGCACTGGTGGTGTGTTTACCGGACGATTTTCCCCAGCGGGCGGTCATTTAAGACTGATATTCGCATGCGCTCCGCCACCCAGCTTTCAAAACGGCAAGGCAGCGGGCGCAACTGGAGGTCAGCGATCAGGCGAACAGCTGGTCGCGGAAAGAATGGGACGGGTAAATGCCAAAGATACGGATATCACGGGCGAAGTAAGCCAGTTCGTTCAACGCCAACTGCATCGCCGGGTCTTGCGGGTGGCCCTGAATATCCACATGGAACAGGCTCGCTTCCATGCTGCTGCCGTCGACATAGCTTTCCAAACGTAGCAAGTTCAGGCCGTTGGTGGCGAAACCGCCCAGTGCCTTGTACAGCGCCGCTGGAATGTTCCGAACGGTAAACAGCAAACTGGTGATGTAAACCACATCCGGTTCACGCTCTTCGTGTTGATGATCACGGGCAAACACCAGAAAACGAGTGGTATTGCCCATCACATCCTGAAAGTTGTCGTGCACCACTTCCAGACCATATAGATCCGCTGCCAATGAAGAAGCAATGGCGGCGCGGCTGCGGTTGTCACCGGCGGCCAGATTCTGCGCTTCCTGCGCTGTGTCCATGGTGGCAATGGCTTTCATACCCAGGTTCACAATGCGCTGATGACACTGAGCCAGCGCCTGCGGGTGCGATGCCACTTCTTCAATGTCCATCAATTTCACGCCCGGCAGTGCCAGAAGACAGTGATTGACGGGCTCAAAATGCTCGGCAATGGCAAACAAATGCGTGCGCGGAATGATGCGGTAGATTTCCTCAACCCGACCAGCGGTCGAGTTCTCCAGCGGAATCATGGCGCGTTCCACCTGCCCACTGGTTACCAGCTCAAGCGTCGACTGAAAGTCTTCACACGGCACCGATTCCCAATCGGGAAACACCCGACTACAGGCCAAATGGGAATAGGCACCCGCTGTTCCTTGATAAGCCACCCGGCGAGCCATTGTTTACTCCTGAATTTCACGGTAACTGCCCTGTTTTGGGGTTTCGGATTTGGCTTCAAGGTCGAATGACGACACATAAATGACAAAACAAACCAAAACCGCACCAAAACGGCGCATTATTTTCATTTTAGGTGCGCATTATGCACCAGACTTCTATCAAAACCGATGGTCACAACAAAACAGTAGCGCCACCAGTCGCTGGACAGGGGCCTCCTGTCGATTTGGCCAGAATGGCAAGCATCTGGCACGCTAACTGCTTTGTTTACAAAGGATATTCCGTAAAACGCCAACGGACACTGAACCGCTGACCATACTGCAATGTGGTGCTTTTAAAAGCCCACGTTCAATGCCCAAACTCAACGCCCACACCATACCGAATGTGGTACGGCCTTGAACATTGGCAGTTGGCATCTAAACGCGCTAAACAGTGACCCAAAAGTACGAATTCGGGCCAGAGCCCCACTTCTGAATAGCTCCGCACATCTCAATGAGAACGTGGGTTATCAAAAGGGTCCTGGCCACCTACAACAGGAGAGCGTAGGCATGAACGATAGCAGTGTAAGCAGTATCTGGCCGACCAGTCACGCGCTGGAACCGGCGACTCTGGCCACACTGTCCGCCAATCGCAGTGCCTTGAGCGACCTTCCCGCGCCGTGGTTGCAACAATTTGACGACGTCTGGTTGCCCGTTGCTTGCTGGGTCGCACAGCAGAAACTTGCACTCGGTGGCGTGCCGGTCTTTGGTGTTCATGGTGGTCAGGGGTCAGGCAAGTCGACCCTCAGCCTGGCGCTGTCGAAACTCCTTAAAGCCGCACTGGGCTGGAATACCGTCATTGTCTCGATCGACGACCTCTATCTCCCTCATGCCGATCGCCAGCAATTGTCTACCGATGTGCACCCGTTACTGGCAACCCGTGGCGTACCGGGAACCCACGACGCTGCCTTGGGCATGAAGATATTCCAACAATTGAAGCAACTGGAACCCGGCGCCAGCATGATGATTCCAGCGTTTGACAAGGCTTCTGATGACCGTCTGCCGGAATCCCAATGGCACAACTGCCATGGCCCTGTAGATCTGATTTTGTTTGAAGGCTGGTGCGTTGGCTGCACCCCGGAATCGGCACAGCAGCTGGAACAGCCGATCAACGAACTGGAATCCAGTGAAGACGCCAACGGCCAATGGCGTCAGTGGGTTAATCAACAACTGAGCGGCCAATACGCTGAATGGTTTGCCATGCTGGACCGACTAATTATGCTGAAAGTACCGGGGATGAATTCGGTGCTGGAGTGGCGCGGCCAGCAAGAAGTAGAGAACCGCCGCAACGCCAAGGGCGAAGCCGATCGTAGCTTCGACCAGGCCGGCCTGATCCGCTTTATTCAGCACTACCAACGGTTAACAGAAAATGCCCTGCGAGAGCTACCCGCAGCCGCCGACCTTGTGCTAGAGCTTAATAGTGCCCACGCGGTTCATACCATCCGTTGATTCACGCAGAACAGACAGAACTCAGCCAGAGAGGAAACACCATGACCACACAAGCCTTCGCAAACAGCAAACCCGCGATTTCCCTTGTTGTAATGACCGACCTCGACGGCACCCTGCTGGACCACTACAACTACAGTACCCGCGCAGCCCGACCGGCGTTGAAACAACTGAAAGCACTGGGTGTGCCGGTACTGTTCAATACCAGTAAAACCTGCGAAGAGGTGGCCGGATTACGTCACGACCTCGACAACCTCGACCCATTCGTATGCGAAAACGGCAGTGTGATTCACATTCCGAAAACCGATGGCGAGGGCTACAACAGCGAAATTCTGGGCACCAGTTACGTCGACATCCTCAAAGTACTCAGCCAGTTGCGTAAGGAAGGCCGCAAATTTCGTGGTTTTAACGACATGCCCGCCTCTGAAGTGGCGGCGCTGACGGGCTTGTCACAGGAAAGCGCCTGGATGTCGAAGCAACGCGTCGCTTCTGAGCCACTGATCTGGAACGACACCGAGCTGGCGCTGACAGCCTTCCGTAGCCAACTGGAACAAGCAGGCCTGCAACTGACCCAGGGCGGCCGTTTCTATCACGTAATGGGCCGCGCCGACAAAGCCACCGGTCTGGCCTTTGCACGGGACTTCTATCAACACTTGTGGGAACAACCGGTGAAGATTGCAGCACTCGGCGATGGCGAAAACGACCGCGCCATGCTCGAAGCCGCCGACTTCCCGATTGTCATTCCCGGCGAGAAACAAATCCTTGAATTATCCAACCCGGCTGCCGTGACGGCCCCTTCCAAGGGCCCGGCTGGCTGGAACCATTGCATGCTGGAATTGCTTGAACAACTACAACAAGGAGCCTGAACATGGCCGACTTTTACCAGAATGGTACGATCACCACCCTGCATAATCTGGTGGACCGTCCACTGGAAGACATGGAAAAAGAGCTGCTGAGTTTTTCCCGTACTCGCCCCATGTCACTGGTATTGCCTGCCCTCTATTCAGAATTTGAGGGCCCAGCCATGGGCAACATCATCAATGAACTGGCCGAAGTGCCCTATTTGAACGAAATTGTACTGGGCCTGGACCGTGCCACCGAAGCGGAATACCAACACGTCCGCGACGAACTGAGCCGCCTGCCACAGCATCACCGTATTCTCTGGAACGACGGCCCTCGGCTGAAAAAAATCGATGCCATGTTGCAGGAAAAAGGTCTGGCACCGCGTGAAATGGGCAAAGGCCGCAACGTCTGGTACTGCTACGGCTACGTTTTGGCGTCTGGCCGTGCAGAGTCCGTTGCCCTGCATGACTGCGATATCGTCACCTACGACCGCAGCTTACTGGCACGACTGATTTACCCGGTTGCCAACCCGGGATTTAATTATGAGTTTGCCAAGGGCTATTACACCCGCATTGCCGACGGCAAAATGAATGGCCGGGTCAGTCGTTTGCTGGTGACACCAATGATCCGGGCACTGAAAAAGGTGCTTGGCCACAAGGACTATCTGGATTTCCTCGACAGCTTCCGCTACCCGCTGTCCGGTGAATTCTCGATGCGCGTGGACGTACTGAACGACCTGCGCATCCCGAGCGACTGGGGTCTGGAAGTCGGCGTACTGTCGGAGATGAACCGCAACTACAGCACCAACCGTTTGTGTCAGGTTGATATTTGCGACAACTACGACCACAAGCACCAGCCGTTGTCAGCCGAAGATGCCGCCGCCGGTCTGTCGAAGATGAGCACCGACATCTGCAAGGCCATTTTCCGCAAGCTGGCGACTCAGGGCGAAGTGTTTACCAATGAAACCTTCCGCACCATCAAGGCGACCTACTTCCGCGTCGCGCTGGATTTTGTGGAAACCTACTACAACGATGCCCGCATGAACGGCCTGGTGCTGGATCGCCACAAGGAAGAAGCCGCGGTTGAACTGTTTGCAGAAAACATCATGCGCGCCGGTGAACACTTCCTGGAAAATCCGATGGAAACGCCATTTATCCCAAGCTGGAACCGGGTGATCTCGGCCGTGCCGGATATTCTGGACCGCATCTACGAAGCGGTTGAAGAAGATAACGCCTGAGGCTTTGTGCTCTAAACCAAAACAAAAAACCGATTCAGCGATGAATCGGTTTTTTTATTGCTCTTTAAAGGCTGGTTTTAGATAAAGACTTATTTCGGATAAGTACTCAACCACATGGTTTGGTACGGCGCCAACGACAAGGCGTCACACTGCTGCACGGTATCCGTCAGTAAGTCGGTCATGTCTTTCACCAGAAAACCCAGCGCCGCCAGCGGCAGCTCCAATTGACGATCTGTGACGTTACAGATGGCGTAGATCACCTGCCCTTTATCTTCACTGGTACGTTTCAGAATGAACACGTCCGAGTTGATTTTGATCACCTGCTGACGGGCAGACGGATGGAATGCCGGCTGGCGACGGCGAATGGCGATCATCTCACGCAGTCGGTCAAACACTTCGCGCTGTGGCGATCCCGGCTTGTTCAACAGCTCATCCAGCTCTGGCTTATTCCAGATACGGCGGTTGATTGAGCGGGTACGGCCGGTTTGTTCAACGTGTGCCAGGTCGTTAGGGCTGGCTGTCAAACTGTGGATGTAAACCGCTGGAATCCCCTGCATGGCCAGCATGATGGCCTGCGAGCACAGGAAGCGATCAACCTGAAAATGGTCAGGCCCTCGACGGGTTCCCATACAGGCATCAAACAAGGCGATATTGATTTCATACGGGCTTTGGCTGCCGTCCGAGTTGGCTTTCATACTGACGAAGCCACCGAACTTGTGCATGCAATCAATCAGCTCCTGCACCTCGCGCTCCGGCAAAATGCCCTCGACTGGGCGTACGCCAATGCCATCGTGGGAAGCAGTAAAGTTCAGGTAGGTACAGTCCTTTGGCAACGGCGGAATGCTCAGCACCCAATCCGACAAGAAGTCGGCCTTGCCGCGGTTCAGCGCATGCAGCACCAGCGGCGGCAGGCCAAACTGGTACACCATGTGGGCCTCATCCGAATCACCAAAGTAACTCAGGTTTTCTACCACCGGCACGTTGGTTTCGGTAATCAGTACCACCTCCGGCGCAACGGCGTCGGTGATATCCCGCATAAGCTTCACAAACTCATGAGTTTCGTCCAGATGAATGCAGTTGGTGCCAATTTGCTTCCACAAATAGGCAATGGCATCCAAACGGATAAATCGTGAGCCCTGTTCAATGTAGAACAGCACAATCGCCATCATTTCCAGCAACACCTTGGGGTTGCCGTAATTAAGGTCGATCTGATCTTCACTGAATGTCGCCCAGACGTGACGCACCCCACGGTGCGTATGCACTGGCGTCAGCAGCGGCGTATTGCGCGGACGGGTAACCTGGCTGAGATCCTGCGACGGGTCCGCCTCAATAAAGAAATCGCTGTAGGGCTCGACATTGGCAACGTAATCCGAGAACCACAGGCTTTCGCGCGAGCAATGGTTCACCACCAGATCGGCCATCAGATCGAATTTTTCAGCGATGTGTGCAACATCCTCCCAGCTACCCCACTCCGGGTGTACCTGACGGTAGTCGATAACGGAAAAACCATCGTCCGAGCTGTAAGGAAAGAACGGCAGCAAGTGCACCGAGTTCAAGGTATCCGCCAGGTGCTCGCGGAGGAAATTAGCCAAAGTACGAAATGGCACTTCACCCGGTGCCTGAATGCTATTGCCGTAGGTGATCAGGATGACATCCTGCTCATCCCAACGCTGTTTGCGCGGTTCCTTGGCCTGACGGGTTTCCGAGAATTTCTGACACAGCCGGACGAGGTCACAGGCCACGCTGTCTGCCAGGATGTCGTTTTTGTAGATTCGGTTAAGGCGAGCCTGAAGTTTGCTTTTCAGTTCGGTCGACATGAAAAAAAGTCCTGCCCTGGTTGCAAAAAATGGGTAACTGAAGGGGACACTCTATGGAGTCCCTCAAGGAGCCTTTTAGAACCCTCTGCTTTACCCGGTGCCAATTCCGTGCCGGTTCCTGCATACCGACAATGCCGTATGGAGATTCGGGGCTTTTTGTTCAATTGCTGTTCAGTGTCTGATCAGTATTCAGTAGATTTACTCTGCCAACGAAAACCCATTGGGCCCGCAAACTAAAACCACATTGAAAACTGTGCTCTGAAACGGGCATCAATCTGCCAAACAACAAGTAATGCACCACAAAAGTGCAGAAAGCCGCTTATACCGTTCTGTAAATACTTAATGGCACCTGCGACTGCACCAGTACGGTTCGCACAGGCATCGCCGCTATGTTCTGGCTTTCACTGGCATCACAGGCTTGCTCGAACACGGCGTTCTTCTCAGCCCCTTCGAAATGCAAAAACAACCGCTGGCATTGGCTCAGCATAGCCCAAGTCAGCGTGATTCTCGGGATTTCGATCGAGCGGTCGACCACCGGACAACTCCAGGCACTGGCCGACTCGTTCAAACACTTATCCAGCGCTTTCGAGTACGGAAACCACGAAGCCGTGTGTCCGTCCGTGCCCATACCAAGTACAGCGACGTCCAACCGGCTAATTTGCTCATGCAGCCGGTTTTCACATTCCATAAACCCATCGACCGGTGATTCTGCTGCCGTTTTCAGCGGCAGAAAGTAAGCGGCTTCGGCACGGGATTTCAGCAGGTGACGTTTCACCAGCGCAGCGTTACTGGCCTCGTTGCGCTCATCCACCCAGCGGTCATCGACCAAGGTAATCAGCACTTTTGACCATTTGATGTCCTGTTCGCTCAGCAACTCAAAGAATCGCTTTGGCGTACTGCCGCCGCTGACCGCCAGACAGGCACGGCCCTTTTCCGCAATGCGCTCTGCCAACTGGTCCGCCACGGCTTCGGCCAACTGCCTTGCCAGAATTTCACTGGAATCGTATCGGTTGTCGCTCATAGGTTCCTCCGCTGTGCTCGGTATCGGACGTCAGCTGTTTTCAACCCACAAACGCCCATCTCTGGCCAGAAGCAAAGTCGATGCCGCCGGGCCATAGCTACCAGAGGTATAGGGCTCCGGACGCAAATCCACTTCCTGCCAATGGCTGATAATAGGATCGATCCAGCGCCAGGCTTCCATCAGCTCGTCGTCACGAACAAACAAGGTGGCATTACCGCACAACGCGTCGAACAATAGTCGCTCGTAGGCTTCGGGGACCCGGGCCTTGCGGTGATTCGCCGGGTTCAGGCTCAGGTTCATCGGCCGCACACTCATTCCCGGTCCGACCCGTTTCTCACACAGCATTAACCGAACACCTTCGTCTGGCTGGAGGCGGAACACCAGTTTGTTGGCCATGGTGTTCTTGTGCTGGAGCGGGAAAATCGAATGAGGGATTTCCTTGAAGCTGACGACAATTTCGGTCGCACGCTCCGCCATACGCTTGCCCGTGCGCAAATAAAACGGCACGCCTGCCCAGCGCCAGTTATCAATCTCGACCTTGGCCGCAACAAAGGTTTCCGTGTTGCTCTTGTGGTGAACGCCCGGCTCATCCCGGTATGGCGGCACAGGTGCACCATCTGAGACACCGGCGTCGTACTGCCCCCGTACCACGTTACGATTGATGGCCTCACCGACGATTGGCTTCAGTGCCCGCAATACCTTGACCTTTTCATCACGAACCGCATCAGTTTCCAGTTTCGACGGCGGTTCCATGGCAACGATACACAGCAGCTGCAACAGGTGGTTCTGGAACATGTCACGCATGGCCCCCACTTGCTCGTAAAAACCTGCCCGCTTTTCTACACCAATGGATTCTCCAATGGTGATTTCAATATGGTCGATGTAGTGCTGATTCCACTGGCTTTCAAACAGGGAATTGGCAAACCGCAGCACCAGCAGGTTTTGCACGGTTTCTTTGCCCAGATAATGATCGATGCGGTAAATCTGACGCTCTTCAAAGAAACGCGCAACGTCGTTATTAATGGCTAAAGCCGATTCCAGATCGTGGCCGATTGGTTTTTCGAGCACCACTTTGGTGCTTTTTCCGATCAAATTGGCATTGGAAAGCCCCTGACAGATGGGCGTAAACAAATCCGAACCTGTTGCCAAATACACCACCCGGTTGACATCGTCGTCAGAGAGCAAGCCCGCCAGTGCGCCATAACCGTCGACATCACTGGCGTCGAGGGTGGCCGGTGCCAGAAATTCAGAAAAGCCCTGCCATTGGGCTTCTTCGAGGTATTCCGTTGCAACGTGGGTTTTCAGTGCCGCCAGCACAGTATCCAGAAATGCCTGCTGCTCCAGAGGCTGGCGCGTGACACAAAGAATTTTGCCCGCTGGCAGGCGGCCATCGCGATACAGCAGGTACAGGGCTGGCAGCAGCTTACGCTGGGCCAAATCTCCCATACCACCAAAGATGACCAGTTCGTATGGGGCTTCAATCTGCATAGTTATCTCCCGATGATTGTTCGTTTGAGCAGCGCCATGGACCTGCTAAGTGATCCATACTCTTTAGTATAGAAACCTAATGGTCGATATCTGACAACGAGTCGCAATCAAGTTTGACCAATCTGAACACTTTCAGTGCAACCAGCAGGCTCGAGTAGCCAAATAAAAATATCTCAAGGGACTATTTTTAAATCCTTACAAAACTTGGGCATGACACCTGCATCGTCAAACCTGCATAATCCTTTGCCACACGAAGTGTAAGTTTGTGTTTTCCAAACAGGTACTTTTGGGACATTGCGCATCTGACGCAACGGATCGTCTCAAAGTTGACACAAATATTGCCTAGTGTTTTGGAAAACAAGTATCGATGACGACAGAAGGATCGACCCCCATGGTTCGTAAATGTTTATTTCCCGTTGCCGGCTACGGCACCCGCTTCCTGCCTGCCACCAAGGCCATGCCAAAAGAAATGCTGCCAGTGGTAAACAAGCCTCTGGTGCAGTACGGCGTTGAAGAAGCCAGCGAAGCTGGTATGAAGTTTATGGGTTTCATCACCGGTCGTGGTAAGCGCGCTATCGCCGACCACTTTGACATCAGCTACGAGCTGGAAAACGAAATTCGCGGTAGCAGCAAGGAAGGCCTGATTCTGCCAATCCGCAAACTGATGGAAGAAAACGACTTCGCGTACACCCGTCAGAACGAAATGAAAGGTCTGGGCCACGCAGTACAGTGCGGCCAATACCTGATGGGCGATGAGCCATTCGGCATGATTCTGGCCGATGACCTCTGTGTTGCCGACGAAGGTGATATCGGCGTGATGGCACAGATGGCACAGATTCACGAAAAGTACGGCTGCTCTGTGGTTGCCGTTCAGGAAGTTCCTGAAGACAACATTCACAAATACGGCGTGATCGCTGGTGAAGAAATCGAGCCAGGCGTGTTCCGTGTTAACAACATGGTTGAAAAACCAGCCAAAGAAGATGCGCCAAGCAACCTGGCCATCATCGGTCGTTACATCCTGACTCCGGACATCTTCGCCAAAATCGAGGAAACCGGTGCTGGCATCAATGGTGAAATCCAGATCACCGACGCTCTGTTGAAGCAAGCTCAGGAAGGCAACGTGATCGCGTACAAATTCCGCGGCCGTCGTTTTGACTGTGGCAGCATCGAAGGCTTCGTAGAAGCCACCAACTACGTTTACGAAAACATCTTCAAGAAAGCGTAAGCGTCGTTTTTGCCCCTGCATCGCGCAGGGGCAAAAAAATCTTAAAAAACAACAACTTTAGTGTTGACAGCATAACTCCCCAGCCGTAATATGCGCCCCGTCGTTGAGAGACAGACATTCCCCGATAGCTCAGTCGGTAGAGCAGTAGACTGTTAATCTATTGGTCGCTGGTTCAAGTCCAGCTCGGGGAGCCACTCTTCTTTCAGCAATAGTTCGGGGTATAGCGCAGTCTGGTAGCGCGCCTGGTTTGGGACCAGGATGTCGGGAGTTCGAATCTCTCTACCCCGACCAACATTTCTTACGACCGTCCGGTCAAACCTTTCTCTCGTTAGTTTTATTGATCTGCATTTGTGTTTAGAAGTGCCAGTTGTAACAAACCCACCTTCTTAATCGTCTCATTTTGCTATAGCCTGTTTACCAAATTCACTACCTAGCTAGCTGTATTGGTGAACCATGACTCAACTTGCCAAATCTGTTCAATTCCCTGTGCCCTGCCCCGACTGCGACGCCAACACTGCCTTTTCCTTGGCAAAACTGTCCGAACAGCCCAACGTGACCTGTCGCCACTGCAATAAAGCATTTGAGATATCCGACTTTATGAAACGCAGAGTCAGCAGAACACTCAGGGACATCGAAGGGTACATTGACACACCTGCGACGCAGGAAGATCCGCAAGAAGACGAAAGCAGCTCAGAATTGGAAGCAGAGGCCAGGGCCTGATTAATCCAGCCCCCTGCCAGATAAGTCGCACAGCCAACAGCCAAATAGCAGACATAAAAAAACCCGCTTTCGCGGGTTTTTTTATTGGCTCTGGATTACTTAACGATATCCAGCAGCTCAACTTCGAAAACCAGTGCAGAGTTTGCAGGGATTTTCGGGCTTGGGCTACGAGCACCGTAGGCCAGCTCGGCCGGGATGGTGAACTTGAACTTCTCACCAACCTTCATCAGCTGAACGCCTTCAGTCCAACCCGGGATAACGTTACCCAGCGGGAATTCGATTGGCTCGCCACGCTCAACAGAGCTGTCGAATACAGTGCCGTCGATCAGGGTGCCGTGGTAGTGAACCTTAACGGTGTCAGCAGCAGTTGGCTTTGGCGCATCGCCTTCAACAGCAGTCAGTACTTCGTACTGCAGGCCGCTATCGGTTACCTGAACGCCGTCTTTCTTGGCGTTTTCAGCCAAGAAGTCTTCGCTGGCCTTGGCGGCTGCGTCGTTCAGAGCTTCTTGCTTACGCATCTGGTCTTCACGGATTTTCTCGAAAGCAGCCTGAATGTCTTCGTCAGATACCTGCTGTTCTGCTTTAGCCAGCGCGTCTTTAATACCTGCAGCAACCGCATCGGCATTCATCTCAACATCTTCCTGAGACAGCTGACGACCAATATTCAAACCAACGCCGTAGCTCGCCTGGTCGATGTGGTTTTCCAATTTCACTTTTTCCTCCTGGCCACAACCGGCCAAAATCAAAGTACCCAACAAGATAACGGGTACGGACTTCATCAAATTCATGCTTGTGTCTCGTCTCAAATATATGAATGCCCTATGGCAACACTACCCCCGAAAGGTTTCATTTGAGAGGCAGCGCGTTCGACAGGACATCCTACACAATGTAAACGGCCTCTAACAGGCATAATGGCCCGCTTTGGCCCTGCGCTCGCATTCACGCTTGAGATTTGCACACACCTGAAGCTTGGCCGCACCCAAATTTGTTGCCATCTGACACTCGTAATTGCGGTGCCGCAATTCGCGGTCACTCAGTTCACCCAAGTCATTCATTCCCGTGTCGCAGCCAGGCAGCAGCACCAGACTTACCATCCACAAAGAAACCACGTTTAACTTTTTCACAAAGCGCCAACTTGTTACCAGGTTAATGAAATTAGCCAATCCGTTGCATTAAGATCCAAACCCGCAACGAATCTCCACATTCAGAATAGCAGTCGCTGACAATTTTGCTGTACAGCGCTAACTCATTGAAATAAATCGTAAAAAAAGATTGACAGTCAAAATCGGATTGGCATAATACGCGCCACTTGCCAAGGCAGCCTCACAGCAACGCCAAAGCAAGCGTGACGTGGCTATGTAGCTCAGCTGGTTAGAGCACAGCATTCATAATGCTGGGGTCGGCAGTTCAAGTCTGCCCATAGCTACCACTTACACGAGGTACGCCTCACCCTACTTGCTTTGTTAAAGCGGGTAGCCAGTTTCAGGAACACCTTTAACAAGGTATCCGACTGTGGCTATGTAGCTCAGCTGGTTAGAGCACAGCATTCATAATGCTGGGGTCGGCAGTTCAAGTCTGCCCATAGCTACCACTTATATAACCTTGCCTTGGCAGGGTTCAAAAAGCCCGCAAGATTCGCATCTTGCGGGCTTTTTCGTTTTCAGCGTATCTAACGAGTGAATTGCCAAAAGCGCGGTGCCTGAAGAGCAGTGCCTGAAGAGCAGTGCCTGAAGAGCAGTGCCAGAAGCGCAGTGTCTGAATAGCGGTGAAGAAAGAGCAGCCATTCACCGCCCCTCCATCACTGATATGCGTTTTATGGATTCAGGCGCTGGATTGCCCACTCTCCGTCAGCAAGGCGATACTCAACGCGATCGTGCAGACGGTACTCACCACCCTGCCAAAACTCCACACGCTCCGGAATCAGCCGGAAGCCGCCCCAAAAATCCGGCAGCGGAATCTCCTTGTCCTGATATTCTTCATTCAACTGGTTGAAGCGTGCTTCCAGCTCAGCGCGATTTTCAAGCGGACGACTCTGATGCGAAGCCCAGGCGCCCAACTGACTCTGACGTGGGCGAGAATGGAAATAAGCCGCCGATTCCTCGCGAGATACCTTCTCGACCCGTCCCTGAATCTGCACCTGTCGCTCCATACCAATCCAGAAGAAATGCATGCTGGCCTTGCCGCTGGCGTCCAGCTGCATGCCCTTGTTGCTTTGGTAGTTCGTGAAGAAGACAAAGCCTTTGTCGTCGTAAGACTTCAGCAACAGAATTCGTTGCCAGGGCTGGCCGTCGGCGTCTACGCTGGCCAGCGTCATCACCGTCGGCTCTTCCGGGCGGGTCTCCTGGTATTGTTCAAACCAGGCATGAAACTGAGTAAACGGGTTATCAGCAACCCGGGTTTCGTCCAGACGTCCCTGAGTGTACTCCTTACGAATTTCACCCAAATCCACCATGTCTGACTCCTGTTAGCGGTAATTCAAAATCGGGCCTGTGCAAATCAATGTCCGCACCGGCAGTGAAGGGTATTATCGCCTGATTGGCGAGAAAATAAATTGACGTGAGGCCTGAGCCGATCTGCTAACATCGGCGGCCTTAACCCACTGGTAAACCTGCTGGATTCAAGAAGCACCATGTCTGATCACAACTACCCCACCGCTTCCCTGATTCGCTGCATCGCAGCCCTGAGTTACGACGCCCTGGTACTGCTAGGCACCTTTTTGGTGCTGGGATTGATACTGGTCGGTGTAACGGCCGCTGCAACCGGCGGTGAGCCACTGGGCGAGCTGCCAAGACCCGTGGTGTATTCGATGATTTTCTGTATGTGCTTCTTCTATTACTCAACGTCCTGGCGACGGGGCGGCCAAACCATCGGCATGAAGGCCTGGCGCATCAAGCTGGTAACGGAAGACGGCACACCGGTGCGCTTGAGCCACTGCATGCTACGCACCGGCATCGGCTTCTTCTCGCTGATGGTGTTTGGTATTGGCTATTTCTGGGCCTTGATAGACAAGCGTGGTCGCAGCTGGCACGACATGGCATCACTGACCCATCAGGTGTATATCCCAAAAACCTGAACAGACACCCGCACAAACAGCAGGCTAACGCTCGTCAGCCTGCTTTCCTGAGCAGCAGCAACCCAACCAGCATACAACCGCCAATCGGGATTACAGAGGCCCACACAGGCTCAAAGCCAAACACAATACTGGCCGGTGCCAACAGGTCCTCTGCGTATTTGTAAATCAAGCCCACCAGAATCCCCGAGAAAATCCGGTAGCCCGGCGTCACCGAACGCAATGGGCCAAAGATAAAGGAAATCCCCAGCACCACCAGCGCCAGCGTACCCAATGGCTGGGTTACCTTACGCCAGAACGACAGCAAGTAGTTATCTGCATTGAGGCCCTGCTTTTCCAGGTATTGGGTGTAGCCATACAGATTGGAGATCGACATATCCCGCGGCTCAATCATCACAACACTGAGGCTTTGTGGGGTCAGCTCCGTATCCCAGGGCATTGAGGCGATCGCCTGCTGAGACGTTTTCTGGTCGGAGATTTCCATATCAATCACCGATTGCATCTGCCAGTCGCCGTTATCGTAGATGGCCTGTTCGGCCGATCTGATGCTGGTCAGATTGGCATTGTCATCGAAGCGGAACAAGGTAATGCCGTGCAGCACACCGTTAGGCTCAATGGCGGTAAATCGCATAAAGGTATCCCCTTCACGATGCCAGAACCCTTTGCCCTTGTTCGATAACAAATCGCCCTTGCCTTGCGCCACCGCCTTTTGCGACTGCGCCACACGTTCCAGAGTTGGCACCGCGAACTCGGCAATGGCCATGTTCACGACCATCAACAACATCATCGGCTTGATCACTGCAACAGCAATGCGGCCAACCGAGATCCCCGCCGCACGCATGACCGTCAGCTCACTGCTAGCCGCCATACCGCCAAGACCGGCCAAACAGCCAATCAGACAGGCCATCGGCATGTATTCGTAGATGCGGCGTGGCAAACGCAGCGCCATAAACTGCAAGGCATCAAGAAACTGATAGCCGTTCTTGAGCTGATCAAGCTCGTCGACGAGGGTGAAAATAGCATCCAGGCCAACAATGACGACCACAACCACCAAAGTGGCCATCACGACATTGCGGGCGACGTAGTTATCGAGGCGACTCATGGCCAGCATATTCATAGCGACTTCACCTTCAAACGACGACGCCACTCAGGCACAACCAACAACCCCATTGCGATCACCAGATACACAGCATGCAAGCCCCACAAGCCAATGGTTGGGTTGAGCTGACCTTTTTCGAGCATTCCCTTCATGGCGATCAGCAGCGAGATGTACACCATAAACAGCACGATGGCCGGAAACAGGCGTGCAAAACGTCCCTGGCGAGGATTTACCTTCGACAAAGGCACTGCCAACAGCATCACGATCGGTACCATCAGCACCATCGACACCCGCCACTGCAGCTGCGCCTGATGCTTGGGATCATCCGAACCAAACAGGTCCAGAGTCGGTACCGCTTCCTTACGAAGCTTTTTGCGCTCTTCCAGCTCATCGGCGATTTTCACGCCGTACAGCTCAAAATCCAGGGTCTGAAACGCCAGACTGCCGGGCGTCCAGTCATAGCGCTTGCCGTCGTGCAATTCCAGGTAGCGGGAACCGGTTTCATCCGATACGTACTGGGTGCCACGTTTGGCCAGCAGGATGGAATTGCCATCGGTGATAAACACATTGTTCATTTGGGTTTTGTCATCTGACAGCGATTCCGCATAGGTGGTCCGGGAACCACCCTTCATACTCTGGAAGCGCCCCGGTGCCAGCAGTTCAAACTCGGTCAGCTGGGCCTGCTTTTTATAAAGCCCTTCCATTTGCTGCGCCCCCCAGGGACTCAGATACAAACTGAACGAACCCACCACCAGTGCAATGGCAGCGGCAGGACCTGCGGTGTATAACAACAGCTTGCGATTGGAGAAACCGGTCGCCGTCAGCACCGTCATCTCGTTTTCCGCATACAGACGGCCGTAAGCCAGCAAAATGGCGATAAACAGCGCCAGCGGCAGAATCATTTCCAGAAAGGACGGCAGGCGCAGCACCAGTGTGAAAAATACGATATCGAGCGACACCTCACCGGCGGCAGCGGCGGCCAACTGGCGAATCAGTCGGCCACTCATCAAAATCATCAGCAGCACAATGGTGACAGCAAACAAGGACCCGGCCAGCTCTCTGGCCAGATAACGAAAAATGATCAAGGGAAAGAGCCTAGTCTCTGTTAAACGATGAAGAATCCGAATGATGAAGCATAGCGCACAGCCACTACAGGCTTTAACGCCCGATCGATAACTGATATGAAACAAAGCTGTCCATTCACCACTTGTTTTTCCTGAAACTGCACGCACATTATAAGCATCTATGGAATTCAGATCCGGCAGTGACATCGACCGGGGTCTGCCACTAACGTTCCCAGCAGGAGCACTTATGAAATACCAGGTATCCCAACAATCTGCGGCCGAAGTTCAAGCGGCGTGTATTGTGGTCACTATCGACCAGTCAGGCAAGCTGTCCGACGCTGCCAAGCTCATTGACGAAGCATCCAACGGCTTTTTGACCCAACGCTTTGAAGAAGGCGACATCAAGGGCAAGAGCGGCGAAACCCTGCTGCTGCCAGCCGTTAGTGGCATCGCAGCCAAACGCGTATTGTTGGTAGGTACTGGGAAAGAAGCTCCGAAAGCCACGTCAGCCATCAAAATTCTGAACGCCATTGCCAACGCAACCCTGAAGCGCGAAGGCGAAGTGGCCCTGGCCATTAGCGAACTGGCCAGCGATGAACTGCCAGAAAGCTGGTGGGCGGAACAAGCAGCCATTGCCTTTACCGGCAACAGCTATAAGTTCACAGAAACCAAACCACAGCCTGAAGATGCCCCGAAACAAGCTGACAGTGTTAGCTGGATTGGCTCTGACGTATCGGCGGCCCTGCTGAAAGGTGCTGCGATTGGTGAAGGCATGAACTTCGCCAAAGAACTGGGCAATATGCCACCAAACATTTGCACCCCAACCTGGTTGGCCGAGCAAGCCATTGCACTGACCGCAGACTCCTCGCTGGAAACCACCATTCTGGACCAGGAAAAGCTGGCAGAAATGGGGGCTGGTGCTTTCTACTCCGTTGCCAAGGGCTCCAGCGAGCCGGGCAAAATCATTGTGATGCAGTACAAGGGCGCCGAAAACGCCGACGAAGCCCCGCACATGGTGCTGGGTAAAGGCATTACCTTCGATACCGGCGGTATCAGCCTGAAGCCGGGCGCCAAGATGGACGAAATGAAGTACGACATGTGTGGCGCGGCGTCTGTATTTGGCACCGTGAAAGCACTGCTGGCGCTGAAGCCAAAAATCAACGTCCTGGCGATGGTAACCAGCGCTGAAAACATGCCTGCGGGTAACGCTTCCAAGCCGGGCGACGTAGTGACCAGCCTGTCTGGCAAAACCATTGAAATCCTCAACACCGACGCCGAAGGCCGTCTGGTGCTGTGTGATGCCCTGACCTACGGCATCGACAACTACAAGCCAGCCTCCGTGGTAGACATTGCCACCCTGACCGGTGCTTGTATGGCCGCGCTGGGCAACGTGAACTCCGGCCTGTTCACCCAGGACGAAGACATGGCAGAGCAGCTGCAATCCGCTGCCGCCTACAGCCAGGACAAGGTATGGCGCCTGCCTTTGGAAGATGACTACCAGGAACTGCTGGATTCCAATTTTGCCGACATGGCCAACATTGGTGGCCCACTGGCTGGCGCAACCACCGCTGCCTGCTTCCTGAGCCGCTTTACTGAAGGTACGCCTTGGGCGCACCTGGACATTGCAGGTACGGCCTGGAACGGCGGTGCAGCCAAAGGTGCAACTGGCCGCCCGGTTGCTCTGCTGGTGAACTACTTGCTGAACAAGTAACCAGCACACCGCTTTTGTTTGTTGGCAGGGCTGATATCAGCCCTGCCAATGAAAATGCGTGTCTCCCGACTCCCAGCCATCACAGCCGAACGTTCTCCAGAATAAATTCTACAAACGCCTGATTGGCCTTCGATAAATAACCGTCCTTCCGCCACGCCAGACACAAATCCAGCTCAATGGGCGGGTCAAACGACACCGTTACCAATTCCGGGTCGTTCTCTACGGCCATATTCAATAACGTCGAAATACCGAAGCCCTGTTTCACAATCGACCGAATCAGTGGCAACAGATTGGTTTCAAAACTGATCGCAGGTTGAATGCCAGCGTTTTCCGCCATCTGGTCCAACACCCGGCGGTGAAAATATCCCGGCCTGAAGATCACCAGCTCTTGCTGCAAAAATTCTTCCGGCGATACCGACTCCCGGCTGGCAAACGGGTGATCCTGTGGCACCACAACGCGCATTTCTTCCCGCAGAATTGGCACAGATTCAATGTTTTCAGACACCTCGCCTGATTCGATCACCGCCAGATCCAGCTCGCCCTTTTCCAGCAACTGCTGCAACTGCCAGGCGCCGCCTTCATGTACCGATAAATTCAGGTTCGGGTATTTGTGTTTGAACGCCATGATCATCGGAGGGAAGTAGTAAGAGCCCAGCATGCTCGGCGTGCCCAATTGCACTACGCCTCGCTGAAGGCCGCGCAGCTCTTCCATTTCCAGGTCGGCATCGGTCATGGCCTGAATGATGCGATGAGCCTGTTTGAACAAACGCTGCCCCTCATCCGTCAACGATATTTGCCGATCCCGACGATGAAACAACGTCAATTGCAGTTGCTGCTCCAAACGTTTGATGGCCATGCTCACCGCCGGCTGAGCCACATCCAGGCTTTCCGCCGCGCGGGTAAAACTTTGCAGCCGGGCCACTTCGTGAAAGTAACTGAGTGCCTTGTAGTCCATTTGATAGCCTTGTGGAGACTTCGATTAAGTAGGAAGAAACACAGCCGCTCTTACGACCAATGTATGCATAACGGATTTTGATTAAAACTATATCAAACATATATTTTTATGATGAAAAGCGGAAGCCTATAGTTCGCCTGTAACTTCTCTTTCGGTAGACCTGCATGATCACAAGTGGCACCGCCGCCTGGTGGCGAATCACACTGGCACTTTGCCTCGGCTCTTTTATGGTGTTTTCCAACCTTTACGTCACCCAGCCTTTGCTGCCGATGCTGGCAAGGGAGTTTGGCGTATCGCCTTTGCAGGCCAGTTATTCCCTGACCATTTCAACACTAACGCTGGGGGCCGCGCTGATTTTCTACGGCGCGGCCTCGGATGCCATTGGCCGCCGCTGGCTGATGATTGGCAGTATGGCGGGCGTAGCCGTGGTGACCTTGTCGCTGTATTGGGTAAACGATTACCACACACTGCTGGCATTACGAGCCCTACAGGGTATTTTCCTCGCGGGCCTGCCTGCCATCGCCGTGGCCTATATGGCCGAAGAATTCGACTCCGATGCCCTGATGTCGGCCGTTGGACTGTACATTGCTGCCAACTCTCTGGGCGGCATTGGTGGCCGGGTGATTGGCGGTTTTGCCGGTGAGCACCTCGGCTGGCACGAAGCCTTTGTGGTGGTTGGCTGCATGGGTGTCGTTGTTTGGCTGGCCGTGTTGGTGCTGCTGCCCAAGCAGCAAAACTTTCACCGTCGCCCGTTCAAACCCCAGCACATGCTGGCCGATATGAAACTGCATCTGTCGAACCCGCGGCTGCTACCCGCCTTTTTACTCGGCGGCTTCAACTTCTTTATTTTTGTTAACCAGTACAGCTTCATTACCTTTGTACTGGAAGCCGATCCCTACTGGCTTAGCCCTCAGTTTTTGGGACTGATGTTCCTCACCTATTTGACGGGCACCCTGGGCTCTACACTGTCTGGCAAGCTGGGCAAGCGCTTTGGCCAACCCCAGTGCATGATGGCTGGCAGTTCCATTCTGATTGTTGGCACTCTGGTCACTCTGGTGCCGTCATTACCGGTAATTATTCTGGGCTTCTTCATCAACAGCTTTGGATTTTTCTTCGCGCATTCCAGCGCCAGCAGTTGGGTTAGCCGCAATGCCGAACGGGCAAAAGCCAGCGCCAGCTCACTGTACCTGCTGTTCTACTACGTTGGCGCCAGTACCGGCGGCCTGTACCTGAACCTGTTCTGGCAGTGGAATCATTGGCAAGGTGTGGTGCTTGGGTCTGTGCTGGTGCTTGCAGGTACGCTATTGTTGGGCAACGTTTTACGGAACGCTCACCAGCGCACGGCATCAGAGCTGGTGAATAAGAACGCTGTACACTGAGTAAACAACAGAGAACAGCGCCAACAAACCCAGAAGGTTTTTCCACGCATGTTTTCTACCAGCCGAGTCTGGATCGCCCTGCTGATCCTGTTCACCAGCGGCTGTGCGGTATTGGCCGCACAGTCTTTCGACGATCAGTACGGCACCAGCAGTCCCAAAAACCGCACGGTGGCCTGGGACAGTTTCGAGGGCAAATTCTACAACGATGACGTTGCGCCCATTATTGAAAACCGCTGCGTTGCTTGCCACGCCTGCTACGACGCTCCCTGCCAGCTCAAGTTAACCTCTACCGCCGGTATCGCCCGCGGCCTCAACAAGGAAGTGGTGTACGACGGCACCCGCTTGCTGGCATCAGATCCCAAACGCTTGTATCTGGATGCCCAAACCACCCAGCAGTGGCGTGACATGGGCTTCAAACCGGTACTGAACGAACGTCGCTCGACCAGCGAAGCCAATCTGGCTGCCAGCCTGATGTATCGGGCCATTGCGCTGCGCCAACAACAAGGCAGTTTTGAACATCCGATTCTCGACAGCAGCTACGACTTCGCACTTAACCGCGATCAGCAATGTCCAACCGTAGAAACCTACAGTCAGTTCAGTGCTGAACGGCCAAACTGGGGTATGCCCTACGGCCTGCCTCAACTGACCGATGCCGAATACAGCACCCTTACCAGCTGGATGGAGCGCGGCGCCCTGATGCCATCTGACCGACCGCTGTCGGCCGATACCCTGTCAGAAATACGATTGTGGGAGCAACGTTTTAACGGCGACGCCCTGAAAAACCGTCTGGTCAGTCGTTATATTTACGAACACATTTACCTGTACTCCTTGTACCTTGGCGACAACAACAAAGACCGTGAAGCCGCCCATTTCCGACTGGTTCGCTCCAGCACTCCGCCAGGGCAAGATATCAAGGTTATCGCCACTCGCCGTCCCTACGACGACCCCAAGGTCGACCGGGTCTGGTATCGCCTGATGCCAGAACGTGAAACCGTCACCGCCAAGAACCATATTCCGTTCACGCTGAACGACACGCGCTGGAACGAATGGAAAAGCTACCTGCTGGACCCTGACTATCAGGTGTCCCAGTTGCCGGGCTACAAACCCGAAGTCGCCAGCAACCCGTTCAAGGCATTTGTGCAGTTACCGGCGGATGGCCGCTATCGCTTCCTGCTGGAGCATGCGCGCGAAACCATCATGGCCTTTATCAAGGGGCCCGTGTGCCGTGGCCAGGTGGCGGTGAATGTGATTAACGAACAGTTCTGGGTGTACTTCGTTAATCCGGACATCAACTACGGCGAAGATGCCGCCAACTTCCTGCAGAATCAGGCACAGCAGCTCGACATGCCCGCGGAGCAGTCCAGCAATGCCCTGCCGCTGACGTCATGGCTGAAGTTCTCGGACAAACAGAAGCAGTACCTCAAGGCCAAAAGTGCACTGATTGAAAAGGAAATGAACAATCGCCTGCCGCTGGATGAAACCCTCATCTGGGATGGCTATGGCACCAATTCCAATGCGGCCCTGACCGTGATGCGCCATTTTGACAACGCCACCGTGGTGCAAGGCTTACTGGGCCAACCGCCGAAAACGGCCTGGGTGATCGACTACCCGCTGCTGGAGCGCATTCACTACTTGCTGGTGGCGGGTTTTGACGTATACGGCAACCTCGGCCACCAGCTGGTCACGCGCATGTACATGGACTTCCTGCGAATGGAAGGCGAAATGAACTTCCTGCTGTTCCTGCCAAAAGATGAGCGCGTGAAAACCCGCAAATTCTGGTATCGCAACGCAGACGACGACGTAAAAGACTACATGTTCGGCGACTACAGCCACGTTGACGTTGAATCGGCCATCGACTTCAAAACCGACAACCCGAAAGAAGAACTGTACGAGATCTTTGCCAAACGCTTGCAGCCAGTGATAAACCGACAATACGAAATTGCCAGCAGCCCGCTGTCAGACGATGCCAAACAGGCTCTGAACGCGTTGGAAACCTTCAAGGGCAAAGGCCTGAAGCCGCTACCGGAAGTGGCCAAAATACTCGTCACCCGCGATGGCAAACCAGTCGACATCATCAGCGTCGTTCACAACCGCGGCCACAGCAACATCAACTCCCTATTGGACGAAGAAGCGGCGTTGTTGCCAGCGGAAGATACACTAACGCTGGCCAGTGGCTCGGTGGGTGACTACCCGAATGTAATATTAAAAACCGAGGAAAAGCAGCTGCCTGAATTGGTCGACGCCATTGGTAATATGAAAACCGAAGCCGATTACCGTCAGCTATTGGGAGATTTTGGCGTGCGTCGGACGCACCCTGCGTTTTGGGACGTCAGTGACCAAATTGCCGAGCTGTACCGCCAGCAGGAGCCTTTGGCCAGCGGCATTCTGGACTACAACCGATTGGAAAATCGCTAAGAGAGTTAGCCGTATGAGCACAACAGCGGCTGGAAATCATCAGCCGCTCGCTCTTAACAATATGCGGGCACTGAGCTATTCAGCGGGATTGCTCCCTGTTACGCCGCGCTACGCTCCCTTGCGAATTCCTGTCGCAACCCACAACCGCAACACCACCCTCAAGGCCTGCCGCCACAGCGGCATTTTCGACGGCCCGTTGGCTTTCCAGCGCTGAAGCTCGGCCACAATGCGCTCGGCACTGCTGAACCGTCTGGATTTGGCACTGACATACGACGGATATTCCATCAGTGCGGCAGCCACCAGCTCATCCAGCGACCGCTGACGACTGCGACGTGGGTTTTTGAACTCATCGTAAGTGATGCCCCAACCGGCGTAAAACGGCATCCCGTAGCAATACACTTCGCGCTCACGCAGCAAGGCTTCAAAGCCCAGCAACGACGTCATGGTATGCACAGCGTGAACCTGCTCCAGCATTTGTGATGAATCCCCAGCGAGAACAATTTCATCGCAAATGGCTTCATATTCCGCCATAGCAACGTCCTTGCTACGCAAGCCGGACATCACATCCGGGTGCGGTTTGAACACCAGCCAGGCATCCGGCTCGGCTGCACGGGCGGCTTTGAGCAAATCCAGATTGGTCTTGATCTTTCCTGCGCCGGTTCTGATCGACGCGTCAGATTCTACCTGGCCGGGCACCAACACCACCTTCTGGCCTTTCGCAGCACCACTCGGCAGCCAGTCACCAGCGGTCAGGTTGTACTTGGAAATACGCGCACTGACGATGGTTTTACGCAGGTTTCGAGCGCTGTCGAGAGTGGCATCATCAAATTCATGGTTAGCCAGAATGTGCTCCAGACGCGATGGCTGAGTGGCGTCGTAATACATTCCCTGATCATCAAATACCCACGACAGCGGACGAATCAAATCTGCTCCTAAACCGGATGAACGCAAGAAGCCATCCTCCACCCGAATGACGCGTTTCAACTTGCCTTTAAGAGCCTCAGGAATCGGTTTCACTCCCCAACGCACCAGCGTTGCTCCAGCAGGAACCTCCTCCGCCTTGTTGCAAAAATGGATATCCGCACCGTAAAGAAAGTCCTGCAAAATCGGCTTTTTCCAACGCGAAAAGCCAAGCGCATGCACAGTGCCAAGCGCATGGTTTTTCAACCATTGCTGACGCTGCAAGTGGATCAGCGACATCACGGCTTCGATATCCGTTTCCTGCTCGGTTTCCGGGTCCATATAACGGCTGTAAGACACCAGTACCGCATGCACCAGTTGCTGCAACCGCACCTTAACCACAGCCGCCTGACGACGACGTATTGGCGCGTCCAGTACATCATGGGTCAGTCCCCAGCCCGCATAGAACGGCATGCCAAAGCAGCGAACCGGTTTACCCCACACCAGGGCTTCAAACCCCATTTGAGAGGTAACGGTATAAACCATTCGAGCGTTAGACAGCAGCCTGCCCGGATGGCAGTTCTCGGCAATCACCTTCAGACGAGGGTGCTTTAGCGTCGCCAGATCAAAGTGTCCGGCCTTGGCGCGTGTGTAAGCATCCGGGTGAACTTTCAGTACCACGGCAGAAAGCGGGTTTTCATCCAGCGCTGCCGTCAGCATTTGTCGGAATCGTTCCGCATCGGCCAGGCCGTAGGCAATGGAGGCATCACCCGCCACCTGATCCACCACCAGCACAAAATCGTCCGGCAACTCGCCGGTGTAATCTGGCGCGGCGTTGTATTTGGAAATATTCAAACGGCGCCATTGCTCGGCAATGGCATCCGCGCGCAGTTGCTGTTGATCAGAAAGTGGCTGTGGAATCAGCGACTCCAGCCGGGACGGCTCAGTGGCATCGTAGTGAATGCCCAAGTCATCCTGAACCAACGACAAGGAATCGTCTTCTCGTCCTAACGAGCGGACAAACCCATCCTCCAGCAACCAAAAAGGCAGACCTTTGGCCTGCGCTTGCTTGATGGCCTTGAAACCAGACGCCTTCCGCCCCCAGCCCAGTACTTCAACAGGAGTGTTTGCAGACCTGGCACTACCAGAAACGGGAAAAGAACCACAACGCCACAGCGCCTGCACAATACGATTAGCCAAAACACCTTTGGACGGAGAAACAGCCGCAGGCTGCGAGGAACGGGGTACTTCTGGGGATGCCATGGAAGTCCTTGTGTTGGCGACAGGAAACAGCCGCCATCGTATCACAAGTCAGACTTCCAGCAGGTCTGGCCAACAGCTCGGATACTACAACAGATCCAATATCTGCTTGGCCAAGACAGGGTTTTCAGCATAAAGCCTTTCGCTGCCATAAACCGACAGGTGAGAGCCATCCAGCGAATACGGATAACCCTCTTCGGTTTTATAGCCACGTGCAGAAGTAAGTCCGAGGTCACGCTGATTAATCAACCGAACTCGCGGCACATCAGCCAAGTTGCTAACCAGCTGCCTCCAGAAGGCTTGCGCGGGGTCCGCTTTCAATGCATCGACCAATACGTTTTGGTCGGTGAAATACACCGCTCGCTCGACCGAATCACGCCGGAAAAGCGGCGGCACATCCAGCACAACCACTTGCACGTCCGGGTTCTCAGCGACGTGACGAATCAGATCCTCAACCTCTTCCGACAGCTGATGCTGCTGAACCTGATACCAGGCTCCGGCCAGCACGATCACGTCGTAGTCCTGATAGTGGTTGGCGAACCATGCTCGATTCATGTCGCATTGGCTACGAGAGCGGTGGCCAACCTTCGCTGTACTGCCATGACCCAGTGAAGGAAAGCACCAATTGGTGGTCACGCTATGAAGCTGCAGCGACTGTTTGGCAGCCATCTTTTTGAAATACGGCTCCCACTGGGCTGCAAAGGAATCACCGAACAGCAGCACTGACGGTGCTTTTTTCTCATCTGAATCCTGCGATCTTTCCAAGCCATCCAAGCTATCCAGGTTTTCCACGCCCTCCGCACTCATTGAACACTCAACGCCGTCGCTGCCCGGCTTCAGTGTTTTATCGGTATTAAAGTCGTAGAAGCAAAAGCCCTGTGAACGTGAAGGCAAGGCAAACTTACCTTGCTCAACAAATGCCGGTTGTTCGAAGCGCTGCGGCCAGCCCTCGGTCAGATTACCCGCCGCACCCACCGCGATGAACAAAGCGGTACCGGCAAAAAAGAACCGAAACATAAACTTCGACGAAAACCGCTCCCGACTCCTGAACGGCTGCTCGACAAACCGATAACCCAGATACCCCAAAACAAACGACGCGACCGTCAAAACCGACATTTCCATCATGCCCGGGTCTTCTGTTGTTCGAATTCGTGAATAAGCGAAGAGCGGCTGATGCCACAGGTAAGTCGAATAACTGATCAGTCCGACAAAGACCAATGGCTTTTTCCCCAGCAGCCGACCAACCAACGTTTCTGAACCGCCGAACATAATCACCAGCACGGCACCCAAAACGGGCAACAGGGCGTACACACTGGGAAACGGCAGCTGGTCATCAAATCCGAAGATAGCGACCAACAACAGCACAAGGCCAAGCAAAGACAGGCTGTTATGAACACGAGCCCAGCCAGCCCTCACGCAACAGGCAGCCAGCGCACCCGCCAACAATTCCCAGGCCCGACTTAATGCAAAAAAGAAATTGGCGGTTGGTTCATGGCGCCAGCCCCATTCAGACAGCAGTAAACTCAGCGCAGCAATCACCACCAGCCACTTCACCAAGCTGGCCTGACCTTTCTTCCACAACCAACCCAATAACAGCGGAAACAACAGGTAGAACTGCTCTTCCACCGCCAGGCTCCAGGTGTGCAACAGGGGTTTTTCTTCCGCTGAGGCGGCGAAGTAGCCACTCTCACTCCAGAACACCATATTGGAAACCGACAGCGCGGCCCCAGACAAGCTGTCAGAAAAGCTCGCCATCTGCTCTGGCAGCATCCATAGCCAGGCAAACGGGATACAAGCAAACATCATCAGGAAGAGTGCTGGCGCAATGCGCCGGATGCGCCGTTCGTAGAACTTCGTGAGGCTAAACTCGCCCCTTGCCTGCTCTTCCAACAAGATAGAAGTGATCAGGAACCCACTGATTACAAAGAAGATATCGACCCCAACGAAGCCGCCGGAAAATCCGCTAATCCCTGCGTGAAAGAGCACCACTGGCACAATCGCCAGTGCCCGCAGCCCATCAATGTCCGCCCGATATTTCAAAATCGTTTCCTGTTTACCTTTCCGTAAGTGTGACCAAGATTTTTCAAAAAGCGCGCATGCTAACAGATGTGCGGTTTGGTTCAGTTTGCATGCGCCGGGTTATGACGACACACGAAACTCCGACGCCAGTTCGCTGATACCCAGGCCGCTCTTTTTGGTCACTTTCAGCTGTACAGGAATTCGTTCTTTCATGGCGTCAATGTGGCTGATCACACCGATCATCTTGCCGCTGGCATTGAGGTTGTCGAGGGCATCCAGCGCGACATCCAGGGTTTCACGGTCAAGGGTGCCAAAGCCCTCATCAAGGAACAGCGAGTCGATGCTGGTTTTGTGACTCACCAAATCAGACAACGCCAGTGCGAGCGCCAGGCTGACCAGAAAGCTCTCACCGCCTGACAAGGTTTTGGTGTCGCGTTCGATATCGCCTTGCCAGGTATCGACCACACTCAGCTCCAGACCGCTGGCGTGCTTTTCATCGGCGCCGCTCTTACCTTCAGCACCACCTTTGCCATCCACAGCGTTTTTACGGCTAAGCAAGTAGCGCCCATGCAAACGCTCCAATTGGTTGTTGGCCAACAGCACCAGATGATCGAGCGTCAGGCCTTGGGCGAACTTGCGGAATTTATCGCCACTCGCCGAGCCAATCAGTGAGTTCAGATACTGAATATCGTCGTAGTCACGACGTTGCAGCTCGATTTTTTCAAACAAGACTTGCTGACTGTCACGGCGCTGCTGGTCAGATAGCAGTGTTTGATTGATCTCGCCCCGGCGGCCGCTTAGCTGTTCCTGTTGCTCAGTCAGTTGCTGGCGTTCAGCTTCGGTCGCTGCCTGATCCTGTGTGCGATAATCGTCTGCCTGCTCGTGGTTTTGCAGCGTTTGTAACGCTTGCTCTTCATTCTGCAACAGGGCCTGAGCCTGGCTAAGTTCAGCGTCGAGTCGCCGTTTCAGGTCGCCTAGTTCTTTAACGTCGGCTTCGCTCAACAGGGCCGCAAGCACCTGCTCTTCCGACTCAAACGGGCTGGCTTGCAACGCGGCTTGCCACGCTATTTCCCGCTCACTCACTTGCTTTTGGATATCGTCGATAGACTGTTGGAGGCTGCTCAGCTCAGCACTTAACGCACTGTACTTGCGGGCCAGTTGCTGATGCGCCGATTGAGCCTTGTTGTAATTTGCCTCTGCCTCTGTAAACGTTTGCTGCATGGCCGTGCGCGCCGCGTTTACGGCTTGGTCACCAAACAATTGCTGTCGCTGCTGCTGCAGTTGCACCAGTGACGCCTCAAGCTCTGTACATTCCGATACCGATTGCTGCAGTTGCTTGGCACCGGCATCCAGCTGCTGCTGAGCCGTCTTCTGCTGGCTCTCCAGTTCGTATATCTGCCGCCCAAGTTCATCCTTTTGCTTGCTGTGCTGCAGCCATTGTTGGCTATCCTGCTGCTTCTGCTCAAACCACGGACCCAGCTGCTCCAAATCAGGGGCTTCAAATCCCTGTTCATACACCTGCTCCCCAAACGACTGCTGCAATGACACCAACGCCTGTTCGATACTGGCTTGCTCTTGCTGACGATGTACCAGCTCCTGTCGACTGGATTCCAGTTTATTGGCCGTCACCTCTGCTTCGGCTTGCAAGCGCGTGAGCTGTTGCTTCTGAGCGTCAAACTCTGCTTTCAGATCATCACGTTGTTTCTGCAACTGTCGAAGCTGATTCAATGCGTTGTCACAATGCTGCTGTTGCTGCGCCAGTCGCTGTTCGAACGCCTGCAAGCCAGCCTCATCGTCAATGGCCAAAGGCGTTTGCTGAACGGCTTGTACCAATTCGTTTTGCTGCCACTGCGATACATGGGTGGCCTGCTCGGTACCGATGTCTGCCAACCGTTGATTCAATTCCTGCTGCTGACGGCCAATGGACTCCATTTGCTCCCGAATTTGCTTGCCCTGCTCTTCTACGGCCTTGAACGCCTGTTCGGCGTCATCCCGCTTACGAATGTTGTCCGAGCTGTTTTGACCGTTGGCAGGCATTGAGTGATCCAGCGCCGGATGGTCATAAGACCCGCACAACGGACACGCTTCTTCGGCTTGTAAAATGGCCCGATAATGGGACAGCTGCTCATCCTGGCTTACCAGTTGACGGTATGTCTCCAGCAGCTCTTTCAGGTGTTTATAATCGTTACGCAACTGCTGGCGCTGTTGCTCTAGCACCGTTTGTTGTTGCTGCAACTGCTGCCCCAGGGCCTGCTTTTCAGCCAGCTCTCGTTGGTCCTGCAACCAATGGCGTTGCAGATGTTTTAAGGTCAGAAGCTGGCCACTCTGACGTTGCAGCCGTTGCTGTTGTTCTAACAGGTGATCAACCGCTCCCACATCTCCCGAGCCGCTGTTCAAACCCTGTGATAGCACCGCATCTTCCAGCTGTTGAGCAACCTGACGCCATTGCCGCTGAGCCTCTTCCAACGCCTGCTGCGCCTGCACAAGAACCCCTTGCTGGCTGTTTTGAGCTTGCTGTTGTTGCGTAACCGATTGCTGGATCGCCGTGGTTTTCTGAGCCAGCCCGGATAACTGCAGATTGTGATCTGCAATTTGCTTCGCCAGCAATTGCCATTGACCCAGATAGCGTTCCAGCGACTGGTCTGCCTGATGCTGCTGCAAATAGGCTTCTGTGCTCTGAAGCTGTTGCTGATGGTGTTTCAGCGTTTCAACCAATTGCGCCTGCTCAGCCACCCCTGCTTGATGCTTGCTTTGCAGCTCCTGAAGGCGATTGTTTATCTCAACGCGCTTTTCAGTGTGGTTGGCAATACGGTTGTCGAGCGGAATGACCTGCTCGTTAATCAGCTGATCCTGCTGCTGATTTTGCTCTCTGGTTGTTTGCAAGATGCCCTGACACTTAACCTGATCAGCTTCAGCGGCCTGCAACCCAGCCTTAAGCGCCTCTTCCTGCTGCTGTTTCTCTGCCAATTGTTGCTGTAACTTGTTTAACTGGGTACGGCTGTCGGCCAGCAGGCTGTGCGGTGAACGCAGCTTTTCGGCGGGTTCGCTGTGCGCCAACCGCTGTAAATCGTCTTTGGCCAGTTCCATTGCCGCAAGCGCCTGCTTATGACGCTCACTGGCAGCGGCTTGCTTCTGCTGCGCCTGCTCCAGTTGCTGCCACCAGCTCAAACGGGCGTTAGTGGCCTCCAGCTGGTATTTTACTTCTGCGTACTGTTGCTGAACTTCGGTTAACTCTTTTTCATGGCCGACAATTTCGTACGCGGTCAGCAACTGCACTCCGTTGGCTTCGGCTTGCAGCTCTTTCAAACGGCTTTCAGATTGTTTGAAGGTTTCGTACACCCGTGCGGAAATCTGGCCGTAAATTTCGGTGCCGGTGAGTTCTTCCAGCAACTCCGCCCGCTCGCTCTCTTTGGCATTCAGGAAGGCGGCAAACTGCCCCTGCGATAGCATCATCGAACGAGTAAAACGGGCAAAGTCGAGGCCGGTTATATCAGCCATCAATGAAAGTTTTTGACTCAACTGGTTGGTTAAAACCTTACCTGTAAGATTTTGATCACCATCGAGAATTTCAGCCAGCTCAGCCGTTGCTTGCTGCAGCTTTCCGTCTACCTTGGTTCTTGCCCGACGCATGCTCCAGTGAGCGCGGTACATTTTACCTTTCACCTCAAAGTGCACTTCGGCCGAACACTCAGCGGTACCACGAGTCATGACCTCGTTATTATTTTTCGTAATCTCGCCCAGACGAGGCGTCTGGTGATACAGCGCCAAACAAATAGCATCCAGCAAAGTTGATTTGCCCGCACCGGTCGGACCGGTAATGGCAAACAGGCCGTTATCCGCAAATGGAGGCTGGGTGAAATCGATCTTCCACTCACCCTTGAGGGAGTTCAGATTCTTGAACTGCAGACTGAGGATTTTCATGCTTTTTGCTCCCCAGTCTGTCCATCTGAATCAGCATGGTTTTCGCCACCCGCAGGGCTGTGCTCATGCTCGATTTCTTCGACGATCTGGCGGAACTGCGTGCGCATACGCTCAAACCTGGCTTTTTCGTCATCGCCTTCAAACACCAGCTGTGACAGCCGTTGTTCAAATACATCTTGCGGCGTCAGCTCGGCGAGGGTTTCCTGCTGCTGTTGACTCAAAGACGTTCGGCGATGATCACGCGCGCGTTTTAGCTGCAACACTTCTACCGGCAAACCCTCGGTAAGCGCCTGAACCCGCTGCGGCAAATCGGCCAGAAATTCCTGACTCTGAACTTCGATACTCAGCCAGGTGGTTTGAGCTTCTCCATCAAACGCCTGTAACTGCTCTTCAATCGACGCCAAATCGCCTTTTAATACCGCCATTGGCTGAAAACGAGGCACTTCCAACAACTCGATTTTTGGCGATTCACCGTCCGCACAGTCGTTTGCAAACGACACCTTCACCACCTGTTTGGGCGACTTCAGCTCGTCGAAGCTCAACGGAATCGGCGAGCCGGAATAACGAATGCATTCATTTTTGGCGACCACTTGCGGGCGGTGAATATGCCCGAGCGCAATATAATCAGCAGGCGGAAAACCACCGGCATCAAAACCGTCCAGCGTGCCAATGTAGATATCGCGCACCGACTCGGTTTGCTTGACGCCTAAGGCGGTCAAATGGCCAGTGGCGATAATCGGCACCCGCTTCCCTGTTCGCTGTTCAATAACGTCACGGCGCTCCATCGCCGGCTGATAAATATCGTGATACAAACGACTGATGGCTTCGCCCAATGCAATGCGCTTCTGGTCGCCCGACTCCCCCGCCGAACTCATCAGTACATCGCGTGGCCGCACAAATGGGATGGCACAGACGATTGCACATACGTCCTCTTCAGGCTCCGACGCTTCATCTGCCCGCTCAGTGTTCTTTTTTGCACGAACCTCTAATACCTGATCAGACAAATCCTCGCTGTTTACCCCGGCAATCACATAGGTATTCAGGCACGCCAGCAATTGACGCGATTCATTCAGAGTCGACACCGAATCGTGATTGCCCCCCAACACCACCAGGGTGCAGTTCAGCTTGTTCAATTCAACAATAAAGCGGTTATACAACTCACGAGCGTAACTTGGCGGCGCACCGGTATCGAACACATCACCGGCGACAATTACGGCATCAATGGCGTGGGCTTGCACCTGCACCAGCAGCCAACCAAGAAACTGCTGATGCTCGGCCTTACGGCTCTGGGTGTAGAAGTTCTGGCCTAGATGCCAGTCGGAGGTATGGAGGAGGTTCATTCAGTTAGAGCCAGGCTTCGTTTGTACGACGCCAGATGATAACAGGGATTGCCAATGACACCTTAAGTGGCATTTATTGACTCATAACGGCAACCCGCAAACAGCGCTCATAGTTCTTATGGTCTATATCACCTGGGCATGCATAACCGCGCTCAAACACGATATTCGATTGATCAGAAAGCCCAGAGCGCTCGCTGTACAGTTGATTGAATACATCAATTTTGGCTTTAAGATTTATCAGCAACCGAACAGTCGAATATTCAGAACGTGCTACCCCTTGCAAGACGGTCCCAACAGGATTGCGTATCCAGTGTTCTTCCAGAGAGGGTAGCCTTTCGACGGCAAGGTCGTACTGCGCAGGCGTCAGCATGGTAAGCCTGGATATGGCCTCAAGCCAAGGAAGCTCGGCATTGATAGTCATGTGGGGTTTGAAAAGCATCCGCCCCTGCCACCCCGGCAATTCACCACCTATCTCCAACAAATCAGGATGTCGATCCAGATCCTTAAGCAAGTTGTACAACATGGTGAGTTCACGGGCCAATGCTACTCGTATATCGGTTTCATTCTGAGACAGTGAAGTTATCGCGCTGCTGGCTAATGACTCCCGATGGAGGATAAGGCTCCTGAGATCGAGTAAATCAGTAATCAGGACCGTATAAGCGGCGACACCGATCAAAGTGTCCTGATCACTCATCATCTGTCGAAGCTGCACTATACGCTGGCTAATCGTATCCAACGCTTGCCGTGCATCCCCTTGGAGGTAAAGAGCTACAGCCTGCAATAGCTCCAGTCGCTCCGCTCTGACTAAATAAGAGTATTGTGCAATATAGGCGTCAGAGCCAGGTTTACTCATGGTATTGAATTCACCAAAAGCCAGAAATCGGTTATTGCGCACAATCAGCCACTGATTTGACATTATCAAATGTCGGATTTCGGCGACGTCCAGATCAAATAGATAGGCCACACATTCAGTTTGTTTAAAGCTGCAAAACGCCTCCCCATCTGGTGGTTTTTTAGGCAGCAAGGTTTTTCGTTCATGCTGTCGACGCTCAACATCCATATCCCCTTGCTGGTGCACTTCCAGCACTTTCTTGCCAACAACTGCTGGATCTTGCCCTTCAGCAGCCCCCATACCTAGCAGATATAAATAGGAGGGGCTGTAAGCATCGGCATCGACCAGAGAGAGCCATCGCTTGACCTCAGGGTCCAGCGGGTCATCCTGTTGACTAAACCAAGCACCGAATAACACCAGAGCAATAGCAGCCGTAATCCATATTTTCATTGTGTCTTCCGATGGGGCCATATGAGTAATTCGTCACAGCGTCAATCCATTCTTTAGATTGGCTGTACCTTTAGAGTTGAATCGCGCCTTGCAACCTTAGAAAGTATATAGAATCAGGATCAATGAATGGATTAACAGGATATCTAGCTGGAGCCAGGCAAACTACCATGACCGAACCTGAACCCACACCCGAATCCCGCCTGCCAATCTGGCAAGCGTTATCAGAATTATTTCTGGATACAGAACAGGATGAACAAACCTGGGCAACCATCGCCCAAACACTTAAGCGATACTACATAGGCGCTGACGAGGCTGAGGCTATTTTATGGAATGAGGTGTACCCGGTGTTGAATTCCAACCTGATGAGCATTACTGGTGAATGGGCCGGCTGGAGCGATAACTGGTTGCGTGAAAATCTTGCCATCCGTCCGCACACTCGTTCGAAGCCACGCTTCAGCATAGTCGCACGCATGGTGGCAAAAGACTGGCAAAGAGTGTTGGCTCATTATTAACGACTGCTAGTCGTTGTGAATAAACGGCCCAACACAGCCCAGCAAGGCATCATCAAAGCAGAAGCTAAAACGTTTAGGACTCTCCTGGAAGCGCATCAGTAGCTGCACAGTGTCGCCCGTCATTACGCTGGTATCTCCTGAGCAATCCGGCTTGCCGTTGTCTGAAATCACTGTGTCAGTAATGAGATAGAGTCCTTGTTGGGGACGCAAGGCTCGCAGCTGGTATCGGGCTTTTACAACTTCCTGATTGGCCGTCACGGTACGTATACCGTCAGCGCTGAAATGATAGGTTTCTTCACAGCCATTGCTGTCGAAGGTCCAGGAGCCTATCACCGGTGACTGTACGGAAGAGTTTGATTTGGCAGCCAAAGACTCGGGGATTTGAGCAACCGTTAGAACGCATGCAATAGCTGACAGCGCAGCTCGATAAAACATATGTGTTTACTTCCTTTTATACGGTCTGATTGGACAGCCAGTCCAGCCCCTTGTCAGCGAAATCGAATAGCTGTTGAGTGTAACCATCAGCAATAACGCAGAGAACAGTTATTGGTTTAACCTTCAGAAGTTGGTTCTGAACCACCCCATCAATTCACCGCATCCTGTTCTTGCGGGTTGCTGTCAAACTGGTACGCCAGCATCAGACGTTCACTAGGCGACAGCATGGCAACTTCCTGCCCTGCCCGCTGGGCGTAGATAACCCGAAATGCCAGCACGTTCTGAACATAGGTGCGGGTTTCGCTGTAGGGGATGGTTTCAATCCAGGCGTCCAGAGGCAGGTGACCTCGTTCTTTCAACCAGCCATCTACCCTGCGCGGGCCTGCATTGTAGGCTGCGCTGGCATAGGCACGATTGCGGTCGAAGCGTTCGTACATTTCAGCCAGATAGGCGGTTCCCAATGCAATATTGGTTTCTGGCTCGAACAGCGCCTGTATATTCTTGAAGTCGATGCCGTACTTTTTGGCAGTGTGCTTCGCGGTGGACGGCATTAACTGCATCAGGCCACGAGCACCAACCGGAGAAACCGCAGCGGTTTTGAAGGCACTTTCCTGACGGGCAATGGCCGTTGCCCAAATGGTGTCGATTTCGTTCTGTTCAGCGGCTTGACCAAACACATCAGCGAATTCTGCCGGGAAGCGAGCATCAAGGTAATTCCACTGCCCCTGACGTATGGCGTCCATGATGGCTCGATGGTGCCAACCCCATTCTGACGAAAGCGCCGCCAGTTGTTGCCGCTGGGTTGCGTCAAAGCTGGCGCGAGCAGAATTCCATTCGCGCTGGGCGTCTGTTTTTCGATCCAGTTGCAGCAGCAATTTTGCCCGTACAATGGCCGGATTTTTTTCAATCACGGCCAATGCTGCTTCATCCAGCGAAGGCTGTTCGTTGTTCAGGTCGTACGGCAGTTTTTGCTGTGCAGCGGCAAGAAAACCATAGAAAGACCGGTTGCCCGCCAGGGTTTCCCAAATCTGTTGAATCGCCTCGTCTTGAACACTGTCTGACGACAGGTTTTGAGCCGCCGTCGCGTACCAGTACTGCCACCGGTCGGACTTTCTGAGGTCTGCCGGTAAACGAGCAATCAGCTCTTGTAACTTTACCCAGTCGATGGATTCCGCACCCAACACCTGACGCAAGCGGGCTTCCGTCAGTTCACCGTATTGATAATCCGGGTCCAGCCGTTGCAACAGATCGGCAGATTCTGATTCGGTTTTTAACGCAAGCCGCTTACCGATGTAGGCATCCAGTCCCTTTACAAGAGAGCTATTCGCTTCCAGTCGGCCGCGATATGCCAGCCAGCGCTCAGCCGTTGTGTCAGCACTTTTCCGTGCCAGCGACTGGAAAGAACGTTTAATCAGAGCCGCTTGTGCCTTTTCGGGGAACGAGGTGATATCAGCACCCGGTACCAGCTTGGGGTTACGACGCAAGGTTTCATATTTCTTTGCCAACGCCGTGGCATCAGAAGACATAAAGCGGTGTAAGTAGCGAGCAAGCTGCATATTGCCGGCAGTCGCTGCCAGCCAGTAGCGCTGCTCTGCTCGCTCCTGGGTCAGGTTGCCGTTGGCGATCCAGCGGTCGAACACGCCATCACAGGCATCCGGTTGAGATTTCCCAACCGTCCAGAGCTCAGCTGTCAGCTGGTTGGCTTCATCCTGTTTGCCAGTGGCCATGTAGGCCCGGGCAAGATCACAACGGGTTTCTGTTACATTGAGCGGCAAACGTTGGTAGGCAACAACCCAGTGGTCCCAGCTCTGCTGGCTGGCCAGTGCATCCAGCCAATTTCGCTGTAATTTCCCCCTCTTGGGAAACAATCGATATTGATCAAGAAAGCGGTTGATGTCCTGCTGATCAACCATTTTTGGAAATCGCTGATACAGCTGGTATTGCAGATAGGGATACAGCGGATTGTCTTTCTGCTCCAGAACCAGGCTGGCGGCCCGGCCGTAAGGCGCAGTTTTAATGAGCGCCTCGGTCCGTTCAAACGCATGATGAGCAGGCAAAGGTTCGTTTTCCAGCGCACGTCCTGTGGCATTTGGATCACCGCCTGCTGCGGTAGAGAGCTGACTGAATAGCAGCATCAGCAAGCTCGATGTAAGTGTGACAACTTTCATGTTCTTAACTGGATTTAACGAGTGATTACAAAATCCTCGACCATAGAATGGCTCAGGTCAACATTTCAGGTGTAAAGGGGACATCTATTTAATCCTGCACGGCTCTGCGCGAGTGTTGCCGTTGTTCAGTGCAAGGCGACGAATGCAGCGAAATGACGAACCTGTCCGGTCGAGTCTTTTCAAGTTCGTCAACACAGCACTGGGCGGCGGCAACCCGCGCCCTGCGGGGGCTGCCGGATGATCTCGACTCTGTGTCGCCGACTTTTGACTTGACCCGTCAGGCCTGCAACTCGGCTTCGTGATTCGAAACCATCCGGCAGCCCAGAGTGAGCACCGGATTAAATAGATGTCCCCTATAGTGTGCAGTTATGAAGCGAAGGACACGCTTTGCCATCAATATGTAAATCAGAAAAAGGTTTTTATGTACAAGGCCTCGACCTTGTCACGCGCCCACTGGGTTTTGCGCAAGAACTTCAGCGATGATTTGATGGACGGGTCACTGGAGAAACAGTTAACGCGTATGCGACTGTGCAGCCCTTCCCAGCCATAATGATCCACCAGCTGAGTCAGAATCTTTTCCAAAGTAAGGCCGTGGAGCGGATTGTTGGGTTGGTTTTCCATAGAGAATACGCCGTCATTAAAACGGCGTATTCTGAATGAAATCCCTTTGTAGTGACAGTCCTGGCTTGGCTTGGTGCATTGGAGCTCGACTAGGTTTCAGGCACTGCTACACGCTGATACTCGTGAAAATATCGGGCCAACCATTGGCTGAACTCTCCCATTAACGCATATCGAGCTTGACCGCAGCGCTCGGCGGTAGCGTTCTCAACGCACCCGGACAATATGCCAAGTGCTGTTTGATGTTCGCGAAAATGCCGCTCCACACGCGGGGTGTCGTAGGCTGTAAACACGGCCTCTTCTTCGAAAAACTGAAGCTGATAATGCTCCAATAACTTATTCAGCAAGACTGGTAGCTGCTCGTCCGTCGCCTGAATGGTCTCTTTCAACAGCAGTAGTCCCTTCTGAAAATCCTGATCGAGCTGGGAGATCCCGGTTCGATACTTCTCGTCAAAATCTGCAATCAGTGTATTTATCGTTATCATGGCCTGAATGTCCGTATCGCGGTTATGAGGAATAACCACGATGCGGGAAGACTTGCCAAGAGGTATTGACCCAAGCCTACCACCCAGCCGGTTTTTCAAAACTTTCTTTGATTTTACAGATGCGTCCGTTAATAAATAAGGACAAAAAGCAATATTAGTAGGTAGTGAATATCTATTACTACAAGAGCAATGTGTCGTTTCAGGCCTGCCATAGGCCTTGAAAACGACACAATCAGTTGAAAATACAACCAGACAGCTTCTAACGCTCCACTCTAAGGCTCTTGCCAAAGAATGCATTACTGCTGGTTGTCTTCAATCGCTACAAGCCACTGTCATCAAGGACTTCATCCAGATTTTTCAAAAAATCTTCAAACGCTCTTTTATATGCCAATTCCCAGTTTGCATTACTAGCGATCTGTCCCTTGTTGATGCCGTAACCAGTCACATCAAATTTTTCTTCACCGCCAGAATGCTCAAAGTCAATCGAGCATTGAAGCTCCGATTCGAAGCTCACCGACGCGAACCCCGGGGAAAACCAAGCCCAGAATTTACTAGTATCTATGGAAATCTGATTTTCAGCATTTTCATCATCAACTACTACGTATCCACGGCTTTCAAGACCCTTTGCGACCAGCTCTTTCATTTTATCCTGAACTGTTACACCTTCAGGCAAAGCAACATCCCCCATAGCTGCGCCAAAACCATTTCGCTGCCGTCCAATTAAAGTAGCCAACTGATCCTTCGAAGTACTACTCAAATTGCCATCGACAGATGGTGTAGACGGGGATCTTGGCTTTTGTTCAAACACACGACTATCCGTCACGCTGGCAATATAGATTTCTCCGGATGCATTCTTCTCCATGCTTAAGTCCGGTATTTCCATATTCTCCAAGGTTCGAGTCCCAGTAACACAACCGGTCAGAACGAAACTCGCCATTATAAGCATGGCCATCGATTTCAAACTTTTCATCTTACTTCCCTTTTAATTTCTAATTCTAAATAGCAAACCAGGAGACCGGTACTAATGCCGTTAGCTTTAACCATAAATGATGGGCAAGCACTGATTATCGTGCGTGCTTTTGCATTATCCAGTTCCTCTCTCAATGCTATCGGAAGAAGATGCCTGTTGCCATAGCTCCTGAAAAACCTACAATCAAAGCGTTTTCGAATAAGCTCTGTATGAAATCTGCCCAACAAAGCATTCTGAATGGACCCATTCGCAACGCCACATTTACGTTCGCCAAGCCCCACCCCCAGTGCGGTATGAGCTAAACCCAATAAACAAGAGATGATAGAGAATACGGGCAATAAAGTCGCGAAACTATTCCTACCCATCTGTTTCCAATCTTCTATTTTTATTTTTCCGATGGCTGTCCTGACCCGCTGCCCGAATCAATGTTTATCACTGAAGTTGTTCTAAAGCCAATTCCTTACAATCAGCCCGGACAGGATACTCCTGTCTATTTTATTAAATTTTCAATGTAAAACGCCGCATTTCAGCCTAGGAAAGTGCTCTACGTCTTTTTGTATTAGAGATAAAGCTACCAACAAAGACGGTAACGCCCCCCTCAAACAATTATCTGAACCCGACCATGTCCAATGACGGAGTGCCGTCAAGCCTCAGAGGCGGACTCACTTTTTGTAGCCAAAAATTAATTGATCAGCTTCTTAAACCGACACGGCATACTCCTGCTAAAACAAGCAGACAAAAGCAATAACTCACAACCCCAAAGAGTGAACGGGGCCGCGACATAAAGAAGCACAGGTCGAACCATTCACCTAGCCCTCAGAGAGGATTATTGTTTTAAAAGCAAGGAGTGCTATGCCACTCATGACAAAAGCCAGACCGACTATATTTTGTGCGAACACCCTACTCATGACTGGTGGACAGGTTAGTGCCATGCAACGTCTTGAACTCCAGCTACTTGCGACGGCCAACCACAAAAGAATGAGCAACAGCTCCTAGTAAAACCGTATCATTTTGAAACATAAAAAACGGGAGCCGAAGCTCCCGTTTTTTAGCAGGCAAACCTGTACGGCCCGACCCGCCCTTTCATCACCGCGTCATGCGGGCCAGCGGCCCGCGCTCCCGGATTATTCCCACTCGCTCTTTATTCCCACTCGATGGTGGCCGGTGGCTTGGACGATACGTCGTACGCTACGCGGGAGATGTGTTCGATCTCGTTGATGATGCGGTTGGAGACTTTCTCCAGCAGCTCGTATGGCAGGTGCGCCCAGCGAGCGGTCATGAAGTCGATGGTTTCTACCGCACGCAGGGATACCACCCACTCGTAGCGACGCTGGTCGCCTACCACACCTACGGATTTAACCGGCAGGAACACCACGAAAGCCTGGGAGGTTTTGTGGTACCAGTCGAAGTTGTGCAGTTCTTCGATGAAGATGGCGTCGGCTTCGCGCAGTACGTCGGCGTATTCCTTCTTCACTTCACCCAGGATACGCACGCCCAGACCCGGGCCCGGGAATGGGTGGCGGTAAACCATGTCGTAAGGCAGGCCCAGTTCCAGACCGATCTTGCGAACTTCGTCTTTGAACAGCTCACGCAGCGGTTCAACCAGTTCCATCTTCATGTCTTCTGGCAGACCACCCACGTTGTGGTGGGACTTGATCACGTGCGCCTTGCCTGTTTTGGCGGCAGCGGATTCGATCACGTCAGGGTAAATCGTGCCCTGAGCCAGGAAAGGAACGTCTTTCAGTTTGCCAGCTTCTTCGTCGAACACTTCGATGAAGGTGTTACCAATCACCTTACGCTTTTGCTCAGGGTCAGAGATACCGGCCAGTTTGCCCAGGAACAGGTCTTCGGCATCCGCACGGATCACCTTCACACCCATGTTCTTGGCGAACATTTCCATCACCATGTCGCCTTCGTTCTTGCGCAGCAGACCGTTGTCTACGAATACACAAGTCAGTTGGTCGCCAATGGCTTTGTGCAGCAGGGCTGCAACCACGGAGGAGTCAACACCACCAGACAGACCCAGCAGAACTTTCTTGTCGCCAACCTGTTCGCGTACTTTTTCGATTTGGTCTTCGATGATTTTGGCTGGAGTCCACAGCGCTTCACAGCCACAGATTTCCAGTACAAAGCGCTCCAGCAGACGCTGACCTTGCAGTGAGTGAGTCACTTCCGGGTGGAACTGAACGCCGAAGAAGTTCTTCTCGTCGTTGCTCATGCCAGCAATTGGGCAAGAACCAGTGGACGCCATCAGCTCGAAGCCTTCTGGCATGGCCACAACCTTGTCACCGTGGGACATCCACACGTCCAGCAGTGATTTGCCATCGGCGTCGATGTGGTCACGGATATCACGGAAGAACTTGCTGTTGCCCTCTTCCTTGATCTGCGCGTAACCGAATTCACGGATGGAAGAACCTTCTACCTTGCCGCCCAACTGCTCGGCCATAGTTTGCATGCCGTAGCAAATACCCAGCACAGGCAAGCCCATGGTGAATACGCATTCAGGCGCGCGGGGAGAGCCGGCTTCAGTAACGGATTCCGGGCCACCGGCCAGGATGATACCGGATGGGTTGAATTCACGGATTTCCGCTTCGTCCATGTCGAACGCACGAATTTCAGAGAAAACACCGATTTCACGAACGCGACGAGCAATCAGCTGGGTGTACTGGGAGCCAAAATCCAGAATCAGAATTTTGTGAGCGTGGATGTCTTGAGACATATCAGTTCCAAACCTGTAGAAATGAAAACGCCGGGGCTTTACCCCGGCATCCAAAAATCAAATTTGGTGGCCCTTGCAGACCACCATGAAGCCATTAGTCACCCAGACGGTAATTCGGAGCTTCTTTCGTGATCTGCACATCGTGAACGTGAGACTCTTTCATACCTGCGCCAGTGATCTTGACGAATTCTGGCTTGGTACGCATCTCATCGATGGTGGCGCAACCGGTGTAACCCATGGAAGCACGCACACCGCCCATCAGCTGGTGAACCACGTTGCCCAGTGGACCTTTAACCGCGATACGACCTTCAATACCTTCTGGTACCAGCTTGTCTACGCCGCCTTTCTTGTCCTGGAAGTAACGGTCGGAAGAACCTTGAGCCTGGCCCATAGCGCCCAGAGAGCCCATGCCACGGTAAGACTTGTAAGCACGGCCCTGGTACAGCTCAACTTCACCCGGGGACTCATCGGTACCTGCCAGCATGGAACCAACCATGATAACGGAAGCACCAGCAACCAGCGCTTTGGCGATGTCGCCAGAGAAGCGAATACCGCCGTCAGCAACAACCGGTACGCCGTATTTTTCCATCGCTGCAGCAACGTTTGCGACAGCACTGATCTGAGGCACACCAACACCGGCAACAATACGGGTAGTACAGATGGAACCTGGGCCGATGCCCACTTTCACGCCGTCTGCGCCAGCTTCAGCCAGTGCGATCGCAGCTTCGGCAGTAGCAATGTTACCGCCGATTACCTGTACGTGTGGGTACTTGGTTTTTACCTGACGAACGCGGTCGATAACACCAGTGCCGTTTGCATTGGAGGTATGGCCGTGCGCGGTATCTACCACGATCACGTCTACACCGGCAGCAACCAGAGCGTCTACACGCTCGTCAGTGCCAGCGCCAGTACCAACAGCAGCGCCAACCAGCAGGCTGCCCTTGTCGTCTTTGGCGGCGTTCGGGAAAGCCTTGGCCTTGTCGATGTCCTTAACGGTCATCAAGCCAACCAGCTTGTCGGCTTCGTCCAAAACCAGAACCTTTTCAATACGGTGCTTGTGCAGCAGACCCTGCACTTCGTCCGGGCTGGTGCCTTCCTTAACGGTAACCAGAGCGTCTTTGCCAGTCATCACGGAGGCAACCGTCGCGCTCAGGTTCTTTTCGAAACGAACGTCACGGGAGGTAACGATACCGACCAGCTCACCGCCATCAACCACTGGCATACCAGAAATGCCGTGCAGTTGTTGCAGCGCCAGAACGTCGCTAATGGTGTTGTTGCTGGAAACAGTGATCGGGTCTTTAACAACGCCGCTCTCGAATTTCTTGACCTTGCGAACTTCCGCAGCCTGCTCTTCTGTGGTCAGGTTTTTGTGGATGATACCCAGACCACCTTCCTGAGCGATGGCAATGGCCAAACGTGCTTCAGTAACGGTGTCCATGGCAGCGGAAATCAGAGGGATGTTGAGCTCAATTCCACGGGTCAGACGGGTTTTCAGAGATACCTGATTGGGCAGGACTTCGGAATAACCGGGGACCAACAGCACGTCATCAAATGTGAGTGCTTCTTGAGCGATTCGCAACATAGAGAGCCTTCCAGAGTGGGGAGTGGAGGGTCAACCGGTTTGAACGTGGGTGGCAGGAGTGCCCCGAAAGCTGGCCTGTTCTGCCGGGGTTGTCACGTCAACGTATGGTCGACCCCGGATAATTTTAGGCGCGTAATTGTACTCAAAATGCCAATTCGGGTAAATGGTCAGCATTGCGTAATTTCAATAAATTCCAATGTTTTGGCGCGCACGGCCTCTGAGGCAAAACCGCCGATGTGCGGCCCGGTGGTTTCTTGCCAACAGGCAGTCGCACCAATGGCTTTCCGTAAGTCACGACCGTGATGATAGGCCACCACCCCGTCGTCTTTGCTGTGCAGCAAGAGAATGGGCACCGGGTAGTCTTCGGTGAACCGCCTTGGGTCCCACTCGGTTGGCAGAAACCAGGCAAATGGCCAAACCACCCACCCCAGCCAATTACGAGACAGTATTTCCCGTGCGGCTTCGGAATAAGCATAAGGGGCAGACTCAGCAACCACTGCGCTGATTTGATATTTTTCAGCCGCCTGATGGCCAAAGATCACCGCCAGGCCACCACCAAAGCTCTGCCCGAGCACAACCAACCGTCGATCTGGAAAACGCCCGCGCAACCAGCCCGCGGCTGCTTCAACGTCCTGCAGCACCGCAGGCAACTGAGCTGCACCGTCAGACGCGCCGTAACCGCGATAGTCCAGCGCAAACACATCCACGCCTTCGTATACCAACCAGGCAATCGAACGAATATGCGTACTGATGTTTTCGCCGTTGCCATGAAGAAACAGCACCATCGGGCGTTCTTGCACGGCGCCCTCAGAACGGCCTGAATCAGCACGTTCATCCACTAGACCATTCATCCACCAGCCATGCACCTGCGTACCGTCATGGGTTTGCAGATACACATCGTCGTAGCGAATGCCGAGGTCTTCCGGCGTTTGTAGCCAGCTTTGTTTGGGATAGAAGTAAAAGCCTGTAAGTGAGGTACAACCGCCCAGCAAACCGAACATAGCCAGAAGTACGCCACCGGCAACCCTTCGGCGTGATGATTTGCCAGCAGCATTCAGCCAGAGCTTTTCTATTGCTGAGCGAATTCGCCCCATCAGAAATACCAGTTGGAATTCAGACTCATGGTATTTTGCGAGTAGCTTCCGGCACCTTCTATGTCTTCCAGCTCACGCGCCAGAATCAGACGCAGCTGCCATTCAACATTTGGGCTCCAGGCGAACTCACCTTCCACCACTCTCTTACTGACATCTCGACCCATCAGCGACGGCTGCCAGCGGGCCATAATACGTGTTTGCAATTCATCGCCCTGATAGTACCAACCCAGCTCTGGGCCAACGGCCAAACCCCAGTTCACGCCAGAGAAGCCACCCCAGTCCAACGTGGTTTTCGCCAGTGCCCACGGGCGACCGAAAGCAGTTTTCCAGGTTCGGCCAAAGCCAACATCCAGGTATCCGCCAAGTTTTTGCTCCTGCAAGCGACGTTCAAAACCGGCATCAACTTCCCATGACGTCGGGCGGAATAACGCATCACGGGCCGACAACGAACGCACATTCACCGCGGTGAAGCGCTCCAGTCGAATGGAATCACCTTCGGCCCAACGCACGTCGGTTTTCCCCATCACAATCTGGGAGCCAGGCACAAAGCCATAGGAAGGATCGACAAGATCGTGATAAGCCGGTCGGAAGCTCAAGCCACCAAAGCCATGCGCCACACTGTTGTTATCGACACCAACGGAACCAGCAGTAAAACTGATGCGTCGGGAGCCATGGCCCTCGTCGTCTCTTGGCGGTGCTGTTTCCAGCGGTGGGTAAGGTTCAATGCCTCCCAGCTTGCTGCGTGCGGCCAGAATACCCAGCGTAGCGTTACGAATAGCCTTGCCGTTTTGCTTCTTCTTGATCGCAGCATAACGAGCATACTGATACGCCAGTTCCAGCATTTGCGCTTGCTCCAACGCATTCAAACCGGCCAACTGCTGGTCCAGCAGCGCATTAAAATCGGTTTGCGGATCAATACTGGCATCCACCAACTCGACCGCCCGCCCGACAACATCGTCGGTCGTGTTTTCAATCATGTGCGACATCAAGGTCGCTGCCGACGGCCGGAATTCCGCCCTACCCAGCAACTGCTCATGCTCCAGCTCTCGAATGGTGTCTACCGGAATGGCGGTAAAGTCGAAATGGCGAGCGGCATCGGAGCGTTCACTGGCGGCATCAATAAAGGCCAGCACGCGGTAGGAGCAGTTTTCGTCAAAGAAGTAGTAATCGAATTCTGTACCCTGCACTTCCCAAATATGACGCACAAACTGGTCGACTTCGTCACCTTGCAGATTCAGCGGGTACTCCCACACATTGCGGTATTCCATGTGCTGATACTCACGGGTTTTCTCGTGGTAGCGCATCACCGTCGCCACACCCGGGTAACCACCGGCCAGACCCTTGGCACTGAACACCAGCTCGTTGTCATCCGGATCGGCATTGGCGGCGAAATTCACGCTGAAAGCCAGCAGCTTGCTGCTATTCGGGTCTTGGCGATCCATCCGAATCAGCGTATGGCCATACATGGAAGATGGCGAGTTGATATGGGACGCGGGGAAAATCAGCGTCAACGAATGCGCATCCAGCTTACCGGCCCACTCCTCAAAGTCAGGGCACGCCAGATCCTGCCATTCAATGTCTGGCAGCTGTTTTTTCACCCAATAATATCTGGCTGGAAAGCGACACTGGGCCGATTCGTTCACATCCGTCCAGCGTGTTTGCTGGAACGCTGCTACTTCGGCGGTCAGCTCTTCCAGCAGCTGTTCAGGCCCTTGCATAGCCAATGCATCAGGGCTAACAAAGAAGGCTTCGCTGTCGTTCTGGCTGCGCCAACGCATGGAAAACGGGTGATATCGATAGTGCAGCAAATGCGCCCATTGGCGTTGCTGACTGATGTCTTTAAGACGTGAAGGCTCTACCGCGCGCACCGCTGCGGCGGCCTGAGCCGGTGCACTGGTGGCAACGCTTAACTGACTGCCCGCGAGCAGTTCCTCGGCTTGTGTTGCAGGTGCAACCAGCAAACCGCCAAACCCTGACAACGCAACAAAAGCACTGGCCCGAACCACGGCCACTGCATTGAAAAAACTCTGGTACTTCATCGTTCCTTGATACCCTGAATCTCAAATATTGGCATGCCAATCTACATGGCATTTATGACGTCTGGGCCATCCCGCAAAGGGATCGTCTTTTGGACATCACCAGCAAATTGCCAAGCGTCAGAAACAACAAAGTGCGCCGTAGCGCACTCTGTGTGTGAACTGGCCGTTACCACAGGCAACGGCCAAAGCATCACTGCGAATTAAGCAGCGTACTTGTTCAGCTTGGCAGATTCAGCCATAACTGCGTTCACTTCGGTCAGCGCAGAAGCGGAAGTAGCTTCAGCGTTGAATACGCGAGTGAAGTTGGACTGCAGAGCAGCAGCAAAATCAGCGCGATCAGCAGATTCAATAGCCATTACTTCAGCCAGTGCATCCAGAGTTTCGCCCTGACCAACGGCAACGTCAGCAGCCAGTTGATCCATGTTGTCGTCCATGAATTTCTGAGTGTTGGAAGCCATAGGGCCGTTGGCATCTTCACAGCCCAGAGTGCCGGAAGTCATACCAAAAGTCTGGTTGCCGGAAGTACCGTTAGTGGTAGCAGCCAGAACGTGCTCGTACCATTCAGTTGCATCAGGGAAAACAACTTCAGTACCCAGGCCACAACCTGCTGGGCCGTGATCAGCCATAGCAACAGAAGATAGGCCAGCAAACGCAACAGTAGCGATCAGTTTTTTCATTTGATCAATCCTTAACACAAGGTGGAATTAGGGGCTTATCCGAGCCCCGTTTCTGGAATGCGCGATACTAACCAGTGTGTTTAAATGGGTCTGTTGCTTTCTGTCCAACTTGCTGGCGACTCCACAAATTTACAAACAGCTACACTCACTCCGCACCGATCTTTGGAATACATGAACCAGTCCACAGCAGAACCCGTAATTTTCAGCGTCAGCCAGTTAAACCAGCGCGCCAAGCAGCTACTGGAAATCTCTTTTATGAACGTTCGTGTGGAAGGGGACATTTCCAGTTTGTCGCGCCCCTCGTCGGGCCACTGGTATTTTTCACTGAAAGATAGCCGCGCTCAGGTGCGCTGTGCCATGTTCCGCTCGTCGGCCAGCCGCTTGAAGTTTCAGCCCAAGGAAGGCGACAAGGTAGAAATTCGCGCCAAGGTCAGCCTGTATGAGGCCCGCGGCGACTATCAGCTGATTGTTGATACCATGAAACCCGCTGGCGAAGGGGCCATGCTGTTGGCATTTCAACAGCTAAAAGCCCGCCTTACGGCCGAAGGGTTGTTCAATGCGGAATTCAAACAAACCATTCCCAAGGTGCGCCGCGTCGCGGTTATCACTTCCGCCACCGGCGCTGCCCTGCACGACATATTGACGGTGCTCCAGCGCCGCAACCCGGCCATCGAAGTCGATATTTACCCGGCCATGGTGCAAGGGGCTGAAGCCTCCGCACAGCTGATCGAAGCGGTACAGCGCGCCAACAGAGACAACAAGGTCGACGCAATCATTCTGGGGCGTGGCGGCGGCTCGATGGAAGACTTGTGGTGCTTCAACGATGAAAACCTGGCTCGTGCGGTGTTTGCCTCCAAACTGCCTGTGGTCAGTGCCGTGGGCCACGAAGTGGACTTCACCATTTGTGACTTTGTGGCCGACATGCGCGCCGCCACACCGTCTGCGGCTGCTGAACTGGTCAGCACCGATCAGTCGCAAACACTGAGCCATTTGCAACGAATACAGCAACGACTGCAACGCGCCCAGCTGATCCGCATTCAGCAATACAAACAGCAATTGCTAAATCTGCGTTCACGCCTGCGCGACCCAGCCCAACAGCTGCAACAGCAATCACAGCAACTTGATCGACTGGAGCAACGCCTGCAGCGTGCCTGGCAACAGCAGCAACAACAGCGGCGATTCCGCTTGCAGCAATGGACCCAGCAACTGCAACACCAACACCCGACAACAACGCTGAAAGCACTGAACGACAAACAACAACGACTGTCGGAACGACTGCAACAGGCCATGCAGCGCAACCTGGAACGTCGCCAGCAACAGCTGGGACATCAGGCCAACATGCTGCAAAGCCTGAGTCCGCTGAGTGTACTGGGCCGTGGCTATTCCTTGACTCAAACGCAGGACGGCGGCGTACTGCAATCGGCAGATCAGGCAAACGTTGGCGATACCCTGACCACTCGACTGGCCGAAGGCATGGTAGAAAGTCAGATCACCGCGATTCATGCCAGCACCGATAAGTCCTGACGCCGTCCCAAAGCGACAGCACACTGGCACCAGCACAAAAACACAGCGCAAACCAACCGCAGCATTCAGGAGAGTTATCGTGTCACCGTCCACCAACCGAAAACTGCGCAAGCTGTTTCATCCAAAATCCTGGTTCAACATTGCATCGGGAATGGCCTTCGCCTACGCCGTATTGTGGGCTGCCAGTTCCGCCAACGCAGCCGCTCCAACACAGGCGCCTCAGCAACAAACACCTCAAGAACAAACACCTCAGCAACAAACACCACCGCAACAAGATCGAATTCCAGGTGGTGTTGCCCTGTTTGACCTTGGCGTCAGCGCAGCAGAGCCAAGCGTTACCTACAACGACCAACGAGTCATGCTGCTGTCGAAAGACACCCCCGAAGGTAAGCACTGGACGGCAGTAGTCGGCATCAAATTACGTTCAGAGCCCGGCAACCGCACCTTGTACATTAATGGTACTGCCACCCCATTCAGCGTTGGCAAACACACCTATCGCGAACAGCACCTGCAAGTTAAAGCCAAGCACGTAAACCCCAGCCAGGAAGCCCTGACCCGCATTGGCAGCGAAGCCACCAAAATGATTGGTGTCTTTAAAGACTTCACCCCTTCCCCGACCCACAGCTGGCAGCCAATGATCTGGCCAGTCATTGGTCCGCTTTCCAGCCCGTTTGGTTTGCAGCGTTTTTTTAATGGCGAAAAGCGTAATCCGCACACTGGACTCGACATTGCAGCGGCCACCGGCACAGAAATCATCGCGCCGTCTGACGGCGTGGTGGTTCAAACCGGCGATTACTATTTCAACGGCAACACCGTCCTCATTGACCACGGACAGGGGCTGGTGACCATGTTCTGCCACCTGAGCCAAATTGATGTAAAAGAAGGGGATGTGGTGAAACAAGGCGACCATATCGGTCTGGTCGGCGCCACCGGACGAGTTACCGGCCCACATTTGCATTGGACCGTGTCGCTCAACAACGCACGGGTAAACCCGAAATTGTTTATCAAACCAGAATTGCTACCCAGCCCGATCGCAGCGAAGAACTAACCCACTTTTTTGGGAGCGCGATGCACATCCTACACGCAAGCAGGGTGCGCACTGCGCACCAAACTGCATAGACAGACCTCACGCACAGAACCCGGTTTACCGATCCCGCTGACGAATCAAACCTTCCTGCGCCACCGATGCCACCAACAAACCATGCTGGTTAAAAATCTGGCCCCGGCAAAATCCGCGACCACCGGACGCATTCGGGCTGTCGATGCTGTACAGCAACCATTCATCCATACGGAACGGACGGTGAAACCAGATGCTGTGATCCAGACTCGCCACCTGCATTTCACGCTGATACACAGACACCCCATGAGGCTGCAACGACGTTGTGATCAAATTGAAATCGCTGGCATAGGCCAACAGGGTGGCATGGACGCGAGCATCGTCGGATAACGGCGCAATGGCTTTCATCCAGGCGTGTTTGGTAGGTTCGCGAACATCCGGCTGGAAAATATTCACCGGATCGACCACCCGCATTTCAATCGGCTGGTCGGCGGTATAAATGTGCTGCAAACGCTCCGGGAAACAATCCCGCCACTGGCGAGCCAACTCCAGCTGCGACGCTACCCCTTCCGGCCCCTTGGATTGAGGCATGATGTCCTGATGTTCGAAACCGCGCTCGTGGCGATGAAATGAACACATAAACGACATCACTGCATTGCCATTTTGGTACACCAGCACCTGCCGATTGGCAAAGCTGCGACCGTCACGAGTGCGGGTCACTTCGAACGATAATGGATCGCGGGTATTACCCGGCTGTAAGAAATACGCGTGAAGGGAATGCGGCCACCAGCCATGTTCGCTGGCGTTTGTTGTCGCTTTGCTATTGGCGTCTGCATTGAAATCTACATTGGCATCCAGATCGGTCAGGGTTTGCATCGCCGCAGACAGCGACTGCCCCAATACCTGACCTCCAAACAAACTCCGAAATCCCAAATCCCGACATTCGCCCTGAAAACGATTGTCACCCAGCGGGCTCAAGTTCAATAAACCGGTCAGCTCGTTGAGTACATCACTCATCTGCTTTACTGCTCCTGTCTTCTTGTTCTATTTGTTGTTTTTCTTATCGGCAACGCCTGAACCTGATGATCAACCACAAGGTGCCGTATGAACAGAACCGATGGCCAAACTTACTTGAGGAACTGCCCCAGCACCGTATAATTCGCCACCCGATTTTTGCCCCGAAGCCACATGCGCTAAGCTGTGACCTCTTGTCATTCACTATTTCACACGAGCTTACCCGCTTTTATGTCAGATCTGTACCAACATGGTGTTGAACCAGAACACTATCCCGAACTTCTGGAACAAAAGTGTCAATACCTCACAGACCTGATGAGTGAGTTTAGCCCACCAGCGCTGCAAGCGTTTGGTAGCGCGCCTACTCACTTCCGTTTGCGGGCTGAGTTCCGTCTGTGGCACTCCGGCGACCGCTGTTTTTACGCCATGTTCGATCCGGAAGATCGTAAAAAGCCGCTGGAGGTGCTGGATTTCCCAATTGCCTCCCAGCTCATCAACACATTGATGAAACAGCTGCTCGACGAGCTACATAACAAGGACAATCCTGCGGTTGAATTGTTGCGCCGCAAAATGTTCCAGGTTGAGTTCCTGACCACCTTGTCTGGCGACGCCCTGATCACCATGATCTACCACAAAAAGCTGGACGAAGAATGGGAAGTGGCCGCTCGTGCTCTGAGCAAGCAGCTGACCGACGCCATGGGCTCGGAAGTGGCGATCATTGGCCGCTCCCGCAAACAGAAAGTGGTGCTGCAACGCGACTACGTGACCGAAGTGCTGAACGTCGATGGCGAGCAATACAGCTACCGCCAGATTGAAGGCGGCTTCACCCAACCAAACGGCGAAATGAACCAGCAGATGCTGAGCTGGGCCCGTGCCTGTGCCGACGACCTCGGCGAGCGATCTGAGCGTGGCGACTTGCTGGAACTCTACTGCGGCAACGGCAATTTCTCGGTGGCGATGGCCAACAAGTTCGACCGCGTGATGGCGACTGAAATTTCCAAAACCTCGGTCAACGCCGCTCAGGTAAACATTGCCGACAACCAGGTCGACAACCTGATCATCGCTCGGCTTTCCAGCGAAGAATTTGTTCAGGCCCTGCGCGGCGAAGCCACCTTCACCCGCCTGAAAGACATCGACCTGAACAGCTACGATTTCCGCACTGTACTGGTCGACCCACCGCGCGCCGGTCTCGACGACGAGTCAGTCAAGCAGGTGCAAGGCTACGACAACATCATTTACATCTCGTGCAACCCGGACACACTGCATAACAACCTGCAGGTGCTGACCGAAACTCACGACATCGTACGACTGGCGCTGTTCGACCAGTTCCCGTACACCCACCACATTGAAACGGGCGTATTCCTGCGCCGTAAGGTGACAGCATGACGAATCCGTGGGGCGACTCTCCAGGCAAAAAAGGGCCAGGTTCAAACAAGGGCCGCAACAACAAACGTGGTGGATCAGACAACCGTTCCGGCGGCCGCAGTTCTGGTGGTCAACAGTCCAGCGGTCGTAGCCGTAACTCAGACAACCGCAACCGCAGCCCTTACGAAGACGATGCGCCGCGTGGCCCACGTCTTGCTGGCCAGGCAGCCCAGAACCGTCGCTCCGGTGGACGCAAGCCTGCAAGCCAGGGCAAAGCCGGAGGCGCGAGCAAATCGGCCGATCAGCAGTTCCCGAAATACAACGAAGTGAAGCAAGTTGCCCGTGAAGACAACCAGTTCTCCAAACTGGATCTGCCAGGCGCAGCCGTCGACAACCTGAGCCAGCTGGGCTACACCCAACTGACCCAAATTCAGGAACTGGCGCTGCCACTGGCCTTGGCGGGCAAAGACCTGGTCGCACAGGCGAAAACCGGCTCTGGTAAAACCGCCAGCTTCGGTATTCCGCTGCTGCACAAGCTCAAGCCTCGTTTCTTTGGCACCCAGTCGCTGGTGCTGTGCCCTACCCGCGAATTGGCCACCCAGGTGGCTGATGAACTGCGCAAGCTGGCCAAGTATCAAGCCAACATCAAGATTGTGGTGCTGAGCGGCGGCGTGGCCATTGGCCCACAAATTGGATCACTGGAGCACGGCGCTCACGTGGTGGTCGGTACGCCGGGTCGTATTCGTGACCACCTGCGTAAAGGCACGTTGGATCTGGAATCCGTTGAAACCCTGGTGCTTGACGAAGCCGATCGCATGTTAGATATGGGCTTTGCAGACGACATCGAATTCATCATTGGCTGCACGCCGGAGAATCGCCAGACCCTGCTGTTCTCGGCCACCTTCCCGGACAACATCAAGCATCTGAGCAGCCGCTATCAGCAGCAGCCGGAATTCATCAAGGTTGAAGCGGTTCATACCAGCAACAGCATCGACCAGCGCTTTGTATTGTGCGACAAGCACCAGCGTCTGGAAGCCCTCGAACGGGTGATCGCCCAATATGATTTCCAGCAAGCGGTGGTGTTCTGCCATACCCGCCAGTCCACCGAAGACGTCGCCGATCATTTGTACAAGCTTGGTTTTGAAGCCCGCGCCCTGCACGGTGATATGGAACAGCGCGACCGTGATCTGGTGCTGAACGTGTTCAAACAAGGCGCCATGCACTTTCTGGTTGCCACCGACGTTGCTGCCCGCGGCCTCGACGTGGACGACCTGCCAGCCGTCATCAACGTCGAACTGCCACGCGACAACGAGGTGTACACCCACCGCATTGGTCGTACCGGCCGCGCAGGTAAAGAAGGCATGGCGATCAGCATCCTGACGGACGCGGAAGACCACAAACGCCGCGCGCTGGAAGAACAGCAGCAGCGTGAAATCCCGTGTATGGCACTGGAAGAACTGACCACCGAAGCCCCGGAAGCCTTCGAGACCGAATGGGTAACCATTTGCATCAGCGCCGGCCGTAAGCAGAAAATCCGCCCGGGCGACGTGTTGGGTGCACTGACTGGTGAAAAAGGTATTGCTGGCTCTGACGTCGGCAAAATCGCCGTGTTGGATATGGTGAGTTACGTTGCGGTAAAACGCACCGCCTTCCGTGCCGCTATGGCACACATCAAAGACGGCCGCATCAAAGGCAAACCGATCCGCGCCCGCAAGGCCTGATCAATTTGCGATTGATGGGCGCAAGCGCACCATCCTATGGTCGGATTTCAAAATGTCTGCATAGGATGGGCACTCGTGCCCATCATCGTTTTCGGGTTTGGAGCCGATAGCCAGGCAGGGTGCGTACTGCGCGCCGTCTACCACAAGCTAATCAGCTTATTTTAACGCGCCCGGCCCTTACCGGCTGGCTTGCCTGAAGGCTTTCCACGCCCACCCGCTGGTCTACCGCGACCATTGCCTGAAGGCTTTCCGCCAAAGCCCGCTTTTCCACCACCAGCCTTGCCGCCACCTGACTTACCACCCGCGCCCGGCTTACCTGAGCCGCTGGAGTTCTTGCCCTGATACGGCTTACCGGATGAACTGCCCGGTTTAACACTGCCCGGCTTGCCGGAACGCTGGCCGCTTTTGTTGCCAGAGCCCCGACCACCACTGCCGCCTTCGCCTCTGCCACCACGTTCATCGCTACGACCGCCGGATGATTTTGGCTTGCCGAAGCGACCAGAAGGAGAATTGGCATTACCCGAAGCACTTTTCGGCTTCTTGTACTTTGGCTTCTGCGAAGAATTCGGTGCACCGGCGTCGGAATCTGAATCCGCCGTCAGCTGGGCGATGGTCTGGATTTCTTTCTGGGTCAGGTCGCGCCAGTCACCCAGCGCTAGCCCCTTCAGTGACACATTCATGATGCGGGTGCGCTCAAGCTTCACCACGTCGTAGCCAAAGTGTTCAGCCATACGACGAATCTGGCGATTCAGCCCTTGCACCAGCGTGATGTTAAACACATAGGTCGACTCTTTGGTGACCTTACACTTCTTGGTCATCTGACCCAGAATCGGCACACCATTGCCCATGCCTTCGATAAAGGCATCGGTAATCGGCTTGTTCACCGTTACCAGATACTCCTTTTCGTGGTTGTTGGCCGCTCGCAGAATCTTGTTGACCAAATCGCCGTTGTTGGTCAGGAAAATCAGCCCCTGGGAATCCTTATCCAGACGGCCAATCGGGAAAATACGCGCGCCGTGCTTCACAAACTCAACGATGTTGGCAGGCTCACTCGACTCAGTGGTACTGACAATGCCCACCGGCTTGTTAAGGGCGATAAAAATCAGGTCTTCGGCATCTCTCGGTTCAATGGTCTGGCCGTTCACTTTCACCAGATCGCCGGGCAACACACGATCACCAGTACCGGCGCGCTTGCCGTTGATAAACACATTGCCCTGCTCAATATAGCGATCAGCATCGCGGCGGGAGCACAGCCCGCTTTCGCTGATGTACTTATTGATGCGCGTCGACGTATTGAAATCCATAGATAGCCTTAAAGAATGTACTTCCCGGCCAGGCTGGCATGGCCAACTAGCCGTCACATAAACGCCAGTTTTATCACTACCCCCAACAGCAGCAACTATGGGGACTCACAGCGGAACGGACAGGCGTTTCGAAAAAGGCGAAGCATAGCATGAATGGGCTTATTGGCTGAGCAGCCAGCAAAATGGAAATAAAGCCAGCTCTTCGATGTATTACGCCTTCGGCTAATACATCCTACACATCCGCCCAACGGACACGATCTGCCGGGAAATGAAATGGACCCGTCCCACCCTAAGCATGTGCCATGATGAAGTTGCACCTACATCAATTCGGCATCCAGAGTAAGTGGGAGGGTCACATGACCAAGCTTAATACGATCGGCATTGATTTGGCCAAACAGGTTTTTCAGGTTCATGTAAATAGCTCAACAGGAAAGAAGCTGATCAGCAAAAAGCTCAAGCGACATCAGCTGTTGGATTTCTTACGGCAGCAACCAACTGCACTGGTCGCGATGGAAGCTTGCTCAGGAGCTCACTACTGGGGACGCTCAATCAAAGCATTAGGAC
>NZ_AUGV01000008.1 GCF_000422845.1 Oceanobacter kriegii DSM 6294
CAAAATCATCGTCGCCTTGGCAAACAAGTTAGCTCGCATTGTCTGGGCGGTACTTACTAAGAAGGTTGTTTACCAAGCTTGATTGATCGACGACTAAAGCAAGTTAATAGTTAAACGTCACGAGGTTGCGCAGACCATTAAGACCAAACAGATAAGATCGGTTCACTGAAACCTTACCCGCGCAGTGGCTCAACGAAGCCGTCCGGGAGATCAGGACAGTGGAAGCACATATCATAATGGCCGTGGCAAAAGCCAATTAACAGGTCGGATATAAGCGTGCAATCTCACTCTGAAACGTCGAAATGGCTTGCAACAACGGGACGGGGCCATATAAGCGCGGGCCGCTGGCCCGCATACTGTAACTACTTAGCTTTTGCGCGAAATCGAAAACGGCCCAAAGCTCTGCGAGGCCGGCATCATCTCCAGCTGGTTCACATTCAGATGCGGCGGCAGGCTGGCAATCCAGTAAATCGTCTCGGCAATGTCCTCCGGCTGAATCGGCTCGGCGCCTTCATACAATCTATCGTGGGCGTCCTGATTACCGTCGGTCCGCACCAAGGTAAATTCACTTTCTGCCAGCCCCGGTGCCAGATTGGTCACCCGTACTCCGGTACCTGCGAGATCGGCGCGCAGGCCATAGCTGAACTGCTCTACAAAGGCCTTGGTGCCGCAATACACATTGCCACCCGGATACGGCCAGTGACCGGCAATCGAGCCGATATTCACAACCGACGCGCCACGCCCCTGAGCAATCAGGGTTGGCAGCAGCGCGTGGGTCATGGTCACCAGACCACTGATATTGGTGTCGATCATGCGCTGCCATTTTTCGGTATCGCAGTCTTGCGCTGGCTCAGTGCCTAACGCCAGTCCGGCATTGTTCACCAGCAGTGTTACGTCACGGAAATTTTCTGGCAGCTCGGCCACCGCCTGCTTTACGGCATCGGCATCACGTACATCCAGTGTGAGGATGTGGACGTCGGTTTTCTCTGCCAGCTGCTGTTGCAGCTCTTGCAAACGCTCGCTACGACGGCCGGTCAATACCAGCTTCCAGCCAGCCTCCGCCATTCGAATGGCCGTTGCACGACCAAAACCGGACGTTGCCCCTGTGATAAACGCCGTGTTCGACATGCCGTTGCTCCTTTTGATAACGCGGGATTGAATAGCTCGATGGATTTGCTCTGAAGAGTGCGCACTGCGCACCGATAACACACTTCAAATACCTTACCCCATCATCACAATGGTCCGACAGTAACACTTCGTCTCGTTTTCGGCGGGGCACTTGCCTGCAGGGTGTGCAGCGCGCACCGCCCAACTGTTCTCGTCGTGGTAGTCTTTCTTCATAACCCACCCATTTACGCAAGGACGCTCCATTGAACCGACTCTGGGCCCTGTTTTTTCTGATTGGCATTGCCGTCGCTACTGCCCGCTGGCTGGGTGGTGATGTCGAGGTGTTCCAGCAGCTGGTGTCGGCCAGTTTTGATATGGCCAAACTGTCGGTAGAAATTGCCATCGGTCTGGTTGGGGTGCTGGCGTTGTGGTCGGGCTTGTTCGCCATTGCCGAGAAAAGCGGCATGGTGAATGTGCTGGGGCGTGGGCTGCAGCCGCTGTTTTCGCGCTTGATGCCAGAAGTGCCCAAGGGCCATGAAGCCCAGGGAGCGGTGACCATGAATCTGGCCGCCAATATGCTGGGGTTGGACAACGCTGCAACGCCACTGGGCATTAAGGCGATGCAGACGCTACAGAGCCTGAACCCCGTAAAAGACACTGCCAGCAATGCCCAGATTCTGTTTCTGGTACTGAATACCTCGTCGGTGACACTGCTGCCCGTGACCATCTTTATGTACCGTGCCCAATTAGGCGCGGCCAACCCTGCGGAAGTCTTTCTGCCGATTTTAATGGCCACATTGGCGTCTACGTTGACCGGCCTGTTGCTGGTGATGAAGATCCAGAAAATCCGCATCGACGCTGTGGTTGTGGCTTATCTGGGCGGTTTGGTGGCGTTGGTTGCCAGCCTGATGTTCTGGCTCGGTGAACTGCCATCGGAACACTTGGGCAGTGTTTCGGGCCAGCTGGCTAATGGCATTCTGCTGTTGGTGATCGCGCTGTTTTTGCTGGCAGGACTGAAAGCCAAACGGCCGGTGTACGAAGACTTTGTTGCCGGAGCCAAAGGCGGTTTTGAAACGGCCGTTACCCTGATCCCGTATCTGGTCGCCATGCTGGCGGCGATTGGTGTGTTCCGCGCCAGTGGCGCGCTGGATTATCTGCTCGATGGCTTGCGCTGGTTGCTGGATGCCGTGGGCCTTACCAGCTGGTTTGTTGATGCCTTGCCAGTGGCCTTTATGAAGCCGTTCAGCGGTAGCGGTGCCCGCGCCATGATGCTGGATGTGATGAACACTCATGGTGTGGACTCGCTGGCTGGCCTGCTGGCGGCGGTGATGCAGGGCAGCACCGAAACCACTTTTTATGTGCTGGCGGTGTACTTTGGCGTGGTCGGCATCAGCCGCATTCGTTATGCGTTGTGGGCCGGTCTGGCGTGTGATATCGCCGGGATGCTGGCGGCGATTCTGATCTGTGGTTGGTTCTTTAACTGACGGGCTGTTGCTGCGCTCGAAAACTCCAGGGGACATCTATTTAATCCTGCACGACTCTGCGCGAGTGTTGCCGTTGTTCAGGGCAAGGCGACGAATGCAGCGGAATGACTGGTCCTTTCCAAGTTCGTCAACACCGCACTGGGCGACGGCAACCCGCGCCCTGCGGGGGCTGCCGGATGATCTCGACTCTGTGTCGCCGACTTTTGACTTGACCCGTCAGGCCTACAAATCGGCTTCGTGATTCGAACCCATCCGGTAGCCCAGAGCGAGCACCGGATTAAATAGATGTCCCCTATAGTTCATTGGTACAACTATGGATGCTGGCAGCGAGTCGCTATCATGTGCGGCTTGATGTCAGCAGGTAGTTTTCATGTCGTTCAATTCCCATCCCCAATCCGCGTCCGTCACCCGCGAGCCACTGCACCGTCGCAACATCGATGTGCAGGGCTATTTGCGCAGTGATGGATTGTGGGAAGTCGAGGCCGTCATGCGCGACACCAAGCACTACGACTTTACCTTGAGGGATCGTGGCTTGTTGCCTATCGGCGAATACCTGCACGATATGACCATGGCGCTGGCAGTGGACGACCGGCTGGTGATTCGCGAAGTACGGGCGGATATGCGCTCGACGCCGTACCGCGATTGCAACGGTGCCGAACCTCGTTATGACTTGCTGGTGGGCATGAAGATTCGTGGTGGCTGGATGAATGAGGTTAAGGAGAAGCTGGGGCGTTCAACCTCCTGCACCCACCTGACCGAGCTGCTGCCGGTGCTGGCAACCGCTGCGTTTCAGACCATTCAGGGGTATCGGTTGGAGCACGACCGTGCCCATGCTGCCAGCCCGAAAAATCGCAAGCATATGCAGAATACCTGCTTTGGTTACCGCGAAGGCGGACGAGCCGATCAGTTGTTGTGGAAGAGTGCAGAATAGGTTGGTGATGTGGGAGGGCTATCGAGAGCAAGCTCTCTCCCACAATCTTGCCGGATTGTAGGTTGGGCCATGCCCAACGATTGCTGGGCGGGGCCCAGCCTACGAACTCAGACCCCAGACCCCAGACCCCAGTAACGCTCATCCCACTTTATTCACATCCACCATCAGCCCCTCGTGGCTGAAGATTACCCCTTCAATCGCCAGTACGTTGCCGTTGCGGCTGTATACGCCGTGGCCTTTTTCGGTGACGTATTGCAGGCGGCCGTCGGTGTGGTACAGCCGGTAGTTCAGTTCAAAGTTGCCTCGTTGTTGCAGGGCAGCCTGAACGTTTTCCCAGACGTAGTCGGCGTCGGCCGGGTGGATCAGTTTGCCGAGGGTTTTCTGGCTGCGTTCCAGCAGTTCGTTGGCGTGGTAGCCAGTGATGTCGTAGCAGCCGTCGCTGACGTATTCCATGGTCCAATCACGGTCATTGCGGGAGCGGTAGATCATCAGTGGCAGTCGGCCCAGCATGCTGGTGAGTCCGCGCTGGTTGGCGCTGGCTTGCTGGTTGGCCTGTACCTGGCTGGTGATGTCGCATAGGGTGGCGCAGTAGCGGCCCGGTGCTGGGCTTGCGTCTGCTGTGCCTGCGCTATTGGGGATGTTGGCGGTATTGGTGTTCATGGGTTGTAGTCGCAGTTCGCACCAGATGGTTGCTTGCTGGTGGTTCAGCAGCCGTACCCAAATCGGGTCGGTGGCCGGGTGCGGCTGATCTGTTTCAGCGTCGTCGTACTGTCGGGCGTCGATGGCTTGCAGCAGTTCCGGCCGCCAGCTCATGGCGTCGAACAAGGCGTGCCATTGGCCGCGTTCCTGTGGGTGCAGGAAATCTTCAAAAAATTCACCACAGGCGTCGGCGGGAGCAATGCCGGTCAGCCGTTGCCATGCGGCGTTGGTGTAAATAATACGGCCCTGGCGGTCGAACTGAATGATGCAGTCGGCCAGGCTGTCGAGCAGGGCGGTCAGTTCGGCCAGCGGGTCGCTGGCAGCCTGTGCCGGACGTTTGAAAAACGTTGGAAAGCCTTTCATTCGGGCACGTCCTCGGGGGCAATCTGGTAGTTGTTGGTGTGCACCCAGGCAGCCAGTTCCAATCGTGAGTGCAGGTTGAGTTTGCGTAGTAGGCTTTTCACGTACACCTTCACCGTGCCATCGCTGATGCCCAGTTCGCGGGCGATCAGTTTGTTATTGAGGCCACGGGCGATCAGTTGCAGGGTTTGTTGTTCGCGGGTGGTGAAATCGACGTTGAGGTCTTCACTGCCGGTGTCTCGCAGCCCATCTCTGGCGCTTTCTGTAACGCTTGCGTTGTCTTGAATGCGGTTGTTAAGGCGCTCATCGGTTGCTGGCGGATTCTGCCGCAGCGAGTTGGCCAACAGGGTGACGCCACGGTCGCTGACGGCCACTTCGCCATTCATCACCCGTTGCAGTTTGGTGACCAGTTCATCCGGTGCGGTGTCTTTCATCAGAAAGCCATCGGCCCCTTGCGCCAGCGCTTGCAGCAGGTCGTCGTCCTCTTCCGAGGCGGTAATCACCACCACTTTCATCGTCAGTCCGGCCGCACGAATCTGTTGCAACAGCTCCAGCCCGCCAATGGTTGGCATGTTGAGGTCGAGCAGCACCAGCTGCGGTTGCCACTGTTGCAACAAGGGCAGTAATTCGCGGCCGTCTTCGATGTCGGCCACCACGTTGAAACATGGGCTGTCGTTCAGCAGCTGTACCACGCCACGGCGAAACAAGGGGTGGTCATCCACCATGATCACCGGGGTTACCGTGGCGGCGGGGTCTTCGGGACGGGTTTGAAGGGCGACGTTCACAGGAGCCTCCATCACAGGCGGTTGTTAATACTGGTTGTTATTGTTTGTTGGTGTTGTTTGTTGATGTGGACCGGGCAGGTTTGGTTGCGCTGTCTTGCGGCAGTGGAATAACCAGTTCTACCCGGGTTCCTTTTACCTCGGTTCTTTCTATCCGAGATTCAGCTTTCCGGGATTCAGCCTGACCTTCGGGGCGTGCGCCAATGTTCAGCACCGCGCCGATACGCTGGGCCCGTTCTTTCATGATCTGGATGCCAAAGCTGTCGCTGCGGCCTTTGCCGCGAATGCCTTTGCCGTTGTCTTCAATCTGGCAAATCAGCACCGGTTCACCGTGATCAGCGCCGCGATTCAGCTCGCTGAACAAGCGAATGCTGGCATGGCTGGCGTGGGCATGGCGCACCAGGTTACAGACCGATTCCCGCACGATGTACATCAGCTGAGTGCTGGTTTGCTCATTCAGCGCCAACGCGCTCAGGTCGGCCCGAATATCCAGCTCAAACACCATGGCCGTACGTTGTTCAAATTCATCGATCAGCTGTTCGAGGCTGTTGGCCAGTTGGTTAGGGCTGGTGGTGAGGCGGGCCGTGGCAATCAATTCACGGGTTTGGCGATAGGCGTAATGGCAAAGCTGTTCCACTTCTTTGGCCTGTTGGCTGGCGCTGCTTTCGGGTGTCAGCTGGCTTGCCAGCCGAGCGCTTTGCATGCGGGTGTAAGCCAGCGACTGTGCCAGCGAATCGTGCAGCTCGGCGGCGTGTGCCCGGCGTTCGTCAGCGACGGCTTGTTGCAGGCGTTGTTGCTGCTGATACCAGCCTGATAACCCTTGTTGTAGCCGTTGTAGCAGCTCGGTCAGGCGAGGCACCAAGCGGCTATTTGCCTGCCTTTCGGCCCCGTGCTGCTCACCAACCTGCACCAGCAACCAGCCGTTTATATTGGGCTGGCCGGACTGCGTGATATTGAACGGTAATAGCTGTTGGTTGGCGGCAAGCCACTGCTCCGGTTGGCGCAATAGTCGGGAGCAGTTATTCACCGGTGCGCTGAAATGCGGGGTCAGGGCGATGTAGTCGTATTGGGCATTGTGGTTGTTCGTAGTGCTGTCAGAGCGGGTACTTGCGGGCTCTGCTTCTGGCATGGCTTGCGGTAACACCAATGCCTGTAAGGGCGCTTCTTGGCTGTCCTGGGCCAGCGTGGATTGAATCTGCTCCAGCAGTTGCGGCAGCTGTTGCAGTGAATCGGCGCTGGCAATGGCGCAGGCCAGATCGCTCAGCTGCCAGAACCAGGCATCGCTGCGCACTTCGTCTTCCGCCCGGCAGCCGGCGTAGCGTTGCTGGTGATCGTGAGTCAGCCATTGCAGCAGTCGCTGCCAGCCGGTTGAGGCAGGGCGGGACGCAGCATGATGAAGCGGTATCGACATAACTCCTCCTTATCTGTCTCCGGGCAAGGCCAGTTGGGCTGCTGATGTTGCACTCGTTGTGCCAGCCAGAACCCCGACCTTCGGCTTTGTGCAGAAAATCACCTTTACCAAACCGACCAAGTCGTTTTCAGGGGCGCAAAGAACGCCCGGGGTATGTCTGTAACTCGTTGTTTTAATTGATTTTCACGGTCTGTTTTTGGCGCGTTGCTATTGGGGGTAACCCTTCCTGAGTATTGAGAGGCCAGGTCCTGTGGGTAAATATTTTTAACCAATGGGAAACACAAACCCTGTGCCAGAAAGCGGATCACCGGATGCACCAGTGTGAAGCGACAGCGCAGCGATTTGCCCCTGAATTTGGCAACGGCCACTTGCATTACTGCATTCACCTCACAGCACTGACAGGAGGGCATCATGGCGTCAGCATCTTCAACCGCGGCTTCACTACCGCCTGGCGCAATGATGGCTAGCCAACAGCCCCGCCGTTTTCGTATTGCCGGACGTCATTGGCAACGGCTGGAGGTAAAGCAGGGTGATGAGCTGACACTGAATGGTCAGGACGAACATCAGGTGGTGGAGCTTGTGCGACTGGACGCCCGGCTGTCGCCACAACTGAACATGGCGGCGTCTGAGCTTGCGGTTCAGCCCGCTGCGCGCTCATTGGCCATGCTGGAAGAAAACCGTCCCGCTGCAGCTGCGTTGGCAGCGGTATTAAGCCAGCACCAATGCGGCCCTGCCGAACTGGAGCAGGCGCTGGTGGTTGCGCCAGAGGCCTTAAAGGCCGGCGTCACGTTGACCAGCCTGTGCGACCAAACCTTATTGATAGTGGCTGCGGCACCAGCTCTGCAACTACAGCCTGTGCAGCGTGTTACTGACGCTTCCGGCGAGAACCAAACCGAAGCCGCGATTATTGCGCCTGCGGAAATTTTGCTGACGTTTGCCAGTGCCCGCACGAATACCTCTGTGAGTGACGACAGCTTGCCCGTGCCGTTTTCATACGATGGCTCAGCGGAGCTGCAAGGTGCACTGAACAGCCTTCGGGTGCCGCATTCCAGTGCCCGTGCCTACACGGTTAAAGCGGGCGAATACATCCAGATTCTGGATGTGCAGGGCAAGCAATGTTCGGACTTTATTGCCTTTGATCTGGCCGATGTTGAAGCCGCCCAACGCGGCGATATCAGCCCGTTTGAAATTGCCACCCTGGATGCCGCGGCTACCCGAACGGTGATGGGACACGCGTTACCCAAGCCGGGCCTGCATTCGCGTTTTTACGACCAGAACATGCGCGCCATGCTGGAAGTGGTGCAGGACACCGTTGGCCGTCACGACAGTTTCCTGATGGCTTGTACTCCCAAGTTCTATGAGGACGCCGGCTATTTTGGCCACATCAGTTGCAGCGCCAACTTCAACGCTCAGTTGAAAGATTGGGGTGTACCGCCTCGGGCTGGCTGGCCAGCGATCAATTTCTTCTTTAACACCGCCGTCTGTGACGAAGGTTCGGTGACTGGCGACGAGCCATGGTCGCGCCCCGGCGACTACGTGCTGCTGAAAGCCCAGCGTGACTTGCTGTGCCTCAGCTCTGCATGCCCGGACGACATCGACTCCGCCAATGGCTGGTTTCCAACCGATATTCACGTGCGGGTGTACGCCGCTGATCACTCATTTCCCCGCGCCATGGCCTGGCGTAATTCACCCGAGGAGCTGCCCCGCATGACCCAGCAGACCGGTTTTCATTCCAGGGTTGCAGCCCTGACCCAATACCTGAGCGAATACCGTGGTTATTGGGTGGCCGATGAATACAACGGCTTTGGCGCTACCGCCGAGTATCTGGCCTGTCGTGAACGAGTGGCCATGATCGACCTGACGCCACTGCGCAAATTCGAAGTCGCCGGGCCGGATGCCGAACGCCTGTTACAGCTGGCGCTGACCCGCAACGTACGTCGACTGTCGGTGGGGGAAATTGCCTACACCGCGCTGTGTCATCCCACCGGCGGCATGATCGACGACGGCACCATTTTCCGCCTGGGCGAGCAAACTTTCCGGCTGGTGACGGGCGACAGCTACGTTGGCAGCTGGCTTAAACAACTGGCGGAAGAACATGGTTTCCGTGTGCGAGTGCAGGAATCCACCTCGCAAATCCACAACATTGCCGTGCAGGGGCCAAACAGCCGCGAACTGTTAAGCGAATTGATCTGGACGCCGGAGCATCAGGTGCTGGTCGCCGAACTGGCCTGGTTCCATCTGACGATTGGTCGGCTGGGAGGCCCGGACGGCGCGCCAGTGATGGTGTCGCGCACCGGTTACACCGGTGAGCTGGGTTTTGAAGTCTGGTGCCATCCGGATGCCGCCGAAAGCCTTTGGGATGCGGTATGGGATGCCGGACAGCCGTTCGGTATCGCGCCGATGGGTTTCAAGGCCCTCGACATGCTGCGCATCGAAGCCGGGCTGATTTTCGCCGATCACGAATTTTGTCCACAGACCAACCCCTACGAAGCAGGCATTGGTTTCACCGTGCCGATGAAGACCAAGGAAGAAGACTTTATTGGCCGCGAGGCGATGAAACGCCAGGCCCCGGAAAGTCGCCACAAGTTGATGGGCTTGATCATCAACAGCAACGAGCCGGTGGCCCACGGTGACGAGGTGTTTGTGGCCCGTGCTGACGGTGCCGCCGCCGATGACTACAAAAGCCGCTACGCCGTTGGCGTGGTCACCAGTGCCATTTTTTCACCTCTGTTAAAGCAACAGATCGCCATGGTGCGACTGGCTCCGGAAGCCGCCGAAGCCGGCCTGAAACTGGAAGTCGGCCAGCTGGATGGTCTGAAAAAACGCATTCCAGCAACGGTGACGACATTACCGTTCTACGACCCCGAACGAACCCGGGTTCGATCCTGATTCAGGCGCGCTGCCGCCCCCGCGGCGTGTCTGAAACCTGAAAAACCAAAGCAAGACCGTACTCAGCAGAAATTAATAACCAACATTCAAGACAGAGGATCACACCATGCCAATGACACATTTCTCCAAGGCTCAGGAAATCAAGCAACCACACATGGGTCGTGAAGGTATCCATGCGTTCCTCGGCGACGTGGCGGTATCCAACGACGAAGACAAAACCATCGCGGCGGGTTTCTTCCGTATGGAAAAGTCCGACGAGCCACTGGTGTACGAATACACCTACCACGAAATGAAAGTGATTGTGGAAGGTTCCATGGTCATCAGCGATGAAACCGGCCAGAAGGTATTGGCGCTGCCCGGCGATGTTTTCTACTTCGAAAAAGGCAGCGTCATTACCTTCAATTCGGAAGATTACGGCATCGGCTTCTTCTGTGGTCAGCGCCGCGAAGGCGAAGGCTGATTTCGACCGGGTAACTGTTTCAAGGCCGCTCCGCGTTCTCCCTGCTGGTGGGGCGGCCTCTTTTCTTCCAGCACGGATGGCATGTTTGCCGTCAGTCAGGCCAGTACAGGAGGTTGAAATGACCATTACCGTGGAAATCGATGAACGGGTGAAAAGCCGACCGGAATACTCCCCCGTGAAGCTCGACCTGAAACAACAGCAACAGGTGTTTATCAGTGCGACGGGCAATAACGCCACACTGAAACGGATGTTCGACGACTGCGTAACCCAATTGGGCAACCAGCGAGTGACCTGGCTGGTGGTGCATCAGGATGTGAAACGGGTGATCGCTGAAACCGCCGCCGACTTTCCTCTGGCTACCGCCGTCTACATTGCCGGTACCGAAGCCTGGATGTGGGACGTGCGTAACGCCCTGATTGCCGAGGATTTTGCGCCCGAGCAAATCCAGATGCTGGCACCGGAATCCAACGCCCGCCGGTTGTTTTGCACCCATTGTTACACCGTGATGGAAGGCGTAACGCACAACCCGCACAGCTGTTCAGGCTGTGGTGAATTGCTGCTGGTGCGTGACCATTTCAGCAAGCTGCATGGCGCTTATGTCGGGGTATCCATCAACGCCGAAGACCGCAGTGAGATTCCAGCCACGGAGGCATTGGTATGAGCATGAACAGCACGGATAACTACCGGGTCAAGGTGACAAACATTGTTGAGGTTGCACCGACCATCAAGGAATTCACCCTGGTGGCCCAAAACGGCGAACTGACACCATTTTCGCCCGGTGCCCATGTGGTAGTCACCATGAAAGGCGAGAATGGCGACGGTCAGCTGAAGCAATGGAAAAACGCCTACTCATTACTGAGCGACCCACGTGACACCTCGGCCTACAAAATCGCTGTGCGTCTGCAGCCGCAATCCCGCGGTGGCTCGGTGTTTATGCACAGCCAAGTGAGCGAAGGCGACGAGCTGGAGATTACTCCGCCCGCCAATTTGTTTGCCCCCAATTGGCGCGCCAAAAAACACCTGCTGATTGCCGGTGGCGTCGGCATTACGCCGTTCATGAGCTACCTGCCGGAACTCGAACGTATGGGCGCCAGCTACGAGCTGCACTACGCCTTCCGTGGCTTGCAAACCGGCGCTTACAAAACCGAATTGATTGAACAGCTGGGCGAGCAGGTGCATTGCTATGACGCCGATGCTGGCGACCGTCTGCTATTGGCCGAACTGCTGAAATCCCAACCGCGCGGCACCCACGTTTACATTTGCGGCCCTGAGCTGCTGATCGACGGCGTGCGCCAGAACGCTGCGCTGCTGGGTTACCCCGACAGCCTGATCCACTTTGAGGAATTTGCTGCGCCACAACCGGGCAGCCCGTTCACCGTGACGTTGGAAAGCAGCGGCGCTGAAGTGCAAGTGAGCTCGGAAGAAAGCCTGCTGGAAGCCCTCGAAGCCAACGGCGTTGAAGTGCCTAACCTCTGTCGGGGTGGCGTGTGTGGCCAGTGCGTTACCAAGGTGCTCGACGGCGATGTGGAACACCGCGATGCCTTCCTGGATGAGCGCGAACAGGACACCTGCATCATGCCGTGTGTCTCACGAGCGAAATCCAAAACGCTGGTGCTGGGATTGTAAGCCACAGCGCCTGTAGTCCCGGAGCCGGTGCGCAGTGCGCTCCGAAAAACAGATTGGATCGGCAGCAAGCTACCTCCTACAAGTGCCGTCGGTCCTGGAAATTTGAAAAGCGGCGATGCGGTTACCTTCCGCGCCTCGAGATTTGCCATCCGTTTTCAGAACGAGCGTAGCCAAGGGCCATGGATGGCCCGCGAGGCCAGTTGAAACAGGGACGTTGAATCTGGCTGTGCGACCAGCGGAGTTCGCCAAAAGCGGATGAACAGCGAATCGGTAGCGCTAAGCAGGGCCGGTCCGACGCTTCGGGGCCCGACCGGCCGGGGACAAGGTCCCCAAGAGGTCAAAGGCATTAACGTTTTTCGTCATAAGGAACAACCGAGAGGAATTAACCATGCGTGTCGCACCTACCAAAATCGAAACCTTTCGTGACGATTTCACCTACAGCAACAGCGAATTCGCCATCAAGCGTTTTCCATTCCCGTTCCCGGAAGACGACTACATGTACTCGGTGAACATCGAACCGCATACGCTGCCGGGCCCGGTCGGCACGGTGAACGAACATCTGATCGACATCGACGAGCATTACCTGTCGGAAATGCGTGAGCGCGGCATCGTACTGGAAGAAAACCCCAAGCGTTGTCTGGCCATGCCGCACATGGACCTGGCCTGCTGGGACATGATCGACCGTTGCATGACCACCATGTCCGAGGACTACCCGGACTATTTCTCGCTGACCAAAGACGGCGACACCTGGCACTGGCACAACAAACTGCTCGACCAGCAGGATACCTTCACCTTTGGTGACAGCAGCACCTTGTCACTGCCACCAATGGAATACATTGGCCGTCAGGTTCAGGGGGATTTTGCCTTGCTGGATCAGCGCGACGGCGACCTGTTTATGGACGCCGGTATCGTCACCTGTCCGGCGGACTGGTCGTTGGCATTCGATGCCGGAATGAGCTTCAAGGAGTGGCACGGCCCGGTGCCGATGGCACACGAACTGGGCATTTTTGATCGGGCGCTGAAATACCTCTGTGCGATTCAGGTGAATCGTCCGGTTCGTCGACTGAATTGGACCCTGACCGTCAATGCCCGCATGGACACCTCACCAGAGACTTATCCACAGTGGGGCACCGATAGAACCACCGTTACCCCTGAAAACATCGGTGAAAAGATCCATTTGCGGGTGGAATTGCAGGTGCTCGACCGCATGCCGCGCTCCAACGCACTGATGTTCAGCATCCGCACCTACCTTGCCAGCCTCGAAGACCTGTGCAGCAATCCGGAATGGGCACGGCGCCTGCATCGGGTCATGAAGGGGTTGCCTGAACCACTGATCGAATACAAAGGCCTGACGCGTTACCACCCGATGCTGGTGGAGTGGCTGTCGCAATTTGATCCGGTGAACTAGGGACCCCGGGTCTATCGTCCGAATACCCGCAAGAACTTGCCCGCGCCTGTGCGGGCTTTTTTTCGCCTGCTATTCCGGTGCTGTCGCTAGTTTGATCGCCTTTATTGCTGTCGCTGTAGGAGCGAATTTATTCGCGATGGAAACGCATCAGCTGTAGGTAGGGCCCCGCCCAACAATTGCTGGGCGGGGCCCAGCCTACGGGCTGCTGCCATTGCCTGATTATCCCCTCGAACCCCATTCACAGGTCGGTTTTCGGCACCAAAGAACAGCTGCCGTCCTGGATAATCCCTCGCACACTCAATAACAGTTTCCAGGGTGTGGTATTGATGAAATTGTTATAGCAACGGTCTTTCAGACCTTCGTTCATCATCCATAAAAACAATAGAACATAGCTGAGAAAGCCACTGAACCTGTCGCCTTCAGCGTGTTAGCGTTTCTCTAACGCAGTACAGGTTTGGTGTAGCCAAACAGGCGTTTGGCTGGCCATCAGGATTTTTCAAACCAGGGAGAGACCCCATGCGCAGACCCATACGCATTGCCGTAACCGGCGCCGCTGGCAGTATTTCAAGCCACCTTCTTTTCAAGATCGCCGCAGGAGAAATGTTCGGCAAGGATCAGCCGGTCATTCTGCAATTGATCGAAATTCCCCAGGCCATGGATGTCTTGCTGGGGCTGGCGATGGAGCTGGAAGACTGTGCCTTCCCGCTGTTGCACACCATCACCTTGCACGACAACGTCGAAGAGGGTTTTGAGAACGTTCACTACGCCTTGCTGATTGGCGCTACCCCGCGTCGTCCGGGGATGGAACGGAAAGACCTGCTGGAGCAAAACGCCGCCATTTTTGCCCGTCAGGGCAAGGCGCTGAACGACCACGCCAACCGAGATGTAAAAGCCCTGATTGTCGGTAACCCGGCCAACACCAACGCGCTGGTTGCGGCTCGTAACGCGCCGAACCTGAGCCCGTCTCAGTTCACCACACTCACTCGTCTGGATCAGAACCGCGCCATCGGTACGCTGGCCAACCACACCGGTGTGAACCCGAAAGACATCGACGGCGTGATCATCTGGGGCAACCATTCCACCACCCAATTCCCGGACCTGCATCAGGCGACTCTGTATGGCAACCCGGCGATGCCTGCGATCCCGATGGATTGGTACACCGAAACCTATATTCCGGCGATCCAGAAACGGGGCGGGGCCATTCTGGAGAAGCGTGGTGTATCCAGTGCGCCATCAGCGGCGCAGGCGATTGTCGATCATATGCACGATTGGGCGCTGGGCACCGGCCCGGGTCACATCGTATCCATGGGCATTGCTTCGGATGGCTCCTACGGCATTGCCAAGGGCATCTACTTTTCGTTCCCGGTGCGTTGCGACTACGGCCGTTACCAGATTGTGCAGGGCATCGATCTGAATGAATTCCAGCGCGAGCGCCTCAACGCCACCGAGCAGGAATTGTTGCAAGAGCGCGAAGGGGTTGCGCATCTGTTGCCGAAGGAAACCGAAGCCACTCACACCAACCTCAGCATTTGTCTGAAGTCCGGTGTGACCTTGTACGCGGACGAAACTGGCCCCGGCGAAAGCTATAAATTCCTGCGCATGAACCGGGTGATGTAAGGGCCTGTGGGAGTGGATTTATTCGCGCTGTATTTCGTTCGCGAATAAATTCGCTCCTACAATGTTCCCGACATCCGACATCCGACATCCGACATCCGACCCCAGACCCCAGACCCGTCTTGCCTTTCTGCTACTGCCTGTTAACTTGAAACTTCAAACAGGGAGTACCCCATGACCGCCAAACAACTGCGCGCCTTTCTGGCCGTTGCCCGCACCCTGAGTTTTGCCGAAGCCAGCAATCAGGTGTTTTTGTCCCAGCCTGCGCTCAGCCTGGCGATCAAGACCCTCGAAGAATCCCTCGGCGGCAAGTTGCTGACCCGTACCACACGCTCAGTCAAACTGACCCCGGAAGGCGAGGCGCTGGTGCCGATTGCTACCCGTTTGATGGCCGATTGGGATAACGCCCAGGAACAGCTGCAGCAGCGCTTTGCACTGCAAATGGGGCAGGTGGCCGTGGCGTCCATGCCGTCGTTTGCGGCGGGTTTGCTGCCGCAGGTGTTGAAAACCTACCGTAACCGTTACCCCGCCATTCGTGTGGAAGTTCATGATGTGATTGCCGAGCAAGTGGTCGCCATGGTGCGTTCGCGGCGTATTGAAGTGGGCGTATCGCTGGTGCCGGAAGGCGCGCCTGATCTGGATTTCACTCCCTTGTTCACTGACGAATTTGTCGCTGTTCTGCCACCGGATTCGGCGTTGTTAAACGGTCAGTCATCACTCTGCTGGGATCAGCTTCTGGAGCAGGATTTTATTGCCCTGCAACGGCCCTCCATTGTGCGCTTGATGCTCGAACGCCAGTTAGCCGAGCAGGGCAAACAACTCAATGTGGTGTTCGACGCCCATCAGCTGGCGACGGTTGGTAAAATGGTGGCATCGGGGCTTGGTATCAGTGTGGTGCCGGGGTTGTGTCGTCAGCAAATGGAAGAAATGGGCGCGGTATGTTTGCCGCTAAACGGCCCGCTGGTGGTCGGTGACGTTGGCATTCTAACCCGCCGGGGCCACGAGCTGTCGGTAGCGGCACAAGCGCTGGTGGACGTGCTGCAACAGACGTTTTCCGGGGCCTGACAGGCCATCCTGCAAAACCCCTCACAATTCCTCGCAAATTCGTCGCGTTCAGATAAAAAGACGGTGAATTCTGTCTCTCCCGTCGCTGTGCTGGTGCATAATAGGGGCTTCGCTTTTTGTTAACTGAACCAACAAGGTTAATCCCATGCCACACCCGAACGCCAAAAATGAATACGTACTGAAAACCACCTGCCCGGCAGGTAGCGGCATTGTTGCTGCGGTTGCGGGTTTTCTGGCCGAGCGTGGTGGCTACATCAGCGAGCAGTCGCAGTTTGACGACCGCGACAGCGGCAACTTCTTTATGCGTACCCGCTTCAGCTTCGAAGGCGACGACCAGAGCGAAACCGTCAAGGCAGAATTCAGCCAGGTGGCCGAACGCTTCAACATGACCTGGAGCCTGCACAACGCCTGCGCGCCGGTAAAAACCCTGATCATGGTATCCAAAGCCGACCACTGTCTGGCCGACTTGCTGTACCGCAAGAACAAGGGCGAACTGAACATGGAAATCACCGCTGTGGTCTCCAACCATCAGGATTTGCGCCCAATGGCCGAGCGTGAAGGCATTCGCTTTGTACACCTGCCCATCAGCAAGGAAAACAAGCTGGAGCAGGAACGCGTACTGATGGAAATCGTCGACCAAACCGGCACCGAGCTGGTGGTATTGGCGCGCTACATGCAAATCCTGTCGAACGGCCTGTGTGTGGAGCTGGCGGGTCGCGCCATCAACATTCACCACTCGTTCCTGCCTGGCTTCAAAGGTGCCCGTCCTTACTACCAGGCCTACGACCGCGGCGTAAAACTGATTGGTGCCACCGCCCACTACGTAACGGCCGACCTCGACGAAGGCCCGATCATCGAACAGTCAGTACAAACCGTTGACCACACCATGGGGCCGGAACAACTGACCACCGCTGGCCGTGATACCGAAACCGTGGCGTTGGCCCGTGCCGTCAAACTGCACACCCAACACCGCGTGTTTATCGACGGCAACAAGACCGTGGTGTTCAAGTAAGCGGATTGTCCGATTTGCGCTGGTGCCATGGGACCCTGTCCTGTTGGCACAAGTCGCTGACTTGATTCTCCAAGCCTTCCAGCTGTCGTTCGCTTAGTTTGGCTTCATCGCAATTGTGCTATTCAATGGAGCCAAACCATGTCTTTTTCTGTTTCAAAAACCACTCTGAAAACCGCTCTGCTAGCGCTGGGTATGGCAGTGTCAGCTGCTTCCATGGCAGCCGGTAAACCTGCCGAAGTGGATCGTTATATTAAGTCGTGCAGAGTTATCCTGTAGGCCTAGGTATTTTTTTGATTAGTCTGCATGTAGAACCAGAGTGATATTGGACTGTGGACAAGTAAGGAGGCTGGCGCTTCCGGGCAAGGTTATTCAACTTGACTCCGATCTCCAACTTCATCTGCTAGCACTTCGGCAGAGATGTCCATCATCAGTTGCTCCAAAAGTGGATTGTTAATAGTTCCCTTCCTGTAGCGGGCGGCTATCAGATTGTGTTTTTTGAAATCTTCATTCTCTGAAAGAAAATTCATAATGCGCTGATAGTCAGCTCTATCCAGGCTCCCTCTGTTAAATGCCCTTCTGAGGCGCTCCATTTCGGAGTCTTCGTCTGAATCATGCTCGCAGTGCTCTACTGCCATAGCTGTGCATAGTTTTTTAACATTCCATCCTATTTCTTCCAGGCTGTATTTCAGGTTCTTAAGTTGCTCATTCGTCGCTTTTTCTTTTGCGGTTCTTGCCACAATTTCGTCCCATTTTGTCCCTTGGTGGTTGGGTAGTCTGGCCTTGTTCTGTCGCGACAGCGGTTGCTTCAGAGCTGACAAACCAATCATTAGGATAATTTTATGTCTGATAAAAAACGTATGACGCCTGAGGCCGCTGCCCGTATTCAAAGCGCCGAGGCCAAAAGAAATGGCGGCAAGGTAAAGAAAGGCTCTTTCGCCTCAAAGGCGCAGAAGGCTGCTGCCAAAAATGTCTCTCAAAGTGACTCTGAATAATCAACAAGGATGGAATAATGTCGTTACCTCAAAAAACTGAAATGCTCTACGCGGATGGTATTCACCCTTTGGTGGCTGCCATTGACTTTAACCGGCTCAAATGGAAATTGACGGAGTCGGGTGAGCCTAAAATGTCGCATGAAAAATGTGATCTAGCTGAGCGTGAGTATCGTCGCTTCCTGACCCTTAAGAAGCTATATCCAGCAGCAGAGCTGGTTCCAAACAAGGTTTTGGACGAATTCTGGCATGCCCATATTCTTGATACTGCGTCGTATCACAAAGATTGCGAAGCAGTATTTGGCCATTATCTTCATCATTTCCCATACTTCGGTATCTACGGAGAAGACGATTACCAGAATCTGGTTGATGCATTTGAAAGTACCAAAACGCTGTATCGTCGGCATTTCGGGCCTTCCCCGTCAGACTTGGATACCGCATCACGCTGTCAGGATCATGCCTGTCATGTTCCAACAGAGTGTGCATGTAGAACTCCTGAAGCCTGCCGCTGATGATTAATAATAATTAGTCTGGTTGGCGAACTCCCCTGCTTATGGGGAGTTCGTCATAGAGGGCTATCCTTTGCAGCTACTATATGCAGATCGCATTGCACTCCCATAAGCTGGAATAACCTCATCTGGTTCATTGCGATCTCTTCCTGTGCCTACTTCGTCCAAGGCCTTTTCCATCATGCAACCGCACTTTTTGGCTGATGATCGGGTTACGTTTACAGGTGTGGTTGAGTTGTGGCCGTAAATGCAGGCGGACATCAAAGCATACTCGGATTCCGCAGATAGTCTTGGGGACTCCACATATTCCCATGCTCCAGCCCCTGTAGCCGCGACCATTAACACGCTTAGTGCTGCTTTCTTGAATTTTTTGCGCGAAAGAAACGTACGTTTATCAAAACTTGTATCGCAAGACGAACACTTTAACTCGTAGAGGTGCTTGAAACGTGTCGTTTCCCTGCATTCCGGGCATTGTAGATGAATGCCTGAATTCTTTGTCTGAACGTATTCCTTTGGCTCGGGACGCAAGGGTGGATATTCGCTACCCGTTAAAACTGCGCTCTGAACTGGCTTATTCCATACTTCCTGATTTTCCATCCGTGGCAGGTCTCTTCATAAAAATTTGAACCCGGGCGCTTAGCCCTTCTTATGATTTTCAAGGTTAATGTTTGGCTAGAGTTTGATCCATAAAATATTTTTGTCAGAGGACAGTTTTTCCTGAGATCGATGATTTAAAGCCGGAAAACCGGTAACACTTGTAGGATGCAAGCTGGATTCCCTGAGGTAAGCGTATCTGAATATAGGGTGTTCAGGTCTTTGTGTCAGCTCAGCGCCCAGCACGTATAAAACCAGGAATTATTCTTGGTTCTATCAATAGGCATGCCGCGAACTTCTTGCAGCCCGGAAAAGAGCCTATAAAATAACCAGCTCTTTTGTGTGGAAAGCGGATTTCCTGTGCCTGATTCGATCTCCTTGCCGTTGAATATTCTGATTATTGATGACCACCGTATGTTTGCGGATGCCGTGTCTGGCCTTGTTCGCCAGCAGCTGGGCGGTGCGTCTGTGCACGCGGTGAATACGGCGGTTGAGGGGCTGGATTACCTGAAGCAGCAGCCGTGTGATTTGGTGTTGCTGGACCTTGGCTTGCCGGATATGGACGGTGTGCTGGTATTGGAGCAGCTGCGGGCCGGTTGGCCCGGTTTAGCTGTGCTGGTGTGTACCGGTGAGGTGCGTCCGGCGGTCTTGCGGCGGGTGTTGCAGGGCGGTGCCGGTGGTTTGATTACCAAGAATCAATCGGCCGAGCAGGTGTTGGAAGCCATCGATAGTGTGCTGGCCGGGCGCCAGTATCTGGCACCGGAGGCAGCGCAAGCCATGCAGTCGCGGGAACCTCATGCCGCCGATGTGCTCACCGAGCGGCAGACGGCCATTTTGCGTTTGATGCAGGATGGCCTGACCACGGTGCAAATTGCCGAGCAGCTGTTTTTGAGTCCGAATACGGTGAAGACGCATATTCGCTTGATGTTCGAGAAGCTGGGGGTGCGTAACCGGGTTGAGTGTTTGCGGGCGGCTCATGACCGCGGTTATTTGCACGGTTGATGGCTTATACAACCTTCCAGTAGGTTGGATAAACGAGCGCAGCGATGTGCCATCCAACGCCTTGGTGTCAGATGGCAGCCGCTTCGCGTCTTTATTTGACCTACAGTCCTCTTCCCGACTCCCTCCCAAAAAACCTAGCCTTGCAGGGTGACTCGCCGCTGTTGTTGCAGGCGTTCCAGCAGTTGCTGTGGTTCCAGCGGTTTGTGGAGGATGGGGTAGCCCAGTTGTGTCAGTTGTTGCAGCCGTTCGGGGTTGGTGTCGCCGGTGGCGATGATGAAGTCGGGGCTTTGCTGGTGTTGTTGAAAGCAGGCCAGCACGGCTTCAACGCGGCCGTCGTCGCCGAGCATGTCGTCGCTGATGACGATGTCGGGGGTGCAGGCCGGGTGTTTGAGTTGTTCGTTAAGGCTGTTGAGACCGTCGGCAACCCAGACATCGCAATCGCGGTTGACCAGTAGCATCGACAGGCTGTCGAGGATGTCTTCGTGGTCGTCGATGATCATGACTTTCAGGCCGTTGAGCGACTCCTGCTTGATGCTTGGACTGCTTCCAGTGGAAGCGCTTTGGGTCGCAGCACCAGCCGGTGAGTCAACCGATGAACGGCTGTCCAGTTCGTTGTTGTTGGCAGCGGGAAGGCCAACGGCAAAGCAGCTGCCTTGGCCGGGCTCGGATTCCACCACCAGTGTCAGCTGGTTCAGGCGGCATAAGCGGCTGACGATGGAGAGTCCCAAACCCAGGCCTTTCTGGCGTTTACGGCCAGGGTTATCCAGCTGCACAAATTCTTCAAAAATGGCTTGTTGCTGATCGCTGGCAATGCCAATGCCGGTGTCTCTTACCATCACTTTCACTTGCTGATCACGACGGCTGACGCTGACTTTGATAGAGCCCTCGTGGGTGTACTGCACGGCGTTGGCGAGCAGGTTTTTGAATATCTGTATCGTCATGGTGCGGTCGCAGCGCACCAGTGTGGCGGGGTCGCAGTGGATCTCCAATTGCAGTTGTTTGCGTTGCGCCAGTGGTGTGAAGACCACGCGCAGTTCTTCCAGCAGTTGGGCTAAGTCGAAGGCAGTGGGCTGAATATCGGCAACACCCGCATCCAGACGGGAGACATCGAGCAGGTGGTTCAGCAACTCGTTGGTGGATTTCAGGCTCGCCCCTAACCGTTCGAACAGCGGCCGTTGATCTTCACTGACAGCGTCCGGTTTGATGGCACTCCAGTACAAGGAAGCCGCTTGCAACGGCTGGCGAATATCGTGGCTGGCGGCGGCCAGAAAGCGGGTCTTGGCCTGATTGGCTTGCTCAATTTCGCGCTTGGAGTGTTGCAGCTCCAGTCGGGTGGCAAGGTTATCAATCTGGGTTTTGAACATGGCGTAGCTGAAGCCCACCAGCGACAGCCACACGGCTGGGGCCATCATCTTGTGCAGCCAGACATTGCCCAAATCCATGCCCCACAAGTGCCAGCCAAATGCCCCTAATACCGGGGTTAGAAAGACCACGTAGACGTCCGGGTAGAGGCCCATGGTCATTGACGGCATGGTGGACGTGATGGTGACCAGCAGCAGGATAGAAAAGATCTGTACGATCGAGGCGTCGCCCAAAAACAGCAGTGGCAACGCGGCCCACTGAAAGCCCCACAAGAGGGATAAATAGAGGTTGGCGAGGTGCCAGCGTTTGATGGATTTCTGTTGTTTGGGCTGTGCGATCTGTGAAAGAGCACCTTGTTCGTCGTTGTTTTTGTGATAGCGGCGCAAAATCAGCCAGGAATTCAGGCCAACAAACAGGTTCATACCAAACCAGGTTGCCAGGGTGGCTATGCTGGCCGATTGAATGAATAAGAAGCCAACAATAACCGCAGCAACCAGGGTGGCAGCCATACGCGGGCCGACTTCCTTCATAAACAGATGATGTCGCTGCCATTGCATTTCATCGGCTAACGGATGGTCGGCAAAGCCAAGTTTGGTGAGCTTGTCGAGCAGCCCATGTGTTGATGTGCCAGCCTGATTACGCATCATTGGGCGTACCTCATCCTTGTGGTCAAACGACTGTATAGAAAAAGAGCCCGGCACAACAGGACGTACCAGGCAGAATAAAAATAGGGACCCTCTGAATAACTCTGCACAGCTCTGCGCGAGTCCTGCAGGTTGTCAGAACAAGGCGGCGAATGCAGCGGAATGACGAGTCCTTTCCAAATTCGCCAACACCGTTATGGCGGCCTGCAGGCCGCGCCCGACGGGGATGGCTGGGCATTGCTGACTCCGTGTCGCTGATTTTTGACTTGACCCATTAGGCCTGCAAATCAGCTTCGTGATTCAGCTTCGCCCTGTCATCCAGAGCGGGCACCTAGTTATTCAGAGGGGCCCTAACAGAATAAAAAGACCCGGCTATTTGGGGATAGCCGGGTAAAGGGGTACCAGAACCGCGGAGAGTAGAGGACCGCGGAGTCTGGCTTGCTCAATGAAGGAGCAACATCATTTCAGTCCGGTCTTTACTTTACTTCACTTCAACTTCAGCACCGGCGCCTTCCAGTTCGGCCTTGATTTGCTCGGCTTCTTCCTTGGAGGCTTTTGCCATTGTGGCTGTTTCACCACTGCTGGTTTCCTCGTAGGTCCGGCTCATCATCCTTGAGGTCGTTACCGGAGTCTGGGTGGTCGCGGTCGGGTCAAACTCAATCAGTTTGCCCTCGTCGGTGGAGTCGTGACACCAGATGGTTGGCGTGCTGCCGCTGTAGCTACCTGTAATGGCGTCAGCGCAGTACTGCAGGTCATCACTCAGGTGATAGTCCTCAGAGGTCTTGGTGTTGGTTGTCGGGTCATAGACCACTTCGTGCACACCAACACTCTCTGATACCAGATAGATGTGGTACGCGGTCGCCGACTCTTTCCAGATATGGATATCGGCGACATCCCAGAAGCCATTGCCATTGTTGGTAAAGCGGTTGTGCGGGGAAATGATCAGATCCACTTTACCGCCGCTGCCATAGTACATGGTCAGGTAGTTGTAGCTGCCACTGGTGTACGCAATGATGGAACGATCCTGGTCATCATCACCGAAGAACTCGACGGACTGAATATCATCGCTGGAAGCGAAGCGGACCGTTGGGCTGGCCGTTGACGAATTGCCGGCATAGCTCAAGGCGTTCGCTGCGAGCGCATTGAAGTCGTAGTTGAATTCGAACCGCGAAAGGAAGCTGTAGTCGTATCTGCCCCATTTTCCGGTACCGCCAATTCCCATCACCAGATGGAAGTTATCGTTGGTGGCGTCGTAGCTGACCTCTTCAACCGACAGACCCTTACAGCTGTTGATGCTCCATGTGGTACCTCTGTTAACGCCTGCCATGACGGTTTGAGCCAGGCTTACCTCGGAGGAAGTACCCGGGTAGTTGACCAGTCGAGCCGACAAGGTTGCGGGTGACGTGGTTTCGTTACACATCAGCATAAGCAGTTCATCGGTGGTACCGCCCACCAATCGGGCGATGGTCATGTCGGTGTACTGGGTATCCAGCATGGTATCAATCAATTCAAAGTCGATGTCGCTGGAATCTGGCGTCACCTTCATCATGCTGCTGTTGCTACCAGATGCCTTGATCATACCCAGCTCCAGCGGAGTCGAGATGGTTTGATCGCCGTATGGCCATGCCAGCGCTTGCATGCTGTCCTGACCCAGGCTCCAGCTTGGATCATGAAGCGCGGTGGTGGCCGGGGCCGCTTCAGTGGTACTGGTGAAGGTACCTACCTCAGTGCTGCCAATGGTCAGGGTGGAGCTGACATCGGTGGAGTAGTCATCAGAAGAGGTATGACGAACCACGATGCTGTCGCCTGCTGAAACGGTAATGGTACGGCCGGCAGCAACGATCTGTCCGCCGTTCACCTGCATTTCACCATGATCAACGCCAGCCAACAGCATGGTGTCAAAGCCGCCAACAATCACAGGCGCACTTTCAACCACGGTCGACCGTTCGACGTCGGTGGCCGCTGTAAAGGTGACCATATCCGGACTGTAATCAGCGCTGCGAGTCGTGGAGGTGAACGTAGCAACCTCGTTGGAGTAGATACTCAGCGTGGTGCTGGTCGCGGTAGAGTATGACGAAGACGCGGTGTGACGAACGCTCACGCTATCGCCTTCTCTGACCAGTGCTGAGGGTAACCAGCCACTGCCATTGACGGAGATTTCGCCGTTATCGACGGTTGCATCCAGCACGCCATCGAAACCGGTCACTGTGATTGTTGCACTTTCAACGGTGTCGCCAGGTTCCACACCGGTTACCGCTGCGAAGCTGGCGGTATCAGCGATGTTATCTGCGGCTCGGGTGGTTACGTTAAATCGGGTCGAGGTGCCCAGCAGGGTTACGGTGGAGGAGATTTCAGTATCAAACGAAGAAAAGGCCGTTGTTTGAATCTGGATTTGGTCACCGGCAGATACCATCGCAGGTGATGCCACGTTGCTGCCGTTGACGATCAGGGTGCCATTGAAGACCGTCATTGGGTGTGAGCCATCGAATCCACTTAAGGTAATGGTATTACTGCTGACTGTGGAAGAAAGCTCGGCGCCGGTAACCGGAGTGAAGCTGAACGTATCCGGAGTGAGATCAGCAGCGCGAGTGATGCTGGTAAAGATTGCGGTGACAGAACCCAGTGTCACGGTGCTGGTGGTGTTGAGGCCAAAGCCAGATGAGCTGGTTTGTACGACCTGAATCTGGTCTCCAGCAGATACCGTGGCAGAAGAACCGGCAGCAGAACCATTAATAATCAGCGAACCGTTCGCCACTGATAATGGCAGAGTGCCTTCAAAGCCTGTCAAGGTCACGGCATCGCTGGTGATGCTGGTGGAAGGTTCAACCTCAGTACGGTCTGTGAATGTGAAGCTGTCTGGCGTAGTGTCGATTTCGGTTTCTCCACCAGTTTCGCCGCCAGTTTCGCCGCCAGTTTCGCCGCCAGTTTCGCCGCCAGTTTCGCCGCCGGTTTCGCCGCCAGTTTCGCCGCCAGTTTCGCCGCCAGTTTCGCCGCCGGTTTCGCCGCCAGTTTCGCCGCCGGTTTCGCCGCCAGTTTCGCCGCCAGTTTCGCCGCCAGTTTCGCCACCGGTTTCGCCGCCAGTTTCGCCGCCGGTTTCGTTTTCAGGGCTCAGTTCAGCGCTTTCGTCGAAGTTGTAGTCCTGTTCGTCAACGTCGACTTCATAGCCGCCGGTATCCATATCAAAGACGATGGTGACGTCATCGAGCACGGCGTCGAAGCCGGTTTGGTCGGCGCTGAAGGTGGCGTTAAACAGGTCGTAGGTATTCGGATCGAGACCTTGTTCTTCGAATTGATCGGCGAAGTTGGCCAGAATCACGTCTTCGGCTTCTGCCAGAGCGTCGGCATCAAAGCTTTCCGCCTCGTCGTCCCAGGCAGCACGCAGCAGTTCGAGGCTTTGATGGTCGTTGGCGAGCAGCAGCGCAAGGGTTGTCAGAGGCGTCACGTTGACGGTGATGTCCGCCGCTTCTGCGAAGGAGTACTGAATGGCCAACGCGGTGTTGTCCGGCCGGGCTTCCAGCATAAAGGGTGGGGTCATGCCGTCGACGTTAACGCTGAAGGTGCCGTTGTCTTCGATCACCACATTGGTGGATCGGCCTTCGGCGTCGTACACAAACAGGGTGCCGTCAATGGCCAGGCCAGTGGCTGCGGTACCTGTCAGATAGCTGGATTCGGCGTCGTTGTTTGCGTTGTCGTCACTGTCGGACGACGAACTGCCACCGCAAGCGGTGAGGGTCAAAGAAGATGCTGCCATCAGGGACAGCATAAGCTTGCTGAGTTCCATTGAGTCCTTCCTTCGGAATAAGGTTTGGCGGCACGAGGGGCTCGTGTCGCTGGATCATTTTGGGTGTCACGAAACGTCAGCAGATTACGACCTGACAGAGTGGTCAGCTTCACCCATATGGGTGATTTTATGGAACAATATGGCCACGAAGCCCGCTACCATGGGGGTTCTGACTGGATTGTCATACGATCGGGTAATTCAAATGGATAGAAATGAAAGTCTGATAGCAGCGCCGTTTGAAGGGATTAACGAGGCCACAGCCAACTACGACAGTTTGCTTTCGGTGTTGTACGACGGCGTTCAGGCGGAGCAGGGATTTAACCCATTCCTGCAACGGTTACAGCAATTGTTTGGCTGTCGAACGGCGACGCTGTCCGTCAGGGACAGCCATACCGGTCAGGTGGTGGGGGGCTGGTATCAGGACATGCCAGCCGACATTGTGGCCTGGTACATCGCAGAAATGGCCTGGCGTGACCCTTTGTATTTGCGGGCCGTCGACCAGAATGAAGTCGGTTTTTGCAGCGCGCATATCAGCAACGATGTGTCGATGGATGACCCGGTCATCACCGAATGGTGCGCGCAGGCCGGACTGGTGGACGGTGCTTGCGCCATTGTTCACCGGGATCAGGATACGTTTACTGCGCTGACGCTGGGGCGAGCCGAGGAATATGGCCGCTTCTCGATGGCTGAGCTGGCGGTGTACAACCAGCTGATCGCTCATGTGCGGCGGGCGCTGGGGCTTCGTAAACTGGTGCAACAACAGCAGTCCGCGACGGCTTTGCTGGTGGATGCGCTGCAAACCCTGGCCAGCCCGATTGTGATGCTGGATGGCACCATGAATATCCTGTTCAGCAACCGTGCGGCGGAACAATGGTTACAAGGCAACCCCTGGATTCAACGCCAGCAGTCGGTGCTGAGGTTTTTGTCCCACCGTCGTCAAAGCGCATTTATTGAAGCCATTCATACCCTGACGTGCCAGACCGATTCTGATGGCCAAAAGCAGGACCTAGCTCAGGTGGTGATGACGCTGGAGGCGCCAACCGGAATCAACACCGGCGGTGCGACCCTGCTGTTCGCGCCTGTGTATCGCCATCGTCCGGAGGATGGGCCAGTGGTAATGCTGACTATTTATCCGTGGGATGCCAATGGTTTGATTACCCGCGAGCGTATCCAGCAATTCTTTGATGTGTCCGACGCCGAAGCGCGGGTGTGTGAAGGCTTGTGCCAGGGCTGTTCACTGGAAGAGATTAGCGCACAGCTGTGCCGTGAAATGTCGACCATTCGGACCCACGTGAAATCCTTGTATCGCAAAACGTCCACCAACCGACAGGCCGAGCTGGTGGCGCATGTGCTGACCTCACTATTGCGGCCGGGCAGTGAGTTGGCGGATCTTTCGGTGCCTGGGTGAGTATCAAGCGTATTTTATTTTTCACACTGGAAATTAAAATAAGTATTTGAATATTCAATGAAAGTTCCAGCTCATGGCTGGCACAAATTGTTGCATTTGGAATCGTTAAGCCAGTTAGCGCCCGCCAGCCCTTGCTGTCTATGCCTTCGGGTCATTAAGGCGATTTAAAAGACGCATTGTTCAGCGAACAAACGCTAACAACTGAGAATAGAAGCACTAACAATCGCAGTTCATTTAAATTCCGGAAGGCAAATCATTCTTCTTTTGCCTGCCGGAGCCTGAACTGGAGAGTAGGTGTGTTGCAGTCAATGGAAAAGGGACGGTTCCCGCGCAAGGGTCTGTTTGTCGCAATATCGGCGTTAAGTGCAGGGTTCAGTCCGCTAGTGTTGGCTGCGGAAGAAGACAGTCAAATGCTGGAAGAAGTGGTGGTAACGGCATCCGGCCGCGAACAGCAGGTGATTGATGCACCGGCTTCCATCACCGTGATTTCACAGGAAGAGCTGCGCAAGCAGTCCTACACCTCGATTGTGGATGCGGTGAAAGACATTCCCGGCGTCTACGTGAACGGTGGCGCCAATATGCAGGACATCAGCATTCGCGGCATGGACGACAGCTACACCCTCTATCTGGTGGATGGTCGTCCGCTGTCTTCCGGCCGTAACGTAAACACCAATGGCGCCGATGGTGGCAAACAAATTGGCATGCCGCCGCTGTCGATGATTGAACGTGTGGAAGTGGTGCGTGGCCCGATGTCATCGCTCTACGGTTCTGAGGCCATGGGTGGCGTTGTGAACGTCATTACCCGCGTTGCGCCAGAAGAGTGGGGCGGTTCCATTTCGGCCGACTACACCAAATCCTTCAATGACATCAGCAACGACAAATACAACACCGACCTGTACGTCGGTGGCCCGCTGGCCGACAACGTTGGCATTGAATTCACCGGCAGTTTTGAACACACCGACGAGAGTGATTTTGTTGGTGAAGACGACTCTGCCGCCAGTAACCCGGACTCCGCCACGCGTTCCTTTGGTACGCGGCTGAACTGGCAAGCAAACGACAGCAACCGCCTGGGGCTGTCGTACGACAAGTCGAAACAGCGCTACACCCACACGCCGGGTAAATCGCTGGCGGCCGACGACACCAAATCTTCCTACGAATACGAAAAGGAAGTGCGCGTCCTGACCCACAACGGTTACTACGGCAACCTGATGGTCGACACCTACTTGCAGCAAGACCTGTCGGACAAGGTGCAAACCACCGACAAGCAGGAAGAAATCGTCACGCTTAACAGCCAGGCCACCTACATGGGCGCCGAAAACACCTACACCTTCGGTGGTCGTTACCGTAAGGAAACCCTGGTGAACGAAACCAACGGCCTGCTGAGCGCCAGCGTTGACGGTGCCGTCGACACCATGGACCGCTGGATTGGTGCCGTATTCACCGAAGCCGAATGGCAGCTGACCGATGACCTCGCGTTGACCACTGGCCTGCGTTACGACGACGATGAATTCTTTGGTGGCCACTTCTCGCCTCGGGTCTATGCCAACTGGCGTGCCACCGAAACCTTCACCCTGAAGGGCGGTGTATCGACCGGTTATTCACAGCCATCCCTGCCCAGTGCAACGGAAGGGTTTGGTCAGGGCACTGGTGGCAGTGGTTCACCTAACCAGACCGCCGACGGCACTGCGATTTCCCGTGCCCTGATCATTGGTAATCCGGACCTCGACCCGGAAACCAGCGTCAACTACGAGATGGGTGCCATCCTCAACAACGATTACGTCAACGCCAGCGTGACCGTGTTCCAGACCACCTTCAAAAACAAGATTGCCGAAGACCGTTTGTGTGAAAGCAGCACCGACGTTGGCCGTGATGACTACACCAACTACGAGTGTGAATACGGCGGCAACAGCTACTACTTCCTCAGCACCTATCGCAACATCAGCGAAGCGGAAATGCGTGGGGTAGAAGTGTCGGCCAAGAGCTGGCTGTCAGACAGCGTGGAAGTGGGCGGTAGCTTTACCTGGACCGACTCCGAGCAGAAAACCGGCGACTACAAGGGCGAGCCTTTGAACAAGATTCCCCTGCGCATGGCCAACCTCAGCTTCGACTGGTACGGCGACAGCGGCATCAACCTGTGGAGCAAAATCAGCCACCGCGGCGCTACCTCCGACTCGCTCGGTCGTCGCAGCATGACGGAAGGCACACCGGGCTACACCATTGCTGACATTGGTGCCACCTGGAACCCGACCGACAGCCTCAAGCTGGTGGGCGGTTTGTACAACGTCGCCAACAAGGAAATCACCAGTGATACCTACGGCGTGGTATTGGACGGTCGTCGCTTGACTGTAGGCGCTACCTACAGCTTCTGATCGCGCAAGCTATCCGACCAAACAAAGCCGCGGTGATGCCCATCACCGCGGATTTTTTATTGGCGCCCGTGTTGTCGTTGCAGGCTGTCGTAGGAGCGAATTTATTCGCGAGCCTACATCCTGAAGCCCAGACTCCAGAGTCTACGCTCCCCGCTCAACTCCAGACCTAGCCTTTCCCCACCATCTGGTTCAACAGCGTCTGGAATTCCTGCTGACTGATGTCCACCAACTCACATACCCGCCCGTACAACATGATGGTGGGCACATTGCGGCCGCCCATCTCCTGTTGGGTTTGGTGCAGGCAATAAAGAATCGCCCGCTGTTTACGGGTAAGGCCGTCCCTGACGTCTGGTGGTTGCCCTTCATCGCACATATTCAGGCTCCGGAATTGTTAAGGTCCCTATGATACAAGACTCCGTATCTTCCCTGTTTTCAGAGGGGCTCAAGTGTTTTCTACACGGCTGTTATATGAATATGTGTTTTATAAAACATTATTCAAATTAACGCCGAATATATGGCGGTTTCCGAGCATATAAAATCATCGGTATCAAAGGTGCTGACTTTTAATACAAGGGACCCTAGACCTTTACGATGTGTAAAAAAGTGTCAGGTGGACTATTTTTAAACGATTAATGCCGGATTTTGACAGCGGTTTCTCAGGGGTGATCTACAGTATGAAAAACGATCATGCAGTCGAGTCGGGATTCCTGTCGGCGATAACCCTTTTCCAGTAAGCAGTTCGCGCAGGCCTTCCCGAATACCAATAAACCCTGTCACCAAGCAGGTTGGATAAGCAGGCAAGGAAGCGCGTATGTCAAAATGTATGGCTCAGCCCGTGGCTGGCCCCCATCAGTCCCCGGCGTTCGGTATATCTGGCCGTGAATTTGCGGCCTCTGACAGCGCCCAGGACCCCGTCGTACAAAGCCTGTTAAATCAGTCCCTGCGTCAGCAGTTAATGGCACTTGCGTCGGAGCCAATGAGCGCTACCGAGCGGCAGCTCGCCTTGCGTGAAAGCTTCATTGCGATTGCTGAAGCCATGCTGCTGAAAACCGATCTTGGCTACGCCCAACGTGTTGCTCTGCACGACAAGGCCTATGAGCAGGCCATGCTGTCGATGCAGGAAGCGAAGCTGGCTGAAGCGATTGCCACGCGCCAGTTTGTGCATGCTTCCGGTCTGGTTCTTTCCCCCATTCATTGCAGTACCACCATCAAGGACGTCAGCCGTCTGGATGCCTTTGGAACCGGCATGGATGTGCTGATCCGGCAGCAGTGTGAGCTGGCGCGTCAGCAGGGCCGGGACTGCATTCATATTCTTTATCCAGCCTGCGGGCCCTTTGCACCCCTGTTACTGCCTTTGCTGAGCTATTACCAGGCCAACGACCGCTTCCCGGCCGCGTTGGGTGTCCAGCTCAAGGTGACGCTGGTGGATATCCATGAAGGGGCAACCCAAACCCTCAGGCAACTGGTCGCCGACCTCGGTCTGGAAGACCAGGTCGATACCATTGCAACCGCCGATGCCTGCTCCTTTGCACCGTCCAGCCCGATCGATGTTCTGGTGCTGGAGGCGTCCCAGCACGGTTTTTCCAAGGAAGCCCACTTCAGTATTGCCCATGGCCTGCTGCCGCATCTGCGCGACAGTGGTGAGCTGGTGCCCAAAGACGTCGTGATCAAGGCGGCGATGGTGGTTGGCCAAACGGAATACGTTGAGCAGTTTCGCAATGCCAATACCGATGCCGATACCAGTGCTAAAGCGGAGCAGCCGCTGCAACTGGACGCAGCAGCCCAGGCGGATCGGGTCGAACTGGGGGAAGTCTGGCGGCTGAACAAGGTCAGCATTGCCGGGGCCAAATTGCTCACCCTGCAAGACGGCCAGCAATTGGTGCTGTGTAACCGGCTGACCTTGCCTGAAAATCGGAATGATCTGGCCAACCGCATACTGGTGCTGTACAGCGAGTTCGATACCTTTGGTGATGGCAAGCTGACGCAATATCAGTCCGGTATTACCCACCCATTGCCAATGATGGAAGTCTGCGTCGATTTCAAACCGAATGGCGTTATGCCAGACGACTTGCTGCTGAACCGCGGCGACACCATGGAGTTTTACTACCGCCTCAATGGGCTGACGGGCTTCCTGCCGGTCAAGGTCGGGTGACTGCCATGAACAGTCCTGCCCGGGTGGTGGTGTTTTCTTCCAGCTGTATCAGTCTGCCGCTGATCGAGCGGTTGGCTCAACGTGGGCAATTGGCGGCGGTGGTTATTTACTTCAGCGACCAGCCCCAACAACGTCAGGACGCCCGGCAACTGGCAGCGACCCTGCAACCTCATGGCATTACGCTGCTGGAATACCCCAGCGCCGAACCTGCCAGCTTGCTGAAACAGTTGGATCAGTGGCGGGCCAATATCGGCTTGTCGTTTGCGTTTGGCAAAATATTTCCACCACCGCTGATCGACTATTTTCAGGGCAAGTTAATGAATCTGCATGCATCAGACCTACCCAACTATCGCGGTCCGATGCCGATCTACTGGCAAATTCGTCATGGTCTGGATGAACTGCCGCTGACCCTGCATCAGGTCAGCGCTGACATCGACGCTGGCGATATTGGCCTGCAAACCCGCCTTGCACTGCATCCCTTCGATACCACCCAATCGGCGACCTTCAAGCTGATGCACAGCGCTGCGGATCTGTTTGAACAGGCGCTTGGACAACTGCAACAAGGCTCGCTTGAGTGGCAACCCCAACGGCCTTGGAGCGACGCCGATTACAAGGCGTCAGCGCTGCAGCCAAAGGACCTGCAACTGAACCGGACCCACAGCGCGCAAGAGATTGTCCGCGCTTGTCGGGCGGGTAACCCGGCGCAGGGATTTGAAGTGCACACCCCGCTGGGGGCGTTCCATTTGATGCAGGCGACGGTGCAGCCGCAGCCGACCTTTGGTGCGGCCGCCGGCACGGTGGTGATGATTGATAAACAGCAGGGCTGGTTGGTGGCAACCCGTGAAGGGTGTGTGTCGTTTGATGTGGTTGTGACCTCGGGCGGTTACTTCAGCGGCTACCAGTTTGCTTTGTTAAACGGCTTTGAGGCAGGCATGTGCCTGTTTGGGATTGGTGCCGCAGGCTGTCTGGCAGACATACAGGAACAGATCAACGAGAAGAGAGGGTAACGCAATGGAAAGCTACATCGGTTTTATCTATCCGTCCGGGTTCAATTTTGCGACCCGAGGGTATGCCTGCTGTATGGGGCAAATTCTGCCAATTAGCAGCCATACAGCGGTGTTTGCATTACTGGGCACTGCTTATGGTGGCAATGGCAGAGACTCGTTTGGTCTTCCTGATTTGCAAGGGCGCACCGCCATTGGTTTTGGGGACGGCGCGGGTCTACCTCAACGAAACATGGGCGAAAAATTTGGATCTGATAACCATATCCTGACGCCCATTGATATGCCCTCTCAGACGGCTTTTGTCTCGCTTCCTGAGGTTACGGTGCCTGTCGTGGCCGCGGTGACTCAATCAGGGTCCGCAACGGTGAGCATTACTGCGGCAAAGCAAGCAGGCAACAAACCCGCATTTGCAGGGCCCAGCGTTCAGGCTCCCGCCGACGGTTCACTTCTGGCTTATGGTCAAAGTGGCTCAACCCTGGCGGCGTCTTATCTGGAGGGAGAGCCAGATAACGGTACTTTCGTTCTGGGTGGCGCTTCCATCGAGTTACCGCAGATGGCGGTTTCTACTCAAATTGAAATTCCTCAGCAACATAACCTACCGGTTGCTATACCGGGCGGCGCAAGGGGTATTTCACTCTACCAGCCTTCGTTGGCGGTGAATTATCAGATCAACCTTACAGGGACTTTTCCCAGTCGGAGTTGAAGCCGGGTCTTATCGAACCTGAGCCGTCACTCATTGTTATTCACCGTCATTGTTGGGGTAAACCACTATGGAGCGGTCTGTTTTATCCTGCTGGCAAACAGCAGTGCATCATCAAGAGCAGCTTATAACGCGGATCTTCCGTCGGCCGTTGGCTACCAGCTTGCTGGCTCTGGCAGCGTTGATGATCGGTGGCACTTCGGTGCAGGCCGCTCCGGTGACCATCACCTATGATCCTGCCGGTTATGACCCCTACAATACGGCGAACGACGGCTCCACAGGGACGACGACCTGGATTCAGGGGCAGTCTTTTACGGCCACCAAAACCGGGGTTTTGACCAGCATCGGGGTGCCGAATGATGGCGATGGCAGTGGTACCTGTACGCTGGTGGTTTATGAAGGTATGGCAGAAGCCTATGACGCCTCCAGCTCGAACCTGATTCACACTCAGGTGCTGTCTGCGCCCTTGCCCGATGTGTATCCCAATGGTGATCATCTGACGGGGCGGTCGGGGTTCGCGACCATTACCCTGGATGCCATCGTGCCAATTACGTCGGGGACGCTCTACAGTTTTTACCTGATGCCGCGCACCTGTTCGGATATTGCCTATTTCGACTACGAAAATGCCTTTTCCAACATGAGTGGCCAGTTGAAAACCGATCTTTATACCGGCGGCAATGCCTATTACCTGGCCGACTCAGGAGATAACCCTTTCGATTGGACGACCGCGGATATGCCATTTGAGGTGGTGCAGGGGGATGCGGTTGTGGCCAATTCAGCGCCAACCCTAAGCAGTGTGCCAACCTCTGCTGCGGTGACGGAAGACGTGGCCACGACGATTCTTGATGGTGGGGTTTCGGTGGCTGACAGCGATGGCGACACCGTTACCCTGACGCTTGCGGTGGGGGCAGGCTCGATTGCGTCCAGCGACGGCAACGGTACGTATTCATCGGTCACGGTGAGTAATTCCGGTTCTGCCAGTATGACCCTGGCGGGCACCACATCGGCGCTGAGCAGTTACCTTTCCAACGGCAAGATTCAGTACACCACGGCGCTGAACAGCAACTCGGCGGCGACCCTGACCATCACCCCTAATGACGGCAGCGAGAATGGCACCGCCGCCAGTGTGACGCTCAACGTGACGGCGGTGAACGATGCGGCTTCCGCTTCCTTGCTGAACTATGACACGGTGGAATTTACCGAGGGCGGCAGTCCAGTGCTGCTGGATGCTGGTAGTAATGCCGTCATCACGGATGTGGATTCAGCGGATTTCTCCGGCGGTACGCTCAGTGTCACCGGTGTAAGCTGGGCGCCTTCGCAAGACCAATTGAGCATCGATACGTCAGGTGCGGTTTCGCTGACGGGTACCACTAGCGGTAGCTCTGTGGCGGTTTCCGGCACGGTTATTGGTACATTGGTGAACACCATCGGAGCGGGTGCCTCGCTCGAGATCAGTCTTAACAGCAATGCTACGCCAGCTCGGGTTCAAGTGCTGCTGCGGGCCTTGACCTATGAAAACATCAGCAGCTCGCCGATCAATGCTATGCGTACTTTTACGATTAGCCTGGATGACGGTGATGGTGCTTCTGCGGTGTTAGGTACGGTTTATGTGATGTTGACGGCCTTCGACAGAGACGCGACGGTCTCTGCTGCCAGTGGTGTCATCGAGCCGGTAGCACTCCCTACCACAGCAATTACCGCGGGCCAGGCCGTCGACCTGTTCGATTTCACTCTGACCGATGGCGCGACTGCGGACACCGCAGCGTTGCAGATATCGCAAATCAAGCTGTCCGTATCGGGCACGGCCAATGAAGCGGAACTGGCCAGCATCCATTGGTACCTGAACGGTCCGGATGTCAGCAATGCCAGCGGTGGATACAGCGCTGGCATACTCGGTTTTAGCGGCCTGTCTGTGTCGGTTGCCAGTGGTAGCAGCGAGACCTATACGATCAGCGCCTACTTCAATGACAATAGTGGTATTACCGATGGGCATACGGTGGTGCTTGGCCTCGATGGCGATTCCCAGATCACGACGGGGTCGGGCACCGGTTTTGGCACAACGACTCCGCTGACCAACGGCACAGGGACGCCGTTGAGTGTGACGGCCAGCCAGCTGGTGGTCGTTACCCAGCCCGCGGGCTCGGTATCCGGCACGGCACTGACAACCCAGCCGGTGATCGCGGCGCAGGATGCTGCTGGTAACCTGGACCTCGATTTTAGCGAGACCATTTCCCTGACCGAAGCCAGTACTGGCAGCCTGACCGGTAGCAGCGTGGCTGCGGTTAATGGTCTGGCGACCTTTACATCACTGACTTACACCGCGACGGCGGATCAGCAGTCGTTCACCCTGACCGCTGATGATCAGTCGGCTGTTGGCAGTGACCTGACAGCGGTGACGACCAGTACATTGACGTCCGACGTGGTTGCCACGGCGTTGCAGTTTAGCAGCCAACCCGTGCCATTGAGCGTGAGTAATGGCAACGCCACTGCGCTGACGACGGTACCTGTGGTGCAGGCTGTCGATGCTGCCGGATTGCTCGATAGTGATTATTCAACCGCTGTGACGCTGGCAGAAGTGAACGGCGCTGGCTCCGTACAGATGTCGGCCAGCGGCGACACCGATGGCAATGCTGCGACCGTCACTCTGACCCCGGCGTCCGGTGTTGCCACCTTTACGGGTCTGACCGTGACCTACACGGTGGCTGGTAGCACGGATGAAACCTTTAATCTGCAAGCAACGTCAGGTTCTTTGCCGGCGGTGACCAGCAGCCAAATGACGAGCAGCTACGATGGCACTGCGCCGACCATTGTCTCCAGTATTCCGGCGGACAATGCAACCGGGGTGGCCTATAACACCAATCTCACCATCACCTTCTCTGAGCCTGTGGTAGCAGGTATTGGCGGCTTGACCATTTATGAGGCTGAGACTGGTCGGGCGAGGTATTTCGATATCAGTGATCTGACGCTAAATGGCTCGTCGCTGGTCACTAATTCGCGGTTACGACTTGACCCGATGGTCGAATATTACGTGCTGACGGCCCCGGGCCTGGTAACGGATGTTAACGGTAATAGCTGGCCCGGGTTGTCTGACCCTGAAGTGCTCAGCTTCACCGTTGGCAATATAGCGCCGTATGCTTACAACGACGGAGCTTCAACCCTTGAAGATGCTGCGGTTGCAATCAATGTGTTGGTCAACGATCTGGATGAGGATGGTGCACTGAATCCCGCCAGTGTGGTGGTGGCCAGTGCGCCTGAGAACGGATCGACCAGCGTGAATACGGCCAATGGTGTGATTACCTACACGCCGGATGCCAACTTCAACGGCAGGGACAGCTTTACCTATCAGGTGGAAGACCTGAATCAGGGCCGCAGTGCCGAGGCGACAGTCACTGTTTTTGTGGACTCCGTGAACGACGCCCCGGTAGCGGTAGCAGATACCATCATCATTGATGAGGATGACTCGGTCACTGTTGATGTACTGGCCAACGACACTGACGTTGACGGCGGTCCGGAGCCGTCCTCACTGGAGATCGTGCAAGCCCCGGTTGCGGGTACTGCAACGGTTGTCGATGGCCGGATTGAGTATGTTGCGGGTGCTGACTTTGAAGGGACCGACAGCCTTACTTACCAGTTTCAGGATTACCTCGGGGCGTACTCCAATATTGCGACGCTGACCATTACGGTTACGGGGGTTAACGATGTACCGGTTGCCGCAGCAGATAACGCCTCAACCGATGAAGACACTGCTGTGGTGATTGATGTGCTCGATAATGACAGTGATGTGGATGGCAGTCTGGATATCGGCAGCGTTGCGGTTGTGCAGCAACCGGGTAACGGTGCTGTCAGTGTCGATGCCGCAACCGGTGACATCACCTACACCCCGGCACTGAACTTCTTCGGCAGCGACAGCTTCACCTACGTGGTGGCGGACGATGCCAGCGCGACCTCCGCGCAGGGCACGGTAACCATTGTTGTGGCCTCGGTGAATGATGCGCCGGTCACCGTTGCCGACACTGTGATACTGCAGGAAGACGTCGCCCACAGCATCGGTGTGCTGGGAAACGACAGCGATGTGGATGGCACTCTGGTGCTGACCAGTATTGAAGTGCTTCAAATGCCACAACATGGCACGACCAGCGTCGGCACGGACGGGCTGGTTCTCTATCAACCGGACAGCAACTTCGCGGGTAGCGACAGCTTCAGCTATCGGGTACAGGACGACAGCGGGGTATGGTCGAATGAGTCTGTGGTCAGCATCGGTGTGACGGCCGTCAACGATGTGCCGATCGCCAATGCCGATACCGCCGAAACCCAGGAAGAGGAGGCCGTTGCCATCGACGTGGCGGCCAACGACAGCGATGTCGACGGCAGTCTGGATCTTACCAGTATTGAGATTAGCCAGGCTCCGCTTAATGGTGAGTTGGTCGATCATCTCGATGGCACCCTGACCTACACCCCTGATGATGACTTCTACGGCAACGACAGCTTTCGCTATCGGATATCTGACGATGAAGCGGGTGCTTCCGCAGCGGCGCTGGTATCCATCAACGTGGTGGGTATTAACGACGCTCCGGTGATTTCCGGTACTCCGACAGCGTCTGTGCTGGAAGGTCAGGCCTACAGTTTCACCCCTCAGGTAACGGACTCCGACAGCAGTAATTTCCGCTTTGAACTATCCGGCCAACCTGCGTGGATGAGCATCAACAGCACCACCGGAGTGGTGTCTGGTACTCCGTCAGTTGGGGATGCAGGGACCTATTCCGGCATTGTTATTACGGTCGACGATGGCTCCACCAGTAACAATCTGGCGTCGCTGGCGGCATTCAGCCTGACGGTGGAAGGCGACTTCGATACCGATGGCATCGCCAACAGCACAGATCACGATGACGACAACGACGGCATTTCTGACAGCGATGAGCTGCGTTACGGCTTGAATCCATTGGACGACACGGACGCCTTGCTGGACAGCGATGGAGACAATATTTCCAACCAACAGGAAGTCACAGACGGCACCGACCCAACCGACGGCGATGATTATTACGACGTCACGCCACCGGTGATTACCGCCCCGGCGGCCATCACTCTGGATGCCAGCGCCGTGTTTACCCGAGTGACGCTGGCCCAACTGCTGGGCGTGACCGACGACTCCGCAGCCATTAACGCGGCATTGCTGGCGATGACCAGCGACAACGTCGATGGCGACGCCTGCTGCACGGCCACGGTAGACGGCTTCGAGAGCCAGTCCGCCATGCTGCGCCCCGGTTTGCATAACCTGGTGTTCCGCGCGCTGGATGCCAAGGGCAACGAAGGCCGTGCGACACAGGTTGTGCGTATTCGCCCACTGGTGTCTTTCAGCAAGGACGAGCGTCAGGTGGAAGGCTCCACAGTGACGGTCAGCATTGAGCTGGACGGCCCTGCACCGGACTATCCATTCGAGGTGCCCTACCAGATCAGCAGCGCCAGCAGTGCCAACGACGAAGACCATACGTTGGAGGCCGGTAGCGTGATCTTTACCGCAGGCTCGGTGAGCGAGGATATCCGCTTCGAGTTGCTTGATGACGGCGTTGCCGAAGGCACGGAAACACTGATCATTGCGTTGGACGATGCCACCTCCGATGACGAGGATCTGCAAGCCGGCTACGACCCGAATGCCATCGATGTGAATGATATTAATGCCGGCCGCAAGTCCAGCGTCAGTATCTCGATCGTGGAAGGCAATATTGAACCTGAAGTGAACCTGCAAGTGTCCCAGGCGAGCAGCCTGTCTACCACGATTGCCCGCGATGGTGGCAACGTCACCTTCCTGGCCACGGCAACGGATGGCAATGTTGCCGATACCGTCACGCTGAGCTGGGCCGATACCGATACCCGGGTGCTGTCGCTGAATACCAGCAGTAGCGCCGAAAACCTGATTTTCGATCCGGCCAACCTGTCGCCGGGGCGTTACCGGGTGGAAGTGTCAGTCACCGACAGTCAGGGGCTGGTGGACGATGCCTCGTTGTACTTCCGGGTGATCGACACTGCATTGGTGCTGTCTGCTGAAACCGACACCAATGGCAATGGTATTGCAGACGCCGATGAAGGTGCGGGCGACGCCGACAGCGACGGTATTCCGGATTACCTCGACAGTCTGGCTGAGCGCAATCTGTTGCCAGAAATTGCCACTGCCAGCAGCAGTCATGTGGTTGAGTGTGACCCCGGCGTGCACTGCCGTTTGGGAGGGCTGGCGATGGAAGGCAGCAGTGGTGGTGCACTGCTTTACGAGGCCGAGTTTGAGGCGCTGGAAGGCATTGGCAGCGACAGCTCTCACCGCCCGGTGGGAGGCATCTTCGACTTCATCGCCGCTGAATTGCCAGTGGCCGGAAGCTCGGTGCAAGTAGTGCTGCCACTGCACGCGGCGATCGAAGCCGATGCGGTCTATCGCAAATACCAGAATGGCGTCTGGATGGACTTTGTCGAAGACGACAACAACAGCGTGCATTCTGCTGCCGGAGCCATGGGCTTCTGCCCGCCTCCGGGGGATGCGTCCTGGGTTGCGGGCCTGACCGAAGGACACTTGTGTGTGCAATTGACCATTGAAGACGGCGGGCCAAACGACGCTGATGGCGAAGCCAATGGCGCGGTTGAAGACCCGGGTGCGGTCAGCGTGTTGTCCACGGCAGGCTCCGAGTCGCTGGAGGGCGTCACAACCCGAAGTACCCGTTCGGGTGGCGCGGTCAGTGGCTGGTGGCTGTTGCTGCTGGGCGCGGCCCTGTGGCTGTCCCGCCAGCCGTCCGGTAAACCGCTGCCACAACGCCTGCTGACAGCGGGGCCAGGAATTGTGGGGTTGGGGGTGAGTGCGGGGGCTCTGGTACTAAGCGCTGTGCTGACGCCAAAGGCTGCGGTGGCTGACAGCTTTGATACCACGGACGATCATGCCCCTTACATCCTGGTGCGTGCTTTACAGGTGGCTGGCAGCAACAGCAGCAGCGACTTTGAACAGCAATTGCAGCAGCAAGGCCAAACCATCACGGTGGACGACTACGACACCTCACGCTTCGGCTATCAGCTGGGGTTGGGGTATGAATACGCCCCGCATCTGGCGCTTGAGTTCAGCTATCTGGATATGGGCGATGCCGAGGTGACATTCAGCGGTACGGCCAACCCGACCGAATTGCGTGCGGCTCTGAAAGACGAACACCCGGTAGGTGGCGCTGGCTGGTTGCTGGATCAGGTGTTTGTGGTGTCGCCACTGGAGCGGCTGAACCTTGAAATGTCGATGGGCTTGTATCGCTGGAGCAGCAAAACCAGCAGCAGCCACAGCGCATTCCGACGAGACCCGGACAGTGGTGTTGATGTCATGCTGGGGCTGGGTGCGGAGTATCAGGCGCTGGATGACACAACGCTGGAGTTGCGCTGGCAGCAACTGCGGATTGGCAGTGAACGGTTGCAAATGCTGGGCATCGGCAGCCGGATATTGCTCTGGTAAGCCACTGGTTTTGAGTTTAATCCCTCAAAAGTCACTTAACCCACACTTCACCCAACACCAAACAGGGAGCCTGCTGGCTCCCTGTTTTTATTTATCGTTGATGCTGGCTGGTTCTATTCCGCAGAGCCGTGCTGATCCAAACGCTCAGCCAGATAGGCGTCGTAGTCCGGAATCTGGTAGTCGTAGCCTTGGGCGGTCAGCAGTGAGGTCAGCATAAAGTCGGCGGAAGTACGATTACAGGCCACCGCCACGTTCCAGACCGCCGCAATACGCAGCAGGGCTTTCACGTCCGGGTCGTGTGGCATGGGCTCGAACGGGTCCCAGAAGAACACCACCATATCGATTTTTTGCTCGACAATTTTGGCGCCAATTTGCTGGTCGCCACCCAGGGGGCCGCTGATCAGGGATTCAATACTGAGGCCCAGTTCGCTGGAGAGTTTGTGGCCGGTCGTGCCCGTCGCGAATAGCTGATGCTGGGACAGCAGACTTTGGTGCTGACGACACCAGTCGCTCAACACGGGTTTCATGTTGTCGTGGGCAATCAGGGAGATGCGTTTGATGGCGGGCATACGCACGGTTTTCTGTTGCACGTCGGGTCTCCACAAAGGTAACGATCGTTAGGTAGATGGCTTATGGCAGTGAGAGAACGGTTGCTCACTGTATGGGGGGGAGGTTACCAGACTGCTGGAGGAATGCTCCAGTCAGTCTGACGGTTTGTTAAGAAACGCAGTGCCATCGACTGTCGGTTGTGCGTGTTGGCCCGCTATGTCCGACACATAAGATCAGGTCGAAGACTCAGTCGTTGTCCAGCAGCGCCTTGCGCTTTTCCACGAAGTAACGCATCAGGTTGGCGGTCGAGTCGTCGTGGCCATCCTTGATCACCCCTTCCTGCAGTTCTGGCAGGATGCCTTTGGCGAGGGTCTTGCCCAGCTCCACACCCCATTGGTCAAACGAGCAGATGTCCCAGATAGAGCCCAGAATGAAAATCTTGTGCTCGTACATGGCAATCAGCGCGCCCAGCGTGCGTGGGTTCAGGCGATCCAGAATGATGCTGTTGGTTGGTCGGTTACCTTCGTGCACCTTGTGCGGAATCAGTCGCTCAATGGCTTCGGAAGACATGCCCTTGGCGGTCAGGTCGGCGCGAATATGATCGGCGTCGATGCCGCACATCAGCGCTTCGGTCTGGGCGAAGAAGTTCGACATCAGCTTTTCGTGGTGGCCTTCCACCGGCGTACTGGACTCAATCGAGCCAATAAAGTCGGCTGGCACAATGGTGTTGCCCTGGTGCAGGTACTGGTAGAACGCGTGCTGACCGTCGATGCCCAGCTGCCCCCATATGATGGAACCGGTGGTGTAAGGCACAGGCTGGCCGTCTTTATCCACAGACTTGCCGTTGGACTCCATTTCCGCCTGTTGCAGGTAGGCCGAGAATTTCTGCAGTGGCCAGTCGTACGGCAAAATGGCCTGACTCTGACGGCCCAGGAAGGTGGAGTTCCACAGGGTGGTCAGGGCCAGCCACATCGGCGCGTTGCGCTCCAGCGGTTCGTTGCGGAAGTGCAGGTCCATGTCATGGGCGCCTTGCAGCAGTTCTTCAAACTGCTTGAAGCCCAGATACAGCGCAATCGGCAAACCAATGGCAGACCACAGCGAGAAACGACCGCCAACCCAGTCCCACATCTGGAAGGTGTTTTCGGCCTTGATGCCGAAGGCTTTTACCGCATCCACATTGGAAGACACTGCCACAAAGTGCTTGGCAACGGCGCGGCTGTCGAACGAGGACGCCATTAGCCAGTTACGTGCTGTATGGGCGTTGGTCATGGTCTCGCTGGTGGTGAAGGTTTTTGACGCCACCACAAACAGTACCCGTTCAGGGTTCAGGCCTTTCAGTACGTTGGCGATTTCAACGCCGTCGACGTTGGACACAAAGTGGACGTTGATCTTGTCGTCAGCGTAAGGTTTCAGCGCCTGGGTCACCATCCGAGGGCCAAGGTCGGAACCACCAATACCAATGTTCACCACGTCGGTAATGCGCTTGCCGGAGTGACCGCGCCACATGCCGCTGCGTACCGCTTTTACGAAGGTGCGCATGCGCTTGAGCTCGTTTTGCACCACCGGCATCACGTCGGCACCGTTGACGTAAACCGGTGCGCCGCCACGGTTACGCAAGGCGGTGTGCAGCACGGCACGGTTTTCGGTGATGTTGATGCGTTCGCCGTTGAACATGGCTTCGCGGCGCTCTTCCAAACCAATATCTCGAGCCAGTTGCAGCAGCAGGGCACAGGTTTCGTCGTCAATCGGCTGCTTGGAGATGTCCAGCATGATGTTCTGTACTTTCAGCGAGTATTTGCTGAAGCGCTGGGAATCGCTGAACAGCGACTTGATTGGGGTTTGCAAGGCGGGTTCGATGCGCTGTTGCAGGGACTGCCACACAGGCAAATCGGTTACGGCTGACATGACACTTTCCTTCTCGATCTCAACGTTATGTGCTGAGTGTAATTGTTGTTGTTCGTTATGACAGAGAGAAGTGCTTTGCGGGTTTTGTACGTCGTATCGGTTAATTAGTATCAGAAAGCGGTCAATTCGACGCATCGGCCTGGGCCATGAACCTGGACTATGAAACGGTCGATGCATTGGCTCCTGCTTGTCTGACGGATGTTTCAATAACGCCCGCAAGGGTTATCTCTGTGTGAGCCGGACAGCCCTGTCCGGTTCTGACAGGCTACTGGGTGCTGGCCCAACAGCCTGTGCTATTCGCCTGATTAGCTACGCAGGGCCGCAGCTTCCGCGGCCAGGGTGCGAATGGCATCCCAGTCACCGGCTTCGATCAGGTCGTCGGGTACTACCCAGCTGCCACCCACGCACATGACGTTGCCAAGTGCCAGATAGTCACTGGCGTTGCTCAGCTTGATGCCGCCGGTTGGGCAGAAACGCACATCGCTGAACGGACCAGCGATGGATTTCAGTACCGCAGTACCGCCAGCAGCTTCTGCCGGGAAGAACTTGAAGCGACGGTAGCCCAGATCCAGACCCGCCATCATTTCAGACACACTCTGGATGCCCGGAATCATGGCGATATTGGCTTCCAGTGCGGCTTCCAGCAGGTCCGGTGTGGCACCCGGCGTGAAAATGTATTCACTGCCCGCATCAATGGCTTGTTGCAGGTTGGTGCGGTTGGTCACTGTGCCAGCACCAACGCGAGCGCCTTTGACGTTTTCGCTGATCAGCTTGATGGCATCCAGGGCAACGTCGGTACGCAGGGTAATTTCCAGTACTGGCAGGCCACCGTCGACCAGTGCCTGTGCCAGTGGTACGGCGTCTTCAATACGGTCGATGCGAATCACCGGAACAACAGGAGCCAGGGCCGCCAGTTCGTCGATCTGGTTGATGAATGCTTGTGGGTATGCGGTTGTCATAACAACTCTCCTTATAGACGGTCGCCGTGCTGCCCGGTGGCAGCAGCGGCGGCCGGCGGCCTCACGGGGCCCAGAAAACAGTGATTGGCTGATTCAGGAAGGCACGGATCGGCATCTCCGAAACGTCGGTTCCTGCCAGCGCTTTCATCAGGGTTTCCAGCTTGTCCAGACCGTTCAGATGCAATATCCGCTCCTTGCTGGCGAACAAACGCTGGGGTGTCAGGGTGATGCGCTGGTGCGGCGCAGTGGTTGGCTGGCACCAGGCCGCTGCAGACTCGGCATCCCACAGGCTGGCCAGCTCACTCGAGCAAGGGAACAGCGACGCCGTGTGGCCGTCGTTGCCCATGCCCAGAATCACGCAGGACAGTTTCTCAGGCAGTTGCTGTAACGCCTGCTCGGTTTGAGCCAGGGCGGCTGCATCCGCTGCACCGTCCGAGTGGTTGTTCCACAATGGGATGTAGTTGGCGGCGGCTGCGTCGTTCTGGAGCAGCAGCTGTTGCACCTTGGCCTGGTTGCTGTCGGCGTGGTCCGGGCTCACCCAACGCTCGTCGGCGAGGGTAACGGCGACCTTGTCCCAACCGAGGTCCAGTCGACTCAGGGTTTTGAACATCGGCGCCGGGGTAGAGCCACCGGATACCGCCAGAGAGGCAGAACCGTGGTCGGCGATGTCGAGCGCCAGCGCAGCGGCTACGTGTGCGGCAACCGCTTCGGCGCAATGCTGTCGATCGGTAAAGCGCAGCAGTTCGATGGCTGCAGGAAGTTTGGCAGTCATTACAACAGGTCCTCGTGCCAGCAGTGGCCTTCTTTCAATGTCAGCAAATCCGCGCCTTTCGGGCCCCAGCTACCGGCCGGGTAAGGCTGCGGCGGGGTTGGGTCCTGGGCCCACTGGTCTTGCAGTTGGTCGACCCATTTCCAGGCGTATTCAATTTCGTCGCGGCGCACAAACAGGTTCTGGTTGTCGCGGCACACTTCCAGCAACAGACGCTCGTACGCATCCGGGATGCGGCCACGGCCGAAGTCGTTGGCGAAATCCAGACGCAGGGAACCGGCACGCAGACCGTTGTCGCGGCCGAGGTCCTGATCCTTGTTCAGAATCTGCAACGAGATGCCTTCTTCCGGTTGCAGACGAATGGTCAGGCGGTTGTGGGCGGTGGAACGCTGGCGCTCATCAAAGATGAAGTGCTGGTGCGGTTTGAAGTGAACGGTAATCTCGGTCAGCTTCTGTTTCATGCGCTTGCCGGTGCGCAGGTAAAACGGCACACCTGCCCAACGCCAGTTGTTGATCTTGGCCTTGATCGCCACGAAGGTTTCGGTGTTGCTGTGCGGGTTGGCACCGTCTTCGTTGAGGTAACCCGGTACCGCCTTGCCGTCGATCATGCCGTCGACGTAGCGGCCACGGACCACTTCACGCTCAGGGCCAAAGGCCACGACCGGGCTCAGTGCCTGCAGCACTTTCACTTTTTCGTTACGAATGGCGTTGGCGCTCAAATCCAGCGGCGGGTCCATGGCGGTCAGACACAGCAGTTGCAGCAAGTGGTTCTGCACCATGTCGCGCATTTGGCCGGCGTCGTCGAAGTATCCCCAACGGCCTTCAATACCGACTTTTTCTGCCACGGTAATTTCAATGTGGGAGATGTTCTTGCACGACCACTGGTTACCGAACAGCGGGTTGGCAAAACGCAGGGCAATCAGGTTTTGTACCGTCTCTTTACCCAGGTAGTGGTCAATCCGGTAAATCTGGCGCTCTTCAAAGAAGCGGGCAACGTATTCGTTGATCTCGTTGGACGACTCGTGGTCGTGACCCAGCGGCTTTTCCAGTACCACACGGCTGCTGTCATTCAGGCAGCCCGCGTTGTGCAGGTTCTCGCTCATCGGGCCGAACAGACTGGCGGCAGTGGCGTAGTAGAAAACACGTTCCTTGTGGCCATCCTGCAGGGCGCTTGCCAGGGCCTGATATTGCTCTGCCTGTTTGAAGTCGACCTTCACATATTGAAGGCGCTCGGCGAACGCGGCCATATCGCTTTCCTGACATTCATTGGCAGGCACAAAGCGCTTGAGGTTATTCAGGCTGGTTTCGGTAAAACCCTGGGTATCTGTGTCGTCACGGGCGACACCAAAGACACGGCTGTTAGCGTCCAGCAGACCGGCACGGCCGAGCTGGTACAGAGCAGGAAGCAGTTTGCGCTGGGCGAGGTCTCCCAGGGCGCCAAAAATGACGATGTCACAAGCTTGGGAACTCATGGTGCTCTCTTTTGTTGGCTTGGAATGGGCGTTTATTTGTAATTATTTAACGTTGTTGATGGCGATTTTAGGGAGTGCTTGCCGATCAGGCAAACCAAATATTGTGAAATTTACGAAAATTCTGTGAATTTCAGGGAGTATTTTGGCAAACATACTGGTAATCTCCGCGCCGTTTTTAAGGTTGGTTCGGCGGTTTTGGTGGTTTTTTCGATACCTGCACCGGCCTGAAACGATGAATATGGTGAGAATTTGAGCGTTTGTTCATGAAAATGTAGTTAACTTTATTACATTTATGACAGCCGATACGCTCTGTTCCAGCGCTGAAATACTCGCTGAAAATGCCGTCAGGCCTTGTTTCATGGGCATCGAAGGCGTCGAGCGGCTGGATGGTTGGGTAAGGTCGCCAAAAATCCTGCAAGGTTTTGTTACATTTTGAAGGATTAAATAGCTTTTCCGTCGAAGGAAGTTTGTTAATTTTTCAACACCCGCCATCTGAGCGGCGCGATGAAAATAACAACAAGCAGGTTGGGCGGAAAATCCGACAACCACACCGCGACAGGAGTTCAACACCATTCGTAGCATGGGGCTTTTCCGGCAATTGCTGTGAAGGCGTGCCAACCGCAACGACTTCCAGCCGGGCTTACCCGCTGTTGTTTCATCGCACAGGCTACCAAATGCCAACCCGTTGGGGTGGTTCAGGTAGACAACAATAAAAACCAAAGACAGAGAGCGACATCAACATGAAACGCGTGACCATGACTCCAAAAATTCTGGCTTGTGCCATTGCTGGCATTGCCGCAATGCCTGTATCTGCCTCCGACCTGGATTTCTACGGTTATTTCCGTGCCGGCGTAGGGACTGCCACCGAAGGTGGTGAGCAGGCGTGCTATAAGGCTGATGGTGCAGGCTCCAAGTACCGTCTGGGTAACGAGTGCGACAACTACTACGAAGCCGGTTTCAAAGGCACCCTGTACGAAGCCAACGGCCGTACTTTCCGCCTCAACACCATGATGGCCGGTACCGACTCCGATGCCTTGAACCCGGTACAGATTGCTGTTCTGGGTGACAACGTTATTGATGCTCTGCCAGGCGCGACCCTGTGGGCCGGTAAGCGTTACTACCAGCGTCACGACGTTCACATGTCTGACTACTTCTACTGGAATGCCTCCGGCAACGTCGGTGCCGGTGTTGAAAACATCGACCTGGGCGGCGACAAGAAACTGTCTGTAGCCTGGATTGAAAACCAGGACGACGTTGACGACGACACCTCTGTTCACAACAACAACATCGACCTGCGCGTTGCCGGTATCGCCATTGCTGGCGGCACTCTGGAAGCCGGTGTTGCCTTCGGTCTGCCAAACCTGACTGAAGAACAGGAAGACGCCGACGTGGCCGACAACAGCGGTACGCTGGTTTCCCTGGAATACGCACTGGGCGTATCCAGCGGCTACAACAAGGTTGTGGTTCAGTACGGTACTGACGGTATGGCAGGCTCCACTGGCGTTAACAACAGCCAGATGGAAGGTTCCATGCTGCGTCTGATCAACCACGGTTTGTTCGACATCACCGACACCAGCGAAGCCCAGTACAACCTGGTACACGAAACCGTTGAAGATGCCGATGGCAACGCCAAAACCTGGCTCTCTGCGGGTATTCGTCCGGTGTTCCACTGGAACGACACCGCATCTACCGCGATTGAAATTGGTTACGACTCCGTGTCCTACGATGAAGGCATGGGTACAGACAACAACCTGACCAAAGTAACCGTTGCCCAGCAGTGGGCGGCAGGTGACGACTACTGGTCCCGTCCGCTGATTCGTGCGTTTGTTACCCACGCCAGCGGCAGCAAGGTTGCGATTCCTACCGGCGACAACACTGGCACCAGCTTTGGTGTACAGGCTGAAGTTTGGTGGTAAGCCTCTGATTTGAAGGACCCGGGTGCCTCTGTTCAAGCCCGGGTTGTTCAAAACAGGTTGGCGCTGCTCGTATAGTGCTCGCTCGGATTGGTCACCTGGGTTGCGGGCAAGCGCCACACTCTCGGCTCTGTTCAGGAGCCTGTCGGCTCACCGGTCACGGTGAGCCGACTTTCTATTTCGCTGAGGGCGCAGACCTGCGACCTCGCTCATACGAAGTGCTGCAGCTGGTTTATACTGCCATCGGTACGACGCCAGTTTGGCCAGCATGGCCTGCCTTTGTAGATAACCCGGTGAATTATGTCTGTTTCAAAACCCGTATGCGTAGTCGATGATGATGAAGGGATTCGACTGTTACTCCAGGCGTATCTGGAGCAACAGGGGTTTGAGGTGTCTGCTTTTGCAGACGGACTGTCGTTTGTGGATCACCTGCGTGAACAGGCCGCAGCGGACCCGCAAATTGTGATTCTGGATGTGATGCTGCCGGACATCGACGGCTTTGAAGTGGTCAAGCGCGTGCGGGGTTTCTCACAAGTGCCGATCATCATGCTGACCGCCAACGCCGAAGAAACCGACCGTATTGTCGGCCTCGAACTGGGCGCTGATGACTACCTTGAAAAACCCTTCAACCCCCGCGAACTGCTGGCACGGATCAAGGCCATTCGCCGCCGCACCGAGCAGATGCCGGATACCCCGGTCGCCCCGACGGGGCAGCGATTTCGCACTTTTAACGGTTTTGCACTGGATACCATTTCCCGTAATCTGGTGGGGCCGGACGGTGAAGACATTGGCTTGTCGGGCACCGATTACCAGTTGCTGATTATGTTGCTGGACTGCCACGGCGAAGTACTGACTCGCGAAGCCATTGCAAGTATCACCCGTGGCCGCGACAATCTGCCCATGGACCGATTTATTGATGTGCAAATCAGCCGCTTGCGCAGCCGTCTGGGTGACGACGCGCGAGCCCCCACGCTGATCAAAACCGTGCGTGGCAAAGGCTACGTATTTACCGCCAGTGTGGAAAGCCGGGCCGATGCGCCGCTGGCTTGAGGCCGGGCGTCGACGGCTGCAACAATCGTCACTGTCGGCGCGCTTCCTGCTGTTGCTGACCCTGGGCATTGTGCTGGCGCAGGGCATTTCGACCAGCATCTGGTACGCCCAGTGGCGTACCGATACCAACAAAACCACCCGCGAAATGTCGGAGCACATGGCCTATCGCATTGCTGCGACGGCCAATTTCTTCACCTCCTTGCCGCAAATTTATCGCCATGTAGTGCTCGACCAGCTGCGCGATATGGGTGGCACTCGTTTCTTTGTGTCGCTGAACCGCGAACGCATTCATATCAACGACCTCAACGACTCCGAGCGCAAACAGATCGTGGTGGATACCACCCGTCAGGTATTGGCGGAGCAGCTGGGTTTGCACGACGGCGTTTTCATTGAATTCTCCCGCGCCGACGACCTGCACGTGCTGAACAACGAGGTCAAACTGGTCGATCTGCCCGACAGTTGGGGGGCGTCGAGCTTGCTCTACAAGCCGCTGGATGCGCCGATTCTGGTGGTGCAGATTCCGGTGTCCGATACCGAATGGCTGTATCTGGCGACGCTGATGCCAGACCCGATGTTTCTGGATGAGCAGTCGCCGCTGAGTCTGGAGCGGCTGTTGTCCTTGCTGCTGTCGCTGATGGTGGTGTTGCTGCTGGGCAGTGTGTTTGTGCGCTCGCTGACCCGGCCGTTGCGGTCGCTGACCGAGGCGATGGAGCAGTTTGGCCGTGGCGATTCCGTACAGCTGGATGAAACCGGCAGCAAGGAGCTGTTGGCCACGGCGCGGGCAGTGAACGAAATGCAAAGCCGCATTCAGCGTTATCTGAATGACCGCGAACGCTTGTTTGCGTCCATTTCCCACGACCTTAAAACACCGATTACTCGCCTGCGGTTACGTGCTGAACTGCTGCAAAAAGAGCAGGTTCGGGAAGCCTTTATTGACGATCTGGAAGACCTCGAATTGATGGTGAAAGCCTCGCTGCAATGCGTGAAAGACACCGATATTCACGAGAACCCGGCCGACGTCGACATCATGAAGCTGTTTACCAACCTGTCCGAGGGGGCGCGGCTGGACGGCAAGCAAGTGGTGGTGCCGCTGCTGCAGGAATGCTTTTATCGCGGCAAGCCGCTGGCGCTGAAGCGGCTGTTTGGCAACCTGATCGACAACGCGCTGTATTACGGCGGCAGTGCCGAGGTGTATCTGGAAGACACCGATACCGAACTGGTGGTCGCCATTCTGGATCACGGCCCCGGCATTCCGGAAGAACAGCTGGAAAAGGTGTTCGATCCGTATACCCGTCTGAAATCCGATACTTCTCTTAACCTTGGTCTGAACATGGGGCTGGGGTTATCGATTGCCCGCAACATTGCGCGCGCCCACGGTGGCGAACTGACGCTCTCCAATCATCCCGCCGGTGGCTTGCAAGCCCGGGTGGTGCTGCCACGCAGCTAGGGACCCTGAGCCTGGCTCGCAAAGCCGGTGCGGTTCAGGCTGGTCTATTCTCAATGGGATTGATGGCCCCAACCAATCAGGCTTGTCTGGCTGCTTTCTGATGTCTTGCCAAAAGATGAGCAAGGTTTGGTTGGATATTTTCTGATCGACGGCGGTTTGTTTCACAATTGAAGGCAATTGAAAGACTTTGCAACACTTCAACGGTGAACCTTACTTTCTGGTGCCGCAGGGTTTGGTACTTTACTGATTCGGACTTATCCGAACCTGCGACACAAAAAATATAAAAGGATCGCTCACATGCTCAAGATCAAAGCTCTGGTTGGCGCAATGGCGCTGGCTGTTTCTGCTGCCTCTGTTTCCGCTGGCGAAGTGGAAGTCCTGCACTACCTGACCTCATCCGGCGAAGCGGCCGCGGTGAACGTTCTGAAAAAAGAACTCGAGAAAGAAGGTCACAGCTGGAAAGACTTCGCCGTTGCCGGTGGTGGTGGTGAAACCGCGATGACCGTTCTGAAATCCCGTGCGGTTTCCGGTAACCCGCCTGCGGCGGCCCAGATCAAAGGCCCTTCCATTCAGGAGTGGGGCGAGCTGGGTTTTCTGGCGTCTCTGGATGACGTTGCCAAGCAAGGCAAATGGGATTCCCTGCTGCCACCTGTGGTCAGCGACGTGATGAAGTACGAAGGTGAATACGTGGCCGTTCCTGTGAACGTACACCGTGTGAACTGGCTGTGGGCGAACCCGGAACTGTTCAAGCAAGCCGGTGTGGCGATTCCGACCACCTGGGATCAGTTCTTCGATGCGGCTGAAAAGCTGCAAGCCAAAGGCATTATTCCACTGGCCCACGGCGGTCAGGCATGGCAGGACGCGACCCTGTTTGAAGCCGTCGCCCTGGGTGTGGGTGGCTCTGAGTTCTACAACAAGGCGTTCCACGACCTCGATCAGCAGACTCTCAAAAGCAACATCATGGTGAAGGTATTTGAAACCTTCAAGAAAACCCGCAAGTACATCGATGCTGACGCGCCGGGCCGTGACTGGAACATTGCGACCAGCATGGTCATCAACGGTCAGGCCGCGATGCAGATCATGGGTGACTGGGCCAAGGGCGAATTCACCGCAGCGGGCAAAAACGCGGGTGTTGACTACGTCTGCCTGGCAGCACCAGATACCTCCGGTGCCTTCACCTTCAACATCGACTCCTTCGCCATGTTCGCTCTGAGCGACGACGAAGGTCAGGCCGCGCAGGCCGATATGGCCCGTCTGGTGATGGAGCCAACCTTCCAGGAAACCTTCAACCTGAACAAGGGTTCTATCCCGGCGCGTCTGGGTATGGATCGCTCCGCCTTTGACAGCTGTGCACACGCTTCCATGGATGCGTTTGTAGCCTCGGCACAAACCGGTGACCTGGTGCCTTCCATGGCCCACGGTATGTCCACCAACTCCCGTGCCCAGGGTGCGATCTACGACGTAGTGACCAACTTCTACAACAGCAAGAACCTGTCAGCCAAGGAAGCAGTGGACAAGATGGCTCGCGCCATCAAGGCCTCCCTGTAATTTCCTGAACCGTCTGAACACCGGCCTGCTGTTATTGGCGCGGCAGGCCAACGTTCAACATAGTTTTATCTGAAAATGCGTTCTCCGGGTGCCACCTGATTTCGGTCAGGTGGGCATCACAGGGTTCGTACGCTCAAAAAACGGGTACTGACCATGAACCAACAAACCAATACAGCCGGGCGCAGCATTAACAGCGCTGCCTTGTCGCCACTGGCGCGGCTGCAACAGGCGTTAGCCGACCAGCTGCCGAAGCTCGTCATGGCGCCAACCTTCTTGATTATTTTTGTGTGTATCTACGGATACATCGGCTGGACGTTCCTGCTGTCACTGACCAAGTCTCGCATCTTGCCAGTGTGGAAATTTGTTGGATTCGAACAGTACGAAAAACTTTTTATGAACGATCGCTGGATGGTCTCGCTGGAGAACCTGGTGATCTTCTCGTTCCTGTTTATTGCCCTGTGCCTGTTGATCGGCATGGTGCTGGCCGTGTTGCTGGATCAGAAAATCCGCAACGAAGGCTTTATTCGCGGCATCTACCTGTACCCGATGGCAATCTCCTTCATCGTTACCGGTACCGCCTGGAAATGGCTGATGAACCCAAGCCTGGGTCTGGAAAAAATGATGCACGACTGGGGCTGGACCAGCTTTAGCTTTGACTGGCTGGTCGACCCCGACATGGTGGTATACACCCTGGTGATCGCCGCCGTATGGCAGTCATCCGGCTTTGTGATGGCGCTGTTTATTGCCGGTTTGCGTGGTGTCGATGACGAAATGATCAAGGCCGCCAAACTGGATGGTGCCTCGATGCCGACCATTTACCGTCGCATCATTCTGCCGAGCCTGAAGCCGGTGTTCTTCAGCTGCTTTGTGATTCTGTCGCACATTGCCATCAAGAGCTTCGACCTGGTGGCCGCACTGACTGGCGGTGGTCCGGGCTATGCCTCCGACCTGCCAGCCAACTTTATGTATGCCCACGCTTTCACCCGCGGTCAGATGGGCCTGGGTGCCGCATCCGCGATGGTAATGCTGGGTGGTGTACTGGCGATTCTGGTGCCGTACCTGTACTCCGAACTGCGAGGTAAGAAACATGGTTGAAGCTCCAATGACGGTAACGCGCCGTGCAGCACGACTGGGCTTGTACGCCATTCTTGCCGCGGTTGCCTTTATCTACCTGATGCCAGTGTGGGTGATGCTGATCACCTCGCTGAAAGACGTTGAAGAAATTCGCTCCGGTAACCTGTTGTCGCTGCCATCCAGCCTCAACTTTGATGCCTGGGTAACGGCGTGGGGCAGTGCCTGTGCCGGTTCCAGCTGTGAAGGTATTTCCAGCTACTTCTGGAACTCATTCCAGATTGTGATTCCGGCGGTGATTATTTCCACCTTGCTGGGTGCCCTGAACGGTTATGTATTGTCGTTCTGGCGCTTCCGCGGCAGCGAGCTGATGTTCGGTCTGCTGTTGGTGGGCTGCTTTATCCCACTGCAGGTGATCCTGCTGCCAATGGCGCGCACGCTGGCCTTCTTCGGACTGGCCAACTCAACCCCGGGTCTGGTGTTGGTGCATGTGATTGTCGGTACCGGTTTCACCACCATGTTCTTCCGCAACTTCTACATCGGCTTGCCACAAGAGCTGATCAAGGCGGCAAAACTGGATGGCGCAGGGTTCTTCTTTATTTTCCGTCGCGTGGTACTGCCGCTGTCGACGCCGATCATCGTCGTGACCGTGATCTGGCAGTTCACCCAGATCTGGAACGACTTCCTGCTCGGTATTGTGTACTCCGGTGCTGAAACCCAGCCGGTGACGGTGGCGCTGAACAACCTGGTGAACACCAGCTTCGGCGGCAAGCAGTACAACGTCGATATGGCAGCAGCGCTGATTGCCGCACTGCCGACGCTGATTGTGTACATGGTGGCGGGCAAGTATTTCGTGAAGGGGTTGACCGCCGGTGCCGTCAAAGGCTGATCGGAGCTACTGCGCTTGGAATAGCTGCGTTAAAGCTCGACTCGAGGATGCTCATTTATGACTTATAAACTCCGCTCCTCTCGTCGATCTTTGCCTTGCTCTTCCATCGCTCGTAACGCTCCGATGGCTCCGAGGCACATCCACTGATGACGCCAACTCATCGGCCTGAATAACCCCGGTGGGTTGGTTGAAAAAATAAAAAATTATTTGGTGTTGTGGGATTCGCACAGCACTCAGAAAGAGGCTAAGAATATGGCTGCTCTGACGATTGAAAATGCAGTAAAGAACTACGGCCAGGGGGATATCCTCAAGGGCATTAACATCTCCATTGAGAGTGGTGAGTTTCTGATTCTGGTGGGTCCTTCCGGTTGCGGTAAGTCGACGCTGATGAACATGATCGCCGGTCTGGAAACCGTGACGTCCGGTCGCATCCTGATGGGTGACGACGACGTCACCAATGTACAGCCGAAAGATCGTGACATCGCCATGGTGTTCCAGAGCTACGCGCTGTACCCGAACATGAGCGTGGCTGAGAACATTGCTTTTGGTCTGGAAATTCGCAAGGTGCCGAAGCACGAGCGTGCTCAGGAAGTGGAGCGTGTTGCCAAGCTGCTACAAATCGAACACCTGCTCGACCGCAAGCCAGGTCAGTTGTCCGGTGGTCAGCGTCAGCGTGTCGCTATGGGACGTGCGTTAGCCCGTCGTCCACGTCTGTATTTGTTCGACGAACCGCTGTCCAACCTCGACGCCAAGCTGCGGGTTGAGATGCGTACCGAAATCAAGAAGCTGCACCAGAATCTGGGCACTACCATTGTCTACGTTACCCACGACCAGATCGAAGCCATGACTTTGGCCGACCGCATCGCGGTAATGAAAGACGGCATCGTGCAGCAGTTCGGTACCCCGCAGGAGATCTACAACGACCCTAACAACCAGTTTGTAGCGGGCTTTATGGGTTCCCCGGCGATGAACTTCATTCCGGCCAAATTGGCGGGCACTGCGGCGGCGGTGACGGTAGAAGTGACAGACGCCAATGGCGCGGTACAGCAGCTGCCGGTTCCAAACAGCGCAGCGCTGGCCAGCCAGATTGGTAACGAAGTGGTTCTGGGCCTACGTCCGGAAAAGATTACCGAGCCACTGCCGCATAAAGAGGCCGACCCTATGGTGACGCACCTGCCAATGAAGGTACTGGTAACCGAACCGACCGGTGCTGACACCATGGTGGTGTCTGAGCTGAACGGCACACAGGTCGACTGCCGCTTGGGGCCGCGCTTCGACGTTACACCGGGCGCTGCTGCCGACCTGATGGTCGATATGAGCCTGGCGGTGTTCTTCGACAAAGCCACGGGCGAACGCATCGACCGCTGATTGCCTCAAGCGACCTCGCTCCCGCTACGTCCTGTGTGGGAGTGAGTTTGCTGGCGAAATTCCATCGGCAGCACGCTACCTCCTGCAATTTATCGGTGACTCTCGGATATCAGATAGGGCAGTGCGTTGCGACCTGGAATGCCACAACTGGTGCGCGGTGCACACCCTACGGAAGGTCAGAGTAGGGTGTGCACTGCGCACCGAATGGCTGCTTTTATTTATACATAACTTGTACGAGGGTTGGAGAGAGGCTAGATTAGAACGTTCTGACAAAGAACAATTTGCAATCGAAGGCCGACCATGACTCCTGCCGATATCTCCCGCATCATCGAAATGGCCTGGGAAGACCGCACCCCTTTTGAAGCCATCGAGCGCCTTTATGGCTTGTCTGAACCGCAGGTGATCAACCTGATGCGCAAGGAAATGAAAGCCTCCAGCTTCCGTATGTGGCGTAAACGTATGAGCGGTCGCAAAACCAAGCACCTGCAACTGCGCCATCCGGATATTTCCCGCGGCTACTGCGCCACCCAATACAAACATCGCTGATGTGCGGTGCGGAGAGGATCAATGTTATGATTTCGGCAACTTTAACGATTCCCGAAAGGTCCTGACTCCATGTCCAAAAGCTTCGAAGCCCAAGGCGTTATCCACTCGATCGACGACACCAAAAGCTACGGCCAGAACAACTTCACCAAGCGCGAGTTTGTGATCAAACTGACCGGCGATGGCGAAAAGTCGGAATACCCGAACTACGTGGCGTTTGAACTGATCAAAGACAAATGTGCCCTGATGGACAGCTTCCACCTGGGCGATGAAATTCTGGTGACCTTTAACCTGAATGGCCGTCTGTGGAACGCTCCGGGCAAGCCGGAAAAATGCTTCACCAGCCTGCAAGCCTGGCGCGTTCAGTCCCTCAGCGAAGCCCAGCCAATGGCGGCTCCGGCAGACGCAGGCTTCGCCCAGCAAATGCCAAACTACGATGACGATGTACCCTTCTAATAGAGAGTACCATTCTGATAGACAGAGCTCATTCTGACGATCACAGACTGGATACACTGAAAGCCTGCTTCACGCAGGCTTTTCTTTTTGTACGTTTAATCGCTCAAACGACTTCAAGGATGATGTCATGACCTCGATAGCCGCTGCTGCCCGACCGATGTTTTCTTTCCGCAATCTGAACATCGTCACCACCGTTATAGCCTCCCTGCTTTTTCTGATTCTGCTGGGCGCGCCGGATATCGCCTGGTGGCTGTTTGGTATTGAAGGAGGAGAGTCCGCCGATTTTGTCGCCCGTCGCACGGCCATGCTGTTTGCAGGCATTGCGGCCCTGTGCTGGTTTACCCGGAATACCCCCGCAGGCGCTGCACAATCGGGCATTGCCAAAGGGCTGGCACTGGCTATGGTCGGGTTGGTGATGCTGGGGCTTACGGAATGGCTACGCGGCTTTGCCGGAATCGGCATCCTGCTGGCGGTAGTGACCGAACTGGCGTTGGCAGTTGGGTATGGACGGATGGCTTGCTACCCAAGTGGTAGGTGATTACGGCCTTTCAGGAAATGACTGAATGCCCTTGCCGTGCGAGGCTAACGGGTTCTTGCGTGGCAGGTACGGCTTTGGTTTATGCACAGCACTCTTCGTTTATTCACCCAATTATTACTGGCCAGTGCGCTGACCGTACTGAGCCTGACGGCGCTAGCCCACGGCGTCGATGACAACACGCGCGCGTTCTTGCAGATGAACAGTGGCGTGCAGTTTGCGCCGTTTCTGTACATTGGCGCCAAGCACATGATCACCGGTTACGACCATATTCTGTTTCTGGTTGGAGTGGTGTTCTTTCTTTATCGCAGCCGCGATGTGCTGCTGTACGTCAGCCTGTTTACCCTCGGCCACAGCGTTACCCTGATGAGTGGTGTGCTGGCCAATATTCAACTCAATGCTTATCTGATCGACGCCATTATCGGTTTGTCGGTGTTCTACAAAGGCTTCGATAATCTGGGCGGCTTCAAGCGTTTGTTGGGTTTTCAGCCCGACACCCGTTTGATGGTGCTGATGTTCGGGCTGTTTCACGGCTTTGGTCTGGCGACCAAGTTGCAGGAGTTTCACATTCCCGAAGACGGCCTGTTGGAAAACCTGATCGCGTTCAATCTTGGCGTTGAACTGGGTCAGTTTGCTGCGCTGGCATTGGTGGTGTTGCTGTTGTCTGCGTGGCGACAGTCGCCGTCTTTTGGTCGCTTTGCGGTCGTCACTAACTCGGCTTTGATGGCCTCTGGCGTGATGCTGGCGGGGTTTCAATTAACCGGCTATTTCACCCAATAACAGGAGCGTCTTGATATGAATGCTGAGATTCATAATGAGGTAAACACAGCGCAGGTTTCCGCAGCCACGCTGTGGAAAGCCACTGCCGCTGCCATATTGGTGGGACTGATTGCCTTGTTTACGGTGATTTTACCGGCCGAATACAATATCGACCCGACCGGTGTCGGCAAGGCGCTGAATCTGACGGCGCTTTCTCCAGAGGCGCTGGAGGCAATGCAAGCGGCGCAAGCACAGGGCGCTAGTCATGCCGAAGGGGGTAACAAGCCGGCCGATACCCGTAAGTCCGTTCAATTAACGCTGATGCCCAATAGCGGATTGGAATACAAAATGACCATGCAGCAGGGCGCTCAGGTCGACTTCCGTTGGATCAGCAGTAGCAGCCAGGTGTACGTCGATATGCACGGTGAGCCCAAGGGTGATACCAGCGGGTATTTCAAAAGCTACGTGGTGGGGCGTTCCACCGAGATGAAAGGCAGCTTTATCGCGCCCTTTGAAGGCAGTCATGGTTGGTACTTCAAAAACGAAACCGATGAGCCTGTACTGGTGCAGCTGATGTTTCGGGGTGACTACGAGAATCCGCACTTGCTGTGAGGCCATACCATTCAGGTGGCAACCAGGTCTGGTTCAAATATTCAGCAAAAAGTGGGGCTTGGAAACGTTTGTATGGATCAGATGTGTGGATCAGGTGTTTGAAGCCGGGTGTTTCAGAAGTGGCTTTTAAGAAGGTCTAGCAGGAGGGGATGTTACGTAGGTCTTGCGAGGATATTACCGCCCCAGGTTGTGCCTGACAGCAAGGAAGAATTGTTGTTGGTTCCTTGAAGTCGGCCGATGACCTGCGGGTAAACAGTCGTTGGTCAGCTCTTAGTGAGCGGCAGCCAGCTTGTCTGCTTTTTTGGAAGTCAGAGCAACTTTGATCTTGGCGAACAGGGAAGAAAAGATCTCAGCCAGGTAAGCATCACGAGCAGCTTTTGCGTCGGCGATAGCCTGGTCAACGTCGATGTAGTATTCGGTGTTTTCAACTTTCATATAGGTCATCCTTTGGATTGGGTCTGTGTTGCTGATGGGTGCCATAGTAGGCATCGGGGTCTTCAGAATAAAGCGACTCTTTTTCACGGTAATGATTAGAAAATCTAACCATTCAGGTTTTTCACCTGCTCTCTTTCGAGAATCAAATCTCATTTCCCGACTTTCAAAAGCTACATAAGCCCCATTAATACGGGGTTTGTGCCATCTCTGCTGTATTTTTGATCAAATGGGCAGCTGTTCCGGGCTGTCATCAAAATGCCAAAAATAATTGGCTTTTAATGTTACATATTGAGGAAATCGATCTGTTCCTGACAGGCAATCATAAAAAGTCAGCCTCCCTGCCTGCTGATTATTCCGTGTACGAAAGTTGCAAAAGCCCTTGTTTCTTTGGGTGTTAGACTAAAGTCTATATTTTCCCGATCCAAAGCCGTACAATCCGCCGCCACGAAGCCACAGCTCACATCGGCGTGACGCTGCGGTGCCGGAACCAGCCTATAACAACGACTCCCACCTGGTTTTCTGATCAAGAACAGCACCTGTTGCAGTTTTGAGCTTGCGCTCAGTGTTCTTGCATCTCCCCAAGCAACCTTAATTGGCCAAGGCTCAACGTTCGCCGAGGGAACGCTCCACGCGCACGGAAAGCATTTGAATTTAGTTTCGGGCACCCATGCATGCCCCCGACATACAAAGGTTTAGGTAACCCATGTCTACCTCACTGGTACTGGTGATTAACTGCGGCAGTTCTTCTATCAAATTCGCCGTGATCGACCCTCAATTTGGTGATGAAGTCTTAACCGGTCAGGCTGAGCGTCTGTTCAGCGAAGGTGCCGAGATTGCGTTCAAGCAAAACGGCGAGAAAACCCGTGTCAGCCTGCCGAATGCTGGCCATGATGAAGCGCTGGTTGCGGTGGTGGAGTTTATCCAGCAGCAGCCAGGTCTGGGTGAAAGCATCAAGGCGGTTGGTCACCGTGTGGTGCATGGCGGCGAATTCTTCCGCGAATCCATGCTGATTACCGACGAAGTGGCCGACAAGATTGGCCAGTGCAACCACCTGGCACCGCTGCACAACCCGGCCAACCTGGCGGGTATTGAAACCGCCCGTAAGGTATTCCCGGACCTGCCACACACCGCTGTGTTCGACACCGCGTTCCACCAGTCCATGCCAGCCAAGTCCTACATCTACCCGCTGCCGTACAAACTGTACGAAGAGAATGCGGTACGTCGTTACGGCTTCCACGGCACCAGCTACCGCTACGTTTGTGTACAGGCAGCGACCATGTTGAAGCGTCCTCTGGAAGACAGCGCCATGGTTATTGCCCACCTGGGTAACGGTGCATCGGTATGTGCGGTGAAGAACGGCGAAAGCATGGAAACCTCCATGGGTATGACGCCAAACGAAGGCATCGTGCACGGCACCCGTTCCGGTAGCATCGACCCAAGCATTCATGAATATCTGGCCAAACAGCTGGATATGAACATCGACCAGATCAACGACATGCTGTGGAAAGAGAGCGGCCTGTTGGGTATTTCCGGTTTGAGCAACGACTGCCGCACCATCGAAGAAGCCGCTGAAGAAGGCCACGAGCGTTCCCAGCTGGCACTGGAAATCTACAGCTACCGTCTGGCCCGTACCATTGCCTCCATGGTGCCAGCACTGGGCCGTCTGGACGGCGTGGTGTTCACCGGTGGTATTGGTGAAAACTCCGACGTAATCCGCGCAGAAACCCTGCGTCAGTTGCAGTTCCTTGGCATTGATGTGGACGCTGCGCGCAACAAGGCCACCATTCGTGGCGGTTCCGGTGAAATCACCACCGACGCCAGCCCGGTGAAAGCCCTGGTGGTTCCAACCAACGAAGAGCTGATGATCGCCCAGGATGCTGTGCGTTTTGTTGAAGCTGCACAACCGGTTGGAGCTGAGTAATGGCACAGGCATTAATGCTGGCTCCGGCCGGTATCGGCGTTGGCCTGAAAACCGCGGTATTGGGCTTGTTCCATGCCATGGACCGTCAGGGCATCAAGGTTCATTTCTTCAAACCGATCGCTGAAAACCAGACCGATGCCGGTGCCGAAGACCGCACCGTCGCCCTGCTGCAAGGCAGCTGCGAACAGCCGATTGGTCAGCCGCTTTCCATGCGTGAAGCCGAGCATCTGGTGTCTTCCGGTCGTGGCGATGAGCTGCTGGAAGAAATCGTTGCCCGCTACGAGCAGTCGCGCCCACAAGGCAGCGAAGTGGTGTTGATTGAAGGCGTGATTCCAACCGCCAACCAGCCATACGCCACTCGTATCAACAAGGAAATCGCCAAGGCGCTGGACGCCCAGGTGGTTCTGGTTGCTGCTCCGGCCGCTGATTCGGTTGAGTCGTTTGAAGACCACATCGAAATCACCGCCGCTGCGTACGGTGGCGTGCGCAACAAGCGTTTGATCGGCTGCTTGCTGAACAAGCTGGGCGCACCGTTGGACAACAATGGCCGCAGTCAGCCAGAGCTGACCGACTACACCGGTAGCCGTCAGAGCCTGACCGCTGAAGAAATGAGCGAGCAGAGCACCATCTTCGGCGACCACTTCCCGGTACTGGGTGAAATCCCGTGGCGTGATGGCATCAACGCCCCGCGCATCAGTGACGTTGCCAAACACATGAACGCCAGCGTGATTAACGCCGGTGACATGGACAGCCGTCGTGCCCGCCGCGTCATCATGTGTGCTCGCACCGTGGCCAACGTCTTGGAAGAACTGCGTCCGGGTACTCTGGTCGTGACCCCAGCCGACCGTGACGACGTGATGCTGGCCGCCGGTTTGGCCGCCCTGAACGGCGTTGAGCTGGCAGGCCTGATCCTGACCGGTGACCGCGAACCTGATCCACGCGTGATCGAACAGTTTGGCGCTGCCAACAGCACCTTGCCGGTACTGAAAGTGCAGACCAACAGCTGGCAGACCGCCATGGACCTGCAACGCATGGACAACGAGATTCCGTTGGACGATGCCGAGCGCCTGAACCGCATTCAGGAAGAAACTGCCCGTCACATCGATGCCGAATGGCTCAACAGTTATGTTGATAGCGAATACCAGCGTCGTTTGTCGCCGCCAGCGTTCCGCTACAACCTGATCCAACGTGCCCGTAGCGCCGCCAAAACCATCGTGCTGCCGGAAGGCGACGAGCCTCGTACCGTAAAAGCCGCGGCCATTTGTGCCAAGCGCGGTATCGCTCGTTGTGTACTGCTGGGCAAGCCGGAAGAAGTGCACCGCGTGGCACAGAACCAGGGCATTGAACTGGGCGACGGCATCGACGTGTTCGATCCGGACGAAATTCGCGGCAACTACATTGGTCGTCTGGTCGAGCTGCGCGCTCACAAGGGCATGACTGAAATCATCGCCGAAGAACAACTGGCCGATAACGTTGTGCTGGGCACCCTGATGCTGGAACTGGGCCATGTGGATGGTCTGGTGAGTGGCGCGGTACACACCACCGCCAACACCATTCGTCCGCCGCTGCAGCTGATCAAGACTGCGCCGGGCACCAACCTGGTGTCGTCTGTGTTCTTTATGTGTCTGCCGGATCAGGTTCTGGTATACGGCGACTGCGCCATCAACCCTGACCCGAACGCCGAACAGCTGGCCGATATTGCCATTCAGTCCGCCGACTCCGCCATGGCCTTTGGCATTCCGCCACGGGTCGCCATGATCAGCTACTCCACCGGTGCCTCCGGTCAGGGTTCTGATGTGGATAAAGTGCGCGAAGCAACCCGTATTGCGCAGCAAAAACGCCCGGATCTGTTGATCGACGGCCCACTGCAATACGACGCTGCCGTAATGGAAAGCGTGGCCCGCTCCAAGGCACCGAACAGTGCCGTTGCCGGTCAGGCCACCGTGTTTGTATTCCCGGATCTGAACACCGGTAACACCACCTACAAAGCGGTACAGCGTTCTGCCGACGTGATCAGCATTGGCCCAATGCTGCAAGGCATGCGCAAGCCCGTGAACGACCTTTCCCGTGGTGCTTTGGTAGACGACATCGTCTTCACCATCGCATTGACGGCGATTCAGGCGGACAGCACCGCCGACCAAACAGTTGCTGCGGACAACAGCGCCGTAGCAGCCGAGGCACAAGCCCAAAAGGCACGTGCCGAGCAGTCTGAAACGACCACCGCGTAAACCGCGGTGATCGGCCGGGCGCAAGCCCGGTCTGGCTGTTTGAAAACCCGACCTGACCGATCGTCAGGTCGGGTTTTTTTATGGCCTGCTGTTTTTGATCGGCACCGCAGAAGCCGTATCAGCCACTACCCATTCCCAAGCCCTGTTTACCCACTCCCTAATTCAGGCAGCCACAGCACAATGCCGGGGAACAGGGTGATCAATAGCGCAGCGCAGCACATCAGAATGAAGAATGGCATGGCAGCCAGTGCGACTTTGCCAAGCTTTTCACCGGTCAGGCCTTGCAGCACAAACAGGTTAAAGCCCACCGGCGGGGTGATTTGACCGAGTTCCACCATGATTACCAGAAACACGCCGAACCAGATTGGGTCGATGCCGGCTTGCAGTACCAGTGGCAGGGTGATCGGCAGGCTCATCACGGTGATGGAGATACCGTCCAGAAACAGCCCTAACACTATGTAGAACAGCGCCAGAATCATCAGCAGTTGGGCCGGGCTCAGGTCCATGGCCGAGATAACGGCAGCGAGGTCTTGTGGAATGTGCAGGTAGCCAACGGCAGTCGCCAGCAGGGCCGCACAGACCAAAATCGAACACACCATCACGCTGCTGAGGATGGCCGAACGCAGTGCGCCGCTGAACAGATCCCAGCTCAGTTGCCGTTCGGCAGCCAGCATCAACAGCGAAGCGCCAAGGCCAACGGCTGCGGCTTCTGACGGCGTTGCCAATCCGGAGTAGATAGAACCAATCACCACAAAAATCAGTGCCAGCACCGGGCTCAGCAGTTTGATGCTTTGCCACAAGGTGACGCTGCTTTCTTCGGTTGTTTGTCGCGGGGCTTTTTGCGGATGCATCACTGCCTGGGCGAACAGGTAAGCGGAGTAGAGCGCGGCGATCAACAGACCCGGAAGCACACCGGCCATAAAGAGTTTGCTGATTGATACTTCGGCCTGCACGCCATAGACGATCATCACAATCGACGGCGGAATCAGCAGCCCCAGACTGCCTGCACCGGCCAGTGAGCCAATCGACAGCTTGCGGTCGTAGCCGCGTTGTTGCAGTTCACGGGTGGTGATTTTGCCGACAGTAGCGGTGGTGGCCGAACTGGAGCCACTGACCGCAGCAAACAGCGTACAGCCAAAAATATTGGTGTGCAGGATGCCTCCGGGAATGCGACGAGCGAACGGTTCCAGCCCTTTGAACAGGCGTTCGGAAATGTCCGAACGGAAGATCAGTTCACCCATGAAGATGAATAACGGAATGGCCGACAGCTCCCACGAGTTACCGGCCCGAAACAGAATCCGCGTCAGGGTGACGCCGATGCGGTGAAAGCTGAAATCCCCCAGCCAGAACAGCGACAGCACCGACACCATAACCAGTCCGGCAAAGACCCAGGCACCGAGGCCCAGCACCAGAAAAATCAGCACCACAACACCCAGGGTGGTCATCAGGGTTTCCATCAGGCCACCTCGCTCTGCTGTGAATTGGCTGAATCGCCATCGGTTTCGTCTGCTTCCAGATAGCAAGGCGGTTGCTGGTAAACCAGCAGGCTCAGCACGCGGGCCAACAAGGTGATACACAGCACAACCATGCCAATGAACACCAGTCCTTCGGGAATCCAGATGGGGGTATCGACCAGCGAATCACTGGTAATGCCGCGCTTGTAGCTGCGCAACACGTTTTGCAGCCAGTACCAGCTAAGCCAGCTGAACAGCACCAGTACTGCGGTAGACACCAACGCATCCAGAATCACCGTCCAGACATGGGGCAGGCGGTCGATCAGCATATCCACCCGGATCAGTCCGGCCCGTTCCAGCGTAAAACCCAGTCCCATAAAGGTCATGGTGGCGACGGCGTAGCCGACAAACTCGTTAAGAATGTAGGTCGAGGTATCGAAGAAACGCAGCACAATTTCCAGCAGGATATGCGCCGCCATATACACAATCAGGCTGCCGGCAATGATGCCGCCAGCCTGATTGATGCGTTTTACCACCCATAGAAACGCAGTCATTGGTGGCTTACTCGGCAGCGAATTGCTGCAACTGCTTGAAGATTTGCTGGCCGGTGTCACCGGTGCTCTTCAGCCACTCATCCAGTGCCGGTTTGCCGGCGGCTTTCAGATCGGCGGCCATGCCCGGGTCGATATCGGTGATGATGTTGACCTTGTGCTGGTTCAGCTCGTCGTAGTTTTGAGCCAGACGGGTGCGTACGGTTTGCCAGTTGTGGGCGTCGGTCAGCTTGGCCGCTTCCAGAATGGCTTGCTGGTCTTTCTCGGGCAGGTCGTCAAACACTTCGCGATTCATGTGCACCATGTTCAGCGGAATGGCGTAACGGATTTCGCTGTAGCTGTTCAGATGCTCCCAGAAACTGCCGTTGGCACCGGACTCAGCCGACGTCAGCACCGCCGAAATACCGCCCGTCGACAGCTGTGGTACTACGTCTGCCCACGACAGCAGCACCGGTGCGGCTCCGGCTTCCTTGAAGGCAATCGTGCCGTTTTTGTCGTAAGTACGAATCTTCAGATTGTGCAGCTCGTCCACCGAGTTCACCGGCCCTTTCGACCAGATACCACTGGCTGGCCAGGGAGAGGCATACAGCAGGATTTGGTCATTATCCTCGAAGACCTTCTCGTAATAAGGACGGGCAACTTCATAAAGGGTTTCGGCATCGTCCACGCTGCTGACCACAAATGGCAGCGACGACAGCAGGAATATTGGGTCAATACCGCCCATGGTACCCGCCAGAGTGTCGGCGATTTGAATGGCGTTATCGGCTACGGCATAGAAATGGTCGGCCGACTTGAAGCCCAGGGCACCGCTAGTGTGCAGGGTGATGTCCACATCGCCACCACTCAGTTTGGACACCTGTTCGATAAAGTAGGCATCGCCCTGGGCGTGGATCGACTTGTCGTTGTATTCGTTGGAAAAATCCAGACTGGCGGCGCTGGCCACACTGGAAACCGCTGCGGTAAGGCCCAGCATGGCGGTCATAAGAGAACGGGAAAGTGCAGAGCGAAGCGGTGTCATGGCAGGAGTCTCCTCGGATGGCTCGCGAATGGTGTCGATGTTTTTCTGCCGGTTAAAACGACCAGAAAAATCGGCTTGCTTCAGCAGACCGGAATTACTGCCATGGCAATTGACTGTTCACGTTCCAGGCTGGCCTGTTTCCGTCAGATTGTCCTCAGTGCATAGCGGGTGTGTCTGACGAACGGAAGATCGTTGCTTTGCGGGGCGCTTGGCGAAGGTGTTGGAATAAAAGATGAAAAAGAAAACAGGGAAAGAGAATTCAGGGAAGGAGAGCAGCAGGGAGGGGGGAAAGCTCGATAGCAGAGAAAACGCGCGAAAGAAAAAACGAAAATAGAAAACAGGGAAGGACCAATGCTTTCCACCTCAGGCTGTGCCTGACAGCAAGAACGACTTATTGTTGGATTCTTGCCATCGGCCGGTGGCCTGACGGGATCAACGACGGCTGGATCAGTGAGCGTGCACCAGCAGCGCTTTCTTCTTCAGCCTGGCTTTGAGTTTGGCCTTGATGTTGGAAACCAGAGCCTGAAACTGTGCCGCCAGGTAGGCATCGCGTTCAGCGCATGCTTCGGCCATGATTTTATCCAGATCGATTTGACTAACGTTTTTCATAGAGCGCCTCCGGTAGATTGTCAGCTTTGTTACGTGTTGGATGGCGCGATAGTAGGGCCGCCTTATACCCTCGTATAGCGAAGCTTTTTCATCTGAATGACAAGTTTCACTCATCCTATTACCCACCGTTATGCTTTCTCTGATGCTTTGGTAGGGGATGCCATTTCTCCAGCTTTCATGGGCTTTAAAGGGCGATTTTTGATGATTTAACGTCGCTTTCAGGGACTGTTTTTGGTGCTTTTAACCATCGTTATTTTTTGTGAGTCGCGTCATTTTTAACAACGTCCGATGGCTTGGCCCAAATTGCCGAATTTCAACTTGTGAATCTCAAAATCCGCAAGAGCCGAACAGGCGTTGATCTTTGTGCTTGTCATCCAGCTGGTGAGTCGTGACCCGCGGCAGAGCATCATCTGTATTCGGCCAAATATGAGGTGTTGCTGGGTTGTTCAGGCACTTTGATATGCTCGGACACTTGGCGAACAAGGCGAATCCCTGTACAAGGCGCAGGAAGACAGATAACTGGCATCGAAGACCATCCAGCGCGGGTGGCGCAGTAAACCGTCCGCAGCAGGAGACACCATGGCGACACAACAGACTCTTACCTCCATTAATCCCACCACAGGACTGGTGCTGGAAACCTATCCGGCCCTCAATGCCGAAGGCATTCAGGCCACCATTGAGCTTGCCGGAAACGCCTGGCTCAAGTGGCGTGAAACCCGTCTGAACCTGCGCACCAAAATGATGATGGAAGTTGCCGCCGAACTGCGTGAACAGCAGCAACCGCTGGCCGAGATGATGGCGATGGAAATGGGCAAGCCGATCACGCAAGGGTTGGCAGAAGTCGAGCAGGCTGCTGATTGCTGCGAACACTATGCCGAGCATGCCCAAGGCTATCTAGAAAGCGACAGCATTGTCTCCGATGCCAAGGACAGCTTTGTTACCTATCAGCCGATAGGCGCATTGCTGGGCGTATTGGGCTGGCAGGAACCGGTTGCACAGGCGTTTCATTTCCTGGCCCCGGCACTGATGGCTGGCAATGCTTGCGTGCTAAGGCACGCTCCCCAGCTGCAAGGCTGTGCCCAAATGATTGTCGAGCTGATGCAAACCGTATTTGGCCGCCTGAAAGTGCCAGACGCCAACATCGTGGTGAACTTGCCGGTCGCTCAGGACGACATCGAACTGGCGATTCGCCAACCGGCGATTCAGGGCGTGCTGTTCCGTGGTGCTGCCAGTGAAGGCGCACAGGTGGCAGGAGTGGCCGCGGCTGAATTCAAACGCACCGTGCTGCAACTGGGCAGCGCCGATCCGTGCATTGTGCTGGTCGATGCCGCTGACCTGGAGAAAGCCGCCGACGCCGTGGTTCAGTCGCGCCTGAATAACACCGGCCAATCCAGCGACGCGGCCAAGCGTATTCTGGTCGAAGCGCCGGTGTACGACGCATTTATTGATCTGTTGAAACAACGCATCGCATCCCCGGTTATTGGTGACCCGTTACTGGACGATACTGTCATTGGCCCCATCGCCACCGGCCAGCAGCTGCACACCATTGAGCAACAGGTTAACGCTGCTATTGATGCCGGTGCTCGTTGTATTTGCGGTGGCGAAACCATTCAGCGCCCGGGCTATTACTACGCGCCGACCTTGCTGGCTGATGTGACACCGGAAATGGAAGTCTTCAGCACAGACCTGGCAGGCCCGGTGATCGCTGTGATGAAAGTCGACTCATTCGAACATGCGTTAGCAACAGCCAACAGCAGCCCGTATGGCATGGCCGCCAGTATCTGGACCCAGAAGCCGATGTACAAACGTCAGGCCATTCTGAACCTGCAAGCAGGTCAGGTGAGCATCAACGGCGTGGTGAAAACCGACCCAAGGTTGCCAAGCGGCGGTATCAAACAGTCGGGTTACGGTCGTTCGTTGGGGCCTCATGGTATTCGTGAGTTCACCAATGCCAAACAGGTGTGGATTGGTAAATAACATCCGCTTCTGCAAATGGTATGGCCGGGCCAATTGAGCAGCTTGCGACACAGATAGCAGAAAAGCACTTTCACCAGGTCGCTTTTTGCGGCTCAATAACCGGCCTTTTGAGGGCACTTTTTGTGGCCCTCAACGTCAACAGCCAAACGGTTTGAGGAGTGATGGATGGCTTACATCGACGAATCCCTGTCCAAAGGGGAACGTATTTATAAAGTGTTTGAATTCCACTGGATCATTCGCTTTTTTCTCGTACTGCACGTCATCCTGTGCGTCACCATCATCTGGATTCCCGTCGCGCTTTATTACTGGTTAACCTGGAAATGCACCGAACAGGGTGTCACCAACAAACGGGTTATCCACAAGAGCGGCATCATTTCCCGCAAAACCGACGAAATGAAACTGGACGCCATTGAAGCCATTGAAATCAATCAGGGCATCTGGGGACGGATTCTGGGTTTCGGCACCCTGACCATCTACGGCCGTGGCGAAGGCGACGTCATTATGAAATGGATGGCCAACCCGGTGCAGGCCAAACGCGATATTGAAAGCGCGGATTATCAGGCGGATGAGGATTGAGTGGATTGAAGCCGTTCCAGTTCGCGGCTGAGCATGTCTGACAACATGCTCAGTTTTTCATCAACATTCTGCTCTACCCCTACCGAATGGTTGAAGGAAATGTACTCAATTCCTGCGTAGAAAGTCTGACTGAGCATTTGAATAAAACGGGTGTTTTCAAATTCCGGGAAATAAACCGTCAGATCCCCCGATCTGTGATTGAATTCAAATACCGGTGTCATCGCCATACGGAGTTGTGGGTTGACTGATATTTCATGCCATACCGCATCAACCGCTTTGAACTCACTGGTTTGAATAAACTGCCAATAGTCCCTGACAATACGGTCGGCGCGGGTATGAATGGAGGCATTCAGGACGTTTTGTTCAAGGGATTGAAGGGCTGCGCTTCGGGCTTTTGCTTCCGTATAAAAGACCATCGCTGCAACCAGAGTGTCTTTTGACGGAAAGCGTTTGAACAAGCCTCCTTGTGACAAGTCGGCGCGTTTTGCAATCTCGACAGTGCTAGCTCTGGCGAACCCATATTCAGCGATGACTTCCTGTGTTGCCAGCAGTATTCGTCCAAAGCTTTCCAGACTTCTTTGTTGTTTGGGCAAAGGAATAGAGAATGCTTCCAGTGTACTTAGAATGAAATCTGCTTCTGTCTTCAAGTAAACACCAATATCGGGATTATGGATTTGCTATGTGTAATTGCGCCGATGGCTGCATAGTGAGTGTACTAACGACTGGACGTTCATGAAAATACTGATTTGTCCGGCTGGGCGTTGGTCATTAAGTGATCTCCCGCCGGACTGTTTTGTCAGAATGTATAGCGAACCCTGCCGATCAGTGTAGAACTGCATACATCGTCAAAGCCCAAAGCATAGTAACACTCGGTTTCTGTCAGGTCGGTATCGACATAACTGATGGCCCAGTTCAGGCCTGATATATCTTTGGAAAAGCGTACTTCCCAATCACTGAAATGCTGTCGGACGTCTCCGTTGTCATTGTAGAAAGCATCCATATTCACATCGGTATAGCCATAGCGAATGACGGTTTTACTATCAAAGGGTGTGTGAAATGTGTAGCTGGTCTCATACGCTGATGAGTCGGCAATATATTGTCCTTGGTTGTAGTTATATGAGAAGCCAATGTAAAAATCCTGTATTCCTCCACCGATGAAGTATTCGTTGGAATTTTGAGATCCATCGCCGCTATAAATGTATCTTCCTATGTATGTGCTTATATAAGATGTTTCCGTGAAATATAGATCAAAGCCTGTGTAGAACATGTTTTCACGTGAGGCATCGCCGCCGTCGTCAATGTTGCTTGAAAATAACCCAAAGTATGCGCCGCTCTCATGCCAAAGCATGGATTCAATCTGAAGTGCAGGATTGTTTTGAGTTTGTGATATTCCAGAGAATCGGTAGTCGCTAAGGATATCAATATTGGTGTCCAGATTAAAACCGCCACCAATTTCGAATGAATTGGATTTTGTTGGTATTAAAAAAATCAAGGTAAATAGCGTAATTATATAGTGGGTTTTCATTTTTAAGTCCATGGGTGATGCTTCTGATTGTTGATATGGTTGTAACCGGTTTTCAGAGATATTATTTTTCTTACTTTTGACGCTTCAGGCTATTTCTTCTGATCGTTATTGCAGAGGGAGACTGAAGGGAACATCTATTTAATCCGGTGCTCACTCTGGGCTGCCGGATGGTTTCGAATCACGAAGCCGACTTGCAGGCCTGACGGGTCCTTTTCAAGTTCGCCATCCCCGTCCTGGCGGGCAGCAGGCCGCCAGAACGGGGATGGCAGGGCACCGAGTTTTTCAGAGGGTCCCTAGAACGCCAGCATTCTTGCCGGGGTATGTATCATTATTTGGTCAATCTCTTGTTGGGTCAGGCCATTCTCCAACAATGTCGGAACAACAAAGTTGAGAATATGAGCCATACCTGCCCCCCCGTTTTCACGGGTTGAGTTGCGCATCCATACATCTGCACCCAGAACGATGCGGTCGCCATAACCCGCTTTTACGTATTGGTAAATGGCTGAGAAAGATACTGGATCATAGGTCGGGACCAATCCGGCGGAAGTATCAGCCCAGGCATGCCCTGAGCCGAACAAATCAAATGAAAGCACATGCCCCTGATCCATGGCCCAGTACCCAAGGTCCAGGTTAGGCAGAAAGCCTTTAGGGTTTTTCATCAGGTCTCGATAGTGCATAGGACGTAGTAAGGTAGGAAAGTGCGAAATGATCATCCGGCCTTCAGGTACGCCAAAAGAATCCACCTTGCTGAAAAAAGCCCGAAATACCTCTTCCTTGAGCAAGTATGCGTGCAAAGTGATGGGAACTCCTGAGTTTCGGCTGATTGCTGCAGCGGCCTGCAACCCATTTAACAGCGGAATGTCTTCTGTTGCCTTAACCCCGAAATGTGAGCTTTCGGCCAGTAACTTGATATTTCCGCACTGGATTCCTGTATCACCGATACCCACTTCAATTTCGTGCTCAAAGAAGTCGGCGAGGCCGCTGACGGTCATTTGTTTATATTTCTTGGGAATCAAAACGTGAGAATTGATCCCGGTACTCATGATTACATTGACGCCAGTTTCTTCGGACATTTGTCTGATTGTTAGTGGGTTGCCCCGCTCGTAGGTCGGGCTGCAATCCAGTATGGATTGGCCCCCCAAGGCAGCAAAGTCCTTCAGCTCACCCATCATCAAGTTTTTGTCGAGCAGAAATTGGTCTGGGGCTGAGGCATAGAAATGCGTCAGGTAGTGCCGGTTTCTAAGTGTGATTGGGTTGCCTGGCTCCGGAAAGAATTGCTGTGGTACTTCGCCAGGGTCGCTCAGCATTGCCATTTCCTGAAGCGTTTCATCGTCAAACATGACCATGGCATCTTCTTCTGATGGCAAATAATCCCTCAGGACGTGCTCGTGCATGTCGGTAACACCGAGGTACTCAGGTGCCATAAGTCCGCGAACTGTACGAATGTTTTTTCCATTCCGGGCGGCGATAGGGGCTGGGAAAGCAACGCTTTTGGACGTGTTTACCGCCGTGGCGCATCCCGCTATACCCAAACCGCCTGCGGCTAATGCGAGCCCGCCACCGTATTGCAGGAATCGGCGTCTACTTTGTGTATTAACCTTGTTCATGTCCGCTTTCCTCATTGTTCCAGTAGTTTGTCTTTTTGGAATGTATCCACAGGGCTGTGGTGCATGGATTCAAGCAAATCGGCCAACAGCAGTGCCGTTGGCTGCAGCTCATCAAAGGCAACCTTGTCCAGCGTGTCTGCCATGTCGTACAGATAGGCGGGAACAGAAATCAGACTGACGACAGGGATATCGGTCAGCAATTGGATTACACCAACGTCAGTGGGGAGGCCGTAGTCGTCTGCGAAGACTGCAGTGGGAATTACCATTGATCGGTCGTATTGATGAGACTTCACTGCTCTGGCAGTCATATTCAATAGCGATGGTGAGGTGATGAATAAACGAGGCTCTACTTCCCCCGAGAGTGTTGCCTGGCCATCGGTTATTTCTACTTCTCGGGCGATATGTTCAACAGTGACATTCGCCAGTACGTTTAGGTTGTTCTCCAGAATAACCTTGGTGGCGAGGTCTTCGTGGGCTGCGTAGTCTGTGAAGTGTGTGTCCATGGTCACGAACATCATGCTTTTATTTCGTTGGCTTTGCGGCTGTTGGGAGAAATACTTGGCGAGCGCCAGGACTTCTGCGACGCCACTAGCGTCTTCGACAGCACCGAAAAAACCGGAATCGTGGTGGGACTGCACCATCAGGATATCGTCCGTCTGACCTTTCAGGTGGCCAACAACGGTACGGTACTCGACTTCTTCTACCAGACCTTTCATGACGATTTTCGCCTGGGTGCCGGGGGATCGTTGGATCAGTGCTTTAAGGGTGTCTCCATCGCGTTTTGATAGCCATAATCCGGGAATGTCAAAGTGATAGTCTTCAGAAATAAAGTAGGAAATATCTTCATTGTAAAAACGGTTGCTATCGAAATAATTGCTCAATATTCCAATAAATCCTACTGCTCCACCTTCAATGGCAGATGCCATATTGTAAGGATAGTTGTTGGGGGTGAAAGGGTTTAACTTTTCGATACCTTTTATGCTGTTTTCAGGGTCGTAAACGAAGCTTGAAACATCTTGTAGTAGCTCGGTATCAATATCCCCGAGAACTATGTCAGCAACAACAATTTTACCTTTTACATCCATGCCGCTTAAGTCTTTTGAATTTCCAACATAGACAATGTCGGCGTTCAGGCCTTTTTCAGGCGTGGAGAAAGAACCCGTTGTGCCATTGTAGAAAGTATGGCGCATATAAAACGAAGGGATCGTTTCATTGCCAAAGGATAAACTCCAGTTTTCAATTCTCCACTGTTGGCTATTTCCTTTCAGAATATCTACATTCTCAAGACCAAACTCGGAAAACTTCCCTGAAATATAATTGGTGGTGTTTTTCATTGCTTGGCTACCAGTATGGCGAGAACCAAATCCAACGATATCCTCGATGTAGCTGTATATTTGACGATTGTCCGGCATACCAACTGGTTCCGAAAAGACACTCAAGGACATGAAAATACTAACTATCACCGCTGTGGTTTGTTGAATCGGCTTGTGTAGGTTCATTATTTTCTCTCTGAAATATCATTGATGCGTTATGAAGTGAGCGAGTTTTTTGTTGTGTTTTTCACCATATAGTCATCCCTTTTTAAAAGAAAGTGATTGATCGCTTTCTTTTTTGTGATTGGCAGGTTTTGTAGCGCTTTGGCCTGAATGACCATATTTATGCATCAGGGAATCGGAGTGAGCGGGGCCTCTTGGCGCCTATCTGTCCAAGGTGGAGTGCGGTTATGTCGCCTGTAAACTTCGCTCAATTGAGCTGCTTGGGTAGCAGCTGGACAGGATGTTTAACGTAGTCAGGCTGCCACCCGTCTGGCGGCCTGGGATCACCTGCAAGCAGGTGGATGGAGGAGCCTCTCACGCCCCTCCTGTTGCACTGATCAGTGCTTGTCGAAGTATTCGCGAGTCAGCTTGAACACCACCGGACTTAACAACGCCAGTGCCACCAGGTTCGGCAGCGCCATCATGGCGTTGAGGGTGTCGGCCAACAGCCAGACGGTATCCAGACTCACCACGGTGCCTACTGGCACGGCAACGATCCACAGCACCCGGAATGGTCGAATGGCTTTAACGCCAAACAGGTATTCCGCGCAGCGTTCGCCGTACAGGCTCCAGCCCAAAATGGTGGTGAAGGCAAACACCGCCAGCGCAATCGCCACCAGATAATTCCCCACACCCGGCAAGGCCGTTGCGAAAGCAGCCGACGTCAATGCAGCACCGGAGACGCCGGATGTCCACTCACCGGAAGTGATGATCACCAGACCGGTAATGGAACAAATGACGATGGTGTCGATGAAGGTGCCCAGCATTGCAATCAGGCCCTGACGGATCGGGTCCTTGGTTTGTGACGCCGCGTGTGCGATTGGCGCTGAACCCAAACCGGCTTCGTTGGAAAACACACCGCGCGCCACACCAAAGCGAATCGCCGCCCATACCGCAGCACCGGCAAAACCGCCTTCCGCAGCCGATTCGGTAAAGGCATAGGTGAAAATCAGCTCCAGCGCGTGGGGAATTTCAGCCGAGTTAATCGCCAGTACGATCAGACCAATCACCAGATAGCCCAGCGCCATCAATGGCACCAGAGCACCCGCAACCGAGCCAATGCGCTTGATGCCGCCCAGCAGTACCGCAGCCGTCAGCACCATCAATACCAATCCGGTTGCCCATGCAGGCACCGAGAAGTTAGCTTCCAACACTGAGGCAACCGAGTTGGATTGCACGGTATTGCCAATACCAAAACCGGCAATGGTGCCGAAGATGGCGAAGGCGGCACCCATCCAGGCCCAGTTCTTACCCAAACCATTCTTGATGTAGTACATCGGGCCACCAACGTGGTTGCCTTCTTCATCTACCTCGCGGTATTTCACCGCCAGCACGGCTTCGGAGTATTTGGTCGCCATACCCACCAGTGCTGTACACCACATCCAGAACAAGGCACCCGGACCACCCAGGAATACCGCGGTGGCCACACCGGCGATGTTACCGGTGCCCACGGTCGCCGACATGGCGGTCATCAGCGCCTGAAACGGGGAAATATCCCCCTGTTGTTTTTCGCCCTCAGGGGCATTGCGGCCACTCCACATCAGGCTGAACCCTGTGCCCAGCTTGCGGATTGGCATCAGCCGTAATCCCAGTTGCAGGAACAAGCCCACACCCAGAATCAGCACCAGCATCATGGGGCCCCAAACAATACCGTTTACGGCTCCCACCCATTCGTTAAACAGCTCCATTTAACAGTCCTTATCATTATTGGTTTGTCTTGGGACCTTTTGAACAACCCGGTGCCCGCTCTGGATGACAGAGCTGTGCAGGGTTATTCAGATAGTCCCTTGCTTCCAGCGTGACGGGCCAAACCAGAAGACCATTCAATTTTAGCCAAATAGATACAGACCTTTTCTCTGAATAAACGCATAAAACAGGCGAAAGTCCTTCAAGTGATGACGGTCTGCTTCATTAAGTTCATCGCTGCAATCGGGCTTTGTTTTTATAGGGTATTTTTGCCGTTTGGGTGTTTTATTCGCGAACAAGCAGGGCTCCCTCTATCCGAACATCGGCCTCTGGATCAGCCATAGCGGGCTGTGGGGCGTATTCTTTGCAACCAGCAGCTGACGAAATTGATATATATGGCACCAGCAATATCATCCTTGCGTCAGACGGTTTTCCCTTAACCTGTAGCAACAATAATAAAAGCAGCGCCACATTTGCCGGTGTGGCCACAGGACAGGGTATGAACACTTCTTTGAAACTGATCGCCGCGACGGCACTGCTGTTGGGTGCCACAGCCACATGGGCTGCCGACACCATCAAACTGGGGCTCAACTATCCCCTCAGTGGTCGCTACAAATCCCACGGTTTTGCCCAGGCAGAAGGGGCCTTGTTGGCCATTACCGAAATCAATGCGCAAGGCGGGGTGTTGGGTAAGCAACTGGAGTTGCTGACGACCGATACCAACTTCGATCCGGCACGCGTGGCGGGTAACGTCAGCGAGTTGGTATCGCAGGGGGCGCAAATGATCATGGGCGGTGTTTCCAGCGAAGTGTCCCGTGCCACCGGGCGTGAGGCCCAGCGCCACGGTGTGCCGTACTTTGCGGTGCAAGCCTATGCCAATGAACTGACTGGCAAGCGTGGCCACAAGTTGTTCTTTCGGGAAAATCAGAGTGCCCGTATGTCGGCTGCGGCATTGGCCAGCGTGATGGCTGATTCCCTGCAAGGCAAAACCTTCTTCTACATCACCGCCAGTGGCCCGTGGGGCACTTCTACCGAAGACTCCATGCGGCGCTTTACCAACACCGGCGATCGTGGCCAGCACGCCAGTATTCCCACCCAATACCCCAAGCCTCGCAAACAAGATCTGGAGATGGCACTGGCAGCCGCTGATAACTCCGGTGCCGATGTACTGGTGCTGATCCAGTTCGGACGAGACCTTGCCAATATGTTGCAGCACGCCCGTCAGCTGGGCTTGCATGAGCGGATGACCATTGTGGTTCCCACGCTCGATCTGGAAACCGCTCAGGAAATAGGGGCATCGGCGTTAACCGGAGTGCTGGCCACCATGCCGTGGAGCTGGAATGCCCCGGCCAAATTCGGCTATCAGCGCGGTCAGGCATTCGTCGATGCCTATAGTACGCTGTACCAGCACCGCCCGTCGGCAGCAGCGGCCTCCGCCTATTCGGTGGTGTACCAGTACGTGGACGCGGTCAGACGGGCAAAATCGGTATCACCCAAGCGTGTGGTCAAAGCGTTGGAAGGACATCGCTATCAGCTGTTAAAAGGAGAACAGCAATGGCGCAGCTTCGACCATCAGAACGAGCAGTCCGTGCTGGTGGTGCGGGGCAAACCAAGGGCCGACGTATTGAAAGGTGCTTACCGCAGCGATTTCTTCGAAATTCTGGCCGAAGTTCCCGCCAGTCAGGTCGTGCCTGACTACAACGAGTGGCTGGCCGAACGTCAGGACTACGGCAAGCCGACGACCTTGCAGTAAACAGCCTGGGGCGTCTGTACCTGCACAAGCACGCAGAGGCCCGAGCAGGTGCGAAATGAAATAGATGCCCCAAGAGTTCGCCAGCGGCGGCTGGCTGTGGTTGGATACAGGGAACACCGAATCAACGAGCCAGCCATGACCACCGTCGCCATCTTCGTAGACGTTCAAAACGTCTACTACACCACCCGCAGCGCCTTCAAACGCAACTTCAACTACAACCGCTTCTGGGCCCAGGTCACCGATGGCCGCGAAGTGATCAAAGCCGTGGCCTATGCCACCGACCGTGGCGACCCCAAACAGCGGGAATTCCAGAACATACTGCGGGCCATTGGTTTTGACGTACGCCTGAAGCCCTTTATTCAACGCTCCGACGGTTCCGCCAAAGGCGATTGGGACGTCGGCATTACCATTGATGCACTGGAATACGGCTCTGAAGCCGATGTGGTGGTACTGGTATCGGGTGACGGCGACTTCGATTTACTGGCCAACAAACTGCGAGTGGGTAAAGGCAAACAGGTAGAGGTCTATGGCGTCACCAAACTCACAGCTTCGTCGCTGATTAACGCCGCCAGCGAGTTTTACCCGATTGAGGGTGGGTTGTTGTTGTAAGTCGAATGGATGAGCCTTTTGGGGGTTGCACGGTATATCGCGAGCGACGGATCAAACAGATAAAATTTAGGAGAAGCATTTTCCGTTCGGCTGGCAACGTATCCTTGAAATCATGGGTTTTTATACGATTTCTGAGTTAATGCCAAGATAGGTACTTATTTGTTGAGGTAGTATTCGAAGAACTCTAAATGACACGCATCAATGGAATGGATATGAATAAAATAGCAGTTATTTCGTTAATAGTGCTCGGTCTCAGTGGATGTTCGACAATACCCGGTCATTTATCTGGGGAAAGCAAAATTAAAGATTATGAGGATATCACTACCCGTCCATCGGACATTGCCTTGTCTCTTGTTGGAGAATGGAGAAGTGTTCAACCATACGAAGGTGGTGGTTCGCACGAGAGCATCGAGTTACTTAGGCCTGACGGAACGTTTATCACGACGTTCAAAAAGGAATATCCTGATGGAACGACAAGCGAATCAACAGAATACGGATTATGGGCTGTTAGTGGAGATATATACCATAGTTTCACACTGGGGCAGATCAAGAATGGGGCTATGAAGCCTGCGCAACCTCTAGGCCCGGAGTTAGGCGCGGCGTATAGAATTCTTAAGCTCGAAGCTGATCTCTTTGTTTATCAATCGGCTGAGACAGGGAATATATATAATTCGAAGAGAATAAAGAGCAAAAACCAGACCACCAAATCTCCATGATGGCCTGGCCGTTTTTTCTTGCCTGTTTCCAACGGCTTTCTTGCAACTGTTAAAGCCGTAGTTTTACAGGCGCACTCTTTTACAAGTGCACTTTAATAATCGCGCTGACGGTATCTTCGTCGAATTCGGTACCGTACTTGTTGTGCCATGAGCTGACTTCTACGCCTACTTTGACCTTGTTGTCGTAGCCCAGCATTGGGCCGAGGTTATAGGTCAGCTGCGGATTGAAGTTAAAGCTGGCTTTGTGGTCGTCGGCACCGGTGGAGTAGTCGATGTAGCCTTCCAGTGCGGCGTTACCCCACGAAGCACCGTAGGTGAGGGTGATCTGGTGATCGTTTTCGACGTCGTTGTCGTTTTTGCAGTAGTACCAGGTGGCGCTGGCGTAGTTCATGCCCGGAATGGCCAAATCGGCTCCAACGCCGTAGAGGTAGTTGTCCTGGCTGAAGCCGGAGGAGGTGGAGCCGGATTCTACGGTGAAGGCGAGGTTGACGGTTTTGATGATGCTGTCGTCGAATTTGGCGACGTAGAACTTGGGTGAAAATTCACTGTAGGTGGCGCGGAAGTTGTCGTCGCCCTGATCGCGGTCCATAAAGAAGAACAGTCCGCCCCAGCTGTAACCGGACACGTGTTCAACCGTGTAGGTGGTGAGGCCGTAGTCCTTGTTGGTTTGTGGCCAGTCGTTGGTGTCCACTTTGAAGTCGCCGCCCATCAGCACGGAAATGCTGTTGTCGGAAAAATAGCGTTCGGCGTGGGCTGCGGGCATGGTTGCGGCGGCTGCGGTGCTGGCGGCAAGGGCCATGATCAGTGTGCGTTTGTTCATCATCTTCTCTCTTTTACCTCTGTCTCTTTCAGTTAAATGATTAGGTCGCGGGTCGGGATTTTATGGTGCTAAACCTGACCGAGTGGACAACTGGCGTTTGAGATAGCAATTAGCTGACCACTTGGGCAGAAAATTTCCATGCAGCAAGAAAACAAGAGCAATCGACGGCTTTGGCCGATGGGATCAGGGTGGATTGCCTGAGTCAGATCAGTCTGGCGGTGAGCGTATGCAATGGCATTGATGTGCTGCGGGGCGTGTGTGGTTGGGCTGTTTACTTGGCGTGACGTAAATTAGTGCGCCTGACCATGTGGTCAGCACTGTGCTGGCGCAGCGATTTCAGTGTTCCCTGGTGTGATCAGAAAATGCACTGGGGCGTCGCTTCCGTGAACGGGGCCGCTGTTTTCAGTGACAATTGACGTGCAGAAGCAGAACCCGGGTTCTGGAGCGGTTGATGTGCGACGGTTTTTTGGTCAAGAGCTCTATTGCGGTCTTGTGACACCAATTGAGAATCAATATCATTGTTCACATTAACAGCTTCTCGACCTTTGATTGGTTTACACTTGCAAGCTGTCAGTCGGTTTCAGTGTTGTGGGCCTGCCCTGATGCTGGGGAATTCATTCATAAAAGAATCAAATCAGGATAGTTATGAAAAACCGTATGAACTCTTTGGTATGTGCTGGCGCTGTCAGCCTGATGGCTGCCATGTTCAGCCCATTGGCGGCGGCAAACGGCGCAATCGGTGACCACGTAAACGACATGAAAGCCCACATGGATCAGTACACTCAGGAAGTGAACTGGATCATTGGCAAGATCGACGGCATCGTTGATCGCTATGAAGAAAAAGGCCAGAAGGCAGCCAAGGCTGAAACCGTGGTTGATATCTGGGAAGAGGTGGATTTCCACTCTGCCATTGAAACCAACTATGTGCCTATCTACGCTTCTATCTGGCAGGGTCTGTTTGGCATCAAGGGCAAGATCGATGCAAAAGCGCCGGTAGCGGACGTTCGCGCCGAGCAGGAAAAACTGGAGCAAACCCTGTGGCAAGCACTGGGTGCGGTTCGTTTGGCGGCTCACTACCAGGCTCAGAACCTGCTGCCTGAAATTCAGACCACTGAAAAAGAACCGACTACTCCGGTTGAAACCGTGGACGACATCTCTCATCGTCTGGACCGTGTGGTTGCCAAGTACGCCGAGCAGCTGAGCGACGTTGCGACGACGCTGGTTCACGATACTTACCTGTACCGTTTCGAAGGCATCGAAGGCATGCTGATCGAGAAGGATGCCAAGCTGGTAACCGACATGGAGAAGTACTTCAACGTGACTTTGCCGCTGGCAATCAAAGACAACAAGTCCGTAGATGAGGTACGCTCCGTGGTCGAAGAAATGAAGACCAAGCTGGAGCGTGCTCGCACGCTGCTGGAAGAAGTTGAAAAAGAACGTAAGGACGTATTCTGACGTGCAACGACGTACCCTGATACAGGCGCTCGCTTCGATGGGCGCACTTGGCGGATTGCCATTGATGAGCAATCCGGTTTTCGCCCAAAGCAAGCGCGACCCTGAGTCGGTCAATGATTTGCCGCAGTTGAAAGGCGAATTAACCCTGTATCTGGGGCGTGGTGAAGGCGGCCTGTACGAAAACGTACTGGACGCCATTCAGAAGCGTAACCCTGAGCTGACGCTCACCATTCGCCGTGGTGCTACCGCGGCGTTGGCCAACGCCATTATGGCGGAGGCCAAAGCCGGTATTCAGAAAGCCGACCTGTTTTGGGCGGTGGATTCCGGCGCCATTGGTGTGGTGGCAGACAACGGTCAGGGCCAGGCGTTGCCGCCAAGCCTGACCGACCTGCTCGACACCAGTTTCCAGTATCCAAACTGGGCACCTATTACTGGCCGCATTCGTACCCTGCCGTACAACCCGTCAAGGGTAAGCGCCGACAAAATTCCTGACAGCGTATTGGCCCTTGCCGATACCGACCTGAAGCTGGGCTGGGCGCCTGCCTATTCCTCGTTCCAGTCGTTCCTGACCGCCATGCGTATTCAGGAAGGTGATAAGGTAACGGGCGAATGGCTCAAGGCCATTAACGCCAAAGCCACCAAGTACGCGGGTGAGCTGGGTGTGGTGATGGCAGTTGAGCGTGGTGAAGTGGACCTGGGTTTTGCCAACCACTATTACACCCTGCGCCTGAAAGCCGGTAAGCCGGATGCCAATGTGCAACTGGCCTTCACCAAAGACGACGCCGGTTGTCTGGTTAACGCCTCGGGTGTGATGGCGCTGACCGAAGGCGATCTGCCAATTAACTTCGTACGTTACCTGCTGAGCAAGGAAGTGCAGAGCTACCTTGCTCGCGAAGCGTATGAAATTCCTCTGGTCAACGGTATTGAACCGCCTGCGGGCATTCCGCCAATGACCGAACTGTCGCCGCCGGACATCGATCTGTCGAAACTGTCCGACCTGCGACCTACGCTGAGATTGATGCGCCAGACCGGCGTGTTATGAAGCGCATCCCGGCCCCGTATCCTCTTGCCCTGATCATTGCCATCGCAGCGGTACTGCCGCTGCTGGTACTGTTCGACCTGGCATCAGACGCCAGTGACATGATGGGCGACTACAACCTGCGCATCCTGTGGAACTCGCTGCTGCTGACTGGCCTGACGGTATTGGGCTCGGTGTTGATCGGCGTGCCACTGGCGCTGTTGACCGCTTATGTGCGGCTTCCCATGCCCTCGTTATGGCTGGTGATATTGGCCTCACCGCTGGCGATGCCCAGTTATATTGGCGCGTTTACGCTGTATGCGGCCTCTGGCCCCACCGGTGAATTGGCGCAGCTGTTTGGCATCTCCACGCCGGTGCTGGATGGCCTGACCGGTGCGACATTGGCGATGGTGATCTATTCCTACCCCTACGTCATGCTGACCACCCGGGCCTCGCTCAAGAGTCTTGATGGCAGTCTGGTGAACGCCGCCCGAACCCTCGGTATGTCGCTGCCAGCGAGCCTTTGGTACGTGGTGCTGCCACGGGCGATTACCGGTATTGCTGCCGGCGCCTTGCTGGTGGCGCTGTATACCTTGTCGGATTTTGGTACACCGGCGTTCATGCGTTTCGACACCTTTACCCGGGTTATTTTTGTGGAATACAACGCCTTCGGTCTGGCCGAAGCAGCGATGTTTTCATTGCAGCTGATGGCCATTGTGGCGGTGGTGCTGGTGTTGGAATCGCGGGTGAAAGGCGCTCGGGAAAAGCCCGGCAAGCATCTGGAGCTGTGGCCCAAGCGCTGGCATTTGGGCCTTGCTGCGGCGTTTGTGACCCCCATTCTGATTCTGGCGATTGTGATTCCGCTGCTGGTATTTGGCATCTGGTTGGCCCGTGACGGCATTGATCACTTTGATATGACGTTGGCCTGGAACTCCGGCTATGCCTCCTTGCTGGCTGCGGTAGCAGCGGTGGTGATCGCTTTGCCGGTGGCGTTTGCGGCCATGTCCGGACGCTTTGGCAAACTGATGGAGCGCATTACCTTCCTCGGCTTTGGTTTGCCCGGCATTGTGATGGGTACGGCCATGGTTTACGTTGGCTTGCAGCTGCCGGTGCTGTATCAGTCGCTGGCCTTGCTGGTGTTTGCTTACGTGTTCCGCTTCCTGCCATTGGCGGTGGGCTCAGTGCGTTCGACCGCTGAAGGCCTAGACCCCAGTCTGGTGAAAGCCGCACGGGTATTGGGTGCCAAACCCAAAGAAGCCTTCTGGCGAGTGACCATGCCGCTGTCGATGCGTGGCATGGTAGCCGGTGCGGCACTGGTGTTTCTGGAAGCCATGCGGGAAATGCCCGCCACCCTGATGCTGGGGCCAACCGGTTTTGAAACCCTGGCTACCTACCTGTGGCGTGTGTACGAAGCGGGCTATTTTGGCCGTGCCGCTATTCCGGGTTTATTACTGATTCTGATCTCTGCCATCGGTCTGGCGTTGATGCTGTCTGGCGAACGCAAGGCAGACCTGACGGTGGCCAAAGAGCCAAAATAAGGAGTTCGGGCAGCCATGCTGAACGTATCCAACCTCTGTATTAACTACGGCAACCACCGGGTGGTGGATGGCGTGGACTTCACCTTGGGTGATGACGAAATTCTGATGCTGGTTGGTCCTACCGGCTGCGGTAAAACCACCATTCTGCAAGCGCTGGCGGGGCTGATTCCGGTCAGCGACGGCAGCATCAGCGTTGGTAACTGGACGGCGTCATCCACCAAAATGGTGCCGCCGGAAAAGCGTAACGTCGGCATGATGTTTCAGGACTTCGCCCTGTTCCCGCACCTGACCGTGCTGGAAAACGTCAGCTTCCGCCAGAAAGACATTAGCCTCGCCAAACATTGGCTGGAGCTGCTGGGACTGTCGCAATTCTGCGACGTCAAACCAACCCAGCTGTCGGGTGGCCAAAAACAACGTGTGGCACTGGCGCGTACCCTGGCGCATCAGCCGTCTTATGTACTGCTGGATGAACCGCTGTCGAACCTCGACGCCGCACTGAAAGACACCCTGCGTTGGGACATCCGTCAGGCCTTGAAAGAAGCCGCCGTACCGGCCATCTGGGTTACCCACGACCAGCACGAAGCGCTGTCGATTGGCGATCGGGTTGGCATCCTCAAAGCCGGTAAAGTGCAGCAAATGGCCTCGCCTGAAGAATGCTTCAGCCAACCGGCCAACCGCTTTATTGCAGGCTTCCTCGGCGAAGCTGCCTTCCTGCCTGCTACCCTGACAGGCAATCAGGCCACCACCGAACTTGGCCCCGTGCTGGTACAACCGCACGGCAGCGTCAAAGACGGCGGCAACATCGACGTCCTGATACGCCCGGACGACCTGGTGATCAACCACAGTGGCGCTGCGCCGGCTAATGCCAACGTTAAGTGGTCCCGCTTTGAAGGCGGCAGCCGCCTGCTGGCCGCCGAACTACACGGCAGCCAACGGGAACTGCGAATTCGGGTGAACCACGAAAACAGCGTCAAACCTGGCGCTCAGGTGAGTTTGGCGATTGACAGCTCCGACCCGTTGGCAGTGTTTACCGAAGGGGCCGAGTAGACTTATTCCTGGCATCTGAACTGTAGCAGCAGGCTTGCCTGCGAATCAGCTATGCCTGTGTGGGAGGTAGCTTGCTACCGATTGAATTGATGGGCGCAAGCGCACCATCCTATGCAGCTTTGCCATTGAGCTATCACAGAGATGTTAAATGCCCACACAACCGTAGGAGCTGGCTTGCCTGCGAATGGGCTTTGCCGATTGGATAGGGTGGGCACTGGTGCCCACCTCACACCTGATTGTTACCGACGCTCAGCCAACGGTGTTGAGAAGGTGTACTCCATATCCCACGGGAAGCGAATCCAGGTGTCCTGGCTGACTTCGGTGATAAAGGTATCCACCAGACCAACGCCTGCTGGCTTGGCATAAATCGTTGCCAGGTGAGCCTTCGGCAGCATGTCGCGCACATAGCGGGCGGTTTTGCCGGTATCGACCAGATCGTCGATCAGCAGCATGCCTTCGCCATCACCTTCCACACCTTTTAACAACTCAATCTCACCCTGTTTGTTCTGGGTCGAATCGTCGTCGCTGGATGGCTTGTAGCTGGTGACACAAATGGTGTCGATCAGGCGGATGTTCAGCTCGCGGGCGAGAATGGCTGCGGGTACCAGACCACCACGGGTGATCACAATCATGCCTTTCCATGGGCCTTTGTCGAGCAGGCGCAGTGACAGCGCGCGGGCGTTACGGTGCAGTTCTTCCCAGCTGACGGGGTAGTCCATGGAGTAGGTGAGGTTAGACATGAGGGGCCTGTTTAAGCAAAAAGTTGACCAAGTGGTCACTTTATTCAATCGGAGCCTGTGGATCAAGTAGCAAGGAAGCGGAATACTGACCCGAACGAGCAATGCTGACGAATGATGCGAATGTGTCTGTCGTTGAAGTGGCGGGCGCCGCCCGCCACTGGCTCAAGCTTTAAACTTTGGCAGCCAATTGCTCGGCGGCTTGCTGATGTTCAGCCCGCAGCTTGCGGATATCCACACCCAACACTTCGCCGTTTTGTACTTTCCATTCGCCGGCCACCATCACATGGTCGGCGGTATGAGCGCCACACAACAGCAGCGCCGCCAATGGATCGTGACTGCCAGAGAAGCGCAGCTCGTCCAGATTAAACAGCGCCAGATCCGCTTGTTTGCCCACTTCCAGCGTGCCGATATCCGCTCGGCCCAGCACTTTGGCTGAGCCTTGTGTGGCCCAGCGGATGGCATCCTGATGGGTGACGTTGGACGAACCGTATTTCAGCCGCTGCAGGTACATGGCCTGGCGGGCTTCCTGAATCAGGTTCGAGCAGTCGTTAGAGGCGGAGCCATCGACGCCAATGCCCACCGGGCTACCGGCGGCTTCGAGGTCTTTCACCGGACAGATACCGGAAGCCAGCATCATGTTGGAGCTTGGGCAGTGGCAGATGCCCACGCCTGCTTTACCCAACCGCTGGATTTCGGATTCATCAAAATGAATGCCGTGGGCCAGCCAGGTGCGGTTATGCAGCCAGTTAACGCTTTCCAGATAATCCACTGTACGCAGGCCGAACATCTTTTCGCAGAAGGCTTCTTCGTCGAGGGTTTCGGCCAAATGCGTATGCAGTCGCACATTGTGTTTCTGCGCCAGTTCGGCACTGGCGATCATGATGTCGCGGGTTACTGAAAAGGGTGAACAGGGTGCCAGCGCAATCTGCACCATCGAGCCTTCAGAGGCATCATGATAACGGCCGATCAGGCGCTCGCTGTCGGCCATAATGGCGTCTTCGGTTTGCACCACATGCTGCGGTGGCAGGCCGCCGTCGTCCTGTCCCAGACTCATGGAGCCTCGGGTTAGAGTGACACGGATACCGACTTCCTGCGCTGCTTGCACCTGTACATCGATAGCGTCGGTCAGCGTCTGCGGGAACAGGTAGTGATGGTCGGCCGCGGTGGTGCAACCGGACAGCAGCAGTTCTGTTAACGCCAGCTTGGTGGCCTGATGCAGCATCTGCGGTTCCAGCCCGGCCCATACCGGATACAACGTTTGCAGCCACGGGAATAGCTCTTTGTTCAGCGCGGCGGGCAGGGCACGGGTCAGGGTCTGATAGAAGTGGTGATGGGTGTTGATCAAACCGGGGATCAGCACCAGTTTGCTGGCATCGAATTTCTGGTCGTAATTACTGGTGGGTTCACAGCCCGCTGCGACCAGTTCAATGATCTTGCCGTTCTGGATCACCAGACCGCCAGCAGCGCTGTTATCAGAGTCTGCTTCGGTGTTGGTTTGGATCGCCAGTGGGTTGGCGATCCACAAAGTGTTTGGGTTAGACATATATTTCGGCCTTGTCAGGTGGTGCTGGGCTTTGGGTACTGAGAGTTGCTGTTTTCAAAGGTACTGCGGCACCAGATGAATCCGACCTACGGTTTATTCGGATGGATCAGGCAGGTTGGGTAAAACCTCACCGTTGGATCGCGCGTCAGGAACGCGCTGGGCCAACCTGCGGTGGTTCAAACGGGAAACAACCTTTGCCTCTTGGGGAGAACTTCTCTCCCCGGCGGCTGGCCACCCCCTCTGCTTTGCGCTTCCGATTCGCGATTCAATATTTTCTGCATGCTCTCTCGTACACGCGAAGATTCAACCTCCCTGTTTCAACTTCGCTAACCAGCCATCCATGGCTGGTTGTCCGGTTCGCTCTTTGAAAATATCGGCTCATCTTGATGCGCGATTCTCGAATACGCAAAACCGAGCGCGGCTACGGCGGTATTTTGTAGGAGGGAATTCATTCCCGAAAATCTATCGGGAATAAGACTACGCGTCCCGATTTCTCCTACACCAGGATGCTGGTGCGCTGTGCGCACCCTACAGTCAGGATTCCCGACGCCCGAGCTCAGCTCTTGGCATAAAACGGTTTGCCGAGCGACACTGGTGCTACCAGTCGGTTACGGCTCTGGTTGCTGGACAGCACCACCAGTACCAGAATCGTTGCCAGATACGGTAGGATCGCCAGCAGGTTGGGTGATACCGAGAAGCCAAGCCCTTGGAATACCAGATGCAGAATGGAGGCAAGGCCAAACAGCCAGGCACCTAGTAGCACCCGTTCGGCTTTCCAGCTGGCGAATACCACCAGAGCCAGTGCAATCCAGCCGCGACCGGCGCTCATGTTTTCTACCCACAGCGGGGTGTAGGCCAGCGACAGGTAACCACCGGCCAGACCGGCCATGGCACCACCAAAGACAATCGCCAGATAGCGGGTTTTGAACACTGGCAAACCAATGGCGTTGGCTGAGTGAGGATTCTCGCCGACGGCTTTCAGAATCAGCCCCGGACGGGAGTGGTTGATAAACCAATAAACGCCGCCAAACAGTGCAAACGACAGGTACACAATCAGGTCCTGACCAAACAGCATTCGGCCAATGATGGGCAGGTCGGTGAGTACCGGAATATAAATCGGGTCGAGGCCTTCAACCGGCTTGCCGACGTATCCGGCGCCAATAAAGGCCGACAGGCCGGTGCCAAAAATGGTCAGCGCAAGACCGGTAGCCACCTGATTGGCGCTCAGTTCCATGGTGATAAAACCAAAGATCAGCGACATCAGAATGCCCGCCAGAATGGCGACAAAAAAGCCCAGTGCCAGGCTGCCGGTGGTGAGGGTGACAATAAAACCCACCACGGCGCCCATCAGCATCATGCCTTCCTGACCGAGGTTGAGCACGCCGCTCTTTTCGCAAATCAGTTCGCCCAGCGCGACGATCAACAGCGGGGTGCCGGTGCGCACCATGGCATACAGAACGTTGGTAATCAGATCGATATCCATGGCGACTTATCCCTGTGCTGAGGTGTTTGTAGTGGAGAGTGGTTGCGCCGGTGCCGTGCTGCTGCCTTGAGCACCGGGTGTGTTGCTGATCCAGCGCAGACGGAAGCCAATCAGAACGTCACAGGCCAGCAGGTAAAACAGCAACAGACCCTGGAACAGGCTGGTCAGCGCCAGCGGCAGGCCCAGTTCGATCTGTGCCATTTCACCGCCCATGTACAACAGCGCCATCAGGAAAGTGGCCAGCACAATGCCGACCGGATGCAGACGACCAAGGAAGGCCACGATAATGGCGGCGTAACCGTAGCCCGGTGAAATGCTTGGAATCAGCTGGCCAATCGGCCCGGTGACTTCACTAACGCCCGCCAGACCGGCCAGACCACCGCTCAGCAGCAGGGCAAAAAATGCCAGTCGCTTTTCCTTGAAACCGGACAGCCTTGCGGCACTGGCATCCAGACCCATCACGCGAATCTGAAAGCCCATAAAGGCGCGGCTCATCAGTACCCAAACCGCCACTACGGCCAGTAGCGCCAGCGCCAGACCAAAGTGCACGCGGGTGTCTTCAATCAAGATTGGCATCAGCGAGGAATCACCAAACATGGCGGATTCCGGGAAGTTGTAGCCGTCCGGATCTTTCATTGGCCCGTGCACTGCCCACAGCAGAATATTCAGGGCGATGTAGTTCATCATGATGGTGGTGAGGATTTCGTTAGTGTTGAATTTCACCTTCAGCAGCGCCGCGATACCGGCCCAGAACAAGCCGCCAATCACACCGGCCACCAGTACCACAGGCAGCACCCACAGACCTTCCACGTCGATCAGTTGCAGCGCCATAAAGCTGCCAAACAGGCCGCCCATCAGCAGCTGACCTTCGGCACCGATGTTCCAGATCTGGGCTTTGAACACCACGGAAAGCCCCACCGCACAGAGCAGAATCGGGGTGGCTTTAACGGCCAGTTCGGTCCAGCCATAGACGTCAGAAATTGGCGTATACAGCAGTGTTACCAGTGCGTGCCATGGGTCAATGCCCAGCAGACTGAACAGAATCACGCCGGTCAGCATGGTCAGCAGAATCGCCAGTACCGGCGACAGGTAGGCCATCAGGCGGGAGCGTTCGCCACGAGGTTCGAGTTTGATCATCAGAGGGTGCTCCCTTCGGTTGCTGCGGCGGCGCCAGTGGATTCGTCAGCGGCAGAGAAATCACCGGCCATCATGCGGCCCAGTGCTTCAATGGATGATTGCGGGGTCGGGGTTAAAGGCGACAGCTGGCCATCACAAATAGCGCCGATGCGGTCGGAAATCAGGAACAGTTCGTCGATATCCTCCGACACCACCAGAATCGCCGCGCCCTGATCACGTAGCTCGATCAGGGCCTTGTGAATGGCAGTGGCAGCACCGATGTCGACCCCCCAGGTCGGGTGGGCGGCGATCAGCAGTTTCGGGTTCTGCATGATCTCGCGACCGATGATGAATTTCTGCAGGTTACCGCCCGAGAGGCTGTCAGCCTGAGCGTGGCGGCCGGCGGTTTTCACCTTGTAATCACGGATGATCTGGTCGGCGAATTCTTCGGTTTTCTTCCAACACACTAACCCCTTTTGAACCAGCCTTTTTCCTCCAACCTTGGTCAGGAAGCCGGTCAACAGGGCATTTTCGGTGAGGCTCATTTCCGGTACTGCGCCACGGCCCAAACGCTCTTCCGGTACAAACGCCAGCCCTTGTTCGCGGCGCTTTTCCGGGGTCAGTCTGGCGACATCGACGCTGTTAAACACAATGCTGCCAGCCGGACTCAAATGTTCGCCGCTGAGGCTGGCCAGCAGTTCTTCCTGACCGTTACCGGCGACGCCGGCAATACCAACGATTTCACCGGCATTAACAGTCAGATTGAGGTTTTTCAGGTGCACGCCGAATGGATCGTCGCTGGGCAAATCCAGCTTGCTAACCTGCAGGGTCGGTTTGCTACCGAGGGTTTTTGGATAGGTGGTGCTGACCGGCGTGTCGTCACCGACCATCATTTTCGCCATGCTGGTGGTGTCTTGCTCGGCCGGGATGCAGGAACCGGACACCCGTCCAGCCCGCAATACCGTTGCCTTGTGACACAGGGCTTTTACTTCATGCAGCTTATGGCTGATAAACATGATGGAGCAGCCTTCGCTGGCCAACTGACGCAGGGTCACGAACAAGGTGTCGACTTCCTGTGGCGTCAGTACCGAGGTGGGCTCATCCAGAATCAGCAGCTTGATGTTCTGCACCAGACAACGAACGATTTCGACCCGCTGGCGCTCACCCACCGACAGGGTATGCACTTCGCGGTCTGGCTGAATCGCCATGCCGTATTTTTCCGATACCGTACGAATCTTCTCTGCCAGCTCGTCGAGGTCTTTGGCGTCGTCGCCCAGTGCCAGAGCGATGTTCTCGGTGACGGTGAGGGTGTCGAACAGCGAGAAATGCTGGAACACCATGCCAATGCCCATCTTACGGGCGTGGGCCGGGTCTTTTACATCCAGTGGCAAACCATCCCACAGCAGCTCACCCCGGTCGGGCTTTACCAAACCGTAGATGACTTTCATCAGGGTGCTTTTACCCGCACCGTTCTCGCCCAGAATCGCGTGGATTTCAGCGGGAGCAATGTCGATGTGGATGTCGTCGTTGGCCAAACAGCCGGGGTACTGCTTGGTGATGCCTCGCAGGCTCAGGCGCGGCGGTTGCGGGTGGGTTGGCACAGAAGCGTCCTCTCTGGTGTCGGTCCAGATTCGTTGTCGTTTTGGGTCGTCCCAGCTGCACAGCAAAAAGCTGGCCAATTGGTCAGAAACTTTTTTATCGATCATCCTGATTGGCTGGTATATTAAATGCAATACATGACCGATCGGTCAGGTTTTGCCGGGTCTCAGGACCTTTTACAGCGCATATTTGACGAAGCCCTTGGGAAAAAACGGAACAAAGAAAAATTCCCAATAAAAATCAAAAGCTTATGGATTGTTTGGTGATGCTACCGGGCAATTGGAGGACAACCGTGTGATTCGTTTTCTGCTGAATGACCAGATTCAGGAAATTGAAAAACTTGCTCCGGATTTGACCATTCTGGAATACCTGCGCACCGTCGAGGTGCAACGCGGCACCAAGGAAGGCTGTGCATCCGGCGACTGTGGTGCCTGTACTGTGGTCATCGCTGAACCTTCTAATGTTGAAGGAAAACTCAGCTATAAAAGCGCCAACAGCTGCATCACCTTTGTTGGCAGCTTGCATGGTAAACAGCTGATTACGGTTGAGCACCTGAAGCAGGGTCGCCAGCTGCACAATACCCAGCAGGCGATGGTCGATTGTCATGGTTCCCAGTGTGGATTCTGCACGCCGGGGTTTGTGATGTCGCTGTTTGCGTTGCAGAAGAATCAGTCTGCTGCGTCAGGTCAAGCGGTGCAGTCATTTGATCCTGCCAATCCGGTAAATCCAACTCAGCAACGTCACCAGATCGAACTGGCGTTAGGCGGAAATCTCTGTCGTTGTACCGGTTATCGGCCAATTATTGATGCGGCTGCCAATGTGTTGAGCGAAGCCCGCTCGGATTCGTTTGAAGGCGATCAATTCGACCAGCAGGAAACCAATACCTGGGAGCAGCTGATGGCGCTGCGTTCAGAAGATCCATCTTCCGGTTCGGTCAGTGAAGCTTCAGAAAGACACTCTTCAGAACGACATTTTTTCTCTCCCAAATCCATTAACGAATTAACCGGTCTGCTGGCGAAATATCCACAGGCGCGGCTGGTTGCAGGCGGCACGGATCTGGCGCTGGAATACACCCAGATGCTCAAACCGCTGGATGTGCTGGTGTACACAGGCTCAGTAGCAGAGATGAAGACCGTCTCTTTGAACGACGCGTCCCTGACCATTGGCGGTGCCGTGTCGCTGTCGGAAGCCATGCCGTATATCCAGCAAGTGTTGCCGGAATTTGCCAACATGATGGAGCGCTTTGCGGCGTTGCAGGTGCGTAATCAGGGCACCATGGCAGGCAACGTCGCCAATGCCTCGCCCATCGGCGATACCCCACCAGTGCTGCTGGCGCTGGACGCCTTGCTGCATGTGCATTCCGCCGAAGGGAAAACGGTTATCCCTGTGAATGGCTTCTTTACCGGCTACCGCCAGACCACCTTGCCAGCAGGCGGGGTGATTACGGAGATTGAAATTCCGCTCAATAAAACCGACTGGCATCGCCGGGTCTACAAGGTGTCAAAACGCCTCGAAGACGATATTTCTGCGGTGCTGGCGGCCGTTATGTTCAAGGTTGAAGACGGGCTGATCGTCGATGCCCGACTGGGCTTTGGCGGCGTGGCCGCAGTGCCGTTACGAGTGGAGTCTGCCGAACAGGCGCTGATTGGTCAGCCCGCCACCGTGGATGGCATCAAGGCGGCGCAGGCCGAGTTGGCCAATACCCTCAAGCCACTAACGGATGTTCGAGCCACGGCGGAATACCGGCTGCAACTGGTTCAGAATCTGCTGACCCGCGCCGTGCTGGAATATCAACAGCCGGAACAAGCCGTGACTGTCTCAAGCGAGGTATCCGCCCATGCGTAAGGTTGAATTGGCGTCTACCCAGAACAATGAACCGAACCCACAGGCGCTGGGTTCGGCAACCTCTCAGCAGGAGCGTGCCGGTGTCAGTCTGGTGACTGGTGCTGTTGGCAAGCCCTCAAAACACGAAAGCGCGGTGCAGCACGTTAGTGGCAGCGCCCGCTACGTTGATGACCTGATTGAACCGGCCAACGGCTTGTACGCCGCGGTGATTCGCAGCCCGATAGCCAAAGGTACTCTCAGCAAGCTCGATTTGAGTGCCGTCAAAGCCAGTCCGGGTGTGGTCACTGTGATGACCATCGACGAAGTGCCTGGTCATAAAGACATTGGCCCGGTGTTCCCCGGTGATCCGTTGATGACCTCCACCGAAGTGAAATTCTTCGGACAGGTGTTAGCTGTTGTGGCCGCCAGCACTGAAATGCAGGCACGCCGAGCGGCGCAGAAAGCCGTGATTGAATTTGACCCGTCGGCCGCTGGATACAACCAGCCACTGCTGGACCCTCGCAAAGCCGTGGCCAAAAACAGCCTGGTGCGACCCAGCCATTACATGACGCTTGGTGATGTCGATGCCGCCTTTGCGCAATCGGCACAGGTGCTGGAAGCCAAACAGCATGTCGGTGGTCAGGAGCACTTCTATCTGGAAGGGCAGGTGTCGCTGGCGATGCCAACCGAAGAAGGCGGCATGCTGGTGTATACCTCCAGCCAGCATCCCAGCGAAGTACAAAAGCTGGTGGCCGAAGTGCTGGATATTCCGCTCAATCGGGTGACGGTGGATATGCGCCGTATGGGTGGTGGCTTCGGTGGCAAGGAAAGTCAGGCGGCCCAGTGGGCCTGTTTGGCGGCGCTGCTGGCCGACAAAACCGGCCGGGCGGTGAAGCTGCGGTTGCCTCGTCAGGACGACATGATCATGACCGGCAAGCGCCATCCGTTTGCCAACCAGTACCGCATTGGCATCGACGCCGAAGGTCTGATTCAGGCGGCAGACATTGAAGTGATTGGCGACTGCGGTAACTCGCCGGATTTGTCCGACGCCATTGTCGATCGCGCCATGTTCCACGCCGACAACGCCTATTTCCTGCCTAACGCCCGTATTGCCGGTCATCGTGCCTTGACCAACACGGTATCGCACACGGCCTACCGTGGTTTTGGTGGCCCACAAGGCATGATGATTATCGAACGGGCAATGGACGATATTGCTCGCGCGGTGGGCAAGGACCCGCTCGACGTTCGTAAGCTCAACTTGTATGGCACAGATTCGGTTAACCCTGAGCGTTCGATGACGCCGTATCACCAGCAGGTCGAGTTCAATTACCTTCCGGAAATCATCGAACAGCTGGAAGACAGCAGTGACTATCGCGCTCGCCGCACGGCCATCCGTGAGTACAACAAAACCAGCCCTATCCTGAAAAAAGGCCTGGCGCTGACACCGATTAAATTCGGCATTTCTTTCACCTTGCAGCATCTGAATCAGGCCGGGGCGCTGATTCATATTTACACCGACGGTTCGATTCAGGTGAATCACGGCGGTACCGAAATGGGCCAGGGCTTACACACCAAGGTTGGCCAGATTGTGGCGCAGACCCTGGGTGTGAAACTGGAGTCCATTCAGGTCACCGCCACCCGCACCGACAAGGTGCCGAACACCTCGCCAACCGCGGCGTCCAGCGGCACCGACCTCAACGGCAAGGCCGCTCAGAACGCGGCACTGACGCTGAAACAGCGGCTGGTGGAGTTTCTCGTTGCTGAAAAATCGACAGCGGAAAACCCGCTGACGGCAGAATCCATCGTGATGGAAGACGGCATGGTGAGCTGGGGGTCTTCTGACGACTCAAACGAACCTGAAACAATGACCTTCGCCGAGCTGGTTCAGGCCGCGTACGTCGGCCGTATCTCGTTGTCATCAACCGGTTATTACCGCACTCCGAAAATCTGGTACGACCGCGATCAGGCCAAGGGCCGTCCGTTCTTCTACTTTGCTTTGGGCGCCGCGGTGTCTGAGGTGCTGGTGGATACCCTGACCGGCGAATACAAGGTCACTCGTGTGGATATCTTGCACGACGTTGGCCGCAGCATTAACCCGGCCATCGACCGTGGCCAGATCGAAGGCGGCTTTATCCAAGGCATGGGCTGGCTCACCACCGAAGAACTGGTGTGGCACGAAGACGGCCGTTTGCTGAGCAATAACCCGGCGACCTACAAGATTCCGGCCATTGGCGATACGCCGCCGGTGTTCAATGTTGAACTGTACGAACACGCCAACGACGAAGCCACGGTGTACAACTCCAAGGCCGTGGGTGAGCCGCCGTTTATGCTGGCCATTTCCGTTTGGTCGGCCCTGCGCGATGCCGTCAGCAGCCTGTCGGATTACACCATCAGCCCGGACCTTGATGCTCCGGCCACGCCAGAACGGGTGCTAAAAGCCGTGATGGATGTTCAGCGTCAGCTGGCGGAAACCAGCCTGAATCAGGAGGCTGAACTATGAAAATCTGGTCCGACTCATTGGCCGAATGCCAACGCAATGGTACGCCGCATGTACTGGTCACAGTGATCAGCACGGGGGGCTCTACCCCAAGGGCGTCCGGCACCAAGATGCTGGTGCTGGCTGACGATGTGATCGACACCATTGGCGGCGGCCAACTCGAATTTCAGGCGGTGCATCAGGCCCGTGAGCTGCTGATCGACCCAACCAAAAATCACCAAAACCAACAGCTGATCAAACAGGTGTTACTGGGTGCCGACGCTGGTCAGTGCTGCGGCGGTTACGCCACCTTGTTATTCGAAAGCTATCCCGCTCGTGCCGCCGAGTTGCTGGTGTTTGGAGCGGGCCATGTGGCCAAGGCGTTGATGACGATTCTGGGGCAGCTGCCGGTGGCGACACGCTGGATCGACAACCGCCCGAACATGTTTCCACCACAGGAGGCGTTGGCAGCTCATATCGACTGTGTGTTGGTGCAGGAGCCAGAGATTCCCGAGCAGCTGCTGGAACAGGCTCCGGCGGGTGCGCGGGTGCTGATTCTGACCCACGATCACGCGCTCGATTATCGTCTGGCCGAAACCGCGCTGAAGCTGAACAGGTTTGCTTCTGTCGGTGTAATCGGCTCCGACAACAAATCCAAACGCTTCCGTCACCGCCTGCAGGCCAATGGCATCAGCGAGGAACAGCTGGCGTCGATGCAATGTCCGGTGGGCTTAGCGGAGGTGGGCGGCAAGCTGCCGATGGAAGTGGCGGTATCGATTGCTGGCCAGCTGATTCATTTTTATCAGGCAGAGCAGCAACCATCCGCTCGTGGCTGTTCAAGAAACCACGGGGGAGTACCACTGCCAACACTCAAATCCCTGATGAAAAAAGACAAACTCGAACACGACGCGCTGCCCGGTTTACCGGATACCGCTACCACAAAGGCCACTGAATCATGACCCTCGAACAACTGAATCAATTATCCACAGCGGAAGCGACCACCGCCTTTATGCAATGTTGCGTGGCGGAACGCTGGGTTCAGGGAATGGTGGCGGCGCGGCCGTTTTCTTCTGTCGAACACCTGTATGATGCCGCCGACAAAATCTGGCAAGAACTGGAAGAAGCCGACTATCTGCAAGCCTTCGAAGGTCACCCAAAAATCGGCGATGTGACCTCGCTGAAGCAGAAATACGCCAGCACCAAACAGCTGGCCGCTGGTGAGCAGTCGAGCGTGAACCAGGCCTCCGATGACGTGATACAGGCGCTGGCGCAAGGTAACGCTGAATACGAACAACGTTACGGTTTTATTTTTATTGTCTGCGCCACTGGCAAAAGTGCCGCAGAGATGCTGGCGTTATTGAAAGCCCGTTTATTTAACGAGCGAACGTTGGAGCTGCAAAACGCTGCCGACGAACAAGCCAAAATCACTCATATCAGAATAGAAAAGCTGCTGGGCTGAGGCCCAACAGATAGCAGGAAAACACCATGATTAGCACACACGTACTCGATACCGCCAAAGGCGCACCTGGGGTTGGCATTCATGTCAGCCTCAGCATCCAGAGCAATACCAGCAGCGACGATAATGACGCCGCGCCGGTGTTCACACCGGTCGCCAGTGGCACCACCAACGACGATGGTCGCTTGCCCGACTGGCTGGATGGCAAGACCCTTAACCCGGGTACTTACCGCATTCACTTCGATCTGGAAGATTACCTGACCCAGAACCGTCAGCCGGTGTTTTATCCACACGCTGATATCGTGTTCGTGGTGGCCGACCCGGCCCAACATTTCCACATTCCTTTGCTGTTGAGTCCCTACGGCTACTCAACCTACCGAGGCTCCTGATATGACCACTGCGTTTCGTGGCACTTTGTTGTACTTCACGGATGATCCCTTATCTTCAGGAAAGAGTGCCGAAGGGGGAGATGCTGTTCACCATATACAGGACGGCCTGTTGCTGGTGGGCGAGGGCGGTTTTATCGAACGGGTGGGAGAATATTCCGAGCTGATCGGTGAGCTGCCGTTTGGCGTCGAAGTGGTCGACCACAGCGGCAAAATCCTGATGCCGGGTTTTGTGGATTGCCACATCCACTACCCGCAAACCGAGATGATTGCCGCCTACGGAACGCAGTTGCTCGACTGGCTGGAAACCCACACCTTCCCGGTGGAGAGCAAGTTCAAGGACTACGACTACGGCGTCAAAATTGCCGAGCGTTTCTGCACTGAGCTGCTGCGCAACGGCACCACCACCGCACTGGTGTTCGGCAGTGTGCACCCTGAATCGGTCGATGCGTTCTTCACCGTCGCCCAACAACGCAAGCTGCGCATGATCGCCGGTAAGGTGATGATGGATCGCCACGCGCCAGACACCGTGCTCGATACCGCCGAAACCAGCTACACCGAATCGAAAGCCCTGATTGAAAAATGGCACGGCAAGGATCGGCTCGACTACGCCGTTACCCCGCGTTTTGCACCGACCAGCACGCCGGAACAACTGCAGCTGGCTGGACGCTTGTTAGAAGAGTTTCCGGGTGTGTACTTGCACACGCATCTTTCCGAAAACAAGGATGAAATCGCCTGGGTCAAACAACTGTTCCCGGACTCCGAGCACTATCTGGATGTTTACGATCAGGCCGGTTTGCTGGGCAAACGCAGTGTGTTTGCTCATGGCATCCACCTGTGTGACGACGAATGCCAGCGCATGGCCGACAGCGATTCCGTGGTTGCTCATTGTCCGTCGTCGAACCTGTTCCTTGGTTCCGGCCTGTTCGATTTGCAGAAAATGGACGACTACGGCATTCGTGTGGGTATTGGTTCCGATGTTGGCGGTGGCAGCAGCTTCTCAGCCTTTGATTCATTGGCCGACGCCTACAAAATCCAGCAGCTGCGCGATGTGAACCTCGATCCGTTCCGGGCCTTGTATTTGGCCACCCTCGGTGGTGCTAAAGCACTGTCGCTGGACGACCGTATCGGCAGCTTCAAGCCGGGCATGGAAGCCGACTTTATTGTGCTGGACCCTAAGGCAACGGACTTTCTCGCTTTCCGCACCCAGCACTGCAAAAGCCTCAAAGAACTGCTGTTTGTGCTCAATACCCTCGGTGACGACCGGGTTGTTAACGCCACCTACATTCTCGGCGAGCTGGCACACACCACAGATATGATTGTCGACGCTGAACAGGCGTCAGAAGGAGCATACTGATATGGAAGCCTACCTGGTGGATTGGCTGCACCTGCTGATCCGTTTTTTGCACGTACTCACCGCCATCGCCTGGATCGGTGCGTCGTTTTATTTTGTCTGGCTGGATAACTCGCTGGAAAAACCACCGCAGTGGAAAATCGACAAGGGCATCAAGGGCGACCTGTGGGCGGTGCACGGCGGTGGCTTTTATGAAGTTGCCAAATACCAGAACACCCCGGAACAACTGCCAAAAACCCTGCACTGGTTCAAGTGGGAAGCCTACTCCACCTGGCTGACCGGCATGGCTCTGCTGATTGTGGTGTTTTACGTCGGTGCCCAAAGCTACCTGATCGACAGCACCAAGGCCGACCTCACCAGCTGGCAGGCTATTGGTATTGGTGTGGGCTCGCTGCTGGCAGGCTTTGCCGTCTACGAAGGTGCTTGCCGCACACCGCTGATCAAACACAATCTGGCCTTTGGCCTGGTAATGCTGGCGCTGGTGACCTTTATGGCCTGGGCATTGAGTCAGGTGCTGGGTGACCGCGCGGCTTACATTCATGTCGGTGCGCTGATCGGCACTTGCATGGCGGGTAACGTATTCAACACCATCATGCCGTCCCAGCGGGTGATGGTCGAAGCCGCCGCCAAGGGCGAAACCCCCGACCCGTACTATGGCAACAAGGCCAAACTGCGCTCCACCCACAACAACTACGCCACCATTCCGGTGCTGTTCATTATGCTCAGCAACCACTTCCCGATGACCTACGGTCACGAATACGGCTGGCTGATTCTGGGTGCACTGGCATTGGTCGGTGCCTGGGCCCGTCACTTCTTCAACCTGCGCCATCACGGCAAAGTGAAGCCGATGATCATTGTCTCGGCGCTGGTGGCCTTCTTTGCGATTGCCTTTATCGCCATGCCATCGAATGTGCTGTCGTCAGGTAAGTCTGCTGACCTGCAAGCGGGTACTCAGGCATCAGCATTGCCAAGAGTGACCGACGTACAAGCCCTCAACATCGTTGGCCAGCACTGCACCGCGTGCCATAGCGCCACCCCGACCGACGACATCTTCAAAGTGTCGCCAGGCGGCGTCATGTTCGACAACCTCGACCAGATCAAAGCCATGAAAGACCGAATCCTGGCCCGCGCGGTTCACACCCACGACATGCCGTTTATGAACAAAACCGGCATGACGGAAGAAGAGCGGGAAGTGTTGGGCAGGTGGCTGGAGCAGTAACCTGCTCAAGTTCTCGAAATGTGGGAGGTAGCTTGCTGCCGAGGCGTCGTTGATGGGCGCAAGCGCACCATCCTATGCTCAGGTAATGTCTGCGGATTGGTGTGGGAGGTAGCTTGCTGCCGATTTCCTTAATCCAGCCAGTGGCCCACATCCATTCGCTTGTGCAATATACGTACAATCAGGATTTCGTTGGGTAAGGTGTTTTTATAGAAAATCACATGGCTGTCGTGACGCATTTTTCGGTAGCCAGGTTTTATTTCGTCACAGCGGATACCCGAATCCGGGTGGCTAGCCAATTGCTGAAAAGCACGGTCTAACTGCTGCAAATAACGGTTCCGCTGCGTTTTTCCCCAATGCTTTTCGGTGTGTCTGGCAATGCCAATCAGATCTTGCCTGGCGCTGTTCGTTAGCTTGAACGTCGACATTCCTTTGCCTCTCCATTTCCAGCAGCTGCTTTTAATGATCAGGAGCTGCTATCCAACTCCTTGATCACCGATTCAAGGCTGTATTCAGCAATGCCGCTGGCTTCACCTTCATCGAGTGCTTTGCGTAAGGTATCCAGCTTGGTCTGTTCGCTTTCCAACAAGCGCAGTGCCGAGCGAATTACCTCGCTGGCGGAACCGTAGCGGCCGCTTTCAACCTGCTTGGCAATAAAGCCTTCAAAGTGTTCACCCAGGCTAATGCTGGTGTTTTTGGCCATAAGGCTGACTCCAATACCAAAATCTATGTAGATTATGGTATCAGGTGGGCTGTATAACAAGTAGACAGCAGTGGTGCCGTTACTTGTCAGAATCAGGCTGATTCGGTTTTGGCGTCGTTGATGGGCGCAAGCGCACCATCCTATGTTCGGGTAATGTTTGCAGTAGTGTAGGAGGCAGCTTGCTGCCGGGGTTTTCTCTAACCAAACCTTGTAGGTCGGATAAGGCCGCGAAGCGGGCCGCCATCCGACACCAGCGTAATGAGCGTGATAACGGCCTTACCTAACCCCACATCCCTTCAGGATGATGTGCGTCAGCGAGCGGGCGGCTGCGCTGTAGTCTTCCTCGACCAGCTCTTCCTTGTTCAGCGCTGAAACAATCTGGAATTTGAAGTCGGCGTAGTGCTGGGTCGATGACCACAGCAGGAAGATCAGGTGTTCGGCGGTGATTTCCTTGTCCATCTTGCCGCGTTCCTGCCATTCCTTGAAGACGGCCACTCGGCCGTTGAACCATTCCACGTAGCCTTCGTTGAAATAGCCTTCCAGGTTCGGGCCGCCGCTGATGATTTCGCTGGCGAAAATGCGCGAGGCGACCGGGTGCTTCCAGGAGAATTCGATTTTCTGTTGCAGGTATTCCGCCAGTACCTCGGCGGGATCGTCATCGGCGGTCATGCGGGTCAGCGAGCCGTCCCACAGGTCAATGATGTCGCTTAATACGGCCAGGTACAGGCCTAGCTTGTTCTTGAAGTAGTAGTGAATATTGGCCTTGGGCAGGTCGGCCCGCTTGGCAATTTCACGCATGCTGGCGCCCTTGAAACCAAAAGCCGCGAATTCCTGTTCTGCTGCCGCGATGATCACCTTTTCGTTACGCTGACGGATATCGCCGGCGGGCTTTTCACTGCGGTGGGAGGCAACGTTTAACGTCATGGGCATCTCTGATCATTCCTGTGAGGGGGCATTATAACGGCACATTCGCACCTTGGGAGGCCAAAAGCGTTGCTGAGCAAAAGGAAACACTGCGAATGTTTTGGAAATAATTGCTTCGCTGTTGGCAAAAGCGGTCTGGAAGGCAAAGGACAAGGTGGTGGCAAAACGAAAGACAAGAAGGCAATAAAGCCGCCGAGAAAAAGCCACCAGCAAAAAAGCCGCCGGGAGTCATCCGGGCGGCAAGTGATGAAGGTGGTGCAGAAACTACAGAGCGCAAGGCCGGGCTATCCCTGCTCAAGCGGTAATGGAGTTACGGGTTTCTTCATGCGCAGTGGGCTCTGCGGGAGTGGCCAGTGGCTTTTCTTCAGGCAGTAGCACGCTCAGAAGAATGGCCGACAGACCTCCGGTGGTGATGGCGGAACCAAAGATGCTTTGCACCAGTTTGGGCATTTGCGACAGCATGTCCGGCACCATCATGGCACCCAGCCCCATACCGAAAGACACCGCCATAATCAGCATTTTGCGACGATCCAGTTGCTCGGTTGCCAGAATCTTGATGCCCGCCGCCGCAACCGTGCCGAACATCACCAGTGTGGCTCCGCCCAGTACCGGCTTGGGAATGTTTTGCAGCACACCACCAATGATCGGGAACATGCCCAACACAAACAAAATCGCAGCGATGTAATAACCCACATGGCGGCTTGCAACGCCTGTTAGTTGAATAACGCCGTTGTTCTGACTGAAGGTGGTGTTTGGCATGCTGTTGAAAAATGCCGCCAGCAGTGAGTTCAGACCATCGGCCAGCACGCCGCCTTTGACCCGTTGCAGGTAGCCTTCGCCCTTAATGGGCTGACGGGAAACAATGCAGTTGGCGGTAATGTCGCCGGTGGATTCAATGGCGGTGATCAGGTAAATCAGCGCAATTGGCAGGAAGGCTGCCCAGTCGAACGAGAAACCGTACTTGAACGGTACTGGAATACTAACGACTGGTAGAGTCGCCAGATTGGCGAAGCTGATTTTGCCCATAAAGGCGGCAACCACAAAGCCAATCAACAGGCCCAAAACGATCGATGACAGACGAATCCAGCTATTGGACGAGCGGTTCATCACAATGATGCTGACCAGCACCAGTCCTCCCAAGGCCAGATTACCCGGTGCACCGAAGTCTGGTGCCTTGAAGCCACCCGCCAGGTCGGTCATGCCGACCTTGATCAGACTGACACCAATGATGGTAATCACAATTCCAGTCACCAGTGGGGTGATGACGGCTTTCAGCTTGTGCAGGAACTGGCTGAGGAAAATCTCAACGAACGCCCCCAGAAAACAGACGCCGAAAATCAGCGACAGAATTTCTTCCGGCCCGCCACCCTGGCCCTTGGCGATAAAGCCTGCGGCCAGTACTGAACTCAGGAACGCAAAGCTGGTGCCCTGCACACAGATCATGCCGGTGCCAATGCCCAGTGGACGGCGGGCTTGCAGAAAGGTCGCCACGCCAGACACCATCAGCGCCATGCTGATCAGGTAAGGAATATGTTCACCCAGACCCAGCACGCCACCGACGATCAGGGTTGGGGTAATGATGCCAACAAAACTGGCGAGTACGTGCTGGATGGCGGCGAAAGTGGATTCCATCGCGCCGGGTTTGGCGTCGAGCGGGTATAGCAGCTCGGAGGGTTGTTGTTCTGCCATGGGACTCTCCCTGAAGTCAGGCCCTGTGTCAGGTTCGGGACAGCATCCGTGCGCCTGAGGGGTTGGGTCGCTTGTTAAGTAATCGTAGTTAATGGGGTAGAACGGTTGACCAAATGGTCAGATGGCAGAATAAAGAGCAAAAAGTTGGCCAAGTGGTCAGGGTGTGGGTCAAGAAACTGTCGGGATTGTTGGGCGCTGCCTGTTAGTTAATAAAAACCCTATAAAAATCATTGGTTTATATTTCCACAGGGTAAGCGTCATGTTCGACACCCGAAAGAAAGTGGGCTCAATACACGGCGAAGCGATAAAGGCGATGCCCTTGGTGCTGCGCTTATACGCACAGATACGCACAGAAAAGCAGCCGATGGGTTAAAACCGCACAGAAAGTGGGCTTGTATTCCATCAGTGCGAAACCGCGCGTCATGGTGATAATCTGAGCCATACCAGCCAACTGAACGGCCTTTGTGAAGGAAACACCATGAGCACCGAACTGCGCACCCTTTACCCTGAAATCGAACCTTATGACTCCGGTATGCTGGACGTCGGCGATGGCCACACCATCTACTGGGAGCGGGTGGGCACACCGGGTGCAAAACCGGCGGTGTTCCTGCACGGTGGCCCGGGTGGTGGCTGCAACGAATCCCATCGTCGGGTGTTTGATCCGGCCAAATACGACGCTGTGCTGTTCGACCAGCGTGGCTGTGGCCGTTCGACGCCTCATGCCAATCTGGACGCCAACACCACCTGGCATCTGGTGGAAGATATTGAACGCCTGCGCGAAAAATTCGGCATCGACCAATGGCTGGTGTTCGGCGGTAGCTGGGGTTCTACACTGGCACTGGCCTATGCCCAGACGCATCCTGAATGTGTGTCCGAGATGGTACTGCGCGGCATCTATACCCTGACTCAGGCCGAACTCGACTGGTACTACCAGTTTGGTGTGTCGGAAATGCATCCCGAAAAATGGCAGCACTTTATTGCGCCGATTCCGGAAGCCGAGCGCGACAATATGATGCTGGCTTACCACAAACGCCTGACTGGCAGCGATGACGCTGAAAAGCTGGCCTGCGCCAAAGCCTGGAGCCAGTGGGAAGGCGGTACATCGACATTGCTGCCCAACCCAGACATGGTTGAAGACTTTGGTGGCGACCAGTTTGCGCTGGCGTTCGCCCGCATTGAAAACCACTTCTTTATTAACGCCGGTTGGCTCGAACCCAACCAGCTACAGCGCGATGTTCATAAGCTGCACGGCATTCCGGCGGTGATTGTTCACGGCCGTTTTGATATGCCATGCCCGCTTAAAAACGCCTGGAACCTTGCCAATGCGTGGCCGGATGCTGAGCTGCACATCATCGAAGCCGCAGGTCATGCCATGAGCGAACCGGGGATTCTGGACCAGCTGATTCGGGCAACTGACCGGTTTGCAGGCTGACCTGTGTTTTTTGATGGGCGGCGAGCGCCCATCCTATGGCCTTGTGCCCATCTAAGCCTGGGAGCGCGGGCCGCTGGCCCGCAACGCATGCCGTATTTCATCAGGAGTGACTGATATGGCCAAGTACGAAATCAGCACGGACGAAGGCTCTGCACAGCCTGATGGTGAAGACGGCGTTCTGAAAAACAGCCTGGGACTTACGCTCAAGGAAGATATTGATATTGCAGAAACAGAGTTGCTGGAAGCTCTGTATTTTGGAGTGCTCAACGATGTTCCTGATGAATTAACCTTCAGCGATATTTGCACATGGCATCGCCGATGGCTTGGCAACCTTTACGAGTGGGCGGGCAAGCTTCGTTCAGTAAACATGTCCAAAGGAGACTTTCACTTTGCTGCGGCTGGCCAACTGCAGCGTCTTTGTGAGGGCTTTGAATCAGAGTATCTGCAAAACTTTGGTTCTCTTTTTCAAATGGACGATGACAGTCTGGTTGGATACCTGGCTCGATCTCATGTCGAGTTTATTCTTATTCATCCATTTCGAGAGGGAAACGGTCGTTTATCGCGTTTGCTTCTGAATGTGCAGCTGGTTCAGGCTGGGTTGGAGCCAATGGACTTTCAGCTATGGGATGACCATAAGGATTTCTATTTCAGGTCAATTCAGGCCGGGGTAACTGGCGATTACCAGCATATAGAGCGTTTGATTCGGGATAGCCTGCCAGATTAGTCAGGCTTAGCTGGCAAGAGTCAGATCGGGAAAACGGCGCTTGCCGGATTTCAGCCGACTTTCAATTTTGAAACTGCTTTCGCCAGTTTCAATGGCCGTAGAGCTGGCGACAGAACGACGCACAGCATCTTTGTTTACTGGCTGGCGGCTGTCTTTGGATCGTCTTTGCATAATTACTCTCCTGATTTGTTCATTGTAGCCTAGCTGGAAGTTGGATGACATGGCTTGTTGGGCCCGTTCCGACAACGCAGGTAAGATGCTTTTTGAGCGTGGTGCTCCTGGGGTTGGTGTAATCGTCATGTGGGGATAATTTCCATCGAAACCAGACCGGAAGCGCGGGCCGCTGGCCCGCAAAGAAAAGGATTCAACGATGAGTAATACCGAAAAACCGGTTGAGCCAACTCAGCCACAGCCTTCGCAACCAACAGCAGAAGAGTTGGCGCAAATCCGCGACGATTTTCACGCCTTTATCGGCGGCTTTAACAGCCTGACGATGGCAACGGTGAACGCCAACGGCGAGCCGGAATCCAGCTACGCGCCCTTTATCCAGCAGGACGGCTGCTTCTACGTGTTCCTGTCCGAGCTGGCCAGCCATACCCAAAATCTGAAGGCTAACCCGAACGTCAGTTTGTTCTGGATCGAACCGGAAGATCAGGCCCGTAATATCTTCGCCCGCACCCGCGCCACGGTATTTGCCAACGCCGATGTCATTGACCGCGCGTCAGACGATGGCCAGGTCATTCTGGATGCTATGGAAGAACAACTCGGCAACACCATGCAGGTGTTGCGCGGATTGGGGGATTTTCATTTGTTCGAACTGACGCCACAACACGGTGCTTATGTGACTGGCTTTGCCAAGGCATTCAGGTTGGAAGGGGAAGGGTTGCAGCAAGTGGTGCATCAGCAAAAATAGTTAATGTGAAACATTGGGGGTGAGGAGTGCATAATTATGAATTTATATTTGATTGGTTGAATAATAATCAGGGTGTCCTGTCGGTAATAATTTTTATTGTTACTATTTTGATCGGTTGGGTAAGCGGAATAATTGGCGCTTTGAGGAAGAAACCAAAATTTAAAATATCAACTATTTTGGGGCCTACGATGGTGGTTACATCTACGGTTCCTGGCTTTCATAATGGGCTACCAAAACATAAAACAGCCATATCTCTTTACCTTGGTATATCTAATGTCGGTAGTGCTCCAAGTCAGTTAAAATATGCTCATGTCGGATACCACTGGAGTACCGTTCGGTTCTCTTGGAACTGGCTGAAGTACTCCGTCGGATGGTTTTGGTTAAAGAATCAAACAGCAGTGCTTGAGGATTTTCAGTGCCAGATTGGTGAAGGCAAAGTAAAATTTTTTCCTTTTCTTTTCCAAAAGAGCCCAGTTACTGGTTTAGGAGGAAACACATACTTATTAGAAGGACAATCTATTAATGGGCTTGTATATTTTGAACAAGCTGAAAGCTACGGTGCGTGTTTTCCGAAAGTTAAAGATGGAAAGACTAAGCTAAAAATTGTTCTACTAGATGCCGAGGATAGAAAGCATGCTAAGTCTGTCTGGGTTGATGTCACGTCTATAGAGCAAGCTAAACAGTATAATCCTGCGTTTGGTGATACGTTGTCTCAATTGGGATCGTAGGATGTATTAGCGGAACGCGTAATACATCACACCCAATCGGCAGCAAGCTACCTCCTACAAAGAAGCGGCAGCTTGCTTTCAATGAACGATTTTCTCTATTAGCCGCTGACTTTCCCCATCAACCGCACGCGGCTAATACCGCCATCCGGGAAGACGTTGATTTTCACATGGGTCACAGGGCCCAGATTTTTTACTTCGGCCTTGTAGTTGTGTTCCTGATTGGGCTGCATTTTTTGCGGTGGTAGCAGTTCTTCCCAGTACAGGCTTTGGGTTTCGATCTGGTCGTCGGTGCCGCCGGTCACGTAGGCGGCCTGAATCGAACACTTGTCCGGGTAGTTGCCCTTGAAGTGGTGGGTGTCGATGAGGATTTCTTCAATGCTGCCCGCGTGGCCCAGCGCCAGAATCACCCAGTCGTTGCCCGGTGTGCGGCGGCGGGCGGTTTCCCAGCCATCGCCCATGTTGATGCCTTTGCCTGGTTGGATGATGTTGCTCATATGGCCGAAGTGCTGGTTATTGCAGGCCAGTGCACGGCCGCCGTTCAGCGCCGCAGCAAGGTCGACCAGTTGATCGGCTGACTGGTTGCTCCAGTCCTTGAATGGCACTCCGTACACTCTTAAGCGAGCGACGCCGCCGTCGGGGAAGATGTTCAGGCGCAGGTGAGTCCATGGCTGATCGGCGAATTTATCCACAATCGAATGGATGTGGTGGCTGTCTCCTTGCAGGTTGACCGCAGGCAGGATTTCGGTCCATTCGGTCTCAGAGGTTGGATCACCGTTTTCAATAAAACAGGCTTCCAGTGAGGCCGATGGCGGGTAGTTACCGGTGAAGTAACGGGTGTCGATATCGACCGCCTTGATGTTACCGGCGACGCCGAGTTTGACGACGGCATGGTCGTATCCGGCTTCGCGCTTGCGGCGCGACTCCCAGCCGTCCATCCACTTGCCGTTGTCGTCGTAGACGCCTTCTTTCCACACCGGTTCGTCCGGGCTCAGCATGCGGTTGGCTTCGGCGAACCAGTCGTCGGTAACGTAGATCACTTCGGTGCCCAAACGACTGTTAGCCAGGTTTACCAGTTGCTTCAGTTGTTCTTCGTTGTATTGCTTGGTCATCAGGTATTCCTTATTTCCCGGCTGGTTGCGGATAGTGGTGCATATGCCAGTGGCGGGCGATGTCGATGCGGCGACAGAACCAGACCTTGTCGTGCATCGAGACGTATTCGATAAAGCGTTTCAGGGCCGCCAGACGACCGGGACGACCGATCAGGCGGCAGTGCAGGCCAATCGACAGCATTTTCGGGGCGGTGGCGCCTTCTTCGTACAGTACGTCGAAGCTGTCCTTGAGGTACTGGAAGAACTGGTCGCCGCAGTTAAAGCCCTGCGGAGTAGCGAAGCGCATGTCGTTGCTGTCGAGGGTGTAGGGAATCACCAGATGCGGTTTTGCTGGCCCTTTGACCCAGTAGGGCAGGTCGTCGTCGTAGGCATCGGAGTCGTACATAAAGCCGCCTTCGGCCATCACAATGTCACGGGTGTTAGGGCCGGTGCGGCCGGTGTACCAGCCTGCCGGACGTTCGCCGGTGATATCACGGAGGATATCGATGGCTTTCATCAGGTGTTCGGTTTCTTCCTCGATGCTCATGTGCTGGTAGTCGATCCAGCGGTAGCCGTGGCTGCAGATTTCGTGGCCGTCGGCGACCATCGCTTTGATCACGTCCGGGTGGCGTTGGGCGGCCATGGCGACGGCAAAAATGGTGAGCGGAATGTTGTGCTTTTTGAACAGTTTCAGAATGCGCCAGACACCGGAACGGCTGCCGTATTCGTAGATGGATTCCATGCTCATGTGGCGCACATCGGCCAATGGCTGGGCGGCGGGCATCTCGGACAGGAAGGCTTCGGATTCCTTGTCGCCGTGGAGGATGCAACGTTCGCCGCCTTCTTCGTAGTTGAGTACGAACGACAGGGCGATGCGGGCATCGTCGGGCCAGTGCGGGTGTGGTGGCTCGCTGCCGTAGCCAATCAGATCGCGCGGGTAGTCGGCGGACTGAGGGTGTTCAATGGACATGGTGTCTCCGGGGAGTTGGCCGTTCCTGGCAATCGCCGACGGGGATCAGCGCAAGGTACAAGGAAGCGGTTTGTTGACGCGCTTGTGCTTTGATTGGGCCAGATTAGTCGTTTATTTCTGGCCCGACAATGGATTTTCCTGACCGAGTGGTCAAAGTGTGCATTTACGGTCAAAATGGCCAAGTTTTAGCGCTAGGATGGCGTTTCACACAGGCTGTTTTTTAGTGCCCGTTTTCAGCCAGCTTTTACCGGTAATCACAGAGAGAGAATCCTGAATGGACAGCGAATCCACTTTGCCGCAGGCCGCTTTTCAGCTCACGCCACAGCCGCTGACCCGTGAGGCGTTTGTGCCGTTCGGGGATGTGATTGAAACCGAGGGGCGTGACCACTTCACCATTAACGATGGCTATGCCGAACGCTTTCATAACCTCGCGGATGTCGATTTGACCGAGGCCGATGGCAAGGTGCTGATCAGTATTTTCAGGGCGCGCCCACGGCCAAGGCCGATTCAGGTGGAAATGATGGAGCGCCATCCGTTGTCGAGTCAGGCGTTTATTCCGTTGTCGTCACAGCCGTTTCTGGTGCTGGTGGCTCCGGCAGGTGAACAGCCTTCGCAGGATAACCTGACACTGTTTCGGACTAACGGTCTTCAGGGTGTGAATTTTGCCAGGGGTGTGTGGCATTTTCCGTTGCTGGTAGAACATGAGAATCAGGAGTTTTTGATTGTTGACCGCGGTGCGCCAGCGGCCAATCCGGGCGAGAAGAATTGCGATCTGTTCTATTTTGATGGCGTGCGTGGGGAGATTGCCTGAGCGGCGTGATTGACCGGGTGGTGCGCAGTGCGCACCCTGCAGCCAGGTTTCGCGAATAAATTCGCTCCTACAATAAGCCTCGGTGACCAAGTACCAGGTTGTAGGAGGAGGCTTGCCTCCGAAATATCTGATGCGCAGTGCGCACCCCCTACAATGCGGATGGGCAGAGCTGCCCATCCGGGGTTTTGTATCACGCTTCTTCTTCCTGCCGGTAGGCGTAGGTGTTGTTGAAGCAGTAGATCATCCAGTCACCGGCTGAAATCGGTTGGTATTTAGGTGTTTCACCTTCAGCGCAGCAGTTTGGCAAACAGCTGACGTCAGTATCGAAGTCCGGTTCCACAAAGAACGGCATGGAATAGCGTTCGGCGCCGGATGGGCTGTAAACCCTATGTGGCGTTGATTTATAACGGTCGTTACTCCAGCGCGCCATCATGTTGCCAATGTTGATCACGAAGCTGTCTTCAATCGGTGGGGCGTCGACCCAGTTGCCGTTCACGTCCTGTACCTGCAAGCCACCGATTTCGTCCTGCCACAGAATGGTGATGCAGCCGTAGTCGGTATGTGAGCCCGCGCCTACTGGCGGCACGGCGTTGCCGTCGGCGTCGAGTAGCGGCTCGCGTGGCGGGTAGTGCAGGAAGCGCAGCACGCTGAGCGGGTGTTCGAATTTGTCTTCAAAGAAGTCTTCGTCAATCTTCAAAGCCAGCGCCAATGCGCTGAGTACCTTCTTGCCCAGTGCCAGCATGTCCCAATAGTGGGTTTCCATTTTTTGCTGGAAGTCGGCGATGGCATCCGGGTATTGGTTAGGGCCGTACAGTGGTCGCTCGGGGCCAATCAGTTCGTGACCCTTGGGCAGGTTGAGGCCCATGTCGAAGGATTCTTTCCAGTCGCTCGGGGCCGTTGGGTCGAGCTGTTCGGCTGCGGTTTCGCCATAGCCACGGTGGTTGTCGGACTGGGTGATGGGAATTTTCTGCTTTTCGCTCATCGGCAGGGCGAAGAAGTCTTCCGCCAGCTGGCGCATTTCGCTCATGCGTTCACGGCTGATGGGGTGGCCGGTGATGTAGAAGAAACCGCTTTCCTGACAGGCTTTGTCGATGGCGTTGGCTACGGCGAGTTTATCGGCAGTGTTGCCGCTGTAGAGTGGGGTTATGTCAATTTGGGGGATGTTGATCTGAGGGATGTTCATGTTGGTTGAGTCCAATGGAAGCTGTCCTGCTTTTCGTCAGGACAAAGAGCTGCGCCGGGGAACCCGTTCCCGGCGGCAACCTTTGTTCGATCAGGGGCGCGTTTTACGCCCCTGATCGGGTATCGCAAATTACTTCGGCAGTTTGGCGTCGATGCCTTCGACGTACCAGTCCATTTTTTCAAGGTCGGCGAAGGTCATGGCGCTGCCAGCCGGTACTCGGACGGTGCCTTGCTGATCCTTCAGCGGGCCGGTGAACGGGTAAACGCTGCCGTCCTTGATGCCTTCAATCAGTTCTTCGGCGTGGGTCACGACGTCGGCCGGGATGGATTTGTTGAAGCCCGGAATCACGATGGCACCTTCTTTCATGCCTTCAACCATGGGCTTGGATTCCCAGGTGCCGTCCATAACGGCCTGTACCTGGTGGATGTAGTGTGGGCCCCATTCGTCAACCACGGACAGCAGGTGGGCGTTTGGACCGAAGGCGGACATGTCGGATGCCTGACCCACGGCGAATTTGCCACGGCGTTCAGCGGCTTGCATAGCGGCCGGGGAGTCGGTGTGTTGCAGGATGACGTCGACACCCTGGTCCATCATGGCGTTGGCGGCGTCGGCTTCCTTACCTGGATCGAACCAGCTGTTTACCCAGATGATTTTCAGTTCGGCGTCCGGGTTGTATTCGTTCAGGGCCAGCTGTACGGCGTTGATGTCGCGGATAACTTCCGGAATCGGGAAGGAGGCGATGTAGCCGATTTTGTTGGATTTGGTTACCTGGGAAGCAACGTAACCCGCGACGTAACGGCCTTCAAAGGTTTTGGATACGTAAGTACCCATGTTCTTGGCCAGCTTGTAACCGGTGGCGTGTTCGAATTTGGTTTTCTTGAACTGCTTGGCGACCTTGAGGGTCGGGTTCATAAAGCCAAAGGAGGTGGTGAAAATGATGTCGTTACCGGCTTTGGCCAGGTTGCGAATCACACGTTCGGCGTCGGCACCTTCGGCGACGTTTTCAACGTAGGTGGTTTTTACCTTGTCACCGAAGTGCTTTTCGACGGACAAACGACCCTGATCGTGTTGGTAGGACCAGCCGTGGTCACCAATCGGGCCGACGTACACAAAGCCAACTTTCAGTGGCTCGGCGGCGAAGGCTGGAATGGACAGGGCTGCTGTCAGGGCACCGGCCGCAAGGCCAGTCATCAGTTTGTGAAATTGACGTCGTTTCATCCGTCTCTCCTTGTTTGGGCGGGCGCGAGGGATTATTGGGTGCGTCAGCCGATATTATTAATTTGACCGTTTGGACAGTATTTCGGTTAACCATCTAAGCAAAATGCTGACCAAGTGGTTTTCTGAGTCAGGTTTTTATGAGATTCGAGCGTATTTCGGTGATTCGGCAAGCAGTTCAGCACAGCTGCGTCCGGGATACATTGATCCATTGGTCAAAAACGTGCGTTCTGCTGGTGCATGGCCCGTTCAACCGGGCACCCTTTTGCGTCAGTGTCTTTTAAAGCCACACCTTTGTTTTTCGGGCTGATCATGGTTTTCGGGTTGATGGTGGTTTGCTGGATGGCTTCATGTTGTCTGGATAAACGAGCGCCATCCGACCGTTCGGAGCGTCGGATGGCGCAGGCTGATCGACCTGTGCGAACAGCAGTGCAGGGCGGGCTTACTTCAGCTTGATGGTGAAGTGTTTCTTTATCGGCTCGATGATTTTCCAATGGCCTTTGAAGTCAGCCTCGAATACAAAGGCATCGCCGGGGCCTACGGTGACGGTATCGCCGCCGTCCGGAGTGATTTCAGCCTTGCCTTCTATCAGGTGTACGAACTCCCATCCGGAGTATTCGGCGTAATAGGTACCGGGCGTGGCTTCCCACCAACCGGCGATCATGGTTTCGTCCGGTGAGGTGTATTCAATCCAGGTTTTCATGGAAGGCTCGCCTTCCACTTTGGTCCAGCCAGCAAGGTCGTCGGTGATAACGTCGACGGACGGGGCAGGGATTTTGGTGATGGTCATAAAGATACTCGCTAGGTGTCGGGTGTCGGGTGTCGGGTGGGCCGTGTAGGCTCGGGTGTTGGCGCCAGGCAGGCCGGGAGCGCCAGACTCCAGACCCCTGGCTCCAGACCGTTTTATTCCCCCGCCGCTTTCTGAATTTCTTCCGGCTTGGGCTCGTCGGCCAAATAGGCTTCCAACGAATCGTCCAACGCATACAGCCACGGGGTGTGGTGGGCTGGCGACGGCGTGCCGGTCATGACGGAAGGGAAGGAGTAGTCACGGAAGGTCATGATGTTCTCCTTCTTGTGCTTCTTCCATTTGAGGAAGGTTTCGTTGACCGCCGGAATATCGAAGTTCGGATAGTCGGTGTCGTCGATCAGATCCTGAATGTAGGAGCCCTGGTATTCGTAGGCTTCCTTGTCGTTGGCGATTTTCAGTTCGTTGTCGCGCCACATCTGGCTGTGTTCTTTCATGCCTGCAGGATCTGGCAGCTCGATGCGCTCCATGATGACGTCACGGGCGAACCAGGCCTGGGCATCAAACATGTTGAAGCTGTACCACTGGTCCTGCATGCCGATGTACAGCAGTTTGGGGTTGTCTTCCCACACCACGCCTTTGTAGAGGTTCATTACCCACAGGCGGTTGTCGGTTTTCAGGCGCAGGGATTCCGGCAGGAACGGGAAGTGGTGGATGTAGCCGGTGCACAGAATAATGGCATCGATTTGTTTGCTGCTGCCGTCAACGAAGTAGACGTTATCCACATCGACGTGGGTCATGGCCGGCTTTTCTTCCCAGTTGTCTGGCCACTTGTAGCCCATCGGTGCGCTGCGGTAGCAGGAGGTGACGGTTTTGGCGCCGTATTTGTAGCACTGGGAACCGATGTCTTCGGCCGAGTAGCTGGAGCCAACCACCAGTACGTTTTTGCCCTTGAATTCCAGCGCGTCACGGAAATCGTGGGCGTGCAGAATGCGGCCGCCAAAGCTTTCGAAACCCGGATATTGCGGCACGTTAGGGGTCGAGAAATGGCCGCTGGCGACCACCACGAAGTCAAACTCTTCGGAGTAGACCTTGTCTTCGTTGTGATCGTGAACGCTGACGGTAAATTTGCTGCTGGCTTCGTCGAATTCGACGTTACGAACAGCAGTATTGAAACGGATGTACTTGCGTACGTCGGCTTTATCCACACGGCCCTTGATGTAATCCCACAGCACTTCCCGTGGCGGGTAGGACGCGATGGGCTTGCCAAAATGTTCATCGAAGCTGTAGTCGGCAAATTCCAGTGCTTCTTTCGGGCCGTTGGACCACAGGTAGCGATACATGGAGCTGTGTACCGGTTCGCCGTTTTCATCGAGGCCGGTGCGCCAGGTGTAGTTCCACTGGCCGCCCCAGTCGGCTTGTTTTTCAAAGCATACGAGTTCAGGAATATCCGCCCCTTTGGCCTGGGCTGACTGGAAGGCTCGCAGTTGGGCCAGGCCGCTTGGGCCTGCGCCAATGATGGCTACGCGCTGGGTCATAAGTGTCTCCTCGTTCTATTTTCGCGACAGAAAATTTCTTATGAGGAAACACTAGAGCGAGTGTAAAGGCGGGAACATTCCCCAGTGAGGGTAGTCTTTGGCTAGTCCCTCAAGGCCAGCTTATACCAACTGGGTAGATGAGGTGGCTGCGAGTGCAGTGTCAATAAGCGTCAAATAACAAGAAATACTTGCCAGTAGATTAATAAATCTAATCATTTGAGATGTTATATATCTTTTTGGGTTTATTTAATAATTGATATGGAATGACCTTGAAATTGGAATATTCCGTTTCGGTTTATTTTGATGAACTATCCCTCGTCTATTGTTATCTGTCCCGTTAAAGGCAAAGGTCTTTGGCTTAATGACCTTTTTCTATCTTTGATCTCTTTCTGGGTATTTCTATGACGGACTCCAACGTATCTGGCTGGGCGCGCGCCTTGCTATGGCTGGTGGGCGCTGTGTTTGCGCTGGCTGGCCTGGGGCTAACTGTGGGCGGTGTGGTTTTGATCACCGAAGGCGGTAGCTGGTACTACTTGCTGATGGGCCTGGCGGTATTGGCCTCGGGTGTTTTATTAATACGCGAAAATATTATGGCTTTGACCGTATATTTTATAGCGTATGCAGTGACGGTTATTTGGGCAATATGGGAAGCCGGCTTTGAATTTTGGCCATTACACGCCCGTTTATATGCCTTTACCGTAATGGGCTTGTTGTTGCTGCTGGTGAATCCGATTTTGCGCAAGCAAAACGGCTACTTTACCCACGGGGCAAAACACTACGGCGCTGCTGCGGTGTTTGCCATTGCGGTGGTGGGCGGTTTTTGGGGCATGTTCCTGCCGCATGGTCAGCACAACTTTGTTGCGGATACGGGCTCGGTGAAAGTAACGCCAGCCACCGAACAGAAAAACTGGGACGCTTACGGCGGTACGTCGGAAGGTCAGCGTTTTGCGGCGCTGGACGACATTAACCGCGACACCGTTAAAGACCTGCAGGTGGCCTGGACCTACCGCACCGGTGACATCGCCGAGAGCACTGGCAACGGTTCTGAAGATCAGGAGACCCCGCTGCAAGTGGGCAATACCCTGTTCGTTTGTACTCCGCACAACAACGTCATTGCGTTGAACGCCGCCACCGGTGAAGAGAAGTGGAAAACCATCATCGATGCTCGCACCAAGGTGTGGATGCGTTGCCGTGGTTTGGCCTATTTCGATGCCGACCAGGCCGTTCAGCAGCCATCTACCGACAACAGCACTCCGGTCGATCTGACCAGTGTTCAGGCCTTCCTGCAGTCGGATAACAATCAGCAGTGTCGTCAGCGTGTGTACACCAACACCAATACCGGTGAGCTGATTGCACTGGACGCCAATACCGGTGAATTCTGTGAAGATTTTGGCTCCAACCCGGCCAAACCCGGCCGTGTTGATCTGAAAGCAGGCATTGGTGAAGGGGCGGATAACCTCTATTCCCTGACCTCTGCGCCTACCTTGGCGGGCACCACCATCGTTGTCGGCGGCCGTGTCGCGGATAACGTTGCGCTGGATATGCCGGGCGGCGTGGTGCGCGGTTTTGATGTCATTACCGGTGAGCTGAAATGGGCGTTTGATCCGGGGAATCCGGACGACCGTCAGGCTCCAACCGATGGCCAGACGTACACCCGTTCGACTCCGAACGTGTGGGCGGGCATGACGTATGACCCGGATTCCAACACCGTCTTTATGCCAGTGGGCAGTGCGGCGGTGGATCTGTGGGGTGTGGATCGCACCAAACTGGATGAAAAATACGGTGCCTCCGTACTGGCGGTTGACGCCACCACCGGTGATGAAAAGTGGGTGTATCAGACCGTTCATCACGACCTGTGGGACTTTGACGTGCCGATGCAGCCAACCCTGATCGACTTCCCGACAGCGAATGGAAAAGTGCCTGCCGTGGTGGTGGGTACCAAGGCGGGTCAGATTTTTGTACTGGATCGCGCCACTGGCAAGCCACTGACCGAAGTGAAAGAAATGCCGGTGAAAACCGCCACCATTCCGGGCGAAAAATACGCCACCACTCAGCCGGTGTCTGTGGGCATGCCGCAAATCGGTACCCAGCATCTGACCGAAGCGGATATGTGGGGCGCGACCGTTTTCGACCAGATGATGTGTCGTATCTCTTTCCAAAGCATGCGTTACGACGGCTTGTTTACCGCACCGGATACCGATGTATCCCTCAGCTTCCCGGGCTCGTTGGGTGGCATGAACTGGGGCGGTTTGTCGTATGACCCGGTATCTGACCTGCTGGTGGTGAACGACATGCGCCTGGGCCTGTGGGTGCAGATGGTGCAACAGCAGAAAGATGCCAAGGCGTCTGACGGCGGTGAAGCGGTGAACACAGGTATGGGTGCGGTGCCGTTGAAAGGCACGCCGTATTCCGTGAATAAAAACCGCTTCCTGTCGGCATTGGGCATTCCGTGTCAGGAGCCACCATTCGGTACTCTCACCGCCATTGATATGAAGACCCAGAAAGTGGCCTGGGAAGCGCCATTGGGCACAGTACAGGATACCGGTCCGTTTGGTATCAAGATGAAAATGCCAATCCCGATTGGCATGCCGACCATTGGTGGTTCGCTGACCACGCAAAGTGGCCTGATCTTCTTCGCTGCGACCCAGGATTACTACCTGCGTGCGTTCGACAGCGCCACTGGCGAGGAAGTATGGAAAGCCCGTTTGCCTGTGGGTAGCCAGGGCACGCCAATGACCTATCGCTCTCCTGAAGACGGCAAGCAGTATCTGGTGATTTCTGCCGGTGGTGCGCGTCAGTCGCCAGATCGTGGTGATTACGTGATTGCTTATGCTTTACCGAATTGATTGCCTAATTGATCGCCGAATTGATCGGTAACTGGAGTAATTAAACAAAGGGCGACCAGTGCAAGCGGGTCGCCCTTTTTTGAGCGTTTTGTTGTTTGTTCGTATGGCTGCACCAATCTGTTTTGCCTTATTAGGTTGTGCGCAATACAAATGACGGCGTACAGTGAACCTAACCTGTTCACCACGAGCCGTTCATGTCTCACCCAGCCCCCTCTGATACGCCAGCCCCCTCTGCTACGCCAGCCGATAGGGCTGCCAATCTGCAAACCCTTGCGCAACATGGCTTGTTGCTGGACCAGCAGATTTGCTTTCCCCTCTACGCCGCGTCCAATCTGGTGATTAAAGCCTATGGCCCGTTGTTGAAGCCGTTGGGGCTGACCTATCCGCAGTATCTGGTGATGCTGGCCCTGTGGCAGCATCAGAAAATGAACGTGGGTGAACTGGGCAAACAATTGCATCTGGATTCCGGCACCCTGACGCCGCTGCTGAAACGCATGGAAGCCAACGGACTGGTGTTGCGCCAGCGTTGTGCCACCGATGAGCGGCGGGTTAATGTGAGCCTCACCGATGCCGGTAAGGAACTTCAGCAGGCTGCTGCGGCCGTACCCCAGGCGATGGCTTGCCGCATGGCAGGAGACAGCCACTGGTTGCGGCAATTGCAAACCGATCTGAATTTATTGATTGAGCGGGTCGAGCAGTCGAACGCTTGATCGTCGATTTCGGAACCGCGAGCGGTTTCATAAACATAACAACAGGAGAGCCTGTTATGAGCATTCACGATATCGCAGTAACCACCATCGAAGGCAAAACCCAGCAGCTGGCGGACTTCAAAGGCAAAACCCTGCTGATTGTTAACGTTGCGTCCAAATGCGGCCTGACCCCGCAGTACGAAGCACTGGAAGCTCTGTACAAAGAGAAGAAAGACGCCGGTCTGGAAATTCTGGGCTTCCCTTGCAACCAGTTCCTGGGTCAGGAGCCGGGCACTGACGCTGAAGTAGCCGAGTTCTGCTCGCTGACTTACAACGTCACCTTCCCGATGTTCTCCAAGATTGAAGTGAACGGCGAAGGTCGCCACCCACTGTATCAATCCCTGATTGCCGCCCAGCCAAAACGCACGACTGCTGAAGGCTCTGGCTTCAAGGACAAGCTGGCTGGCATGAACCTGCTGTCTGACGACGAAACCGACGTGATGTGGAACTTCGAGAAGTTTCTGGTCGACGCCAATGGTCAGGTTGTCGGTCGTTTTGCACCGGATATGTCACCTGCTGACGCGGAACTGAAAGACGCGATCGAAGCTCAGCTGGCCAAGTAAGCCCAGTCTGGCGTCTGAAGTCTGAAGTAAAGCCCGATTGCTGTAAGGTGATCGGGCTTTTTGTTTTTTCATCGCGCGCATACCTTGCAAGAGCAGGTGGGAGCGAGCTTGCTCGCGATGTTTGTCACTCCTGTTTTAAATTTGCTCCCACTTTTCCCAGCAGGCTCAACAGGGTCTGGCATTCGTCGTCGGTTAATCCTGCTACCGCCTGTTCGGCCATTTGCCGGTTGAGCTGTTCAAACCCTGCTAACAAGGGGGCGCATTGGTCGGTGACCTGCAAGCGGGTAATACGACGGTCTTTTTCATCCGCTATACCCACAACCAATCCCTGTTTTTTCAAATTGCTGATGATGCGGGCGATCTGCCCCTTGTCGCGTCCGGAGCGTTCTACCAGATCTTTTTGGGTGGCACCGGGTGTCGCCGCAATAAAGCGCAGCGCCTTGAATTCCATGCCGGCGATGCCGTCGGAGTGCTCGCGGCTGAGCTGATGGTGGCGGCTACGGATGCTGCGTTGGATGTCGCCGATGGCGTCGAAGATGTGTTCCGGGAACGATCTGTTCATAAATGCGACCAATGGTTGACCTTGTCAACCTAATCTCTTGGGTGTTTAATGGATGACATTATCAACCATCTGAGGAAAACTCAATGAACAGATTACAAAGCAAGCTGGCATTGAGAGCCCGTAAAGCCGATGCCCTGCAAGCACGTTCCGGTGCTGTTACCACGCCTTCCAAACCCGCTGCCAGCCGTTCTATCCGTCGGGTACGCCATGACATCAAGGTGCGTCACGTAGCCGTGGCCAGTGTGCAGCATCCGTCGCCGGGTTTTGTGTCGATCCTTTTGCAGGGGGACGACCTGATCGATTTTCCCTCACAGTCGTTCGATGACCACATCAAGGTATTTGTGCCACAAGATGGCGCGGAAGCCATTCGACGGGATTACACCCCGCGTTGTTTTGATGCTGCAACCGGCGACCTGACCATCGAGTTTGCCTTGCACGAGGGCGGCGCTGCCAGCGACTGGGCCAGCCGTTTGCAGGCCGGCGACCGGGTTCAGGTAGCCGGGCCAAAAGGTTCGATGGTGATTCCGATGGATTACCCGTGGTACTGGCTGATTGGCGACCCAACCTCGTTGCCTGCCATCAGCCGCTTTCTGGAAGAAGCGCCTGCCGGCTGCAAGGTGACGGTGGTGTGCCAGATTGCCAACGAAGGTGATCAACGCGAATTCGCGACAGCTGCCAACGCCGATGTGCATTGGGTCAGCGATTATCAGCAGCTGCTGGCCACCGTACATGAGCTTGAATTGCCAGCGGGCGAAGGCTTTGTATGGGGTGGTCTGGAAGGTCATACCGTGGCTCGTTTGCGCACCATGGTGCTGGAGCAAAAAGGCCACCCGCGTGAGCACAGCAAGTTGTCGGCTTATTGGAAACAGGGGCTGGCGGATTTCAGTGAGAAGGGCTGAGCGATTCAGCCCCGCCGTTTTGATGATCGATCGATGCAGGTTGTGCTGGGCAGGGCCCAGCCTACGGTCCCGGGTTGATCGATCGAGAGCAAGCTCTCTCCCACAATAGTGTTCGACACCCGACACCCGACACCCGACACCCGACACCCGACACCCGACACCCGACACCCGCCCAAAAACTGTACTGATCGAATCGATCGTTTCTGTATCTGTTGCAGTACAGTTGCCTGAGTAAACTATCGTCTTTATCACCTCACTGTTTCCTCGTTCGCTGGAGCTTCCGTGTCGCTTCCTTCCCGTTTTGTACGCCAGGTATTACCTGCCCTGGCGCAAGAAATCTGGTCTGTTTACTGGACCCTGTTCAAATTGATGGTGCCTGTGATTCTGGTGGTCAAGGTGCTGGAAGAGCTGGGGGCTATTCCGGTGATCAGTCAGGTATTGGCGCCGATTATGGGGCTGGTTGGCTTGCCTGAAAGCACCGGTCTGGTGTGGGCGACGACGCTGCTGACCAATATCTACGGCGGCATGATTGTGTTCTTCGAGCTGGCGTTGCAAAACCAGCTGACGGTGGCGCAAGTGACGGTGTTGGGCGGTATGTTGCTGGTGGCGCATGGCTTGCCGGTTGAGGTGCGCATTGTGCAGAAATCTGGCGTGCGCTGGTTGGTGGCATTGGCCATCCGCATGCTCGGGGCGCTGTTGTACGGCGCTATTCTGAATCTGGTGTATGCCTCGGGCGACTGGTTGCAGCAGCCTCTGACGCTGATGTGGCAGCCGGAGCTGCATGACCCCACCCTGTTGGAGTGGGGCGTTCAGCAAATCCAGAGTTTGTTGGTGATTCTGGCGGTGGTGTCGGTCTTGATCAGCCTGTTGAAATTTTTGCGCTGGATTCATGTCGAGCGGGCGATGATCTGGCTGTTGCAGCCAGTGTTGCGACTGTTGGGCATCAGTAAACAGGCCGCCAGCCTGACCATTGTTGGTATGACGTTGGGGCTTTCGTTTGGCGGTGGCCTGCTGATTCAGGAAGCCAAAACCGGACATATCCACAAGCGCGATATTTTTGCGGCGATGTTTTTGCTGTCGCTGTGTCACAGTCTGATCGAAGACACCTTGCTGATTTTGCTGTTGGGTGCGGATATTTCCGGGGTGCTGTGGTTCCGTCTGGTGTTCTCACTGTTGGCGGTGGCGCTGGTGACTCGTTTGTTGGCGCGCTGCAGTGATGCTTTCTGGCAACGTTGGTTGGTGTATCCGGAGTCATTGTCGAATCCGGTTGCAGCGCAGGAGGCCAAGGCCAATGTCTGAAGTACGTTCTTCTGCTCCTCAGAGCAATCCGGCACAAAACCCGGCCCAGAATACGGTACAGAGCAGCAATGCCGGTATCTGGTTTGCCCTGTCGGCCTATGGCTTGTGGGGACTGTTTCCGGTCTATTTCAAATGGCTGGAAGACGTACCGGCGTTTGAAGTGCTGCTGCACCGGGTAGTGTGGTCGGTCGGCTTTTTGTTGGTATTGGTGCTGGTCACCAAGCGCTGGAAGGCGTTTGTGACTGTGATCAAACAGCCGAAGATGCTGCGTTGGCTGACACTGAGTGCGGTCACCATGGCGATCAACTGGCTGGTGTTTATCTGGGCGGTGGCCAACGAGCGGATTCTGGAAACCAGTCTGGGGTATTTCCTCAACCCGTTGATCAGTATTTTCCTCGGCATGGTGTTTTTGTCTGAGCGTTTGCGGCGAGGCCAGTGGATTGCCCTGTCGCTGGCGGCGGCGGGTGTGCTGGCTCAGGTGGTGATTTATGGCAGCTTGCCGTGGGTCGCCTTGGGGGTGTCGATCAGCTTTGGCCTGTATGGCTTGTTGCGTAAGCAGATTCCGGTGGAGTCGATTCTGGGGCTGTTTGTGGAAACCCTGATTTTGCTGCCGTTTGCCTTGGGCTACATGGTTTGGCTGGAGCAACAGGGCACCCTGACGTTTGGTCATGGTGACTGGCACACCAACGGGCTGCTGCTGGTGTCCGGCGTGGTAACCAGCATTCCGCTGCTGTTGTTTGCCGCCGGTGCTCGTCGATTACCACTGATGATGATGGGTTTCCTGCAATATCTGGTGCCGACCATTTCGTTCTCGCTGGCGGTGCTGGTGTACAACGAGCCGGTCGACGATGCCAAACTGATGACGTTTATGGCGATTTGGGTCGCGCTGGTGATTTTTACGTTGGAAGGCCTGCGTAACCGAAGAAAATCGCTTTTGAAGCCGGTGGCCTGATCGTTTATTTGGCGATGGCCTGTTTGGCGTCTATTCGACTGTTGATCTTGCGGTTTGGTGGTCGAAAGGGGCGCTGTATCTGCAATCTGGTGGGTGATTCTTGCTGGTGTTTTAGGTCAATACAGGCCATTGGGGCGGGCGATAAAATGGCTCAGGGATTTTCCCCACAAAAACTATCAAATTGGTTTAAAAAACCATGAATTTGTCGTTATTTGTGCAAATCATTTGGGTGGGTTTGAGTATGATTTGTACAGATATCGCGGTACACCTTCGACGATGTTAGCCGGGTTGGAATTGCCGCTAACCGCTCATCGAACGGACTTTCGCGATTCTTGTTCTGACACTCTGTGTCCTCGTCCTTCGATCCTGCTGATCGAATCCTGCGTCGGTCCCTTCATCCCGGCGCAGGGCTCCGTGTGTAGACACGGTACCTCTAGTCTCTTAATCGAGGTTTTTTTAGCGCAGCCATTGGCTGCGCTTTTTTTTTGCCTGCGATTTATTGCCTGTGATTTATTGCCTGTGATTGAACCGTACCATTTAACCCCGGCATTGAGCCGTGCTGTCTAGAGGGGGCGTTGAGCGGTGCTGTTGAGAGGGGCTTTTTAGAGGGGCTCGGCATGGACTGAGCAGACCTGGCCCCTTGGTAATGGTGACGGCGGCGGTGAGGTTTATTCCGTAGGCACCGCGATGAGGTGCTGGATGCCCTGATAAATCATGGCGCTGACCTGTTCTGCCAGAGTGGCCGGGTCATATGGCAGCCGCTTGTTCAGTATCTCAACAATCACCCCCATGGTGGCGCTGCTGTAGAACGTGGTGATCAGGTGCAGCTGCTCCGGGGTAACCGGTTTGGTTAGCCCTTGCTCGGCACGGCGGCGGAAAAAGTCGGTGTGCTGGTTGCGCACCATTTGCAGGGCAACGTCACCTGCACGGCCGCTCAGCGCCAGGCGCAAAATCAGATCGTTGGGGTCGATGGTCAGCAGCATGTGCTCGATCAGCGAGCGCAAACGCTCGTGGCCCGGTGGTTGGGCATCGGCCAGGTAGTCGTCAAACAGGCTCTGACGTTTGTCGATCCACTGTTTCACGTGTTCATTGATGATGTCTTGCCGGCTTTCGTAGTTGGAATAGAAAGTCGGTCGGGTTACGCCAGCTCGTTCAGTGATCTGTTCGATGCTGATTTCTTCCAGCGGCTGGTTTTGCAGCAGCTCTGACAGTGCCTCACGCAGTTTGGCGCGGCTTTTCAGGCGTCGGGCGTCCATTGAGGGTCCTGAGTTAACGGTTAACGTTCTTCGATGGGGAGCAGTGCGCTCTCTTTGACTTCTTCCATCACGATGTAGCTTTTCGAGTTTTTCACCCCTGGCAAGGTAAGCAGCAGCTCGCCCAGCAAGGCTCGGTATTCTGACATGTCGTTGATACGTGCTTTCAGCAGGTAGTCAGCGTCGCCGGATACCAGATGGCATTCGAGTACATAGGGCAGTGTAGTGACGGCCTGGTTAAAACGCTGGAAAGCATCGGGAGATTGGTAAGACAACGAAATCTCGACGAATACCAGCATGCTGTACTCCAGCATTTGTGGATTCAGGCGGGCGTAGTAGCCTTCAATGTACCCTTCTTTCTCGAGTCGCTTGACCCGTTCAATACAGGGGGTGGAGCTAAGGCCAATCCGGTCTGCAAGGTCTACATAGCTGACCCGACCATCCCGTTGCAGTTCATTCAGGATGCGTTTGTCGAGCCTGTCCAATGGACGCTTTTTTCCAGAAGTCTTCATCTTGATAATCCAGAAGTTATTCTATTTTTGGTGGAATATACCGGTTGTACAGATTTTTGCAGAAAATCCAGCCAATTAAGATGCTACTTGCGTGCAAATTCTTAATTTTTTGGACATTTTCGAGGAATTGGCGCTTTGTCGGCCAGTTTTCCGGGGTTTTTCAGGATTATTGATCTCCCGTGGCTCGTTTTGTCATGTATTAATGGCAAAATAGTTGAATTTTCACTGATTTGACGATGGCTGTTGGATATGTCCGTGGTCGCTGCCGGGTGCTTTGCGTTGGCAGGGAAAACCGGCGTTTACAAAAACCGCCATTTGCAAACAGTTTGTTGCCCGGGCTGAGCTAATAACGCGAGAACTTGCGAACCCAGTCCGGTTTCCTAGATAGCTTTATGATGGAGTTGCAGGTTTATGCGGGGCAGGCTGCTGTTGGCTGTATTGGCAGGTATGACGTTATTGGTTCAGGGCTGTACAACCTGGCCAGGCAAGGCACACCGGGACGTGACGATGGACAAGATCGAAACCGTGGTGGCTCGTCACAGCCCGCGCATTGAATTGCACTGCCCGGATATTGATACCGTCAGCGAGCAGCTGGAAGAGCAGCGCCAGATGCTGGAGCACATGAATCGCGCCATGGTGCGGCTGGAAGACCAGCATCAGCAGGAACTTGCGGCGGAGTGCGGCGTGCCTCAGCAGCAACCCCAGAACGTCTGGAACGACAAGGTGATTGTTGGCGAAACCGAATGGATTTACCTGGCACCTCCGGGCCATTTGTACCGCGCCCGGGTCGACAGTGGTGCCACCACGTCGTCGCTCAGCGCCCAGGACGTTACCCGTTTTGAACGCAATGGCGACAAGTGGGTTCGATTCAAACTGCAGCACGACGATGAAGAAGTGCCGATTGAGGTCGAACGACCGATTGTACGTAACGTGCTGATTCGTCAAGCCAGTAGCGAAGATGTGGAACGCCGCCCGGTGATTGAGCTGAATATCCACATGGGCAACGAACTGCAACAGGTGACCGAATTTACCCTCGCCGACCGTTCTCATATGGAATTCCCGATCCTGCTGGGCCGTTCATTCTTGCAAGACGTCACCCTGATCGACGTTGGCAAACAATACCTGCACGACAAGTATCAGCCTCAAACCAGTATGGTGGATGACGAGTCATCAGCCAAAGAACAGGCCGCGAAAGAGAAAGCTGCCAAAGAGAAAGCCGCGAAAGAGAAAGCCGCGAAAGAGAAAGCCGCGAAAGAGAAAGCCGCGAAAGAGAAAGCCGCGAAAGAGCAAGCTGCCAAAGAGAAAGCTTTGAAAGAGCAAGCTGCGAAAGAGAAAGCCGCAAAAGAACAAGCTGCAAAAGAGCAAGCTGCAAAAGAACAAGCTGCAAAAGAGCAAGCTGCAAAAGAACAAGCGGCCGAACAGGCAAGCGAGCAAGCCGAAAACGTTCCATCGGAGCCCACGACAGCAGAGCCCGAAACATCCCAGCCGGTGAAACCCGCTGACACTAAAGAATCCACTCCTGCGGATAGCAGCGCACAGCCGAATACGAGTACCGATAAATGATCAAACGGAATTTGCCCTACGCACTGCTGGTAGGGCTGTTGTTGTTGGCCGGGATTGCTCAAATCCTCCATCGCCACTGGGTTTACGACGTGCCACTGCTGCCTGGCGATGCCCAAACCATTTGGTCGGTGGAAGCCAAGGTCGAGTTTGATGCCAACGGTGAACCGGTCAAGGTACGACTGGCCACGCCAGACAGTCAGCCGGGCTTTATGGTACTGCGCGACAGCGGTGCATCGCCGGGTTATGGCCTGAGCTTTGTACCGGATGATCATCCGGGTGCCGAGTGGACCAAACGCTCCGCCGAAGGCAAGCAGTCGCTGTTTTACCGGGTCGATGTGCTGGAATCCGATGCCCACGACCTGATGGACGAATCGGCTCCGCCAATCATCACCTCCAGTTGGCCAGAACCCTATGCCAGTGCGGTTACCCAGGTGGTGCAACAAGCTTATTCCACTTCCGCCGATCATTTCAGCCTGACCCGTGAACTGCTCAAGGCCTTTAATTCCGACCCTCGTGATCAACACGTGCAACTGCTGGTGAGCCAGTATCGCCAGCGTTTGCCACAGTTGATTGTCGATATGCTCAACATGGCGGGTGTGCCATCGCGGGTGGTGTACGGACTGCGCTTGCAGGATGGCCGTCGTCAGCAAACCCTGCTGCCGTATATTCGGGTATGGCAGGGCGATAACAGCCAGGTGTTTGATGTGCCATTGCAGGAGCGCAACCCAACGCTGTTCGACCCAACGGCCCCGCTGTTGCTGTGGGAGCAACGCGGCGAGCCGGTGATTGAGGTGATGGGTGGCGAGAACTCGCAAGTGCGATTCTCCATGATCAAGCGTGAGGAGTCGGCCTTTGGCAATGTCGCCAACCGCTTGTCGGATGAGCATGACCTGCTGAATTTCTCGATCCACAGCTTGCCGATTGAAGAGCAGGCGATGTTCAAAACCATTCTGCTGATTCCGATCGGCGCGCTGATTGTGTGCCTGCTGCGGGTGCTGATTGGCCTGAAAACCTCGGGCACCTTTATGCCGGTGCTGATTGCTCTGGCGTTTATCCAGACCTCGCTGGTGACAGGTTTGGTGGGCTTCCTGATTATTGTCGCCACCGGGTTGGTGATTCGGGGCTATTTGTCGCACCTGAACTTGCTATTGGTGTCGCGAATATCGGCCACCATTATCACGGTGATCGCCATCATCGGGGTGTTCAGTGTGGCGTCGTACAAATTTGGCCTGACCGAAGGCCTGAAGATTACCTTCTTCCCGATGATCATTCTGTCGTGGACCATCGAACGCATGTCCATCCTGTGGGAAGAAGAGGGCTGGCGTGAGGTGATGACCCAGGGGGGCGGTTCGCTGCTGACGGCGGTCATTGCCTTCTGGGCCATGAGCAACCCGCTGGTACGCCACCTGACGTTCAATTTCATTGGCGTACAGCTGGTGATCATGGCGGTGGTGTTAATGCTGGGTACCTACACTGGCTATCGCTTGCTGGAGCTGAAACGCTTTGTGAAACTGGGTAAACACTGATGCCGTCGTTGTCTGAATCGCTCGCTGGCATCGGCGAAATGTTCGGTGCCTACCGCTCCATGAGTCGGCAAGGGGTGCTGGGTATGAATGCCCGCAATCGCCTCTATATCGGCCGTTATAATCAGCGCCGCTTGTTTCCTCTGGTTGATAACAAGCTGAAGACCAAACAGCTGGCCCAGCAATACGAAATTGCGGTGCCGGAATTGATCGGCGTGATCGACTCCCAGCATCAGGTATCGATGCTCAGCAAGCACCTGCTAGGACTCGAGTCCTTTGTGATCAAGCCGGCCAAGGGCTCAGGTGGTAAGGGCATTCTGGTGATTCAGGGACATGACGGCGATGGCTGGATCAAGGCCAGTGGCGACCGTGTAACCTTGCAGGATGTTCAGCGTCATGTGTCGAATATTCTGGCCGGGCTCTACAGTCTGGGCGGTGCCCAGGACGTTGCCATTATTGAACACTGCATCCGCTTTGATGACTCGCTGGCCAACTATTCCTTCGAGGGGGTGCCGGATATCCGGGTGATTGTGTGCCGGGGATTTCCGGTAATGGCGATGACCCGACTGGCGACTCGGGAGTCAGACGGTAAGGCCAACCTGCATCAGGGCGCGGTTGGGGTTGGGCTGTCGTTGAAAACCGGGCGGGCAATCAATGGCGTGATGCACGGTAAATTGGTGCAGGCTCACCCGGATACGCTTGAACGCCTGTCCGAACTGGTGATTCCGCAATGGGATGAACTGCTCAACCTGGCGGCGGGCTGTTACGAAATGACGGGGTTGGGGTATATCGGCACCGATGTGGTCATCGACCGCGACAAAGGCCCCATGTTGCTGGAACTGAACGCTCGTCCGGGACTGGCCATTCAAATGGCCAATGGCAAAGGGCTGTTACCGGGTTTGCGTAAAATCGATGCATTAACCGACGCCGAATTGAGGCGTCCGGCTGCGCAGCGGGTCGCACTCAGTCAGCAGTGGTTTGCTGACTAAGTGTGGATATAAATTGAGTGATAACGCCGGCAGCCTCGCCATGTGCTGCCGGATAAGACGCTCGATGTGACGTATCAGTCGCCCAGAATTTCTTCAAAGCCGGACTCCAGGTCCCGGCATTCTTCCAGTGCATTGCGAATTTCACGCAGATCCAGACCAATCTGACGGGCCGTGCGAACCGGGAATTTCTTCACCAGTTCTTCTTCGCTCATATCGGCTTCATGGGCACAGTGGAGGAATTTGGCAATGTGCAGCAAACCGCCCAGATTCGAGAATGGCTGTTCCAGCTCCGGGTTGCATTGGTCGTGAATGGCTTGTTGGATTTCGCTGGGGAATTTCCAGCGCTTGGCCAGTTCAGCACCAACTTCGGCCGAAGTGAAACCCAGTTGAGCCTGTTCGGCGGTGTGGCGTTGGCTGCCCAGTCGAACGGCGTCTTCAATGCGGCTGGCTTCTTCCGGCATCACCACATGAATCAGCATTGAGCCGATGGAATGTAACATTCCGCAGGTAAAAGCCGTCTCCTTGTCGCAGTCGGGCATGTACTTGGCCAACCATTTGGCCAGCGACGCGACGGAAAAGGAATCCCTCCAAAACGCCTTTGGATCAACACCGGCAGGCATTTTTATTGCCGATGTGACGCCAGAAGCGAGTACCATGGTGCGCAAGGTGCTAAGGCCGAGCAGTACAATCGCGTCTTGTGGAGAAGAAACCTGTCGTGATAAACCGTAATGAGCCGAGTTGGCCAACCGCAGTACTTTGGCGGTCAGCGCCTGATCCATTGCCACTTTGCGGCTGATTTCATCGGCGTTGGCGTTTTCGTCACGGAATGACTCAATCAGTTCCTGTACAACTTTCGGAATATGAGGCAGCTGTCGGGACTCAGCGAAAATAGTAGCCATGCTCATAACTGTTACTTCCTATCGGCGAGGGGGTTTTGGGAGCATCTGTTTAAGCCCGCGACCAGCGGCGCGGGCTTAAACAGATGCTTCACTAAGCATAGGTCAGCTATCCGCAAACGTCGGACAAACTTGGTTTAAAGTCAGTAACTCTTTGATATTATTGACACTTAATTCAGAACGGAGTGTTTTACACGTGAACATTGGCTTTATCGGCATGGGATTAATGGGGGTCCCGATGACCCAGCGTCTGCTGGCTGCCGGCCATTGTGTTCGTGTGTGGAATCGATCGGCCAACAAACTGGCTGCGGTGGTCGCCAACGGCGCGATTGCCTCAGACTCCATTGCCGAGCTGGTCAGCAACAGCGACGTGGTGATGCTGTGCGTGACCGACACCGTGGCGGTAGAGGCGGTGGTTTTTGCCGAACACGGGGTGGCCGCGTCGATGACCGACCGACACACTCTGGTCGACTTCTCCAGTATTGATCCCCAGGCCACCCGCGTAATGGCCGCACGCCTTAAACAGCAAACCGGTGCTGACTGGGTTGATGCGCCGGTATCTGGCGGTGTCGCCGGTGCTGAGCAAGGCACATTGGCGATCATGGTCGGCGCAGATGCCGAGGCGCTTGAGCGTGTTGCGCCTTTATTGGCGGTACTGGGCCAGCGTCATACCCATATGGGGCCGGTGGGTTCAGGGCAAGTGACCAAGGTCTGCAATCAGATGCTGGTCAGTTGCAATGTGCTGGTGATGGCGGAAGTCATGGCGTTGGCTGAAAAGTCCGGTGTGCGTGCAGATATGATTCCGACGGCTCTGCAAGGTGGCTTTGCCGACAGCATTCCGTTGCAGCTTACTGGCCCGAAAATGGCCAATCGCGAATTTGACGAGATCAAATGGCACGTGAAAACCCTGCTGAAGGACCTGGATCTGGCGCGCACATTGGCGCATGCCTCTCACAGTGCGACGCCGATGGCGGGGTTGGGTGCGGAGCTGATGCGACAACATGCCAGCCGGGGTTTTGCCGATCAGGACCCGGCCACGCTGGTGCAGCTGTACGCGGAGGCCAAGCATGAAGGCGAGCGCTAATCTGTCGCTGTTATACAGCGAATTGCCCTTTCTGAAACGCTTTACCGCAGCCCGTCGCGACGGCTTTCGGGCGGTTGAAATTCAATTCCCGTATCAATACCCCATTGCCGATATCAAGCGCCAGTTGATGGACAACGACCTCAAACTGGTGCTGATTAACCTGCCGGCCGGTGACCTGATGGAAGGCGGCGAAGGCATTGCCAGTGTGCCGGGCAAGGCAGCGGAATACGCTGCGGCTGTGGTGGAGTGCCTGTCATACGCCCGTGCCTTGAAGGTTCCTACGGTGAACGTATTGCCGGGCCGTTGTCAGCAACCGGAGCGTCGCGAGGAATACCTGCAAACCTTTCTTCGCAACCTGAAAATTACCGCCGACAGTTTTGCCCCGTTCGGGATTACTACCACGTTTGAGGCCATCAACCGGTTTGATATGCCGGATTTCATGATCTGCACCGGACGTGAAATGCTGGCCATTATGGCGCAGCTGCAACACCCGAATATCAAAGCCCAGTTCGATGTCTACCATATGGCGCGCATGGGGGTGGATGTCACCGGGTTTCTGAAACGTCATGCGACGCGGATTGGCCATATCCAGTTTGCCGATATGCCCGGGCGGCATGAGCCGGGCACTGGACGGATTGATTTCGAACAGGTGTTCAAAACCATTCAACACAGTGATTATCAGGGCTGGGTTGGCGCTGAATATCATCCTTCGATGGCGACGCCACGTACGTTGGAGTGGCTCCGTTATTTTCAGTCAGAATCGCAGGCGGCTGTTTAATCAGAACAGTCCCATCTGGCCTTGATCGTTGACGACGACAGGGCTGTCTTGAGGCTCAGCAGGTCTGGTTTTCTGGGGCTTTGATATTTGCTCTGTGTTGTTCTGAGCGGTGTTTTCCCGAGTCTTGTTTTCTTGAGCTGCTTTTTCTGGCGTTGCTTTTTCTGGCTCTGGGCCGACCGTGTTGTGGGCGTCTGGGTTTTCGGTATCGGCATCGACGACAGGGGCATCAGCGGCAAACAGTTCGGCTTGCGGTGACACTTCGTATTCCGCTTCCGGTTCCTCAATCAGGGCAGCTACCCGGCCAGCAAGAATCTTCTGGCGGCGCTTGTCGCACAAATTGATGATCAACTGCTTCTGAAACGGCGAAAACTCATACCAATGCTGGCGTTCCTTGCGATTGCGTAAACAGCCTTTGCAGTACCCTTTGTTGTTAACGGTACAAATGCCGATGCAAGGATTGGGGATATCAAACAGTTCGCCTTGATCTATCATGCCTGAAGCCCGAAAGATGGATGCGTGACTGGAAAGAAGAGGTGCAGCAGGGCTGCGAAGGGAAAAGAATCAGAGAGTGGGAACCCACCCCCTGATTGCTGAAACTGATTACAGCGGAGTAACGTTTTCAGCTTGAGGACCTTTCTGGCCCTGGCTCACTTCCATGGTCACTTTCTGACCTTCTTGCAGGGAGCGACGGCCATTGCCGTTGATGGCGCTGTAGTGTACGAAAACGTCTTTACCGGATTCCTGCTCAATGAAGCCGAAACCTTTTTCATCGTTGAACCACTTTACAGTGCCCTGAACTTGATCTGCCATTGGTATTTCCTTGGGTAGTGCTGGCCGAAGCCGATTAATGCGTTAGTGGCACTGTGGTACTGGCTTGAACCGGTAAGCAATGCCGTTATCGACCAGTTCCTGCTTACTCTGTGAGTGGTACGGTACTCGCCAATAGCGCTTACATGAAGCGCTTAGGCATAGTAGCCTACCCGCGTGGTCGTACCAAGGCTTCTTGAGCAATAGTTGCCCGCTTTGTTCAATTTGTGCGTTATGGCGCTGTATTTTGTTTTTCTCAGGCACATACACGCTAATTTTCATGGTACGCCGGAATTTTTCTTGTCTCAGCCGTATTGGCTGGTGAGTATATGTGCAGCAAATCTGATATCCCCTACGTATTACCTGTCTCAAATCAAGCCGCGCGACTGTTCCACGGCCGTGGCCATGCCTGGCCGGGACTGCATCACATCAACATCGACTGGTACGCGCCGGTGGTGTTTATCACCCTCTACGAAGCCGAAGATGCCGAGCGTTTACAGGCGTTAGCCAATGAGCTGTTCGCTGCCATTGATGAGTGCGACACCGTGATCGCCCAGTATCGCCACGAATCCATGGCACCAATGGAAGCACTGGTGGGACAATTACCGGACGCCCTTACGGTGGAAGAACATGGCCTGAAATACGGCCTGAACTTTGGCAAATTCCAGAATATTGGCTTGTTTCCCGACATGGCCAATGGCCGCTTGTGGGTGAAACAACAGGCGCAGGGCAAACGGGTATTGAACCTGTTTTCCTACACCTGTGGGTTCTCGGTTGCGGCACTGGCCGGTGGTGCCGACAAGGTGGTCAATTTCGATATGAGCAAGCGGGCACTGTCGATTGGCCGCGACAATCATCGTCTGAACGACCATGACCTGAGTCGGGTGGTGTTTGAAGGTGTGGATATTTTCCGTTCGTTCGGACGCCTTAAAAAGCACGGCCCGTACGATTTGGTGATTTCCGATCCGCCAACCTTCCAGAAGGGCAGTGTCGATATTCGCAAGGACTACCCGAGGCTGGTACGTCGACTGCGTGACTATCTGGCACCGCAGGCAGAGCTGCTGTTGTGCCTGAACGCCCCCGAACTGGGCGCCGACTTCCTGTTGGATGTGGTTGCGCAAGAGTGCCCGGACTGGCAGTTCATTGAGCGCATTGCCAACCCGGACGCCTTCGTAGAAGCCACAGAAACCAGTGGCCTGAAGGTGCTCAGGTTTCGTGCTCCCTGATGGCAGAAGCATCGCTGCTGCAGCCGGATATGAAGCTGTTGCGGTGACGGCCTTGCGGGTTGGCGGTAGCATGACCGTGATTCAGAGGTTTCTTTTCAGCTCAGGGAGTTCTTTATGCTTTACGATTTTTCAGACACATCCGCCGGACAACGCTACTTTCTGATGACGCAGTCGATCATGCCTCGGCCTATTGCCTGGATTCTGACTGAAAACCCGGATGGCTCTCACAACCTGGCGCCGTTTTCCTTCTTTACGCCGGTTTGCTCCAATCCGCCGACGCTGGTGGTGTCAGTAGGTAACAAGGAAGCGGGTATTCCGAAGGATACCTGGGCCAATATTCAGCGCACGGGTCATGCGGTTGTTCATGTGCCATCGCTGCGTCATATCGATTCGGTGAACTGTTCAGCCGCAACGCTGGATGCCGGTGTCAGTGAGGTTGTAGAGGCAGGCCTGACCACGGTGCCTTTACAGACGGTCGCCGGGGACGAATACCCGCTGCCACGCATTGATGGGGTGGATGTTGCCTACGGCTGCCGCTATCAACAGCATGTGGATTTAGGTGAAGCACCGCAGCACATTGTGTTTCTGGAAGTCGAACACCTGTACGTTGCCGATGAGGTGTTGGTTGAGGTGAAAGACCGCAAACAGATTGGCGCGGATGAGCTGAACCCGCTGTCGCGCCTGGGCGGCGCGGACTATGCCGTCATCGGTGACAAGCACAGCCGCGCCAGACCTGACTAGGTTCCCTAGCCGACGCTGGTCAGCGGAATCAGTGCAGCATCGCGTTTTTGGGCATGGCGGCGTATTTGCCATAAACAGCCGCCAATAAAGAAGCCACAGGCGAGTACCCAGATCACCGAGCTGACCGGGTGCACGCCGAGGCTGCCAATCTGATACACAATCACCGCGGTGGTGTAAGCCAAGCCGGTACTCCAGCCCGCCACAAATAACATCCAGCGCATACCGGCTTCTCGTACCATGGCTCCCAGGGTTGCCACACACGGCGTGTACAGCAGCACAAAGACCAGATAAGAGAACGCTGCCAGTTGGCTACCGAACAACTGCTCCATGGCCGTAAAGGTGCCGTTGTGAACGCCTTGCTCAACGGTCTGGTCAGCACCAACAAGGCCAAGGCCCAGCGGGTCGAGCAGGTTGTTGGAAACGTCGATCAGGTTGGCCGGAATGGTTAGTACAGCCTCTTGCAGTGAGCCCCACAAATCGTACTCACCGCCTGCTTCTGCATCTTCCGGGTTATAAAGCGCATCCAGCGTACCGACCACGGCCTCCTTGGCGAAGATACCGGTAATGATGCCCACAGTGGCAGGCCAGTTGTCTTCTTCTACGCCCAGTGGCGCCAGTACCGGGGTGGCGACACGAGCGATTTCAGACAGTACCGACTTCTCGTTGTTTTCGTTGCCAAAGCTGCCGTCGGTACCGATGGAGTTCAGGAACGACAGAATGGTCACCACCATGATGATGGTCTTACCGGCGCGGCGGATAAACGAGCGCAGGCGCTCCCAGGTTTTCAGCAGTACGCCTCGTACGGTCGGAATGTGGTAAGCCGGCAGCTCCATCACAAACGGCGTCAGTTCCGGTTTGAACAGGGTGTGCTTCAACGCCAGACCGGTGAGCAGCGCCATGGCGATGCCCAGAACATAGAGGCTGAATACCATGGTGGCACCGCTGTCCGAGAAGAAGGCGGCGGCAAACAGGGCGAATACCGACAGCCGGGCACCACAGGACATAAAAGGCGCCATGGCAATGGTCAGCAGACGATCCTTGTGGGTGTCCATGGTGCGGGCGGCCATCACCGACGGGACGTTGCAGCCGAAGCCGACGATCAAGGGCACAAAGGATTTACCGGGTAAGCCAACCGCGCGCATCAGCCGGTCCATCACAAACGCAGCGCGGGCCATATAACCGGAATCTTCGATAATGGATAAGAACAGATACAGACCACCAATAATCGGAATAAAGGTGGCGACCAGCTGAATACCACCGCCAAAACCATCGGCCAACAAGATCACCAGCCAGGCGGGCAGGGATATGGCTTCCAGCAGGTAACGGAAACCATCAACAAATATCGCCGCAGAGGCGATGTCGAAGAAATCAATAAAGGCGCCGCCAATGTTGATGGCGAAGGTGAACATCAGGTACATCACGGCAAAAAAGAACGGGATACCGATGTATCGATTGATCACAATACTATCAATCTTCTCGGTAATGGTTTTCTTGTGTTCTGTGCGATGACTGATTTGACGGGTAATACCTTGCAGGGTCTGGTAACGGGAGTTGGCCAAAATAACGTCTATCGGCTGTTCGTATTCCGCTTCCAGTGTTAATCGCCATTGCTCACCAGCCTGATGCAAATCGGCATTACCGTATTCCTGACTTTCCAATGCACTGACGGCGTGCCAGCGTGGAGAATCATCATTTGGTATTAATGCGGATAATTCATTCAGGGCTTGTTGTAGTAATCCGCTGGCCTGCCAAACAGGCGTCGGCGCAGTGGCATGTTGCAACGTGTTGCCGATAACCTGGCGTAATTCATCAATACCTTCGCCTTGCGCTGCAACAATAGGAACAACCGGTACGCCCAGCAACTTCGACATTTTGGTGGTATCGATATGCAGGCCTTCCCGCTCGGCGACATCCAGCATATTGACGGCGATAATCATGGGTACACCCATATCCAGCAACTGACTGCTGAGATACAGATTGCGCTCCAGATTACTGCCATCAACAATATTGATCACCAGATCCGATTCTTGCGACAACACAAACTCGCGGGCGATACGTTCATCCAGCGACAATTCGTGGTCATTGCTGTCGAGGGCATAGGTACCCGGCAAATCCACCAATATATGACGCTGCTGCTGAATGGATATGGCGCCTTCCTTCTTTTCCACGGTGACGCCTGGCCAGTTACCGACTTTCTGGCGGGCGCCGGTCAGCTGGTTAAAGAGGGTGGTCTTGCCGCAGTTGGGGTTGCCGATCAGGCCAATGGTTGCAGGCTTCATGCAATGCCCTCCACTAGCAGAATGGCGGCTTCTGTTTTACGCAGGCTGACAGAGCGACCTTTTAATACCAGTTGAATAGGGTCGCCCAGCGGGGCCACTCGTTTTATTTCGACTTCCGTTCCGGGAACAATACCCAGAGCCAGTAATTTGCGGCGGAATTGCGCGTCCGTATGGGTAAACCCGGTTACCGTTACGGATGAGCCTATCGCGGCTTGATCCAGAGTCTTGGTCATGAGGGGGCGCCTGTGTAGACGGGAGGGGTAATTTTGGCGATGGTAATGTGTATCATTTTGACGAACAAGGAGACCTGTCAGGATTTGGGTCTTTGCAACAATGCGTTGCTGAAAGGTTAATCTCACGGCGGTTTTTTCTGACGTGCAAGTCAGGAAACATCTGGGATTGAAAAGGCCTTGATTACAAACCACTGATTTCATGGCTGTTTTTTTCGGTGGCCCGGGATGTCTGAATCGACCACTTTGTGAACTCTTATATGCGGTTTGGGTAATTGTGTTTATTTTATGGATATCGCCTTGACGCCAACGAATCATTGTATAAATTTATATTATCAGTTTATTATATGCGGAAATTTCAGGTAGGCTTCTCCTGAAAGCATGATTTGATAATAATACCTGTTGCATCTGGCCCATGGATTGGTCTGCACAGGAAACTATGGCTTAAAACTGAAAGTTGTAGAGGTGAATATGAGCATCCTGGATACCGATATTGAAAAGCAAATTCAGCAGCACCAGCAGAAGATTATGGAGCTGGAGCAGCTGAAAAAAGATCACGAGAAAAAACTCGAAGGCCTGAAGCAGTTCGACGCTGAAATCAAACGCCTGTGTGAAGAGCGTTCTCTGACTGAAGACGAGCTGTATGTATCCCGCTCCGAGCAAATCGAGAAGTGGATTACCGATATGGCCAAGCAGGAAGCTCCTTCTGCTATTTATAACAGCCTGCGCAAGCATTTCGAAAAAGCAGCTAACCGTGCAGCCAAAGGCGGCAAGAAAGCGGTTGCGGCTAACAAGCCAAAACTGGAAGTGGGTGAATACACCAACCCAAATACCGGTGAAACGGTTGAGAAGATCAAGCGTAACCCACGTCAATTGGATCAGTGGATTGCAGAACACGGTATTGAAACCGTAAAAGGCTGGAAATCCTGATCGTCGGAATATCCGAATCTCTGTTCACTCGCCTGATCAGCAAAAAAGCCCGCACTGTTTAACAGAGCGGGCTTTTTTTGTGGTTTGCGTTTGGGCGCTATCTTGCGGTGGACGCAGAATATCAGACGAACATTACCATAGGGCTATACAGGGCTTTTACAAAGCCTGTGTAGCCCATGGCAATTTATACTTACTTAACTAACGCCAGTTTCAATTCGCGGTTTTGCGGATTCAGGCTTTCCACTTTCACCCGAACCATCTGGCCGATATCAAAACGCTCTTCGCCTTTAACGTGGCTGAGGGTTTTGCTCTGGAAGCTCCAGTCCTTGGCTTTGCGGCGATCAATCTGACCATCAATACCAAAGTCTTCCAGCCGCACGGTAATGCTGCTCTGATTGGCGTAGTGGATGGTGGCGTCGAATTCCGCTTCCGCTGGCAGGGTTTGCAACCATTGCAGCTTGAGCCATTGCTCAGACTGATTGGCGGCGACGCGGGCACGGGTCTGCTTGTCCTGAATATCAGTGAGGACTTCCTGCGCTGGCGCGTCAGCGGCTTGTTCCTGCAGCAGGGTGGCAATCAGGCGGTGCACCAGCAGGTCGTTGTACTTGCGCAGTGGCGACGTCATGGTGGTGTATCGCTGGAAGCCCAGACCCATGTGCGGGGTACGCTCAGTGGTCAGGGTGCTGCGGTCAAGCTGGCGGCTGATGATGTCACGCAGCGCCAGTGGGCCTTCGTGAGCGTTGGCTTGTTGCATATAGCCAACATAATCTTCCAGCGTCTTGAACTTTGGCTTGCTCTCCAGCGCCAGTGATTCTTTCAGCATGCTGGCAACGTCGCCGATGCGTTCGGTGCGAATGCCGTTGTGCTGTACAAAGATGCCTGTCTCACGGGCGTCCAGCCACTCGGCGCAGAGGCGGTTGCAGACCAGCATGCACTCTTCCACCAGCTTTTGGGCATCGTTGCGATCCTGACGCAGGATCTCCTGCACCTTGCCGTGTTCGTCCATCACCAGACGGTAGTCCGGACGGTCGTCCATGGTCAGTGCCGTTTGATGACGGTGGCTGGCCAGGGCCTTGAAGCAGTCGCCCAGCGCTTGCAGGGAGTCGGTGACATTGGCAGGGATCTGGCCGTTGCTGTTGTCGGCCAGGAACTCCGCGACCTGAACGTAGCTCAGCTTGGCTTTGTTGGTGATCACGGCCTGACGCAATTGCAGCAGCTCGCTGGCACCGTCGTTGGAAACCTGAATATCCGCTACCAACGCCATGCGTGGCTGATCCTGTTGCAGCGAGCACAGCTGTTCAGACAGCACGGCTGGCAGCATTGGCAACACCTGACCCGGGAAGTAGGCAGAAGTCGCACGAGCTTGAGCGGCCAGGTCGAGTTCCGAACCCGGTGCAATCACAGCAGCCGGATCGGCGATGGCCACTTGCAGCAGCCAGCCGCTGTCGTTGGCGGTTGCACTCAGGGCGTCATCCAGATCACGGGTCGAAGCGGAATCGATGGTTACGAAGGCAACGTCATTGAGGTCGGCGCGGCCAGCCTGGGCAGCTTCCAGCCCCTGTTCAACCAGAGCGTTGGCAGCGTTCAATTCGGCTTCGCTGAACTCACCCTGCAGTTCCCACTTGGCTTGCATAAAACGATTTTCGATGCCGCTTTCGTCGGCCTTGCCAATCAGTTCGGTAACCTGAGCCTGGGCCTTGCCGCTTGGGTACGGGTGTTGGCTCAGTTTGCCGGACACCAGCATGCCGTCTTCGGCCTTATTGCGCAGCTTGGGCGGCACAAAGATCCAGCGATTCAGAGCCGGGTGGTCTGGCTGAATAAAATGGCCTTTGCCTTTGACGATGTACTGGCCACAGAAACGGTCAAGCTCGGTGGAAATCAGCTTTTCGATCAGCGCCTGGGATTTCTTTTCATCCACTTGCTCAACGCGGAACGCGACGCGGTCGCCGGGCAGCACTTTTTCCATCTCTTCAGGAGACAGGTAGTACTGTTGGTTATCGTCTGTCACTACAAAACCAAAGCGTCCGGCCGTCGAGCGAACCTTGCCTTCGAATCGAGGAATGCTGTTATGAATTTCTTGCTTGAGGTTTTTCAGTTGTGACAGTGCGCTTTGATCTAGCATTCCACCGGTCCTGGCCGTTCTAAAAAGGCCGTAGAGTGTAAAGTAGCGGCCCGCTTCAGGCTAGTGCGCGAATTCAAACGACTGTCTTAAATTCTTAACAGTGATTCCACACTATGGCCCCTCCAATAAAGGGGCATGGTCCAGGAGCATTGTCGCGCCGCCGGTTCCCTTGGGACCCTCTGAATAACTCTGCACAGCTCTGCGCGAGTCCTGCAGGGTGTCAGAACAAGGCGGCGAATGCAGCGTAATGGCTGGCCCTTTCCAAATTCGCCAACGCTGTTCTGGCGGCATGCAGGCCGCGCCCTACGGGGATGGCAGGGCATTGCTGACTCTATGTCGCTGATTTTTGACTTGATCCGTCAGGCCTGCAAATCAGCTTCGTGATTCAGCTTCGCCCTGTCATCCAGAGCGGGCACCGAGTTATTCAGAGGGTCCCTTGTCTGTAATAAGATGAGAGAGACATCACTATGTCAGGTAAACCTGAATTCAGCCGTCGTCGTTTTCTGAAAGCCTCTGCCGGAACCGCCGGTGCCATTACCGTTCCTGCGGTGCTCAGTGGTTGTTTTGGTGACGATGACAACGACGACCGCAGTACCGACACCCTGGAGCCGATTACCCGTTACGCCTCGTTTGTATTTGGTCACGGTGTTGCCTCTGGTGACCCGTTGGCCGATGCGGTGATTCTCTGGACCCGGGTAACCCCTTATGACGACGGCAGTGGCACAAGCCTTGATCAGGCGGAAGTGTTTTACGAAGTGGCGACCGACGCAGCCATGACCAATGTGGTGTCGGCGGGCTCTGTAGTCACTGATGCAGAACGCGACTACACGGTCAAAATCGATGTCACCGGTTTGGCCGCCAACACCACCTACTATTACCGGTTCAACGGCAGCGATGGCGAAGCCTCCGTGGTTGGCACCACTAAAACCCTGCCGGAAGGTTCGGTAGACAGCGTTGCTCTGGCGGTGTGCTCCTGCGCCAACTTTGCCGCTGGCCGGTTCAACGTGTATCAGGAAATTGCCAACAGCGCCGCCGATGCGGTGATTCATCTTGGCGATTACATTTACGAATACGGCTCCAATGAATACCCGACCGAAGACGCCGAAGGGCGTCAGCCAGAACCGACGGCGGAAATCCTGACCCTGAGCCAATACCGCCACCGTTACGCGCAATACCGCACCGATGCCCAGTTGCAGGCGGCCCATGCCGCGAAGCCATTTATTTGTGTCTGGGATGACCATGAGCTGGCCAATGACACCTGGCTGAATGGTGCCGAAAACCACGATGACACTACCGAAGGCAGTTTTTCCGAGCGTCGTGCGGCGGCTTTGCAGGCCTATCATGAATGGCTGCCGATTCGTACCGGGGCGGATAACTCGATCATTTACCGGAACTTCGACTTCGGTGAATTGGTGCGCTTGCACATGCTGGACACCCGTATCGTTGCTCGTAGCGAACAACTCAGCTACAACGATTACGTCACCGCAGAAGGCATTGATAGCGCGGCGTTTACCGCTGCCATGTCGGACACCTCCCGTACTTTGCTGGGCAGTGCCCAGTCGGCCTGGCTTAATAACAGCCTGGCATCTTCCGGTGCCCGTTGGGATGTTTTGGGGCAGCAGGTTTTGATGGGCCGCATGTACATTCCACAGGAATTACTGCTGTTGTTGGGGCAGCTGCAAGCCACCAGCGACAGCGCCACCGCAGCGGCATTGCAGCAACAGCTGCTGACTTCCCTGAGTGAGCTGGCAACCATCAAGGGCACTATTGCTGCGGGTTACGAAGCGACGTTAACGGCCGAACAGATTGCTCGGGTAACCACGGTTGCACCATATAACCTGGACGCCTGGGATGGCTACGAAGTGGCCCGGACCGCGATGTTCAGTCTGATCAAGGCCGCTGCTGCCAGCCGGGGTGATGTCAATCTGGTATCGCTGGCGGGAGATACCCACAACGCCTGGTCGAGCTACTTGTACCCGGTGAATTTGCTTATAGGGGAAACCGATGCCAGCCCATTGGGGGTTGAGTTTGCGACGCCTTCGGTGACGTCGCCGGGGCTGGAGGTGTACGCCGGTTTTGGCGCTGATACCACCGGTACGCTGCAAGCCAGCTTTGAGCAAGTGATTTCACTGCTGGTGGATCACCTTGAATACCTCAATGCCGGTAATCGCGGTTATATGCTGGTGACCTTCACTCAGGAAAGCGCCACCTGTGAATGGAACTTCGTCGACACCATTTCCAGCACCGACTACGGAGTCTTGTCGGCGCAAGCCAAAACCTTGCAGGTGATGGCCGGTAGCGTGACCTTGAGCGAGCCCAACCTTCGATAACGCATCTTATAAGGTGCTCTAAAAAGTATCTTAAAAGATGCTAACCGACCCGGCGGTGATAAAGCTGTACCCGCTGATAAAAGTCGGTTTGTTGAATGTCTGGTTCGGTGGGGAAGTCGGCGCTGGCTAACAGCGAATAGTCGGCATGCTGAATGTCCCCGGCGCGGGACTCGGCCAGCCAAATGTCCTTGGCCTGACGTTGAAAGGCGTCCAGCAAGGCTTGATTACTGTCGTCGTACAGCAGGTCGGCGGCGGTGATCAAATCCACCTCGCCCGCTTGTTGAAAGTCTTGCAGTAACTCCAGCTCGATACCGTTCAAGGCCGCATTGGCAGCACAAGCATGCAGAGCGATGGGGTCGAGATCGCAGGCAATCACTCGTCGGGCGCCCGCCAGTGCGGCGGCGATGGCGACAATGCCGGAGCCCGCGCCAATATCCATCACCGACTTGCCAGCGACACGAGTCGGGTTATCCAGCAGATAGCGCGCCAGCGCCAGACCGCCGGGCCAACACACGCTCCAATAGGCCGGATCGTTGGCAATCGCCAGTTGTTCGGCCTCGCTGAAACGGCGGCTCAGGCAGTCGGGGGCCGCCAGCCACAGACGGATTTCCGGGCAGGCGCGGGAGTGTGTGACGGTCACATTGGCACCGGCAAACAGCTGAGCAAAGTGGTGTTGCAAGGTAGCCAAATGCTCGCCGGGGTTGCTGTCCTGCTGTGTGTCTGATGTGTGCTCAGCCTGATTGGTCATTGCCTTCAGCCTGGAATATCGAAACGCTGTTGTGGCGAGGCTACCTGATAGCCGGCGTCACGCAGGGCGTCGCCAGCTTGCTGGTTGGCGTAGTGGTACAGCACCAGTCGCTGACGCAAGGCGGGTGGGTATTCCCGTTGCAGGTCGTCGAGGCCGGTATGGGACGGGTTGGCCATCAGGCCGCAGTCATGAAACACCACCTCGTTGCCAGTCAGGCAATGATTCAACACCTCCGGGATGGGTCGAGTGTCGCCACTATAAAAGAAGCGGCCGGGCAAATGCAGGCTCCAGGCCGAGCCGGGCGCATGATGGCGGGCAGCATAGAGCGAGAAATTCAAACCTGCCCAATGAAAGCTGTCGGTCACCGGAATCAACTGGAAGGACTGCCAGAAGTTGTGGTCACCCTCCGCCATGCTGCCGGGGTAGGTCGCCAGTCGCTGGTGCAGGGTCGCAATGATTTCCAGCGGCACAAAGATCGGAATGGGAACCTGATTTTGCAGTCTGGCGCGCACCGTCAGAATTTCCAGATCGGCAATGTGATCCATGTGAGCGTGGGTCATGAAGATGGCGTGGGGCAGTTTGCCATGGGCCTGTTGATAACTGGCCAGCGTTCCCGGGCCACAGTCGATCAGCAGCGCCGCGTCGCCATCGATTTCCAGCGTCGCCGCCGCACTGCCAAGAGCCAGATGGCCACCGCTGCCAGTGCCATGAAAGTACAGGGATAGTCGGGAGGCGTTTAATGTCATAACCTGCTCATAATGAATCCGTGATCCCTCACTATACCCGACCCGGCAGGAGAACCCGACCATGTGGCGTCCCAAGTTAATGGCCATCCCATCCGCTGACGAAGCCTTGCCTGGCCGCAGCGAACCGCTGCAAACGTCGACGCACCACTTTGTATCGGGACATCGTATTGCCGGAGCTTGCCCCAGTGGCATGCGCGAACTGACGGTGGGGATGGGCTGTTTCTGGGGTGCCGAACGGGCCTTCTGGAATCTGGATGGCGTGTATTCCACCTCGGTTGGCTATGGCGCTGGCCATACCCCCAACCCGACATACGATGAAGTGTGCACCGGCATGACCGGCCACAATGAGCTGGTTCGGATCTGGTATGACCCGCGTCAGGTATCGCTGGAAGCTTTGTTGGGCGTTTTCTGGGAGCGTCATGATCCGACTCAGGGCATGCGTCAGGGCAATGATATTGGTACCCAGTATCGCAGTGGTATCTACCTGTCGGACGAGCAGGAACTGGACGCGGTGATGGCCAGCAAAGCGGCCTACCAGCGGGCACTGACCGCGGCCGGACAGCCCGACATTACCACCGAAATTCTCACCGGCATCACCTACTACATGGCCGAGTCTTATCATCAGCAATATTTGGCCAAGAACCCCAACGGTTATTGCGGCCTGGGTGGTTGTGGCATCCGTTTTCCGGCTCAGGATTAACAGGCGGGGCTGGGATTGCTCTATAAAACAGGTGATTTATTGACCGGATTGACAGTAAGACGCTTGTAAAATTTCGATGATAGACTGATCGATTAAACAGAAAAGGATGACCAGATTGAGAGCGTTAGCGGTATTCCAGTTGAAGGGTGGGGTTGGTAAAACCACCACTGCCGTCAACCTTGCAGCCATGGCCGCCAGAAGCTCTGTTCGTACCCTGGTTTGGGATCTTGACCCTCAAGGCGCAGCCACCTGGTTGCTGGGTGTGGAGTCGGATCGTAAACAGGACAAGGTCTGGAGCGAAGGAAAGCCAATAGGACGATTTATTCATAAAACGCCCTACGACAAACTCGACGTTTTGGCAGCGGATATCTCGCTGCGCAAGTTTCATCAAAGCGTCGCCGACAAGAAAACCGCGCGGGATTCTGCCGCCAGTGCCATTGATCGGCTGGGCGAGGATTACGAGCTGGTGATCTTTGATTGCCCGCCCATTCTCAGCCCCCAGATAGAAGGCATTTTGCAGGCTTGCGATCGCATACTGGTGCCCATTGAGCCGTCGGTGTTGTCGATTCGTGCCTACGAGCAAAGCAAGGAGCATCTGGACTGGGTGAAGAAAAAGCAGTGGTTGCCATTTGTTACCCAGATCGATCGCCGTAAAGCGGCCCATGTGCAATGGGCCAAAGAACAAGCGCCAAAACTGGACGAGCTGCTGCCGATTTATATTGGCCACTCAGCCAGTGCCGAGCGCATGCTGGAGATGCAGGCTCCGATTGTGGAATGTTTGCCGCACGTACCGTTTGCGAAAAACTACAGCGCGCTTTGGGAGGCGGTAAAAGACCACTTGAAGCTATGACCTGAAACACGTGCCGGGTTATTCACAGGATCATTAAGTGCCCGGCACGGTTTGGCGGGAATTCGGATAGGCAACGTAGGAAGCCCAGGCGATGGCGGTTGCATAAGCCAGGTTGGTGGTCAGCTCGGTGTCCGGGTCGACCAGAAACTGGCGCTGCGATGCCAGTCCACGAATCAGGCTGGCACGGTCCGGGTCGTAGGCCAGATGCTGATCCCACACCACCCGGTGCATGGCACTGTCGATGGGGTACAACGGGCACACGTTGTCGTCGGTGTGCTGCTGTTGTCGCATTTGTGCGAGGGCCATCAGAAAGTTTTCGACGCCAACGGATTCTGAATCCAGATACTTCAAGGTTGGGCGAATGATGGTGTCTCTCAGCTCTTGAGGTGTGAGTTTCATCACATACCTCCTGTAATCATCGTGTTGATAGGAATAGCACACTGGCAGCAAATGACTAGTTTTTTCTGTTAATACCCAGAGGCTCCCTGAGCCATTCCTAATCCTGATACTAGTCGATTCTTACCTTGCCATGGATGTTCCCTGCGTGCTCCTGCTCCCTTGGTCTTAGCTAGCAATGGCTTTGCCAAATCCGCATTTTGTCGGTTTTGGCAAACTGCAGTGGCCAATCTCAGACAATTAAAGCTCTTTTCTGAGCTTTTATTGATTGATGACAGTATTCGGTTCGAATATGACCAAATAAGCCACCAATAAATTGACGCCTGAAATCCGTTATCGGCGACAAGCCTTGCCGCTGGCGGTCAGAATAGAGCACGTTGATGGCCATTTTTTATAACCCAATGCACTGTAAGCGAGTTGCGAAATGAAGAAAAAATCCAAGGCAGTGCTGGAATCCGCTGGCTGGATCGATTCGCACTGCCATTTTGACTTCCCGGACTTTGACCTAGACCGCGATCAGGAGTGGCAACTGGCTCAGCAACAGGGCATTTGCGGCTTAATCATTCCCGGAATTAGCCGCCAGCAAGGGCAGGGTTTGGCCGCTCTGTGTCAGCCGCGGCCCTGGCTATATGCCTTGGGATTACACCCGTATTTTCTGTCGCAGCACCAGCAAACCGATCTCGACTGGTTGGATGCGGCGCTCCATCAAGCTCGCGGCAGCGATGACGGGCTGGTGGCGGTGGGGGAGTTTGGGCTGGATTTTCGCAAGCACACCAGCGATGCCGAACGGCGTGCGCAGTTAGAGCTGTTCGATGCACAACTGCAGCTGGCCAAACAGCACCGCTTGCCGGTGATTCTGCACGGCGTGGGAGCCCATGATCAGATTGCCGCGGCGATTCGACGTACAGGCTTTGCCCATGGTGGGGTGGTGCATGCGTTCAATGGCAGTGAACAGCAAGCCCGGCGCTATCTGGATTTGGGGTTCAAACTGGGGCTGGGCGGTTTGTATCTGTCTGATCGAGCACTCAAGTTACAGCGTACGGTGGATGCGTTGCCTGTCGACAGTTGGCTACTGGAAACCGACGCGCCCGATATGACGCCACGGATGTGGCCGCAGCGGCGCAATTCACCCAGGCTGATTCCTCTACTGGCCGACCATCTGGCGCAGGCGAAAGGTATCTCTACCGCCGAACTGCAATCCCTACAACGGGATTCGCTGACTTCGCTATTGATACTTTGATGCAAAAAGATTGTTTTTTCTGGCAGTTTTTCGGTAGTTTCGGCCTCTTTTATGTACTGATCACTCGAAAGTATGAGTTGGCTCCATCGGTTCGATCAGCCTCAGGATTGAGTTGTTATCTTTGTGTAACATCAAATTGATTGGGGTTGAGGCTCTGTTTAATCTCGTTGTTCTGATAACAACAATAACAAGCACGGCAGCCACTCTCTTGCGAGGGATGCGAGACCGGGCACCAGAGTAGGCTGAACCATGAGAACACTCCCAAACCATCGTCATGGCCGAATATCGCGGCCTGCTTCCCGCGCCACGTTGGCGTCATTCGTGACTGCGCCGATATTCGCAACGGCGGCCCTGTGGCTGTCGCTGGTGGCCCCATCGCAGGCGCAAATCGCTGACATTGACCGCTTGCAGCAAGACCTGACCCCGGTTGGCGCTGAACGAGCCGGTAACGGCAGTGATATCCCTGCCTGGAATGGCGGTCTGGCGGAAGACAGTGGCCCTTGGCCAACGCCGTATCATCCCGATCCGTTCGCCAACGAAACGCCAGTGCTGCTGATTAATTCAGGCAACATGGCTGACCACCTTGAGCGTTTGACGGCGGGGCAGCAAAAAATGCTGCAGCGATTCCCGGACTACCAGATGCAGGTGTATCCGTCGCACCGAACGGCGTCTTATCCACAATACGTTTACGACGCCATTGCCACCAATGCGCAGCGTGCCACGCTGCTGGAATATGGCTCGGGGGTATCCGGGGCGACCATGAGTTCGCCGTTTCCGATTCCGGAAAATGGCCTTGAAGTTCTGTGGAACCACACCCTGCGCTTTCGTGGCCACACCGTCTCTTACGAAGCCGCCAGCTCGCTGATTACCGAAAACGGTGGCCGCATGGATACCGTGCGGGAATACAACTACTTCTTTAAATACAGCCAGCCTGGCCTCGAGCCGCAAGACCTGGACAACAAGGTGTTCTTGCTGACGCGGGAGACCATTTCGCCGTCCCATCAGGCAGGCTCATTGACCTTGGTGCACGAAACGCTGGATCAGGTGCGTTCGCCGCGTAAGTCGTGGATTTACACCGCCGGTTCCCGCCGCTTGCGTCGAACGCCGGATTTGGCCTACGACACCCCGGACCCCAACACCCAGTCGCTGCGTACCATTGATCAGGTCGATATGTTCAACGGCGCGCCGGACTATTACGACTGGACCCTGATCGGCAAACAGGAAGTCTATATTCCTTACAACGCTTATCGGGTGCATCAGGGCGACCTGACACTGGACCAGATTCTGGGCGAGCATCACGTTAACTCGTCGTTGTTGCGCTACGAGCCGCACCGGGTGTGGGTGATCGAAGCCAACTTGCGGGTGGGCTTCAACCACAAGTACACCAAGCGCCGCTACTATCTGGATGAAGACTCCTGGTCGATTGTGTACGCCGAAGAATACGACCGCCACGGCGAGCTGGTGCAGGTAACCGAAGGCCATCTGATTAACTATTATGATCAGCAAATGGTGTTCACCACTCTTGAGGTAACCTATGACTTCCCGTCGCGCCGTTACTACGTTGAAGGCATGGATAACGAACGCGGTGAGACCTTCCGCTTCTTTGATACCGGACTGGGTGAGAAAGACTTTTCGACCAGTGCGGTACGCCGCAAAGCGCGTCGTTGATCTGTCGTTTGGTCAGAAACAGGCAACAGATCGCCAGAAAAAAGCTGAGCTTGCCTGACCACTGACAAGCCCACAACAGGCCGCTACACTGCGGCCTGTTGTGTTAATGGCGAATGATGGCTGAATGGTTGTGCGGTTACTGTCTCTACTGAAAAATCGATACCGGGCCAGCCAGTCTGTGGCGAACGTCAGTCTGTGGCGAAGTGCTATGGTTTGTGCTGCGTTTTGCTCTGCGGTTTGTATTAGCGCCCTGTGGACAAACGCGGCGGTAGCCAATAACAACGGCCCCGAGTTGCCGGAAAACTTCGCCGAACTGTCGAGCGATGTGCAGTCGGTCATTCTGGAATTCATGTTCTTCCCGGAACAAGCCAACCGCATGTGGGGCGACGACCTCGCGGTTTCCAGCGTGTACTCGCTGGTGAAATACCTCGACGATTACCACACTCAGGTACAAATCAATTTCGACCGCGGTAACATCCGGGTAGAAACCCGTGCCAGCCAAACCCCACTGCAAACCCTCAAACACGCCATCGAAGCCACCTTGCTGACCCCGGCCGATCCTAATGCGGTCGACCTGTTTACGGCAGCGGATTTTGGCCTGACGGGCAAACCTTTTCTGGCAGGCAAGGTGACCGACCACGAGGGCAAGGCGATTGAATTCCCCTGGCGAGCCAAACGCTATGCTGAGTATCTGGTGCGTCATCAACTGCATCGTTCCGGCAATCGCTACTGGGTCGACTTCAACATGGTGCAGCAATTCAAGCGCATCAGTGCGCGCCAATACAGCGACCTGATCAACCGGGCGGCCAACAAGTACCGGGTTGAACCAACCTTGATTCTGGCGGTGATTGAAACCGAAAGCAGCTTTAACCCCTTTGCGGTGTCCCCGGTGGGAGCGTTCGGCTTGATGCAGGTAATGCGTAATACGGCGGGCCGCGATGTGTATGAAAAAGTGTACCAGCGCGCCGGTAAACCGAGCCGCGATGAACTGTTCCGACCGGCCAATAACATCGACATTGGCACCGCTTACCTGTCGATTCTGCGGGATCGCTATTTGCGCGATGTTCGAGACCCGCTGACGCGACTCTACTGTGTGATTGCTTCCTACAATGGTGGTGCTGGCAACCTGTTCAAAACGTTCGACAGCAATCGTAAACGGGCCCTGCAACGCATTAATGCCTTGTCAGCCGAGCAGGTGTACCGCCGCATTGTGTCGTCGCACCCGAGTCAGGAATCCCGCAATTATCTGAAAAAGGTACACGCCGCCAAACAGCGTTACGAGGCGGGGTTATGAGTCTGCAGCGGCTGCAAGGTCATTTGAGCCACAACCCCGGCTGGCATCACGCCGAATTGGCAATCACCCTGCTGCAGCCTGAGCAGCTGCGGTTGGCACTGTTGCAAGTGGACGACCAGCAATGCTTTGCCGCTGACCAGATTGCCGATATCTGGCAACGGCTGCCGTTCTGGGCGTTTGCCTGGGCTGGTGGTCGGGCCATGAGCCAATGGCTGGCGGCCAATCCACAGCCGGTACAGGGCAAGCAGGTGCTGGACTTCGGCTGCGGCTCTGGCATGGCTGCGGTGCAGGCGTTAAAAGCAGGGGCTGAACGCGTTTGGGTGATGGATATTGATCCTCATGCGCTGGAGGCGGCGCAATACAATGCGCAATTGAACGGCGTCACGATCGATGTGTGGCAGCAGGACAGCTTTCCTCCGGCGGATGTGTTTCTGGCGGGGGATATTCTTTACGACCCCGGTTGTCGCCCGCTGCTGCGGCAGCTGTTGGACGCCATTCCCGCGGGGTATCTGGCAGAGCCCACTGAAGCCTTACGGCTTTATGCGGGAGCGTCGCCAGAGAACGGTGGTCAGAAGGCGGCTTTTAATAATGCGACGTTTAACAATGACGTTGCCGCAGTAATCCGGCATATTGCCTCTTTTGACAGTTCGACCCTACCGGTTATCGGCGATTTTGACGAGCACGTCGGGATCGACATTGTCGGCGTCGAACCGGGCGCTGCAGAGTGAATCAAAGGCGTTGATATTGAACAGACATCCTGGTCTGCCCGCTCAGGCCAGCTTAACCTCATGGAGACAGAATATGCGCGCTATCCTGGCAATGGCAGCCTTGCTGACCACTACGTCGGCCATGGCACTGACCCAGCAAGAACTGGACAACTGGATTGAGGTAATGCCTCACGTCAACCAGTGGATGGATGAGCACGATGATGCCATGCCTGAAGAGCAGCCGTCGCCGCAAGCCAGTATGGAAGAGGTGTTTGCCCAGGGCATTCAGAACCTCAAGGACGCCAACCTGTACGATGATTTTGGCGGCGTTGTAGCGCAGTCCGGTTTTTCATCCGTGGAAGCCTGGAGCGAGGCGACTGCTGATATCTCATTGGCCATGATGGCGATTCAGGTGCGCGGAGAAGGTGGCATTCGTGCCCAGCTGGAAAAGCAACTGGCGCAGCTGCAACAAATGCGTGAAACCAGCTCCATGTCGGACGAGCGTATCGATTCCATGGAATCCATGCTGCAAGCCAGCCTGAAAATGATTCAGCAAGCCGATGAGGTAGACGACGCCACCATCGAACTGGTGAAAAGCCGTCAGAACACACTGGAAAAACTGATGCAGTAATCTGATGCATCTGTGTGACAACCAAAAACGGCGCGCTGTGATATATAGCGCGCCGTTTTTATTTGAGCCTGAATAAACGCAGGCTCACATAAAGGCAGGTTCAGTAGTAACTCATATTGGCTTCCAGCGCATGGCTGGTCACCGCAGAACCCTGATTGCGCCACTGGCGACGGAAGGCGGCTGGGGTCTGGCCGGTCCACTGCTTAAAGGCACGTTCAAACCCGCGACGATCCGAAAAGCCCAGCTCATTGGCCAGCTGTTGTACGTCCTTACTGGTGCGCTTCAGCGCAGCGGCCGCACGAACCAGACGGCAATGCTTGCTCAGTTCAGAAAACTGACTGCCTTCTTCCTGCAAGCGGCGGGTCAGCGTACGGGCACTGGTGCCCAGCAAATCGGCCACTGCCTCTTTGGTCATTGGCAAACAGGTTGGCCAGTAATAAAGAATATGACGCAGCTTACGGCTGAATGGACGCTCAGTGTCTTCCGTTTTCCACGGCACTTCGGCACCTTCCAGCATGCTTTCCAGGAACGGCGCAGCCTTCTTCATCGATTTGTCGAGGTGCTCGCTGGAGAAACTGATCCAGTTACACGCTTCGCCAAACCGAACCGGCACACCAAAGTAACGATCCAGCTGATCCCGGTAGGCCGGTGCACTCTGCTGAAAACCGATACCGGTAATCTTGTAAAAACTGTCACCCAAACGGGAACCCACATCATGAATGCCGGCGGCTACTAACTCGGCACGCGTCTGACGGTTCTGCAAACTGCCATCGCTGACGTAAAACACCACCTTCACCGACTGCTGGCCGATAAACACATCCGGTGGATTACTTTCACTGATCAGCGGGTAGTAGCGGCGCAACTGCGACAAGGCATCCCGACCTGTACGGCATTCGCTGAGCAAATACGCCAGCAAACGAAAACGACGCCAGTCAAGATGGCTACCCAGTTGCACGCCAATGGCCGGCAACTTGAGTGCGCTAGCCGCTTGCTCAAGAATTCGATCAAAAACAGGAACCGGAAATTGCAGTTGGTTATTGCCCCAGTCGCTGGCCAATTCAGGCAGCTCGTCCGGGTTGAGACCGCGATCGCGCATCAGCGAAAACAAAGGATGCAAGGCGGCCGACGTCAGAGTCGGAGTAAGATAAGTGCTCATAGGCATTGTCATGTTGTTATTTTTGTTTGACTAAACCTAACATCATGGTCAAACACAGGCCACCCCCAAAGACGAGTTTTTGAGAGCTGGCACCTGTCAGACCCATTAATTTCAAAGTGATGACAAATAAAGGTTGACGCTGTCTCGGAAAGCCGTATTATACGCAGCCTCTGACGCGGGATGGAGCAGCCTGGTAGCTCGTCGGGCTCATAACCCGAAGGTCGTCGGTTCGAATCCGGCTCCCGCAACCACTTCAGTTTCCTCTTTAAAAGACGAAACTTCGAACGTAAAAATAAGGTCAGAGATTACGATGTCGCGGGATGGAGCAGCCTGGTAGCTCGTCGGGCTCATAACCCGAAGGTCGTCGGTTCGAATCCGGCTCCCGCAACCATTTATAAGAACATCGTACGTAGTGAATCAAAGAAACCAGCCATCGAGCTGGTTTTTTTGTGCCTGAAATTTGTGGGACATTAATCTTCCACCCGCCGACCTACGGCCGTCGAGCTGGACGCCCCCGTTGAATCCGGCTCCCGTAACCATTTATAAGCACATCGTACGTAGTGAATCAAAAGAACCAGCCACCGAGCTGGTTTTTTTGTGCCTGAAATTCAGGAAGCGGTCTTTATGAACAAACCGCCGACCTACGGCCGTCGAGCTGGGCGCCCCGTTGAATCCGGCTCCCGCAACCATTTATAAGAACATCATACGTAGTGAATCAAAGAAACCAGCCATCGAGCTGGTTTTTTGTGCCTGAAATTCAGGAAGCGGTCTTTATCAGATTCGTAGGATGTATTAGCCGCAGGCGTAATACATCAGATGGCACTGTGCAGTCACATAAAAGGCCAGATTACTTCCTTTGCCTCACATACCCCCATTGATTGTTTCTTAGAAATCACCAGTCACCAGCGTTATACGCACTATAAACCGCATCGGCTTTTTATTTGAAAACGCTCTGGTACCCTGTCGCGGTTCACTTTGGAGAGGTCCGTTCATGTCGCGCAGAATTCTGATTACCGGTGGTGCTCGTCGTCTTGGTAAAACCCTGACGGAACATTATCTGGAGCAAGGTTGTGAGGTGGTTGCTCACTACAACACTCGCAATGAGTTGGCGCCGCATCCGTCTTTGAAGGTAATTCAGGGCAATCTGGGCGATAACGCCGATACCTTGCGTTTGTGTCAGGAGCTGGCGAAAGAGCAGCCGTTCGATGTGGTTATCCACAATGCTTCCTGTTTTGCTCCGGACGCTTCCGCCGGTTTTACGCCAGCTGAGCAGGCGGCGCACATTAACAAGCATTTGAATGTGCATGTGACGGCACCCATGCTGATTACCCAGGCGTTGGCGAACAGCTGGAACGAAGATGCCTCGATGGTGGTTATTTCAGATATTTACGTGGATATCCCCAACCACCGCTTTGCAGCCTACTGTGCCAGTAAGGCGGCGTTGCATAACTGGGCCTTGAGCATGGCTCAGCGTTTGGCCGGTAAGGTGCGGGTGAATATCTTGCAGCCGGGTCCGATTCAGTTCTTGCCGGATCATACCGAGGAATACCGCAATCAGGTGTTGTCGCAGTCGTTGATTCGTCGTGAGCTGGGTTACGGCGCGATCGTGAAGGCGTGTGATTACCTGATTGATAACGACGCGGTGACGGGGTCTACCATGCGGGTAGACGGCGGCCGTTTTGTGGCCAACCGCTACGATCAAACCTTTGCTGATTGATCTTCAAGGCCTGAAATCAGCCCTGTGATGACTAATGCCCATTCATCCTGAGTGGGCGTTTGCTGGTTTTTGCTAGTTTAGATACGTGTTCGCTATTTGAAATTCTTCAACAGGCCGTTAGCCAGGCCCGTTGCACGCTGGCGTAGTAACTCTCTTCCAGTTCTTCTTTTAAACACTGTCGCTCATCGATGCCACTGGCCAGAATGTCGATGTCGATGTCGATGGGCCGGTCGCGGTACTGGCGCGATGGTGTTTTCGGTTCCCTTCCCATGTGTTCTTCCAACGCCAGCAGTTGCTGTTTGAGCGCCTGATCGTCCAGTTCGGTACGGATGATCACCAACTGGTTTTTAAACGGGTAATTAAAGGTGTCTCCCACCGGCGTGGTGTCGACCATCGGGGACACATCCAGCACATCGAACATATGCTGTAGCAGGCGCGCGGCCTTTGGCAGGTTGTTGTCCGGTTCCAGATTGCTCCCCAGACCCAGCAGATAAGTTGGCATACAGGCTCCGGTCAGAAAACCAAAATCTTATACAAGCATGAAAAACTTATACGCGAAGGTCAAGGATGTCCACTTTTTAAGCGCGTAGGTGAATCGCTACGCCGCCATCCATGCCAAATTGGAACGAATGTGTGATTTGTCGCAGTAAAAGTTGAATTTTGCTCTTTAAACAGCAGACATTCTGGTTACAGTAGCTGTGGTGAACCGGAGTTGTTCGCATTTCTTGTCTTGGCATGGAGAAGGCTAATGGATCTGGCGTTCGTAATTGCACTCTTTTTGTTGTTGGGCTCTCTGTCGATGCCAATTTGGGCTGTCGGCACCACAGAACCTCCCATCATGCTGGCGAAAAGCTGGCAAACTTCTCTTGATCCAACGGGCTTTCTGGTCAGTGAAAAGCTGGACGGCGTTCGCGCCTATTGGGATGGCAAACATCTGTATAGCCGTGGCGGTCTGGTCATTAATGCTCCGGCATGGTTTACCGGCCAATTGCCGGACACTCCTCTGGATGGCGAATTGTGGGCGGGCTATGGCTCGTTTGCTCGCATCAGTGGGCTGGTGCGCAAGATCGATCTTCCCAATGACGAGGACTGGCAAGGGGTGAAATTCATGGTGTTCGACCTGCCTCACAGCCCGGCCATGTTTGAAGACCGTTACTGGGTGCTGAAAACCCTGGTCGCCGAGCTGCGTTCCGATGTGGTGGATGTGGTGCGCCAGCGCAGTGTTGATGGCAATGCCGCGCTCGATGCGATGCTGGCGGATGTGGTTGGCCGCGGTGGTGAAGGGTTGATCCTGAAGCAACGTCGCTCGGTGTATCAGGCGTCGCGCAGCAACGACATGTTGAAGTACAAGATGGCGGACGATGCCGAGGCCGTGGTGATTGGCCATTTGCCAGGCAAGGGTAAATATCAGGGCATGGTCGGAGCATTGCGGGTGGCGCTGGCGGATGGCCGGGAAATCAGTCTGGGGTCTGGTCTTAGTGACGCCGAGCGCCGGAACCCGCCGGCTGAAGGTACGGTCGTGACCTACTCCTACAATGGCTATACCTCCACTGGGCTGCCGCGTTTTGCCCGGTTTTTACGCGTCCGTGATGTCGAATAATGTAGGCGTCCCTTGCCTGCAGTTAACGGGCCTGAATCTGAAGGGCGGTAACGGTACACTAACGGTTCTCACAGGAGGCCGACTTTGACTATTTCCGCCAGCCCAGCCAGTCCCAATATCGTACAACGCCCGTTACCCGCCGAATGGCAGCTCAGTGGTATTCCTGCCACCTTGCAGCGTATTTATGCAGCCCGTGGTGTGACCCGTGACGACGAATTGCAACTGACGCTGAAATCGCTGCTGCCGTATCACGCCATGAAAGGGTTGGATGCCGCGCTTACGTTGCTGGTGGATGCGATGCAGCAACAGCAGCGGGTGCTGGTGGTGGGGGATTTTGACGCCGATGGCGCAACCAGCACTGCCGTGGCCATTCGTGCCCTACGCATGATGGGGCTGCAACAGATCGATTATCTGGTGCCCAACCGCTTCGATTTTGGCTATGGCCTGACGCCGGAGCTGGTGGACGTTGCCGTGCAGCAGCGGCCCGACCTGATTCTGACGGTCGATAACGGCATTGCTGCCAACGCTGGCGTTGCCGCAGCGCAGGCTCATGGCATCAAGGTACTGGTGACGGACCATCACTTGCCGGGCGACGAGTTGCCTGACGCCGAAGCCATTGTGAACCCCAATCAGCCGGGCTGTGCGTTTGAGAGCAAGGCCGCCTGTGGCTGTGCGGTGGTGTTCTATCTGATGCTGGCATTAAAAACCCGACTGGCGAGCATTGGCTTTTTTGCCAAACAACAAATAAGCGAGCCAAACCTGCTCGACTTGCTGGATCTGGTGGCGTTGGCCACCGTTGCCGACGTGGTACCGCTGGATTACAACAACCGGATTCTGGTTGAACAGGGCTTGCGCCGCATTCGCGCTGGTCGCTGTCAGCCTGGTATTCGGGCGTTGCTGGAAGTGGCTGGCCGTGATCCACTGCGAGTCGTCTCTACCGATTTTGGTTTTGTAGTCGGTCCTCGTCTGAACGCGGCGGGACGACTCGACGATATGTCGATGGGTATTGAGTGTTTGTTAACCGACAACCCGTCCATTGCCGTACAAATTGCCACCGAACTGGATGGCATGAACCGCGACCGACGTCAGATTGAAGCCGGCATGGCCCAGGACGCTGAACGTACCCTGAAGTCGCTGACCAGTGCTCTTGATCAAACCACCGATTACCCGGCCGGGGTGTGTTTGTATCAGGCCGACTGGCATCAGGGAGTGATTGGCATTCTGGCGTCCCGGGTGAAAGAGAAAATTTATCGGCCGGTGATCGCTTTTGCACAGGCCGATAACGGTGAATTAAAAGGCTCTGCCCGTTCCATTCCCGGTTTGCACATGCGCGATGCGCTGGATCTGGTGTTCAAGCGCCAGCCGGGGCTGATCAAAAAGTTCGGTGGCCATGCGATGGCGGCGGGACTAACGCTGGTTGAAGACGGTTTTGACACCTTCCGTCAGGCCTTTGCGGAAGTGTGCGAAGAATTGCTGGAGCCGGGCAGCCTGCAAGAGCAAATCGAAGTGGACGGCGAGTTGGCGAGCGAGGATTACACCCTCGAATTGGCTGAAACGCTGCGCTGGGCCAGCCCCTGGGGGCAAGGCTTTCCGGAGCCTTGCTTCAGCGGGGAATTCGAGCTGGTGCAGCAACGCATTGTTGGCGAGAAACACCTGAAGCTGGTGGTGCAACCGAAAGGCACCGGGCTATTGCTGGATGCAATTTGCTTTAACGTCGACCCGGCGTTGTGGCCGTCGCCAAAAACCGCGGCGCAATTGGTATTCCAGTTGGATGTGAATGAGTTTCGGGGCAATCGCTCGGTGCAATTGCTGGTAAGGAAGATTTTCATCATGGGTTGATGTCGTCAGCCCACCGACTCGCTGGACGGAGGAAACCATGGATGGTGCTCTGACTTTTATAAACGATCACGGCTCGGCTGACGGTGCTGTTTTTTATGACCAGCAAGGCTACAAGCAGCAAGGTTATGAACCGCAAAGCGCACGGAAGTACTCGCATAACAGGTCGCAGAGCAAGGTACACAAAACAGGCGGCTTGCTGAGCTGTGGGCGGCGCTTCTGTTATCCGGTGTTGTTATGGTTGTTGGCACCGGTGGTGTTTGGCGAGATTTACCAGTGGCGGGATGCCGAGGGGAATCTTCACTTTTCGGATCGCCCGCCAGCGGCGTTGGCTGGTTCTTCTTCTACTCCTGCTCCTACTTCTTCTGTTTCTGCCTCTTCTGTTTCTGCTTCCACTAACTCTACTGCCTCGAACTCTGACTCTTCTGAGAATCTGGATCAAACCGACAATGGCAGGGTGAAAGACGCCAGGGTTCAAACCGTGCAATTGACGCCAATGTCCTTCTACGAGGTGCCTTCGGCCCACAAGCAGCCGTTGCCGCTTCGCTACAGCACCGACGAAGCCATCGAGCAACGGCGTCAGGCCAATCGACAAAAAGCCACCGCACGGATAGCCGCCAAGGCCCAGCGAGACAAACAGCAGCAACGTTGTCAGGCCCTGCGTAGCCGCTATCGCAAGGCCAGCCAGTCGTTGGCGGGCAGCATCGATTCGGCGCTACGGGCAAGGGATCGCAAGAACCAGCTTCGTAAGCAAATCGATGCAACATGCAAGTGAACTGATCGATCCACTTATGGAACGGGGAAGGTGGTATTTTCTCAGTTATGCCAACAATTCATTCCGCTGGTGCGACCTAGTTTTCACTGCATGGCTGCACCAGAATTGCTCCCCAATAAAAGAAATATGAATGAATCTGCGTACGGTTTCGGCGGTGCGCGGGTTCATGGCACATCAACTGCCATGTCGGAACTGCGTAAGTCGGCTTCTGCCTGGCTGTTGTTGGTGCCCCTGAATTTAATTTATCAGCTGCGTTCAGCAGCGATTTAACGTCTTGTGAAAGAGGAAGGTATGGCGAATAAGCTCGCAGGTTCGGGTTACCTCAAACTCCCGCTTTTGGCTGCTCTGGTTGTGGCGCTGAGCGCCTGTCAGGAAGAGCAGGCACAACAGGCTGCTGCTGCCCCGCAGATGCCGCCTGCTGCTGTGGATGTGGTGGAGGTCACGCCGCAGTCCTATCAGGTTACCGAAACCCTGTCAGGCCGAGTGTCGGCTTACCGGGTGGCTGAGATTCGTCCGCAGGTCAGCGGCATCATTCTCAAGCGTTATTTCGAGGAAGGCACCCGGGTGAAAGCGGGCGACAAGCTGTACCAGATTGATCCGACCCTGTATCAGGCCAACCTGGAAAGCGCCAAAGCCAATCTGGCGGTTGCCGAAGCCAATGCCTACAGCGCTCGTTTGCGTGCCGACCGTTACGCCGAACTGTCGAAGAAATCGGCCATCAGCCGTCAGGACGTAGACGACTCTGCAGCACAGGCCAAGCAGGCCGAAGCGCAGATCAAGGCTGCTCGCGCGGCGGTACAAACGGCGCAGGTCAACCTGGGTTACACCGAAATCACCGCGCCAATTTCCGGCGTGATCTCTCGCTCCAATATTACCGAAGGTGCGCTGGTATCGGCCCAACAGGCCACGCCACTGACTGTGATCCGTCAGGTATCACCGGTATATGTCGACGTGCAGGCTCCGGCCATCAAGGTCATGGGCATGAAGAAAGACGATGTCTCGCCTGACGTAACGCTGGAGCTGCAAGACGGCAGCAAGTTTGACGAAACCGGCACCATTCAGTTTGCCGATGTGGGCGTCGACGAAGGCACCGGTACCGTCAACGTCCGTAGCCTGTTTGCCAATCAGGACGGCCTGCTGCTGCCGGGTATGTTTGTCCGTGCTCGTATTGCCAGCGACCAGATCGATGACGCCATTCTGATTCCACAAAAAGCCGTGACCCGTAACCCGGATGGTAGCACCACGGTATTGGTCGTAGATGACACCGACACCGTGCAACTGCGTCCGGTGGTCGTGACCCGTGCGGTTGATAACCAGTGGGTAGTGACGTCTGGCCTCAGTGAAGGTCAGCGGGTGATTGTTGCAGGCCTGCAAAAGGTTCAGCCAGGTGCCAAGGCAGCACCTAATACGGTTGCTGCCCACAGCGAAGCCCAGCACTAAGGAGTCGCGTTTCAATGGCCAAGTTTTTTATTGATCGACCCATTTTTGCGTGGGTCATCGCCATCATGATCATGGTGGCGGGCGGTCTGAGTCTGCTGAGCCTGCCGGTGCAGCAGTATCCGACCATTGCGCCGCCCAGCGTGCAAATTCAGGCGACTTACCCGGGTGCATCGGCGCAAACACTGCAAGACAGTGTGACCCAGGTTATCGAGCAGAACATGACGGGTCTGGATGGCATGTTGTACATGTCGTCGAACAGCTCCAGTTCTGGTCGCGCCAGCATCACGGTGACCTTTGCTGCGGGCACCGACCCGGACATTGCCCAGGTGCAGGTTCAGAATAAACTGGCGCAGGCGGAAGCCTTGTTGCCAGAAGAAGTGCAGCGTCAGGGTATCTCGGTCAGCAAGGGCCGTGATGGCTTCCTGATGGTGATTGGTCTGGTTTCCGGCGACGGCTCGCTGTCCAAAGGCGACCTGGCCGACTTTGGTATCAGTCAGCTGAAAGAGCCGCTGTCGCGGGTTCCGGGTGTGGGTAACATCACGGTGTTTGGTGCTCAGTACGCCATGCGCATCTGGTTGCAGCCTGAAAAACTGGCAGCTTATAACCTCACGCCACTGGAAGTCAGTCAGGCGGTATCCGAGCAGAACACCCAGTTCCCGGCTGGTGAGCTGGGCGGTCTGCCAGCGATTTCTGGCCAGCAGATGAACGCGACGATTATGGCGCAAACTCGGATGTCGAACGTTGATGAGTTCGAGAACATCCTGCTGACGGTAAACCCGGACGGCTCCCAGGTGCGTCTGAAGGACGTTGCCCGTATTGAGCTGGGCGCTGAAAGCTACGCCATCGACAGTAAGTACAACGGCAAACCGGCTACCGGTCTGGGCATTCAGCTGGCATCCGGTGCCAACGCGCTGGATACCTCGGAAGCGGTGCGCAAGCGTCTGGATGAACTGAAGAGCTTCTTCCCGTCGGGCGTTGAGATTGTTTACCCGTACGACACCACGCCGTTTGTTGAAATCTCCATTGCCGAAGTAGAGCACACCCTGATCGAAGCCATTGTGTTGGTGTTCCTGGTGATGTTCCTGTTCCTTGGCAAATTCCGCGCGACCCTGATTCCGACCCTGGCCGTGCCTGTGGTACTGCTGGGTACCTTCGGCATCATGGCCTCGTTTGGTTATTCCATTAACACCCTGACCATGTTCGGTCTGGTGCTGGCCATTGGTCTGCTGGTGGATGACGCCATCGTGGTGGTGGAAAACGTTGAGCGGGTAATGGAAGAAGAAGGCTTGCCGCCGAAAGAAGCGACCAAGCGTTCGATGGAACAAATCACCAGCGCCCTGATTGGTATTGCGTTGGTGCTGTCGGCGGTATTTGTACCGATGGCCTTTATGTCTGGCTCGACCGGTGCCATTTACCGTCAGTTCTCGTTGACCATTGTGTCGGCGATGGCGCTGTCGGTACTGGTGGCTCTGACCCTGACGCCAGCGCTGTGTGCCACCTTGCTGCGTCCGCACAAGGATGATCATGGCGACAAGGGCCTGTTTGGCCTGTTCAACCGTCTGTTCGGCAAAGCCACTGACAAGTATCAGGGCGGCGTTAGTCGTACCCTGCGTGCGCCCATCCGTATGGTGCTGGTGTACGCCGGTTTGCTGGCGATTCTGGCGGTGGTGTATGTGCGTCTGCCAGCGTCGTTCCTGCCGGAAGAAGATCAGGGTGTATTCCTGAACCTGGTGATGCTGCCAGCGGGATCAACCATGGAGCAGAACCACGAGGTGATGGATCGGGTAACCGATTACTTCCTCAGTGATCCGGCGGTTGAATCCGTGTTCACCGTGTCCGGCTTCAGTTTTGCCGGTCAGGGCCAGAACCAGGCGATGGCGTTTGTGAAGCTGAAGCACTGGGACGAGCGGGGGCCGCAGGACGCGGTTGGCGCTGTGATTGGTCGGGCTTGGGGTGCACTCAGCCAGATCAAGGAAGCGGTGATCTACCCGATCAACCTGCCACCAATTGTGTCGCTGGGTACCGCCACCGGTTTCGACATGATGCTGCAGGACCGTGCCAACATCGGCCACGACAAGCTGATTCAGGCGCGTAACATGATGCTGGGCATGGCGGCACAAGACCCTCGTCTGGTGCGGGTGCGTCCAAACGGCATGGAAGACGTACCGCTGTTCCGTCTCGACATCGACTACGAAAAAGTGAAGTCACTGGGCCTGGATATCGCCACCGTAAACAGCACCATCAGCACCGCCTGGGGTTCTGCCTACGTTAACGACTTCATCGACCGTGGTCGGGTGAAGAAGGTGTACATTCAGGCGGACTCTCCAGCGCGGATGCTGCCGGAAGACTTCAACAAATGGTATGTGCGTAACAATCAGGGCGAAATGGTGCCGTTCAGCTCCTTTGCCACGACTCACTGGGATTACGGCTCGCCGCGTCTGGAGCGTTACAACGGCGTCCCATCCGTGAACATTCAGGGTGAAGCTGCGCCGGGTCTGAGTACCGGTGATGCCATGGCCGCGATGGAAGAAATTGTTGCCAAGCTGCCGCCGGGTGTGGGCATTGAGTGGACTGGTATGTCCTATCAGGAACGTATGGCTGGCTCGCAAGCGCCGCTGCTGTATGCGCTGTCGTTGCTGGTGGTCTTCCTCTGTCTGGCCGCCCTGTACGAGAGCTGGTCGGTACCGTTTGCGGTCATTCTGGTGGTACCGCTGGGTATTCTGGGCGCACTGCTGGCGACCTACGGTCGTGGTCTGGCCAACGACGTGTACTTCCAGGTGGGTCTGTTGACGACGATTGGTTTGTCGGCCAAGAACGCCATCCTGATCGTTGAATTTGCCAAGGCCGAGTACGAAGCCGGCAAGAGTCTGGTTGATGCTGCGGTGGAAGCTGCGCGACTGCGTTTGCGTCCGATCATCATGACCTCCATGGCCTTTATGCTGGGCGTACTGCCACTGGCTCTGAGCTCCGGTGCTGGCGCTGGCAGCCGTCATGCCATTGGTACGGGTGTGATCGGCGGTATGCTGAGTGCAACCTTCCTGGCCATTTTCTTCGTACCAGTGTTCTATCTGCTGGTGATGAAGCTGGCGCACCTGATCTCAGGTGACAAGCGTCAGACCAACTGACCCATTCAGGCTGAACTCATTCGAATTCAGCCGCTCCCATGAATGAGTACCGATACGCCGGGCGGTGGATTTATCCACCGCCCGGTTTTATATTGGCGTCCATTCAGCTCTTGTTTGCAGCCGCTGCTCAGCGGCCAGTGCAAACGTCCGATGCGCCCAACGAAACAGCCATAGTTCAAGGACCCAACCTATGCTCAGCTCGCTGGCCAAGTTACTCAACGCCCTTAATTCCGAAGTCGCCCCCTGGCAAATTGCGCTGGCCCTGTGCTTTGCCTTGCCGGTTGCCCTGACGCCTTTCTGGGGCTTGCACAACCTGCTGATCTTGCTGGTGGTGCTGCTGGTGCGCTGCAACATCAGCGCGTTTCTGTTTGGTCTGGCGGTGTTTTCGCTATTGGCGATGCTGATTGATCCGGTATCGGTGCGACTGGGCGAATCGCTGCTGAGCAACCCCGGGTTGCAGGACTTCTGGACGGGTCTGTACCAGAACGATTTCTGGCGTCTGATGGGCTTTAACCACACCCTGACACTGGGTGGATTTGTGATTGCAGCGATGGCGTTTGCGCCCCTGTTTGTGTTGTTGCGGGTGCTGATTCTGCAATACCGCGTCAAGGTCATGGCGTGGGTAAACAAGCTGAAAATTGTGCAGGCCCTGAAAGCCAGCAAGTTTTACAACATCTATCAGTCGCTGGCGGGGTAAGGGATTATGTTCAAGTGGATTCGCTGGTCTGGACTGATTGGCTTTGTGGTTGTTGTGGGGCTGCTGGCCGCCTTTCTGATATTTGCCGCCGGGCCACTGGCACGAATGGCCATCGAAAGCGTCGGCAGCTCCGTTGCCGGGGCCAAGGTGGAAGTCGACGATGTCGATTTCACCCTGTCGCCAGTGGGTTTTGAACTGGGTCGATTGACCGTCGCCAACTCCGATAAACCGATGGAAAACCTGCTCGAATTTGAATCGGCAGCGGCCACGGTGGATCTGGCGCCGTTGTTGATGGGCAAGGGCATCATCCGTGATCTCAGCATCAATGGCCTGCAGTTCAGCACCGCCCGCACCGAATCCGGTGCGCTGGCCTCAGACAGCGGCAACGATCAGCAAGATGCTGCTGACGACGCCACGGAAGAGAACTCACTGGCCGACCAACTGAGCGGTAACCTGCCATCGGCAGAAGAGATTCTGGCCCGTGAGAACCTCTATACCCAGGCCGCTGGCGAAGCCTTCAAGGAAACCTTCGACCGTCGCCAGCAGCAACTGGATGACGCGCTGGCCGCGGTGCCGGATCAGCAACGTCTGGATGAGTACCAGCAGCAGGTGAAGGCGATTACGTCTGGCAAAATCACCTCGCTGGAAGACTTCAATCAGCGCAAACAGCAGTTGCAGGCCCTGCGCGACCAGTTCAAGGCCGACAAGAAAGCCGTCAATACCGCCAAGGATTTGATTGGCGAAACCCGCGTGGAAGTCACCGGCCGTTTGCAGGATCTCAAGGATGCACCGGCCAAGGACATTGCCAGCATCAAGGACAAATACCAGCTCAACGCCACAGGTGCGGCGAATCTGTCCGGTCTGCTGTTTGGCGACGAAGCCGGTGAATGGGCAACCCAGGCGCTGTTCTGGTACGAAAAGATCAAACCTTATCTGGCTTCCGGTAGCGATGAGGCGGAAGAAGAGGAATACCTGCGCCCTGACGGCCGTTATGTGCATTTCCCGACCGACGACCCATGGCCTGAATTCCTGATTCGCCATACCGCCATGAGCGCCTCAACCAGCGCCGGTGATCTGGCCATTACCGGCACCGACCTGACCCATCAGCAACGGGTGTTGGGCCGTCCGGCACGCATTGATATTGATGGACAGGGTCTGCGCACCGTCGATGCCCTGAACGCCAACATCACCCTTGACCACACCCGCTCACCGAGCCGCGATACCATGACTCTGGATGCCACCGGCTGGCAGCTCGACAGCGTTAATCTGGGATTGGGCGATACCCAGCTGGAGCGCGCCAGTGCCGATATGCAAGGCATGGCACAAGTGGTGACCAACAGTGACGGTGACCAGCTGACAGCACGACTGGAAGGCCAGTTTGGCAACACCGAATTCAGCAGCACAGGCAACACCACCTTTGCCAAAGAGCTGACGGCAGCGCTGCAAACCATTAACAGCTTTGATATTGATGCCCGCGCCAACGGCGCACTGCAAAGCCCATCGATTGAATTCGGCTCCAACCTCGACAGCCAACTCAGCAGTGCCTTCAACCAGCGCCTGAAAGCCCAGCAAGACAAGCTGGAAGCGCGTCTGCAAGGCAAACTGGACGACAAGATCAATGAGTTTGCAGGCCCTTACGCCGATCAGCTCAAGGCGCTGAACAACGACGATCAGAAGCTGACCGACAAGCTGGCGCAGCTGGAAGACATGGGCCGTGCCGAACTGGACAACTACGTTGACCAGCAAAAGCAGCAAGCCAAGGAAAAAGCCGCCGAAAAAGCCAAAGACAAACTCAAGAGCCTGTTTTAATGACTGAGCGTGACCACACATACACACACGCCTCCAACGGCACCCGCACCCCACAGGTGACACAGTCCATCGATTGGCTCGACAGCGACCGCTTGTGGGCGCCGGACATTGTGGACATCGTCGAACTGCCGTCCTTCACTATGGTGGTGAAGGACCATCGCGGCCCAATTGAACTGCTGCCGGCGACGATTCAGGAGTTTGTTGCCCAACGTCAGGCCTGGCACCTGCACCCGAGCATCAGCCGTACCTTTAATCTGAATTATCGCCGCACACCGGACGCCGAAGGCAACTGGCACATTGGTGTTGCCATGGAAGTGCCGAATGAACTGAAAGCAGAAATCACTGCGGTGAAAATGCCCGAAGGCTTCCGCTTACACCTGTTCGGTTCCGGCGAATACGCCCGTATCCGCGTGCAGGGCGGAGAAGCCGGTTTGATGTTTGCGGCCAAGTGGCTGATAGAACAATGGCTGCCGCATTCTCGCTACGACATGGCCGAAGGCATCACGCTGTTTGAACGGGTGCAGTTTCCACCGCTGGTCGAACCGACCGAAGCGCTGGTGGACATTCTGGTGCCGGTTGAATTGGCGCTTATTTAGATAGCCTTCTAGCTAATAGGCTCTATCTCTATGTCGCCAAATACATTGTGCTTTGCTTTGGCAAAGGATAAATGTGCCAGTTTGGGATTCGTTTGTGCTACCTGCACTATCTTTTCTATGGTGCTGTCAGTTGTGGCATAGCCGAATATCAGCCTTTGAAAAGCTTCAAACGGAATCTTTTTAAGGTATGTTTCTCGGTAGGTTAGCCCTAGGTTTTTAATGATTTCACGTTTGTCGAAATTAAAAGAAACTACATGCTCATTACCGCAAGATTTGTCTGCTTCGGAAAGGGGGATGACAACTCTTGCCTCATCTTCGATACTCCACGACTCCTTCTTTGAATATAAAAGTCGATCGGACAGATCAGCCATATCTACCCCTGACTTGGGGAATTCATTCCAAAGCATTAAAGCATCGGTGGGGTGTTCAGCACTGGAGAGTTTAACATGCACCCCGTTTAATCTGATTTGCCCTTTGTAATATGTTAAAGATGCTCTGTCTTGCGGTTGGTAGCTTATGTCTTTGGGTTTGTAGTGTTGGAAGAAAGCATGCGAGTCATCAAATTCTATCGCTATTCCTTGCCCTTCATTGGCATAGTGCACCCACATATGTTCGTTTGTAGATGACTTTGCCAGGCTAAATACACCCAGAGAAAGGCTGGAAAACTGTGTGATTACATCATTCAGCTGTGCAACAAGGTTTTCGAATGTATGTCTGTCATATTCAGTCATATTCGAAAAGCCATACTGAGACTGAACTAGATGGGGTAAAGAATCCCCAAATCTCTCGCCGTGAGGCTTTAGAAATAAACTCTTTAGTTCGCTCTTTGATGGTTCATAGCCGAATTGACGTTGAAATTTTCGCTCTTCTTTCCTTGCCCAGTCATAGTCTACTTCCGAGAACTCATTGAAATACGGGAGGATTTTAGACTCGCTTCCCTTATCGTTGAGAAATATAGGCTGCGTTATTCGGAATAGCCCATCCTCTAAAAAAGAGATTCTGGGAAAAGATGTTTCACGTATGAGGCCAAAATATTTCGTCAGCATTGTATCTTCCTTGATGGTAATGCAATTTACGAAGAGCAACTCAGCATGGTCAGTTGTTTGCTATCCGGTGCCCAGCGCAGCTCGTCAGCGATGCCGTGATGCTGCTCAAACGGGTTTTGCAGCACTTGCAGCCAGTCCTGCACCGGTTGGAAGTTGCCTTTTTCAGCCTCGCTGATCAGTTGGTCGGTAACCCGGGTGCGCAGAATGTACACCGGGTTGACCGCCAGCATGGCTGCCTGGCGTTTGGCCGCGTTGCGGCTTTCCAGTGTAAGTCGGGCTTCGTAGTCTTTCAGCCAGCTGTCGAGCCAGAGGCTTTGGCTCGGTTCGCCGAGCTGGTCACGGAAGGCTTGCAGGGCCGCACGGTCAATAACCGGTTGGCCATCCTGTTCGCTCTGACCTTCAGCTAACGCTCGGTAGAGCGGGTTGAAATCGACTTCGTTCATGTTCAGCAGTGCGCGCCAGCGGCGCAGCAGTTCACTGTCCCCTTCGTCTTCAAACGCCAGTCCCAGCCGTTCGCGCATACGCTTCAGATACGCCTGTTGGTAATAGTCCGGGAAGTTCTCCAGTTCGGCTTTTAGGTCTTCCACGTCGATGATGGGTGTCAGCGCTTGTGCCAGCGCCGACAGGTTCCAGTGCATTACGTCCGGTTGTTTGTCGAAGGCGTAGCGGCCTTCGCGGTCGGTGTGGTTGTACACCGCGTTTTCTTTCCAGCGGTCGATAAAGGCAAACGGGCCGTGGTCGAAGGTTTCGCCCAGAATCGACATGTTGTCGGTGTTCATAACGCCATGCAAAAAGCCGTAGGCAATCCAGCCCGCTACGGTATGGGCGCTGGCCTGGCTGATGGCCTTGAACATGGCCAGATACGGTTTTTCTGCGTCGCGGCACTGTGGGTACCAGCGCTCCAGACAGTAGTCGGCCAGCACTTTCAAATCGTCGTGCTGGCGGCTGTAGTACAGGTGTTCGAAGTGGCCAAAGCGTACATGGCTGCGGCTAACGCGGATAATGGTTGCACCGGGCTCCAATCGTTCCCGCACCACCTGCTGGCTGTTCACGCACAGGGCCAGTGCCCGTGTAGACGGGATGTTCAGGTAAGTAAGTGCTTCCCCAATCAGGTATTCCCGCAGGCTGGATCGCAACACCGCTCGGCCATCCCCCATCCGTGAGTAGGGAGTTTGGCCTGCGCCTTTCAGGTGCAGGTCCCACAGTTGTTCACTGCCATCGGCTTGCGGTACGGCCAGTTCTCCCAGCAGCAGTCCGCGGCCATCACCCAGTTGCGGGTTGTACACACCAAACTGGTGGCCGGCGTATTTCATCGCCAGCGGTGCCGCCTGCTCGGGCAGTTCGTGTCCGCCCATCAGCGATGCCAGCAAGTCCGGTTGCAGTGAGCAGGGGTCAATGCCCAGTTGCTCTGCCACCTTGACGTTGGCGCTCACTAACCGTGGGTCTGGCAGTGGCGTGGGTTCCATGCGGGTGTACAAGTGGCCTGGCAGCTGGGCAAAGTGCGATTGCAATTGCAGGGTCGGCAAGCTGGTCCAGCAGGAGGCGGAGTGGTTGCTCATGGGATGGGTAACCTCAGACAGGCGCTGACGGATGGCAGCGGACGATGGGGTATGGCGTGTGTGACGGGCGCGGTGGTGACACCGGCCCGTCGGGTTTAGCAGTGGCTTTTTACCGTAGCTTTTTACAGCGGTACGTCGAACTGTGGCTGCTGGGAGCGAATCACGTCGTCCAGTGGCTTCCAGTCGCTGACGGCTTCACCCTGGGTAAACATCAGCCACGGCACCTCGGCGTCCAGCACCATGCGTTGGAACAGCTGCTGAACCTCTTCCAGCGTCACCTTGCGCACTTCGGCGGCAATGGACTCGTTGGTGTCGAAGCTGTCACGGCCAACGCCAATATCACGCCAGAAGCGTTCGGCTTTTTCGGACATATTACGCGCCGGTTCCAGTAGTTTGCTGACCAGACCTTCCTGGAAGGTGGCGAATTCCTCGGGGCTCATGTCGGCGAGAGTTTGCTGGTACTGCTGCCAGAAGATTTCGCTGTGCTCCAGCAACTGGGTCGGCTGGGCGTCCGGAGACTGCACAATAAACAACAGGCCGGGTACGGTGCGCTGCGGGAAAACCGTGCCAAAGACGATGTAGCCTAACTGCTGTTCGGTTCGCATGTACTGGTAGTACGGCGAGCTGATCATCTGACCCAGCAAGGCAATGCGGGCGCGATTGTGGTCGCTGGTGTCCTGACCTTGCAGGTACAGCACCATGGCCTTGTCGGCATGGTCCATGTTGAGGTCTTTGGCGTATTTGCCTGCGGGGGCCCGAATGATGTCGTTGGCTGGCATCGCATCGGCATTGCCCGGGTAGGCGGTGTTGAGCTGGGCCGACAGTTGTTTGGCGGCGTCAGCGCTCATGCTGCCATGAATAAAGATGCGATTGGCGGTATCGCCCTTGAGCATGATGGCAAACGCTTCCACATCGGCGCGGCTGACCATGCCAACGGCTTCCAGCAGGTCGGCTTCGTTGAAGCTTGGGGTATGAATCCAGCGCTTCAGTTCGGCAATACCACGCTCATAAGGCTTGGCTTTAAGGGCGTTTTCCAGCCGGCGCTTGAGGGACGCCTGATAGCGCTGGAACTGGTCGTCCGTGAGGCTGACCTGTTGCATGGTGTCGACCACCCGATCGAGCAACTCGGGCAGTTTGTCCTGATAACCGGACAACACCAGTTGCAGGCCTTCAGTGGTGGCGCTGAGGCGGTAGCCAAGACCGGCCAGTGTCGCCGGGTAGCTGTAGGTATTCAGCGCTTCGTTGACCGCGCGAACGTACAGCTGGGCCGTGGCCATGGTGCGGGCGTCGGCCATGCGCTGGTTGCGCATTTCAATGTTGACGCGGGACTTTGGCTGCTTGAACTGCTTTTCCGGGTAATACCACAGTATCTGACCGGCTTCGTCGATCAGCTTGGCCGGGGTGGCTTGCTCTGGTTCGTCATTGAGATCGAATTGCTGTGGAATAAATGGGTTCGGCGCTGGCAATTGCAGGCGTTCCAGACCTTCGGTGTGGAGGTCGGCGGTGCTGTATTCCATCGGGCGGATACGCATTGGGGTGTTGTACCAGGGATCGGCCATCTCGGTGGTGATGTTCGGGGCGATCAGGGTACGCAGCACGTTGTTCATGTTGAGTGCGTCGAGGTATGGCTTGAGCGTGGCCGCATCCGCTGGTAGTGCCAGATAATCACCGTGAATGATCTGGGCAGCCGGGTAAACCTGCATGTTGCTGCTCAGGCGCACCGCGTAGTCCGATAGTGAGCCGTGCTCCATAAAGCGGAACGCCATTTCGTTAAGCTGCTGTTGCTCTTGCATCAGGTACTGCGGGAAAGGTGTTTGCTTGATGCGGTCGAAGTAGGTCTCGAGTATCTGGGTGATGTTATCCACATGCAGCAGACCGGCTTTGGTCAGGGCGATTTGAATCACCAGATTGGATTCGTAGCGGGTGCCCAGGCTGCGACCGGCGCTCAGGCCTTCGGCCCAGCCTTTTTCTTTCAGCAGTGCCAGAATGCTGCCTTCGCCTTCATGGCCAATCAGACTGGCCAGCAGTTGCAGCGGCTTGTGTTGGTACAGCGACAGGGTTTCCGGCATCGGGAAGGTGAACTGCAAACGGCGGATTTCTTTCACCGGTTCGATGTTCATGTCCATTGGCAGCTGGCCCGGCAGGAACAGCGGTGGGCGGCTGTCGGCGATCTGTACATCACGCTTGGGTACGGCGCTGAAGTGGCTGTTGGCCCATTGTTGCAGTTGCTCCAGCGGGTAGTTGCCCGCCATCACCAGCGTCATGCGGTCGGCGCTGTAGTGTTGTTGATAAAAGCTCAGCAGCTCGTCGCGGATTTTGCTGTCGGGGCGGTCGGCCAGGGTATCGAGGTTGCCAACCGAAAAGTGAGCGTACGGGTGATCCGGGTTATAAGCCTGTTTTTCGGCAGAATTGATGCGGCGAAAATCGTCTTTGATCTTGGCGGTGTACTCGGCGTTAACGGCGTTTTTTTCGCGGTCGACGTAGGCTGGATCAAAGGTGGGCGAGATAAAGAACGGCGCAAAGCGGTCAAGGGCACCGGCCATGGCGTCGTTGTCGATCGAAAAGAAATAGGTGGTTTGCTGGTGGGCGGTAAAGGCGTTGTGGCTGCCGCCATGGCGGCTTATAAAGGCCTGATATTCACCGGCATCCGGGTACGGCTCGGTGCCCAGAAACAGCATGTGTTCGAGAAAGTGCGCCAGTCCCTGACGGTCGTCCGGGTCATCACCACTGCCAACGCCAACGGTCATGGCGGCGGCGGCCTTGTCGGCTTCCGGGGTGGATACCAGCAACACCTGCAAGCCGTTTTCCAGCGTGGTGTACTGGTATTGGTAGTGGTCGGCAGGGCTGACAATCAGGCTGTTATCGTCGCTGTCGCGACAATTCCAAGGGGCGGCATCGTCGCAGCCCGGTTGCGAGGCGCTGGCCGCAGGTGATGAGCCGTTAGGCTCTTCTGGCGCGGTGTTTTCTGGCTCTGATTTGGGCTTCAACATGGAATATCCAATGGCTGCGAGTACGATAACAAGAAAGGTCCAGTAGCGCGGCGATAGCATTTCAGCTCCTGACAGGGTCGCGTGGTTCCGTTCACGGTGGGTGGTGTGTGGGCAAATCCGGCTGGGACTCGCCCGTGGCGGTCAGCGATTAGTGCGCTGTACCGCGAATTTCAGCAATGGCCTGGGCGTCGGCCAGGGTGCAGCTGTTGGGGTCGAGTTCGCAGATGCGGTTGAGACGCTCGCGGTTCTCTTCCAGTTCCGTAATCAGCAAGGCAAATTGGCCCTGAAACGCTTCATCGATGGCGCTGTACAGCTCTGCCACGGCATCATCGCTGCTGGCATTGGTGTTACGCAGGGTTTTCAGGCAGGCCAGGGCAATCTGGTGGTAGGCTTGGTCTTTGTTCACGTTCGGTCCTCCGGTTTAGCCCTTAATGATACATGAGTTGTTACGGCTTGAACTGTATCAATATTGCTATCGATTGCTATTGAGAGTGCCCGGCAAGGTTACCCGTCAGCTTTGCGGAGTTATCAATGACTGGCAAACCAGTGAATCTGTTGGGCGCCGATGGGGCGGGACAAGGCGTTGCCTTCCAGCCAGATCGAACTGCTCTGATGGGCGGTAGCCAGGGCTTCGGTGGATTCGATGCCGTGACAGTAGATGCGCTTGCCCTGTTCCAGCAAGGGTTGAAAGATACTGTAGTCGGCATCGCCACTGGCGCGCCAGCGATTGATTTCGTTGGCGGCAATGCTGATGCCGTCAATATCGCAGCGGGCCAGCTGTCGCAATACCGGCAAGGGCGCCCCCGGCAGGCCTGCCACTTCAATGATCAAACCGATGCCCTCAGGCAACATCAGCGACGTTCGCTCAAGCTGCGCCATGTCGGCCTGCCACGGCAGAATCAACTGCCAGAGTGGGCTCTGCCCTGTCTGTTGCCACTGGCTTATGCACTGTCGCATGGCCATCCAGACCGGGTTATTGATGCTGTCGAGACGCACGAAAATATTGGGCAGCTCCTGAATGTGTTGCTGCCAGGTGTGCTGCATGTTTTCCAGCCACAGGTGGCACACCTCCGGGTCTTGAATGTACTCCGGCAGCAGCTCCAGCCCACTGAGCCCCCCGAGCTTGTTAAACACTGGTCGTGCCCGGTAATCGTTGAAGGCCTGCTGGCTGCTGGTGACTGCCGGTTGTTCTGAGGTTTCTTGTGCTACCAGTGCCCGGCTGCGGCTGATGGGGCTGTCGAGCATCTCGCGCAAGGTATCCAGAGGGTCGCGCTGATGTTCTTCGTGCAACGGCAGGCAACGCATTTCGGGGGTCAGGGTAATGGCGTCACCGGCACTGATCAGCGGGCTTTGAAAGCGCTGTTTGATCGAGCGTTTGTGATCGTCCGGGCATTGCCTGTGGTCGGTGGCCATCAACGGCAGCACAAACAGGTGGTTGGCCAGCTGAAACAGGGGTTGGCGGTTGCCAATGCATTCCACCATGGCCTTGTAACAGGCAAAGCCGTTGTCGTCTTTTTGCAGTGGCTGTTCGTCAAACCGAACCACCTGCAAACAACTCATACCGGCAGAGCTGGCCAGAAAGCTGTCGAGCTGCTCGAATTGCTGATGCTGGTCTTTCATCGCCAACCAGTCGCTGTAATCGCGCCCGGGGTGATGGTCGGTGGCGGCCTCAAACACGCAGATGCAATAGTCGCGGCTGACCGAGCTGATGGCTGCCCACATGGCGCAAGGCTGGCCATTGTGGGCGTGCAGACTGAAATAGCCCAGCCAGGAATGGCCAGCTTCAACCTGGCGGGTCAATTCGGTTTCCAGCGCCACCGGCATCTGGCTGATCTGGTTGCTGAACAGGTTGCGGCCAACCAGATTGCTTTCGGTTTCGCCCAGCAATTCACAAATGGAGTCGTTGGCCAGTCGGATAACCCAGTTGCGATCGGTCAGCAGGGTGCACATATCCGGCTTGATGGAGGTCTTCAGCCGAATCAGCTTGTGCAGCAGTGACGCCTGACGGGCGCCTTCCTGAATGTCGCGCAAGAGGCTGTTGGGCAATACCGGGCTGACCACAAACTTGTGCAGCAGGCCTTCCTGGCGCGCAGCATGTACGTGTTGATAGTCGAGGTCATTGGCCATCAGCATGCGGTAGCTGGATGGACTGATGTCACGCAGGTGACTGGCGATCTGACGCCAGTTAGCCTTGCCGTTAATGGCGCCAAACACCACAACCTGAATTTTGTAGGTGCTGAATATCGACTCGGCTTCTTTCAGGTTGTGTGCAAGATGCACATCAACGTCCCGGGATATCAGCGCCTGATAGGCTGTGTGCAGTGAGGCCGTGCCATCGTTTATGAATAACACTTGTTGAGCCATGCCGGTTAAATCCTCCCTGGCCACCGGTTTCTGGTTCATATGTCATGCGTTGGGTACAGCACTTACACAGAGAATACTGTTTTGGACTTGCAAAGGCCAAAGGCTATCTATACTGAGTTTAAAGTATCAGACAGGCTGGGCGGTGTCGTGAGGGGAAAACAAGCTCTTACCACAGGCGAAGTTGCCAAATATTGTGGTGTTAATTTCAGAACAGTCATCCGTTGGATTGAGCGCGGTCATCTGGAAGCATACAAGTTGCCGGGACGCGGGGATAACCGCATTCCATTGCCGGGATTCATCAGTTTCCTGCAAAGCAACCATATGCCGGTTCCGGACGAGTTGCGCCAGCACGGCCGTACCCTGTTGATTCTGGCAGAGCCCGAAGATCTGGCCGCCGAGTTGGCCTCGACGGCGCGACGGGCAGGCTGGGAACCCATGGTGGCCAGTGATGCGATGCAGTTTGGTTATGTGTTCTCGGAACAACAGCCAACCGCGGTGGTGGTGTCCAGCGAAGAAATGGTCGCGGCTGTGAACCGGGTACGACGGGAATCCGAAAGTCAGGATATTCTGTGTATTGTGGCCGGTGGCGATATTCCGACCGGGGTCAGCACGGATGGCTGGTGTCGAATACAATGGCCGGTGGAGCAAAAACGCTTTGTCGGGCTACTGGATTTGAGCGAAAGTCACACCCAGCGCCCGGTATAAGGTACGCCAACCGGGCCTGTTGAGCCGGGCCAATACGATGACCCGAAAGGCCGCCAACCGGAGCGCAAACATCGGACGTTATGGCAGACCTATTTACCTATCAATGGCTACAGGCGTTGTTCATTCTGGTTGTGGCCGGCATGTTTCTGATGCTGTTGTCGGCCCTGCGAGTGACGCGGGCAGAAAACAACCGCCTCAAGCGCGCCAACCGCAGTCGCAATTTGTGGTGGTGGCAACACCCCGACGTACTGGTCAGTCTGGACAGTCGCGGCCGGGTGGTGGAAGCCAACCGCCCCTTCTTTGATCACGATCTTGCTCCCGAATCCGAATTTGCCATTCTGTTCCCGGTGGCATTGCGTCAGCAGTTCTTGCAAGCGCTGGAAACCACATTGGCCGGTGGCGACGCCGGGGTTCTGGAATTTGAGCTGCCGGAATTGGAGGCCAGTGGCCGGATTCGGCTGAGCCGGGACACCAGTAAACCCGGCTACGTGATGATGTTCATTCAGGACACCAGCGAACGGTTTGAGGAGTTGCAGCAACTGCGCCAGGACAAACTGGCGGCCGAGCAATCGAATAACGCCAAAAGCCGCTTTCTGGCTAATATGAGTCACGAAATCCGCACTCCTATGACCGGCTTGCTGGGCATGGTGTCATTGATGGAACAGACGCCGCTGGACGAAGAGCAACAGGGTTATCAGCGGGTGATTCACAGCTCCTCCGAACACCTGTTAGCGATCATCAACGACATTCTCGATATCTCCAAAATCGACGCTGGCAAACTCAGCATCGAGCAGGAAGAATTTGATCTCCACGAACTGGTGCAAAGCCTACTGGACATGGTCTCAGCCAAGGCGCAGGAAAAGCGTCTGACGCTGCAATCCTTTGTGGATGACAAGCTGCCGCAACAACTGATTGGCGATCCGATGCGAATTCGCCAAATCCTGATGAACTACCTCAACAACGCCATCAAATTCACCGAGCAAGGCCATGTGCTGTTGCGAGCGGTGCTGGTGCGCGATCACGACAGCAACGTTGCCATCCGGTTTTCGGTCGAAGACACCGGCATTGGCATTGGTGCCAGTCGCGCGGTGGCACTGTTTGAAGAGTACAGCTTTGCTCATGGCCGCATTTCCACCGAAGCGGGCGGAACCGGTTTGGGGCTGAGTATTTGCCAACGCCTGGCGAAGCTGATGGATGGCAAGGTCGGCGTGGTCAGCACCCCGGGCTCGGGCTCGAATTTCTGGTTTGATGTGAGCTTGCCTGTGGCATTTCGGGCCGATGTGCCACGACCATCGGAGCCGGGCAGTGTCAGCGGTGATATGTGGATCTGTGACGATCAACGTGTGCATCGCACCTTGCTGGCATCGGTGGCCCGTAGCATGAACATGCTGGCGCGTGAATTCAGCAGTACGGCCAAGGTGCTGGAAGCGCTGCAACAGAATCCGCCGCCAGCGTTACTGGTGATGTCGCAGCAATGCTGGCGCGAGAGCGACGACAACTTCCGGCTGCAGTTACGTCAGCGTCGCTTGCTGGTGGCGATGACCTCCTCGGATGGCATCTGGGAGCCGCGGGACGTGTTGCTGCAACAGGGCATTCGAGCCTGTTGGGAATGGCCAATGAGTCAGGCCAACGTCAAATCGCTACTGCGACGGCTGCTGGTGGCCGCGCCAGAGCAGTTGATTACCCGCGTTCATCTGTTCAATGGCGGTGAGCGCAGTACTTCTTCGCCAGCGGCAGAGCCCGGTATGGCCATGCAGAAATCACTGCCGCTGGATCAGCCGCAGCAGGCACTCGTGCCGCATTCGGCTGCGCCTGTATCAGACGCCGGGCTGCTGGAAGGCTGTCGGGTGTTGCTGGCGGAAGACAATCCGGTCAACCAGAAGGTTGCCAGCCAGATGCTCAAACGCCTCGGTTGTGAGGTTGAACTGGCGGTGGATGGTTTGCAGGCGGTTGCGATAACCGCCGAGCAGTCGTTCGATCTGGTGTTGATGGACTGCCATATGCCGAACATGGATGGCCTCGAAGCCAGCCGCAAGATTCGCCAGCGGGAACAACAACAGGATCAGTCGCCGCTATTGATCGTGGCGCTGTCAGCCGATGTGATGGCCGACCGCAAAGGCGCTTGTGAAGCAGCCGGGATGAACGGCTATTTGGCCAAGCCTATTCGGCTGGAAGACCTCAAGCGTGAGCTGCCGGTGTTTTTGGCAGCCCATAATCCCCGTAACAATCGCTGAAGCGGGTCGCTTTAAAGTACGCTGATTTACAGCACGCTGCCGTAAGGAATAAAGCGGTTGTCGGTCAGTTTCTTGATGGCCTTGATCTGATCTTTGGGCACCGGTGTGCCACGCTTTTTCAACATGCGGAAGACCCAGATGGCCGGGTTCTTGTCGGCCAGTTGCCAGTCGTCCAGCTGTTGCTCGGCCAGTACGTAAAACAGCGCAATGTTCCACAGCGTCTGGTCGTCCAGCTCGCCCCAGCCGTCCGCCCATTGTTCTTCGTTTAATTGCGTCCACAGCTTGGCCTGTTGCAGCAGGGCGGCGTCGAGGGCGCTTTCATTGATTGAAGGCTCGGCGCTGTCGCTGTTAACCAGAGCCGCAGGCAGTTGCTGTAACTGGTCGGCTTTGGGAAGGGAGGCGTTGCTGGCGCTGGCCGGTTGCCATTGTTCAATCATGGGAGTTCTCTCAACAGGACGGTTGCAGGCTATGTGGGGGCAAAAGCCCGACTTTTAAAGAGGCTGCGGTCAATTTCAGCCGACACGGTAACACAGTCCTGAATTTGCCTTAAGGCGGCCAACTCAGGCATCATCCCCGCCGCCGATGACTACCCAGACCCTGAACCCTCCATGCAAGATTTATACGCCGACATCCGCCCTTATCAGGACAGCGAAGTTGCTGCCGTTCTCGACCGCATTTGTCAGTCCGACACCGTTCACCGCGCGCTGTTGAAGTATCGTTTGCCGCTGCTGCCAGGCTGGCTGCGTGAGTTGATGTTGCCGCTGGCCAAACGGGTGCTGATCAAGCAAATGGCCGATGTCCACACGGTGCAGGATTTCCAGATCTGGATGGAAAACTGGATTGGCCGCTTGTTGGCCAAAACCGCCACCGATGTGGTGGTGCGTGGTCTGGATCAAATGAACCCGCAACAAGGGCACCTGTGGATATCCAACCACCGTGATATCGCCATGGACCCGACCCTGATCAACTACTCGTTGCACAACGCAGGTTGGCCAACCAGTCGCATTGCCATCGGCGACAACCTGCTCAGTCACCCGGATGTGGGCGACGTGATGCGCTTGAACAAGTCTTTCATTGTTAAACGAAACATTACCAACAAGCGTGAGAAACTGGCGGCTTTGCAACAGCTGTCGAACTACATTCGCCATACCCTCGATGAGCAGGAATCGGTGTGGATTGCCCAGCGTGAAGGGCGCGCCAAAAACGCCATCGACATGACCGACACTGCGGTGCTGAAAATGATGGCGCTGCACGGCCGTGAGCGGAAGGAAAGCTTTGCCGAGAGTATGGGCCACTTGCGTCCGGTGCCGGTATGCATTCAATACGAATGGGACCCTTGTGATGTGATGAAGGCCCGTGAACTGGTCGCCAAGGCCCGTTACGGTACCTACAGCAAGGAAGAAGGCGAAGATACCCGCAGCCTGCTGACCGGCATTACCGGCAACAAGGGTGTGATTCACATCGACTTTGGCCGGCCGCTGACGGACGAGGAAATGGCCAGCGCCGACGTGATGGCCGCCGCCATTGACCAGCAGCTGCGTGACATGACTGAAATATTACCCGTGCATCATGCGGCGCTGGGGTTGTTGCAGCGGCAGTTTGACTGTCACACCGACCTGCCTGCGGAAGCCGTCAGTGCGGAACTCGAACAACAAATGCGCGACCGCTTTGAATCCGAAGAACGTGACGTTCAGAAACAGGTGCTGCTGGCTTACGCCATGCCAATTCTGTTGCAACACGGACGTTCTGAATAACCGAATTGACCGCGCCCCGGGCGCAACGGAACACCATGTCTGCAATCATCAAACGGCTGTTAGGGCTAACCCTGTTGGCCAGCACGGCTCTGACTCTTGTTGCCTGCCAGGGGCTGGGTCGTCATTGGGATGACGAAACCACCACACTCTACATCGACTACTACAAACAGCAGTGCGATGACGAAGACAGCAGCCTGTGTTTCCGCATTCGGGAAGATGAAGACGACAGTTGGGAAGTGGCGGATGTGCCGTTTTCCAACTTTGATGATTTCCAATGGGGCTACCGTTACACCGCCACGGTGACCATTTCCTATGACGACAGCGGCGACCCGGACAGCTACAGCTTCGACAGCACGCAGTCGATGGAAGCGGTGAGCGCCAGTGAAGAAGCTTTCTCTCTGACTCTCTACACCAACACCGGCATTCTTTACGCCCTTGACGACAGCAGCTGGAACCTGGGTGGCGAAATCGACTTCGACTGCAGTGCCAGCAGCAGCTGTGAGGCGCTGGATGCGGCGGTGGCCAACAGCTACGAAACCGAGCTGCAATTTGTGGTGGATGGCAGTGGCGGCATTGCCCTCGACAGTGTGATTTGTGCCGCTGCCGAAGACGACTACGCCAGCGACTGCGAAGGCGAAACCGATGTGTCCTGGTACATTGCTCCGGTAATGAGCGACTGCGGTTTGTCGGAAGCCATGTTGTGTCAGCTGTTCAAGGTGAATGCATCCGGCGATTACGAGCTGCTGCAACTGGAAGACGGCATCAGCAACTGGAGTTTCAGCTGGGGTTACCGTTACCACATTGATGTGGTCAAAACCGTCAGCAACGGCGGCATCATCACGGCCGTCGACCTTGATGAGGACGACGACAGCCCGGACGACCGCTTTGGCTCCTCCTACAAATTCCGCATTGTGCTACGCGCCAGTGCCTTGCCGTCGCAAAACAGCAACTTCACCCTTTACGACACCATTGCCCTCGACTGCGAACAGTACTCCCAGTGCGACGACATCGAAGACGTGGTGGAAGACTACGAAGACGATGACGACCGCGCCGAGCGTTACCTGCTGGTGCGGGTTTACGTGGACGACGATGGTAGCCTGATTGCCGATCGGGTGGATTGTGAAGACGAAACCACGCTGGATGCCTTCCGCAGTTGCGTTGAAGACGACTACGACGATGTAAACTGGATGTTCTGAACAATTCCCTGGGCTCGTTTCCGAAGGACATTTACCGCTACAATTCTTTACTCCAATCGGTGGCCAGACGGCCGATTGGCAGCCGTTTGGAGACAGCGGTTAACCCGCTGTTAACCGCTTTGTAAGATAATATCGCCCTTATCATCAGGTGGAGTTTTCAGAATGCCGATCCGGCCCGTCCCGCTGTCTGCTATCCCATGTACCCGGAGTGCCCTTACCACACCGTACACGCGTTCCCAAACGCAGGCCGCCGGTCGTCGTGCGTCCTTGCTGATGGCTGCCGCTGCGGTGCTGCTGTCCGGTTGTTCGGCCTTGTCCGGCTCGCAGCAAAGCGATAAGCAAGCACTGTTGGATGAGCGCAATGCCCTTCGCCAATGGCAAGTCGATACGGGCCAATGGCAGGTAGACAGCGCTGCTGCTTCGGAAACCACAGATACCACCAACACCAGCCTGCTGGATTTACTCGGCTCCGATCAACTGGAACAACTGGTTGACGCCAGCCTGAGCGCCAACCCGGGCTTGCAGCAAAGCTGGTTCACCTTGCGACAGCTTCAGGCTCAGCGTCTGGGCACTCGTGCCAGCCAGCTCCCCTCTGCAGATGTCTCCTTCCAGGGCTCCCGCTCTGAAAACAACGGCAACAGCTTTACCAGTTCTCTCAATGTCAGTTGGGAGCTGGACCTGTGGGCCAAACTGGCCGACAGCAACAGCGCTGCCGAGCTGGACGTTGCCGAACAACTGGCGGTGTGGCAGCAAACCCGCGACACGCTGGTGGCCGAAGTGATGCAGGGTTGGCTCAACCTGATCAATCTGAACAACAGCATTCGCCTGCAACAACTGCGTCTGGACGCCCTGCGCAAAAACGAACAGGCCATTGTGCAGCGTTACAAGGCCGGTATTGGCTCGCTGGACGACCTCGACAGTGCCCGTACATCGCTGGCCAGTGGTGAGGCAACGCTGGCCAACAACCACTATCAGTTGAAAGAAGCCTGGCGTGCCCTGCGTACTTTGCTAGGTACCGCCGACAACCAGCAACTGGTCGCACTGGGGTTGGGCAATCCGGAGGCAATGCCAGAAAACTATCCACAGGTGCGCATGCCGCTGGTCGACTTGCCTGAGCAAACTTTGGCTCGTCGTCCTGACCTGAAAGCCGCCTGGAATGCCTATCAGGCGTCCAGCAAGCGCGTCGACATTGCCTACAAGGACATGCTGCCGAGCATCAGTCTGTCGGCATCGCTGAGTGACTCTGGCTCAACGCCGGGATCGTCGCTGTTTACTGACCCAGTCTGGTCGCTGGTCGGCCAGCTGACCCAACCGCTGTTTCAGGGCGGCCAGCTCAAAGCCGCGGCCAATGCCGCTGAGTTCAGTGCGGCGGCATCGGCGCAGTCTTACCGCGATACCTTACTGACTGCCGTCAGCGAAGTGGAAAACGCCCTCGATAACGAGAAAGCGCTGGCGATGCGGGAAGACGCGATCGAGCGTGCGTTAGGCACTGCCAAAAGTAACGAAGCCCGCTACCTGCGTCGTTACCGTTCCGGTTTGGCGACCTTGCTGGAACTGATCTCGGTGCAGCAATCCCGCTACGATCTGGAAGATAACCTGAACAGCTTGCGTTACGAGCGTCTGAGTAATCGTATCGCGCTGGGATTGGCCCTTGGCTTGCCGGGCATTACCAACGAATCCATGACCCCTTCAGCAACCCCGTCGGAGACCCGCTGACATGAGTGACAACACCTCCACTTCCTACAAACGCGCTGCCATTGGTATTGCAGCGGCGCTGATTTTTGTAGCGGGCGCAGCGGTTTATACCCTCAGTCAAATGGGACCTTCCGGAGGTCGCCCGGGTGCTCCTGGCTCAGCAAGCTCTGGCGCCGCGGGATCAGCCTCTGCCAATAACCAGAACCCTGCAGCGGGCCAGGCCCGTAAGGCCGACCTGGCTGCTGCGTCTTCCACCCGCGTGGTGCAAGCCCGCCGTGGTACCTATCAGGCCAGCCTGAGCGGTTATGGCTCGGCCGAATCCCACTACGAACTGGCGCTGACCGCACGGGTTGGTGGCGTGGTGGAAGGCTTGTCGGCCAGTTTTGAGTCGGGCGAACTGATCAAAAAAGGCAGCTTGTTGGCCCAGCTGGAAAACAGCAGTTATCTGGCTGCGGTAGCGGCGGCCGAGCAGTCCGTAGCGGATGCCAAGGTGACCTTGCTGGAAGAAGAACGCGAAGTCGAGCAGGCCCAAACCGAATGGAAAGCGGCTGGCCTATCCGGTGACCCGGATTCGCCGTTGCTGCTGCGCGAACCGCAATTGGCGGCTGCTCGTGCGGCATTGAAAAACGCCGAAGCCGAGCTGGTATCGGCCCGCAAGGAACTGCAATGGACCCGTCTGACCGCACCGTTTGATGCGCTGGTGGTCACGCGTGACCTGATGCCGGGGGCCTACGTCAGTGCCGGTGGTGCAGTTGCGACCCTGTACAGCACCGACAAGGTGGAAATTGCGGTAGCGCTGTCCGAGCGTGAATGGGCCATGCTGCCGTCCGAAGCTGACATGCAGAAGCAGCACTGGCCCGTCGTTCTGACATCGGTGGAATCACGCGGCCAATGGCAAGGATATGTCAGCCGGGTCGAAAAGCATCTGGATGAAGAAACCCGCCAACGTTCGTTGATTGTGGCGGTGGATAAGCCGCTGCAACAAACCCCGGCGTTGCAGCCTGGCACCTTTGTGAAAATGACCATCGAAGGCAAGCCGGTGGATAACGTCTGGAAACTGCCAACCTCGGCGCTGAGCCAGCGCGGTTACATCTGGTACCTGAACGAGCAGCAGCAACTGCAAAGCCAGCTGGCGGATGTGTTGTTCAGCGATGCCAGCTCCATCTATGTGCAAGTGCCAGAGGGTCTGGCTGCTGAGCAACTGGTGGTGATGCAGCCATTGTCCAGCTACGCCGAAGGTGCGCTGGTCAGCCCGCGCATTGTGGCCGATGGCGACAGCGGTCTGATCAAGGATTCCAGTGACGGAGCAGCCAACTGATGAGCACTCCGCAGCATTCTAATGGCGTTGGCGGCGGCATCATTGGCTGGTTCGCCCACAACCCGGTGGCGGCCAACCTGCTGCTGCTGTTGGTGATTGCGCTGGGCTTGTTCCAGATGGGCGATATTCGCCGCGAAGCCTTCCCCAGCCTTGAGCCGGATTCGATCTCCATTTCGGTGAGCTACAACAGCGGTTCTGCCGAGCAGTCGGAAGAAGGCATTGCCATCAAGATCGAAGAAGCCCTGCAAGGGGTGTTGGGGGTGGAATCGGTCACCTCCACCTCCAGTACGACCGGTGCCTCGATTACGGTTGAACGCCAGAACGGCTACGACCTCAATGAACTGATGCGCGACGTGCGTGCCGCGGTGGATGGTATTTCCAGCTTTCCCGCTGATGCCAAAAATCCGGTGATATCCAAAGGCCAGCGGGAAGAACACGCGCTCTGGATTCAGCTGTACGGCGATGTGGATCGTCATACCTTGCAGATGTTCGGGACCGAACTGAAATCCGACTTGCTGGCCCAGAGCAATATCACCAGCGTCAGCGAAACCGGCTGGCGTGATCCGCAAATGGTGATCGAAGTCGATGAAGGCCGTTTGCAAGCCTATGGCCTGACGCTGTCCGACGTTGAAGACGCGATCAACGCCGGTTCAACCTCCAGCATGACGGCGGTGCTGAAAAGCGAGCAGCTGTATTTGCAATTGCAGGCCTCTGAACAAGCTTACGAAACCACCGATTTTGCCAGTATCCCGCTGATCAGCTTGCAGTCCGGCCAGCAACTGTTGCTGGGCGATGTTGCCAGTATTCGTGATACCTACGACGACAGCAGCGCGGTGCTGGCGCGCTTTCAGGGCAAAAACAGCATTGCCTTGCAGGTGATCACCACCGGTCAGGACGACATTGCCGACACCGTAGTGGCGGCTCAGGCGGTGGTGCAGGAGTGGATCGACGATGGTCGTTTGCCGCAGTCGGTGCAGCTGGAAACCTGGAACGACCGCAGTGAATCCATTCAGAGCCGATTGGAATTGCTGGTGAAAAACGCCGCCACCGGCATCTTGCTGGTGTTCTTGCTGTTGGCCTTGTTCCTTAACCTGAAAGTGGCCTTCTGGGTGGCTGCCGGTTTGCCGTTTATTTTCTTCGGCACCCTGTATTTCATGGGTGATAACTGGACGGGCCTGTCGCTTAACTACCTCACCACCTTCGGTTTTATCATGGCGCTGGGGATCGTGGTCGACGACGCTGTGGTGGTCGGCGAAAGTATTTATACCGAACGCAGTCGTCACGGCGACACCGTTAACAACACCGTACGTGGCACCATGCGCGTGGCAGTACCGACCCTGTTCGGGGTGCTGACCACGGTGGCAGCGTTTGGCGCATTGGCCAATGTCGAAGGCCGCATGGGCGAAATCTACAGCCAGTTTGCCGGCATCGTAGCCATTTGTTTGCTGCTGTCGCTGGTGGAATCCAAACTGATCCTGCCATCGCATCTGGCCCACCTGAACACCCATCGTCACGGTGCCCAAAACCCGCTGGCGCGTGGCTGGGCCAAGGTCCAGAACGGCTGTGACGCTGGCCTGCAATGGTTTGGCGAGCGCCTTTACAAGCCGGTGATCGACTTCGCTCTGCTGAACCGCTACGCCATGGTGGTGCTGTTTATCGGCATCTTCGTGCTGGTGATTGGTATGCCATTCACCGGCGCGGTACGCATGAGTTTCTTCCCGGAAATCCAGGGCGATACCGTACGTGCCAGCCTGACCATGGAGCAGGATGCCAGCTATGGCCTGACCCACAGCCACCTGATTGAGCTGGAACAGCAAGCCTACGAGGTGGATAAAAAACTCGGCGGTGACGGCATTGCCTATTTGCAGGTGATTTCCGAGTCTGATCAGTCCGGCAATATCCGGGTGGAACTTCGCCCTGACGCGCCGTACACCCTGGTCGATTTCAGCAACGCCTGGAAGAAAATGGCCGGTACACCGGAAGGTGTGCGCAGCCTCAAGATCCAGTCTCGTCGTGACGATGTATCGGCGTTTCGGGTTGAACTGCGTGCCAGTGCCGATGACGTGCTGACGGCTTCTGGTGATGCCTTCCGCGAAGCCCTGATGCAGATTCCGGGTGTCAGCGGTGTCGAAGACAACCTTGATCCGACCCAGCCGCAGGTGAGTCTGAAGCTTAATGCCCAGGGTGAAGCACTGGGCTTCACCACCGGTATGCTGGCCGAACAGGTGTTGCAGGCGTTCAGTGGTCAGGTGGTGCAGCGTTACCAGCGCGGTGCCGATGAAATTGAAGTGAAGGTGCGTTATCCGGAAGCGGATCGTCAGAATCCGGCCGACGTACTGGCCGCTCGGGTTCGTACGTCTGACGGCACCGTGGTACCGCTGTCGGCGGTGGCGACCATCAGCTACGGCTACTCCCGTAATGCCATTGCCCGTATTGATGGCAAACGCGCGGTGTACATGACGGCGGACGTCGACAAGGATCAGATCAGCTCCAATGAGCTGGTTAACCTGCTGCAAACCGAACTGGTACCGCAGCTGAAGAAAAGTTACCCCGGCCTGGATATTCACTTTGCCGGTGAAGCAGAAGAGCAGGAAGAAGCCCAGAGCAGCATGATTGGCCTGTCGTTGCTGGCGCTGTTGATCATCTACATGTTGCTGGCGATTCCGCTGAAGTCCTACGTGCAGCCAGTGATCATCATGACGGCGATTCCGTTTGGCATTGTTGGCGCTATTCTGGGTCACTGGGCCTTTGATATTGCGCTGGGTATTCAGTCGTTCAACGGCATCATTGCTCTTAGCGGTGTGGTGGTTAACGACAGCCTGTTGCTGGTATCCCGTTACAACGACCTGAAGCACAGCGACGGCTTTGAAAACACCTCTGCCGGTCGTAAGGCGGCGATCAATACCGCCTGTCGCGACCGTTTGCGAGCGGTACTGTTAACCTCGTTCACCACCTTTGCCGGTTTGATGCCACTGTTGGCAGAAACCGATATTCAGGCCCAGTTCCTGATTCCGGCAGCGGTATCGGTGGGCTGCGGCATTATGTTTGCCACTGTGATTACGCTGGTTTTGATCCCGTCCCTGATGGCGATTCAGGACGACGGCGACCGCGGCCTGGGCAAACTCAAGCGCCGCCTGTTCAAGCAATCGGAAGGTCAGGAGAGCGCCCCATGCTGAATGTGTTGTTGGTGGAAGACGATCTCGATCTGGCCAGCACCCTGATCGACTATTTGTCGCTGGAAGACATCGAATGCGACCACGCCAGCAATGGCGTGGCTGGCTTGAATCTGATGAATGAAAACCAGTACGACGTACTGTTGCTGGATCTCAACCTGCCGCGTCTGGACGGCTTGAGCGTGTGCGAACGTTTGCGTCAGGGCGGTGACAATACACCGATTCTGATGCTGACCGCCCGCGACCAGCTCGACGACAAGATCGAAGGCTTTCAGGCCGGTACCGACGACTATCTGGTCAAACCCTTTGAAATGCAGGAGTTGGTGGTGCGGGTTGTGGCACTGTCGCGCCGTCGTAGTGGTCAGGTGACCCGCCTCAGCTGCGGTGATCTGGTGATGGATCTGGACGGCCGTACGGTACAACGGGCAGGTGAGCATGTGCATCTGTCGCCGACCGGCTGGAAACTGCTCGAAGCCTTGCTGCGGGCGTCCCCGGCGGTGGTCAGTCGCGAAGCCTTGGCACGTGCGGTGTGGGGCGATGATCAGCCCGACAGCAACAGTCTGAAAGTGCATTTGTTTAACCTGCGCAAGGCCGTCGACCGCGATGGCCTGCCTGCCATGATTCAGACCCGCTCCGGTCAGGGCGTGGCGATTGTGGCGGCCTCGTAAGGCGGAGTTGTTGATGACCTTTCCCCGTTTCCGGTTACGCCTGAAAACCCTACTGATTGCAGCCTTCCTGTCGCTCGGAATCCTGCTGGCGGTGGGCTATTCGATGTTGACCGCGGACTACATGATCCGCGGTATGGACGTGGTGCTGAGCCGTGATATGGAAGCCACCGTCCGGCATTTGGCCCAGCGTGGCATGCTCAGAAGCGGCCCGTTTGGCGGCTATTACCTGGCCGATGAATGGGAAGACTTGCCGGAAAGCATTCGTCAGCACTTCGACAAGCAACCCAAGGGTAAGGGCTCCATCCACAAAGCCGAAGTGAAGGACGTTACCGGACGCCCGGAAATGCTCTACTTCGTGATGATTTACCCGGTCAGTAAACGCTTTACCGAACGCGACTTTGGCCGCTTCGGCGGTGATCCCAGCCAGTTTGAAGGCGACGAGCGCGGCAATGGTAACGGAGACCGCGACGCCGACCGAGACAGAGACGGCGAACGGGACAAGGACCGCTCGGCAGAGCGTAAGGACGACAAGAACGTCTGGTACATCGCTACTACCTTCCGACGCCCGCACGAGCGCAGCATTGTGTCGCATCAGCTGGAAGACAGCCGCCGGGATATCTGGATTGTCGGCGGAGCTTCCATTGCCATTGTGCTGCTGATTGCGTTCTTGCTTTATAGCCTGGTGGCTCGCCCGGCCGGTCGTCTGGTGAACTGGACCCGCAAACTCGATTCCCACGATCTGAAGCAGCCGGTGCCGGACTTTGGCTATACCGAGTTGAACGAATTGGCCTCGCTGGTGCACGGCAGTGTCTGTCGTATGCACGAGACGCTGGAGCGGGAAAAGGCTTTCCTGCGTTTTGCCAGCCACGAACTGCGCACGCCGATTGCTGTGGTGCGTAACAACACCGAACTGCTGTCGAAAATGGCCGCCCGTGGCATCGACCTTCACGACGATCGGGTGGTGGCAACCTTGCACCGTCTGGAGCGTGCTGGCATCACCATGTCGCAGCTGACCGAAACCTTGCTGTGGCTGAGCCGCGACGACATTTCCCAGTTGCCACGAAAGCAGCTGTCACCGGGCTTGCTGGCCCGACAGCTGACCGAAGAACTGGCGTTCCTGCTGAACAACAAGCAGGTAGAGGTAGTGGTTGAGGTGGACGACAACTGGACCGCAGAATTCCCGGCCACGCCGCTGCGGATTGTGTTGGGCAACCTGATTCGTAACGCCTTCCAGCACACCTGGGAAGGGCGGGTCGAAATCCGCCAGCAGGGCGGCACCATGCATATCGACAACTTTGAGCAACGCACGGCCGACAGCGACAGTCAGGATGACATCGAAGAGCAGAAGCAGGATCGCGGCGATCAGGGCTTTGGCCTGGGCTTGCAGCTGACCCAGCAACTGACCGACCGTTTGGGCTGGCGCTACAGCAATCAGGCGGAGCAGGATGGTCACCGGGTTTGCCTGGTACTGGACGCGTCAGAATAACATCTGTCGCTTCGCCAACCCCTTCGCTACAGTTGTTATAGCCCGTCTGGCATACTGACTGGCAGTCGATGGGGATAATCTATGACAACACAGCCACATGCTGTTCTGATCAAGCGCGCTGCTACGGCCTCGATTGTGGTGGCGACGACCTTGCTGATTGCCAAGCTGGCGGCCTGGTACGCCAGTGACTCCACCTCGGTGTTGTCTTCTTTACTGGATTCCCTGATGGACATCGCCGCCTCGGTGGTGAACTTCTTTGCCATTCGCTACGCGTTGATGCCCGCCGATGACGATCACCCATTCGGGCATACCAAGGCCGAGGGACTGGCGGCGCTGATTCAATCGGCGTTTATTCTGGGTTCGGCCGCCGCTTTGCTGATTTACGTGGTCGACCGCTTGTTGAATCCCCAACCTTTGGCAGCCCTGCCAGAAAGCATTGGCGTGATGGTCTTTTCAGCGCTGCTGACGACCGCGCTGGTGATGTATCAGCGCTGGGTTGCCAGAGTCACCCATTCTCTGGCGATCAAAGCCGATTCTGCCCATTACTACGGCGATATTCTGACCAGTCTGGCGGTAGTTGTGGCCTTGATAGCCGCCTGGTTTGAACAGTTTTGGCTCGATCCACTGGTGGCCTTACTGATTGCCGGTGTGCTGCTGCACAGCGTGTACGAAATCATCCGGGAGGCACTGGCAGTACTGATGGATCAGGCGATGCTACCGGAAGACGAGCAGGCGCTGAATGCGTTGATTCATAGTATTGACGGGGTACAAGGGTTCCACGATCTGAAAACCCGTCAGGCCGGTGCCGTGCAATTTATTCAGTTTCACCTCGACCTCAAGGGCGACCAAAGCCTGTACCGTGCCCATCAAATTGGTGAGCAGGTAGAAGCCGCCATTGTGGCGCAATTCCCCCGCGCCGAGGTGCTGATTCACCATGACCCGGTCTGACCGCTGATATGCGCTGGCTATCTGCTTTGCAGCTGTTGCCGTTGCTTCATGCCCGCGGTGTTGTCGTGGGGCTTTGCCTGTCTGGCTGGTTACTGAGTCCGACGGCTATAGCTTTGAGCCTGTCGCAACCAACCCCGGTGTATCGTCAGGCCATTGCGGTGCCTATGAGCCCGGTGCAACAAGAAGCAGACGAGTCGGACTCGCTGGATGCCGACGCCTCCAACAGCGACGATCAATACTCGGAAAACCAGCCCATCGATGCCAGTGATGGCATGGTGAACCGTTCACGCAAATGGCTGGCGGGCTATCTGGATAACCTGTCTGGGGATATCGATTCGTTTTTTGTGGATACCTTCTTCAGTGAAGACATTCTTGAAGATGACGTCGGTGGAAGTCGCGCCAAACTGTCGTTTTATACCCGCCGGGAAGCGGGGCAGCCGGTAGATTACAAGTTCGGTGTCAGCGTCAATCTGGAGCTGCCCCGCATCAGTGAGCGGCTGAACCTGCTGTTGGAATCCAGTGACGAAGAAGCCCGCGAGGCAGACCCGCTGGAAAGTGTGGAAAACAATAACTACTCGGCGGCGCTGCGGTTTATTTTCCGCGAAACCGACCGCTGGAAAACCAGCCTGGATTCCGGAGTGCGCTGGGGCATGCCGCCAGACCCGTTTACCCGTTTTCGGGCCCGTCGCTATGCCTGGTTTTCCGAGTGGGAAATGAAGGCCACGCAAACCCTCTACTGGTACAGCTCGAAAGGCTGGGGGGAAGACACCAGCGTGCAGCTGAACTACCCGCTGAATATCGAAAAGCTGTTTCGGATTAACGCCAAGGCGGGCTATTTGCTCGACGACGATTTCTTCAAGCTCAGTTACAGCGCCAGCTTGTACCACGAGCTCAGTTCCAAAGCGGCACTGGCCTATGTCGCTGGTGCCTCAGGGGATACCGAGCTGACGCCGACCTTCTATTCCTACACCGCCAGCCTGCGCTATCGCCGCAAGTTGTATCAGGACTGGGTGTTTGGGGAAATCTCGCCGGAACTGATCTGGGAACGCGACAGCAACTACGAAACCACTCCGGTGATCATGTTCCGCATTGAGACGGTGATATCGCGCTAAACCTTAAACCGCAGCCGTGTCTTGAATCAGTTGCCGAAAGGTCAGGTTGATACGGGCCGATGCGATTCCCGCACGCTTCGGCAGGGCATGTTGCCAGCGTGACTGCATACCGGCTTTCATCACCAGCACCGAACCATGTGACAGCGGCAGCTTGGCAAACATGCGAGTCTCGCCTTTCTTGCGCAGGGCAAAATCGCGCTCGGCACCCAACGTCATGGATACCACCACAGGCGCAGGCCCCAGTTCGGCCTCGTCGTCGCTGTGCCAGCCCATGCTGTCGTTGCCATCGCGGTACAGATTGCACAGCACTGAATTGTTATTCAGCCCCAGTGCCTGATTAAGCTGCTGATTCAGTTGTTGCAGTACGGGATGCCACGGCAGGGTATGGAGGGTTTTACCGGAGTAGGTATAGGCCAGACCGGCATCGCCGAGCCAGCATTGCAGACGCGGAATCCGGTGCTCCTTGCCGTACACCGTGATGGTATCGCTGTGCCAGGGCAGTTGCTGATGGAGAATATCGAACAGCGGATCGGGTTGAATAACGGCGGCTGGATAGAAATCCAGCTCGCCGTCCAGCAGGGATTCGCCATTGTGCAGATGCAACATCGACATGGCGTTACCCGCTTACTTGTCGAAGAAGCCTTCGAACAGTGGAGAGGTCAGGTAGCGTTCGCCGGAGTCCGGCAGCACAACAACGATTTTCTTGTCGGCAAATTCCGGTTCGGCGGCCAGACGCAGGGCTGCGGTCATGGCGGCACCACAGGAAATACCAGCCAGAATGCCTTCTTCAGACATCAGGCGGTGGGCCATTTCCATGGATTCTTCGTTGCTGACCTGTTCAACGCGGTCAATCACGCTGAGGTCGAGGTTACCCGGAATGAAGTTGGCGCCGATGCCCTGGATCTTGTGCGGTCCCGGCGTCAGGTCTTCGCCAGCGCGTTTCTGGGTGATGATTGGTGAGGCCGCCGGTTCAACCGCTACCGAGGTAATGGCCTTGTGCTGTTTGATGTAGCGGGAGGTACCGGAAATGGTGCCGCCGGTGCCAACGCCTGCAACCAGTACGTCAACTTCGCCGTCGGTGTCGTTCCAGATTTCCGGGCCCGTGGTTTTTTCGTGAATGGCCGGGTTGGCCGGGTTCTCGAACTGTTGCAGCAGGATGCGGTTTTCCGGGTCTTCGGCCAGCAGTTCAGCGGCTTTATCCACAGCACCTTTCATGCCTTTGGCGCCTTCGGTCAGTACAAGGTTAGCGCCCAGAGCCATCATTACCTTGCGGCGCTCGATGCTCATGGTTTCTGGCATGGTCAGGGTCACCTTGTAACCGCGAGCGGCACCCACGAAGGACAGTGCAATACCGGTGTTACCGGAGGTTGGCTCAACGATTTCCATACCCGGCTTCAGTTTACCGTCCTGTTCGGCTTGCCAGATCATGTTGGCACCGATGCGGCATTTTACCGAGTGGGCCGGGTTGCGGTTTTCCAGCTTGGCGTAAACGTGGGGGTGATCGGTGATTTTGCTGATGCGAACCAAAGGGGTATTGCCAATCGATTGGCTGATGTCTTCATATACCTTCACGGAAAACTCCTGTATTCAACGGACTCGAACAAATTAGGGCTTTTAGATACACCAATGTTCCAACGAACAATAGTAATTCTCAGTTATTAGCTTATGTGTTCGAGTGATATTTGTCTGCCAGTCGTTCGATCAGCGCGTCTTTCTCTTCCCACAATGTTTGTACCCACTGTTGCACCTGTTCCCGCTCCTGTGGGTTGTTCTGGTAGTCGGCTTTCAGTAGCTCGGCGGGAATATCGAATTCACGGATCTCAATATGGCAGCGACGCATCTTGCCTTGCAGGAACGACCACATGCTCGGAGCGCCGTCGGGGTAGTAGATGGTGACGTCGATCATCGAGTGGAAGGAATCGCCCATCACACTCATGGCAAACGCCAGACCGCCTGCACGGGGTTTCAGCAGGTGCTTGAACGGCGACTGTTGTTCGGCGTGTTTTTCCGGGGTCAGGCGGGTGCCTTCGAGAAAATTCATCACACTGGTGGGCAGGTACTGGAATTTCTCGCAGGAGCGGCGGGTGGTTTCCAGATCCTGGCCCTTTTTCTCAGGGTGCTTTTTCAGGTAGGCCTTGCTGTAGCGCTTCATAAACGGGAAATCGAGCGCCCACCAGGCAAAGCCCATGATAGGTACCCAGATCAGCTCTTGCTTGAGAAAGAATTTCAGCAGTGGAATGCGGTGGTTGAGGCAGTACTGCAACACCATGATGTCGACCCAGCTCTGGTGGTTGCTGACCACAAAATACCAGCCCTTGGGGTTGAGGTTGGCGGGGGCGTTGATGGTCCACTGCGTCGGTTGGGCGTGGCGCATCCAGAAGGAGTTGCATTTGATCCACAGGTCGGCAAAGGCGTTGACCAGCCCACCCAATGGCTTTTCAAACGGACGCAGGGTGAATTTCAGCAAGGCCGCGATGATCAGCATCGGTGCCCAAAAGAATGTGTTCAGCACCAGCAGGATGGCCGCCAGCAGTCCCGTAAGTAATGACATGGGTGTTTCTTCTTGTTGGTCGGGAGTTTAAAAGAGCGGCATAAAACCGCAGCTGGCCAACGGGGTCAAGGGCTCACCGCGCCGTCCAGTATGGCGGTGCGGGCATTGGTTGCATGAACGCCCCCACGGCTGTGCTCCAGCGTGGCAAGCAAGCGTGACAGCATGATTTCAGCACTGGCCCGGGCTTGCTCGGGAATTTTCTCGAAATTGAAATGCAGGCCGTAGATAAAATCGCCGTCCCGCAGGCTCTGGCGCACAATCCGGGCAGGAATGTGGCGCAGGCTGTGGTCACGGTTGCCAACACTGAGCCGCACCGACTGACCGGAACGGAATTTCAGTGGCGACAGCACCGCGATACCGCCCTTGGCGATATCGATGGCGATGGCACGATTGGGGGAGCGCCACCCTCCCAACAGGGTTTTCAGCTGCATTTCGACTTGCAGCGGAGCGGCGTCGTAACGTTTGGAGAAGCGGCGTTCCCGTGAGTCCAAATTAACCTTCCTTCGCGGTGCCCTGGATGTCCGCGAGCATTGTCGGATCAAGCTTGTCTAATTTGTTATAGCTGATCATGCTGCGAATTTCCTTCACGTACTCCATCCGGCGCTCGGAATAGTTGATCAGGCCGGCGGCCAGATTCAAACCGGTGGCGTAGCCCTGTTTCTTGATTTCCTTGGCGCGCAGGTCACGCAGGTCGTCGTAGGTGTAGTGACGATTCAGGTTCAGGATGTAGCTGCGCACGGAGTCCATCGGGTGGTCGAAATCGGCCACTTCGTGAACGGCACCGTCGTTACGCTGTTGCGGTACCAGGCCACAGCCTTTGACGTAACACCACTGGCCGAAGTAGTTGTTGCCCTGCTTGGCAAAGCGGGAGGTGCCCCAGGCACTTTCGTTGGCACCCTGAGCCAGTACCAGTGACGCCGGAATCACCTGCACACGCTTAAGCAGTTCACTGCGCGCGTCTTGCGGGGACAGTTTTTCATCAATGCGGTACTTCTCCATCAAGTCGGTGATGGCCTGGCTGGCGCCTTTGTCCGGGTTCCAGCTCTCAATCACGCTGCGTTCTGCCAGGACTTCGCGGTTGGCGCGTTTCACCAGGTTGTAGAGGAAGTCGAAGAAGGTTTTTTTCTTCTGTTTTACGTCCGTAATGCTGGCGAAGTCGGGCACCGCTGGCAGCTCTTTGCTGACGTTGCGAACCTTGGGCTTGGCGGCAGCAGCTTCTTGCTTGGCTTTATTGGTTTGAGCAGCTGCTTGTTCGTTGTTGCTGGCCGCTTCGTCTTTGCTGTCGCAAGCGCTCAGGCTGAGTGATGCCGCCGCAATCAGAGGTAAAAGAATACGCTTGCGCGGTCGATATTGGGTAAGTGACATCATGATTGAACGCTCCCTGATGGTTCTGATGGCCAGCACCGGGACGATCCGGGCTGACGCTATTTTGTCGGTGACGATTTATACGTTAGGGTGACAGAAAATAATACGCCGTCGTCAGTATGGCCCGAATTTCGTGCGCTTTCCGCTAATAAGGTTCCCTTATGGATCAACCTCTTACTGTTTTGTTGGCCGATACCAGTCTGGTTCGGCAGGCGTTTATCGGGGATTTGTTCCCATCGGCTTGCCGTTTGATCAACCTGACCTCGTTGGCGGAACTGGAAGACTGTTTGCTGAACGGCGAATTTCAGCCCGATGTATTGATGCTGTCATCGGCGCTTCCGGGGTTGGATATGGGGCAGTTTATGGGGCGCTGGCAGCACCAGTTGCAGCGCTCGGATGCGGATCTTGTCGTGATAGGGCCGGACGATGCGGTGCTCGAAACCCAAGCATTGGTGTCGGGGGCGTCGCTGTACTTGCCGTTGCCTTTGAACACCGGGCTGGTGGAAGCCCGGCTGGGCGTGTTGCTGCAAAAACGCACCCGCATCAGCACGCTGGAGGCCTTGTCGGTGACGGATGGTCTGACGGGGATTGCCAACCGTCGCCGCTTCGACGAGGTGTTCTCTCGTGAATGGCGCTGGGCCCAGCGTCACGGCCAGGGCATTGGTGTCTTGATGCTCGATTTGGACGCCTTCAAGGGCTACAACGATACCCTCGGGCATCCGGCCGGAGACAAGGTACTGCGACGCATTGCCAGTATTCTGAATGGTCAGGTCAATCGTTCCCACGATCTGGTGGCACGCTACGGCGGTGAGGAATTTGCGGTGATTTTACCGGCCACCGATCAACACGGGGTTGAGGTCGTCGCCCAGCGCATGCTGAATGCGGTGCGGATGGCGCGTATGCCGCACCCGCAATCCCCATGCAGTGAATACGTTAGCGTCAGCATCGGTAGCAGCTGGCAGCAACCGCAGTTGCGGGATCGGATGGAAGCGCTGCTGGAAGACGCTGATCAGGCCTTGTATCACGCCAAGGAAACGGGCAGAAACCGTATTTGTTCAGCAGCAGCGGTAGAGTAAGAAGAGCAGACTAGCGGCTGTCAGAAAAACAGCTATCAAGATAACGACTATCAATAAAACAACAAAGGCCCCGTTTTGCCAGTCAGCAGCAAATCGGGGCCTTTGTTTTCTGGCTGTTGTGTATCAGCCTTCGGTTTTGGCGAAGTGACGCAGGTAGCGTTGGTTGATGTCGTCACGATTCAGCAGAATCAGCGCATCGGCGACGTTGAAGTCCTTGTCCAGGAACGGCTCACCACACACTTTTACACCAATGCGCAGGTAGGCTTTCAGCAGTGGCGGCACCAGACGGGCACCGTCCATGTCGGTGTCGATGGTCGGCATATGCACACGTGGCTCGGCACGCAGGTGCTCTGGGGTGTAATGCTTTTCGCGCAGGTGGTTGATGATGGCAACCGCACGGCTGTAACCATCGTTCAGCGGAATGCTGGCGCAGCCCATCAGGAAGTCAATGTTGTGGGCTGACATAAACTGGGCAATACCAGACCACAGCAAGCCAATCACAGCGCCACTGCGGAAATCCGGATCAACGCAGGTGCGGCCAATTTCCATGTAGGTCTTGCCGGATTCGATGATGTTGCTGAGGTCGAATTCGCTGGCGGAATAGAAGCCACCGGCCTGTTCGGCCAGGTCATTGGTCAGGATGCGGCTGTAACCCACCACCTGGTCGTTGTTCACGTCCTTGACGATCAGGTGCAAACACACATCGTCGAAACGGTCGCGATCGATACCGGCTTCACCGCTGTCGATTTTGGCGCCCATGCCTTCAGCAAATACACGGTAGCGCAGTTCCAGCGCCTGACGAATTTCGATGGGGTCCTGCGTGATTCGGGCCACGAGGGGTGCGTCATTCTGGACGGCACGCTGAGGAGCAGTGGCTTGTTGCATGTGAGTACCTGACTGTTGAAATTATCCGGCCGAATGTACTGGTGAGCTATGACATTTGGGTGACATAGCGGGCATTTGGCTCAGGAGGCGCTATGGTATTGATATGGACAGTATTCGTGAACCTTTGTTACAAAAATATTTCCCGGTGATGGCGGATCAGGGCGTGAAATCGCGCCCGATTTCCCGACGCCACGATACTGCTGTTGCTAAATTGATCAGTGGTCCGGGCAATCCAGGTAACACCATTCAACACCGCTGGCAGCGGTGCTGGATAGGACTGTGTTTGTTGTGCTCACTGTGCTTCACAACGGCCGCACATGGCTGGACCGCGCCGCCTGATCAGCCGTCATTGTCACCGCAAACCGTGGATGCGCTGTTGACACGGGTCACCGCCGAGCAAGCGATGCTGTGGCAAGAGCTGCATTTTCCGTTAACGATGGCGCGGGACGATGGCAGCCAGCAAGCGCAGCTGTTGCAGGTGCTGATGGATGAAGGGGTCGTAACCCGGCGGGCTGCGGTGGAGCAGCGCAAGCGGGAAGGCGGAGGCTCGCGGATTGAAGCGATCTGGCATTATCGGTTGTCGCAAACCGCAGACTGGCGACTGCTGCCACATGGCCGAGAGCTGGTGTATGGCCGTCCGGCGATCAAGCAGGTGATCTCGGTGTCTCCGGCGTACTGGGTCGACGATGCCTGGTATGCCGAAGTGATTGTGGAATGGTACGTGGCCGATTTGGCCGAGTGGGCCAAGCACCCGAGGTTCCGTCAGCTGCGACTGTTCCGCCGCAGCTATGAGTCGTTCGACAAACCCTTCACCCGAGCGGTGAATCTGCAATTTACCGAACAGGGCTGGGTCATCTGGCGGGGTATGCCGGGTTAGCCGAGCCAATCCTGCAAGCGCATCAGCTTGATGCGCAACCAAAGTCCCACTGGTGTGGTCAGACCGCGGTCGGCAAAGCGAATTTGACCGTTGGCGTCGACCAGATAGTAACTTGGGTAACCATCGATTCTGAGCGATTCTCGCAGCGCGTTGTGATCCAGAACCACCGGGTGCTGGAAATCAATCGATTCAACCATTTCCGCCACTTCGGACTTTTCCTGCCAGTCCATGGCAATAGCGATCAGCTGGGTCTGGTCGTCCAGCGCCATGTCCAGACCCGGCATACTGACCTTGCAGATAGAGCACCAGGGAGCAAAGGCATACACCAGAGTGACGGGTTGTTGATACGACCGTTGCGACGCCTGAATAGTCTGATGCAACGTCAGTCCATGAGGTGCCGGATTGTCATCGGGATTGAGGAATTCCACAGGGGCGTCGGGCAGCGGGGTACCGCTGTCGAGCATATGGCGGCTGAGCCATAGACTCAGCACCACCATCAACAGCACCAGAATCAGTGCTTCGATGCCCCAGCGCATGGGGCGCGGCAAGCGTGACCAGGCGCTGGAATGGGCTTGCGGTACAGGTTCAGATTGCTTTGGAGAATCGTTGTTGCTCATGCTGGTGCAGGTACTCGTCGAATGCCATACAGGCATTACGCACCAGTAGCCGGCCTTTGTCACGTATCCGCACGCCTTGGGCGCTGATGTCGACCAGTTGATCCTCCACCATTGGCTGCAGTCGGCTCAGGCTGTCGGCCAGAAACTGGCGGCTGTCGATGCCAAAGCGCTGGTCGATGACATCAAAGTCCACTTGCAGGTGGCAGAGCAGCTCGGTGATGACATAACGAATCACCTTGTCATCGGCGCTGGCTTGCAAGTGTTTCATGGTCGGCAGATAGCCTGCCGCGACGGCACTCTCGTATTCGTTCATGACCACCTGATTTTGCAGATAGTAGTCGCCAATCTGGCTGATGGATGAAACACCAAAACCAATCAGATCGCATTGGGCGTGCGTGGTATAGCCCTGAAAGTTGCGGTGCAGCTGGCCTGCGGCCTGGGCAACGGCCAGCTCGTCGTCAGGCAGGGCAAAGTGATCCATGCCAACGTAGTGGTAGCCTGCGTCGGTCAGCTTCTGGATGGAATGGCCCAGAATTGCCAGTTTTTCCTGTGCTGATGGCAGGTCATCGCCGTTGATGCGGCGCTGTGGTTTGAAGCGTTCCGGCAGGTGAGCGTAGTTGAACACCGACAAACGGTCGGGCCGCATGGCGATAATGGCATCCAGCGTTTCGTCAAAGCTGGCCAGTGTTTGATGAGGCAGCCCGTAGATGAGGTCGATGTTGATGGAACGGAAGCCGAGAGCACGGGCTTCGGCCATCACGCTTTCAATCATTTCCCGTGGCTGAATGCGGTTCACTGCGGCCTGCACCTTATGCACCAGATCCTGTACGCCGTAGCTGATGCGGTTGAAGCCAAGCTTGCGCAGTAACACCAGCGTGCCGGTGCGAAGTTCCCGCGGGTCGATTTCGATGGAAAAGTCGGCGTTTTTGGCGCGGCTGAAGGTAAACAGGTTTTTCAGGTAGTTGACCAGTTCTTCCAGTTCTTCGTCGCTGAGGAAGGTGGGGGTGCCGCCACCCAGATGCAGTTGCTCTACTTCCGCGACTGGCTGCGTTCCATGCTGGCTCAGCAGGTCGTACTTGGCGCGGATTTCCTGTTTCAGCAGTTGCAGGTAGGGCGCGGCCTTGCTGGTGTTTTTGGTCACAATCTTGTTGCAGCCGCAGTAGTAGCAAACATGGCGGCAGAACGGGATGTGCAGGTACAGCGACAGCGGCCGTGATGGGTCACGGGCAGCAAAGGCCTGACGCTCAATGGCATCACGCTGCTCGGTCTGTGCGCTGACAGGCTGGAACTCAACCGCGGTCGGGTACGAGGTGTAGCGCGGGCCCGGGCGGTTATAACGTTGGATCAACAAAGGGTCCCAGCATACCTGTTCTGTCATGGTGCTAACTCACTGCCTTGATAGTTGGTCTGACCATTTTACGTGGCTGCGATAGGACCAGAATTGCCCTGTATCAAGGGTTGTCGTAGAGCTTTGGGATAACGAACGTATAAAAGCGTCGATCAATAGACAAAAAATGGTGATTGGCCTTGATTTCAGCGGCCTCGGGAGTAATCTCGAAAAATTGTAGAACAATGATGTTCTGGCGGATTCAGGGGTACAAGGAGCTGTTTACCTCGTCCGCGCCGAGAGCAACGACAGGAGCCGTCATGCCCAAAAAACCTTTCACTCCGGAAGAAATTGCCTTCCAGCGTGAGCGCATAATGGATAGCGCCGCGACCGTCATGTCCCAACTGGGATTCCATTATCTGTCCATGCGCAAACTGGCCGCAGAACTGGATATGACGGCCAGCAATATCTACAACTATTTCCCCAGCAAGGAATCCCTGTTACTGCACATTCGACGCCGTGGCTTTGAGTTGCTGTTCGAGCAAACCCGCCTGACGTCGATGGATTCCAGCGACTCTCTTGATGCCCTGTACCGTTTGACGGCACAGCTGGTGGCGTTTGCCGGTGAACGTGCTGGTTATTATCAGCTGATGTTCCAGCCGCCGGTTATCAAGCCGGGCCAGAGTGACGACCGCGACGACAACGCGGTAATGAACCTGGATCGTTTGGTCGAAGAATGGCAGCAGCATGTTCAGAGTTTGCTGAGTGATGCGGTGGATGCCATGCAGCAGAAGCCGGACGCCGAGCGTCGTCGCCTGACCTTGTATTTCCTGACCGCCATTCATGGCCTGATCGACAGTTATCATCACCGTTCCTTGCCGCTGCTGCTGGAAGGTGTCGATCTGATCCCGCAAGACATGGTGCAAACCCACACCGAGTGGTTGATTCAGGCCATTGAAACCCGGGTGGCTGCGACCGCTTGATTACCGTCTTTACCGCCGAGCTCAATGATCAGGCGTACGGTTCTGAATACGGTACACCACCGCCAGAATCTCTGCGATCACCTGATACAGCTCGGCGGGAATTTCATCCCCGATTTCCAGTTGCCCCAACCATTCGGTGAGGCTGGCGTTTTCGTACACCGGCACCGAGTGGGCTAATGCCAGTTCGATGATGGCCTGGGCGACGTCGTCTTCGCCTTTGGCAACCAGCGTCGGGGCATCGTGCTGGTCGGCAACATAGCTCAGGGCAATGGCCTGATCGGCCAGTTTCAGGGATTCCGGAATACTCATGTGTGCAGGTCCACCAGCCGTTGCTCAATGCGGTTCTGTTCGTTGTCGGGCAGCAGGCCGTGTTTGACGTCCAACAGCTCAACGCGCGCGCCCAGCTGCCCCAAGGTGCTTCTGAGCCCAGCCATTTGCTGACTCAGTTGCTGACGTATCTGGGCTTGTGGCGACCAGAAGGTCACCGAAATATCGGGCCAGCCCATCACCACTTGCACATCCAACGGGCCGGTTTGCTGCAGATCAAAATGTAGGTTCAGGTGCCAGCGGCTGGGGCGATGTGCTTCGCCGCGTTGGTCTTTGGTTTCTGTCTGGGCATGGCCGTTGTCACTGGCGTTGTTATGGTCGCTGCTATTGCCACTGAGTCTGGAAGGGAGCGGCTCCTGCTCTGGGCTTTTTTCCGACGTGCGTTCTGACGCGCGGTCTCCTGCCAACTCCCGCAACGGCTCCGTTTGTTCTTTCCTTAAATCCAGTGTCGCCTGCTGCAACTGGTCGTTCTGATTGAACAGCAACAGGCTGCGTAGCAGCGACTCGCCCTGACTCTGCGCCTGACGCATCTGTATTTGCTGGGTTTCTATGTTGGCCAACGCACCTCTGAGCTGTTGTACCAGAGCAGCCTCTGCCGAACCGGATAAACCGGTGGCGCTACCAGAAATAGCTGTGCCGGTCTGAGTTGGCGTCGGGGCTTGGGCCTGGGTTTGGCTCTGACTTGTAACACTGGCCCAGCTGGTGGGTAATTTGGTGGACAAGGTGGCAGGCAAGGAGGTGGGCAAAGAGGCAGACAAGGGGGAAGGACTGCCAGCTCCTTGTTGCGCTAGTCCGCCGTGCTCTGCCAGCAAACGGGTGAGCAGGGTTTTCAGGTTGGGAGGCGTCGCATTGTCCAGGGCGGCCTGAACATTGGCACTCTGACGTTGGCTGTATTGCGCGCCTATGCCGTTAAGCTGTTTTTGCAGCTGTGTGGCGTCAGACGCTGATTTGTGTAGGGGCTTGTGCAATGGTGGTTGCAGGGGCTTTTGTAGCGTTTTTTGTAGGGAGGGCGACAGTGACTCTGTGGCCTGCGGATTCGTCTGTGCAGTCCCGGTTTGGCTGCTCGCTTTGGACTCTGAAAGCGTTGTGGATACGACAGAGGCCTTGGCAAACAGTCGCCCCGCAGCTCGAAACAGTTGGCCAGCCAGATCCTGAGAAGTGCTTTCGGCACTTGAGTCTGGCTGGGCGTTCAGCTGTTGCATCAGATCGGCTTCGTGAAAAATACCGGATTGCAGGATCGCGTGCTTCACCTGGTTGGCGGTTGGGGGCGTGCTGTTGGATGAATTGGGAGTGAAAGCACCGTCTGCTGTTTGCTTGGCAGTCGGCTGGCTTTGGGTTGTCCCCGAGCCGCCTAATTGAGGCAATTGCTCAACAAAGGAACGCAAGGCTTGTTGGTTATTCGAGCTCTCAAGGCTGCCCAGCAACTGTTGTAACAGCTGGGCGGTGGCTTGCGATACCGTTTTATTTGCAGCAACTGGCCCTGCCTGTGACGCATAGCTTTGAATCTGGCTGTGCATACCGCCAGCTTGCGCATTGCCCGCAAATGCTTTGGTGGCGTTGTTTGGCGATATGGAAGACGGCGCGGGCTCTGCCGTTTGTATCGGCAGTCGTGAGCGCAGCAGTTGTTGTACTGCTTGTTGTAGAGGAGCGGCGCCGGACTGCGATGGTGTGGCTGGGCTGGTGCCGGACGGCGGCGGTTTTACCGACAGTACCTCAACGGTCGGCACCGGTTTGGCACTGCTGTCGATGGCCAGAGTCAGCTGGCTGCCTTTGGCAATGGGGCGCTGGCTGCTGACTTCAAAGGTGTCGTTGCCGGACTTTAATTGCAGCAGCTGTTGGCGGCTTTGCTGGTCGACCCGGGTGGCTACCACGCTGGCATGAATGATCTGCACATCGCGTTTGGCCGTTGCCGCATTCATGCTTGTATGGGCAACTTCGCTGCTGCCCGCTGTCCCGTTGCTGGATGGCGAGCTGGCGGACTGGCGTTGCGGCGCGGTTAATGCGGCGGACAGCAAGGGCTGCATTCGATCCGTCATAGCGCCGATCCTGCCGGGTGGTTACTTATGAGGCTGGAGCGACTGACGTGAAATAACATGGTATCGCTCCTGTGGTGATGGCTATGTCTCTGTAACAGCGACATAGCCTTGGTTACAACGGCCAGGTCTGGCTAAAAAGCACCGATTGTGTGTCGGACGCTACTGGTCCATGATCAGGCCCGCAGTCAGCCAGACCCGTCAGCCAGCTCTCAGTCAGTCATACAGTGCTTCTCTGGTTATCGGCAGCGGCCGTAAAAGCTTGAAAACACGATGTAAATAACCCGCTGGTATCAGAAAAATTGAACCAGAGACCTATCTGGGTCAAGCCACTGCATGGTTTGTTTTTGTATATAATGTGAGGCCTTTTGAGCGACTGGTCAGAACGTCGTTGGCCACTGGCGTATGAAATAACAGGCATCCGGAGTTTGAATGCTCGATCGTTACGACAATAACAGTGTCTCTCTGGCCGCCACAGACTTGTTCTGTGAGCGCGATGACCGGGTGTTGTTCGAATCTCTCTCCTTCGCCATTGGCAATGGTGACCTGTTGCAACTGGCTGGCCCCAACGGTGCGGGCAAAACTACCTTGCTGCGTCTGCTGGCGGGCCTTAATCGTGACTACGACGGCGAACTGCTGTGGCACGACGAACCGCTCGATGATGTGTTCTCTGAATACGCCGCCCGGCGTCTGTACCTTGGCCACTCGGCCGCCATCAAACGTGCACTAACCCCGATTGAAAACCTGCGTTGGCTGGTGAGCCCCTGGGCCGAGCAAGCCAATATCAGCGACGATGAGCTGTGGCAGGCGCTGGAGCAGGTGGAACTGGGTGGCTACGAGGAAACCCCTTGTAATCAATTGTCTGCCGGGCAGCAGCGTCGGGTGGGGTTGGCACGGCTGGACGTGGTTCCGGCACCGCTGTGGATTCTGGACGAACCTTTTACGGCGTTGGATGTATACGGCGTTGAATGGCTCGAGCAACGCATCCAGCGCCACGTTGAACGTAACGGTGCTGTCGTGATTACCAGTCACCATGCCTTGCAGAACATTCCATCGTTGCAACGACTCGACCTCGGCCTACTGGCAGCCAGTCCGTCGCGGTCAGATGCTGTTAGTGATGCTGAAGAGGGCGCGTCATGAGTCTGGTGGCTGCTACTATCAAGCGCGATCTGTTGCTGGCTGCCCGCAATCCGGGCGAGTGGCTTAACCCGCTGATGTTTTTCCTGATGGTGGTGGCGCTGTTCCCGTTGGCCGTTGACCCTGATCCCAAGTTTCTGGCTCGTATCGCCGGTGGAGTGATCTGGGTGGCTGCCTTGCTGGCAACGCTGTTGTCGCTGGACGCGCTGTACAAATCCGATGTTGAAGACGGCACGCTCGAGCAGTGGCTGGCGTCGGGTGAGTCCTTGTATTTGCTGGCGTTGGCCAAGGCGCTGGTGCACTGGCTGTGCAGCGGTTTGCCGTTGACGCTGATGGCTCCAGTGCTCGGCGTGATGATGGCGCTGCCACAGGATGCCTATTGGGCCATGATCCTGAGCTTGCTGGTGGGTACGCCGGTGCTGAGTCTGCTGGGTTCGGTAGGCGCGGCACTGACGGCGGGTGTTCGTAGCGGTGGGCTGCTACTAAGCTTGTTGATTCTGCCGATGTACGTGCCGGTACTGATTTTTGCTGCCAGTGCGGTTTATCACGCCGGTATTGGTATGGATTACAATGGCCAAATCGGCTTTTTGGGTGCCATGTTGGCATTGGCCGCTTGTCTGACCCCTTTTGCGGCGGCGGCAGCATTGAAACTGAATTTATCGCGCTAGCGAGATGTAGTCAGAGGTTTGTTTATGTGGCAAAAGCTGGTTCGCCTGTATCACCGTCTGGGTTCGCCCAAATGGTTTTATGAAATCACCTCCGGCTGGATCTTCTGGCTGACGCTGGTGTCTGTGATCGGCTGTGTTGCCGGTCTGGTGATGGGGTTGCTGTTTGCTCCGGCGGATTATCAACAGGGTGACAGTTTTCGCATCATTTACATTCATGTGCCAGCGGCCATTGTGGCGCAGTCGGCCTTTATGATGATGGCGGTTTCCGGAGCGGTGTATCTGGTCTGGAAAATGAAAATGGCGGCCTGGGTTGCCCGTGCGGTTGCGCCATTAGGGGCCAGCTTCTGCCTGATTGCGCTGTTTACCGGGGCTATTTGGGGCAAGCCAACCTGGGGTACCTGGTGGGTGTGGGACGCGCGCCTGACGTCGATGTTGTTGCTGCTGTTCCTGTATTTCGGGGTCATGGCGTTGCAGCGGGCGATTGAGTCGGAAGAGGCCAGCCACAAGGCCGGTGCCATTTTGTCGCTGGTGGGCGTTGTGAATATTCCGATCATCAAGTACTCGGTGGAGTGGTGGAACACCCTGCACCAGCCAGCAACCCTGAAACTGACCGAAAAACCGAGCATGGCTCCGGAAATGCTTTGGCCGTTGCTGATTATGATTGTCACCACCTACGTGTTCTTTGCCCTGATGGTGATTTTGCGCACCCGCAACGAAATCCTCTGGCACGAACGCAAGCGCGGTTGGGTGCAAGAGCTGCCGGAAATGCTGGGAGGAAAACGCTGATGGAATTCAATAGCTTCAGTGAATTTCTGGCGATGGGACGCCACGGTTTTTACGTCTGGTTGTCCTATGGTCTGGCGGCGCTGGTGATTGCCGTCAATGTGATACTGCCCATGCTGCAACGTCGGCGCCTGATCCGCGAACAGGCTCAGCGCGTACGTCGTCAGCAACGGCCCAATAAAACGGCAGCAGGCAATGCATCTGCTTCCGAATCAGCTGCCCCAGAGGCGGCGACCGTGAAAAGCCGCCCGTAAGGAGCTGTTAGTGATGAGAGGTAACGCATGAATCCCAAACGTAAGAAGCGCTTGCAACTGATTATCTTTTTGGTGATTGGATTTGGTGCTGCGGTTGGATTGCTGATGTATTCACTCAGCCAGAACATCAACCTGTTTCATACGCCGAGCCAGATTGCCGCTGGCGAAGTGCCGCAAGGGCGTACCATTCGTGCCGGCGGCCTGGTGGTCGAGGGCAGTGTCAAACGCGACAACAGTGGCCTTGGCGTGACCTTTGAAGTCACCGATGGTGCTGCCAACGCAACCATCTTCTACGAAGGCATCCTGCCGGACCTGTTCCGTGAGGGGCAGGGCATTGTGGCCATGGGCCAGCTCGATGCTAACGGCGTGTTGCAGGCATCGGAAGTGTTGGCCAAGCACGATGAAAACTACATGCCGCCGGAAGTGAAAGAGGCGCTGGAGCAAGCCCATAAGGATGGCAAGCAATCCATGCAAGAGGCTGCCAATGGCGGTTACGGCACGGATTCCGAGACAAACAAGGCCGGAGCGTACTGATGTTGGGTGAAGCCTACGGCGGCTTGTCGTCGCTGCCTGAGTTTGGTCAGCTGGCGCTGATCATGGCCATGATGGTGGCCTTCCTGCAAGCGCTGGTGCCCTTGTGGGGCGTTGCTGCTAACAATGGCGTAGCGATGACCTACGCGCGGCCGTTAGCGGCGGCGCAGGCGCTGTTCCTGTTGGTCAGTGTGGTGGTGCTGGCGCTGTGTTTCGTTAATGACGATTTCTCGGTGGCCTATGTGGCAGCCAACTCCAACACCGCACTGCCAACCCCGTACAAGATCAGTGCGGTGTGGGGCGCGCACGAAGGCTCGTTGCTTTTATGGGTTGCCATGCTGGGCTGGTGGGGACTGGCCGTCGCCTTGTTCAGCCGCTCGTTACCGTTGCCGATGCTGTCGCGGGTGCTGGGCATCATGGGGCTGGTGTCGTTCGGTTTTATTCTGTTTACCCTGGAAACCTCCAACCCGTTTGAACGCATTCTGCCGTCGGTGCCAAGAGAAGGGGCCGACCTGAATCCGCTGTTGCAGGACTTCGGCCTGATTGTGCATCCGCCAACCTTGTACATGGGCTATGTCGGTTTGTCGGTGGTGTTTGCGTTTGCCATTGCGGCCTTGCTGGGCGGTCGTCTGGACGCGGCCTGGGCGCGCTGGTCCCGTCCGTGGACCACAGCGGCCTGGGTGTTCCTGACCATTGGTATCGCTTTGGGCAGCTGGTGGGCCTATTACGAACTGGGCTGGGGCGGCTGGTGGTTCTGGGACCCGGTTGAAAACGCCTCGTTGATGCCCTGGCTGGTTGCAACTGCCTTGCTGCATTCATTGGCAGTGACGGAAAAACGCGGCCTGTTCAAAAGCTGGACCGTGCTGCTGGCGATTTTTGCTTTCTCATTGAGTTTGCTGGGTACCTTCCTGGTGCGCTCCGGGGTGCTGACCTCGGTGCATGCGTTTGCCTCAGACCCTGAGCGGGGTGTGTTTGTACTGGCGCTGCTTGGGCTGGTCGTCGGCGGTTCGTTGCTGATCTACGCATTGAAAGCGCCAACGGTGGCGTCGGTTGGCCGTTATGAATGGCTGTCGCGGGAAAGCTTCTTGCTGATGAACAACCTGCTGCTGCTGGTCGCTGCGTTTGCAATCCTGCTGGGCACCTTGTATCCGCTGGCGATTGATTTCCTCGGTATGGGCAAGATTTCGGTCGGTGCCAGCTGGTTCAACCTGATGTTTGTGCCCATATCCGTTGTACTGACCTTGATCATCGGTGTCGGGGCCATGTCGCGCTGGAAACAGGACAAGGCCAACCGTCTGACGCGGGAAACCTGGTGGGCTGCTGTGGCGGCGTTGCTGTTGGGCATCGCTGCACCTCTGGTCGCCAGTGGTGAGCTGAACTGGTCGGTGGTGATGGGCATTGGCATATCGGTTTGGCTGGTGGCAGTGAGTTTGGCGGATGTGTGGAAAAAGTGCCGCGGTCAGCTGTCGCGTATTCCATCCCTGAGTCTCAGTTTCAACGGCATGATTCTGGCGCACATTGGTGTCGCCGTAACCGTGGTGGGCGTCACCATGGTGGCCAACTACAGCATTGAGGAGTCCGTGCGTATGGCACCGGGGGATTCCTACGTCGTGGATGGCTATCGCTTTGAATTCGAGCGTGCAGGCCACATTGAAGGACCGAACTATGTGTCGGATGCGGCGCAGTTTGTGGTGTACGACGGCGACGATGAAATTGCTGTATTGCGCCCTGAAAAGCGTCGTTACCTGGCCCGCAACACCATCATGACCGAAGCCGCAATTGACGTGAACCTGCTGCGTGATGTCTACGTCTCCATGGGTGAGCCACTGGACGACGGTGCCTGGGGCATGCGCATTCAGGTGAAGCCGTTCATGCGCTGGGTCTGGCTGGGTGCCATCTTTATGGCCGTTGGTGGTGTATTGGCGATGTTCGACAAACGTTACCGTCAGCGTAAGCAAACGGCGGATGCTCAGGAGGCTTTGGCATGAAGCGGTTTGTGTTGTTCGTTCCCCTGGTTGGGGTATTGGCACTGGTCGTGCTGTTCTTCCTCACCCTTGATCGGGAAAACAAGGATGCCCTGCCATCGCCCTTGATCGGCCAGGCATTCCCGGCCTTCGATATGGTGGCGCTGGAAAGCGGTGCCGCTGTGACGGCCGAAGACCTCAAGGGCCAGAAGCTGTTGGTCAATGTGTGGGCCACCTGGTGTCCGACCTGTAAGGCCGAGCACGCGTTTCTGAACAAGCTGGCCGACCAGCAAGGCATTCGCATTATCGGCATCAACTACAAGGACGAGGACATCAAGGCCCGTCAGTGGCTGGAGTCGTTCGGCAATCCGTATGAAGTCAATGTCTCTGATCCCGATGGCAAGTTGGGGCTGGAGTTGGGTGTGTACGGCGCGCCGGAAACCTTTCTGGTGGATGCCAATGGTGTGATTCGTGGCAAGCACATCGGCGATTTGAACACCGAGGTGTGGAAAAAACTGCAACCGCAATTTGAGGCCATGCCATGACATCGATGAAAAGCCTGCTTGCGGCTTTCCTGTTAGCGCTGACGTCTCTGTTTTCTCTATCAGCCAGCGCTGTGGTGGAAGGCTACAAATACCAGTTCGACAGCGAAGAAGAAGTACAGCGTTTTAACGGCCTGGCCGAGGTGCTGCGCTGCCCCAAATGTCAGAACCAGAACCTCGCCGACTCCAATGCACCGGTAGCCAGCGACATGCGTGAAAAGGTCTATGAGCTGATGCTGGAAGGCCAGAGCGATGACCAGATTGTTGATTATCTGGTCGCTCGTTACGGCGATTTTGTGCATTACAAGCCGCCGGTTCGGGCAGAAACCTGGTTGTTGTGGTTTGGTCCCTTGATCGCCTTCCTGATTGGCTTGCTGGTGTTGCGTCAATTGCGTCGCAAACAAACGGTTGAGCAAGCCCAACCTCTCACCGAAGCAGAACGCGCGCAGCTGGAACGTATGAAATCCGGCGCCGATTCCTCTTCCAACTGACAAGGCTGTAGCGGGATTTTCCATGATCTGGATGTTATTGATTTTACTGGTACCGCTGGCGTTGCTGTTGCTGAAGCCGAGCTGGTACAAACCGACCGAACACACCCAGTCGGAAGAAAACCGACTGCTGTATCAGGAGCGAACCAGCGAGCTGGCGGCTTCTGATCTGGACGAAGACGAAAAAGCGGCGCTGCAACTGGAGCTGGACCGCGAGTTTTTGGCCAGTGCCACTCAAGCACAGAATGGCCAGTCTGCCAGTCGTGGTAACTGGATGATGCTGGGCCTGATGCTGCTGATTTGTGTGCTGGGCAGTGTGTTGCTGTACGGCTTCTGGGGCGCCGACAACGAGCTGCGCGCAACGGCGCTGCTTAACAAGGGTGGCCAGGTTGAACTGACGGCTCACGAGCGTGCCGAGTTGATGGAGCGTATGGATACCGCCGCTGCACGCAATGGCGATAACCTTGAATGGTCTTACCTGAATGCCCGTTTGTTGATTGCCGATGGTCAATACCAGCAGGGCGCTGAGGCCTTCAAGGCGATTCTGGCCGAGCTGCCGGAAGAAGCTAGCGCCGATCGTGCCGCAACCTTGACTTTGCTGGCCGAAGCCCTGTTTTACGGCGCCAACCAGCAAGCGACGGACACTATGTACGCTTACTTGCAGCAGTCGCTGGAATTGAACGCCGACAGCCGCCAAACCCTTGGTCTTGCGGGCATTATGGCGTTTGAGTTGGGTAAGCATCAGCAAGCCATCGAGCACTGGAAAGCGCTCTGGCAGGGGCTGCCTGCCGGGCAGGAATCCCAGGTGTTGGCTCAGGGCATCCGTCGTGCTGCGGCTGAGCTGGAGCGACAGGGCCAGACAGTTGATCTGTCTTGGTTGGAGCGCACAGGCATTCAGGTGGTTGTGGATCTGTCACCACAGGCTCGTGCGGCGGTTCAGCCAAGCGATATCGTCTTTGTGTTGGCCAAAGCCGTGGCAGGGCCACCGGCACCGCTGGCGGTACAGCGTTTGACCGTGGCTGAATTGCCGGTAACGCTGACGCTGGATGATTCGATGGCGATGATGCCGAGCATGACGCTCAGCAGCGTTGATGAAGTGACGCTGGGGGCTCGGGTTTCCGTGTCGGGTCAGCCAGTGGCGCAGCCGGGCGATTGGCAGATTGAAGTGTCGCCAGTGCCAAGTGATACCCGCGAGACTATTCGTTTGACGATTCAGAACCGGGTTCAGTAACGCGTTCGATTCAGACCGTTTGTTACTGCTGTCTGCTTACTCATTTCTCGTTGGCGGGTGACAAGCCGACGTTGTTTAAACCCAAACTCCACTTATACCCCGCTGGCATTCAGCGGGGTATCTCATACTGGCCCGGTGCGTACGCCGGGCCGTCAGATCAATCGAAGTTCCAACCGATCGACAAATACGCCGCGTAGGCTTGCAGGGTGTTCTCTGGCAGGGTGGTGGTATCCAGCGCGTTGTAGCGCTTTACGATTTCATCCCGATGGCTGTAGTGAGCGGTCAGTAGCAGCATGGTGCTCAGGTGGGTACCAAACTGATAACCCGCGCCAATTTTGCCGGTCACATCCAGGCCACCGCCAAAGGTGCGGTCTAGGGTTTCGTTAACGCCACTGTTCAGCACCCGCTCGTAAATCGGCGTGCCGGCTTCCAGTGAGAACTGATAGCGCGGACCGCTGGTCTGGCGCATAAAGTAGCTGTCGTAGGCGATACCTGCCATTACGCCAAAGTTACTGGCGTCTTCATAAACCACCGTGGCGTTGGCTTCCGGGTCGTTGGCGATGTCGTTGAAGTAGTCGTCGCGGCTGTTGATATCAGCGTTCCTGCCGGTGTCGTCAGCCACTTTGGCATCCACCACCGCCATCATATCCGGTTGGCTTTCGATGTAACTGCGCATGGTGCTGTTGAGAGCGTCGTTCGCCGTGCCCATGGTCCAGCGGAAACGCGAGAACGAGGTTTTCTGGTAGTGCATGCCACCGGTGGCGTACCAGCCGTTCTGGAAGTGATAGGACAGGTTGATGTCGAGGCTGGCAAAGTCGAGCTGGGTGGTGCTCTGCTGAACGTAGCCGTCACTGCCCGCCAACTTCCACTCTTCGTCGTTTTCAAAACCGATCAGTGTGGAGGTGGAGATAATGGAAAAACCAATACGATCGTTGACCGCGGTATAACCGCCTGAGCGCTGGACGAAGTTAACCGTGGTGAACTTGGAGTCCATATCGACGCCGTACCAGTCCTTCAGGCTTTCCTGGTAGTTAATGTGCTGCATGCCTGCGGCACCAAAGACGCTGAAAGAGCGGTTTTCGTATTCGGCATGGGCGCTGGCGCTGAATACCAGGCCAGAAGTCAGAATCAGGGAAAGTGTGCTGCGGTTCATGGTCACGTCCTGCTGTGAGGGAAGATGACGGAACTATACAAAACTTACTCTGTCAGCAGTAGGTTTGTTTAAATTTTAGTCTGGGGTCTGGGGTCTGGGGTCTGGGGTCTGGGGCAAGAGAAGAAAAACGCTAGCCCAAAAACAAACAAGCCGCTGTAACAGCGGCTTGTGTGTTTAGTTGAAGGAGCTGCGCATGCCGGACAGCGAGTTTTGGTCTGCCTTGATGCGAATCTTGATGTATGGGCCTTTGGCGGTGAAGTTGGCGGCTGAGAAGTCGTCGTCAACAAAACCGGTGAAGTTGTAACCCACACCCAACCAGGTGTTGGTCTTCGGAATCCAGCCAACCGACAGGCCAGCACCGTGGCTGGACTGGCCTGCTTCGTAGGAGTGCAGGCGGCGGCCGTGAGCACCAATATCCCAGCGCTTGCTGATGTGGTGACGCCATTCGGCAGCCATGAAATCAACGGTGGCAGCGTAGTTCTCATCATCAAACTGGCTCAGGGTACGCTTGATGCCGTACTGGCCAGTAATCTGATCGCGGTCGGTCAAGGCAAAGTTGCCGTGCACGTTGTTGATCAGCTTACGGGTACGATCCGGCGCGCTGGAACCGTCGCCGGATGCCGTCTGAACCCAGCGGGTTTGCAACAGTACCGCGTAACGGGATTGCTGCGGGCGAATGGCCAGGTCAAACATGGCGTCCAGTTGCTGATCGTAGCCGGTCGAAGCAATCGAACGGAAGTAGTCGATGCTGGCACCGGTAGACAGGGTGTCACTGATCGGGTGGTACAAGCCACTGGAGCCAACCCACTTATCAGTTTCTTCGCCGTCGCGGTATTCCACCCGGTTGTTCCACTGCCAGGCGACGGTGTTGTAGCTGAAGCCGGTGTACACCGCGTAGTACTCTTCGGTGGTGTCGGACGACTCGGCCGGCGCGTTGGATTCCAGGTTACGGGCCTGGTCGAAACCGAGGCTGGCGGTCCAGGCGTCGGTAATCGAGAAGTCCTGTACCAGACCGGACAGTGCCATCAGCTGGTAGGCATCGTCCTGCTTCACTTGTTCGATGCTCTGCTCGGCGGTAGCGCCTTTCCACGGCAGGGTACGAATACCAATGGTGGTACGCATTGGCGCTTCGCGGCTGAAGCCGGTTTCAAACGCCGAGAACAAGCTGGTGCGCTGGGTAAACTTGTAGTCGGCACCCAATACCAGTTGGTTGTAGGCATCGCTGCGGCTGGTCACGTTGGCCAGTGCCGTGGCCGATATTTGCAGGCGGTCGTTCAGCAGCTGGTGACTGATACCCGCGGATACCTGATCGGTGTAGAGGTTTTCTTCCGCCGCTTCTGATTGTGCCGTTACCAGACCCAGGGCTGTCTGGGTGTCAGGAGAAACCGTGTGGTTCCACTCAATCTGACCCTGGTAAGTGTCGTAACCGGTTTCGAGGGTATGGTGATGGAAGGCCACACCATTGATGCGGTCTTTATCGCCAAGGAACAGGCTGGCCTCAATACCTTCCTTACGGGTACCGTTTTCGCTGTCTTCGGTTTGGTCGACACCGTAGTTTTCGCCACGACGGCTGATGTAAGCCCGTGCCTGAACCTTCTCGGAACGTTGGTTAACCTCCAGCAGGTAGGCGGAGTCTTCAAATTCACCGGCGGTGTTGCTCTGACGGCTCTTGCCCACTTCAGCCTTGATCTGGGTTTTGCCCAGTTCAACGGTGGTATCCACTGCGGTAATACGACCTTGCTGATCCGGCTGGTTCTGGTTAATCACAGAGACACCGGCTTTCACCTTGTTGTTCATCAGCTTGACGCCCGCACGACCACCGGCCACGTAGCCCAGCTCGTCACCGTCGACTTCGTATTCGGCAACGATGTAGCGCGGATTGAAGTTTTCGTCAGTGGCGCGAATCGGCTGTTTGAAGTAAATGGTGCCGTCGTAGTAATCGATCACGTAGTCGTAATCTTTCAGCAGCGGCGTTGAGCTAACGACCACTTCGCTGCGGTAACGATCACGAACTTCCAGAGTGATGCTTTCAGACGCCGAAACAATGTCTTCTCGGCTCAGGCGGTACAGGCCGGAGGTGCCATCACCCTGAATCACATCGCGCACGAAACCATTGTCGGTCTGTGACACAAAGGCACTGGCTTCGAAGTGCTCGCCCTGGAATTCGGATTTGATCGCGGTCATACGACGGTTGTATTCGGCCAGCTCGGTCTGGTCGAGGCCGGTGTCGACATCACCGAACATGGCGTAGAAACGGTCACGCTCAATACGTACGTACAGCTTGCGGCCTGAGCTGGCATCCAGATGCTGTTCGCTGGCATCGCCATACAGGGTGTAGTACTGATCGGCATTGATCATATGGGCGAAGGCTTCGGAACCTGGCTTGGCGCTGTCGTAGGCAGCGGTCAACAGCCAGTCACCGGCAACCGCACCCTGCGCGTAGAAGGCTACGCGGCCGTCGTGGTAGATGTTGTCGTCAACATCTGCAGCACGGGCGTTGGTCTTGTTGCCTTTGGTCTGGTTGTAACCCAGCGTCATGTCACCGATACCCACCAGAATCCACTCACGCGGCTCCGGTTTCAGCCAAACGCGGATTTCATCGGTCTGGCCGTTGGCGTAGTTAAAGGTCAGCGTGGCCTCACCGGCTTTGTTGGTTGGCGCCAAGCGAATTTTGGCAATACCGTCCTGGCCAATGGTGTACATCGGCTGGGCGTCTTCCAACAGCGGCGCAGATTCGGTTTGCTGCTTCTCGGAGTACAGCGCATACGGAGAGGCAACGGACACCGCACCTTGCAGGTTTGGACGCAGTGGATAGCCGTCCTTGTCGAACAGCTGTACGGCGACCACCGGGGTGTTGATACCGTCGGCCAACAGGATGCTCTGGTCGCTCACCAGTTCTGCACGGGATGGGGTTTCCGCCAGCTGTACGCGGGAGTTGATGGTGTCTACCAGAGTGTCGTTGGCATCGTACACTTCAACGCGGAAACGGTTGGCGCCGGCTTCAATACCCACACCTTTCCACTTGGTTACCATCAGGCCATTGTCGCGGCTACGGAAAATCTGGTCGATGTTCAGTGCCGATACGGGCTTGTCGTCCAGGAACAGTTTTACCTTCTGGCTCTTGTGGTACTTGATGGCAATGTCGGTGGCCGAAATTTCCGGGCTACGATCCAATGGTGGCCATACCCAGGCAGGCTGGTTGTCTTGCTGCTTGAACCAGTTTTCGTCGAAGTCCGGCATCTTCGGCGCTTCGTAGACTTCGTCCTTGATATCCAGGCGACGACGGTTCTTGAAGCGCATGGAGTCTACCGACATCTGCACTTTTTCGGTTTCGATCTGAGCGCCGAGGGATTCCAGCTTCACCTTCGGATCAGCACCCAGCAGGTTCACTTCAACACGGCGGTTTTTGCTGCGGCCTTCGGCGGTGGCGTTGCTGGCAATGGGGTCGGTTTTACCGCGACCTGAGGCGGCAATCTGCTCGTCCTGAAGGTGCAGGCGTTCTTTCAGATAGCCGGCAACAGCACCTGCACGAGCTTCGGACAGCGCCTGGTTATCCGGGAAAATGTGGCGGCTGCGTGGTGCAATACGAGTGGTATCGGTATGGCCGACCACTTCCAGTTGCAGGTTTTGCAGATCGGCCAGAGTGGTTACCACACCGTCCAGAGTCAGCTTGTCTTCTTCGGACAGTTCGGCGAAGAACACTTCGAATTTCGGTTGTTCTGGCTGCTCAATCACACCTTCCGCAGGTGGAATTTTCAGCTTGGCCAGAGTGGTCACCGGGTTAACCTTGAAACCTTTCTGGTCGTCGACGTCGAACATGGTGACCGACTTGGTCAGCAGTTCGCCCTGTTCGGTATCACCGGACACCACGCCATTGAAGGTAATCACCTGTGTCCATTCTTTTGGCTTGTCGCCAAGGCGGAACAGCAGGGTAGTACCGAAACGTTCCGGGTCCATGGCTGGCTGACCATCGATCAGTACCGAACCGGTGCGATAGACAACGCCCTTCGGCAGAGAGATCAGCTGCTGAACGTTTTGTACTTCCAGTTCACCTTCACCGGTCAGCTTCAGTTCGTAAGCCAGTTGTTGATCAACCGGGGAGTTCAAGGCAATCGATACCGGGTCCTTGCGGTCCAGTGGTGCCAGAGTCTGGGTCAGCTGCTGGGATACTTCACCGGAAGGCGGCGTTTTGCGCTTCAGGGTGTAATCAACGCGCCACAGGGAACCAGGCTGGATATCAACAAACTGGCTGAAGTCACGGCCAGCATGGAAGCCCAGGTTGTCACAGGTTTGCAGTTCCAGGTCGCCCGGCAGGGTGACGGTATCCAGTTGCACCACATGGGCACCAGCGGTGACGTTTTCGATGTGCCACTCACCGTTTTCATCGGTAACAACGTAGGTGCCGTCTTCCATAAACAGACGTACATCCGGCACACCTTCCTGCTCGGTTTCATTCTCGCAGTCGCCAATGTAAACGCGGCCGTAGAGACGGGATTTTTCACGGAAGAACTCGTCTTCGATCTTCACCCGGGCATTGGCGACGTTCGCGGTCAGCAGGTCGTCAATCAGCTCGACCTTGTTGGTCAGCAGGCCTTCGGCACCGGTGCCAATTTGCACAACGTAAGTCAGTGACAGAGTGGCACCTGCTTCCATATCAGGAATAGAGAACAGCAGGGTGCGACCGTCGGCACTGATTTCCGGTTCATCGATGAGTTCGCCAGCAAAGCGGGCGCTGCCAGCCTGATAACGCATACCAACAGGCAGTTGGTCGCGCAGTTGGCCGTCGTTCAGTTCCACATCGGCCAACGTCAGGGTCACGGTGAAGCGAATAAAATCACCCACCGCAGCGGTGGTGGAGCTGGCGCGTTTGCTCAACAACACACCGGTATCCAATGGGTCGGCCGGTACATCGGTCTGGAAAATATGATCGGTAACGCTGAATACGCCGCCACGGGAGGCGCCATTGATGAGGAAATCGCCGTTCAGGGCAGCAATTTCGGCATCGCTGGTTTCGCCTGGAATCAGGTAGTTGCTAGGGCCTTCAAATTCCAGGTAGTAGCTGCCGTTTGGCAGGTACGGGAAGCGGAAGCTGCCATCCGGGAAGCTTTCGCTGACGGCCAGTGCTGCAACGTCGGCGCTGTTGGCTGGGCCTGTGGTCAGTTCTGACGGGTAGGCGGTGACGCCATCGTCGTCATAAACCGTGGCTGGCTGACCGGTTGCCTGATCCATGATACGAACCACTACGCCATTCAGCAGGGCGCCGGTGGTGGCATCGAATACACGGCTGAACGGGTCAAAATAACCGTCGTCATCGGCGGTGTCGGTCGGGTCCGTCGGGTCGACGTAAGTTCCCACGGCGATTTCGCCAGTGGTAATGGACAACACGCAGTTGTAGTTCTGCATGTCATCACTGATGTCGGTGGTGTTGATTACACCATAGAAGATACCTGTGTCGACATCAGACTCGGTCAATCGAACAGTCTCGACATCGGTACCATTTTCGTTCTGCAAATCCACATCCAGCTGGTCTACGCGTACCGGATTCAGGTTCTTGTCCTGATCCTCGACACGGATAACCACAGGTTCACCCACTTTAAAACCGTAGTCCTGGGCATTGATACCAAAGCTGCCTGGCAGGCTTTGGCTGGCGCCGGTCAACAGGGTGAATTCGTTGTTTGCAGTAAAGTTGCCACTGCTGTCGGAGCATTCGGAAGCGGCAATGTTGGCGCTTGCGGCACCGCTGGCATTGCTCAAATGCAACAGTTCGAGTGTGGCGGGTGTGGCTATTGGCGATGGGTTGGCTTCGCTGACATCCTGTACGGTAAAGGTTACCGAACCGGATTGACGCATGGCAGCCGCACCAACCTTGTAGTTGGCAATAGCGTGGTTGGTGATTTCAGTATCGGCGGGTGTGGCCGCGTGTGCCCACCCACTAATACCAATAATGACTGTGGCCATAATTCCCTGGCGAAACGACAGGCAGGACAGTGCCCGGGGCGTTGCCCCGTGCACTGTGTTCCATGCTCTATTCAACCTAGGAAACAGAGTCATGGCTTAGTCGATGGTTACCGAGATGAACACGGTTTCTTCAGACTTGCCCGCGATGGTCAGGTCGTTGACCACGATGGTGCTGCTGTAGGTAGTGCCGTCAGGGGTGTTGCTGTACTGGTCAGCAGAACTGCCTGCATTAATTGCAGTTGCTGCATCGAAGTTAGCAGTGATGGTGGATGCATCGGTCAGAGCGGTCGTTTGCAGTTTCACCTGGTTAGCGGAGTAATCACCGGTTGCGGTTTCGTAGAAAGTTACGTCCAGATCCAGTGGGTCGGTTACGTCAATGCCGGAAGCATCTGCGCGGCCGGTGTTTTTCACTTGCAGCTGGTACACAACCACAGCGCCCGGGATGGCGTATGGAGAGCTAGTGCCGTTCAGTGGGTCAGAGTAAACCGCGCTGGTTTTGATCAGTTCCAGTTGTGGCAGGAACAGTTCAACAGCGTCCTGATGGGTTTCGGAGTTGTTGCCATCAGCGTCAGCGTAAACGACTTCAACGGCGTCGTTGTCGTTGCCGTCAGTGTCTTCAGTCGTCAGGCTCACACCAGAGGTACCGCTGTAGGACGCGGTAACGCCAGTCACTTCAGTTTCAACGATACCAATGGCCGCATCGTCACCGATGAAGTTTTCATCGTCTGCTACAACAAAGATGTAAACCTTGTTGTCTAAGTTGGTGTTGGCAGTGCCTGTGTCGTCAGCTGAAATGTAACCGGTCAGCTTGTCAGTAGTGATTTCGGTATCAGTAGATGTGTCCAGAGCATCGTCTTCGCTCAGGTAGTACTTGAACGTACGAGCGGTGCTACCGGAGCCGTAAGTGGTCACGTCGAAGTTATCAACCAGGTTGGCAACGTTGGACGCGTTTTCAACGTCGGTATCGGTCATGGCAGTACCGGTTACAACGTCAGCAATGGCGCCAATGTTGAAATCGACGGATGCGTTGCTCAGGTTACTCAGTTGGAAGCCCAGTACAGGGTCGTCGGTTGCGCCGTCGTTCTGCTTGGTCAGGGTATCGTTATAGATACGGGACAAGACGAAGTTGACCTTGATATCCACCAGGAAGGTCGTCGGCGCGTCAGCGTCGTTACCGTTCTTGGAAGAAACGGTTTCCTGAGTTGTGTTACCGGAACCTGAGCTGAAAGTCAGGGTTGCACGGTTGGCAATAGAGGTGCCCGCTTCGGTGCCAATGGCAGCAGCATCCAGGGATGTCATGCCCAAGGCAGCAATCGCAGGAACCCAGAGGGCTTTTTGCAATTTCATGGAAGTTCTCTCCTAGGTTTTAGTTGACGCGTACTTTGAATTCCACCGAGCCTTCAGAGCCCGGAGCAATCGCATCCAGGTTCCAACGGATATTGGTGATGTCTTCAGGACGAGCCAGTTGTTGTTTGCCATCTTTGATAACAAACAATTCAGCAGCGCGGGCAAAGGTTTGGCCCAGGTCTGCGGAATAGGTGATCTGGCTATTCAGGCCTTTGGCGCTGTTAGCCACATACGTGGTTTTCTTGGGTACCGGGTTGTTGATCGCAACGGAGGTTGCGGCATCCGCACCGGTATTGCTGTAGCTGATGCGATAACCAACGATATCGCCCGGTACCACTTTTTCGAGGCTCTGCCATTCTTCGGCCAGAGAACCGTCCGCCTGCTCAATCACGACCACCTTATAGGCGGTATTGATCAGACTGACTTCTGCGATTGCGGCCAGTGGCATCAGCAGCAGGACTGCGATCAGGGATTTGAACATGCGCACGGTATTTACCTCTCTTCTTACTTGATTTCAGCTTGCAGCTGGATAACGAAAGTATCGCCGTCGTTGCGAGTACCCAGGTCTACATTGACAGTACCGCTAACGCCGGTAGCGTCATCGAAGTCACCTGCGTCAGTGTCGTCGGCGTCAGTCAGCGCGGCGCTGTCGAGTACCAGAGTACCTTCAACGTATTCCATGCTGGCTGGCAGTTCATCGCTTACGACCAGGCTGTCGACAGTGCCGTTAACCACTTCAACGTCGATCTGGTAGGTCACGATGGAACCAGGAACACGGGTGCTGCCGCCGAATGGGTCAACGGTGCTGACAATGCTCTTGGTGATTTCAACAGTGGCAGTACCACCGCCGGTACCAATTTGCAGGCTGCCGTTAGCGTCGTCGGTGTAGCTGGTGCCAATAACGGCATCCGGAGCGCCACCGCTACCAACGCCAGAGATCAGCTCACCAGCCGTTGGGGTGGTGTCGCCGTGCTCGTCAACGGTTTCAGACAGTGCGGTCAGGGTCAGCTGGCTCAGGTCGTCCTGAACCAGGGCAGCACCGCCGTCACCGGTAGATGGAGTGTCGGCAACGATGAACAGGGTAGCGTCTTCGTCAGCAGCCAGACCAATGGAACCGGTACCGGAAGCGATTTCGGTATCGGCAGAGTTAAAGGTGCCGTTGCCATCGGTATCGATGTAGATACGAACGTTGCTCATGTCGAAGGCGTCGCCACTGGCGTTTACTGCTTCCAGTACGAAATCTTCAACGCCGTTACCGGTGTTGGTAACAACGAAGGTCAGAACCTGGTCGGTAGCACCAGCGGTGGTGGATACGGAACCGCTGTTCTGGGACGTTACGTTAACGTTGATCAGTTCCAGAACGGTCAGCTCTACCTGGCTGCTTTTGGTCAGACCAGTAGCGCCACCTGGCAGGTCGTAGGTCGCGGTCGCGGTGTTGGTAATGTCCGTACCGGCTGGTGTGCCGACGGCCAGGGCAGCGGTGCTGGCCAGAGCAAATGCAGCTCCGGTAACCAGACGCGTTGCGTTTTTGATCGTCATCATCGGGTGTCTCCTACTCGACTTTTACTTTGAATTTGAGCGTGAACTCTGGGTATTGCGTCCCATTGGCAGCATTCATGGTGCCTTTGGGGGTAAAACGAATGTGGCTGACATTGGCGTTGAATCCTTCCGCGTCAACATCGGCACTGGGGTCGTACGTGAAGTCATTTCCGTCTGTGGAAAAATCGATATCGTCCGAGTTGTCGTCCAGCGTGTTAAAGCTGAATGACAAACCACTGGACACAGCACCATCGGTGAACACAAACGGCGCAGAACTGGCTTGGTCGAGGTTACCCTGCACAAACAGCGGTACCAGGTTTTCGATAGGGTCGACCAGAGAAATGGTGTCCGCTTCGATTTCGCCGTCACCTTCGTTGCGAACGGTCAATGTGTACACCAGATAGCTGCCTGGAATGGCCTTTGGGTTATCAAACAGATTGACCGGGTCCCACTGGGCTTCGACGGTTTTGACCACCACAGGCTCTGGACGGCCGACAACTTCAATGACGGCTTTGCGCTTGGCCGTGACCATGCCTTCGCTACCTTCGTCCGAAGTAACGGAGATGGTCCATTGGCCAATGGCTGTATCGTCGGCCACGTTGAACGGACCAAACTGATAAACACTGATCGCACCACTGGAGCTGACCGGTGTAATGACCTGGTTATTGATGATGTTGTTGCCGTTGTTGTCGGTAACGGTCCAGCGGGTTTCCGAGATATCCTCGTAACCGAATGGATCGGATACCACGATACGGAAATAAATAGCGCTGGTTTCCATCACTTCGGTCAGTTTGCTGCCGTTTGGATAGGCATCGCTGTAGGCACCCAGTTGTTCAATCTGAATAACGGTTTTTGAGTTCAGACGTACCTGCGAGTTGGTGCCGTTTGCAGTACCGTAAACGCGCATACGGTTATTTGTGTTGCCGTACTGAACCCGTACCTGAATTGTGTCTCCGGCGGAGATGGTGCCCTGATTTATGATCCCCATATCGACGTTCACTTCGGTGGTGGTACCACACTGCAGCCAGAAGTTTTCATACTGGTAAAACTCCGCAAGCAGGGTGTCCGTCGTGGCGTTGTAGAGACTGAACCAAACGCGGTCGTAGCGCTGCCAGTTGCAGTTGCCATTGTTGGGGCGCAACTGCAGGGTGGTGGATATGGTTTTGCTGTAATCCAGTTCAATGGCTGTTTGAGGATTTGGGGTCAGCGTCCAGGCGGCGACTTCCCACTGCGGGATTGCGTAGTAAGTTGCTTCGTCAGAACTGTTGTCCGCAGATCGGCTGGCAGTCAAATTGGCTTCGCTGTTGGCTGAGTGCAGGTAGATTGGTTTGTTACCTGTGGTATTGGTAGCTTCACCAATGACAACAGGTGATGACGTCACCGTAGTGTCAGGGTTAATACCGTCGCTGATGGTGGCAGAGTTGGAGATCGATGTGCCATTACTGATGTTTTCAGACAGTGTTGCCTGAACCGTGATCGAAGCACTGCCACCTGCGCTAACCGTAAATCCGGACACAACAAAATAACCGGCGTTATTGTTACCCGCAGGCTTTGCATAGCTACTGACCGAGGCGCCCGCTGGGGCTGAGATCACGGTAAAACTGTCCATCTCCGCAGGCAAGTGATCTGTAACAGTCACATCACCATCGGCGTTCCCCGAGTTATTGACAGTAATAACGTAGGTCAGGGTGTCGCCCGCACTTACGGATGAGCCAATATCCGTCGTATCCAACTCTTTGGTAGAGCCAGACAGGTCTGGTGCACCAATGGTCATGGCCAGAGTGGCTGTGTTATTGCTGCTCTTGTTGTCGAATTCCACACCGTTGACCGTAGCGGTCAGGTTCAGGCTGGTTTGTGTGGTTGCCGCAGTGCCTAACGACAGCGTCAGGGCAGGAGCCGTACTTTCATCGCTGATGGAGCGGTTTAACGTACAGGTAATCAGGCTGGTCGTCGCAGAACAGTTCCAGCTGTTGCCGGAGAACGAGTCCAGAGTCAAACCGTCCGTCAGTGGAATGGTAATGACGGTACCACTTGGCGCATTGCTCGGACCGTTATTGGTGGTGGTCAGCGTGTAGGTAGCGGTATTGCCGCGCACGACGCCGACGGTACCGGAAGACGTTAACTGCAGGTCGGCAACATCGCGGTTTGGAACACTCAGCACTTCTGCTGTGAGGAAGACCCTGTCTCCGCCTGATGAATACAAGGTATTGGCGCTTGTATCACCCGCATTCATATAAGAACCGACCTCATAGCTATCTATGTCAAGGCCGTTGGTATTGCCAATCTCATTTGAATAGGAGTTGAACTGCTGATTCGCAGCATTGCCGGACCCGGTGAGCTCTACGTTGTTGAAAAACAGATCTTCAGAGAACCCGTTGTCTGGATCAGAGTTACCCTCATCGCCTTCCCAGGTAATGTGAGCATGATGACCTTGTTTTGATGCCGGATTGTCATCAACAACAAAGTTGTTTGGTACAAGGCTGATCGCACTGCCCTGAAACATTTGAAAACCATCGAATACGTTAACAACGCGAAGCGGCTCACTAGGGGCTTCATAAATGATCACCAAGGCCCAGCCACCAAACACCGTGTTGTTGCCACAGTAGATGTTGTTCTCAATGCCTGTCTGAAAATTCAGGCCACTGACTGTAAAGGTCAACGTACCGGAGCCAGAAATGCGGTTAGTTACATCTGCCTTGGCACCGAAGTACTCGAAGTTTTGATTGTTTGCACCATTGATGGTGTATTCATTACCGTTTGCGTAATAGTTAAAAGTAACTGTGTCACCGTTTACACTAGATGTGTCAACTCTGTCTGCAGTGACTGTTTGCCCGTTAAAGGTAACTGTGCTGTCAGGAGAACCGTTGCCAGCCCAATAAAGAAAGGCGGCTTCGATATCTGCATTACCCGGTAGCGTAACAGAGTCACTTGAAGTGCTATTTGCTGCGCTGCTTCCTGTAGGCTGGCACTCTTCTTCCCTGTAGCTCCACCCCTGACCATTCCAGTAGTAAATGTCTGTACCATCTCTGCGGAAACTTCCACCTGCTAGAACAAAATCCATGTTCCCCGCAAAGGTTTCCGTCAGCGTTACTGGCGTATCTGCCTGTGCACTGGAAACGGTAAGGATACTGAACACCATCCATGCAAATACAAAACGCAACAAAGCCCCGATGCTGAGCACCGGAGCCTTCATTGCGTTTGTAAATAATTTGCACTTCTTATTGCACATGGCGATTTGTATCTGCTTGAACCTGTTACGGAGTTATAAAAATCGGCAGGCAATAGTATGTAATGTAACGAATCGTAGTCAATTGGTTGGCAAGATTGTCAGTAAGCGATTCTGAGCATGTAAAACGTTACATTCGTAATATGGTCGGACAATCCAAAAAAGATTGAATGGTGGGGTTAGACAATGGTTCTTTGATGACCTTATTGTTCGTCTGATAGTGCTATTGAGCCGTAAAAATGAGACATGTGAACTGGTTGGCACTTTTTCCCGTTGTTGGGGTTTAAATAGTAAAGAAGTGTCAAGATGGCCGATTTTGAGCCATGAAGGGCGAGCTTTGTCATGGCAATTGGAAAGATTATCAGACTATTTAGTTTGCTAAGTATTTTGTCAATTGATCGGCGTCAAAAAATTGTTCCTGTGATATGAATAATTAACACATGATAAGTAGGTGTTTAGTTGGTGGTTAATGGCGCTTTAATCACTCACTGAACGCATGGAATTATTGTTAAATGATATTTTACGCAATGTAACGGTTTTATTTTTCCAATATGTGAATTGCGTCCATATCCTGTATATCAGAACTAATATTTATCGAGTGTTTTTTATATTAATCCGATACCAAAGTACTGGCTCTCTGGCTGCTTGGTATAACTACTTAATACGACCCGAATCACCTGAAAGGCTGCTACAGATCTGACCGTTGGCAGTGCTAATCTCGTTCTTAATTGAGAGTGAACAGGCGTTGTTTGCCGCTGTTCAGGAATGCGTGGCGTTGAGGCGTGTGCATTTTGACGGTTTCTGTTGGCTATCGTGCGTTCGATTTGAAAACTCTTTCTGAATCATGGGCTTGGAGCTGTCAGAAAGGGGATTTTTGCGGTGGTTTTGGGGCGTCCCCAAGGCCGCACGCGCGAATAGACCATCGTCTAATGTTGCCGACCGGTAGCAATGACCAATATGAATGCAAAGCGGCTGGCGACACCGTCCTGCGTATATGGATTCGCGATTACACATAATAAGTAGAGGGGAGAACGCGATGAGCGACCAGAAGGTTTATCCGGTAATGCCGGAGTTTGCCGACTCGGCCTGGATCGATAACGACAAGTACCTGCAAATGTACCAGCAGTCTGTAGTCAACCCGGATGGGTTCTGGCGTGAGCAGGCGCTGGAGCGCATCGACTGGATGCGTCCTTTCACCAAGGTTCGCAACGTATCCTTCGACGATCACAACGTCGACATCCGTTGGTTTGAAGACGGCGCCACCAACATGGCGTACAACTGTCTTGACCGTCATCTCGAAACCCGTGGCGACCAGACGGCGATCATCTGGGAAGGCGATAACCCGGACGAAAGCAAATACATCACCTATAAAGAGTTGCACGAAGAAGTATGCCGCTTCTCCAATGCTCTGCGCAGCCAGGGTGTGAACCGTGGTGATGTTGTCTGCATTTACATGCCAATGATTCCAGAAGCCGCAGTTGCCATGCTGGCCTGTACCCGTATTGGTGCGGTTCACTCGGTTGTGTTCGGTGGTTTCTCTCCGGAAGCACTGGCTGGCCGTATTGAAGACTCCAACGCCAAGGTTGTGATCACTTCCGACGAAGGCGTTCGTGCTGGCAAGAAAGTGGCTCTGAAAGCCAACGTTGACGAAGCCCTGACCAACCCGGCCATCAAGTCGCTGGAAAAGGTCATCGTCGTCAAGCGTACCGGTTCTGACGTTGCCTGGCATGGCCACCGCGACGTGTGGTACCACGACCTGATCGCCGTTTCTTCTGAACACCATCAGGCTGAGCCGATCGACTCCGAAGATCCACTGTTCATCCTGTACACCTCCGGTTCCACCGGCAAGCCAAAAGGTGTGGTGCATTCCACTGGCGGCTACATGGTGTGGGCATCGATTACGCATCAGTACGTGTTCGACTATCACGATGGTGACGTGTACTGGTGTACTGCGGATGTGGGCTGGATTACCGGTCACACCTACCTGATTTACGGCCCGCTGTTGAACGGTGGTATCACGCTGATCTCTGAAGGCGTGCCAAACTACCCGGCGATCAACCGCTGGAGCCAGATTGTTGACAAGCACAAGGTCAACATCCTGTACACCGCGCCAACCGCTATCCGTTCCCTGATGGCAGAAGGCACTGCGGCGGTTGAAGGCACTTCCCGTTCTTCCCTGCGTTTGCTGGGTTCCGTGGGCGAGCCAATCAACCCGGAGGCCTGGGACTGGTACAACAAGACCATCGGTGAAGAGAACTGCCCGATCGTTGATACCTGGTGGCAGACCGAAACCGGCGGCATCATGATTACGCCGCTGCCAGGTGCAACAGCACTGAAGCCGGGCTCTGCAACTCGCCCATTCTTCGGTGTGCAGCCTGCGCTGGTGGATAACACCGGTATGATTCTGGAAGGTGCCACTGAAGGTAACCTGGTGATGATCGACAGCTGGCCGGGTCAATCCCGTACCGTGTACGGTGACCACGAGCGTTTCGTTCAGACCTATTTCTCCACCTTCCGTGGCATGTACTTCACTGGTGACGGTGCCCGTCGTGACGAAGACGGTTACTACTGGATCACCGGCCGTGTGGATGACGTGATCAACGTATCCGGTCACCGCATGGGTACCGCAGAAGTGGAATCGGCACTGGTTGCTCACCCGAAAGTGGCTGAGGCTGCTGTGGTTGGCTACCCGCACGATATCAAGGGTCAGGGCATCTACGTATACGTAACCCTGAACTCTGGCGAGGAAGCGAGTGACGAGCTGGCGCAAGAGCTGCGCAAGTGGGTTCGTACCGAGATTGGCCCGGTAGCCACTCCGGATCTGATTCAGATCACTCCGGGACTGCCGAAAACACGCTCCGGCAAGATCATGCGTCGTATTCTGCGCAAGATTGCCGCCAACGAGCACGATGCGCTGGGCGATGTGTCCACGCTGGCTGACCCGTCTGTTGTTGATGTGCTTGTTGATAACCGCAAGAACCGCTGATCCATTCCGCGTCTTGTGAGTATCCTTTCAACGCCGGTTGCAGATTCTCTGCAACCGGCGTTGTTTTTTGTAGAAAATGCTACTAGTGTCGGACGTCAGCAACAGAGACGTTGCCAGGATTAAGTAACGGCCTTTTGCTGTTCGCTCTGGAGGACCAATGCAGTTAGCCAATAAAATAATAATTGCCGATGACCATCCCTTGTTCCGCACTGCCATGCAGCAGGCGGTAAAGCAACTGGTACCCGACGCCGAAATACCTCAGGCAGAATCCCTGCCAGACCTGCAAAAGCTGGTTGAAGAACACACCGACGCCGATCTGGTGCTGCTGGATTTGCAGATGCCGGGTGCTCACGGTTATTCAGGATTGGTGTTTTTGCGCTCGCACTACCCGGAAATCCCGGTGATTGTGGTTTCCGCGGCGGAAGACCCGGCCATTATGTGTCAGGCCATTGACCATCAGGCGTCCGGTTATATTCCCAAGTCAGCTCCGCTGGAAGACATTGCGGTGGCGATTCAGAAGGTGCTGGAAGGCGATATCTTCCTGCCAGAAGCCGCGCGTCGTCATCAGCACCAGCCAAACCAGAGTGCACTGGATCTGGCCGACCGTCTGGCCAGCTTGACCCCACAGCAGTTCCGGGTGCTGACCATGATGTCTGAGGGCATGCTGAATAAGCAGATCGCATACGATCTGGACGTCAGTGAAGCCACCATCAAGGCCCACGTGACGGCGATTTTCCGCAAGCTGGGGGTACGTACCCGCACGCAGGCCGTGATTGCCGTTCAAAGCCTCGATATTGAAAAGCCAGAACAACAGATCAGCGCCAGCCAACCGGCCAGCTGAGCGTTGTTTGACATGGGGAGCAGTATAGCTCCCCAACCCCTCTTTCTTTTGCCAATTGCGTCCCTTGAGGGTGACTACTGGCTCACCATCTTGCGAATCACTGCTCGCAGAGCCGCCGGACGAATCGGTTTCTTGAGGAAGTAATAACCCAGCTCTCGTGCCTCGTTAGCAACCGAATCCCGTGGATCGGCGGAAATCAGGATGCCGGGCAGTTGTGGATCGTTGAAATGCTCTCGCAGCCAGTTCATGGCTTGTAAGCCGGTCTCGTCGTTATCCAGCTGATAGTCGGCCAGCATGATGGCAGGCTTGAACGGGATATCGCGGGCGCCTTGCAATGAATCGGTGGCGTAGAGATCACATTCCCAGGTATTGAGCAGCGCTTCCATGCCGGCCAGCACTTCGGGGTCATTGTCGATACAGAAGGTTGGCATGCCGGTGAAGCTGCTGCTCGCCATCGGGGTTGGTGTCGCAGTTGCTGCAACGCTGGCCTGCGGCTCTGCCAATGGCACTATGATGCTGAAGCAGGTGCCTTTGCCGGGTTTCGACTGCACCTTGATCTCGTGCCCCATGCGTTTGGCCATGCGTTCGACAATCGCCAGTCCCAGCCCTTTGGTGTCCTGCTTGCCTTCGTTCAGGCGTTTGAACTCACCAAAAATATCCACCAACTTGTGTTCGGGAATACCAATACCGGTATCCCACACCTGAATCATGACGTTGTCGCCGCGCTTGCGGCAGCCGACCAACACCTTGCCATGCTCGGTGTAGCGCACGGCGTTACTGATCAGGTTCTGAATGATGCGGCGCAGCCAGTGGGAGTCGCTGCTGACCCAGAGTCCTTGCACCGGCCGAACCGTCAGATTCAGACCTTTGTCGGCGGCCAGCGCGGTAAATTCATCGGTCAGTGGTTTCAGCACCGACGCCAGCTCAATGGGGTGTACGCCGGGTTCCATGGCGCCGGCATCCAGTTTGGCGATTTCGACCAGCACCGACAGCACGTCTTCGGAGGATTGCAGCGCGCCCTCCAGGTGATCGAGCAACTGCTGCTGCTCGTCGTTCAGCTGCTTCTGCGCCAGTGTGGAGGCAAACAGCTTGGCGGCGTTCAACGGCTGCATCAGGTCGTGACTGGTGGCGGCCAAAAAGCGGGTTTTGGAGTGGTTGGCTTCAATCAGTCGAGCGGTCAGGTCGTCGAGCTTGGCGGTACTTTTTTCTACCCGTCGTTCAAGCGAGGTATTGGCTTCCCGCAATGCCTGTTCCGCCTGACGGTGAACGGTAATGTCGGTGAAACTGGTAACGAAGCCACCGTCCGGCATCGGATGGCCTTGCATGTAAATGACCTGCCCGTTGGGTAACGAGCGTTCGAACGCATGGGCCGAGCCATGGCGCAGAAAATCCATCCGTCGGCTCACTTGCTCCTCAATCTCCCCAGAGCCACAAAAGCCACGGCCAGCGTTAAAGGCAATCACTTCCTGAATGGGTTTACCGGTGTGGATAAAACCCGCTGGGTAATTGAAAATTTCCAGATAGCGGCTGTTCCAGGCGACCAGATTGAGGTCGCGGTCGACCACGCTGACCCCTTGTTGCAGGTGCTCTACCGCGGCCTGCAGCTGGTCACGGCTCATGGCAAACGCCTGGCTGGCTTCCGATGCCAAAAAGGCCAGATCGCGGATCTGGATGCGTTCGCCGCCCAGTAGGGTAGAGAAGATTACCCGAGCCGAGGACGATCCCATGATCGATGCCAGCAGCTTCTCGGCTTCCTGCAACAAGGAGGCGGTGGCGTGGGCGTTGTTGTACTGAATGCCATGGCGGGATTGGTAGTCGTTGAAAAAGTCTTCCGACTTGCTGAAACCAAGAATCCGCTCCAGCACCACCCGTACGTCGTCGACCTTGCAGTCGAATGCCGGCGCGAGGTCGTCGGGTTGACTGAGCGAGCGGGCTGAGGTGAAGTCACCAGCCAGCATGCGTTCCCGCACCGAGGCATTGGTGACGATGGAAAACAGAAAGTAGAAAAACACGTTGGCGGCAAGGCTCATCAGAACGCCGACACTGAAGTCATCAATGTCTATACCAACGGCCATTTCGGTCAGCTGGCGGCCTTCCATGCCCGGTACGGTTTGGGTAATGAATGGCCACATCAGACCGTAGAACCACACACTGGTGCCTGCCAGCAAACCGGCAATGGCTCCCTGACGGTTGCCTCCCTGCCAGAACAAACCACCGATCAACGGCGGAGCAAACTGGGCGGCGGCTGCAAACGACAACATGCCAATGGCCGCCAGTGAGTCGAACTGGCCAACCAGCCGATAGAACAGATAAGAGCCCAGCATCATCACCAGAATCACCAGTCGGCGCACGGTCAGAATCAGGTTACGTACCTGACTCGAGCGTTGCAGGTCTTCCTGCCCCCGTTGACGGAACAGTGCTGGCAGTACCATTTCGTTGGACACCATGGTGCTGATGGCAATGGTGGCGACAATGATCATGGCGGTTGCGGCACTGCCGCCGCCAATAAAGGCCATGATCGCCAGTGATTCATGGCCCAGCGCCACGGGCAAACTGAGCACATAGGTGTCGGGAGAAAAGCCGATGTCCTGCATAAACAGATGGCCGGTGAGTGCTACTGGCACCACAAAGATCATCATCAACAGCAGGTACAAGGGGAACAGCCAGCGGGCGGTTTTGATGTGGCGGATGGACTCGTTTTCAATCACCGACACCTGAAACTGTCTTGGTAGCGCCAGCATGGCAAAACCGGCCAGCAGGGTTTGCAGCATAAACGACAGGCTGATCAGGTCGCTGTGCATCAGCGGGTGGTCCGGCAGTACTTCCTCGGTTAGTTCCAGCAGGTCGGCGGGGGAGTCGTACAGGTAGCTGAAGACCCATAAACCGACGGCCACAAACGCCACCAGTTTCAGCAGTGATTCAAAGGCGATGGCCAACATCATGCCGGGGTGCTGTTCACTGGCGTCGATGTCGCGGGTACCAAAGATAATAACAAACGACGCCATCGCCAGACTGATGTAGAAGGCGGTGTCTTCCCAGAAGGTTTGTACCCCGTCGGGCTCGCGCCCAAGCGGCAGGGTTAGCAGCTCAAAGGTGGTTGAAATGGCTTTCAGTTGCAGCGCGATGTAGGGCACCACGCACAGAATGGCGACCAGGGTTACCAGCACCGCCAGGGTGTGGTCACGGCCGTAGCGAGTGGCAATAAAGTCGGCAATCGAGGTGATGCGCTTTTCCTTGGCGATACGCACAATCTTCGCCAGCAAACGCCAGAACACCGTGATAAAAATGATCGGCCCAAGATAAATCGACAGAAACACCCAACCGTTCGATGCTGCCTGACCTACTGCGCCATAAAAGGTCCACGAGGTGCAGTACACCGCCAATGCCAGCGAATAGATAAACCCGGTGTTGTGAATAGGGCGGCCACATTGGGCGCGGCGGTCGCCATACCAGGCAATACCAAACAGGGTGGCGATGTAGAGGGCCGAGATAATGACCAGTTGCCAAACGGGTATCATGCAAATCCTTCTTGCGCTTTGGGAGGTTGGGGCGGCTTGACGTCCTTATGCGACAGGCTGTCAGCTCGACCTTGAATGCCGACATCATAGCAACATCACCCTGTGGGGTGTTTGCTTTGCTTGCTCCGTCTGCGGATTGGTCGCTATCGCCATATTCTTTGGTCATATGGTGTTTGGCCAAGGGCTGGATGAGACTGGAGGTTTAGGGACTAATGAAAATAATAAAGATGGCTAAAAGAATGCGGAGCCGTTCAGGCTCGGCATCCGTTGCCGAATGGTCGATTGCCACGGAGTCGCCATGACGATCCAGATCAACCTGAACCAACCACCATTTACCTTCCTTTCCAATGAACAGCTGGAATGGCTGACCCGTCGCCTCGATCTGGTGTTTTTCGCGGCGGGGGCCACCATTCTGGATGTTGGTGCCGCCGCACCCGGTGTCTATATCGTCTACAAGGGCGTGGTAGAAGAGATCGACCCGGCCGACAATCGGGTGTTCAGCCAATACGGCAAAGAAGACCTGTTCGATGTGCGGGCGGTGCTGGAGAGCGGCTGCAAGCACCGTTATGTCGCGGTGGAAGAAACCCTCTGCTACCTGTTGCGTGCCGACGACTTTATTCAGTTGGTGGAGCAATCCGACGACTTTTCTGTGTACTTCAACACCGACCTGGGGACCCAGCAGTCGATGGTTGAGCGCCAGGACTCCAGTGTGTCGGAGTTTATTCTGTCGCGGGTGGATGGCGATGTGATTCGCACACCGGCGTACGTTTCGGCCCAGACCCAGCTGTCGCGGGTGGCGGAAATGATGTTCGAGAAAAAGCAGGATGCGGTGCTGGTGCGCAACGGTCAGGAAATCGGCATCATCACCGGCACCGATTTGCTGAAGGCCACCTTGCTGGGGGATAAAACCAAACAGAGCAAGGCAGTCGATGTGGCCCAATTCAACCTCATCGAAGTTGAATACGGCGAGTTTTTGTTCAGCGCCCTGCTGAAAATGACCCAGCACCAGATCGAACGGGTGATCGTCCGCCGCGAAGGGCAGATCGTCGGCTTGCTGGAGCTGATGGACATGCTCAGTACCTTCTCAACCCATTCTCACATCATTGCCATGCGGATCGACCAGTCGCGCTCGCTGAAAGAGCTGGTGGTGGCGGCCGGACGACTGGAAACCCTGATCGAAACCCTCAATGGTCAGGGGGTGAAAATCACCGCCCTGACCGAGCTGATCACAACGCTGAATCGCCGTCTGATCAACAAGGCGTTCGAGCTGATTTTCCCCGAACGGCTGCGCAAGTCGGTGTGCATTCTGGTGCTCGGCAGCGAAGGCCGTGGCGAGCAGATTCTGAAAACCGATCAGGACAACGCCATCATTCTGGAAGACGAGCACGACAAGGAGGCGGTGTTGCCGTTGCTGCAACAGCTGCATCAGGCGCTGCTGGATTTTGGTTATCCACCCTGTCCCGGTGGGGTGATGTTCGTCAACGATATGTGGATCAACACGGTGGAAGGCTGGCAGGGCAAGGTCAAGCGTTGGCTGGAGTCTGGCAAGCCGGAAAACATGATGAACATGGCCATCTTTATGGATGCCGAGCCAGTGTGCGGTAACCCCGAGTTATTCAAGCCGGTGAAGCAGAGCTGGCAGCTGGAGTCCCTGCGCAACAGCATTGCTTCGGCGCGCTTCGCCAAGCAGGCGCTCAATTTCGAGACGCCACTGACGTTCCTTGGCAACATTCGTGAAGACGACGGCAAGATCGACATCAAGAAGGGCGGCATCTTTCCGCTGGTGCATGGCATTCGCTCACTGGCGTTCGAACACGCGATCGATGAATGCGGCACGCTGGAGCGACTGGAACTGCTGAAGCAGCGGGAGGTGCTGGACGCCGATACCGTGCAAGGGCTGCGTGACGCGCTGATTTTCTTTTTGCGCATTCGCTTGCGTCAGCAGTTGGAGCGTGACGGCGGCGAACGGGGGCTGAGTCAGCAGCTCGACGTCAACCAGTTGCGCAGTGTCGATCGCAATATGCTGCGCCATGCCTTGCACCGGGTGAAAAAATTCAAGCAGTTGCTGACCCAGCACTTCCATCTGGACAGCTTTTGAACGGTGGTTAGACGATGTTAAAACGCTGGTTTGAAGATCACTTGCCGGGCCGGTCCCGACTACAAGGACGCTGGAGTTTTATGGCGGAGCCCTACAGCGGGGATGAAGTGGTAGTGCTTGATTGCGAAACCAGTGTCTTCGACAAGAAAAAGGGCGAGTTGCTGAGCGTCGCGGCGGTGCGCGTAAAGGGCAATGAAATTTTTCTGACCGAAGCGCTGGACCTGACCATCCGTTCCGACGCCGTGACCGACCCGGATGCGGTGCGTATTCATTACCTGCGACGGGAAGACCGACTGGCGGGGATTGAGGTTGAGGACGCCATCGAGCAGTTGCTGGCGTTTATTGGTAATCGACCGATTTGCGGGTTTTATATCGAGTATGACCGCGCCATTCTCAACCGCTACATCAAACAGTTGTACGGCTTCAAACTACCGAACCGGTTTATCGAAGTATCGGAGCTGTACGTGAAGGCCAAGCGCCGTCATCATATTCACGAAGTGCACCTGGATTTACGGTTCGAAGGGCTGGCGAAGGATCTGCAAGTGCCGGTGGTAGAACGTCACACCGCCATGGGCGATGTGATTTCTACGGCGCTGATGTACATCAAGCTCACCGGCTTTAGAAAGACCTGATTTATTTCAGGCTGACGATGTTTTCCGCCGTCAGGCGAATGATGTTCTGGCGGGCTTCCGGGGTAATCCAGGCGTTATGAGGCGTCACAATCAGATTGAGGTCTTCTGTCATGGCGTCCAGCAGCACATGGCCGTTAACCGGTGGCTCTTCCGGCAATACATCCACCGCCAAACCACCCAGCTGGCCCTGACGCAGCGCGTCCAGGCAGGCTGCCTCATCAATGACCCCACCACGGGCACAATTCACCACCACACAGCCGGGTTTGATGGTTTTTAGTGACTCTTCATTCAATAAATGTCGAGTGGATTCCGTTAATGGGCAATGAAAGCTGACAAAATCCGCCTCCGCCAACAAGGACGATAACGGCGGGCGGGGGTCATTGGCGGCTCCCGCACGGGCAGCAAACTGAACCTTTACACCAAAAGCTTCGGCCAGTCGCGCAACGGCATTGCCGAGGGTGCCCGAACCCACAATCACCAACTGCTTGCCAGCCAGTTGTGTTGTCGCTCGTCCCATCAGGCAAAAGAACGGACTTTGCTGCCACTGACCAGCCCGCAAGTCGTGCTGATAGGCCGGTAAACGGCCAGCCAGCGCCAGCAACAACATCAGTGTGTGCTGGGCGACAGAGTCTGTTCCGTAATTGAGGACATTCAGAACAGGAACCCCAGCGGCCTTTGCTGCGTCCATATCAATGTTATTGGTGCCTGTCGCCACCACGAGAATGCCTTTCAGGTGAGTCATGGCGTTGGCATCAATCCGGACCTTGTTGGTGATGACCAGATCAATGCCTTGCAAGCGTTCGGTCAGTTGCTGTGGCGATGTGGTTCCGTACAGCACCAGTTCGCTGACCTGTTCACGAATCGGGTCGAGATTGATGTCATCGCCGAGGGAGTCTGCATCCAGAAAAGCCGCGCGCATTGGGTGTCCTTGTATCGATTGAAGATCGTTTTACCGAGCTGCCAGCGCTCTGAGTGAGTCCCGTGTGGGAACGGCTGAGAGAGTGGCGTGTTATTCAGTCTGTCAGAAGGTAACAGCTAATGTATCAGCCCGAAAGCCGCTTTTGGCCACCCTTCAAGGTTGCCGCCTATGCCTGAATTGCCGACCCACATTCAGCGCCAGACGCATCAGAATATGCTGCTGGGCTTCTGCCGTCTGGCTTTCGTTCTGGTGCTGTTGGGCACTCTGCTGCGGCCGTTGGTGGTGACCTTGTCACCAGTGTTTACCTGGTTGGGGCTGGCCAATCTGGTGGCTCTGGCAACCGCGTATGTGGCCATTCGGTCGCGTCTTTTTCCAAACCACGGAATCTGGATCATGTTGGCGGTGGCGATGTTCAGTCTGCTGCCGCTGTTACTGGTCTCCGGTGGTGTGAACAGCCAATTCGGGTGCCTGCTGCCACTGGTGCCGATGGGAGCTGCGCTGCTGGGGGGCCGTATCGAGTCGTTGGCGGCCGCGGCGGTGCTGGTGCTGAGCATCATGGCCATGATGATCGCCGGTCCGCGAGTGATGGACTTATCGGGCGAACCCTGGATCGCCGCCAAGGCATTGCCGCGTGGTTTCTGGATGATTCTTGGTGTTATTGCCGGTAGCTATTTTGGCCTGACGTTTCTCAAGCGTACCCGTAACCTCAATCAGGAGCTGGTGGATCTGGCCAACAGCGATCCGTTGACGGGTCTGCTGAACCGACGCGGTTTCTCCAATGCCATGCGGCGGCTGATGAATCAACAGCGTCAGCACGACGAAGGCCTGAGCCTGCTGCTGCTCGACATTGATCATTTCAAAACCATCAACGACCGCTATGGCCACGACATTGGTGATGAGTGCCTGATCAAGGTGGCCGAACGCCTGAAAAGCTCCATTCGTGGCTCAGATCTGGTGGCGCGATTTGGCGGCGAGGAATTTATTGTGGCGCTGGCCAATGCCTCGCCGACCCAGGCCATCGAGGTTGCCGAAAAGCTGCGGCTGGTGGTTCAGGCAATGACGGTACGAGGCGTCAGCGACCCAATCACGGTTACCATCGGTGTGGCGGCCTGCCATGGTGGGGTGTGTGATCAGACCAGTATGATCAAGGCAGCGGATACCGCACTGTATGAAGGCAAGCAGAGCGGCCGCAACCGGGTGGTGATGGCGGATTGTTCGCTGGTGGAAGACGTTGAAGCCTGACATCCGACATCCGACATCCGACATCCGACATCCGACATCCGACATCCGACATCCGACATCCGACATCCGACATCCGACATCCGACACCCGACACCCGACACCCGACACCCGACATCCGACACCCGACACCCGACATCCGACACCCGACATCCGACATCCGACATCCGACATCCGACACCTGACACCTGACACCTGACTCCCAACATATCCCAACCACCAACAAAAAAGCCCCAACCAAAACTGGCCGGGGCTTCAAGGGTGTTGCTTCAGAGTGGTT
>NZ_AUGV01000009.1 GCF_000422845.1 Oceanobacter kriegii DSM 6294
GGTTCTGCTCTGATGGCTCTGAACGGCCAGGACGACAACGAAATGGGTACTACCGCTGTTAAGAAGCTGGTTGAAGCCCTGGATTCCTACATCCCAGAACCAGAGCGTGCGATCGACGGTGCATTCATTATGCCTATCGAAGACGTATTCTCCATTCAGGGTCGTGGTACCGTTGTTACCGGTCGTGTTGAGCGCGGTATCGTACGTACTGGTGAAGAAGTTGAAATCATCGGTATCAAGGAAACTACCAAAACCACTTGTACTGGTGTTGAAATGTTCCGTAAGATCCTGGACGAAGGCCGTGCAGGTGAGAACGTAGGTGTACTGCTGCGTGGTACCAAGCGTGACGAAGTTGAGCGTGGTCAGGTACTGGCCAAGCCAGGTTCCATCACTCCGCACACCAAGTTCGAATCCGAAGTATACGTACTGGGCAAAGATGAAGGTGGTCGTCACACTCCATTCTTCAAAGGTTACCGTCCACAGTTCTACTTCCGTACCACTGACGTAACTGGTGCTGTTGAGCTGCCAGAAGGCGTTGAGATGGTAATGCCAGGTGATAACGTGCAGCTGGGTGTAACCCTGATTGCTCCTATCGCCATGGACGAAGGTCTGCGCTTCGCGATCCGTGAAGGTGGCCGTACTGTTGGTGCTGGCGTTGTAGCCAAAATCGTTGAGTAATCAATGATGCCCGGGCCAGTCACTCTTTGATTGGTCCTCATCAAAACCCCGATCATTCGCATCGGGGTTTTGTTTTCTCCCCTCGAGATTCCTGCCTTACCTCGCCTTTGTGGCATTTTTATTTTTCTAGGTTGACACTTTTTGTACAGCCGCATACAATTCGCGTCCCCTTGAATTGGGGGAGAACGAGCTCTGGCACATAAATTTGGAGTTTGGTAATGAACCAACGAATCCGTATCCGTTTGAAAGCGTTCGACCATCGCCTGATCGATACCTCGACTCAGGAAATTGTCGATACTGCTAAACGTACGGGCGCTCAGGTACGTGGTCCTATCCCACTGCCTACTCGTAAAGAGCGTTTTACCGTTCTGGTTTCTCCGCACGTCAACAAAGACGCGCGCGACCAGTACGAAATCCGTACACACAAGCGCATGCTCGACATTGTTGAGCCAACTGAAAAAACTGTTGATGCGCTGATGAAGCTGGATCTGGCTGCCGGTGTGGAAGTTCAGATCAGTCTGGGTTAATCGAACCGTTTAACCTTACACAGTGCTCTGTGTAACGCCCGTATTTAGAAGATTGGGCGGCCATAGTGGGTTTTAGCCCCGTACACGAGAGGTATATAAAATGGCAATTGGTATTGTCGGTAAAAAAGCGGGCATGACTCGCGTATTTACCGAAGAAGGTCAATCTGTTGCTGTTACTGTCCTGGAAGTTACACCTAACCGTGTTAGCCAGGTAAAGACCGTTGAAACTGACGGTTACAGTGCAATTCAGGTTGCTTATGGCGCTAAGAAAGCGTCTCGCGTTTCCAAGCCGGAAGCCGGTCACTTCGCCAAGGCGAATGTTGAAGCAGGCAGTGGCTTGATCGAGTTCCGTACTGAAGAAGCTTTTGAAGCTGGCCAAGAACTGTCTATTGAACAGTTTGAAGCTGGTCAGAAAGTTGATGTTACCGGTACCACCAAAGGTAAGGGCTTCCAGGGTGGCGTTAAGCGCTGGAACTTCCGTACTCAGGATGCTACTCACGGTAACTCCCTGTCTCATCGCGCACCAGGTTCTATTGGTCAGTGTCAAACTCCAGGCCGTGTCTGGAAAGGCAAGAAAATGGCCGGTCACATGGGTTCTGAACAGCAGACTACCCAAAGCCTGGAAATTGTACGCGTTGATGCGGAAAACAAACTGTTGCTGATCAAAGGCGCGGTTCCTGGTGCTCCAGGTTCTAACGTTGTTGTCAAGCCAGCAGTCAAGGGGTAAGCGATGGAACTGAAAACTAACGCAGGTGCTGCGGTAGCGGTTTCCGACGCTACTTTTGGCCGTGAATTCAATGAGTCTCTGGTTCACCAGGTTGTTACCGCCTATATGGCCGGTGGCCGTCAGGGTACCAAAGCTCAAAAGACCCGTTCCGAAGTTGCTGGCGGTGGCATCAAGCCATGGCGTCAGAAAGGTACTGGCCGTGCTCGTTCTGGTACATCCAGCAGCCCAATCTGGCGCTCTGGTGGTGTAACTTTCGCAGCCAAGCCACGTAACTTCGAACAGAAAGTTAACAAGAAGATGTACCGCGCTGCGATGCAGTCCATCTTGTCTGAACTGGTTCGTCAGGAACGCCTGGTTGTTGCTGATTCCTTCGCTGTGGAAAGCCACAAGACCAAGGAATTCGTTGCCAAGCTGAACGAACTGGAACTGGACAACGTTCTGATCATCTCTGAAGAGATCGACGAGAAGCTGTACCTGGCTGCTCGCAACGTTCCTCACGTTGGTGTTGCTGAAGCGACTTCTATCGATCCTGTAAGCCTGATCGCGTTTGAGAAGGTTTTGGTGACTGTGCCGGCCCTGAAGCAGCTTGAGGAGGCTTACGCATGATCCGTGAACGTCTTTACAAGGTGCTGTTGGCACCTCAGATCTCTGAAAAAGCTACCTGGGTAGCAGAGAAGCACGGCCAATACGTATTCCGTGTTGCTGCTGACGCTACCAAGCCAGAGATCAAAGCCGCCGTTGAAGCTCTGTTCGAAGTGAAAGTTCGCTCCGTACAGACTGTAAACATCAAAGGCAAAACCAAACGCACTGCCCGCGGCATGGGCAAGCGCAACGATGTTCGCAAAGCATACGTTCGCTTGGTCGACGGTCAGGACATCGACTTTGCAGACGCGGAATAAGGAGCTGAGTTATGGCATTGGTTAAAACTAAACCGACTTCAGCTGGCCGTCGTCACCTGGTTAAAGTCGTAAACAACGAACTGCACAAAGGCAAGCCTCACGCAGCTCTGTTGGAAAAGAACAGCAAGTCTGGTGGTCGTAACAACAACGGTCGTATCACCACTCGCCACATTGGCGGTGGTCACAAGCATCACTACCGTATCGTTGACTTCAAGCGTAACAAGGATGGCATCCCAGCCGTTGTTGAGCGCCTGGAATACGATCCAAATCGCTCTGCGAACATCGCTCTGCTGAAATACGCTGACGGTGAACGTCGTTACATTCTGGCTCCTAAAGGCCTGCATGCTGGTGACGAAGTTGTTTCCGGTGATCACGCGCCTATCAAAGTAGGTTCCGCGATGTCACTGCGTAACGTTCCAGTGGGTTCTGTAGTCCACAACGTTGAGCTGAAGCCAGGCAAGGGCGGCCAGATCGCTCGTTCCGCTGGTACTTCTGCTCAGCTGGTTGCTCGTGAAGGTGCTTACGCGACTCTGCGTCTGCGTTCCGGTGAAATGCGTAAGGTCCTGGTTGACTGTCGCGCTACCCTGGGCGAAGTAGGCAACTCTGAGCACGGTCTGCGTGAACTGGGTAAAGCTGGTGCTTCTCGCTGGCGCGGTGTTCGTCCTACCGTTCGCGGTGTGGTAATGAACCCGGTTGACCACCCACACGGTGGTGGTGAAGGTCGTACCTCTGGTGGTCGTCACCCTGTTACTCCATGGGGCGTTCCAACCAAGGGTTACAAGACTCGTAAGAATAAGCGTACCGATAAGCTGATCGTACGTCGTCGTTCTGCGAAATAACTAAGAGAGGATTGAACTGTGCCACGTTCATTGAAAAAAGGTCCGTTTATCGACCATCACTTGATGAAGAAGGTAGAGACCGCTCTTGAGAAGAACGACAAGCGTCCGATCAAGACCTGGTCTCGCCGCTCCACTATCTTCCCGGATTTCGTGGGGCTGACCATCGCTGTTCATAACGGCAAACAACACGTGCCTGTTTTCGTAACCGAAGACATGGTTGGACATAAACTCGGCGAATTCGCGCTGACCCGTACCTACAAGGGTCACGTAGCGGATAAGAAAGCCAAGCGATAAGTAAGGGGTGAATCATGTCTGAAGTAGCCGCTGTATTGCGTGGTGCACGCTTGTCCGCTCAGAAAGCTCGCCTGGTTGCTGACCAGATCCGCGGCAAGAAAGTGGATGACGCTCTGGAAATTCTGTCCTTCAGCACCAAAAAAGGCGCTGACCTGGTCAAGAAAGTTCTGGAATCTGCCATCGCCAACGCTGAACACAATGATGGCGCCGACGTAGACGAGCTGATTGTCAGCACCGTATACGCCGACGAAGGTCTGACGATGAAGCGCATTCGCCCTCGTGCGAAAGGTCGCGCCGATCGTATCTTCAAGCGCACTTGTCACATCACTGTGAAAGTTTCAGAAAAATAGGAGTTGGTCAGATGGGTCAGAAAGTTCATCCAACCGGTATCCGCCTGGGTATTACCAAGGACCACAATTCTGTGTGGTATGCCGGTAAGGACAAGTATGCAGACAACCTGCTGACTGATATTGCTGTTCGTTCCCTGATCGAAAAGCGCCTGGAAAAGGCTTCAGTAAGCAAAGTTGTTATTGAGCGTCCTGCTCAAAACGCCAAAGTTACCATCCACACTGCCCGTCCAGGCATCGTGATTGGTAAGAAAGGCGAAGACGTTGAGGTTCTGCGTAAGGACCTGAGCGAAGTGATGGGTATTCCAGTACACATCAACATCGAAGAAGTTCGCAAGCCGGATCTGGATGCCAAGCTGGTAGCCCAGAGCGTTGCCTCTCAGCTGGAACGTCGTGTTATGTTCCGTCGCGCTATGAAGCGTGCGGTACAGAACGCTATGCGTGGCGGTGCTGAAGGTATCAAGATCCAGGTGAGTGGTCGTCTGGGTGGTGCTGAAATTGCGCGTGCCGAATGGTACCGCGAAGGTCGTGTGCCTCTGCACACTCTGCGTGCCGATATCGATTACGCAACCTACGAAGCACACACTACTTACGGTGTTATTGGCGTGAAGGTTTGGATCTTCAAAGGCGAAATCCTGGGTGGTATCCAGGAAGTTCGTGAGCGCGCCAAGAACCAGGGTAAGAAAAAGTCTGGCGGCCGTTCATAAGGGGATTGAGTTATGTTGTTACCAAAACGTACCAAATTCCGCAAAGTCCAGACTGGTCGTAACCGTGGCCTGGCCATTCGTGGCTCCAAGGTTTCTTTCGGCGAATACGCTCTGAAAGCAACCGGCCGCGGCCGTCTGACTTCGCGTCAAATTGAAGCAGCTCGTCGTGCTATGACTCGTAAGATCAAGCGTGGCGGTAAAATCTGGATCCGTGTCTTCCCTGACAAGCCGATCACCGAAAAGCCTCTTGAGGTTCGTATGGGTAAAGGTAAGGGTAACGTTGAATACTGGGTATGCCAGATTCAGCCAGGCAAGGTTCTGTATGAAATGGAAGGCGTTTCTGAAGAGCTGGCTCGCGAAGCATTCGCACTGGCTGCTGCAAAACTGCCTTTCGATACCACGTTTGTTAAGCGGACGGTGCTGTGATGAAAGCAAGTGAACTGAAAGAAAAGTCAGTGGCTGAGCTGAAATCTCAGCTGAATGAACTGTTGAGCGAACAATTCAAGTTGCGTATGCAGAAGGCCACTGGCCAGCTGGGTCAGACTCACCTGATCGGTCAGACTCGTCGCGACATCGCTCGAGTTAAGACTCTGTTGGCACAGAAGGCAGGTGAATAATCATGACTGAGAACACACAGACCGTTCGTACCCTGAGTGGTAAGGTCGTGAGCAACAAGATGGACAAGTCCATCACTGTGCGTGTTGAACGCTTTGTAAAGCACCCGATCTACAAGAAGTTCGTTAAGAAGTCCACCAAGGTGATGGCTCACGACGAAGCAAACGAATGTCAGATCGGTGACACTGTTACAGTTAAAGAGTCGCGTCCTTTGTCCAAGAACAAGACATGGGCGCTGGTTTCAATCGACGAGCGCGCCGCCAAGGTCTAAGACCGGGCGCAGTTAGTTAGGAGCGAATAGCATGATCCAGACACAATCCATGCTGGACGTTGCCGACAACAGCGGCGCGAAGCGTGTTCAGTGCATTAAGGTACTGGGCGGCTCTCATCGTCGTTATGCCGGCATCGGTGATTTGATCAAGGTATCCGTGAAGGAAGCAATTCCACGCGGTAAAGTGAAGAAAGGCCAGGTAATGAACGCCGTGGTTGTACGTACCCGTAAAGGTATTCGTCGCCCGGATGGTTCTATTATCCGCTTTGACGTCAACTCTGCAGTTCTGCTGAACGCATCTCTGGCGCCAATCGGTACTCGTATCTTTGGCCCTGTGACTCGTGAACTGCGTTCTGAGAAGTTCATGAAGATCATTTCCCTGGCACCAGAAGTGCTTTAAGGGGAGGGGACAGAATATGTTGAAAATTCGTAGTAAAGACGAAGTGGTAGTTATCGCTGGTAAAGACAAGGGCAAGCGCGGCTCAGTACAAAAAGTACTGGCTGACGGTCGTCTGATCGTAACCGGTGTTAACATGGTGAAAAAACACCAGAAGCCAAACCCGTACCTGCAGCAGCCAGGTGGTATCATTGAGAAGGAAGCCGGTATTCAGGCTTCCAACGTAGCCATCTGGAACCCTAAGACTGAAAAAGCTGACCGTGTTGGCTTCAAGGTTGAAGGCGACAAAAAGGTACGTATCTTCAAATCCACTGGCGACGTCATCGACGCCTGATAGGAGCTGGATACTGCTATGTCACGTTTAGAAAACCTGTACAAAGAAGAAGTAGTAGCCAAGCTGAAAGAAGAGTTTGGTTACAAAAACATTATGGAAGTGCCTAAAATCACCAAAATCACCCTGAACATGGGTGTTGGTGAAGCTCTGGGCGATAAGAAACTGCTGGACAATGCCGTTGCCGATATGGAAGCGATCTCTGGCCAGAAAGTTGTTATCACCAAGGCACGTAAATCAGTAGCGGGCTTCAAGGTTCGTGAAGGTTGGCCTATCGGCTGTAAAGTGACTCTGCGTCGCGATCGTATGTGGGAATTTATGGACCGTCTGGTCGATATCGCACTGCCTCGTGTACGTGACTTCCGTGGTATCAACGGTAAGTCTTTCGACGGTCGCGGTAACTACAGCATGGGTGTGAAGGAACAGATCATCTTCCCGGAAATTGACTACGACAAAGTAGACAAGGTTCGCGGTATGGATGTGACCATCACTACGACAGCCAAAACGAACGAAGAAGGCCGTGCTTTGCTGAAAGCGCTGCAGTTCCCGTTCCGTTAATAGGAGTTAGTCATGGCTAAAATTAGCATGAAGCAGCGTGAAGCCAAGCGTGAGAAACTGGTAGACAAGTTTGCTGCCAAGCGCGCTGAGCTGAAGGCAATCATCAAGAATCCAGAATCTTCTGATGAAGAACGTTGGAATGCACAGATGGCACTGCAAAAGCTGCCTCGCGATTCTTCCGCGAGCCGCCTGCAGCGTCGCTGTCAAATGACTGGCCGTCCACATGGCGTTTACCGTAAGTTCAAGCTGTCACGTATTAAGTTGCGTGAAGAAGGCATGAAAGGTAACGTACCCGGCCTGAAAAAAGCTAGTTGGTAAGCACTCCCGCTTCGCATTACCGGGGTTAATCGCCCCGGTTTTGTCGTCGTGGCCGCTGTACAACAGAGGTAATTATTAAATGAGTATGCAAGATACGTTGGCGGATATGTTCACCCGCATTCGTAATGCCCAGCAAGCTGGACATACGACTGTGAACATGCCGTCTTCCAAAATCAAAGCATCTGTTGCCAAAGTATTGGAAGCAGAAGGCTACATCAGTGGTTTTTCAGTAGACGAAGCGGCCAAGCCGACTCTGTCTATCGAACTGAAATACTACGAAGGCAAGCCTGTTATTGAACGCATCCAGCGTGTTTCACGTCCTGGTCTGCGTCAGTACAAGGGTGCTGCAGAACTGCCTAAAGTTGAAGCAGGTCTGGGCGTAGCCATCGTATCCACCTCCAAAGGCGTCATGACTGATCGCGCTGCCCGTGCTGCGGGTGTCGGCGGTGAAGTTATCGCCACTGTATTCTAAGGGGGGATACCATGTCTCGCGTCGCTAAGGCTCCTGTACAAATCCCTGCTGGCGTTGAAGTCAAGCTGGGTGAAGGAACAATCTCCGTTAAAGGCAAACAAGGCACTCTGGAACTGGCTGTCCACTCTTACGTGGCCATCAACCAGGAAGAAAGCGCCCTGACGTTTGCTGCTACCAAGGAAAACGATAAGAAAGCTACCGCTATGGCTGGTACTTTCCGTGCCCTGGTTAACAACATGGTTACTGGTGTAAGCGTTGGTTTCGAAAAGAAACTGATTCTGCAAGGTGTTGGTTATCGTGCCAAAGCCGCTGGTAACACTCTGAATTTGAACCTGGGCTTCTCCCACCCAATCGATTACGTTCTGCCAGAAGGCGTTTCTGTTGAAACTCCTAGCCAGACCGAAATCGTGATCAAAGGTGCGGACAAGCAAGCGGTTGGTCAGGTTGCTGCAGAAATCCGCGGTTACCGTCCGCCTGAGCCATACAAAGGCAAGGGTGTTCGCTACGCTGACGAAACTGTTCGTCGTAAAGAAGCCAAGAAAAAGTAAGGTCTAGGCCATGAATGAGAAGAAAAAAGCTCGTCTGCGCCGTGCCCAGAAAACCCGGATTAACATCCGTGAAAAAAGCGCGGTCCGTCTGTGTGTACACCGTACACCACGACACATTTATGCTCAGATCATCTCTGCCAATGGCGCTAGCGTCCTGGCAACGGCTTCTACCGTAGAAGCGGATCTGCGTAACGATACAACCGGTAACGTAAGTGCAGCTACCAAAGTAGGCCAGCTGATTGCTGAGCGTGCTAAAGCTGCTGGCATTACCAAGGTCGCTTTCGATCGCTCCGGTTTTAAATACCATGGTCGTGTTAAAGCTCTGGCTGACGCGGCTCGTGAAAACGGCCTCGAATTCTAAGGGTATTGATCATGGCAAATAACGAACGTAATAACGATCGCAACAACGATCGTAACGAAAGCGAATTCCAGGAAAAGCTGGTTCAGGTTAACCGTGTAGCCAAAGTAGTTAAGGGTGGTCGTATCTTCGCGTTCACCGCTCTGACTGTTGTTGGTGACGGCAATGGCCGTGTTGGCTTCGGTCGCGGTAAATCCCGTGAAGTTCCAACTGCTATTCAAAAAGCAATGGAACAGGCCAAGCGCAACATGATTAACGTTCAACTGGACGGCAACACTTTGCAGTACCCTGTAAAGGCTCGCCACTCCGGTTCCCGCATCTACATGCAGCCAGCATCTGAAGGTACCGGTATTATTGCCGGTGGCGCAATGCGTGCCGTACTGGAGATGGTTGGTATCAAGAACGTTCTGGCCAAGTGCTACGGTTCTACCAACCCGAACAACGTGGTTCGTGCAACTTTCAACGGTCTGGCGCAGATGCAGTCTCCTGAACAGGTAGCTGCCAAGCGCGGTAAGTCCGTAGAAGACATTCTGGGGTAATTGAAATGGCTGATAAAACTATCAAAGTTACCCAGACTCGCAGCACTATTGGCAAACTGCCAAAGCACCGCGAAACCATGAAAGGTCTGGGCCTGCGTCGCATTGGTCACACTGTTGAACTGGAAGATACTCCTTCCGTTCGCGGCATGATCAACCAAGTTCAATACATGGTTAAGGTAGAAGGGGAGTAACATGCGTCTCAATGAATTGAGCCCAGCTCCTGGCTCCAAGACAAACCGTAAGCGCGTTGGCCGTGGTATCGGTTCCGGTCTGGGTAAGACTGGTGGCCGTGGTCACAAAGGTCTGAAGTCCCGTTCCGGCGGTAGCGTTGCTCCTGGTTTCGAAGGCGGTCAGATGCCTATCCACCGTCGTCTGCCAAAATTTGGCTTCACTTCTCGCAAGGCTCGTTTCGTGGCGGAAATCCGTCTGAACGAACTGGCCCTGGTTGAAGGCGACGTTGTAGATCTGGCAGCACTGAAAGCAGCAGACGTAATCGGCGAACAGTTCAAATCTGCTCGCGTAATTCTGTCTGGCGAAATCAGCAAGGCTGTGACTGTTAAAGGTCTGAAAGTCACTAAAGGCGCGAAGGCTGCCATCGAAGCAGCAGGCGGTAAGGTCGAAGACTAATGGCTACCCAAGGCTCACTACCACAAGGAATGAACAAGGGTCTGGGCGAATTATTCGCTCGGATCCGGTTCGTGCTCCTGGCAATTGTTGTATACAGGATTGGTACCCACATTCCGGTACCAGGGATTAACCCGGACGCACTCGCTCGGTTGTTTGAACAGAATCAGGGTACCATCCTTGAAATGTTCAATATGTTCTCGGGTGGTGCACTTGAGCGCATGAGTATTCTTGCGCTCGGTATCATGCCGTACATCTCTGCATCCATTATCATGCAGTTGCTTACGGCAGTGAGCCCGCAGCTCGAGCAGTTGAAGAAAGAAGGTGAATCCGGTCGTCGCAAGATTACCCAGTACACCCGTTACGGCACCGTGCTTCTGGCTACGGTGCAGGCGTTCGGTGTGTCTGCGGGTCTGGCAGGGCAGGGTGTTACCTTCTCCTCCGGCCTCGACTTCTACATCGCGGCTGTACCGTCCTTCGTGGCCGGTGCGGTATTCATGATGTGGTTGGGTGAGCAGGTGACTGAACGGGGTATCGGCAACGGTATCTCTATCCTGATCTTCGCCGGTATTGTTGCCGGGTTGCCAAGTGCAATTGGTCAGGCGTTCGAATCTGCCCGCCAGGGTGATCTGAATATCCTGTTGTTGCTGGTCATCGCTGCTCTGGCTGTAGCTGTGGTTGCGTTTGTTGTCTTCGTTGAACGTGGACAGCGTCGCATCACCATCAACTACGCCAAGCGCCAGATGGGCAATCGTCAAATGGCTCAACAGCAGTCGAGCCATCTGCCGCTGAAACTGAACATGGCGGGCGTTATCCCGGCCATCTTTGCTTCGTCCCTGTTGTTGTTCCCTGCCTCTCTGGGTCAGTGGTTCGGTAAGGGTGAAGGCATGGAATGGCTGCAAGACGTCAGCCTGGCGTTGGCGCCTAGCCAGCCGCTTTATATCGTATTGTTTGCTGCCGGTATCATCTTCTTCTGCTACTTCTACACGGCGTTGATGTTCAACCCGAAAGATGTGGCCGAGAACCTGAAAAAATCCGGTGCTTTCATCCCTGGGATTCGTCCTGGTATCCAGACTGCCAAATACATTGACGGTGTGCTGGGTCGACTGACTCTGTTCGGATCGATCTATATCGCTGCCGTATGTCTGTTGCCACAATTCCTGGTGGTTGCTGCCGACGTACCTTTCTACTTCGGTGGTACTTCCTTGCTGATTGTTGTTGTGGTGGTCATGGATTTCATGGCGCAGGTGCAATCTCATCTGATGTCTCATCAGTATGAGTCCCTGATGAAGAAAGCAAACCTCAAGAATGTGGGTTCAGCTCGCTGAGCCCATTTTAGGAGACAGTCATGAAAGTACGTGCGTCTGTTAAAAAAATGTGCCGTGAATGTAAAATCATTCGTCGTAACGGCAGTGTGCGTGTGATCTGTACAGATCCAAAGCACAAACAACGTCAGGGTTAATTTCCTGTCGAGGCGGGTGCGAGAACAAGTTGCTTGCTTTTTAGTTAATCAGCTTGTAGTATCTCGCGCCCTTTCATCAAGTAAAGTGTAACGGAGTTAGACATGGCCCGTATTGCCGGTGTCAACATTCCTGACAACAAGCATGCAGTAATTTCCCTGACCTACGTTTTTGGCGTTGGTAAGACTACTGCCAAGCAGATCTGTGCCGCTACTGGCATCGCAGAAGACACCAAGATTGGTACTCTGAGCGAAGATCAGCTTGACCTTATCCGTAATGAAGTTGCCAAGTTCACGGTTGAAGGTGACCTGCGTCGCGAAGTACAAATGAACATCAAGCGTTTGATGGACATGGGTTGCTTCCGCGGTATCCGTCATCGCCGTAGCCTGCCACTTCGCGGTCAGCGTACTAAAACAAATGCTCGTACCCGTAAGGGTCCGCGCAAGCCAATCCGTAAGTAATTACGAGTTGGTCTTTTAGTGTAGCTGCATTCACTTGTTGCAGTGTTGATATTAAAAGCAGGATTTAAAGAATGGCTAAGCCACAACGAACAACCAAGAAGAAGGTTAAAAAGCAGGTAGTGGACGGCATCGCCCACATCCATGCCTCTTTTAACAACACCATCGTGACCATTACTGACCGTCAAGGCAATGCTCTGTCCTGGGCAACTGCCGGTGGTTCTGGTTTCCGTGGTTCCCGTAAGAGCACTCCTTTCGCCGCTCAGGTGGCTGCAGAGCGTGCTGGTGAAGCTGCTAAAGAGTATGGCTTGAAGAACCTGGACGTTGAAGTTAAAGGTCCTGGTCCTGGCCGTGAATCTGCAGTTCGCGCATTGAATGCTTGTGGTTACAAAATCACAAACATCACTGACGTGACTCCGATTCCTCATAACGGCTGTCGTCCACCTAAGAAGCGTCGCGTATAAGGAGGCAGAATAAATGGCACGTTATATTGGTCCTAAGTGTAAACTGTCCCGTCGTGAAGGAACTGATCTGTTCCTGAAGAGCGGTATCCGCGCACTTGACTCAAAATGTAAAGCAGAAACCAAGCCTGGCGTTCATGGCGCTGGTCGTGGTCGTCTGTCAGACTACGGTCTGCAGCTGCGTGAAAAGCAAAAAGTTCGTCGTCTGTACGGCGTTCTGGAAAAGCAATTCCGTAGCTACTACAAGGAAGCAGCACGCCGCAAGGGTGCTACCGGTGAAAACCTGCTGCAACTGCTGGAATCCCGCCTGGATAACGTTGTTTATCGCATGGGCTTCGGTTCCACTCGTGCAGAATCCCGTCAGCTGGTTTCTCACAAGGCAGTCACCGTTAACGGTCGCACTGTAAACATTCCGTCTTTCCAGGTTAATGCTGGTGATGTGATTGGTATCCGCGAAAAAGCCAAAAACCAGGCTCGTATCAAGTCCGCTCTTGAGCTGGCTGGTCAACGTCCTGATTGTGGCTGGATCAATGTGGATTCCAGCAAGATGGAAGGAACTTACACCAACGTTCCGGAACGCGCTGATCTCCCTGCAGAGATCAACGAAAACCTGATCGTGGAACTTTACTCCAAGTAATAGAGGAGCTTAGGGGCAGCTATGCAGCGTGCAGTGAACGAATTTTTGACACCTCGAAACATCCAGGTAGACGAAGTTAGCGCTACCCACGCCAAGGTCACCCTTGAGCCTCTGGAGCGCGGCTTCGGTCACACTCTGGGTGCGGCCCTGCGTCGCATTTTGCTTTCTTCCATGCCGGGTGCGGCAGTGGTCGAATGTGAAATCGATGGCGTATTGCACGAATACAGTGCAATCGAGGGCGTTCAACAGGATGTTATTGAAATCCTGCTGAATCTTAAGGGTGTTGCAGTCAAACTGCATGAGCGTGATGAAGCCAGCCTGACCGTTACCAAAGTCGGTCCGGCTACGGTTACAGCTGCTGATATTCAACTGGATCACGGTGTTGATATCGCCAACCCTGATCACTTCATCGCTGAACTGGGTGAAGGTGCTGAGCTGAAGATGACTTTGAAAGTTGCCTCCGGCCGCGGTTATGAAACCGTTGAAGCGCGTTACCAGAGCGACGAAGAGACCAAGGCAATTGGCAAGCTCCAGCTGGACGCCACTTACAGCCCGGTCAAGCGCGTTTCCTACAGTGTAGATTCTGCACGTGTAGAACAGCGTACTGACCTGGACAAGTTGGTGATCGATCTGGAGACCAACGGCACTATTGATCCGGAAGAAGCGATCCGTCGTTCCGCGACCATCTTGCAGCAGCAGTTGGCAATCTTCGTCAATCTTGAGAATGACGAAGTGGTTGAGCAGGTACGTGAAGAAGAGGAAATTGATCCGATTCTGCTGCGTCCTGTAGACGATCTGGAACTGACCGTTCGTTCCGCCAACTGTCTGAAAGCAGAAAACATTTACTACATTGGTGATCTGATCCAGCGTACTGAAGTTGAGCTGCTGAAGACACCTAATCTGGGTAAGAAGTCTCTGACTGAAATCAAAGACGTTCTGGCCTCCCGTGGTTTGTCATTGGGTATGCACTTGGAAAACTGGCCACCAGCCAGCCTGCGTAACGACGACAAAGTACTGGCTTGATCAGAACGTTCAGTTAGTAAGGAATTTAAACCATGCGTCATCGTAAAAGTGGTCGTCACTTCAATCGTACCAGCGCACACCGTCAAGCCATGTTCAAAAACATGGCGGTGAGCCTGTTCGAACACGAAGTTATCAAGACGACTTTGCCTAAGGCAAAAGAACTGCGTCGCGTCGCTGAGCCGCTGATCACTCTGGCTAAAGAGGATTCAGTTGCGAACCGTCGTCTGGCGTTCTCCCGTACTCGCAGCAAAGAAGCTGTTGGTAAACTGTTCAACGAACTGGGCCCACGCTACAAAGCGCGTCCAGGCGGCTATATTCGTATCCTGAAGTGCGGTTTCCGTGCTGGTGATGCGGCTCCTATGGCCTACGTTGAGCTGGTTGACCGTCCAGTGAACGTTGCTGAAGAAGACGTGGTTGAAGTTCAGGACGATGCAGCTGAATAAGCTCATTTGACTGGCTCGCCAACAGAAGAACCCGCTTCGGCGGGTTTTTTTGTGCCTGTTATTTGAGTGTCGATAGTCTCTTGCCGGAAGTCGGAAGTCGGAAGTCGGAAGTCGGAAGTCGGAAGTCGGAAGTGAGCGGGCCGCGCAGGCTCGGAAGTCGGAAGTCGGAAGTCGGAAGTGAGCGGGCCGCGCAGGCTCGGAAGTCGGAAGCGGAGCGCTATATGGCAATGGCAAAAGGCAGGCATAAAAAATGCGAACCGGGGTTCGCATCAAAGGAAGGTACTCATCCGTGAGTGACGATCATGATGTGGTGTTAACCACACGTCACAAATGTAGGTGAAACGCCTGTAAGTTACAGGCGGAGCTTGTAAGGAATCGTCATTGCTTGAATATTCAAGCATAAGGTCCCTCTGAATAATCAGAAGCTTCAGTCAGCAAAGCGGCTGTTGAGGTATTCAAACACCGCGCGCAGGCCCATAGCTTCACCACCGGTTGGACGACCCGGCAGTTTGCGGTTGTTCCATGCCATCACATCGAAGTGCACCCACGGGGTGTCATCAATAAACTCCTGCAAATACAGGGCTGCGGTAATGGCTCCGCCGAATGGGCTGGCGGCACTGTTCACCAGATCGGCAATGTCGCTTTTCATCATATCGGCGTAAGGCTGGTGCAGCGGCAGTTGCCATACCGGGTCGGTGACTCGTTCTCCGGCGTCTGAGAGCGCCCGTGCGACGGTTTTGTCGTTGCAGAAGAAGCCCGGTAGCTCAGTCCCCAAAGCCACACGGCAGGCGCCTGTGAGCGTGGCGAAATCGATGATGATTTCCGGCTTGTCTTCAATGGCTTCTGCCAGCGCGTCGCACAGCACCAGACGGCCTTCGGCGTCGGTATTGTCGATTTCTACGGTCAGTCCCTTGCGGGTTGGCAGTACGTCCCCTGGGCGGAAGGCATTGCCGCTGACGGCGTTTTCAACCGCCGGTACCAGTACCCGCAAGCGTACATTCAGTTTGCTGGCCATGATCAGGCTGGCCAGCCCCAGTACATGGGCAGAACCGCCCATGTCCTTCTTCATTTGGCGCATGAAATTGCCGGGCTTGAGGTTCAGGCCACCGGAGTCAAAGCAGACGCCTTTGCCCACCAGAGTGACTTTCGGCGCGTCCGGGTGACCCCAGCTCAGGTCCAGCAAACGCGGTTCGTGAATACTGGCGCGGCCAACGGCGTGGATCATCGGGTAGTTCAGCTCCAGCAGATCATCGCCAATGATTTCGTGGAATTCAGCACCGTGTTGCTCGGCCAGCTTGCTGGCGGCATCGGCCAGATGCTGGGGCATCATGTCCTGGGCCGGGGTATTGATCAGGTCACGGGTCAGGCTAACAGCCGTCAGGGTGTTGTTCACACGGGTCAGCAGCGCTTCGTCGGTTAACAGCAGATGGGCCTGTGGCTTTGTGTTTTCCTTGTAGCGAGTGAAGCGATAGGCGCCTGCACCCCATCCAAAGGCGATGTTAAACAGCTCGTCATCGCTACGGTCGCCTTCAACGGCGTAGTGGCCTGCTGGCAGCTGGTTGGCAAGGTCACCGCAGACGAAGGATTGATCGTATTGCTCGGCCACAAACAGGGCTTCTATGCCGTGCTCGCCAGGAATCAGAATCAGGCCTTTGCCCTCGTAGCCGTTGGCCTCGAGCCAGCTCTCGGCATGGCTGTGTTCGGCCTTCCACTGTGGGTATTCAGCACCGGTCAGGAAGGTGATTGGGCGGGTTTCGCTGTCGTTTTGCAGCTGATCAATAATGTCCATAACAATATCCACTCAATAAGTGAGTTCAGACTAGCCGGTTCGGCGCTTTAATTCGAGCCTCCCGCTGTCCAGCGCGCCAGCAACAGCGTCTATGGTATGGAACGCCTGTAGGCTCGGTGATATGAACAGTTGGCGGCTCGGAGCAGCGGTATGCGCTCTCCAGACGGTGATCAGGCTCTGGAGAATCAGCGTTCAGTGATAGACTTTGTCGCGTTTGAATCCGTAGTGCATGTGGGGACAGAGTGATTGCAGAATTCATAGGTGGCGCCTTGATTGGACTGGCGGCGATCTGGCTCTGGCTGGCCAATGGCCGCATCAGTGGAATGACCGGGGTGATCTCCAGTTGCTTCAGTTGGATTGGCCGCGGCGAGCGCAATCGCTTGTGGGCGGTGTGTTTTGCCTTCGGGTTGATTCTATCCATGCCGGTATTGTTAATGCTGGGATACATGCCGGAAGCCGTCGACATGACAAGCCACAAGGGGCTGATCATCGCAGGGGGACTGTTGGTTGGAGTGGGCACCTATGTGGCCAACGGCTGTACCAGCGGCCACGGTGTCTGTGGTATGGGGCGTATGTCACTGCGCTCGGTGGTTGCAACCCTGGTGTTTATGGGCTTTGCCATTCTCACGGTGGCCGTTATGGCGCAAGTGCAGCGATTGATGGAGGCTGGCTTATGAGTACGTCGGTATCTGAAAGCAACTCATCGATCAGTGCCCGTTATCTTGGCTCATTGTTCAGCGCATTGTTGGCGGGCTTGCTGTTTGGCATTGGCTTGCTGCTGTCTGGTATGAATAACCCGGCCAAGGTACGTGGCTTTCTGGACATCTTTGGAGCCTGGCAGCCTGCGTTGATGGCGGTCATGGGCGCTGCCGTGCTGGTGTTTGCGATTGGCTGGCGACTGATCGGTAAACGGCAGCAACCGCTGTTTGAACGCCAGTTCCATACGCCGACGATGAGCAGTATCAATGTGCGGTTGATCACTGGAGCAGCGATGTTTGGCATTGGCTGGGGCATGGTTGGGCTGTGCCCGGGGCCTGCATTGGTTGATATCGCTACCATGAATGGCGATGTATTGTTGTTTGTGCTGGCCTTGCTGGTTGGCAATCGGTTGGCGCACTGGCTGATTGGCCCGGCACGTTGATTCGCCCTGGGCTGACAGGTAAGTCGTAATGTCACATCAGTGACACCAAATCGCCACCGGAACGTCAACCAGCCGCAACCCGACTGTCATCGGCGGGATGCTTAATCGACGCATTAGGGATTTACGTCGAATGCGCCATGCCTCTGACTCGCCGGGAGTTTCTGCTCGACAGCGCAGGAACCACGTTGTTTGCCTCCGCAGGCCCGCAACGCAAACAGCGCAGTAACTATCCATTTCGCCATGGCATTGCCAGTGGCGACCCACTGACCGACCGGGTCATTCTCTGGACCCGGATCACTCCCGCGCTTGAAACCACAGATTCCGAACTGATACTGCGCTACCGCTGGTTGATGGCCACCGATGTGGCGTTAACGCAGGTGGTGCGCTCTGGTCAGGGGCAAACCTCCGCACAGCGGGATTTCACCGCCAAGGTGGATGTCGACGGCCTGTCACCCGGGCAAACCTACTATTACGCGTTCGAAGTTGATGGCCACTGGTCCGACGTTGGCCGTACCCGCACCTTGCCCACTGGCAGAGTCGATCATCTGCGCATTGCCTATACCTCCTGCTCGAATTTCGCCAAGGGCTTTTTCAACGTTTACAAGGAGTTGGCCAAGCGTGCTGACCTCGATGTGGTACTGCACCTGGGTGACTACATCTACGAATACGCCGAACTGGAAGATTGCGTGCGCACAGGCCGCGTGAATGAGCCGCTGAAGGAAATTCGTACCCTCGATGAATACCGCACCCGCCACGCCTGTTACAAGCGCGACAAGGACTTACAGGAGGTCCACCGTCAGCATCCCTTTATGGTGATCTGGGATGACCATGAGGTGGCGAACAACGCCTGGGTCGGCGGTGCCGAACAGCACAGCGATGCCGACTCTGGCGACTGGCGTCAGCGCCTCAATGGCGCGGTGCGAGCGTATCTGGAATGGATGCCGATTCGTGAGCCGGATCGCAGCAATATGGGCATCTATCGCAGCTTTCGGTTTGGGGATCTGGTGGACCTCAGCATGCTGGATACCCGCTTGGCCGGCCGTGACCGACAGGCTGAGACACTGGCTGAGCGCGACCGTAACGATCGCACCTTACTGGGGTTTGAACAGGAAAGCTGGTTTTACAGCCAGCTGGTGAATGCCCAACAGCAACAGATAACCTGGAAGCTGATGGGCCAGCAGGTGATGGTGGCGCAACTGGGCACCAACACCATGCCGATCAATTACGATCAGTGGGACGGCTACCCGGCAGCGCGTCAGCGCCTGTTCGATTGCGTGCGGCAAAGCCAGGTGGATAACTTCGTGGTGCTTACCGGCGATATTCATTCATCGTGGGCGCTGGAATTGTACGATGACCCCTTTGCAGAGGGCGAAGCCACGCCGCTTGGCGTCGAGTTCGTGACCCCGGCGGTTACGTCCGAGGGCATTGCCAACCAGACTCGCGCCAGTCTGGCCGCCAGTTCGGTACAAGCGCTGTTGCCACACCTGCACTTTGTCGATTTTTACTATCGCGGTTACGTACTGCTGGATATCACCCATGAGCGTTTGCAGGCCGAGTGGTGGGTGGTCGACAACGTCGCTTCTCACCGTTACAGCAGTGACTGCTTGCGAGCTGTGACGGTAGAGGCCGGTTCGGCCCGGTTACAGGATGCGGTCAGTGTGTCGAAGGCCAAAGCCAGCGCGCCATTGGCTCCGGCCTTTGCCAACGATCTGGCGTTTCTGAGACGCTGGCAGCCAGTCGCTCAGGACAGCAGCGAGCAGATGGTTGCTGTCCATTCCGAAGGTGCTTATTAGATATCACTGAATCTCTAAGGTTTGGACACCTGGGCCTCTGACAGCAAAAAGCGGCGGCAGTCGTCGGCGCTGACGTCCGGGTTTTCTTCCATCGGCAAATGGCCACATTCCGGGTACAGCAACAGCTGGCTATGAGGCAACTTCTGTTGGAATTGCTCGGCATGATCGACCGGCATCCAGGGATCGTCTTGTCCCCACAGAATCAGGGTGGGTTGCGTCACCATATCCAGCAGCGTGGTATCAAAGCCCATCTGGTCACGGATAAAGCGCATCACCCGTGCCGCAGCGACGCGATTGCCTTCACGCATCATCATGTCGTAGTAACGGGACTTCTGTTCCTGGGTCACCAGCTCGGGGTTATGAAACACCTGTTCGAGCAATTCGCCAATTACCGCAGGATCAATCCTGCTGCGGGAATACAGCCAGCCACCACCCGGCATCGACAGATTCAGCATGAAGGTCGGTGGTACAAAGAAGAAGCCGGCACTGTCGACCAGCACCAATTTATCCACATGCTGGGGATACCGAGCAGCAAACTCCCAGGCCATCCAGCCGCCCAGTGAATTCCCTGCCACATGGCAATGAGAAAGATTTAACTGATTGATAAATTGCGCAAGGAAGTCGCTGTACAGATGCTTTACCATCCCCTTCGGGTGTGGCCCGGTAAGGCCAAAATTGGGCAAGTCGAGACTGATGACGCGGAAGTCATCGACCAGTCGTTCGGTCCAGGGCATCCAGGTATGCAAGGAGGCAAACAGTCCGTGCAACAACAGCAGCACCGGCTTGTCTGAGTCTTGCTGGTCGGCGCTATCGCGGTAATGCACCTGCATACCGTCGATCTCCAGATAGCGGCTGTCGGGCAGTTGCCAGCGCTGTTGCACCTGCTCCAGCGGCAGCGCACCGGTTTCCTGCATCCAGTAGTCGGGTTGCAGCCAGGAAGTTTTAAGCAAGGGATTGTCCAGCCAAGGGTTCCACATAAGGTGCTCCAGCGACGATCTGCAATGACCGCTCAGGCGTTTGAATAGCAACCGTATCACCATAGACCTCCGGCTTGGCCGGAACCAGTAGAAAGGACAAAAGAGGACGTTTTCCCATGGATCAGATTTTATCAATGGTGTTGTCAGTGCAATTTGTAGCGCTGGTGTTTGTGATTGTGCTGCTGCGCAGCTCAATCAAATTTGTACCGCAGAACCGTGCCTGGTTGATTGAGCGTTTCGGTAAATACAACGCAACCAAGGAAGCCGGTCTGAATTTCATTGTGCCTTTCATCGACAAGGTCGCGGCTGACCGCTCGCTGAAAGAGCAAGCGGTTGATGTACCAAGCCAGTCTGCCATCACCAAGGACAACATCACCCTCAGCGTTGATGGCGTGCTCTACTTCCGGGTGCTGGACCCGTACAAGGCCACCTATGGCGTTGATAACTACGTGTTCGCGGTAACTCAGTTGGCGCAAACCACCATGCGTTCCGAGCTGGGTAAAATGGAGCTGGATAAAACCTTCGAGGAACGTAACCAGCTCAACACCAATATTGTGTCCTCCATTAACGAAGCCGCCGAGCCGTGGGGCATTCAGGTGATGCGTTACGAGATCAAGGACATTGTGCCGCCGCAGTCCGTGATGCAGTCAATGGAAGCGCAAATGAAGGCCGAGCGGGTTAAACGTGCGCAGATTCTGGAATCCGAAGGTGACCGCCAGTCGGCCATTAACGTTGCAGAAGGTGAGAAGCAGGCGCGGGTACTGGCGGCTGAAGCGGAAAAAGCCGAGCAGGTTCTGAAAGCCGAAGGTGAAGCTCAGGCGATCGTAGCCGTAGCTCAGGCCCAGGCCGACGCCCTGCGTATGGTGGGTGAGTCTGCCAATACCCCGGACGGTCAGAGCGCGGTGCAGCTGGAGCTGGCGACCAAGGCCATCGAAGCCAAGCACGCCATCGCCAAGGAATCTTCAGTGGTATTGCTGCCAGACAACGGCACCGATGCCAGCAGCATGGTGGCCAGCGCCACAACCATTATTCAGTCGTTGAACAAGCAAAAAACAGGCGTTTGAGCCTGATCGGGTCGGCATGCACCGGCGTTGCTGGTGTATGCTGACGGTTTGCTTGTTTATTTGTTCGGAGCCTTGTTTCAGGCCCTGGTTGTTTTTGTCGAACGGATTATCAGGAAGTCATTATGGAGTTTATTTCGTCACACATGTCGCAAAGCCTGCTGGTGCTGGGGATTGTGGCGCTGATCATTGAAGTGGGTCTGCTGGGCTTCAGCTCAATTGTGCTGTTTTTTGCCGGTATCTCACTGTGTGTGAATGGCCTGCTGATGATGTTTGGCGTGCTGCCGGAAACCCTGACAGCGGCGCTCTGGAGTAACGCCATCCTGATCACGGTATTGGCGGTGCTGCTGTGGAAGCCATTCAAGCGACTGCAAGACAACCGTGCACCGGACAAGCTTAATTCCGACTTTGCCCGCGATGCCTTTGTGCTGAACGAAGACGTGCATTTGAACGACAATGTAACGCGCAAATATTCCGGCATTGAATGGAAACTGAAAAGCGAGCAACCGTTGGCAGCCGGTACCCGGGTTCGGGTAGATCGCACCGAAGTGGGCGTGATGTGGGTGGTACCGCTTGAGCAATGAGTCGGGTTACTGGCTGACGGGCGAGGTATTTGTTGAACAGCCATTAGCGCAGTTGTGGGCGCACTGGCATCAAAAGGTTGAGCATTACGGCTTCGAGCAGGCGTTAGAATCCGGCTGGATCGAAGTCGCGGCACAGGGCAAGGCCATTGAGCTGCGTGCCGACAGCCTGCTGGCCATTGGCCAGCAATGGCGCTTCTGGCTGCCTGAGCATCAGGAAGGGCCGGTGTCTTCCCGGTGGCAAACCCTCTGGCAGCACCATGAAGTCATGGCGGTTCACAAGCCGGCCAATCTGCCGGTCAGTCGCACCACCCGCAATTTGTTCGACACCCTCATTGGCCGGGTGCGGCGCGAAAGCCCCTACGACGACGCGCATTTGTTGCACCGGCTGGACGCCGAAACTTCCGGCATCACCTTGCTGGCGTTGGAAAGCCATTACGACCGCAAGTGGAAGAAAAAACTCGATCGCCTGATGACTTCCAAGCGCTATCTGGCACTGGTCGATGGCGTGCCGTCGTGGCAGCAGCAAGAGTTGGAATGCTGGCTGGCTGAACGTAGCGACAGCGCAATTCGGTCCCGGGTGCACTGCATTGCCGGACAGGCGGATCAGCCACCGGACGGGGCGCAATGGATCAAGCCCAAATGGGCTCGCACCGGCTTTACGGTGCTGGCCTCAAACAACGGCCAAAGCCTGATTGAATGCCGCTTGTACAGCGGGCGCAGACACCAGATACGAACCCAGCTGGCCTGGCTCGGCCACCCGATTGTGGGCGATAAAATCTACTCCCATGACGGCGCGTTTTATTTGCAACGGCTGGAGCGTGATCTGGACGATGCGGATTACCAGACACTGGGTGCAAACCATCATCTGCTGCATGCCTGGCAACTGCAGCTTAACCTTTACGGTGAAGCGTACGCGGTGACGGATACTAACTTGTCGGATCAGTGGCCGGAGTGGGTGCATAAAGCCGTTCGCAGTGCCGATTTTCTAACAGCTGATCGGTAAAAACTCAGGCAATTATTGAAGCTTTTCTCAGTTGTGCGGAAATTAATCAAAACTTCTCGCCGCCGATTGGAAACAGGGTCTATATTGGACGTGTCTTTATACGGGAGAAAAGACATGTTCGCTGACAACCAACCCAATTCATTCGCCGCACACCCTTCGGTATACCTGTCAGGTGACTGCGGTTACGCCATTGACGGCAACACCATTACCCTCAACATTGAAGCCATTAACAACGACCGCTCGGAAGGCAATCTGAGCGGCACCTTGTTGCTGGAACTGCGTGCGTCCCGAACGGGCGATCGTCAACAGCACGTGCTGACGCACACGGTACTGGGCACACTGGCTGGCCAGTGTTTCTTCCCACAATGCCAACACCTGCTGCCGTTTGAAGAGCCACCGGTTGGTCAGTGGCAACTGTCGTTGCAACTGCGTGAATGGGACGGTGCGGAATACCAGCTGGTCGACAGCATGACCTTTGCCTGTGACTACGTGGTTGAGCCTGAGCTGGATGTGCTGAACGGCAAAAACGTGATTGAAGTGGCATTTGGTAGCACTGCTGGCTCTGAGGAAGTGAAGGAAGCTGCCTCGAAAACGACAGAGCCTGAGAAGGCCGCGGTGAAACAAGTGCCTGTTGCCAAAAAGCCTGCTGCCAAAAAAACTGTTGCCAGGAAAGCGCCGGTTTCCAACAAAGCTTCTGGGGCCAAAACTACCAAAGCCACTGCGGCTAAAAACCAAGCGCCAGTGGCCAAGGCCGAAGTGTCTGAAACAAACAGCACAACGACCAGCGTGAATGTGAACAGCGCCACTCTGGCACAGTTACAGTCATTGGCGGGTGTCTCGCGCAAGCTGGCTGAGGCGCTGGTGGAAGGCCGTCCTTATTACAAGGCCAAGGACCTGCTGGAAGTGAAAGGTCTGGGCAAGAAAACCCTCGAAAAAATCCTGCTTCAACTGAGCTTCTGAGCCCGTTTTCAGTTCTTGAAACACAAAGCGGCAGGCCCGGAACATCCGGGCCTGCCGTCTTTATTTGCGAAAACAGGTAATTGATCAGCGCTTCATAAACGACAGCTCAGGGCCGACCGGCACAATGCGGGTCGGGTTGATCATGTCGTGGCTGTAGTAGTAGTGACGTTTGATGTGGTCAATATTGACTGTCTCAGCAATGCCCGGGTGATCGTACAAACGCTTCAGGTACGCCGACAGCGCCGGGTAGTCCTCGATGCGGCGGACGTTGCATTTGAAGTGACCAACGTAAACGGCATCAAAACGCACCAGCGTGGTAAACAGACGCCAGTCGGCCTCGGTCAGCACGGCGTTGCCATCGTCATTCGCCACCAGAAAATCCTGCTGCTGCAGAATGGTCTCGGCTTTGTTCAGGGCTTCAAATACCCGCGCCACATTGGCTTCGTATTTATCCGCCTGAGTGGCAAAACCGGATTTGTACACGCCGTTATTGATGTCGTGATACACCCACTCGTTCACGGCATCAATCCGTTCACGCAGGGCTTCTGGATAGTAATCGTCGTGGTTGCCCGTCAGCTCGTTAAAGGCGGAATTGAACATCCGGATAATCTCGGACGACTCGTTGCTGACAATGCAGTTTTGCTGTTTGTCCCACAGTACCGGCACGGTCACGCGGCCGCTGTAATCGACCTTGTTGCGGGTGTACACCTGGTGCATGTAGTCCGAGTTGAACAGCGCATCGCCGCTGGAGCGAAAGCGTTGCTGTTCGTGTTCGGTGTCAAATTCCCAACCGTTGGACAGCATGTCCGGAGACACAACGGATACATCGATGTGGGCTTCCAGTTGCTTCAGTTTGCGGAAAATCAGTGTGCGGTGCGCCCACGGGCAGGCCAGTGATACATACAGGTGGTAGCGACCGGATTCTGCGGCAAAGCCACCCTTGCCAGTCGGGCCGGGTTCGCCATTGGCGGTTACCCAGTTGCGTAGCTGGGCGTCTTCGCGCTGGAAGGCACCGTCAGAGGCTTTGGTGTCGTACCATTGATCGTGCCATTCGCCATTAACCAGCAATCCCATCGGAAGCTCCCGTAATTCGTTGAAAGTGCTGACAGTGTAGGCAATCAATTAAACGAAAAAAGCTCAATAAATACGAAAAACCGTTCGAGAAATATGAAAGATCGTCGGCTGCTTGGGATTTGGCTATCGACTGTTAGGGGAGGAGGTAGAGGCTGGGTGATGGAGGTTGGGTGATAGATAGCGAGAAAGCCAGAAGATCAGAAAGCCAGAATAGAAGTAGGGGCAGAAGAAAAAGAAAAAGGAAAAAAATAGAAGTGGGGGAGTGGTGAGCAGGGCGGTAGCCCATAAACACAAACAGGAGCCGAAGCTCCTGTTGCGATTCACAACTGGTGTTGCCCGCACGCAGTGCGGGCAATCAGGCTTCGATTAGAAGAAACCCAGTGGATCAGTGCTGTAGCTAACCAGCAGGTTCTTGGTCTGCTGGTAGTGATCCAGCATCATCTTGTGGGTCTCACGGCCAACACCGGACTTCTTGTAACCACCGAAGGCAGCGTGTGCCGGGTAAGCGTGGTAGCAGTTGGTCCATACACGGCCAGCTTCGATACCACGGCCCATGCGGTAAGCACGGTTCATATCGCGGGACCATACACCAGCACCCAGACCGAACTCGGTGTCGTTGGCGATTGCCAGAGCTTCAGCTTCGTCCTTGAAGGTAGTTACCGCTACCACAGGGCCAAAGATTTCTTCCTGGAATACGCGCATGTCGTTGGTGCCTTTCAGCAGGGTAGGCTGGATGTAGTAGCCAGTGCCCAGGTCACCGTTCAGAGCTTCAGCGTCACCACCGGTCAGTACTTCAGCGCCTTCGTCACGACCAATCTGCAGGTAGCCCATGATCTTCTCGAACTGCTGCTGGGAAGCCTGAGCACCCACCATGGTGTCGGTATCCAGTGGGTTACCGCGCTTGATCTGACCGATACGCTCAACCACCTTGGCGATGAACTTCTCGTAGATGCTTTCCTGAATCAACAGACGGGAAGGACAGGTACATACTTCACCCTGGTTGAAGAAGGCCAGTACCGCACCTTCAACACACTTGCTGATGAAGCTGTCTTCGCAATCCATGACGTCTTCGAAGTAGATGTTAGGGGACTTGCCGCCCAGCTCTACCGTGGAAGGAATGATGTTCTCAGCAGCACACTTCATGATGTGCGCGCCAACCGGAGTCGAACCGGTGAAGGCGATCTTGGCGATACGGGTAGAAGTGGCCAGCGCCTGACCGGCTTCAGCACCAACGCCGTTGACGATGTTCAGTACGCCCGCTGGCAGCAGGTCGCCGATGCATTCCATCAGGATCAGGATGGATACAGGAGTCTGTTCGGCAGGCTTCATAACGATACAGTTACCGGCAGCCAGTGCTGGCGCCAGTTTCCACGCTGCCATCAGCAGTGGGAAGTTCCAAGGGATGATCTGACCAACAACACCCAGAGGCTCGTGGAAGTGGTAAGCAACGGTGTTTTCGTCGATGTCACCGATGGTGCCTTCCTGAGCGCGTACACAGCCAGCGAAGTAACGGAAGTGGTCAGCAGACAGTGGTACGTCAGCAGCCAGGGTTTCACGAACGGCTTTACCGTTGTCCCAGGTTTCGGCTACTGCCAGTTTTTCCAGGTTGGCTTCGATGCGGTCAGCAATCTTCAGCAGGATGTTGGCGCGTTCGGTAACAGAGGTTTTGCCCCAGGCGTCTTTGGCAGCGTGTGCTGCGTCCAGTGCTTTTTCAATATCCGCTGCATCAGAGCGAGGAACCTGACAGAACACCTGACCGTTTACCGGGCTGATGTTGTCCATGTAGTTGCCGTTTACTGGTTCAACCCACTCACCGCCGATGAAGTTGCCGTAGCGTTCTTTGAAGGTTACGACTGAGCCTTCTTGGCCAGGATTTGCATAGATGGTCATGTTGGTTCTCCGGGTAATTATTGTTATCGCAAACAGAGTTTTGATGGCTCGGACGTCAGGTCCGCGTCAATGCGAGTCCGACCAGTTTGCTGGATGGTTTGCGACCCGGTCATTTGGCATCCTTGTTTAATTCGACGGAACCTTGGTCGTAGTTCCAAAGGAGTAGAAATTGCCCTTTGTGTGACTTGCATCAAACGGAGTGCGTCAGTGAGGGATTTTTTGGCAAATCAGGTCGTAGCAGAAAGTCGCAGCGAACCGCGTTCAAAGCAGGGCAGTCAGGCTTTGGACGATTTCGATGGGCGATTTTGATGGCTGGTTGCTATGTCGGGTTCGATGGCTGGTTACATTTGCCACACCTGGCCAATTGCCGGACAATAGCCGCCCCTGACGACAGACCCCATTTCAGGATCGCCTGACGATATGACCACTCGCATTGCCATTAACGGTTTTGGCCGGATAGGACGTTCGGTATTACGCGCGCTGTATGAAAACCGTTACCGCGAGCAGCTGCAAATTGTGGCTATTAATGAACTCGCCGATATCGACTCACTCAGCTACATGCTGCGCTACGACAGCACCCATGGGCGCTTTCCCGGCGAGGTGGTGGTTGAAGGCCCGGGGTTGTTGCGCATTAACAACGACCTGATCCGTTGCTATCACGAAGCCGAGCCCGAGCAGTTGAACTGGGCCGAAGATCAGGTCGATCTGGTACTGGAATGCAGCGGTCAGATCCGCAACCGTGACGATGCCGAGGCCCACTTGCAGGCCGGTGCCGCGCGGGTACTGATTTCCAACCCGGCCGACAGCGCCGTTGATAACACCATTATCTACGGCATCAATCAGGACAGCCTGACCGCCGAGCAGCAGATCGTCTCCAACGGCTCTTGCTCGACCAACTGTCTGGTGCCGCTGCTGACGGTATTAAACGAGGCCTTTGGTATTGAGCGTGGGGTGACCACCACCATTCACTCGGCAATGAACGACCAGCCGGTGATCGATGCCTACTCCAGCGACCTGCGTCGAACCCGCTCGGCAGTACAGAGCATCATTCCGGTCGACACCGGCTTGCCGAAGGGCATTGCCCGCTTGATGCCAGAACTGGACGGCAAACTGGAAAGCCTGCACGTGCGGGTGCCGACCATTAACGTTTCGGTATTAGACGTCAGCTTGCAGCTGGGCTGTGACACCACGGTCGAGGCGGTGAACCAGTTATTGCAGCAGGTCGCCAACGACCGCTTCAAAGGGCTGGTGGGCATCAGCTATGAACCCCACGCCTCGACCGACTTTAACCACGACCCGCGTTCCGCCATCATCGACGCCACCCAGACCCGGGTCAGCGCCGGTTCGATGCTGAAGCTGTTTGTCTGGTTTGATAACGAATGGGGCTTTGCCAACCGCATGCTGGATACCGCCGTGCGGATGGGCCAGCTGTACGGCTCGAACGACTGATTCAAGGCGCTTGCCTCGACGGATGAGCACCCGGCGGGCAAGCGTTGTCATTCTGGCGACACTGGCTAGCGATAAGAGACTAGCGACTGTTGCCATGCAATCTCACAATAAAAGGCTTGGCTTTGGGCCAGCAACACAACTACTGAGGAAAGCACAATGTCTGTGATCAAAATGACCGATCTGGATTTGAAAGGAAAACGCGTCCTGATCCGTGAAGATCTGAACGTACCGGTAAAAGACGGCAAGGTAACTTCCGATGCGCGTATTCGCGCCTCCCTGCCAACCATCCAGCACGCGCTGGAAGCCGGTGCCAAAGTCATTGTGATGTCTCACCTGGGTCGTCCGACCGAAGGCGAATACGCCGATGAATTCTCCATGCAGCCAGTAGCAAACCACCTGGGTGGCCTGCTGAACCGCGAAGTGAAGGTGGTTAAAGACTTCGAAGCGGGTGTTGAAGTAGCCGAAGGCGAACTGGTGCTGCTGGAAAACGTGCGCTTTAACAAAGGCGAAAAGAAAGACGAAGAAGCACTGTCAAAAGCCTACGCGGCCCTGTGTGACGTATTCGTAATGGACGCGTTCGGTACCGCACACCGCGCTCAGGCGTCCACTCACGGTGTTGCCAAATTTGCTCCGGTCGCTGCTGCTGGCCCATTGCTGGCCGCTGAACTGGACGCACTGGGCAAGGCGCTGGACAAGCCAGCCCGTCCGCTGGTGGCCATCGTTGGCGGTTCCAAGGTATCGACCAAGCTGGAAGTGCTGAACAGCCTGTCTGACATCTGTGACCAGATCATCGTGGGTGGCGGTATTGCCAACACCTTCCTGGCCGCTGCTGGCAAGTCAGTGGGCAAGTCTCTGTACGAAGCGGATCTGATTGACTCTGCCAAGGCGCTGATGGAAAAGGTTTCCATCCCGGTTCCAACCGACGTGGTGTGTGGCAAGGAATTCTCCGAGTCTGCCGAAGCGACCCTGAAGTCTGCCGACGATGTGGCTGAAGACGACATGATCTTCGACATCGGTCCGGATTCTGCCGCAGCTCTGGCTGAACAGCTGAAAGAAGCCAAAACCATCATCTGGAACGGCCCGGTAGGCGTGTTCGAATTCGACCAGTTCGGCGAAGGTACCAAAGCCCTGTCGCTGGCGATTGCCGAGTCTGAAGGCTTCTCTATCGCTGGTGGTGGCGACACCCTGGCAGCTGTCGACAAGTACGACATCGCCGACAAGGTGTCCTACATCTCCACTGGCGGCGGTGCCTTCCTGGAGTTTGTAGAAGGCAAGACCCTGCCTGCGGTAGCGGTTCTGGAAGAACGCGCCAAGGGTTAATCCGGACAGCCGGAAAGCAAAAAGCCGCTCGAATTGAGCGGCTTTTTTGTGCCTGACAGAATTGGCGATCAGCTAGTTGTTGTCAGGTCTTAGCTATCAGGTAATCGACGCCTGATAAATCGACTCGATGGTGCGGTTCAGGGTGCCAGTGAAGTCGCCATCGCTCTGACGCGCAGACAAACCTTCGGTAAGAGCACGAGAGAAGCTCGCAATCATGCCTTCATTGTTGGTCAGTCGACGGTTGGATTCTTCACGGCTGTAACCACCAGACAAGGCAACCACCTGAATCACCCGAGGGTGGGCGATGCACTCGGCGTAGAAGTTGTCCTGCTCTGGCAGGGTCACCTTCAGCATCACGTTCTGGTCATCGGCCAGTTGGTCCAGCTGGCTCAACAATGCGGCTTTCAACAGCGCTTCGGCATCGGCTTTGTCGGCACAGTGAATATCCACCTCTGGCTCAATGATCGGCACCAGACCGGCCGCCAGAATCTGGCGTCCAATCTCAAACTGCTGGGCAACCACAGCCGTAATGCCGTCGGCATTGGCTTGCTTGATCACCGAGCGCATCTTGGTGCCAAACACGTCTTTTGCGTTGGCTTTGGCCAGCAGCTCATCCAGCTGTGGCATTGGCTTCATCAGCTGCACGCCATTGGCTTCGTCGGCCAGGCCCTTGTCGACTTTCAGGAACGGCACCACCTGCTTGTCTTGCCACAGGTAGTGGGAAGACGGCTTGCCGTTGATTTCGCGGTCGAGGGTGTTTTCAAACAGGATGGCGCCCAGCACGCGCTGGCCGTCAAACGCGTCGTTGGTGACGATGCGGGTACGCATTTCGTGCACCTTGGTGAACATGGCCTCATCGCCGTCGTATTCGTTTTCTTCTACACCGTACAGCTTCAGCGCCTTGGGGGTGCTACCACCGCTTTGGTCAAGGGCGGCAACGAAGCCTTTCTGTTGGGTGACTTTGTCCAGCATGGCAAGTTGGGCGGGTGAAACCATGGTGACTACTCCCTGTTCTCGTGTTGTTGGTCGGTTGTGAGTGGTGTGCTCGTTCGGACTGGCCGCGGCAGGTCGATAGGACGTGTGGTCTCCGCGTTGGTCGCCAGTTTTGGCTATTTATACCATTAAAGTAAAAATGATAATTGTTATCTTTTTGTTTTGGTTGAAGATTTTCCTGACAAGCATGCATTAACAGGGTCTGAAAGCGGCGGCGTGAGTGATACAATCATGCGACCACAATATCTTATAATGCAAAGGAAACCCCATGGCCCTGATTAGCATGCGCCAGATGCTGGATCACGCCGCCGAAGTTGGTTACGGCGTACCGGCGTTTAACGTCAACAACCTGGAACAGATGCGCGCCATTATGATGGCCGCAGACAAGACCGATTCTCCGGTTATCGTGCAGGCTTCTGCCGGTGCGCGCAAGTACGCGGGTGCCCCTTTCCTGCGTCACCTGATCCTGGCTGCCATTGAAGAATTCCCGCACATCCCGGTATGTATGCACCAGGATCATGGCACCTCTCCAGACGTGTGTCAGCGTTCTATCCAGCTGGGTTTCAGCTCCGTGATGATGGACGGTTCTCTGGGTGAAGACGGCAAGACCCCGACTTCCTACGAGTACAACGTGGACGTGACCAAGCGCACCGTTCAAATGGCTCACGCCTGTGGCGTTTCTGTAGAAGGCGAACTGGGTTGTCTGGGTTCCCTGGAAACCGGTCAGGCCGGCGAAGAAGACGGCATTGGCGCTGAAGGCATCCTGTCTCACGACCAGATGCTGACCGACCCGGAAGAAGCCGCTGACTTCGTCAAGAAAACCGGTGTTGATGCCCTGGCCATTGCCTGTGGTACTTCTCACGGTGCTTACAAGTTCACTCGTCCACCAACAGGCGACATCCTGGCGATCGACCGCATCAAGGAAATCCACAAGCGCATTCCAGACACTCACCTGGTGATGCACGGTTCTTCCTCTGTGCCACAAGAATGGCTGGCGGTGATCAACGAATTCGGTGGTGAAATCCCGGAAACCTACGGCGTGCCTGTTGAGCAGATCGTTGAAGGCATCAAGTACGGCGTTCGTAAAGTGAACATCGATACCGACCTGCGTCTGGCCTCTACCGGTGCGACCCGTCGCTTCCTGGCTCAGAACCCAAGCGAGTTCGACCCACGTAAATTCATGGCCAAAACCGTTGATGCCATGATGGACATTTGTGTGGCACGTTACGAAGCCTTCGGTACTGCGGGCAACGCCAGCAAGATCAAACCGATCTCTCTGGACAATATGTTCGAGCGTTACCTGACCGGTGAACTGGACCCAAAAATCGGCTAATCGCCATTTTTGAGTGACCAAAAAAAACCGCCTCGGTGTTTAACACCCGGGCGGTTTTTTTGTGTCTTCGGTGAGCGTCAGATCAGGCGTTGGCAGCGATTTCGCGAATGCGTTGCACCATGGCGCGGATGCCGTTGCCGCGCGTTGGGCTCAGGTGTTTGATCAGATCGATTTCGGCAAAGTAGCCTTCGATATCAAACGCCAAAGCGTCAGCCGGGGTCTTGCTGTTGTAGGCGGTCAGCACCATACCCAGCAGGCCTTTGACGATCTGGGCGTCGGAGTCGGCTTCCAGCATCAGCTTGCCGTCGACGATGGCGGAATCAATCCACACCTGGCTTTGACAGCCACGAATCAGGTGCTCGTCGGTTTTCTTGTCGTCTGCCATGGCGGGCAGCTGCTTGCCGAGGTCGATGATGTACTTGTAGCGCTCTTCCCAGTCGTCGAAGAAGCCGAGGGTATCCAGCACGTCTTCAACGGTGATGTCGGTGCCAAACGGGTTCGGTGTCAGGCTCATGGGCTTCTCCTTACGCCTGTTCGGCTTCTGAGTTCAGTTTTTCAACAAAGGCACGAATGCGCAGGGCGGCTTCGCGGCACTCATCGACGCTGGCGACCAGCGCCATACGCACACGGCCAGCACCCGGATTCACGCCATCGACGGTGCGGGATACATACGAACCCGGCAGTACCGTGATGTGCTGTTCTTCAAACAGACGCTGGGCAAACAGGTCGTCGGCAATCGGGGTTTTTGGCCATAAATAGAAGCTGGCGTCGGTCTGTTCGATGTCCATCACCGGCTGCAGGATTTCCAGGAAGGTCTGGAATTTCTCGGTGTACAGACGACGGTTTTCTTCCACGTGGGCTTCGTCGTTCCAGGCGGCGATGGCAGCCATCTGGGTCTGAATCGGCTGGGCGCAACCGTGGTAGGTGCGGTACAGCAGGAACGGCTTCATGATCTTGGCATCGCCAGCGATGAAGCCTGAGCGCAGACCCGGCAGGTTGGAGCGCTTTGACAGCGAGTGGAACACCACACACTTGTCGTAATCGTCACGGCCCAGCTCGGCACAGGCTTGCAGCAGGCCCGCAGGGGCTTGCTTACCGTCGACCCACAGCTCGGAGTAACACTCGTCAGAGGCAATCACGAAGTCGTGTTTGTCGGCCAGCGCGATCAGCTTCTTGAAGTCGTCGGTGGTCAGGGTAGAACCGGTCGGGTTGCCCGGGGTACACACGAACAGCACCTGACAGTCGTTCCAGACTTCGTCAGAAACGGAATCGAAGTCGGCATTGAAGCCGGTGTTTTCCAGACATGGCAGGAAGTACGGCGTGGCACCGGCCAGATAGGCGGCGCCTTCATAGATCTGGTAGAACGGGTTCGGGCTCAGCACCAACGGGTTGGCTTGGCTGCGATCCACCACCGCCTGGGTGAAGGCAAAAATGGCTTCACGGGTGCCGTTGACCGGAATCACCTGGGATAGCGGGTCGACCGCGTTCAGTTTGAAACGCTTTTCCAGCCACTCGGCACAGGCCTGGCTCAGCTCTGGCATGCCCTTGGTGGTCGGGTAGTTTTCCAGACTCTGGATATTGTCGATCATGGCTTGCTGAACAAACGCCGGAGCCGGATGTTTGGGTTCACCAATAGACAGGGAAATGTGTTCCAGCGCCGCGTTCGGGGTTACGGCGGCCTTCAGTTTGGCCAGTTTCTCGAACGGGTAGGGTTGCAGCTTGCTCAGATCCGGATTCATGTCGCACCAATTGCTTGTAAAACTCACAGCCGGGCTGTGGACGGACAAATTTGCGCCGATTATAGCGGCTGGGACTAAAGGGGACATCTATTTAATCCGGTGCCCGCTCTGGGTTTCTGGATGGTTGTGAATCACGAAGCCAGTTGGCAGTCCTGACAGGTCAAGTCAAAAACTGGCGACACAGAGTCGGAATCATCCAGCAGCCCCCGAAGGGCGCGGGTTGCCGCTTCACATAGCTGTGTTGGATAACTTGAAAAGGACGCGTCATTTCACTGCGTTATCCGCCTTGCTCTGAAAACCGGCAACACTCGCGCAGAGCTGTGCAGGATTAAGTAGATTTCCCCTCAAGTTCAGTCGCTTATGACGTAATCATAAAAGCTGGGCTGCAGAAACAACAAAGCCGCTGGATCAGCGGCTTTGTTTGGTTCTATCAGAAGGCCTTATTCGGCTTCGATACCAACCACCAACCATGGGTTGGCACTGTTGCTGGTGTCACGCTCCAGGTGCCAGGTATCGAAGATACCGTCTTCGGAGTTGTCACCCAGATCGCGGCTACGGCCACGGAACAGTACGCTGATTTGACGGACGCTACCGACTTCGTCTGCACGGACGATGTCTGCCGCCAGATCCAGCACTTCGGTTTGCGGCGGTGCATCGTTCATGGCTGAACGTTGCTGGGCCAGCGCTTCGTACAGGTCGGCCGATACGTACTCACGAATGGTTTCCAGATCGCCGTCGTTCCAGGCTTGCTGCACCTTGCGGTAGTGATCCAGTGCGCCGCCGATAAAACCAACGTGGTCGAAGTCGGCAGGCAGGTTCATTGGTGGTGCCTGACGGGCAGCGTCCATCATACCGCCCAGGCTGGTGGCCGAGCTGGTACGTTGTTGGGTATTGGCACCATTCGGAAACGGTGACTGTGGCTGTGCTTGTGAATGAGGGGCAGAGCCCTGATAGGCATGACCTTGCTGTTGCGGTCGGGAGCCGCGCAACAGTTTGAACAGCACAAAGGCCACCAGTGCTAACAGCAGGATGTCCATAAACTGGATGCCTTCAAAGGCACCGCTGCCCAGCAGGTAGGCAAACAGGCCACCGGCCAGCAAACCACCCAGCATGCCGCCCATCAGGCCTTTGCCCATGCCGCTTTTGCTGGTTTGCCCGGTCTGGGCTGCGGATTGATTTTGTTGAGTACTGTCCGGCGTAGCCTTTTTCTGGGCCGGAGCGGTGGAATAACTTTTGCCAAAGCCGCCGCTGCCAAAACGCTTTTTGGCTTCAGCTGGCTGAGGGGAGACCATGGCGATGACCATGAAAACGGCTGCGAACAGTGACCAGAAGGACTTCATACAAACCTCTAGCGATTGAATTCTTGAGTGCTGATCCGCCTGTCGGCGTTATTGGAATACGTTTGTCAGCTTTGACTTACCCGAGTATTAAGCTCGGATAAGTCGCAGTTTAACAGAATTCAGGAGTGGCAGAACAACTTGCGGCTAACCAGAAAAGGCTTACCAGAACAGCCAGCTGTAGAGGGCCAGAAACAGGATACACACCAGATTCAGCCACATGCCAATGCGCATCATGTCTTTCTGAGGCACAAAGCCGGTGCCAAAGACGATGGCGTTCGGTGGCGTAGCGACCGGCAGCATAAAGGCGCAGGACGCAGAAACACCAATCATGATGCTCATGATCACAGGGTCGATGCCCATGGCTTCGGCAATGCCCGCGAATACCGGTACCAACAACGCGGCACTGGCGGTATTACTGGCAAATTCGGTCAGGAACACCACAAAGGTGATGATGCCTGCCAACGTCAGGATACCGCCGATACCACCGAGCATGTCGCCGATGGATTCGGCCAGAAACACACTGGTACCGGTGGTTTTCAGTACCGCACTGAGGGTCAGGCCGCCACCAAACAGCAACAACACCCCCCAGTCGGCGGTTCGTTCAATGTCTTTCCATTGCACTACCCGGGTCACGCCCAGCGCCAGAATGGCACACAGCGCAACAATGGTATCGAACTTGGCCAAACCGCCCAGCATGGCGTTGATCTGGCCACTGAAAATCCAGCACACCACCGCGGCCATAAAAATGCACAGGGTCAGAATGCGGCTGTGGGTCCACTCCAGCGGCTCATGGTCAATCTCGAATTTATGGCTTAGGTTCGGTTTGGTGATGATGTACAGCAGACCCACGCACAGTGGCAGCAGAATCAGCGCAATCGGCATGGCCGCTTCCATCCAGTCAGCAAAGCTGAGTTTGGCTTCGGCGGCGGCAATGGCGTTTGGCGGGCTCCCCACCAGCGTACCGATACCGCCAATGCTGGCGCAGTAGGCAATGCCCAGCAACACAAACAGGTAGGTGCCGTGGTCGTCATCGTTGTTGATCTGGTTCAGCAGGCCCATCGCCAATGGCAGCATCATCGCGGCAGTGGCGGTGTTGCTGATCCACATCGACAGCCCGGCGGTAACGGCAAAGATCAGCAGTACGGCAATGGTCATACGGCCTCGTGCCAGCACCATGACCTTATCGGCGATGGCCTGATCCAGCTTTTGTACCCGCAAGGCGGCTGCCAGAGCAAAGCCACCCAAAAACAGGAAAATAATCGGGTTGGCGAAATTACTGAGTGCCTTGGGCGTATCGAATACCCCAAGGAACACCGCCAGAATCGGCACCATCAGCGCGGTAATCGACACATGCACGGCTTCGGTAAGCCACAAAATGGCGCAGAACGTCAGAATGCTGAGGCCGACCACCACATCGTGTTGGTAGGGCAGGGTGTTCAGCAGTACCAGCATCAGAATGACGTTGGCGATAAAAATCAGGCTATTACGGTTCAGCAGCCAATGCTGGAACGCTTTGACAACAGCGATCATTGTTATGTTTTCCTCACAGTCGTTGGCTTGGGATCTCGTTCAAAACGGTGCTGCGTTATTCAGAGTGTCCCCAGGTAACAGAATGTTATTGGTTGGGCGCGGACCTGTCTGTTGGCTCAAGGTACCCATTGACTTTTTAGGGATTTATTAAATCTGACTTTTTATTTTTTGAAATGTAAAAAAGTTCAATCATTGTTGTTAATGGGATTTATTATCAAATAGCATGCGTTCCATTCGATGGACAGACCGTTTCCCAGGAGCACAGCTTTCCCATGAGCACGTCACGTTTTCCCTATTCTGAACTCAAAACCCTGCCCGTTTCCTTGGGCTTGATCAGTTTTCTGGCGATCAATCCGGCATTGGCCGAGCAGTCCGACAGTGAGGACGTGCTGGAAGAAGTGGTGGTCACTGCGACCATGAAAGCTCGCAGCGTGGCGTCGGCACCGGCGTTTTCGTCGGTGTTTACCGCAGAAGATCTGGCCGAAGCGCCGGTGAACAGTCTGTCTGACTTTCTCGATTCGGCCGTGGGTATCAGTAATCTGGCGGATGCCTCTGGCCGTGACGAACTGCAAATTCGTGGTTTGGGTGGCGAATACACCGTGATACTGGTGAACGGCAAGCGGGTATCTTCGGCCGGCGCCATGTGGCGCGGCGGCGACTTTGACCTTAACTCGGTGCCATTGGGTGATATTGAGCGTATTGAAATCATTCGTGGCCCAATGTCGTCGTTGTACGGCGCCGATGCCATTGGTGGTGTGGTCAACATCATCACCAAGCAGCCAACCGATGAGTGGAGTGGTCAGCTGGGCGCGGAATACCGTGCCGTAACCTCCGGCAAGGGCGGTGACCAGTACCGCGCCAACGCCTCGATCTCCGGTGCCTTGAGTGATTCGGTGGACCTGGCGCTGGGCGCGGAAAAGCTGGGGCAGGATGCCTGGTACGCAGATGGCGATGCCAGTACTTCAACGGACGCGCCGGATCGTGAAGAAAAGAAAGCCCTGAACCTCAACAGCACGATCAGCTGGCAGGTGAATCCAAACCACGCGTTGCAGCTGGAACTGGCGCGTAACCGCGATGAACGTCCATACGCGCTGTATTCCGGTGGCTCGGCCAGTCGTGAACAGGACATTACCCGTACCGACATCGGCCTCAACTGGACGGGTCAGTGGGAGAGTCTGCAAGCTCAGGCTTACATCAAAAGCGAGCACTCCGACATCCATGACTACAACAGCTCATACGATGATCCGCAGTCGCGCAATCTGGAAGAGGACAACCTCTACACCAAAGCCTGGCTGTCGGGGTCGATCGGCTTTATTGACTGGCTGGCCGGTTTTGACCGTCGCACCCAGACCATCAAGGACGCCGCGACCTATCTGGATACCGGTGAATACGACGTGACCACCAATGCCTGGTTTGCCCAGGGCGAAGCCTTCCTGACCGATGATTTCAGCGTCACTCTGGGTGGCCGTTTGGACGACCACGAACTGTTTGGCCAGAACTTCTCGCCAAAAGCCTACGCGGTGTACCAGCTATCCGATGCACTGACCCTGAAAGGCGGTGTTTCGAAAGCCTTCAAAGCCCCGGACGGCAGTAAATTGAGCGCTGAATACGCCATTATTTCCTGTGGTGGTGATTGCACGCTGGCAGGCAACCCGGATCTGGAACCGGAAACCAGCATCAACTACGAAGCCGGTTTCGAGCTGAACCTGAGCCGCTTTGATCTGACCATGGCGTACTTCAACAACCGCATCAAGGATCTGATTGAGCGCGAAGTCGGGTACGACACCGATGGCAACCCGATCTCCGCGGAGTGGATCAACGTTGCCAAGGCCACCACCAAAGGCTACGAAGCTCAGGGTTCCTATGACCTGACCGACAGCATGGTTCTGAGCGCCAACTACACCCGCTTGATGACGTCGTACGAAGACGCCGATGGCAACAAGGTCGTACTGGAGCATCGCCCGGAACATGAGGCTGGCGTGAAGTTGAACTGGCGAGCGCTGGATCGTTTCAACGTTAACCTCGATGTGGCCTACAAGGCGGGCATGCAGTACTCCGCCTGGAGTAACGCCAGCGGCAGCTGGGTGCAGGTGTACAACAAACTGCCGGGCTACTACGTCTGGAATCTGGGCATGGCCAGCGACATCGGCGATGACCTGAAACTGACCTACGGGGTGAAGAACCTCAGCAATACCCGTCTGGATAACATCAACGATAACTACAACGGCAGTGTGATGGGGCGCAGTGTGTATCTGGGTGCCCGCTACCAGTTCTGATTCTATGACCCACTTATTGCTTGTATTGGCCACGGCCCTGGCAACGTCGGCGTTCTGCCTGACGTTGCCGGGTCAACGATGGCGACATCAGCCCCTCTCTGCCCATTGGCGGAGCGGGGCTTTACTGTGTCTGGCGCTGCTGCTGATCGTCTGGTGCTGGCGTATTGAAACACTGGCAGCCGTGCTGAGTTGGTTGACCACCGTGATGCTGTCGCTATCACTGTTTCCTGCGCTGGCGCTGATGCGGCCGACACCCGAGGCGGGACCTGCCAGCCAGAGTCACCGCACGGCGGTTGAGAAAGTGAATAAAAAGGTGAAAGGAACAGCGGATAAAGGCAAAGCGGATAAAGGAAAAGCGCAATGAAACAGACATCCGAGTCCAAAGCCGTATTCCGAAACCACTGGTGGCTGAAAACCCTTGTGGCTCTGGGGCCGGGCTTCGCCTTGTCGATTGGGCTGGTAGGCCTGTTTGCCTGGTGGGGGCCGGGCGGCATCGACGCTCCGAATAAGGTGCAATTCAATATGTGGATGGTGCCGCTGGTGTGGCTGGTGGTGCTGAATCTGGTCTACCCGATGCGGTCAGGCTGGCAAGCGCTGGGCTGGATTGGTGGGCTGGCTTTGCTGACGCAGATTTTACTCTACTTCAGCCGTACGCAATGGGGGATTCAGTGATGGCCAAAGCAGGCATCAAGGTACGTGGCGAATGGCTGAAAATGTACAAAACCCTGCATACCTGGGTGGGCATTTGCTCGGGGCTGCTGCTGTTTGTGGGCTTCTTTGCCGGTGCCTTGACCATGTTCGAGGAGCCACTGCAACGCTGGGCCAATCCTCCGCAGGATAACCTGCGCCCGGCCAGTGAGATGGCGGCCGCCGAACTGGGCCAGCTGGTGGATACCGTGCTGCAACAGCACCCCGCTGCGCGCAAGGACATGACCGTGCATCTGCAAGACGGTAGCCCGGCTCCGGTGGTGTGGCACGAAGGGCCGTTCAGCCGCGATATTGATTTGCAGGCCAGCGAGTTTCAGGCGTCGCTGGATGCACAGGGACAACTGCAGGTGCGTCAGTACGTACCGGGCCAACTGGCGGAGCTGATCGACCAGCTTCATCGCAGCGCCGGGATTCCCGGTGATGTTGGCCACGATGTGTTGGGTGTTTACCTGATGGGTGTTGCGGCGTTTTTGTACAGTCTGGCGCTGGTGTCCGGTCTGGTGTTGGTGTTGCCTGCCATCGTGCGGGACTTTCTGGTGTTGCGGCCAGAGAAAAGCAACAAGCGCTTCTGGCTCGATGCCCACAACCTGATTGGCATTACCAGCCTGCCGTTTCATCTGGTGATTGCGCTGACGGTGGTGGTGTTTGCCTTTCACGATGTGTTTTACGACTCCATGGCCGAACTGGTGTACGGCGAACAGCCGATGTTTGGCGGCCGTGGCGGCGCACCCGCGAGCAGTTACTCCATAGAAGCCTTGCCACCGTTCAATGAGATATTGCAGGGCATTGAGGCCGAAGCACCGGGCTTTGGCATCAAGTCGGTGGATCTGTTTAACCTGGAGTCGGCTCGTCCGGCTGCGCGAGTGGCGCTGAGTACCGACGATTTCGTTACCCGTGGTGCCCGCGAGGGCTATCTGGTGCTGAATCCGTACACCGGGGAGGTGACCAACCGCAACATTGTTCCTGGGCAGGAGGATGTCTGGAGTGGCTTGGTTGCGACCTTCTTCGGCATTCACTTTGGCAGTTTTGGTGGCCTGACCATGAAATGGCTGTACTTCCTGTTGGGCATCAGCGGTGCCTTTGTGTTCTACAGCGGCAATTTGCTGTGGACCGAGAGCCGCCGTAAAAAGCTGCAACAGGCGCAGCCCCATCGGCGTCGGTTTCATTCCGTCACTGTGATGCGAGCACTCACAAACGGCGTGTGTCTGGGCGTGATAGCAGCGGTGGCCGCCGCCATGGTGGTGGCCAAATCGGCAGGCCTGTTTGCTGCCGTTTCCAGTGAGCTGTTGTCCACAGGCTCAGTTGGGCAGGGCGCGGTGAATCAATGGTTGGTAACCACTTACTATGTCGTGTTTCTCGGCTGGCTGTTGTGGGCCTGGCTACGACGTATGTCGCCAGCCCGCAATGCCATTGAAATGCTGGTGGCCACGGCGCTGGTTATTTGGCTGATTCCGGCCTGTGGGTTGTTATGGCTGCTGCTTGGGCACACACAGATGTCGATGTTGTCGTTGGCGGTTGAAATGACCGCATTGGTTGGCGGAGCCGGGCTGATGTTCTGGGCGCAGGTATTGCGTCGCAAGCAAGTGGACGCAGCCGACACTGTGTTGGCTGCTGGATAGGGATTTGCAATTGGCTATCGAAATCAAAACTCTGATTGCTAATAGCTATATAAGGCAGAGAAAAAAGCGATTTCCGAAACGCAGATCAGGGGACTAATCTGACTCTATCGATTGATTGAAGCTTTTAAGTAAATCAAGTCGATTCCTAAAAGCTATTTGAAAGACTATTCAAGAGTCAGGAGAAATCCCATGAGCAATGTGTTCCGCTACCTCGCTGCCGCTTCCACTGGTATTTCTGCCAGCAACAACAAAGTGTCAGCCTCTGCCCAACCGGCTGCCCGTCGTCGTGACGAGAGCCCGTGCAACTACGACAACAACTACTACGGTGATCAGGTGTGCCAGAGCTGCAAGGTCGATTTCAAAGGCTGACCGCTTGGTATGACCAGCCGAGCTGGTTATCAGGCCTGGCTACCAAGGCTGATTACCACGGCTGAATAGGCACCGTCGAAATGCTGTTCTTCGGCGAGCCTTCCACCAGTTTGTCGGAATACACCAGATACACCAGCGTGTTGCGTTTCTTGTCGAGGAAACGCACCACCTGCATGGTTTTGAACAGAATAGAGGTACGAGCGTTGAATACTTTCTCGCCGTCTTCCAGTTCATCAACAATGCGAATCGGGCCTATCTGACGGCAGGCAATGGCCGCATCCGAGGTGTCTTCAGCCAATCCCAGCGAGCCGGAAATTCCGCCTTTGCGAGCGCGGCTTAAATGGCACGCCACGCCTTCTACTTTGGGGTCATCAAAGGCTTCAATCACAATGCGGTGGTTTTTGCCGATCAATTTGAACGCAGTATCGACCTCGCCAATCACTTCGGCGTTGGCGCTGGTGAAGGTGGCGGCAATGGCGATCACTGACGCCGCGATGCCAACAGCCGCAGCTTTGATGGCATCCAGTAACGGGGTTTTCATGGAAAGTCCTGTTGTTGCATATCCTTGATCCAGACGCTGGCGGGTTAACCCAGCAAGCTCTTGGAACGCCAACAGCATAACCGGGTTCCGTCAGTTGAGCATCTGATAGCAGAGCACCAGCAGCAATAGCAGCTCAAGTGCAGCGATGGATTGCCAGAAGGCTACCGGGTTGCGCTGTACCAGCGGTGGCCGGGTTTGTTTCAGATACTGTTGATTGGGGTGGCGCAGGTCGTAGACGAATTCGGCCAGATCATCGTAGCGCTTCAGCGGATCGATCTGGCAGGCCCGTTGAATGGCGCTGTCGACCCAGGCGGGCACTTCGGTGTGTTCGTCGTTCAGAATGCTGCGATATTCCAGTCTGCGTTGCGCCGACTGCGAACGGCAGTGAGCCACCCGAGTGCCATACGGATACTGGCCGGTGAGCATGTGATACGTGAGCACCGCCAGCGAAAACTGATCTGACTCGGTCGAGCCGCCCAAGCCAATAAAATACTCCGGCGCCATATACAACGCAGTACCCGGCAGCGGTTCTTCCGTTTGCATTCCTGCTTCCATCAAACCGCGCACCGCCGTCGAACCAAAATCGATGATTCGCACGGTGCCTGCGTGGTCGATCAGCACATTGCCGGGCTTGAGATCCTGATGCAGCATTTCCAGCCGATGAAAGGCCCGTAGCCCTCGGGCAATTTGCTCAATGATTCCTCGAACCACCTCCAGTGACGGCTTGGAGTTGTCTTCCAGCCACTGCGTCAGAGTCTGACCGTCGACGTATTCGGTGGTGGTGTACAAATAGTTGCGGGGCCGATTGGGCAGCTGGGGTTGCAGCACATGGGGGCTGTTGATGCGACGGCTGATCCATTCTTCCATCAGAAAACGATCCAGATAGTCAGCGTCTTGTTGTAACTCCCCGGAAGGGACTTTCAACGCTACCTGTTTGCCGCTGTCGATATCTTCTGCCAACCACACGTGACTGCGGCTGGAGGTGTGCAGATTGCGCAGTACCCGATAACCGTCGAACTCCATGCGGGCATCCAGTGCCGGTGGCAATGGCAGCTGTTGCAGTTCCGCCACCGGGCTATGACCGCGAGCAGTCGGCAAGCCCGTTACCTGAATCACCTGCAAGGTGAGGTTGTCGTCACTGCCTCTCTCCAACGCATCTTCGGCAATCTGGCGAGCGGCATCGTCAAGGTTATCGCTGTGCAGCTGCAAGGTCTGGTCGATAAATGCCGGGTCGGCAAAGTCATGGATGCCGTCGGTGGTTAATAAAAACACATCGCCGGACTCCAGCTCGACACTGTGCTCGTCGATGTCTGCCAGTGGCCGCATGCCCATGGCATTGGCCAGATAGCTTTTGCGGTTGTGCTCCCACACCCGGTGGTCGCGGGTCAGTTGTTCCATTGATCCATTGCGCAAACGGTAGATACGGCTGTCGCCAAGGTGGAACAGGTGGCCACTGCGCTGGCGCAGAATCAGCACAGCAAGGGTGCAGACATAACCGCGGTTAAAGTCGTTGCGAAAGGGGCTTTGCAGGGTTTGGGAATGCAGCCAGGCATTGGTGGCGGAGATGACCTTGTTGGCCGATTGCTTCACCGACCAGCTTTCCGGGGTGCAGTAGTAGTCGCTTAGAAAGTTACCAACGGCGGTTTCGGCCGCCTGACGGCTGACGTCGCTGCTGCTAATGCCATCGGCGATGGCAAACGCAAGACCTTTCAACGCGCCTTCGTTACCTTGCGGCAGCTTGCCGTCGTGGAAGTCCTGATTGTGTGCTTTACGGCCCTTGTCGGAATAGTGGCCATAGCGAACCTGCAACTGGCTGGTCATCAATGCTCCTGAAGTGAATGGGGCATGGTTGTTCAGGCCAAACACAACACTGGCCCCAACGGGGTATCCGCAGGGGCCAGTGTTGAGGGTTATGTCATGGTGATGGCTGTGGATGGGACTGGTGAGCGGTGTTTTTCTTTATCCAGATCAACAGTATCCAGAGCCACAATATCCAGAACTACAGCCCATGTTGGCAACCCCCTTATTTGGCCTTGTCAGCCGGAGCGGTCATGCTGCCAGCGCCGCCGCCCAGTGTGCGCTTGGCATCCTGGCGAACATGGGTGTAGTACAGCGGCAAGGCGACAAACAGGAAGCCACCCACCAGGTTACCCAGAGCCGTCGGCAGTTCGTTCCAGATGATGTAGTCCATTACTGTGAAGTCACCGCCCATGATCATGGAGAATGGGAACAGGAACATGTTCACAATGGAATGCTCGAAGCCCATGAAGAAGAACAGCATGATCGGCATCCACATGGCAGCCATTTTGCCGGTAGCAGAGGTAGAGATCATGGCACCAACCACACCCATGGATACCATCCAGTTGCACAGCATGCCGCGGATGAAAATGGTCAGCCAGCCGTCGATACCGTGAGCGGCGTAACCAACGGTGCGGGATTCACCAATGGTAGAAACCTTGGCAGCCAGCGCGCCGCCATCGGTGTTGTAACCGTAGGTCAGAATGAAAGAAATCATCACTGCAACCGTCAGGGCACCGGCCAGGTTCCCGCAGAACACCAGTCCCCAGTTGCGCAGCAATTGCTGCATGTTGCAGCCCGGACGCTTGTCGATCAGTGCCAGTGGCACCAGTGTGAACACACCGGTCAGCAGGTCGAACTTCATCAGATACAGCATGATGAAACCAACCGGGAACAGGCAGGCCCCCAGAATGGGAGAGCCGCTCTTCATGGCAACGGTAATAGCGAATACGGCTGCCAGAGCCAGGATAGCACCGGCCATAAAGGCTCGGATCAGAGTGTCCTTGGTGGACATGAAGATTTTTTCTTCACCAGCGTCCACCATCTTGGTGGCAAATTCGGAAGGTGCGAGATAGGACATTGTCAGTTCCTCTTGATCATGGTTTGCCCGCAGGCGGTTCTGTTTCTTCTGTGCGACGACCTGGCTGTCGCGCCCTGTTTGCCGGGCCGGCTTTTTCTTCAGGCATAAAAAACGGCGTCCCGCCGCCGTCAGACACACTGACAGAAGCTGGACACCGTTATCCAGATACATGCATTAAACGATCTTGAATGCGATCTATGGCTTGGGCCGCCGTTGGCCCGAACCTGACTGAACATAGCAACAGCGGTGCCAAATATTGGCTGTTGGCTGGCTCCAACTGACCGAACGTCGGCCTGATCACACTTTTGGATAGCATTGTCATCTATGCCTTGCGGCGGATGTGGACAATTACTCTTCCGAAGAGGATTCAGCCAGTCAGGTGTCTCGCGGTAGATAGGCAGTGAAGGGTATTCAGGCGCGTTTAAGGCGCGGTGGCAGGCATATTTGCCTTATAACAGCACCAGCCCGGTGCAGTACGAGCTGGTGGTTATATCTTGCGTTATATCTTGCTATGGACAGCAGGCGGGAAGATTAAAACTGGCTCAGGCGGCGTGCAGTGGCACAACAGTGGCAGTCGTCAGCTTGTTGACCTTCTGCATCAGGCTAACCCAGCACTTGTCGACACTGCGTTTGGCCAGTGCTGGCAAACGAATCGATAACGGGTTGAGGTTAGGGCGGCTAACGCCATCAATCAGAATGAAATCGATCTGTCCGGCGCGACGGCGCACCATAATGTTGTTCGGGCTGACATCCCGGGTACAAATATGGTTGTCGACCAGATACCGATACAACTGATCGAGTTTGCGGTTGAGGGTACCGCGGTCAATCTGATTGGCCTTGATGGTCTGGGTCAGCGTCAGCGACACCTCGCCATTGTCATCGTGAATCAGCGGAAACAGCGCACCCGTGCCATGGGAGGTTTTGATGTCTCCCATATAAGGAGCGATGAAACGCATATCCACGCCTTTGCGTAGCAAATACAGGAAATAGCGCTTTTCGCGGCGGGTTTGTTTTTCCGGCTTGGTGCCGACCTTGATGCAAAAGTCGGGATCGTCAGGATGGCGGTAGCAGGCTCTGTCCCTGCCACGACCTATCAATAATTCAGGGTTAATACTAATCGTTTGCGTCATTGCAGTGCCCGTTTAAAACGGTTGTTCTATTAATATGACTTCCATGTTAAAGCTGAGCAATTATGGGATAAATCCGTCTATCCAGTACGAATTGTTTCACAAATATGGATATTTGAAGTATGCAAACTGTGTACAAGTCTGGATTTTGTTGATTTATGTCAACAAATAGGCCGTGACTAGGGGGGCGTCACTGGTTTAAGGGCTCTTGAACAAGCACGCCAACCCTCACTACACTGGTGGCCAAATTCGGACTGCAGGAACGCAGCATGTATCGCGCCGTCGACGTAGCCTACAAAATGCTCGAACTGGCCCAGCAACGTCAGCTGGCGCTATCCAACTTACAGCTGCAAAAGCTGCTCTACATTGCCCACGGTTATTTGTTGGCGTGGAAAAACAAACCCATGTTCAAGGACGACATCAGTGCCTGGAAATACGGCCCGGTGATTCTGGGGGTGTACAACCAGTTTCGGGAATTTGGAGCCGAGAAAATTCCGGTCGGTGCGGTGGAAGCGGGGGTGGATGACCATGATGTTATTGAAGCGCTGGAAGGCACCCTGAAACTCTACGGCGACCGCGATCCGATGGACCTGGTGAACCTCACCCATCAGCCGAATACGCCTTGGTATTGCGTGTATGAAGAAGAAGATGGCAAGCGCGACCTGTTTGCTCGCATACCGAATGACATGATCAAGGATCACTACCGCAAGGTGATCAGCTGCCCTGACAACGTATCCGGACTTTGAAAGGAATCGCAGACATGGACCCGTTTACCAAAGCCGTACCCAGCCGTCCTGCGACCGTCAAGGAAACCCAGGAGCAGGTGGATTACTCCCTTAAAAAAGACGAACAACTGGTCAAGCTGGCCCACAGCCGGGCTTTGACCGGTGATGTAAAAGCGAATACCAACCTCAAGATTGGTCTGTCGATGTTTATTTGTTTGCTGATCAGCGGCTGGTTTGTGGGGCTGTTCTGGTTTATTGGCAGCTATTTCAGCCAGATGCAGACATTGGCAGAGCCTGTGCCCAGCAGCGTGATGTTGGGCATTATTGGCGCAGGCTCCGGTGTGATTGCCTTGATGGGCTATATCCTCAAAGGCTTGTTTAAAAGCAATTGAGTCCGTTTTATTCAACCCGGCCGAAGCGGGACTCGGTTTCCTCGTCGCGCAAGGTCAGCACCTCGTAGCCGTCCTTGGTGACCGCAATGGTGTGCTCCCACTGGGCCGACAGCTTCTTGTCACGGGTAATGACCGTCCAACCGTCTTTCATATGCTTCAGCTTGCGGTCGCCCTGATTGATCATCGGCTCGATGGTGAAGGTCATACCTTCCTCCAGCTTCATGCCCGTGCCCGGCGCGCCGTAGTGCAATACCTGCGGGTCTTCGTGCATCTCGCGGCCAATGCCATGGCCACAATATTCACGTACCACGCTGTAACCGGCTTGCTGGGCCACCTGCTGCACCGCAAAACCGATATCGCCCAGTGTCGCCCCTGGCTTCACCGTCTTGATACCGGCCCACATAGCCTCGTAGGTTTTATCCACCAGACGACGGGCCACTGGCGTGATCTTGCCAACGCAATACATCTTGCTGGAATCAGCAATAAAACCGTTCTTCTCCAGAGTAATATCGCAGTTGATGATATCGCCATTGCGCAGAATCTGACTGGCCTTCGGCATGCCGTGGCACACCACATGGTTTACTGAAGTGTTCAAACAATATGGGAAATCGTACTGACCACGGCTGGCTGGACGGGCGTTCAACTCGTTTTCAATAAAGTCTTCCACCGCCAGATTGATGTCCATGGTGCTGACACCCGCTTGCACAAAGTCGTCCAGCATCGCAAACACCTGCGCCAGTAAACGACCGGATTCACGCATCAACTCCAGTTCTTCAGGGGTTTTCACAACCGCATTCATCAGCTGGCCTCCTGCGTTCGTGCCTGATGGTGCTCAGAGCGCAATGACGCCAACGGCAAAGCCTCATTCATCAACAGCTTGCGCGTTAACTCGGCATAACTCAGCTGTGGATAAAACTCCGCCAACATACCAATCTTGATCCAGTACTCTGCCTGCGAATTAATCGACCGCGCCATCACCGCACTGGCGTCACGGATTTCCTCATGCAACTCGTCAGAGATTTTGACGATACCCATCTTCTTCCTTACCCCTCACAGACACATCGCCAAGCCGCGATGCCTGATGAAATACAAAACATATACGGATTGTATATTAAGCCTCCGCGAATGATTGTTCCCCTAACAGGGATAGAGCGTTGTTGCATGAGTTTTACGGGAAATGGCGGTTGGGTGTATCTGGATAAAAAACTGAAAAATGTAGGTCGAATAAAGCCGCGAAGCGGCTGCCATCCGACGTGCTGCAGGTGCCGGATGGCGCCTTCGGCTTATTCGACCTACCAAGTGCCGTAGTGAATATTCTCGTTCCCACGCTCCGCGTGGGAACGCAGGGGGGATATCGGTTACCACGCAGAGCGACAGGAGCTAAGCCGGTTTGGGCAGCGTGCCATCAACCAGAAAGGACGTCAGCGGAAAATGAACCGTGTTGTGGTTGCCAACCGCCTTGAAGGTGACCTTGTCGCGGCTGACTTCACACAGCCAACGTTCCATCGACTCTGGACTGCTGTCAGCAAACGGCCGAGGCGTAAACAAGGCGACGCAGGTCAGAGGCGTTGCACTGCGGGCTGACAAATACTCGAATGCCTCAACCCCAGCAGCGCGCATGCTACTACCGGTGTGCTGTGACGCGCGATAGTCGCTGGGGTGAGTCAGCATTGCCTGAAATTGATCGAACGGCACTTGCTGTAAGTACACGCCAGTCGTGGTGCGGTAAGACACAGAAAACAGCGTGTGTTCGGTGGTTAAACGATCGGACGGGCCGGGGAGTGGCATGGCATGCAGAAAAACCAGACGGTAGTACGCTGACTCTGTCAGCGTGGCCTCAACCGAGCAGCCACCGTAAAACAAGCTGGGCTCGTGCTGTTGGCCAAAGCGAGATCCCCACTTCAATGGTGGGTAGCGGAATGGGGTTTTCAGTAAATAATGCAGTGGTTCATTGGTCACTGGGTGGAACTGATACGGGGCCGGTGGTTTGGCCGACTCCAGCAAGTCTTCCAGCACGGCTTGCTCGTCGAGCGAATCGACATAGTTCAGCGTAGCAACTTGCTCCTGGCTTTCTACCAAACGCCACAACCGCCCTTCGATTGAACGAATGTGTTGTTCACCCTGACATTGCGCCCAGATATCCGTATCTGTGTGAGTCATGCTCAGACCTTGCCTCGCATGGCATCCAAATAGGTGACCACCGTCATCAACCCTTGCACGGTTTGCATTTGTTCCGCTGGAATACCGCCAGTGGCCGTGTTGGGGGAGCGCATGAAATGCTTGATCCAGGCGCCATCGCCACCGGCCAGCGCATACAAGGCACGGGCTGCCCGAATCAACAGCAAGGCCAGCTCACCTTGCTTCGAAGACGGGTCCAGCACCCCTTTATCCTTCAGGCGCGACACACTGCTGCGATTTATGCCAATCACCTGACCCAACTCCGACTGCTTCAGCGTCAGTTGCTCGGAAGCCCGAAACAACGCCTTGCAGAGCACGGCAGCAGGATCTGGTTGAAGCTGTAACTGAGCAGACATAACGACTCCAAACGGTGATTAAACACACCTTATTCTAGGCTTTTGTGTTCAATTTGCACATTGTGATTTGTAAATGTTCATTTTGGTCTTCTTGGGCTGGCAAAATAATCCATGGTAGGTCGAATAAAGCCGCGAAGCGGCTGCCATCCGACGTGCTGCATGTGTCGGATGGCGCCTTCGGCTTATTCGACCTACCAAGTGCTGCAGTGAATATTCTGGTTGTGCTGGAGTTCCTGTTTTCCACGGAAGCTCTATGTTCATATTCAATGCCCTGAGTTGGTCTTACTGCTACTGGTCGCGAAGAGTTTCCTTGCATCAGGGTGAATTGGAACGGCTTTTAAATCTGTTTACTGAGGCGAATTTAACACCAACGAGTATTCTAGGAATGAAAGATAAGATTGACCGCAGACTGCTCGTATACATTCAAAAGCAAGAAGGTGGTTCGGTTTGTATTGAAATGGTTGAAACCTCCCGTAACGGACTTTCCTATTGGCTCAATGGCGAAATCTGGAACAGAGGACGGGCCTGCTATAACCGTGAGCGATGCACAAACAAACACGGAGAAATGTGGAAAATAGTCCCGCTAAGCCGACGTCTTTCTTCTCCTCGCTGGGTCACTGAAGCTTCAGTGGTGGAAATTAGCCGCGCTGCTATCGAGAGGTATAAGCGATGGGTCAACGGATCGACATGAAAAATAATATCGTCGGGGTTTTACTTGCTTTCGGGTACCTGGCAGGGATAGGACTGATGATCGCTTTTTGCTACTCGGAGGCTTCTCCTGAAAACAAAGACGGATTCTTTTACGTACTGCTTTTTACCATGCTGTTTCGGGATCTCATTCTGGAGGTGGTTGGCTATATCAAGACAAAGCTTCACGGGCCCAGGGGATAAAATACACTACTTGCTGGAAAGTAGAATGTGTCAGTGGAGCGCCGCCCGGAAAAACGCGTAGTACATCAGCGTGTGCGTTCTAATGTGCCTTCACCTACACCATATGGAGATCCTAGTTCCTGTTAATAGCGTGGGTCAGATAGATAAGCAATCATCTCTGGTTGTTTGGTTTCTTTATGAGAGCTCTGATAGTGGTGAAAATACTGGCTAATACCAGAGCGATGCTGAAAGCTTCCAGGACGCTCTCTATATTAAACGTATGTGATTTAATTCCCAAAGACGTGGCCATAAGCTTTATGTAGCCTAATGTACATAGGGCGAAAAATAAAAAAATACCAACAAAAAAACGAAAATTATTCACTTGCTAAACCTGCTTGTTGGAGTAGCTTTCAAGCATACTCAGCTTCTCCCGGGAATACATCCCGTTAAAATTGCTACCTGCGGCAATGCTATTATCTTTTCTCGTTCCCACGCTCCGCGTGGAAATGCAGGGGCGGGCGGTATCTCGGCTACCACGCAGAGCGTGGGAGCCAGACAAGCGGCTGCCATCCGACGTGCTGCATGCGTCGGATGGCGCCTTCGGCTTATTCGACCTACATTAGGGCAGTGCTGTGCTCAAGGTAGTGATGCCGTGGTTTTATAGCGGCACCTGTGTGTTCTGAGTTAACCTGAAGCGAACCACTCAAAAGGGCGTCCCAATGCTGCAAACAGAATCCTTTGCCAATGCCATTTCCTCGTTGCAACGTGCAATAGATGAGTATGAGCGCACGGCCAATGAGTTTGTACGCGATGCCTGTATTCAGCGGTTTGAATATACCTATGATCTTTCCCACAAGATGCTGAAACGCCACCTTGAGATGACTTCTGCAAACCCGGCGGATGTTGATGGTTACAGCTTCCAGGAGCTGATTCGAACAGGCGCTGAACGAGGTTTGTTGCTTAATAGTTGGGACTGCTGGGCCAAATACCGGCTGGCCAGAAACATCACCAGCCATAGCTACAACGAAGCCAAGGCCTTGGAAGTGTTCCAGCAGATTCCGGACTTTCTGAAAGAATCCGAATACCTGTTGGCTCGCCTGAACGACAGCAGCTTTGCGGAGTAGGTCGGTGAAGAGTAGAAGTATGGAACAGCAACTCGCCATCAGCCCGTCTGAGCTTCTAATCGTCAAACAGATTCTGAAGCAACATCTTCCAGACGCAATTCATGTCTGGGTCTACGGCAGTCGCGCAAACGGCAATGCCAAACGATTTTCAGACCTTGATCTGGCCATTGAACTGGAAGGTGGCAAAACGCTCGACTTTGGACTGCTTGCCCAGCTGGCAATGGCCTTCGATGAATCCGAACTGCCCTGGAAGGTCGATATCCTCGATATCAATTCAGCTCCTGCATCCTTTCTGGAAACGGCTCGTAACGGGATTCCATTGGAAAGCATCGCCGCTTGAGTGTGACTCACTTGTTGCCTTGCTCCTTGTGGGTGGGGCTCTCGGTGTAATACGCCTTCGGCTATTACACCCTACGGTGCTGTGCTATTTTTGAACAACTCCTGCGCGAGGGCTCATTATGACCACCACCATGACCATTCAACTCGACTCCGATCTCAAGCAACGTCTTGATCGGCTGGCTGCTGCCAGTCAGCAATCCAGCGATGCGCTAGCGTCCGATGTGTTGAAAGACTTTGTAGAATTGAATGAATGGCAGTCGCAGGAACTGCAAGACGCGATCAAGGAAGCCGATCGCGGCGAATTTGCCACGGCAACTCAAGTGAAGGAAACGCTTGGGAAGTGGGGAGTGGATGCAGATTAAATGGCTGGCCAAAGCTCTCAAAAACCTGGATGACGAAGCAGAGTTTATTGCTTCCGAAGACCCCGCCGCCGCCCGACTAGTTGTTCAGCGTATCGTTACCGCTGTCAACCTACTTGAAGAAACCCCGAACCTTGGCCGCCCCGGCCGTATTGCTGGCACTCGTGAACTGGTGGTTCCCAATACCCGCTACATTATTCCTTATCGGATTAACTCCGGATTGCAGCAAATTGAAATCTTGCGGGTGTTCCATACCTCGAGGCGATTGCCCGGACAGTGGTGAAATTTTATTAAATGGAGTTTTATGTCTGAAATTATTCGTCGTTATATGAGTTTCGACAAATTTGCATCACTAATGCTCGGGGGAAATCTCTTTCTTCCTAAGATGACGTTGTTCTCAGATGATCTTGAAGGCGGGCTTCCTGCTCACTACTTTATATCAATGAGCAACGATGCACCGATTATTGATTTGGCTGTGAATGGAGCCATGGGGCCTATAGGTGAAAGCCAAGCTGTGTGGCACGCAAGATTGGCTGAAAATGAGAAGCACAGGAAGGCAATCGAGGCGCGTGAGTTTTTAACTCCATTTGGGGCGTATCCATCCAGTGGCATAGAAGCTGTTCACCCTCAGTGTCGGGAGTGGATCTACGTTAGTTGCTGGAACAGATCTGAAATGGAGTCAGTAGCTATGTGGCAGATTTATGGAGGATCAAGAAATTCTCTTTGCTTGGTTTCTGACAAAGAGTCTGTCCTGAAGTCTATTGAGTCTCCTGGTCATATGTCGGTAGAGTTCTATGATGTGGAATATATTGATCACGATGAATACGCTGAATCATGCCAAAGTGGAAATGGATTTACTCCGTTTAAATTGAAGTCTCAAGAGTATGAATTTGAAAATGAAACAAGATTGATATGTTTCGATCCATCTGTTGATTTGACCAAAAGTGATAAAAATCCAGAGAATGGGATGGTGCTATAAATCGGTAATTTAAAGGGGTTGATAAACAAGGTTGTCATATCCCCGGAGGCCGATCCGTGGTTCAAAACTGTCGTTGAACAGTTTATGGAAAACTTGGGATTTGAAAGTGCTGTAGTGGAATCAGATCTAAGAAAAGAGCGGTCGTATAATGTTTGGGATAATCTTATACGGGCCTACGACAAGCGTAACGGTAAGTACTGAAAGTTTTCAGCCACACCGGCGTTTTGTTCTCGGGTGAAACGGTATCTACTCCCAGGCAGTAGCGCGGGAGACAGATCAATTTGTTGAACACTCTGTAGGATGTATTAGCGGAACGCGTAATACATCAAATGTAGCGGTGTAATACGCCTTCGGCTATTACACCCTACGGCTTTGCGATCAAAGCTCGTTGTAGGAGCGAATTTATTCGCGAATGAAGTTACGCGTTTCGGTTCGCTCTGAGGCCAACAAAGCTTAAGAGCATCGGACGTCCGACTTCAGACGTCCGACCTTCCAACAAACCAGGCATCTGGCCAACCGCTCCAGACGCCTGACGTCAGTCTCCCGACTGTCTTACCCCAACTCTTCCAGCTTCTTCTTCAGCACTTCCATCACCACTTGCGGGTTTACACCTGCTGCGGCTTTACGGGTGAGGCCGATGAATGGACCCATGGCTTTGCCGCGTTTTTCAACCGGGGTAGCCAGGTAGCCTTCTACCAGTTTCGGGTTGTTGGCCAGTACGTCGGCAACGATGGCTTCGATGGCGCCGGTGTCGGATACCTGTTTCAGGCCCATGCTGTCGACCAGTGCATCCACACATTCAACTGTGCCGTCGCCCTTACCTTCAACCAATGCATTGAAGACTTCCTTGGCGCCACCGTTGTTGAGGGTGCTGTCTTTAATCAGGGTCAGCAGGCGGCCGAGTTGTTCGGCGGTCACTGGCAGCTCAGCGATGCTGATTTCCAGGCGGTTGAGGGTGGCGGAGACGTCGCCTTGTACCCAGTTGGCGGCCAGCTTGTAGTCGCCTGCCAGTTTGGCGGCGGTTTCGAAGTAGTCGGCCAGGGCGCGGTCGGCAGACAGTACGCCCGCGTCAACGGCGCTGAGGCCGTGGTCGGCGACAAAACGAGCGCGCTTGGCGTCCGGCAGTTCTGGCAGGGTCTGACGTACGGCTTCAATGTAGTCGTCGTCGATGATCACTGGCAGCAGGTCCGGGCACGGGAAGTAGCGGTAGTCGTTTTCTACTTCCTTGGAGCGCATGGAGCGGGTTTCGTTTTTGTCGGCGTCGTACAGGCGGGTTTCCTGAGTGATTTTGCCGCCGTCTTCGAGGATGTCCATCTGACGCTCGATTTCGGATTCGATGGCACGCTCAACGTTACGGAAGGAGTTCACGTTCTTGATTTCGGTACGGGTACCGAATTCTTGCTGACCTTTCGGACGCAGGGAAACGTTACAGTCGCAGCGCATGGAGCCCTGGGACAGGTCGCCGTCACAAATGCCCAAATAAGTCACAATGCTGTGCATCTTCTTGAAGTAGGCGGCGGCTTCCTTGGCGGTACGCAGTTCCGGTTCGGAGACGATTTCTACCAGCGGCGTACCGGCACGGTTCAGGTCGATGCCGGACATGCCGTCAAAACCTTCGTGAACGGATTTACCGGCGTCTTCTTCCAGGTGCGCACGGGTAACGTTGATGCGCTTGGTTTCACCGTTGTCCAGCTCGATGTCGATGTGACCCATACCAACGGTCGGGTAGTGCAGCTGGGTGGTCTGGTAGCCTTTTGGTGAATCCGGGTAGAAGTAGTTCTTGCGGTCGAACACGCTGCGCTTGCCAATTTCGGCATCGATGGCGAGGCCGAATTTGACCGCCATGCGCAGGGCTTCTTCGTTAAACACCGGCAGTACGCCCGGCAGACCCAGGTCTACAGCGCAGGCCTGGGTGTTGGCGTCGGCACCGTATTGGGTGGAGGCACCGGAGAAAATCTTGGATTTGGTGGCCAGCTGAGCGTGAATCTCAAGGCCAATAACAACTTCCCATTCCATCAGGGTGCTCCTTATGCCAGATCCGCTGGCGTTTGCTGGTGCCAGTCGGTTACTTGTTGGAATTTATGGCCCAGGTTCAACAGACGGGCTTCGTCGAAGTAGTTGCCGATGATTTGCAGACCAACCGGCAGGCCGTCGATCTGGCCACATGGGATGGACATGCCCGGCAAACCGGCCAGGTTCAGGGCGATGGTGAAGATGTCTTCGAGGTACATGGCCACCGGGTCGTCGGTCTTTTCACCGGCCTTGAAGGCTGGAGTCGGGGCGGTTGGGCCCATGATGACGTCAACTTCCTTGAAGGCTTCAACGAAGTCGTTTTTCACCAGACGGCGCACTTGCTGGGCTTGCTTGTAGTAGGCGTCGTAGAAACCGGCAGACAAGGTGTAGGCACCGACCATGATGCGGCGCTTCACTTCTTCACCGAAGCCTTCGCCACGGGAGCGCTTGAACAGGTCGGCCACGTCTTCAGGGTCTTCACAACGGTAGCCAAAACGCACGCCGTCCATGCGGGACAGGTTGGCGGAACATTCGGCCGGGGCAATCACGTAGTAGGAAGGGATCGCCAAATGGGTGTTCGGCAGGCTGATCTCTTTAACTGTGGCGCCCATTTTTTCGTATTCGGCCACGGCCGCACGAATCTGGTCTTTCATCTCGGCGCTGAGGTCGTCACGGAAGTACTCTTTTGGCAGACCGATGGTCAGGCCTTCAACGGAGTTGTTCAGCGTGGCGGTGTAGTCCGGGATTTCGTGGTCAACGCAGGTGGAGTCCTTGGCGTCGAAGCTGGCCATCACGTTCAGCATCATGGCGGCGTCTTCGGCGGTTTTGGCGATCGGGCCACCCTGATCCAGCGAGGAGGCGTAGGCAATCATGCCCCAACGGGATACACGGCCGTAGGTCGGCTTGATGCCGGTCACACCACAGAAAGAGGCTGGCTGACGGATAGAGCCACCGGTATCAGTACCGGTCGCGCCCGGTACCAGACGCGCGGCTACCGCTGCGGCTGAACCACCGGAAGAGCCACCCGGTACGCGGTCTTGCGACCACGGGTTTTTCACCGGACCGTAGAAGGATTTTTCGTTGGAAGAACCCATGGCGAATTCGTCCATGTTCAGCTTGCCCAGTGATACTGCACCGGCGGCCTTGAAGTTGGCGGCAACGGTGGAGTCGTATGGGGCAACGAAGTTGCTGAGCATTTTCGAGCCACAGGTGGTCAGCACGCCGTTGGTGCAGAACACGTCTTTGTGGGCGATTGGCACGCCAGTCCAAGGGCCTGCGTTGCCAGCAGCGCGGGCTTCGTCGGCGGCTTTGGCTTGTGCCAGTGCTTCGTCACGGGTCACGGTGATGAAGCTGTTGTAGGTGCTATCGAGTTGTTCGATGCGGTCGAGCAGGTATTCGGTGATCTCAACGCTGGTGTATTTGCCAGCAGCCAGATCGCTCGAAATTTCGGCAATGGTTTTGTTGTGCATGGGAGCCAGTCCTGTTCGTTGTGTCGCGCGGCGATCACAACGTGAATCCTGTAGTAATTCGGGGCTAATTGGACGCTTTGTGAAAATCTTTACACAGGCGGGAACTCTTGCCTGTGCCGCTAACCCAATAAGCTCACCAGTTGTTTTTCGCTGGTAATGTTAGCTGCGCTAACAGTCCGGCCTTATTCGACCACTCTCGGAACCAGATAGTGGCCGCGGTCGGTGGCAGGGGCGATCTGCTGGAAATGCTCGCGCTGATTCTCTTCGGTAACCACATCGGCACGCAGACGCTGAACGGCGTCCAGCGGGTGAGCCATGGGTTCAACGCCGTCGGTGTCGGCGGCAGACAGCTGATCGACCAGATCCAGGATGCTGCTGAGGTTCTTCTGATAGTCGGCGATTTGGGTTTCGTCGATTTGCAGACGGCACAGTTCGGCGATGTTCCGTACCTGATCTTGATCCAGAGCCATGCAGGTTCTCCAGTGTTTTGACTTGGTTGCAAAGCAGCCGAGCCTAGCACAAATGCGCCTTGCTCTAAATCCCTGCCATTGCTAGAGTTAGCGCAATTTTTTGCGCCAGATATACACAGGATACGGCAGGATGTTCAAAGCACTTCGAGGCATGTTCTCCAGCGATTTATCGATCGACCTGGGAACCGCAAATACCCTGGTCTATATGAAAGAAAAGGGTATCGTCCTCAACGAGCCTTCGGTGGTTGCTATTCGACTTCAGGGACATCAGCGCAGCGTTGCCGCCGTTGGTATGGAAGCCAAGCGTATGTTGGGTCGTACTCCGGCCAACATCCAGGCCATCCGCCCAATGAAAGACGGTGTGATTGCCGACTTCGAAGTCACCGAAAAAATGTTGCAGGAATTCATCAAGCGGGTTCACGAATCCAGCTTCCTGACGCCAAGCCCACGCGTGGTGGTATGTGTGCCGTATCAGGCCACCAAGGTGGAGCGTAAGGCCATTCGTGATTCCGTACTGGGCGCGGGTGCCAGCAAGGCGTACCTGATTCATGAGCCAATGGCGGCGGCCATCGGTGCTGGCCTGCCAGTCGATGAAGCCCGTGGTTCCATGGTGGTGGACATCGGTGGTGGTACCACTGAAATCGCCATTATCTCTCTCAGCGGTGTGGTATACGCCGAATCCATCAAGGTCGGTGGTGACCGTTTCGACGAGGCCATCGTTGCCTACGTTCGTCGTCACTACGGCAGCCTGATCGGTGAATCCACTGCAGAACGCATCAAGCAGGAAATCGGTACCGCGTATCCGGGTGCTGAAGTTCGCGAGATCGACGTCCGTGGTCGTAACCTGGCGGAAGGTATTCCACGCAGCTTTACTCTGAACTCCAACGAGATTCTGGAAGCCCTGCAAGAGTCTCTGGCGGCGATTGTTCAGGCGGTTAAGAGCGCGCTGGAGCAATCCCCGCCTGAACTGGCCTCCGACGTTGCCGAGCGCGGTATGGTTCTGACCGGTGGTGGCGCACTGCTGCGTGACCTCGACAAGCTGCTGAGCGAAGAAACCGGTTTGCCGGTATTGGTTGCTGAAGATCCGCTGACCTGTGTGGCTCGTGGTGGTGGTAAGTTCCTCGAAACAGCTTCTGAAAAATCGCTGGAAATCCTGGCTCAGGAATAACACCTACTGTATTCAGCCCTGCTTCTGCCGAGGCAGGGCTTTTCTGTTTTTAATCTCTGCCTTCTGTAACGTGGGAGTTGGGTTATCAAACCGCAATTTCAGATGCCTCCCTATCAGGGTCAGCGAACCTTGCTGATCTGCCTGTTGGCGTTGGCCCTGATGTGGGCTGACCAACGCTATCCTTTTGTTCAGTCACTCCGCTACCTGTCCGGTTATGTCCTGTACCCTGCCCAGCAGTTGTCGCTGTTGCCGTCGTCTTTGGCGGAATGGATGGGCGAGTCGACCACGTCCCGTCGCGACCTGTTGGACGAAAACAAACAGCTGTCGGCCCGTAATCTGGTGCTGGAACTGAAAGCCCAGCGGCTGGCGTCGCTGGAAGCCGAAAACATCGAGCTGCGCGAGCTGCTCAGTGCGTCCGAGCAAGTCGACGACAAGGTACTGGTCACCACCGTGGTGGCGGTTGACCCGGACCCCTTCACCAAGCAAATCCTGATCAACAAGGGTGGCGAAGACGGCGTCTTTATTGGTCAGCCGGTGCTGGATGCCTACGGCCTGCTGGGGCAGGTAGTGGATGTGCTGCCGCATACCTCGCGGGTGATGATGATTGCCGACTCCAACCATGCCATGCCGGTGCAGATTAACCGAAACGGTGTGCGCGCCATTGCCACAGGCACCGGCTCGCTGGATCGACTGGAGCTGATTTACGTGCCGAACACCGCCGATATTCAGGAAGGCGACCTGCTGGTGAGTTCTGGCCTGGGCGGTCGCTACCCACGGGGTTACCCGGTCGCAGTGGTCGACAAGGTCGAACATAACGCCGGTGAAATGTTTGCCACGGTGACGGCAACCCCAAGTGCGCATCTGGATCGCAGCCGTATGCTGTTGCTGATTTTCAGTCAGGGTGCCGGGCAGGTTCCACCAGAAGACCTTTGGAGGATTCCGCGCTGATGTCGGTTGCAGCCTTATTGATCGGCCTGGTGGCCATTTTCTTCGGCTTTGTGATGGAGCACCTGCCGGTGCCGGACCTGATTGTCTGGTTCCAGCCGTTGTGGGTGTTGGTGATCATTACCTTGCTGGTGTTTCAGGCACCCAGCACCTTTGGTTTGTGGTTGGCCGTACCACTGGGACTGCTGATGGACGCCGAGCAGGGCACCTTGCTGGGTACGCATGTGTTTACCCTCGCCATTCATATTTTTCTGGTGCAGCTGTTTTTCCGCCGCATGGAAATCTTCAATGTGTTTCAGCAGTTGGCGGTGGTGCTGGTGTTGGCGTTGCTGCATCAGTTATTGCGCTTCTGGCTGGCGCAGGTGTTGTTTGATTTCGCCCATCCGGTGGACATCTGGGGCCCGGCGCTGAGTTCGGCGTTTGTATGGCCGTGGTTGTTTGCCCTGACCCGCTTGTTGATGCACAGGTTTGGCCGATGATGATTCTTGCTTCCCAATCTCCCCGTCGGCGTGAGCTGCTGGATCAGATTGGTGTCCCTCACCGTATTCAACCGGCCGACATTGATGAGACCCCTGAGCCTGGCGAGCGGCCGTCCGATTACGTCGTACGCATGGCGCTGACCAAGGCTCGCACGGTATTGGCGATGAACCCGGACGATGTGGTGCTGGCATCGGATACCAGCGTGATCATCAACGATGCGATTCTTGGTAAACCGCAAGATCGTGCCCATCACACGCTTATGTTGCAGCAGTTATCAGGGCATACTCAGCAGGTATTGACCGCCGTGGCCGTGGTATCTGCTGAACGGGAAAGTTGTGAATTGGTGGTTACGGATGTGACCTTTCGCCAATTGGATGACGAACTGATTGACCGCTATGTTGCTACCGGAGAAGGTGACGACAAGGCTGGTGGCTATGGCATTCAGGGCCGTGGCGCCGTGCTGGTCGAGAAAATTTCAGGCAGCTACACCAATGTGGTGGGCTTGCCGCTGGCCGAAACCGCCAGCTTGTTGGAACAACATGGCATCGCCTACTGGCAGTCCTGAGCGGCTCTGAGCCTGTTGTCAGGCAGAGACCCGGATGTCAGCGCCTGTGCCCGTGCACACTCCGCGTGCTTGTTACACGCGCTGAGGATGGCAGTGCCCCCATATTAAGAATTAAAGGGACCTCGCTGTGAACGCAGAAATTCTGATGAACGTGACCCCCACCGAAACCCGCGTGGGGGTGGTCGAAAACGGTGTACTGCAAGAAATCATCATTGAACGTACCAACCATCGTGGTTTGGTCGGCAATATCTACAAGGGCAAAGTGGTGCGGGTGCTGCCAGGCATGCAAGCCGCGTTTGTGGATATTGGCCTGGAGCGCGCGGCGTTTATCCACGCTGCGGAACTGGGTTCACACGATCCGCAAACGCCCATCAACCAGCTGTTGCACGAAGGCCAGTCGCTGGTGGTGCAGGTCACCAAGGACCCGATTGGCACCAAGGGTGCACGTCTGACAACCCAACTGACCATTCCTTCCCGTTATCTGGTGTACATGCCGGGGGCCGACCACGTCGGGGTTTCCCAGCGCATCGACGATGACGAGGAACGCGATCGCCTGAAGCAGATGGTGCAAAACTGCATGGAAGCGGAAGGCCTGACTGGCGAAGCCGGGTTTATTCTGCGCACCGCCGCAGACGGCGTTGGCGAAGAGGAAATTCTGGCCGACACCCGCTACCTGCGTCGTTTGTGGCGCAAGCTGGAAGAGCGCATCAAGGAGTTCACACCACCATCGGTTATCTACGACGAGCTGCCGCTGCCATTGCGTACCCTGCGGGATTACGCCCGTCCGGAGGTCGACAAGATTCTGGTCGACTCCCGCGAAACCTTCGAAAAAATCCAGCAGTTTGCTCATCAGTACGTGCCGGAAGTGGAAGAGCGTTTGGGGTACTACCCGGGCCCGCGTCCTATTTTCGAGCTGTACAGTGTTGAAGATGAAATCCAACGCGCACTGGAGCGCAAGGTACCGCTGAAAAGCGGTGGTTATCTGGTGATTGACCAGACCGAAGCCATGACCACCATCGATGTCAACACCGGTGGTTTTGTTGGTCGTCGTAATCTGGAAGAAACCATCTTCAAAACCAACCTGGAAGCGGCCACGGCCATTGGTCGTCAGCTGCGCTTGCGCAATCTGGGCGGCATCATCATTCTCGATTTCATCGACATGATGGACACCGAACACCAGCGTCAGGTCCACCGCATGCTGGAAAAGGTGCTGGAAAAAGACCACGCCAAAACCAAGATCAGCGGTGTGTCGGAACTTGGGTTGGTGGAAATGACCCGTAAGCGTACCCGCGAATCCCTTGAGCAAATGCTGATGGAGCCGTGCAAGGCCTGTGATGGCCGCGGCTCGGTGAAAACCCCGGAAACCGTGTGCTACGAAATCTTCCGTGAAATCCTGCGGGAGGATCGGGCCTACGGTGCTGGCAACTATCTGGTATTGGCCAGTCAGCTGGTGGTGGACCGCCTTCAGGAAGAAGACAGTGATGGTCTTGCCGATCTGGAAGCCTTTATCGGCAAAAGCATCAAGTTGCAGGTCGAAGGCCTGTACGCCCAGGACTACTACGACATCATCCTTCAATAGGACCCGGTAATGAGGTTTCTGGCGGCCGTTTGGACGCAAATCTGGATCACGCTGGTGGTCGGGCTGGTATTACTGGCTCTGTACACCAGCATTGGTCGCCAGTTGATCCCGCTGGTAGAAACCTGGCGGCCGGACGTTGAGCAACAGCTGTCACAGCTGTTGGGACAACCTGTGTCCATCGGTCAGCTGGAAGGCGACTGGCGCTATTTATCGCCGGTGATCCGGGTAACGGACATTGAAGTTGGCCCGCTGGATCACCCGCTGCGGCTTCAACGTCTGGAAGCCGAGCTCGACGTCAGTGCTTCAGCCTTCTATCAGCTACCGGTCTTCAAGCGCATTGAGGTGGATGGCCTGCAAGCCGACGTCCGCCGCACCGACGATCATCAATGGTTTTCCGGCGACTGGCAGTTGCTGCCGCTGCCTGAAGGCAATACTCAGGATAGCGTTCCTCGCGACAGCCGCAGCTCCGCCGAAGCCAGGCCTGACAGCCGTCCGCTGTGGGCCAGATTGCTGGAATTGCAGCAAATGGTGGAGCTGGAAAACTGGCAGATCAGCGTCACCAATCCCGACGGCAAACTCGATCACCTGAACATCAATCAGTGGCTGTGGCGGCATCAGGGCAATAGCCAGTCGGTGCGTGGCCATATTTCCTGGGGCCGTCAGGAACTGGCGGATATTTCCATCAATGCTGCGCTTACCGGGCAGGTTTGGCCGTGGCAGTCGCAAAACGGCGAAGTGGTTGCCTACGTTGAACCACAAAGCTGGACTCGTTGGATTCCGGACGACTTACCCATGGGATTGCAGTTCAAGGAACTGGATGCTGGTGCCGAAGTGTGGCTGACCGTGCGTGACGGTGTCTTACAGAAAGTGTACGCCGACCTGGCGTTAAGCCACCTGAATCTGGTGACCAACGAAGAGCCGCTGGAGCTCGACAGTGGTCGCATTCAGATTGGCGGCGAACTGGATGGCAACGACTGGCACATGCGGGTTAAGCCCCAATTGGGCGATTCCGTGCCGCTGGACGACTTCACCATCAGTCTGATTCAGCTGGATGAATCCTCTTCACACCAGCGTGGCTGGCAGTTGGGACTGGCTGAGCTGCAACTGGGCGACGCGGTCGATTACCTGCTTGACCACGGACTTCTGCCAGCACCGTTCGACCAGTATCTGGGCAATATTCAACCCGGCGGTGTGGCGCAGGACATTCGGGTGTCGGTGCTGCCCGGCGAGCTGGAGCAACTGGATGTTCGTGCAGAGATTCGTGATGTACATGGCCTTAGCTACCGTGGCATTCCCGGAATACAGGGGCTGAACGGCAGCCTGCATTTGCAGCCCCGCCGCGGCAAGATTCGCTTTAACGACGAAGACGTAGTGGTCGACCTCAAGGGTGTATACGACCAGCCTTGGGATATGGATGACCTCTCCGGGGTGTTCAGTTGGCAAATTGAGCCGGATGCTTCCAAGGTTTGGCTCAGCGACATCAAAGCCCGCTGGAATCATTTGCACCTGCGCAGCGAACTGAGCCTGTTCCTGCCGTCGCGGGCCTCTGGCAAGCCGCAAACCCTGAGCCTGCTGTTGGGCTTGCCGGACGCCAGCATTCACGACCGCAGCCGCTTGTTGCCGGATTTGCTGGAACCCGAACTGAGCAACTGGCTTGGCACCGCCTTGCTGGCGGGGGATTTGAAGAACGGTTCACTGGTATTGAACGGCGAGCTGGAAGCCGATCGTCCGGCCAATAGCCTCACTACGCAACTGTACGTTGATGTTGACCACGGCGAGCTGGAATACCTGCAAGACTGGCCAATCATCTACAACCTCAAGGGCCGGGTGCTGGTGAATGCGCCATCGGTGGATGCCTGGGTTGAGCGTGGCCGAACGCTGGGCGGTAATTTGCAGCCCAACAGCACCCGTATTCGTATTCGTAATCAAACTGGGCAGCCAACCCAATTGAAAGTTGCTGGCAAGCTGGCAGGCGACAGCAGCGAAGCCATTCGTTATTTCACCGACACACCGTTACAGCAAATGCTGAACCACACCTTCGACGAGTGGCAGGCACAAGGTCCACTGACGGCTTCGCTGCAGCTGGATATGCCATTGGGGTCAGAAGATGCCGCACCGGATGTGCATCTGGAAGCCGAGCTGGAAAACAACCGCATTGCGCTCAACGATCTGAACCTGACGCTGACCCGGGTGACCGGGCCGTTTGAGTACGACTCCAACAGCGGTATTCAGTCGCCGGAATTCACCGCCTCGGTGATGGGCGGCGATGTGTATGCGCGACTGGAATCGACAATGACCGGTGCCGACGGTGCCTTCAAGGCCAACTTGCACGGCCGCGGTGATGCCAGCGTGGCGGCCTTCAAGCAATGGATGCCGATGTTTCTGCTCGACCCGCTGTCAGGCACCCTGAACTACGAGGCCGACCTGAACATCAACACCGGCTCTGGCGATGTGGTATTCCGCCTCGACAGCAATCTGGCGGGTACTCAAATTGATTACCCCGCACCGCTGGGCAAGGCTGCCGACGATGCTGACCACAGCCTCAATGTTGAAGTACGGCCGGGGCGGGAAACACGTATCTCGCTGAACTACGACAACCGCATTCGCGGGGTGTTTGCCCTCGACGATGACGGGGTGGATCGCGGTCAGGTATATCTGGGTGGCAGCAAGCCGTTCCTGCCGAGCGACAGCGGCATTGAGGTTCGGGGTCAGATCGACAAGCCGGTGGTTGCCGAAGACTGGTGGGCCATGTGGCAGCGTCTGTTGCCATTGGCGGAAGCGGAATCGAGCCAAAGTGCCCCGGCAACTTCGCCTGATACGTCTGATTCATCCGCAACAAACCCGGATCAGGGTAGCGCAGAAGCCCGTCAAGCGGCGCATTCTGAAAATCCGCTGCGATTGGTGGACTTGCAGTTCAACAACATCGACGCCTGGACGCTGCCAACCGGCAACGCCCATCTGGTCGCTACCCAGCAATGGGGCGAGTGGAACGTCAGCATCGACAGCAAACTGGGCAAGGGCACTGTGGTTATGCCTGCCGATGACAGCCCGGTGCAAATTGCCATGGACTACATCCATATTCCCCAGTCCGAGCAAGACGTGGATGTCAGCAGCTCGGCACAAGCAAATAAGGATGCTGGTAAGCCCAAACAGGTCGTGCCGCTGGCGCAAGTGCTGGCTGACGATACCCTTAAGGATTTGCTGCCGTCCGACTTGCTGCCAATGGACATTGATCTGAAAGAGATCATGCTGGGGGGCTGGAATTTTGGTTCCTGGAACCTCAGTAGCCGTCCGATTGATCAGGGCGCGGCCATTACCGTTAATGACTCCAACCTCAAGGGGCTGCACATCACTGGTGATGCCCGCTGGCTGGTGGATGCCAACGGACATCTGACCAGTCTCGATCTGATGCAAATAAACGGCAGCGACATTGGCAAGATTCAGCGGGCCTTCCGACAGGACCCGATGATTGAAGGCAAGCGTCTGAAGTCCACCGCCAGCCTCAGTTGGCGTGGCTCGCCGATGGCGTTTAATCCACAAAGCCTTAACGGCCTGGTCTCTGTACGGATTGAAGACGGCAGCTGGAAAACCGAAGGCGCAGGGGCGTTGAAAGCCTTTGGCGCACTGAACGTGAATTCCATTTCACGGCGCCTGCAGCTGGATTTCTCCGACCTGTACCAGTCCGGTATTGCCTTTGACGTGACCAAGGCCAAGGCCAAGGTCGAGAACGGCATGATGACCTTCACCGAGCCACTGGTGGTCGACGGCCCTGGTGCCAAGGTGCTGGCGTCGGGCTCCTCCAATCTCAGCACTGAGACGCTGGATATGAAACTGGCGGTGACCTTTCCTGTCACAGGATCACTACCATTGGTTGCCGTATTGGCGGGCTTTGCCGCCCCGGTGGCCGGTGCCATCTACGTGACGGAAAAGCTGATCGGTGATGAGCTGGAACGCTTCACCAGTGCCAGTTACGATGTGACCGGCACCTGGGGCAAGCCGAATATGAAAATTCGTGAAGCCTTCGATAACGAGGTTGAAGGCAAGCGAGTGCGCTCATTCAAGGATCGTTTCCTGAGCATCTTCGGACTGGAGGAATCAAAATGAGCCGTGTTGCTGCCATTCAGATGAGCAGTCAGTCAGACCCACAACAGAACTTCGAGCAGGCGCTGACGCTACTGAAGCAAGCCAAAGAACAGGGTGCTGAGCTTGCGCTGCTGCCGGAAATGTTTCTGTCGATGGACGGCAAGTGTTATCAGGAACTGGCCGGTGACCTGGCCTGGCTCGACACGTTGGGCAATACCGCCAAGGAGCTGGGGATGTGGATTGTTGCCGGTGCTGTACCGCAACGTGACCCTGACCCGGCGGAAACCCGGGTACGCTCAGCCTCACTGGTGTTTGATGACCAGGGTGAACTGGTGGCGCGATACGACAAGATTCACCTGTTCGACGTCGCTGTCGGCGATGCCCAGGGCAGCTACCGCGAGTCTGAACGCTTCTGTCCCGGCGATGAGGTCGTGGTGGTCGATACCCCGGTCGGCAAACTCGGCCTGACCATTTGTTACGACCTACGCTTTCCGGAACTGCACCGCCAATTGCGTGAAAAAGGCGCTGATATTATCTCGGTGCCTGCGGCGTTCACCTACAAGACCGGCGAAGCCCACTGGGAGCCGTTACTGCGCGCCCGTGCCATTGAAGAACAGGTTTACGTTGTTGCCGCCAACCAATGTGGCTGGCACGACGACAAACGCCAAACCTGGGGGCATTCCTGCGTGATTGATGCCTGGGGCAAGGTGCAGCAGAGCCTCGAACACGAACCCGGTGTGGTGGTGGTGGACATCAACCACGATCAAATCCAGACCGTCCGTGACAGCATGCCGGTGCTTGGCCATCGGCGGGTTTGAGCCTGTAGCTTGCATCGCTTTGTGGGAGGCAGCTTGCTGCCGAAACAGTTAATCAAGCACGTGTAGCTATCTTAGGCTATCGAGAGCAAGCTCTCTCCCACAGTGATTGTTTGAACCCGGGTTCACGCCTCGGATTGCTGCCGGAATTGCTTCGGCGATAGCCCTGTCTGGCGCTTGAAAAAACGCGTGAAATAGGCCGGGTCGGCAAACCCCAGTTGATCGGCAATCACGCTGATGGGCTGAATGGTGTAGCTCAGCCGTCGGCTGGCTTCCAGCGTCAGCCGTTCATGTACCAGCGCCAGCGCATTTTTCCCCAACTGCTGTTTACAGAGACTGTTCAAATGTGGGGCGCTGACCCCAAGCTCGTTGGCGTAACTTTCCACCGTCCGTTGGCGGGCATAATCCCGATTCACCAATTGGTTAAACCGTTGCAGATATTGGCTGGCGCGGTACTGCTGTGGCTGGCTGTGCGCGCCGCTGTGTTGCTGCTGGTGGAGGTGCTGCTGGCGCTGCAGTGTCAGTAGCAGCAGGTTTAACCAACTTCCCAACGCCAGCGCCCGCTGAGGATCGGCGGTGTTCTGGTACTCCTCACACAAGCCCTGAAAGTAACCGGCGAGCAGCAGGCAGCCGGGTTCGTCTTCAATAATCTGCGTGTGTTGCAAAACCCGTTGCTGATCGTCCAGTTGCGCCAGCAGCGAGTGGCTGAGTGACAGCACATAGCCTTCGACGTCGTGGCTCCACAGGAAGTCGTGCACACACAATTCGGTAATCACCATCACCGCCGGAGCGCTGATTTCCAGACTTTCGCCATCGATATTGGCATCGCCGCTGCCACGGGTCAGGCAGAACAATTGAGTCAGGCCGTGGTGGCGGTGAGGCTTGATGGTGAACTGGTGTTCACGGCTGCGAATGCTGAGCGGTTCGCAATGCATCAGGTCGGCGGAAAAGCCACTGGCGGCTTCGCCGTAGTAGTGAACGACGGGGATCTGGATCGCAGGGGTGATCTCGGGAGCTGTCATATCGAACCTTGATACACGTCAGTTTTTGCCGTTGGCCTGATTATGGATATTCGAAATGTACAAATATGGCATCGAAAGATCCATGTTTTTAGGCGGTTTTATGATGAAAACTGCAATCCTGATATCGAGCAATGACCACCACGAATAAGAAACTGACCGGAGGTAATCCATGAGCTGGCAAGAGCACGATTACGACAGTATTCCGGGGACTTACGTCTTTGACGGCCAACGTTCCCACTCAGGCTACAACCTCAATCGCATGGCGTATTCCTTTATCCACAAGCACAACCGCGACGAATTTGAAGCGGATATGGATGCTTACTGCCGCAAGTACCAGCTCAGTGACGAGCAGCGCGAAGCGGTGCTGGCCGGGGATTTCCTCAAGCTGATGCACCTCGGCGGCAATGTGTATTACCTCGCCAAAATCGCCGTTTTCCATGGCCTGAGCGTACAGGATGCTGGTGCTGCGTTTCATGGCATTACCCGCGACCAGTTTATTCAGATGCTGGCCAACAACGCCGAAGGTTTTGAAGACAAGTTGAAGCAGGAAGGAGGATTCTGGCATGGCTAAGATCATTGCGGGTTTGACCACATCTCATATCCCGGCCATTGGCAACGCCATTGCCGGTGGGCTGGAGCAGGACGAATACTGGAAGCGCTTTTTCGACGGCTATGAGCCGGTTAAAAAGTGGCTGGATGAGGTGAAGCCGGACCTGGCCATCGTGGTGTACAACGACCATGGCCTGAATTTCTTCCTCAACCAGGTACCAACCTTTGCAATGGGCTGTGCTGACCAGTACCAGAACGCCGATGAAGGCTGGGGTATTCCGGTACTGAAGCCATTTCAGGGCGATGCGGCTTTTTCATGGCATGTGGCGGAAAAGCTGATCAACCAGGGTGTGGATATGTGCACCTGCCAGGAGATGAAAGTCGATCATGGCTTTACCGTACCGATGCAGCTGTTCTGGCGTCACCACGGCGATTACCCGCTGAAAACCCTGCCGTTTGCAGTGAATACCGTTCAGCATCCGCTGCCAAGCGCTCGTCGCTGTTATGAAGTGGGGCAGGCGTTGCGGACAGCGGTCGAAAGCTACCCGGAAGACATGAAGGTGGTGATTATCGGCACCGGTGGCTTGTCGCACCAGCTGCAGGGTGAGCGCTCAGGTCTGATTGACGTTGAATACGACATTGAGTGCATCAACTCCGTGATCGAAAACCCGGAGTGGCTGTGTAATCAGTCCAACAGCGAAATCATGGAAAAAGCCGGTACCGAAGGCATTGAAGTGATCATGTGGATGGTGATGCGCGGCGCGCTGCCAGAGAACGTGAATGTGCTGCACAAGCACTACCATGCACCGATCTCCAATACCGGTGCCGGGGTGTTGTTGCTGACGCCACAGGAAGATTGATTCCCGTTGGGAGATAAGTGTTTGGGCTCAAACCCGCGTTTGTTGCTGTGGTTTCCACAAAGGCATTCGCGGGTTTTTATTGCTTGGAGTCTCGTAGGCTGGGCGAGCCTTCAGCCTACAAGCTGACGTGTAGGAGGGAATTTATTCCCGATGATGGTTATCGCGAATAATACTGCGTGCCGCGATTCGCTCTTGCAATAATGCAAGATCTTAGGTTGGACCATGCCCAACCGCTGCTGGGCGGGGCCCAGCCTACGCTTGGTGTGTCTTTGATGGTGATGGGCACGAGTGCCCATCCTATTCTTTTGTAGGAGGCAGCTTGCTACCGATGGTTTATCGAGAACAAGCTCTCTCCCACACTATTGTCCAGACCCCAGAGGCTGTGCGCCCCGCCTAGATCTCAGACTCGTAGGTTGGGCCATGCCCAACCGCTGCTTGGCGGGGCCCAGCCTACGCTTGGTGTGTCTTTGATGGTGATGGGCACGAGTGCCCATCCTATTCTTTTGTAGGAGGCAGCTTGCTGCCGATGGTTTATCGAGAGCAAGCTCTCTCTCACACTATTGTCCAGACCCCAGAGGCTGCGCGCCCCGCCTAGACCCCAGACACCAGACAACTGACAACTGACAACTGACAACTGACAACTGACAACTGACAACTGACAACTGACAACTGACTTCAGACTGAATTATTCCGTCTCGGATTTGATCAGCTGGAACAGCGCCTTGTAGCTTTTACCCGGTTTGCCGTTTTCGCCCTGCACTTCTTTCTGGGCGTTACGGACCAGGTTGCGCAGTTGCTGGCGGTCGACCTGTGGGTATTGCTCGATGAATTCATTCAGCGCCTTGCCGTCAGCCAGCAGGCGGTTACGCCACATTTCCAGTTGGCCCTGACGGCGGCCATAGGCTTCGCTGGATGGGTCTTGCATATCAACAAACTGCTGAATGGCGTCGACGTCTTCGTCACGCATGACTTTGCCGATGTAGTTCAGGTGACGTTTACGGGCACCAAACTGTTTGATGCGTTTGCTTTCGTTGAGGGCGGCCAGCAAGGTGTCGCTGATCGGCAGCTGCTTCCAGAGCGACTCCGGCAGTTGGGTCAGCTTTTCGCCCAGTGCCTGCCAGCGCTCCATTTCACGCTTCATTTCCGATTTGCTGACCAGCTCGTATTCTTCTGGCTGTTCGTCAAAGGCATCGTAATCAAAGTCGCTCATACAGGTCTCGCAAGGTCATAGGGGCTGGTGCAGCGATGGCTGCACCTCGAAAAACCACAGTCGGGTTTGACGGTATTAAAGATAGAAGAGGGTCGCCAGACCCAGGAAAGACATGAATCCTACCACATCTGTCACTGTGGTCAGAATAACACCACCAGCAAGGGCCGGATCGATGCCGCGGGCCTTGAGGATCATCGGCAGCGCTGCACCACTCATGGCCGCGGCCAGCAGGTTGATGAGGATGGCAGCTGCCATAATTACCGAGATACCGGCATCGCGGAACCAGACGTAGGCCAGCAAGGCAATCACCACCGCCCACAGCACGCCGTTAAGACCGGCAACCGCCAGTTCGCGGTTAAACAGCCATTTGAAGTTGGCACCGCTCAGGTGACCCGTGGCCTGGCCTCGAATCACCAGCGTCAGCACCTGGCTGCCAGCGATACCACCCATGCTGGCAACGATTGGCATCAAGACGGCCAGTGCTACTACGGCTTCGATGGTTTTGTCGAACAGGCCGATCACAGCGGACGCAATAAAGGCGGTAATCAGGTTGATACCCAGCCACACGGCCCGGCGCTTGGTGGTTTTCATCACCGGCGCAAAGGTATCTTCCTCGTCGTCCAGACCGGCCATACTCATCAACGAGTGGTCGGCGGTTTCACGGATTACGTCAACCACGTCATCGATGGTGATACGGCCGAGCAGCATGCCGTTGGAGTCCACTACCGGGGCGGATACCAGGTCGTGGCGTTCAAACAGTTTCGCCACTTCGGTTTCATGCTGGGTGGCCTGAATCACGTGGCCACCGGTGGACATTACTTCCCGCACGGTTTGCTGCGGGTCGCTGACCAGCAGTTTGCGGATTGGCAGCATGCCGATGTATTCGTTCTGACGGTTAACCACCAACAGGTTGTCGGTCATGTCCGGCAGCGACTGGTGACGGCGCAGGTAGCGCAGTACCACGTCGAGGGTAATATCGGCACGGATGGTGATGGTATCCGTGTTCATCAGACCACCGGCGCTGTCTTCCGGATAGCCAAGAATGGCTTCTACCCGGGCGCGGTCCTGGTGGTCCATGGAGTCCAGCACTTCCTGAGTCACACGCTCAGGCAGCTGCTGCAGAATGTCGGCAACATCATCCGTTTCGAGGTCGGACGTAACGTCAACAACCTCTTCGGCGCTCATGTCGCTGAGGAATTGGCTCTGGATGTCGATCGACAGATGCTGGATTACATCACCTTCGATCTCCTTGTCGACCATCTCCCAGATGACCGCACGGGCCTTCGGTGGAGAGGATTCGATCAGATGGGCTACGTCGACCGGCGCAAGGCCAGAGTTGATGATTCGACGCACCTTGGCCATGGCACCGGATTCCAGCGCTTCATTAAGGCTATGGAGTTTTGCTTTTGCCTTTTCGCTGAGTTCTGCCATGAGGATTCACCGCCAGTAGGGATGGCATGATTTTAGCCTGAAAGCTCAGACCTTGCCATGTACAAGAGTTGGAAATTACTACCGAAATAGTCGCTATCAGATTGAAATAAAAGAATTATTTCAGAAGAGAGTTAGAGCGGAAAAAGGGCGAAAGTTCACTCGCCCTCATCGAATTTGCGGTTGATCAGATCGCACAGAGCATCCAGTGCGGCTTGCTCGTCATCGCCTTCAGCGATGATCTGGACATCGGTGCCTTTGCTGGCTGCCAGCATCATGACGGCCATGATGCTTTTGGCATCCACCATGCGGTCGGGGTAGCCCACTTTCACGGTGCTGCCGTAAGCGGCGGCGGTGGACACCAGTTTGGCAGCAGCACGGGCGTGCAGGCCAAGGCGGTTAATAATGGTGATCGTGGTCGAGACCATCCATGAAACTCCTGATAGTGCGGGTTAGCTGTGACCGAGGCGGTTCAGTTCGCGGTGGCGAACCTGAACGTTACTGAAGCGTTCACGGAAGGCTTCGGTCAGGCGTTCGGACAGGTATACCGAGCGGTGTTGACCACCGGTACAGCCAATGGCGACGGTGAGGTAGCTACGGTTGTTCTGTTCGAATCGTGGCAGCCAGCGTAGCAGATAACTTTCGATGTCGGTGAACATTTCGTTGACCTCGTCCTTGCCGGACAGAAAGGTGCGAATCTGTTCATCCTGGCCGGTAAACGGCCGCAGTTCCGGTTGCCAGTATGGGTTCGGCAGGCAGCGTACGTCGAACACAAAATCGGCGTCCAGCGGGATGCCTTGCTTGAAGCCAAACGACTGGAACAGTACCGCCATGTCCGGTGTGCTTTTGCCGGCAACGCGCATTTTGATCAGCCCGCGCAGGTCATGCACCGACATGCTGGTGGTATCCAGCGTCAGATCGGCCATGTTGGCCACGGGGCCCAACAGTTCGGTTTCGCGGTCGATGGCTTCGGCCAGCGAAATGTTGTTGTCTGTTAGTGGGTGTTTACGACGGGTCGAGCTGAAGCGCTGCAACAGCACTTCTTCGGTGGCGTCGAGGAAGACGATGTCGAGCTGACGATAGTGCTGTGGCAGCTCGGTCAGTACCTCGGTGAGGTGCTCAATGTCGTCCGGCAGGTTACGAACGTCCACGCTGACCGCGACGGATGAACGCTTTTCGGCGCTGCAGGGAAGTTCTGCCAGGGCTGGCAGCAGGTCGACGGGGAGGTTGTCGATGCAGTAGAAACCCAGGTCTTCCAGCACGGCCAGGGCGCTGGATTTACCGGAACCGGAGCGACCGCTAATGACGACCAGACGCATAACCTGTCTCCAGTGGTTGTCGGTGGCTGAGTGACTGGTTCGGCTACCCGTCAGGACAGGGCAGCGTCGAACAGGGTGCGGTTGCCAGAGGCGTCTCGCAGCTTCTGACGGTAATCGGCCTGGCTGAAGTTTTGCGCCAGCGTGGCCAGAATTTGCAGGTGTTCGTCGGTGGCTTCTTCCGGCACCAACAGGGCAAACACCAGATCGACCGGCTGGCGGTCGATCGAGTCGAAGTCGATGGCGTCGTTCAGGTGCAACAGCACGCCAACGGCTTCGTTACATTGCGGCAAACGGCAGTGGGGGATAGCGATGCCCTCGCCGATACCTGTACTGCCAAGGCGCTCGCGCCCTAGCAGTCGTTCGAACACTTCATCCGATGAGCTATCGCTCAGTTCTTCCGCAACCAGACTGGAGATGAACTCCAGCAACTTCTTTTTGCTTGAAACCGTCACGTCATTGATGGTGCGTTCCGGGGTCAGGATATCGGCGATTTGGAGGGTCATGCGTTAGCCTTGTCCGTGCTGTCGTGCAACCAGTTTCTCTTTGTGTTTAAGCACCTGACGATCCAGTTTGTCGGCCATCAGGTCGATGGCTGCGTACATGTCGTCGTGAGTCGCCGTTGCGTTGATGTCGGCACCTGCTAAGTGCAGGGTACCTTCGGCAATCTTGCGATCCTTCTCGAGCTTGAGAATAAACTGACCCGACGTGATGTCGGCGTGGCGCTCCAGGCGCACCAGTTTTTCTTTCACATAGGCTTCCATGGCTTCCGTTACTCCAACGTGTTGGCCACTAATAGTGATGCTCATAAAACGGCTCCTCCTTAACAGATCCAATATTGAGACTAGACCTGTTGTTGACATCAGATCAACTGTTTACGTTCGTTTGATGGTGGAATCATCATGGCTTCACGGTATTTGGCGACGGTCCGTCGCGCCACCTGAATGCCTTTTTCGCTCAGCATGGTGGCAATCTTGTTGTCACTCAGTGGCTTACGCGCGTTTTCTTCGCTGATCAGTTTCTTGATCATGGCGCGAATAGCGGTCGAGGAGCACTCTCCGCCGGTGTCGGTGCTGACGTGGCTGGAGAAGAAATACTTGAGCTCGAAAATGCCTCGTGGGGTGTGCATGAATTTCTGGGTGGTGACCCGTGAAATGGTGGATTCATGCATGCCAACGGCTTCGGCAATGTCGTGCAATACCAGTGGTTTCATCTTTTCTTCGCCTTCTTCGAAGAATTCGATCTGGTATTCAACAATTTTGGTCGCCACTTTCAGCAAGGTGTCGTTGCGGCTTTGCAGGCTCTTGATGAACCAGCGGGCTTCTTGCAGGTGGTCTTTCAGGAAGGTGTTGTCGGAACTGCTGTCAGAGCGGCGCACCAGCGAGGCGTAGTCGGCGTTGACGCGCAGTTTCGGCGCGATGTCGGGGTTCAGTTCGACGCGCCATTCATCGCGGATGTTGCGCACGATGACGTCGGGGACAACGTATTCGGATTGTTCGCCGCTGATGCCCGCACCCGGTTTCGGGTTGAGTTCCTTGATCAGTCGCAGCACCGCCTTGAGGTTGTCTTCCTTCAATTTGGTTTTGCGCATCAGGGTCGGGTAGTCACGGCTGCCCAGCAGATTGATGAAGTCGCTGATCACCAGCTGCGCTTCGGCCAACCAGGGGGTTTCTTTTGGCAGTTGCGCCAGTTGCAGCAACAGGCATTCGCGCAGGTCGCGGGCGAACACCCCGGCTGGGTCGAACTGTTGCAGGCGTTTCAATACCGCAACGACTTCTTCCTGTTCCACCTCGGATTCCGGGTCCATGGCTTCGACCACGTCTTCGATGGTGGTGTGCAGGTAGCCGTCTTCGTCGACACCGTCGATCAGCATGGTGGCAATTTCGCGGTCGACGTCGCTCATGGGTGTCAGGTTCAGCTGCCATTCCAGATGACCTTGCAGGTCGTCGGTGGTGGCATGACGGGAGTCGTAGTCGAAATCATCGTCACCGGAAGGACCTGGGCCTGCGGCAATGCTGGCGGTGGTCTGGAAGGTGTCGTCCCAGTCGCTGTCGACCGGCAGGTCGTCCGGCATTTTGTCGTCAGACCATTGGTCGCCCAGTTCCTGGGTTTCCGGTTCCGGCGTGCTGGCAGTGACTTCGGTTTCGTTATTGTCGTTGTTGCTGCTGGCTTCGGAGGAGAAGTCTTCGTTCTCGGACTCGTCGTGTTCCAGCATGGGGTTGGAGTCCAGGGCTTCCTGGATTTCCTGTTGCAGATCCAGAGTCGACAGTTGCAGCAAGCGGATGGCCTGTTGCAGCTGTGGCGTCATGGTCAGCGACTGACCCATTTTTAACTGAAGCGATGCTTTCATACTGCGCTACTGTTCATCAATGATCGGCATGTTCTGTGCATTATACGCAAGCTTTGCGCCCTGCCTATGCCTGTATGGTTTCGCTTTGCAAACAGCGAAATACCGGAATCTCTGGCAGCGCTGCTGATCAGAGACGGAAATCCTGTCCCAGATACACAGCCCGTACCTGTTCGTTGGCCAACACTTCGTCGGCGGTGCCTTCGGCAATGATGTGGCCGCCGCCTACAATGTAGGCTTTTTCGCAAATTGCCAATGTTTCCCGCACGTTATGGTCGGTAATCAACACACCGATACCGCGGTTTTTGAGCTGGCGAATGATGTCCATGATGTCAGCGACAGAAATCGGGTCAACCCCTGCGAAAGGCTCATCGAGCAACACAAAGGACGGTTCAGCGGCCAGCGCGCGGGCAATTTCGACCCGTCGGCGCTCGCCCCCTGAGAGGGCCATACCGGCACTTTTGCGAATGTGCTGGATGTGAAATTCGTCCAACAATTGTTCCAGTTGCTGCTGTCTGCCGGCCTTGTTGAGGTCGTCGCGGGTTTCCAGAATGGCCAGAATGTTGTCTTCAACGCTGAGCTTGCGGAAGATCGAGGCTTCCTGTGGCAGGTAGCCAATGCCTTTCTTGGCGCGGCCGTGCATCGGCAAGTGGGAGATGTCTTCATCGTCGATGCTGACACGGCCCTTGTCGGCCTGCACCAGGTTCACAATCATGTAGAAACAGGTGGTTTTGCCGGCGCCGTTGGGGCCCAGCAAACCGACGATTTGACCGCTGGAAACCGCCAGCGATACGTCCTTTACCACTTCCCGGCCGCCGTAGCTTTTGGCCAGGTGCTGCGCCTTGAGGGTCTTCATTCGCCGGTCTCCGCAGCTGTCTCCGCGTCAGTGTCCAGCACGTTGTTGTTTGCGCTGTCAGCCTGGCCGGTTTGCTGCGGCTGGATGATCACGCGAATACGCTGGTTATCGGACTCGCCGCTGGCGTCCGACTGGTCGGAGGCGGGCGTTTGACCACTGGCAGAGACGGTTTCGGCGGTGATGTCGTAACGAATCTGCTGGCCACTGAAGCTGTTGTTTTCCTGGGTCAGTTCGGCGTTGCCGCTGAAGTTGATCAACTTGTCGGCAGCAAAATAGTCGATGCGTTCAGCGCTGGCGTTGGTCACTGGCTTGTCGGCACTGACTTGCTGCTCGTAGCGGGCTGGTTCGCCTTCGGCAATGGCTTGCTTGAGGCTTTTGCCTTCCAGAATCAGCACCAGACGGTCGGATTGTATTTTGAGGGTGCCCTGGGTCAGCTCAACGTCACCTTCGTACACCACCATGCCGGTTTTGCGGTCAAGCTCGGCGCGGTCGGACTGGATGACCATTTCCTGCTGCCAGTCGCTTTCGAGGGCTTGGGCGGTCAACGGCAACAGGCTCACTGCCATTAACAGCATGGCCAGCTTATTCTTGAACATAACGGGTACTCACGTGTTGCTTGAGTTCTATTCGTTGGCGGTTGGTATCCACGCTCAGACCCTGGGAGCGTGTTTCACTTGTGCCGTCGGTGATGATAACCCAGTCGTCGGTCGACGCCCGGGATTGATCCGGATTGTAGATCAGGGATTCGGTGGTGATGGTCATCAGCTTGCTTTGGTCGCGGGATTCCAGCAACACATTGCCTTGCAGGCGGATTTCGGCATCGGAGTCGGCAATCAGGCCGCGGTCGGCAGAGGCCTGCCAGCGTTGCTGATTGGCATCGGTGGTTTCCACCACCGGCTGGTCGAGAATGCTTTCGCCGCTCTGGTCGAAGTGACGTGAGGCTTCCGCTCGCAGTGATTGTTCCAGTTCACCGGCTTCGTTGAAGCGACGGTGACGCAGGTTTTCACCGTAGTAATCAGGTTCATCAACGGACTGGTGAACGTCTTCCGTCACCAGTTCGTTGGTATAGCGTTCCACTGCCAGCAACGACATGCCAAAAAAGACGGCCAGAACCAGCAGCAGGTAACGCTTACGCATCAGATAACTCCGGCGCGCAGCATGTCGTGAGTGGTCAGTACACCCAGAATCTTGCCTTCTTCAGCCACAACCAATGCACTGATTTTCACGTCTTCCATGATTTTCAGGGCTTCGGCCGCTAGCATGTTGGCCGGTACGCTCTTGGCGTTGCGGGTCATCACGTCGGAAATGGTGGCGGTCTGGATGTTAACACCCTGGTCGATGGCACGGCGCAAGTCACCGTCGGTGAAGATGCCCAGTAGTTCGCCGTTGGCGTCCTGAATGGTGGTCATGCCCATGCCCTTGGAGGTCATTTGCAGCAAAGAACGAGAGACGCTATCGGCCGGTGCAACCACCGGGATTTCGTCACCCTTGTGCATGATGTCTTCCACTTTCAACAGCAGGCGGCGGCCGAGGCTGCCACCCGGGTGGGAGAAGGCAAAATCTTCAGCGGTGAAGCCGCGGGCTTCCAGCAGGGCAATGGCCAGCGCGTCGCCCATCACCAGTGCTGTGGTGGTGGAAGAGGTTGGCGCCAGGTTGAGCGGACAGGCCTCCTGTTCAACACCTGTGTCGAGGTGGGCGTCGGCGGCAGAGGACAGCGTTGATGCGGCATTGCCGGTCATGCTGATCAGTGGCACAGACAGACGCTTCAGCAGTGGCAGCAGGCTGGTGACTTCGGAAGTTTCGCCGGAGTTACTCAGGGCAATCACCACGTCTTCGCGGGTGATCATGCCCATGTCGCCATGGCTGGCTTCGCCCGGGTGAACGAAAAACGCAGGGGTACCTGTACTGGCCAGTGTGGCGGCCAGCTTGTTACCGATATGACCGGACTTGCCCATGCCGGTGATCACAACACGGCCCTTGCAGTCCATGATCAGGCGGCAGGCCTTGCTGAAATCGTCAGTCAGGCGGCCGATCAGATCGTTGATGGCGTCGCGTTCCAGTCCAATAGAACGCTTGGCAGATTCGAGGTAATTAAATTCAGTATTCATTGTTATCCATTCGTACCCGTAGCAAACAGGACACCCATATACCCAAGGTAGCTGAGTGTCAGCGCAATGCCGCTGAAGCGACCCATCACACCGCTTTTGCGGTTGATCAGGAACAGCACCAGCAGTGCGAAAGTTAGGCCCAGCATCACCGGCAGATCGCGGTAGAGCGCATCTGGCTCAACGGCCACCTTGGCGATCAGGCCTGGTACTGGCATGACCGCCAGCAAATTGAAAATGTTGGAGCCAATGACGTTACCAATGGCAATGTCGTGGTGACCTTTGAGGGCACTGGCAACCGAGGCGGCTAGTTCTGGCAAGCTGGTGCCGATGGCAACGATGGTCAGACCAATCACCAGCTCGCTGACGCCAAACGACATCGCAATTTCAGACGCGCCCCACACCAGCGACTTGGAGCTGGCCATCAGCGCAACCAGACCGGTCACCAGCCAGAACACCGCCATTTTGGTTGAGATGGACTCAATCGCTTCGGCTTCTTCGTCGTCGACCAGCGATTCGCCAGCGTCATCGGAGTCCTGGAACATGATGTACATGGCCACCACCAGGCCAGCCAGCAACAGCAGTGAGTCGATCAGTCCCAACTCCAGGTTAACCAGCGTCAGGCCGGCCAGAATGCTGACCAGTAACAACAGCGGCAGCTCTTTCTTGAGCAGTTTTTTGCGCAGGGCAATCGGGCTGACCAGTGCGGTAATACCCAGCACCAGACCAATATTGGCAATGTTGGAGCCAATGGCGTTACCAATGGCAAGGTTGCCGACACCGTCGAGGGTCGCTACCGCAGAAACGAATAATTCAGGCGCAGATGTGCCGATGGAAACGATCGTTAAGCCAACCAGCAAAGGAGACATGCCCAGACGGCGGGCAGTCGCCGCAGCACCCAGTACGAACTTGTCTGCACTCCAGACCAGTACTACCAGGCCAATCACAACGGCTATAAGAGGAAGAATCATAGAACTCCTGTCGAAAAGTCAGAAAAATCTGCGGCAGAATTGAAGACGCAGCATTGTACCGAAGGGGTAGGCACAAGCAATTGGAATAAAGCGTTTTGTGACAGTTCCGTAAGGGCGCGTCAGCGCCGTTGGTTAAGCCAAAACAATCCGCTATTCTGTCGACCATTCCCAAACGCCCAGGAAAGGAACCTTCCATGGCGGCTGAACAAGCCTATGTGTCGATTCGCGACCTGACATTCTCACGCGGTGAACGCCTGATTTACGACGGCCTGTCGGTGGATTTTCCGAAAGGAAAAATCACCGCCATCATGGGCCCCAGTGGTACAGGTAAAACAACGCTGCTGCGCCTGATTGGTGGACAACTGCTGCCGGATTCCGGCTCCATCGTGGTGGCGGGTCAGGAAGTTCCCAAGCTCAAACGCCAGCAACTGTTTGAACTGCGCAAGCAGAAAATGGGCATGCTGTTCCAGACCGGTGCCCTGTTTACCGACCTCAACGTTTTCGACAACGTTGCCTTTCCATTGCGAACTCACACCGACCTGCCGGAATCCATGATCCGTGATCTGGTGCTGATGAAACTTGAAGCCGTTGGCTTACGCGGTGCCCGCGATCTGAATCCGGCCGAATTGTCCGGTGGCATGGCGCGGCGGGTTGCACTGGCTCGCTCGATTGCGATGGACCCGGAACTGATCATGTACGACGAGCCGTTTACCGGCCTCGACCCGATTTCCATGGGTATGATCGTCAAGCTGATTCGCTGCCTTAACAAGGCGCTGGGGCTGACCAGCTTGCTGGTGTCCCACGATGTGGAGGAATCCTGTTCCATTGCGGATTACCTCTGTCTGGTGTCCGGCGGCAAGGTGATCGGTTTTGGTACCCCCAACGAATTGATGCACGACGGCAACGACGAGGTACGCCAGTTTCTGCGTGGCGAGCCGGACGGTCCTGTGCCGTTCCATTACCCGGCAGACGACTACCGTAATGACATTCTGGCCGGAGGAGAGGGCTGATGATGGATCGTATTCGCACCCTCGGCCGCACTGGCATTGGCATGATCGAGTCGCTGGGTGCCTCCAGCATGCTGCTGTGGAACTCGCTGATGTGGGGCGGCCCTGGCAGCGCCGGGTTTGGCGATCTGGTCAAACAACTGTTTTCGGTTGGCGTGCGCTCACTCAGCATTATTACGGTTGCCGGTTTCTTCGTCGGCATGGTGCTGGGTTTGCAGGGTTACACCATTCTGGTCGATTTTGGCTCCGAGGCGGCCCTTGGCACGCTGGTATCTTTAACGCTGCTGCGTGAGCTGGGCCCGGTAGTGACCGCCTTGCTGTTTGCCGGTCGGGCAGGGTCGGCGCTGACGGCTGAAATTGGCCTGATGAAAGCCACCGAGCAACTGTCAGCGATGGAAATGATGGGCGTTGACCCTCTAAAACGGGTGATTACGCCACGACTGTGGGCAGGCATGATTTCGATGCCCATTCTGGCGCTGATTTTCAGCACCGTCGGCATCTGGGGCGGCGCGTTTGTGGCCGTTGATATGCTGGGTATTGATGATGGTGCCTACTGGGGCAACATGCAGGCATCGGTCACTTTTTATAACGATGTTGTGAAAGGCATCATCAAATCATTGGCATTCGGGTGGGTGGTTACCTGGATTGCTGTTTATCAGGGATACGCCTCCATGCCGACTTCGGAAGGCATTGGCAAGGCAACCACCCAAACCGTTGTGATTGCATCACTGGCGGTTCTGGGGCTGGATTTTGTACTGACTGCAGTCATGTTTGGAGGCGTGTGATTATGCAAAAGCGTTCGTTGGAATTTACCGTTGGTATCTTTATGGTCATGGGGATTGTGGCTTTGGTGCTGATGGCATTCCGCGTCAGCGGGCTGTCGGTCAGTGATGCCGGTGATACCTACACCGTGAAAGCGCATTTTGAAAACCTTGGTGGTCTGAATGATCGTGCCAAGGTGTCGATGGCGGGCGTCACCATTGGTCGGGTGACCAATATTTACCTCGACAAGGACTGGTACAGCGCTGTGGTTGAAATGGAAATCAACAAGGACGTCGACAACCTGTCGATCGATACCTCCGCCGCGATCCTGACTGCAGGCCTGTTGGGCGAAAAATACATTGGCCTGACGGTGGGGGCAGAAACCGACTTCCTCAAGGACGGCGACTGGATTGAAGACACCCAGTCTGCCATCGTGCTGGAAGAGTTGATTGGTCGCTTCCTGTTCAATAAGGCGGAAGAAGGCTAAGCTTTACCCTGAACGGACTACTTCTGATTCCTTAGGCGAAATCTGGCGCCATTGCTATTGTCAGATTACGCAGTTTGTATCTTTTTGTAATAAACTTTGCCTACATTCCTTTACTCATCGGAATAGGCAAAGCGCGCATGGACCGAGGCATTCGTCAACGTGTGCCTGGGGGAGCTTGTGGTGGGACGTGTGTCCCTGCAAGCAACCGCGCCATTAACAACAAGGAGACATGATGATCCGGATTATCACATTGGCGATGGCACTGATGCTGTCGTTGTTGGCCCCTGTCAGTCAGGCCCTCGAATCGGATGAATTGGGCGAACACGCCCATGAAGTCGTACGTCGTGTGACGACGCAGGTGATGGAGCGCATCGACAATAATCGTCACCTGTACGAAAGCGACAAGGCTCGGTTTTACTGGGAGCTGGAAGACGTATTGGGCCCGATGGTCGACTTCCGTCGCCTGACCCGCAAGATCATGGGCAAGCACTACTTCAAGGCCACCAAGCAGCAGCGCATTCGCTTTGCTCGCGCTTTCAAACGCAGCTTGCTGAGTTCGTACGCCACCGGCCTGATTGAATTCACCGACTACGAAGTACGGATGTTGCCGCCGCGTGATGATTTCGAGCACACGTCCAGTAACACCCTGGTCGATCTGGAAGTGATTACCCCCAGCGGCAAGGTATTCCCGATTACCCAGAGCATGTACTACGATCTGTCGTCCTACTCCTGGAAAGCCCAGAACGTGGTGGTCAACGGCATTAACGTGGGCCAACTATTTAACGAACAATTCGCCCAGCTGGTGAACGACAACGACGGCAACATTGGTGCCGCCATTGAACAGTGGATCGAAAACCTGCAAGAGCAGGGACGCGAACTGCGCCAGCGGGCTGTGATTCAAGGAACCTGAACGTGACGTCACTGGAATCCCTGTCGGCACAAAACGCCGCCCTTAACGGCACCCTCAATGCCATCTCGGTGGTGGCTCTGGTGGATGAAGGTAAACAGTTGATTGCCAACGCTGGCAGTAACTGGAACCTCGATATGGCGGCCGTTGAACAGGTTTCCAGTGCCGCTGTTGCGCTGTTATTGGAGTGGCTGCGAGCGGCTCAGGCTGCTGATGTGGCGATGACCGTGAGCAACGTGCCCGAGTCGCTATTGCCAATCATTCAGGTCAGTGAACTGGAGCCGGTGTTTGCTGGTGTGTTGCTTAAAAGCTAACAAGCAGTGCTCAGTGGCTCAAAACGGGTTCACTATTACATCACTCAATCAGATCCATACTTATTCTGTTTCATTAATTCCGGTATCATTCGTAGCTCCAAAATTTTCCAACCCGGTGGAGCTACATGACCACACCCCCTTCTACAAGCGAAATCCAGACTCTGCTGGAATCCGAACTGCCTGACGTAACATGGACTGTCGGTGGCGACGGTTATCAATATCAGGTGCAGGGTGTTGGCGACATGTTCGACGGCCTTAACGCCGTCAAGCGTCAGCAAGCGGTATACAAGGTGCTGAACCCGATGATTGCCAGCGGCTCCCTGCACGCGATTACCATCAAAACCTACACCGAAGCAGAATTCGCTGCCCTCTGATCAGGACCCTTTAATGGAAAAGCTACAGATTGTCGGCGGTAATCGTCTGGCCGGCGATGTTCGTATCTCGGGCGCAAAAAACTCTGCCTTGCCGATTCTGGCGGCCACCCTGCTGGCCAAAGGCGTGATGCGAGTGGGCAACCTGCCGCACTTGCACGACATCACCACCATGCTCGAACTGCTTGGCTGCATGGGTGTTGAAGTTGCTATTACCGAAGACATGGCGGTTGAAACCGACTGCCGCAACGTCAACAGCTGCGTTGCCCCGTACGATTTGGTGCGCACCATGCGCGCTTCGATTCTGGTACTGGGCCCGTTGCTGGCTCGCTACGGCGAAGCCGAAGTATCCCTGCCTGGCGGTTGCGCCATTGGCTCCCGCCCGGTGGATCTGCACTTGCGCGGTATGGAAGCCATGGGTGCCGAAGTAGAAGTACTGGAAGGTTACATCAAGGCTCATGTGCCGGGTGGCCGTCTGAAAGGTGCGCGTATTTTCCTGGATACACCGACCGTAACCGGCACCGAAAACATCCTGATGGCGGCGGCATTGGCCGACGGCACCAGTGTGATTGAAAACGCTGCCCGTGAACCGGAAGTGGTGGATCTGGCCAACTGTCTGAACGCCATGGGTGCAAACATCTCCGGCATTGGTTCCGACACCCTCACTGTGGAAGGCGTTGAAGAACTGCACGGCTGCTCTTACGAAGTACTGCCAGACCGCATCGAAACCGGAACCTATCTGGTGGCCGCTGCGGTAACCGGTGGCAAGGTACGCTGTCGTGATACCGACCCAGAGATCATGGACGCCGTGCTGGTAAAACTGCGTGAAGCCGGTGCTGAAATCACCTGTGGTGACGACTGGATTGAGCTGGATATGACCGGCCGTCGTCCGAAGGCCGTGAACATCCGCACCGCACCGCACCCGGCATTCCCGACCGATATGCAGGCCCAGTTTGTGGTTCTGAATGCGGTGGCCGAAGGCGTTGGTACAGTGATCGAAACCGTATTTGAAAACCGCTTTATGCACGCCCAGGAACTGGTGCGCATGGGCGCTGACATTCACGTTGAAGGCAACACCGCCATTGTTACCGGCCGTTCAAAACTGAACGGTGCTCCTGTGATGGCGACGGACCTGCGCGCTTCGGCGTCGCTGGTGATTGCCGCCATGGTCGCCGAAGGCACCACCGACGTGAACCGCATTTACCACATCGACCGTGGTTACGAATGCATTGAAGAAAAATTTCAGCAGCTGGGTGCCAACATTCGTCGGATCTCCTGACGGGCACCCTGGAATATTGAGGACACCATGACCCAACCGTTGACTATTGCTCTATCCAAGGGCCGCATTCTGGATGACACCCTGCCATTGCTGGCGGAAGCGGGCATCCATCCGGCGGAAGATATCAAGAAAAGCCGCAAGCTGATTTTTGATACCAACCATGAGCATATCAAGCTGGTCGTGATTCGTGCGACCGACGTGCCGACCTACGTAGAGTACGGTGCAGCGGATCTGGGTGTGTCTGGCAAGGACGTGCTGATGGAATACAACAGCAGCAACCTGTGCGAGCCATTGGACCTCAAGATTGCCACCTGTCGCCTGATGACCGCTGGTGTAAAAGGCTATCAGCTGCCGGAAGGCCGTCTGAAGGTCGCCACCAAATTCGTCAACGTCGCCAAGCAGTACTTTGCTGAACAAGGCCGTCAGGTCGACATCATCAAGCTGTACGGCGGTATGGAACTGGCGCCGATCATGGGTCTGGCTGACCTGATTGTGGATATCGTTGATACCGGTAATACCCTCAAGGCCAACGGTCTTGAGCCGCTGGAGCACATTGGCGACATCAGCTCCCGTCTGGTGGCCAGCCGCGCTTCCATGAAGGTGAAGCACGCCCAGATTCAGCCCATCATCGATCAGATTGCTGCCGCGGTTGAGCGTCAGCAACAAGCCAAATAAGGGGACGTGGATATGACTATCAGCATTCGTCGATTCAGTTCTGCCCAGGACGACTTCGCCAGCCAGATGGATACTCTGCTGGCATGGGAAGCCGTGTCTGACGCTGGCGTACAGCAAGCGGTAACCGACATCGTTAACAACGTGCGTAGCCGTGGTGATGCCGCGGTGATCGAATACACCAACAAGTTCGACCGCATGTCCGTTGAGTCCATGGCTGAGCTGGAACTGAACCAGCAGCAGCTGCAGGAAGCATTGGACACGTTGCCGGAAACCCAGCGAGAAGCCCTGATCAAGGCCGCTGACCGTGTGCGTGCCTACCACGAACACCAGACTCAGGATTCCTGGCGCTACACCGAAGCCGACGGCACCGTACTGGGTCAGAAAATTACCCCGATGGACCGCGTTGGTATTTACGTACCGGGTGGTAAAGCGGCGTATCCGTCTTCCGTGCTGATGAACGCGATTCCGGCCCACGTGGCGGGTGTGCAGGAAATCATCATGGTAGTTCCAACCCCGGGTGGTGAATTGAACCAGCTGGTATTGGCTGCCGCCGCTGCAGCGGGTGTTAGCCGTGTATTAACCATCGGTGGCGCACAAGCTGTTGCTGCTCTGGCTTACGGCACGGATACCGTACCGGGTGTGGATAAAATCGTTGGTCCGGGCAACATCTTCGTTGCTACCGCCAAGCGTATGGTGTTCGGTCAGGTTGGTATCGACATGATCGCTGGCCCATCTGAAATTCTGGTGGTATGCGACGGCAAGACTGATCCGGACTGGATTGCTATGGACCTGTTCTCCCAGGCCGAGCACGACGAAGACGCCCAGTCGATTCTGGTATCCACCGACAGCGACTTCCTTGATCAGGTTGAAGCCAGCATCAACAAGCTGCTGCCAACCATGGAACGTCAGGACATCATCAAGACGTCACTGACCGATCGTGGCGCGCTGATTCACGCCAGCTCCGACGAAGACGCCATCGCCATCATCAACCGCATTGCACCAGAGCACCTGGAGCTGTCGGTTGAAGATCCGGAAGCATGGCTGCCAAACGTACGCCACGCTGGTGCCATCTTTATGGGTCGCTACACCGCCGAAGCATTGGGTGACTACTGTGCCGGACCGAACCACGTACTGCCAACGTCCGGCACTGCGCGTTTCTCGTCACCGCTGGGCGTATACGACTTCCAGAAGCGTTCTTCACTGATCATGTGCTCTGCTGACGGTGCTTCTGAATTGGGCAAAACCGCGTCGACACTGGCTCGTGGTGAATTCCTGACCGCGCACGCCCGTTCTGCCGAATACCGCATCAAGGACTAAGCAGTCGCATCAAGGACTGATTCCTCGGTTCTTGAAACACGCGTTAGCAGTGACACAGAAAGCAGCCTTCGGGCTGCTTTTTTGTGGGTGGTTAGTTGTAGTGTTGGCTTACCCGGTTCCTGCCCGGCATTCATCACGACGTTCTTGTCAGAAATCCCACACATTTTGTAAGCCAACTCTCGCCAAATCCCGCCATACCGACTACTATCCGCGCCTCAGTTTTCAACCACGACGAGAGAGTGACCATGTCCTTGCCTCCATGCCCACAGTGCAACTCTGAATACGTTTACGAAGATCAGGCGCTGTTGATCTGCCCGGAATGTGCCCACGAGTGGAACCCGAACGAAGTGGTTGAAGACGACGAGCCAACCGCCAAAGACGCCAACGGCACCAAGCTGGTGGCTGGCGACAAGGTAACCGCCGCCAAGGACCTGAAGGTGAAAGGCAGCTCTACCGTGATCAAGGTCGGCACCAAGGCGACCATTCGTCGTATTGTGGATGCCAAAGACCACGAGCTGGACTGCAAAGTTGATGGCTACGGCGAAATGATGGTAACCGCGGCGTTCGTCAAGAAAGCTTGATTTGGCGCTTTAGCCAAATGATATAGGAGCAATGCTTGTCTGTTTATCGCAGGCAAGCCAGCTCCTATAGTTATTTTGTGTAAGTAGGGTGTGCACTGCGCACCGTCCGGGCTATCTCAGTGCCGGAATCTGACAATCAGCCCTGTGGCTCTTCATACACCACGTAGATTTTCTGCGTCGGTTCGATCACTTCCCACTCGCCCTTGAAACCTGCCGGTACGCATACCTTGTCGCCAGGGTTCAGCTCCAGTTCGTTGCCTTCGGTATCACGGATAATCGACTTGCCACTGAGAATGTGGAAGTACTCATGCTCGGTGTATTCGACCTTCCAGCAGCCAACCTCTGCGCCCCATTCACCAGCAAAAAAGCGATCTTCGGCGGCATAGTGCAGTTGGTTGTTTTGTTGTGGCTGGCCTTTTACCAGACGGTCGGGCGGCGTGGGGTAGGTTTCACGTTCGGCGTTGTTGGTGGCGAAGTTGATCAGGTCGGAGAGGTTTTTGCTCATGAGAAAATCCGCTGCTGCAGTAAATAATCCACACCAGTCTAGTGAGCTTTGAGCAAGGAATAGATACCCAGCGGTGGGTATCTATTCCGTCTGCTGCTCCCTGTTGAACATCGCAGGCAAGCCTGCTCCAGCAGATGTTGGGGGAAGGTCTTAGCCAAAGGGTACGGTCAGCTCCAGCGAGACATTTCGGCCCATCACCGGGGCGTAGTCTTTCAGCGTGGTGGTGTGCTGCATGCCGTACTGGTCGGTGATGTTGGTGGCTTTCAGCATCAATTGTGGTGCGTCCAGGTCGCTGCCCAATTGTTGGCTCCAGCTCAGATTCAACTGATACCAGGACGGGGTTTCGGTCTCGGCATCGGCCAATCGGGTTTGACGCAGATGCAGCTGCCACTCGGCATTCAATGAGCCGCCATCGTAACGGTATTGAACAGACTGGCTGACATTATCTGCTGGCAGGCGTGGCAATGGGTCTCCACCGTCGGTCAGCCAGCCGCGGCTGGTCGCCGCTTTCAGGTGTGTTTCCCAGTTATCTGACAGCTGATAGAGCCAGCTGGCTTCTACACCGGCCAGGCGAGCATCTGCTTGCATGTGTTTGTATACATGGCGGCCATGGAATGGGTCACGATAGCTTTGCAGTTCGTTGTAGATATAGCCGTCGTATTCGTACAGGTAGGTAGCAATGCGCCAGTCGCTGCGGTCGGTCTGGCCTTGCCAGCTGAGGTCGATGGCGTAGGCGGTTTCGGTTTTCAGGTTTGGGTTATCCAGCTGAAACGCAAAAATCGCATGGTGGTCGCCATTCCAGTAAATCTCATCGGCGACGGGGGCTCGCTGGACTCGCGACAGTGTGGTGGTCAGCGTGCTGCTGTCGTTCACATCCGTGGTCAGCGCAGCAGACAGGGTTAGCGGATGAAAATCGCGGTCGTCGTAGTAACTGGCGGCGCGACGGTAGTTCACCCGAATATTGGTTGGGTCAGCTTCAATGTGGCGAGGCTGATATCGGGCTGCCAGATCCAACTGGCCAATATAACTGCCGTTCAATTCGAGTTCGCCAGAGGCGGTTACGTAAGCAATGATGTCCCGCGATTGGGTAATTGGCATTGGCGTGTCGTGGGCAAAGGAGCCGCCTTCGTAGCTGTAGAAGTCGCTGCCCTCGGTGCCATCCCATTCAGCATCGCTGAAGTCCGGTACGTCGCTACAGCCGGAGTGGTCGTGGCACAGCTGTAATTCACGCCAGTTGGCGCCCAGCCCAAGATGGCCTTCCCAGCCGCTTAACCAGCCAGCCAGACCGCTCCAGGCCAGTTCGGTTTGCAGGTCGGCAAAGTCTTGCAGGAACAAACCTGCGACGGTGTCGCCTTCCAGTTCGCCATGTTCGTAATCGGCGTAGCTGGCATGCCAGCTGAAGTCTGTGAAAATATCAGCGAACAGCCCGCCGTTAAGGCCGATATTGCCTTTAACTTCGTAGCGGTTTTGCTCTGGTTTTACCCGAAGATCGTCGTTGTCTTCATTGGGAATGGCGTAGTCGCTGGTCAGGCGGCTGGCGCTGATACCAACGTAGTCGGTGTAGTTAAAAATATGGCTGTAGGCGATGGCAGCGCCCGCAGCATCTGCGTCGCTGTTGATCACTTCGCCAGAACGAGCTCCGCCCGTACCGGCGTGATAGTTGTCAGTGGTGCGGGTAAAACCGTCGATGTGCAGCACGTTGCGGCCGTTACCTGCATCCATCCGGGCGATCAGGGTTTTGCCGTTGTTGTTGCTGCTGTAGCCTGCGGTTGCTGAGCCAGACACGCCATCAAATTCGACGTCGTGAATGCGACCGCTCAGCACATTGACCACACCGCCCAGACTGGAGTTGCCTTGTCGAAGCGCCAGCGGGCCGCGCAGTAACTCCACGCCGTCGGCAGCGGCCAGATCGACCATCGGCGCGTGGTCGGCACTCAGGGACGACAAATCCGCAGCATCGGAACCACCATTCAGAATTTCCACCCGGTTACCCGACAGTCCCCGTACCATTGGGCGGGCGACACCCTGACCAAACGAGGCGTTACTGACACCGGGAATGGCTTCCATTACTTCGCCCAATGCCTTATTGCGGTTGCCAGCCAGCTCTTCGGCACCCATCCATTCACTGGTCAGCTCTGAAGACGAAGGCGCCGCTTGCTTGACCACGACCTCTTCTAACGGCTGTTCGCTATCGGCTGAATGAGTTTCTGCATGGTTATGTGTATGGCTGTGCCCAGCGTCTTCAGCATGAGCAGAAACGGCAACCAGTGGCAGAAGCAACAGTGTCTGTATGAACAAAGGCTTCAGTTGCAAGGACTTCAGATGAACTGGCTGTCGCTTGGAGGGACGGGTAACGGGTGTCAGGTTATTCATACGTTGGCATCGGCATTCAGGGCCATAAATGGCGGAGATTCAAAACGGCAAAAGGCCGCATCCTGTGCGGCCTTTCAGTCTCGCGTTCAATCAGTGAACGTGATCAGTTTCGGCTTCCGATGCCGACAACAAAACAGCACTGCTGATGTTGGTATTGTCCGGCAGTGCTTCAACACCGTGCAGGTGGAAGGCGCCGCCTTCGTGAGCGTCGATAACATACAGACTACCGCTGTCGCTATCGGCAACCATAAAGGCTTCGTCGGCTGCACCCACGGTCAGGTTGTTGCAGCTGAAGTTGGCGGTGGCGTCGGTCAGGGTGATGCTGACGGTCGCGGTTGCGTCTTCTTCAGCCAGATCAATCACGGCACCAGTGGCATCGTCACGAATGGCCAGCAGGTAACCGCCAGTTGGGTTCATGCTTGCCAGACAAATTTGTTGGCCGTCTTCCAGGCTCAGACCAGAATCTTCCGCATGAACGTGGTCGTCGTGACCATGAACGACATAAGCCATCTCGCTGGTGTAGACCAGACCCAGACCGCCAGCGGCTTGCATGCCCAGAACCGTACCAGTGATACCGCTGTCGCCATAGTTTACTACCGCTTCTTCGCTGGTCTCGTCTTCTTGCAACAGCAGGTAGTTCACGGTGCTACCACATTGAATCAGCGCCAGGCTGCCGGAGTGCACCACAGTGCCCAAATCGGCGCAGTTGAAGCTCACGTCCGTCGCTTCGCTGCCTTCGTATACGTCTACGGAATCGCCATCGAACAGCGCGTACAAACCGTGTTCTTCATCCAAAATCAGGGCCGGGGCAGTTTGGGTGTAACCCTCGATGCTGATGTCTTCCTCGGCAGCTGTGGCGTCGGCCAAGGTGCTGGCCGGGTAAAAGTCGGTATTGCCGTTGTTCAGTACCGCGTAGTGGTTGGCGGTCATCACGACCTGTGGGTTGTCGCGAGTGATGGCGAGATCCAGCAGGCTGGCTTCTTCGTGCTCTTCTTCAGTGGTTGTTTCGGATTCATCGTGCTCTTCCACACCACCATCCACAAACTGGATGCCCGTGCTGCAGATGACCGCCGCGGTCAGGCCATCGTCAGACTTGATCAGTTGAGTGGCAACTTCACTGGCCTGGCCCACCAATTCAAAGGCTTCTTCGGCATGGTCGAACACCATCAGGTCAGATGCGTTGTTATCGGAATACAAGAAGCGCTGAGCGTGCTCGTGTTCTTCTTCAGTGGTGTCGTCAGATGAATCACTGCTGGAACCACCACAGGCGGTGAGGGAAGAAACAGCAGCGGCGAGCAGAAGCAAGTGAAGATGTTTTGGCATGGTGGCAATCCGGGAGTCAGGTTTGTTATTACGTAACAATTGTAATGTTGTATCATAACTACCCGGGGGTAAGGCAAGTGTTTGTCAGAAAAGGCATAGGGCAGGAATAGGTCTGGAATTCTGGCTATGCGGAATGGGATGAGCTTAGTTCTAGAGGTGAAAAGGGCTATAAAGTAAGCGTGTGCTCACTTCAAAATGCAGAAGAAGACTGCTGTCACAAAAAATTAATTTTCGTGTGAGTAATGGTAAGCGGGATGACCCTGAGTCGGACTGGTTGCTAACCAATCCAACCCATCGAGCTGGCGTACTTCAGTAACATTCCCAGCGACATAATCACCACAATGCCACGTAGCCAGGCAGGGTTAATTCGAACAAGACAGTGCGCGCCACACCAGGCACCGATGGCCTGGCCAAGCATCATCAACAAGCCGATTGACCACACCACATGACCTGCCAACAAAAACACCATCAAGGAAGCAATGTTGGTGGCAAAATTCAGCGGCTTGGCCATGGCGGTGGCAGCAATCATCTCCAGTCCCTTGCACGACACTCCGGCCAGTGTGAAAAACGAGCCGGTGCCGGGACCAAACATGCCGTCGTAACAGCCAATACCCGGGACGATATAACGCCGATAATTGGCGGCTGATACCCGAGCTTCACTGCTGGCAACTGGCGTTGGTGAAATCAGAAAGTACACCGCAATCATCAGCAGCACGACCGGAATCACAAATGCCAGCGCGTCGGTATCGATAAACTGAACCACAATAGTACCGCCGACTGAACCGGCAAACGCCGCCGCCATCAGCGGTTTTATCTCTGGCCATTGCACCCGCTTTTTACGCAGCATCATCAACGACGACGTTGCCGTGCCAACACTGCCTTGCAGCTTATTGGTACCCAGCGCCGCCAGCGGTGGCACACCGCTCATCATCAACGCGGGTACCACAATCAAACCACCGCCACCGGCGAGGGTATCGAGCAAACCGGCGACCAGTGCTGTAACAAATAGAAAGGCGAGGACGTCTGCCGGGAATTGGCTGGAAGCAGCGAGATCGGGCAAAAAACTGAAAAGATCCAAAAGGACTCCGGCAAGCTAAAGCAGTGCATTAGGTGAAGTTACTGGCATGACAAGGGAGCCATAGACACCGGCGCTAACAAGGTTGTCAAAAGCCACGTATTGCACTGCCATACACGGTAATCGTCAAGTAATTACAGTGAGCTGTTGGGTGAGTAGGGGCGCTGGTGGTTTGAATGGATCGGCATTCGGGACATTTGGTTTATCGGCGCTCGGTTCACAATGTATCAGGCCTTAAGTCAATTCTCCGAGCATCTTGATTGTGATCAAAGCTGCCAAGGAGCCCTCGAGCAGATGGCTCTCTGAACTTGTGTGTTCAACTTCAAATAAACATCATTCTTTTCTGATTTAACGAAACTTATCTCTCAATTTTACAATCCCCTGCACTGAGAGAATGCTGTCCTGTTTTAACATTGGTTCGACTAGAAATTAAGGACATGCCGTGTGTAACGAAAGAGCCAGATTCATCTTTATGTTTTTTTGGGGATTGACGTTATGCACATCTGGCGTTTGCTACAGTAAGGATAAAAGTATGGGTTTCTTTCTTGAAAAGAAATGCCTTTTCTCTGGCGTTTCGGGAAGGCTGGTAGACAAGGGATCACCTATCAGTAATGTGGAGCTTCATCGTAAAGCTGAATACCGGGAAAAGCTTTATGAAGACAGCGTTATTACCGATGAAGATGGTTACTTCAGATTTGAAAGCATGTGGGCTCGTCCTCTGGTGGATGATATCGATCAGTTTGTGGTTCACCAATATATTACAGCTATGGTTGGCGAAAAAGAGATATTGGTTTGGCGAGGAGGAAAGCTTGAACCACAAGAGTTCTCGGAGGTTGGTTACAAAGTAGAGGACGCAATATGTGATGTGAACGATGAAGCTAAACCAATGAAATCTTCCGTAAAGACCAATGGTATTGTAATTTCAATTTGTACGTTTAATTAAAAGGATTTTAAACCTATGCCGTCCCCAAAGGAGTTTGCTGATCTCGCTCAAACAGCTTATTTAACAACAGACGACTTTATTACTCAGGGCTTATTGTCAGAAATTGATTTCTTGAGCTCTGGTAAAGGTTTTTATGCTACAACCGGTTCAGAAAAATCATTCCGTACAACATCCGATTTTGGCTTTTTCGCGAGGGGATCGGGTAATTACAAAGATCACTTATTTCTAGTGTTCCGTGGAACCCGAATGAGTAGCCCACACGATATTAAAACGGACTTGAGGGCATCCGCAGTGGCTAATGATACTGGAGATCTTGTGCACTCCGGCTTTCAGGACGCATTCAATAGCTTGAAAGGTCAGCTGATCGAATACCTGGACCAACACAAGGACGCTAATACTATTCACTGCGTTGGTCACAGCCTGGGGGGAGCTTTGGCAAACCTTGCAGCTGAATGGATTAAACGCAAGAGAACAGCCTCTGAGGTATCTCTATATACATTTGGTGCGCCCAGGGTTGGTGTAGGACCTCATGGGTTTCCGGGAAATTTGACGATTTCACTTGATGCGAAAAATATTCATCGTGTTGCTAACAGTCAGGACCCTGTTACCTATGTTCCACTTTACCCGTTCGGGCATGCTCCATTAAATGGAATTTCTTGCTACATAAATGATGGGAATGGAATACGTCTTAGTGCACACAAAATGGATAATTATATCAATTCGGTGTCTAGGGCGAGAAGCTGGGAGGAGCTGAAAGCTCGGGAGCCAGTTCCTTCATTTGATATGATTAAAATTTGGCTTGATAGTAAGGATAATGAATTTACAGGGTCGGCTAAGTTCTGGATCTGGGTTAACTTCGCTACTTACTATCTGATTCGATCTATTAATGAATCTACAAATGTTCAGCTTATGTCCGGCATGTCCATTGCGGATTATCTTTCAGTTGTTTTGGCAAAAGGTATCAGTCTGGCAAATTCAGCATCAGAGTGGGTGATTAAATTTTTGCGGAAAATTGCAAGGGTTGTTGGATTTGATATTCCAAATGAGGAGAAAAATCTTACTCGCTCGGTGATATCATCTTTGTTAAACCGGGTTGCCGATATGCTTGAAATTACCGTTAAGCAGGCGATTGCTATGGCTGCTTGATGGTCTACTGGTGTTTTCTCCTGGAGTGAGGCGTTCCTCTCCATAGAGCGTTGTAGCCTGTTTTATAAGCAACAAAAAAGCAGCCGAAGCTGCTTTTTAGGTCAAAATTGCGGGCCAGCGGCCCGCGCTCCCGGAAAGTGTCCGTCTTCAGACGTCTGACGCTCCCGACTTTTACTTCACATCAAAGCGGTCGGCGTCCATGACTTTCACCCAGGCTTTGACGAAGTCGTTAACGAACTTAGCGTTGTTGTCGTCCTGTGCGTACACCTCGGCGTATGAGCGCAGGATGGAGTTGGAGCCAAATACCAGGTCCACGCGGGTGGCGGTGTATTTGGTCTCGCCGGTGGTGCGGTCAACAATGTTGTAGTGCTTCTTGCTGGCCGGTTCCCACTTGTACTTCATGTCGGTCAGAACATCGAAGAAGGCGTTGTTCAGTACGCCTGCCTGTTCGGTGAATACACCGTGTTTGCTGTTCTTTTCGCCGTCATCGTAGTTGGTACCAAGCGTTCGCATACCACCGATCAATACGGTCATTTCCGGGGCGGTGAGGCCCAGCAGTTGAGCGCGGTCGAGCAGCATGTCTTCAGAGGCGTTGACGTAACCGCCTTTCATGAAGTTGCGGAAACCATCTGCGATCGGTTCCAGTACGTCGAACGATTCGGCATCGGTCATTTCGTCGGTAGCGTCGCCGCGACCTGGCGTGAATGGAACCGTGACGTCTACGCCACCGGCTTTGGCGGCCAGTTCGATACCCACGTTACCGGCCAGTACGATGGCGTCGGCGATGGAGGCACCGGCTTTTTCAGCCAGTGGTTCCAGTACGCTGAGTACCTTGGCCAGGCGTTCTGGTTCGTTGCCTTCCCAATCCTTCTGAGGAGCCAGACGGATACGGGCACCGTTAGCACCACCACGGTTGTCAGAGCCACGGAAGGTACGGGCGCTGTCCCAGGCGGTCGCGATTATTTCACCAATGGTCAGGCCGCCTTTTTCAACGGCAAGGGCAATGGCTGACTTCAGGCCGCCGATGTCGTACTGGGTGTTGCCAGCCGGAATCGGGTCTTGCCAGATCAGGTCTTCTGCCGGTACATCCGGGCCCATGTAGCGCGCTTTTGGTCCCAGATCGCGGTGGGTCAGTTTGAACCAGGCGCGAGCGAAGCAGTCGTTGAAGTACTCTGGGTCTGCCATGAATTTCTGGCAGATCTCGTTGTAAATCGGGTCGACTTTCATGGCCATGTCGGCGTCGGTCATCATCGGCATCACGCGGATGGATGGGTCTTCAACGTCAACCGGCATGTCCTCTTCTTTGATGTCCACTGGCTTGTACTGGTGGGCACCGGCAGGGGAACTGGTCAGTTCCCACTCGTGGCCAAACAGCATTTCGAAGTAGCCCATGTCCCACTTGGTTGGGTTCTTGGTCCAGGCACCTTCAATACCACTCACCACGGTGTCGCGGCCAATGCCACGGCCTTTGGTGTTCATCCAGCCCATGCCCTGGGCGTCGATGTCGGCCGCTTCTGGTTCGGCGCTGAGGTCTTCGGCGTTGCCGTTACCATGTGATTTACCAATGGTGTGACCACCGGCAGTCAGGGCGGCGGTTTCTTCGTCGTTCATCGCCATGCGGGCGAAGGTTTCACGAATGTGGTACGCGGTCTGCTGTGGGTCCGGGTTGCCGTTGACGCCTTCCGGGTTCACGTAGATCAGGCCCATTTGTACCGCAGACAGCGGGTTTTCCATGGTGTCTGGCTTGGACACTTCTTCGTAACGGTTGTCAGACGCTGCCAGCCATTCGCGCTCGGAGCCCCAGTTGATGTCTTTTTCCGGGTGCCAGATGTCTTTACGGCCAAAGCCGAAGCCGAAGGTTTTCAGGCCTGCCACTTCATAGGCGATGGTGCCAGACAGGATGATCAGGTCGGCCCAGGAAATCTTGTTGCCGTACTTCTTCTTGATAGGCCACAACAAACGACGGCCCTTATCGGTGTTGACGTTGTCTGGCCAGCTGTTCAGTGGTGCAAAGCGCTGGTTACCGGTGCCGCCGCCGCCACGACCGTCCTGCACGCGGTAGGAACCCGCTGCGTGCCATGCCACACGGGCAAACATGCCGACATAGCTGCCCCAGTCGGCTGGCCACCATTCCTGGCTGGAGGTCATCAGTTCGCGCAGGTCTTGTTTCAGGGCTTCGACATCCAGTTGCTTGAGGGCTTCGTGGTAATCAAAGTCGTTGCCCATCGGGTCAGTCTTGGCATCGTGCTGGTGCAGAATGTCGAGGTTCAGGGCATTCGGCCACCAGTCGGTAGCGGATTGGTTGGCTTGGGTGTTACTGCCGTGCATAACCGGGCACTTGCCCGCAGATGGTGTGGTGTTCGACATGGTCTACTCCCATATTTTTATCGAGTGACTGACCCAACAGGGTCTTTTCCGATGCTAATCACGGCTCCTTCATCTGGCCGCGATGATCCCCTCCGCTGGCTGTCTTGGCAGCCGTGCGTCGATGAATTCACTGTAATAAAGACGGTTGATTAAATAAATATAATCAAAATTATGGTTCTAATAGCTATTTTAGATTCCTGCTTCCGCAGGTGCATGGATAGTGCGACCAGAGGTCCCGGAGAAAGTTGTACTAGCCGGGTGTTACGCACTGGTTATAGGTATAGACGATGGTTCTGATGTGGTGCTGGCTTGGGTAAATGGACTGTGTAGCTGGCATGTTGTGTCGCAAAGCGGCCAGTTAGGGGCGGAATGAGCGTTGGTTCCGCTAAATCATCCGGCAGCTTGTGTCCAGGGGCCCTCTGAATAACCCGGTGCCCGCTCTGGATGACAGGGCGAAGCTGAGTCACGAAGCTGATTTGCAGGCCTGACGGGTCAAGTCAAAAATCAGCGACACAGAATCAGCAAGGCCCTGTCGTCCCCTTTGGGCGCGGCCTGCAGTCAGCCAGAACGGCGTTGGCGAATTTGGAAAGGGCAAGCCATTCCGCTGCATTCGCCGCCTTGTTCTGACAAACTGCAGGACACGCGCAGAGCTGTGCAGAGTTGTTCAGAGGGTCCCCAGTGTTCTATAGTGCTACAAAGATGGTTATTAATTGATCAAAAAATAACAAAATTATCACTAGAGCAGTAATCAGGGAGGGAACTGCGATGGAAGCTGATATGGTGTTTATGGCGTGTATAGGCTGTATGAGTGTTGCCTGGCTGGCTGCCAATGCGATTCGCATCAATCGTGCGGACAAGGAAGAAGCCCGCAAGCACGAGCAGCTGTAATTTCCTGAAATCTTTCCCCCCCGAAATCAAAAAAGCCCCGGCGTTGTTAAACGCCAGGGCTCCTCTGAATACCTTTGCATCGCTCAGGACTCAATCCCCAACAACCACAGGCTCAGTGCTGGCCAGAAGGTGATGATCAGCACGGTCACCAGCAGAATAAAGAAGAACGGCAAGGTTGCCCGGTACAGTTCCATCACCGGCTTATTGAAGCGGAAGCTGGCAATAAACAGGTTCATGCCCACCGGCGGGGTAAAGTAGCCCAGCTGCATATTGGCCAGGAACAGAATACCCAGGTGGATTGGGTGAATGCCGTATTCCAGCGCAATCGGCAGAATGATCGGAATCATGATGACGATGGCGGAGAAGATATCCAGCATCATGCCCAGAATCAGCAGGAATACGGTCAGCAGCAGCAGGAAGGTGAAGCCGTCGGATACGTGTTGCTGAATAAATCCGAAGATTTGTTCTGGCACACCGGCATCAATCATGTAGTTGGTGGAGGCCATGGACACTGCCAGAATCAGCAGAATCGCTCCCACCAGTTTCATGGAATCCCGCATCACCCCAAACAGCTGGCCGAATGGAATTTCACGGCGAATCAGCACGCTCACCACGAACACGTACAGCGCCGTAATGGCCGCCGCTTCTGATACCGCAAACCAGCCGCCGTAGATGCCGCCCAAGACCAAAAACGGCAGTGGCATTTCCCAACGCACGTCTTTCAGGGCAGCCCAGGCTTCGGCTTTGTCGAATGGCTGGTGGTCGCGCTCGGCATTGCGGGACACCCAACCGCTGTAGAGCGACAGGGCAACCAGCATCAGCGCACCCGGCAGCAAGCCGGCGATGAACAGGTCGTCGATGGATACAGGCACATCCAGCGACATTTGCTGGGCCACGACGCCATACAGAATCAGCGGCAGCGACGGCGCAAACAGCAGGCCCAATGAACCCGATGTGGTGACCAGACCGAGGTTAAAGCGTTCCGGGTAACCGGACTTTTGCAGCGCCGGCACCAGCAGCGCACCCAGTGCGACAATGGTTACACCGGATGCACCAGTGAAAGCTGTGAACAACGCACAGGTCACCAGTGCCACGATGGCCAGACCGCCCGGCATCCAGCCGAGGAATGCATCCGTAATGCGCACCAGACGCTGCGGGGCCTTGCTTTCACCCAACAGATAACCGGCAAAGGTGAATAGTGGAATGGCAATCAGCACTGGCATTTCGGCGATGCGCCAGATTTCTACCGCCATCACCATCAGGTCGACGTCGGTTTGGTAGAAGCCCCAAATGGCAGAGGCGGCAATCACCACAAACAGCGGTGTGCCGGACAATGCCAGCAGCAACAAAATCAGTGGAACCAGAATGCTCATGCGTCGGCCTCCTGCTTGTGCTCGCTGTCAGGCAGTCGGCCAGTCAGGGTATTGAACAAGGCTTGCAGGGTTTGAATGGTAAACCGCAGCGCCATGATGCCAAAGCTGAACGGAATAATGGCCTGCAGAGGCCAGGCTGGAATATCGCCAAAGGCGATGTCGCCAAATTCCTGTGCCATTTCAACGTAGGCGTTGGCGTGCCAAGCGACCAGTGCACAAATAAACGCCGCAAAGGCGTTGGTGATAATGGACAGCATCTGGGCGACTTTGGCAGGAGCCAGTCGGTTTACCAGATCGATCGAAATATGCTCACGGGAGCGGGTGGCCACCATGCCGCCCAACAGACCCAACCACAGCACCATCACCCGCAAGGCCGGGGAGATCCAGAGCACACCGCCACCAAAGAAGGTGCGCGACAGAATATCGGTGGCGGCCAGTACCACCATCACCGCCAGCACGATCACCAGCAGGCTGTCTTCCAGCGTGTGGATCGCGGCTAACAGCCGTTGTAGGGGGGATTTATTCACAGGGAATCACTCAAATCAGGGCGTGGCTCCAACGGCGAACGGCGCAGTTGGAGCCGATGGTTTAGCGATTATTGCGCGCTGCGCAGCTCGGTCAGACGGGCTTGCAGTTGCTGGTACAGTTCAACCGGGTAAACACCTTCGGTGGCCAGTTGCGTCAGGGCGCGGTCGGCCAGCGACTGCCAGGTGGCTTTTTCGTCGTCGGTCAGTTGTACGAAGGTCATGCCGCTGTTTTCCAGTGCCTTGCGAGCACCGGCTTCGTCCTTGGCGTTTTGTTTGTCCATGGCCGCGTAGGTGTCTTTCATGATGCGGCGAACGGTGGCCTGGTCTTCAGCGGACAGCTTTTTGAAGGCTTTCTCGCTGACCACCATCATGCCCGTCAAGGACAGCAGTGGCAGGTCGGTGGTGTGGCTCAGTTTGGTGTGCCATTGCAGCGCAATGGAAGCGGTCATGTTGACGCCAACGGTGTCGATCAGGCCGGTTTGCAGGCTGGTGTACACATCAGAGATCGGCAGCAGGATCGGGTCGATACCGGCGTTCTGGAACACGGTGGCGCTGACCACATCACCTTCCGGGGCCCATACCTTGGTGCCGCTGAAGTCAGCCTGGGTGCGCAGCGGCTTGTTGCCCATCAGGTAGGCGAAGCCACCTTCGGTCAGGCCCAGTACCACGTAACCCTTGTCTTCAACGGCTTTGATTATGAACGGGTCGAACTCGGCGCGAACTTGCGACAGTTCTTCTGGTGTCTGGAAGGTGAATGGCAGGCTGTACAGCTGCACTTCGTTGGCAACGTCGGTCAGGGCACCGGCGGAGACTGCACCGCCACTCAGCTGACCAATGCGCATTTTACGCAATACGGTTTTGTCGCTGCCTTGTACGCCACCCGGGAAGAACTTCATTTTTACGCGACCGTCGGTTTCGGTCTTGATCTGGCTGGCGGCTGCGCGCATGGCTTTCATCCAGCCGGTGCCGTCTGGTGCCAGGGTGGCGATTTTCAGGGTCGCAGCCTGGGTCAGGCTACAGCAGCTGATCAACATCAGACCCAGGGCAATCAGTTTGGTCTTCATGAATGGACTCTCAGTAGTTGCTTGAAATTGTTATTCAAAATATTCAGCAGAACCGGCCAGCAGCACCTTGGCTTCTTCCTGGGCCAGTCGATTAATCAGGGTCAGACCCTCGGCTTCGGGGTCGGCATTGATGACTTCGTTCAGCAGGCGGTCGTGAAGTTCCTGATCGAACATCAGACGGGCGTACTGCTTGGCGTACAGTACCTTGGCCATCAGGTGTTTGCCGTTGCTGTATTGTTGCGCTTGTTCAAAGTGGGCTTTACCAACCTCTGGCTTGCCGCCCAGTGAGGGTGGCAGCTGGGTTTCCATCACGCCAAGGTACACCTGCAAGGTGCCGTGGTCGTAACCCGGATCGTATTGCGCAACCCATTGCATCAGGGCCTTGGTTTTGCCCAGTTCGGCAATGGCACCCCAGTCGTCGCTGTTGGCCTGAATCCAGCCGGCTTTGGCGGTGGCGTAGGCGTAAAAGACTTCAATGTCATCTTCGTCAAAGTCTTCGTTCAGCACAGCCAGCATTTTGTCCTGTGGCTGTTTGACGGCTTCGCAGGCATCGTCGTCGTATTCACACAAGGCGCGGGTGGAGTATTCCAGTGCACGGTCGGCCATGTTTTTGGCTTGCTGTGGGTCTTTTGAGAACACACCAGAGTAGGCGCCGTAGAGCTTGGCGGCCGAGATCAGGAAGTCTTCGTTTTCCGGGTAGGTCAGTACCAGAGCATCCAGCAGCAGCAGGTAGGCTGGCGCGCCGGCGGCAACCACTTCCGGGTTGGGGTTGTTCATCATCGAACGGGACAGGTTCTTCGGCAGGTTGCCAACCGAACAGGCAGCCAGCGACAGGGCCGCCAGGCAGAGAATCAGTTTCTTCATCACAGACTTCGCTTCACACGTTCTCATCGAGATTAACTTTATAACCGGACAGGAATGCTCAAAATTGCGCGCCATTGTACACACCTTAATGCGGCCGTTTAATGACCCTGACTCACAAGGGCCCTGACGGTTCGTCAGCAGGGGCTGTAAATCACTGTTTTGCTGGTGACAGTAATTGACACTTGTGCTGCAGGGAGTTGTTAGCCATCAGGAAGTGTGGACGGTGTGGCGAGAATTGCTGCTTGAATGCAGGAATGTCAGCGTTGCTATCGAGAGCAAGCTCTCTCCCACAATTCTGCCCGACTCCCGACTCCCGACTCCCGACTCCCGACTCCCGACTCCTCAGCCCCGCGGCTGTTTGGCTTTGGCGAGTTTGCGATAGAGGGTGCGTTCGCTGATGTTGAGTGCGGCAGCCAGTTCGGCGTTGTCGCCGTTGTAGCTTTCCAGCAGACCGTTCAGGTAGTGCATTTCCAGTTGTTCCAGCGGCACAGCAGGGAGGTCGGCAAAGGCTTCAGCAAAGGCGTCTGTCATGTCTTCGATGTCATTTTGCATCGAGGCCTCCGCTGCATTGAGCGGTGTTTCGAGCGGGATTGCGCTGTGGCCAGTTGAGGCTAGGATGGCGGGGAGCTGCAGGTGTTGCGGTTCAATGCGGTCGCTGTCACACAGCAAAATTGCCCGCTCGATGCGGTTGCGCAGTTCGCGGATGTTGCCGGCAAAGTGTTGTTGGGCAAGCCAGTGGCGGGCGCTGTCGGACAGCTGGATCGGACGATCGTATTTCAGCTGTTTCAGTATCCGTTCGGCGATCGGCACGATGTCCTGACGGCGTTCGTGGAGGGACGGCAGCAAGATAGGGAACGGCGATATGCGGTAGTACAGGTCCTGACGGAAGCGGCCTTCGGCGACCATTTCCAGCAGGTTGCGGTGGGTGGCGCAAATCAGTCGGAAGTTGGCTTTGCGTTCGGTCACGCTGCCTACCGGGCGATAGGTGCCGGTTTCGATCAGGCGCAGCAGTTTTACCTGCATGGGCAGTGGAATGTCGCCGACTTCGTCAAGAAACAGGGTGCCGCCTTCGGCGGACGAAACCAGCCCTTGTTTGCGCTGGCTGGCACCGGTAAAGGCGCCTTTTTCGTGGCCGAATAGCTCGCTTTCAAACAGGCTTTCGCTAAGGCCAGAGCATTCCACGGTAACGAACGGCCGTTTGGCGCGGTCGCTGTGTTCATGCAGGTATTGGGCAGCCAGTTCCTTGCCGGTGCCGGATTCGCCCAGCAGCAACACACTGATGTCTGACGGTGCGGCGCGGCTTAATAATTCCAGCATCTGATTAAAGGCCGGGCTGAAGCCAACCATGCGGTTTTTCTCAAACCGATCCGGGGCATGCACCTGATGCATGATTTCTACGAAGTATTCGATCTCGCCAGCGCTGTTGTGTACCGGGGTCAGTTCGACATCAATGTGCTCTTTGCCATTGGGAGTGTTGTGAATGTGCAGTACCCGCTGGCGCTGATTGGTGCGCAGACAGCCTTGCAGCGGGCAGTCTTCGCCAGCGCGGTCGCAGGGTGCTTCGTAGCCATGGGAGACTTCATAACAGTGCCGGCCCAGCAATGCCGTGCTGCCAGAGTAGGCTTCCCGGTAGGCGCGGTTGGCGGCCCGGATCACGTAGTTGCGATCCATCAGAATCGCCGGTGAGGCAAAAGCGTCCAGTAGGGAAGAAATGGCCGGAATAGTTGGGTAGGCATTGTCTGACATATTTGGCAAAGCTTATGACAAATTTGTCTTGATGGTGCGACAGGTTTGCCATATTGGCAAGTAGCTTTCCACAAATCCTCTAGGCCAGCTTTTATTGGCCAGTTAATTTTCCTTCAAAGTTATCTTTTGTGAGTCGATTTATCTGGCTCGTAATGTCCAAATCCAGTCGGCTTATTGACGTGTCTCAATGAAAAATTGGACTGACCACTTTCCTGTGATCCATTTCAAAGTCTGGCACTCGGCTTGCTATTCCTCTCAGAAACAGGGACCCGTTGGTTGACATCTCTCATGGCTGCGACTTCCGGTCGCATCGGTCCTGTGAGGGGCGGCGGGTAAGCTGCGGCGGCAGCTGAGCACCCATCGATCATCGTTCAGACCCGGCGTGGCGAGTGACGCGCCGGTTATTCAGTGACATTCACTCACATCTTAATCATCAACGTTCTGGGGCGTTGCCTTTGGAGGATAGCCATGATCAGTGAAACCATGGTGGAGCTGTCGCGGTGGCAGTTTGCGATTACTGCGCTGTATCACTTTCTGTTTGTACCCCTGACCCTGGGGTTGTCGTTCATTCTGGCCATTATGGAATCTGCTTACGTGATGACGGGTAAGCAGGTTTATAAGGACATGGTGAAGTTCTGGGGCAAGTTGTTCGGTATCAACTTTGCGCTGGGCGTTACCACCGGTCTGACCATGGAATTCCAGTTTGGTACCAACTGGGCTTACTACTCCCACTATGTCGGGGACATCTTCGGTGCGCCGCTGGCGATTGAAGGTCTGATGGCGTTCTTCCTGGAAAGCACCTTTGTGGGTTTGTTCTTCTTTGGCTGGGACCGCATGAGCAAGTTGCAGCATCTGGCGACCACCTGGCTGGTGGCGCTGGGCTCCAACTTTTCGGCGCTGTGGATTCTGATTGCCAACGGCTGGATGCAAAACCCGGTGGGTGCCGAGTTCAACATCGACACCATGCGCATGGAAATGACCAGCTTTGCCGACGTGCTGTTTAACCCGGTGGCGCAGGTGAAGTTTGTTCATACCGTGTCGGCCGGTTACATCACCGGTGCCATGTTTGTGCTGGGGATTTCTTCGTACTACATGCTGAAAAAGCGTGACCTGCCGTTTGCCCGTCGCTCGTTTGCCATTGCATCCAGCTTTGGTATGGCAGCGATTCTGAGTGTGATTCTGCTGGGTGACGAATCCGGCTATGAAATTGGCGACGTTCAGAAAACCAAGTTGGCAGCTATTGAAGCCGAGTGGCACACCCACGAGGCGCCGGCGGCGTTTACGCTGATTGGTCTGCCAAATGAAGACACCATGGAGACCGATTACGCCATCAAGATTCCTTACGTGCTGGGCCTGATTGCTACTCGTTCGACCACCGAGGAAGTGACCGGTATTTCCGATTTGCTGGTGGAGCACGAAGACCGCATTCGCAATGGTATGGATGCCTATCAACTGTTCAATGACCTGAAAGCCGGAGACAAATCAGAAGCTAACATCGCTGCTTTTGACGATGTGAAGGACGACCTGGGTTACGGCCTGCTGCTGAAGCGTTACACCGACAACGTCGTGGATGCTACCGACGAGCAAATCAAGGCGGCAGCACGGGACTCCATTCCACCGGTAGCGCCTATGTTCTTTACCTTCCGCATCATGGTGGCGATGGGCTTCCTGATGTTGATTCTGGTGGCACTGGCGTTCTGGCACTCCGCCCGCCAGACCATCGACCAGCAAACCTGGCTGCAAAAAGCCCTGCTGTGGGCGATTCCGGTGCCCTGGATTGCCTGTGAAATGGGCTGGTTCGTGGCGGAATTTGGCCGTCAGCCGTGGTCGATTGGCGAAGTCCTGCCAACCTTCCTGTCAGCGTCTACCCGTTCCGAGCTGGATCTGATTCTGAGCATCGCCTTCTTTGTGTTGCTGTACACCGGCTTCCTGATTGCCGAAGTGTACCTGATGTTCAAGTACGCCCGTCTGGGGCCATCCGCCCTGCACACGGGTCGTTACCACCATGAAAGCGGTGCAGAAGAGGGAGCTGAGCATGCCGGTTCTGCAACCCCCGCCACTCAACCCATGCTGTCTCGCAAAGACAACGCCTGATCAGGAGAACAGACGATGGATTACGAAATTCTGAAAGTCATCTGGTGGGTGCTGGTCGGCGTGCTGCTGATTGGCTTCGCCGTAACTGACGGCTTCGATATGGGCGTCACAGCCCTGCTGCGCATCATTGGTCGCACCGACAACGAGCGCCGGGTCATGCTCAACACGGTTGGCCCGCACTGGGACGGTAACCAGGTGTGGTTTATCACCGCCGGTGGGGCGATCTTTGCCGCCTGGCCAGTGGTCTACGCGGTGGCGTTTTCCGGTTTTTACTGGGCTTTGCTGCTGGTGTTGTTCAGCCTGTTTTTCCGTCCGGTAGGCTTTGAATACCGCGCCAAGGTCGACGACGACCGCTGGCGCTTGCTGTGGGATACCGGCCTGTCGATTGGCGGCGCGGTGCCTTCGCTGGTGTTCGGTGTGGCGTTTGGCAACCTGCTGTTGGGGGTTCCGTTCCACTTTGATGAGTACATGCGTTCTTTCTATACCGGTTCGTTCTGGGCGCTGCTGAACCCGTTTGCGCTGGTGTGCGGACTGGTATCGCTGGGCATGCTGATGATGCACGGAGCGACCTGGCTGCAAATGCGTACCGTGGGCGAGTTGCATAACCGTGCCCGTCGCTGGGGTGCCGCTCTGGCGGTGCTGGTGGCAGCGCTGTTTGCGCTGGCGGGCATCTGGATCTGGATGGGCATCGACGGTTACAGCATTGTGGCCACCACCAAAGACACTGCCGGTGTGATCACACCGCTGGATAAAACCGTGATCACCGAAACCGGTGGCTGGCTGAATAATTACGGCCTCTACCCATGGATGATTGCAGCGCCGCTGCTGGGCTTTCTGGGGCTGGCAGCAACAGCTTTGTTCTCGGCGTCCAACAAGTCCACGCTGGCGTTTATCTCCAGCTCTGTGGCGGTGGCTGGCATCATCCTGACAGCGGGCTTCTCCATGTTCCCATTCCTGATGCCATCCAGTCTGAACGCCAACCACAGCCTGACCATGTGGGACGTGGTGTCCAGCGAAATGACGCTGACCATTATGTTCTGGGTGGCGATGGTGTTTGTACCCATCATTCTGGCTTACACCGTGTGGGGCTACTACAAAATGTGGGGCCGTCTGACCACTGACTTTATTGAAGCCAACAAATACAGCACTTACTGATACTGACTGGTCTTGCAGGCCTGGTTGGATGGGCCTGCAAGACACCCGATAGAGGAAAATACGATGTGGTACTTTGCCTGGATTCTTGGCGTATTGCTGGCCTGTTCATTTGGCATCATGAATGCCATGTGGCTGGAATTTTACGAAGACATGGACCGCGATGCCGACGCCTGATTGGGCGTTGGTTCCATCTGAAAACGAGAACCAGTAACTATTGTGAGCAAGGAAGCTGGCACTGGTTCTCAAACAGAATGATGACGGCTTGTTCAGGAAAACGGCGCTGCTTATAACGCTTCGCACTGGCTGAATACAGCCTCAACATCATTCAACGGATTTCCTGGAGCATCGTATGGAAGCGAACTCACCGGCTGCCGCGGCAGCGTCTTCATCCCCGGCGAACGCTCGGGTTTCTCGCGTTCAATTCAGCGGCAAAGGCGGCGAATATTTCCGTCTGTGGATTGTGAACGCCTTGCTGACACTGGTTACCCTGGGGCTGTACAGCCCGTGGGCGAAAGTGCGCAACACCCAATACCTGTACGGTCATACCTCGGTGGATAGCCATCGCTTTGCTTTTCTGGCAACTCCTATTCAGATTCTGAAAGGCCGTTTGATCGCGTTGGCGGTGATTGTGGTGGCGAGTTTTATTGGTGCCATTCACCCAGCGATCCAACTGGTTATTTCGCTGGCGTTTATCGGCACGCTGCCATGGCTGATCCTGCAAGGCATCCGCTTTGCGCTGCGTATGACCTCTTACCGCAATGTTCGCTTTGACTTCACCGGCACGTATGGCGGCATGCTGCTGCGCTTCTTTGTGTTTCCGATGCTGAGCGTATTCACCCTGTTCTTGGCAATGCCATGGGTAACCAGGGAAATCGACAATTACCTGCATAACCACGTCAAGTGGGGTGATCAGGCGTTTGAACTGAACAACCGCACTGGTGAGTACTACATCACCGCCCTGATTTGTGGTGCGTTTATGGTGGTCTTGTACGCGGTGATCTTCGCCGCTGGTGGCGCTGCATTCTTCGCCATCGCGGTAGCCGATGCCCCAAGCGCCAGCGTGATTCTGGGTGCTATTGGTGTGTACCTGGTGTTCATTGCCGGCATGGAGCTGATTCGTGGCATTTGGGTAGCGCGTATTCGCAACCACGTAATGAACAACCTGACGGTTGGCCATGTGGCAAGCTTCAAAAGCGATGTGCCTGCTGGCGCCACCGCACTGATGATGCTGACCAACTTGCTGATGCTGGTCTTTACATTGGGTTTGGCGTTCCCGGTAACCCGTATTCGCATGGCGCGTTTGCTGAGTCAGCACACTGAAATCGCCGTCGATCCGGTAGCTGCTGATGCCGTGGTAAACCGCGTTGAAAGCCGTGACAGTGCCTTCGGTGAAGAAGCCGCCGATCTGCTGGACGTTGGTACGGCAGTGCTGGGCTAATGTCCGACGGTCTGACTGCCGTTCGCGGCGTGTTTCAATTTGCAGCGGCGGCCCGTTCAACGGCCGCCGTTGCGCGTTCTGATGACACCGGTGCGATTCAGGTGCTGCAACAGCAGGACAACGCCGGTCTGCATTACGCCAGCCCAGAGCAATTCGATCTGGCGGCTGCCATTCCCGGTTTGCCGCAGGAAGTGCTGTTTGCCGACGGTTCGCGTTTTATCCCCGATGATCCGAACTGGCGCTGGCCATCGGCGGCCTTGCGTTCGCGCTGGCTGGAGTGGTTGGAAAACCATTGGCTGGCGATTCTTGCCGCAGCCTTGCTGGTGCCTTTCGTCACCGCCTGGACGCTGGTGAAAGGGGTTCCCATGCTGTCGGTGGTGGTGGCCGATCACGTTCCTGAGGTGGTCATCAAAAGCAGCAGTAGCGGGACGCTGGATACCCTCGATGCAACGCTGTTTTCTCCCTCTACTCTGAGCAAGCAACAGCGCCTGGCTGTGAATCAGCAATGGCTGCAACTGGCAGAACGGGCTGGGCTGGAAGCGCAACGCTATCAGCTGACCTTCCGTCAGTGGGGCGATGACGATGCGGTCGCCAATGCCTTTGCCTTGCCGGACGGCACGCTGGTGTTAACCGACCGGCTGGTACACCTGATGCAGGACGATCCTGATGCCCTGAACGCGGTGCTGCTGCATGAGGTTGGTCATGTATATCATCGCCACGGCATCGAAATGATGGCCCAGAGTGCAACTATGTCGCTGGCCATTGCCATGATGTTGGGCTCGGTGGATGGGATTGCGGACGTGATGCTGGGTGCCGGTGTGGGCCTGGTGCAAAACGGCTTTTCGCGGGATATGGAACGCGAAGCCGACTTGTATGCCTTCCGCAAGTTGGCCGACAGTGGCCGCGATGCCAATGACTTAGCCCGCGCCATGCTGTTGTTGCAAGGGAACAACCGTGAGCTGGAAGCAACGGCTGCCTCGGAAGACACGGACAACAGCGGCTGGCTGGAAGAGTCCAATCGTCAGCAGCTGATGGAATACCTCAGCACCCATCCAATGACCAATGAACGCATCGAGCTGGCCAGGAGCATCGCCCATTGTCAGCAAGAGGGTGGCAGTTGGCGACAGTGTTACCAGCAGGCTCAATAGGCTGGTAGCGCAGGCAGAAACAGCCCGGGCCTGACTTTACTTGCGCCCGGGCTGTTTTTTAAAATCTATATTCCTTTATGTTTATCTGGTGTTGTATTCTGTTGATTCATCGTACAGCGGGGCCGTTGGCTCTGGCCCGGACAGGAGAGGTGACATGGCAATAACCAAAGAAGACATGCTGCAACAGGCGCAGGCCTCAGTAACTCCCATCACGGGGGATGAGGCCGAACAATGGCTACAACAGGGCGTGGTGGTGCTGGACGTCCGTGAGGCCGCCGAATTCGACATGGGCCATTTGCCCACGGCGGTGAATGTGCCGCGTGGGGTACTCGAGTTCCGGGTGGGGGCTCATCCTGCATTGACCGACCCTCAGCAGCCGATCTTGCTGTACTGCAAGAACGGTGGTCGCAGCACGCTGGCGGCACACACACTGAAACAGATGGGATTCGACAAGGTTCGCATGCTGGTGGGGGGCTTTGATGGCTGGCAAGGGGACGTGCATCAGGTCGAAATTGATCCGGGCCAGTATCAGTAAGGTTCTCGCAAACACAGGTGATGATGATGGAAACCGTATCAACCCATAGCACCCGTTTGAGCTGGCGCTCCGACGGCCACTTCAGCCATACAGGTTACAACAAGGATCATCAGCTCGACGTCGGTAATGACGTGGTGATCCCGGCAGCGGCGGCCAACAACGACATCGGCACTGACCCGGAAAAGCTGTTGGCGGCCTCACTGGCCAGCTGTCACATGCTGACGTTTCTGGCGTTGGCGGCGAAAAAGCGCCTGGTCGTTGAGTCCTATGATGACCAGCCTGTCGCTGAACTGGTCAAGCGTGATGACGGCAAGTTTGCCGTTGCGACCATTCGGCTACAACCCGCAGTGGTGTTCAGCGGCGATAAGCAGCCGGACGAAGCAGCGGTCGTCGCCATGCACCACAAAGCCCATGACCACTGCTTTATTGCCAATTCCATTCTCTGTGACGTGGTGGTGGAACCGGTTTTCTAGACGGTCAGGTGGCTTGAACCTGTGCAGCTTCAAGCCTTCTGAATCGACTCACACTGATAACAACGCAAGGCGTAAGGCACAGCTGCCAGCCGGGCATCGCTGATGGCTTCGCCGCATTCAAAACATTCGCCGTAGACGCCCTGATCAATGCGCTGAATGGCCTGACGAATCTGTTGGGCTTTGGTCTGCGCCTCGTGGCTGATTTCCAGCAAGACATCGTCGTTTTCCCGTTCAGTGGCTTGCTCGGCGAAGTCTCCGGGCACCGCAGCGTCGGTGTGCAGGGCGTGCGATTCTGCCCGCTGTGAACGCTCCGTGAGCTCGTACAGTTCCAATTCCAGTCGTTTGCGCAATACATCCTGATCCATGATCGCCTCCTGTAGCGTTAACCGCTGTTGTTGTCGATTCCAGAATCTGCCTGTTTGCGCCGGGGCATCTTGATGTGCGTCAGGCGTCGGGTTGCATGGCTCGGATAGAGTGATGCGGTACGCCGTTGCGCTCAAGCTGACTCCGGAGACGCCTTATGAAACTCTCAGAACAACGTTACCGCGACCAGTATTCCGGCATTGCTGGCTCCATGACCGAGCGACTGCAACATTTGTATTGGGCGCTGCGACTGCAATATTCCGGGCTGGATCGCTTTTCCATCGCTCTGTACGACCCTGCCAACGGCGTGTTGTCAGCGTTCAGTTGTGATGGCGAAAGCCGTCAGGTATTGGCGGGCTACAGCGCACCGTTGGCGGCTGTGCCGTCGTTGCAGGAACTGGTGGATGAGCGCGGCATTCGGGTGGTGAACGACATGCGAAACTTCCGCTCGGTTGACTCCAGTGAACACACGGAACAGTTGTTGGGGCAGGGGTATCGGGCCAGTTTCACCATGCCCTTGTTTGAAAACGAGCAACTGATGGGGGTGTTGTTTCTGAACTCCCATCAGATCGATTATTTCGACGACACCATGGTGGTGTATTGCTCGTTGTGGGGCCACCTGGTGGAGCAGGTGCTGGCCCGTTTTCGTGAAGATATTCCGATCTGAGTGATCTAGCCCAGCAGTTCAGCGGCCAGTTTGACGAAGTCTTGCGAGGTCAAAAGCCCCACCAGCTTGTTACTGTCATCGACCACCAGAGCGCAGCCTTGATGGCGATTGGTGCGAATCAACTCGGCAGCGTCTTTCAGCAGGCTGTCGGCTTTGACCGTGTGCAGCTCAGTCTGCATGCACTTGTCGATGGTCGTTTTGGCCAGATATTCCTGTAGATGATGCGCACCGAATTTGTCGGTGATTTTAAACGCTTCTGCCAGAAACTCTTTCTGACTCATCAAGCCCACCAAATGGCCGTCGCCATCGACGATCGGCAGGTGGCGAATCTTGTGTTCACCCATGGTCTGTTCCGCATCGCGCAGGGTCTCATCCGGGGTGTGCGTCAGCAGTTCGGTTTTCATCAATTCGTGAACGTGTTTCATGGCGAGTATCTGTGATTGGGAACCTGTCTTAAGTAAAGCAGGTATTTGCCAGAACGCAGTGAATCCGGCGTTTTAAAGCCACGAATCCTTGCATCTGTGTGTCCCATTTTGATCATTTTTTGTGCTTCAACAAGACAAGCACCGGTTCGCCGTCAGAATCCGTTGGCGCTGGCCCGGTCTGTCCTATGCCCTGCTCGGGGCTTTGTTAGATGTTCTCAAATCTCAACACCGTGTTGAGCAAAACTCACTAATAAAAATAATTCAGGGAATTTCTGCAAGCGGGTATCGGCTCGCTTGCCAGAGAAGCTCTCAGGAGACGACCTCATGACCCGAGCAACACGAGTACTGCTGCTGGCACTGGTGTGCCTGCCGGCCTGGACCCATGCCATGTCTGATCAGGCTGACGGCGGTTATACCGCTACCCGTTATCCCATTGTGCTGGCCCACGGCCTGTTTGGCTTTGATGCCATTCTGGGGGTGGATTACTGGTACAAGGTGCCAGAAACCCTGCAAGCCGACGGCGCCCAGGTATTTATTACTTCGGTAGCCAACTCCAATTCACCCGAGGTGCGGGGTGAACAACTGATTCTGGAAATCGAACAGGTGCTGGCCATCACCGGTGCCGACAAGGTCAACCTGATTGGCCATAGCCACGGCGGCCCGACCACCCGTTATGCAGCCTCGGTTCGCCCGGACATCATTGCTTCGGTAACCTCGGTATCGGGTGTTAACAAGGGCACCCCGGTGGCCGATGGCGTTTACGACTGGTATCAGGGCGGCTCGCCATTGACCGGCGCAGTGGAAGGTCTGGCCACGGCGCTGGCAACAGCCATCGATTTTCTCTCCGGTGGCGGCTATGAGCAGGATGTGATTGCTTCATTGGCGTCCATGACCACCGCCGATGCGATGGCGTTCAACCAGCAGCATCCGGGTGGCATTCCGGCCTCTGCTTGCGGTGAGGGCGACTATGAATACAACGGCGTGCGTTACTACTCCTGGGCGGGTGCTGAGCCGCTGACCAACATTCTTGATCCGCTCGAAAGCGTTACCGTGGTGGCGTCTGTTTTCTTCGACGGCAACACCCCTAACGACGGTTTGGTCGGCGCTTGTGATGCCAATTTGGGCATGGTGGTGCGCAACGATTTCCGCATGAACCATCTGGATGAAATCAACCAGACCTTTGGTATTCATCACCTGACCGAAACCGATCCGCTGGCGGTATTCCGTACCCACGCCAATCGTTTGCAGCAGGCCGGTCTGTAAATGCCCGGTTCTGTGCTGAACCACACACCAGCAAGCCGTTTGCGCTTGCTGGTGCTGTTTCTGGTTTCTACCCTGCTGTGCCTTGGAGCGTATTGGCTGGTGCTGACACTTTGGCAGCCGGTGCCGGTGCATACGCTGGCGCAGCCGTCTTCAAACGGAACGTCCTCAGCGGCTAATGAAGGCGATCATTCGGCCTTGTTGGCCGGGCGTCGGGAGGCCGTGCCGTCAGAGCAAGCGCTGCAACTGAATACGTTTCGTGGGGCCTCGCCCGATGGTCGTTTGCGCGTGGATGCTCGTGGCCAGCTGGTGGTTGATCGGCAATTACGTCACTGGTTGGATGGCTGGCTGTCGGTGCAGGGGGAATGGTCGCTGGAGCAGGTGACGGCTGAAATGATTCGGCAAATTAACCAGCTGCCACAGCCGGGGCGGGATCAGGCCTTGTCGCTGATGGGCCAGTGGATGGATTACCGACGGGCGCTGGCCGATTACGACGAGCGTTCAGCCCGCAGTTTGTCGCAAATGACCCTGACCGATCTGCAGCAGCGGCTCGACTGGGTGGAGCGGTTGCGCCGCCAGTATTTTGAGGCTGAGGTGGTTCGCGCGTTTTTTGCCGACGACGAAGCACTCGATCGCTATTTGCTGGCACGCCGTCAGCAGCAGTTGGGGCAAGTCTCTGACGAGCAGGTTCAGCAGGCGTTAGCGCAAATGCCGGAGGCCTTGCAGCATGCTCGCCAGCAGAGTCAGCTGCTATTAAATAATCCACTGCTGTCGGCGGATACCTACCGTGAGCAGACCGCTGATAGCAGTGGTGCTACTCAAGGCCAAGTTGTTCAGGGGCAGGTCGCTCAGGATCAGGTTTATCAGGAGAGAGCCCGGCAATATGGCGAGGCTGCCGCTCAGCGGCTGGCGCAACTGGACAGCCGTCAGCAGCAGTGGCAACAACGGTTGCAGGCGTATCAACAATTCGAGCAGTCGTTAGCCAGGGAACAAACCGCAGAAGCCCGCGAGCGCCAGTTACAAAGCTACCGCCAAACCAACTTCAGTGCGGCAGAACAACGCCGTCTGACGGCGGCGTTGCAGTGGCTGACGCTTTCGAAATCAGATGATTAGTTGCTGCCGAAAGCAGAACGATCAGGATCTATCCGCGCTGATCAACAGTTGCTGCATCGGCTCAAACAGAGCCGGTGTAGCAACCATAATGTTGTGACTGTAAATCTGTGGGTTCAACCCCTGTGGAATGGGGTAGATATGGCCAAAGCGCGCGCCCGCTTCGCGGGCAATCAACTGCGCGGCAGCAAAGTCCCACGGTTTGACGGTTTCGTAATAGGCATCCAGACGACCACAGGCGACCCAGCAAATATCCAGTGACGCTGCACCAAGCCGACGAATATCACCACACTGCTTCAGCACCGCCGTGACGCGCTTCATCAGCTCGTCGATGTCGTCCTTCTGGTAGGGGAAACCAGTGCCAACAATGGCCCGGCGCATGTCCTGCTTGCCAGATACTTCAATCGGCTGGTCGTTCAGGAACGCGCCCTTACCCGCCATGGCTTCAAAGGTTTCTTCGGCAAACGGGTTATGAACCACCGCCGCCTTGCAGTCGCCGTTATGGTAGTAAGCAATGGATACCGCCACCTGGGCGTGGCCGTGGGCGTAGTTCACGGTGCCGTCGATGGGGTCGATGATCCACAGGTGCTCGCAGTCGGTTTCGTTATCCGGCCCCAATTCTTCCGACAGAATATCGTGATCCGGAAAGGCCGCTTTGATGCCGTCGTTAATCAGTTTGTCGGCGGCAACATCGGCCTGGGTTACCAGCTCGGCACCGTCGTATTTGAAGTTGATTTCCAGTGCATTGCGCTGGCGGGCGATCTCGTCACCGGCATCACGTGCCAGCGTGAGCGCCAGGTCCATCATGGGTTGGTATTGGCTCATGGGTTATCTCTAAAACGTGATGAAAATTCGGGTTACTCGCCTTGATGCAGTTCCAGCCACAACTGCAGTTCGTCCATTACCAGCTGCTGCAATATCGGTTGTGCTTCGGCGGTGGGATGAATGCCGTCGCCTTGCATCAGCTCAGGGTCGGTGGCTACGCCTTCCAGTAAAAACGGCACCAGCAAGGTGTCGTATTGCTCTGCCAGCTGCGGGTAAATATCGGCAAAGCCCTTGGTGTAACGCTGGCCATAGTTTGGCGGAATCTGCATGCCCAGCAACATCACCATGGTGCCACGCTCTTCTGCCATGCGGATCATTCGCTCGATGTTCTGGCGGATCAGTTTCAGCGGTGTACCGCGCAGGCCATCATTGCCGCCCAGTTCAATCAACAGCAGATCTGGATGGTGCTGTTCCAGCAGTTGCGGTAATCGCGCCACGCCACCTTGGGTAGTATCACCACTGACACTGGCGTTAACCACTTGTATACCCGCCATGTGTTCCTGTAATTGCTGTTCCAGCAGGGTGGCGTAGCCCTGTTGAACCGGGACGCCAAAACCCGCACTAATACTGTCTCCGACGATCAGAATAACCGGGTGATCTGACGCCGCACGAGCCGGGCCTGAAGCCAGCGCCAACAAGCAAGTCAGCACCAATAACCGCACGGATTGGGAACGATTCATGAGTAAAGTAGAGAATGACGCCAGCACACGGGATTCCTTTTCGGTTTCAGAAAGTTCACAGCCATCAGAGGGCAGCCAGACTGGGACAGCAGCGGCTGCAACAGATTCCATCGCTGCCCCCGCAGCCGTGAATGTGCTTGAGTTAACCGCGGTTGGCAAAACCGTGCAAGCCGCCAGTGGCGATTCACTGACGCTGCTGAATCAGGTATCGCTGCAAGTGGCACAAGGCACCAGTTTGGCCATTGTCGGTGCTTCCGGCAGTGGTAAGTCGACCTTGCTGGGCATTATGGCCGGGTTGGATTTGCCGACTTCTGGTGCCATTCAGCTGCTGGGTTATCCACTGCAACAGCTGGACGAAGACCAGCGTGCCGCCGTGCGTGCGGAAGGCGTCAGCTTTGTATTCCAGAACTTCCAGCTGCTGCCGGGACTGACCGCGTTGGAAAACGTCATGCTGCCGCTGGAAATTCGTGCCCTGGCTGGCAATGCCCGGGCAGAAGCCCGTGAGCTGCTGGACAGCGTTGGCCTCAGCCATCGTCTGGATCATTACCCAAGCCAGCTGTCCGGTGGCGAACAACAGCGGGTAGCCCTGGCCCGGGCGTTTGCCGGTGAACCCAAAATCCTTTTTGCCGATGAACCGACCGGCAACCTCGACCGCAATACCGGCAAGCAGGTAGAAGATCTGCTGTTCGCCATGAACCGCGAGCGCGGCACCACGCTGGTACTGGTCACTCATGACCCACAATTGGCGGATCGTTGCCAGCGTCAGGTACGTATGACCGATGGCCATCTACAAGACGTTAGCCCGGCGGACACTGTGCAGGAGGGGTCATGAACACGACTTCTTCTGGCAATTCTTCAGCAATGCCCGCTGGTCGCTCGATGCCATTGTTGCGACAGTGGGCACTGGCGTGGCGACTGTTGTGGCGTGAAGCCCGCAGTGGCGAGCTGACGCTGATCCTGCTGGCGCTGTTGATTGCGGTGACTTCGACCACTGCGATTTCGCTGTTCAGCTCACGGCTGGAACTGGCGCTAGACGACAAATCCTCCGCCTGGCTTGGGGCCGATATGCGGGTGCGCTCCAGCAAGGCGTTCAGTGATGAACAGCTGGCGATACCGGCTGAGCTGGGCCTCAAACAAGCACAGGCACTGACGTTTCCAAGTGTGGTGCTGCATGGCGACGATATGACGCTGGCGGCGATCAAGGCCGTCGATGACAACTACCCGATGCAAGCGCGCCTGAACGTGATTACCGAGGGCAACCAACAGCCGCAACTGCAAAATCATGGCCCGGCACGGGGCGAAGCCTGGGTGGAACCGCGCTTGTTGGCACTGCTGAACGCCAGCGTGGGGGATAACATTGAATTAGGTGACAGCGTGTTCCGGGTAACCGGTGAAATCACCGAAGAATCCGATCGCGGCGGCGGTTTTTACAGCTTGTCCCCACGCATGATGGTGCACTGGGACGACGTGCAAAACAGCCCGCTATTGGGCCCCGGCAGCCGCCTGCGTTATCGCCTGCTGCTGGAGGGTTCGCCAACCCAGTTGCAGCAATTTGAAGACAGCTTCCCGCTGACCGATAAACAACGCATTGAAACCCTTGAAGAGGGCAATCGTCGTATGTCGCGCTCGCTGGATCGTGCACGGGAATATCTGGCGTTGGCGTCGCTGCTGGCAGTGGTACTGGCCAGTATTGCAGTGGCAATTTCGGCCCAGCGCTATGCCCAGCGCCATTTCGATATCAGTGCCCTGATGCGCACCTTTGGCCTCAAGCGCAACGATGTGCTCAAGCTGTATTTGTGGCAATTGCTGATGCTCGGACTGGCGGCCGCTGCCATTGGTGCGTTGCTGGCACTGGGGTTCCAGGCGGCGATTATTTCGCTGTTGGCAGATGTGTTGCCGGAACAACTGCCTGCTGCTCCGGCGCTGGCCTGGCTGCTGGGGCTCAGCTCCGGGCTGGTTACTCTGTTGGGCTTTGGCGTGCCTCATTTGTTGCCGTTGGCTAACGTTGCGCCGTTGCGGGTGTTGCGTCGGGACCTGACGCCGGTGCCGCTGGCAGGCTGGATGATCACCGCTGTGGCGATTGTGTCGTTGGCGCTGTTGCTGTGGGTGTTCACCGGTGACCTGTTGCTGACATTGCTGGTGATGGGCGGTGGCTCGGCACTGGTGCTGGTGTTGCTGGCTGGGCTGCAAGGGGCGATCGTACTGTTGCGCAAGCGTCTGGCCAATCGCGATTTACCGCTCAACCTGCGCTTTGCCTGGCAGCACTTGAGCCGCAATAGCCGCCAGACCGCGGGCCAGATTCTGGCCTTCTCGCTGACCTTGCAGGTGATGATTGTGATTGCCATGTTGCGTAACGACCTGCTGGCCGACTGGCAAAACAGCCTGCCGCAGGACGCTCCCAACGTATTCGCGCTGAACATTCAGAGCTACGACAAGGACGGCTTTGAACAGGCACTGGAATCCCGTGGTTTTGTGTCGAAAACCCTTTATCCGATGGTGCCGGGCCGGTTGCTGGAAATTAACGGCACCAGCATTCAGGACCTCAAGCTCGACCGTGTTGGTGCCATTGACCGTGATCTGGCGCTCACCGCAGATGACCAGCTGCCGGATTCCAACCGCGTGGTGGCGGGGGACTGGAGCATGTCTGAGCCCGGACAATTGTCGATGGAGGTCGAACTGGCTGAACGGCTGGGCGTGAAACTGGGCGATACACTGTCGTTCCGTGCAGCCGGGGTCGATTTTGAAGCCGAAGTCAGCAGTTTCCGCGAAGTGGACTGGACCTCGCTAAGCCCTAACTTCTTTATGATGTTCTCACCGGACATTATGGAAAAACTGCCACCGAGCTACATCACCAGCTTTAACGTGCCAGACGGCGAGCAAGCCGAGCTGACCAGCCTGATTCGGGAATTCCCGGCGGTGAATATTCTGGATATGCAGGCACTGTTGACCCAGCTGCATACCCTGTTGCAGCAAATTACCCTGGCGGTTGAGCTGATTTTGGTGGTGGTACTGGTCGCCGCGGTGCTGGTGATGGTGTCGGCGCTGGTGGCCAGTCTGCGTGAACGCTTGCAGGAAGGCGCACTACTGCGCACGCTGGGCGCCAGCACCGATGTGATTCGCAAGGCGCAACTGACCGAATTTGGTTTGCTGGGGCTTGTGGCTTCGGTCATGGCGCTGGTGTCGGCGGAGCTGCTGTGCTGGTCGCTGTACACCTTTGCGCTCAATATTCCGTACAAGGGTTTGGGCTGGATCTGGCTGTGGTTGCCAGTGGTCGCAGCATTGGCATTGGCACTGCTGGGCAGTGGCTTGCTGCGCAAAACCGTACGGGTGGCACCGCTGCGGGTTATCCGCGAATTGGGCTGATGGGCGGCGGCGGATGCAGCAGTCTGTGGTGTGTCGGATGGCGCCTTCGGCTTATTCGACCTACAGGGCTGTTGTAGGAGGTAGCTTGCTGCCGATGGATGATCGACGGCAAGCGACTTTCACAGCTCTGTTTTCAGACGCCAGAGGCTACGCGACCCGCTCAACTCCAGACTCCAGGCCGCCTAGCTCTCTTTGGTGTAGGCTTTTGATAACGCTGTCATTTTTGTGTAAATGGAGTTGGTGGTTGAGTTGATCACCACCGGCACCAGTTGCGCGTTTTCTTCCAGCGTTAAACCGCGGCGCGAAAAATTCCACTGTGCCTGTATCTGGCCCAACAACTCCCGCGTTTCTGCCGAGGTATTACCGCGGTTGTTCAGCGCCGTCAGGGTTTCGTCAAACTGCGAAATGGACGCCATCAAATCCTGTTCCACCTGCTCGGACGGTACTTTCCAATAATAGGCAATGTAGTCGCGAGCGATTCGTTGGGTCAGGGCTGCTTCTCGTTCCGACATATCAATCAGGTCGGCATTGGCCGAGCTCGACTGATGATTAACGGCATCCACCGTGTTGTTGCATTTGGCCAGCAAGGCGTTGCTTTCGTTGATAACCGACATGGCGTTGGCATGCATTAGCTCCGGCTCTGCGGCGATACGCTGGGTGAAGGCTTGCCAGTTTTGGCTGAGTTCCGCCAGTGGTTGCTCCAGTTGGTGCTCGACTGCGTATTGCTGCAACTGCGCCAGCTCATCACTGAACACCGCCATGCTTTCCTGCATATCGGCTTGCATGGCTTCCGGGCGAATACCGGCGCCAATGGCGAGGTAGTCCTTGGTAATCCGTTGCGATAACGCACACAAGTGGCCTGACAGGTAATCGGCTTCCGCGTCTGAAATCGTTTCGGCGAGGACGGTAGAGGAAAAACCTGCTGCCAGCAGAGTGCACAGCATTTGAGATTTGCGCATACCAAACTCCTTTTACACATTTTTCGTAAGGTTAATCCTAGACCTGCACTGTGACGCTTCAATGGAAATTCAGCGTCAATCTGTAGGATTGTCCATCAATATTGTCAGGTTGTGTGGTCAGGTTGTGTGGTCAGGTTGTGTGGTCAGGTTGTGTGGTCAGGGTCTGGCGGCGGAAGTCAGTTGCCGGGCTGCGCTTCTTCCTCGTAGATTTCCCCAAAGCGGTAGGTTTGCTGTTTGTCCCGGGCATCGAAGCGGGTGTCTGAGTCGTCTTGCTGTACTTCAAAGCTGTTTGCATCTGCACTGGTCAGCTCCATCAGGCCGTCACGATGGCTGGTAAAAAAGATGCGATTGCCGGCACGGTAGTATTGTCGGCCCAGCGGCTTGAAGTGGTTGGGGTCGATGCCTTCGAGGCGTTCAACATGAGCATCCTGATGAAAGAACAGCTGCTCCTTGTCCCGGACAAACAAGCTGTCGACTTGCTCAAGCGTGCTGATGTCGATGTTTGGGAGTGGGGTGAAGTTCATGTCCTCAAAGGCGTACAGATTGCGATGATCTCTGACCAGGCGGTTTTCCATAACGACAAGACTGGCAGGATCGAGGTCGACCGGAGCTTTCTCGCCTCGGTAGTAAACCTGCTGCTTGTCTCTGGCAAACCAATAATCGATGGGCTCAAAGGTCGCAAAGTCTGCGTCGGCAATGGGTTCGTGCTGGTAGTAGAGGGTGTAGACACCGCCGGTTTCCGAGTGGGCCCAGTTGGTTTCTTCAAACAGCTGAAACGTCGCTGGGTTGGCGTTTTTGACGATGTCGGTGCCATGCACCACCTGATGGTCGTTCATCCAGTAGTCTTTTCCCTGACGTTCCACCAGATGCAGGTTGTTGGCGTCGACGCCTTCTACCGGGCGTCCAAATTCGTACAGACGGTGTTTGTCGAGGGCAAAGTAGCGGAGGTGGAACTCTTCAATCGTATTGAAGCTTGTAAAGGTGGCGGCATCGCTTCCTGCGATGGGGCGCGCGTTGTAGTAAGCAACATTATCCACCACGGAATAGCCTTCGTTGGCAATGCCTCGAGCGAGGTTGATCAGTGCGCCTGGTATGCCCAGAAACAGGATGGCCAGCATCCAGACAACGGCAACAGCCCCGGCGACCTTGAAACTGTTGAATCCCCAGAAATTTACGCCGAACAGTCCTGCAATCAGGAAGATCGGTAATGGGTAGCCCAAAAATACCATCCCGGTGATGAGTCCACGCAGGCTGTCATGGCTTCCCGGTGCGGCAAACATCATGGGCGACATCATCACAGCACTGCCCCAGGGCGTGACCAGCATGGTGACGAACAGGTTCAGAATCAGACTCATGGTTTGATGTACCGGAACGTAAAAGGAAAATAACAGAAAGCCCCCTGGCACTTGTAAGTGAAAGGGGCTGGCAAGCGTTGCGATGTTTGCCGGAGTCCAGGACTACGAGGAACCTAGAGCGACTTCATCGCCTTGCGTACTTCGCGGTAAATCGTCTCGCTGACCCGATATAGCAGGGATTGCAGAATTTGGGTGGTGACTTCTTCCTTGGCCTTGACGACGGTGTAGCCGACCATTCGCATCAGCTTCTGGATGAACTTCAGAATCCAGCCGGAAATATCCACCGCCAGCTCCAGTCCCTTGCTCAGCACCATGGCGAGGTAGTCTGCCACCGTCATACCAGCGACCAATGGCACCGCCACAACAGCCAATACCGCTTTCACCAGATAGAAGGCTGCAGCGTTTAGCTTGTGCCATACCGTCGAGTTGGCGGTGGAGTCGATGGCGTCGCTGTCGAGCCATTGTTTGATGGCGCTGAATGAGAACTGGGGTTCCGCGCGGCGTAATTCCTTCCAGGCCTTGCTGCCAACGGAGTTCAGGTAGTTGCCCATTTTGTGCTGGGAGAAGCTGAATACCTGTCCGGCATTCGGCATGTAGCACGGCAGCCCCCAGGCAGGCGCATGAGCGTAGGGAAACAGCGGCACCATCGGGACCGGGTCGGCACTGTGGTAGACCCGCAAAATATTATCGGGGCTGAGCTTGGTGGTGATGTTGCGGGCAAAGCCCATCTCGCCGTAACCAACCCTTGGCGCACCGAAGGAATACAGTTTCACCTTGACCTGATAATTACTGGCAATCCAGTCCGCCGCCAGGTTGGCAACGGCACCGCCAAGGCTATGGCCAATGCAGTGAACCGTGCGAACGTCTTTCTGGCTGGCAAGGTATTCGACCAGCTGCTCTCTCAAGGTGTTGAACGTATGGTTGAAGCCCGAGTGAACAAACTCGCCAGTGGAAGAAATATTCAGTCCCATGCGCGCGTCGGTGATCCAGTCGGCACCGTAGTTACTGCTCGTTGTACCGCGAAAAACAATAAACACATCGCCGCTGTTGGCGTTTTTGCCACGCGCACAAATGGCAAATGCTGATTGGGCATTGATCAGACGGAAGCCGGTTTTGGCTTGCACAACCTGACCGCTTTGCTCGGCCAGACCAAAGCTTTGACCAAAGATTTGCATGTCGAAGTCCGACTGTACGTCGTAGACCTCTTTTGCCATGCGGGCGATTTCAGATGCTTGCATCGTGCGGTTCTTCCCTGTGAAAGTGAAATGTCAGATATCCCAGCGACACAAACCGCCGATCATGCTGTCGGTTTTGTCGGAACGTTGCAGTGGGTTTTGCAGGTCGCAGGTGAGGTTGTCTGGCTTGCCGCCAAACTCGGCATATTCCTCCGGTCTGGATTTACCACCGCCCCAGATCTGTTGCCTGTCGCCCTGATATTCAACAAACATGGCCTGATGGGAAACAAACTGGACCAGATCGCCGAGGCGGCTTTCGCCCCAACGAGCGTCAAACCGGAACACGCCGTCACTGTTGGTGGTGGCTGTGTCTGTGTAGGTTTTGCCGCCGTAGTCAGCGGTACGGGTGATGGTGACGTTGGCAAGGGCTTTGCCATCGTTGAAAAGCTGGCCTTCAAAGGCTGAAAACAGGCAGACCTTGTCTGCGTTAAAGAGTCCCACTGTGTTTTCTCCGCATGCACTCAGGCTGATGAGACACAAAATGACGGCGCACAATTTCATTCCCGAGCCTTCTTTTTGGAGTGCCTTGTTTCAGACGCCCTGATCGACGTCCTTGTGTTAATTGGCGGGCAGCTTACCTGCCAGGGCCAGTGACAAACGGGAACGTGGTTCCAATTTGTCGAGTTGTGGCGATCAATTTGTCAATTAACGAACTGGCTCACAGTTTGGATACTAGGGACCCTCTGAATAACTCGGTGCCCGCTCTGGATGACAGGGCGAAGCTGAGTCCCGAAGCTGATTTGCAGGCCTGGCGGGTCAAGTCAAAAAGCAGCGACACAGAGTCAGCGATGCCCTGCCATCCCCTTCGGGCGCGGCCTTCAGCTCGCCAGAACGGCGTTGGCGAACTTGAAAAGGACCCGTCATTTCGCTGCGTTCGCCGCCTTGTTCTGACAACCTGCAGGACTCGCGCAGAGCTGTGCAGAGTTATTCAGAGGGTCCCTAAGTCGTTTTTCTTGCCTCTGAAGAAACAACGAACGTATTTATGTGTAAATTGTTGCCGTAAGTGGGAATAGTCCGTTCGATAGGTCGATATTTTGTTAGCAGGCTAACTAATTTACTCTGTGTGTATTAGTTAACTATTCAAGTAATTTAACCTGCAGGCGCTGAACTTGGGCTGATCAGTTGCTGTGTTGGTAACGGGGATCGCAAACATGGACAGTGATATCGGCTGGTTGCTGGGGCGTGCTGCCCACAGCTGGAAAACAGTGGTGGATGTGTGGATGCAGGATCTGGGGCTGACCCAGTCGCGTTGGATCGCATTGTTGCACCTGAAGCGGATGGGGCAAGGCGTCACCCAGAGCCAGCTGGCGGCGGATATCGGCATCGAACAACCGTCGATGCTGCGAACCCTCAATCAGCTGGAAGACAGCGGCCTGATTGAGCGTCGTGCCGACCAGCAGGATGCCCGTCGTCGCACCTTGTGGTTTACCGCAGCAGGCACGGCCTTGCTCGAAAAGGTAGAGGCACGTGCTGTCGAAGGCCGTAGCCACTTGCTCGACGGGCTGAGTCCGGATCAACGGCTGGCGTTCCGGGCGGTGTTGCAGCAATTACTTGAAAACGCCCATGTGGCAACGCAGCGGCCAGGCTCTCTTTCCTGTCCGCGTCGTCAGTCGCTACCTGTACCGGCGACTGCCAGCGATCTTCCTGATACACGCAATTAACGAGTTCACATGACACCTGATATTCATTTCAACCGCTGGATGAAGCGGGCGGCGATCCTGTTTCTACTGGTTTTGGCTTACCTGCTGTTTATTGATATTGCCTTGCCGCTGACCTCCTATGCCATGGTGCAGCGGCCGGTGGTCACCGTCGCACCACAGGTGTCGGGTGTTGTGACCGACGTGCTGGTGGAAAACAACGCGCAGGTAAACAAGGGCGATGTGCTGTTTCGTATCGATGCCCGCGATTACCGCCTTGCGCTGGAAAAAGCCGAGCTGGCGTTGTCACAGGTGAGTCAGACCAATGCCGCGCTGAAGGCGCAATTGGCACAAGCCGAGGCGGCGGTGCAGGAGGCCGACGTGGCGGTTACCGAAGCGCAGCGCGAGCTGCAACGGGCCGAGTCGTTGCACCAACGCAAGCTGTCGAGCCAGCAGGCACTGGATCAGGCCCAGACCCGGCTGGATTCTGCCAAGGCCCATTATCAGGCGGCGCTGGAGAGTCGTAATGCCACCCGCGTGCAACTGGGGGACGACGGTGAAGATAACCTGCGGGTACGTCAGGCACGCAATGCGTTGGCACAAGCGCAACTGAACCTGTCGAGAACCACGGTGGTGGCACCGGAGGCCGGTGTGGTGTCCAACTTGCAACTGCTGCCGGGCACCCAGGCCAATGCTGGCCAGTCGCTGATTTCCCTTGTGGCTGCCGGTAATGGCCGTATTGCGGCGGATTATCGTGAAAAGAGTTTGCTGAACATCGACCCGGACGCGGCGGCCTGGGTGGTGTTTGATGCCTTGCCGGGTGAGGTTGTCCACGCCCATCTGGACAGCCGTGACATGGGCGTTGCCAAAGGGCAGCTGCTGGCCAATGGTCAATTGGCGCAACTGGACGACAGCGACCGCTGGGTCCGTGATGCCCAGCGAGTACGGGTGTATTTACAAGCCGATGCCGGTGCTCTGCCGAATGCGCTGGTGAGTGGTTCACGGGCGACGGTGATGATGTCGGCGTCAGACAGCGGACTGCTGGCCTGGTTGGCGGCGGCCCAGATGCACATCATCAGCTGGTTGCGTTATGTCTACTGAGACCTCTCAGCCTGCTCTGACCAGCACTACGGCCAACACGCCAGCCAACACAACTGAGAACAGGCCAGTGAACACGCTGGCGTTATCTGACTTCGAACAACGACGCTTGCTGCGTATTGCCTTCAGCGGTGTTGCCGGCTTTGCCATTTGCAAGATCATGGGCTGGCCTTATGGGGTGTTCTTTGCCGTGTTTCCCATGTTGTTGATGGGCATGGTGCCGGTGTTCAACACCATGATCGCAGCCCAGTTCCTCGGCGGGGTGGTGGTGTCGGCGCTGGAAGTGTGGCTGCTGCAAACCCTGCTGGTGCCGTATCCGGTACTGATGCTGATGGTGGTGGCGTTTTTCTTTGGCTGCCATTTTCGCTGGATGATCACCACGCCGTATTTGCTGCTGTGGGCTTCGAGTCTGGTCACCACCACCACGGTGCTGAATCTGGGCAGCTACCAGCCCGAGAGCATTCACAACATGATGATTGCAACCGCTCTTGCCAGCATCATTTCGGTGGTGGCGGCGGCGCTGATGTTCTGGCTGATTCCCGAACCGGACAGCCCTGGGCGACCGCCAGAGCAGCACTTGAGCAAGGCCCAGATCAACCACCGCATGTTGATGGGCGCGATCCTCTGTACGGGCTCTTACGTGGTGTTTCAGCTGTTTGACTTGCAGGACTCGTTGTCGGCACAAGTGGCGACGGTGCTGGTGTTGTTCCCGATGACCTTGCAAGGCACCCTGCTGAGCGCCTGGAACCGGGCTCGCGGTGTGCTGTATGGCTGCGCCATGGCCATGCTGGTGCAAGTGCTGATGTACGACCTGATTGATCATCTGGTGCTGGTGGTGCTGGCGATGTTCATGACCATTCTGGTAGCAGCACGGCTGCATCTGGCCGAGCGCGCAGGTTCGGCAACGGGCTTTGGTGCGCTCACCACCATTGGCATTTTGTTTGGCCAATACATGCAGCCCGGCGGCGATATTCTGTATTCCAGCGTTTATCGCGTTACCTCAGTGATCTTTGCGCTGGTGATTCTGATGATCTGCGCCCACTTGCTGGATCGACTGCTGAACGGCTTTGCGGCTACCCGCAACGAGTGAAGCGGCGGGGATTTTCATCCCGGCGTTTTGGAATCGTCATGCTGATAAGGCAAGATAGCCGTATGGATTCTGAGGAGTACGGCATGATTTTGCGGCGACCATTTGTATACATGCGTCACGGCCAGACCAACTACAACGTTAACGATTGGTACTGCGGCAGCAGCGAAGCGGTGCTGACCCCGGAAGGGGAAGAGCAGGCCCGCAGTGCGGCAGCGCTGCTGAATCGCGACTGGTCGGTGGTGGTGGCCAGCGGCTTGCAACGCGCCCAGCGTACCGCGCAACTGGCGGTGCCGAATACCGACCTGCTGATTGACACGCGCTTCAATGAACGCCACTTTGGCGCCGACGAAGGCCAGCCGATTCAACGGCCGATCAACCATCTGGCAACGCCGCCAGAAGGCGAGCCCTGGGCTGATTTTCGCAACCGCGTCGCCGACGGCCTGAACGCCATTCTGGAGCAATACACGCTACCGCTGTTTGTTGCCCACGGCGCGGTCTACCGTTGTATCTACGATATTTTCTACAACACCACCGAGTGCGAAGCCTTTCCCAACGCCACGCCGGTATTGATTGAACCGGTGGGGGATACGGACGACGACAGTCACTGGCGCATTACGCCGTTGGCCGAACTGTCGGCCGATCAGATGGCATCCCTGATTTCCTGAACCGCATTCTCTGAACCCGCCGCATTTGTTACCCTGTAACGGTTTATTTGTGGTGGGTTTTTTATGTCTGATTCTTCCGTTCGTGTGCACCTGATTACCGGCTTTCTCGGAACCGGTAAGACCACCACGATTTTGCATTTGCTGAAGCACAAGCCTGCCAATGAAAAGTGGGCGGTGCTGGTGAACGAGTTCGGCGAAGTCGGAGTGGATGGCACCATTCTGAAATCGCTGGGGGACGGCGTGGCGGTGCGTGAAGTGCCGGGCGGTTGCCTGTGCTGTGTGTCCGGCTTGCCATTCCAGATTGGCATGAACAGCCTGATTGCCCGCGAGCGGCCAGACGTGCTGCTGATTGAACCCACTGGTCTGGGTCATCCTAAGCAAATTCTCGATATCCTGCGACAGGATGGTTACGCCGACGTATTGCATACCGGCGCGACCGTTACTCTGGTCGACCCGCGTCATCTGTCGCAGTCCCGTTACCGCGAACACGATATCTATCAGGATCAGCTGGCAGTGGCGGATGTGTTGGTTGCCAACAAAACCGATCTTTGTAATGACGAGGATATGGCGGCGTTTGCCACCTTGGTCGAGTCGCTCAAAGTCAGTAAGCCTGCCTTGCAAACCAGTCAGATTGTGAATGGCGAGCTCGACACCGCCTTGTTGTCTGTGACGGACAGTGCTTCTGTTGAGACTTCTTCTGGCACTGCCAGCCTGCCGCCGGTACTGGATTTAACCCAGCCATTGACGCTGAAAAACGATGAATCGTACCGAGCCTTGCACCAGCAGGCCGACGGTTTCTTTGCCGTTGGCTGGCTGATCACCGACCGCTGGCGCTTTTCCGCCAGCAAGGTGCGGGATTGGTTGTACGGCCTCGATGTTGAACGCGCCAAGGCGGTGTTGGCCACCGACGAAGGCGTGCTGGCGTTTAACTTCCGCGAAGGCGCCCTGAGTGAACAATATCTTGGTCAGGCCGATGCCATTGCCTGGGAAAACCGGCTTGAACTGATCGACCTCAAGGCACTGGATGAAGCCAGCTTGTTACAGGCATGGCAGGCGTGTGTCGGAACGGGTTCGCAGTCTCCGGCTTCTTGATCAATCTGTCATCGAATTCCTACAGAAATGCCACACTCACTATCCACACTGCTGCGTTCCGCGCTGATGACCCGCTTTGGGGGAAGACCATCAGCGTTCATTTTGACGACTCAGCAGGTATCCAAAATGCGCATGATCATGTCTGTTCTCGGTATGGCCGTTGTGGTCAATGCCTGTCACGCGGCCAGCAATGCCGACGTGGCGGCGTGTGGCGACAGCAGCGGCATCACCCTGATCAGTTCGATACAGGGCAACGGCAGTGCCAGCCCGATGACCGGCACCATCGTGGTGGTGGATGCCATTGTCACCCGGGTGTCCAATGACGGCTCTGACAGTGCTTTTGACGGTTTCTGGTTGCAGGAGCAAAGCGCCGATTCAGACAACGACGCCAGCACCTCGGAAGGCATCTTTGTATACGACCGCAATCTTGAAGTGGCGGTGGGCGACCAGGTTCGGTTGGCCGCCACCGTGGCGGAGTACAACACCCTTACGGAACTGAAAACCGTCACCGACATGACCGTGTGCAGCAGTGGCAACGAGCTGCCCGAAGCGCAACCACTGGTGCTACCAGTCAGCGAGGAACTGGCGTTTGAAGCTCTCGAAGGCATGCGCATTGTTGCCTCGGAGTCGCTGCTGGTATCCGACTTTTATGGCACTGGCTACGGCTTTGGTAATTACGGCCAACTGGTGGTGTCGTCTGCCTTGCAGTTCCAACCAACCGAATTGGCCGCTCCGGGTAGTGATCAAGCCGCAGCTCTGAGCGCTGGTTATGCGTTTGACCGTTTGCTGGTGGACGATGGCAGCGCCGAGACTTACCCGGCGTTTATTCCTTTCCCGGATGCTGTGAACGGCTACGGTGTGGATAACCCGGTACGCATTGGCGACACCGTCGATGAGCTCAGTGGCGTGATGCACGTGCTGGGGCGCCACTACGCGGTGATTCCTGCCACTTACACCATTACCGCAACGCATCCGCGCAGCAGTGAGCCAAGCGTGAGCGAAGACGCCAATCTGCGCATCGCCAGCATGAACGTACTGAATTACTTCAATGGAGATGGCGAAGGGGGCGGTTTCCCGACGGCTCGGGGTGCCAAAACGCAGGCTGCCTTCCAGATGCAAAGCGACAAGATTGTCGCGGCCATCGACGCCATGGACGCCGGCGTGGTTGGCCTGATGGAAATCGAGAACGACGGCTTTACCGCCGACAGTGCCATTCAGTATCTGGTGGATGAGCTGAACGCGCTGCAAGCCGAAGGCGATGAGTACCAGTTTGTGAATCCGCAAACCGCCAGCGGCGTGATTGGCACCGACGCCATTGCGGTGGGGCTGCTGTATCGTCCGGCAGTGGTAACGGCCACGGGCACCACCGTGGTGCTGGATAGCAGCAATTCGCCAACCGATGATGATGGCGTGCTGTTTAGGGATGACAAGAACCGGCCGTCACTGATTCAGTCTTTCAGTTTCAACGACCAGACTTTCACGGTGTCGGTCAATCATCTGAAGTCGAAAGGTTCGGCCTGCGATGAAGCCAGCGAAGGCGAGGACGGTCAGGGCAATTGCAACCAGACCCGCACCCGCGCCGCCAGCGGCTTGCTGCAATTCCTGCAACAGCGTCCGACCGGTGTTGAATCTGATGCCAACCTGATCATGGGTGACCTCAATGCCTATCGTATGGAAGATCCGGTACAGACGCTGCTGGATGGTGGCTATGTGAACCTGAAAACCTCGCAAGCGGCGACCGAAGCGCAGCCGTATTCCTACAGCTACAGCGGTTTGCTGGGTTCACTGGACCATGCGCTGGCAACGCAAACCCTGGCGGATTGGGTGGTCAGTGCCGGAGCCTGGCACATTAATTCGGTGGAAGATTCGCTGATGGATTATGAAACCGAAACCAACGGTCAAAGCTACCGCTCGGTGGACAACTACGCCAATGCCGATCCTTACCGCTCTTCCGACCACGATCCAGTGGTGATTGGTCTGCGTATTGAAGCGGCTGCGGCTGAAACTCCGGTGGATGAAGATGATTCAGACACGGGCTCTGATGGTTCGGCGGATGATGTGACAGACGATGTGACCGAGGATACGGCTGACAATGACAGCACTGCTGAACAAGCCAGTGATTCGGATTCTTCGGCGGGGGCGTCCGGCTGGGTACTGCTGTTGTTGGCCGCCGCGGCTCTGCGTGCCCGTCGTCGTGCTTGATCGCAGGGGTTAGTTCTTCTGTCTAACCCCAATACTTAAGCTTTACCGGGCAAGCAGCACGACTGACTTGCCCGGTCTGTTAATGAAAGCCGGGCTGTTTGGCTTGCTCAACCAGCGCGCCAGCGCCCTGATGGGCAAGTCGAATCCGCTCGCTCAATTGGCGCAGTTCGCCATCGTTCATGGGCTGTTGACGGGTAGAGCAGGCGTGTTGCTGGTTTTCGGAATAGATCAGCCGGGTTTGCTGCCAGCGGCAGCGATTGCCTTTTTGCATCCATTCATTCAACAGCGGCATTGGCATATCGGCCAATCCTTCGACCAGCTCGGCACCGTAGCCTTGCAGGGTCAGGCTCAGCGCCGCCAGGGCTGCCAGCCGGTCGTCATCGAAACAAAAGTCACTGCCGGTGCCACACAACACCACCCGTTTGCCCTGATAACTGACGTCTTCCAGAATCGGCCAGGCATCCGCCCAAGGTTGCTCCGGGGTGCCGAAGGCATGGATCGGCAGCGCCAGAATCAGGGTGTTGTAGGGCTGGATGTCTTCCGGCAGGCAGCTCAGCAGATTGCACAGTGCCACATCGGTCCAGTCCAGATAATGTTCCAGAGCACACGCCGTTGCGGTAGAGCAACGACAGCTGCTGTCATAAAGAATGGCGACTTCAGGCATGGTGATTACTCGCAATCAAAACAGGTATTGGGCAGTGACCGCCATATCCCGCGACAAGTTCTTCAAACAGGCCCGACGGTCCGGTTGGGCACTGTATAAGTGGCGCAGGGCAAAATACGGCTGGTAAAGGTTTTCGAGGCACAGGGTGCGGTTAACGGCACGGCTGTGATTGAGGAAGGCGGCATCGCGCAGCAGGTTGTACATGCGTCGCAGCCAGCTTTCCTGCAAGCAGGGCAGCTTGTTCAGAGCGGCGTGGGATGCCAGCTCCAGCCCCATGTCCAGATAACTGTCGATCCACATCGCCAGCCGGGTTTCATTTTGCTCGCTGCGGATGCGGTGCTCCAGCAGCTCCAGGCGGCAGGTTTCGGCTTCAAAGCGGGCACTGGCAAGTGGGCCAGCAGCGTCCTGAGCACTGGTTTGGGGAGTGGGAAACTTCAGCAGGGTGGCGGACATAGTTGTGGCCTCCGATAAACGTCAAGACCACATTAATAATAATTATTCTCATTTGCAATAGGCGGAATTGATTTGAATCCCGCTTTTCGTGAGATTCAGGTCATGATTTGCAAATGATGTGTTACAGAAAGAAATCAGCGCCCCGTGGCGTGAGTGCTCGGGGCATATAACGGGGCATATAGAAGAGCAGGCACCGAGTTGTTCTGAGGGTCCTTAGTCCCAGTCGAAAGGCTTTTCGACGCCTCGGGTGATCTTCACCCAGCCCGGTTGTTCATCGGCTTTGGACTCGCTCCATTCGCTGGCGGCGCAACGGACTTCGCGTTCAAGCGCGGCGTGAGCTGAGCGGGCGCAGTCGAGGTCGGTTGCCCATTGGGTGTTGTTTTGTTTGATCCAGAGGCAGCCAAAGTTGGCTTCGGCATTGGGGGTGAACACGATGTTCATGCCGTTGATGGTCCACAGATGGCTGTCGCCTTTCTGCTGTTGTTGCTCGACATCGCCCAGCTCGTTGGCCAGCCATTCCAGAATGGCGCTTGGCTCGGCTTTGAGCAGGTAGATTTCAATATCGGATGAGCTAGAGGTCATGTTTGCGGCTGTGCCTTATGATTCGGAAAACGCTCAGCGCAATATACCCCATGGCTGCGGTGATTGCTCCGCCTATCGCGGTTAGCAAGCCGGTCAGTGCCACCAGTTCCTGTAACAGTGATGGCGACATGCGCAAATTGGCAACATAGATCAAACCGCCACCGGCAAAAAACACCACGGCACCGGCGACAAACAAGCCCAGATTACCGCGGTCGTCTTCTGCACGCTTCAGTATCCAGAAATAGAATCGTCGCCACATTGCCTAACCCCAGGGTCGCTTGAATGGATTAAGTCTAGTTCAGGATTGGCTTGGTGTCTGGAGTCGGGAGTCGGGAGTCGGGAGTCGGGAGTTGGGTGTCGGGAGTTGGGTGTCGGGAGTTGGGTGTCGGGAGTTGGGTGTCGGGAGTTGGGTGTCGGGTGTCGGGTGTCGGGTGTCGGGTGTCGGGAGTGAGCGGGGCGCGCAGCCGCGGGAGTCGGGTGCTCACGTTCAGATGGATATTCGTAGGTCAGATAAAGACGCGCAGCGGCTGCCATCTGACATTATCTGGTTGGGTATGAGTGGCTGGGTATGACTGGCTTTATCGCATGCAAAAAAATCCCGCTGTTAGCCAATCTCTGACGGGGACTGGCAAACAGCGGGCTAATCGCTCTGCACCCAACGTGGAATCCTTCGTTGGGTAGGTGAAAGAACCACCCTCATGGTTCATGTTTTCACCTTACGCCCGGCTATGACGCCAAACCATGTGGCAAGTTGCCGCAATACCCGAGTAATTGTGTAAAGAATTGATAGGCCGTGAATTCCCGGGTTGGCGGCGTTTAAAAACTGTACGATAACAGCCGGGACAGCCACTGGTTGAATGATGAACAACCTTCGGGTATAGTCCGCGCTCCTTTTTATCCGTGTTCCTGGCAAAGGTGCCTGCACCCCAGCCCGGAACAATGCGGACTCCTTGCCTTACCGGATGGGCCGGAAGGCTTTGAAACCCATAAGGAGCTGACAATGCGTCACTACGAAATCGTTTTTCTGGTACACCCAGATCAAAGCGAACAGGTTCCTGCCATGGTTGAGCGTTACACCTCTACCATCGAAGGTACCGGCGGTGCTATCCACCGTTTTGAAGACTGGGGTCGTCGCCACCTGGCATACCCAATCAACGATGTTCACAAAGCTCACTACATCCTGATGAACGTTGAATGTTCCCAGGAAGCTCTGGAAGAACTGACCACCAACTTCCGTTACAACGACGCTGTTCTGCGTAACCTGGTGATCCGTCGCGACGAAGCTGTGACTGAAATGTCCCCAATCAAAGCGGCTGAAAGCCGTGAAGATCGTCGTCGTTCCGACAATCGTGAAGAGCGTAAGCCTCAGAACGAAGAAGCAACTACTGAAGCACCTGCTGAAGAAGCAGCTGCAGCAGAAGAAGAGTAATAGGGAGCTTTCCAATGGCACGTTTTTTCCGTCGTCGCAAGTTCTGCCGTTTCACTGCTGAAGGCGTATCCGAGATCGATTACAAAGATCTGGACACTCTGAAAGGCTACATCACTGAAACTGGCAAAATCGTACCAAGCCGTATCACTGGTACCCGCGCCAAGTATCAGCGTCAGCTGTCTACTGCAATCAAGCGCGCGCGCTACATTGCACTGCTGCCGTACTCTGACGCACACGACAATTGATCGGTTCGGAACGCTAACCCCGGCCTCGCCGAACGGTTACTGTTCCGGAGTTGAATCATGAAGTCTTTGGCTCAATGGGCCATGCAAAGTCGGCTGCAAGTAACCCTTGCAGCCGCTGCGTTTCTGGCGGTTCCACTGCTGTTTTGGGTGGGATCGGCATTGCTGGCACTGGTTATCCTGCGCCAGCAACGCAGGGATGCCACATCCGTTGTGATGTGGGCGGTGTTACCGGCGCTGGCCTGGCTGGCCGCGGGTGACCCGACACCATTCCTGGTAGCAACCAGCACGGTGCTGGTGGCTCTGGTACTGCGCTCTACCGTTCGGCTCTCATGGGCCTTGCTGGCAGCGGTGGTACTGGGCGAAATCATTTATCTCTGTTTGCCGTTGCTGTTGGCGGATCTATTGCCAACGGTGGTCGAGCAGGGCGAAACCCTTGTAAGCGAGGCGCTCAAAGCCAGTCCTGAAGCTCAGGCTCGGCTCCAACCTCTGGTTGGCCCCATGATTCATGGTGTGTTGGCGGCTTTGCATACGCTGGTAATTTGTTTGTGTCTGTTATTGGGACGCTATTGGCAAGGAGCCTTGTACAACCCTGGTGGGTTTGGCAAGGAATTCCGGCAGTTGCGATTGCCTCTGGCATACGCGGCGCCTGCCTTGCTGGCCGTCTTTGTTGCGGCTCAGCTGAGTCCGGCCATTGCAGGCATGGCTCCGGTATTAACCGTGGTCATGGTGCTGGCGGGTCTTGCGGTGTTTCATGGTGTGGTGTTCAACACCAACGCCAGTCCGAACTGGTTGATGCCTGTCTATATGGCACTGCTGATGTTCGGTCCTTACATGTACACATTACTAATTTTCGTAGCGGCTCTGGATAGCCTGTTGGACATCCGGTCGCGACTAAAAGACACGGCGGACAAATAACCCGCCCTGTAATGAGGAATTCAAGATGCAAGTTATTCTGCTGGAAAAAGTAGCAAACCTGGGCGAACTGGGTGATCAGGTAAACGTTAAGCCAGGTTACGCTCGTAACTTCCTGGTACCACAGGGCAAAGCTGTTCCTGCGACCAAGGCTAACGTTGAGCACTTCGAAACTCGTCGCGCTGAACTGGAAGCTGCTGCTACTGCCAAGCTGGCTGAAGCTCAGTCCCGTAAAGAGAAAATCGAAGAAATCGAACTGTCTGTTGCTGTTCGCGCTGGCGACGAAGGCAAGCTGTTCGGTTCTCTGGGCAACCGTGACATCGCTGAACTGGCTACCCAGGCTGGCGTTGAACTGGCCAAGTCTGAAGTTCGTCTGCCTACCGGTCCTATCCGCGTAGTTGGCGAATTCGACGTTGCCATCCACCTGCACGCTGAAGTTGAAGCAGTTCTGAAACTGCACGTTGTTGCTGAATAATCGCAACTGACGTTCTTCACGCAGGTGTCGATGTCTGAATTGCAGACATCGACATTTAAGAAAAAAGCACTATTGGTTATCCTGTAGTGCTTTTTTTATGGCTGCTGTTTTTCACGGCGCCTGCTTTCCAGCTTTCGGGACCGACTTCATGAACGACGACTATCAGTCAGACTATCAGTCCGATGATCAGCCCTCCAGTTCGCGCACACCGCCACATTCGGTTGAAGCCGAACAGTCGGTGCTGGGTGCGCTGATGCTGGACGAACGAGCCTGGGAAACCGTCAGTGAATCCTTGCTCGACACCGACTTCTACCGTCAGGACCACCGGCTGATTTTCCGCGCCATCGGCCATTTGTCATCGGTCGAACAAGCCATCGACGTGGTCACCGTGGCGGAAGAGCTGGAAGAGCGTGGCCAGCTGGACAAGGCCGGCGGGGCATCGTACCTGGCCCGTCTGGTCGACATGACGCCATCGATCGACAACTGCACCGCCTACGCCGAAATCGTCCGTGAGCGTTCGCAGCAGCGTCGTCTGATTGAAGCCGCCACCGAGATTATGGAAAAGGCTTACGAGCCAGGTGGCGACGACGCCCTGACGCTGGTATCCGACGCCGAAAAGGCCATTGCTGAAATTGCCGAAGGCAACCGCAAGGACGGTGGCCCGGTGCAAGTGGCACCGATTCTGAAGAAGACGCTGGATCAGCTCGACCAGATGTTCAACCAGCCAGAAGGCCTGACCGGTGTCACCTCCGGCTTCGACAACATCGACCAGCGTACCTCCGGCTGGCAGAAGGCCGACCTGGTGATCATCGCCGCCCGTCCTTCCATGGGTAAGACCACCTACGCGATGAACCTGATTGAAAACGCGTTGCTGGCCACCAAGCGGCCGTGTCTGGTGTTCTCGCTGGAAATGCCGTCCGAATCCATCGTGATGCGTATGCTGTCGTCGCTCGGCAAGATCGACCAGAGCCGCATTCGTAGCGGCAAGCTGATCGACGAAGACTGGCCCAAGCTGTCGGCCGCCGTCACCATGCTGAAAGACCTGCCGCTGTACATCGACGATACGCCAGCCATTACCCCGCAGGAAATGCGGGCCCGAGCCCGTCAGGTTTACCGTGAAGCCGGTGATCTCGGTTTGATCATGGTCGACTATTTGCAGCTGATGCGGGTTACCGGTAAGTCCGAAGGCCGTACCCAGGAGATTTCCGAAATCTCCCGCACCCTGAAGGTGATTGCGAAAGAATTTGAATGCCCGATGATCGCGCTGTCGCAGCTTAACCGCTCGTTGGAGCAGCGTCCTAACAAGCGTCCGGTGAACTCCGACCTGCGTGAATCCGGCGCCATCGAGCAGGACGCCGATATCATTCAGTTTATCTACCGCGACGAAGTGTATAACGAAGACAGCCCGGAAAAGGGCGTCGCCGAAATCATCACCGGTAAACACCGTAACGGTCCAATTGGTACCGACCGACTGGCGTTTATCGGCAAGCACACCCGCTTTGAAAATCTGGCCCATGGCTACGGCGATTACGACGACGAGTAACCGCTGTGATGCGGATGAGCGATTGATTTGACCACCTCAAGCGTCGAGCAGATGAGCACCCTTCGGGGAGGGAAGTTCTCCCCAGGAGGTTGGCTCCGGATCATCTCTTTGCGCTTTGAGTTTAACGACCGAGGAAAAGCATGAAGTTTACGCCAGCATTGTCCTTTGACGGTGGCCGTGTACGGCCGTTAGAGGCCGACGACCGCGATGCCCTGTTTCAGGTATATCAACAACCGGAACTGCCGGGTCAACGCCCTCTGGAAAAGCCGGAGCAGCTCGATCGTATGATCGAACTGAGCGTGCAAATGGCAGCGACCCAGCGCGGCATGATGTGGGCGCTGGAAATTGGCAACGATAGAGACGGCTACCAGCTGGTTGGTCAGGTCAGTGCCTTCGACTGGCAGCCATCCCACCTGAAAGTCATGCTGCGCGTGGATGCCCTGCCAGCTGCCACCATGGCAACCCGGGCCGTAGCCTTGCAACAGTGCATGGCGTTTATGGCCGAGAAATACCACCTGCGTAACTTTGGTTACCAGTGGATTGCCGGTCAGAATGAGGCCATCAAAACCATGCTGAGCGACGCCGGTTTTGAGCTGGCAGCGACGCTGCGGGGTGCCTGGCGCATTGGTCAGAACGAATGGCTGGATGTCAGCCAGTATCACAAGGTATTGCTGGCAACCGAACAGGCAGAAGGGGATCAGGCATGAACTGGAATTTTGAAACCGACAACTTCCTGATTCGACTGCCGATCACCGATCAGGACGAAGAGTCGCTCTACGGCCTGCTGCAAAACCCGACGGTTGGGGCGCACTTGCCGAAATCCAAGCTGTACGCCAACGTGCAGGTCCTGGATGAACTGCGCCGTGCCACCATGACTTTCCAGGCCCGTGAAGCAGCGACCTGGGTGGTTGAACGCCTGACCGGCACGCTGGAAGAACGCGCCAAGCTGGCTGCCCGGGTGGTGATCAAGGACATCAACTGGATGCAGGCTTCGGCCCGTTTGCAGTGGGAGCTGGACGATTCCGTCAACGCCGAACAACTGGCGGAGTTTATTGGTGCCATTGAACAGTTCTGCTTCAGCGAGCTGGAACTGCACCGTATTGAACTGCGCATGTTGCCGAGCGCCACCAAGCACACCGAACTGGCCGAAGCACTGGGTTACCAGCGCGAAGGGGTTTTGCCAGCCCAGCTGGAGTTTGAAGGCAACTGGATTGATCAGGTGCTGTATTCGCGCCTGTCGTCAGACTGACCGACTTATATGCCGCGGCTGGCTCACTGCGTGTGAGCCAGCTCTGTCAGGCGTTATCAATCAGGGTCGCCAGCCAGCAAAGGGTGCAAATGGCGATGGTCACGGTGACCGCTGCCGATCCCAGATCTTTCGCCAATCCCGCCATCGGGTTGTATTCCAGCCCACCTCGGTCCACCACGGCTTCAATCGCGGTGTTGACCAATTCCATCACCAGAATCAGTAAATAGCTGCACAGCAGCAGTGCCCATTGGCTGGCACTGGTGGCCACCACAAAGCTGGCAGGCAGCAGCACCGCACCAGCCCAGACTTCGTAGCGAAACGCCGGTTCATTGCAGTAGGCGGCTTTGATGCCTTGCCAGGAATACCGAGAGGCGTAGTAAAAGCGTTTAAACCCGGTGGTTTTCGTTTGCATGGTGCGCGGTTCCAGAATCGGGAAAGGTTCAGGGGACGTCTATGCTATTGGAAAAGCTTGTCAGATTTTTTGCAGTGACTTGTGTAGAGCTTTTGATGCTATTTGTGCCAACGCCCGCTGGGCTGCTCTGGGGCTTTGGTCGGGTTGCACAAACGACGTTTCCGGTGCTGCTATTTGAGACATTTGCCATAGGAGCCAACAACACCACTATGGCACACTGGATCGTCAGTTTTCCGGCGCAGTAGCACCGTCTGCAGCTGATGCTGGTGTTCTCTCTGTTGTGTTCTGTCTGTAGCGTTTGCGCTGTTGGCTTTGATATTTGACCAAAATTCAGCCAGTGGTAAGAAACGAAGTGCGTGGCCGACAGTCAATACCAGCAATAACTACTCATTATGGATAACGATCGTGACCACCGTTGAACCCACATCCTCGACGACGGCAGCCGCTGCCTTGCTGGACCCTGAGTTCCTCAAATCCCTGCGCAGCCAGATGCTGTCGTTTGCACGCTTGCAGCTGAACGATGACCAGCAAGCCGAAGACGCGGTACAGGAGGCGCTGGCTGGCGCGCTCAAGAACGCGGCGTCGTTTAACCGTCAGGCGGCCTTGAAGACCTGGGTCTTCTCAATTCTGAAGAACAAGATTACCGATAGCCTGCGCAGCAAGTACCGCGAGCAAGAGCACATGCTGGCCGAAGCAGACGCTTGTAAGAATGGCGAGGAGTTGGACGACCAACTCTTTAATCAAACCGGCCATTGGCACGCTGAAGAGCGGCCCGTGGAATGGAATGCCCCCACGCGATTGGTGCACGAGCGCCAGTTCTGGGCGGTGTTCGACGCCTGTTTGAATCATTTGCCAGCCAAACAAGCGAGGGTATTCATGATGCGGGAATTTCTGGAACTGACGTCGGAAGAGATCTGCGATGCGGCCTCGCTGACGGTCAGCAACCTGCATGTGCTCTTGTACCGGGCTCGTGTGCAGTTGCGTGAATGTCTGGAAAATAACTGGTTCACCGGACCGATGGGAGCGTCGTCATGATGAATTGCCGCGAAGCGACCCGGCTGCTGTCAGAAGCGCAGGATCGAAAATTAACCCTGGCGGAAAACGTCGAGCTCAAGTTTCACACCATGATGTGCAGCGGTTGTCGAAACTTCGGCAAACAGATGTCGTCGTTGCGCTCGTTTATGTCGGACTATGCCCGTCCGGAGCAAGATGATCTGCGCAAGCCGTCCGATCCGGACGCTGATAAGTCAGAGCGCTAGCGAGGGGCCCTAGGAGAAAAGCTCCCGGGCTGAGTTCGGTCAGCCACAGCCCGGGAGAAAGGGTGGCCGGAACAGGTACCGGCCGAGGCAAGGTGAGCGCATCACATCGAGTCGATGCACTCCGATCAAAACATTGTTAATCAGCCGCGAATCAGTACCAGACCGGATACCGATACCAGCAGACCCAGCGCCGTCATGGCAGGCTTGGCTTCTGCTTTCAGCCATTGGCCGATGTTGGCGCCCAGCGCCACCAGCAGGGTCGACGTCACCATCAAACCCAACACAAAACCAACGGCGTGGCCCATTTGCGCTTCGGTGTGGGCAATGCCGTGTACCGTGACAAAAGAAGCTGCCAGCAGCAGTGCTGGAATCTGTCCCAAACCCAGTTTATGGGTGGCGATCAGGCCGCCCAGTAAGACCAGCGACAGGGCGATGGCCTGGTCGGCGGTCGCCACCAGATTGCCCAACCCGGTCAGGGCACCGAGGGCAAAACCGGCGGCCAGTACCAGTGGCAGGCCGGTAATCAGGCGCTGGCGGTTGGTGCTGGTCATGTTGGCGCTCCACAAACCAATCGCCAGCATGGCGATCATGTGGTCGATGCCGGTCAGGGCGTGCAGCAAACCGGCACCGATGCCGGAACCGTGCGCAGGGTGCGCCATCGCCATTGGCGAGGCCAGCAACAAAGCGCCAGCGATAAACACAGTGCGAGACATGGTAATTCCTTCATTATTGTTGTGTGGGCCGTCGACCGTAACGATCACGGCAGGCGCCTTTTGTATTTGAGACTCTTATATTTGAGACTTCGAGTATCGAGGCTCAGAGTTTCTGAAGCCTGAGACTCTGGACTCATGGCGAGAACGTTTGGGCCGTGCTCCTGATCAGGGTGTTAGCAAGGCTAATGCCAGCTTTGTTGTTCGCCCGTTGGATTCAGCAGCCTGTGGACAGTTGGAGGCTGTTAGAGGCAGGCCAGTGACGCCGCTGACCGCGCGTCTGACCGTGTTTCGGCCGCTGCTCTGGTAGATGTTCGGGTAGATGTTCAGACAGCTGGCTTATGTATCAACAGGTAACCACACACGGAGCTGGGTGGCGTCGCACGTCGATACGAGCCGGAAGCTCAGTGGAAAGTAGCCTTGCTGGTACGTCTGGTAACTGAAAAGTTGATTTCCACAGCCATGACTCACACACTCGTCAATGGCCGACCCAATGGCCGACCCAATGGCCGACATTGACGGGCATGTCGTCGGTTCTGCTCCGGTTTGGCAGAAGTTGGCCCCACACTGGCATAGCAATGGATCGGAATGGTTATGGCTCGATTGAGCACAGACGTTATGACGAAAACAGATCAGGTGACAGACGCTGCGCTTCCTCGTACCGGTGAGGATGCCTGGCTCAGTGTGATCCAGAAAATGGACGAAGCCTACGCCGACCTGGTGGACTACCAGGTGCAGGTGGAAGAACAGAACGTTGAGCTGGAAGAGTCGCGCACCTTCTTCGATGGTGTGTTGGCGGCCATGAGCGACGTATTGATTGCCTGTGACCACGAAGGTCGTATCCAGCAAGTCAACCGGGCCTGTGAAGAACTGACTGGTAAAACCGGCGCCATGCTGGCCGGAGAGTCGATTGTTACGCTGGTTGCGGAAGTAAGCCGACCGGTGCTGAAAGATTGCATGAACCGGGTTCGTCACGAAGCCATTCGGGATCAGGAACTGATGCTGACCGGCGCCGATGGCCCGGTGCCGATGGCATTGAATTGCTCGCCGCGTTTTAACAAGCGCGGTCGACTGATTGGCGTTGTGGTCGCCGGACGACCGTTAGGTGAATTGCAAAAAGCCTTCAAGGAATTGAACGAAGCCCACGCTGAGCTCAAGGTCGCTCAGGAGCGGCTGGTGCAGGCCGAAAAAATGGCATCGCTGGGCCGACTGGTGGCGGGGGTTGCCCATGAACTCAACAATCCGATCAGCTTTGTGTACGGCAATATGCACGCCCTGCAACGTTACACCCGTCGTCTGGTGCAGTATTTCGACACGGTACAAAGCGGTGCCAGCCGCGATGCCTTGCGGCAAATGCGTGAAGAGCTGCGCATCGACAAGGCCATTGCCGATCTTGATTCTCTGGTAGAAGGCACGCTGGAAGGCGCGGATCGGGTGCGGGAAATCGTCAACGACCTGAAGCAGTTTTCTTCGACCCAGCGCAGCGAAAAACTGCCCTACGACCTGGTGCATGTGGCGCAGTCTGCATTGCACTGGATTCTGAAAGAACATCCCAAGGTACAGGTAGAGCGCGATTTACCCGATCAGTTAATGGGGCAGGGCCATGCTGGTCAGATTCATCAGGTGGTGGTGAATCTGGTACAGAATGCGGTCGACGCCATTCGCTATCAGGATGACGCCCGGCTGACGATTCGGGCAGGCAGCTTGCCTGCCTCGGCGGCCTCACCGGAGCAATGCGATATGCTCTGGCTGGAAGTGGCCGACAACGGCGCGGGTATTTCTGAACAGGATCAGGCTCATGTTTTTGACCCTTTCTTCACCACCAAACCGCCGGGGCAGGGAACTGGTCTGGGGCTGTCGATCAGTTACGGCATTGTGCGTGAGCACGGCGGTACTCTGACCATCCAAAACGGTGAACAGGGCGGTGCAATTGCCCGGCTGGAACTGCCGGTGCAGCCGGTAGCCAGCGACGCCGAATCACGAGGTATTTATGGCCAGAGCTAATTTACTGTGGCTGCAATCCGGTGGTTGTGGCGGTTGTACCATGTCGTTGCTGAACGCCGAACGCCCGGATCTGGTGTCGACGCTGGAAAACGCCGGTATTGATATCCTCTGGCACCCCTCACTCAGCGAGCAAACCGGTGCCGAAGTGCAGGCTTTGCTGGAAAGCGTGATTGCCGGTGAAACCCCGTTGGATTTTCTCTGCATTGAAGGTTCGATGCTGCGTGGCCCAGCCGGTACTGGCCGTTTTCACCTGCTGGGTGGCACCGGCATTCCAATGATCCAGTGGGTCAGTAAACTGGCCGAAAAAGCCCGCTACACCCTGGCCATTGGTTCCTGTGCGGCCTTTGGTGGTATCAGCTCCTCCTCCGATAACATTACCGACGCCACCGGTTTGCAGTTTGAAGGCGAACTGCGCGGCGGTTTGTTGGGCAGTGATTACAAAGCCAGTGGCGGCTTGCCGGTGGTGAACGTATCGGGCTGCCCAACGCACCCGGACTGGGTCACCGAAACCCTGATGCAGCTGGTATTGGACGAAGGTCATGAAGACGACTTTGACGCCTTCTTCCGGCCGCGGTTATACACCGACCAACTGGTGCACCACGGCTGCAATCGCAACGAATATTACGAATACAAGGCCAGCGCCGAAGAGCCGGGGGACTTGGGCTGCATGATGGAGCACATGGGCTGCCTTGGTACTCAGGCCCATGCCGACTGCAACAGCCGCTTGTGGAATGGCGGAGGTTCCTGCACCCGGGCCGGACACGCGTGCATCAACTGCACCGCACCGGAGTTTGAAGAACCTCGGCAGTCGTTTGTCGAAACCCCGAAAATCGCCGGTATTCCGGTGGGCTTGCCGACTGATATGCCCAAGGCCTGGTTTGTGGCGTTGGCGTCGCTGTCGAAAGCCGCTACCCCGGAGCGTCTGAAAGAAAATGCCCGCTCCGACCACCTGATTTATCCGCCCACTCTGCATAAGAAGAATCACAAATGAGCGACAACACTCGCCGCTTACAGGTTGGTCCGTTCAACCGGGTTGAAGGTGACCTCGATATTCGACTGGATATCGCTACAGACACCAGCGATGCCAGTGGCAAGGGCAACGGCAAGGGTACGGGAACGGTAAACAGCGCCCGGGTGAACTCGACCCTGTTTCGGGGTTTTGAACAAATGCTGGTGGGCAAACCCGCCATGGATGCGCTGGTGTACACCCCACGTATTTGCGGCATTTGCTCGGTGGCGCAGTCCGTTGCCTGTGCCAATGCACTGGCCAACGCGGGCGGCGTGCAACCAACGGCCAACGGCATTCGCAGCCAAAACCTGTTGCTGGCGAATGAATCCCTGACCGATTTGCTGACCCACTTCTATCTGTTTTTTATGCCCGATATGGCGCGGCCGGTTTACCAGCAGCAGAGCTGGTATGAACCAGTGGCCGAGCGCTTTCAGGCCATCAAGGGCAACGCCACCAAACAGGTGTTACCCGCTCGCGCCCAGTTTCTGCATCTGATGGGACTGATGGCCGGACATTGGCCGCACTCCATGGCCATTCAGCCCGGTGGCAGCAGCAAGGCCGTGACCCGTCAGGAACGGCTGCGGGTGATCTCGATTCTGGCGGAGTTTCGCCGCTTTTTGGAAACCACTCTATTTGGTGCCGACCTCGATGCCATCAACGAGCTGGACTCGGTATCGGCATTGACCAACTGGGCGGCGCAAGACAGCTGGCAGTCTTCCGACCTGCGAACCTTCCTGCATCTGTCGGATCAGCTGACCTTCAGTCAGCTGGGACGCGCCACCGACAAACTGATGAGCATGGGCAATTATCCACAGCCGGATCTTGCCGGTAGCAGCCTGTCGTTGCAGGTGAGCCGGGGGCTATGGCTGCCGACGGCAGGATTGCAGCCGCTTAATACCGACGCCATCAAGGAAGACGTCTCCCACAGCTGGGTGGAAGACGGTAGCGGTGCCGAGCATCCGGCCCAGGGCCATACCGAAGTGTCACTGGCCTCCAGCGAAAAGCCCCATGCCTACAGCTGGTGCAAGGCACCGCGTTTGAATGGCGAGGTCGTGGAAACCGGCGCACTGGCCCGGGCGGTGGTCAGTCAGCGACCGCTGATGACCGAACTGATGCAGCAACAAGGCGCGACCGTACACACCCGCATGCTGGCGCGTTTGCTGGAGCTGGCGTGGATGCTGCCCCAAATGCAGCAATGGGCCAAAGACCTGCAAGTTGATCAGCCCTACTGCAACAACACAGCACTGGCCAAAGAGGGCGAAGGCGCGGCCATGATGGAAGCCGCCCGGGGCTCGCTGGGCCATTGGATTCGGCTAAAAAACGGTCGTATCAGCCACTACCAGATTGTCGCGCCCACCACCTGGAATTTCTCCCCTCGCGATGAACAAGGCCAACCCGGCCCGCTGGAGCAGGCGTTAGAAGGTGCCCCCGTGATGGCCGCTGAAAAAGACCCTATTGCCGTTCAGCACATCGTCCGCAGCTTCGACCCGTGCATGGTGTGTACGGTGCATTGAGGCATGGTGTATCAAGGCGCGCGTCAGATGGCACCCGCTTCGCGGGTTTGTCTGACCTACGTGACTCAGCTACATCACTTATCTCGCTGACTGCTCTGGAAAGCTTCGTTTTTTGAGCCGCTCTGGAAAGCGGCTATCCACATGCCGTTCCGGGTCGCTATTTCGTGCTGGCTTGACTGCTTCTTCTGCTGCAAATCAACTTTCCGGTTTGTGTCTTAACTGTCTTTTTGTTTTTGAATTATCCCCGGTTCTGTTTTCTCCAAATCCTGTAACCATCTGATTTTATTGAATAAATGTTCTTGGTTCGGTTCTTGCTGAGGCAAGCGGTGCAACGCATATAACGATAACAACCACCCTGGAAGGTTTCTTTTCAGCCCTTCTTACCGTGAGTGGTTCGGACGCCAGAGGACACCGCATGTCTCAGATTGAAACCTTCTATGAAGTAATGCGGCGACAGGGGATTACCCGACGCAGCTTTCTCAAGTATTGCAGCCTGACCGCTGCTGCTCTGGGCCTTGGCCCAAGCTTTGTTCCGCAGATTGCCAACGCCATGGAAAACAAACCGCGCACACCGGTGCTGTGGTTGCATGGTCTGGAATGTACCTGCTGTTCAGAGTCCTTTATTCGATCCGCACACCCGTTAGTTAAAGACGTGGTGCTGTCGATGATCTCACTGGACTACGACGACACCTTGATGGCGGCTGCCGGTCATCAGGCTGAAGCCGCCCTCGAAGAAACCATGAAAAAGTACAAGGGCGAATACATTCTGGCGGTGGAAGGTAACCCGCCGCTGAACGAAGACGGCATGTTCTGCATCGTTGGCGGTAAGCCATTCCTCGATCAGCTTAAGCACGCCGCCAAAGATGCCAAGGCGATCATTGCCTGGGGTTCCTGCGCCAGCTGGGGCTGTGTGCAAGCCGCTCGTCCGAACCCGACCCAGGCAGTGCCGATTCACAAGGTGATCACCGACAAGCCAATCATCAAGGTGCCGGGTTGCCCGCCAATCGCCGAGGTGATGACTGGCGTAATCACTTATATGCTGACCTTTGGCAAGCTGCCGGAACTCGACCGTCAGGGCCGTCCGAAGATGTTTTACGGCCAGCGTATTCACGACAAATGTTACCGCCGTCCGCATTTCGATGCTGGCCAGTTTGTGGAGCAGTGGGACGACGAAGCCGCTCGCAAGGGCTACTGCCTGTACAAGGTCGGCTGCAAAGGCCCAACCACCTATAACGCCTGTTCGACCATTCGCTGGAACGAAGGGGTGTCGTTCCCAATTCAGGCCGGTCACGGTTGTATTGGCTGCTCTGAAGACGGTTTCTGGGACAAGGGTTCCTTCTACGACCGTCTGAGCAATATTCCGCAGTTTGGCATTGAGAAAAACGCCGACGAAATCGGTACCGCCGTTGCTGGTGGTGTGGGGGCGGCCATTGCTGCCCACGCGGCTGTCAGCGCCCTGAAGCAGGCCTCTCGCAAAGACACCAAACCCCAGGATTCCACCAAGAAAGAACATGAGGATCACGCATGAACACACCACTGAACGCCAGTCAGCTGGATAACAGCGGCCGCCGGGTGGTGGTCGATCCGGTGACCCGCATTGAAGGTCACATGCGTTGCGAAGTGAACGTTGACGAGAACAACATCATTCGTAACGCCGTTTCTACCGGCACCATGTGGCGTGGTCTGGAAGTGATTCTGAAAGGCCGTGACCCACGCGATGCCTGGGCTTTTGTTGAACGTATCTGTGGTGTGTGTACCGGTTGTCACGCGCTGACGTCCGTACGCGCGGTAGAAGATGCGTTGGGCATCGACATTCCGCTCAACGCTCACATTATCCGTCACCTGATGGACAAGGCGCTGAACATCCATGATCACGTGGTGCACTTCTATCACCTGCACGCGCTGGACTGGATCAACCCGGTAAACGCGCTGAAGGCCGACCCCAAAGCTACCTCTGAACTGCAAAAAATGGTCTCTCCGGCCCACGCCAAGTCTTCGCCGGGCTACTTCCGTGACATTCAGAACCGCATCAAGAAGTTTGTGCAGTCCGGCCAGTTGGGTCTGTTTGCCAACGGTTACTGGGATAACCCGGCGTACAAGTGTCCACCGGAAGCCGATCTGATGGCGGTGGCGCATTACCTTGAAGCGCTGGATATGCAGAAAGAGATCGTCAAGGTACACACCATTTTTGGTGGCAAGAACCCGCACCCGAACTATCTGGTGGGCGGTGTGGCCTGTGCCATTAACCTCGATGACGTTGGTGCTGCCGGTGCGCCAGTGAACATGGTGAGCCTGAACTTCGTGCTGGCACGTATTCAGGAAGCGCAGGAGTTCATCAAGAACGTCTACATTCCTGACGTCATGGCCATTGCCGGTATCTACAAGGATTGGTTGTACGGTGGCGGTCTGGCGGCTGAAAACGTGATGTCCTACGGTACCCATACCGTGGTGCCAGGCGACAAGTCCACCGACTTACTGCCAGCCGGTGCCATCATCGGCGGTAACTGGAACGAGATCCACGAAGTGGATGTGCGTGACCCATCACAGGTACAGGAATTTGTTGACCACTCCTGGTACACCTACGCCGATGGCGCAAAAGGGTTGCACCCATGGGATGGCCAGACCGACCAGCCAAGCTTCGAGCTGGGGCCAAACACCAAGGGCACCAAAACCGACATTAAAGAGCTGGACGAAGCCCACAAGTACAGCTGGATCAAGGCACCACGCTGGAAGGGTCATGCGATGGAAGTGGGGCCACTGCCTCGCTACATCATCGCCTACATTGCTGGTAAGGATTACGTCCGCGACCAGGTGGATCGCTCGCTGGCGGCCTTCAACCAGAACAACGGCCTAGACCTGAACCTGAAGCAGTTCCTGCCGACCACACTGGGTCGTACCCTGGCCCGTGCGCTGGACGCCGAGCTGTGCGCCGACTCCATGATTGATGACTGGAACCAGCTGGTTCAGAACATCAAGGCCGGTGACTCTTCCACAGCCAACGTTGAAAAATGGGACCCATCCACCTGGCCAAAAGAAGCCAAAGGTGTGGGCATCAACGAAGCGCCGCGTGGTGCGCTGGGCCACTGGATCAAGATCAAGGACGGCAAGATCGAGAACTATCAGGCCGTGGTGCCGACCACCTGGAATGGTTCTCCTCGTGACTCCGAAGGCAACATCGGTGCGTTTGAAGCCTCGCTGCTGAACACCCCGATGGAGCGCCCGGACGAACCGGTTGAAATCCTCCGTACCCTGCACAGCTTTGACCCTTGCCTGGCGTGTTCTACCCACGTGATGGCACCGGACGGTCAGGAGCTGAGCAAGGTGAAAATCCGCTGAAACCGGAGTCGGTAACACCCGTTAGCTTTTGGCTTGCGGGTGTACCACTGACAGGAGAAAGGTTATGTCTGAACAAAGCATAAAAACCAACGACGTACCGGCTGCAGCAGTGTCCGCTTCCACCACAACCCAGGTCGAAGACCCGACCGTTCAGGGAGAACAGGTACGCCGTCAAACCGCCGTGTTCGTTTACGAATGGCCGCTGCGGTTGTGGCACTGGGTGACGGTGCTGTGCATCATCGTGCTGTGCGTGACCGGCTATTTCATCGGCTCGCCACTGCCCACCATGCCGGGCGAAGCCATGGATAACTACCTGATGGGCTACATCCGCTTTGCCCATTTTGCCGCAGGCTACGTCTTTGCCATTGCCTTCGTTGGCCGAGTGTACTGGGCCTTCGTGGGTAACCATCATGCTCGTGAACTGTTTATTGTGCCGATCCACAAGAAGAAGTGGTGGGGCGAGCTGTTTCACGAACTACGCTGGTACATGTTCATCGAGAAAACCCCGAAGAAATACATCGGCCACAACCCGATGGGCCAGCTGGCGATGTTCAGCTTCTTCGTGATTGGCACCATCTTCATGATCGTCACCGGCTTTGCGCTGTACGGTGAAGGTTTGGGTGTGGGCAGCTGGGCCGACCGCTGGTTTGGCTGGGTGATCCCGCTGATGGGCCAAAGCCAGGATGTGCACACATGGCACCACCTGGGCATGTGGTACATCATCGTCTTCGTCATGACCCACGTGTACGTGGCGATTCGTGAAGACATCATGTCGCGCCAGTCGCTGATTTCCACCATGGTAGGTGGATGGAGAATGTTCAAGGACGACAAGCCAGACTGAGCGTTCGTAGCTACTGCTTGTCTTGTAGGAGCGAATTTATTCGCGAATGAATTCGCTCCTACTTGAGCCGCCTGGAGCATGCGACCGCTTTATTCTGGCGCCGGGAGCGCGGGCCGCTGGCCCGCCTTTCCCAAATCACACGGTGCTCTCGTGACAACCAACAAGGTAACAGCCATCAATACCGCAACGGCCATCAAACCGCTGACTTCCGCCATTCGCAAACCTGCCGCTTTCCCGATGCGCAAACCCGAGCATCCCGGCGTCTTCCTGCAGCGTTGTTACCTGACCCCGCTGGGTATTTCCCAATCCGACCTTGCCCGCATCCTCGGCGTTTCCCGCCGTCGGGTGAACGAAATCGTCAACGGCCAGCGCGCCATCAGCGCCGATACCGCCCTCAAACTGGCTGCCCACTTCAACACTACGCCCATGTTCTGGCTGGAAAAACAGCAGTTGTGGGAGCTGTACCGGGCGCTGCACTCGAACCCGCCTGTTAATCTGCGCTAGGGACCCTCTGAAAAACTCGGTGCCCGCTCTGGATGACATGGCGAAGCTGAATCACGAAGCTGATTTGCAGTCCTGACGGGTCAAGTCAAAAATCAGCGACACAGAGTCAGCAATGCCCCGCCATCCCCGTAGGGCGCGGCCTGCAGCCCGCCAGAACGGTGTTGGCGAATTTGAAAAGGACCCGTCATTTCGCTGCATTCGCCGCCTTGTTCTGACAACCTGCAGGACACGCGCAGAGCTGTGCAGAGTTTTTCAGAGGGTCCCTAGTAACACACTGCGCCAATACTGCTTTGGTACACATTTCAGCGTTTTATCAACAACGATGGTGGCATAGGAGCGACTTGTTACCGCTGGCTATACTCAACTGACGGGGCGCGTCAGTGGCGAGCCCTTGCCTATACAACCAATGCAGCCAATAACAACAACGAAGCGCCTATGGTTACATCACGTTTTTCTCCATCTTTGGTCCGGCCGCTCAGTTTGCATTTGTTTTCCCGGGCTTTGCGTCTTATGGCACTGCTTGCGAGCTTGCTGCTGACCTTTTCTACTGCGAACGCCCAGTCCGCGCTACCAAGCGTAAAAGTGGCTGTGCTGCAATTCGGCACGCTGAACTGGGAAATGGACGTTATTCGCCAGCACCAGCTGGATCGCAAGCACGGCTTCCAGCTGGATGTGACGCCCGTCGGCGGTAAAAACGCCAGCTCGGTGGCGCTTCAAAGCGGTGCCGTGGATCTTATTTACAGCGATTGGGTGTGGGTGAACCGTCAGCGTCATGCCCGTCGTATGTACAGTTTTTCGCCGGTGTCGGCGGCAGCGGGTGGGGTGTATTTACAGCCCGATCTGAACGTCGGTTCGCTGAAGGGTTTTGATGGCCAGCGATTGGGCATTGCCGGTGGCGCTGTGGATAAAAGCTGGCTGCTGCTGCAAGCCTACGCCAAACAACAGGGCATTGAATTGCAGCAAACCGTGCAGCCGGTTTTCGCCGCGCCCCCTTTGCTGAACAAGCTGATGTTCGACAACAAGCTCGATGCCTCGCTGAACTTCTGGCATTACAGCGCCCGTTTGAAAGCCCGTGGCTACCGGCCCTTGATCACTGTTCAGCAGGTGTTGGAAGGTTTGGGTATTCGCTCGCAGGTGCCTTTGGTTGGCTGGGTGGTGAGTGATGATTGGGCGCAAGACAACAGTACGCTGCTGAACCGTTTTCTGTTGGCATCGAGTGAAGCCCGGCAGATTCTGTTGACCTCCGACGCCGAATGGCAGCGCATCAAGCCGCTGACCAAAAGCGAGGACTACGCCATCTTTAATACCTTGCGTGATGAATATCGCAAAGGTGTTCTGACCACTTTCAACGCCGATAACGTCAAGGCGCTGCATGCCCTCTACGATATTTTTGCCCGCGAAGGCGGCAAGCAATTGACCGGTGGCGCGAATACGCTTGATGACCGCATGTTCCTGATGCCGGTTGAATGTCAGCCAGCTAGCCGTTGTGAGGTTCAGCGGGTTTCGCCATGAGCCAGCACGGTAATCCTCCCGCTATTTGGTCATCCCTGCTGTGGTCATCAGTGCCACTGCTGCTGGTACTGGCTGGCTGGGAAATTGCCGCCCGTTGGGCCGACAGCAGCAATTTACCCGGCCTGTTTGCCGTGCTGGGGAGTTTGTACGAACACCTGTTAGAAGGCGACATGCTGCATCATTTGTCGGTAACCCTGCTTCGCGTCGCCGTCAGTTTTGCCATCGCCATGCTATTGGGCGTGGTAATCGGCATTGTGATGGGCGCTTATCGACGTCTGAATCTGGCCGGTGATGCCTTGCTGGTGATCGCCTTGAACGTACCTGCGTTGGTGACGATTCTGCTGTGTTACATCTGGTTTGGTTTGACCGAAGCTGCGGCCGTGACGGCGGTGGCGGTGAACAAGATTCCAACCGTGGTGGTGATGGTGCGAGAAGGTGCCCGCATTGTGGATCGTCAGCTGCTGGAGGTGGCGCAGGTGTATCGGGTATCGCGCTGGAAGACTTTCTTCCATGTGTATTTGCCGCAGCTCTACCCATTCATTATGGCGGCGGCGCGGTCGGGTCTGTCGTTAATCTGGAAGATTGTGCTGGTGGTGGAATTGCTCGGTCGCAGCGACGGCGTTGGCTTTCAGCTGGGTACCTTTTTCCACTTCTTCGATATTGCCAGCATCCTCGCTTACACCCTGGCGTTTGCCATTGTGATCCTGCTGATTGAAGCCGTTATTATGCGGCCTATCGACCGCTATATTGCGCGGGGTGGCTATGGTCAGGCTTGATCTCGATCTGAAACAAAAATACTACGCCAGCGCCCAGCAGGCGGCCTTGGGAGAAATCAACGCCAGTATTCCCGAAAGCCAGTTTGTGGCGTTGGTCGGCCCTTCCGGTACCGGTAAAACCACGTTGCTGAATATGATCGCCGGGCTGGAGCCCAGCGAACCGGGCACCATCAAGGTGAACGGCCAAAGCCAGGCTCAAACTCCCTGCCAGCTGGGCTACATCTTTCAACAGCCACGGCTAATGCCGTGGATGACGGTTGAAGAAAATCTGCGACTGACGGCTCCGGAGATCGGTCAAGCTGACATCGAAGCCATGCTGGACATTGTTGGCCTGCAAGGAAAGGGCGCTGAGTATCCACGTAAACTCTCTGGCGGCATGCAAAAGCGGGTGAGCATTGCCCGCGCGTTTTTGGCCAAACCGGATTTGTTATTGCTCGACGAGCCGTTTGTATCCCTTGATCAGCCAACCGCGCAACACCTGCGGGGCATGCTGGAAAACCTTTGGCAGCAGCAAAAGCCCACCGTTATTTTCGTTACCCACGACCTCGACGAAGCCATACAACTGGCCGACCGCGTGCTGTTTTTATCGGCAGCGCCGGGGCGTTTGATTCTGGACAAAGCGGTTGAGTTGCCGCGTCCGAGGGGAGCGATTGAGGTGGAAGAGTGGAAGCAAGGGTTGCTGGCGGAGCATCCCGGGGTGCTGGCGGGTAGGTAGCTTCTCGCTCGTAGGAGGACGCTTGCGTCCGAATGACGGCTTACAGCCAAATGGCATCCCAGAATGGGTAGTTTCCCGGTGTATTAACCAAGCCCGCGCGTAATGGATTCGCGACGATATAGCGAGATGTTTCCTTCAGGTCTTCTTCCTGCCTCAAGGCATGATCATGAAAAGCATGCTGCCAGAGCTGCTCTGATATTCCTCTTTGCTGGTTAACTGCTCGGGCTGACAAAGACTTCATCCGCATCACGGTTTTTGAAAGCGTGTCCTCTCCCAGTTGAATCAACCAATGTGCGTGCTCGGGCATCAGCACCCAGCAGATCAGGGTTGCGTCTTTTAAGGCTCGCTCGGATGTGAATGCCTTGATGGCAGACCTGGCTACATTGAAGTCAAGGAATACGGCCGTACGATTCAGTGTGGTTGTTGTGACGAGATAGATTCGTCCTGCTTCGGAGAAACGGCCGATACGCAGGTTTCTGTGTCCTTTCGCTGGATTCATGGTCTGTGTCCTTACAGATCTGAATTCGGACGCAAGCGTCTTTCTACAAGGTGTGGTAATTAATCTGACGCTGGAGTCATTCGGACGCAAGCGTCCTCCTACAAAGCTTGGTCATTAATCTGACGTTGGCGTCATTCGGACGCAATCGTCCTCCTACGAGGCTTGGCGATTAATCTGACGTTGACGTCATTCGGACGCAAGCGTCCTCCTACGAGGCTTGGCGATTGATCTGGCGTTTGATCGTTTGGCTCATTCGTAGGAGGACGCTTGCGTCCGATTATCTTTCTTCAACCACCCGCTTTTTAAACGTTACCAATTCCTTGATTTCACTCCTGTGCGGGTCGTAGACCCATTCCTGGTCGAACAGGTGTTTCATGCGGTCGAGCATGTAGGTTTCGCCGATGACCAGTGAGTGGAAGTGGTTGCCGCGCTGTTTGGTGGTTTCGATTTTTTCCGGTAGTGGTTCCGGCAGTTCGGCCATCAGGAAGTCGGAGATCACCAGCAGGTCGGCGCGGCGGTATTGGTCGGTTTGCATCAGTTCCAGCGAGCGCTCGAGCGCTGGGGTGATGTCGGTGCCACCTTCGAAGCTGCGGGTGAGGAAGGCCATCAGGTTGTTGCGGTTTTGTTCGGGGTCTTGCTCATCCGACAGTGACAGTTCTTCCACGCTGGTGGAGTAGCTGATCAGCAGGCAGGGGCGGTTTTCTTCGCGGGCCTGGCTGGCGAGGAACAGGGTGACGGCTTTGGCGACGGTCATCGGTGGGCCGCTCATGGAGCCACTGGTGTCGACGCAGATGATCATCGGGCCGCGCACGGCACGGCTGATGTCGGTTGGATCGCCGTCTTCGTCTTCTTCGGGCTGATGATCAAGGCTTTGCACGTCGAAACACATCAGCCGTGATTCAATAAATTTAAGATCAAACAACAGCTCGGTATCGGGATCGGACAGCAGTGCCAGTTCGCTGGGTAACACGTGTTCGAGGTCACGCCCCAGTCGCAGGCCGACCAGTTCGTCGCGGGCGTGGTTGTCGTGCCAGTTACCGGTGTTGAGGTCGCGGGCGTTGACTTGTTCCAGTTGCTGCGACAGTTCCAGTTGGCGCAGTTTGCCGAGCAATTCACTAATGGCTTTGACGCCGTCGTCGTTGTTGAGGTAGTTGCTCCAGCGTTGCAGTTCGCGCAGGTCGTCGGCTTTGATGTCGGTAGCAGAAAGGTCGAACAGCAGGCCGCTGCTCATGCCCAGCGGTTCCAGCTGATGGTGCAGTTGTCCGAGCAACAACAGCAGTTCGTCGATGTCGGCAAGAAACTGCTGGCGGCATTCGCTGATGCGTTGCAGTTCCCATTCGCTGCGGGCGTGGTCGAGGGTTTTCTGCCATTCGGCCAGCAGCATTTCGAGGTGGAAAATCGGGTTTTCATCGACTTCGACGACTTCACCGGAATCGACCACGATGTCTTCGTCCAGATGCAGCCAGTAGTCTTCGTCGAGCGGACGGCTGAGCACCTGACAGAACTGGCGGAATTCCTTGAATATCTGCTCGAACAGTTTACGGATCGCTGTTTTCGCTGACGTGTCGTCGGTGGCTTGATAGTTATTCTGGTCGTCCGTTTGCGCTTGGCTTGCCCCCAGTTCAGCGGCCATAGCTACCACCCGGCTTTCCCAGCGGCGCAGGCGCTGTAGCTGTGGCTTGAATGGAAATTCACGCATCATGATGACGCGGGTGTCTTCGTCCCAGCGTTGTAGCTTGCGCTTGATCAGGTCTTCCGCTTGCGGATTGGAGCGCAGCCAGTGGTCGTGCTGTTGGCTTAGCTGTTGTTTGATGCTGTGGCCTGCAATACGAACCTTGTCGGCGTCCGGCTGGCTGGATTGAAAGCCAGAATTTGTCATCGACACAAGGCTTCCAGTCGTTCGCAGTCCTTGATGCGTAAACGCAGGCTGTTCATTTGTTGTTCGACGCCAACTAACGCCTGATCGGTCAATTCAACGGGTACAAACAGCGAGCGCAGTTGTTGGCGGTATTCGGCCTGACTGGCTTCAGCACGGGCCACCAGTTCGCTGAGCTCGGCTTTTAATTCCCGTACCGATTGCGCCAGTGAGCTCACCAGTCGACGGTTCACATCCGGCTTGCGGTCGCCGCGGTAGAACAGCACTTCCGGCTGGAAAATCAGCTCTTCGTAGCGATAGGAATAGTCGCGGTATTCCATCCGGCAGCTGCCCTGGCCTTCGAACTGGGCGGTGACTTCGCTGATCTCATTGCCGCGGTCGTCCAGCGGCGAGAAAACATCGCGGGTGCGCAGTTTTTCCACCGGAATATAAAGCTCGACTTCTTTCACGTCGCGGTAGTTCACCAGCTCGAACTGGGCGTCGAGGAAGAAGAATTCACGGTCTTCAATGCGTTCGGTTTTGTAGACGTCCTGGGAGTAAAACAGCTCGTCGTTGATTTCGCGGTCAAGGCGATCCTTGGCCTGATCCAGCGTCGACAGCTGCATACCGGCTTCAAAGCCAACCGATTGCACCGCTTCCAGCACAATCAGTCCAACGGCGTCGCGGTTGCCTTCCTGAGTCCAGAGGCAGTGGCGCAGCAGCAGGGCGTCGCTGTGGTTGGTGTTGTTGCGGCCGTGGAAAAATGCTGAGGCTTTCATCAGACGTGCAGCGCGCTGCCAGCGGCGGTCGGAAACGTACACGCCCAGTTCTTCACGTTGTTGCTCCAGCTGGCTGCGAATCAGGTGAATGATGGTGAAGCAGTCGTTGCTGATAGCAACCTGATCGATCTCGCTTTGCCACTGCAGCCATTCATCTGAGCTGACCGCCAGTCCGTCGGGCATGTCGACCTTATCGGCAGAGGGGGCGCTATTCAGCAGCTGGTCGAAGTGATGGTTGTGCAGAATCGGAGACACTAGCAGGCGTACGATAAAACGATCGTAAAGGGCTTCGAGGCCCTGATCCGGCTGTGGCGTTTCGTTGGAAGCGGCGATCAGGGCTTTTAACGGTGCCTGCTCCAGCCGTTCGCCGTTGCGGAACACCCGCTCGTTCATCAGCGTCAGCAGGGTGTTCAGAATCGCCGGGCTGGATTTCCAGATTTCGTCCAGAAAGGCGAACTCGGCTTTCGGCAGGTAATGCTTGGTCTTGCGCAGGTACTGGTCCTGTTTCAATGCCTTGATGGATACTGGCCCAAACACTTCTTCCGGCGTACTGAAACGGTTCATCAGGTATTCGAAGTAGCTTGGCTCGGTGAACGCTGAGGCAATCCGACGGGAGATCAGGCTCTTGGCGGTACCCGGTGGGCCAAACAGAAAACAGTTCTGGCCACACAGCGCGCTCAGCAGGGCAACGGCGATGACTTCTTCACGCTCGAACATGCCGGCGCTGATGTGTTCAACCAGTGACTGGATACGGCTCTGAAGATCGGTCTGGCTCGAGTTTGGTTGCGGCTGTGGCTGGGCTGATTGTGACTGGCTCACGCGGACTCCGTGCGGTGATGGGCAAAAACGGGCTTTGCCATCATAGCCTGACCCGCTGCGGGTTTCGATGAGCGTCTCTTGATCGTTTTATTAGGGAAACGAATCTTTTATATTTGCGCTTGATAATCTTTATCACATTCCACCTGGGCGGTTCGACGCAGAGGAATTCGCCCAATCACTACATTGATAATCAAAAAAAGGGGATGAAACATGCGTAAGGTTTTGATGGCGGCAGCGATGATGGCAGCGTCGTCCGTAGCAATGGCTGGGGCTGACTGTCAGGAGCACTCGGAAGCCGAGCAAATGCACATTCTGGATATGCAGAAAAAAATCGTTAATGAATACGGTTTTGCGATCAAGAAGTTCCTGCGCTCCGGCGATTGCTATGAAATCTACGGTTGGGGATTGAGCGACGATGGCAGCAAGTTTGAGCGTATTGAGGTGTACTTCGATACCAAAACCGGCGCCATCGTGAAGAAAGAAATCGACTGATCATGGCGGCTAACTCCCACGCCAGCCGCTGGGATTTGCTGGTGCGACTCACCCATTGGTGGGTCGCCGCCGTTTTCCTGTGGAATTACCTTTGGCCAGACGACGGTGACGACTGGCACCAGTGGCTGGGCTACAGCTTGTTGGCAGTGCTGGTGATTCGTTGGGGCTGGGGCTTTGTTGGCCCTGCCAATGCCCGCTGGCGGGATTTCTTTCCGACGCCAGCGCGGGTGCGCCACAGCATTCGCCATTTCGACGCTGAACATCAGCCGCAAGGCTACCGTCCTCACCATACGCCATTGGCGGGTGTGATGGTGGTCGGGCTTTGGCTGGGGTTGGCGCTGGTGGGCTTCTCGGGTTGGTTGCAGGAAACCGACCGCTATTGGGGCGAACAGTGGGTGCAGCTGTTGCACGAGTGGAGCGCCAATCTGGTGATGGCTGCTGTGGTCGTGCATGTGTCGGCGGTGTTGTGGATTCAGCACAAGTTCCGCTTGCCGCTGGTGCGGTCAATGATTCGTTAAAAGCTCCGTTGAGAGCTCTTTTAAGGACTTCGCTGATTACTTGGTGGGTTCCTTAAACGCGAAGCGGCAGATAACCATCCGCAGGTGGTTATCTGTCTGCCGGGCAGTTCAGCCCCAGAAGGTCGATACAGGCACCTCTTGCCTGTAGTGGTAATTAATCTTTCGGTTTTCTTATTTTTTGAAATATAACTTTCCACTCCTGTTTCTCCAAACCTGTAACCCCTGCCGTTACAGTGGCGTTTGCGCGGTTTTTTCCGTTTGGCACAGCTCTTGATTAACACTCGATAACATAAAAAAACTCACCGGCCGTGTTTGTTTGAACCTGCCCGAGTGAGAGATCGAGGCTAACCGTGAAGCAACACATTCTGATTTTGGGCATTGGCAACGTGCTGTGGGCCGACGAAGGCTTTGGTGTGCGTTGCGTCGAACACATCAATCAACACTTTGAACTCCCCGACAACGTCGAGATTCTGGACGGTGGTACCCAGGGGCTGTATCTGGTTCAGCACGTCCAAAACTGCGACATTCTGGTGGTGTTTGATGCCGTCGATTACGGCCTTGAACCTGGTACGCTGAAAATCGTGGAAGGTGACGAGGTGCCCAAATTCATGGGTGCCAAGAAGATGAGCCTGCACCAGACCGGTTTTCAGGAGGTGTTGGCGCTGGCGGAGTTTGCTGGTGGCTACCCCGATGAACTGCTGTTGTTGGGCGTGCAGCCGGAAGCGCTGGAAGACTTCGGCGGCAGCCTGCGTGATGTGGTGAAAGACCAGATTGCACCGGCGGTTCAGATAGCCGTGGACTACCTGGCCGAACGCGACACTTTGCTGGTGCCGCGCCCGCAAGCCGAGGCCTCAGTAGCCGAAGACCTGTCCCCCAACCAATTAGCCATTCACGTATACGAATCCGGCCGCCCGGACGAAGACGACGCCTGCCGCATTGGCGATAGCCGCTTTATGCCCAAAACCGAGGCCAGCCACTGATGTGTATTGGCATTCCAATGCAAGTGACTCGCCTGCACGGCGATGGCAGCACGCTGGAGCGTGCCGAATGCCTGCCGTGGGGAGCAATGCCCGGACAAGCCCTGGCTATGGTGGACATCGCACTGGTGGGCGAGGTGGCCGTTGGCCAGTGGTTGCTGGTGTTTTTGGGTGCTGCCCGTGAATGCCTGACGCCACAGCGGGCTGAACAGGTTGGGCTGGCTTTGCGGGCCTTGCAGCAAGCCGAACTCGGTGAGCTGGATGGCTTTGATGAATTGTTTGCCGACCTTGACCGAGAGCCACAGCTACCGCCACACCTGCAAGCGCAGTTAAAGAATAATTCCAAGGAAAACGCCTGATGTCTGTTCATCCCCTGATCCAGCGACTGACCGACGAATTCGGTTATCCCATGCTGACCACCGAATCCGTTGATGCCTTTGCCGACGGCCATGAATACAGCGTGCTGTTTTTCAGTGAAGACCCAAACAAGGTGAAAGAAGCTCTCGACGTGGCGGTGGTGTTGCCCGAGCTGGTGGCGGCTTTTCCACAGCTGCACGCGGCTGTGATTGACCGTCAGCACGAGAAACAGCTGCAAGGCCGCTACCACTTTGTGACCTGGCCGGCGCTGGTGTTTCTGAAGCGCGGTGAGTTTCTCGGCAGCATGATCAAAATCCAGAATTGGGACGACTACATGCAGCAGATTCCCCAAATCCTGAACCGCCAGCCGCAGCCAGTAGAACCGCTGGCCAGCACCGACGCCTGATTTCCGGAGTGACATTATGAAAGGTGATATTCCACTGTTTGATCTGGGCACCAGTCTTGGCACGGACATTGGCTCGAAAACCAACGAAGCCGATGCGCTGGGCATTAACTCCGGCATGTCCAGTTTTGCCAATCCACTGTCTGGGGCTGGGCTGGTTGGCCCGGGTTCCCATCAGGAAGAACTGGTTCTGAACTACATGGAAATGCCGAAGGAAATGGACACCTTCGACATTCCGTTGCTGCCAGAGTCCGATGAGCTCAGCGAGCATCCGCAAGCAGCGGCTGCGCTGCAACAATTGCAGCTGCTGCTTGATGTTACCGCCGACCGTATGGCGGTTGCGCAAGACGGTGTGACGGAAGGCGGAGCTCCTTTAGAAGGTACCCAAAAGCTGTCGCTGGATGGCATAGAACCGGGCGCTTGTTCATTGCTGTACCAAACCCTTGGCGAAGGCGAAGTGGCCTTAATGGTTCTGAACGACCAGCTGACCACCCGTCTGCGAGTGCAGGAAACGGTACTGGCCGGGGTGTGGTGGATTCAGCAACTGGACGACCAGCAACAGCTGCAATCCCAGTGGCTGGAAGTGGGTGCCATTCCGGAAGCTGTGCTGGATGAGGCTTTCCCGCCTCAAACACCGAATACCTTCGAGCTGGGTCCTCTGCCGGGCAACTTGCTGAACGGGGCTTCCGTGGTGCTGGAGCTGCTGGAAAAAGCCGCCGAGCATGCGCGCACGCCGTTGCAGCAGCCCCATGTGGTGAACCTCAGTTTGCTGCCGTTTTCCCCGGAAGATCAGAACTTCCTGCATCTGCGTTTGGGCGGTGGTCGGGTGGCCATTCTGTCGCGCGGCTACGGCAACTGCCGCATCCACAGCACCGCCGTGGCCGGAGTTTGGAGCGTGCAGTACTTCAACAGCACCGACCAGTTGATTTTGGACACTCTGGAAGTGATTGCGGTGCCGCAAGTTGCCTGCGCCGCCCGTGAAGACCTGGAAGATTCCGCTGAACGTCTGCGCGAAATCTTCGATGCCCTGATGCCTGCTGAGGAAGCCTGACCATGACGGACAATACGATCGGCTCCCAGACACAGGCCCAGTCCCAGACCCAGACTCATCCCCGGGCCCAAACAACCAAGGGTTTTGAAGGCAGCTACCTCGGCGACGAAAGCCAGTTGGACGACAGCACTGTGCTGGAATGCAAGATTTGCTGGTATCAGTACCAACCAAGTGAAGGCGACGAATACCGCCAGATTGCCGCCCATACGCCCTTCAGCCAATTGCCGGATGACTGGCGCTGCCCACAATGTGACGGTGATAAGGACCAATTTATGGTGGTCGATCTCTAGGGGACATCTATTTAATCCGGTGCTCGCTCTGGGCTACCGGATGGGTTCGAATCACGAAGCCGATTTGCAGGCCTGACGGGTCAAGTCAAAAGTCGGCGACACAGAGTCGAGATCATCCGGTAGCCCCCTCAGGGCGCGGGTTGCCGCCGCCCAGTGCTGTGTTGACGAATTTGAAAAGGACTCGTCATTTCGCTGCATTCGTCGCCTTGCCCTGAACAACGGCAACGCTCGCGCAGAGTCGTGCAGGATTAAATAGATGTCCCCTGTAGGTCATCAGCAGGGTAAGAGGGGCGATAGCACGTGGTTAGCGGGAACCAGATCGGCGGCAAAGAGCTAAGCCGAACAGAGCTGGGTCAGGAACAGCTGGGCCAGGAAGAACTCAGTAAGGAAAACATTGAAGCCGTATACCAACAGGCCGCCAGCGCCATGCAATCGCTGCCGCTGTATCACCCGCCATTAACGGTGGAGTTGCTGGGATGGCAACCGGTGGCGGCTGACCGGCCAGAGTGGGCTGGGGTGCTGATTACGCCCTGGTGCATGAACCTGATGGCCAGTGGCATGGCCGCTGGTGAACCCGGCAGCCAGTGGTTGCTGGAAGTTAACGACCACTGCTTTGAACTGACCCGAGCCCACAGTGACGCTCTGGGCCATTATGCTTCTGGTTCGCTGCTGTCGTTGATGCAGCAGTTCGACAACATGGAAGCCGCCCGTGCCTTTGCCAACGAGGTGTTGTTGCTGATCCATAGCACCGATGCCGAGTTGCCAGACACTGGTCCAAGTGAGCTGGAGCAACTGGCTGCCGAGCGACAGCGACTGGAAGCGCTTGAGGCTGAACGGCTTGAAGCAGAAAAACCGAAAATAGAAAAACAACCGGCAAAAGAAACCCAAGCAAAAGAAACCGAAGCAGAAGCGCCAACATCGAACGCAGAAGACCGTAGCAACACACAACAAAAAACGCTGAGCCGACGCGGGTTATTACGCTCTCTGGCTGGACGCTGAAACAGCACCAGAACCAGAAAAAGCAGCAACCCGGGCGGTCAATCAGAGCAGGAGTACGCAGTATGTTGAACTCGACGGAAAATCGCGCTGCCGGTGCCTTGAATATTCAGGTTCAGGTCGATCGGCAACAGGTGGTTGCAGCATCCAGCGAGCTGACCCGACCGTTGCAAAGCATGCAGCGATTGTTGCTCAAGCAAGGTCCTGTCCAGGCCTGCCAAATGCTGCCGTTGTTGTTCGCGGTGTGTGGTGAAGCCCATGCGCTGGCAGGCAAGTTGGCCTGCGGTCTGTTTGAAGACGATGCGGTTATCGATGGGTGTGGTAACAGCAACGGCGGCACGCCGGAAGGATCATCCCGGCGGAACCCTTCTATACAACGGGCGTTAGCAGGCGTATTGCGAGAAAATCTACGCGAGCATCTGATGCAGTTGCGGCAGTTCTGGCATTTGCCATTGCCGACCCAGGCCTTTGCCGAGGCCATGAAAGAAATCAGTTTTGCCATGGAGCGCGGCGACGACGTTGCCCGCTCGCTGGCGGTGGAAGCCTTGCTGATGCAGTTAGAGCGCAATATCCACCAGCAGCAATGGCTGCCGCAACTGCAAGACAGCTTGCAACAGCAACTGGCCGGGGTGGTATTACCCGACAGCGAAGTGGATAGCTGGCAAGCCTGCCAGCCGGGGCTTATGCCGGAATCCGGCCGGGTGTTCAGTGGTGCCGGAGCCGACGCCCTGTTGCATCATGCCGGCCAGCCGCTGGCGCAGGCCCTGTTGGCCGTGGCGCAGCAGCAATGGCAGGCAACTCTGCGAGTGATGGAAGCCCTGATGCAGGCCGCCAATCCCCATGATTGGGTGCGCTGCCATCGTACTCTGGATGCTGCGGGTCAGTCCGTACAACAGGGCTGGGTGCGCACGGCGCGGGGCTGGCTGTTGCATCAGGTACAGCAGCATGGCGTGGCGGAAGGTGTAGTCACGGATAATGCAGGCTGGATGATTCAGGCTCCTACGGATGTGAATTTTCAGGGTCCGCTGGTGACGCAATGCCTGACGGGGATGAGCGTCCCCAACGGCACGGTCGACAAGGCCTTGCGCTGGATCGTGCGGGCGCTGGACCCTTGCGTCGGGTTTGATATCGAAATTCGTGAGCTTGAAATCAGAGAGCCCGAAACGGATAAGCCAACCACATCAGCGCAGGCAAACGTCAGCGCCGATTCAGGAGCCAAACACAATGCATGAAATGTCGATCGCCGAAGGCATTATTCAGGTGATTGAAGATCAGGCCAAAGCCCAGGATTTTCAACGGGTGAAAGCCGTGTGGCTGGAAATCGGCCCGCTGGCCGCCATCGAGCAGGATGCGCTGGTGTTTTGTTTCGATGCCGTGACCCGCTCGACTCTGGCCGAAGGAGCGACACTTGAAATCATCCGTTTGCCCGGTCAGGCCTGGTGTTTGGGGTGTGCTCAAACAGTCGAAATCAATCAGCGTTACGATCAGTGCCCGCATTGCGGCAGCTATCAGCTACAGGTCACCTCGGGTGACGAGTTACGAATCAAAGAATTGGAGGTGGTTTGAATGTGTACGGTATGCGGTTGCAGTGAAGGCGAGGTCCAGATTGAAGGACACGCACATACTCACGATCACTCACATAGCCACTCTCATGGTCATTCTCATGATCATCAGCACGATCACAGCCATGCGCACGATCACAGCCATGATCATCAACACAGCCACAGTCATGAGCAGGAAAACGTGGTCGAGACCGCCAGCAACGGCGACCTGCATTATGGCAAAGGCGCTGCCCATGCCCATGCGCCGGGTCTGACCCAGGCGCGCATGGTGCAGATCGAGCAGGACATTCTTGGCAAGAACGACCGCTATGCGGCCGTTAACCGCATTCGCTTCGAGCAGCTGAATCTGCTGGCATTGAATCTGGTATCTAGCCCGGGCTCCGGTAAAACCACCTTGCTGACTGAAACCATCACGCGCTTGGGTCAGGCTCAATCGCCATGGCCGATGGCGGTCATCGAAGGCGACCAGCAAACCAGCAACGACGCTGACCGTATCCGTGCAACGGGTGTTCAGGCCATTCAGGTGAACACCGGCAAGGGCTGTCATTTGGATGCCCATATGGTGGGTCATGCGCTGGAAGGTTTACACGAACTGCAAGGCGGCGCGCTGTTTATCGAAAACGTTGGCAATCTGGTGTGCCCGGCGGCGTTTGATCTGGGCGAAGCCCACAAGGTGGCGATCCTGTCGGTCACCGAAGGCGAAGACAAGCCGTTGAAATACCCGGACATGTTCCACGCCGCTGATCTGATGATTCTCAATAAAGTTGATCTGCTGCCGTATCTCGATTTTGATGTTGAAGCCTGTATCGAGGCCGCCCGCCGGGTGAACCCGGACATTCAGGTGATCCAGTGCTCCGCCCGCAGCGGCGAAGGCATGGACCAATGGCTGGGCTGGATAGCCGAGCGTCGTGCCGCACGTATTCAACAACGGATTCAGGCACTCAAAAGTCAGATGAAACAGCTGGAGGCTTTGCTCTGATGAATGCCATGCGTCGTCATACCGTGTTGTGCGTCGATGACGAACTGCGCTCGCTGGAAACCCTGGAGCGGACGCTGGACGAAGAGTTCGACGTCATTACCGCCAACAGCGCCGAACAGGCGTTGCAAATCCTCGAGCGCCAGCCGGTCTCTGCGGTGGTGTGTGACCAGCGCATGCCCGGCACCACCGGGGTTGAACTGCTGATTCAGGTGCGGGCGCAATGGCCCAATACTGCCCGGCTGATTCTGTCCGGTTATACCGATTCCGAAGACATTATCCGTGGCCTTAATGAGGCGGGTATTTTCCAGTACATCACCAAGCCGTGGCACCCGGACCATTTGTTGCTGTCGCTGCGCAATGCCTGTCGGCTGGTGTCGCTGGAAAGCGAGAATGCTCTGCTGGCCACCGAAATCCGGCTCACGGCCAACCAGGCCGAAACCCGCATTGAAGAAAAGAAAGCCCGTTTGCGTCAGCAGTTTGCACTGGACGAAATCGTGCGCTCCGAATCCAGCCCGCTGAACAACATTTGTGAGCGGGTGCAGCAAATTGCCCCCTACGATATTTCGGTGCTGATCAGCGGCCCGTCCGGCACCGGTAAGGAACTGTTTGCGCGGGCATTGCACTACAACAGTCTGCGTGCGGACCAACCGTTTGTGGTGGAAAACTGCGGTGCCATGCCCGACGACCTGCTGGCCTCCGAGCTGTTTGGCCACCGCAAGGGCGCTTTTACCGGTGCCATGACCGACCACGCCGGTCTGTTTGAACAGGCCGATGGCGGCACCCTGTTTCTGGACGAAATTGGCGATGTTTCACCGGCGTTTCAGGTCATGCTGTTACGGGTATTGCAGGAACGCGAAGTGCGCCGCGTTGGCGATAACAAACGTCGCCCGGTGGATGTGCGCATCATCGCCGCCACCAACCGCGATCTGGAAGCCGAAGTGGCCGCCGGACGATTCCGGGAAGACCTCTATTACCGACTGGCAGAAATGACGCTGCTGTTGCCAGCGTTGGCAGCCCGTCGAATGGACGTACCGACGTTGGCCAATCATTTCCTGCGCCAGGCCAGCCGTGATTACGACAAACCTGCCGCGGGCTTCAGCGATGGTGCGATTGAAGCTCTCAGCCAATGGCATTGGCCGGGTAACGTCCGTGAGATGCAAAACGAGATTCGCCGCATGCTGGTACTGGCCGAAGGCGACGTGCTGGGAGCTGAGCTGATCAGCCCAAGGCTGCTGCGCAACCTGCCTGAACACACCGAGCCGGAACCGATTCTGGAAGCCGTGCTGCGTCGTCAGGAAGGCTGGAGCGAAGGCAGTACCCTGAAGGACAAAACCGAGCTGCTGGAAAAACAACTGCTGCGTGAAACCATGATCCGCCACAAATGGAACAAGAGCCGCGCCGCTGATGAACTGGGGCTGTCGCGGGTTGGTTTGCGCGCCAAGCTCGACCGCTACGGACTGGAGCCGCTGGCCTGATGGCAACGGCTGCGATCCCGCTACCAGCCCATGCCCACCGGATTCATATTCAGGGGCAGGTGCAAGGCGTTGGCTTTCGGCCGTTCGTTTATCGCATGGCCATCGAGCTGGAGCTGGTTGGACGGGTGTTCAACCGTGGCGCCGATGTGATCATTGAAGCCGGAGGCAGCTGGACGGCCTTGCAGCAATTCGAGCAGCGCCTGCAACAGCAAGCGCCATCGTTGTCGCATATTCAGCGCTTCGACAGTCAGTCGTTCGAGCCGTCGCAGCTGACGGAAATCAGCGAATTCTTTATCGACCACAGTGACCGCTCGGACGACGCCGGTTTGTCGATCACCGTCGACACCGCGCCTTGTGCCGACTGTCTGGCGGAAATGGCCGACCGCCACAACCGCCGCTATCACTATCCCTTTACCAACTGCACCCAGTGCGGCCCCAGATACACCCTGATTCGAGAGCTGCCATACGACCGCCCTAACACCTCGATGGCAGAGTTCCAGCTTTGTGACGCTTGCAGTGCCGAGTATCAGGACCCGGCTGATCGTCGCTTTCATGCGCAACCTAACGCCTGTCCGGCGTGTGGGCCATCGTTGTCTCTGGTCGTGACTGAATCGGGTGGTGAACAACGTCAACTGACGGGTTCAGACAGTGAACTTTTAGCGCAAGTTATTCACCGACTTTGGCAGGGCGATATTGTTGCTATCAAAGGCGTGGGTGGTTTCCATTTGGTGTGCGATGCCACCAACGCCGCCGCGGTTGCCAATCTACGCCAGCGCAAACATCGGCCGTCCAAGCCGTTTGCCGTGATGGTCGCCAATCATGATCAGGCGCGGGTGTGGGGCAAACTCAGTGGTTATGCGGGCAAGCAGCTAATGGCACCGGGGGCTCCGGTGGTGCTGGTACCCCAGGGCGGCGCAGCCCGCACCTTCCACAACGACAGCCTGCAACAGTTGGCCCCTGGGCTGGATGCCATTGGCCTGATGTTGCCGCAAAGCCCGTTGCATTGGCTGTTGTTCGAAATTGCCCGCACCGAGTTGGATTGCCCTGAACTGGCGTTAGTGATGACCAGTGCCAATCTGTCTGGGGAACCACTGATTACCGACAACCAGCAATCGCTGGGTCAGCTGGCCGGTGTCGCCGATGCCTGGCTGCTGCACAACCGCGATATCGAAACCCGCAACGACGACAGTGTGGTGGCTTGCCTGACCGAGCGTGCGCCGCTGGTGCAACGCATTGGCCGGGGCTTTGCACCGCTGTCGTTGTCGCTGCTGCCGGCTCGCAACATAGAAGGTGAAGAGCGACCGTTGCCGTCGGTGCTGGCGCTGGGCAGCTTTCTGAAAAATACCATCGCCTTGAACAGTCAGCAGCAGGTGGCGATTTCCCAGCACATTGGCGACCTCGACCACCCCGACAACTGCGCCTTGCTGGAACACACGGCACGGCGCTGGTTACAACTGATGAAAGTCACTCCAGATGCCATTGCCTGTGATCTGCATCCGGAAGGCTTCGGGGCGGTACTGGGCCGCAAGCTGGCCGCTGAACTGGATATACCACTGCTGGAAATTCCTCACCATCAGGCCCACATCGCCTCGGTGCTTGCTGACCGTGGTTGGCGACCAGAACGACCGATCATGGGGCTGGCGCTGGATGGTTTTGGCTTGGGCTGGGATGGCCAAGCCCGTGGTGGTGAATGTTTGTTGATTAACGGCGCTGAATTCCAGCATCTGGGCTCGTTATCCGCGTTGGCACTGCCCGGTGGCGATGCTGCCAGCCGCGAACCGTGGCGGTTAACCGCAGCCGTACTGTTTGAGCTGGGTTTGAGCACTGAAGAGGTACTGGCAACCGGTCTGAATGTACCGTCAGAGCAGGCGCTGGCCATGCTGAAGCTGCAAGTGCAGAAGAACATCAATTGCCCACGCAGCACCAGCGCTGGTCGCTGGTTTGATGCTGTAGCCGGGCTGCTGGGTATCGGCGCGGAGCTGATTGACCGTGACGGCAACCCGCTGCGTCAGAGTTACGAAGGCGAAGCCGCGATGCGACTGGAGGCTCTGGCCCGGGAAGGACTGGAAGCGCGGGGTCAGCAAGGACTGGAAGCGCGCGGGCAGCAAGGTCTGGAAACTGCTTCTGAGTATGAATTTGGAGACGAATGTCACGCCGCTGCATCGTCCTCTGGTACCACTGATCTGAACCTCTACCCATTGTTCAGCCAATTGCTGGATGGCCTGAAAACAGGTGCTTGCCGCGCCCAATTGGCGGCCCGGTTCCACCTGCAACTAGCGGCCATGTTGGCAGACTGGCTGGTGCAGCAGCTTGATACACAGCGGGCCAATGGTGCGGACTTGCCGCGTGCGGTGGTGTTGTCGGGTGGCTGTTTTCAGAACGCCTTGCTGCGCCATCAGCTACAAACCCGGCTGGAACAGCAGGGCATCAAGGTATTGCTGCCCACCCGGGTGCCGTTGAACGATGCCGGGTTGTCGCTGGGGCAGTTGTGGCTGGCGACTCAGCAGCTATCAGATCAATAACGACCAATAAGAACACTGAGACCAAACGCAACCGATTTGCTCAACCAGGAGATCTCCATGTGCCTTGCCATACCGGTACAAATTGAATCCATCACCGACGACTTCAACGCCGTCGCCAATATTGGCGGTTTGAAAAAGTCGATCAATATCTCGCTGGTGGACGACCTGCAAGTGGGCGAATACGTGATCCTGCACGTTGGCTTTGCGCTCAAGAAACTCGACGAAGCCGAGGCGCTGAAAACCCTCGCGATGTTTGCCGAAATGGGCATCGACGTCACCGAAGAGCTGGAAAGTGATCTTGTCGATTCTGAAAACGCGTTAGCAGGAGCCAGCGAATGAAATACGTTGACGAATTCCGCGACGGTGAGCTGGCCCGTCAGCTGGCCGATGCCATTAACAATGAAGTAAATTCGGATCGTCAGTACCGCTTGATGGAGTTTTGTGGCGGCCATACCCACGCGATTTTTCGCTACGGCCTGCCGGATTTGCTGCCAAGCAACATCAAGCTGATTCACGGCCCGGGCTGCCCGGTGTGTGTACTGCCGATTGCTCGTCTGGATATGGCGATGGCGTTGGCCAAACAGCCGGACGTGATTCTGTGTACCTATGGCGACATGCTGCGGGTGCCGGGCTCTGGTCGCACCAGTTTGCTGAAAATCCGTGCCGAAGGTAACGACGTGCGCATGGTGTATTCACCGGCCGACACCATCGCGCTGGCACAGCAAAACCCGGACAAGCAGGTGGTGTTTTTTGCCATTGGTTTTGAAACCACCACACCACCAACCGCGGTGGTTATCGAACAGGCGTCCAGACTGGGGCTGCAAAACCTTACGGTGTTCTGCAACCACGTCCTGACCCCGGCGGCCATGCACGGCATTTTGCACACCGAAGAAGGTGAGCAGGGCGTCGAGCTGGACGGTTTTATTGGCCCAGCTCATGTCAGCACCGTGATTGGCTCACAGCCGTATGAACCCTTTCCGAAGCAATACGGCAAACCGGTGGTGATTGCCGGGTTTGAACCACTGGACGTGCTGCAAGCCATCCTGATGCTGGTGAAGCAACTCAATGAAGGCCGCTGTGTGGTGGAAAACCAGTTCACCCGAGCGGTCACCGCCACAGGCAACGAAAAAGCCAAACGCATCACCGACCAGGTGCTGGAACTGCGCGATAGCTTTGAATGGCGTGGCCTGGGTTTTGTGCCCAGCAGTGCATTGCAAATTCGTGAGCAGTACCGCGAGTTCGACGCCGAAGTACGCTTTGCCGAGCGCCTGAAAGCCCACGCCGAACAGATCAAACTGGTGCCGAAAGACGTCAAAGCCTGCGAATGCCCACAGATATTGCGCGGCGTGAAAAACCCGCGCGACTGCAAGCTGTTCGATAAACCCTGTACCCCGGACAACCCGCTGGGTTCCTGCATGGTGTCGAGTGAGGGGGCGTGTGCGGCCTACTATCAGTACGGCCGGGCGCTGGAGGCCTGAATCTGAAGCTACTGAACCCATGTCGCGGCGCATTGCTGCGTTGGTAATACTGCATTAAGAATGGCCGGAACTTACTCATTTATAACTTATAAACTCCGTCGTTCCGGCCATTTTATGCCTTGTCTTACCATCGCTCGTAACGCTTCAGAGCGGCTTGGTGAGCGCGTTGTGTCCTCGCTCGTCCCTGCGCCTACCAATCCGGTATGTCTTGGGTACTCGCTGCGGGACGCCTTGCACTGCATCCACTGACTGGGCTCAGGCATTCTCCTGTAGGTTGGATAAATGAGCGAAGCGAAAGCCATCCAACAGCGGTGGCGTCAGATGGCAGCCGCTGCGCGTCTTTATCTGACCTGCGGGGCTGACGTTGTGTCGCGAATAAATTCGCTCCTACAGACGGTAGGTTGGGCCTTGCCCAACTATGACGGTTGATTGAATAAACATTGCGTCTGGCTTTTGCCCGGACGTTCGACGGATGAATAAACCATGGCACGTATAGACTGGAACAAGGGCAGGGTTGAGATGATTCATGGCAGCGGTGGTCGCGCCATGCAACAGTTGATTTCGGAGTTGTTTGCCGCCGAGTTCAGCAACGATTATCTCAACCAGGGAAACGACGGTGCGGTACTGCCGCAGCCGCCTGCCAACAGTCGGTTGGTGATGGCGACCGACGCTCATGTGATCTCGCCGTTGTTTTTCCCGGGTGGGGATATTGGCTGTTTGTCGGTGCATGGCACGGTCAACGATGTGGCCATGAACGGCGCGGTACCGCTGTATCTGTCGGCAGCGTTTGTGTTGGAGGAAGGTTATCCACTGGCTGACCTGAAGCGCATTGTGCAGTCTATGGCCACGGCTGCCAAAGACGCTGGAGTGGCGATTGTCACCGGCGATACCAAAGTGGTCGAGCAGGGCAAGGGCGACGGTGTCTTTATAACCACCACCGGCCTGGGGTATGTGGCTGAGGGCATTGAGCTTTCTGGTGCCAATGCCAAACCGGGTGACAAGATTCTGGTTTCCGGTTTCATGGGCGATCATGGTGTGACGATTCTGTCGATGCGTGAGAGCCTCGGTTTTGAATCCGAATTGCAGTCTGATACCCAAGCGCTACATGACCTGACTGCCGCTATGCTGGAGGCGGTGCCAACCCTTAAATGCCTGCGTGATCCGACTCGAGGCGGCCTGGCTAACACCCTCAACGAAATTGCTCATCAGAGCGGCGTGGGTGTGCATTTGCAGGAAGCGCAGATTCCGGTCAAACCCGTGGTGGCATCGGCCTGTGAGTTTCTGGGGCTTGATCCCCTGTACGTTGCCAATGAAGGCAAGCTGTTGGCGATTTGCCCGGCTGGACAGGCCGAACAGCTGTTAGCTGTGATGCGTGCACATCCAAAAGGCGCAGATGCTGCCATCGTGGGTGAAATCACCGAAGACCCGAATCACTTCGTGCAGATGACCACCAAATTCGGTGGCCGTCGTATGGTGGATTGGCTCAACGGCGAGCAGCTGCCGCGTATTTGCTGATGTTTTCTGCTGTTCTCTGCTCAGGCAAAAATACTTTGTAAGAATCAGGCTGCTCCAGCGACTGTGTAGAAAACAAGACACAGGTTTGCGGAGCCAGCCATGAAATCCCTGATTGATTTATACCGTCCTGCCCATCAGGCACTGAATTCCACCCGCTTTGCTGACTGCCTGGCTCCCTTGCTGTTACGGCTGTATCTGGCACCGGTGCTGATGCAGGCCGGCTGGAACAAGCTGGTAGCCTTTGACGATACGGTGGCCTGGTTTGGGAATCCGGATTGGGGACTGGGGTTGCCATTCCCCGAGCTGATGGTGGCGCTGGCGGCGGGCACCGAGTTTTTCGGCGCCTGGTTGCTGGTGTTTGGTTTGGCGGTGCGCTGGATCAGCATCCCGCTGATGATCACCATGCTGGTGGCGGCGTTGACGGTGCATTGGCAAAACGGCTGGCTGGCGATTGCCGATGCCTCCAGCTGGCTGGCTAACGACCGTGTGATGGAAGCGGCGGATCGCTTGCAGGCAGGACGCAGTCTGTTGCAGCAACATGGCCATTACGATTGGCTGACTGGCCGTGGCTCTTTTGTGATTCTGAACAACGGCATTGAGTTTGCCGCGACCTATTTTGTGATGTTGCTGAGCCTGTTTTTCACCGGCGCTGGCCGTTATGTGAGTGTGGATTACTGGCTGGCGCGTCGCTTTATCAAAGCGGACTGATCAGAGAGCAGCTTAGGTAAAGCTTCTGGGGAGAAAGCACAGCCCATTGTTCTTTCTCCTTCCTCTTCGACACCTTCAAGCTATTCTCGCCAAATTACCCTGTCCCCTTTTATCCCTTCGGCACGTCTTATCTTGAAAGCGCTGAGCATGCGTGTTTTTAACTTCAATAAACTGTCACTTTGACGTGTTCTCATGGCGACCACTCGTCTGTGAAAACCGGAATGGCAATGAAAATGATCCGCCAGTCTTGTGATCGCCAGCTGGACGACCCGGCGCTAGCGCCCGATGGTCCGGATAGCCATTACGAGCAACAACTGACCAGTGAGATACCACGCATTCGTGGCTATATCCGCAGTCAGATTTCCAACCCCAGCGACGTTGAAGACCTGCTGCAAGACACCATGGTGCGGTCACTGCAAACGACCGCGCGGGAGCGAGTCAGCAACCCGTTGGCCTATGGCCTGCAAGTGGCTCGCTCGGTGGTGCTGGACCACTGGCGTCGCAGCAAGCGTCAGCCGGATTACGTGGCTGAGCTGCCAGAGCAGGAGAGCGCGCCGCTGGACCAACAGCACATGGAGCGACGCAAGCTGGAAGCACTGTCGGAGACCTTGACGGCAATGCCGCCGCTGCGACGACAGGTGTTTTTAATGCGTCGAATGGATGGCCTGTCCCGTGATGCCATTGCTGCACAGTTGGGCCTCAGTGAGGCGTCGGTGAAAAAACACATTACCCGGGCGATGCTGGATATCGCCCGCACGGTGGAAAAACATGAACGTGACGATTGAGTCATGCGCTGCCATCAAGCGGAGGCGCAGTAACGGCCTATGAACCTGAAGTTCTTTTCAGATGAAATTCTTGAGCAGGCTGCCGACTGGTACGACCGTCTGGATGAGCTGAATGACGCCCAGCGCAGTGACTACCATCATTGGCTGGCCGAAGACGAGCGCCATCGGGCAGCGGCGGAATACATCGCGCATTATTTTGGCGACAGCGAAGCCTTGCTGTTGGCGCTTGCACAACCGCGCAGCGACACCCGGTCAGATAGCAATGAATCGGATAGCACAGTCACGAATAGAAAAGTCACGGATATTCGCACCGCCCGTCAGCGGCTGTTGGCCGACGGTTCAGATACTGCTTGGAGTTCAGCTTCTGTACCTTCTTCTGCCTATGTACCTGTTACTGTCTCGGAGCTTGAGCCAGAGACCGAAACCGGGGCTAAACGTGATACCAGTACATCCAACCGCTTTGATTGGGGTCTTGGTTGGGCAGCCGCCGCCAGTCTGCTGTTGCTGGCGCCACTGCTGTGGTTCGTGCTGGGTACTGGCCTGAACAGTTCCGCCTCGAATGAGGTCAGCCAAGCTGTGGCCGTCGATTACGCAACCGATACCGCAGAGCAACAACAACTGACCCTGGCAGACGGTTCCGACCTGGCGATTAACGCCAACAGCCAGCTCTCGGTGGCACTGTCCGACACCGAACGCCGGGTGCAGCTACAGCAAGGGGAAGTGTTTTTCTCGGTGGCCAGAGATACCCAGCGGCCGTTTGTTATCAGCACGGATCGCGGTCAAATCCGGGTATTGGGCACGGCGTTTAACGTCGATACATCCGGCGACGGTCTGGTGGTGAGCGTTGAGCACGGCGTTGTGGAAGTCACTCACGAGGGCCAGAGCTGGCGCTTGTACGCTGGCGAGGGTGTGCGACTGGACGGTGATCAGGCTCAGCCTTTCAAGGATCAGCAAGCGGGCAGTTGGCGAACCGGCTGGCGCAAGGTCAGTGGCGAGCCGTTAAGCGATCTGGTGGCCCATTTGCAAAGCCACACCCATAAGCAAATTCAGTTGCGCGATATTGATGGGACGCAGACGTTTTCTGGCAAATACCGGCAGCAGGATGTAGAAGGGACGCTGGAGCTGGTGACGGACCTGTTCGGGTTGGATTTGCAGGTGAGCGAACAGCAGATTGTGATATCTGCAGGCCGATAAATCAGAGGCTCTTTGGTTCGTTCGCTCGCTTGTCGAATGCATGAAAGTTGGCTGTTTATAACAACGACTTCAAATCCTGCAAACGCTGCTGCTGTTCTTTACGAGGCAGCGGCGTGATCACTTCTTCCGGCAGCGCCTTCTGGATTTCCATCTGAATATCTTCGCCTGCTTGCAGTCGTTGCAGCAGCAGTTCGTAATTGTGTTTGAACACCGGGAACGCCTGTTCTTCCGGTGTATTGGCCAGATAGAACCAGTCACTGGCACGCCCGGCGTAGTACACAATCGGGTGGCTCCAGTTGAAGTCTTTCTTCGGCGACGGTGCCCGGCAGGCTTCCATGTAGGCGCGGTGAGTGCCAGGCACACCGAGGGTGCCGGCAATATCACAGCGCGATACCACTTCATGCACGTTTGGCAGCCAGCCGTTTTCTTTCACCGCCTGCTCGGCAGCACGCATGATGACGTCGCCACGGTAATCTACCAGCAGCCGTGACCACAGCCGTTTGGCCATGATCAGGGTGTCGTGATCCGGGAAGGCTTTCAGAAACTGGTTGTGGTAGTTAAAACGGAACAGCTCGAAAATCTGGTTGATGGCTTCTTTCTGTTCCACCGTCGCCTGCTTCTGGGCGTCGGTATTACCAACTGGTGTCGTTGAGTCGCTGGACGCTGGCTTCAGCTGTTGTGTAACCCGGTTGAGCAGCTGATTGGTTGCTTGCGGTTCCATGAGCATCTCCTGACTGGGCCAAACGTTTGCCCCATTGCTGTTTTACGTATTGCAGAAAGCGGCTGTTCCAGCTGTTGTGCACCTGACCGGAATCGCGCCAGTAGAGCACAAATTCCGCCACCCGTTCACGGGCGAACTGGGTGTCGATGTGGGCCATCGCCAGAATATCGTAGCAGTCGCTGGACGGCTGCCAGTTACGATCAATTGGCATCGGCACATTGGAATGCTCCATCGAGGCCGAGTAGCGAGCCCACTGCGAGCGCACGTGTTGCAGGAACTTGGTGTTCCAGGTTTTTACCGCGTCGCCGCGTTCGCTCCAGTAGAGTACAAATTCCGGAATGGCGTCTTCAATAAACTGCTGGTCGATGTCGGCACGTTGCAAAATTTGCAGGGCATCGGCGCTGGGACGCCAGCTTGGCTGAATAGGAGCCGCTTCGTCCTGAGCGACCTTGAAACCACTGCGATTCAGCTGCTGTTCTTCGCGCTCCTGCTGGAACTGCTTTTGCCGCTCGGCATCGTTCTGGGCGTACACCCACTGATTTTTCACGTGATTAAAAAAGCGCGCGTTCCAGTCGTTACGATTGGGGCCGGCTTCCTGCGCGTGGAGGATAAAACTGTCGAGCTGGGCCCACACAAAACTCTGGCCAATACCGCGCTGTTGCAGTCGCGTCAGGGTGTCTTGCGACGGTTTCCAGTCGGTGCCAATGGATGAATAACGCGGTGTATTGTGCTGGCTTGGCTGCTGGCTGCCATGTTGAGGGCTGCCGTGTTGGGGACTGTGAGCAACTGGTTGGCCACTGTGATGGTTCTGGCTATTACCTTGTGGCGGGTAAGCGGCACGCACATCGCTGGGCAGCGGCTGGCTGCTGGTGTTCTGGCTGTCAAAGCCCAACAGCATTTCGGCACTTTCCGGGTACATGGGGCCATGCAATTGCACCATGCCTTTCTCGATCAGGCTGGCGAGGGTACGGCGAATGGTCACGTCGTCCCAGAAAGGCAATTGCTGACGCAGGCATTCGCGGCTGATGCGAATGCCATTGCGCTGGCTTTGGGGTTGCAGTTGCGCTGCCTGATTGAAAATGGTCAGCAGCAAGGCTTCCTCCAACCCAATGGTGGCCGCCAGCGTCACCGACAAGGGAATGGTGGTGTCTGTAAACAACGGGTGATTACTCATACTGCCTGCCAAAACCGCCGCCGACGCACAGGATGTCAGGACGGCTGAATAGAAAAGTGGAAACCCCCAAGTGTAACCCGAACACCGTGCCGGTGGCATCGCTGAATGCATTGTTCATTCTGTGAGTCAGGCTGTTGTTGGACCCTTGCACGGTTTGTGGCAGTGACCGCGGTATAGTCGGGGGATTGTTTGATTCGACGATAGCGGAGCGTGTATGTCGACTGATGTGTCTCATTCCTCGACCGGGGCTTTGGCCGAGAACCCAACCGGGCAGCCAGCAGAATTGTGGCAAGCCTTGCCGACGGTTGATCCTCATTGTTTTGCGTGTGGTGCCCATAACGATCAGGGCCTGCACATGACGTTCGCCACCAATGGCAAGCAAATACGTTCGCAAGTGGTGATCCCGGAGCATGTGCGCGGTTGGAGCAATCTGGCCCACGGTGGTGTGACCACCACCATTCTGGATGAAACCATGGCCTGGGCCTGTATCTACTTCCTGCATCAGTTTCCACTGACGCGAGACATTCAGGTGCGTTTTAAAAAGCCGGTGTATGTGGGCGATCAGTTGTACGCGATTACCACGCTGGAAAGCCTGGATGAACGCCGTCGCAAATTGATCATTCAGGGGCAGCTGTTTAACCAGAAGGATGAGTTGGTAGCGACTGCTACCGGGGATTTTGCGCCTTTCACGCCAGAGCAGTTCGCTACCATGGATCTGGTGCCGCAAGCCGATCTGGATCAGCTGACGGCGATGTTCTCGGGGGCGGCCCCGGGCATGCCTGAGTGATTTAGAAAGTATCAGACCGCACCGCCGGTCTCGGTCTTATGAGGCAAACCCAGTAAGAGAAGCCCAGTAAGGGAAGCTCAGCAAGGGAAACCCGGGCCAGGACCGGCGAGTGTTCAAATTGGCTGGCTGTTTGGATACTGTCCACTAATCAAAACAGCCAGAATAATCAGAACAAGCGGCCCAACAGGCTGGTTTGTTTCTTCAGTTGTAACTTCAGCTTGCCGGTGGAGTGGTGGCTCAGCTCGTCAAAGTGGTCGCGAATAAAGTCGCTGCTGCCGGACATTTTGATGGTACGTTCCTGCAAGCTACGGAACGACGCTGACCACAAACACTTGGGATGCCATTCGGTGTCTTCTTCACCAAAACTCAACGGCCCCATGTTGGCTTCGTCCATAAATTCGATGTGCAATGAAATGCGTGGTTTGAACGAATTCACCACCGAGCTCACCCGGCTTTCTACTTGCCAGTGGCCGTCGTCGTGAATGGTCAGATCGGTATGGTGGTGAATGGCACCACGAATGCTGAATTGTTCGAATACAAAAACGTGTTGGTGCGGTTGCACCAAAGCCTGGGGTGAATTCATTGCTGCGCTCCTGCTTGCCTGTCGTCCGCTGATGGCGGATGTTCCTGTGAAAATAGACGGGATTAAACCCCGATTGGTTTCAGCCAGCTTTCGAACCACGTCTCAGATTCGGACGGTTTTCTTAATGATCTGTAAAACTGCGCCGATTGTCACGAACCCGTGATCCGGTTTCTGTGCCCCGTCAGGCCCGAAAATAACTTTCTGATTCATAAGTGAGCAGTTATCTGAGGCAAGCGCCGGATTGTTGAAAAGCACTCCAAAAGAATAGCGCCGTGCAGGTGTAACAGGAAGGTGGCGAGTGTAGGGAATGACGGATCTGTCAGGTTGAAATTTTTCAGATCGTCAAACAGAAGTATGCTTGGTTCTTGAACGGGATATGGCAGGAACGCTGATACTGTTCTGAGAGGAGGGGAAAGCAGTATCAGCGTTGGGCCGAACCAGGGGTCTTCAGAGGGTTTAGAACAGACGGGCCAGCAAGCCGGGCTGTTTTCTGAGCTTCAGCTTCAGTTTTCCGGTTGAGCGTTGGCTCAGTTCATCAAAGTGGTCACGAATAAAGTCGCTGCAGCCCGACATCTTGATGGTGCGATCCTGAAGCTTGCGGAAAGCAGAAGACCACAGGCACTTGGGATGCCACTCTATGTCATCGCCGCCAAACTCCAGCGGGTCCATATTAAATTCGTCCATAAACTCCACATGAACGGAGATGCGCGGTTTGAAAGAACGCACGACGGATGTGATGTGACTTTCAACCTGCCATTGGCCGTCCGGGTGAAGTGTCAGGTCGGTGTGGTGGTGGATAGCCCCACGAATACTGAATCGATTGAAAACCAACACATGCTGGTGCGGTTGTTCCAGCGCTTGAGGTGAGTTCATTGCTGCGCTCCTTGCTGTTTTTAATCGTGTTACCCATGTTTCTGAATAACCAGTCGGGCTGGCTGTGACGGGCTTCGGAACCTTCTTTTGGCGGCTCTGAGCCTGGCTTCAGGAACGTCTTTCGAGGCCGGGATTGAGCGTCTCCTGAAGCGATGAAAAATATTCTAGGTTTTTCGCAAAGCCGATGTAACGGACCTGAAAAGAATCATTTACTGTTTTGTCTGACGAAATAAATTTCGTTAAAAAGGCGGGTTTTCTGAGCGCTGAAAATGGCAAATAGCGGGTTTTTGCGGCTGTTTTTACATGACATGCAGTCGTATTGGTCCACCCACCTTAACGATCACCCGTTTAATTTATTGCTGGCTTAATTTGTCATTTTTTGAGCCGAATTTTATTTTGCATTTCAGTGGGGTAATCAGGCTCTAAAGCGGTGGATTGTCACCATTGCGATAGCCTAAGTTGCGGCTCCAAAGTGATGGTGTTTCAAGCCTGGGGTAAGGGGGAATCGGACAGGACAAAGGTTCACGAGAAGACAACTATCAGGCCGTGAGATAAATAAATAGCGAGAGAGTAGGTAGAAGGCGCAGGCCGCGAGAGGGTAAGACGCAGGGCTTTTCAGAGGCACAAAAAAACCGGGCGAATGTGCCCGGCTCTTTTAAATCACGCTGACAGCAGCGACTGCTGCCATGTGTCTTTCCCGCACAGATCCGTGTAAGACAGGCCTGTGCAGGACATAGCTCTGAATGATCAGGCTACGCTGTTGACCGCGGCAACCACGTTTTCAACAGTGAAGCCGAATTCCTTGAACAGGTCAGCGGCAGGTGCAGACTCACCAAAGGTTTCCATACCCACGATGGCGCCGTTCAGGCCAACGAACTTGTACCAGTAGTCCTTGTGCAGGGCTTCAACCGCCACACGGGCCGTTACGGAAGCTGGCAGTACGGATTCGATGTAAGCGGCGTCCTGCTTGCAGAACACTTCGGCACACGGCATGGAAACCACGCGCACTTGCTTGTCGGTGATGGCCGCAGCGGCGTCCATGGCCAGACCCACTTCGGAACCGGTGGCGATGATGATGGCGTCCGGAGTACCTTCACAGTCTTTCAGGATGTAAGCACCCTTGGCTACGTTGGCCAGCTGTTCGGCGTCACGTGCCTGGTGAGGCAGACCCTGACGGGAGAAGATCAGCGCAGACGGGCCATCGGCACGTTCAACAGAAGACTTCCAGGCAACCGCAGATTCCACGGTGTCACATGGACGCCAGGTTTCCAGGTTTGGCGTGTTACGCAGGCTCGCTACTTGCTCAACCGGCTGGTGAGTCGGGCCGTCTTCGCCCAGACCGATGGAGTCGTGGGTGTAAACGAAGATAGCGCGCTGCTTCATCAGGGAAGCCATACGTACGGCGTTACGGGCGTATTCCATGAACATCAGGAAGGTGGCACCGTAAGGTACGAAGCCCTTGTGCAGTGCAATACCGTTCATCATGGCGCTCATACCGAATTCACGTACGCCGTAGAACAGGTAGTTGCCGGATGCGTCGTCAGCGCTAACGCCCTTGGCACCGGACCACAGGGTCAGGTTGGAGCCAGCCAGGTCGGCAGAGCCGCCCAGGAATTCTGGCAGCAGTGGGCCGAAAGCATTCAGGGTGTTCTGGGATGCCTTACGGGAAGCCACCACGTCGCCCTTGGCCTGACACTCTTCGATGTAAGCTTGTGCCTTGGCAGCGAAGTCGGCAGGCAGGTCGCCTTTCATACGACGTTCGAATTCAGCGGCCAGCTCTGGGTAAGCAGCGGCATAAGCGGCGAACTTGTCGTTCCAGCTCTGCTCGGCAGCGGCACCCTTGTCCTTTGCGCTCCAGCCTTCGTAAACGTTGGCTGGTACTTCGAATGGACCGTGTTCCCAACCCAGACGCTCGCGGGTCAGTTTGATTTCGTCGTCACCCAGTGGTGCACCGTGACAGTCTTCCTTGCCTTCCTTGTTCGGAGAGCCAAAACCAATGATGGTCTTGCAGCAAATCAGGGTCGGCTGGGTGGTGTTTTCACGGGCGGTTTCGATGGCCATCTTGATCTCTTCAGAGTCGTGACCATTCACATTGCGGATAACCTGCCAGCCGTAGGATTCAAAACGTGCTGGGGTATCGTCGGTGAACCAGCCTTCTACTTCACCGTCGATGGAGATGCCGTTGTCATCGTAGAACGCAACCAGCTTACCCAGACCCAGAGTACCGGCCAGAGAGCAGGCTTCGTGGGAAACACCTTCCATCATGCAGCCGTCGCCCATGAATACGTAGGTGTAGTGGTCAACGATGTCGTGACCGTCGCGGTTGAACTGGGCAGCCAGTACTTTTTCAGCCGCCGCCATACCGACACCGTTGGCGATGCCCTGACCCAGAGGACCGGTAGTGGTCTCAATGCCTGGGGCATAACCGTACTCAGGGTGGCCCGGTGTCTTGCTGTGCAGCTGACGGAAGTTTTTCAGGTCGTCGATGGACAGCTCGTAGCCGCTCAGGTGCAGCAGTGAGTAGATCAGCATGGAGCCGTGACCGTTGGACAGGATGAAGCGGTCGCGGTCAGCCCATTCCGGGTTGTTCGGGTTGTGCTTCAGAAAGTCGTTCCACAGCACCTCGGCAATATCTGCCATGCCCATTGGGGCGCCTGGGTGGCCGGATTTTGCTTTCTGGACAGCGTCCATGCTCAAGGCGCGGATAGCGTTCGCCAGTTCGGTACGAGAGGTCATTTTTGACTCCTGAATGTCGGATTATTTAAGCAGGCTTCAGAGTAGTAGACGGGGTAGTGGAATGCGGGCTTTTGGCCGGAGCACATTGCACTGCCTGAAAGGCTGCGCATTGTCGCTCAGAGCCGCACTCAGGGCAATGCCCAAAGTACCGCCCAGCTAACCTGTATTTCCTGCGTGTTCTGATTGTTTTGCATACATGCTAGCGCACTGTGCACTGCCACGCCGATGCAATGGCGCAGATCTTCTATACTCAAATCACAAAGCAGCAACACCCCGCAGGTAAATTCCGCAGCGTTCATTGGTTCTGTGGGATAAATGCTGCCTAATTTCCAACACCGGAGACGCTGTGCCCGATTACGACAGCTTGCTGAAGCGCTACGAGCGCGAAAAATCTGCACGATTAAAAGCAGAGTCGATTCTGGCGGAGAAAAGCCGTGAGCTTTACGACCGCTCGGAAGAGTTGCGCAAGCTTACGGTGAACCTGGAAGAAAAAGTCGTTGAACGCACTACTGAGCTCTCCATCGCACGGGACGAAGCCCTGCGAGCCGCACGCGCCAAGGCCGACTTTCTGGCTCATATGAGCCATGAAATACGCACCCCTCTGAACGGCGTACTGGGCATGTTAACCATGCTGTCGGAAACCCGCCTCGACAACCAGCAACAGCAACTGTTAATGACTGCCTCGCAGTCGGGCGAGCACCTGCTTGGCATCATTAACGACATCCTCGATTTCAGCAAAATCGAAGCGGGCATGATGACACTGGAGCATGCGGCGGTGCCGTTGCGCGGCATGCTGGAAGACATTGTCTCTTCAATGAAAGGTATGGCCGATCAGAAACAGCTGGCGCTGACGCTCGATATAGACACCGACTTGCCTACCGCGCTGATGCTGGATGCCCTGCGGGTTCGACAGGTGCTGCTGAACCTGATTTCCAACGCCATCAAGTTTACCCAACGAGGGTCCGTCAGACTGCACGCCAGCCGTCGTAAGCAATGGCTGGATATTGAGGTTGCCGACACCGGCATGGGCATACCGGACGCCGTCAAGGACAGCATTTTTGATGCCTTCAATCAGGCCGACTCGACCATCAGCCGACGCTTTGGCGGCACCGGTCTGGGCCTGAGCATTACCCATAAACTGGTGCGCATGATGGGGGGCACGGTGTCGGTTCGTAGCGAGATGGGCAGCGGCTCAACCTTTACCGTGTCATTGCCGATCGAAGAAGCCATCGCCAGACAGTCCAGTAAAGGCAGCCCCCACAGCAACGCCAGCCTGAAAGGGTTTCGGGTGATGCTGGTAGAAGACAACGAGGTAAATCAGGTAATTGCCCGTCATATGCTGGAAAAGCTTGGGGTAAAAACCTTTGTGTGCAGCGGTGGCCAGCAGGCGATTACCGCCCTGATCAACGATGGCGTCAGCGTTGATCTGATTCTGATGGATTTACAAATGCCCGGCATGAACGGCTATGAAACCACCCACCGAATCCGCCAGATCAGCCCGGAATTTGAAAACCTGCCAATCATTGCCATGACTGCTCATGCCACCGATGGGCACCGCCAGGAAAGCATGGTGCAAGGCATGGACGAGCACATATCCAAGCCGATCAAACTCGACCGGTTGGGGAGTATCCTGCGTGACTTCCTGATTACCGATCCCGCGGCTCCGACGCCACCGCAAGACTCAACAGACACCATGACATCCGCCCAGGTCAACCAGCAGCTCACCGCCATGCTGCAATGGTTGGGCAAGGATTTATTAAGAGTGGAAGACATTGCCCGTCAGTTGCAGCAGGCCAAGGTGCCTGAGTCTGAGCGCAAGGACGTCGCAACCATATGCGAACTGGCACTCGACTTTGACCTTGATGGGCTGGAGCTGGAATTGACTCGCAAGTTACAAACAGGAAGAACCCATGACTGACATCACCCGGCTACTCATGATCGGCGACAGCAGCGATATTCAACGGCTGCTATCGCACCTGCCTGACGACCGATTTTCCTTGCAGTTGTGCCAGCCGGATGCGCCGCTGCAGCCTCAACTGGCCGACGCCGACCTGGTGGTGATCGCCCTTGACCCAGGCCCGGAAAGTGGCTTTGCCAAATGTCGCGAGGTGAAAGCGGAACAGGCCGATGTACCGGTGGTGTTTATGTCCAACCACTGCAGCACCGATGACATACTGCAAGGTTATGACGCCGGCGGTCAGGACTTTATCAAGTTACCCGTTGAAAAAGCGCTGCTGGCCAAGCGGTTGGACACCACCCGCCAGCAGGCATCAGAGCTGAAAAACCTGCGTACCGGCTATCAGGAAGTCTCGCAAATGGCGATGTCGGCACTCAGCAACGCGGCAGATATTGGCATCATTCTGAACTTTGTACGGGAAGGCGTGAAAGCACCCAATCAGCAAGTGCTGGTGGAGCGCATGACCAAAACCATCGCCCAGTATGGCCTCAGTGGCATGGCCCAGGTGCGTTCCGGTGGCGAGTGTTGGAATGCTTCCACCAGCGAGCAGTTGGCACCCATGGAAGAACAGCTGCTGGAACGGGTGCACATGATGGAACAGCGCATTATTCAGCTGGAATCCCGCATGATCATCAACTACGACTACGTCACCATCTTTGTGAAAAACCAGCCCATCAGTAACCCCGGCCGGGAAGGGGAACTGCGCGACTATTTAACGATTCTGGCTGAAAACGCCAACGACCTGATCCAGAAAATTCGTGATGACCTCGCCATCGCCGAACAGCGTTTATGCCTGGTGATGGATGCCCTGAAAGACGGCCAGAAAGCTATGGGCGATATTCAGAAGTATCAGGAAAAATACAAAAACGACAGCATGCAATTGATGAACACGCTGGTGCATGAAATCGAAGAAGAATTCAATCGTCAGGACCTGACCCAGGAGCAGGAAGCCGCGCTGACCGAAATCGTTCAACGTAAGCTCAACGAAGCGCTGGAACTGGCCGAAAGCGGCCTTAACCTGGACCAACAGCTGGGCCGAATCACCAGCAACCTCGACGAGCTGACGCGGTCGTTTTAACTCTGGCGGCAAGGCTGTTATCTGTGGCTCCGTACTATCACTGCCAGCACCACCAGAAACAGCAGTGTGGTCGACACTGGCAGCACCAGCCAGACTCCGGTGACCCCAAGCCATTGCGGCAATACCAGAAAGAAAGGGATTTGCACGGCGATGTTACCCACCGAAATCAGCAGCGAGCGTCGGCCCTGATCCACCGCCTGAAAGTACACCGAAGCAAGCACCAGCAGGCCATCAAACAGCATCGCGAACAGGTGCAGGTACATGCCGTTGCGAGCGACTTCGGTCAACTCCGGGTTGTGTTCGGAAAACAGGCTGATCAGCCATTCCGGCGCGGCGTACACCAGCGCGGTCCAGCCAATGCCACTGATTACCAGCACCCGAATTGCCATATCGCGCATGCGGTTCTGCAACTGCAGCAGACGGCTGCCGTGGTAGTAGCTCACCAGTGGTTGCATACCATTGGCGACCCCCTCAGAGAGAAAGTAAAACAGCATCATGATGTAACCGGCAATCGCCAGGGCGGCGACGTCGATGGCGCTGCCGTAATGCATCAGCAGGGCGTTATGCACGCTGATATCGACACCGGCGTAAATGTACATCACAAAGGTGGAGGCTCCCAAAGCGCAGATGCGGCGGCTGAATTCGAGGTCGGGTTTCATTAGTGACAGCTGCAATTGCAGGCGCTGGCTGTGACGTAAAAAGTAATACCCGGCGCCCGCCAGTGCAGCGGCCTTGGCAAAGATGCTGGCCAGCGCGGCACCGGCAACGCCCTGGTCGAGCACCGCAACAAACAACCAGTCGAACAGCAGGTTTACCAGCGCACTGATCCCCATGATCAGGGTCGAGATCATCGGGCTGTTGTCGTTGCGCACCATCATGGCCAATGCGATGGCAATCAGGTTGATCACACATCCAGCGGCAAAAACCTCCGAATACAGCAGTGCCATATCGGCCACTGCGCCGCTGGCTCCTTGCCATTGCAGTACGGTCTGGTCGATAGCGATCACCAGCACGCCGCACAATGGCCCCAGTAACAGCGCCAGTCCGGCGCTGCGGTTAAGGATACGGTTGCATTGCTGCCAGTCGCGGCGACCACGGGCAATCGACATCAGGCTGCCACCGGCAGCGCCAATCATCAGGCCAATACCAATCACCAGACAGATCACCGGCCAGGTCAGTGTGATGGCCGCCAGCCCTTCATAGCCGACATGACTGCCAACAAAGGCGGCATCGACCAGCTCGTTGACGCCATTGACCAGCAAGGCGCCAATCGACGGGATGGTGTAACGCCAGAACTCCCGCCGCAACTCGGCATCACTGGCATCTGCACCAGGGTGATGTTCGCCCGGATGATGTTGTGCATCGGCGGCGCTATTTTCTGTGCCAGCAACATACACAGCAGCGCCGCTGACGGGGTCAACGGCGCTGCTGGTTGCGGTGTGCTGGTTTAAATGGGTTGGTGGCGTCATGCGCTGGCCAACTGTGAGGTTGCTGGCGGCGAATCGGCTGCCGCTACCCGTTTGGCGGCCGAACGCTTGGTCAGTAGCGAGCTGGTGATGGCCACGCAGGTCACCAACAGGATCACCATGGTCGATAGCGCGTTGATTTCCGGTTTAACGCCCGTTCGAATCTCCGAGAACACCCGCATCGGCAACGTGGTAATGCCGGGTCCGGTGGTGAAGGTGGTGACCACCAGATTATCGAGCGACAGCGCAAAGGCGAGCAGGAAGGCCGCCACAATGGCGGGTAAAATAGCCGGCAGCGTGGCGTGGAAAAACGCCATGACCGGACCGCAGCCAAGGTCGCGGGCGGCTTCTTCGGTGGACATATCAAACTCGGCCATACGGGCCGTCACAATCACCGACACAAAACACATGGCAAAGGTGGTGTGGGCAATGATCACGGTCATAAAGCCCCGCTCAACGCCCATGGCAATAAACAGCAGCAACAGCGCGAGTCCGGTAATCACCTCTGGCAGCACCAGCGGTGCGATGGTCATACCCACAAACAGCGAACGTCCCTTGAACTTGCGCATGCGGGTCACCACCAGGCTGATCATCACGCCCAGAATGGTGGCCAGCACCGACGACACCAGCGAGATGCGCAAGGTGGTCCAGGCCGGGCCCCAGTAGTTGCCGTCGGTAAACAGCTTTTCGTACCAGCGCAGCGACGGATGTGACCACAGGGTGATCATTTCGGAATCGTTGAAGCTGTAAATCACCAGTACCAGAATCGGCAGGTACATAAAGGCCAGCCCCAGGGTCAGCGAGGTGATGCCAAACCAGCTCAGGTGTCGGTTCATGTTATTTCTCCTCGTTGCGGTTGCTGAAGAACTGGTACAGCACGATGGGTAACACCAGTACCAGCATCAGCAATACCGAAATAGACGCCGCCAGCGGCCAGTCGCCATTGGAGAAAAACTCGTTCCATAACACCCGTCCAATCACCGGCGTCGAGGCGTTGCCCAACAGGCTCGGCACAATGTATTCACCGGTTACCGGCACAAACACCAGAAAGGCACCAGCCAGCATACCCGGTCTGCTAAGTGGCAGAGTGACTCGGAAGAAGGATTCTATGTGACTGCAGCCCAGATCACGGGAGGCTTCGTAGACACTGTTATCGAGCTTCTCTAACGTGGCGTAGACAGGGAAAATCATCAGTGGCAGGTAGGCATACACCAGTCCCAGATACACCGCAAAGTCGGTATTGAGCATCTGAATCGGGGAGTCGATGACCCCCAGTGACAAGAGGATGTTATTCACTACGCCCTGATTTCCCAGCAGCACGATCCAGGCGTAGATACGAATCAGGAATGAGCACCAGAAGGTCAGGTTGATGGCCATGATAAAGCGTGTTTTCCAGTGCATCGGTGATGAGGCAATGGCATAGGCGATCGGGTAGCCCAGCAGCAAACACAGCAGCGTGGTGGTCAGCGCCATTTGCACGCTGTTGAGGTAGGACGACAGATAAACGTCGTCTTCCAGCACTATGGCGAAGTTTTCAAAGTCGAGCTGGGTCAGGTAATTCCAGACTCCAGCCAGCCCATCATTGGTGCTCAGCACCGGGCTGTAGGGTGGGATAGCAATGACCGGATCGGACAGCGAGATGCTCATCACGATCACGAACGGAATCAGGAAAAACAGCATCAGCCAGGTATAGGGAATACCGATCAGCAGGTTGCGTCGAGAGATGGGTAAGTTCATAACAAGTCTCCGCTTAGCGATCCAGCAACTGGCCGTCTTGCGGATACCAGGACACCCAGACATTATCGTCTTCGGCAAACCGTTCGCTGCCAAAGCGCTGGCTGTTGGTCATCTGCACCAGCACCCGCTGATCCAGACCGACATCGACGTAGTAGGTCGACAGGTTGCCCAGATAGGCAACTTCGTCGATGCGGCCGCGCAGGTAGTTGGAGCCATCGTCGACCCGATCCTTGCTGACCGCCATTTTCTCGGGCCGCACGTTCAGGTATCTGGCATCAGGGGCGGCAATGCCAGGTTGTGGTAAGGCATTGAGTGATTGGCCGGAGACTTCTAGGGTGAAGTCCAGTGCGCTGGAACCTGCGGCGGTGACGGAGCCGGTGAAGATATTGGTGTCGCCGACAAATTCAGCGACATAACGACTGGCCGGAGTCTCATAGGTGTCGATTGGAGGGGCCACCTGCATCAGCTTGCCGTGATCCATGATGGCAATGCGGCTGGCGACGGTCATGGCTTCTTCCTGATCGTGGGTCACAATCACAAAGGTGGTGCCCAGACGGTGCTGGATATCCATCAGTTCCAGCTGGGTTTCGCGGCGCAGCTTTTTGTCGAGTGCGCCCATGGGTTCGTCCAGTAACAGCATTTTCGGGCGGCGGGCCAGTGATCTGGCCAGGGCGATACGCTGGCGCTGGCCACCGGAGATCTGGTGCGGCTTGCGCTTGGCCTGGGTGGTCATTTGCACCAGCTGCAGCATTTCTTCCACGCGGCTGTCGATCTCACCTTTCGGCAGCTTCATGCGTTTCAGCCCAAAGGCAATGTTCTGCTCCAGTGTCAGGTGCGGAAACAGCGCATAGGACTGGAACATCATATTCACCGGGCGCTTTTCCGGCGGCATTGGCACCATGTCCTCGCCATTCAGCAGAATTTCGCCGGCGGTTGGGGTTTCGAACCCGGCCAGCATGCGCAGCAGGGTGCTCTTGCCGCAGCCGGAAGGGCCCAGCAGGGCGAAAAATTCACCCGGATAGATTTTCAGGGACAAATCGCCAATGGCCGTGAAATCACCGTATTGCTTGGATACCGAGCGGATTTCAACCAGTGGGGTCGCCTGTGCATTGGTCCACGGTGTGGATGTTTCTGACCCGACTGCGGGTGCTTCTGATAAAGCCAACATTCGGAGGCCCTCGCTATGTTTGTAATGAAAGCGGCCAGGCCGCTTTATTTTTTCCCTGTATTCCGGTTCGGGTTTTACTAATCGAGGAATATTTCCTGCTATTCCGGAATTACATCCTATAATCAATAGTAGAATACATTCTGTATTTTTGGGGAATACCTATTCGGGTATAGAGAGCAAAAGATTTGTAATCATTGACCGAAAAGAATCCATGCAGTCCGGCTGCTGGCTGCATAAATACAGCGGGGGTTTATTCTTTGGTTAATAGAGTGAGCGGGATTACAGCGATTCTTTTGTATTTGAAATCCGAAAGTGGGATCAAAAAAAGGGGGCCCAAATGGACCCCAAAGCACGAAGAACATCCGTTTCACAACGGACAATGCCGGTATGCACTATAAAGAACCCATGGGGGGCATTGCGGTAGTTGGCAATACGTTCAGGGTTCTTATACCGGCATTCTTGTGACCAGGAGAATGGCTGGAGCCGGTGCTTGGCTCCAGTGACTGACGCTTTGAAATCCACCGGCCCCCTCTGGCCACCGGCAGTTTTCAAAGGCCCCATGCTCCTAGTGCAGCAAGTCGGTATAGGCGTTGATCGCCAGTACGAAACGACTACCGGTATCGCCGGTATTCGGATCTTCAAAGTTGGAGTCGAAGGCACGCAGGTCAACCGACCAGATACGGTCAAACTGATGGGTCAGCCCCAGGTCCCAGTTCAGCTCGGTGCCGGATTGCAGTTCCACTTCGTAGCCACCGCCAACGTCGAGGGTGCTGCGCTTGTTAACGGCTTCTTCCTTGCCGGACACGCTCCAGCCGTTACCCAGGTCGTATTTAAAGCGCGCTGTGAAAACCTGGTTGTCGAAGAAGGTGTCATGCTTAACGCCCAGACCCATGCTGAGCTTGCGGGAGACGTCATAATCCAGGTTTACGAACGCGGCTTCGCCGAAGTAGGCCGTCTTGTCGTAGTTGTAGACCCAATAGCTGGTGTCCAGATGCAGGCCATCCAGCAACATGCCGCGGTAACCCATGAAGTAGTCGTATTCCCACTTGTTGCCGTCAACATCAACGATGCCGTTGGCGGCCCAGCCACCGACGTACAGGCCAAACGGGAAGTTATATTCAATAAAAGGCTGCAGTGAAGACTGGTTACCACTGAGGCTGACACCACCAATCATATAGTTACTGGCGGCAGTGACACCGGCAATCAGCAGGCCTTCCGGAGGCATACCGAATTGTGGTGCCTCACCGTCGGCCGGTGGCATTTCCTCTGCAAACACAGGCTGGCAGGCCAGGGTTGCCAGTGAGGCCGCGAACATCAATTTTTTCAGGTCTTTCATGACATCTCTCCAATGGCCAAATCCGTTTGGATATGGCGTGTTATATGCCCAGCTATTCGGAATGTAGGCATAGCAATGCCATGCTTGCTATATCTGCATGCCGTAATCGGGCTTCCTGTGGTGGCTGTAATATCAGCCGGTCGTGCCTTTATCAGTACTGCTGAATAACTCGCTATTCGTTTTTATATGTCGATGGATATCGATTTTTATTGTCAGGTGTTGGTCGTTTTGAGCCGGATATCGATGACGCTATATACCGTCATCGATATCGTGCCGTTGTTGCCTATTTTTGTGGATTCATGACCGGGTTGTAGACCATGCGGGTCCACCACTGGCGCTTGTTGGCGTCGGGATCGAAGATCAGTGACGTCTCGCTATCCAGTCGCAGCATGGGTCGCATGCCTTCGTTATAGAGTGGCCACCGTAGCGCGGAGGTATTCGGGCCAGGTGCAGGGGTTCCGTAGTGGATGAAGTTGATCACCCGTGAGCAGAACTCGTTGGACAGACGTTCGCGCTCAATACGTTTTTCCTCGCTGTCGGCGGTGCCAATGGAATCCGCCGCGGCCTTGTCGTTGGGACGGCCAAAGAAGAATGGCAGCTCCGCCGAGTGCATGGCCTTGAGGGTATCGTTCACTTCCCAGTCGAAGCGGTACATCCACACCTTGTTACCGCGTCTTACCAGCTCTTCAGCAAACCAGGTTTGCGGGAATACAAAGCCGCAGTCGCTCATGATGGTGACGGCCAGTTCGCCTTCACTCATATCCGGGTGAAACTTGCGATAGGCTTCAACCATTTCGGCTTTTGGCTTGTCGCCAAGGTTGCCGAAGTTGTCGACCATTTTCTGCGCTGGCCAGTTGAGCATGTCTTCTTCCATGATCAACCACAGGCCGGCTTCGTAGTTGGTGTAGCCAATCATCACGTCGATGCCGTCGACCATACCATTACGAATGGCGCGGAACGGTTCGTGCGGGGCAAAGCTGCCATCGTCGCAGGGGTAGAACATGCCGTCGAGGTCGAAGATCAGATCGGCGTCAGCGCTGTTTTCACTCAGACGCTTGAACAGCTCGTTGGCCGGGGCGTCGCGCAGCGCAGCGAAGTCCGGGTAATCCAGCCGCTCAAGCAGCTCACGGGCAATGCGCTGGGAGTAGCGTTTGTCGTGACGGGACATGCGATCCACGTTCTCGCCAAAGCCGCATGGCCCTTTGACGTTACTCATGATGATGGCGCGCTTGATGCGACCTTTCAGCTTGCCACTGGCCAACAGCCAGCTGATGTCCATGCCACCGGCGGATTCGCCGGCCAGGGTGATGTTATCCGGGTCGGCACCAAAGGCTTCGGCGTTGTTGATGATCCATTCCACCGCCATCAGCTGATCGCGCAGACCATTACAGGAAGAGCCCCGGTATTCGTCGCCACCCAGTTCGCTGACGTCCATAAATCCCAGTGGCCCAAGGCGGTAATTCAACGAGGCAAACACCAGATTGCCCTTGGCCGCCAGCGCAGCACCGTTGTACATGCCGCTGCGGCTGCCTTCCAGGTGGTTGGCGCCACCATGAATCCAGATAAACAGCGGGCGCTTGCCGATCATTGGCTGGTTCGGCTTCCAGACGTTGACGGTCAGGCTGTCTTCCGAACCCAGGTAGCACTGGCCTTTTGGCAGTGGCTCATCGATGAAGTCGTTCATCGGAATATCCGGCCAGGTCACCTGCATGGACGCCGGACTGAAGCGGATAGCTTCGCGGGTTTCGGTCCATGGTTTCACCGGCACGGTGGGTTTGAAGCGAAGTTCACCAATCGGTGGCTGGGCATAGGGAATGCCCAGGTAAGCAGACAAATCCTCGTCCTGCAGTACACGGCCAACGACTGGGCCGGACGTGGTGTTCACTACGTCGGCATATTGTATTTCAGACATACGTTCCTCAATTCACAGGGCAAGCCGCTCCCCCCGTCAGGCCAGATGGTTACTGGCACGGTGGCAGTCACAGTGATGGTCACTGGCAGGGGAATGGCGCGCGGCGTTGCCGTTATCTGCGAGCGGGGCTAACCCCCGCGGTCAGGTTTCAGGTTATTCGGCGCTGCGGAATTGCGCCCATTTACGGTTAAGGTAGCGGCTGTTGCGGTCGGTCTGGGCCGAACCGGAGAACAGCTTGGCCATGACCTCGGCGGGTGGATACAGGATGTCGCTGTTGGCCATTTCGTCTGGCAGCAGTTCACGGGCACCCATCACCGGGGTCGGGAAGCCGGTTTGCTTCGACATATAGGCAGCCACTTCCGGCTCCAGCATGTAGTTCATAAAGGCATTGGCGGCTTGCGGATTAGCGGTGCCTTTCGGAATGGCGATGGTGGTCAGCCAGGCCATCGAGCCTTCTTGCGGAATCACGTAGTCCAGCTGCACGCCGTTGTTAACGCGGTCGGCGTTCATCTGGGCGCGGATCACATCACCGGACCAGCCCAGTGCTGCACAGATCGCACCGTTGGCCAGTTCAGAGCCGTATTTACCGGCGTCGAGGAATACATACGGACGGATCTTGTAGAGAGTTTCCATCACGGTATCGACGGTTTGCTTGTCGAGGTTGGTTGGGTCGAGGCCCAGATAATTGGCAACCACAGGCACCACGTCGGTGGCGGAATCGACCATATAAAAGCCGCACTGTGACAGCTTGCTGGCGTATTCCGGCTTGAAGAACAGATCCCAGCTGTTGAGCGGGGCGTTATCCATTTGCTGGCTGATCATGGCCTTGTTGAGACCCATACCGGTGGTGCCCCAAGCGGCAATGGAGGCATATTCCAGCGTCGGATCGGCTACTTGCAGCAGCTTCAGGACGTCGGGGTCGACCTTGCTCATGTTCGGAACCTGCTTGGGGTCGTACTTCTGCATTGCGCCAACCTTGATCTCGCGTTGCAGGAATGGCACCGCCGTCGGGATGGCAATGTCGTAGCCCTTGGCCCCAGCCAGCAACTTGGTTTCCAGCATTTCGTCGGAGTCGTAGTTGTCTTCCCGCACCTGATAGCCGGTTTGTTCAGTGAAGTCACCGAGGACCTTGCTGTCGAAAATGCCTGCCCAGGTATAAAGGTGCAGTTCCTGCTCCGCTGCGTTGACTGTGGTGGCGGCAACCAGCGCGGATGCCAGCAGCAGGGAGGATGTCGCGGTGTTCAGTACGTTCATATCAGCCTCGTTCCTTCGTTACAGGGTTGCCGTCTCAGGCACCAAAAACGCGGTGAATGGAAATAATCAGGTTGTGCTCGTCGTAGTCATCAACGGTGCCGATGAAAACGTTGTTGTTGAGCCATTCGTACTTGCCCTTGGGGGCAAAAAAGCGCGGCGTGGTGCGCAGGTAATGACCGTCGGCGGAGTGGTCGTTGGCTTCCGCCTTGCGCCAGATACCGCGGTTATCGATGGCGATCACTACGCCGTCGTCGGTTTCCATGCGATACACCGCGTGTAATTCATGAACACCGTCGCTGCGTTCCAGTGAAATATCGGCACCGCTCGGGATTACCCGACCAGTCAGGCCATCAGGGCCAATAAAACGGCCGCCAATAATGGGATAATTGCGGCGGAAACCATCGTGGGTTTCGCCAATGACTTCTTCTGCGCCAATTTCCACGTACAAGCGAAACGACAACTCCACTTCATAGCGGTGGGAGTCGTCCGCAGCGGTCAGGCGTTTTTCGATATCCGGGGTCATTTGATAATCTTCCACGATCGATTAAAATTAAAAAGTAGAACCTGTTCTGGTTTTAAAAAGTAGAACACATTCTTTTTTTCGTAACAAGGCGGCAAAGCGGGACAAAATATGACGGCAGCACCAGGCAAGGTGGCCAAAGCTGACAAAGCAGGTCAAGAAAGCAGCAATTCGGCAAAATCCGCCGCAGCCACCCCAAAAATGGGCAAACGCGAAGCCAATGCGCTGGCAATTCGTCGCAAGATTCTGGATGCAGCCCGTGAGTTGATTTCAGGAGAAGGCTACGAAGCGGCGACCATTACCCGCATTCGCAAGCAAGCCGGGGTATCGATCGCGACCTTCTATAATTACTTCGAATCCAAGCAGTCGGTGCTGCTCGGTTTGCTCGACGATGAGCAACAGAATTCGGTAGAAGCCGTGGCCAGTGCCACCCAGGCCAATATTGAAGATCCTGTCGACTTTATGCTCAGCATCATTCTGGCGGCACTGCAGCCAGCCGATGAGACGCTGGATAAAGTGCTGTGGCGGGAGATTCTGGCGGCGTCGTTACTGCTACAGAACGACGAGGAACGGGTCGAAGGGCTGGGTTCCGAACGGGCCTTTTACAGCCAGCAGACGGTGGTCGCTATGCAACGACTGATAGACAGCGGTAGCCTCAAGGCAGAGTGTCCGCTCGACAAGATCGCCGACATCCTGTTCTGTATTACTGCGCACGAGTTTCAGGAATACGTCAGCGGCCAATACGAAGGCAGCGTGACGCTGGAAGGTCATTTGCGCTCGATGCTGGAAACCCTGATCGGTCCCTGGCTGATCAAATAGTCCGCCAAATAGCGCGGGCTAAAATCCCACCGCCATTAAAAGGGGAGTTGTCGATGTTTATTGAATCCCTGTTGCCGGATCTCTACGGAGCTGCCCAGCAGCCACAGCAATGGCTGCCAGTACTGGATCAGCTGAAACAGCAGGCCGGTGCTGCCAATGTGGCGGTGCAGTTGTTCCAGCGCAATGGCGATCGCCTGACCGAAACCTGGACTGCCCGCGACAGCGCCTCGACCGACATGTCGGAGTGGCACGATCAGGTGGTCAACAACGCCGACAATCCGCGTCTTGATGCCAGCTATCTGGTCGACCTGCCGCCGGTGGTGGTGTATCACGAACCGGACAGCAGCCCCCACGAACCGGAAGACTTCCGCTTGCTGCGCGAGCGGCTTGCGATGATCGGGCTGGGGCGCTCAATCAGTGTCACCATGGATCTTGGTGCCGACAGTTACCTCAGCATGATTCTGCATCGACCGCTGGAGCGAAACATTTGCTTCGATACCGACACCGCGGAACTGTTAACCCGGCTGGCCCCGCACCTGCGCCAAACCGTCAGCCTGCAACAGCAGCTGGGTCAGTTACAGCAACAGCAGCAATTGCTGACAGGCACCCTCAACAGCATGAAATCCAACACCATTTTGCTGGCCTCGAATGGTCGGGTGGAGTGGTTCAATCAGGCCGCTTGCCAATTATTGGAACAATCGCCGTTATTGCAGCTGCAACATGGTCGGCTGCGTTGTCGTTACAACAGTGATCAGCAGCGTTTGCAGCAACTGCTTGAGCGGGCAGCAACAATGGGAGAAGCAGAGGCAAAAGACAACTTCAGTCGTCTCGATGGCGGTGGCGGTGACCCTTTGTATGTGCGGGTGCGGCGACTGCCACAAACACCGTTGGCTTGTATCAGTAATGAACCGGTATTGCTGCTGAACCTGAGTGATGGTGATGATCTGGCGCTGAATCAGTCGGGTATCCAGCAAGATGTGATTTGCAGTGTGTTTGGTCTGACACCTGCCGAAGCCCGCTTGACCGAGTCGCTCTGTCATGGTTTCAGCCTGCAGGATCATGCCGATTTGTATCAGGTCAGTGTGGGCACCTGCCGCATTCAACTGAAAAGTATTTTTTTCAAACTGGGCATCAACCGGCAAGCCGATCTGGTCAGTCTGATTACCCGCACGGTGGCAGCTCTGGGTTAATTGGCTGTCTGAATCTAACGGCCGTTACTTTTTTGCACGGCCCTTTTCCACTACCTTGCTCAATTCTTTGTCCAACTTTGGCAACTGGCTGTCAGGTCGTTTTAAGCCAGCGCTGTGCACATATCCCATTTGGGATAAGAGCTTGCGATAGTGGCTTTCTAACATCGGTTCCAACGTTAACCCGCTGCCTCTGAAGGCGGCACGTATGGAGCTTCCCATGCCGATCATCAATAGCAAACCCCTGCTCGGCGCTGCCGCTGCAGTTGCCTTGTCCCTGCCGGTTTACGGCGTTGAACTGAACCCGATTGTGGCCAGTATCGGTGCCGAATCCTCAGTGCCTGTCGCGATCCAGAATGCCCGCTGGCACATGAACGACAAGGGCGTAAATACTCTGACCTTCCGTTCCATGGATACCCTGTTCACTACCCGTAAAGTGGCTCGTTCCGGTCAGGTAACGCCACTTGAGAAAAACGAACAGCCGCTCGACTTCAAGTACGAGTTCAATGGTCAGCAGCTGGACCCGGCCGATTTCCTCGACCGTACCTACACCAACGCCATGCTGATCATGAAAGACGACAAGATCGTTTACGAGAACTACCTCAACTACAGCAAGCCGGACACCACCTTTATGGGTTGGTCGATGACCAAATCCGTGGTTGCCATTCTGGTCGGTATTGCGGTCGATAAAGGCCTGATCAAGGACATCGACGCCGACGTTACCAAGTACCTGCCTGAACTGAAAAAAGGCGCCTATAAGGGCGTGACCATCCGTCAGGTGCTGGAAATGCGTTCCGGTGTCGATTACGAGGAAAGCTACGACTTCGCCAAGCCGGGCATCGCAGCCACCAACCACGTAGAAGCCCTGGTCAAGAACGTGGTGCGTTTTGTGGATGTGGCCAAAACCATCAAGCGTGCCCACAAGCCGGGTGAAGTGTTTGCCTACAAAACCATTGATACCGCGGTACTGGGTTTGCTGCTGGAACGCGTAACCGGCCAGAAACTGGCGCACTTTATGGCCGAAAACCTGTGGGAACCATTAGGCGCAGAGCACGATGGCTTCTTCATCATGGACGGTGAGCCAGGTGTTGGTCGTGAATTCAGCGGTGCCGGTTTCAACGCCACCCTGCGCGACTTCGCCCGTTTCGGCAAAATGATGCTGCACGGCGGTGAGATTGATGGTCGTCGTATCGTTTCTGAAGAATGGGTAAAAGCGGCATCCAAACCAGCCGGTGATGAACATGAAGTGGTGGATTACGGCTACCAGTTCTGGACCGTATCTCACACACCAGCGTATTCCGCTATTGGTCTGCAGGGTCAGTTCGTGTTTGTTGATCCATCTACCAACACAGTGATCGTCAAGCTGAGCTACTTCCCGCTGGATGTGGATGAAGACATGCTGATGGGCGAAACCTTCGGCTTCTTTATGGCGGCTTCCCATTGGAAACCAGCCAAATAAGCATCGCTGACAGGCGATAGGTAAAACACCCGCTCCGGCTTCTCCGTCCGCAGCGGGTGTTTTTTCAACGACTCACTTCATACACCGCCATATTCACTGCCGATGCCAGGTTGAGCGATTCAATGGCGCCATTGCCGGCAATGGTGAAAGGGCTGACGTTGTAATCCTGCAGCTGTTCGCGTGGCACGCCGCGGGCTTCGTTGCCAAACAGGTAGGCATCAAAGCGTTGGAATACTGGTGAGCTGAGGGCATCGCCGTTCATGTCGAGGGTGGCGACGCGGTCGTGGCGTTGCATAAAGTCGTCCAGTGGCACGTCGAGTTCCATCGGCACATGGAAGATGGCACCCATGCTGGAGCGCACGACTTTGGCGTTGAACGGATCGACCGACTCCGGGCTCAGCACCAATTGCCAGCCGCCAAACCAGGCCAGCGTGCGCAAAATGGTGCCCAGGTTGCCCGGGTCCTGTACTTCGTACAGGTAGAGGCTTTTCAGATTCTGGTCGGTTTTGCTGCGGGCCTGTTTTTGCGCTTGCTGCTGGGCCAGTTTGCGGGTTTCTGCCATTGGTACCACCGCCACCATGCCTTGCGGTGATTTGGTGTCAGACAGCTGCGCCATCTGGCGTTCGCCAATCACGGTTTTGCGAAAGCGGGTGTCCCAGTTCTGGTTGGCTTCGGTAACAAAAATCTCCGCCTGGCTGATGGCGGTTTTTTCCAATTCCAGTAACAGGTGTTCGCCTTCGACCAGATAACAGCCGGTTTCGGTGCGGTATTTCTTCTGGTTCAGCTTTTTGGCGAGATCGACTTTCATGCAGGTGTCCGGCTGGTTTTCAAGCCGCCATTGTACGTGTCGGGATTGTTAGCTCAAAGCCGCAAATCAACCGTGGAAACCGTAAAAGTTGGAATTAACCCGCTAATCTGTTGCCCACACCCATTACACCCGTTCGTGAATGGGTCGTTGTTATTGCTCGTAAAAAACGTGCTGGTAGTGGCGGCTCTGGATCGGACTGCAACCGCAGAGAGGATTACTATGGCTCTTCGCAATGCCGTCCAGCTGATTTGTTACCCCGATCGCATGGGGTCCAACCTCAAGGACCTCAAGCAGGTTCTCGATACCCATTTCGCCGACGCCGTCGGTGGGGTGCACATCTTGCCGTTTTACCCCTCCAATGCCGATGCCGGCTTTTCGCCACTGACTCACCGGCAAGTGAGCCCTGAGTATGGCGACTGGGCCGACATTGAAGCCATCGCCGCCGACTACGATATTTGTGCTGATGTTACGGTGAATCATATTTCCGATGAGTCGAAAGAATTTCAGGATTATCTGCAGCACGGTAAAAAATCGGAGTTCGCCAGCCTGTTCGTCGACGTGGATGCCATGGGCGAGATCAGTCACGACGACCTGATGAAAATCCACATTCGCAAAGAGAAAGAGCCCTTCCGCGAGGTGACCTTTGCCGACGGCAGCAAGGGCCGGGTGTGGTGTACCTTCACCGAACACCAGATCGACCTGAATTACGAGGCCAAAGAAACCTACGACTACATTGCCAACACCTTCCGGTTTTTGGCCAGTAAGGGCGTCAAGCTGTTCCGCCTGGATGCTTTTGGCTACACCACCAAGCGCATTGGAACCAGTTGTTTTCTGGTCGAGCCAGACGTTTATCAGACCCTTGATTGGTGCAATCAGGTGGCCCAGAGTCTGGGGGCAGAAATTCTGCCGGAAGTGCACGATCACTCTTCCTACCAGTACGCCATCGGCCGCCGCAATATGCACCCGTACGGCTTTGCTTTGCCGCCTTTGATGCTGTACTCCTTGCTGGACGGCAACAGCGTGTATCTGAAGCACTGGCTGCGTATGTGCCCGCGCAACATGGTGACGGTTCTGGATACCCACGACGGCATCTGCATTCCGGATGTAGAAGGGGTGCTGCCGGACGAGAAAATCCGCATCCTGATCGACAACATCAATGACCGTGCAGCTGACCCGATTTTGCGGCGTTCGGCGGCCAATATTCACAGTGTGGGGGCTATTTATCAGCTCACCTGCACCTTCTACGATGCGCTGATGCAGAACGACGATGCCTACATCGCCGCCCGCACCATCCAGTTCTTCACGCCGGGCATTCCACAGGTGTACTACGTTGGTTTGCTGGCCGGTGAGAACGACCACGAATTGATGGAGCAAACCGGCGAGTTGCGCGACATTAACCGTCATTACTACAGCTTTGATGAAATCGACGAAGCGGTGCAAAAACCGGTGGTTCAGCGACTGCTAAAACTGATGCGCTTCCGCAACAGCCACCCGGCCTTTGATGGCCACTTTGAACTGAATTATTCCAACGACGCCAGTGTCGATATGGCATGGCGGCACGGCGAGCACTATTGTCGGGCCTTTGTGGATTTGCAGTTCAACACCGCCAGTGTCAGTAGCACCCGGGTGGCAGACGACGGTGAAACCTTGCTGCCGGGCATGGAGGAGTTCCGTGCCTGACGCGGCTCGTTGGACTGAGGCGGTGGGCACGTTACACTCTGCCCGCCGCCGGAGACTGACTTATGTGGACACAACGCACGCTGCAACTCAAACCCCGCAGCCGGGGTTTTCATTTGATAACCCGCGACATCGAAGCGGGCTTGCCCGAGCTTTCTGATATTCGTATTGGTATGCTGCAACTGTTTATCCAGCACACCTCGGCGTCGTTAACCATCAACGAAAACGCCGACCCAACCGTACGGCAGGACTTTGAATCCTGGTTTAACCGCGCGGTAAAGGAAGACGAGCCATACTACCTTCATAACTACGAGGGCAGTGACGACATGCCAGCTCACATAAAGGCCAGCTTGCTGGGCCACAGTGTGCAGATTCCGATCACCGACGGCGCGCTGAACATGGGCACCTGGCAGGGAATCTATCTGGGCGAGCACCGCGACCATGGCGGTTCCCGCCGCATCGTGGCCACCCTGCAAGGCCAGGGCTGGTAACAGAGCCTCCAGGATTCAAAACAACGCGGCCCCCGATCGCGCTAACCAACCATCGTGACGCACTTCACCCAATCAAAAGGTGACTGATGATTATTCGAGAACGCCCCAACGCCTTCGCCCTGTTGTTTGCCTGGCGGGGATCGGTTTTACCCAAAATTACGCCGTCGTTGGGGGCACTGCTGGTGTTTTCGTCGCTGGTGGTACTGTTGCATAACGACCATCTGGCCGACCTGTCGCACTACAGCGTGGCGCCGTTCACCTTGTTGGGGGTGGCGTTGTCGCTGTTTTTGGGGTTTCGTAACAACGCCTGCTATGAGCGTTGGTGGGAAGGCCGCAAGCAGTGGGGCAACATGGTGTCTGATGTGCGTTCGCTATCGCGCTCGGCCAAAATCCTGATGTCGGCTTACGCCGCGCAAGGGCTGATGAAGTGGTGCTGCGTGTATTACCACTGCCTGCGTTTGCAACTGCGCAACGGCAAATTGGAGTCCACCACGGTGATGAAAGAGCTGCCGCCCTGGTGCACCCAACGCATTCACCCGGACCAACTCGATCGGGTGTTGATTGCGCCCAACCCGGCCGATGCGGCGCTGCAACAAATGGCGCTGATCATCCGCAATGAGTTGCACCAGAAGCGGCTGGATACCCAGAGTGTACGGATTCTGGATGAACACATCGCCCGGCTGACCGCCGTACAAGCCTCTTCCGAACGACTGGCCACCACGCCGTTACCGTTTGCCTATTCCTTGCTGACTCATCGTACCGCTTATCTTTATTGCTTCCTGCTGCCGTTGGGGCTGGTTGGCAGCATGGGCTGGATGACGCCGCTGTTCAGCCTGATTGTAGCGTATGCCTTTCTGGGGCTGGATGCCTTGGGAGAAGAGCTGGAAAGTCCGTTTTCCGGCAGTCCCAATGCCTTGCCGCTGGAAGCCTTGTGCCGCGTAAACGATCGCTCACTGGCGCAGGCGCAAGGGGTGTCGGCACCGGAACTGTTGCAGCCGGAAGGACACATTCTGAACTGATGAGTATCGCTACTCGTCTGTATTCTCCGTTTTTGTTCGAGCGCTCTTTCCTACTTATTGGGTCAGCAGTTGTTCGACCCATTTGTGCGTGGCGATAAAAGCCGTACCCGTGAAACCGGTGGTCATGGACTGGGACTGGCCATCGTCAAACAAATCCTCGAACGCCATCAGGGCAGCGTTCATATTGAAGACAGCCCGCTGGGTGGCGCCCGCTTTGTGATGCGTTGGCCTGCCCAGCGCTGATCTTTCCCACAGGCAAGTGTCAGCAACTCCGTATTGTAAAAACCGAGCATGTTCCCATACGTAAGGACCCTCTGAAGAACTCTGCACAGCTCTCGGCTCTGGCTTCCTGCTTCGCCCTACCTCCTGCATCCATGCAGTCGTGCGCGAGTCCTGCAGGTTGTCAGAACAAGGCGGCGAATGCAGCGGAATGACGAACCTGTCCGGTCGAGTCTTTCCAAATTCGCCAACACCGTTCTGGCGGGCTGCAGGCCGCGCCCGAAGGGGATGGCAGGGCATTGCTGACTCTGTGTCGCTGATTTTTGACTTGACCCGCCAGGCCTGCAAACCAGCTTCGTGACTCAGCTTCGCCCTGTCATCCAGAGCGGGCACCGAGTTTTTCAGAGAGTCCTTAACTTTGCCTTAACTTGACTGTCTATACCTTCCTTGAAAAATTGAATAGTAATCTTTTTCGGTTCAACGCTTATTCCTAACGGATTACTGTCAGCCACCATACGCATCGAGCATCCAACCATGTCGAATTGCCAGCCGAACCCCCATGGGACGCGGCTTCCACGCCTGATGGCGAGCAACAACACTGGCCGCCCGTCGTTGTCGGGCCTTGCCTGCAAGCCAATGGCAGCGCCTTTGATGGCCATGTTTTTAAGCGCGCTCAGCGCCTGTAGCACGGTTACCCCGTTGCCAGAAGATCCGGCAGCTCCTCTCAATCTGGAAACGCTGATGACGTCGCAGGGCGACGATGGCACCGAGGTGCCCAATTGGTGGACCCAATTTCATTCCGACGAGCTGAACCAGCTGGTGCAGCAAGGCCTCAGCAACAACTACAGCCTGGCCGCGGCCCACGCCAGCTGGCAGGCCAGCCGCGCAGTGTTGGCCAGTGCCCGGGCCGATCAGTCGCTGACGGCTGAAGCTTCCGTCAAAAACACTCAACAATGGCAGCCAGACCACAGCAACCGCTGGTCGCTGGGGGCTGCCGCCAGTTATGAACTGGACTTCTGGGGCCGTCTGGATGGCCTCAGCCGCGAGGCCGAGTTGTCGGCGCAGGCGCAGCAGGCTGCCATGAACACGGTTGCCAACAGTGTGGCCGCGGAAGTCAGTCTGGCCTGGTTTGGCAGCGCCTATCAGCAGCAGCTGCTGGGGCTGATTGAACAGCAGCGTGAACGTCTGCAATCGTCACTGAAAATCACCAATGCCCGTTTTGAGCGGGGGCTGGTGGACGTATCGGACGTTTGGCAACAGCAGCAACTGTTGGAAAGCCTTAACGCCGATACCCTCGTCGCCGAGGCCAATTTGCGTTTGTATCAGCAGCAGCTGGCGCTGTGGCTGGCCGACAGCCGTTGGCTTAATCGGGCGCAGCAGCAAGGTGCTGAACTGAATCTGGCCGACTTGTCGATGGCCAGCACATTGGACAACAACGCTGTGCCTGCTATTGGCGTGCAGCAGTTACAAGCACGACCGGATGTGCAACAAAGCTGGTTTGCCTTGCAGGCTAGCGATGCGGCGTTGGCGGCGGCAGCAGCCAATCGCTACCCACGATTGACGCTGTCGGCCGGGCTGGAGGGCAGCGGCACTTCGCTGACATCGGCACTGGATAACTGGGCGGCGAACCTCGCTGCCGGACTGGTCGCGCCTTTACTGGACGGTGGCAGCCGCAAGGCAGAAGTCGAGCGTCAGCAAGCCAACCGTCAGGCGGCGCTGGCGGATTATCGTCAAACCTTGTTGGCAGCAGCGCAGCAAGTACAGGGACTGCTGGTTGAACAACAACGTTTGCAGCAACAGCAGCAGAGCCTGCAAAAACAGCTCGATCTGGCCCGTCGTACTTTTGAATATCAGCAAGCCCGCTATCGTCGTGGCGTCGGTGATTTTCTGGCAACGCTGAGCGCTAATCAGGACGTACTGTCGATGGAGCAAAGCCTGCTGGCGTTGCAGTGGCAGCGTCTGAATAACCGCATCGAGCTTTATCGTTCGGTCAGCCATGGACGCTTCGAGTCGTCGCAATCCTCGCTTTCATCAGTACCTTCTACCTCCGGACTTTCCACCTCAGTAGCAGCAGGGAGTAACCCGCTATGACTTCTGTTTCTTACTCTCTCGGTCAGCGCTCAGGGCTGATTTGCCAACGGGGCCAAAGTCGGTTGCCGCTGGTGCTTTCGGTGGCGGTATTGGCCGTCGGCGGTCTGATTGCCTGGGCCGTATTCAGCACCACGCCAGAGCCGAAAAAGGTTGCCAAACAGCCGGTGGCCCGGTTGGTCGAGGCCATGCCGCTGGTATCGTCCGAAGCCCATCCGCAGTGGCCGACAGGTGGTCAGGCAACAGCGGTAGAACAGGTCAGCCTGACTCCGCGGGTGAGCGGTCAGGTGGCGTCGATCAACGCCAATGCTCGCCCGGGAGCGCGCTTCAGCAAGGGCACCGTGCTGGCACAGCTGGACCCGGCCGATTATCAACTGGCACTGCAACAAGCGCGGGCAGACCTGGCCCAGGCCAAAGCGGCGCTGACGGTTGAACAGGGCGAAGTGTCGCTGGCGCAGGAAGAGTACGAACTGGCCGGTCGTTCGCTGCAAGGGGCCGACAAAGCCCTGGTGCTGCGTGAACCACAGCTGCAATCCGCTCGGGCACAGGTTGCTCGCGCCGAGGCTGCGGTGCAGCAAGCCGAACTGAACCTGCAACGCACTCGTATCACCATGCCATTCGATGGCCAGCTGATCAGCCGTGATATTGCCGTTGGCATGCAAGCCAGCAGTAGTACCGCACTGTTCGAGGTGGTGAATACCGATGCTTTCTGGATTGAAGTGAAAGTACCAAGGCAGTTCCTGCCGTTTCTGGATGGCGACGGCGAGGCACTGGTGTCTCACCCTGCGTGGGGGCTGCAACATCGTCGCGCAGCGGTACTGGATGTGGTGCCGGCCGTGAACGCTGCCGACCGCCTGGCGCGGGTGGTGCTGGAGCTGTCAGACCCGCTGGCCAGTCAGGACCAGCAACAACCAGCAGTACTGCTGAACGACTATCTGGATGTGGTATTGCCGGGCAAAGCGATTGCCGGTGCTATCCGTATTCCGCTGGCTCAGTTGGATGAACTCGACCGTGTCTGGGTGGTGGATAACAACGCCTTGCAGCAACGCCAGTTGCAGGTTGTCTGGCGTGGCCGTACCCATGCCTGGGTTACCGAGGGCTTGCAGCAGCAAGACCAGTTATTGATGAGCCAGCTGGATGCCATTACCGCTGGTATGCCAGTACGGGTAGCCCAACATCCGCAAGCCGCTGCTGATAACGACAGCAGTCTGGCCAGCTCCGAGGGAGGCCAGTAATGGCGCGCGCAGATACCCCGGAAGTGGCGGGCTACAAGGGCCCGGTTGCCTGGATGTCGCGTCATGGCGTGGCCCCCAACCTGCTGATGGCGTTTTTGATCATCGGCGGTTTTGTGATGTCGCTGCTGATTCGCAAGGAATACATTCCGCCGTTTGAAGAGCAGGTCATCAACGTCGAAGCCAGCTATCCCGGTGCCACACCGCTGGAAATCGAGCAAGGCATTGTGCTGCCGATTGAGAACGAACTGGCGTCGATCAACGGCATCAAGGAGCTGACCTCAACGGCCTCGCAAGGCTCTGCGGAAGTTTCTGCGGAAGCCGAAAAAGGCGCCGATTTGCAGCAGTTGTATCTGGATATCCAGCAGGCCGTCGGCCGCATTGGTACCTTTCCCGGCGGCATGGAACAGCCGCGGGTCAGCATTGAAGGCCGTACCATCGACGTGCTGGAAATTGCGGTGTTCGGCCCGGTCGATGCCTTTTCAATGAAGCGCCTTGGTGAGCGCATCAAGGCTGAGCTGTTGCAGGCACCGGAAATCTCCCAGGTGGTGATGCGTGGCTTGCCTGACGAACAGATTCACATCGAGCTGTCGCAGCAACAGCTGCAACGCTACGGTCTGACGCTGTCCGATATTGCCGAGCTGGTGGGTGGCAACGCGGTGGAACAAAGCGCGGGCACCGTGCGTACGCCGGGCGGCGATATTCTGGTCACGCTGGATGAACGTCGTTACTGGGCCGAGGAGTACCTCGACCTGCCCGTGGTGCAGGATGCCCAGGGCGTGCAACTGCGACTGGGCGACATCGCCACCGTGGTAGAAGGCTTCGAAGACACCAATGAACGGGTGACCTACAACGGTCAGGAGGCCGTGCGGCTGCGGGTGTATCGCTCGGAAGACCAAACGCCAACCACCGTCGTGGCGGCTGCCTATGAGCGGCTCGATTATGTCAAAGCCGAGCTGCTGCCGCCGGGAGTGCAGATTGTTATTACCGACGACGACGGCAAAACCTATTCCGACCGTGTCGGCCTGCTGCTGAACAACGCCATTGTCGGCCTGATTCTGGTGATCGTGCTGTTGAGTCTGTTTCTGGAATATCGGCTGGCGTTCTGGGTCACCATGGGGATTCCGACGGCCTTTATGGGCGCCATTCTGCTGCTGCCAATCTTCGATGTGTCGATCAATATGTTCTCGATGTTCGCGTTCATTATCGCGCTGGGCATTGTTGTCGACGATGCCATCATCGCCGGTGAAAACATTTACGAGCACATGCAGAAAGGCATGTCGTTCCCGAAAGCCGCCATTGAAGGTGCGCGGGAAGTCGCTGTGCCACTGGCGTTCGCCATTCTGACCAACATCGTTGCCTTTATGCCGCTGCTGACCTTGCCGGGCCGTATGGGCGATATGTTCGCTGCCATTCCGATTGTGGTGATTTGCTGCTTCATCATTTCCTGGATTGAAGCCCTGTTTATCATGCCGACCCACTTGGCCAGTCTCGACAAGGAATCCAACAGCCGTATTGGCCGCAAAATGGACGCCGTTCAGCAAAAGGTCGACGGCGGCCTGAGCCGGTTTATTGACCGGCTTTACCAGCCAGCATTAAAAGCCTGTGTGGCACAGCCAACCCTCACCGTTGCGGTGGCGGTGGCCTTTGGTGTGGCGGTAATGGCGTGGCCAATGAGCGGTCGCATGGGCTTCAGCATGTTCCCTCGAGTGGAAGGCGATTACGCCGTCGCCAATGTTGAACTGGCCAGTAATGCACCGTTTGAACAGGCCGAGCAGGTTCGCCAGATTCTGGAAGACAAACTGCGTCAGGCCATTGCACCGCTGGAAGCCGACGGCACTCAGGTAGTGGTCAGCATGGAAGGCGACGTTGAAGGATCTTCTGTGGAAGTTGAAGCCCTGCTGATGCCATCGGAAGTACGCACCGTGTCGTCCTATCAGGTCACGGCGTTGTGGCGTGAGGCCATTGGCGATATTCCCGGTATCCGCAGCCTGACTTTTGAATCCGAGCGCGGCGGCGGTCCATCGGGCGGTGCCGACCTGACCATTGAACTGCGCGGCTCCGATACCCGCACTCTGGCTGCTGCCAGCGCGGATATGGCGAACATGCTGGAAGAGCTGGGCGGCGTCAGCGACGTAGCCAACAGCTTTACCAGCGGCAAACCCATGTGGGATGTTGAGCTGAACGCTCTGGGCCGCAGTCTGGGACTGCAAGCCGACGAAGTCGCGGGCCAGATTCGTGCCGCGCTGTATGGCGCGCGGGCACTGCGTCAGCAACGTTTAAGCAACGAAGTGACGGTACTGGTGCGCTTGCCACAGCACGAGCGGCGTTACAGCGCCGATATCGAGCGCTTGCAGATTCGGACTCCTGCAGGTGACTACGTGCCACTGGCCGAAGTCGCCACCCTGCACAAGACCTTCGCACCGGCGCGTATTTCCCGTCGCAACGGCCAGCAAATCGTCACCGTCGAAGCCAATGTGGAGCCACGCGAGCAGATTCCGGCGCTGATGAATCAGCTGGAAACCAACCAGTTTCTGGTGCTGGAAGCCCGTTACCCGGGCATCAGCTTTGGCTTTGACGGCAGTCAGGCCGACACCCGTGAAAGCGTCGGCGCGATGACCATTTATGGTGGTTTGGCGGTTGCGTTGGTGTACGTACTGCTGGCCTTGCCATTCCGCAGTTACAGCCAGCCGTTGCTGATCATGCTGGTGATTCCGTTTGGCACCGTTGGCGCGGTACTCGGCCATATGGCGATGGGCTATGGCCTGTCGATCATCAGCATCATGGGCATTGTGGCGCTGTCTGGCGTGGTGGTGAACGACAGCCTGATTCTGGTGGATTATGCCAACCGTCAGCGTTTGTTGCGGCCGGGACTGACCGCCAGTCAGGCAGCCATTGAAGCGGGTGTTCGACGATTCCGACCGATCCTGCTGACTACCCTGACCACCTTCCTTGGGCTGGCCCCCATGCTGTTCGAAAACTCCCGTCAGGCGCGCTTTATCATGCCGATGGCGGTATCTCTGGGCTTTGGCATCCTGTTCACCACCTTCATCTGCTTGCTGGTACTGCCAGCGGCTTATGTGGGACTGGATAGCGTGCAGCGCTGGTTGTACCGGGCGGCGGGAAGCGCTGCCAGCCAGATGCCGGTTGAGTCAGAAAAGCGCTCGGTCTGATAGCGCCGAATGACGAGTGTCGAAGAATCGGTATCAACGAACTAACACTTGTAAGAAAGGAGTCTGAAGTATGTTGACGACGCGTAAACTGAAATACTCTGTGGCGGCTCTGTCTTTGAGCGTGTCTTTGAGTCTGTCCCTGATCTCCACGGCTCAGGCTGATGTGGATAAGACGACAGGAGAGGCCAGCGGGAATACAAGCGCATTGGCAATACCTCAGCAAACGGTATCGCTGGCCGGAGCTGAACGGGTGATGGCCGCGGCTTTGAAAGAAGCCCGCAGCAATGGTTGGGTGATCACCGTGGCGGTGGTCGACAACAGTGGCGAGTTGGTGACGCTGGTGCGTGACGATAACGCCATTGCGATTTCACCATCGGTGGCGATTGGCAAGGCCAAAACCGCAGCCCTGCTGCGCAAGCCATCGAAGGCTTTTGAGGATTACATCAATGACCACAACAAGCCGAGCTTTCTGGCAACACCGGGGGTGACCCCGTTGGAAGGCGGTGTGCCCTTGTTTCTGAAGGACGGCTCGTTTGTGGGAGCGGTGGGCGTCAGCGGTGCTCATGGCCCGAATGATTCCCAGGTAGCAGAAGCGGCCGCAGCCGCTCTGCTGTGAACATCAGGCTGCAATAGCGGCGCTGGTGCCTCGGGTCAGACGCAGTAAATCGGCGGGGCTGAGTTCAATTTCCAACCCGCGTTTGCCAGCTGATACATGGATGGTGGCGAGGGCGTCGGCGCTGCTGTCGAGTACGGTTGGCAGGGCTTTCTTCTGCCCCAGCGGGCTGATGCCTCCGACCACGTAGCCGGTGGTTTTTTCCGCCACTTTTGGGTCTGCCATGTCGGCTTTTTTGGCCCCCAGCGCTTTGGCAATCGACTTCAGGCTCAGCTGTTTGTTCACCGGCACAATGGCAACCGCCAGTGGGCTTTTGTGGCCGGTGAGGGCGACCAGCAAGGTTTTGAACACCTGCTCGGCGGCGATGCCCAACGCCTCCGCCGCTTCCAACCCGTAAGACTCCGCTCTGGGGTCGTGGTGGTATTCATGCACGGTGTGGGCAATTTTCTGTTTTTGAGCGAGTTTGATGGCCGGGGTCATTGGGCGTTCTCGCTGTCGTTTTGGTTCGTGGCTGGGCCTTGATAGGCGAAGCGGTCGACGGACTCACCATCAACCACGACTTGCTCGACGAACATCTCATACGGTCGTACCCAGTGGCTGTAGTCGCCGTACAGGGTGCGGTAATGCACCAGCCATTCTTCGGTTTCGCTGTGACGCACCAGACCAAATACCTCGTAGTCGGCGCCCTTGTAATGGCGGTAGTGGCCTGGCTGAATGCTCGGAGTGTGGGGCTCGGTGCTAGCGGTCATTCGGTGTTCCTGTCTGTGCATCAAAGCCGCTAATGGTGCGCTCTAAGCCTGCTTTGATGCAAGGTGAGGAATCGACGGATTATTTCAATTCAAACTGCACCGTCACCGAGGTGCTGACGCTTTGCTCCTGCACCATCATGTTGGAGGAGGTGTCGGCTGACTCTGCCTTGGCAAAGGCCGAGCGGAATACCATGGGCGATGGCGCGTGGTTGCCGTTTTCGGCCATTGAAATAACACCGCCAAGTTCGCGCTTCATGGTGGCGGCCATCAGCTCGGCTTTGTCGCGGGCTTTCAGCAGAGCGCTTTGCAGGGCCTCGTTTTCCAGCTTGGTCGGGTCTTCAAACAGGAAGCTGCTGTTCTGGATTTGCGCCAGTGGCAGTTGCAGCAGGTGGTCAATCAGGCTGGTGTATTGGTCGAGGTCGTAGAGGCTGATTTGCACGCTGCGGGAGACTTCTTCACCGGTGTAGCGGCGGTCGCCGCGGTTCCATTGATAGCGCGGGTAGTTGCGGATTTGTTCGGCCCGCACCATGCCTTGTGGGATGTTCAGCTCATTGGTGATGTTCAGCAGCTGACCGAAAGCTTTGTCGACACTGGTTTTGGCTTCTTCCAGCGTTGGCTGGGTGTCGTTCAGTTGCAGGTTAACCAGCACGTAGTCGGGCATGGATTTGACTTCCGAGCTGGCCGATACCTGCACGGTGGCTGCTTGCACCATGGCGGAAGACGGTGTGACGGAGGTGTCGGCGTGGCTGCTGCTGATGTAAAGCGAGCTGCTGGCGAGCATCAGTGCGTACACTGGGGTCAGAAATTTCATGGTCGGGCATCCGGGAGTCGTTGTTCTGAGAAGCACTGACCCGCACTTTACAGATTTGGTTCCTGTTGAATCCTTGACCGATTTCAACAAACAGCGACGCGGATCAGAAGTGCTGATAACCGCCTTGTCGGGCAACCACGGGTTGGCCGTTCAGCAGTAAGGTGACGGGTTTTGGCTTATCTGAGCCAGTTTCTGACGAACTGGTTAAACAAGCATCGGAACAAACGCCAATGCGGCTAAGCGGTAAATCCAGCGTGTGGGACAGTTGCTGAAGCGCTGCTCGTGCCGATGCAGGCGCGGTAAACAGCAGCTCGTAATCGTCGCCGCCGCTGAGGCAGGTCATCCAGTCCGGATGGCCCAGTGGTGCTGCGGTTGGGATCTGTTCGCCATCCAGCTGTATTGCAACGCCGGAGGCTGCGGCAATGTGGCGGGCATCCTGTAGCAGGCCATCGGAAATATCCATGGCAGCGTGGGCCAGTCCATGCAATGCCTGGCCAAGCGCTAATCTCGGCTTAGGGAAGTAATAGGCTTCGGCGAGGCCGTCTTGCCAGTCCGGCCGTTTCAGAATTTGTGGCAGTGCCAGTGCCGATTCACCAATCACACCACTGACCCACACGTCGTCGTTTGCTTGGGCGTTGTTGCGGCGCAGGCTACGGGCGTTGGCGTGCTGGCTATCAATCCAGCCTTGTACCGATACACTGACCACCAGTTGTTTGCCCTTGGTGGTGTCGCCGCCAATCAGGGCGATGCCGCACTGGTGGGCTCCGGCACGCAGGCCGTTGGCAAAATCATCGAGCCAGTCGGGTTTATTGTGGGGCAGGGTCAGGCCCAGCAGGAAAGCTTGTGGGCGCGCGCCCATGGCAGCCAGATCGCTGACAGCGCAACGCAAGGCACGTTGGGCAATCAGGTTGGCGGGGGCGTTGGCCGGGAAGTGGACGTCGGCGACTTGGGTGTCGAGGCTTTGCACCAGAATGGCGTTGGCCGGTGGACGCACCAGGCTGGCGTCGTCACCAATCGCAAAAAGGGTATCCTCGCTGTGAGGATACCCTTCGCTGAAGCAGCGTTTGATCAGTTCAAATTCGGAACTCATCGACGCAGTGCTGATGATCAGCGTTCGCTTGGGCGGGATGGCTTGCCGGAAGAGGCAGGCTTGTTGCCACCGCGAATTTCGACACTGCGGGTACGCTGGGCCAGTTTGTCCAGTACGCCGTTAACGAACTTGTGTCCGTCGGTGGCGCCGAAGGTTTTGGCCAGTTCTACCGATTCGTTAATCACCACTTTGTATGGCACGTCGATGCGGTGCAGCATTTCAAATGCACCCAGACGCAGGATGGCCATTTCAACCGGAGTCATCTCATCGAGACGACGATCCAGCAGTGGAGTGATTTTCTCGTCCAGTGTTGCGCAATCCTTTGGCACGCCATGAAGAATGTCGTGGAAGTATTCCAGGTCGACTTTGCTCATGTCGTTGTCGGCACGGAACTCAGCTTCGATCTGGCCCAGGTTGGCGCCAGACAGTTGCCATTGATACAGTGCCTGTACCGCGAAGCGACGCGCCTTGCGACGCGCAGCAGGGCTTGGTTTGTGGTTGCCGGAAGCACGGGACATTCGAATCAGTCCTCCAGAGCGTTCAGCAGGGAAACCATTTCGAAGGCAGACATCGCTGCTTCTTCACCCTTGTTACCGGCTTTGGTGCCGGAACGTTCGATCGCTTGTTCGATGCTGTCTACGGTCAGTACGCCGAAGGAAACCGGGATGCCGTATTCCAGTGAAACGGAGGCCAGACCCTTGGTGCATTCGCCAGCAACGTATTCAAAGTGAGGCGTACCACCACGGATGACCGCGCCCAGGGCGATGATGGCATCGTGCTTCTCAGTGGCAGCAACGCGCTGTACTACCAGTGGAATTTCGAAGGCACCCGGTGCACGGATGATGGTGATGTTGTCTTTTTCAACGCCATGGCGCAGCAGGCTGTCGACCGCACCTTCCAGCAGGCTTTCAACAACAAATGCGTTCCAGCGACCCACAACAATGGCGTATTTGCCGCTGTTTGGAGTCAGGTTTCCTTCGATGACTTGAATGTCTTTCATGTGAGCTTCCAATAATTCGTATAACGTTCGTTAGTCGGCATCAAACGGCAGGTATTCGGTAATTTCCAGACCGAAACCGGAGATGCCGCTGTACTTCATTTCAGAGCTGAGCAGGCGCATTTTCTGAACCCCCAGTTCGCACAGAATCTGCGAACCGGTACCAATGGTCAGGAAGGCGCCGGAGCTGTCCTTGTTGGGGCTGCGTACCGGACGGGCGCGGCCGAAAAAATCGTCCAGGCTGGCGTCGATGGTTTCGCTTTGGCCCGCAGACAACACCACCAGTACACCCTTGCCTTCATCGGCAATGCGCTTCAGGGAAGCCTGGGAAGACCAGCTTGAACCCTGTTGCGGACGCATGCCCAGCACGTCGCGCAGGTAGTTGTTGGTTTGCACACGCACCACGGTTGGGTCGTCGGCGTTGATTTCACCCATGGTCAGTGCCAGGTGGGTGTTGCCTTCGATGGTGTCGCGGAAGGTGTGCAGTTTGAAAGTGCCGAATTCGGTTTCAACATCGTCTGCACTGACCAGCTCAACGGTTTTTTCGTTGTTGATGCGGTAGTGGATCAGGTCGGCGATGGTGCCGATCTTGATGTTGTGTTTTTCGGCAAACACTTCCAGTTCCGGACGACGGGCCATGGTGCCGTCCGGGTTCATGACTTCAATAATGGCTGCGGCCGGAATCAGGCCAGCCAGACGTGACAGGTCACAACCTGCTTCAGTGTGACCGGCACGGCTCAGTACACCGCCCGGACGCGCACGCAGCGGGAAAATATGACCCGGCTGAACGATGTCTTCCGGCTTACCCATCGGGTTGACTGCGGCCAGAATGGTCTTGGCGCGGTCGGCGGCCGAAATACCGGTGGTGACGCCTTCGGCGGCTTCAATCGACACGGTGAACGGGGTCGAGAAGCTGGCGCCGTTGCTGGCTACCATGGAAGGCAAACCAAGGAAATCACAGCGTTCGCCGGTAAGGGTCAAACACAGCAGACCACGGGCTTCGGTGGCCATGAAGTTGATGATTTCCGGCGTTACTTTTTCGGCAGCGACAATGATATCGCCTTCGTTTTCGCGGTCTTCGTCATCCATCAGGATGACCATTTTGCCGTCGCGAATGTCGGCAATAATGTCTTCAATGCTGTTCAGTGCCATGCTCTAGCCTGTTTGCTGGTTCCAACGTTCAAGTCTGGCTGATGTTACAGCCATTTGCATTACGCTGTCGGTCTGACGCCGACTTTTTCTGTGCCCGGATCTACGCGTCCGAAAGCAGCCCGGAAATGTAGCTAGGAAAGGCGGTTCAGTAGCCGCGTTTCATAAAGCCGTGTTCTGCCAGAAATCCCTCGGTCAGGCGGGATTGCGGTGTGACCGTTTCCGGTTTCAGCAGCTGCTCCAGATAGCGGGCAATCATATCAACTTCGAGGTGTACCTGATCACCCGCCTGAATGGAAATCAGGGTTGTCTCAGCGGCCGTATGCGGAACAATGTTGAGGGTGAAGCCATTGGCGGTCAGGTCATTGGCGGTGAGGCTGACGCCATCCACGGTAATGGACCCCTTGGCGGCAATGTACTTGCGCAGTTGCGCCGGTGCTTCGATGCTGAAGCGGATCGAACGGGCGTCCGCTTCACGGCTGCGCACAATGCCCACGCCATCAACATGGCCGCTGACCAAATGACCGCCCAAACGGGTGGTCGGCAGCAATGCCTTTTCCAGATTCACCTTGGTGCCAGCAGCCCACTCGCCAATGCGGGTATGGGCCAGTGACTCGCGGGAGACGTCGGCGGCAAAGCCTGAGCCGGTCAGCTCCACCACAGTCAGGCAGACGCCATTGGTGGCGATGCTGTCACCCAGCTGCACGTCGGCCAGATCGAGCGCGCCGGTGTTGATCACCAGACGGATATCGCCAGAAACCTGCTGGGCCTGGCTGATGGTGCCTACGGCTTCAATAATACCGGTAAACATCAGTGTTCCTCTTGTTCGGTAGCCGCCGGGGTCAGGGTCAGACGCAGGTCGTTGCCAACCATACGGACATCCTGCCACTGCCAGCGCAGTTGCTGTTGCATGCGGTCGAACGGCAAATTCAATAGCGGTCGGGCGTTGCTGCCCAACAGCGTTGGAGCGGTGTACACCACCAGTTCGTCGACCAGACCGGCGGCGACAAAGGCGCCCGCCAGTTGAGCGCCACTTTCGACCAGCACTTCGTTGCAGCCTTGCTCGGCCAAATAACGCAGCAGGGCTTCGAGGTCGACCTTGTCGTTGCTGGCAGCGGCTTGCCAGTGACTGACCCGGGCTTCACAGGCACTGAAGTCGGCACCCGGTTCGTTGTGGCAGGCAATCAGAATATCCCCTGCGAGGCTGAACAGTTTGGCCTCCGGCGTCACTCGTTGACGGCTGTCGACCAGCACGCGCAGGGGCTGACGCCACAGCTGCTCGGCTTGTTCAATGCCGGTCTCGGCGGGTCGGACGGTCATCGACGGGTTGTCGATCAAGACCGAGTCAGCGCCGGTAATTACCGCACAGCTGCGGGCTCGCAGTCGTTGCACGTCGCTACGGGCTTGTGGCCCGGTGATCCACTGGCTTTCACCGCTTTGCATGGCGGTGCGGCCATCAAGGCTTTGGGCCAGCTTGATGCGCACGTACGGTAAACCAGTGCGCATGCGCTTCATAAAGCCAACATTGAGCTGTTCGGCTTCTGCCGCCAGACAGGCTTCTGTGACGTCGACACCGGCATCGCGCAACATGCCATAACCACGACCGGCAACCTGAGGGTTGGGGTCGGCGCAGGCGGCAACAACACGGGCCACACCCGCTTCAATCAGGCCTTTGGCGCAAGGTGGTGTGCGGCCATAGTGGCTGCAAGGTTCCAGCGTGACGTAGGCGGTGGCACCACGGGCACGTTCACCAGCCGCACGCAGGGCGTTGACCTCGGCGTGGGGTTCACCGGCTTTTTGATGCCAGCCTTCGCCTACGACGACTTCGTTGCCGTCTGCATCACGGCCAACAATCACACAGCCAACCCGAGGGTTGGGGCTGGTGGAGTAGAGGCCTTTGGCGGCCAGCTTGAGCGCACGGGCCATCCATACCTGATCCGGGGTTTTGCCAGACAGCGTGCTCATGGCAGTGGCTCTCCGGAAACCGCCGGTTTGATGTCGGTGGTGAATTCGCCGATTGGCTGGTTGGCCGGAACCTGCTGCGACAGCTGTTCGATTTCGGCGCGGAATTCTTCAATGTCCTGAAAGCTGCGGTATACCGAGGCAAAGCGCACAAACGCTACCTCGTCGAGTTGACGCAGCTCGGCCATCACCAGCTCGCCAATATGACGGCTGCTGACTTCTTTTTCGTGCAGATTGCGCAGGGTTTGCAGTACCCGGTTGATCATGGCATCGGTCGCGTCGGCAGCAATCGGACGCTTTTCGAGGGCACGCAATACGCCGCTGCGGAGTTTGTTTTCGAGGAAGGTTTCGCGTTCGCCGCTTTGCTTGACGACAAGCGGCAGATTGAGCTCGATGGTTTCAAAGGTGGTGAAGCGCTGGTTACAGTCACAGCACTCGCGACGGCGACGGATTTGAGTTCCGTCGGCCATCAAGCGGGAATCGACCACCTTGGTTTCTGAATGTGAGCAGAATGGACAGTGCATAAGCTGAACGGTGATCTAAAGAGCGAATGGAGGCGCTTTGGCCAAAGCGCGCAATTCTACTCCTGCGACCGGGTTCAGGCAACGATTTCAGCGTCGTTCTGTACCAGCTCGGAGAGAATGTCGTCCAGTTCGTCGGGTTTGGTTTCAAAGTGGTCGATATTGCCCCAACGTTTGAAGCGGCTGACGGCGAAACCGTGGGTGACATCATTGAAATACACACAGCAGCGGCCGTAGGTGGCGACAACCCAGAAACCACAGCCTTCATCGGCCCAGGGATGCTGCTCCCAGATTTCCGGTGACGGCAATCGAATCAATTCCCACAGGGCTTTCTGGCGCTCCGGGATACGAGCAACCGCGGCTTTGATGCGTTGTTGCAGGCCAGTTTCATTGATCGGTGTCCATTGGGTTTGGGCTGGGCCAAAAACAGTGTCCATGACGCCTCCTTTGTGGGTGACTGACAGAAAGGAAATTGCTCGCAATTCTATGAAAAATGCTTGAAGGGGCAACCAAAAAAACGCCCCCTGATGGAAAGGTGTTACTCAATTGTTGCGAGCGTGTGACAGCGGTGTCTGCAAGTTGTTGATAGTTATCTGGTTTGGCCTTGATATCACAGACTTTGTCAGGATCTGTTGATGAAAACTGGCACTAAAATTGGGTGTCGTAAAATGTCCAGTGTGGCGCAAAATACCTTGTTTGAAGGTCGGGAGTCGGGTGGGAGTTTGTAGGTCAGATAAAGACGCGAAGCGGCTGCCATCTGACGTGTTTGCGCTGTCCCCTTGTCGGATGGCGCAAGCTTATCCGACCTACAGGAAGGCTGTGGGAGGTAGCTTGCTGCCGATTGGGTGTGTTTATCGAGAGCAAGCTCTCTCCCACAATAACTGGCCAGACTCCAGACTCCAGACTCCAGATACACAAACGCCCCGTAAGCGGCGCTTACGGGGCGTTTGCTGGTCTTGCTACAGCGCATTACACGCTGCGTGTGTTGAATTAACGGTAAACCGGGAATTCTTCACACAGGGCAACAACCTTGGCTTTAACGTCGGCTTCAACGGCGTCGGAGTTGCCGTTTTCCAGACCTTCGAACACGTCACAGATCCAGCCAGCCAGTTGCGCGCACTGTTCTTCCTTGAAACCACGGGAAGTCACAGCCGGGCTACCGATACGGATACCGGAGGTCACGAACGGGGAGCGTGGGTCGTTTGGTACGGAGTTCTTGTTCACGGTGATGTTGGCGCGGCCCAGGGCGGCGTCAGCGTCTTTACCGGAGTATTCCTTACCAATCAGGTCAACCAGGAACAGGTGGTCGTCAGTACCACCGGAAACGATGTTGATACCACGGCTGATGAAGGTTTCGGCCATGGCCTGGGCGTTTTTAACCACCTGGGCCTGGTAGGCTTTGTATTCTTCGCTCAGCGCTTCCTTGAAGCACACGGCCTTGGCGGCGATCACGTGCATCAATGGGCCGCCCTGGGATTCAGGGAATACAGCGAAGTTCAGCTTCTTGTTCAGCTCTTCGTCTTCCTTGGCCAGGATCAGACCACCACGTGGACCACGCAGGGTTTTGTGAGTGGTGGTGGTGACAACGTCAGCGATGCCAACTGGAGACGGGTAAACGCCTGCTGCAACCAGACCCGCGATGTGGGCCATGTCAACGAACAGGTAAGCGCCTACTTCGTCAGCGATGGTGCGGAAACGAGCCCAGTCAACCACGCGAGAGTAAGCAGAGAAGCCTGCGATGATCATTTTTGGCTTGTGTTCTTTGGCCAGACGCTCAACTTCTTCGTAGTCGATCTCGCCGGTTTCGGCGTTCAGACCGTACTGAACGGCGTTGTAGATACGGCCAGAGAAGGATACGGAAGCACCGTGAGTCAGGTGACCACCGTGTGCCAGGCTCATGCCCAGTACGGTATCGCCTGGCTTGACCAGCGCCATGAATACAGCAGCGTTAGCCTGGGAACCGGAGTGAGGCTGAACGTTGGCGTAACCGGCGCCAAACAGTTCCTTGGCGCGGTCGATGGCCAGTTGTTCGATCACGTCAACGTGTTCACAACCACCGTAGTAACGCTTGCCCGGGTAGCCTTCGGCGTACTTGTTGGTCAGCTGGGAGCCCTGTGCTTCCATCACGCGTGGGCTGGTGTAGTTCTCGGAAGCAATCAGTTCGATGTGGTGTTCCTGACGGGCATCTTCTGCCTGCATGGCAGTCCACAGTTCAGGATCGAAGTCGGCAATGTTCATATCGCGGCTAAACATCCGGGCATCCTCAATAGAGTTAATGGGGGCATGAAAACGGCAAGGAAATGCCGATTTGCGCCAGATTAAAGAAAAAGGGCGGGCATTCTACCGCAAAATGCCCGCCACTGGCACGTGATCATTCTTCATGTGCGGGGTGAGTTGAATTCACTTCTGCCTCGGCGTCTGCCAGCGTGATGTCTTCCGGTGCACCGGTTTTCAGATAGTCGACCAGCTGTTCTGCGTGCACTGGCCGCGACAGCAGGAAGCCCTGGATTTTCTCGCAGCGTGAGCGCACCAGAAAATCGAGCTGGTCGTTGTTTTCGACCCCTTCGGCAATCACCGCCAAGCCCAGGTTGTGCGCCATGGCGATGATGGTGCGGGTGATCTGGGCGTCGTTGCGGTTGGACGGCAGGTTCTGAATGAAGCTCTTGTCAATCTTGAGCATGTCGACCGGGAACTGCTTGAGGTAGTTGAGCGAGGAGTAGCCGGTGCCAAAATCGTCGATGGCAATACGCACGCCCAGCTCACGCAGCTCATGCAGCAAGGTCAGGGTGTAGTCGATGTCGTCAATCAGGATGGATTCGGTCAGCTCCAGTTCCAGCTGATGGGGATGAATGCCCGAGCGCAGAATGGCGTTTTTCACTTCGGAGACGAAATCCGGGTGCTTGAACTGCCGGGCTGAGACGTTGACGGCGATCAGGTCGAGGTCGATGCCCTGTTCCAGCCACTGCGCCAGCTGCAAGCAGGACTGTTCGATCACCCAGCGGCCAATCGGCACGATCAGGCCGGTGTCTTCCAGAATGTCGACAAACAGTTGCGGTGGAATGTCACCGCGATCCGGATGATGCCAGCGCAGCAGGGTTTCCACCCCCACCGGGCGCAAAGAGCGGGAGTCGAACTGCGGCTGGAACATCATGTACAGCTCGTTGCGCTGAATCACCTGATGCAGGTCGTTTTCCAGCTGCATGCGTTCGACCGCCCGACGGTTCATGTCGGCATTGAAGAATTGCAGGTTGTTACGGCCGGATTCCTTGGCGTGGTACATCGCCATGTCGGCGTTTTTCAACAGCTCGATCACCGTCAGGGCGTCGTTCGGGTAGATGGCGATGCCGACCGAAGCACTGAGGAACAGCTGGTGCTTGTCGATGTAGTAGGGCTTGTTCACTTCTTTCAGAATGCGTTCGGCCACTTGCTGGCAGAGGGTGGCGATGTCGTCGTCACCGGCGCTGAAGTTGAGGCAAATGGTGAATTCGTCGCCGCCCATCCGCGACACAATGTCGGTCGACTTGACGCAATTACGCAGACGCCCGGCCACTTGCACCAGAATCTTGTCCCCGGCCGGGTGGCCGAACGAGTCGTTGATGGGCTTGAAGCGGTCTAGGTCGATGAACAGCAATGCCGTACGGTTTTTGCCGTCGCCGCGATGCATCATCAGATCCAGGCGTTCGTGCATCTGGGTGCGGTTGGCCAGCCCGGTCAGTGGGTCGAAGTACGCCAGTTTGTGGATGCGTTCTTCAATCACCTTACGGTCGGTGATGTCCGACATAATGATGGTCAGGCTCTGGATGTTGTTTTCACCGTCACGAATGATGCTGACCCCGGTCCAGGAGGTACGTACCGCGCCGTTCTGACAGAGGAATTTCAGCTCCCCTTGCCAGTAGCTGTCGTGCAGCAGGCTTTCCATCATTTCCGACAGGAAGTCGTGGTTGTTGTGCTCTGGGCCAAGCAGGGTTTCCGGTGTTTTGCCCAGCACCTCGCTGCTGTCAAAGCCGGTAATCAGCGAGAACGCCCGATTGGTTTTGACGATGCGGAATTTGTCGTCGGTGACCAGAATGGCTTCGTTGGAGTTTTCAAATACGTCGGACGCCAGCATCAGCTCGCGCTGGTTCTGGCGGGCTTCGGTCACGTCCCGGCAAACCCCGAGAATGCCTTCCATCACACCGTTGGAATTCCACAGCAGGGTGGCCTGTAACTCCAGAATGTAGCGTTCGCCATTGCGAGCGCGGGCGGTGATGTCCCGTTGAATCAGCACCTTGTGGTGTTCTTCTTCACCGGCTTTCAGAACAACCCGCAAGCGCGACCGGAATTCCTTGAACAGCCGGCGAATATCGCGCTTGTCGAAAATGGTACCGATGCCCAGTTCAAACAGGTCGGCCGAGGTGTACCCCAGCAGCCGTTCGATGGAGGCACTGACGAAGGTGAAGTTCAGATGGGTGTCGGTGGACCAGACAATGTCGGTCATGTTTTCAGCCACCAGACGGTAGCGCGCTTCGCTGTCGACAATCTGTTGCTGTTTGGTGACCTCTTCGGTGATGTCCCGTGAGGTACAGATATAGCGGTCGACCTGGCCTTCAATGTCTCGCCGGAAAGGGGTGTATTCCAGCTGAATAACCCGGTGAGTGCCGTTGGCGTCGAGGAATTTGCCCCGAAACAGCAGCGGCTCGTTGCTGCCGCAATTACGCAGCTGGCGCAGGGTTTCCTGCATGCCCTGTTTGCATTCCGGTGTGGCGCAATACTGTGGCCAGTCGTAGGCGTCCACGCTGCTGTCGGGCAGGTAACCCAGAGTCTCGGCGGCACTGCGGTTGCTGTAGACGATGCTTGGCAGCAGTTCGTCATCCAGATTGGCGACCCGTACCGTGTCGGGCATGGCGGCCATCACCGCGCCCCAGAAGGCTTCCTGTTCGCGGGTTAATTCGTTGGCGCGTTTTTTCTCGGTAATGTCGATCAGGCTGACCATCACCTGCTGGTCGATGCCGCTGCTGAAGTGCGCCGACAACACCCGTACCGGGCCATCCAGCCGCTTTAATTGCAGCTCGGCTTCGACAATGCGATGGGGCGACTGCTGCATTTGTTGCAGGCATTCGATCAGCTTGTCGCAACCCAACTGGAACAGCTCGGCAAACTGCAATTGCATTTGCGGTTTGCTGCCAGCGCCAGCCAGTTCAACGGCGGCATTGTTGGCGTTGGCAAGGGCGATGGAGTCGAGGCTGTTGCTAAAGCCAGAGAGGTCGAGCACCCAGTGCGCCACACCGGCTTCTTCAAACAACGACATATAGCGCTGGCGACTGCGCTCCAGTTCCTGACGGGTTCGCACCGAGGTGCTGATATCACGCAGAATCCAGACGATGCCGTCGATCTGGTTGTCGCGGTACAGCGGGTGGTAGTTCTGCTCCAGCACGCGGGCTTCTTCGCCGACCACCACAGACAGGGTGCGACCCTGATCCTGCAAGGCTTCCAGCTCTCGAATGCTCAAACCGTGGGTCCACAGTGCACGAGGGTGCGGCCAAACCTGCTCCAGTGGCTGGTTAAGCCAGCGGCCGTCACTGCCATTTAAATAGGCCGCAGCAGCGGTCGAGCCCGGATCGGTTACTGGAGATGGGCTTGTGGAGGAGTGGCCAGCTGAAGGTGCAGTTGAAGGCATGGTTGATGGTGTCGCCGAGTCCATGCCAAACAAGGTGGCCGCGCGCGGGTTGTAATAGGTGATGTTGCCTTTTGAGTCGGTCGATACCAACGCGTCTTCAATCGACTGCAACACCAGGTCGGCACGGGCTTCGGCATGAAGTCTGGCAATTTCTGCCTGTCTGGCAGTTTGCTCGGTTTGTTTTTGCAGCCGGATGGACGTCAGTACCACCAGACTCATCACCAAAATCAGAATCAGTGGGCTCATCAGGCGTTCGGCAATTTGCCCGGCGATGTAGCCTTCCACTTCACAAGCCAGCAGCTGCCAGCTGCTGTTGGGAATTGACAGACGTGCCAGCTCGGCGTGGCCGCGAATTTTCGGCAGCAAGCGCTGCCCCATGCTGTCTTCCAGTGCGAACACCATGGCTGGCTGGGCGGTTTCCAGCAGGGCGTCTTGCAGGATGCTGTTGGGTACCTGGCTGATGGCCCAGTTGCTTTCGCCACTGACGCAGTGGCTGACCATATAAGTGGCGTCACCAACAATCACCGGGCTGCTCATGCCGGGAGCAATCAGCCCGAGTTCGCGCTGCACTTGCTCGAAGCTGAGGATATCGGGCATGAAGTCGCCACGGTGATGGTAAATCGCTCCGTAACGATCCAGGAAAACGGCGTTGGCAGCGGTCTCAATCAATAGTGCGGCAGGGGTGGGGTCGTCTGGCAACAGGCCGGTTTGTGGGGTGTCGTCGCATTGAACGGCGGAATAGGCCTGTAAGATCGCGGTGACCTGACGAGCGTGGTCGCGGGTGCTGTTTTCCGCCTGGGTTAACAGATAGCGTTGTTCGTCGACATAAATGCTGTACAGGTTGATCAGCGACAGCACCGCCATAATCAACCAGGAGATGGTGAGCAGGCGCTTTTGGCTTGGCCATTGATATTGGCCATCTCCGGTGTGTGATTCACTCGACATAAAACTTTCCCTGTCCTGAGCCTGCTGATTCTACTTAGAAAGAGCCGGAAGCCAATCAGAATGGCAACTGTTTGATCATTTGTCGATCAGATCAAACCTGACTATCCCGGTTTCTCTTGCTGTAACGTTGGCTGTTGGTCTTCACATGGCCCTTCAGAAGATAGCGGTGTGCAGAGGAATTGCGAGACAGGCCACCCTTTGTTTGCCAATGACCGTGCTTTTGAGTAGTTTGGCGCGGTTTATCAAGTTATGAGGTTCACCATGGCACAGTATGTCTTCACGATGAATCGTCTGGGCAAGATTGTTCCGCCCAAGCGTCAGATTCTGCGCGATATTTCACTTTCTTTCTTTCCTGGCGCCAAGATTGGTGTACTGGGTCTGAACGGTTCCGGTAAATCCACTCTGTTGAAGATCATGGCCGGTGTCGACCAGGACTTCATTGGTGAAGCCCGCCCACAGCCAGAGCTGAACATTGGCTACCTGCCGCAGGAGCCGGAACTGGACCCGGCCAAAGACGTTAAAGGTAACGTTGAAGACGGTTTGAGCGAGCTGGTGAACGCCAAGGCCGAACTGGATCTGGTATACGCTGCCTACGCCGAACCGGATGCTGACTTCGACGAACTGGCCAAGAAGCAAGGCCGTCTGGAAGCCATCATTGAAGCCGCTGGTGGTCACGACCTCGACCGTCAGATGGAAATCGCCGCCGACGCCCTGCGTCTGCCGCCATGGGACGCCGACGTAACCAAACTGTCCGGTGGTGAGCGTCGCCGTGTGGCCCTGTGCCGCCTGCTGATGTCCAAGCCAGACATGCTGTTGCTGGACGAACCAACCAACCACCTGGATGCCGATTCCGTAGGCTGGCTGGAGAAATTCCTCGAAGAATATCCGGGCACCGTAGTGGCCATTACCCACGACCGTTACTTCCTGGATAACTGTGCCGAGTGGATTCTGGAACTGGATCGTGGCCACGGCATTCCTTACCAGGGTAACTACACCACCTGGCTGGAAGCCAAAGAGAAGCGTCTGGAGCAAGAAAAGAAAGCCGAAGATGCCCACGCCAAGGCCATCAAGCACGAACTGGAATGGGTTCGCAAAGGTGCCAAGGGCCGTCAGTCCAAGTCCAAGGCCCGTCTGGCTCGCTTCGAGGAAATGAATTCCCGCGAATTCCAGACCCGTAACGAAACCAACGAAATCTACATCCCGCCTGGTCCACGCCTGGGCGACAAAGTGATTGAATTCCACAACGTCACCAAGTCCTTCGGCGACCGCGTGTTGATCGACGACCTGAGCTTCACCGTACCGGCCGGTGCCATTGTTGGCATCATCGGTGGTAACGGTGCCGGTAAGTCGACCCTGTTCCGCATGATTGCTGGCACTGAACAGCCGGATTCCGGTGAAGTGGTGACGGGTGAAACCGTCAAGTTGGCTTTCGTAGAACAGCTGCGCGACGAACTGGACGACAGCAAAACCGTATGGGAATCCATTTCCGACGGTCAGGACATGCTCAACATCAACGGCAAGGAATACCCAAGCCGCTCCTACATTGGTCGCTTTAACTTCAAGGGCGGTGACCAGCAGAAGCGCGTGGGTGAGCTGTCTGGTGGTGAACGCGGCCGTCTGCAACTGGCCTACACCCTGAAGCAGGGCGCCAATGTACTGCTGCTGGATGAACCGTCCAACGACCTCGACGTAGAAACCCTGCGTGCATTGGAAGAAGCCGTCGACGCCTTCCCGGGCACCGTGATGGTGGTATCCCACGACCGTTGGTTCCTGGACCGTATTGCCACTCACATCCTGGCTTACGAAGGCGACTCCAAGGTCAACTTCTTCGAAGGCAACTACACCGAGTACGAAGCCGACCGTAAGAAACGTCTGGGTGCCGATGCTGCGCCTAAGCGTGTGAAGTACAAGCGTCTGGCTCAGTAATCACCAGCGCAGCGGTTTTCGCCGCTGCGCAAGCTCGTTATCGGTTTCTGGCGGCAGGTGACTGGCGACAGATTGCCGGTAACTGACGACTGGTAACTGACAGCTGGTAGTTGATAAAAAGCCGCTCAACCGCAAGGTGAGCGGCTTTTTTAATACTTGCAGGGTGGCTTTTCAAAGAGGACGGCTGCGCTTGAACGTGAGAAAATCCGGACCATCATCACGACCCAACAATAACTAACCAAGGACCACACCGTGCTGTTTTTCCCCATCCAGCAAGAACTCGACTGCATCAGCGACGACGGCCGCATCATTGGCCGAATCCGATTCAACGCCGATACCGGCAAGCACCTGTTTCAGCAGGATGCAGCTGTAGACGCCTTGAGTGAGGTCGAGCAAGCCGAGGTGAACAAACGCCTGATAGGACTGGACGCCGGGATCTACAGCATCCCTATGCAGGATGATGATTGAGGCAGGCTCTCAAGAGCCTTCCGCAGAAACGTTTGATCCTCTTTTTTTACCAGAGAAAGTGATGGGAGCGCGGTAGAGCGGCGCTCCGACGGCCCGCCCGTAAAAGTTAGCCTTCCAGCAGCGTACCTGTACCTTCTTACCCCGTGCCCGCATCAAGTATTCATGCGCAATTGGCTGAAATGGTTTGCTCGTTTTTTATCCAGCTGGTAGCGTAAGTGGCTGATTTAAGAGACCTTGCGAACAGAAGAGTTGAGTTAGTGCGCATTAACTCGGTGATTGAATTACCAGTACTAGGTGAGTGGCTCTGAAAACCAGTAGGTTATGGACGGTTGTTCAAAACCGCCTGACTTAGGAATCGCGTATGCGTATTAATAAACTGTTATGAATCAAGGAGATTTATATGGCAATAATTATTAAAGGGAACAAAGGCACAAATATTGGTGGTGATCTAATAAGGGTCGATGTACCACACAATGTGGAACTTGAAATATCAGATAATGAAGGTCATAACGTTCGTGGCGATATTGTAAATCTTAATGTGAGTGTTAACTCGGATTCTTTGGCTTCATTTGTATCCGAAGCTTCGAAGCATTTTCATGAATTAACGCTAGAGCAACAAGAAGGTTTCACTTCTACCATTGAATCTCTAAAAACCAATAACAAAGCAAAAAATCAAAATGCATTGCAGTGGCTCTATGATTTATCTGTCTCTGTTCCAGGAAGTGCAATTGCAGGTGTCATTTTAAGTTTTCTTGGCGTTGGTTCATAACAAATTTCTCAAATACGTTCCGGCCGCAAAAGACGCGGCCTTCACCGGACAGCCCGCGCTGCGCTTCGGCTGCCGTTTAGCAAGGCGTTATAATTTTGAAAGGGGGTAATAGAAAATGAGATACATGTTGTTGGTTATAGGGCTAGTTGTTTCCGGTGCGTCATTTGGAGAAGCAATTCAATACACAAGCGAAATTACGCCAAAATATTTCAATGATGTTTGGAAGAAGCAATATGATATGGCAACCCGTATCGATTATGATTTAGAAAGGAAAATATTTGATTTCTATATAAAGGAGAATCTCTATTTAACTGGTTTTACTATCACAAGAGATCAGGCGAACAGCCTAATAGAAGCTATCGATAAGTATAAAGAGTGGAATCTAAAGGCATCATCAAAAAAGGTAATGCTAGAAAAAGAGATTAGTAAAGTTAATACTTATCAGACATTCTGGAAGGTCGGGAATGGTGATTGGAATTTTGGTTATGGAGTAAGCTTGTCGGTAATTTTCTTTTCCCAATCCGACGAAATTCATCAGTTGGTCGTTTCTTTTCCAAAGTTCAAAAATAAATATAACGAATATTCTAGTCACAACCCGGAAACTATTTATTTGGGGTACAAAGAAGCAATGAAGTTACGTGACGCACTGACAGAGAAAGCTGTATTAGGGTTTATAGAAAAATCTAAAAAGCAAGCATTGATAGAGTCTGAATTCAACTAAGAGTTCTAACAACGGCTATTAAGTCGGACATTGATCTTCCCCCGTTTTACCGGACACCTTTTTAACTACGAAAAGGTGCTCTATGCCAGCTTACAAGAACCAGAAAAAGACAAAACAATACTCACTTGAATTCAAACGCTCGGCGGTTGAGATGAGTCTTGAAGATGATGTTCAAGTGCAGCAAGTTGCAGAGCGTTTGGACATTCACCCGTTCATGCTGTCACGATGGCGAAAAGAATATCGGGAAGGTCAGCTAAAGCCCTCTCGGAAACCATCAAACGTAGTGAAGACGAACGTGAGCAAAGCAAAGAAAACAGCATCGAAACCCGAGGAATCCAGTGAGCTTCGCAAGCTGAAACGAGAGAATGAGCGCCTGAAAAAGGAGCTCGATCTGGTAAAAAAGTGGCAACGATTTCTCGCGGAACAAGAGAAGAGCGATACCGATTCATAAGAGATCATCGAGAACGTTTTGGCACTGCCTGGCTTTGTCGTTGGTTGAACGTATCTCGTAGTGCCTACTA
>NZ_KE383933.1:0-65514 GCF_000422845.1 Oceanobacter kriegii DSM 6294
CAGATTTGTTTTGGTGTTGTGAAACATCAAAGCGAATACCGTCCTCAGGTGGCCATTTAGCCTCTTGAGGACGGTTAGGAGAGATGGTATCTACAGGAATCGGCAGAAATCTGTAATTCAGATAAATACGTGAGGCGAGCTCCGTCTGCAGTGATGATCGTTTTTCGGGAATGAATTCCCTCCTACAAATTCCATATACAACAAAGCCCGCGGCTGCGGGCTTTGTTGTGTAGCAAGCTGAACGCGCTTACATATTCGGATAATTCGGACCACCGGCACCTTCCGGTACTACCCAGGTGATGTTCTGGGATGGGTCTTTGATATCACAGGTTTTGCAGTGGACGCAGTTCTGGCCATTGATCTGGAACTTCGGTTGGCCGTCTTCGCCGTCTACCACTTCGTATACGCCGGCCGGACAGAAGCGTTGGGCGGGTTCTGCGTATTTCGGCAGGTTTACTGCCAACGGGATGCTGTTGTCTTTCAGCGTCAGGTGACACGGCTGGTCTTCTTCGTGGTAGGTGTTCGACAGGAACACGGAGTCCAGTTTGGCGAAGCTGAGTACGCCGTCCGGTTTCGGGTAGTCGATTTTGGTGGCCTGATCGACGGTTTGCATCTGGGCGTAGTCTTCGTGGTTGTCGCGCAGGGTCACTGGCAGTTTGCCACCGAAGATGTTCTGGTCGAGGAAGTTGAATGCGCCACCAATAAAGGTGCCGTATTTATGGATCGCCGGACCAAAGTTACGGGTGGTGTACAGTTCTTCGTATACCCAGGAGTTTTTGAAGGTGTCGGCGTAGGACGTCAGGTCCTTTCCACCAGTAGTTTCTGCACCTTCTTCCAGGCTCTTGGCTTCTTCGCCCAGTGCCTTGAAGATTTCTTCAGCAGCCAACATGCCGGTTTTCATGGCTGTGTGGGTGCCTTTGATTTTGGCGAAGTTCAGGGTGCCGGCGTTACAGCCGGTGATCAGGCCGCCCGGGAAGTGCATTTTGGGCAGCGCGTTGAAGCCGCCTTTGGTGATCGCACGGGCACCGTACGATACGCGCTTGCCGCCTTCCAGGTACTGCGCCAGTACCGGGTGGTGTTTAAGGGTCTGGAACTCGTCGTATGGGCTCAACCATGGGTTTTTGTAGTTGAGGTCGACAATCAGACCCACCACCACCTGGTTGTTTTCGGTGTGGTACATGAAGAAGCCACCGCCGGTGCCGGATTTGGCAGAACCGGTAAGTGGCCAGCCTGCGCCGTGCAGTACCAGACCTTCCTGATGTTTGGCCGGGTCGATGTCCCACAGTTCTTTGATGCCAATGCCGTAGTGCTGGGCGTCGGCGTCTTTGGCGAGGTCAAACTTGCTGTACAGCTGTTTGCCCAGATGGCCACGACAGCCTTCGGCGAAGATGGTGTATTTGCCCAGCAGGTTCATACCCGGGGTGTACATGCCGTCTTTTGGATTGCCTTCGGCGTCAACGCCCATGTCGCCGGTGGCCACACCAGCAACAGAGCCGTCGTCGTTGTAGACGATTTCAGCGGCGGCGAAGCCCGGGTAGATTTCCACGCCCAGTTCTTCGGCTTGTTCCGCCAACCAGCGGCAGACATTACCCAGGCTGACGATGTAGTTGGCATCGCCATGAGTCGTGTGGCCCGGTGCGTTGTGCATGGTTTTTGGCACAGCGAAGTCTGGCAGCTTGGTAGCGGCTTTTTCGTCTTTCAGCAGGTACAGCTCATCGCGGATCACCGGGGTGTTCAGCGGTGCGCCTTTTTCTTTCCAGTCCGGGATCAGCTCGTCCAGCGCGCGGGATTCAATCACCGCACCTGAGAGGATGTGAGCGCCCACTTCGGAACCCTTTTCGACCAGACAGATGGTCAGTTCCTGACCGGCTTCCTGCGCCAGTTGGGCCAGACGGATGGATGCACAGAGGCCGGAAGGGCCAGCACCTACGATGACTACGTCGTAGGCCATGGATTCGCGTTCGGTCATGTTTTCCTCTCAGCTTGCTGAATCTGTTCGGGCTGCCGGTTCGATACGCTCAGGTCTCTGGAGCCTTCTTATGGGCTTGCCTGATGTCGATTTGGCGGTCAAAAACCGCGCTCTCGGACAACCATTAAAAATTTAAGGGCGCGCATTGTAACCGCAACGACGCCAATTTGATAAAAAACCCCACGACAGACACTGTTGAATGCCAGTCGTGGGGAAAAGCCGGTGCCGCAGAGGCATTGCGAGGTTCCTGATCATCTCCATCACTCCTGCCCGAGAAGAAGGAGTTTTGGGGTTCTGTCACCAACCCACCGACCCACTGACCAGCACAGGGTAAGGACCGGCCAGTGGAAACTTGCTGCATCTGGCGACGATCAGAACTGGTCGTTGCTGATCGCCATGATGCTGTCTGTGCCTGCCTTCAACGTAATGGCGTGCGACGCCTGACGAGGCAGCAGGTGTTCACAGAAGAACTGTGCCGTAGCCAGCTTGGCGTTGAGGAATTCCGGATCGCCCTCACCGGCGTCCAGTTTCGCCTTGGCTTTGCCAGCACTCTCTACCATCAACCAGGCTCCAACGGTGTAGCCCAACTGCATCAGCATGTTCATGGCAACCGAGCCTGCCAGCGCCTTGTTTTCCTTCGCACCTGCCAGAATGTAGTCGCGGCATTCAAACGCGGTAGCTACCGCCGCTTCAAACTGGGCAATGGCTGCGGCTGGAATCGCTGCTGCGGCTTTGGCAGTTTCAACGGCGGTTTGCATTTCGGTCAGCAGGCCAGTCAATACCTCACCACCGTTAGACAGCGTCTTACGGCCGATCAAATCCAAGGCCTGAATGGCGTTGGTGCCTTCGTAAATTGGCAGAATGCGGGAATCGCGGAAGTGCTGGGCCGCACCGGTTTCTTCAATAAAGCCCATACCGCCGTGCACCTGCACACCCAGCGAGGTCATCTCGACCGACAGTTCGGTACACCAGCCTTTCACGATTGGGGTCAGCAGTTCGGCACGGGCCATGTGCGTGGCGGCGTTGTCGCCACCCACCATACGGGCGTAATCCAGTTCGGCAGAAGCCACCAGACACAAGGCACGCATGGCTTCGGAAGTGGACTTCATGGTCATCAGCATACGGCGTACGTCCGGGTGCTCGATGATGGCAATGCGGCTGCCGTCACGCAGGGTGCCCTGAATACGGTCTTTAGCGTATTGCAGTGCGTGCTGGTAGGCACGTTCGGTGATCGACAGGCCCTGCACACCCACGCCCTGACGGGCATCGTTCATCATGGTGAACATGTGGCTGAGGCCGTTGTTGGCTTCGCCCACCAGGTAACCGACGGCGTTGTCGAATTCCATCACACAGGTTGGGGAACCGTGAATGCCCAGCTTGTGCTCCAGCGACAGTGCCACCGCACCGTTGCGCTGGTCGGTGGTTTCACCGTTTTCGTCCAGCAGGAACTTCGGTACCACGAACAGCGAAATGCCTTTCACACCGGCAGGAGCATCCGGCAGACGCGCCAACACCAGATGGACGATGTTGTCGGTCATCTGATGATCACCCCAGGTGATGAAAATCTTGGTGCCGCTGATGCGGTAGGCGTCGCCTTCCGGAATGGCCTTGGTTTTTACCGCCGCCAGATCAGAACCGGCGTCTGGCTCGGTCAGGTTCATGGTGCCGGTCCACTCGCCAGACACCAGTTTTGGCAAGTAAGTGGCTTTCAGTTCGTCGCTGCCATGGTGGGCCAGGGCTTCGGTCGCGCCCTGACTCAGCAGCGGACACAGGGCAAACGCCATATTGGAGGAGTGCCAGATTTCGTTAACCGCAGAGGCCAGCACTTTCGGCAGGCCCTGGCCGCCAAATTCTTCCGGCGCATTGAGCGACAACCAGCCGCCTTCGACCATCTGGTCGTAGGCTTCCTTGAAGCCCGGCGTTTGCTGAACGCCCTGCTCGTTAATATGAGCGCCTTTCTGGTCGCCTTCCCAGTTCAGTGGGGCCAGTACACCCGCACCCAATTTGCCAGCCTCTTCTACCACGGTAGCGGCCAGTTCCATGTTGATGCCTTCCAGCTTGGCGGCTTCACACAGGGCATCAAAGCCGATCAGCTGGTCCAGCACGAATTCGGTGTCACGGTAAGGATGCTTGTAATCACTCATAGCCTGGCTCCTGTTAACTCCGGTTAGCTCTTGTAACGCTTGTCATATCGTTGCAAGCGGGTTGTGTTCAGTAAAAGGTTTTGCCGTTACGGGCACGTTCTTTGATGCCGCTGGTCAGCTGGTACAGCGGACCGTGTTCGGCATGGGCCTCGACCTGAGCGACAAAGGTGCTGAGGCCAAGGGTGTCGATATAGCGCAGTACGCCACCGCGGAAGCGCGGAAAACCGAGCCCCAGAATCACGCCCATGTCGGCTTCGGTGGCCGTCGCCACAATGCCTTCTTCCAGACAGCGCACGGTTTCCATGCACATCGGGATCATCATGCGCTCGATGATTTCAGCATCGCTGACGTCTTCTGTACGGCTGACGCGCTCGGCCAGAATCTCGTCCACCAGCGCAGAACGGCGCTTGTAGCGTTTGCCGTGTTCGTCCTTGCCGTATTCGTAGAAACCCAGGCCGTTTTTCTGGCCCTGACCACCGCGATCCAGCAGGGTTTCAATGATCGGACGGTCGCTGTGGCCCATGCGTTCCGGGAAGCCTTCTTCCATTACCTGATCGGCGTGCACCATGGTGTACAGGCCAATCACGTCGGCCAGATAGGCCGGGCCCATGGGCCAGCCGAAGTCTTCCATAACCTTGTCGATGCGCTCGAAATCAACGCCGTCCATCAACAAACGGTTAAAGCCGTTGAAGTATGGGAACAGCACCCGGTTCACCAGAAAGCCCGGGCAGTTGTTCACCACGATCGGGGTTTTGCCCATCGCTGCCGCGAAGGCCACGGTGGTGGCAATGGTTTCGTCGCTGGTTTGCTCGCCACGAATAATCTCTACCAGCGCCATGGCGTGCACCGGGTTAAAGAAGTGCATGCCGCAGAACTGCTGCGGGCGCTTCAGTGCGGTGGCCAGTTCGTTGACGGAAATGGTCGAGGTATTGGTGGCCAGAATCGCGTGGTCTGGCAGTTTGCTTTCGGTTTCAGCCAGTACCGACTTCTTGATGTCGGCCCGCTCCACCACGGCCTCAACGACGTATGGCAACTCGTTAAAGCCTTCGTAGGTCAGGGTCGAGTGAATGTTGGCCATCACCGCCGCCTTGCCCTCTTCGGTCATGCGGCCTTTGCTGATGCTGCGGTCGAGGATGCTGCTGGCGGTCGCCACACCCAGGTCCAATGCTTCGTTACTGATGTCTTTCATCAGCATCGGCACCTTGTTCAGCGCCGCCTGGTAGGCAATGCCGCCGCCCATGATGCCTGCCCCCAGAACCGCGGCTTTATTCACCGGCTGCGCCTGTTTGGCCCAGCGCTTGGTTTCGCGTTTGAGGAACTGGTCGTTGAGGAACAGACCAATGAGGTTTTTGGCCACCGAACCGGTAGCCAACTCACCAAAGGTTTTCGCTTCCATGGCCAGTGCTTCGTGGAAATCACGGCTCATGGCGTTGGTGACGGTATCCAGAATGGCCGGTGCCGCCGGGTAACGGCTGTCCAGGCCTTTGCCAAACTGATCTCGCAACGCCTGCATGGCGGTTTCGGTTTGTTCAGAAGCAGGCAACGCCAGTTGTTTGGCAGAGCGACGGCTGAGGTAGTCCTGTTCTTCACGAATCACGGTTTGCAGCATGGCGCGGGCTTCGTCCAGCAGCACGTCGGCTTCAAACACGGCGTCAATAGCGCCCTGTTGCAGCGCTTTTTGTGCGTTAACCGGCTTGCCAGACAGCATCCAGCCAAGACCGTTTTCAGCGCCGATCAGACGGTTCAGTCGTACGGTACCGCCCCAGCCCGGGCAAATGCCCAAGGTGACTTCCGGCAAACCAAGTTTGCAGCGGCTGTCGGCAACGCGGTAGTCGGTCGACAGCGCCAGTTCCATGCCGCCGCCCAGCGCCATGCCGTTGATGGCGGTCATGGTTGGGTACGGCAGTTTTTCCATCAGATTCAGCAGGCCATGCACCTTGCTGGCCCAACGGGAAATCTCGGTGGCCTCGTGGGCAAACAGCCCGGAAAATTCGGTAATGTCAGCACCCAGTACAAACGCCGGTTTGGCACTGTGAATCAGCAAACCTTTAACATCGAAGCTGGTGCCCAAAGCCGCCAGGGCCTGACCCAGCTCGTCCTGCAATTGGCTGTTTAATACATTGACGGAAGCATCGGCGGTATCGAGTACCAGTTCGGCGATGCCGCCGGGGGTCATGGTGAGTGTGACGGATTGACCTGCGTACATATGAAAGCTCCCAAGAATGTCTGCTCTGCGGCGCGTTACCCGGTGGCTTCCGGACACGATGGTGTCCACTGCGGAAGGAAGAATGTCCATGATGCGCCTTTCGTTATTGTTGTGTATTGAGACAAACCGGCTTTTTGACCAAATTTCACGCAAACTTCATACAATGTCGTACATTCCGGCCCCGCCGCTGCGCTTACCGGCGGAATCGCTCAGCGTTGGCAGAAGACAGGGCCGCAAGGTGTGACGTTATGAATCAGACACGCTCGAACAAGGCGGCAATGCCCTGACCGCCACCGATACACAGGCTGACCATGGCGTAGCGACCTTCAATGCGTTGCAGCTCGTACAGGGCTTTCACCGTAATAATGGCACCGGTCGCGCCCACCGGGTGACCCAACGCAATGCCGCTGCCGTTCGGATTCAGGCGCTCCTCTGGCAGCTTCAGCTCGCGGGCCACGGCCAGTGCCTGAGCGGCAAAGGCTTCGTTGACTTCGTAGACGTCGATGTCATTGGCGCTGAGGCCCTGACGATCCAGAATCTGCTGGATAACAGGTACAGGGCCAATGCCCATGATCTTTGGATCAACGCCGTGCACGGCGTAGTCGACCAGCTTGCCAAGTACCGGCGCGCCGCGTTTTTCGGCTTCTTCGCGCTCCATCATTACTATGGCCGCAGCGCCATCGTTAAGGCCAGAGGCGTTACCGGCCGTCACGGTGCCGTCTTTCTTGAACACCGGACGCAATTTTTCCATATCCGCCACCGAGCAGTTCATACGGACGTGCTCGTCTTGCTTGAATTCAACAGTGCCTTTGCGGGATTTCAGCTCAATCGGCAGGATCTGGCTTTCGAAGTAGCCGTTTTCAATGGCCGACTGGGCGCGCTGATGGCCCTGGGCGGCGTAGGCGTCCTGATCGGCGCGGCTAACGTCGAATTTCTCGGCAACATTTTCGGCGGTCACGCCCATGTGGTAGTGATTAAACGGACAGGTCAGTGCGGAAACCATCGGGTCGATCATGGCACCATCGCCCATGCGCTGACCAAAACGCGCGGTTGGCAGATGGTACGGCGCACGGCTCATGGATTCGGCACCGCCCGCCACCACAGTGGTGGCCTGACCCAGTTGAATTTGCTGCGCGGCAGTGACAATGGCTTGCAGGCCGGAGCCGCACAGACGGTTAACGGTTAACGCCGGGGCGGATTCACGTACACCGCCGTTAACGGCCGCCACGCGGGAGATGTACATATCGCGCGGCTCGGAATGAATCACGTTGCCAAATACGGTGTGGTCGACGTCGTCACCCGTGATACCGGCGCGTTTAATGGCTTCTGCCACAGTCGCACTGGCCATATCGCAGGCACTGGTGTCTTTCAGGCTCTGACCGTAACTGCCAATTGCGGTACGTACACCACTCACAACCACCACGTCTTTCATTGCAACCTCCGAATCCGATTCCGCTTATCTTGTTTGGGCTGCCTGCAGCCAACCCCTTCCCGTTCACCACAGACAGAACATCATTAAGCGTTAAAGTCATAGCTGATCCCATGACAGCGGCAGTCGATTTCTTGATATTTTCGGACAGGCGACCCAATTTATGGCAGAGTTGTGTCCGGTTTCGTCGTCTCTCGTGGAAATAAATAGAATCGCCATGACGTTTGAACGCTCCTCCATTTCGATGCATTACGCCCGTGAGCTGGCCCAAACCGCCCGCAGCAAAGGCCTGGATGACCACCAGCTGCTGCGTATGGCAGGCCTGTCGGCGGACGTGGTTACCCACACCAGCGACCAACGTATGAGCCCGTTGCAATTTGCCGACCTGCTGCAAAGCTATCGTCAGTTGGCCAACGATGAATTTTTGGGGCGGACGGAACGACCGTCGAAGAACGGCACCTTTGTGTTGATGGCGCGTCAGGCAGTGAACAACCGCAACCTGCGCGGGGTGTACCGGCACATCAGCCGCTTTTATGACCTGTTTACCGAAGACCTGCGCTTTCATTTGGTGGAAGAAGGCAATGAGGCCCGATTTGAGCTGACGCTGGCACGGCCTGAGCTGGACCGCGCGCATTTTCTGACCGAGTTTTTATTGCTGATCTGGCATCGCTTTCCGGGTTGGCTGGTTGGCCAGTTCACACCGCTGAAACGGGTTGAACTGAGCTATGCGGCACCGCCCCACGAGAAGGAATACCGGCTGATGTTCCCCTGCGACGCCCGTTTTAACATGCCGGTGAACGCGCTGGTGTTTGACCGTTCTATCCTCGACCAGCCGCTGGCGCAAACCGAAGATACCCTCAAGCAGCATCTGGATAACGCCCCGCTGGTGTGGGTAACCCGGCCCAACTTTCATGCCTTTACCGCCCGCAAGGTATCGAATTTTCTGGAAACCCATTTGCAGCAACACGGCTCGCTGACCAGCGCCAGCATGGAAGCCGCCGCCGACCACCTGCACATCACCAGCCGCACCTTGCGCCGCCGGTTGACCGCTGAGCGCACCTCGTTTCAGGCGTTGAAAGATGAATTAAGACAGAAGTTGGCCGTCACCTTGCTTGGCCAGCCGGAGCTGACCATCAGTGAGATTTCCAGCCAGCTGGGCTTTTCCGACCCGGCGGCGTTTTCGCGGGCGTTCAAGCAGTGGATGGGCAAGTCGCCGAAGGAATATCGGAACTAGGGACCCTCTGAATAACTCTGCACAGCTCTGCGCGAGTCCTGCAGGTTGTCATTGGCTCTTTACAACACCCCCGCGGCGAATGCAGCGGAATGACTGACCTGTCCGGCCGAGTCTTTCCAAATTCGCCAACACCGTTCTGGCAGGCTGCAGGCCGCGCCCTACGGGGATGGCAGGGCATTGCTGACTCTGTGTCGCTGATTTTTGACTTGACCCGTCAGGCCTGCAAATCAGCTTCGTGATTCAGTGTCGCCCTGTCATCCAGAGCGGGCACTGAGTTATTCAGAGGGTCCCTATATAGCACCGACTAAACGGCGCGGGTCAAATACCGATATTACGCATCAACGAGATACCCAGGGATACCGCGTCCTTGTCGTAGCTGTCGAGCTTCAGCCGCAGCCCCCAGTCGTCGTCGGGATTCCAATTTAGACTGACCCCCAGCGTGTATTGATTCCGGGTTTGGGCTTCGTACGGAAGAATGGTGCTGGAGCTGTCGTTTTTCATGCGCGACATGCCTACCCGCAGGAAGATATCCCAGTCGTCGCCAATCAGCTCGCCATCCAGACTTTTCATCACATCGCTGGCGTACAGCCGATATTGCAGCCATAAGGCCGGTACCTTGTAGTCGATGCGTTCGGTACTAGTAATCAGAGGGTTGAGGCTGTTGAGGCCTGCGGTCCCCAGATTGGCGTAGCTGCCTTCCAGATAAAAGTGGCGGCTCATGCGATAGCCAATGGCGAACTCCGCGCCGGTGTCGTATTCGTCGGTCACCCGCCAACTGCTGTTGCTGGCGTCCGGGTGCAGGTAGTTGTAGTTGAGGCCTGCGGCAAGGTACCAGCAGGCATCGTCGTTATCGAGGGTGTCATCGTCGCCGTAGCGTTGGCAGTCTGCCTGAGCTGGGCTGGCCAGAGTGGCCGCCGCAAGGGCGACCACGGTCAGGCTGGTACGCCACAGCGGTGTTGATGTGCAGCTGGCGTTGGTTTGCTTCATTCTGATGTCCCTTTGTCTGAACCCTTCTGATTCTGGCCCTGATTGCCATGACTCGAGCCGTGACGACCCTTGTGATGTCCCTTGTGATGTCCCTTGTGATGCTTGCCTTTTGGATGGGTGCGTCGGTACACACCCGCAACCACGGCGGCCAGTAACAGTAAGCCTAGTCCCTTGTAGCCCGCACCGCTGCCACTGAGGGCGGTTTCAATTTCACTTGGGCTTTGCTCGTTGTCCGGGATGCCATCGCCGTCGTAGTCGCCCAGCTCAACACCATCGGACAAGCCATCGCCGTCAGCATCCGAATCCAGATAGGCTGGCAAACCGTCGCCGTCCAGGTCACTGAGGTTCATCAGGGCATCGGCAATGCCGTCGCCATTGAGGTCTTCACCGCCCACCTGATCCACGTCGATGGCGTCATCAATGCCGTCACCGTCGCTGTCGAAGCCGGTTGGTGCGAAGCCAAAGATTTCCTGCCAATCGTCAATGCCATCACCGTCGCTGTCAGTATCCAGTGCATCCGGGATGCCGTCGCCGTCGGTATCACGCAGGCTCAGGGCGTCGCTGATGCCGTCACCGTCGAGGTCGTCACCGCCAATCAGGTCAACATCAATGGCGTCGTCAATGCCGTCGCCGTCACTGTCGTTACCGCTCAGGGTCAGGCCTGCTTCAACACTGTCTGGCACGCCGTCGCCATCGCTGTCGCGGTCGAGTCGATCCACAATGCCGTCACCGTCGCTGTCGAGATTGCCTTCCAGCAAGTCGCTGATGCCGTCGTTGTCGTCATCGCTGTCGAGGTGATTGGCAATGCCATCCCCATCGCTATCAAGTGTGGTGCCACGACTGGCCGGTTCGGCGTCGACCACGTCGGCAATACCATCACCGTCGAAATCGGAGATCAGGTCGATGCGACCGTCGCCATCGCTGTCGGCGTTGCGATAGAGGCCATTCTGGATATCGAAGCCACCATCGTTATCGCTGTCGAGGTCAATCCGGTCGGCCACGCCATCGCCATCGCTGTCGAGTGCAGAGGTCACCAGCGTGCCCGCTATGTCGGCCAGGCCATCGTTATCGGCGTCTTCCAGACCCGCTTCGACAACGTCGTTGATGCTGTCGTTATCGGAATCGAGGTCGAGGTAGTCCGCCACGCCGTCGCCATCGCTGTCGGCCAGCGCTGCGAGGTCGTCGATGCCATCACCATTGGCGTCAGTGCCGAGGGTGTTGTCGACGTCGATCACATCGGCAATGCCGTCGCCATCGCTGTCGATCAGTTCACCCGCCGCATTGGCAAAGCCGGATTCCAGCAGATCAGGCACACCGTCGTTGTCGCTATCGTTGTCGCGCACATCGGCAATGCCGTCACCGTCACTGTCTGGCAGGCGACGCTGGTCGTCGATGCCATCGCCATTGGCGTCAACGCCACCGGTTTGATCGACGTCGTAGGCGTCATCAATGCCATCGTTATCGCTGTCGAGGCCACTCAGACCGGCTTCCAGTGCATCCGGAATGCCGTCGTTGTCGCTGTCGGCGTCGATCAGATCGATGATGCCGTCGTCGTCGCTGTCGAGCAGCAGGCTGTTGTTGGCCAGCGCGGTCGCAAAGGCGTCGTCGATGCCGTCACCGTTGCCGTCGAGGCCACCGGTCTGGTCGACATCGAAGGCGTCGATGATGCCGTCGTTATCGCTGTCGGTGCTGGCGAGGCCAGATTCCAGCGCATCCGGGATGCCGTCGTTGTCGACGTCAACGTCGAAGGCGTTGAGCTGGTTATCGGCGTCGCTGTCGCTGCTGCCTTCAACAATGTCGGGAATGCCGTCAAAGTCTTCGTCCAGCAGCGAGTCGCGGTAATCGGCAACGCTGTCGTTGTCGCTGTCACCGCTGCCTTCCAGGTCGTCGGTGATGCCATCGTTGTCGCTGTCGTTGTCACGCAGGTCGGCCAATGAATCGCCATCGGTATCAACCAGTGTGACGTCGGCAATGCCATCTCCATTGAGGTCATCTGTACCATTGCCTGAGCCACTTCCTGTACCGGAATCAACAAAGGCGGCGTTGTTGGCGCTGTCGAAGGCATCGTCGACACCGTCGTTATCGCTGTCCCTGCCGCTGGCGGCGCTGAGGTTGGCCTCAGTGCCATCGCTCAAACCGTCGTTGTCGCTGTCGGCATCCAGAGCATCAATAGCACCGTCGTTGTCGCTGTCACGGCGGCTTTGAACGGCATCGTCAATGCCATCCGCAGCACCGGCATCATCTCCGGCACCGCCACCAATCGCGCCTGTGCCTGCACCGCTATCCACACCGCCGGTTTGGTCGATGTCGTAGGCGTCGTCGATGCCGTCAGCGTCGGTATCCGTGCCGTCTGGTGCCACGCCAGAGGCTTCTTGCCAGTCCGGCAGGCCGTCGTTATCGCTGTCGAGGTCGTTGTCATCGGTGATGCCGTCGCCATCGCTGTCGATCAGGCTGGCAGCGCCATTGCTCAAGGCACCTTCCTGAACGTCGCTAAGGCCGTCGTTGTCGTTGTCAGGATCAAGCGGGTTCGGAATACCGTCGCCGTCGTAATCACGATCCGTACCCAGCACGCCCTGATCACCGTCGGTGAGGTCAGGAATACCGTCACCATCGGCGTCGGCATTGTCTGCTGCGGTGGCGTTGTCGATCACGCCGTCCTGGTCGGCATCCAGACGGGCAAAGCTGGTTGCTGCGATGTCATTGACGCCGTCGTTGTTGCTGTCGGTGTCGATGCGGTCGGCAATGCCGTCGTCATCGCTGTCACGCTCGCTGAGGGTGGCCAGATCGCCGTCGTCCAACAAGCCGTTGTGGTCGGTGTCATCAAGGCCCGCTTCCACAATGTCGTTGATGCTGTCGTTGTCGGAATCCAGGTCGAGGTAATCCGGCACGCCATCGTTGTCGGTGTCCAGCGCCACGGCGCTGTCGTCAATGCCGTCGTTGTTGGCGTCGAGACCGCCGGTCTGGTCAACGTCGAAGCTGTCATCAATGCCGTCGGCATCGCTGTCGAGGCCGGAGGCTGCCACTTCCAGCTGGTCGGCAACGCCGTCGCTGTCACTGTCGCCAGAGCGCAGGTTGGCAGTGCCGTCGGCGTCCTGATCCGGCAGGCTGAAGGCGTCGTCGATGCCGTCGTTGTTGGCATCCACCCCACCGGTTTGATCAACGTCGAACGTGTCGTCGATGCCATCGGCGTCGGTATCAACAAAGCTCAGCTGGGCTTCCAGCGGGTCCGGCAGGCCGTCATTGTCGGCGTCAGCATCGCGGTTGTCGGCGAGGCCGTCACCGTCGGAGTCGACCACCACCACGCTGTCGTCAACGCCGTCGTTGTTGGAGTCTACGCCGCCGGTTTGGTCAACGTCGAAGCTGTCGTCAATGCCATCGCCATCGCTGTCGAGGTTGCTGACAGCCGCTTCAATGCGATCCGGCACGCCGTCGTTATCGCTGTCGGTGTCACGGAAGTCGGCAATGCCGTCGCCGTCGGTATCAATGGCTGCTACGGCATCGTCCACGCCGTCACCGTTGGCGTCGGTGCCGCCGGTTTGGTCAACGTCGAAGCGGTCATCAATGCCGTCCGCGTCGCTGTCGCGGGACAGAATGCCCACTTCCACGCCGTCCGGAATGCCGTCGTTGTCAGCATCGGCTTCCAGCGCATCGTTGATGCCGTCACCGTCGCTGTCCAGCGCGCCTTCAATGGCATCGGGCACGCCGTCACCGTCTTCGTCGTTGCTGGTATCCAGGTAGTCCGGAATGCCATCGCCGTCGGTATCACCGGTACCCTCGGTTTCGTCGTCAATGCCGTCGCCATCGGAGTCCAGTACCACCAGCACCGAGCTGGCGGCGGTATTGCCATTGGCCGCCGCGTCCTGGGCGCTGTTGGCGGCCAGGTCGAGGGCAATATTGCCAACGCCATCCGGGGTAATTTCAACCGTCCAGGTCTGGTTGTCGCTGCTGCTGAAGCTGCTGACACTGCCATTCTGTACCAGCAGGTCACCGCTGGTGACGCCCTGCATCACTTCGCTGAAGGCCAGCGTCACCACGAATGGGTCGGTGTTGTTGACCACGGTTGGCGCACCGTTGATTTGCACTTGCGGTGCGGTGACATCGTAGTTGCCGCTAACCGTGGTTGCCGCCGTGTTGTCGTTACCGGCCAGATCCTGGGCTACGCCCGCGGCAACCGCTAGACTGAAGCTGCCTTCGCTGTCCGGGGTTACGGTGGCGGTGTAGGTCGCTGCGTCGACCGCAGTGAAGTTACTCAAGCTGGCGTTGCTGGCGCTGATGTCGCTGATATCAAAGCCGGTCATGTCTTCGCTGAAGGCGAAGGTCGCGGTAAAGGCAGCGTTGGTGTCGTCCGGCACATTCTGGATTTGAACAGACGGAATGGTCGGGTCGTAATTCACGCTGGCCTGCGCTGCCGCGGTATTGCCGTTACCGGCTGCATCCGTGGCGATGTTGGCATTAATGTCGAGCGTCACAGTGCCATTGCCATCCGCAACCACCGATACGGTGTAGGTGTTGCCATCAACGGCCGTCACGGAGGCCACAGAGGCATTGGTGACCACAACGTCCGCGGCGTTAAAGCCGGTGACGTCTTCACTGAACTCCACTGTCACATCGAAGTTGCCGTTGGTCACCGTCGGCACGTTCAGGAACGCAACGTCTGGCGACGTGGTATCAAAATCACCACCAACTTGAGTCGCTGCGGTGTTGTTATTGCCCGCTGCGTCCTGGGCACCGTTGGCCGGTACGTCCAGCGTGAAGGCACCTTCCGACGTTGGCGTTACCAGCGCGGTGTAGGTGTTGCCGTCTACCGCAGTGAAGTTCGACAGCGTGGCGTTGCTGGCGCTGATATCACCCACCGTAAAGCCGGTCACGTCTTCGCTGAATTCAAAGGTCGCGGTAAATGCGGCGTTGGTATCGGCCGGTACGTTCTGAATGGCAACGGTCGGTGCGGTGGTATCAAAGTTACCGCCCGCCTGAGTCGCTGCGGTGTTGTTATTGCCCGCTGCGTCCTGAGCACCGTTGGCTGGCACATCCAGCGTAAAGGCCCCTTCGGAGGTTGGCGTTACCGTGGCGGTGTAGGTGTTGCCATCAACTGCGGTGAAGTTCGACAGCGTGGCATTGCTGGCGGTGATATCACCTACCGCAAAGCCGGTCACGTCTTCGCTGAATTCAAAGGTCGCAGTGAATGCGGCGTTGGTGTCGGCCGGTACGTTCTGAATCGCAACGGTTGGCACCGTAATATCGTAGTTGCCCCCAGCCTGAGTCGCTGCGGTGTTGTTATTGCCCGCTGCGTCCTGAGCGCCATTGGCCGGTACATCCAGCGTAAAGGCACCTTCGGAGGTTGGCGTTACCGTGGCGGTGTAGGTGTTGCCGTCTACTGCGGTGAAGTCTGACAGCGTGGCATTGCTGGCGGTGATATCCCCTACCACAAAGCCGGTCACATCTTCGCTGAATTCGAAGGTCGCGGTGAACGGCGCATTGGCGTCTGCCGGAACGTTCTGAATAGCGACGGTCGGTGCGGTGGTATCAAAGTTGCCGCCCGCCTGAGTGGCCGCCGTGTTGTTATTGCCCGCTGCGTCCTGAGCACCGTTGGCCGGTACGTCCAGCGTGAAGGCACCTTCCGACGTTGGCGTAACCAGTGCGGTGTAGGTGTTGCCGTCTACCGCAGTGAAGTTCGACAGTGTGGCATTGCTGGCGGTGATATCACCCACCGCAAAGCCGGTGACGTCTTCGCTGAATTCAAAGGTCGCGGTAAATGCCGCATTGGTATCGGCCGGTACGTTCTGAATGGCAACGGTCGGTGCGGTGGTATCAAAGTTACCGCCCGCCTGAGTCGCTGCGGTGTTGTTGTTACCGGCAACGTCCTGAGCGCCGTTGGCTGGTACATCCAGCGTAAAGGCACCTTCGGAGGTTGGCGTCACCGTAGCGGTGTAAGTATTGCCATCGACGGCGGTGAAGTCTGACAGCGTGGCATTGCTGGCGGTGATATCACCCACCGCAAAGCCGGTGACGTCTTCGCTGAACTCAAAGGTTGCGGTAAACGCAGCGTTGGTGTCTGCCGGTACGTTCTGAATGGCAACCGTTGGCGGTGTGGCATCGTATTCACTGCTGGCCTGAGTAGCAGCAGTGTTGTTATTGCCCGCGGCATCCTGAGCGCCGTTGGCCGGTACATCCAGAGTCACAGTGCCATCGGAGGTTGGTGTAACCAGCGCTGTGTAGGTATTGCCATCGACGGCGGTAAAGCCAGACAGCGTGGCATTGCTTGCGGTGATGTCGCCCTGGGTGAAGTTGACTACGTCTTCGCTGAACTCAAAGGTCGCAGTAAACGGCGCGTTGGAGTTGGCGGGCACGTTCTGGATCGCCACCGTTGGCGCCGTAATGTCGTAGTTGGTGACCGACTGGCTGGCGGCGGTGTTGGTATTGGTGGCCGCGTCTTGTGCAACATCGGCCGCGACGTCCAGCGTCACAGGCCCTTCAGAAGTCGGTGTGACCGTTGCGGTATAGGTGTTGCCATCGACGGCGGTGAAGTTGGACAGCGTGGCGTTACCGGCGGTGATATCGCCCTGGGTAAAGCCGGTCACGTCTTCGGTGAATTCAAACGTCGCTGTGAAGGCAGCATTGGTATCTGACGGCGCAGAAATACTCACGCCCGGCTTGGTGGCGTCGTAGGTGGTCGTTGCCTGAGTCGCCGCCGTATTGCCGTTACCGGCCGCGTCCTGAGCACCGTTGGCCGGAACGTCCAGCGTTACTGTGCCATCGGAGGTCGGCGTAACAGTGGCGGTATAGGTGTTGGCGTCAACAGCGGTGAAGTCCGAAAGCGTGGCGTTGCCTGCGGTGATATCGCCAACCGCAAAGCCGGTGACGTCTTCACTGAATTCAAAGGTCACCGAATACGGCGCGTTGGTCAGCGTCGGCTCGCCCTGAATATCTACAGTAGGTGCGGTGGTGTCGATTTCCAGCTCGTTGTTGCTGGTGTCGCTGCTGCTGTTACCAGCGGCATCGGTACTGGTAACCGCAACCTCGTTAAAGCCATTGGTATTGGGCGCGAACGTGCCGGAGTCTGGCGTCAAAGCGCCGGTGTCGAGGCTCCAGGTGCCGTCGGATTCTGCAATGACGGTGTAGGTGGCACCCGCGACAACCACTGTCAGGGTGGTGGTGGCTTCGGCAGTACCGGTGATTACCGGCGTAGGATCATTGGTCAGCTGACTGTCGACGGTTGGGACAACCGGTGGGGTTGTGTCCAGTGATGTTTTCTGTGGATTGGAGAAAACCAGGTCAAGGTCACCGTCGAGGTCGAAGAAGCGGTTACCGCCACTGCTGGCGTAGACCACGCTGATTTTGGAACCGCCTTTGAAGTCAATCTGTACCGCAAGATTCGTATCCGCGGCAGTACCATCAGCATTGGAGGTGAAATACACATAGCCGGAGGTGTTGCCCACAACAATGTTGGTCGGATTTTCCAGCGTATAGGCAGCAACGTCTGTTTCCAGTGCTGCGACGGCTTCGGTTTGCGTCTGGTCGATGTCCTTGAACACCGCCGACGGGATCAACTCAATAGGAACCGGACTGGCGGTGCCAAAGGTGTTGGCTTCATAGAACTCGTAGTCAACAAAAGCATTCAGGTTGCCACTGGCGGAGCCATACAGCAGCTGTGCCTGGGCGTCATCGTTGGAAGTGGCAAAATTGATCGTTGCCCCTGCACCAATCGAAGTAATGCGCCCCACCACATCGACAGCAGTACCATTGACGACGGCGACGTCTTCCCACAGCGCCGTGGTACCTGCAGTACCATCACCATTAACAATCGGCGCGTTGTTGAACACCATGGGGGTGTTGGCCAATGCCATTGGCGAGGACAGAGCTAACGCGCAGCCTATGCACCTTGGCAGGGAGAAAATCCGATTTGTACGACTTGCTGCTCGTTTCATGAAGCACCACTGAGTAGCTGAGTAAAATACTGGGTTACTCATAAAGGCTAGTTCAGCCAAGCGATCACAGTGTGAGCATCGTGTAATATTTACAGACGGATGAGTGTCTAATGTGACACCTTGAGAAATGAGAATCAGTTAAAAGATAGTCCAGCGGGGAGTGCCCGCCGGGAAGCGGATTTGAATACCCGGCAGGCCGTTCTTCATACGTTAGTTCAGGCGTATTTCAAGGCTGCGCCCACAGCTCTACCCGACGGTTGGCGGCGCGACCTTGTGGAGTGTCGTTGGTGGCAATCGGTCGACTTTCACCGAAGCCTTCACTGTGCAGGCGGTCGGAGGCAATACCGTGATCCACCAGATACTGTTTCACCGACTGCGCCCGCCGCTTACTCAACCACAGGTTGTAGGCATCGGAGCCCTGTGAATCGGTATGCGCATGAATGGCCACCCGAATATCCGGGTCGGCCTGCAGCACCCCCACCACTTCGTCCAGCACCACTTTTGACGTCGCGGTCAGCGCATCGGAGTTGCTTTCGAAGCCCACGCCCTCCAGCGTCCAGCCCTGATCCATACAAGCTTCGACGCACGCTTCCGGCTCTGCCTGTTCTGGTTCGGCAACGGACACAACGGCACCGGCCAGCAAGGTTTTGGTCGGGTCTGGCAGCGACTTGTCAGGCACGGATTCAGGTGCCATCAAACCCTCTTTCAGGCTGCCAAAACGGTAGCCAAACGACAGCTGGAAATGGGCATAACGTTCGTCGCTGGCCAACCCTTCTGAATGACGAATTTCAGCCCGGCCAAACCAGCGCGGGGAAAAGTGATATTGCCCACCCACACCGATGTCCATGGCCGTCAGTTTGCCCGACATCGTCATACCTGGCTGCTGGTTATCCAGCTGGTTTTTCGACATACCTAACAGCAGGTAGGGCTGGAAGCCGTCATCGTCCAACAGCCACAAGCCACTGAGGCGATAGCCTTTCAGCTCCGGACGGTCTTCATCCTGGGTAATGGCAGGCAACGCCACCGCTCCTTCCAACGCCAGCGACGACGTTAGATACCATCCCGCCATGGCCTCGTACTGGTAGCCGTGGCGGAACTGCTCATCGTAAGAGATCGCCCCGCTGCGCATCCCCATATCGGTGTGATTAACACCCAGCGAGGCATAGCCATCGGCAAACACGGTTTGACTGGCAGCCAGAACGGCCAAAGCGAGTGACGTGCGAATCGGTTCTGCGGATTTCATGTCAGGTCTCTTGATCTATGTCTGCTTTCAGCCTAGACGCTGAAAACACACAGTGCCGAAAGAAGCCGCATTTTCTCGGGGACTGACGTTCAAAATGAGTAATTTTCAAGTAATTCTGAAAAATGATCACTGGTGTTAATAATCATGCTCGGTAGCCTTTTGTTCATGCAAACCGCACTGGAACCGAGAACCCACTATGAACATCGCCGTTAACACCCCATCTTCTGAAAACCACCGCACCACCACTCTGCAAGCGCCGTTTCGAGCCGATGTGGTGGGCAGCTATCTGCGCCCGGACGCTCTTAAACAAGCCCGAGCAGCCTTCAGCGCTGGCCTGATTGATCAGGACGAGCTGACCGCTGCCGAAGACAAAGCCATTATCGAATTGGTGGAAAAACAGAAGGCCGCAGGACTGCAAGTGATTACCGACGGCGAGTTCCGCCGCAGCTGGTGGCACCTGGATTTTATGTGGGGTCTGGTGGGCGTTGAAAAGGTGGTGATTGAACAGGGCTACCAGTTTGCCAGCGTCGAAACCCGTGCCGAAAGCGCCTGCTTGAGCGGCAAAATCAGCGGCGAAAACCACCCGTTTATCGAACACTTCAAGTTCCTGATCAACCTTGCTGACGACAGCGTGCTGCCACGCCTGACCATTCCGGCTCCGGCGCAGTTTCTGAAAGAACTGCAACGCCCTTGCAACGCCGACAGTACCCGCGCGGTGTACCCGAACCAGGACGAACTGCTGGCCGACATTGCAGCCGCTTACCAAACCGTGATTGCCGACCTCTACGCCGCCGGTTGCCGCAACCTGCAAATCGACGATTGCACCTGGGGCATGCTGACCGACCCCAAAGTTGCCAACCCGGCTGAACCGGGCAAACACGACAGCTGCGATTGCCACCCCGACAACGCGCCATTCGACCACGCGGCCGCCATTGCGCCGTTAAAAGACACCCTGCTGAAGGTGAACAACGCTGCCATCAGCCAAGCACCGGCCGATCTGGTAATTACCACTCACGTGTGCCGGGGTAACTACCGTTCAGTGTGGGCTGCCAGTGGTGGCTACGAGCCAGTGGCTGATGTGCTGTTGGGCAAGGAAAACGTTACCGCCTACTACCTGGAGTTCGATACCGAACGGGCGGGCAACTTCGAACCACTGCGTCACCTGAGTGCCGGTAAAAAAGTGGTACTGGGACTGGTGTCTTCAAAACTGCCGGAACTGGAAACCGTCGAGGCGCTGGAAGCCCGCATCCGCGAAGCCGCAGAATTTGTGCCACTGGAAAACCTCTATCTCAGCACCCAGTGCGGCTTTGCATCAACGGAAGAAGGCAACGAACTGACTGATCAACAGCAGTGGCAAAAAATTGCGCTGGTAAAACAAGTGGCCGACAAGGTGTGGGGAGAAAACTCACTGCGTGAGCTGGTGTAGTGTCAGGCCGTTTTATCATACGTCTGGACGGGTTTATCTGAATGAACTGGTTTGAATGAACTGGTTTGAATGAACTGGTTTGAATGAATCAGCCTGCCTGAACCAGCGAAAACCAAGCCCTGCAGCACACGCCGTGCTCCGGGGCTTGTTATCGTTTTACATCATCAAAAGTCGTTTATAAGCGGCAGAGGCCGTTTATGAGCGAGAGCTGTCGGATGCCAGTTCCCGGTACAGCCCCCAGGACATCAGCAGCAAAATAATCATAAAGGGTAAGCCTGCACTCACCGTTGCCGCCTGCAAGGCCGACAACGCATCCTTGCCACCGCCGTACAACAGGGCACCGGCAATCAAACCAATGATCGAAGCCCAGAACAGCTTCTGCTTGGTCGGTGTATTAACATTGCCGCCAGCGGTGATCGAATCCATCACGATGGAACCGGAATCCGCCGACGTGACAAAGAAAATCACCAGCAAGACGATCGATACCGCCGAGAGAATCTCGGAGAACGACAGCCCCTCGTACATTTGATACAGCGCCAGGGAAACATCTCCCAAACCACCACTCAAACTGCCCACGTCGTTGTTGATTTGATCAATCGCTGTGCCACCCATCACCGCCATCCAGACGCCAATCAGCAATGTCGGGATTACCAGCGTGGCGGCCAGAAATTCACGTACTGTCCGGCCTTTTGAAATTTTGGCGATGAAAAGACCCACAAACGGCGACCAGCTCATCCACCAGGCCCAGTAGAACACCGTCCAGCCCTGCATCCAGCTGCTGTCTTCGCGGCCAATCCAGTCGGACAGCGGAACAACATATTGCAAGTAGCCCACAATGGTCATAACCACATCGCTGGCCAAAATCTGACTTGGCCCAAGGATGAAAACGACGGCCAACAAGGCCAGAGCCAGAAGGATATTCACATTGCTCAGTAGCCTTACGCCGCCGTGCATACCACGATAAATAGAGAACATTGCGACCACCGTAATCACCGCAATCACCGCCAACTGGGTGGCAATGCTGTTATCCAGACCGAAGAGGTGATGCAAGCCACTGGCAACTTGCTGAGCGCCAAGGCCCAAAGACGTCGCCAGGCCAAACACGGTGGCAATGGACGAAATAACATCAATCAATGATCCCCACCCGCCCCAGCAACGCTCGCCCAGAATGGGATACAAGGTAGACCGCACCGTAAATGGCAAGCCCTTGTTGTAGCAGAAATACGCCAGCGCCAAACCGATCATGGCAAACACCGCCCAGCCATGAATGCCCCAGTGGTAGGTTGCCGAGACCAGCGCCAGGCGCGCCGCTTCCGGGGTGTGGGCTTCAACGCCCAACGGGGTACCATACCAGTCGGTGTAGTACGCCACCGGCTCTGCCACGCCCCAGAACATCAGGCCAATGCCGATGCCCGACGCAAATAACATACAGAGCCAGGAGAACGTGGAATATTCCGGGACTGCGTTTTTGCCACCCAATCGAATCTTGCCCGTAGGCATAACGATCAGAAACAGGCAAAACAAAACGAAGTAATTGGCCGAAATCATAAACAGCCAATCGAGGTCTTCAATAATCCAACCACGCATACCCACCAATATCTGGTTGGCTTCATTGGGATACAGGATACTGGCCACTACCAACAACAGCATAAATAACGAGGAAATACCAAATACCGAGGTATGTACATCAAACCCGTAAAATGGTGCTCCTGTATAAACATAAGGATTGTCATCCTCGTCTTTTATCAGTACAGGAGCTGACTTACCCTTGACCTTCAAACTCAACATTGCCGTCACCATAAGAGAACGGGTTATCCCGTTCTGTTCTTAATTATCGTTATAGACCTTCGGAATAACGCTATCCAGGCACGGACACAGGCGTTGGCCTGGCCAATTGTTCAGACCATGATTAAACGAACGCGATGACCCGAGCGAAAGGAACGCTATTCCGGTGGTGTGTATTTTTTATATCTTTCAAACACTTCAAATATCGAACGCGCTAAAGGGGATATCAGATGTTCCTTGCGTCAATACCGTCTTCCGCCATGACCTCCGCCCCCATATGGGATGAGTCAAAAGGCTTGCGGGTAAATATCCGTTTCACCATCGGTTCAAAAAATTCGAGCGTACGACTCGGATATTCAGGATCAAACGAGGCCTGATCGTATTTCTCACAGAAATCGACACACGACTGATACCAGGGATGATCGCGGTATTTCTCCCGCTGGGTGTGGTCACCGCCAAGGTGATGCAAGTAATAGTGATACTGAAACACGCCATGCATGTTAATCACCCAGGTGACTTCCGGGCGAACGTAGGGGCGAATGACCGCAGCCGCATACTGGGAGTGGTTGTAGGGAGCCAGCTCGTCGCCAATATCATGGATCAGGGCCGCCACAATCATTTCTTCATCAGCGCCGTCGTCGAACGCCCGGGACGCCGCTTGCAGGGAATGATCCAGACGGCTGACGCGATAGCCCGACAGGGTGTGTTCAAGTCCACGCAGTGCCGCCATGATGCGTTCCGGTAATTCCAGTGCGTAGCCATTCTCCAGCTCGTCCAGAAACAGATACTCTTCGCGAGTACCGTCTTTCATTTGGGTAAATTCCACAGCCTTCATGGTCACTTGCTCACCTCGCGGTCGATCTTGTTCTTCAGTACCCGATACAGCCCTTTCGGGGTATCGATATCGATGTAGCAGCCCTGCAAATGTCGGAAGCCTTCGTTGGCATCAAACTCTGTTCGGCCGTGCAGTACCCGGCTGTTGTGGAACATCTGAATCTGCCCCGGCTCCAGCCGGAACTCCCACTGATATTCCGGGTCGGCAAACAGTTCACCCATGCGCTGGCGTGCCTTGTGAAAGGTGCGGGTATCCTGTTCAGACAACAGCGGCAAATAGTCCAGTCGCGGGCTGTAGGTAACACCCGTTACCCGCCCCATGTAATCCGTCTGAATCATGGTTTGGCGCTCAATCAGCTCAATGTCGCTGTCAACGTGGCGGTAGCGCACCGGAATTTTCGTCAACAGCTCGTAGCCTTGCGGCTGCTCAGCCTTGAGTTGCTTCAACACGGAAAGACTATCGACCAGCGTTGAAAGACCACCGGTGGTGCCATTGAACAGGCAGTGAAGCAACTGGATACCCGGCATCGGGTCACGGTAAGGATTGTCGGTGTGGGCTGCCAGGGGCACGGTACGGTACGCCAGATCGTTCGAATCCGGCCGCGAGTACACCTCGAAATAGCGGCCGAAATTGGTGGTTCTGACGTGGCCGAAGCGACTGCCCACCCGGGTTACCGCTTCCGGGTCATTCGGCACGTCGTTGATAATAATGATGCCGTATTGAATGAACTTGCCGATGGCGTCAAAAAGCCCTGCCTCGGTTTCAAGATCGGCCATATCAACGTGAAAAACCGATTTGTCGAAATCATTTTTCCAGGCAATCTGGGCGGGTAAGCCGTCGTCCGGGTCGAAATCAGGCAAGAACAGGTCGGTTTTATATATCCCTTGATAACCATCGTTAAATACCAGCTTTAAATCGCCATCAGGCGTTGTATTCGCATCGATGAGTTTCAGGTCGACGGAAAGGTCGTGAGGATTAAATAATCGCTGCTGTGTTATCTGATCAAGGTGATCGGCGTCCTGACAACGTTCACGAAGCCATAATGGCGATAACTCGTGGTTAAACCCGATACCACTGGCATTAATGGCCAGACTGACCGGATCAATAGAAAACTGCACATTAGACATAATATATGCTCCTGAAGTATGCAGTTTCAGTATCTCCCCTGTATTGCTAGACTGGCAGTCAGGCTTTGCTAATAACTAACTTGCAGTTTTCTTATGACTACCGATTCCGATCTGCCCTCCATCAAAGCCATGCTGTCGTTTGAGTCGACGGTCAGACTCGGCTCCATGAGCGCCGCTGCCAGAGAGCTGGACATCAGCCAGCCACTGGTGTCGCAACGCATCCGTTCGCTGGAAGAAGACCTGGGTATCGTCCTGGTAGACCGCGCCAGCAAGCCGGTACAAGCGACCCAGGCAGGGCAGAAGTTTTATGCACAAATTGCAGCGTCCATCATGGGCATTAAAGCCGCTGTCGCTCAGGTCAAACAACAGGCTAATGAACAGCCGAGGGTGAAAATAGCGGCGCCGTTCGGGTTTATGTTCTTCTGGATATTGCCTAAATTGCAAAAACTGCAAAGTGAGTTTGAGGATGTGCAGTTTGATATTCAGCCTTCGGTGAAAATCAACGGTGACAAGAACAGCGAGTCGGATATTGTATTTTATTTCGGAAAATCCGAGCAGAAATACAAATACGAGAAGCAAATCATAACGGAAGAAGTGATTCCCCTATGTTCCCGATCCTTTGCCGAATCACACAACCTGACGGCTGGAAAGACGTTGGTGTCCATCAGCGATTACCCGCTACTGCATATGGATGCCAATAATTCCAACTGGTTTGACTGGGGCGACTGGAGTCAGATTCTGAATATAGAGAACAAACAGGAATCGACCATTTTTTACTACCACAATTACCCGCTACTAATCGATGCCATCAAATCAGGGCAAGGGATTGGACTGGGCTGGGTGGGATTAATTGAACCCCTGATCGACGATGGCCTGGTGGTGCCACTGGGGCCCAAAATCACATGTGCTCATCGGGGGTATCACATCTGTTCGGATTACCCCCATACGAGTCTGATCAAAAGCTTGCTGGACTGGTTCAACGCCAGAGTGGAAGAACCCGCCCAGCCAAACACCCCGCTCTGATTCAATCTGCCTGTTTGGATTACTTGCTTAAAGAACGATGAACATCAAAGGTCACTGGCGCAGGCTTCCAGATACTCAGTTCCGGGGTGAAATCGAGGTTGCCGGTGAGGCCAATATCCACCGGCTGGCTGCCCTGCAACAGCCGAATCAGGCTGCTGCCCAGTTCCGCAAAGCCCAGTGACAATGGAATCGTCAGCTGCTGTTGCTCGCCATCGGCCAACGTCGCTGCCGATACCTTACCCGCTGCTAACGACTTGCCGCCACTGACCACCTGATAGTTCAGGCTATTGAGGTCAATACCGAAGCTGTTGGGGTTCAGAACATCCACTACCAGCGCCATGCTGGCGCCCTGCCAGCTGATGTCGGTCAGAGTCGCCGAGCGGAAGGTGATTTGCGGCATTTTCGGAATCGGTAAGGAGTCGCTGAATTCCGCTGGAATGCGTACGTTTCCGATCACAGGCAGGTTCAGCAGAAAGCCTGCATCAATGCGGTAGTCGAAGGTATCTTTGCCCTGCAAACTGGTGAAGGTGTTGTACACATCGGCAAACCGCAGCGACACCGGCAGCCCAGCACTGGCCGAGCCATTGGCGGGCAAACTCAGGCCGCGATCCGCCTGATTAAGGCTGACCAGCGAGGTGTCTTCCACCTTGAGTTCCATGTCCACGCCAACGGCGTCCAATGCAAAGCGATTGGGATTGTGAATGGCCAGATTAACCACCAGATCGACACTGTCGGCCGTCAGCCCGGCGACCTGAACAGAGGTCACTTCGGCACTGGGGCGAACCACATCCAGGCTGTTTTTAAGCGTGGCACAACCACCCATAAGCCCGACGGCAAGCGCCACCACGGTGGCAAACGTGAGTTTTACAGAAGAGAACATGCTGCGTAATACCTTTTAGCGGATGGCGTTTTATTATTGAGCGGGATTTGACCCTGCTCTGAAGCCTTGATTCACACACTGAACCAGAAATCAGAGCACGTAGCCCGAAAACGCCATGATACCCAGCAAAGGCAAACTGACAACGTGTCTGGATTCACACGGGAATCAGCGATCAGCCAGTGCCAGTTTGATAGCCAGCGCGCCAAATACAGTACCGGCAATGCGGTTCAACACGGTTTGCGCTGCCACAGAACGCTTCATGTAATCGCCAATTTTACCGGCCCCCCAGGCGATGGCCGAGAACACCAGCAAGGTGGCGACAATCACCAAGGCACCCAGCATCAGGATTTGAATCGCCAGTGAGCCGTTCTCTGGCTTGGCGAACTGGGGCAAAAACGCCAGAAAGAAAATAGCCACCTTGGGATTGGTGAGGTTCATCACCACGCCGCGCAAAAACAGCGCCTTGGCACTGCGTTGCGATTCGGTTTGCGCGCTCATATCAGCGGGTTGTGCAGTAAAGGCCTGCCACGCCAGCCAGCACAGGTACAAAGCGCCCACGGCTTTCAACAGGTTAAAGGCCAATTCCGATTGCTGGAAAATAGCCGCCACCCCAAAAGCAACCATGGCAGTGTGGCCCATCAGACCGGTACACAGCCCCAGCAACACCAGAAACCCGGTGCGACGGCCATGAATGGCAGACTGGGTCAGTACAAACAGATTGTCCGGGCCGGGAGCCATCGCCATCATCACTGAAATGGCAAAAAAGACGCTGATGGTTTCTAAAGGAATCATTGAATTTTCAAATTAAAATGAACGAACCTGAATTGTCGTTCAAATTGTCCACTTTGCCAATATGGCAAGTAACGCCAATCCTTTAAGGAGCTGTAAAAGCACATCTGACAGCCCGGTTTGCACTGCCTGACATTTCACCGCAAAGCCTTTCAAAGCTCGGGCTGCAGTACCACTACCAGCGCCTACTCTTTAGTCACCAATACGCAAAGAACCTTCTGATCACTTCAATACATGCTCTGGAATGACAGGGCTGAACAGAGCGATTCAGACCGTTCAAGGTGGCCACTATGAATACCATTACCTCATTGTTCAGCACCAACCTGAAAGCCAGTAGCGACGGCAGCACGGCTGTCTCAACGGCGACCTCAGACGTACTGGAAGAAGAGTCCTCCGACGCCCAAACAGATAACGTCGTGAGCTATGGCAACCAGACCGCAGGCGAGATTGTAACCATCTCCCCGCAAGCGATTCAGGCGCTGAATCAGGCCGACATGGAAGCCAACCCGGATCAGCGAGGCTCCGACACAGCCACGCTCAGCAGCTCAGCAACGGAATCAGAAAGCAGCCCTGCAACGAATACAGAAAACAGCACCGAGGATGAAACGGTAACGGACGAAGCCGAAGCCACTGAGGAATCCGGCCAGGCCGCAGCCGGAGGCGGTGCTTCCAGCGGCTCCTCCAGTAGCATCGAAGAACAAATCGCCGATCTGCAAGAGCAGATCAGCGACGTTCAGCAAGAGGTCTCTGAATTAACCGCCAAAGCCCAGAACGACGAGGCTGCCGCCATGCAGCTGGAGGCCAAAATGAGCGAGCTGAGCGAGCTGCAAGGTCAGCTGCTGCAACTGATGCAGCAGCAGTTGAGCGGAGGTTAAGAGCAACATTGATGATCCCGAAGGTGCTTATTTCATAGCCCCCCTGCAACGCTGCCCCTGCAAAACGGGGCACAGCGCCAGAGGCATGGATCATCAGAAGCGGTAGGCCACGCTCAGCTTGGCGTTGCGACCCGCCTTGTAGGCCGTGGTGTCTTCACCAGTATCGGCGTCCTCGGCTTTCGAGCTGTTGCTGTAGGCAACGTCGGTGACGTTGTCGATGCGGGCCTGCACGCCGAGGTTTTCAGTAAATTGCCAGGAGGCGAACAGGTCGTACACGTAGTAGCTGCGGTACACGTACTCAGACGTTACGCCACGGCTGGTAGAGCTGTAGGAACGGCCCTGACGGTACTTGCCGTCGATGCCCACACGGCCTTTCTGGTCGGCAAAGAAAGTACCAATGCTGGTCGAGATAATGCGCGGCACCAGCGAGGTATCCTTGGTGTGCGAATCGTCATCGTTGACCGAGTAACCGGCAATATCCTGCATGCTGAAGTGGCCAAACAGCCCACGGCTGTCGTAGGAGGCTTCAATTTCCCAACCGAACACAGCGGCTTCGTCGCGGTTAACGGATTGGTTAACGTCGTAGGTGGTGCCGTCGTAGGTCACGGTACCAGCGGTTTCGGTGGTGATCTGGTCTTTCAGGTCGGTGTGGAAGTAGTTCACCCGGGTAGACAGACGGTCGCCGTCAACCACCAGGTCGTCACGGTCAAAGGTGAAACCGATCTCGCGGCTGAGAGAGGACTCCCCTTTCAAATCCGGGTTCGGCAGGAAACAGGTGCCGCTGCCCTTGTTGCTGGAGTCGGTGTCCAGACATGGGCTGATGTCGTCGGTGGTGAAGGTGCCATCGCCATTGTCGGTCGCCTGGAATACCTTGACCTTGTGTTTGCCGTACAGGTCGAACAGTTGCGGTACCTTGTAGCCGGAGCCAATCAGGGCAATAAAGCCCAATCCCTTGGCTGCGGTGCCTTCCAGCGGATGCCAAACCGCGCTCAGTTTGGAATTGAACGACGACTTGCCATCCACATCGGCACCAAAGCCATCGGCAGAATACGTGTCGTAACGGAGGCTGCCGGAGACTTTCAGAGCGTCGCCAAAGCTGATGGTATCCGTCAGGTAGCCACCAATCTGCTTACGAGTGCTGGACAGCCGCACGCCGTTGAAGGTGTACCCGTTCTGGAAGTCGACGTCATCCAGGGTGTAATCCGCACCGTAACGCAAACGATGGGTCATGCTGCTTTCTGCGCCCAGCACGGTGGTGTTTTCAATTTCGGCGTAGGTGGTTTCCACGCTGCCGGTAGAAGTCCAGTCGCCGGTTTGCTCGTCGCTTTCCCGTTCGTTGTTGGCACGAGAAACACGGGCCTTGAAATCAACCCAGTCGTTGTCTTGCGGGTTGTAACCGTATTGAGCTGCAAAGGTGCGGTCTTCAACGCGGAATTTCTCCAACGTGTCCGGGGTGTTGGCGGCGTATTCGGTTTTGTCGTTCATCACACTCAGCTCAATGCGCTGGCTTTGGGTCGGTGTGATCACACCCTTGATCAGGTAGCTGAGGTCATCTGTGGTTTCGTCGTTGTCCGTCAGCTGCTTGCCATTGGCGTCTTCCGCAGGCTCTACCGAGCTGGTCGACAAGGTGGCGTTGAGGGCAAAAACGTCGCCAAACTGTTTCGCCACGTCACCACTGATGCGGTTGCCCTGACCATTGGTGGTGTAGGTGTAACGCAGGTTGGCGGCAAAATCGTCGCCACGCAGCACGGATTCCGGGTCCTTGGTTTCCAGCAGTACCACACCGCCGGTGGAGCCGGAACCATAGGTGTTGGCCGCTGCACCGGGAATCACGGTGACCGATTCGTACATATCCATGTTGAGCCATACGGTATCACCGGCTGAGTCGGTGGTACGGTGAGAAGTCAGGCGGCGGTTGTTCGGTGCGCCTTCAACACGAACACTGACGTTGTCGGAGCTGAGGCCACGAATGGTAATTTCACTGCCACCGTTGGTGGTTTCCTCGATTACGACCCCGGCGTTGCCAGCCAAGGCATCTTCCAGACTGGTGGCCTGACGTTGCTCGATGTCTTCGGCGGTAACAATGGAAGCACCTTCGTCTTCACTGACGCGTGCATCGGTGGTCGACTGGGCTTTCTTGTCGTTGCCATCAACGCTGGTGGTTTCGAGAGTTTGCAGTGCAAATGCGGATTGGGTAGCCATGGCGATCGCCACAGCCAGCAAGGAAGGCTTGATATTCACTTCATCTCCTTATGACTCAACTCGTATACAGAATGTAATGAAACTGAAATAACGGGCCGGAATCTTAAGGAAATGAATTTTATTTACTAGTGAGAATCATTATTATTTAAGATCAAAAACACAGCGTTTCTAAACTGCTTTTTATCAATAAGACAGGTGGATTCACCACAATAACGAGTGTTAATCAGGCTAATCCCATGCTGGCGCAAAATCAGAATCGGCCAGCCTCTGGCCACGATCCAGCGCTGCAATATCGGCCATGTCGGCATCGCTCAAGGTGATGTTCAGAGCGGCCAGGTTGGCTTGCTGATTGGCAACTTTGGTCGATGCAGGAATGGTAATGACCCCTAACTGATTCTCCCACGCCACCGCAATATCCGCCGGACTGACGCCATGGCGCTGGGCAATACGACGCAGGGTGTCATCCTCGAACACCCGTCCCCGAGCCAGTGGCATAAAGCCGGTAACCTGAATCCCCAGCTGCGCACAATGGGCACGCACCCGGCTGTTTTGCAGAAACGGGTGTACCTCAATCTGGTTGGTGAGGATTTCTCCCGGCCCGAGGATATCCACCGCTTCATCAAGCAGTTTGATGGTGAAGTTGGACACACCAATATGCTTGGCCAGCCCTTGCTGTTTGGCCTTTGCCAACTCATCCAAATATTCCGCCATTGGCACCTGCCCCGTTGGCTCAGGCCAATGGACAAGAAGCAGGTCGACGTAGTCCAGTTGCAGCTTTTCCAGACTCTCTTCCACGCTTGGCAGGAAATCCCGCTGATTAAGCCGGTCATGCCAGACCTTGGTGGTCACAAACAGCTGCCCCCTCGGGACAGCGCTGTCATTAACGGCCCGGCCAACGATGTCTTCATTGAAGTAATACTGGGCGGTGTCCAGGTGGCGATAGCCCAACTCGATGGCTGATGAGATGGCATCGTAGGCATGATCGCCAAGTTTGTAGGTTCCGAATCCGGGTTGTGGAATCACAGGTCTATCTCCTTCGCGAATTAGTGAGACGAATCGTCGATTGTGACCAGAACGCCACCGCCGCTTTTGTTGACCAGCTCGCTGGTAAAGGCGTCTTTTTCAGCGCTGGCAACCAGCACGGTGAGGGTTACCTGAGTGCCAAAGTCGCAGCTTTCTTGCTGGGTTGGGTACTGTTCTACCAGATGACGCACTACCGATTCGTGCGGGTAGTCGTAGCTCAGAATCAGCCGGGTTTGCGGCACACGCTCTTCGGTCGGCAGGTCTTCCAGTGCCAGCGATACCGCATCAGAATAGGCTCGCTGCAAACCGCCGGTACCGAGTTTGATGCCGCCAAAATAGCGCACCACCGCCACCACGATTTCGCCGAGCCCGCTGTGCTCCAGCACTTTCAGCATCGGACGGCCGGCGGTGCCCGAAGGTTCACCGTCGTCGCTCATCGACATCACTGTGGTATTCGGCGCCCCGGCAATATAAGCCCAGCACACATGCCGCGCCTGGGGGTGGATATCCCGCACCGAGCGAATAAACGCTTCGGCTTCGTCCCGATTACCGGCTCGGCCGACAAAGGTAATGAATTGGCTGCGCTTGATCTCAAGCTCATGGAGGTGGGGTTCGATAACGGCAGGAACGGGGTAAACGGACGACATGAACAGCACAGGACTTCGGCAACCAACAAGCCGCCTAGTGTGACGGCTTGCGGTCAGACTGTCGACTGGCTCAGTCGATCAGAATTTCAGTGTTGGTGCTGGTAACGCGGGAGAACACCTTGTCGAGCTCGCTGTAGGCCTTGCGCATCCATACCTTGGTGCGCTGACGCTCCATCAGGCTCAAGCCGCCTTCGGTCTGATTGCCCGCGGCCCAGAACGACAGCTCATTCTTGTTGATCTTGAACATGGTTGGCGAGTGCAGCCCTGGCAATACCATCGACTGAATGCGGGTCAGCTCGTCGTTCTGATTGGCTTCGATCACGGCGTCGATATCGCTGAAAACGCTGCCACGGCCTTCGTTTTTGACCACTACGCAGTTGAGGTACAGCTTGTACTTGGCGAAGAATTTCTCCAGCAGTTGCAGTGAGTCCGGGCTGTCGTCAACCAGATACCAGTACACCAGCGGAATGTTCATTTCTTCACACAGATCGAGCACGCCGTTGTCGTCGATCCAGCGGTCCAGAAAGCGCTGGCTCTGGGCTGGCATGTCCACCACCACTTGCTGGTCCTGTTGCAGTGCCAGCTCCATGATGCCATCCGAGCTTTCGAACTGATCCAGCTTCAGACTGCGGGTGAAATCGCGGTAGTAACGGGTGGTAGTGGCATGGGACTGGTCGCCATCGAGGCCGACGTAGTGCATGCCCTTGTCGAGGCAATATTGCGACAACACCCGCGCCATCACCGATTTGCCCACACCGCCTTTTTCACCACCAACGAAATGAATCATGCTCATAATGCTTTCCTTTTCCTGCTCTGATACCAACGCCGGGTACGAACATGTCCACAGGCGTTGGCGGACTGTTTGGGTTGCATTCGACTTCCCTGCAACGGCACCCTTTGTAACACAGAGTTGTGGTCAACGGTTGTGCTGGAAACCGGTAAGGCAGAATTTTTATAATGCAGCGCAAATTAGTGATTAGCGGACCCACCATGAGCAAAAAGAAAAAGCGCGAAATTCCCCAGTATGGCCTGCCAATACTGGAAACCCACTTCCATCTGGATTACCTGAAGGAAGCACCGGCCGAAGACATTCTGGCCGCCGCGCGGGCCATTGGTGTTGACCGTTTTATGACCATCAGCGTACAGCCAGACAACATGCCGAAGGCAATGGAACTGGCGCAACGGTTTGATGACGTGTTCTGCACCCTCGGGGTTCACCCTCACGAAGCCGCGGAGTTCGACGACGCCACCGAAGCCTATATGCGTGAACACGCTGCCAAGGCGAATAACCTGGGCAAGGTAGTTGCGGTGGGTGAAATTGGCCTCGATTACTACTACGACCACTGCGACCGCGAGGTGCAGAAAAACGTATTCCGCCGCCAGCTGGAACTGGCCATCGAATTCGACCTGCCGGTAGTCATTCACACCCGCGAGGCCGACGAAGACACCGCCGCAATCCTGCAGGAATTTGCCCCGCGCATGAACCGCAAAGGCGTGATTCACAGCTTCACCTCCGGCATGGAGCTGGCCAGGCTGGGCGTTGAATTGGGCTTTATGCTGGGCATCAACGGCATTGTGACCTTCAACAAAGCCGAGAATGTCAGGGAAATTGTGGCCGCAACGCCTATCGAGAGCCTGCTGCTTGAAACTGATTCGCCGTATCTGACTCCTATGCCCTATCGTGGTATTGAGAACACGCCCAAATACCTGCCATTTGTGGCCGAGAAAATCGCCGACGTCAAAGGGCTGGATGTTGAAACCGTGTTGCAACAGACCTGGCAAAACTCCCTGCTGACCTTCTTCCCCGCCGAAGTCGTATAACCGACGGCGGCAAAATCAACAGGGCCTGCCAGCACCGCAAGGAGAACGCATGGCCCTGCTTAAACGCAAACGCAAGCCCATCAGCCTGGCCCTTCAGGGCGGTGGCTCTCACGGCGCCTTCACCTGGGGCGTGCTCGACCGGCTGTTACAGGAGCCCGGATTGCGGCTTAATGGCGTCAGTGGCACCAGCGCCGGCGCTATGAACGCAGTAGCATTGGCTCAGGGGCTGATGGAAAACGGCAACGAAGGCGCTCGGCTGCAACTGGAAACCTTCTGGAACGCGGTAGCCGCCAGCGCGCCCTTCAAGATGACCTCCACCAGCGCCAGTGGCGACGTATCCATGTCCCCCACCGTTGGCTGGATGATGGGGCTGACCCAGTATTTCTCGCCCTATCAGCTCAACCCTCTCGACATTAACCCGCTGCGCGACATCGTCGAGTCGCAGTTCGACTTCAAGGCGTTGAAGAAAAACAGCCCGGTTAATTTGTTCATTGCCGCCACCAATGCCAACACCGGCCGTCTGAAACTGTTCCGCAACAACGACCTGTGCAGTGAAGCCCTGTTGGCATCGGCCTGTTTGCCAACGGTACACCACACCATTCAGATCAAGGGCCAGCCCTACTGGGACGGGGGCTATTCGGCCAATCCGGCAGTATTCCCGCTTTACCAGCACTGCGACGCCAGCGATATTCTGATGATTCTGTTGGCCCCTATGGTGCATGGCGAGATGCCCACCAGCGTCGATGAAATCAAGGCGCGGGCGGTGGACATTTCCTTCAACGCCGGCTTCCTGCGCGAGATGCGCATCATTGCCCAAACCCGCGCCATGTGCGGCGGCGGCCGTTTTAAACTGTTCGGCCAACTGGAGCACACCATGCGACGGCTGAACTTCCATTTGATCGACCCCGATGGCGAACTGGAAAAACTGCCCAGCGCCACCCGGGTCACCCCGGATGCCGAGCTTTTGAACACCCTGAAAGAGATGGGCCAGCGCCAGGCCGACCGCTGGCTCAAGAAACACCATCAATCACTTGGCAAGCGTTCCACCGTCGACCTGGCCAAAACCTTTATGTAGGCCCAATTAAATGCAGGCCGAACGAACACCACAGTACCGGGCAATAACCGAAAGCCCCCCTGATAGCGAGCATTTATTGAACTCCCACCGTTGCTCTGGCAAGCTGACTAATTGCTTGCAACTTCGCAGACAGATTGCCCATGAAACGTCCCACCAAAGCCGAAATACGACGCCAGCTGGACCAGCAGGTCGACCAGTATTTGCAGCATGGCGGCGAAGTAAAACAGGTACAACGCGGCGAATCCGGCCTTGATAACGGCCGCTACGACGAACGCACCCTGGCGTTTGAAAAACCCCGCGAAGAACGCACCCCCGTCGACGAAGTGCTGCAGGCCATCGACAAACGCCGGCAAGAGCAAAAAGCGCCCAAAAAACCGGCCGGTTCCCGCACCCGCAGCAAGCGCCCCCGCAAGAAAATCATCTACGATGACTTTGGCGAACCCCTACGCGTGGTGTGGGTCGACGAGTAACCCTTTCCTGCGCTGCTTACGCAGTGCCATTTTGCCCAAGGCGATGCTTCATGGATGAAATCACCCTGCTGCTGATTCTTTCCACCACCCTGCTGTTTTACGGCCTGCTGGCCAAACGCATTGACCAGACTGGCGTCAGCGCGCCAATGTTGATGACCGCCGTAGGCATTGTGGTGGGACCACTGATGCTGAACCTGATCGACGGCAGCATTGACGGCGAGGGCCTCGAATACCTGTCGGAACTGGCGCTGGCGATCATCCTGTTCACCGACGCCAGTCAGGTGAACCGCCATCAGCTGATGAAGTACGGCGTACTACCAATTCGCTTGTTGGCCATTGGTTTGCCGCTGACCATTGTCGCCGGCTGGCTGCTGGCCGTGCCCTTGCTGGGACTGTCGTGGTTGGCCGCAGCCTGGCTGGCGGTGATGCTGGCACCGACCGATGCTGCACTGGCGCAGTCGATCTTTTCTGACCGCCGCATCAGCCTCAAACTGCGCCACACAATTACGGTGGAAAGCGGCTTGAACGATGGCCTGGCCTTACCGGTACTGTTGATGATTCTGGCGCTGATGAGCGCCGGTGAGTACGGCTTTAAAAGCCACACCGAATGGCCGCTGTTTATGCTGCAACAGTTTGTGATGGGCGGATTGATCGGCATTGGCTGCGGCCGCTGGGGAGGTTTGCTGGTGCAGTGGGCTTCGGAGCGCAACAACATGTCGGAGGTGTACCAACGCCTGTCGGCCATTTCATTGGCGCTGCTGGCGTATTCCGCCGCCGAGCAACTGGGTGGTAACGGCTTTATTGCGGCGTTTATGGCTGGTCTGTTTATGGAGGCCAAGCGCACCGTGGTGGTGGGACGTTTGCGGGAATTTGGCGAAGCTGAAGGAGCCTTGCTGAGCCTGTTGGTGTTTTTCCTGTTCGGGCTGATTTTTGTTAACGAGGCGCTCCCGCTGTGGAACTGGCAACAGCTGGTTTACGCGCTGCTGAGCCTGACGCTGATACGCATGATCCCGGTGATGCTGTGCATGGCGGGCTCCGGCCTGCCGTTTGGCCACAAGGCCTTTCTGGCCTGGTTCGGCCCTCGTGGCATCGCCAGTATTCTGTACCTGTTAATAGCCATTGAATCGATGGGCTACGCCGACCGTATCAGCGCCTACGACGACGTGTTTGGCACCACGGTGCTGACGGTGCTACTAAGCATTGTGCTGCACGGCGTATCTACCCATATCTGGAAACGCTGGCCGAAATAAGTATCCAACCTGGCCTGAGGAGCTCCGTGTTGTAGGAGGGAATTTATTCCCGATACCGGTTATGGCGAATGAGCCCCTGACGCCAGACCTCAACTCTCCTCTGGCGGCCCCTCCAACACCTCCGCCAGCCGGGTTTTGGCTTCAATCCACTGCGACATATAGCGGGTGCTTTTCATGCTGTGGTGGCGCAGCATCATGCCATAAAAACCCTGCATTCTGTGGGCTTGTGGATCGGCCAGTACCGCCTCTGTGCGGGCCAACAACTCCGCTTCATGAACACCGCGTTCAAACCGCTGCGAGATCAATTGCAACGCCGCGGTTTGGCTTTGCGCCCATGACTGCGGCTGCTGATACAAGGCCACAGCGCCGGCCACCAATGCGTCCATGGAATCCGCGACACAAGCAGCGGCTTCGGTCGCCGGGTTGTAGATTCCTTCAGCGCCCACCGAAGTGGTAACAACCGGTGTACCAGTGATGGCAGCGTCGATCAGCTTGCCTTTGAGCCCGGCACCAAAGCGCAGCGGTGCCAGCATCAAGCGGCTGTTACGCACCACCTCAAGGGCATCTTCGGCCCAGCCCTTGACCAGAAACCCGAGCTTTTCATTATGCAACTGGGTGGCTTTTTTCGGCGGATAGGCGCCGTAAATATGCAGCTCGGCGTTGGGCAGCTGTTGGCGAATATTCGGCCACAGTTGCTCACGCATCCAGCGAACGGCGTCCCAGTTAGGCTCATGCCGGAAATTACCAATACACACAAAGTGCTGGCGCTGCTCAAAGGTTTTCGGGGTGCTATCGACCTGTGCAGCGTCGAGCATAAAAGGGCAATACACCAGCTGTGCGGCAGGTACCTGATACTGCTGTTGCAGCCACTGCATTTCGTGTTCAGAAATCACCAGCGTCAGGTCGCAACGCAAAATGGCCGCAATTTCGCGGATTGCCAGTTCCGAATGCACCAGTGTTTGTGGCAGCTCCTGAATAACGATGCTGGCCGTATCAGTGTTTGAATCACTGTTTTTTGACTGGCCCTTGGCGGCATCACGCTGTTTGATCGCCTGATGACGGGCGTGACGCAAGCTGTGAACGTCTTCCATATCGAGAATATGCACCGCCTGTGGGCAGGCAGACTCTACCCGCCAGCCAAATTGTTCTTCCATCATAAAGCGGTCGAACATCACCACCGTCGGGTTGAGCTGGCGGGCGAAATCATCAAAGCTGCTGGAATTCAGCTCAATGCGTACCGGTTCAATGCCCTCTTCTTCCATCGCAACGGCGTGCGGGCTCCAATCCGCCGGTGAGGCAAACACCACCCGATATTGCTGGCGCTGATAGGCCTGAATCAACTGCATCATGCGACTGCCTGCCGCCGAGGAGTTCGGCTCTGGCCAAACGTAACCAATGATCAGCAGGGTATTGGCAGAATGAGATTCCGATAAACCCGGCAAAGAGGGGGAAGATATAGGAGAAGGCGAAGAAGCAGAGGATGTCATGGATGTCGTCAACAGGGGCAAAACAGGCGGCCAGTATAGCCTGATCACCATGGGTTAATCAGGCTGCCTGTGATTGCTGTCTGCGTCTGTGAAACAGCGGTTCTCTCTATGCTTCACTATGCTTCAGAAACTGCTCAGGAACAGGAAGCCCGGGAATCCGCACACGAAGTTACCGAATGCCCATGGGCATAGGCCTGCAATTGCGCCTCGGCATCGCTGCCAAACAGCTGCTCGGCGATGACCTTGAGAGCGTCAGACGCCAGCAAGGCCTGCTTGCCAATGGTCAGTTCCATCATGGTGCGCCTGCGGACAAAGTCTTCCAGCGTGGCGACCATTTCGTGGTCGCGGGCGTATGCCAGCTCAACCAGACGAATGTCATCCAAAGCGGCTTGCTCTGGCCCGGATTCTACCGATGGAAATACCTTGCCCAGCAACTCTGGTTGCTGCTGAACCCGTTCAAGTAGCACAAAGGCATCCATACCGTAACGACGCCACCAGCGCTGCGTCAGCGGTTCGTTCAGGCATTCGCACCAGTCGTTCAGTCCAGCGTCTGCGGCGGTCTGATAAAACGCCTGACGTTGTTTTTCATCAGCTTCGCCAAACCAGTCCGGGTTGTGATGCATGGCAAGGCCAAAGGCTTTGAGCTGGTCACACACTTCGTTGCCAACGTTGATGCAATCCGTCAGCTTGCCGCCAAAGATGCTTAGCCGCTTGCTGTGAGGGTCCGCCTCAATGATATGGCGACGGGACATTGTCTGAACATTGCCCGACTCACGGTCAGGCGCCGCTCCCCCACTTAGCAGGGCCGCTCCACCGCTGACCGCTAGAGGCCTGACACCACAACGCTCAGACAGCACATCGCTCGCCTGCAGCGGCATTGACAGCTTCAGACGCTGATTAACGTTATCCAGAACAAACTGGCGGTCTTCATCCGTAACCACCGCTTCCGGACTATCGACGCGGGTATCTGTGGTGCCTATGCAGGTGCGGTTGCCCATCGGAATCACAAAGAACAGCCGGCCGTCGGAGGCGAAGAACGCCAACACCCGTTCCGCTTCGGTAATTTTGGGCACCACCAGGTGAATGCCCTTGGAAAACACATGATGATGCTGGCTAACTTGTTGGCTGTGACGGTGATAGCCATCCACCCAGGGGCCGGTCGCATTCACCAGCGCCCGGGAGCGCACAATACGGCTGGCGCTCTTGTTAGACTGACCAGAGGCCAACTGATCGCAGATACGGGTATGCCACAGGCCATCCTGATACCAGGATTGTTCAGCACGGGTGTAATTGGCCACCAGCGCCCGACGGCGCATGGCGCTTTTGATGAAATCGAAGGTGAAGCGGGCGTCATTGTCGACCAACCAGGCGTCGGAATATTCCACCGCCCCGCGGGCGTGATCGGCATTCACCATGGTTTCATTGGCGGTCAGTGTTTGTGGCCCCATCAACAACGGTATTTGAGTCTGGCCACGGCCAAATAACCAGTACAGCCAGGCACCGGCATACACCATCCAGGGCGGCTTGCGAAAACCCGCCGGAATGGTCGCCAGAAAGCGCATCTCACGAATGCGCGAAGGGTACTTTTGCAGCAACTGATTGCGACACCGGCACAGCTCATTCACCAGCCGAACGTCGCCGTTTTCAAGGTACTTGATGCCACCCCAAATCAGGTTGGAGCTGTTGGCGCTGGTTTGGCTGCCAACGTCCTTGCTGTCGACCAGAGCAACCTGTGCACCACCACCCGATGCCGCCGCTGCGGCAGCAGCACCGTTGATACCACCGCCGATGATCAGCACATCGTGAACCCGGCTTTCCAACTGTTCCAGAACCTGTTGTCGTTGCAGCACCTTGTCTCCTTCAATTCCCGAACACACAGACATAACCGAAACGCTGCCTCAGCACATCACCTGTTCAACAGCCTTGTGCCAGCCTGCCAGCAAAGCGCGCCTGTGAGTGTCTTCGATGTTAGGCCGGGTTTCTGTTGAACAACGCCACAACGTGGCAAATTCGCTGGTCGATCCGTACAAACCGATCGCTCGTCCTGCCAGATAGGCCGCCCCCAGGGATGTAGTTTCCAGCAACTCCGGTCGTTGAACCGGTACATCCAGCACGTCAGCCAAAAACTGCAGCATCCACTCGTTGGCGGTCATGCCACCATCCACTTTCAAATCGTTAGGACGAACGCCGTCTTTTTCCATGGCATCGAACAGATCGGCGGTTTGATAACAAACGGCTTCCAGCGCAGCACGGGCAATCGCGGCCTTGCCGCTACCACGGGTCAGGCCGACGATGGCGCCACGGGCATCGGCACGCCACCAGGGCACACCAAGGCCGGTAAAGGCAGGCACCAGATATACACCCTGATTGGACGTTAAACTGCGGGCCAGAGTTTCGGTATCGGACGCCTGTTCGATAATGCCCAGCTCATCCCGCAGCCATTGCACTCCGGCACCGGCAATAAAAATCGACCCTTCAAGGGCAAACGTCCGCTGACCATCGAGCTGCAAGGCCACGGTACTGAGCAATCGATTACTCGAGAATTTCAACTCATCGCCAGTGTTCAGCAGTACAAAACAGCCCGTACCGTAGGTGCTTTTAACCTGACCACGCTCGAAGCAGCACTGCCCCAAACTGGCGGCTTGCTGGTCACCGGCGACACCGGTGATGGCAATCGCTGGGTCGCTTGCCGCACCGTATCCCTCAATGCCTTCCAGCAGGGTTTTGTCGAGTTGGCCAAAGTCCCCGCTGCTGTCGCGAATATCCGGCAGCATGGCTCTGGGCACCCGAAACAGCGCCAACAGCTCATCGTCCCAGTCACCGCTGGTGAGGTTGTACAGATTCGTGCGGCAGGCGTTGGTGGCATCCGTCAGGTGGGCTTTGCCGCCGGTAAGGTTCCAGATCAGCCAGCTGTCGACGGTACCGAACGCCAGTTCGCCGTTTTCCGCTCGCGCACGAGCGCCGTCCACATGATCCAGAATCCAGGCGATTTTGGTGGCGGAGAAATATGGGTCGAGCAGTAGCCCAGAGCGCTGTTGAAGCCAGTCAGCGGACACCTTCTCAGCCAGCTTTTCGCACTGCGCAGCGGTACGGCGGTCTTGCCAGACGATGGCGTTATAAATCGGCTTCCCGGTGGTTTTATCCCACACCAGCGTGGTTTCCCGCTGGTTGGTGATGCCCAGCGCCTGAATGTGTAGCTGTTGTTCGTTCGCTTGCTGAAGGCAGTCTCTGATGACCGTTAGAGTAGTTTGCCAGAGATCATCGGGCGCATGTTCTACCCAGCCATCGTCCGGGTAATGCTGTTTGAATTCCTGCTGTGCCGAGCCACGGGCACTGGCTTGTGCGTTGAAGATGACGGCTCTGGTACTGGTGGTGCCCTGATCGACGGCCAGAACGGCTGGCTGTTGGGTCATGGTGTCTCCCTTCTTATTCTGCTTTTGGCGTGCTGGAAAGCCAGTTGGCGCTCGGCTGGTCAGTTAGCCAATCGGCGCATTGCCTTGTTATTCCGACCGATCCCACAGCAATGGTTCCTTGGCAGTCGCTGTATCGCTGCGCTGCTGGTCGTTAAAAACAGTATAGAAAGGGGAAGGCAGCCGCCAGTTTTGGCGGCTTTAGCAAGGGACCCTCTGAACAACTCGGTGCCCGCTCTGGATGACAGGGCGACTCTGAGTCACGAAGCTGATTTGCAGGCGTCAAAAATCAGCGACACAGAGTCAGCAAGGCCCTGCCATCCCCGTAGGGCGCGGCCTGCAGCCCGCCAGAACAGCGTTGGCGAATTTGGAAAGGGCCAGCCATTCCGCTGCATTCGCCGCCTTGTTCTTACGACCTGCAGGACTCGCGCAGAGCTGTGCAGAGTTATTCAGAGGGTCCCAGGAAAAGATAGAAGAAATTACCCCGGCTTAGCCACAGCGTTTGCGGTATTCGTCCTGAATGCGCTGGCGTTCGATGTCGATTTGCTCATCGTTCAGGAATTCACGTTCACCGGCTTCGTTGTAACGGTACATACGGCGACCGCCTGCTGCAGCTTCGGTGGCTTTGGCCTTCAGCTGGTTACACATGGAAGCCATGGTTTCTTCTTTCTGACGGGCTTCCTCGGCTTCCGCTTCTCTGGCGGCCTTTTCAGCACGGGTTTCGTCCAGCTGCTGCAGGTATTGCTGTTGGGATTCAAGCCGCGAGGCAGAGCTACCGGAAGACACCGGAGCACGGCTGCCCTGAGAGATGTTCATGCTTTGGCTGTCGGCCGACTGGGGAGGCATATCACCGTAGTGCACCCGTCCCTGATCATCGGTCCATTTGTAAATCTGGGCCGAAACCGATGCCGAAAACGAAACACCGGCCAGACAAGCCAGTAAGGTGGCGACATGCATCAAGCGAGTCATTTCCTGATCCCTGAACGTGAGAAATAACCGCAAGATTAATGGAATTTGATGACGGCAGCGAGAAGCAATTCCACACAAACTGACATTGCTCTGCTGGCCCTGCTCTTCTGACACTGCCGTGCTGGCACTGTGGTAAAAGCCCAAAAACAAAAACGCCTCCCGAAGGAGGCGTTCAAGCGAATCCGCAAAGCGCTTAGATGTGCTTCACTTCGTCAATTTCATATTCCACGCTACCGCTTGGAATCTGAACAACCACAACGTCACCTTCGGACTTGCCAATCAGCGCACGGGCGATTGGAGAAGAAACCGAGATACGGTTGTTCTTGATGTCGGCTTCGTCGTCACCAACGATCTTGTATTCCACTTCTTCATCAGTATCCAGGTTGATGATGGCAACCGTAGTGCCAAAAATCACCTTACCGGTGTGTGGAATGCTGGTCACGTCGATGACCTGACAGTTGGACAGCTTGCCTTCGATGTCCTGAATACGGCCTTCGATAAAACCCTGCTGCTCACGGGCAGCGTGGTATTCGGCGTTTTCTTTCAGGTCACCGTGTTCACGAGCGTCGGCAATGGCCTCAATCACTTTCGGGCGTTCAACGCTCTTCAAGTGTTGCAGTTCTTCGCGCAATGCCTTTTCCCCTTCCAGAGTCATGGGAAACTTTTGCATGCTTGAACTCCTTATCTATTCAGTTGGCAAGCGAGCGTATTAAACGCTCGCGTGCAGCTCTTGCAGACGGTGTACTTCTGCCAGACCGTCAGACTGCAGGGCTTCAACAACGGCTTCTGCACCGGCCATTGTGGTGGTGTAGTAAACCTTGTGTTGCAGCGCGCTGCGACGGATATCAGCAGAGTCCTTGATTGCCTGCACACCATCAGTGGTGTTGATGATCAGATCGATCTCGTCGTTCTTGATCATGTCGACAATGTGTGGACGGCCCTGGGTAACCTTGTTCACGCGTTCAGCTTCAACACCCGCGGCTTCCAGTACCTTGTAGGAACCTTCAGTACATACCAGTTTGAAACCGGACTTGATCAGGCCCTGACCAACGGCAACCAGGCTGCCCTTGTCGGCATCGCGTACAGACAGGAACGCAGTACCGCTTTCTGGCAGGTTGGCACCGGCACCCAGCTGGGCTTTGTAGAAAGCTTCGCCGAAGGTTTTGCCTGCACCCATGACTTCACCGGTGGACTTCATTTCAGGGCCGAGGATCGGGTCAACGCCCTGGAACTTGTTGAACGGGAATACCGCTTCTTTCACAGAGAAGTAAGGAGGTACGATCTCGGAAGTGAAGCCCAGTTCCGCCAGGGTCTTGCCAGCCATCACCTTGGCAGCAATGGCCGCCAGGGAAGTACCGATACACTTGGATACGAACGGTACGGTACGGGAAGCACGAGGGTTCACCTCGATCACGTAGATTTCGCCGTCCTGGTACGCCAGCTGGGTGTTCATCAGACCCACTACGCCCAGTTCCAGTGCCATCGCCGCTACCTGTTCACGCATCTTGTCCTGCAGATCAGCCGGCAGGCTGTATGGCGGCAGGGAGCAAGCGGAGTCACCAGAGTGAATACCGGCCTGTTCAATGTGCTGCATGATGGCGCCGATAACAACCTGTTCACCGTCACATACCGCGTCGATGTCGACTTCGATAGCGCGATCCAGGAAGTGATCCAGCAATACCGGAGAATCGTTGGATACGGAAACCGCTTCGGTCATGTAACGACGCAGGGCTTCTTCGCTGTTAACGATTTCCATCGCACGACCACCCAGTACGTAGGATGGACGAACCACCAGCGGGTAACCGATGTCGTTGGCCTTGGCAACGGCTTCTTCAGTAGAAGTAACAGTGGCGTTGACAGGCTGCTTCAGACCCAGGCGCTGGATCATCTGCTGGAAACGCTCACGGTCTTCAGCGCGGTCGATGGCTTCCGGAGAAGTACCAATGATTGGCACACCAGCGGCTTCCAGTTCGTTGGCCAGTTTCAGTGGCGTTTGACCACCGTACTGAACGATCACGCCTTTTGGCTTTTCTTTCTCAACGATTTCCAGCACGTCTTCCAGGGTCACTGGTTCGAAGTACAGACGGTCGGACGTGTCGTAGTCGGTAGAAACCGTTTCAGGGTTACAGTTAACCATGATGGCTTCGTAGCCCAGTTCTTTCGCAGCAAACGCCGCGTGAACACAGCAGTAGTCGAATTCGATGCCCTGACCGATACGGTTCGGACCACCGCCCAGAACGATGATCTTGTCGCGATCGGTTGGCGCTGCTTCACACTCTTCTTCGTACGTGGAGTACATGTACGCAGTGTCGGTAGCAAATTCGGCAGCACAGGTATCAACGCGCTTGTAAACCGGACGCACGTTCAGTTTCTGACGGTGCTTACGGAAGGCTTTCTCGGAAATACCCATCAGCTTGGCCAGACGAGCGTCGGAGAAACCTTTGCGCTTCAGACGGTATACCGCATCGAAGTCCAGTGCGGTCAGAGCGGTAGCAGCAACCTTCTGCTCTTCTTTCACCAGGTCTTCAATCTGAACCAGGAACCAGCGGTCGATCTTGGTGTAGTTGAATACGTCTTCAACGGTCATGCCCAGACGGAAAGCGTCGGCCACGTACCAGATACGTTCGGCTTGTGGGGTGACCAGCTGAGCGATCACGGTTTCACGAGCGTCTTCAGCGGCTGGATCAACCTTAGGATCGAAACCGGTCGCGCCTACTTCCAGACCACGCAGGGCTTTCTGCATGGATTCCTGCTGGGTACGGCCGATGGCCATCACTTCACCAACGGATTTCATCTGAGTAGTCAGACGGCCGTCAGCTTGCGGGAATTTCTCGAAGGTGAAACGAGGAATCTTGGTCACCACGTAGTCGATGGACGGCTCGAAAGACGCCGGAGTCGCACCGCCAGTGATGTCGTTTTGCAGTTCGTCCAGGGTGTAACCCACTGCCAGCTTGGCCGCTACTTTGGCGATCGGGAAACCGGTTGCCTTGGATGCCAGTGCAGAAGAACGGGAAACACGTGGGTTCATTTCGATCACGACCATACGGCCGGTGTTCGGGCAAATACCGAACTGAACGTTGGAACCACCGGTCTCAACACCAATTTCACGCAGTACCGCCAAAGAGGCGTCACGCATGATCTGGTATTCCTTGTCGGTCAGCGTCTGGGCAGGCGCAACCGTGATGGAGTCACCCGTGTGAACACCCATTGGGTCGAAGTTTTCAATCGAGCAGATAATGATGCAGTTGTCGTTCTTGTCGCGAACAACTTCCATCTCGTACTCTTTCCAACCGATCAGGGATTCGTCAATCAGCAGCTCGTTGGTTGGCGACAGGTCCAGACCACGAGCACAGATTTCTTCGAATTCTTCCTTGTTGTAAGCGATACCGCCACCGGAACCACCCATGGTGAAGGATGGACGGATGATGCACGGGAAGCCCAGACCTTTCTGCACTTCACGAGCTTCGTCCATGCTGTGGGCGATACCGGCGCGTGGGCATTCCAGACCAATGGCTTTCATCGCCTTGTCGAAACGGTCACGGTCTTCGGCCTTGTCGATGGTGTCGGCGTTAGCACCGATCATTTCAACACCGAACTCTTTCAGTACGCCAGCGTCTTCCAGACCCAGTGCACAGTTCAGGGCAGTCTGACCACCCATGGTTGGCAGCAGCGCGTCTGGACGCTCTTTTTCGATGATCTTGGCAACCGCTTCAACCGTGATTGGCTCGATGTAAGTCGCGTCCGCCATGGCCGGGTCGGTCATGATGGTAGCCGGGTTGGAGTTCACCAGAATGACGCGGAAACCCTCTTCGCGCAGGGCTTTACAAGCCTGGGCGCCGGAGTAGTCAAATTCACACGCCTGGCCAATAACAATTGGGCCGGCGCCGATAATCAGAATGCTTTTAATGTCAGTACGTTTTGGCATGACTCAGTCCTGTTCTCTTACGCCTTGGCTTTTTCAATCAGTTCAATGAAGTGGTCAAACAGTGGCTGCACATCACGTGGGCCAGGGCTCGCTTCAGGGTGACCCTGGAAGCTGAACGCAGGCTTGTCGGTGCGGGCGATGCCCTGCAGCGTACCGTCGAACAGGGATTTGTGAGTGGCCTTGATGTTGGCAGGCAGGGACTCTTCATCAACCGCAAAACCGTGGTTCTGGGAAGTGATCATCACCTTGCCGGTTTCCAGATCCTGTACCGGGTGGTTGGCACCGTGGTGGCCGTGGCCCATCTTCACGGTCTTGGCACCGGAGGCCAGCGCCAGCAGCTGGTGACCCAGACAGATACCAAATACCGGAATATCGGTTTCCAGAATTTCCTGAATCGCCTTGATGGCGTAGTCACATGGCTCCGGATCACCAGGGCCATTGGACAGGAATACGCCGTCCGGATTCATTGCCAGTACTTCGGAGGCTGGAGTTTGAGCCGGTACAACCGTCAGGTCGCAACCGCGCTCGGCCAGCAGACGCAGGATGTTGAATTTCACGCCGTAGTCGTAAGCAACAACCTTGTATTTTGGTGCTTCAACCTGACCATAACCTTGACCCAGTTTCCAGTCGGTTTCTGTCCACTTGTAAGCTTCCTTAACGGTCACTTCCTTGGCCAGATCCATGCCTTTCAGGCCTGGGAAAGCACGAGCTTCTTCCAGTGCTTTCTGTTGGGATTCTTCAGACCAGGCATCTGCGCCCGCCAGCAGGCAACCGTTGAGGGAGCCTTTTTCGCGCAGGATGCGAGTCAGTCGACGGGTGTCGATGTCAGCGATGCCCAGAATGTTCTGGCTGCGCAGGTACTCGTCCAGCGCTTGCTCGCTGCGGAAGTTGGATGCAATCAGTGGCAGGTCACGGATAACCAGACCCTTGGCTGCAATGCTGTTGGATTCCACATCTTCCGGGCTGATGCCGTAGTTACCGATGTGTGGGTAGGTCAGTGTCACGATCTGGTTGGTGTAGGAAGGGTCCGTAAGGATTTCCTGGTAACCGGTCATGGAGGTGTTAAACACAACTTCACCAACGGATACCCCTTCAGCACCAATACTGGTGCCTTTGAACAGGCTGCCGTCTTCAAGAGCAAGAATGGCTGGCGTAGACAAAACGTTATCCCCGAGCTAAGAAAATCAGGTGACGTGAGGCACAGGAGCGCTGTACCCCATGCGTAAAAAAGCGGAATGCTGATCAAACAATCGGCATCCCGCTATTTTTGGAATTCTGTTGGAGGTTTCTACCGGATGCTTTGGCATCTTTAACCCCGCTTAAATTAACCGCGAATTATACGCAAACTGAGCAATCCTGTCCACGCTACTTACTGCTGCTTTGCAGGGGGATTGCAGTGGAAATTCACCTTTCACCCTGTCTCAATGACAATATTCTCGGCAGATGCCCATAAATCCCAAAGACTGATCAAAATTCATACCGATCATCAGGCATAGCACAATTTTTGAGACACGCATCACATGATTACATTCTGTAACATACAAAATTAAACCGTAAAAAACTTCACATCATCTCAGGTAACTCTTTACATAGTAGCCATGGAACAGCTCTGGATGACTTCAAGTGACCCAGCAGGCCGTCTATTGTTCGTTTGAGCTCATCAAAAACACCGGATTCAAGCGCCGATTTCCGCTACACCAGGGCACTGGTGACATTCAATGCCCTGATTTAACGGTCGTCAGCCTACCGGCCAAGCCAGACGTCAGAAGCCCTGCCGGAACACTCGCGCGATCAGCGAGTCACCAACCCCAGAGCCCAGGCAAATCGACAAACCATAGATGAGGGACACTATGCCTGTAGCCGTAGAAGGAAGAAGGCGTTTGGCTCCGGAAGAACGCAAACGTCTGCTGATGATTTACGCGGTTGAGATTTTTTCCCGTCGGGGCATTGGCCGAGGTGGCCACACCGACATCGCAGAACTGGGTGGCGTTAGCGTCGCCACCGTATTCAACTACTTCAAGACTCGCGAAGCTCTGGTCAACGACGTATTGGCTGAAGTTGCTCAGTTCATGCTGAACATTGCGCAGTCGTCTTTTGAAAATCAGGAGCTGTCGCCACTGGCGCGCATCCGCCTCTACTTCCACCGTTTTCTGCGCAGCTGCGAAGAAACGCCAGACTACATCAAGGTGTGGCTGGAATGGAGCGCCTCCCCGCGCGAGGAAGTGTGGCCACAATACCTGAGTCTGCAATCCGAGCTGCTGGCGATGCTGACCGAGCAGTTGCAGGCCGGTATCGACAACGGCGAACTGAAAGGCGGCCTGCCTGCCGACGAGCGCGCTCGCTGGTTACTGGGCAACAGCCAGATGCTGACCGGCATGATGTTCGACCCGATGGGCAAGCCTGACAACATGAACGAAATGCTCGACCGGGCGCTGGATCACCTGTTGATCGTCAAATAGTCTGGCTCTTGACGCCAAACAGCCGCCCTGAAAAGCAGCCATAAAAAAACCGGCGTTTGCGCCGGTTTTTTTATGCGTTCTTCACGCTCTTGATAACTTGCTGATTCGTTATCAGAAGCCCAGTACGTCCTGCATATCGAACAGGCCACTGTCCTTGCCGGTTACCCACAACGCAGAGCGAACCGCGCCCTTGGCGAAGGTCATGCGGCTTTGAGCCTTATGTGTGATCTCAACGCGCTCGCCTTCGGTGGCAAACATCACGGTGTGGTCGCCGACTACGTCACCACCACGAATGGTTTCAAAACCAATCTGCTTGTGAGGGCGCGCACCGGTTTGACCTTCACGGCCGTAGCAAGCCACTTCGTTCAGATCCCAACCCATGGTTTCTGCAACCACTTCGCCCATGCGCAGCGCGGTACCGGAAGGTGCATCCACTTTATGACGGTGGTGCATTTCAATCACTTCGATATCGCTTTCATCACCCATTACGGATGCCGCCATGCGCAGCAGGTTCAGGCACAGGTTCACACCCACGGAGTAGTTCGGGGCGAACACCACGCCAGTTTGCTCGGCACCGGCTTGCAGCTCGACTTTCTGGGCTTCGTCCAAACCCGTGGTGCCGATGACGATTTTTTTGCCGTGCTGGCCACAAATTTTCAGGTTCGCCAGCGTCGCCGCCGGAGAGGTAAAGTCGATCAGTACGTCAAAGTCGTCGACGACAGCTTCCAGGCTGGAAACCGCTTTCACGCCCAGGTCTTTACCCAGGCCGGCAATGGCACCCGCGTCCACGCCTTCCATTGCATCACCCGGCAATACAATAGCAGCGCCCAGCTCGGCACCTTCAGCCGCATCGACTGCCTGAATCAATACGCGTCCCATTCGACCGGCAGCACCGGTAACCGCAATACGTGTCATGGTTATTTTCCCAACAATAAAAAGCCCGTGACGGCAGTGTAACCGAGCACGGGCTGATGTTTTTCAAAAAATTGAATCAGATCTCTTCGAAGAACTTCTTCACGCCTTCGAACCAGCTCTTCTTCTGCGGTGAATGCTTCTCACCGGTCAGGGATTCCTGGAACTGACGCAGCAGGTCTTTCTGCTGTTCGGTCAGGTTCACCGGCGTTTCAACCTGTACACGGCACATCAAATCACCAGCACCACCGCCACGCACCGGGGTTACCCCCTTGCCGCGCAGACGGAACATCTTGCCAGACTGGGTTTCGGCCGGAATCTTCAGCTTCACGCGGCCATCCAGTGTTGGCACTTCCAGTTCACCGCCCAGTGCTGCATCAACAATGCTGATTGGCACATCGCAGTACAGGTTACGACCGTCACGGCTGAACAAAGCGTGATCACGTACCGACACCTGCACATAGAGGTCGCCGGATGGGCCACCCATGGAGCCAGCTTCGCCCTCACCCGCCAGACGGATGCGGTCGCCAGTATCCACACCAGCTGGGATCTTCACCGACAGGGTCTTGGTTTCTTCTTTTACGCCACGGCCATGACAGCTGTTGCATGGATCTTCAACAATGGTGCCCTGACCACGACAGGTCGGACAGGTTTGTTGAACAGAGAAGAAACCCTGCTGCATCCGCACCTGACCCATACCGTTACAGGTACCACAGGTTTTTGGATGCGTGCCCGGCTTGGCACCGGAACCGTCACAGGTTTCACAGCCAACCAGCGTCGGGATACGAATTTTCTTCTCAACGCCACGAACGGCTTCTTCCAGGGTCAGGTCGAGGGTATAGCGCAAGTCGGAACCACGCTGTGGGCCACCACGGCCGCCACCACCACCGCCGCCGAAAATATCGCCGAACACATCACCAAAGATGTCACTGAAACCACCAGCGCCTGCGCCACCGCCAAAACCACCAGCGGCGTTAGGGTCAACGCCCGCGTGGCCGTACTGGTCGTAAGCGGCACGTTTTTGTGGGTCACCGAGAATCTCGTAAGCTTCGGTGGCTTCCTTGAACTTGGCATCGGCGTCTTTATCGTCCGGGTTACGGTCCGGGTGATACTTCATCGCCAGTTTGCGGTAGGCCTTTTTCAGGTCTTTACCGTCTACATCCCGGGAAACACCCAGAATGTCGTAATAATCTCGTTGGGCCATTGTCTTAAACGCCTCAAATCAGAAATATTCTTCTGTGTTCTGAAGCAGACCTCCAGAAACAAAACCTCCAAAAACAAAACAAGGGAGTAGCCCGCCGGGGGCGAACTACTCCCTGTTTCAGGAAGCGACCTTACTTGTCCTTCACTTCTTCGAATTCAGCGTCAACAACGTCATCGTCGTTGTTTTTGCTGGAAGAGGAAGAGGAAGCACCGGCGTCAGCGCCGCCTGCCGCTTGCTCGGCCTGGGCCTGCTCAGCGTACAGTTTCTGGGCCAGAGTACCGGACGCTTCGGTCAGCGCGTTGGTCTTGGCTTCGATATCGTCCTTGTCATCACCTTTCAGGGCTTCTTCCAGATCGGCGATGGCTTTTTCGATGGCTTCTTTTTCTTCAGCAGTGGCTTTGTCGCCTGCTTCTTCCAGAGTCTTCTTGGTTGCGTGGATCATGCCGTCGGCAGTGTTACGCACCTGAATCATCTCTTCGAACTTCTTGTCCGCTTCAGCGTTGGCTTCAGCGTCCTGAACCATCTTCTCGATTTCGTCATCGCTCAGACCGGAAGAGGCCTTGATCACGATGGACTGTTCCTTGCCAGTCGCCTTGTCTTTGGCGCTAACGTTCAGAATACCGTTGGCGTCGATGTCGAAGGTAACTTCAATTTGTGGCACACCACGTGGTGCTGGCGGAATGTCGGCCAGGTCGAAACGACCCAGTGACTTGTTCTGCGCCGCTTGCTTACGCTCACCCTGAACAACGTGAATGGTCACGGCAGTCTGGTTGTCGTCAGCAGTAGAGAACACCTGGGACTTTTTGGTCGGGATGGTGGTGTTCTTCTCGATCAGAGGAGTCGCCACGCCACCCATGGTTTCAATACCCAGAGTCAGCGGGGTAACGTCCAGCAGCAGTACGTCTTTCACGTCACCGGACAGAACCGCACCTTGAATCGCAGCACCAACGGCAACGGCTTCGTCAGGGTTCACGTCTTTACGTGGCTCTTTGCCGAAGAAGTCAGCAACGCTCTTCTGTACCAGTGGCATACGGGTCTGACCACCCACCAGAATCACTTCGTCGATTTCAGAAGCAGACAGGCCAGCGTCTTTCAGAGCCATTTTGCATGGTTCCAGAGAACGGGTAACCAGTTCTTCTACCAGGCTTTCCAGCTTGGCGCGGGTCACTTTTACGTTCAGGTGCTTAGGACCGGTTGCATCTGCAGTGATGTACGGCAGGTTTACGTCGGTCTGGCTGCTGGAAGACAGCTCAACCTTGGCTTTTTCAGCGGCTTCTTTCAAACGCTGCAGAGCCAGTGGGTCGTTGTGCAGATCGATGCCGGATTCTTTCTTGAATTCTTCCGCCAAGTACTCGATCAGACGCATGTCGAAGTCTTCACCACCCAGGAAGGTGTCACCGTTGGTGGCCAGAACTTCAAACTGCTTCTCGCCGTCAACGTCTGCCACTTCAATGATGGAGATATCGAAGGTACCACCACCCAGGTCGTATACGGCAACAGTGCGGTCGCCGCCTTCTTTATCGATACCGTAAGCCAGTGCCGCAGCGGTTGGTTCGTTGATGATACGTTTCACGTCCAGACCGGCAATCTTACCGGCGTCTTTGGTGGCCTGACGCTGAGCATCGTTGAAGTAAGCAGGAACGGTAATAACCGCTTCAGTTACTTTTTCGCCCAGGTAGTCTTCAGCAGTCTTCTTCATTTTCTTCAGAATTTCTGCGGAAACCTGTGGCGGAGCCATCTTGTTGCCTTTTACTTCAACCCACGCGTCGCCGTTGTCGGCTTTGACGATGCTGTAAGGCACCATTTTGATGTCTTTCTGAACCACATCGTCTTCAAAACGACGGCCGATCAGACGCTTCACAGCAAACAGGGTGTTGGTTGGGTTGGTTACCGCCTGACGTTTGGCAGACTGGCCTACCAGTACTTCATCATCGGTGTAGCCGATGATGGAAGGGGTTGTACGATCGCCTTCTGCGTTCTCGATAACCTTGGTTTTTTCGCCGTCCAGGATTGCCACACAAGAGTTGGTGGTACCGAGGTCAATACCAATAATCTTACCCATGATAAATCTCTCCAAACTTGGGCAGCCCTTGCTGCCTGCATAATCTTGATTTCGATGACAACCCGTTCTGAATCACTCTGCCGGGCTGTCGTTGTCCCATGTCTTCTATCTGGGCCCGAAACATTTTGTTTCAAGGGCCGACGGTAAATTTTTTTAACAAATTTACCGTCTGTTCACGCCATTCGATCAGGCGTTTTCGTCGATGGCCGGGCCACCTTTGCTGACCACAACCATGGCAGGACGCAGCAAACGACCGTGCAGGGTGTAACCCTTCTGCATCACGTCAATAACGGTGTTTGGCGCAGTGCCTGGTACTTCAATCATGGTCATTGCCTGATGCAATTCCGGATTGAAGGTTTCTCCCTGTGGGTTAACGGTTTCAACGCTGAATTTGGACAGTGCGCTGGTGAAACCGCTCAGGGTCATTTCAATGCCTTCACGAATCGCTTTGGTGGCGTCTTCTTCCGGCGCTGCGGCCAAACCGCGCTCCAGATTGTCGACCACGTTCAGCATTTCATTGGCAAATTTCTCAAGACCAAACTTGTGGGCTTTTTCAACGTCCATTTCGGCACGACGACGAACGTTCTGCATCTCTGCCTGAACACGCAACACCTGCTCTTTCAGCTCGGCGATTTCAGCCTGTGCTGCTTCCAGCTGGCCTTCCAGTTCATTGCCTTGTTCAACGACGTCTTCCTGGGTTTCTACCGTCGCTTCTGCTTGCTGCTCTTCCGCAGCCTGAACTGCTTCTTCCTGAACCTTTTGCTCTTCAGACATGAATGTTTCCTCTCTCGAAAATCTGCACTGGAGCCTATATGGGGCTGCCAAATCGGGATTCAAGGGCAAAATGGAACAGGTTTTTTCAAATTGATCATTTTTTGAGTTGACAGATCAAACCACTGTATATAAAAACACTGTATATCCATTCAGATACGGAGCCCGTTATGCTCGCTCATCTGTCAATTCATCAGTTCGCTCTGGTTGAACACCTGGAGCTGGAATTTTCCAAAGGCATGGCCGTGATCACCGGCGAAACCGGTGCAGGCAAGTCCATTTTGCTGGATGCCCTCGGCCTCACTCTGGGGCAACGGGCCGAAGGCGGCATGGTGCGCAAAGGTGCAGATAAAGCCGAAGTGTGCGCCAGCTTCCTGCCTACGCCGAACGCCCGCGCCTGGCTCAAGAGCCGCGACCTGCCCGATGAAGAAGACCAGATTCTGCTTCGCCGGGTGATTTCAGCCGAGGGGCGCTCCCGTGGCTACATCAACGGCCGCCCGGCATCCGCTGCCGATCTGAAAGACGTGGCTCAGCATCTGATTGAAGTGCACTCCCAGCACGCTCACCAGCGCCTGTTGGAAAAAGACACACCACGACAAATTCTGGATGCCTATGCGGGCCTGAAGCCACTGGCCAAACAGGTGGCAGAGCTGTATTCCAACTGGCAAACAAGCCGCAAACGGCTGCTGCGACTGCAAGAAGAAAGCAGTGAAATTCAGGCTCAGCGACAGCTATTAAGCTATCAGGTAGAAGAGCTGCGGGAACTGGCGCTGGGTGAGCAAGAACTGGATGAGCTGGAGCTGGAGCACAAGCGACTGGCCAACGCCGAATCCATGCTGCTGGACGGCCAAAACGCCCTCGCCGCCACCAACGGCGGCGACCACAGCGACAACGGTGCAGCCCAGCTTGCCTATATGGCACTGCAACAGCTCGAGCGCATCGATGACGAACACCCAAGCCTGGCCGAAGCCCGTGACCTGATGCAGCAAGCCAACATCCTGCTGGAAGAAGCTGGCAGTTCGTTGAACCGCTATCTCGAACAGGTCGATATCAACCCGCACCGGCTGCAACAGGTGGAACAACGCCTCAGTGATATTTTCAGTATGGCGCGCAAGCACCAGATTCAGCCGGAACGACTTTACGAACACTGGCAAGAACAGGAAGCCGCATTGGCCGAGCTGAACCTGTCAGACGATGACCTGGAACAGCTGGTCGCCGATGTGAAACAGCTGGAGCTGGACTACCGGGCCGAAGCCGAGCAACTGAGCCTGCAACGTCAGCACGCAGCACAATCGATGGATGCCGATATCAGCAGTCATTTTGAAGCCATGTCGCTGGGGCGGGCGATTTTTGAAACCCGCGTAGAAACCTTGCCAGACAACGAGCACAACAAACACGGCATCGATCACATTCAGTTTATGGTGCAAACCAACCCCGGCATGCCATCGGGTCCGCTTGGCAAAGTCGCTTCTGGCGGTGAATTGTCGCGCATCAGTTTGGCGATTCAGGTGGTTACCGCGGCAACCAGTGATATTTCCTGCATGATCTTTGACGAAGTGGATGTTGGTATTGGCGGTGGTACCGCCGAGCGCGTTGGACGTCTGATGCGCACACTGGGCGATCGAGGTCAGGTGATGTGTGTCACTCACCAGCCGCAAGTGGCATCTCAAGCCCACCAGCACTTTATGGTGAGCAAAATTGCTGGCGATGAGCACACCCACACCCGCATTCAGGAACTGAACGGCGATCAACGCATACGCGAAGTTGCTCGTATGCTGGGCGGTGTCGACATCACCCGCAGCACCCTTTCACACGCCAAGGAAATGCTCTCCCTGGCGAAACAACAGGCAGCGGTTTGAGCTTCACTCCCCCCGAAGCTTAAACCAACGCAGAAACAAAAACGGCGCCCTAACAGGCGCCGTTTTTGTTTGAGTCTGCAAGCAATGCCTAGGGACCCTCTGAATAACTCTGCACAGCTCTGCGCAGGTCCTGCAGGTTGTCAGAACAAGGCGGCGAATGCATCGGAATGGCTAGCCATTTCCAAGTTCGCCAACACCGTTCTGGCGGGCTGCAGGCCGCGCCCAATGGGGATGACAGGGCATTGCTGACTCTGTGTCGCTGATTTTTGACTTGACCCGTCAGGCCTGCAAACCAGCTTCGTGATTCACCAACGCCCTGTAATCCAGAGCGGGCACCGAGTTATTCAGAGGGTCCCTAGCGCTTACTTCTTCTTGCGGATGTACAGCACCAACGAGTGGTCAACCAGCTCGTAGCCATGCTGCTCTGCAATTTCGTGTTGCAGACGCTCGATTTCCTGATTAGTGAACTCAATGACAGTACCGTCATCTACATCCACCATGTGGTCGTGGTGATCACCGCGGTCCAGTTCGAATACAGAGTGGCCGCCATCAAAGTTGTGACGGGTAACCAGACCTGCGCTTTCGAATTGGGTCAGAACCCGATAAACCGTAGCCAGACCAACGTCTTCGCCTGCGTCAATCAGGGAACGGTATACATCTTCCGCGCTCAGGTGGGCTTCCGGATTGTTCTCCAGAATGCTCAGGATTTTGATACGCGGCAGAGTGACCTTAAGTCCCGCCTTGCGCAGCTCTACGTTTTGATCGGACATTGCAACCCTCGAATATTTCACAGCAAGTTGATTCTTCAGTTATCATCCACCGCCACTGCCCAAAAGCAAACCACCGGACGAGACAACAGCTGAATGATACGTGCGACAATTCTGACTTTTTTACTAGGTATTGCAACCCTTTCAGGCTGCGTTTTCCCCGGCGTTTACAAGCTTGATGTTCAACAAGGTAATATCGTTACCCAGGACATGCTGGATAAGCTGCAACCCGGCATGACCCAGGACCAGGTTGAATTCGTGATGGGCACCCCGGTGCTGAAGAACAGCATGGAAGCCAACCGTTGGGACTACCTGTATACCCTGGAACAAGACGACGAGGTAACCAACCGCTACCTCATCAAGGTGTATTTCGATGCCAACAATCGCTTCGACCATTACAGCGGCAGCTTGCCAACCAACGCGGTTGACGAAAAAGACGCGCTGGATGCCTTACCAAAAGAAGAAACCAACCTGAATACAGTGCCTGCCGACATGGTTGAATAACCAGCGCCGTTCACGGCAGTCGCCTGTTGTGAGCATTGCAGTGAATATGCGTCGTGAATATGCACCATGCATAAGAAACACAAACAAAAAGCCCGTACTGTGAACAGCACGGGCTTTTTTGATACTGCTTTTCTGAGCCGTCAGCTTCAATCCTTGGTTTTGGCCGCCCGATTGGCACGAGCCTGCTTTGGATCAATCAGCAACGGACGGTAAATCTCAATGCGATCGCCATCGTTGACGGCATCGCCCAGATTACGCACCGCCTTGCCAAAAATACCCATTTTGGCATTTTCAACATCCAGATCCGGAAATTCACGGGTGATACCGGACAGCTTGGCCGCTTCCAGAATGGTCGTGCCTTCCGGCACCGTTACGCTGAGGATACGCTGCTTTTCCGGCAAGGCGTACGCCACTTCAACGGTAATCTGCTCAGCCATAAATTTCCTTCGCGCGTTTTACAAATGAATCAACCATCATATTGGCTACCTGCTTGAATACGGCACTGAGGGCCATACCGGTAATCTTGTTCGCCACTTCAAATTCCATGTCCAGGGATACCTTGCATGCATCGTCAGACAGTTTTTGAAAGTGCCAAACGCCGTGAAAACGGGTAAACGGGCCGTCCAACAGCTCCATTTCCATCTTCTCGGGATGCACCAAACGGTTATGCGTGCTGAAGCTCTGATTAATCCCGGCCTTCGAGATCGTCAGCGTGGCTTTGATAAAATCATCGCCCTCATCAATCACTTCCGTTTTCTTGCAGCCATCCAGAAACTCAGGATAGCGACGCACATCATTTACCAGATCAAACATTTGCTCGGCACTGTGCATTACCAGCGCACTGCGTGTAATGGTGGTCATGATACCTCGTTGCTTGGCCAAAACAGCGCCAGCGCCCGAAGGCGCTGACGCATGCATCTAACGTTGGCTGATCACGCGGATCAGAAGATGCCCAGACCTTTAATGAAGATGTAACCCACAGCCAGTGGAGAAACAAACTTCAGCATGAAGATCCACAGGTTGAACAGCACAGGAGACTGTACACGGGCTTCATGAGCGATAGTTTCCTTGCGAACAAACCAGCCAACAAATACAGCAATCAGGATACCACCGAGCGGCAGCATGATGTTAGACGTCAGGAAGTCCAGGCTGTCAAAGAAGGTTTTGCCGAACAGGGTGAAGTCGCTTGCCACGTTGAAAGACACAACAGTACCCAGACCCAGCAACCAGGAGAAACCACACACAGCAGTGGTTGCCACCAAACGGGAATGGCCCTTTTCAACCGCCCAGGCAATCGCTGGCTCGGCGATGGAAATCGCAGAGCTCCAAGCCGCAATCGCAACCAGTACGAAGAACACAGTACCGATCAGATCACCCAGTGGCAGACCCGCGAAAGCAATTGGCAGAGTCTGGAACATCAGACCCGGGCCAGCACCTGGCTCCAGACCGTTGGAGAACACCACCGAGAAAATCACGATACCGGCAACCAGAGCCACCAGCGTATCCAGAATACCTACGGTCAGAACGGTTTTACCAAGAGAAGCCTGCTTCGGCATGTACGAGCCGTACGCCATGATGGCGCCCATGCCCAGAGACAGGGTAAAGAAGGAGTGACCCAAAGCCACCACCACGCTCTCGCCAGACAGCTTGCTGAAATCAACACTGAACAGGAACGACAGCGCTTCACCAAAGCCAGGAGTGGTAAGCGCGTAGCCCAACAGCAGCACCAGCATGATGAACAACAAAGGCATCAGCATACGCAGGCTGTTTTCCAGCCCCTTGTGAACACCACGAACCAGCACCACGCCAACCAGCACAGTAAAGATGGTATGCAATACCGTCAGCTGAACCGGGTCGCCCAGCAGGCCACCAAATTGCTCGCCCGCTACATCCGCATTGGCACCGTCAAACACGCCAGTCGCCATTTTAACGATGTACGACAGGGTCCAACCGGCGATCACACTGTAAAAAGACAGAATAAAGAAACCCGCCAGTGCGCCCATCCAACCGATGGAACGGAAGAACACCGGAGCATTTTCAGACTGCGTAATGTTACGCATGGTATTGATTGGGCTCATGCGGCCCTTACGGCCCAACATGACTTCCGCCATCATCACCGGAATACCGGCACACAAAATACACGCCAGATACACCAGCACAAACGCACCACCGCCATTTTCGCCGGTGATGTAAGGGAACTTCCAGATGTTACCGAGTCCAACTGCTGAACCGGTAGCAGCCAATACAAAAGTCCAACGGCTTGCCCACACTCCGTGCATACCGGTTTTGTCAGAATTCATGTTATTCTTCTCCGCTTTACGAATCGCGCTATTGTCAAAGATTTGTCATTTAGCCTCAACCCAATGTCGACCCAGTTTTGAACCTTTTCGCGCTAACGTGGAAAGAAACTGTGCGATATCATGCCGGCAAGCCCGAATTTCAGTTAGTGCCCTATGAGTGCCAAGAAAAAACCAAAAGCATCCAGCCCGACCATCGCCCTCAACAAAAAGGCGCGACATGACTACTTCCTGGAAGACAAACTGGAAGTCGGATTGGAGTTGCAAGGCTGGGAAGTAAAATCCATGCGTGAAGGCAAATGCCAGCTGGTTGACTCGTTTGTCGAGTTTCACCGCGGCGAAGCCTGGCTTCACGGAGCCCTGATCACACCACTGAACCAGGCATCGACCCACGTCGTGTGCGAACCTCGTCGTGAGCGCAAGCTGCTGATGCACCGCAAGGAAATCGAACGCCTGCAACAAAAAGTGCAAGCCAAAGGCTACACCTGTGTGTGCACCGCCATTTACTGGAAAGGCCACATGATCAAAGGCGAAATCGCCCTCGCCAAAGGTAAACAGATGCACGACAAGCGCAACAGCAGCAAAGACCGCGACTGGGCGAAACAGAAAGAACGCATCATGAAGCACTCCGTGCGCTGATTCGTAACTCTTATTGTAAAAACAAATAAAAACAGGGGCTTGGCAAACGTACTGAATGTGCTTTACCATTCCCCTCTTGCTCGAGAAAGCCAAACTTTCTGGTTCCACAAAAGGAACTTTTGCAGTGAAGTAGCCTCATAGCATGACTGGCGTCAGTTAGCAGCCAGTAACACGGTTCTGGGGATGATCCGGATTCGACGTTGATTACAAAGCTAGCGGTGCATGTCGAGAGGGTAAGACGATCTCGTAAATAAACGTCCTACAAAGTTATAGTCGCAAACGACGAAAACTACGCACTGGCAGCCTAATAACCCTGCCTACCTCCGAACTCAGGTGCCTATGACTGGGGGACGAGGGCTGAGCCCCATAGGATCGCCTGGATGTTTCGCTCGGAACTGAACGGCTAAAACCTGATCGAGCTCGCTGGTCATGCCCTGTCACTCGGGCCGTGCCTGGCTAAATCAATAGAGATGACTAAGCATGTAGATCTTCTAGTGGAGGATTGGCGGACGCGGGTTCAACTCCCGCCATCTCCACCAAATCCAAAAAACCCCAAGTGATTGATTCATTTGGGGTTTTTTTATGCCTGTAGGATGTTCACGCTGTCGCTAGAGACCATGGTTGACCTCGGAGTTCTTTATCATGATAAAGATTCCTGCGCCTCTGCATGGCTGAAAAGTACTTTTTCTTTGTCATGATAAAGAGTTCAGCGTCCCTGCCCGTCTTAAAAGTACTTTCTTTATCATGATAAAGATCCGCGCCTCTGCCCGTCTTAAAAGTACTTTTTCTTTATCATGATAAAGATTACTGGATGCTGTGAGAGAAATCGGGAAGTTCTGCTGTCGTTTTTCGCGCTTGTTTTTGAAGCGGGTTCAACTCGATCGCCTCCCGAAGATGATCGGGGGAAAGGTGGGCGTAACGCATTGTGACGGTGATGTTTGCGTGCCCCAGGATTCTCTGCAGGGTGACAACATTTCCACCGTTCATGATGAAGTGGCTGGCGAATGAATGCCTTAGCGCGTGGGCGGCCTGACCTGCTGGCAGCTCAATGCCGCTCCGATCCAATGCCCGTCGGAATGCAGAAAGGGAATTTGAAAAACGTTTGTGTGTTTTGAGATGTTCCTGAATCTCTGAAAAAAGTACTTTATTCACGGGAACTGATCGGGTCTTTCCGGATTTTGTTTTAACAAAGGTGAGCTGACCGTTCCGAAGGTTTCTCAAGGTCAACGATTGAGCCTCCCCCCATCGCGCTCCTGTCGAAAGGCAGATCCTTGTGAGAAGGTGAACATGAGGGTTTTCTGTTCCGCTGGCGATTGTGTTCAACAGAATTGAAATTTCACTTCTGGTCAGGAACGCGAGTTCGTTTTCTGGAATCTTGATCGGTTTGAGCTTAGCCAATGGGTTTGGATACTCGATTTCATCGATTTCGATCAATCGATTAAACATGGCGTTCAGGTATCCCAAGTGATTGTTAAGTGTTTTTGGCGAAATACCTTTTTTGTGTCTGATTGCAAAATGATTTGCGATATCGGATGCCGTTAGCCCTTGCCCTGCCGGGTTATTGATTTGACTAAAAATCGTTAGTAACACCCGATATCTTCGTTCTCCATCCCGTAAAAAAACACCGGCAACCTTGTACCATGTGTCGGCCAAATCTGAACATTTACGGGGGTCTCTTGCTTTATATCCTAAGGCCGAAGTTCTAATCCTATTATTCATTCGGCTTATGAAAAACTCAGCTTCTCGTTTTGTCTGAAATGTTTTTCTGTGACGAACGCCATCGATTCGAACGTCTATTTTCCATTGCCCATTAGTGGATTTTTTTAACGCCATTCTTTGGGTTCCTGATGCTTTTCTGGGTGTGATGGGTCTCCTGAACCATAGGCCAACCACAGCCTAAGCTCAGGAACCATCAGGCCTACAAGGCGGATCTCGGTAGATGAGATTCGAACATCGCCCCTTAGGATTGATTGCCATCGATGCAAGGGGATTTGTGTGATATCGGCCAGTTCGGAATGTGTAATCCCGAGTTTTCTAACGCAATATCTCAATCGTTTTAGATCGTCCGAATAGTTTTTTGTCGGCATATAAAAACCGCTTAGTGGTTGTATTCACCGCTTGGTGGATAGTTGTTTCTGATTCTTTTTTTTTGATATTAGCAATGGAGCGAGGAATCAATATTTTTTTCGAAAAAAATCGAAATCAATTGTTGACGGCGGGAAATTTTGCGGATAAATTTTTTCGGCGTTCGAGGGAATTTGCCGATTTCTGAGAGCGTTTTCATTTGATGTTCGAGGGGGGTGCGGATTGCCGTCCGTCCCCCCTCTTTTTGCCAGTTTCGGGTTGCCGCCCTTGCTGGCGCTCCTGCCGGAACAGGAAAAAGAATGATGAACGCCAAAGCCGATTGCGTCAATCCGTCCAGATTTGCGTCCGAAGAATTTTCGCCGTTTCGACACCTCGTCACGGATTTGAAAAATTTGCCTTCGGACACGAATTTTCCGCTTCTCGTTCACGACCTCAGAAAAAAATTTCTCGTTCGAATTCCGTGGGGGCTTTCGCACCTTTCCGAGTTCTCGTTTTGCTCTTCCGACGAAGAACTTTCCGAAATCGCCGAAGTGATTGCCGCTGCTGCCGGGACTGCCGTTTGGCGGATGGCGGAGCTTTCCGGGAGCGTTGCCGACCTTCACGCTCCCGATTGGCGAGAAGAATTTTCACTTGATGAGCTTGTGCTCATTCTCTTTGCCGCTCAGCGTTTCACCCGCGGCCACGACGTTCAACCGTGCGAACTTTCGTCAACGCAAATGGGTTCGGCGACTTTGGTGCGGGCTGCAATTCTCCGGATGACTGACACCCGATGGTGGCGCAAGCGCCTGAAGACCGAAAAAGTCCTTCGGATCGACGAATTTCTTCGTGATCGTGGGCTGGTGCATCGCGGTCGCAACCGCTACGCCAGCCGCGCGGCGGTGGCAACAATGAAATTTCGAAACGCCCAAAACGAGCGTTTTCTTCAGGACCGTCACGCTCTTTCCTCCGACGGTCTCGAAATTTGTTTGGCTGATTGCCGGGGGATCTCCGATCCGGAGATTCGTCGAATCGAGCTGATGGTCAGGTTGCGCGGACTCGAAGAACGCGCGGAAGAACTCGGGTTCGAGACGGTCTTTCTGACGCACTCTCTTCCGTCCCGCTTTCACGCCGTCCGCCAACGAAGCCGTTTCCGTGGCCAAAAAAGATTTTTCTCACATTGCGAGAAGAACCCCGTTTTCGACGGGAGCACTCCCCGCCAAGGAAACGCGCATTCTCTCTCGGTCCAGAAAGCCGCTCTTGCGGCGGTTCGTCGGAACAAAATGCAGTTCTTCGGCGTTCGGGTCGTTGAGCCGCACCACGACGGCACCCCGCACACGCATTTTCTTTTTTTCGTCAGTCCTGGCGATTCAGATCGGTTCGCGGAGATCTGGCGCGATTTTGCTTGCCGGGATTCCCCGGAAGAAGTTGAAGACAACCCTTCGGCTCGTCTCGACGTGAAATTTTTCGGGCCGGAAGATTCAGCCGTCGGATATTTGGCGAAGTACATCGCCAAGGGCGTCGACGGTCACTCTCTCGACAACGGTTCGGACGCGGATTCGGTCGATTCCGAATGGGCCGGATCGGACGCCGTGATGGCCGCGACCGACATTGTTTGCTGGGCACGTGCTCATCGCATTCGCCAATTTCAGTTCCTCGGATGCCCGCCGGTCACCGTTTGGCGGGAGCTTCGCCGTCTCTCGGTGTCTGTCGAATCCGCGTCTCTGGAGCAGCTTCGGGCTGCCGCCAACGAAGGGGATTTTCGCCGCTTTCTCGAATTGATGGGCGTCGCAAAAAAGCGAACCGAGTACACCTTTTTGCCGCTTTACGGTGCTGGCCAAAGCCTCGTTCTTCAGACCGGAGAGATCGTCGAGCGTTTGGAAACTCGGTTTGGTGATCCTGCCAAGCGGGTTCTTGGACTTTGCTCCGTCGCCCTTGGTCTGGAAGCGCTCACGCGGTGCGCGATTTGGGGGGTCGGCTCCGAGGCTGAAGTTCGAGCCGCCAAAACCATCATGCTTGGCGTCGTCGACATGGCCGGGTGCCTTTCGGGGGATTCCGGACGCGGCGCGGAGCGTCCGCGTCGGAATCTCCCGATTGGCGCTGAGGCCAATCCGGCCGCGAAGCGGCCCCTTGGTCCCGTCGAAATAACTGCTCGCGGGTCCGCGAAACCACATTTCGAATTCACCGGAAGCCGAATCGAAGAAGGTGAAAAAATCCTCAAAACGTTGGCCTGAAGGGCCGAAGGAGCAAAAAAATGATTCGAATTGAAGTCCTGCAGGGTCACCACCTGCCTCAGCAACGCCCGACAAAAAACGGGATTCGATATTACCAGCTCGCCTATGCCCATCTGGGTGGTGCGTTCCCCGTCGAGATCCAAATTCCGTTGCGCGGAGTTCAGGACGCGTATCCGGTGGGCCTCTACGAGCCGGATTTGCCAGCGTTTCAGGTCAGTCGCTGGGGAAATCTTGAGCTGAATCCGTTCGAGCTGCCGCTGGTTCCGTTGAATGAAAAACCAGTCAGTCAGCAGCAGAAAACAGCATGAGTGATCCGGGGTTCACGTTGGTTTGCGCAGAACAACCGACGGTGACTGCTGACGGCGGTGCTGTTTGCGGTTCCGGTTGGCAGTCTCAAATCGCTGTCGCCCCGTTCAACTCGGACGATCTGGATATTTCAGGTTTGGTCGAATTTTATTCCTGGGGGTGGGTGTTCTTCATCGTTCCTTGGGTCGCGGCTTTTGGAATGTCGTCGGTCGTCAAAGCCATTCGAGATCTTTAATTCGCAGCGTTGCTGCACAAACGCCAAATGTTTTGGCAACAAACCGAGGGAAACCTCAAAGGAGTGAAAAATGGAAACTACAACTTGGACCGACACCCTGATCGCGGCGGTTGATTTTACCGATTACATCGCCGTCATGGGCGACATCGCAATCGCGGTGGGCACTTTGTTCATTGCGTGGCGGGGGGCGAAATTCATCATCGGCGCTGTTCGCGGCATGTGATGGTCAGGGGCGGGAGACCGCCCCTTTCTTTAGGAGGGTCAAATGGTTGAATTGATTCAATGGACGCTTTTTGTAATGGGATTCATCACCGCTTATGGCTGTTGTCGAACGTTCGTTAGTTAGGTTTTTGCAATGCTTGGCGTTTGTCATTGCATTCGATGCACTGGCGGACACGACGAGTGTTGATGATGGTTACGCCTACTGGGCGAACACAACTGTTTTTGGGGCTGGTGTTTCCGGGGCATCGACAAAATCAGGAGCTTGCCGGGTTGCAGCGAGCTACTACGGCGTCACTCAAGAATTTTGTCAGACCTCAAATACTGCCTGCTATTTTTCGCGTGCTGGAAACGAAAACGGCTGTTACGACGCTGACGGAGACCTGTCGATCACGAGCAAATTCGGGGGTGGCTTCGTGGTCGAGTCGAGTTATTCAGACGGAAACAACCCCGGTTGCTTGATTGCAGATCCAATCGATGATCGATGCGCAACAATTTGTGAAGACGGCTACGCCGATTACGTTAGCCGTGATGCAGGCCTCACGGATGTTGCGACCTGCGATCGGGTGGACTTGGTCGAGTGCGGCAATGGAGATTTGGCACTCGGAGAATGTTCATTGGCGCAGCAGCAGGAGTCGGAAACCGAATGCACAGGGTTCGATGAGTGTCTCGCATTCGCGTGGGATTACCTCGGCTGTAATGATGGCGGTGATTACGAATTCCAATATGAGGATGACCAAAATTTCAGCCTCAGTTGCGATACGAGTGAGCCGGAAACCGACACTGGCACCGACACTGGCACCGACACTGGCACCGACACTGGCACCGA
>NZ_KE383933.1:65599-216083 GCF_000422845.1 Oceanobacter kriegii DSM 6294
ACTGGCACCGACACTGGCACCGACACTGGCACCGACACCGACACCGACACCGACACCGACACCGACACTGGCACCGAAACGGATTCAAGTGGTGATGGTGTTTCCGATCTGGTTGATCTTTTTGAAGGGACCACAACGTTCAGTGGCTCTGATTCAACAATGACGATTGAGTCAGTCCATCAGGAGTTCTTTGACGAATTGACGCAAACCCCGATTGTTGTGGCATTCACTGGGGTTGCTGACTGGTTCGTCATTTCAGATTCAGAGTGCCCGGAGTTCTCTTTGGTCATTTTTGGCGAGACGATTTCAACCGACATTCATTGTCAGCTCGCGGATGTTTTCTTTCCGATCGTTCAGACATTGTTCTTGATCGGTTGGCTTTTCGCTGGATTCAGGATTATTGCCAGTGCTTGAGGGGGGTTGAAGGATGGAATGTTCAATTTTGGACTTTGGTTGTCATGCGGATGCATTTTTGACGCTTCTGCACGACATGTTTTTGGGCTTTTATTCGGCATTGCTTCTGGGGGTTGTGGCAGTTTTTGCTGCGATTCCTTACCCAGATTTTCTTGACAGTGATGTTCAGCTTCCTGCGGCGATCATGTACGGCGCTGACATGTTCATGCTCGAAACGGGCGCTCAAATTATTGTTACCGCCTATTTGACAAGATTCATTATTCGAAGGATTCCGGTGATTGGATGAGTATCACTTCTTACACCGGGCTTCCCGGGCATGGAAAATCGTATTCTGTTGTCGCTTATTCCATCATCCCTGCATTGCGGGCTGGGAAAAATGTTTTTACAAACATCCCGTTGAATCGAGACTCCGAAATCTTGGCTGATCATGGTGAAAGGATTCATCAATTCGATATTCAGGATTTGTTGAATGATGAATCATGGTTCCAAAGTGTTTTTGTTCCTGGCTCGCTTTTGGTGATTGATGAATGTTGGCGATTGTGGCCTGCGGGCATGGCTGCATCGAAAATGCTTCAGTCGCACAAGTCGTTCTTGGCGGAACATCGCCATATGGTGGGTGATGACGGTAATTCAACTGAAGTCGTTCTGGTCACTCAGGGCCTGGAACAATTGGCGAAATTTCCCCGCGATTTGGTAGAGCGTACCTACTTGCATCGGAAGTGGTCGAAGGGTCGATCTCGTGTTGGAATTTATGGGGGAGCTGCAACTGGCCTGAAGCCTCCTCGCACTCAGTTACTTGAAAGTCGACAGATTGCATTCAAGAAAGAAGTGTTCAAAGCCTATCAGAGTCACACGAAAAGTAGTTCAGGCGGTCCCGGTGATGAGTCGACTTCGGATTCGCGTGGTTCGTCGTTGCTGAAGTCGCCGAGGGTTTTGATTCCCTTTGCGATGTTCGTTGTTGTGGCAATCTATCTGGGGAGCACGTTTCCTGATCGAATAGCGGCTCTCTCGGGAAAAAAAGAGCGTGAAACAGTTGCGATGGAGCCTGTTGACACTCTGTCGGTTCCTGCTTCGCAGAAAAAAAACGTTGGTGCTGCGCATTCGCTGCTTTCATCAAAATTCGACATTGTTTGGAACAATGGGCGGCGTCCGTTCATAGACTACATTTTTCGTGCAAAAATTGCAGGAGGCTTTGCCGATCTGACGGTCTCGGATCTGGAAGCATTGGGTTTCGTCGTCGAACCTGTTGGTCAGTGCCTTGTGTTCATCACGTTCGGGAGTCAATCGACAGAAGCCACCTGCAGCCATGCTGACGATGAAGGGTCTGGATTGATCCCGATTGAGGTGTGAGAGCCAACTCGGGTGGTTCTTTTGGTTATTCGTCATCCTCGATCATTTTATAGATGGTGTAGTTGTTATTAAGAGAATTCCTAGTTATGGCAAGAAATTCCTCAGCTATTTCTACGGCTTTGTAGTTTCCGGAACTTATGGCGTCCCCTTTTAAACTGCTCAAAAGACTTGTGATGCTGTATTCCACATTCCCAAGGTTTGATCTTGCACAATTAATTAGGGAAATTCTTCTGGTGGCCTTTTCCTTGTAATTTTCTGAGAGTTGATTGTAGTCTTCTTTGACTTGGGCGATTTCTTCTCCGTTTTCTGTTTCTTTCAAAATGACTCGGAGTCGATCGCACTCAAGAAGTGCTTTATCACGTTCATTTTCGGCATTTTTAACGAGTTGATCGCAGTCTTTTTGAATCCGGGCGATTTCTCGTTCCATTTCTCGTTTCATTGTGGATTCAATCTTCTTCCAAAGCTTTTCTGACAACTCATTGAACCACTCGGGAGATTCTTTGGTGGCTTTGGGTTGGCCTGTTTTGTATTCACGTACGATTGGCGCAATGGTGGACATCGATCCTGAGCCCAATAGATTCCTGACTGAAACGTTTGTGACTGGTTGGTTTGTTGACTCAAGCTCTTTGCAGGCTGCGATGATCTTTTCTTCAATGCTCATGGTCTTCCCTCCGTTTGGTATAATTGTATTATAGCACTGTAATTACAACGATTACAGCATTTACATGTAATAAATTACACCATTGCACTTCTTTACTTAGGCTGTGAATCAGGTCAATGAGCCGTTTTCCTGATCAACTAGCAGGGCCCCGCTTGCGGGGGCGCAGCCCAACTGATGGACGCAGTCCATGATTAACGGGGGGAGCCGCTTGCGGGGGGCGCAGCCCATTACGACCTGTTGCGGAGTGCCATTTTGCCCGGACTGCGGGTTCAACTCCCGCCATCTCCACCATATTCCATGAAAGCCCAAGTGATTCGTTCACTTGGGCTTTTTTGTGCCTGCGAGGTGGGATTGCAGAAGTTGTAGCGTCCCCCTCCCCTGATTAGTGCCACTCATTATTAGAGTTTCTCCGGGGAGGTTGCTTGTTCAGGATACTCGCTTGGAGTCATAACGCCGAGTGATTCGTGTGGTCGTTCTTCCTTGTAGTCTTATTCTATAACTGAGACCCCCCCTTAAACACCAAAATATAAATATGGAAATTTCTCTAACCACAGACTACTGATCAAATAGTATTATATCTCGACCAAGGTTTAGGGTGTGTTGGGTTATACTCAACATACCAAGCCCTAGGCTGCTGCTCAGCTGGTATAAAAAATACGGAACCGCCTGAACTAAAAACCCCGACAGGATTCCCTTTATCCTTGAGGCATACAAATTTACCATCAGCATACTCAAAAATACCTTTAGCACCACCAGCTAAAAAGACTCTATTATCAATATTACCGACGCCGTACCAGGAATATCCAGCAACACCTATATCGCAAAACCCATCAATTGCATTACCTTTCAGAAGCCTGCTATTCCTACCAGTAATGTAGACAGTTTTGCTATCCACTACACAGACATCAGTAAAAGCTTCATCATCCCCAACGTCATCCGGCAAAATAACCTTCGACCATTTCGCACCATTCCAGTGAAATATATTTCCACTGTATCCAACAACATAGACATCATCCAAACCACTCCCATCAATTGAATTTGGGGATTCAAAAAGAAACTCTTCCTTCCACTCTGCACCGTTCCAGTGTAATACTTCACCATTAAAGGAAGTCACCCAAACATCATTATCTGACGTCCCCCAGACACCGTTTAGTTGCCCCCAAAATATTTGTTTTACATTCCATTCAAATCCATTACCCGAAAATTCAAGATTTTTATAATGTTTCCCAGAGAAACTAGCACTTGCTGTAGTATATACATCCCCGTGATCATCAACCACCCAAACTGAACCTGAAGGAGATATCCAAAATGCATTTAACTGACAGTTAACACCAAGAAGTTGATCATGAGTATTATCACTACAAAAAGCTAACTGACCAACAGCTGACAAAGGATCCGATTCGTCATACATCGTATACAGTGAATATCTCCCATCAGTAGACCTCGCAGCATCGATAACATGTTCAATCTCATATTCTTTATCTGACATAAATCCCCCTTAGAAATCGATTCTTTCATCACTAGTTGTTGATGGAACACCACCACCACCAACCAAGTTCGACATTTTGGCGCTTTTATCTACACGCAAAACATCCAACTGATTTTCGTACTCTATTCGTATCGCTTTCGCGACATCTGCAGCATCATCGGCTGGAATTCTAGCCCCAGTAACACCTTCAGATATCTCAACATTTATATCCGAAAACATTTTTGCTGTAGCAGATTCCATATGATCGAGCCACTGAGTCACTGTTGCAAACTCACCTTTTTTGTTTAGAGACTGAGCATACTGTTTCTCGACATCAGTTATATAACGATGCTCGGTTCCTTTACTTTGATCATCATAAACAAAGTAGGTAAAAGCATCGCCTTCGGTATAATCTCCAAACTCACTTCGAATAGGAACGTCAGATCGGCTCTCTCCTGATTTTGCATCTCTAGAACGCTCCATGAAATTTGAATGTGGAAGGAAGTGCTCTCGCTGGAATCCTGGCTTGCTAATCTTTTGGAGTTGCTTGTAAGGGCCTACCACAACACCATACTTTGCAAATAGAGCCTTTCGAACAGCCACATTGGAAAGATCTCTAGGCTGATCCAGTAAATTTCTTCTAGAACTATCTGGAGTTGAAGATATTTGTCCATCCGGGTACACCCTCACTTCTTCGACCACTTCATCCGCTTTCATCTCGACCTTACGCATCAACCTCGCCATGTCGCACATAAGGTCAATCATTTCGAGTGTGAAAGGGCCGATTCGGGAAAGTTTCGCAGCCTTTGCCGCACCAGCAGAAAATGCCTTGCCTGCTTTGGCTGATACCTTTGCTAAAGTACCACCACCACCACTTGCGAAGGCCAAAAGAACTTCAACACCAACCTCTAGCGCAAGCCGGGTAGGAAGCGTTCTGCTATCGCGGAATGGAAGGCTCTCGTAACGTGCTTCAAGGTAATCAATAAGAAGCTGACAGGTCAGTGGATCGCTCATAATCAGATTGAAGAAATCCAGCCCCTGCTGCATTTTGGCAGCCACTGTTTCTGCACTCTTCATCCAGCCATCAACCCTGATACCAATGGCTTCCAGATCCTTGCGAGCAGCTTCCTGGTTCCCCATGACATAATTGGCGAAGGCACGCTTAGCAAGCATCTTCACCTGCGCATGAGCCACAACAACTTCGGCCGTCACTTCTATAGCAAAGATCAATAAATCAAGGATTCCGACAATCGTATCGTAAGCAAAATCGACGGCCTCAGCACCGGTATCAACAGCCTCAACCAGTTCCCGGTGGATTGCGTTTTTATCCCAATGCAGCTTGTCGGCTTTATCTTTGCCGATCCAGAACTCCTCCAGATCTTTTGCAAACTTGTCTGCTAGTTGTGTTCTGAGCGCATTGATTGGAGAACTTTCACTAGGTTCATATCCTGTAGCATCACTATAGATAGTGTCATTGATATTCGACATGCGACGCGCTGTCTGCTCGTCCAGCTTAAATGCCCGCAATACACCAGACATGATCAGGTCGCGCAGGTCATCCTTTGTGGAACCGAAAAGCCAATGGCTTTCTATCTCCCTACCGGAGAGTCGATACAGATCCAAGATCTGACCATCATCAAACTCTTCCAGTATCCAATCCAAGTCCGTTGAAAAAGTGAAAATTGAGGGGTCTCCAGCAAAGCCCTGACGCTTAAACAAGAGAAATGTAGAAGGCTGGAAGTCCTGAGCAGCAAAAATCCAGAACTCTTCCCCCAGCTGAAAGCCCAGCAGAGAAGGATGAGCGACAGGCACCACAGTGGCAGACATTACACTACCTCCTGAAAATATTCAGAAGCCGGTACGACTGCATTTTTCATAGATCTGGTTCTCATTTTGACATCCATATCGGCCACTGTTTTTCCTTTTTATGACGTAAAACACAAAAATATTATTTTTGTGAAATACGCATAATCTCACCTTAAAATTTCGTATGGGGATTTTTGTTTCAGGCCTTCTTCAAGTCAAACCACAAAGAGTGACTCTATTCTCGATTTCATAAATCCAGACAATAAAACCAAAATTAAATCGGTATTATTACGTCGTTAAAAATCCAGAATTATTTGATTTGGTTCACATATTCACCTGATCAGTGGTTTGGTTAAGAAAGCCAACAACCACCCTGAAGGCCCCATGGATACAGGGCCAATCAATAGAAAGGAGCCGACATGGCAAGCTTGCAGACCCAGGACAAACGCCTTTTCCGTATCGAAACCACCCTGGGATCAGGGGTTTTGGTTGCCGATAACATGGAATGTCAGTTTTCCATGTCGCGAGGATTTACATTTAAGGTCAATGTATTTTCGGAACAAAATCACAGTTTAAAACCAGAAGACATAGTAGGCACATCTGCCACTATTGAATTGATTAAAAGCGATGACAGCAAACGTTATTTCAATGGACTGGTTTCAGAATTATCCGCCAAAGGCACCAGTAATGCGGGCGAACGCAGCCTGTATCAGCTGACCATTACTTCCTGGCTGGAATTGCTGCTGGCTCACCGCTCCGATTGTCGTATTTTTCAGGACGAACCGGTCGACAAGGTCATCAACACCATTTTTGCGGACTACGGCGACAACGCCAAATTCAAGGTCGATCTGGCCAACAGCCACAGCAACAAGCGCTTCTGGGTGCAGTACAACGAAACCGACCTGGAGTTTTTCAAGCGTATTTGCCAACAGTCGGGCCTGACCTTCTACTTCACCCACAAAAATGGCCAGCACACGTTGAACATCACCGACGATGCCAACTCATTGCCTGCCATGAGCCCGGCCAAGGTGCGAGTGCAGTCACACACCCCTTCTGTCGACCACCTGACCTATTGGCAAAACAGCGGCCGCTTTGTGACCGGCAAGTACAGCGAAACCTCGTACAACTACATGACGCCGCAGCAAAAAGTGGAAGTGAAATCCAATGCCGCTGGCAGCATGGCGGGCGCCACCGGCGTTATGGATCTGGAGTCGTACGTTTACTCCGACACCATCGAAACCAAGGGCGATGGCAAGCTGCGTGTCAGCGCCCGCCGTGATAACGAAACCAATCGCTCGTCCATTTTCCATGGCGGTGGCGACTGCCGTGGCCTCGACCTAGGCCATCACTTCAGTGTCGAGCTGGCCCCAGTGGGCGGCATTATTGGTGCCTTCGAGCAAAAAGACGAAGAGTTCACCCTCACCCGCATGGTGATCAGCGCCGACAACAACCGTGGTTTGTTCAACTGCCGGGTAGAAGCAGTGCCACGCGGCACGCTGATTTTCCCGGATGCTGCGGCACCCAAGATTCAGGGGCTGCAAACCGCCGTTGTCACCGGCCCCAAAGGCGAAGAAATTCACACCGATGAATACGGCCGCATCAAGGTGCAATTCCACTGGGACCGGCTGGGCAAATCCGACCAGGAAAGCACTTGCTGGCTGCGGGTAATGCAGGGCTTTGCAGGCAGCGAATTCGGTGCCTATTTCTTGCCACGGGTAGGCCAGGAAGTGGTGGTCGCGTTTGAAAACGGCAATCCCGAACGCCCGTTCGCCTTGGGCTCGCTGTACCACACCGAACACAAGCCACCTTACTCTGCCCAAATGGGCACGCGTTCGGGCATTCGTACCCGTTCGATGAAAGGTGGCGGTGTAGACAACTGCAACGAGCTGTACTTTGAAGACAAAAAGGGCGAGGAAGAGGTCTATTTTCAGGCTGAAAAAGACCACAACGGTCTGGTTAAGAACGATCAGACCTTCACCATTCAGCATGACCAAACCCTGACCATTCAGAACGATCAGAAAATCGATATTACCAACAAGCACACCGAAACCGTGGGTGCGGATAGCTCACTGGATATCGGTGGTAATCAGTCGGTCAGTGTTGGTGGCGATGGCAAGCAAAAGTTTGGTGGCAACCTGCAACTGGAAGCCGGCGGCAGCATCACCATCAAGGCCGGCAGTAGCATCACACTGCAAGTGGGGGGTTCCAAAATCACCATCGACGGCGGCCAGGTAGCAATCAAGGCTGGCGCCATTATGCTGAACTGATCAGGAGGATCGAACATGGGAAAACCCGCTGCCCGACTGGGCGATATCGCTTCCAACCACGGGCCATGGCCGCCAACCCCCATCCTGGCTGGCAGTGGCAATGTGCTTATTAACAAACTGCCCGCCGCCCGACAGGGCGATATGGTGTTGTTGCATGTTATTCCACACAACCCACCGCACCCTCGCAGCATTTCTGCAGGTTCCGGTTCTGTGATGATCAATGGTATTCCTGCCGCTCGCGTTGGCGATGCCATTTCCTGTGGTGGTTCCATTGCCGCTGGCTCGGGGAACGTGATCATTGGCGGCTGATCATCATCATCATCATCACGATGAAGACGACAACGCGCCGCAAGCGCCGGGCACCATTGAAACCCTGCGCTACCTGGCCGTTCGCGATCACCTGGATCAGGCGATGGGCGAACAAATCGTCTTGCTCGACGACCCGGATACCGTCTGCAATCAGCTCAATGCCAAGGCCGACGAACTGGAAAGCCTGCCCGAAGCAGAGCGAGAAGCGTTGGCGCCCATTGCCATTGCGCAGGTATTTGCCCAGGCTGGTATCGGCGAGGACCCACAGCGTGCCAACAGCAGTGATGGCCCCGTCGCGCCAAGCTCTGGTGCTGCCCATGTGCTGCCGCAGAATATTTCTCCCGAAGACGTACCCGCCACACTGGAAGCCTCTCAAGCCGGAGTCTACGGCTATGTGCCCGGCCCGGATTCCCGCTTTCACAGCAGCCGTTATCAGGTGGACTGGACCAATGCCCAGCAAGTCGAATGGGTGCGGCACCAGCGCTTGCTGTATCTGCAAACACTGGTATCTCGACAACAGTGGCTGGAACAGCAGGGATTTGATTCAGAGGCAACAGGGGCAGACGTTGAACATGGCTATCTCAATAGCGATCTAACGAGTGCTTCAGACAGCGAATCGAATAACGAACATCCGAACTCTCTGAATCACTCGCTAAGCCATCCAATAACACCAAGAAGCGCCCTGTACCCCACAGCGGCGGACTATCAGCAGTTTTTGCTACGCCGGGATATCGAGCTGGACTTATTGACTGGCCTGGCTGAAGTTGTCTGAAGCCCTTGCGAGCAAGAAGCAGCCGTTTTGAAAAAGGACATCCAATGATTCTGGCCAGACCATTCAATCGTTGCGGCACTGGAGTCGAGTTCGACCCCATGACCGGGTTTTGGCAGCCCGTTGAGCAATCCCAATCCGCAGCAGAAGCACAGCCAGACGTCAGCGGCTGTCTGTTTGCCTTACCCCATCAAGCCTGCGCGATTTACCGGCAAGACCAGCAACTGGTGTTGCAAATCAACCATCGTATCTGGCATTTGAACAGCGACGACTGTGAGGTGAAGTACCTGCACTGCGTCAGCTCTGGCACCACCACTTTCACCATTGCAGACACCATCAGCAGCAAAGACATTACCTACACAGCCTGGTGGCAAAAGCTCGGGTTATCACGCCCGGGCCAACCAGAGGAAGACGAGCAACACGACTTCTTCGCCTACGTAGCGGAAGTAGCTAACAACGCCGAGCTGCAACAGAGCTTACTGACCCATTGGAAATAAAGGCACTTGGCGGCATGTCATTCTACTGCTGCCTAACGGGCGCTACACATCCACAATAATGCTGCTGAAGTTATCCGGCGCCCCCCGCCGCAAGGCATCGTAGACCAGTCGGTTGTTGATCTGGTCGATGTCTTCGTGCCATTGGCGCAGGGTGTTTTCCAGCTGCTGGTCGGTGATGACCTTGTTGATGCCATCCGTGCATAAGTAGAAACGGTCGCCCTCGTAGAGGTAGCCGTTAACGTAGTCAATAAAGGGCTCAGGGTCGATGCCAATGCCGTGCAGCAGGCCGCCCTCGTCAGCGTGGTCGCGGCTGAGCATTTGCAGGCGGTCGTCGCGCAGCAGGTAGCAGCGGCTGTCGCCGGTCCAGAAGCAGTGAAAGTGCTCCCCCTCCAACACCAGCGCCACAAAAGTGGTGCCGACAATGCCGTCTTCGCTTTGCCATTTCGAGAAGTCGTACACTTCGCGGTTGGCGCTTTCTACGGCGCTGGCCAGGTGCTCGACCAAACTGGCACCGCTGTGAGTTCGTGCCGCCTGCTGCAAGTGAGTAACCACACACTGGCTGGCGTAGTCACCTGCTTCATGGCCGCCCATGCCGTCGGCTACCACCCATAAGCCGGATTCCGGGGCCACCAGAATGCTGTCTTCGTTGCGCGCCCGTACCAGGCCTTCATGGGTCACACCCGTGGACGCAATACCACCTTCGATCATCAACACGCTTACCTTTCACCGTCCATGGGAAGGTTCATTGGCCATCCCCAATGTTGCCAGCGGCCATCCAACAGTGCCGCAAACTGCCCGGCGTCCGGCATTTGCGCCGATACCGCCAGACAGGGTTCGATATGTTCCGAGCCTGCAGTCCACCACAGGCCAAACGGGCCGAACGCGCGTTCGGTCAGTCCCTGCATCAGGGTGTGCATCAAGCCAGAATGGCTATGGCCGCCCAGATTGCTCACCAGACCGGCACGAGCCGATGAGTGACCGGCGTCCATCTGGTATTTATCCAGCAGCGCAAATCGCGGTTCCGGGATGCCTTCTACCTGGCCGATCCAGTGGTTGTAGCTCATGTCTTCGTCGAGCACGTTCAGCAATACCGATTCAGCACCATGAAACCATTGCTCGCCGTTCAAGTAGGCCGACCACGGATCGTGGTCAGCGGCGTGCATCATGGTTACCGGAAAATACCGCCCCACTTCATCAACGCTGGGCATCAGTAATCCCACTACGCCATGAGGGCTGATCAAGCCCGGCGACAAGGCAAAGTGCCAGATCGGGCTGGTGAGGTAATACTCGATCCATTGATCGCCCAACTGTTCCTTGCTAACGCTGATGCTGGCCTGCAGCCACTGGTGCCACAGCTCGGTCAGTTCCTTGTCGAGGAAGTGGTTGATGAACTCGGCCTGCTGGGGAACCTTCCCGAACAGGCCACAGTTGGCCGAAAAACTCACAGGCGCTCCGGCAGTTCGAAGTTGCGCACGTCGTTCTGGTCGAACGGGTTATAGACGCTGCCCGGCAACACCAGGAAGCTGCTATCGATACCGGAGACTTCAAACGACAGCATCCAGTCGTCCTTGCCCTTGCGCTTCTTCAGTTTGCCTTCGCGGTCAATCAGCCGGAACCAGCCCCACTCGCCATCGGCACGGGTGCTGATTGGCGTGCCTTTGCTAACCAGTGTGTACGTCAGTCGGCTTTGTGGCTCGCCGCCCGGCCAGGTCATTTCCGTTGAGCGGATCGGGCCGTGGCCGTAATCCATCGACTCGCCATCCATCACCAGCGTGACCTTGTTGACGCTGCTGTTCAGTTCGTCCGGTCGAATGGTCATCGGCACCTGCAAGGCATCACCGCCGTTAAACCACGACTGCTGAATCCGATGGGCACGTTCAAACATGCGCAGGCTGGATACGCTCAGGCCAATGTTTTTCTTCCAGCGCCACGGAGTGCGGGTGGTATCAACAAACGGCGCAATGTATTCGCCGAAGTAGCTGTCCAGCGTGCCGCCCGGGCCAAAGAAGGTAGCGAAGTCGGCCAGTCGAATGTCCTGATCGCTGTTTGGATTGATCGGGTAGCGGCCTTCCAGAGCAACTTTGTAGAAGCCGACAACGTCGGATTTCCAGGCGTTGTTCAGGTGGCCTTTGGCAGCAACCACCGTCACTTGCGAAGTGTTCTGGGCAACAGATTCAAACCAGCCCTGAACAACCTGTGGCGATTCCGCCATGGCTTTTTTGACGGCATTGAGCGCCTGGCCACCGGACTGGGAGTTCAGGCCCGCTTCAAAGGCAGTGGCTTTAACGTCATCGGAATACGACAGCGACTGGAAGTAGTCATACAAACCATTGAACGACTCTTGCAGTTGGTCCAGCTGGCGGCCCTTGCCTTCCGAGGTGTAATCGTTGATTTCGTAGAAGTGATCGCTAACTTCCTGCCCCGGCAGCTCAGCGCCATCGGCCAGATCAGACGGCACCAGACGCTTCAGGCGGTTCAGCTGGTTCGGTCCAAATTCTTGCGAGGCTTCTTTAAGCGACTCTTTCTGCTCTTCAGAAATGCCCGGCAAGGTGCTCAGTGCGGTGTGTTTGCGAACCGCATCCAGCACTTTCACCAGCGGCTGATCGGCACCGGCCAGCATACGCACCACGGCCTGACCACCATCGACGGTACTGAACGAGCGAATGCGCAAATCGCCCAGGTAGTCGTCCCAACGCTGGTTGTATTCGGCGTAGTAGTACTCGGCAACGCGCTTGCTGATGGCGTCGATGTCGTCATCGCTCAGCTCGGCGTGCATGTCATCACCGTAAATCCACTGCTCATCGGCCAATCGTTGGGCCATGCGCTGACGCTGTACGTTGAAGTTGGTGTGGAAGCCGTTGTAGGTGAAGAACTCCGGAATACCTTCTGGCAGGGCTTTGCCACTGCGGCGGTAGAACAGGATCTCGGCTTTTTTGCCCAGCACCGATTCGACGTCAAAACCTTCCTTGCCGGTTGCCAGCGCATCCAGTTTCAGGCGACGGTACAAGCGCTGATCCAACGGCGTGCGGGCCAGAATGTCGCGGGCGTCTTCCACCACTTCTTCGTTCATGGAACGAGGGTAACGTGCGTTAGCCAAGGCTTGCTGCAAGTGCATCGCCAGGTTGTCACGCAAGCCCTGATTGAACTCACCCGGAATGGTGCGTGCCCACAGCAGGCTGGCCCACACTTCAAAGCCTTCGGTGTCCATATGCTCCGGGCTGAACAACATCAGGTAGTACTTGAGCGACTCGTACAGCAGCTCGTCATCGTCTTCGGCGTTGCGAATCTGCTCGGACATCATCCGAGCCACGTCACGCATGAAGTACACACTCAGGGCATCCAGATAGGTAGCGCGCAGCTGCACGCCAACCTTGTCGCCCTGGTACAGACCAAAGCCTTCCGCCAGTGCGGGTGATGCATCGGCATCGCTGTAGCCCGTTGGTGCATCACGCAGGGTGTCCATGGAACGCGACAGCGTCAGCCAATCGGAAGTGGTGTCCAGCGAGCCGCCGGATTCCTTCTCGAACGCCATAACGGTCTCGTCGACCTTGGCCAGGTACTGCTCGTTCAAATCCATGCTGTTGTTCCACGCATACAGCATGCCGGCAAAGCCAGACAGTCCCAGCATCATGGCACCACGATACAACCATTGATTTCGTTGCCGCACACGGGCATTGAGCGATGCCAAATCAGCCTCCGCAAAGATCACATTTTTAAGCAGGTTTTGAACAAAGTAAGAGCGTGATTCACGTGCCGGACGCTCGGCCGGTGCAGTGCAGTATTCCGCCGGCAATACCCCGCCCGCCCAGCGCGACGGCATGGCGGCCTGAGTGCCACTGACGAAATACACCCCACGTAAAATAAATGGCTCTTCAAACTGGTTGGGGCTGAAGATGTTGCCAAGGAAACCGGCAATCGAGGCCTGCAAGACGTGCATCTGGCGCGGGAATTCAAAAATCAGATTACGTTTGCCGGGCGACGATTCGTCGTGCAGTCGGTTGCGCACCTGACCATTCATGCGCTGCACCAGATCGTCGTAATGGGACGGGAACTGCTCCAGAATCTGTCGTGCCTTATTGGCACCCAGCTCTTCAAAGGTAATGCCCCACGGCTGCTTGCGGTCTTCATCACTCATGCTGGTGAAGAAGCTGTTGAAGCCGGTAATGCGGTCCATTTTGGTGAACATCACGTACACCGGCAGCTCCATATCCAGGTGCGCGTTCAGCTCCTGAATACGCTGCTTGATGGCGGTGGTTTGCAAGCTCAGCTGAGTGTCGGTTTTGGTGATCAGGTCTTCAATGCTGACCGCCACCATGATGCCGCTGAGCGGCCGTTTCGGACGTGCTTTTTTCAAGCGGGTAAGAAACGACAGCCAGGCGTGGGATTCCACTTTCTTGGGGTTGTCCTGGGTGGTGTAACGACCGGCGGTATCAATAAAAATGGCCTGATCGGTAAACCACCAGTCGCAGTAGAGCGTGCCGCCCGCGCCCTGAATGGGCTCTTCGCCCATCTGGCTTTTGAGCGGGAAATCCAGCCCGGAATTTTTCAGTGCGGTGGTTTTACCGGAACCCGGCGCGCCGATGATCATGTACCAGGGCAACGAGTAGAGCTTGTCCTTACCAAGCGAGAAGCCGGATTTACGCCCCTGCATCAGGCCGATGGCTTCTTTCAGACGGCCGCCTAACACCTGCTCTTCATGGCTGCTTTCCGCCGATGGCGTTTCGCCGTTACGATTTTGTACCGGCTCATCAATGGCTTCTTCCAATGCTTCGCTGGACTTGCGGGCCGAATGGTTACTGCGCAGGTTGTTCAGCCCCCACAACACCAGCACCACAAAAATCACGCCCAGACGCACCACGTCGGACTCCAGCGGCTTGTAGTCGGCAATGGCGATCACCGGACCGATGAACCACACCACCGCCGCCAGCAGAATGATGCCGATCAGGGCCAGAAACCATCCCTGGGTAATAAACTGAATCATTTTCTTCATGACTGGTTACTCTCCGCCGCTACTGCAACCGCGACATCGGTTGCAGCCGGGCTTTCCTTGGCTTGCGGATAAAGGCTGGACGCCTGATCTTCTGAGCTGGCACGGGCACCGCTGTGGTACACATCAATCACCACCCGACGGTTTTGCGCACGGCCTTCGGCGCTGTCGTTACTGGCTACCGGCTCACGGTCGCCACGACCTTCCGGCAACAAGCGGCCGGTCAGATCGCCCGAATGCCCCAAATAGCGAGCCACGGCCGACGCGCGCGCCAGCGACAAATGCCAGTTGGATGGGTAACGGGTGGTACGAATCGCCTGGTTGTCGGTATGGCCGGTGACAACGATGCGGCCAGTGGTGGTTTCCAGCGCCTTGGCAATCTTGTCGAGAACCGGATTGAACATGCTGTTGAGCTCATCCGTACCCGAACCGAACAGCTCACCGCCTTGCAAGGTCAGCGAGGTGTGGGTCATGTAATGGTCAATTTTGATCAGACCACGTTCCACTTCCGGCGCCAGCAAGGTCATCAGGCGAATGGCTTCCGGGTGCGGCTCGTTGGTTTGTGCCATGGTGACGTTTTCATGGGGCACCAATGCGGCTACACGGCTGGCGGTGGCGTCGGACTGCTTGTTGAGATCCATCAGCAGCCAGCTGTAAATACCAAAGCCGCCCAGCAGCAACACCGCCCACAGCATCCATACCGGCAGGAAGGTGAAAATCTTGCCCTTCAGGCCAGCCGCCGGTTTGATCGATGGCGACAGCTCTTTCGGCGTGTCGTCATCACGGCTACGAATCAGCAGCTCGTACATCTGGCTGCGAATCTGTTCAATCTTGAACGGGCCTTGCGGGTGTACCCGGTACTTGCCCATGAACCCCAACGACAGCACCAGATACATAAGCTCAATCAGCTCCATGTGCTGACCCGGGGCAATCATCACCTGGTCCAGCAGGCTGAAGATTTTCTCGCCGCCGTAGGTTTCGTTGTGAATGGTGCTCAGCACGCTTTTTTGCGACCAGCTGCTGTGTTCACCCCAGCTGGTGTTCAGTGCCGTTTCGTCCAGCAGTGAACACAAAATGTAAGACGCCTGGTGGCGGGTGTCCGGGTCGATGGCAGCCGCCGACAAACGGTGTTCAAACTGCTTCACCAGTGACACCACCTCACGCTGCAACGAAGCAACGTCAACCTGACCGTTCAGCTGCCGCAACTGTGGCACCAACGCCAACAGCGGATCGGCGGCGGCCAGCAATTTGGCATTAGGCACATCCAGCGAGCCGGCTTCGGGGTCGAGGCTGATGTTTGGATCGAGGGGTTTTTCGCGCCCGCGAATCACCGTACGGTCGTCTTCCAGCGGCATGGCTGCCGCCGAGCGTCCCGGTTTGGGTCTGGGCTTGATGATGGTTTGATCCGGATTTACAGGGGCCGAAGGCCTGCCTCCCGGACGAGGCTTGATAATAGTCTTGTCGCTATCCATACCGATTTCCATACTGCCAGCGCGCGATATTACGAAATAAATACCCGGCAAGACGCTGCCATATATCCCTGAGTGATATTAAATTCAATATTGCCTGAAGCGGAACTGGCGCACAAAAAATAAATCAAACCAACGTTAATTTATTGAATCCGATCACACTATTTATGTGAATAAATTCCGGCCAATACAAGATAAACACAATGCGTAAAACGCAAAATGCCCGCGCAAGGCGCAGGCATTTTTAACTGCATCAGAAGAGCTAAATTGAAACTTAGCGCTTGCTGTTGGTCGCAGTGTCGTAACCAACGGCGATAGCGGCTTCGGCGTTGCCATCTTCGTCGTATGGAGTGTACTTAACTTCAACGTCAACGAAGCTCACAGTGATGTGCTCGGAAGGACGCTCGTTGGACTGGGAAGACGCGTGAACAGAGTAGTTGCTGATCAGAGCGTTCTTCAGGGTGTACTCCATGTATACGTCGGAGCCAGAGCCAGTACCGGTTTTGGTCAGGTGGATAACCACGTCTTTACCAGTACCGCAGCAGGATTCGATGAACACTTTAGGGGTAGCGCTGTCCATGCGACGGGTCAGAACCAGGTCGGTAATTACCGCATTGGAAGACTCACGGTCGCCTTGGGTAGAAGTAGAGGAGGTGATCTGACGAGCCACGCCCCACTGGATATCATCTACATCCATCCAGCCTTCGTGACCTGGATCGGAAGCTTCACCGGTAATACCATCGTAGTTAACAAAAATAGACATAAGAAATCCTCTCTATCGTCCTTTATAAATGAGTGAGAATTGCTGAAAGCGGGTGCATTCTATAACAACCAATTTGATTGAATTTGAGCAGTAGTCCCGCTTTTATAAATCCTGACAAAATTAATTTTATTCTCTGAAAGAGCGTTAATTATTTGATATCAACTTCAAATTCGCGGCTTTCAGATAATGAGAGATATATCTCACTAACGGATTCATTTTTTGTGAGCCAGGCCAGAACTTTTTCAGCCAAAAACGGTAGCAGCGAATTGTTCAGCAAAATGGCAATTCGGCGCGCTCCGGTATCCGACTGCTGGCACTGCTCGATGATGTAATCCACCACCTCGTCGCTGTAGTTCAGTTCGGCCTTGTAGTTCTCGCGCACCCGCTTGGCAATGGAAGCCAGTTGCATACGGGCAATCACTGCCAGGCTGTCTTCGTCCAACGGGAAGTACGGAATGATGTTGATACGACCCAGGAACGCGGGCTTGTAGGTTTCGCGCAGGGTTGGGCCAATGGCATCCAGCAGGCCTTCCGGCGTTGGCCGGGTATCCGGGTCCATGCACAGCTGCTCGATCTGATCACTGGCGGTGTTGCTGGTCATCAGGATGACGGTGTTTTTAAAGTCGATGTCGCGGCCTTCACCGTCTTTCAGCATGCCCTTGTCGAACACCTGATAGAAAATATCCTGCACGCCCGGATGGGCTTTTTCCATTTCGTCCAGCAGCACCACACTGTAAGGCTTGCGACGCACGGCCTCGGTCAGCACACCGCCTTCGCCGTACCCCACGTAGCCCGGAGGCGCACCCAGCAGCATGGACACCTTGTGCTCTTCCTTGAACTCGGACATGTTGATGACGGTAATATTTTGCTCCGAGCCATACACCTGCTCGGCCAGTGTCATGGCGGTTTCGGTTTTACCGACGCCGCTTGGGCCCACCAGCATGAACACACCCAGCGGCCGTTTTGGATCGCTAAGGCCTGCACGGGCAATCTGCATCGACTTGGCAATGCGGGCGATGCCGTGAGACTGGCCAATCACGCGCTCTTCCATCACTTGCTGCAATTGCAGAATGCTGTTGATCTCGTCGGCCTGCATGCGGCCTACAGGAATGCCGGTCCAGTCGGAAATCACGCTGGCAATCACATTGGTATCAACGCACTCGTGAATCAGTGGCTGCTGTTCTTGCAAGGCCAACAGCTCTTCGCGACGGGCCGCCAGTTGCTGCACCAGTCCTTGCAGTTCGCTGTTGTCGCGGAAGGCATCCGACAATGAGTCGCTGGCCGCTGCGTATTCTTGCGACTCGTCAGCGGCAGACGATTCAGACACCGCCAGACGAATGGCTTCGATTTGCTGGCGCAGTTCGATGATGGCGTCGATGACGGTGCGTTCCTTATCGAACGCCGCTTGCAGCGACAGCTGTTCATTGGCGTTGTTATCGAGCTTGGCATTCAGCTCGGCAATCAGCTCCTGATGGTCAAAGCCATCGTGCTGTTCTTGCTCCAGACGCTGGATTTCAAAGGTCAGGTTTTCAATCGCGACCTGACATTGCTCCAGTCGGGCCGGAATTGTGCTTTGGCTGAGGTTCACCCGGGCGCAGGCGGTATCCAGCAAGCTGACACACTTGTCGGGCAGCTGACGGCCAGGAATATAACGATGCGACAGGGCCACGGCACTGACGATGGCTTCGTCCAGAATCACCACGCCATGGTGTTGCTCCAGCGACGGCGCAATGCTGCGCAGCATCACGGTGGCCTGATCGACCGTTGGCTCTTCCACTTTCACCACCTGGAAACGGCGGGTCAGCGCGGCATCGGATTCAAAGTATTTTTTGTATTCCGCCCACGTAGTGGCGGCAATGGTACGCAGCTCGCCACGAGCCAATGCCGGTTTCAGCAGGTTGGCAGCATCGCCGGAACCGGCCTGATTACCAGCACCAATCATGGTGTGGGCTTCGTCAATGAAGATCACCACCGGTTTTACCGATTGATTGACTTCCTTGATGACGTTTTTCAAACGGTTTTCGAACTCGCCTTTCACACCGGCACCGGCTTGCAGCAGGCCAATATCCAGCGAGTGAATTTCAACGTCCTTGAGCGCATCCGGCACGTCGCCGCGCACAATGCGCTCGGCCAAACCTTCCACCACGGCAGTTTTACCCACGCCGGCTTCACCGGTCAGGATCGGGTTGTTCTGCTTTTTGCGGGTCAGAATATCAACCATCTGGCGGATCTCATGATCACGGCCGATCACCCGCGGCAGTTTGCCGTCACGAGCCATGTCGTTGAGGTTGATGGTGAACTGATCCAGCGCCGGGGTTTTGGTCGGCGCTTTTGGCTCGCCTTCAGCAGCCGCGGTTTGCGGTTCGCCATGGGTCAGCAGACCATGGCACTGCTCGCGGAAGGCCTCGACATCAATGGCCAACAGGCATGGCGCCGCGTTTTTCAAACGCAGGCGCAGCACATCGCTTTCAACCACCGCCAGCAGAATGTGTACCGGGCGAATGCTGAGGGATTCGTAACGGGTAGACGCCACCATCCAGGCTTCAAACAGCAAACGGATGATGTCTGGCGCGATTTTCGGGAAGCCCTCGCCGCTGGCGTTCAGCAGCTCCAGCGCTGCCAGCGATTCGCGGTGCAGCTTTTCCATATCGATATCAAAGTGCTTCAGCACCAGACGAATATCGTTGGGTTCGTGCTGGGCGATTTCCTGCAGCAGGTGTTCAACGTCGGCCGCCGCATGGCCACGGGAAGCAGCCGTTTTAACTGCGCTTTCCAGCAGGCTACGGCTCTCGTCCGAGAGGTTTTTGATCAGCTTGTCCAGTTCCATAATGCTTCCTGTCTTGGCTCCCTGTGGCGCCCTGCCCGGTTTGCCTGGCGCCGGTGCTTCAGTGGTTTTGATTTATCGGGTGAAGGTACGCAATGCGGGCCTTCTGATACGCTTTGCTGGCCTCACGCCATTCGGCGGCCATCAGCCAATTTTTACTTTTTCGACCATCAGGCCATGATCGCCAGACGGCTTCAGCCAGGTGGTTCGGCCCAGTTGGGCACCGCCGCCCAGTGTTGGCAGTGAATCGCTGCGGTCGCGGAATTTCAGCAACACGTCGACGCTGATCTGGGTCGGTACGTACAGACGAATCAGTCGCTGCAACTCGTCGAAGGTGTCGGTGCCGCGGCGAATACGGGCGTAGGTCGGGGTATCCATCTCGCCAATTTCCACCGAAATGCGGCTTTGCACATCCCAGCAACGGCGACCCGGTAACACCCCGGCCCCCAGCTGGTTATTGGCTCCACGGCCACGGGTGCCCAACCTCAGGCGGTCGTGCTTCTGAATGGGCAGCCAGTGGCCAACAAAGCTGTTGACCTTTACCGGCAACTCGAGAAAGTCCCGCAGGACGTCTTCCAGCGACGATGCCGAACGAATCGAGCGGCTGTACTGGCCGGAGTAATACAAACTGGCTTCGCTGCCTTCGTCGGCATGCTGGCCAGACAAATTGCGCAAGGTGCGGCTGTACGGGTCCGGGGTTTTCAGGCCAACGTGCAAATCGTATTGGCGCGGCAGCCGGTACTTGATCCAACCGCGATAAAACAGCGAGATCAGCCGGTGGTTAAAGATGTCGAAAAAGTCCGCCAGGGTGCTGTCACGACGGCGGCTGCGTTCCATCAGCAATCGCGAATAGTGTTGCGGCAGTACGCCGCTGGGGCCCGCCAGGCCCATAAAATTCACAAACAGCTCCTGCCGGGCGCTGCGCGGCTTGTCGTTCTGACGCGCCGCCGCTTCGGCAAAACCCAAGCCAATGGAGGAGCGGAATTTCACCACCTCTCGGTTCGGCGGGCCGTCCTGACCCAACAAGACCCGACGCTGATCGCTTTGCTCCGCGTCACTGGAACCGGCTTCTGCCTGACGTTCCAGCTCCCGTACCAGCGTGAAGAAGTCGACCGCGTCGGTAGCCACCGGCATCTTGCTCATACCAGTACCTGCGAACCGTTACGCGGCGGCCACTCGATGTGTGGCTGGGTTTTATGCTGCAACTTGACCACCAGCTGGGTGAAGCTGTTCATCGAACACATGTGAGAGAAGAACTCACTCAGCAGCGCGCTGAACAAATACAGGCTGTTGCTGCTGTCGAACAGCGGGTCGAATTCCAGAATGATGCGGGTACCCTGCACCAGCGCCGCACGGCCTTGCTGAATGATTCGGGCGGTGGTGATTTCGGTGCTTAGGCCGGTAATGCCATTGATGATGGCACCGGAGCTTTTGCTGCCTTGCAAGTCGTACAGGCGCAATACTTCACGCAGCACTTCTACACCGTCGTCCTCGCCAAAACATTGCAACGAAATATGGTGAATCAGCTGCCAGCGGGTGGCTTCCTGCAAGCGTGGTTGCAACGACGGCGTGGGTGGCAACAGGCAGCTTTGACGCAAGCCAGAACCGCCTTCGTAAAACGCCACCCGCGGTTCGCCCGGGCCAAACGGCAGTTTTGACGGTAAGTCGCGGTTGGTGGCGACCACATCGGCTTCAATCACCCACTCCTTGCGGTCTTCTACCGGGCCAAAGCGGTCGTCAACCAGCGCCAGCCAGGTGTCGGTGCCACGGCTTGGCAGTCCGCTGTGCCAGTAGCTGTTTTCACGGCGTACACACCAGTACATGTCGCTGGCATCCTGATGATGGCGACGTACCTTGTGGGAGCCGTAAAACGGGCTGATTTCCAGTCGCTCGCCGTGTGGCGGACGCGCGTTCACCTTCTTGATGGTGTGAATATCCGCCAGCTGGCCGTAGTTGGGCGCAATGCGCAGTTTGAACTCGTCACCAATCTTGGCCATGCGCACCGGCTCGGAACGCTCGTCAAACAGGTTCACCACCGGCGTACAGCCTGGCTGCAAGGTGGTGCTGTCGACCGCCTGCACCAGTTCCGGGTCGGTGTCGGAAAAGTAGAAGTACAGCTGAAAACCTTCCGGCAGCTTTTGCCAGATATTGCGCAGGCCGCTCATCTCGGCAAACAGGAACTTCTCGGGGAAGACAAAGAACTCCGACAGCAACCGGTGACCCCGACTGCTGCGACCGTCGAATGGCACCAGCGATTCGTTATCGCCCAGTCCAATTGGCTTGAGGCTGTCCGGCGTCAGGTACAGCACGTCGGTGGCCATTGGGTCTTTGGCCACGGCAACGCCCAACAGGTTGTTGAACAGGTACTCGTACAAACGGAACGCCACTTGTGGTTGGGCGTTGATAAAAAACTGCACCGAGTCGGCTTCGATACCGGCCAGATCGTTCAATTTGATCGGCTCAATGCTGACCTTCATCACCGACTGCAAGCGGCCGTTGGCCATGTAACTTGGCAGCGGCGGCGCTTTCACCGGAATCGGCGCAAAGCTGGCATCGCCCACGCTCAATGGCAGCACGGTGTTGTCCATGGTGGTGCGGAAGTGGCAGATAGTATCGCCACCGCCCAGCTCCATGCGAGTTTGGGCAGGCACTTGCGCGGTGTGGGCCATTTGCGGAATCACCCGCTGCTGAATCACCGAACAGGATGGCACCGGCGCGTGATAGTCCGGGTACAGCAGGCCCATCATGGCCTCGGTCAGCTCCGGAAAGCTGTCGTCGATGTTGCGACGAATGCGCGAGGTCAGAAAGGCGAAGGATTCAATCAGGCGCGAGACGTGAGGGTCTTCAACGATGTCCTTGTCGAGACGCAAACGACCGGCAATTTTCGGGTGCTGGTCGGCAAACTCGGCACCGGCCTTGCGAATGTAGGTCAGTTCACGGTTGTAATAGGAGAGCAGTTTCTCATCCATGATTCAGTTCCCTTAACCGCAGGGAGCGGTCGATCGTTTTTACCCGTGAATCGAGAATCATGTGGATGGGGTCGGGTTCGACCAGCAGCATCCCGGTGATCTTGATATACAGCGTGCGTTCGTAGTCTTCGCCCACCGGCACCATGTCGACCTGAACACGCGTTAGCCGCGGTTCGAACTGCTCAATCAGTTTGGCGATGGTCCAGCGGAATTTCTGGCGGTCGTCTTCGGAATCGAACTGGATGTGGCTGAAGTCGCGCAGGCCATAGTTAATGACCGACTCTTCCACTTCGCGGTGACGCTCCAGTTCGTATTGATGCGCCAGCCGGGTGTTGAGCAGGTTCTCCAGATCGCGGCGAACCCCCTCTTTCATCTGTTGCAGCAACATACTGTTGGTCTTGTGCCCGTCGGACGGCGTTGACGGGTCCTCGTCGATCAAACGATCAAGCAAGGAAGGCAATACCGGTTGATGTGCGGACACCCGTGCCATCAGGCTTCTCCTGCCTCAGCGGTGGCCACCTCACAGTCCACTTCACAGGCCAGCCAGCTGACGTTTTCCAGCTCGTTGATGCTCAGCACCTCTTCACCGGCCAGCCAGTTGCGCAAGCCCTGACCACGCATCACCTCGCCCTGTTCCAACCAGTCGGTCGCCAGACCCAGTTGCTGTTGGTCGTTGAGTTCATGGCCTGCCAGATTCGGGTAGATGGCGGGCACAAACACTTCACCTTCGGTGCCGTTCGACAGCACCAGCGTGGCCTTGCGCCAGATCACATCCAGCGGGCGTTCCGGTGCATGCAGTTGCAGTTCGCGGATGTCGTTGTAATCGACCCAGAAGTACTTGCCGTTAGCGCCCATCACTTCCAGGATGCCGGCGTTAACGTCGTCGAGGTCACGCAGCCACACACGTTCGCCGTTCACCGAGAACGGGCTTTGGTCGTCTTCCGGGGTGTTGGCGTCGACCTTGGCCAAACACTCGCCAATGGCCTCGGCGTTGTTTTCTTTCAGCGCCAGCAGCAATGCCAGGGCGTTTTCAATGCGTGGGCTTGGCAGTTCGATCACATCCGGAATCGCGCTTTGCTCGTAAACGTCCTTACGGGACTGCGACGCACGAATCAGCTGACGCCAGGTGTTCACCATCAGCAGACTGGCTGGCTCCAGTGTTACCAGCGTGTTGAGCTGGTTGTCGGCACGTTCAAAATCCCCCTGAATGCACAGCAGCTCGGCCAGAAACGCGCGCGCAGCGGCGTCTCCCGGTTGCTCGCGCACTTCCTGCAACGCCTGTTCGATTGCTTCCTGCAATTTGCCTTCACGGTACAAAGTGTGGGCTGTGGCCATGTGGGTTCTCCTGATCATTCCGTGTTCGTTAATTCATTGTTGACGCTGGTGCCAATGCGCCCTGAGCAGACTTATCTGTTTTGGGTCTTAGCCGTTCTCTCGGGCTTAGCCGTTCTCGACATTGCCCACCGCCAGCTCGGTCACCAGCTTGATGCTGGATACCAGTTGGTCGAGCTGGAAATGCGGTTTCAGATAAATCACACAGGTGAAATAGCCCTGCTTGCCCGGTGCTTCGCGCACTTCAACGCGGGATTCCGACAGCGGGTAGCGAGCTTTCAGCGCCGGTGAAGAGCCTTCACTGGCGGTGGTGTACTGGTTCAGCCAGTTCTGCAAAATACGCTGACAGTCATCGGCGCCGATGTAGCTGCCGACCTTGTCGCGGCCAATCATCTTGATGTAGTGACCAAAACGGGCGACGCACATCATGTACTGGATCATCGCCGACATACGGGCGTTGGTATTGGCAATTTCGGTGTTCATGCGGGCTGGCATGTGCAGCGAGCTGTTGCTGTAGAACACGCTCACTTCGTTGTCGTGGTAGCTGCACAGCGGAATAAAGCCCAATTCGCTGAGGTCACGTTCAAGGAAGTCGTCAATCTGCACGATGGTGGCCGGCTTGCTGGCGATGTCTTCGCGGCGTTCGCTGTAGTCGCCATGCACCATGTTGCGGACGATGCCGCCTTCGCCAAATTCGTGGGTGCCGCCACGAATGTCGGCAAACCAGCCGTTGTTGGCAAACGCCCGAATCAGCACGCCGCCCATGGCATAACAGGCGTTACCCCAAAGGTAATCGGCCACGCCGTTGTGCAGGCCTTCGTTGTACGGCAGCGGATCTGGGCGGGTTTCGTCGGCGCGCCAGGGTTTGCGCATCAGCACATCCGGCAGCACCATGCCGACAAAACGGGTGGATTCCATCTGACGCAGGCTGCGCCAGCGGGTGTACTCGGTCTGGTCGAACACATCGTGGTAATCGGCCACGGTGGCCAATTCGTCCATCGAATCGAGGCCGAACAGGCTGCTGTCGACCCCGACCAGGAATGGACACAGGGCGGCAGTGGCCACCTGTGACATCTCCCGCAGCACATCCACGTCGGTCATGGAGTTGGACGGACGTGCCTTGTGGGACATGCGGTAATCCCCCAGCAGTACGCCAAATGGCTCACCGCCCGGGGTATCAAATTCGTCGCTGTAAATACGTTGGAACAGGTTGCTCTGGTCGAACTCGATCGCCTTGCCAAGATCGCGAGCCACTTCAGCCCAGCTGATGTCGAGCATCTTGATCTTGACCATCAACTCTTCGTCGTAGTCGGCTTCGGTTTCCACCAGATACAGCAGGCCACGCCAGGAAGCTTCCAGCGCCTTGAACTGTTCATGGTGGATGATTTCGTCGAGCTGGCGAGCAATGCGCTCTTCAATTTCAACAATGGCCCGGCGCAGCAGGTATTGCAGCTGGCCCGGTTCGCCGGCAGCGGTTCGCACGGCCAGTCGTTGCAGCCAGGCCGCATCGCCCGAGCGCGATGGCGCTTCTGGCTTACGGGCCGGCACGGCACTGTCGGTCGGTACATCCAGTACCGTTTCCAGCAGCGTGCGGGTTGGCTGATTGTCCGGTTGTAGCAGGTTGCTCATCTTCCGTGTTTCCGGGCTCTTCCGTTAAGTCGCCAACAACAAGAGCCCTCGCGGGTGCGAAGGCTCTGCTGGCATCAGGTGGGCATCAGTTCGGCGTTAGCCACCGATCTGTGGAATACGGGCCACCATGCGCAGGGAGGTGGTCAGTTCTTCCATTTGCAGCCATGGACGCAACCAGGCTACGGCGTTGTAGGAACCCGGCTTGCCTGGGATTGGCTTCACCTGGATCTTGGCTTCGCGCAGTGGGTAGCGGGCACGCATGTCCTGACCACCTTCTTCGCTGGCGTTGACGTAGCCGTTCACCCAACGGTTCAGCCACACCTGCATGTCTTCCGCTTCCATGAAGGAGCCGACCTTGTCGCGCGCCATCACTTTCAGGTAATGGGCAATACGGGAGGTCGCCATCACGTATGGCAGACGGGAAGAAATCGCTGCGTTGGCAGTGGCATCCGGGTTGGCGTATACCGCGGGTTTCTGAGCAGTCTGGCCACCGAAGAACACGGCGTAGTCGGTGTTCTTGTAGTGCGACAGCGGCATAAAGCCGAGGCCGCTCAGTTCCGCTTCACGACGGTCGGTGATGCCGATTTCAGTCGGGCACTGCATATCAACGTCGCCGTCATCGGTGGTGGTCAGGTGCACTGGCAGGTTGTCGACACGACCGCCGCCTTCAGCACCACGAATGGCAGTACACCAGCCGTATTCAGAGAACGCCGCAGTCAGACGGGTCGCCAGCACGTAAGCGGCGTTGGACCAGCAGTAGTCTGAGCTACTGGCTTTGTCTTCCGCACCGATTTCTTCGTAGGCGAATTCTTCAACCGGCTTGGTGTCTTCGCCGTATGGCAGACGCGACAGCACCCGTGGCATGGCCATGGTGACAAAGCGGGAATCGTCGGATTCGCGGAAAGAACGCCATTTGACGTATTCAGCGGAATCGAAGATTTTGGCCAGGTCACGCGGCTTGGACAGCTCGGTCCAGTTGTCGAAACCAAACAGGTTTGGATCGGCAGCGGTCAGGAACGGGCAGAAAGCCGCGGCCGCGACGTTGGACATGTTGCCAAGGAACTCAACGTCGTCCGGGTGGTTGGTGAATTCGTAGTCGCCGATCAGGGCGCCATACGGTTCGCCACCTGGCGTGCCAAATTCGTTTTCGTACAGCTTCTTGAAGGTCTGGCTCTGGTCGAATTCCACCGCCTTGGACAGATCGCGGGCGACGTCTTTCTTGGTCGCGTTCATCACCTTCAGCTTCAGCGTGGTGCTGGTTTCGGTGTTCATCACGAAGTAGTTCAGACCGCGCCAGGTGCCTTCCAGCTTCTGGAATTTCTCGTGGTGCATGATTTCACGCAGCTGTTCGCTGATGGCACCGTCGATGGCTTCGATGGCCTTGCGGAAGGTAACGGTCAGGTTCTTGTTCCAGCTGACGGTGCCTTTCATGGCTTCGTCGGTCAGTACCTTCAGCAGTTCCTTGGCGTCGTCGGCTTCGGTTTGCTTGGTGGCCTGCAACGCCTGTTCGAACAGGGTCAGGGTTTGTTCTTCCGCTTGTACGGCTTCCTGTACTGCATCAGTCATGGCTTAGCCCTCCTTACCTTCGCCCAGTGCTTCGGCCAGCTCGTTGAGGTCGGCCTGGTTGTTCAGCACACGTTCCAGAATGTCTTCCAACTGCTCGGAGCGGTCTGCCTTGGTGGACAGGTCGCGCAGCTTGTTGCGGGTTTCCATCAGTTTCTTCAGCGGCTCTACCTGGTTCACAATGGCGGCCGGCTCGAAGTCTTCCATGGAGTTGAATTTCAGATCGACGGCAAATTCGCTGCCATCGTTTTCCAGCGTGTTCTTGACCTTGAAGCTCAGACCCGGGGTCATGCTCTTCAATACGTCGTTGAAGTTGTCGCGGTCGATCTGCACAAAACGACGGTCTTTCAGTGGCTTCAGTGGCTGGGTTGGATCACCGGAGAAATCCCCCATCACACCCACCACAAAGGGCAATTCCTTTTTCTCTACCGCATCTTCGGTTTCAACGTCATAGCTGATATGAACGCGAGGCTTACGCACCCGGTTCAGTTTCTTGTGAATGCTTTCCATGTTGGTTCCCCTAACAGTCGTTCTACAAGGTTGTTTTTGAGGTTGCCGGTTTCCGTTTACTGGCCGGTATCACCGGGTTGAATACCGGACAGAGTCTGAAATTTCTGGCGCGCGCCATCGTCCGGAATCAGCTGGGCAATCAGCTCCGGCAACGACAGTTCGCTCCAGCGGATGATCTGTTCAATCGAATAGGAAATGGGCGAATGTGGCTCGGACTCACGGAAATAGTCCGCCACTCGCTGCAAGGTTTTAACGGCGTCCCGACGGTTGCCAATCACGCCTGGCAGTGCCGCAGGTTGTGCTGCAACCACCACTTCTTCACCGGATTCAGCGTCCACAGTGACCACCTCTTCGACGGGTTCTTCTTCCTTCAGGCGATCACCAGCGACGTACAACAGCATTTGCTGACAGGCCTTGAGGGTGTCGGCAATTTGTACGGTTGGCTGCGGATCGTCGTTGGCGTATTCATCAACGATTTGCTGGAACAGCTCGTAGGCGTCGATGGCTTCCTGCAACTGGTTGCGGGTCATCTTCAGGAACGGCACCGAGGTGCCAGCAGAAATGGCCTCCAGTTCGGCTTTCGACAACACGCCTTCTTTCAGGCGGGCGTCTTTTTTCTTCTGGTCGACCATGCGGTCGGTTTCCAGCGCCTGTTCGTACTGCCACATGGCCACCGGGCCAGACATGTCGCTGTCGGCAATCGGGATCGACTTGATGGGTACAATCAAGGCGCCTTCGTTGCCATAGCCGTTCAGGCCAATCAGCGGGCCGAGCTGGGTCATCAGGCCGTCTTCGTCCGGCTTTGGATGCAGCTGTTCACCGAATTCCCGAATCAGTTTGGCGGCCAGCAAATAGCCACGCGCCAGCCCCTGAAATCCGTACTGACGAGTCAGCGCCTCGATGTACCAGGCAACCATTTCGATGTCTTTGCTTTCGCCAGACAACACCCCGGGCACACGCTCCAGAATGACTTGCCAGTCGGAGGCATCAATAAAGTTCTGCTCGCCGCTCTGGGAAGCCGAACGTTCGCCATTGCGCGCCAGCGTCCGGGCGTCGCGCAACAGCTGGTAGCTGGAATCCGGCGCGATGTTTTCGCGCAGGTCTTCGCCGGTCATGCCAAACGGCGACTCCAGCGGGTCCAGCAGGTCGTTAATCGCTTCAACTGAAATACAGCTCATCAGGAAGCATCTCCTTCAACGATGGTGTTGGTTACAGGGTTTTGCGCCGCCACAATCGACTGTTTGAGCTTGTTCATGGTGGCGTAGGAATCGCGGAAACCACGTTTCTTGTGGTACTCCAGCTTGCTGTCGAGCTTGCGGATGGCCGTCCCGGTCATGTCCTGAAACAGCTTCGACTGCGGTGGCATGTTGTACTGCTGAATGATCTTGTCGAGGCGCTGCCAGCCGGCGCTGATTTCGCGGTCGAGCCAGGCATCCGACATGGCCTTCATGGCACCTGGCAGCTCGTTTCCAGCGAAGTAACGCACGGCGTCGTCCGGGTATTCCGCTACAGACAGATCAGCTGCGGCACCGGTCAGATAACGGGAAATGGCCAAGCCAGCGTCAATCTCGTTCTGCGGGTATTCGCCCCACACTGCCTTCACCTGTGGGTACTGCTGTTGCAGGGCTTCGGCAAAGTCGTACAGACCTGCCAGCGCATAAAAATCCTGCTGCTCGACGCTGCGGGATACATCCGCCAGATAGCCTTCCAGATAGGCGTCATCCCACGGGAACGTCGCCTTCAGCTCATCCAGTCGAACCTGCGCCTGCAAGATGTTGTTGGCCGACTCGGCGCTGTAATCAATGCCCGACCAGGACTGCGCCATCTGGTAGCTGTAGAGGTCGACCAATTGCTCACGACGCTGGGTCACCTGACGGCGCAATTGATCCAGCTGCAAGGAATCCGGGAAGTAGGCCGCCACACGGTCGATCTCGTTGGTGAGCGCCTGAAAATCCGGGATTTCGTCGCCTTCCGAGAACGACAACGCGGTATCAATCGCGGTTGCCAGTGGTGCCACAAACAACGGCTTAACCTGTTGCAGCAAGCCAGCATCGACACCGTCCAGTTCAGACACATGCTGCAATCGCTGAGCCGCTGCCATGGCTTCAAAACGGGATACAAATTCGCCTGAGGCCAACTGCTGACTCCAGGCATTTTCCAGATGCGACTGATGAGTCAGGTGCTGATCCACATAGCCTTTCACCCACACACCGCCAGCACCCAGCAAGGCCACCACACAGATGCCCGCAGCCATGCCCGGCCAAACCCGACGCGAGGCATTCCACAAACGATGAAAACGAGCCACTGAGGCGATGCGCTTGTCGCGATCGACCTGCAAGGCGTTGCGCAACACCATCCAGCTCCAGATATTCATTCCAGCGGGACGAGTTGGCTTGTCGGCATCGGTCAATTCGTTCGAGGCCTTGCGGCCAAACGGATGAGTGCCGGTGAGCATTTCGTAAAAGATACATGCCAGCGAGAACACATCATCCGCCGGAGCTGCTTCGAGCGAGCGGGCAATGTCCGGGCTGGCGTAAGACAGGGTGTAACCGTACAGCGACGATTCTTCGCCAACGTTGGATTTCCCCACCGCTGCCACCTGAATGAACGAACGTGCGGTGGCAAAGTCGATCACCTTGACGCTGCCGTTTTCCAGAATCAGCACATTGCTGGGCTTGATGTCGGAATGGATCACGCCCTCACCATGGGCATATTCCAGCGCCTGACACATCTCGGTAAAAATTCGGCAGGCTTTCTGGCGACCAATACCGCCATCTGGCGAACGCTTCAGCAGTTCCGATAGCGGCTCGCCTTCCAACAGCTCCATGGAGACATACGAAAGTTCATTTTCTTTATGAAAATCAAACACTCGCACGATATTAGGATGCGACAAATGACGCGTAGTCAGGGTTTCATAAAATGTTAAGTCTTCCGCATATCCAGCCATTTCAGGTTTAATAACCTTAATAGCAACATGACTTTGCTCGTCATTCGGACCGGTAATTGCAAGCATATCGCGGGCGCGATATATGAGACTGGTTCCACCTTCCGACAGGCGTTTCATCAACAGGTAGCGACGTCCCAGAACATCACCTTCCTTAGGCGCTTCACGAGCGTCGTCGGATTCAGGAGAAATCCCGAAAACCTTAGTATTTTCAATAGCTTCCGTACTCATATCAGTCTTCAGAAAGGTTTTTGAACATTGAAGAAACGTGCGTCCATCGCGCTGCGTCCGCACTGGGACGAGGCCGCATTATTAGTACTACGGCGAACAATTTCACGCCTTTAAATGTAAAAAGAATCGAATAATAGACGCACTTCTCAAAACAAAGGTTCAATATAAAACCAGCTAACACTTTCAATAAAAACCACGTCACACCCTGCTTGCCAACTGGATTCGACTTGCATATCGTCAGCGCACAATTTGATATAAATATGGCTATCGAGTCACATATTCGATGTGATTCAGGTCACAACCAGAAACCGTCCGATCCGGGTAGCCGAAAACTACCCGGGACGATGCAGATGGATATTGTTCAAGAACTGTAAGGGTATAGTCGGAAGCAAATGGAATTAAAACTTGTCGCCCAACGTACGGATAACGGATTCAGACAGGAAGTCCCACTGGGCACCAGCGACGTAAAAATCGGCCGCAACAGCGACTGTCAGCTGACCCTTCCTTGCGACCAGAAAATCGTTTCCCGGGTGCACGCCATTGTGCACTTCAACAACGGCCGTCATGAGCTGGCCGACGCCGGTTCCGCCAATGGCGTTACCCTGGTCAGCAAAGGCACGCAACTGGACCCACAACGACCACACCCGCTGTCCGAAGGCGAGGAGTTTGCAATTGGTCAGTTCCGCATCCGGGTAGAGCGCGTACAAGCGGCGAATCCCGGCCCAACAGCTAACCCCGGTTCAACAGCCAGCGCCGGACAGGCCATTGCTGCTGCCAGCGAAGCGGTTGCCCGTCAGCAGCCACTGCCGCGTCCGGGCGGTGTATCCCGCACACTGGGTCGCCAACAGCCGGAGCCCAAGCCAGCAACACCAGCCGCTGACATACCGTCAGCCATTGCCGACACAGACACGCAGAGCATCTCCGAAGCCAAACCAGAGCCGATTGGCGACCCGTTTGCAGCACCCAAGGAAGAGCCTGCGGTATTCACCGCCAACAGCTCCGATCATTTTGCACCGCCGTCAATCACCATTCCGGATGACTGGGATCTGGATGGCGTGGCTGAAACCGCCACTGCCAAACCCACCGAACAAACCTTGCAACTGCAACAGCAAGAGAAAAAACGCCAGGCAGACGTGCTGTCGTTCAATCAGCAACAGCATCGACTGGTGGCTTCGCTGCTGAAAGGTTTGCACGCCGGAGACCAGTTTCAGGCCGCCGACATCAGTGGCGAACAACTGGAAGTGGTTGGCCAGACCCTACGGGTACTGGCAGACACCGCGCTGAAAGCCCTGCACGGTCACCGCGAAATCAAGTCACGCCTGTGTCTGGATGCACCCGCGGTAGAACGGGAGCTCAGCAAGGACCCGATTTACGACATCAGCAACGGCGATGCCCTGCTGAACATCCTGCTGGATAACCGTCACCCGCGCCAGAAAGACATTCCGGGCATGCTGCTGGAAAGCATGGAAGCGCTGATCGAAGACGAACAGGTACTGGAGCAAACCACCCTGCAAGCCTTTGATCAGGCCATTGATGAACTGTCTCCGGTGCGTGTGCAGCAACTGATGGAAACCCAGTCTGAAGCCGACAGAACGTCCATCAGCTTCAAACACAAGTTGTCGCCGGGGGCTGCCAAATGGTCGTTCTTTGAAGACCACTGGCCAAAAGCCGGTGATCGCATTCGCCAGGACATTCACAAGACGTTTGAAAAACGCATCTTGCAACTCACCGCTCGTCGAGCCAAACGATAGTGCCGGAACTATGAAAACACTGCCCCATTATCTGCTGTTAAAGGCCCTGATTCTGATTAGCCTCGTTATGTCGGGCTGCACCGTGGTGAAAACCGTGTGGAAGCCCTACGACGAAATCGAGCTGATTGCCACACAAGACGTCAACCCCGACGGCAATGATCGGGCATCCCCCATCCAGCTGCGCATTTACCAGCTGACGTCCCGCACCACCGTCGACAACCTTGAGTTCGACGAACTCTACTTCAACGGCGAAGCGCTATTGTCGGACGAATTGCTGAGCCTGGACGAAGTGATCCTGCAACCGGGCGAAAGCCTGTCACGCAAGATCGCCCTGCAAGACACCGCAGGTTTTATTGCCGTGGTCGCCGCCTTCCGCAACCTCGACACCAGTAAATGGAAATTTGTGTACGACGTTCACGACTACGGTCACTACCGTCATCCGGTCACCATCGAAGCCAACAGCATCCGCGCTGGCCGTCCTCATGTTGACGAACCGGTTACCGAACAGGAATTGAGCAACGGCGCCAAATAAGCGCCGCTTGCAGATCTTCGCACTCCGCAAGGATTCACCCGCTACACCGAATGGAATGAACCCATGAGCAACGACAACAAGGTCGCCTGGCTGGAAAGCCTGTATCTGTTTCCGCACCACTTCCAACAGCAGGAACGCTATCTGGAAGCCCGCATTGAACAACGCTCCCGCGCCATCGCCCCGTTTATGTGGGGTTATCTGGATCTGATTCTGGACCTCGGCCTGCTGAACAACGGCCAGGTTGGTCTTTCCCGGGCCCGAGGCATCATGCCGGATGGCTGCCCGTTCGAGCTGCCGAAAGACGCCTCGCTGCCACAACCACTGGAAATTGACCGCGACGTACGCAACCAGCTGGTGTACCTGACCCTGCCCATCTACCAGCCGGGCAACAAATACGTTGCCGGCCATGAAGAAAGCGACAGCATCACCCGCTACGGCATCCAGACCCGCGATGTGTACGACTACAGCAGCGACAATAACGACAGCGAACCGCTCGACCTCGCCAGCCTGCAATTCCGACTGGCCCTCGAGCGCGAAGAACTGGGCGGCTTTACCACCCTGCCAGTGGCGCGCATTCAGGAAGTCACCGCCGAAGGCGCGGTGATCATCGACAAGCACTACATCCCGCCGGTACTGGCGGTACGCTGCAACGGCCAGCTGCAACACTTCCTCACCAACACCATTGGACTGGTAAAACAACGTGCCGACGTGTTGTCGCATCGATTCGCAGCCTCCAATCAGGAAGGTGGCTCATCGGCCATTGCCGACTTCATGCTGCTGCAAATGCTCAACCGCTACGAGCCACGCCTGCGCCACATGAGCCAGGTGCCGCAATTCCACCCGGAAGCCATGTACCGCGAACTGCTGGGGCTGGCCGGCGAACTGTCGACCTTCACCACCCTCGAGCGACGCCCCAAACTGGAACCGGATTACCAGCACGACAACCTGCAGGAATGTTTCCGACTGGTGATCGACCACCTCGGCAAGTACCTCAGCACGGTGCTGGAACAAACCGCCATTCCGCAGAAGATCGAAAAGCACAAGTACGGCATCTACGTATCACGCATTGCCGACCACAGCCTGATCAATCAGGCGCGCTTTATCCTGGCCATCAAGGCCGATATGCCGACCGACAAACTGCGTGAATACATGCCGAAGCATGTGAAAGTGGGCTCGGTAGAAACCATCCGCAACCTCGTCAACAACCAGCTCAGCGGCATTGGCTTGTCGGTGATTCCGGTCGCACCACGGGAAATCCCATACCACACCGGCTTTGTTTACTTCGAACTGGATAGCCAGGGCGAACAGTGGCAGTCCCTCAAAACGGCCGGCGGCTTCGCCTTCCATATCGCCGCCGAACAGGAAGGTCTGGAAGTGGAGTTCTGGGCGATCCGGCAGTAAGCCACGCGCACTAATTGCTCCATGGACTCTGCCCCAGACCTTTCACACAAGCTCTGGGGCAGAGTCAAAGCAATCACTCCAGCTCAGCCTCTAGTCTCGCTTTGGTTCTCTCAAGACGTTCAGTTACGACAGGCACGATATCTTCCTCAATCTAGCAACCCAAAACCAACCCTTGACCTCAAGTTAACTTGAACTCATAGAATCGTTTTCCTGTTCTTTCAGGAGAAAACACCATGAAATTTTTCGAGCTCTGCCTTTCGCCCCTCCATTCAACGGGCGCGTTCCTCTGTGCATCAAAGCCGCAACGACCTCAACCACAGTGTAATCCAATGCCACTGAGCACTATTAGAAAAGGAGTCGTACGATGATTCCCAAACGCTATGAGCAGGTTTTGTTTGTGCTGATTCTGTCTTGTTTGATGTCGTCGATTGTATCGGCGGTGAGTACAGTTCGGGCTGCGGGTATGACGGATCAGTTTCTGTGGTTATGGAGCAGCGCCTGGGGTGCGTCCTGGCTGGTGGCGTTTCCGATTGCCTTACTGGTTGTGCCGGTCGCCAGGCGTCTGGTACAGCGTTTGGTCGCCAGTCACTGACCAGCGATTAGCTTGCCGCGAGCATGGTGGTACAGCCCGGGGTTCAGGCCCCGGACTTGCGACTGCGGTTACGGCGAAACACCAGTTTCATCAAACGTTGGAAAACCGGACATTCGAAGTGATTCGGAGCCGGACAAGCGGCCGCGTGCAACAGGCCGTCGCGCACTTCCGTCAGCTGTTGTATTTGCTCGTCCAGCTCTGCTGCACGGCGAATAAGGGTTTGCCGGTTGATATCAGGAAACCGTTGGTCGGCAAGCATGGCAGCGCTTTCGTCGAGGCTAAATCCGGCGGTGCTGCCCATGGAGATCAGCGCCAAACGTTGCATCACGTCGGGGTCGTACAGGCGTTTGATGCCTTTGCGGCCCACCGATTGAATCAACCCTTTTTCTTCGTAGTAGCGCAGTGTTGAGGCGGGCAGCCCGGATTGACGCGCTACTTCCCCGATTTCCATGCTGATCATGTTATTGCTCCTTTGCATAATCGCTTTTGCAGGGCTGCACATAGCGCTCCAGCCAGCCATCGACCTGCTGCTGTACACGACCACCAGTCAGCGCTGCCCTGCGGCGCATTTCCTGATGCCAGCGACGATCCTTGATATTGCGTTCATCCGGTTGCGCTGTGCGAAAGTCGGCCCCTTGGTACAAGTAGTAATCCGCGATGGCTGACAGAGGCTTGTCCGATTGAAAACGCCCACTGAAATCTGACAAACGCTGTTGCCCGTAGGGGTCGGTTTGTAAATCAATCAGAGTGGGAACCTGATACTCCCCACCTGTCGGCGATGACGATTCAAGCGCAGGGCCGGTGTGTGGCCAGAGGGTAATCACCTCTTCGCCCTGATTCCTCAACCCTGCCACCAGCGAGGTAAACACGCCCTCTTTACCGGCTACCGCAAGAGGAATTTTCATCTGGTGAAATGAGCCAAACAGCAGCACCGCGGTTTGTTTACGATTCAGAACTTCTTGCTGGACGGTACGCTGGTAGCTGACTTCCCGACTGACCGTCAGTGCTTGCCATTGCTCTCGGGTGATGCTGCTCCAGTCGAATTCGGGCTCAGTCAGCACCAATCGAATGGCATGCTCTGAAGTGGCATTGTGTTGCCTCAGAAACGACATCAAATGCAGATACTGTGGCGTTTGCCAAGCCATAAAGTAGAGGGTGTCACGCCATATCGGCTGAAGTGACTCTACTGTCAGGTCAGCACCAGACAGCACATATTCATCCGCCAGCGCCTGATGACGAGCATTGCCAAATTCCACCACGATGTTATCTACCCGGGCTGCGGTGGCAGGTTGCTGTAGCTGGCCAATCAAATAGTCTACCGGCCGTTCGGAGCCATGCACGTCCCCCAGAGCAACAAGGTCGGTGTGGTCAAACAGCGGCCCAAGGCGATTCTCTGCTGCCACAACTGGTGACAACATCAAAATCAACATCAGGGCCAGAGCCACCCCGCGTTTATTGCACGGTTTCATGCGTGGCAGTGCCTGCTTTCTCAATCCACTTGCCCACTTGCTGCCCTACCCGGCCTCCGGCGATGGCGGCACGCTCGCGCATTTGCTGGTGCCATTCGGGGTCGTTGGTGGCAGCCGGAGCCAGCGGCGCATCCCGATGTTCCGGGCCTAGGTAAAGATAGCCGTCGGCAACGTCGTTTAATACATGGTGATTGCTGGCGTCGATTCGACGAGAATAGTCCGTGAAAGATTGTTGCCCCAGTGGAGAATCCTTCAGTGGCAGCAGCGCCGGTGATTGGATTTTGCCAACCAGATTATCGCTGTCGTCCAGTTGCGGCAGCACCACAAAAAGGTTGTTCCGACCTATCCGGTCGCCCAGCAGGCTGACCAATGACTCAAACGGCTGACCAGCGGGCTTTCCCATCAATTGAATCGGTTGCTTGAACATATGAAAGGTGCCAAACAGCAGGATGCCTTTGCGGTGTTTATCCACTATTTGCTGCTGAATGCGTTCGGCGTAGGCCGGTTCGCGGTCTTTGCCCCAGGCAACCCACTCATCATGCGTGAGGGTATTCCAGTCAAAAGCAGGTTCGGCCAACACCAGTCGAATTTTGTGGCTTCGTTGCTGGTTGAGCTGACGTAAGCCAACCACAAAGTCTTCGTACACCTGATACTGCCAGGCCATAAAGTAGAGCGTGTCGCGCCAGATTGCCCGTACCTCTTGCAGCGGAATATCGTCGCCGCCCAACAGGTAGCGGTCGGCCAACGCCTGATGCTGGGCATTGCCCATCTCGACGGCAATATCGTCTACCTGATTCCAGACCTCAGGGTCCTGTAATGCAGCCAGCAGATACGGCACAACCTGCTGACTGCCGTGCACATCGCCCAGCGCGACCAGCGAGTGATGTTGAAGAGCGTCACTGATCCACACGGGATCGGGTTCAACAGTTATTACCGTGCGATCCTCCATGGTTTTGGCTGTGGCGGTCGTGGCTGTATCGGTGGAGGCTGTAGGCGTGCTACAGGCAGATAACACAGCCAACAGACTGGTCAGCAAGGCAATGAAGGCAGGCGTTCGTATGGCAACAGGCATGGGGATGTCTTAGTTATTGAAAATAATTCTCACTATAACCAAATTCGATTATCTTCGGCAGGCACAGAGACCATTACCGGCGGGAACGATCTGTCCACTAACCGTCTGCTATCAGTACCGCCTGTAACGTGCAGCACAGATGCCGACTGCCGTGATTGAGTTTTCTTGCATCACAAGTAACGACTGTTATAGTCGCGCGCTCTTCGTTCCCGCCGATGCCGCACGCGAAGAAATTTGATGGAACTGATGTGCCCTTATGTGTCAGAAGTTTGTCAAGAAGTCCGCCAGATCGGGCTTAAGATTCCGAGCCAATTACGCAGATTGTCAATGGTCGGTCTGCTAGAGTTGGCTGATAATTAACCTTTTTCGGCAGGGAGTGTGCTCGCGTGAGTTCCTCTTCGTTTTTATCACTGAAACAGGTCACCAAGCGGTTTGAATCCCAGGCGGTGCTGAACGACTTTGACCTGAACATCCGGGACGGTGAATTTTTTACCATTCTTGGTCCTTCCGGTTGTGGCAAGACCACGGCCCTGCGCCTGATTGCTGGCTTTGAAAGCCCGGACGAGGGCGACATCCTGCTGGATGGTCAAAACATCACCCATCTGGATGCCGAGAAGCGTCCTACCAATACGGTGTTCCAAAGCTACGCCCTGTTCCCCCACATGACGGTATTCGACAACGTGGCGTTTGGCCTGAAGATGTCGAAAGTGCCCAAGGCCGAAATGCGTGAGCGTGTGCAGGAAGCTTTGGCGGTGGTGCAGTTGTCCGACTTTGAACAGCGTAAACCGCACCAGTTATCCGGTGGTCAGAAGCAGCGGGTAGCCATTGCCCGTGCCATTGTGAACCGCCCCAAAGTGCTGCTGTTGGACGAATCGCTGTCGGCGCTGGACTACAAGCTGCGAAAGCAAATGCAGTACGAGCTGAAGCGCATTCAGCGCCAGCTTGGCATTACCTTTATCTACGTGACCCACGATCAGGAAGAAGCCCTGTCGATGTCGGACCGTGTACTGGTGATGCACGACGGCCAACCGCAGCAGGTCGGCACCCCACGGGAAATCTACGAGTCCCCTTGCAACCTGTTTGTGGCGCGCTTTATTGGCGAGATCAATGTCTTCGACGGCACCATTACCGAGTGTCTGGAGCCACAACGCTATCAGGCCACCATTCATGGCAAGCAATGGCCGCTGAATACCGCGCAAACCTTGCAGGTAGGCGACAAGGTACACGTGCTGCTGCGCCCGGAAGACCTGCGTATTGAGTACATGGAAGACGAAACCGATGGCCTTATTGGTGAAATTGTTGAAAGCAATTACACCGGCAAAACCCTCGATTCCATCATCCAGCTGGAAGACGGCACCCGCCTGATGGCAAGTGAATTCTTCAATGAAAACGACCCCGACTTCTCCTACAAGCTGAAACAGCGCGTTTGGGTGAACTGGGTGCATGGCTGGGAACACGTCATCAAAGCGGATGAGCAGTCCTGATATGAATGCGCTTCTGGCTCACATCAACTTCCGTAAGCTGGTCATCACCCTGACCATCAGCTGGCTGGGGATTTTTGTCCTGATGCCACATCTGATGGTGGTGGGCACCAGCTTCCTGACCCACGACAGCGATCACTTTGCCAGCCTGCCGCTGACGCTGGAAAACTACCGTCAGGTGCTCGATGCCACTTACGCCGGGGTGTTCTGGAACAGCCTGGTGCTGTCTGGCATTACCACCGTGATTGCCTTGCTGATCGGCTATCCGTTCGCCTACCTGCTGTCGCGCATGGGCCGCGTCAGCCGCACGGTATTGCTGTTTATGATGGTGATTCCGTTCTGGACCAACAGCCTGATTCGTATCTATGCCATCAAGATGCTGCTGGGCAAAAAGGGCCTGTTCAATACCGTGCTGGTGAGTACTGGCATCGTCGATAAACCCTTGCAGCTGCTCTATACCGACTTTGCGGTGATCTTCGGGCTGGTGTACATCCTGCTGCCGTTTATGGTGCTGCCATTGATGGCCAGCTTCGACAAGCTGGATCAGTCACTGATCGAAGCCGGGCGGGATCTGGGCGCCAATGCCTTCCACCGCTTCAGCCAGATTATCCTGCCGCTGACCATGCCAGGCATCGTTGCAGGCTGTTTGATTGTGTTCCTGCCAGCCATGGGCATGTTCTACGTGGCCGACCTGCTGGGCGGGGCCAAGAGCCTGCTGCTGGGTAACATCATCAAGAACCAGTTTCTGGTCGCCCGCGATTGGCCGTTTGGCTCGGCTTTCAGCGTGTTCCTGATTGTATTGATGGGCGCCTTGTTATGGGTCTACTACAAAGCCAACCAGTATGTGCAGAAAAAAGGAGGCATGGATGACCAGAACCTCTAAATCCCGCACGTTCAGCGGCGTATTCAAGTGGCTGTTTATCGGTTTGGTGTTCCTGTACCTGTATTTGCCGATGGTCATTCTGGTTACCAACTCGTTCAACAAGTCCAAGTACGGCCATAAATGGAGCGGCTTTTCGTGGAAATGGTACGAGAAGCTGTGGGAAAACGATTCCATGATGCAGGCCTTTGGCCACTCGCTGCTGATTGCCGGACTGGCGGCCACCGCTGCCACGCTGATCGGCACGCTGATGGCTCTGGCCATTCATCGATACAAGTTTCCGCTGAAAAACACCGCCAGCTCGATGCTGTTTGTGCTGATGATGTCGCCGGACATCGTTCTGGCAATTACGTTTCTGATTATCTTTATTGCGCTGGGCATTCAGCTGGGCTTCTGGTCGCTGCTGATTGCGCACATCACCTTCTGTTTGCCCTTTGTGGTGATCACCGTGTATGCGCAAATGAAGAATATGGACCCGAATGTGCTCGAAGCCGCCAAAGATCTCGGCGCCAGCGAGTCACAAATGTTCCGAATCATTATATTGCCCATATTGGCGCCCGCCGTTCTTGCCGGCTGGCTGCTAAGCTTCACGTTATCGTTGGATGACGTAATCATCAGCTCGTTCGTCACTGGGCCGGGCTTTGAAATTCTCCCGATACGCGTGTTTTCCATGGTGAAAGTGGGTGTATCTCCTGAAGTAAATGCACTGGCAACCATCCTGTTGGTCATGTCACTGACACTGATTGCCGTCACCACTTATCTGATCAAAAGGCAGAACCCACAATGACTTTGAACTCGCTGTTTCGTAATGCCACCGCAGCCGCTGCGCTGTTGGTTGCCGCTGCTACCCAGGCGGCCAACGACAAGGTGGTGATCTATAACTGGAGCGAGTACGTTCCGGAAGGCGTACTGGAAGAATTCACCGAAGAGACCGGCATCGAGGTGGAATACAACACCTACGAAAGCAACGAGGTGATGTACTCCAAGATCAAAATCCAGAATGCCAAGGGCTACGACGTGATTGTGCCGTCGTCCTACTACATCTCGAAAATGGCCCGCGAAGGCCTGCTGGCCAAGCTGGATCACAGCAAGCTGCCCAACATGGATCACCTGTATGGCACCCTGCTCGACAAGCCTTACGACCCGGGCAACCAGTACTCCCTGCCGTACACCTGGGGCAGCACAGGTATTGGTATCAACACCGACGACATCGACAAAAACAGCATCACCGGCTGGAAAGACCTGTGGGACAGCAAGTGGGAAAACAGCCTGCTGCTGACCGACGATGTTCGTGAAGTGTTCCAGATGGCACTGGCGGTACAGGGCCACTCCGCCAACACCCGCGATCCACAAGAGATCAAGCAGGCGTTTGAGCTGCTGAAAAAGCTGATGCCAAACGTACTGACCTTCAACTCCGACGCCCCACGCGAACCCTACATGGCGGGCGACGTTAGCCTGGGTATGATCTGGAATGGCGAAGTCATCATGGCGCAGGAAGAGATGCCAGAGATCCAATACATCTACCCGAAAGAAGGTGTGATTCTGTGGGTCGACAGCTTCGCAATTCCGGCCAATGCCGAAAACAAGGACGCTGCTCACAAGTTCATCAACTTTATGATGCGCCCGGACATTGCCGTTCGCACGGTTGAATACACCGGCTACGCCACCGCCAACAAAACGGCGATTCGTCAGCTCGACCCGGAAACCCGTGGTAACCCGACCATTTTCCCAACCTGGGAAGTGATCAACCGTGGTGAATTCCAGGAAGACGTGGGCGATGAAGCAACTGCCCTGTTCAACCAATACTGGGAAGAACTGAAAGCCGGTATGTAATTCCAGCTCCGATCAACATCCCGGCCTCAGAACCGCGGATTCAGACCCCCAAAAAGAGAAGCTCCGGCTTCTCTTTTTGGGGGCTGCGCAACCATTCTGCTAGCCAGCAACTAAACCGCCACAACCCGAAAATTCAGTAAGTTAACTACCTTTTTATCCAGCCAACCTCTCCCACTTTCCCAACGCACCATCCTCATCGATCACTTCCACTGATCAGTCCAGGCAGCCGATCCATTACAGTAATTTTCACCTATTGTTGCAAAACCTTGCATCGTTGCTCCCATGGATCAGTGTGAAACACGCGCCCACAGGAACTCTGCTGTATAACGCCGGTTCTACCGGACGTACTACTGAAGACTCCAATAGTTCCCATTTTTTTGAAAATTTACCAAACAGGCGATCACTGACCCTGCGATGCCCCCGTGAATACGGTCACGCGGAACAGCGACGCCTTGAGAGGATTGCGCATGGTTATTTACTCAGCTTTGCTGTCCCTGGTGGGTTTGGCGTTGCTGCTTGGCGGCGGCTACCTGATCACACTGGGCGGCAGTTTCTTTTATGCACTTTCCGGTATCGCCTTGCTGGCGACCGGCTTACTGGTCAAGAAAAACCCACGATCCGCGCGCTTTGTGTACGCCGTACTGCTGGTTGCAACCCTGATCTGGTCGTTGTGGGAGTCCGGCTACTACTGGTGGGCGCTGGCAACCCGTCTGGGCATGTTCCTGATTCTGGCCATCCCACTGCTGTTTGCGGCCAGCGACAAGCGCGGCAAACTGATTTTGCCGGTTTGGGCTTTGGTGGCCGTGATTTCTCTGGGCTCAACCCTGCATGATCCCTATGCCGTCGACGGCAAAATGAGCACCGCCGAGAAGATCACCAACGCCGATACCGGCACCGCGGGTGACAACGACTGGTACGCCTACGGCCGTTCCAACTATGGCCAACGCTACTCGCCACTGGCACAAATCACACCCGACAACGTAAACCAGCTGGAGCAAGCCTGGCAGTACCAAACCGGCGACCTGAAAGGACCAAAAGACGTGGGGGAAACCACCTACGAAGCCACGCCGATCAAGGTCAACAACACCCTGTTTATCTGTACCCCACACAACTGGGTGGTGGCGCTGGACGCCGATACCGGCAAGAAAAAATGGCAGTACACCGCCGACATTGGTCCGGATATGTCACGCCAGCACCAGACCTGCCGCGGCGTTTCCTACCTGCCACCAGCATCCGGCATTGATCCTGTGATCCAGACCGTCAGCCAGGCCTCCGAGAAACTGCCAGCGGTTGAATGCGACGCCCAGATCTTCCTGCCAACCTCCGATGCCCGCCTGCTGGCACTCGACCCGGCAACCGGCGCCCTGTGCAGTAACTTCGGTTCAGGCAGCAACTCAGGCTCAGACAGCAGCAAGCCTGGCAGCATCGACCTGACCCAAGGCATGCCGTTCAAACAGTCGGGCTTCTACTATTCCACGTCGGCTCCGCTGGTCGCCGCTGGCAAGGTGATTGTGGCCGGTTCGGTGAACGACAACTACGCCGTCAATTCTCCATCCGGTGTGATTCGCGCCTTTGATGCCAAAACCGGTGAACTGGTCTGGAACTTCGACTCCGGTAACCCCGAAGACACCGCGCCGCTGGGCGAAGGTGAAACCTATACCGCCAGCTCTCCAAACAGCTGGTCTACCGCATCAGCCGATGAAAAGCTGGGACTGGCCTACTTCCCGATGGGCAACCGTACCCCGGACCAACTGGGCATGTACCGTAGCCCAGCGGAAGAAAAGTACGCCACCTCGGTGGTGGCGCTGAACCTGCAAACCGGCCAGCCTGAATGGGTACAGCAGTTTATCCACCACGACTTGTGGGATATGGACACGCCGGCACAACCGTCGCTGCTGGATTTGAATACCAAAACCGGCAAGCAGCCAGCACTGGTGATCCCGACCAAGCAAGGTGATGTGTACGTACTGAATCGTCAAACCGGTGAGCCGATCTTCCCGATCACCGAGCAGGCAGCACCACAGGACACCACCATTCCGAATGAGCACACGGCGGCGACCCAGCCAAGCTCGGCACTGAACTTCAAGCCAGCCAGGCTGCAGGAATCCGACATGTGGGGGGCGACGCCACTGGACCAGCTGGTGTGTCGTATTGAATTCAACAAGCTCAAGTACGACGGCCAGTACACTGCGCCATCAACTCAAGGCACGCTGGTGTATCCGGGTAACTTCGGGGTTTTCAACTGGGGCAGCATTGCCGTTGATCCCAACAAACAACAGATGTTCGGCATGCCATTGTATCTGGCGTTTGTGTCGACTCTGGTCGACAAGGACGGCGCCGATCTGGGTGAAACCAACAAGGGCGAAAGCGGCCTCAATTCCAATGAAGGCGCTCCGTACGCGGTCAACATGCATCCCTTCCTGTCGCCACTGGGTGTTCCTTGTCAGCAGCCACCATGGGGCTATGTTGCCGGTGTCGACCTGACCACGGGTGAGAAAGTATGGCAGCACAAAAACGGTACCATTGAAGACCTGTCTCCACTGCCGTTGCCTATCAAGATGGGCGTTCCTGGCATCGGTGGCCCGGTAATCACTGGCAGCGGTGTGGTGTTTATGTCAGCAGCGGTTGATAACTACTTGCGCGCCTACGACCTGTCGACCGGCGAACAACTGTGGCAGGCCCGCTTGCCAGCCGGTGGTCAGGCAACACCGATGACCTACCTTAACAGCAAGGGTGAGCAGATGGTGGTTCAGGTGGCCGGTGGCCATGGCTCGATTGGCACCACCATTGGCGACTACATTGTGGCTTACAAGCTCAAGTAATCATCGCCACGAGCCTGCCGGTTCAAGGGGCACCATGCCCCTGAGGCCGAAACAAAAACCGGTACAAAAGGAACCGACACAAAAAAGCGGCCTTGAGGTTCACTCAAGGCCGCTTTTTCGTATTAGCCACAAGTAATTTATCAGTCGATAAACACCAGCTTGGCCAGCAGCAATGCAGCAATCACCAGAACACTGACGTTCAGCTGAGAAGCTTTACCGCCCACCAGTTTGGCAATGGCGTAAGTAATAAAGCCCAGCGTCACACCGTGAGCAATCGAGAACGTCAGCGGCGTCATCAGAACCACCACGGCCACAGGAGCCGCTTCCGTCAGGTCTTCCCAATCAACGTCTTTCAGGGTGAACAGCATCAGCACCGATACATAGAATATCGCACCTGCGGTGGCGTATGCCGGAACCATGCCTGCCAATGGCGCCAGGAAAATAGCCGCCAGGAACAGCACACCGGTGGTTACCGCTGTCAGGCCAGTACGGCCGCCAGCAGCCACACCCGCCGCACTTTCAATGTAGCTGGTGGTAGTGGAAGTACCCAGCGCAGCACCGGCAACGGTAGCCGAGCTGTCGGCCAGCAAGGCACGACCCAGGTTCGGCACTTTGCCGTCGGCCTTGGCCAGACCGGCACGTTGGGTCACGGCGATCAGGGTGCCAGAGGTATCGAACAGGTCGACGAACAGGAAGGCAAAAATCACGCTCAGCATTGCCACATCAAAGGCAGCACTCAGGTCCAGCGCCAGGAAGGTCGGCGCCAAAGACGGCGGCGCAGAAACAATACCACCGTACTGAACTTCACCTGCCAACAGGCTGATACCGGTTACTGCCAGCACTGCCAGCAGTACCGCACCCGGTACATTACGCTGCACAAAAGCAATGATCAGGAAGAAGCCCAGAATCGCCATCGCAGGGCCGAAGTCGTGCAGGTTGCCCAGGCCCACCAGAGTGGCTGGATTGTCGACAACAATGCCCGCGTTTTTCAGGGCGATCAGCGCCAGAAACGCACCAATACCCGCCGCAATGGCTTTCTTCAGGGTTTGCGGGATCGCATCGATGATCCATTCACGCACCTTGAACAGGCTCAACAGGATAAACAGCACGCCCGAGAAGAACACGGCACCCAATGCGGTTTCCCAGTTGTGGCCCATACCCAGCACCACGCCATAGGTGAAAAAGGCATTCAGGCCCATACCCGGCGCCAACGCCACAGGCAGGTTGGCCCACAAGCCCATGATGAAACAGCCAATCGCCGCAGCCACACAGGTGGCAACAAACACGGCGCCATGATCCATACCGGCATCCGCCAGCATCGCCGGGTTAACGAAGATGATGTACGCCATGGTCAGGAAGGTGGTGACACCGGCAAGAATTTCAGTGCGTGCGGTGGTACCGGTACGACTGAGCTGGAAAAGTCTTTCTAGCATGAGAGGCTCGTTTCTTTGAGTGAATGGAGTCGGATTCAGAAAGGGGCGCGATTATATTCGTAACAACAGCGTCACAAAAAGACTTCAGCGCACTAAAATTGACCACGTGGACAAAATATTCCTGTCTGAGGGGACATCTAGTTAATCCAGTGCCCACTCTGGGCTACCGGATGGTTTCGAATCACGAAGCCGATTTGCAGGCCTGGCGGGTCAAGTCAAAAGTCGGCGACACAGAGTCGAGATCATCCGGTAGCCCCCTCCGGGCGCGGATTGCCGCCGCTCAGTGCTGTGTTGATGAATTTGAAAAGGACACATCATTTCGCTGCATCCATCGCCTTGCCCTGAACAACGGCAACACTCGCGCAGAGTAGTGCAGGATTAAATAGATGTCCCCTTTACCCTGCGTTAAACTGCGCCGTTTTTTGCGCCGCAATCCGGCCAAAATTCGATCAATGTCATCTCAGGAGTCATTCATGAGCCTTTATAGCCAGCAAATCAAAGACGCCATTCGTACCGTGCCGAACTGGCCTGAAGAAGGGGTTATGTTCCGCGACATCATGCCCTTGCTGGCTGACGCCACAGTATTTCGCAAACTGATCGACAGCTTCGTGCATCGTTATCAGAGCATGGAGCTGGACGCCATTGCCGCCATCGACGCCCGTGGTTTTATTCTGGGGGCTCCACTGGCCTACGAACTGGGCCTGAGTCTGGTCACCGTGCGTAAGAAAGGCAAACTGCCGTTTGACACCGTGACCCAGGACTACGCGCTGGAATACGGCAAAGCCACCGTGGAAATCCACACCGACGCCTTCAAGGAAGGCGACCGCGTACTGGTAATGGACGACCTGATCGCCACCGGCGGCACCATGCTGGCCGCTTGCGAACTGGTTACCCGCCTGAAAGCCGAAGTGGTAGAAACCGCCGCCATCATCAACCTGCCGGACCTGAAAGGTGCCGACAAGCTGAAAGAAAAAGGCTTCGATGTGTACGCTATTTGTGAGTTTGACGGACTGTAAGCTTCTCTAAATACGTAACACTGTGGCCTCTGGTGCAATGCCAGAGGCCTGCAGTTATTACTGCTGCATACAGACTCTCATATCAAAACACATCATCCGAGGTGTAAACCGCGACCTCAGCGCCGCCCATGCCATCATCATGGGTGACCATGGTGATTGGCCGACAGCAAACACTACAGTCTTCGATGTATTCCTGATTGGGTTCCGATGTATCCAGCAAGATGTCGATAGGCTCGCCGCAATAGGGGCAACCAATGGTTTGCTGTTGCAGTTGTTGAGGTGTGGCGGCGTGCTGACGAGCGTCGTCATCAAAGGTCGGGAATTCATCTTCGAACGCCCGTTCGTCCCATTCATCAACCATGTTGGCTACCTGCTGAGGTGTATTACGACCGGCTTCAATGAACCGTTGGCGGATTGGACCGGTATTGCCCCAGTTTGTCCCCAAGATTCTGGGGCGAACCCAACTTGTTGTCGCCCAGGGGCACTTCCATCACATTGGAGCCTTCGCGTGAGGGTTGCCCAACCATTTCATCGTAGCAGCTCTGGTGACGCAGCACTTGCTTGCCAATGGCCATGCCTTCAAACACCGCCTGCAACGACACGATGTTGTAGCTGCGCAGGTAGCGTCCCTGATGATCCAGTATGAAATGTTCGGTGCCATCCACATGCACCGAGACTTGATAGAGCGACAGGTCGATGGCGTGTATCACCAGTTTGTCGATGCGGGGAATCTGGCGCAGTTGTTTTACGGTCAGGGCTTTGCCCATTGGCAGGCTGTCTGTGCTCATGGTGTGCTCCGGCGGTAGTGGTGGCTTCTTTCGAACAACTACCGCCTGATGCTAGTCGCTAAATCCGCGCTTAACAACACCTTTGAATCGGTTTTGTATAAGTTTCTACAAACGCCGTACAACCCTTGAATGCACAGCCCTGAGACTCAGCCCTATGTCTCAGCCCATGCGGGTGACATCCACTGCCACTCGCAGCACCGGGTTTTGCCCACCGCCGTAAATCACGCCACAGAGAGGGGTAACGTCGTAAAAATCACGTCCCCACGCGGTAATGATGTGTTGTTCGTGGGCCATGCAGTTGTTGGTTGGGTCGTACTCAAACCAACCCTCCCCCGGTACATACACCGACAACCAGGCATGGGTCGCGTCTGCGCCCACCAGCTTCTCTTGCCCCGGCGGCGGCAGAGTTTCCAGATAACCGGATACGTAACGGGCAGCAAAACCTAACGACCGCAAGATCGCAATTTGCAGGTGAGCAAAGTCCTGACACACCCCTTTGCGGTTGGCCATCACTTCCTGCAAGGGCGTGGCAATGGTGGTTGAGGCCGGGGAATATTCAAAGTCGGTGAAAATACGACGGGTCAGTTCCATCACCGCGCTTAACAGGGGCTTGTCGTCGGTGAACAGGTCGCGGGCAAAGTCAGCCAGTTCCGGTGCGCTTTTGATCATCGCCGAGTCCATCAGGAACTCGCGTGCCAGCAGTACCTCGGGGTCGCGGGAAGACTGCATCGCCAAACGGGCATCACGACAGCTGATACCCAAATCCAGGTCCGGCGCATAGGCCTGGGATTCGGTACGCACATCGCTGGTCGACGTGATCACCAGTTTTTTGTGCGGCTTCTGAATCTCGAAGTGGTAGGCCTGATTGCCAAAATAATCGGTACGCTGGGACGAAAAGTTCGCCGTCGGCAGCACATCAACCCGACTCGACAAGCACTGCTGTCGGCGGCTGGTGCGTGGCGTCACGTGGGCCATGTTGTAGCAGTGGGATACCCGACTGGCATACACATATTCGGTGGTATGACGGATTCGGTACAACATCAGAAAGCCTCCCAGTTATTACGAACCAACTGCTGGGACGCTTCACGGTGATCAAAGTATTTGTCGGTAATCAGATCGCTGAGGCCGGTGATCAGCTCGGCCAGTTTGCCCACTTGCTGATCCAGTGTCTGACGCTGGATATCGCCCTCCTCCACATGGGAAAGTTCGGCCAGAGTGGTCAGCTTGAGAATTGTCTCGCACTCCAGCACCCGCCGTTCTTCCAGTGGCAGTTCGCGATATTGGGTCGGAGTTTTAGGCAACGCCCGCATATGGTTGGCCAGTTGTTCCAACTGGTACGCCAACGAGCGCGGGTTGGAGCTGTCCATCATCACCAGATCGAGGGTTGGGGTAACGCCCACCCGGGCACGGTAACGACGACGGTAGCTGATCAGCGATTCCATCGACAGCAACAGCGCTTCGCACACCTTGCTCTGGTCGGTTTCGTTCATCACCGGCACCAACAGGCTGGTGACCGCAATGGAGGTTTGATAACCGCGCTCCAGACGCCGCCCCATGTCCATAAAGCGCCAGCCAAAGCCACGCATCATGCTTTCCTGAGTCAAACCGGAGAGCGCCATCAGCGCCGTCACCAGCGGGTCCAGCGCTTCTTCCGGCGCCGAGGCCAGACTGCCCGAGAACGTGGTGTCCAGAGTTGTCAGGGCATCGCGGATGTCATTGATGACGCGGAAGGTATCCGACGACAACAGCTCCTTGGTTTCGTTGGCGCAGAACAGCATGGCATTGAGGTTGCCGGAAATGCTGCTCATCACGGCACCGTTTTCGATGATGCCGCGCAGTGCGTCTTCAGCGGTTTGATCATCGGTTGGCCGCGATGGCGTGGCAGTGATCATCGACACCGAATGCAGCAATTGATGCTGGGTGGCTTCGCTGATGCGTTCTTCGCCGTTCAGCATCATAAAGGCGGTCCGCAGGATACGCAGCGAGGCTTCCGCCCGCTCGGCATAGCGTCCCATCCAGAACAGGTTTTCCACCACCCGGCTTGGCAGGCTGATGAGGTCCGCTTCGCGGCTGACCACGTCGTCGACCTGCTCTTCCAGCACGTCGACTTCCGGCTCGGAGGCAATAACCCAGGTGTCTTTCGATTTCGAGCCGGTCTGGTTCGAAATCATAAAGTCGCGTTCCTGCAAACCAATGCGGGTAAGACCGCCCGGCATCACGCTGTAAGAGGTGGCGTTGGCGACCGCAAAGCTGCGCAAAATTGTCGGCCGGGGTTTCAGTTCGCCATCCACCCAGGTCGGCACATGGGAAGCTTCAACAATGGCCTGGGCAACAAACCCGGCCGGGTTGGCCTGAATACGCTCGGCCAGTTGCTGCAGCTCCTGTTCGGATTGCGACGGGCCATACACACTGGAGCTTTCAGTACTGCGGTAAGTCGGTTTAATCACCAGTTCTGCCAAGTGTTCAATGACGTACTGACGATCGTCGTCATCGCCACACCACCAGGTTTGCACCGACGGCAGGCGCAGTTCACGGCCAAGGAAATGACGGCTGATGTCTGGCAGGTAACGCAGCAACACCGGATTTTCCAGAATGCCGGAACCCAGCGGGTTAGCAATCACCAGATTGCCCGCCCGTACTACGTCCAGCAGGCTCGCCACTCCCAAACGGGAATCTCCACGCAGCTCTACCGGGTCACAGAACCAGTCATCGACCCGACGCAACAGCACATCAACGCGGCTCAAGCCATCCAGAGATTTCATCCACAGGAAGCCGTTGCGCACCACCAGGTCGTCGCTCTGGACCAGATGGTAGCCAAGGTAGTTGGCCAGATAGGCGTGTTCGAAATAGGTTTCGTTGTGCGCACCGGGCGTCAGTACCGCCACTCGCGGATTGGACTGCTCAGCCAGAGAGTTGAGCTTGCTGCGCAGGCGCTGGAAGAAGGTCGACAGTCGGTGTACTTCACTGTCGCGGAACAGGCTTGGGAATACCCGCGACATCACATTGCGGTTTTCCAGTGCATAGCCGGCACCACTCGGGTTCTGGGTACGGTCGCCCAACACCACGATGTTGCCTTCGTGGTCCCGCACCAGGTCGACGGAATGCACAATCAAATCGTGCTCGCCCGGCAGCTGAATACCATGGCATGGGCGCAGGAATCCGCGATGCCCAAAGATAGCTTCCGGCGGAATAATGCCCTTTTGAATCAGGGTACGTTCGCCGTAAATATCCCGCAGCAGCAGGTTCAGCAGCTCGGCCCGCTCCTGCAAACCGGATTCAATCTGCAACCACTCGTTGCTGCCAATTACATGCGGCACCAGATCCATGTTCCAGATACGGGTAGGACTGGTCGGGTCGCTGTAGATGTTATAGGTGGCACCGTCATCCCGCAGAATACGCAAGGCCTTGGCTTCACGGTCGGCAAAGGCGTCTGGCCCCAATTCCCGCATGCGCTCCAGCAGGCTGGCCCAATGTGGGCGTAAGGCTCCGTTGCTGTCGACGGCTTCGTCGTGCAGTTGCGGATTCGCTTGGTAAATCAATCCGGGCTGATCGTCGGCGTCAGTCGGAAAGTCGGTGGATGACATGCGGGTACCTGAATGTTGTAAATAGCGCGGGCTGTCCGCGCTTTGGCCGTTCAATAACAAAAGCCGATATCTGCGCCAGGTGCAAGTAGGATCAAGGTGGCACGCCTACCCGGTGGCCAACAGACAAGAACAAAAAATGGCCGCACCTGAACGGGGCGGCCATTATGTCAGATCACGTGCGATTGCTCAGCAATTATACCGAACGCGTATTCAGTCATTGCTGATTAACGCCCTGGTCAGTCAGGCTGACGACGCAGATCCAGCGTGAACGGATAATCCCCCGGTGACTCTTCCGCCGGCGGCGCCATTGGGCGAGGCTCGGTGTGCGGGAAGAATTCGCGCAGGGCATCCAGGTCTGGCCGTGGCGAGTTGGCTCCCTGAGTGTGTTCCGTGGTGGTGAAACGGTTCACACGGCGGGATTCAGCCTCGAACGAGTTGACCGGGAAGGTATCGTAGCTGCGGCCGCCCGGATGCGACACATGGTAGGTACAACCGCCGATGGAGCGGCCGGTCCAGGTGTCGATCAGGTCGAAGGTCAGCGGTGAATTCACCCCGATGGTTGGATGCAGGGCCGAGAACGGGTTCCAGGCCTTGTAGCGCACACCGGCCACGTATTCACCGTGACGGCTGGTTTTCGACAACGGTACGCGACGGCCATTACAGGCCAGTACGTAGCGGTTGCCGGTCATGCCATACACTTTGACCTGCAAACGCTCGACCGAGGAATCCACGTAACGGGCAGTACCAAAGCTGGTGACTTCTTCACCCAGTACGTGCCATGGCTCGATGGCCCAGCGCAGTTCCAGCTTCATTTCGGCCAGTTCTACCCGACCGTAATGCGGGAAGCGGAATTCCTCGAACGGCAGCAGCCATTCCGGTTTGAATTCCAGCCCGTGGTCTTGCAGGTCCTGGGCAACTTCCTTGATGTCTTCCCAAATGAAGTGCGGCAGCATCCATTTGTCGTGCAGCTGGGTGTTCCAACGTACCAGCTTGTGCTTGTACGGGTTTTTCCAGAAGCGCATCACCAGCGCCCGGATCAGCAATGCCTGCACCAATGCCATGCGGCTGTGCGGCGGCATTTCAAAACCACGGAATTCCAGAATACCCAAACGGCCAGATGGCGAGCCCGGCGCAAACAGTTTGTCGATACAGAACTCGGCACGGTGGGTGTTACCGGTAACGTCGATCAGCAGGTTGCGCATGATGCGGTCAACCAGCCACGGCAGTGCCGCTTCCCCTTCCGGCATTTGCTGGAAGGCAATTTCCAGTTCGTACAGGCCTTCGTCACGACCTTCGTCCACACGAGGTGACTGACTGGTCGGGCCAATAAAGGCACCGGAGAACAGGTACGACAAGCTTGGGTGGTGCTGCCAGTAGGTGACGAAACTGCGCAGCAAATCCGGACGACGCAGCATTGGACTGTCGGCCGGTGATGCACCGCCCAGCGTAATGTGGTTACCACCACCGGTGCCGGTGTGACGGCCGTCCAGCATGAACTTTTCAGCGCCCAGACGGGACTGACGAGCGGCTTCATACAGCTCGGTCATGTTGCTGACCATGTCTTTCCAGTTGTTGGCCGGGTGAATGTTCACCTCGATCACGCCCGGGTCCGGCGTCACCAGCAGCTTTTGCAGGCGCCAGTCTTTCGGTGGCTCATAACCTTCAATGATGACCGGCAGTTCCAGCTCGGCGGCGGTTTCTTCCACCAACGCCATAAGCTCAACGTAGCTTTCCAGATACGGCAGTGGCGGCAGGAACAGGTGTATCTTGCCATCGCGTGGCTGGATACACATGGCGGTGCGCACCAGGTTCTGCCAGTAGCCAGAGCCCTGATTGTCTTTTGGAGACTGCTCTTTGGACTTACCAGCCTTTTGCTTCACCTGTGGCTGGAAAGCAGCGGCAGGCGCGGGTTCCGGCTGGCTGATGTGGTACTGGGAAGCATGGGCCAGAATGTCTGCACGGCTGTGCAATGGCTCATCGGTGCGCAGGGCATCGGCTTCCTGTGGCCAGCGGGTTTCTTCCGAATGCGGCAGGCTTTCCAGCGGCAAGCGCAGACCCATCGGCGAATCGCCCGGGATCAGCACCAGACGACCACGGCGTACTTCCCACAAGCTGGATTTCCAGTTTTGGCCGTACAGGTCCCACTCAACCGGCAAGACAAAACCGCTCGGGGTATTCAGCCCCTGCTCCAGTACCTTAGCCAAACGGCGACGGGACAATTCGTCCTTGGCGTCGGCAATTTGGGCATCGAGGTTGGCTGGCAGGCTTTGTTCCTGCAGCAGGTAATGCAGACCGTCTTCATAAGCCGGTTGTACGTAGTCGCCATGCAAGCCGAGCTTTTCGCCCAGACGTTTACCAAAGCGTTCAGCGTCTTCAACGGTGTGGCCGTAATCCTTGTCGACCCGGGCCAGCAGCTCCGGACGCGTCCACATTGGCTCGTTGTCCTTACGCCAGAACACGCCCAGTGCCCAACGCGGTACTTCTTCACCCGGATACCACTTGCCCTGACCGTAGTGCAGCAAGCCTTGCGGTGCAAAATGATCGCGCAGTTTCAGCAGCAGGGTTTTGGCCAGGCTGAGTTTGTCGTCGCCCAGCGCTTCGGTGTTCCACTGCGCCGATTCCATGTCATTCACAGACACAAAGGTCGGCTCGCCGCCCATGGTCAGGCGCACGTCGTTGGCTTCCAGCAGCGCATCGACCTTGTTACCCAGTGCGACAACGTCAGCCCATTCGGCTTCGTCGTACGGCTTGGTTACGCGTGGGTCTTCGTGGAAACGGGACACCTTGTTCTCGTAGCTGAATTCCACTTCGCACTTGTCGGTGTAACCCTGAATCGGTGCGGCAGACACCGGGTGTGGGGTACACGCCAGAGGAATATGGCCTTCGCCAGCAAACAGGCCCGAGGTTGGGTCCAGCCCCACCCAGCCAGCGCCCGGCAGGTAGGCTTCGCACCAGGCGTGCAGGTCGGTGAAATCTTCCGCCGGGCCGGATGGGCCATCGATGGACTTTTCATCCGGAGTCAGCTGTACCAGGTAACCGGAGGCAAAACGGGCAGCAACGCCCAGATGACGCAGGGCCTGCACCATCAGCCAGGCGCTGTCACGACAGGAGCCTTTGGCCAGTTCCAGCGTTTCTTCCGGCGTTTGTACGCCCGGCTCCATGCGAATGGCATATTCGATCAGTTGTTGAAGCTGCGAATTGACGTCCACCAGAAAGTCGATGGTGCGGCGCTTTTTCAGCGAGATGCCATCAACAAATTTCTTGAACAGCGGCCCTTGCTCGTCCAGCTCCAGATACGGCTGCAGTTCTTTTTGGGTCTGCTTGTCGTAGGTGAACGGATAGTCTTCGGCGCTTTCATCGAGGAAGAAGTCGAATGGGTTGATCACTGTCATATCAGCGATCACTTCCACTTCTACCGAGAATTTGGTGGTTTTTTCAGGGAAAACCAAACGGGCCAAATAGTTGCCGTAAGCATCCTGCTGCCAGTTGATGAAGTGGTTTTCCGGTTCAACCTTGAGGCTATAGGCTTCAATGGGAGTACGGCTGTGAGGGGCCGGACGCAGTCGCACGACGTGCGGGGAAAGGTTGATGGGCCTGTCGAACTCGTAATAAGTGTTGTGCTCAATCGCAACACGGATAGTCATAACGGCTCCCGAATAAGGAATACGGAGAATGTCGAATAAGGTCGTATTAAAAAGTCGTGCAAAAAAGCCGGACGCTTGAAAAAAACCGCGCCCGGCTTGCTGTTATCAATCCCTGATCGGTCTGGTCGACTTATTGATCCGACAGGAACCAGGTTTTCTGGATCAGGCCATGCAACTCACCCAGTGACACTTGCAGCTCGTTGAGGTCGTCACGGAACTCGGCACCAAACTCTTCTGCTTCAAGGTCACGATCAATTTCCTCTTTGATCGCCTTGGTACACTCAATCACGTCCTTGCCTTTGGGCAGGTGGTCACAGCGTGCCACGATTTGGTTCAAGCAATATGAAATGGAACGAGGAAATTGCTCATCGCCCATCATAAAGGTCACTACCGGAGTGCCCTTGATGGACGAACGCATGGTGCGACGGAATTGCTGGTCAGCGTTCAGGGAACGCAGCATGTTGCCCCAGATGATCTGGCGGCTGTTGACCGAGTATTCGTCTTCTTCCACCTGCAACATGGCCGCCAGTGCGGCATCCAGATTACGGGTGGTCATGTCGGCACGTTCGAGGTTCTGACCCAGACGCATCATGTCCCAGCCTTCGTCACGCATCATGTTCACAAACAGCAAACCAACGATTTGCTGACAGGATTTGATGATGGTTTCGAGAAACTCATGGCGGTTGCTGCGGTTGATGCCCTGCGCCATGTTGTCTTGCACGAACATGCTCAGCTCGTTAACCATTTCCCAGGTATCCGCTGGCACCACGTCACGAGTGGTACGAATGTTTTCGCGGATGGCCTTGAGGGAGTTCACAATCGAGCATGGGTTGGTGTCGTCGCCCACCAGAAACTTCACCACGTTGCGCTCATCGCGGTTGGAGTAGCGCTGGTTGAAGTCGTCTTCGAGGCTGTTGATCACAATCAGGTTGTACCAACCGAGGTTGACCCGGCGTGGCAGGTCGAACAACAACTTGTCGTAGATGCTTACCAACCGTGCGGTGCTCTCAGCACGTTCCAGGTAACGGGCTGACCAATAAATTCGTTCTGCAACTTTGGAAAGCATCAGTCTTTTCCTGTTCCGGTATCGACAATCCAGGTGTCTTTACTGCCACCGCCCTGTGAGGAGTTCACCACCAGGGAGCCTTTTCTCATCGCCACACGGGTCAAACCTCCAGTTGTGACGTAACTGTTGCGGGACTGCAACACAAATGGACGTAAGTCCAGATGGCGCGGTTCCACCTTGTTTTTACCCACCAGCGTTGGTGCCGTCGACAGCGCCAGAGTCGGCTGGGCGATGTAGTTACGCGGGTTGGCCTTGATCAGCTCTGCGAAGTGCTCACGCTCTTTTTTGGTGGAGTGCGGGCCAATCAACATGCCGTAACCACCGGATTCGTTGGCGGGTTTCACCACCAGCTTGTCGAGGTTGTCGAGCACGTAAGCGCGCTGTTCGTCGTCGTAACACAGGTAGGTTTCAACGTTAGGAATCAGCGGTTCTTCGTCGAGGTAGTATTTGATCATTTGCGGCACATAGGCGTAGACCACCTTGTCGTCGGCCACACCGGCACCCGGTGCATTGGCCAGCGCCACATTGCCCGCTTTCCAGGCGCGCATCAGTCCTGGTACGCCCAGTACCGAATCCGGATGGAAGACTTCCGGGTCGAGGAACATGTCATCAATGCGACGATAGATAACGTCAACGCGCTCCAGACCGGCGATGGTTTTCATGTAGACACATTCGTCTTCACCCACCACCAGGTCGCTGCCTTCTACCAGCTCGGCACCCATGCGTTGAGCCAGGAAGGAATGCTCAAAATAGGCGGAGTTGAAAATGCCAGGGGTCAGTACCACCACAACCGGTTTCTTGACGTCACGTGGCGACAGTTCAGCCAGCGTTTCGAACAGGTGTTCGGGATAATCACCCACCGGGGCAATGTTCACTTTCTCGAACACTTCCGGGATAACCCGTTTCATGATGGAGCGGTTTTCCAGCATGTAAGACACACCGGACGGCACCCGCAGGTTGTCCTCCAGTACGTAGAATTGGCCATCACCATCGCGCACCAGGTCGGTACCACAAATGTGTGCCCAAACACCAAATGGTGGACTGAAACCCTCACATTCCTTGCGGTAATTGGTCGACTGCTTCAGCACAAATTCCGGAATGATGCCGTCCTTGATGATGTTCTGATCGTGGTAGAGATCATCAATAAACATATTCAGCGCTTTCAGACGCTGTTTCAGACCGGCAGCGGTTTTATCCCACTGCTGTTTGGAAATAACCCGCGGCAGGATATCAAACGGCCAGGCGCGGTCGATATTTTCGCCTTCGGTATACACCGTAAAGGAAACACCCATTTCCTTAATGGTCGATTCGGCGGCGGTTTTACGTGAATTGATATCTTCGTCAGAAAACGATTCCAGATAGGAAATCAAGGCTTTGGCGGGTTCTCGAGGGGTCCCCGGAGCACTGAAAAGTTCGTCGTAGAACTCTCCCGGTGCGTAGTCCTTCCATTCGATTGACATACTGCTCCCTGAATTTTGCCATCAGGTTGATTGTTAAGTCGCAGCACCTTGCGTGGCGGCGACTCGGATAAGGCAATGGCAAAATAAGACACCAGTATCATTGCTAATTCAAGCAAGCACAGGCGTCATTTTCTCTCAAATTTGATCGGCAACAGGGATATTTTTCAAAACGCGGAATTTCTTGAAATAAAATGTTACATATCAATTAAAAACGCACCATAAAGGTGCGATTTATGGTTGATTACTGACAAATACATTTATATCTTTTCGGGCGAATATAACCCGCTCAGGAGCTATCCAAGGGCCTTCTGAATAACTCAATGCGCCGCCGTGGCCTCACGGTCAACCGTATACCAGAGCATCAGATCGTCCAGACTCATCGGCTTGCCAATGTAGAATCCCTGAGCATGGTCACAGCCCTTCATTTTCAGCAATTCCATCTGGGACAGGTGTTCGATACCTTCTGCCACCACTTCCAGGCCAAGCGCATGGCCAAGATCGATAATGGCAGACACGATGCGAGCATCGGCGGCATTGTTGCTGGCATCCTGCAGGAAGTGGCGATCGATCTTGATGATGTCGACCGGCAGATTGCGTAAATACGCCAGTGACGAATAGCCCATACCAAAATCGTCGATGGCAATTTTGACCCCCAGCAATTTCAGCTCACGCAGCAATTGCAGGTTTTCGCCCTGGGTGTTCATCAGGTGCCCTTCGGTAATTTCCAGCACAATGCGCTCGGCCGGAAAACCCACCGAGTTGAGCAAGCGCCTGACGCTGTACACCAGTCCATCGTCCATAAACTGCTTTGGCGACAGGTTGATCGACATCGACAGCGGGTCTCCCTCGCGCTTGTACCAGCGCGAGGCGGTTTCGAAGGCTTGCATCATCACCCACTCGCCCATCTGACAAATCAGCCCGCAGTCTTCTGCCACGCTGATGAATTCATCCGGGTAAATAATGCCGCGTTCCGGATGACGCCAACGCAGCAGGGCCTCCACCCCGAGCAACTTGCCCGTGGCGACTTCAATTTGTGGTTGGTAATACAGCTCGAACTGGTTTTCTGCCAGCGCGACCCGCAGCTCACTCTCAGTTTTCAGCCGCGCTAACGTGCGTTGGTTCATTTCCGGGGTAAAGAACCGGAACACCCCTTTGCCATCGGCTTTGGCCTGATACATCGCCTGGTCGGCGCAAAAGATCAACTTGTCGGCATCGCAGGCATCGTCCGGAAACTGGGCAATACCAATGCTGCAATTAACAAACACCGGCATGTTAAACACTTCGAACGGTTGTGAGATGGCATCGAGAATCTTTTCTGCCACGGTGATCGACGAGCGACTGTGGTTCTGTTCGGGCAACAGAATCACAAACTCGTCGCCTGCCCAGCGGGAAATAGTATCGGAATTACGGCAACAGCCGCGCAGGCGCTCCGCCACCTGCCGCAACAAGTCATCACCGGCATCGTGGCCATAGTTATCGTTAACGCCCTTGAATCGATCGAGGTCGATAAAAAACACCGACAGGCTATTGCCACTACGCTGGTGGGCCTTGAGGGTGCTGGTGAGGATTTCGGTGAACGAAAAACGGTTATACAGGCCGGTCAGGCCGTCTACCCGTGCCATTCGATTGAGCTGCGCTTCCGCCCGTTTTTTTTCGGTAATGTCACGCACAAAAATAAAGAAGCGACTGTCGTCCTCAGCCATTGGAATGGCATTGGCCGAGACGCTGACCGGAAACTCGCTGTCGTCATTACGAACACAGTTCATTTCCCGCTCTTCGCCGGAAGCCGGTATCAGAGCCTGAATTTCCGCATCGCTTTTATCCGAGCCAAACTGGCTGGCGCTCAATTCTTCAAAAAAGTCGTAAAGGTGTTGACCTTCCAACTGACCTGCGCCGGCGGATTCCGCCAGCATGGCCTCAGGGGCCGCCAGTTCAAACAGTTCCTGCTGGTCGCTGCCGGGTTCCAGCGGAATTGGCGCAAACATCTGCACCGCGGCCCGATTGGCACTGTGAATCAGGCCTTTGCGATCAAAAATCAGGATGCCGTTTTGGGTGTTTTCAAACAGCGCCGTCAGCTCGTGTTCCTTTTCCTGCAAGCTGACCACCAGCTCGGTCAAGACCACCGACTGCGTACGCAGGGCGCGCTCGCGCATGTCGGATGAGCTGATATCAAATACCGAGATCACACAGTATTGGCCGTCTTCGTCGGTATAAAACGGTTTGATCTGGATGGATTGCACCAGCCGCTCCGGCTGTTTGGCGGTGCTCAGCGGCTCACGGTACAAAGGAAAAGACACGTTCAATAGTTTGGCCGACAGCACCGACGGGCAGTTAAGCTCCAGCGCCTTGTAGATGGCGCGGTCGATACGGCTGTTACTGAGCTCGGGAAACAGATCCAGCAGTTTCTGGCCTTGCACCCTGGCTTCCTGTAAGCCCGAGTGACGTTCCATCCACTGGTTCCAGGTGACGATGCAGCCCTGACCATCCAGAACCACGATGCCGGTATCAACCAGCTCCACAATATGGCGATAGAGTCTGTCCATGTTGGCGCCTCCAATTCAGCCGAATGAAAGGCGCTTCTGGATACGGTCGTAGAGTTTTTCGAGCGTGTCCTTGGGCTGGAAAAACATCAGCTGGGCGCGGGAATTTTTCTTCACCACGGTAAAACTGATGGTCAGGAACAGAATCATGTCTTCGGCATTGTCGAGCAGCTGGGTGCTGCCGCTGATGTCGTCAAAATGTCCGTATTCACAGCGTGGCAGTTCGGTATTAAGCCGAATTCCCAGCAGATTAGAGAGCGCATAAATTACGCCGCACACCGCCACATTAGTGAGGTCGAGCATCATTTCCTCTTCCGTGGCAGCAAATTCAATCAACGCCTGCTCATTGTCTTGCAACAAGCCGTTAAGCAAGTTGAGGCTTTCTTCTTCGCTGAAAAACAGCAGCGCTTCGCCGCTGATTTCGCCAGAAAATTGTTGTTGTACGAAAATGGCTTTGCCAGCGTCTCGTAAAGCCGACGTGAAGGAGAGCGCTTCGGTTTTGGGAAGCATGTTCACTTCCGGCACGTGCAGCTCAATCTTGCTGTTCGAAATTTCCGACAATTCTTCAATCACCTGGCCAAGGCCAAGATTGAGAGATTCTGCCAACAGATCCAGGCTGATCGCCTGCGCTTCAGCGTCAATGGCCATGCTCAACCCCTACTGAAAAACGCCCGCAGTCGTTCCATGAATGGGTCTACGTCTTCCGGACTGATGGCCTTGTTGATGTACTGAACGCCAAGCAGGTTGGCTTCGTCCATCAGGTTGAAGGAACGGTTGCCGGTGACCAGTGCAATTTTATTGGCTGGCACCCCGCGTTCCATCAGCATCTTGCTGGTTTCAACGCCGTCCGGCGGCGTCATGTTCACATCCAGAAGATACCAGTCAAATTCGTAGCCGGTTCCTTCCGCCACGCTCAGCGTCTGTTCGCCCGAGCTGGCTTCATGGAATTCGGCGGCTGGATAAATCCGACGTACAACGTCTTTGACCACCATTCTGGCGTAAAGACTGTCATCCGCAATAAGACACTTTGGGGGCATGAGAGACACCTGTTCCTGTGGTTTAACTACTCTTTGAAACCTAGTTCAGAAAACAGGGAAAGCAAGAAAATGGCGAAAACAATGATCCTGATTTAAACCGAAAAATCCGCCAATACGCGCCACAAGGCCGACGCTTGCGCTTTGGTAAGCACCGACTTATTGATACATGGCGTGATATCACACATGTCGCGTCGACCTTTAGCAAGAGTGCCTGACATCATCCGTTAAACCGGCTCACGTCAGAAGTTCTGGCTCAGACGTTTTGGCTCAGGGGTTCTAGCTCAGACGCTTTTGTTAAAGCGGTTGGGCTGAAACAACTCAGCCAAACCGCATTGGGAAAACAGCCTCAGTCATTCACCTCGGCGGCCATGCGCTTGCGCGAGGCATTGTACAAATCAGAAATACGCGTACTGGTGCCATCAGGCTGAATAATACGGGCGTGTTCACGCTTCAGGGCCCGTGGCTCATCAACCCCACAGGAGTGTGCAATCACGCCCACTTCCTGCACCAGAGTTTCAACAAAGTGCTGTACCCGGGAAGCCTTGTCGGCCGGTACCAAACCCGCTTGCAGGTGTGGATCATGGGTGGTAATGCCGGTCGGACAAGTGTTCTTGTTGCATTGCAGCGCCTGAATACAGCCCAGTGCAAACATAAAACCACGGGCGCTGACGACGAAATCCGCTCCCACACACAAGGCCCAGGCAACCCGGTCCGGCGTCAGCAACTTGCCGGAGGCAATCACCCGAATACGAGGGCGCAGCTGGTACTCGTCCAGCATATCCACCAGCATCGGCAGCGACTGATTCAGCGGCAGCCCCATGTAGTCCATCAATGACTGTGGTGCGGCACCGGTGCCGCCTTCTGCGCCGTCAAGAGTGATGAAGTCCGGCGCGCTTTGCAGACCACGCTGCTGGATCGCCTTGCAGAGATCCCGAATCCAGTCGATATCGCCCAGCACAGCCTTGAAACCGGTCGGTTTGCCGGTCACTGCCCGCACGTGTTCAACCATGTCCAGCAGGTCGTCTACCGAGCGAATTTCCGGGTGGCCGTTGGGGCTGATGGAATCCTGATGCAGGGGAATGTGGCGAATACGGGCAATTTCTTCATTGACCTTGGCCGCAGGCAGAATCCCGCCCTTGCCCGGTTTGGCACCCTGACTGAGTTTGATCTCAATCATCTTCACCTGCTCGTGCTCGGCCACTGCCTTGAGCTTGGCGTCGTCCAACTTGCCGGTTTCATCCCGTACGCCGTATTTGGCCGTACCAATCTGGAAAACGATGTCGCAGCCACCTTCCAGATGATAAGGCGACAAGCCCCCTTCGCCGGTGTTCATCCAGCAGCCGGCTTTGCCCGCACCGCGAGACAAAGCGGTAACCGCAGGTTGCGACAGGGCACCAAAGCTCATGCCGGAAATATTCACCAGCGACGATGTGGTATACGGCATACGGCAATGTTCACCGATGGTGATAGCGCCGGATTCGGCAAAATCCTGCTTCAGCGCCGGAAACGGGCTGTTTACAAAGATCACAGTGCCAGGCACATCCAGACGGCGGGTAGAACCAAAGGCAATGGTGGTGCTTTCGTTTTTGGCAGCGCGATACACCCAGCTGCGCTCAGCGCGGTTAAACGGCATTTCCTCGCGGTCCATGGCAAAGAAGTACTGCCGGAAGAACTCCCCCATGTGTTCAAAGAAGTATCGGAAGCGGCCGATCACCGGAAAGTTTCGACGCACTGTGTGGCGGGTTTGCCGCACGTCGATGAAATACGCCCAGATGATCCAGCCGATCACCGCCAATGAACCGATGGCCAGAATAGCCAACAACACCAGCACGCCATAGGCGGCCAGTTCAAACACAGTATCCGTCACGATTGTTCCTCAAGCACGGTTGTACAAGGGCCGGATGGGGAGTTGTTGTTATAGAAGGCCCGATTTTCGGCCCTATCCTAATGGGGACAGATTAGACATGAAAGTCAGGAAAATGGAGAGGGGTAACATGCACCGTTTCCGGGCCTGTACCCAGCGGCTAAAACCGGATAATAAACGCATAAAAAAAGCGGCCGTCTGGCCGCTTATGGGGTACTGCTTCGACTGCAAGTTGGGTGCTGCAGCGTCGGGTGACTGCCGATCGTCTTCCTGAGTCAGGCGGTCGGGGTAATGTTCTTCACGGTTCGTGCGGTGAAGTACACAAAATTTCCTTCACTGTCACCAACCTCTACGCGGTTGGGCGACAACGGCGAACTCTTGATGGTGGCGATGTACAGGCTTCGGCACGCCACCAGATTCTTGTCGATGTCATTGAACAGCGGTTGCGAGAAGGCAAAGGTCTTGCGTTCGTTTCCGCGTTCAAGCGTCAGTACCAATTGAGCATCCGTCAGGTCACTGGCACGGCTGAAGCTTACATAGCTCACCCGATATCCCTGGTCGAACTCGTACAAATAATGATCAAGGGCTTGGCGACTTATACTCATTGGTATTTCCTGCAGTCAATTCAACAACTTGTACATCAAGTTCTAGTTGAGAGCGGGACGGTCTGCCATCACCAATAACAGAAAGCTACAGTTCTTTTGCGAGCGTCAGTTTTCAGTACGTTTTCGATGACAAACAGCGCCTTCACGCAGGTTAGACAGGTCACCGGGGCGTCAAGTTTCCGGTCGTCAGGTTTTTGACCTGATCCATCGGCCAACTTTCCTCCTGCCCAGCAACGCCTGCTTAAGCCCCCTACTCAGTACTACAGACAGATCACCAATGGTTGCGAATGTCCCCCAGGGCGTCAGCCAGCTGTGGAAAGTGGAACTCAAAACCCTGCTGTTGCAACACCACGGGCTGCACTTTCTGCCCCTTCAACAGCAAGTCCGACATCTCACCTAACGCCAGTTTCAATGGACAACCGGGCACAGGCAGCAGCGCAGGACGTTTCAACGTTGCCGCCAGTGTGCGGCTGAACTGCGCATTGGTTTGAGCATAGGGCGAGGTCATGTTGACTGCCCCTTCCACTGGCTGATGCAGCAAGAAGTCGATGGCCCCCAGATAGTCATCCATATGAATCCACGACAAGTACTGTTCACCAGAGCCAATTCGCCCTCCAAGACCCAGTAAAAACGGCAGCCACAGCCGCTTCAACATGCCGCCGCCGGGGCCAAGCACCACGCCCGTACGCAACAACACCAGCCGTTGGGTCAGAGGTTTCAAAGGAGCAGCGGCTTGCTCCCATTCGGCGCACAAGTTGGCGGAAAAATCACTGCCGTACGGACTTTGCTCATCCACTTGCTGCTGTTCGGCGGTGCCTTCCAGCGCCCCGTAGATGCCGATCGCCGATCCACTCAGAACCACCTCAAAGCGTTGACCGGTATTGATGGCCCACTGGGCCAGGGTATCTGTCAGCTCAATGCGGCTGTTACGCAGTACCTGTTTACGAGCTTCCGACCAGCGCTGGTCGGCAATGCCCTCACCGGCCAGGTTCACCAACCAGTCAAACGGGCCATGAAAATCATCAAACCGAGAGGCTGCCTGCTCCAGTTGCGGCCAACGTTGGCGCACGGCGTCCGGGCGGCGGGTATACACAGACACCTGATGGCCGTCAGCCAACCATTGCGACACCAGTCGGGAACCAATAAACCCGCTCCCTCCGGTAATCAGAATACGTTTGCTCATACAACCTCCAGCGAACCCGTTTGTGACATTTATATATACAATACCTATACAAGATAATTCGCAATGCTAGAATGCAAAAACTTGTACAAACATCCTGTTGGAGACGCCCAGTGGCACATTACGCAATTATTGGCGCCGGCATGGCCGGATTGTCCGCCCTGAATCAACTCGCATCCCAGGGCCACAAGGTCACCGTTTTCGACAAAAGCCGTGGCAGTGGTGGCCGCATGGCCACCAAAAAAGTCGGCGCTGCCAGCTGGGACATGGGCGCGCAGTTTTTCCGCGCCCATACCGAAGCGTTTCAACAGCAGCTGGAGCAATGGCAACAGGACGGCATCATCAGCGAGTGGCAGGCCAGCATCTGGCAAATTGCCAACAATCAGGCCAGTCCTTCCCCCGACACCGTCAAACGCTACGTCGCCACCCCGCGAATGACCGGCCTGAGCCGCTATATGCTGCGTTGTGCCAGTGCTTTTGAAACCGAAAGCCGCATTGTGCGGCTGCTAAAACGTCCGGCTGGCTGGCACCTGTTCAGTGACGACAACCGTGAGTTTGGCCCCTTTGACAAACTGATCGTGGCGATTCCGCCGGAACAAGCCAACGCCTTGCTGAAAACCGCCGACGACCTGGCCAGCCTGCGCGAGGCCACCCATGTGGATATGAATCCGTGCTGGACGCTGCTGCTGTCGTTTAATCAACCGCTGGCGACTGATATCGATGCTGCCTTCGTTAAAGACGGCCCCATCGGCTGGATCAGCCGCAACAACAGTAAACCCGGCCGCGACGCCGGAGAAAGCTGGGTGATTCAGGCCAATCATCACTGGAGTAAAGACCACTGCAATGGCGAGCGCCACGGCCTGATGGAGACCTTGCAAAACGCCTTCTGGCAAGCCTTGCAGTTGCCACCCCAGCCACACGCCGAAATCTGGCTGCACCGCTGGCTGTTCTCGATACCAAATGTAGTGGAACAACCCGGCACTGTGGTGTCCAATGATGACAGCGTCGCCCTTTGCGGCGACTGGCTGCAAGCGCCCAACATCGAGGGCGCCTGGTTAAGCGGCAATCTGGCAGCGCGTCGACTCAGCGGGCAACCCCTTCCCCAACAGGACACGCTGGAAGCCTCATTATGAATCAGGAGATGACCATGCCCTCACCGAACCTGCGTCAGGCCACCGTACTGCTGGCCCACGGCAGCAGTGACGCCAACTGGCTCAAGCCGTTTGAGCAACTGACCAGCAGCATTCGCCAGTCTGTGGGTGCTACCGCCCGCATTGAGTTGGCTTACATGGAGTTGGCCGAACCATCACTGGAAAGCGTCACCGCCCAATTATCGGATGAAGGTTACGGCGTGATTGAAGTGCTGCCGCTGTTCTTCGCTGCTGGCAGACACCTGCGCAAGGATGTGCCAATGCAGCTGGACGCCCTGTCGAAAGAACACATGGTGCGCATGACCCTGAAGCAGCCTGTTGGTCTGGAGCCTGAAGTGGCTGGCGCCATCAGCAACGTTGTGCTGCGTTCCTTACAGGAAAATAGCGAAGGCTAAAGAAAGAAAGAAAGGAAGGAAGGAAGGAAGGAAGGATAAAGAGGCGAAAGCTTAGTATTCAGCCGAACCAGATCAAACGAACAAACAAGAAAGACCAGAGCCTCGGCGCTGCTTCGCGCAGGGGCTTTTTGGCTTCTACCTACCCCAATAGCTTGTCCACCATCGCAGGCAAGCCTGCTCCTACTAGCTCGGCTCTCCAGCTCCTTAGCCCAATTAGAGCCCAATCCCCGGAAAACCATTTCCTATCTTGTGCGCAATTCGTCGCTAAAGAACTAAACTTGGACAAAGAAACCACTACTTATACAAAATTGTATTTTTTGTACAAGAAAGGCTTGACCAACAACCGCATCAAGGACCACACTAAAACCTATACAAAGCACACCTAAAGGTTATACAGCGATGAAGGAATCCATAGAGTCCAACATCAAGATCGGTATCAGCGCCTGCCTGATGGGACAGCCCGTACGTTTTAACGGTGGCCACAAGCGTTCCCGTTTTTGCACCGACGTGCTGTCAAAGTACTTTGAATTTGTTGGTGTTTGCCCGGAAGTGGGCATTGGCATGAGCACACCTCGCCAGGCCATTCGTCTGATGAGCGAGAACGCCGACGACAGCAACATCCGTGCCGTCGGTTCTGACGACGCCAGCCTCGATGTTACCGAACAGCTGATTGACTACGCCGAGCAGAAAGCCTCAGAAATGAATGACTTGTGCGGCTTCATTTTTATGCAAAAAAGCCCCAGCTGCGGGGTGTATGGCGTCAAGCGATACCTGGCCAACGGTCATCCGGAAGGTACTACCAGCGGCATTTTTGCCCGCGAGTTTATTGCCCGTCATCCACTGCTGCCGGTTGAAGAAGCAGGCCGCCTCAACGACGACGCTCTGCGGGAAAACTTCATGGTGCGGGTGTACACCTACCACGAATGGACCAGCTTCCGTCAGCAAGGTCTGACTCCTGCGTCACTGATCGATTTTCACAGCCGCTACAAGTATCTGGTGATGGCCCACAGCCTGGTGCATTACAAAAGCATGGGGCAGCTGCTGGCCAACCTGACCCGCGACACCCTTGAGCACATCGCCGATGAATACTTCGAGCAACTGATGACGGCCCTGGCCAAGCCAGCCAGTCGCAAGATGCACACCAATACCCTGATGCACTTGCAGGGCTACCTGAAAAACCTGGTCACTGCGCAAGACAAACAAGAGCTGACTGGCATTATCGAGCAATACCGCACCGGCATTGTGCCGTTAATCGTACCGCTGACGCTGTTGAAGCATCACCTCAACCACCACGAGGAAGCCAACGCCTATGCGCGTCAGCAGGTGTACCTGAATCCGCATCCATACGAACTGGGATTGAGGAACAGCCTGTGAGCAGCGTTATTCCGGAAGGCAGCTACCCGATTCGGGACTTTGCTCGCATGACCGGTGTTAATCCGGCCACCTTGCGGGCATGGGAGCGTCGTTACGGCATCATCAAGCCACTGCGCACGCCGAAGGGTCATCGCTACTACACCAAGGACCATATTCAACGGGTAAACCACATCCTGCACTGGCTCGAACAGGGCTATCCGATTCGTCACGTCGAACTGCTAATGTCCGAAGCCGAAATCGACCAGCAGCAAGACAACAGCGCCGCGCTGGATGAATGGAAACAGGAACAGCAGCAACTGCTGGCCGCGCTGCGGTCGTTGAATCCGCGCCGCTTGTTCGACCTCTGGAGCCATGCCTTTTCCAACTACCCATTCGCGGTCTATTACCAGCATTGCCTGCTGCCCCTGATCGACTCCCTGCGTGGTCAGCCAAGTCATCCGATGCTGCTGAAAACCCTGACGTTCTTGTTGCATCAGCGGCTTACCTGCCTGATGGCCCAGCAACAACAACATACCGCCGACCCGGTGCTGTTATTGGCCACCAACCATCCGGATGGTGAACTCGATGTATTGATCCGCGCCTGCTCCATCGGTGCAGCCGGGCTCAAGGTTGAATATCTGGGGCCGCACCTGACCCCCGCCGAGCTGTCGATTGCGGCCGAGTCCCTCAATGCCGCTGCCGTCTGGGTGCATTTTTTGCCCCACGATAAAACCGAGGACAGCGCCTGGCAGCGTCACCTGGACAACACCGAACTGCCACACTGGCTGTCAGGCACCGCCCCGCTACACAGCGGCGGCCGACCTCACATCAAGACCCTGACCAGCCCGGTGAACCAGCAAATACACACCTACATTCTCGGCTGTGGAGGCCGTCTGGATGAACTCTGATCTGAATCTGGTGTGGTTTCGCACCGACCTGCGCTGCTACGACAATCCGGCCTTGTTCCACGCCTGTGCCCAAGGGCGTCCGGTAATCGCGGTGTACTGTCACACCGCCAGCCAATGGCAGCAGCACGGTCTTGGCAAACGCAAGGTCCGCTGGATGGAAAACGCCGTCGCCGCCTTGCAAAACAACCTGCGCGCACTCGGTATTCCGCTGCTGGTGCTGGAAGCAGACACCTTCGACAACAGCGAATCCTTGCTGCAAACCCTGATCAGTGAACTGGGTGTTTCGCGTTTGTTGTTCAACAACGAATACGAAGTGAATGAACGCAAGCGCGACATCAACCTGTGCCGTTGGGCCAGGGATCAGGGTGTTGAAATCAGCCGCTACCATGACCAGTGTCTGGTGCCACCGGGCGACGTGCTGACCAAATCCGAACAGCCGTTCAAGGTCTACAGTCCATTCCGCAAGGCCTGGTTGCCAAAAGCCGAGCAACTGCTGACAACGCCTTTGGGATTGCCACAACCGTCGGCCGAACAACAGGCATTGGCCGACCAGCGCATGCAACAATTGCCATCGCGCTTGCGAACGCTGGAGCTGCAACTGTCCATCGAAACCGATGATCGCTGGAGCCACTGCGAAACCGAATTGCACGAGCAACTGCAACGCTTCGTGGATGAACACGGCCCGGACTACGACCAGCAGCGCGACCTGCCCGCCAAGCCCGGCACCAGCGCCCTGTCACCGGCACTATCGATTGGCCTGATTTCAGCGCGGCAGTGCATTCACACCGCGGTACAAGCCAACGAAGGGCGCCTGATTGGTGGCAACAAAGGGCTCGACAGCTGGATCAACGAGCTGACCTGGCGTGATTTCTACCGCCATTTGATGGTCGCCTTTCCGCAGCTGTGCAAGCACAAGTCGTTCAAGCCGGAATACGAAGGTGTGTGCTGGCGCAACAGCGAAGAAGACTTTCAGGCCTGGTGCGAAGGCCGCACCGGTTACCCGATTGTCGACGCCGCCCAGCGCCAACTGGTGCAAACCGGTTGGATGCACAACCGCCTGCGAATGATCACCGCCATGTTCCTGACAAAGCACCTGTTGATCGACTGGCGACGCGGCGAAGCATTTTTCAACCAGCACCTGATGGACGCCGACCTGGCATCCAACAACGGCGGCTGGCAATGGAGTGCGTCTACCGGTGCCGACGGAGCGCCCTACTTCCGTATTTTCAATCCCATTGCGCAGTCGGAAAAATTTGACGCCGACGGTGAGTTCATCGCCCGTTACGTGCCGGAACTGGCCAAACTGGCGGGCAAATATCGCCATAACCCCAGTGCCTTTGAACGCCAGACTTGTGGCTACCCACAGCCGGTGGTTGACCACAAATACGGTCGTCAACGCGCCCTCAACGCCTTCAAGGCGCTGAAAGACGCAACCCCAGCCTGAACAAGGCCTATACCTATAAATAAGGCCGATAACCAAGGTTGATAACCAAGGAACGCTGCAATGACTGCCAAGCCGCTATCACCCGCAGACCGACACGCCCTGATCACCGGCACCTACGACCAACTGGATGCCGACTCGGTCAACAGCGGCCTGCTGGCACAGCTGTACCACCCGGATGCGGTGTTCCATGATCCTTTTCACCGTGTCGAAGGCCTGCAGCAGATTCAACAGTACTTCAGTGCGCTGTATCAGTCGGTCAATGCCATCGTGTTTGAATACGGTCAATTCTGGCCCGGCAGCAGCGATGACTGTGACTGTGACTGTGACTGTGACTGTGACTGTGACGAAAGTGCCGACATGCTGCGCTGGACCATGACGTTCAGTCACCCGGCTATAGCCTCCGGCAAGCAAATCCACGTTGAAGGCTGTACCGAACTGCACTGGCAGGATGGCAAGGTGATTCATCACCGCGACCTGTTCGACGGTGCCGACATGCTCTACAACCATTTACCGCTGATCGGCTGGGCACTGCGCAAAGTGCGGGAGCGTATGGCATGACTCGCAAAGCGGCCAAGCCGCCACTGGAACAGCAAGTCATCTGGTTGATTGGTGCCAGCTCCGGCATCGGCGAAGCACTGGTCCACCAGCTCGCCGACCGTTGCTTGCAACTGGTGATCAGCGCCCGCAACGAAGACAAACTGGACCAACTGAGCTGCAAGTACCAGCGTATTTCATCGATCGTCGCCGACGTCACTGATCTGGCCTCCATGCAGCAAGCGGCCCGCTACATAGAAGACGGCTTTGGCCGCATCGACACCGTCATCATTAACGCAGGCACTTGCGAATACGTCGACGTTCAGGCGTTTGATTCTGCCCTGTTCCAGCGAGTGCTGGACACCAACCTGATGGGCACCGTACACAGCATCGAAGTGGCCTTGCCGCTGCTCCGAAACAGCCAACGTGGTTATCTGGTTGGCGTTGCCAGCAGCGTGACCTATCTGGCCTTGCCAAGAGCGCAAGCTTACGGAGCCAGCAAGGCCGGCATGCGCTACTTGCTGGAATCCATGCGGGCCGATCTGGCCTCTGAGCAGATCGATGTATCGGTGGTGTCACCGGGCTTTGTCAAAACCCCACTCACCGACCGCAACGATTTCCCGATGCCCATGCGCATCAGCGCCGATGAGGCCGCCGTTGCCATCGTCAAGGGGCTGCAAGGGCGGCCGTGGGACATCCATTTTCCGAAACGCTTTACCAGGCTGATGCAATGGCTGGCAGCACTTCCTGCCTGCGCCCGCTTGGCCATCAGCCGCAAGACGTCAACCAATTCTGTAAAGGAAGCCTCTGATGAGCGATAAACCGTCCATTGCCGTTGTTGGTGCCGGGATTTCCGGTCTGACCAGTGCCTGGCTGCTGCGGGAGCGTTACGACGTCCACCTGTTTGAAGCCAACGACTATTTTGGTGGCCACACCCAAACCACCGACGTCGAGCTGGATGGCCAGGTGTGGCCGGTCAACACCGGTTTTATTGTTTACAACGACTGGACGTATCCGAACTTCATCAAGCTGATGGACACCCTTGGTGTTCAAACCGAAGCCTCTGACATGAGCTTCAGCGTGTCGTGTGCGCAAACCGGCATGGAGTACAACGGTGCCAACCTCGACAGCCTGCTAGCCAAGCGCTCGAACATTTTTAATCCGTCGTTCTGGCGCATGGTGAAAGACATCTTGCGCTTCAACAAGGAAACCCGCGCCCAGCTGGATGCCGAATCCCTCGACCCCAAACAGACGCTAGGTGAGTACCTGACCGAACACGGCTACGGCGACTACTTCCGCCGTTACTACATCATTCCGATGGGCGCTGCGATCTGGTCGGCCAGTGAAGCCATGATGATGGACTTCCCGGTGTATTTCTTTTTGCGCTTCTTCAACAACCACGGCTTGTTAAGCGTCAACGACCGGCCGCAGTGGCGGGTAATCTCCGGCGGCTCGCGCGCCTATGTAGGCCGTATTCTGGAAGACCTGCCGTCAAGCCAGATTCACACCAACGCCGCCATTGAACGCATCGAACGCGACAGCGACGGCGTCGAACTGGTGATTAACGGCCAACGCCACCGCTTTGATCAGGTGATTCTGGCCTGCCACAGCGACCAGGCCCTGCAACTGCTGGCACAGCCAACAGACGCCGAGCGAGCTATTTTGGGGGCGATTCCGTATCAGGATAACGACGTGGTGCTGCACACCGACGTCAACATGCTGCCGAAGCGCCAGAAAGCCTGGGCCAGCTGGAACTACCACATCGACAGCGAACAGCGCAGCACGGTCGCGGTGACCTATCACATGAACCGCTTGCAGAATTATCAGGCCGCGCCGGAAGAGTTTTGTGTCACGCTGAACAAAACCGACGCCATTGATCCGGACAAGATCATCCGCAAGTTCAATTACGCCCACCCGGTGTTCACCCTCGAGGGCATGGCCGCGCAGCAACGCCATCATGAAATCAGCGGCGCTAACCACACCCACTTCGCCGGTGCCTACTGGTTTAATGGCTTCCACGAAGACGGTGTGAATTCGGCCCTGCGAGTGTGCAAGGCATTGGGAGTCACCTTCTGATGTCGCGCTTCAGCGGTCAGGGCTTCGAGGGCAACAGCGCCATTTATGAAGGCTGGGTGCGGCATCGGCGCTTCAAGGGCAAGCCCAACGATCTCCATCACAAGGTGTTTATGATGCTGCTGGACCTCGATGAAATCGACGAAGTCATGCAACAGCACCCGCTCTGGCGCAGTCAGCCTGCGTCCGGTTGGAAAGCCCGCTTTCTCCCGGCTTGCTTCACCCCAGCCCGTTTTGATGCCGCCGACTATTACGGCCAGCATGGCGATGCCCGCGCCCTCAAGCGCAGTTTGCTGCGCACTTTCGAGCAGGAGTTTGGCCTTGCCGTCGAACGCATCGAAATGCTCACCAACTTGCGTTACTACGGTTTCATCATCAATCCGCTGACGCTCTACTTTGGTTATGACGCCAATGGCCGCTGTGTCGGCACTCTGGGCGAAGTGACCAACACGCCCTGGAAACAACGCTTTCACTACAACCTGTTGATGCCAGCAGATGATGCTCAACGCCAACCTCATCCACCCAGAGCCATCAAACCGCAGCGCCTGATTGGTAAAAACCGCTACCAGTATCAGTTCAGCAAGTCCTTCCATGTATCGCCGTTCAACAGCCTGGACATGCAGTACCGCTGGACCCTGAATCCCCCCGAAGCGCAAACCGGCAGCCGTCTGGCAAGCCAGATGGACGTGATGCAGGACGGCGAAAGGGTCATGGACGCCACCATGAAATTGCAGCGCCAGCCGATCAGCCGGGCCGCCATGAGTCGCATTCTGTGGCGCTACCCCATGATGACGGTGCAGGTGGGACTGGGAATCTACTGGAACGCCGCCAAACTGTGGTTGAAAGGCAACCCGTATGTGCCGCATCCGCACAACGAGCCAGAGCAGGATCATGCTGAGCAGCTGCGCAGCAGTCAGCCAAGCAGCGAGCCCATTACCAAGAACAATACCAAGAACAATACCAAGAACAGTACCGAAAACAGCAACCCGCCAGACAACCGCCATAAAAACAACAACCCGAACGCTATCAGCGATCGCCCAACGGCAACCGAATCGACTTCAGACGCTGCCGAGGCAGCCCAGCCGTCTTCCACAGGAGCACGATAATGAAAAGCCTGACGACCTCGTCCACCGACATCGCCTGGATTGACCGCCTCTGCCGCAACGCGCTGTGCACCCGCCTGGGCCAGCTGCGCCGAGCCCACCTGACCATTCGGGAGCAAGGCCAGACGCTGACCTTTGGCGATGCCAGCAGCGACCTGCACGCCACGGTCACACTGCACGACTCCGAAGCCTGGCGCACCATCGCCCTGTACGGCAGCGTTGGCGCTGGCGACGCCTATATGACCGGCGATTTCAGTGTCGACGACCTGCCTGCGCTGATTCGAATCCTGTGCCGCAACAAGGACGTACTCGACACCATCGACAGTGGCTGGGCCAACGCCGGTAAATGGGCGCTGAAGCTGTGGAACCACTTCCAGCGCAATACCGAAAAAGGCTCCCGCCGCAACATTGCCGCTCACTACGATCTCGGCAATGAGATGTTCAAGCTGTTCCTTGACCCGACGCTGATGTACTCCAGCGCCATTTTTCCAAACCGCGAGGCCAGCCTTGAAGAGGCCTCCCTATTCAAGCTCGACCGCCTGTGCCAGAAGCTGCAACTGACCCCCGATGATCACCTGATTGAAATCGGCACCGGCTGGGGCAGCATGGCGATTCATGCCGCCAAGCACTACGGCTGTCGGGTAACCACCACCACCATTTCGGAAGAGCAGTACAAGCTGGCGCAACAACGGGTCGAGCAAGAAGGCTTGCAGGATCGCATCACCTTGTTGAAAGAAGACTACCGCCAGCTGCAAGGCACCTTCGACAAGCTGGTATCGGTGGAAATGATCGAAGCCGTTGGCCACCAGTACCTGAACACCTACTTCCAGACCATCAGCAAGCTGCTTAAGCCCGATGGCATTGCCGTGATTCAGGCCATCACCATCGACGACTGGCGCTACGAAAAAGCCAAAAACAGCGTCGACTTCATCAAGCGTTATATTTTCCCCGGCGGCTTCCTGCCATCCGTTACGGCAATCCAGAACGCCATGGTGACCGCTGGTGACCTGAAAACCGTGCACCTGGAAGACATCGGCACCCACTACGCCGAAACCCTGCGCCGCTGGCGAGCCGACTTTCTGGCCAACCGCGACGCCCTGCGCCAACAAGGTTACGACGATACCTTCTATCGACTGTGGGACTTCTACTTCAGCTACTGCGAAGGGGGGTTCGATGAGCGCGTGATCAGCACCGTGCAGATGGTATTCGCCAAGCCGGACAACCAGCGCGACATGCTGCTGGGCAGTTTGCAGGCACCCGCCATTACGCCATCGTTCACACAAGCTATTAGCTCAGAGGCAACGACTGCTGTGACGGAAACCATCGAAGCCACCGTAACGGCCGAAGCGTCAGAAGATGCGAGCACAACCCACACCGCAGCGGACGAAAACAAGGCCAACGGGCTCTCCCGGGCGTCCTGAAATCTGCTCGGGAATAAAAGACAACACAGAACAATAAAAAACACAGAGGCCCGGCCATGAACAAGCAGCCGCTTCGGTTAAAACGCAGCCACCAGCTGATACTCAACATCGCCATGTTTCAGCTGGTTTGGTTTGCCTGCATTCTCGGCGGTAACCTCTGGGCCTTGGCCGTCACGCCGCTGTTGGTGTTGTGGCATCGCACCCTGTTGCAGCCCGGCGAATGGCAGTTGATTACCGCCTATCTGTTAGCGGGTGCCGTGCTCGATACTCTGCTGATTGGCTCGGGTCAGCTGCAACTGGCCAATCATCAAGGGCCATTGCTGCCGTATTGGCTGTGGCTGTTGTGGGGCGCGTTTGCCACCACCCTGCTACATTCACTGCACTGGCTGGTATTGCGACGCAATGCCCTGATCGTGGCGGGTGGGCTGTTGGCTCCGCTCAGTTACTACACCGGAGCCCAACTTCAACAAGCCACGCTGACCACGTTGGGCCTGCTGGTGATTGGCCTGCAGTGGGCCATGCTGATGGCATTGACCCACGTTGTCGTCATTCGACGGACAGCACAGCAGGCCGGGGGCGAATCATGATCCAATGGCGGTTTGAAATGCCCCGACAGAATTGCCAGACTGCGAACCCTGACGATTCAGCGAACACGGAAGCTCAAGGATGACCCTACTCGCTTATACACTTCGGCCTGCCAAATCATCTGGGCCTGCGACATCTCGAACGATCAAGCGCCGGCCAACCAAAGCCCAGCCTGTTTGGGCACTGGCGATGCTTGCCGTCGGTATGCTGCCTGTATCGGCGTTCGCCAACACCGATTCCGCCGACATTGCCAACACTAACGCAGACCCGGACCTCATCTATCAGGATGCCGAAGTGGTCGAAGTGTTAGGCATCAAGGAACCACTGACCACGGTAAAAACCGAACGACTGCTGAAAGTCCCCGGTGCCGGTAACGACCCATTACGAGCCATCGGCAGCTTGCCCGGCGTAGTGTTCAGCTCAGCGCAAAGCTCCGAACCGGCGGTACGTGGCTCATCGCCGGACGACAACGCTTTTTACATCGACTTCTTTCCGGTGGGTTATATCTTCCACACCGATGCCTCCAGTATCCTCAGCGACAACGTGATTGGCGATTTTGCCCTGCTGCCAGCGGCCTTTGGCCCGGCGTATAACGGCTCCACCGGTGCCGTCATTGATGCTCAGTCGCGCCGCCCGGATTTTGGTAACCGTCAGGCCGTAATCGACTTCAGCTTGCTGAAAGCCGGGATCTTTTTCGAGCAACCCACCGGCGACAATCAGGGCTTTTACCTGTCTGCCCGCCAGAGCCTGTTCCAGTACTACATCGAAAACCTGCTCGACGATGAGGAATTCGAATTCACCACCGTGCCGGAATACTACGACTATCAGGGCAAGTACGAGTACGCCGTCAGCACCACCGAATCCATCACCTTCAACGTCATAGGCGCTCGCGACAAAGCCGGCTTGCTGTTCGACGAAGACTCCGACCAGGTGCAGCAAGACCCCGGTCTGGATGGCGGCATTGGCTTTGAGCAGTACTTCAACAGCCAGGCCTTGCTGTGGGAAAAGATTTACCCCTCCGGACTGCAACAAAAACTGGGCCTGGCCCAACTGGAGCAGAAGCTGCAATTCAGCATTGGCAATAGCAACCGCATTGATGTGAAGGTGAACGACTACACCGTCAAAAGCCAGTTCAGCCAATTTGTGAACCTCGACCACGAACTCAGCTGGGGGCTGGAGTTTGGCCAGGCGCATATCGGCGGCAGCGGCCGCTACGCCGGTCCCCCTTGCGATGAGTTTCAACCGGACTGCCGACTGGTGGACGGCACCGAAACCATCGACAGTCGCTTTGATGAAGTGGTCAACAGTCTGGACCTCAGCCTCGCCGACCGCTGGCAGGTGAACGAGGACTGGGAGCTGACCCCGGGCGTACTGGTGTCCGTTGAGGACTACACCGAAGAGTGGTTTATCGAACCCAAATTGCAAAGCCGCTGGCGCTTTGCGCCGTTCTGGAACCTCACCAGCGGTTACGGCCAATACCACGACTTCCCGGACAACTTTGGCCAGTACGCTGAGGATTTCGGCAACCCCGACCTGAAACTGCCCACCGCCAACCATTGGGTGCTGGGGCTGGAGCACGAATGGCGTGACGACCTGCTGGTCAAGCTGGAAACCTATTACAAAACCATGGATCGGCTGGTGATCGCTCGCCAGTCAGCGGACAACTACCCCGATCTCAGCAGCCAGCAATACAGCGAACTGCCCCGCTACAGCAACGATGCCCACGGCAAGGCCTGGGGCGTGGAGTTGTTTATCAACAAGGATCTGACCGATCAATGGTACGGCTGGGCCTCATTGGCCTGGTCTCATACAGAACGCACCAACGACATTACCGGCGAAGACTTTCGCTACGCCTACGACCAGCCGGTGGTCATTAATAGCGTCATTGGCTACGAACTCAGCGACCGCACCACGCTGGGCCTGAAATGGCGCTATCAGAGCGGCCAGCTGGTCACCCCATTGCTGGGGGCCGAGCAGGACAGCGACAACCCCGAGCTGTACAACCCGATCTACGGCGACATCAATTCCGAGCGCTTGCCCGCCTATCACAGCCTCGACGTTCGTATGGATCGGCTGTACCTGTTCGAGGGTTGGGAAATGACGCTGTACGGAGAAATTCTGAATCTCTACGGCCGCGATAACGTGATCGACTATGACTACAAAAATGCCGATTACAGCGAGCGGGAAGACGTCACCGACTTGCCCACCATTGTTTCTTTGGGTGTAAAAATCGAGCTGTAGCCGCACTCTTTCGATTGACGCATTCATGTCACCAATCGGAAATTTTCGGCCACTCAGTCAGGATTTACTGCACTAATCAGCGATATATAGATAAATTCGAAGATACCTATCAGAACAATAGCTACAATTTCACTTCTATTGTTCCAGTTATTATGGCAAATTAGTTAAATACTGAATGCCACCTGTTTTAGCGATTGTTGCACTGCTTAGCCTGACTAAACGGTAAAAGCTGTCAGTAGCGACATTCGACTCACTGCTCAGCGGGAGACCCACATGCAGATCGGAAAAAGAGAGGAATTTGACCTGAACGAAATGGCCATTTTCGTTCATGTTGTCGAAGCTGGTAGCTTCACCGGTGCCGCGCGCAATCTGGGTCTGCCAAAGTCGACCGTCAGTCGCAAAATCACCCAGCTGGAAGAGCGTCTGGGTGTGCGCCTGATTCAACGTACAACCCGTTCCTTGCGCCTGACCGATACCGGCAACGCCTATTACGGCCACTGTTCTCGCATCCTCAGCGAAATTGAGGAAGCCAACATTGCCGTCACCCAGATGCAAACCACGCCAACCGGTACCCTGCGCATCACCGCACCGGTGCTGTTTGGCTCCACAGTACTGTCGAGCCTGATTTCAGAATTCATGGATTTGCATCCACAGCTGAACATCGACCTGGTGCTGTCTGACCAGATGCTGGATCTGGTGCAGGAAGGCATCGACATTGCCTTCCGTATTGGCCAGCTGGAGGACTCTTCCCTGATTGGTCGCTACCTGGGCGACGTCCGTGCCGTGATGTGTGCAAGCCCGGAATACCTGCGTCGCTTTGGTACGCCGCACCACCCTGACGACCTGTCGAACCACCGTCTGATCACCGCTTCGCGCTGGTTGCAGTGGAACATGGAAGGCCCGAGTGGCGAAGAGATCAACATTCCGGTGAAACCGAAACTGCAAGCCAACGACTTTGCGTCACTGTACGCACTGGCGCTGTCTGGTTCCGGCGTGACACCGCTGCCAGCCCTGATTGCTGCCCCAGCCATTCAGGCCGGTGAACTGGTACCGGTACTGGCCGACTACCCGTTTGAAGCCAGCCCGATTCACGCGCTGTACCCAAGCAACCGTCACCTGTCCGCCAAGGTGCGCAGCTTTGTTGAGTTCGTGATTGATAACATTCGTCCAAACCCACCATGGGAAGTGGACCTGCCAAGCGACGAAGTGAGCGAAGCAACAGTACTGAACTGAAGTACTGACTAACAACAGGCCCAACAAAAAGAAAAGCCCGCGTTACGTCAGTAGCGCGGGCTTTTTGTTAAGCGAGTATGTCCAGTGTCTTAAGCCATCGACTTGCCGGTGGTTTCTTCCAGCAACTCCAGCAGTTGGTTCAATTCGCGGGTATCACCGTGCTCACTCGACATGGCCGAGTCGATTTTTTCCAGCAACTGGGTCAAGCCGTTATCGATCCGAACGCCCTGGTTAAACACCCGGGTGGTTTCAGAGATACCGGTTTCCATAATCTCCTGAATCGATTTTTCCTGATACTCGTCCATCCCCAAAAACTGCACCGTGTGCTCTACCCCGGCCGCCATGGTTTCCACCACGCTGGCAATGTCTTGCATAACGTGCTGGTACGAATCATCTACCGTGCGCATTAGCCCGCGCATGGACTCCGCTAACTGCATCACCACCTTGCTTTCCAGCTGCATGGTGTAGATGTTGTCCAGCGCTTCGATGCGCGCATGAGCCCCCTGCAACAGCGAGAACACGTTGTCCTTGATGGCGCCGTACTTTTTTGAATCGTTCATTGGCATGTTTTTCACCAACAGCGACACCTTGCCGTAGTTCATGATGGAACGCTTGCCAAAGTCGACGTAACGACCCTGATCACGACATTCCATCAGCAGTGCCGATTCCAGCTCCTTGGCCATGCCGTTGGCTTCCATGTTCTTGACCGCGTAGCGACCACGCATTTGCAGGCTGCAATTCAGGCCGTAGTTTTTCAACGCCTGAAACAGCCTCATGCCCAGTTCATCCAGGTTGTCGCAATTATTCACGTCCAGCAGAAACTGGATGTTAACCCCCAGATCGGAGGTATCAGACATGGCGATAAACGCCATTTCGTTGGCTTGTTTGAGCTGCACTTTCAGCTGGTCGCTGGCAACCTTGTTGAACATTACCCGGTCAACACGCGCCCGCAGCTCCTGCATGTCGGTGTCGGTTACATAGTCATCACAACCGGCTTCATAGGCATCCATACGGGAATCCAGGCTGGCACCCGCGCCCATCAGGACCACTGGAATATCAGCCCCCTGCTCGGCTTCCTTGATGTGTTTGCAGGCTTCAACGCTGCCCACGGCACCAAAACTGGCAATATCGATCAGTATCATCCTGACCTGGGCCAGCTCACGATGCTGTAAGGCGGCTTCTGCTGCGTCGCAATATTCGACCTGATAACCACCGTTCAGGGCAGTTTCTACTTGCTCCAGAGAATGGGAGGCCAGAATCAGGGCGCTGTAGGGTGTCCTCATGCGTCACGTCCATTTTGGTGTTGGTAACTCTCCCTTAGGTTTAGACGATAGCTTTACAACTTGCCAATCTGGTCGCTGTTCAAAATACGAGCAAAATTGTTCTATTTTTCCTGGGCAAATACTGATAGTTACAACAGTAGCAACTCTTTTGCCTTGCGGATCGCCTGGGTGCGGTTCTTGACCCCCAGCTTCATATTGATTTTGCGGGCATGGCTTTTGACCGTATGAATCGAGATAAACAACTGGGCGGCAATTTCCTGATTCGAAGCCCCCTCGGCGATCTTGCGCAACACATCGTGTTCACGGTCACTCAGCTGCACCCGCACCGTGACACTGGCCGGAGTTTCCGATGAGGCAGTCGAGTTGTACAACTCCGGCAACCAGGCACGGAAGCTCATACCGATGCCCTCATGACGCATGTGATGGCCCAGCTGATTAAACATGTGCTGGCTTTCGGCAATCTGGTTTTTACCGCGCAGGGCTGCGGCCCGCATCATTTGAATCAACAGCTTGATCAGCGGGCTGGAATTGCAGCGCAGCCACTCATCGACTTCGGTCAGGCAGTCGTCGTAACGACCGCACAGCAAATACAAACGGGCTCGGGTCGCAGCAACAAAATCCGGCAGCATCGGGAAAATCTCCGGCCGCTGCACATGCGACAGATGACGACTGCCCAGCACTTGTTCAATGCCTTCTTCAGCACGGTGATATTTGCCCTGAAAGATCCACACATTGGCCTTCACCAGCATCAGCCAGAGGTATACCTCGGTATCAACTCCCCAGCGTTGCATCAGCCGCTCGGCATCGTCCAGACAGTCCAGCGCCTTGCTGGCCTGGCCGTGGGCTGCCAGCTCCATCGCTTGCAGGCCGTAACCGTAAGTCACCAGCACGTCACCGGATTTGCAGCAGTGGCTGATGCCTTGCTCCAACAGGGTCAGCAAGTGCTTGGGGTCTTCCCCTGTCACCCACTGCAAAAACGCCTTGTACAACAGCAAGCGCCCCATCGGCATCGCTGACAGGTGTTCGGGCAGGCTTTGCAAACGTTGAATGCCGCCATCCACCAGGCTTTTGCTGAACGGGAAATGGCCGCGATGCAGTTCAATACGGGCCTGATCAAACAGCGCCAGGGCTTCCAGCGTCAGGCTGCCATACTGGCGGGAAATACTGACGGCGGTGCGATTGCAGGCCCGCGCAGCGTCGAGGTCGGTTTCAGCCAACGCCTGATACGTCAGTGTGCTGGCCATCAAAAAGCGCACGCTGTAGCGCTCCGGGGGTAACTCTTGCAGCGCTTCGAAGCAAAGGCTGCTGGCCGATTTGCTATTGCCTTTCAGCCGCGCCATATAGCCTTGCAGGGATTTCAGCTCGGCGGGTTCCAGCTGCTGCCCCTGAGCCAGGTGGCGTAGCAACGACTCAGCCCGGCGCAGTCGGTAGGTCAGCATCCAGGCCCAACAGGCCAGCTGCATCAAGCGTGGTGATTGACGCAGAACGATCTCACCAGCGCGATCACACCAGTCCACCAGCCCGGCAATATCCAGACTGGCCAGCAAGGCTTCAGCACGGGTTTCCACCCACACCGCCAAGCCACCGTGAATGGCCGAACGCTGACCATGCTCCAGCGCCTGCACAGGCTGCTGGTGTTTGTCATACCACTCAAAAGCCCGCTGATGCCAGATCTCCTGATCCCGTTCGGTCACAGCGGCAGCCGCCACCTCGACAAAGGCCGGTTCCAGTTCGGCCCAATTGACCCGCTCCTGCGCCACCAGAAAACCGCTGCGCACCATGGATTGCATCAGGTCCCGACAGGCGTAGCCGTTAACATGCGACAATAGCCCTTCGCACACCGGCCCCAGCACCGCCGCCTGTTGTAACAAGCGGCGTTCTTCGCGACTGATGCCTGCCAGAGTGTCGGTCAGCCAGTAATCCTGCAATTCAAAATTGGCCAGCCCGACCGACACCGTGGCCAGATTCCCCGAGGCACGTAAACACGCCGTCCAGATAGCAATCGCGGCGGGCCAGCCGTGAAACCGTTGATCCAGCAGTCGTTGATCGTCGCTGTCCAACGCCAGCTGCTGCCCTTGCAGCCAATGCTCGGTATCCTCCCGACTCCAGCGCAGCTGCTGAATACCAATATGGGTAACGTCTTCAGCCATCAAAATTGCCGTCGCCGATGTTGGCAACGCCCGTGAAGCCACCACCAACGACAATGCCGCAGGTTGCAATCGAATCAGTTCACACAGCAACCGCCATCCGCTGACGTCCATCAGATGGGCGTCGTCGAGACAAAGACAGTATTCCAGCGGCTTACGGGCACTGTCCGAGGCTTGTTGCAATAACGCCGTCCAGCAGCCCAATAATCCAAGGGTGCCTGAACGAGGCTGCCAGCTTTGGCGAGCTTGTTGCGCCAGTTGCAGCGCCTGCTCGGAGCCGTCCAGGTGCATTAACAGCGGCAGCAGCTCGTTGTCAGAATCGCCAAACTCACAATTGATCCAGACCACCTTACGGCCACTGCTCTGACGGACCTGATAATAGCGCCGCAGCCATTCCGATTTACCAAATCCAGCAGGGGCCTGAACCCACACCAGAGCAGCAGACGTTGCGATATTCGCGTCCGGTTCGGCACGCTGAAGCGGCACCCGTGGCGCATTGGCGGGGCGATGACGAGCGGGCAAATTCAATGCGCCCGTCGCAGAGGCGAGCGGTTCTTGATCGGAGGGTGATGCGTACATGGCTGCCGTGCCTGACGTTATTATTGTTCGCCAAGAGTATCACCACAGCCACTGGCGCGTGTCATGTCGTGCAGAAGATGAATGGCAGTTATGGGTAATTTTGTTCGTTCTGGTGATTGTTTGGTTCGATGAGGTAAAGCCCAAACGCTGACCACGCCATACAAGGTTGTGGAGCAAACCGGGAGTGGAACGACAGAAAAGGAATGAGTGGAACGACAGAAAAGGAATAGGAGAAAGGCAGAGTTAAAAGGACAGGATCAACAGGTTAGAATCGGAAACCACCGCAGCCGGTGGTTCCCTGAATCAGCGATCAGGCTTCTGGAGCAGCTTCTTCCAGCAGGGTTTTCAGTTCACCCTTTTCGAACATCTCGGTCACGATGTCACAACCGCCAACCAGCTCACCGTTTACCCACAGCTGCGGGAACGTAGGCCAGTTTGCATATACCGGCAAATTGGTACGAATTTCCGGGTTGGACAGCACGTCAACGTACGCGAACTTCTGACCACATTCCATCACCGCCTGCACAGTGCGAGCAGAGAAACCACACATAGGCTGGTTAGGAGAACCTTTCATGTACAGCAGGATGGTGTTGTTCTCAATCTGGTCTTTGATGACGTCCATAATTTCCATGGTGATGTCTCTCTTTTAGCAAGGCATTAATCGATTCTTGTGGAATATGGGGATGATGCCCGGTGTTTCAAGCGACCGCCCCCGCACACATTCCGGATTGATTCTGAGAATACCACAGAGTCGAATATTCCCGACAGTTGCGCTTGGGCTTTCAGTATTAGCCGTCAGTCCCACCCCTGAATCAGCAAACTGTCGTCAGCGTCCAGTGAAATCCCATGCTTAACATCCAACAAGGGTGCCATGCTCAAAGGCTCCCCTTGAGGGGTACAGCCGCGAAATACTACCACCCGGCTGCGACCATCCTGCCAGCGTTCAATCAGCTCGGCGGGTAGCCTGATTTCACACGACTGCCGTGCTTTGAACATCCACTCCCGCGCCGACGCTTGTGGCGATAACCGCAACCGCTCTACCGTGACAGGAAACCGCTGCTCCAAGGGTTCAAGCCCCTCGCACTCAATCCCCTCGCAAGCAAGACGTTCAAACCCTCGGTCGTCGTCATGGAAGCCAACGCCAAACCGCAACTCAGGTAGGCTTCCGGACAAGTCCGCAGTAGCCAGCGACACCGGTTCAACAACGTCAAAGCCCATTTGCCGGGTCAGCGCCATCAGCCAATCACGATGAGCCGGATACGCATCGCTGTGCATCAGTGCCACCCGAACCTGGGTGTATCCCAACCGCCGAGCCTGCATCAACTGCAAGGCCAGCGTTTCCGGTTGTAAAGCCCGCACGACGCTGCCATCCGGCAAGATCCGCTCATCGGCTTCCAGAATCATGTCGTTGGCGTGGGTCAGAGGTGCAACGCTGCCGCGCAGGCCGTAGCTGGTGATCCAGACAATGGGGAGATGATCAGGTGAAGTGGTCATGGAGCAAAGACAGGCTCTAACAAAAGGCACACATTAAAGGCATACGTTAACAAAGAGGGATGGTTTGGGACACTTTTCCCTCTCTGCTCTGTCCTCTCGGCTATTCCTTTATCACAGCCTTTGGAACAGCCTCAGCCTAACCCTTATTACAGACTCAGTCAGAACCACTATCGGGTTTTATCAAGGCATATGCGCAACGTAAGAGGCGACATCTTTCAGTTGTTGCTCGGTCAGGTTCTGCACCACCGCGACCATCGGTGATTGCGCACGCTCCGGGTTTTTGGAGAGGAAATTCAGCAGCGTGGTTTCCAGGTATTCGTAGGGCTGACCGGCAATGCGCGGGTATTCGCGGGAGCCGTGGGCAGACTGCCCATGGCAGGCGAAACACATGGAATCGTACAGCTGCTTACCCTGATCAGACGGTGCAACCGGTTGCTGGCGGGGCTTCACTTCCTTGTCGGCAAAATACAGTGCAATCGCCACCCGCTCCTTGTCGGTCAATTGCTTGGCCAGTTTGCTCATCACGTAATCCTTGCGAATACCGTTGGCAAAATGCTCAAACTGGGTAAACAGGTAGGCGGCGTTCTGGCTGGCCAGATTGGGAATGTAATCACGTTTGCTGTTGCCGTCCCGACCGTGACAGGAAAAACACAGGATGCCGCGCTCTTCCCCTTGCACGATCGCAGCCTGATGGGCTTGCTCGTTTTGTTCAATATGGATCATGTCACGAATCAGCTCGTCGACCGTCTCATCTGCGACGACCCGGGCGCTGAAAATACTTACCAACAAACCAGTAAACAGAAAGATCGCACGGCGGTTCTTCATTGATCATCAAACTCCTTTATCCGGACGGCTAACTTAACGACACAGCCGCCACCGACCAAGAGAAAACCCGCCCTCCACAGCCATTAGTTGAACACTGAATGACCTGTATCAAAATTCGTCAGACCAATTGTCATGATGTCCCGTAATCGCCCGGCCAGCGCCCCACCAAGACACGACCGCCTTCGCCCTGAAGGCCCGCAACACAGAGTATTTACCGGATTCGAGTGTCGCCTTTGAAAGTGATCGGGTAGACTGTCCGCCTTCTTTTATTCACGCACTGATTGTTTACAAGCCGACATGATGCAAGAAACCTACGTACCCCATGAAATTGAGCCTGCTGTCCAGCAACAGTGGGACGAAAACCAGGTGTTTAAAGCCGTTGTCGACAGCAACAAAGAGAAGTTCTACTGCCTGTCGATGTTCCCGTACCCAAGCGGCCGACTACACATGGGTCACGTACGTAACTACACCATCGGTGACGTGATCTCCCGCTACCAGCGCATGCAAGGCAAGAACGTGATGCAGCCTATGGGCTGGGACGCGTTTGGCCTGCCTGCTGAAAACGCTGCGATCAAGAACAAGACCGCACCGGCGAAGTGGACCAAAGAGAACATTGCCTACATGAAGAACCAGCTGAAATCGCTGGGCTTCGGTTACGACTGGGACCGTGAAATCGCCACCTGCGATCCGGACTACTACCGTTGGGAACAGTGGTTCTTCACCAAGCTGATCGACAAGGATCTGGCTTACAAGAAAGTCTCCGCGGTGAACTGGTGTCCACACGACCAGACCGTACTGGCCAACGAACAGGTGATCGAAGGCTGCTGCTGGCGTTGTGATACCCCGGTTGAGCGCAAGGAAATCCCGCAGTGGTTTATCCGCATCACCGCTTACGCCGAAGAGCTGCTGAACGATCTGGATCAGCTGGATGGCTGGCCTGAGCAGGTAAAAACCATGCAGCGCAACTGGATTGGCAAATCCCGTGGCGTGCAGTTCAAGTTTGATCTGGCCGGTCGTGACGACCAGCTGGAAGTGTACACCACCCGTCCTGACACCCTGATGGGCGTGAGCTACGTCGCTGTGGCTGCTGGTCACCCGCTGGCCAAGGAAGCCGCCGCCAACAACCCGGAACTGGCCGCCTTCATTGAAGAGTGCCAGAAGTCCGGTACCGCCGAAGCGGACGTTGCCACCAAGGAAAAGAAAGGCCTGAAGACCGGCTTCAAAGCCATTCACCCACTGAATGGCAAGGAAGTGGATGTTTGGGTAGCCAACTTCGTACTGATGGAATTTGGCACCGGCGCCGTGATGGCGGTTCCAGCCCACGACCAGCGTGACTGGGAATTCGCCCAGCAGTACGGCATTGATATCCAGCAGGTGATTGAGCCAGCAGCGGGTGAAGAGATCGACCTGACCGCAGCGGCCTACACCGAAAAAGGCAAGCTGGTGAATTCCGGTGAATTCGACGGCCTGGAATTTGAAGCCGCCTTTGATGCCGTTGCCGCCAAACTGGCCGAGCTCGGCAAAGGCGAAATCAAGGTGAACTACCGCCTGCGCGACTGGGGCGTAAGCCGCCAGCGTTACTGGGGCGCACCGATTCCGGTGATCCGCACCGCCGATGACAAGATGGTTCCAACCCCAGCGGACATGCTGCCGGTTGAGCTGCCAACCGACGTTGTGATGGACGGTGTGAACTCACCAATCAAGAACAACCCGGATTTTGAAAACATCACCCTGAACGGTGAAAGCGCGTTCCGCGAAACCGATACCTTCGACACCTTTATGGAGTCTTCCTGGTACTTCGCTCGTTACTGCTCGCCAAAAGCCGACCAGATGCTGGACCCAACCGAAGCCAACTACTGGCTGCCGGTAGACCAGTACATCGGTGGTATCGAACACGCGATTCTGCACCTGCTGTATTCCCGCTTCTTCCACAAACTGCTGCGTGATGCCGGTCTGGTGGAAAGCGACGAGCCATTCAAATCCCTGCTGTGTCAGGGCATGGTGCTGGCTGACGCCTTCTACTACACCAATGAAAACGGCGGCAAAGAGTGGGTTAACCCAACCGAAGTCGACGTTGAGCGTAACGACAAGGGCGGCATGGCCTCTGCCAAGCGCAAGACCGACGGTCTGGAGCTGAGCTACGCTGGCATGAGCAAGATGTCGAAGTCGAAGAACAACGGCGTCGATCCGCAGGAAGCCATCCAACAGTACGGTGCCGACACCGTGCGTGTGTACACCATGTTCGCAGCGCCACCAGAGCAAACCCTGGAATGGGCTGACTCCGGCGTGCAGGGCGTGCAGCGCTTCCTGCAGCGTGTATGGCGTCTGGCGTTCGAGCTGAAGCAGCACGAAGCGGTATCTGTTGCTGCCGACCAGCTGCCAAAAGCCGACAAGGACGCCCGTCGCAAACTGCACGAAACCATCGCCAAGGCATCTGATGACATTGGTCGTCGCTACAACTTCAATACCGGCATCGCTGCCATCATGGAGTTGATGAAGACCCTGACCAAGCTCGACCTGACCGTCGACAGCAGCCGCTCTGTGGCAGCCGAAGCTCTGGATGCCATCGTCCGTATGCTGAGCCCAATGGCTCCGCACATGACCCAGCAACTGTGGACCGAGTTCGGTAACGAAGGCCTGGTGGTCGACGCTGCATGGCCTGCTGTGGATGAGTCCGCACTGGTGGCCGACAGCATTCAGCTGATCGTTCAGGTCAACGGCAAGCTGCGCGCCAAGCTGGAAGCCCCGGCCTCTGCCGGCAAGGATGAGCTGGAAGCCATGGCCATGTCCGACGAAGCGGTACAACGCCAGATCGAAGGCAAGACCGTTCGCAAGGTCATCGTGGTACCGGGCAAACTGGTCAACATCGTGGCCAACTGATCGGGATATTCCGTGAGCTTTCTGACATCACGTTTGAAAAATGCCACCGCCCTGCTGCTGACACTGTGCCTTGCCACCGTGCTCAGCAGCTGTGGCTGGCAGCTGCGGGGGCAACACCAGCCTCCGGCGGCCTACAAGGTACTGACCCTGAACAGCAGTCTTTCCGACGCCAACCAGCTGCAACTGAGCTACCGGCTCAATGAAGGCGGCTGGATCGTTAAAGACACCCCTGCCGACAGCCAGGCCTTGTTAAACCTCGACAAGCTCAACATCCGTCAGCGTACCCAAACCATCAACAGTGCCGGTGAAGTGGCCGAGTACGAACTGGTGGGCCAACTGACAGGACAACTGGTCTCCCAACATGGCGACGTGACGCCCATCAGCATCACCACCCAGGTGTGGTACGACAACGACGTGACGCGTGTTGCCGCCACCCAGTTGGAAAAAGAAGCCCGCACCCGCGAACTGGTCGACAAGCTGTTCAACCTGTTGATCCTGCGTCTGCAAAGCGTCGACAACTGATATGAAACTGCGCCTCGACCAACTCGATGGCCAGCTGGGTAAATCGCTGGCCGGTATCTATCTGGTGACTGGCGACGAGCCGCTGTTGGTGATGGAAGCCTGTGACCGGATTCGGGCCAAAGCCCGTACGGCGGGCTTTGACGAACGCCAGCTGTTTCACGCTGAAGCCGGTTTCGACTGGAACCAGCTACGCGATGAAGCCGAAGCCATGTCGTTGTTTGCCAGCCAGCGTTTGCTGGAAGTGCGGATTCCCAATGGCAAGCCCTCCGACAAGGGCGAAACCCTCAAATCCCTGGCCAAATCCAACAACCCGGACAACCTGGTGTTGGTGATGTGCCCTCGCCTCGACAGCAAAACCCAGAACACCGCCTGGTTCAAAGCCATCGAAAAAGACGGAGTGGTGGTGCAAATCTGGCCGATCGAGCGCAACCAATACCCCGGCTGGCTGAAAAACCGGCTGCAACAGGCAGGTCTGCAAGCCGATCCGGCCGCCGTCGCCATGCTGGCTCATCATACCGAAGGCAACTTGCTGGCAGCGGTTCAGGAAATCGAAAAGCTGCGCATCAGCGGCGTTCAGGTAGTCACCGAAGAAATGCTGTCCGGCATACTTGGTGACAACTCCCGCTTTGACGCTTTTGGTTACGCCGATGCCTGCATGGTCGGCAACATCAAGGACGCCAGCCGGATGCTGTCGCACCTGAAATCGGAAGGCGTGGACGCCTTGTCCATTCTCGGCGCATTAGTGCATAAACTGAGACAATTACTCGCCTTGCACGGTAAAACCGGTCAGCAGCTCAGTGAAGCGTTCAAGCAGTCCCGTATCTGGCCACGACAGCAAAATGGCTACAAATCGGCCATCTCCCGACTGACCCGACAGCAACTTCATGAAGCCATGATGATGGCCGAAAAAGTCGATGCGGCAGCCAAGGGAATGGGCGGCGACCCTTGGTTATTACTGGGCGAACTGACGGTTCTGATCACCGGGACACAACTGTATCGTTCCTCCCATTCAGGCCATTCCTTTGGCTCTTATTGAGTAATAGCTCACAATTGGATAAAAACGATTGTGACACACTGAACGGAACAGAAAGTTTATTGTCTCTGGTCTGAACCCTTACAGATTTGTAAGGATATGCGGTATCTTTGTTTGCACTCCGTTCATAATGGAGTAAAGTTCATAAGGTTAAATAGAGATAACCAGCAAGAATATCCATACTCCTGCAGGGGAACCTATCACTGGGAAGGTAATCGGGATGTACTCTGTAAAACAGCAACGTAACGCAGACCTGGTCTGGGATCTTCAGAAGATCCACCAGCACAAGCGTGCCGTTAATTTCGTCAAACAGTTCGAAAACCACTTTTGTGTTTTCTCGGCTTCCGTACGCCAGTTGTACACCAACTACAGCGTATTCTTCCCGGAAGAAGCCAACCGTCAGCTGGTGATCCTGCCAGATCCCTACGCGTTTCATGATACGTTCAGCCACCTGTCACCAGAGGCTGTTCAATCAACCGGTTTGCACGTTATTCCGGGCAACCTGATCGGTAAAAGTGGCTTGTACCTGATCATCTCTCACCGTGACAAGAACGTTCGTTCGGTGCCAATTCCTTTCCAGGAAGGTATCCGTCAGATTCTGCGCCGTTCCAACAGCGAAGATCCGTTCCTGCCGGTACTGATGAAAGGTGACTTGCGTGAGTTCAACGAACAGCTGCCATGCTTGCATCTGCATCGTTTGCGCCTGAAAGAGCTGCGTGCCATGTCATCACTGGATCGTGAGAGCATTCGCTCTGTGATCACTGACAAGCTGATGACCCTGTATCAGGAATCCGGTGCTTTGAATCTGAAAGCCTGATTCAGCACCAGACATAAAAAAACGAGCCTTGAGCTCGTTTTTTTATGTCTGCTATTTGCCGCAGTACCGATCTGCACTGAGCAGTACCGATTTGATTTGCACCGATTAATCAGCGGCCCTGAAATACCCTCGCACCAAACGGCTGAGGCCGGTACGCCAAGGCTTTTTCTTGATGCCAAAGGTGTGAAACAGCTGCTCTACCTCACTGTTGGCCGTCATCAAGGCCGGTCGAACACCCTCTTCTGCAACAATTTCCAGACGCACTTCGGTGAAGTCCTCATACTGGCTGGCTTCAGACAGCAGCGCCTCAGCAAAAGCGTACGACGTCACTGGCTCAACACCATTGAAGTGATAGGTGCCCCACAAATCGTCCGAGCAATCCGCCTGCTTCAGCATCGCCAACAGCACACTGGCAATGTCGTCTTCCGGGGTTGGGCTGAATGGCAGTTGATCGTCCAGCGACAACGACTGATCCTGGCGTAACTGCGTCAGCAAGGCGTGGGCAAAGTCGCCGCTGCTGACTGAAAACTGCTGGCCAACGCGCAGGATCAGATGCCGACGGGTCTGTCGTACCCGGGCTTCGGCAGCCAGCAAACCTTTGGCAATCGCCTGCTCGCTGAACACCTCGGTTGCTTCGCTGATACGACCGTCTTTCTCGTAGGGGTACACCGCCGTAGAGGATACAAACACCACCGCGGCGTCGTTGTCTTCAGCCAGTTCCAGCCAGTTTTCCAGCTCATTGAGGTCGGCGGCAGCAAACAGTGAAGGGGTGATAATGAAGAACGGCTGACCGCTGGATTGCAGGGTGACCCGCTCCTGGCTCTCAATCGCCAGTCCCTTGTAGAGGTAATTCTCCGCTGCCAGCGCCTTGATCAGGTGTTGGCCAATCGGACGGTCGGCACCAATTACATAGCTGTAAAACGAATTCACAGAAAAAGTCTCGTCAGGTGATCAGTGTTGCAGCGACATGCGAAGCTGTTCGTTGGCGTTGCGTAACGCATCGGCTTTGTTGGCAAACATACGAACATCATTAAGGCCAATCAGCAATACCTGTTCGTCCGCCAGTCCAACATAGCCTGCCCGGGTTTCGCGTATCAACGGAAAGTCGCCTTCAATGCGCAGTCCTTCCGGGAAAGGTTGCAGGCGAATCAGGCCGTTACCCAGAGCATCAGAGAGCTGGTCTTTCTGGCGGTACAGGGCAATGGCATCACGGCCAATCACCAGAACCGTACCATTCACCAGCTCCGCCGCAGTCACGTCGGTGCCAGATGCCAGTTGATCGTCCCAGACGGTGTTAATCAGATCGGATGATCCTGCTGCAAGAACCATAGCGGGCTTCCACAATCGAAAACGCCTAGTTTACGGCATCGCGCTGCAATATCCGATAGTGATAAGGCGATCAGAACAGCTCGATGTCGTCGTCGTTATCCGGGGCCGATTTTCGCCGTCGGTCATTTTCTTCGGCCAACACCAGGTCCTTGAGATCGGAGAGTTCGTTGTCCGTCAGTTCGGTGATGTCGATGGAGCGGAAGGTACGGCGCATGGTTCGGTAGGCTTCATAGCAATTTTTATGTGCAGGGCCCATCGACGGAACGGTGACACCACCGACGCCAAACACGGGCTGCTTACAAAAAACGCATTTGAGGGACATATGAACCACAACCGGTAAATTCACTGATGAAATCAGTTTAGGCAGCAATCCGGATGTTCTCCAGCAAGGCTGCCTTTTCTTTGCCAATTGTGAGCCACGTAGCTCAGTTTTGTGGCAGCCGATTGGTATCTGACGGGACGAAGCCAATCTCACATTCAACCGGGCGGTTCTTGCCATCCACCAGAATGCCCGCCACCGCAACGCCGTTGGTCGGTCGCAGCAACAGGTAGCCATCGACACAGAACGATTCCTTACCGGAGCTTTTCGGCGATACCTTGACGTTGTAGCCCGGGTCCAGCGACAACAGCTGGAATTCATCGATCAGTGCCTTGTCGGCTTTGGACGGGTGATTGACGAAGCCGTAATATTCCATTGCCAGCACTGCGATCACCACACCGGCAATAAAACCGATGCCCGTGGCACGCGCGGTATCCGGGCGTTCTGGCTGCTTGCTTGATTGATCACTCACCCTGCTGCTCTCCTGTTGAATCCGGTTCGCCCCATTTGGGCATTAATGATTGCGGTACACCCAGCTGGTTAAGAATGCGCGCCACCACAAAATCGATGATGTCCTGCAAGGACTGTGGCCGATTATAAAACCCCGGACTGGCCGGAATAATGACCGCGCCCATGCGTTTGAGCGATAGCATGTTATTCAGGTGAATTTCCGAATACGGACTTTCGCGCGGCACCAGAATCATCTTGCGATCTTCCTTCAGAGCCACATCGGCCGCCCGTTCGATCAGGTTGTCGCTGGCACCCACCGCAATCGCCGAGAGAGTACCGGTGCTGCACGGACAAATGACCAGCGGCCCTGGCTGGCCAGAACCGGATGCCCAGGGAGCCATCCAGTCGTCGCGGCCAAACACCCGAATCATAGTGGAGTCGGCTTCGAGCTTGAGGTACTGCTGCAGAGCCAGTAGCTGCCCTTGGGGTTTGCCCGGCAAGGTCAGATCGGTTTCGGTGGCGGTCACCAGCAAGGCCGCTTTGGAGAAAATCACATCCACCGGACGCCCTGCGGCCACCAGCACTTCAATCAGGCGCAGCGCATAGGGTGTACCTGAAGCACCGGTCACCGCCACACAAATACGTTCTGCCGGGTTGGGGGTTGTCATCACCGCTGTGCTCCTTCGTTTACCCAGTTGCCATTTACCCAATCAGCAAAGCGATGAGGCAAACCGCTAAAGCCGCCGTTCGACATAAACACCACCCGATCACCCGGGTGAACCAGCGCCTGTAACGCCTGATAGATCGTTTCAGCATCGTGGTAGCAGCGGCCAGAGTCGTCCAGCTGCGGCTCGATGGTCCAACCCAGATTCGGTGCTTCCAGCCACAGGGTTTGATCCGCCGCGGCCGCAGAGGCCACCAGCGAATCCTTGTGGACGCCCATTTTCATGGTGTTAGAGCGCGGCTCCAGCACGGCGATCAAACGCTGCCCCTCGGCCAGCCCCGCGCGCGCGCCGGCCAACGTGGTTTCAATTGCGGTCGGGTGATGGGCGAAGTCATCAAACACTTCGATCTGGCAGGCATCCCGATGCAGGGCTTCCATGCGTCGCTTCGGCAAACGGAATTGCGCCAGCGCTTCGGCCGCCGTCGAAATCGATACGCCAACATGGTGCGCCGCCAAGACCGCTGCACAGGCGTTGTTGATGTTGTGCTGTCCGGTAAGGCCCCAATTCACCGTTGCTTTGGTCTCGCTCCCCAAACACAGCTCAAAGGCACTGCCATCGGCTTGCAGCGGCTTGCCATGTAGCTGGCTGCTATCGCCAAAGGCTTCGCTGTCGGACCAGCAGCCACGCTCCAATACGCGCGTCAGTGCGGTTTCTGATTGCGGGTAAATGATCTTGCCGGATGCCGGAACCAGTCGCACCAGATGATGAAACTGGGTTTCGATGGCGGCCAGATCGGCGAAGATATCAGCGTGGTCAAATTCAAGATTGTTGAGCACCAGCGTACGCGGTTTGTAATGAACGAACTTGGAACGCTTGTCGAAGAAGGCAGTGTCGTACTCGTCCGCTTCGATCACAAAAAATGGCGTCTCGCCAAGTCGTGCCGACACATCAAAGTTACCCGGTACACCGCCAATCAGGAATCCCGGTGCCATACCGGCGTAATCGAGAATCCAGGCCAGCATGGAAGAGGTCGAGGTTTTTCCATGAGTACCGGCAACCGCGCACACCCAGCGTTCACCCAGCACATGGTCGCGCAGCCACTGCGGCCCTGAGCAATAAGGCAGATTGCGCTCCAGCACATACTCCACCGACGGGTTGCCGCGGGACATGGCATTGCCAATCACCACCAGCTCGACATCGGCAGGAATGTCAGCGGGATCAAAGCCGCTGATCAGTTCAATTCCGGCCGCACTCAGCTGGTCGCTCATTGGCGGGTAAACCCCTTGGTCACTGCCCGACACCTGATGCCCCAGAGCCTTGGCCAGCTGTGCCAGCGAGCCCATAAACGTGCCGCAAATACCAAGAAAATGTAGCTTCATATTCCGTCTCATCGCTGGGCTGTTAACGCCCCAAAGCGGATAGTTTATCGCCTATAACCTGCGAACCCTACCCCTGTCATGCAGACTGTCACGCAACAATTCCACTGAAATCCGCCCCCCAATCCGGTACTATCCGGCCCCGGGACCCTCTGAATAACTCGGTGCTGGCTTTGGATGACAGGGCGACGCTGAATCACGAAGCTGATTTGCAGGCCTGGCGGGTCAAGTCAAAAATCAGCGACACAGAGTCAGCAAGGCCCTGCCATCCCCGTAGGGCGCGCCCTGACTTGAAAAAGCCATTTCGCGATATCCGCCGCGGGATTGTAGAGAGCCAATGGCAAACTGCAGGACTCGTGCAAAGCTGTGCGGAGTTATTCAAAGGGTCCCACTTACCGAATCTGACCAAATCGAGGGCGAGCACATAATGCTTAGACTAAGGAGCTTTTTACAGCAGCACTGTAACGACATGGAGCTGGTTGATGTTATTGATCAACTGGGTGTCACCTGCAAGGACATTGCACATCAGCTGACGCTGGGTGATCTGGCGGGCATTCTGGGCAGCGCCGAACAGGAAAATGTTCAGGGCGAATGCCAGAAGAAGCTGGACGTCATCGCCAACGATTTGCTGAAAGACGCCCTCGCCGCCATGCCAAGCGTGAAAGGCATCGCCAGCGAAGAAGAACCGGACCCGGTTGCCTGCAACGACAACGGCAAGTTCCTGGTGCTGTTCGACCCGTTGGATGGCTCTTCCAACATCGACATCAACGTGTCGGTTGGCACCATTTTCTCCATTCTGAAAGCACCAGCCGACAAATCCGGTGGCGACGAGCAAGCCTACCTGCAATGCGGCCGTGAACAAGTGGCGGCCGGTTACGTGCTGTATGGCCCATCCACCATCATGATGCTGACGACCGGTAACGGCGTTTATTCGTTCACGCTGGATAGCCGTCAGGGCGAATACCTGCTGATGAAAGAGAACATCCAGGTATCTCCGGACACCAAGGAATTCGCCATCAACATGTCCAACCAGCGCTTCTGGCTGGAGAGCATGCAAAACTACGTGGCGGATCTGCTGCAAGGCGAAGAAGGCCCACTGGGCAAACGCTACAACATGCGCTGGGTTGCAGCGATGGTGGCTGAGATTCACCGCATCCTGACCCGAGGCGGTATTTTCATGTACCCATTCGACAACCGCGATCCGTCCAAGCCGGGCAAGCTGCGTCTGATGTACGAAGCCAACCCGATGAGCATGCTGATGGAACAGGCTGGCGGCAAATGCAGCACGGCGTTTGAATCCATCATGGACATTCAGCCGGAAGGCATTCACCAGCGGGTTTCCGTGGTGATGGGTTCGGCCAACGAAGTCGCTGCCGCTGAGAAATACCACGCCTGATTCAGGACGGTAAATTCAGTACAAAAAAGCCAGCATCCGGGCACTGATGCTGGCTTTTTGCGTTTCAGACGACCTGTTTTCCGTCAGGAGACGATTTCCTGCTCGCCACAGGCATTCCAGCGAGACACCATCTTTTGCATTTGCGCCAGCGACACCGGTTTGCTGATGAAGTCGTCCATCCCCACCGCCAGACAGCGCTGCCTAACTTCATCGGAACTGTTGGCGGTACAGGCAATAATCGGACAGCTGATTCCCCGTTGACGTAACGCTTCGGTGGTTTCAAAGCCATCCAGGCCCGGCATTTGGCAATCCATCAGGATCAGATCAAAGGTGTGCGCTTCGATCAACTGCAAGCAACGCTCACCACTTTCGGCAATGGTGATGTCGGCATCGGGGCAGACCCGATTCAGCATCTTCTGAGCCACCTTCAGGTTCACCTGATTGTCTTCCACCACCAGAATCCGCCCACGCTGCTCAGATGCATGGCCTGAATGCTCGGTCTCTTGTTCTCCTGCCAGTTTAAGCGGCAGATTCACCACCACGTGAGTGCCCTGACCGTGGTTGTCATTCAACTGAATGCCGCCCCCCAGTACATGGCAAATATGATGGGAAATGGTCAGCCCCAGCCCCATACCGTCGTACTGGCGGTTGAACGACGACGATACCTGGGCAAACGCCTGGGTTACCTTATGGCGTTGATCGGCAGGAATACCAATGCCGCTGTCGATGATATCCACCACCAGCCAGTGATGCTCCAACTGCGGGTACAACGAAAACTTGATCAGCACATAGCCGTCGTCAGTGAATTTAACGGCATTATCAATCAGGTGCCGCAGCGCCTGACGAATCAGGGAGGGGTCCATCAGCAGCGATTGCTGACACAGTTGCGGGTCAAATTCGACCACAAAAGAGAGCTCTTTCTCCATCGCTTTGTGGCGAAACTCTTCCATCAGCTGATCAAGCTCTTGCGGCAAACAATGCGCTTCGAACGCAATCGGCATATTGATTTTGTCGGTATCAACGACGATCAGGATGTCTTCCAGAATTTGCGACAAACCCGCCAGCGACTTCGCTGCCATGCTTCGATACTCGTCGAATTCGGACTGTGATACGTCCTGGCGAATCAGCTGCAAGGCCCCGCTAATGCCATTCAGCGGGGTTCTCACTTCGTGGCTGATCATGGACAAAAATTCACTTTTGGCTCGCAGCGCCTGTTCGGTCTTGAGCTTTTCCGAACGCAGCTGGGCGGTGTAGCGACTCTGGTTTTGGCGGGCGCTTTCCAACGACTCCGCCAAACGGTTGGCACTGAGTTGCAGCTCACCAATTTCTGCACCGTTATCAACATCAATGCTGCCGTCGGTCTTGCCATTGGCCAGCAAGCGAATAAACGACGTCAGTTTTTCCAGCGGTGGAATCATGGTGGTGGAGATTGCACCGGCGACCATCATGGATACCAGAATCACCCCAATGCCTGTCATCAGCGACTGAATCAGAATGGCGTCCTGGCGCTGAAGGTTGAACGTATCGGTAATTTCCAGCCGCACCCGACCAATGGTTTCCAGCAGCATGTCGCCTTCACCCATGTCGTTAAAGGCATCAAACGCCGGGATTTCCTGGGTGATCGGTTGCTCAACAAAGCGCATATCAGCGAGAGGGATTTCGGCATAACGGTCAATCTGGCGATAGAACACCCGCTCGTCGTCGAGGTTACGAATCTCAACCGAGGCAATCGCCGGCTGCTTCAATACACTGCCGACCACAGGCTCCAACATGGCGTAATTGCCAGAGAACAGCGGGTATTCCGCCGAGGCGGCGAGGTTTTCCAGTGCGATTTCCGTCAGCACCCGGGTTTCGCGCTGCATTTCTTCCCAGCGCTTGAACATGTGATAACTGGTAATCAGCAACGCCGCCACCAACACAGGTACGGTGCCTACCAACAGCACACGCATCCGGATCGGCCAACGGCGCACCGAAATCATGGTTGCTCCTGTTGCCGCAGGGTCTCGGCCAGCTGCTCTGCATCCGGCAGAATCAGGTTCAACGAGCGAGCAACCTGCTCGTTATAACGCACCTTGAAATACGGGTTGTATCCCGCCGCAGGCCAATCGCCCTGTTGCCCGGCCGTTACCAGCTCAGCCAACCGGCGGGCGGTGTCGCCAAGGTCACTGTAGGTCGACGCCAGCGCACCGGCCCGGATATAGGCGCTCGAAGGGCCAATCAGAGGGCGACTCTGGCGATAGGCGGTAATCAGGATGTTCTTGATATTGGCAGCGCTGTAGAGGGTCGTATCGTAAATACCGATCAGCGCCTGACTGCTTTGCAACAGGTCGACCAAAGCACGATTCAGACTGTCGTAGTCGTCGAGGTAATAGGCCTGAAGACGCTTGCTGTCCAGACTGTCTTCGCAGTCGCACAATGTCAGCAGCGACTGCTGATTGGTCGCCAGTACGCCCAACGGCTGATCATCACCGATCAGGGACTGCGCCAGTGCGATTTGACGTGAAAATGGGGGTTCCAGATAGATGGCGCTTTGCAGTGCCAGTGCAGGGACTTGCTGAGCCGGTATCAGCACCGCCAGAGTCGGGATATTGGCCGGAATACGGTCACGGGCCGTCAGTGCTTGCTGGCCGACCAGCACCACCACATCGGCTTGCTGCACACGGTCTTCAAAGCGAGGGCTGCTGGTCAACACCACCGTTGCCTGGGCGTTGGCCAGCTCGGCGGTATTGGCCGCCAGACGGGATACAGAATCGGCCTTCTTGTGGCTGACAAATGCCAGTTCAAGGGCGCAGGAGACGTTGAATACCAACAGCAACGCCAGGCTCAGCAGCGCTGTGGTCCAACTCCTCCTGTTTTCGTCACTGAAACACCTTGCATCCATGCAATCTGTCTTCCTGTTAGAAATTGATACCAGCCTGAACGTAGAACAGGTTACTGGTATTGTACCTCTGATTACTGTAGATCAGCGGGTTGCTATCAATCACATGATGCACGAAGAACCCGAGTGACGGTTGGTATTTACCAATCCGATCAAACACCTTGAAGTTCACTTCGGCACGACGATAGCTGTTGTCCTTGCTCTTGGCATACTGGTTGTAAGCGTCATACCAGAAGTAGGAACCGGTCAGGCTCCAGTTTTCTTCACGGTGACTCCAGCTTGCAACCAGGCTGTTCTGGGCACTCAGGCGGGTATCCGTCAGGTAAGAGCGGTATACATCGCCATCCGGCTCAATGGTGTCCTCGCCTTCCACATCCACATTGATGTAGGCAGCCGTTAACCACAACCAGTCTTTCGCCGTCGCTTCCCAATTGAGTTGCATCTCAACACCTTCGATGTCCATGTGGGTGTTGGCGTTCAACTCCAGCGTCTGGATATTGATCGGATCTGTGATCAAATTCTCCATATGCTCGCGGAAAATCTTCACATCCAGTTCGATGCCCGGCTCATTGAAGCGACCATAATACCCCAATTCCAGGCTGGTGATGCGTTCGTGATCAAGATCCCGTGCGCCCGGCCATTGATGCAGATAGAAGGTTCCTTCATCGGCATAGAGGTAATTGTCGTTCAACCCGGTAACGTCAATCTGGAAGTTCGGGTTCTGTTCCAGCAGGTCCGGCGAGCGGGTCGCGCGCGAATGAATCAGACGCACACTCTGCTGCGGGGTAATCAGGTAATTCAGGCCGATACGCGGTGAGAACACGCTGTCGTTGGCGTCTTCCTTCTCCCAGGTGCCACCAGCGTTCAGCAGCAGGTCGTCCAGCAGCCAGTATTCCAGATTACCGAACAAGCGATAGGTATCGTTTTTCACCGTGCCGTCAAAGTAGGTGCGGGAATACACCTGATCGCGGCGCAGGTTCAGGCCCATCACGGTCCGCAGGGACTCGGTCCAGCGGCGGGTGTCCTGAATTTCGATATCAAAACGCTCGTCACGGCTGGTGTTCTCAATGGTGCCTTCAGTGCGCTGGGTCAGTAGTGACAAGTCACCACCGGTATTGGCCAGAATCTGGCCAATGTAGCCCATGCCTGTTGTGTCCAGACCATAACCCATCAAGCGCTGCATCAGCTCACTTTGCGCGTCGGAAGCCGCCACCGTACCGGCATAGACTTCGCCAATCAGGTTTTGCAGTTCATACACAAAACCGTCCGCCAGAGTGTTGTTGTAACGGTACAAATCGAACAGCGCCGGATCGATCATCAGCGTATACGGATTCACCGTTGCCGAACTCTCCCGCACTTCGCGCTGCCAGTAGCCACGCACATAGGCGGAATGGTCGACGTCAAAGTCTTTCGACAACTTCGCCAGCACCATGCCCTGACGGGAATCCACATCCGGGGCTGAGGTATAGAGGTCGTTCTGACGAATATCGGTGTGACCGGCCTTGTAGGACGCCTGGGTCTGCAGAACCCAACCGCTGTCGAAGGTCTGGTTACGCGCCAGCGACATAAAGCCATGGCGCACGCCATCGCGGTACTGGTCACTGTGGCTGTTGCGGTCAGAACCGTCGAAGCCATCGCTGGCGGATACTTGCCCAGTCACCCGCCAGGCGGCGCCACCGGCAAGCCAGGAATGACTCAGATAGCCATCATCGACACCGTTGTTGCCATTGCGATAACGCAACTGGGTTCCCAGAGAATCGCCCGGGTGTTTGGTGATGATGTTGATCACGCCCTGGAAGGAGTTCGAGCCATAGGTTGCTGAACTGGGGCCGCGGGTCACTTCGATACGCTGAATGTCTTCCAACGCCACCGGGATGTCGTTCCAGGTCACCGAGGCAATCGCTGCCCGGTAAACCGAGCGACCATCCACCAGCACCTGCAAGCGCCGCGACACGCTGGGAGCCCCTGCGTGATACGCCACCGACGCGTTGTTTTCGTCATCGCCATGACCAATGAACATGCCAGGCACAAACCGCATCAAATCCGGCAGGGTACGGACACCCCACGCCTCGATCTGTTGTGCCTCAATAATGGTTACACTGGCTGGTACTTCTGCCCGAGGTTGACGTAATCGCGTGGCGGTCAGTACCACCGGCAATTCGTGATCCTCGAAAATTCCTTCTTCACCTAACTCGTCCGTGAGCAGCATCTCGTCCAGTTCATCAGCTATAACCTGATTTGCTCCCGCCAGACTGGCGCAAAGCAAAATTGAACTCGCCAAAAATTTCATAGGTTGTTTTGTAATTCGCTGCTCTTTTTCCCGCTGCCCTCTGTCAAGAGTGTCAACGGGTTCTACTAACGGCTTTATACTGATGTAGGCCTGACAGAACAAGTATCAGGCGGCTATAATCCGGCCCAAACCAAACACTGACCAAGGGAAAACAACATGAGCTACAACTCAGTGTCCGCAGGCAAAGACCTTCCAAACGACGTTTACGTGGTAATTGAAATTCCTGCTAACCATGCGCCGATCAAGTACGAAATTGACAAGGACATGGACTGCCTGATGGTTGACCGTTTTATGGCAACCCCGATGTTCTACCCAGCCAACTACGGCTACATCAACGATACTCTGGCGGGTGATGGCGACCCTCTGGACGTGCTGGTTGTGACTCCTTACCCAGTACAGCCGGGCTCCGTGATCCGTGCTCGTCCAGTCGGTGTTCTTAATATGGAAGACGAGGGTGGCGAAGACGTCAAGCTGCTGGCCGTTCCTCACACCAAGCTGACCAAGATCTACGACGACGTTCAGGACATCAACGATGTTCCTCAACTGCTGCGTGACCAGATTGCTCACTTCTTCGAGAACTACAAGGATCTGGAAGCTGGCAAGTGGGTTAAAGTCCGCGACTGGGGCAATGCCGACGACGCTCGCAAGCTGATCGAAGAATCTGCCGCTGCCTACAAGGGCTAAGCGACGGTTGTTCAAACAGCACGCACAAAAAAGCCGGGTTACCCCGGCTTTTTTGTGGCTGTCAGCTTTGTAGCGGTCAGTTTTGCTTGGCCTGCAGCGCCTCGAACTGACGTTTCAGCTCGACAAATTCCGATACATCTTTTTGTACACCAATGTAATACATCAACTGTTCATCTTCGCTGTACACAGGTGACAAACTCAATTCGTTCCAGAACATCGAGCCATCCTTGCGGTAATTGCGCAGGGTCACCCGCGCCGATTTGCCTTCCTTGATGGCCTGACGAATCTCTTCAATACCCTGCTGCTCACGATCACCGGCCTGCAGGAAACGGCAGTCCTGATAGAGAATTTCATCCGCGCTGTAGCCGGTAAGCCGCTCAAATGCCTTGTTCACATAGATCAGGATGTTGTCTTCACCTTCCTGTTCCGCAATGACAATGCCATCGTTGGAAGCGTCGACGGCTTTTTTAAGCAGATCGAGGTTGATCGGGCCCTGCGGGTCTGTTGGCTGGTCAAACATGAAATATCTCCGCGTATGATGCTGGAAAAGTAATCAGCATGGCGCGTCGGGTCAAGTATTGACGCGCCAAAGTCGCGGCGGGTTTTTACATTAGCGGTAGCAACGAATAGAATCTGTACAACCTTGTATATTGGTTGTTTACCTTGTTTGATCTTTTCCACGTCCGCAAGCACCTGTCCCGCTTGCCAAGCACGAGCGCCCTATCATGACTGGCAGTAGTTCCGAGTCGACTGCGGCTTATTACCCGATCCGCGTCGTAGCATCCGAAACCGGCATCAATGCAATCACACTGCGCGCTTGGGAGCGTCGCTATGGATTGATCGAACCCAAACGCACCGCCAAAGGCCACCGCCTCTACACCGAGCAGGACATCAAGCTGATCAAGCAGATTGTCTCTTTGCTGAACCGCGGTATTCCTATTTCCCAGGCTCAGGCCATGGTCGCCAACGGCGAAACCCTGCCCGACTCCGGCACTGGCGTCAGCAAGCCATCGCAGTGGCAGGTGTACCGTGAGCAACTGGCCAACGCCTGCCAACAGTTTGATGAGCGAGCACTGGCGAAAACCTTCGACGAAGTGTGCCAGTTCTTCCCGGTCGAAATGGCGCTGCGGTTTCTGTTTATCCCCTTTGCCCAGCAACTGCGCGAGCAGTCCACCCATTCTCTTGGCCCTGCCCGCATCAGCCTGTACGAGTCGTTTCTGTATTCGCGACTGGCGTGGCGTCTGTCGGATAACAGCCAACCCGCAGATACCCGGGTATTGATCGCCAACTGCACCCGCGATTCGGAAATCGATCTGCTGTTTGTGGCCTTGCTGGTGCGTCAATTTGGTCTGGGCATTACCCATTTGTCCCACCTCACCACCGCCGAGCAAATCATTCAGCTGATCAAGGAATGCAAGCAGTGGCCGGTGATGGTGCTGCAGGTTGAACGCATGCCTGACAGCAACCACGTGCAGCAATACCGTAAGGTCGCCATCGAAACTGGCATGCCGGTGTTTGTGATTGGCGCTGCCATGGACGCCCACCCGCGCCTGAAAGAGGCCGGTTTGATTCCGCTGATGTCGGACGATTTACAAAATGCGGCCCTCACGGTTCGCGATATTATTGAAGGAATGACGGCATGAGCCAGGCCCCGTATCAACTACTGTGCCGCCACGAAGATTTACACACCGACCGCACGCTGGTCATCAGCGCTGAAGCCAACCTCGACCCGGACTGGGTGCAACTGGCTCGCGACACCGGTGTCAGCCTGCAAAGCTGGAACTGGACCACCTACCAGAATGCCAAACGCCAACTGGGCGAGGACAAAGTCAGCTTTGGGGTACCGGACAACGAGCTGCCGGACAACACCGAACGGGTGATTCTGCTGTGGCCAAAATCCAAGGTATTGGCACAAGCTCTGGTTGAGCAACTGGCCAAAACACCGGACCACCGCTACCTGCCTGAACTCTGGATCGTTGGTGCCAATGACGCCGGCGGCAAGAGCATCAACAACGCATTGAAATCACTGGCCGACTGCGAAAAACAGGACAGCGCCCGTCGCTGTTCGCTGTGGTCAGCCCTGCTGAAACCACAGGAAGGCAGCTTCAACTGGTTGCGACTGGCCAAACCGACCCCCTATAAAGACGATTCTTTCCTGTCGTTGCCCGGCGTCTTCAGCCAGGGCAGCCTCGACGCTGGCACCGAATTGTTGCTGGAAACCCTGCCACCACTGCATGGCAATGCACTGGATCTTGGCTGTGGCAGCGGCATCATCGGTTTGACCACCGTGAACGACAAAACCACCATGACCCTGTCGGACGTCGACGCCATGGCACTACGCAGCGCGGCACTGAACAGCGCCCGCAAGGGACTGGAAGTGAGCATCGTGCCAAGCGACGGCTTGGCCGACATCAGCGGTCGTTTCAACTATATTTTATCCAATCCGCCGTTCCACAGCGGCAAGGAAACGGATTACACCATTGTTGAAACCCTGTTCCGTCAGGCCCGTGATCACCTGACCGTGAACGGCGAAGTCTGGTTGGTGGCCAACCGTCACCTGCCTTACGAAGAGTTGGCCAAGGGGCACTTTTCCCAAATAGAGGAAATGGCCAGCGGCCGTGGTTTCAAGGTTATTCGTCTGCGCCGCTGACCCAACTCATCGCCGCTAATTAGCTTCATTACCACTATCTGGCTCCGCTGTTTAAGGAAGGCCCTATGGATGTTACGCCGACCACTGCCGCCTTCCGTTCAAGTGGGCTCACCTGCTCTCGGCTACCTCGGCTTACCGCACTGCTGCTGATTATCTTTGGCAGCACAGCGGCACAGGCTGCCGAGCGCCTGTATCAGGCCAGCTGGTTTGAAACCAGCCACCCTGATACCGCCATGGACATGCTGACTCGCATTGCCGGCGCCGGACGGGTCAAAACAGCACTGGCCACCGACGACCTGCTGATCGACGGCCTGAATTCCGATTACCAACAAGTTGAGATTAACGGCATCACGGTGCAGTCCAGCGCCAACAGCCTGCATCGGCTGCTCGACCGCATTCCCTCCAGCGAAGTACAAGCCATTGAAGTACGTCGTAACCCAGGTTACGACAGCGACTTTGGCGGCGGCGCTGCGGCCACCATCAACGTCATTCTGAAACAATCTCAACGCCAGCAACTGGACGTGGGTTGGTTACCGGCCACCAGCGACCAGCGCAGCAATCACAGTGGCTCCCTGCATCTGGCCCGCGGTGCCGACGAACACTGGCAACTATCGGCCTCAAAAACCCAGCTCAGCGACACCGTCAGTGGTTACTTTACCGATAACAGCCGTCGCCGCTGGCAACAGCAACGGGAACAACAGGACCTGTTTCTGCGCGCCGGTTATCGGGGCATGCGCAACGCCCGCGCCAGCTGGGCAGCCAACCTGCTGTACTTGCAGGGCCGCCGTCAGTTTCAGCAAAACGCCCTGCCGCTGTCACTGCGGTTCAACGTCCACGAGCCAGACCTCGGTGCCAGTGACTACGACAGTCACAACGCCATGCTGCTGTGGAATCTGCAAACCAGCATCAACTGGGACACCATCAAAAGTCGGCTGATGCTGTCGGGCCAGCAAACTACCGAAGACGTGAACTCCGACTTTTTTGACGACAGCAATCGCCAGCACAGATACAAACTGGAATGGCGTATTCGTGAAACCTGGGATGAGCACCGCTGGTCCGGCAGTGCTTCCTGGCTGATTCGCAAGATGTCGTCACGACTGTCCAACCCGCAACAACCGGACAGTCAGGTGCAATCCTTGTCACTGCTGGAAAACCGCCTATCAGGCCATCTGGCCGACCACTGGCAGGTCACCCCGGATACCCGCCTGACGGTTGGCTTGCGTGTCGACAGCTACGAGCTGAAACAGCAAAACCAGAGTGGCAGCGACAGCGACATTGCCACCGGCACCGCCTGGCTGCCGAACAGCACGCTGGAATATCAACTGGATGATCGCGAGAGCATTGCCCTGTCGATCGGCCAATCCGTCAAGCCGATTCCGGCGGTCGACCGCATTGAGCATCAGGTGCGTGGCTCGGGCAGCACCACCTGGCTCGGCAATCCGGATCTGGACGACGAAATCACCACCCAAAGCCGCATTGAGTACCGCCGCCGCTTTCAGCCAGACCAACCCGCTCACCACTATGGTTTTACCCTCGCAGTCAGTCAGCGTTTGATCAGTCGAGCGCTGTACTACGAGTTTGAACGCAGCAGCCAAAACAACACCGACATGACCACCATCACGCCCAATAACAGTGACCAACCGACGGTAATACGAGCGATTTCGGCCAGCTATGAAAGCCGCCCGGAAGTGTTCGGTGTGCCCTTTACGCTGGCGCTATCAGGCAGCCTGTTCAAGACCGAAGTCCAGCACGACAGCGAGATCAATGGCAGCAACCGCTCCCGTATCAGCCAGACTCCCGACAGCCAATGGAAGCTGTCGTTATCGCACTGGTTTAACCGTCGCCTGAACGCTGGCGTCAGCTGGCAACATCAGGGGCAGTCACGGCAAATTGCCAACGGTGACGACGGCGAAGTCAGCATTCATACCTCCCGCACCGGCCGCTTTCAGGGGCACTTGCACTGGGGCCAGGAACGCGGTTGGTACAGCGCGTTGAAGTTTACCTATCAGCGCGGTGAGCGTTACCAGTCTGACGAAGCCAATTTCACCGTTGACGCCAACCCCGGCTGGCACTGGAGCCTTAATGGCGGCTGGCAGTATTAATTTGCCAGCCCTACCGAAACCCAGGCCAGAAACAAAAACGACAGCCCAAAGGCTGCCGTTCTTTAATTACTTACCTACTCACTTACCTGGAAGCACTTACTCTGGCATGTTGCGGGAGTAGAAGATTTCCAGCATCTCACGACGCAGCTTGCCTTCAATTTCCGTACGCTCTTCGGCTGACAGGTTTTGTGCCGCTTCGCCAAACAGGTAGTTGTCCAGCTCGAAGTCCTTCAACAGCATCTTGGTGTGGAAGGTGTTTTCCTGATACACGTTCACGTCGATCATCTGATAGGCGTTCTGGGTATCTTCGGTCAGGTAGTTCTGGATCGAGTTGATGTCGTGATCAATGTAGTGCTTCACGCCGTCCACATCGCGGGTAAAACCACGCACGCGGTAATCGACGGTCACGATATCGGAGTCGAACGAGTGAATCAGGTAGTTCAGCGCTTTCAGCGGTGAAATCAGACCACAGGTCGACACGTCGATATCGGCACGGAACGTACTGATACCGCCGTGTGGGTGGCTTTCAGGGTAGGTGTGAACCGTAACGTGGCTCTTGTCCAGGTGTCCCACCACAGAATCACGCAGCGGGCCTGGCTTTTCTTCCATCAGGTCTTCGCTGGGTGGTACTTCGTGTTCTGCGATCAGAATCGTTACGCTTGCGCCTTCCGGTTCATAATCCTGACGGGCCACATTCAGAATGTTGGCACCGATAATATCCACTACATCCCCAAGAATCTGGGTCAGACGGTCTGCATTATATAATTCGTCGATGTATTTGATGTACTCCTGACGTTCTTTCTCGTTTTGCGTATAGCAAATATCGTAGATGTTGAAGCTCAGGGATTTGGTCAGGTTGTTGAAGCCGTGAAGGCGCAACTTGTTGTTCAATAGAGTGTCCTCAATTACCCCGCAAAGCGGTGGAGTCAGGTTTCAAACGGTTGCCAGGCAGCCCCGGCAACTTGTGTCGATCAGATGTCGTCGATCTGTCAGTCTTCGATCACTTCATGGCTGTGGGTAATTTCCACGCCCGCTTGCTCCAGCATGATGGACGCTGAGCAGTATTTTTCGGCCGACAGCTTCACCGCACGCTCGACGCTAGCGGCTTTCAGGTCCTTGCCTTTCACCTTGAAGTGAACATGAATTTTGGTGAATACCGACGGTACGCTGTCAGCGCGTTCTGCTTCGATGGAGGCCACACAGTCGGTCACCTGCTGACGTTGCTTGGTCAGAATACTCATCACATCAAAGCTGGTGCAGCCGCCCAGACCCAGCAGCAACATTTCCATCGGACGTACGCCCATGTTGCGACCGCCGTGATCTTCCGGTCCATCCATGACAACGGAATGACCGCTGCCGGATTCGCCCAGGAACATGGCACCATCTACCCATTTGATTTCTGCTTTCATATGTCCTTCCCGACCAGTCACCATCGCCACAACGCATGGCGATTCAAGGTTGCGGAGGGTATCACATAGAAGGAAGTCAGTTAAAACAAAGGTCCCTCTCCAACGTGGCTGCGGCCCGGCTTTTTGGGCCATGGTGATTGCAAAAAATTGTGCTGTTTTGGCAATGACAGGGAACCGGTCATGACTGACGCAGTCGGAACAGGCGCTTGAATCGCAGCCACAGTTACAGATATGGTTTCAAGCTGCTACTTAACAAACTGCACCGATTGTTTGTGACAGGCGTCACCGCCTGAAGCAAAATCGCTAACAGAACGAGCGATAGAGTGAGATACTGAAGCGCTTCTTAAGCTTGATTGTTTCATCATTTCGCAAATGGATTGGAAGCCCGATATGAGCCTGGTTAAACCGCCGCAAAAGGACCCTTACCTGGAAGACTTCCTGAGCCAATGTCACCGTCGTCGTTACCCTGCACGTAGTACGCTGATTTACGCTGGCGAGGAAAGCAACACTCTTTATTACCTGGTCAAAGGATCGGTCAGTGTCATCATCGAAGATGAAGACGGCCGCGATATGATCATGGCCTACCTGAACCCGGGGGATTTCTTCGGTGAAATGGGCCTGTTTGAAGAAGAACAGTCACCACGCACCGCCTGGGTGAAAGCCAAAACCGAATGTGAAGTGGCTGAAATCAGCTATGCCAAGTTCGAGGAAATGGTCAAACTGAACCCGTCACTGATGTTCAAGCTGTTCCGTCAAATGGCCAATCGCCTGAGCCACACCACCCGCAAAGCCGGTGACCTGGTGTTTATGGACGTGACTGGCCGCGTCGCCCGCACTTTGCTGGAGCTGAGCAAGCAGCCGGATGCCATGACCCACCCGGACGGTATGCAGATCAAGATTACCCGTCAGGAAATTGGCCGCATTGTGGGTTGTTCCCGCGAAATGGTTGGCCGGGTTCTGAAAGATCTGGAAGACGGTGGACTGGTGTCTGTGAAAGGCAAAACCATGGTGGTTTACGGCACTCGTTAATCCCTGCCTTCATACCGCCGATGCTCATCGAGCAGATACAAAAAAGCGCTGACATGTCAGCGCTTTTTTCGTTTTCGGACCGGGCTTCAGGGCCGCTTTTCAAACGGCTCTTTCAATCCATTCAGAAGAACAGCTTCTGCAACTCTTCGCCCGGCTCTTCAGCACGCATAAAGGCTTCACCCACCAGGAAACCGTGAACGTTGTGCTGACGCATTTCAGCCACTTCGTCGCGGCCAAAGATACCGCTTTCAGTGACCAGCAATTTGCCCTGAGGCACCATATCCAGCAAGCCGTAGGTGGTTTGCAGGGTCACGTCGAAGGTATGCAGGTTGCGGTTGTTAATGCCCAGCAATGGCGTTTGCAGCTTCAGTGCGGACTCCATTTCCTTGGCGTCGTGCACTTCGACCAGCACATCCAGACCCAGCTCCAGCGCCAGGCCTTCAAGATCTTGCAACTGCATGTCGGACAACGCCGATACAATAAGCAGCACACAGTCAGCACCGATCTGACGGGCTTCGTAAATCTGATAAGGGTCGACCAGAAAATCCTTGCGGATTACCGGCAGAGAGCAGGCTGCACGGGCTTCTTTCAGGTAGTCCTCATGGCCCTGAAAGTACTCGGCATCGGTCAGCACCGACAAACAGGCCGCACCGCCTTTCTCATAAGACTCGGCGATTTGACCCGGGACAAAGTTCTCGCGGATCACGCCTTTTGATGGCGAGGCTTTTTTGATTTCAGCAATCACCGCTGGCAAGCCAGCGTCGACCTTGGCTTTCATCGCCGCGTGAAAACCACGCAGCGCGTCCGGGTCCATATCCAGCGCCTGAGCCTTCAGCTCGTTCAATGGCAGGCTTTTGCTGCGCAAAGCAATTTCTTCCTGCTTGGTCAGCAGGATTTTTTTCAGAATGGTTGGCGTATCGTTGTTCACTGTCAGTTACCTTGCTGGCTATCAGCTTTGCGCGTCTTCAGCGAGGTATTCAGAGAAGCTCGCCAGTTCTTTCATTTTTTCCAGTGCCAGACCCGAATAAATCGCGTCCTGCGCCATGCTGACACCGTCTTTCAGGTTCATCGCCAAACCGGCAACGTAGATCGCCGCACCGGCGTTCAGCGCCAGCATGTCGGCGGCTTTTTCACCCGCCGGGGTTTTGCGTTTGCCGAGTGCGTCACGGATCAGCTCCAGGCTTTGCTCGGCGCCATCAACACTCAGACCTTCCAGGCTCTGACGCTCAATGCCGAGGTCTTCCGGGGTGATGGTCAGCTCACGCAGCTCGCCCATGTAGAGTTCGCAGGCGTGGGTTGGACCCGCGAGGCTGATTTCATCCAGTCCTTCGTCGGAATGCACCACCAGCACATGGCCAGCGTTCAGACGTTGCAGGGTTTCCGCAATCGGCTTGATCAGGTCTTTTGAGTACACACCAATCACCTGATTCGGCACACCTGCCGGGTTGGTCATTGGGCCAAGAATGTTGAACACGGTGCGCATGCCCAGCGACTTGCGCACACCAATGGCGTGCTTCATGGCGCTGTGGTGCATTGGCGCAAACATAAAGCCGACACCCAGCTCTTCGATGCAACGGGCAACCTGTTCGCTGTTCAGTTGCAGGTTCACACCCGCTGCTTCCAGCAAATCGGCACTGCCGGATTTGGAAGACACACCACGGTTACCGTGTTTGGCCACCTTGCCACCGGCCGCCGCCACCACAAAGGAAGACGCGGTGGAGACGTTGAACATGTTAGCACCGTCACCGCCAGTACCGACGATGTCGACGGCGTGCAGCGGGTGTACTTCAACTCCACTGGCCAGTTCGCGCATGACTTTCACGGCACCGACGATTTCGTCGATGGTTTCGCCTTTCATGCGCAGGGCAACCAGAAAGCCGCCCACCTGGGCAGGATCGGCCTGGCCGGTCATGATCTGGTTCATCACCTCGATCATTTCTTCGGTGGTCAGGTTTTCACGCTCGACCACTTTGGACAAGGCTTCACGAATTTCCATTTTGGTCTCCTGTTCAATCCAGTCGCATTTGCAGAAAGTTATTCAGCAAATCGTGGCCGTGTTGGGTAAGAATTGATTCCGGGTGGAACTGCACACCTTCAATCGGCAGTTCCTTGTGACGTACGCCCATGATTTCTTCCATCGAGCCGTCTTCGTTTTCCGTCCAGGCGGTAATTTCCAGACAGTCCGGAATGGTGTCCTTGTCGATCACCAGCGAATGGTAACGGGTGGCCTGATACGGATTGGTCAGCCCGGCAAACACGCCCTTGTCGCTGTGGTGAATGGCCGACAGCTTGCCGTGCATCACTTGCCCGGCGCGAACGATGTCACCGCCAAACACCTGACCAATGGACTGGTGGCCCAGACAGATGCCCAGAATCGGCAATTTGCCGGCGAAGTAACGAATGGCCTCCATCGAGATACCGGCTTCGTTCGGCGTGCATGGCCCCGGTGAAATCACCAGATGGTCCGGGTTCATGGCTTCGATATCTTCAATGGTGATTTCGTCATTGCGAAACACCCGCACATCGGCACCCAGTTCCGCAAAATACTGTACGACGTTGTAGGTAAAAGAGTCGTAGTTATCAATCATTACCAGCATGTTGTGCTCCATCGCGGCCAGCCTGTGCGGCCGCGCTAAAATTCGGTTGAACGGCTATTCGGAAAACTGACGGATCACTGATCCAGTCCGGCTTCGGCCAGAGCCACGGCTCTGAACATCGCACGACCCTTGTTCAGGGTTTCCTGCCATTCCATCTCAGGCACCGAATCGGCCACCAGACCGGCACCGGCCTGAATGTTCAACACACCGTCCTTGATCACCGCAGTACGAATGGCGATGGCAGTATCCATATTGCCGTTCCAGCTCAGGTAACCCACGGCACCGCCGTAAACGCCACGCTTGGTGTGTTCAAACTCGTCGATGATTTCCATCGCGCGGATTTTTGGAGCACCGCTCAAGGTACCGGCAGGATGCACTGCACGCAGTACATCCATGGCAGTAATACCTTCTTTCACCTGACCCGTGACGTTGGACACAATGTGCATCACGTGGCTGTAACGCTCGACCACCATCTGTTCGGTGAGGTTCACCTCGCCGGTTTGCGCCACCCGGCCGACGTCGTTACGGCCAAGGTCAATCAGCATCAGGTGTTCGGCGATTTCTTTCGGATCGGCCAGCAGCTCTTCTTCCAGCGCCTTGTCTTTTTCCGGGGTATCGCCACGCTTGCGGGTACCGGCAATCGGACGCACGGTGACTTCGCCGTCTTCCAGACGCGCCAGAATTTCCGGCGAAGAACCCACCACGTGGAAGTCATCGAGGTGCAGGCAGTACATGTAAGGAGACGGATTCAGGGTGCGCAGGGCACGGTAGATATTGACCGGATCACCACTGAATGGCACCTGCATGCGCTGCGACAGCACACACTGCATGATATCGCCGGACAGCACGTATTCCTTGACCGATTCCACCGCCGACTTGAACTCATCCGCGCCGTACACCGACTGGAAATCTTCTTCAGCCACGGTACGGGATTCCGCCAAAGGCTGACCAATTGGGCCGGAATATGGCGTCCGCAGGGTTTCGCGCAGCTGCTCCAGACGTTGCTGGGCCTTGTTGTACGCGTCGTCCTGCTGTGGGTCGGCCAGCACAATCAGGTTGAGCTTGCCGCTGAGGTTATCGAACACCACCACTTCTTCAGACACCATCAGCAGGATGTCCGGCGTGCCGATTTCATCCGGCGGGCAGGTTTTCATCAAGCGCGGCTCGATGTAACGCACGGTGTCGTAACCAAAGTAGCCCACCAGACCGCCCTGGAAACGTGGCAGACCTTCGAGGTCGGGCACCTTGTAGCTTTGCTGCAATTCGGAGACGTATTCCAGCGGGTCTTTTACGTCCAGCTCGCTGACGATTTGGCCGTTTTCAAGGCGCGTCACACGATGGCCTGAGACCTTGATCACTTCGCGGGCAGGCAAGCCAATGATCGAATAACGGCCCCACTTTTCGCCGCCCTGGACAGACTCAAACAGGTAGGAATACGGCGCATTGGCCAGTTTCAGGTAAGTGCTCAGAGGCGTGTCGATATCAGCCAACACCTGGCGTGCAACAGGAATACGGTTATAGCCCTGCTCAACCAGTGAGTTAAATTCTTGCAGTGTCATATGGGTAGGAACCTGATAGAAATTGTAAACGCAATTAGAGATGCCCACGCGGGCAGATAGGCGATGCGTTTACCACCATCGACGGACGAGCAGTTGACCTTTTTGCAGAGGGCAGTTGAGTGGGTAAAACACCACGAGCTCCCGGATAATTATTTTGACAAGACCTGCATCATAACAGATGACCGAAGCACGGCAAGCCAGCAAGCAAGCCGTTTCTGGCACAGCGGCCAGCCCAACAAAAGGCGGTTCAGTTACGCCAGTCCAGCGATGGCCAACCGTTCAGCTCCGCGGCCTCACGCAGCCGCTTGTTAGGATTCAGCACCACCGGCTGGCCAACCCGTTCCAGTAACGGCAAATCAGCATGGCTATCCGTGTAGAAGGCAGCATCACTGAAGCGAAGGCCGCGCTCGCGCAGAAACGCTCGCGCCAGCCCCACCTTGCCATTGCCATAACACAGCGGTCGCTGCAAACCGGTGATTTTGTTATCCACCACCCGCAAACAGTTACTGATGACGTGTTGAATGCCCAGCGCGTCGGCGTAGGCCCGGGCAACGTACTCGTCGGCACCGGTAATCATCACAGGCTCAATACCTTGACGCTGGTAGCCATACAGCAAGGAAGCCGCCTGGGGATAGATATGCAGATGGCCGCGCTCCAGAAAAAACTCGTCCACCCGCTGTTGGTAATCGGTCAGAGCCATGCCGCGAGCGCGGGTTTTGTAATAGTGCGACAAGCGCCAGTGGGTCACCCGGCCTTTCTTGTAGGCACGGTACAACGACGCCAGAGCCAGCGTGGCTTCAACCAGCGCCCAGCGTTCGCGGCGAACCCGCCACTTGATCCAGAGGCTGTTAGCATCCTTGTTGATCAAAGAGTCGTCGAGATCAAAAAAAACGACCTTGACTGGATATACCTGCATGACCTGAATTCCTGTCAATGAACCGCCAGACTAACACGCATCCAACCCGCGCCGTAGCTTGAAACACTCTAGTCAACAGACTTATGAACAAAGCCACATTTCATTTGGCTGAGCCACAAACCCACATCAATTTGGCTCGTTTATTCACACAAATATGACAACCAGACGATTGACGTGATGACAACTTGATGTAATCTGAAGGTGAAGTCACGGAACAAACCGACTTCCGAATGATCACAAAATCAGGCTTTGGCAAAAACAGAATTTAGCTATCAAGCCTATGATTTTTAAGGTTTTTACACTCTACAACTTTGGCTACCAAAGAGGAGGACGCAATCCGAACAGGGCATGCGGTAAAGACTGAGGCCATCGTCAACAAGGCCCGGCCATTCGTATGCCAGCAAATAAACCGCGGGCGACAGGTCAACACGCCGTCACCCACCGCCGAATATCCGGCATCGCCTTATGCTTGTTACTAAGGAGCGTTTATGAAAGGTCTGGCAATCAGTTTTCGTGACATCGAACATTCAGATGCGATTGAGAACACCATTCGCGAAAAAGCCGACAAACTCACCTCCACCTATGACGACATCACCGGCATTCGCGCCGTCGTCGCCATGCCACACAACCACAGTTACAAAGGCCGATTGGCGCATGTATCTCTGGAAGTCGGTTTACCCGGCGAGACCGTGGCAATTACCCACGACAGTCACGACAGCCCAGAGCATGAGGATATGTATTTTGCCGTGCGCAATGCCTTCGACAAGGCCCAGCGCAAGATTCGCAAAATCCACGAGCGTCGCGTCGACAGCAAGCGCCGCTCCGGGCCAACCGCCCACACCGCCTGAACAGGCGCGTTAACTCACCAACTTGAAAGCCAGCCTTGCGCTGGCTTTTTTGTGCCCAGCCGTTTTGTCGGATGGCGCAAGCTTATCCGACATGCATAACGGTTGAGTATTGTAGGTCCTATGAAGACGCGCAGCGGCTGCCATCGGATGGGCCTCGTTGCAATGGTTTTGTCGGATGGCGCAAGCTTATCCGACCTACGTAACGGTGGAGTTTTGTAGGTTCGATAAAGACGCGAAGCGGCTGCCATCGGACGCCGTAGCAAGTATCTGTTTAGCATGAGTCACTCGGACAGGCAGCCACAAAAAAGCCGCTCGGGTGAGCGGCTTTGATGTAGCACATAAATAAAAGCTGCGATGCCTTACAGGAAGACCTGCTTACAGGAAAGCAAAGTCGTCTTCTTGCAGGGACATCAGGCTGGCAGAGCCGGCGGTCATGGCAACCGCATGGGCCTTGGTGCGCGGCAGGATACGGTCGAAGTAGAACTGAGCCGTTTGCAGCTTGGCCTTGTAGTAGGCTTCTTCCGTGGTACCCGCATCCAGTTTCTGCTGCGCGACTTCGGCCATACGTGCCCAGAAGTAACCCAGTACGATGTAACCGGAGTACATCAGGTAATCCACTGCAGCGGCACCCACTTCGTCGCGGTTTTTCATCGCGCCCATACCAATTTTCATGGTCAGGTCGCCCCACTCTTTGTTCACTTCTGCCAGTGCTTTTTGCAGCTTGGTCACCTGCTTGCTGGAACCACCTGCTTTGCAGAACTTGTGAACGATCTTGGTGAAACGACGCAGGCTGGCGCCCTGGGTCATCAGCACCTTACGACCCAACAGGTCAAGGGCCTGAATACCGGTGGTGCCTTCGTAGATGGTGGCGATACGAGTATCACGCACCAGCTGTTCCATACCCCACTCGGCAATAAAGCCGTGACCGCCGTATACCTGCATACCCAGGTTGGTGGCTTCGCAGCCCGCTTCGGTCAGGAAGGCTTTGGCAATTGGCGTCAGGAAGCTCAGCAGTTCTTCAGCTTCTTTACGCTCGTCTTCGGTTTCTGCTTTCTTGACGATGTCGTTCTGCTGGGAAGCGAAGTACACCAGCGCACGGCTGGCCTCGTTCAGCGCTTTCTGGGTCAGCAGCATACGACGTACGTCCGGGTGAACGATGATCGGGTCAGCGGCTTTTTCCGGTGCTTTCGGACCAGTCAGGGAACGCATGGCCAGACGTTCTTTGGCGTAAGCCAGTGCGCCCTGGAAGGAAGCTTCCATCGCAGAGGAACCTTGCAGTGCTGTACCGATACGAGCGGTGTTCATAAAGGTGAACATGCAGTTCAGACCCTTGTTCTCAGGGCCAATCAGCCAGCCTTTGGCACCGTCGAAGTTCATCACACAGGTGGCGTTACCGTGGATACCCATCTTGTGTTCCAGCGAGCCACAGCTCACGGCGTTACGGTCGCCCGGCGTGCCATCTTCGTTTGGCAGCTGCTTTGGTACGATGAACAGGGAAATACCCTTGGTGCCTTCCGGAGCACCCGGCAGACGCGCCAGTACGATATGGACGATGTTCTCGGCCATGTCGTGTTCACCCGCGGAAATAAAGATTTTGGTACCGGTAATGCTGTAGCTGCCGTCGGCGTTTGGCTCAGCCTTGGTTTTCAGAATACCCAGGTCGGAGCCACAGTGCGGCTCGGTCAGACACATGGTGCCGGTCCACTCACCGGATACCAGTTTGGTCAGGTAGGTTTCTTTCTGTTCCTGGGTGCCGTGCAGGTCGATGGTGTTCATCGCACCGTGAGACAGACCCGGGTACATGCCCCATGACCAGTTGGAAGAACCAACCATTTCGGAAATAACAATACCGAGGGACTCCGGCAGGCCCTGACCGCCCCACTCTTCTTCGTGGGCCAGCGAAGGCCAACCGCCTTCAACGAATTTGGCGTAGGCTTCCTTGAAGCCTGTCGGGGTTTTCACCGAGCCGTCTTCTTCATTACGCACACAACCTTCGGTGTCGCCAACACGGTTCAGTGGCGCCAACTCCTGCTCACAAAAACGGGCACCTTCAGCAATGATGGCATCAACCATTTCCGGCGTTGCGGTTTCCGCATAGGCTGGAATGCTGGCGTAGTGCGACGGCATATCCAGCAGTTCATCCATTACGAATTTAATTTCACGCAGGGGAGCTTTGTAATCTGGCATCTCGTTTACCTCGTCGCCTTACTCGTTGTTTGGCCGGTTTGGGAGTTCCGACTCAAATTCAGTTATCAGTGTAGCTGTTTGTTTTTATATCTGATGGTCGTTAGCAGAAGACCATCTTAACCATTTGATAATTTCAAACAAGTGTTTGAAACATACGTTCGCTTCATGGCGAAGTCAAGCGTTTGCTGTGCGAAAGTCAGACAAGTGTTTGAATCAGAATATCCACCCGGGCACGCGGCGGCGAGAAATATTGCGTAGCAAAATTGTGTCGGGATGCTTCAGAGGATCATCAGGGACGATGACAGTGGCAGATGTGTCTTACACGTGTTCGTCGAGCAAGGCTTCGATGTTCACAGGGCCGCCCAGCTGGCTTACCTGCAACAGGGTTTCGGTGGCCTGACGCAGCCGGGCGTTGGTTTCGGCAAAGCGTTCAGCTGCGGTTGGTTTGTCTTGTTGCTCTGCTCGTTCTTGTTCCGCTCTGGAATCAGATTGGCCTTCGTCACTTGAACGGGCCTCGGCGATAGCATCATTGGCGGCGTCATTCGCAGCATCGCTGTTCAGTCCAAAGGCTTCGGCCGCATCAACGATAAAAACCCGACCGTCCATTGCCGCTTGTTCCATTTGGCTCAAGGGCAGCTCGGGAGCCGCGGACTGTGTGTCGGTGTCCATGTCTATGTCAGCATCTAAATTCATGCTGGCCGAGCCAAGACCAACCACCGAAGGTGATGACAACGCGTCAGCACCTGCACCCGCAATACCGGAAGTGGTATTTGCAGGCAGCAGAGTTGCCGTGCCGGATTCAGCCGCGAAGGCAGCGCCAGAGGAACTGCTTAAGGAAGCCGACGACAGGTCGGCCGCTTCCCTCAGTTCATCTTCGCGCTGTTGGCGATACTGATCCACACGTTGTTGTTGCTGGAGCTCCTCCAGCATTTTCTGCAGGGATTCTTGATCCCGGGCGGAGTCGGTCGTCTCGTCAGGAGACGTCAGGCTTGGGTATCCAGCAAACTGCCCAGCTGAGTATTCTGAGCTTCGATTAGCTTCCCGGCTGCGCCCACCAGTTGCTTTCCCTCTTGCATGTCCACAACCGCTTCGGAAATGGATGAGGTTTCGTCAACGGGCCTCTGCGTCGTCGAATCTGCCACTTGTTGCGCGGCGACCGTCAGCTTGTTGTCGGCCTGGCCAAATGCCTGGCTGGCCTGGGAATAGCCGTTGGTCATTACCGAGCCGCTGGTAGAACCAATATTCATGGCGTGCTCCTGTGTTGAACGGGTGAATAAATGCATGTGTTCTGAATCAACACTACGCTTTGTTCAAAAAACAACCACAGAGTTTGGTAACAGCCCTGTACAAAATGTAAGCTGAGTTCAGATAGTCAGTCAGATTTGTACAAGGATGTACTTATGGCCCCCTCAAGTTTTTTAAACAGCGTCAGACAGCGCTGGCAACAAACACGAGCGACCGTTTTTCAGTCCAACGGCCAGTTGAATCCGGCTGCCAACAGCAGCGGCGGTAGTAACCCACCGAGTTTGAATGCCTTCGCACTGTGCGAAATCTGTTTATCGTCGCTGCAAGGCTGTGCCGGATTTATCTGCAACGACTGCGAACGCTGGTTGTTGCAAGCCGCACCGGCAGCGCAATCCAGCTGCAGCCAGTGCGGCGAAATCAACCTGCAACAAGCGACACCATTGAACGGCTTCTGGCGCTGCCGTCCCTGCCAACAACAGTCTCCTGCGTTTGATTACAGCCATCACACCGCGCTCTACGCCGGTCCCGTCATGCACTGGGTTCAGCAAGCCAAGGACAAGCACAACAGCCAATGGATGCTAAAGCTGGCACGCTGGATGGCCCGTTACCCACCAGCACAGTTAAGGGCTGTTGATCGCCTGATTCCGGTGCCTTCCAACCGCTGGCGTCGCTGGCAGCGTGGCTTTGACCCGGCCGGAGTGCTGGCCGACGAGCTCGCCCGGGTTCACCAACTGACCGTCGACAAGCAGCGTTTGGAACGACTCCCTGGCCATGGCCAACGAGGCCTGAATCGCGTCGAACGACTCGGCAACATCCGCAGCAGTTACCGCCTGACCAACGTCGAATCCGCCAGCAGCCAGCCCCTGGCAGGCCAGCATGTCATGATCGTCGACGATGTGATGACCACCGGTGCCACGGCCGATGGGCTGGCGCAACTGCTGAAGCAACAGGGCGCTGCCATTGTCGGCGTCTGGACGCTGGCCCGAACCCCACCTCCCGGTTGGTTTGTGCGCACACGCCGGGAATGATCAAAGCAAGCCAGCCGCGTGCTTGTCAGGCATAATCCGGCCATTATTGCGGAGAACCTCATGACCACAGATAGCCACCCTTATTCCCGATTGTCCCAGGAAGACGTTATGGACGCCGTGGAGGCATTGGGCCTCTACACCGACGCTCGCGTATTTCCCCTCAACAGTTACGAAAATAGGGTGTACCAGGTCGGCATCGAAGACGATAACCCGGTGATTGCGAAGTTTTACCGCCCCGGCCGTTGGTCGCGCGAGAGCATTCTGGAAGAGCATCAGTTCATGCTGGAGTTGCAGCAAGAGGACATTCCCGTGGTCGCACCGCTGACGTTCGACGAGCGCAGCCTGTTTGATCACAAGGAATTTATGTTCACCCTGTTTCCCCGCCGTGGTGGCCATGCGCCGGAACTGTCATCCAAACAAGATCTGGAGCTACTGGGCCGCTGGCTGGCGCGTATTCATCAGGTCGGTGGCTGGCAGGAGTTTCAGCATCGCCCTCGCATTGCCGGAGCTGACGATATTCGTTGGGCTGCGGAAACCGTGCTGAACTCCGGCATGATGCCGGAAGACTACCGCGCGGTGTACGAAAGCCTCTGGCCACAACTGCAAACGCTGGTGCAACAGCAGTTTGATGGCTGCGATTTCCGCTCCATTCGCCTGCACGGCGATTTGCACACCGGCAACCTGCTGCTGCGCGACGAGCAACTGTGGCTGGTCGACTTCGACGACTGCCTGCAAGGGCCTGCGATGCAAGACATCTGGATGCTACTGAGCGGCTCTCGCGAAGAGCAACTGGAACAGCTGGAGGCCATTCGTCAGGGCTATGAAATGTTCCGTCCATTCCCCTACCACGAGCTGCGTCTGGTCGAAGCCCTGCGCACCTTGCGGGTAATGAAATACGCGGCCTGGTTGAGCCAGCGTTGGGACGACCCGGCCTTCCCGATTGCCTTCCCGTGGTTTGAAGGACACCGCTTCTGGTCAGAGCATTTGCTGACCCTGCGTGAACAGGTTGCGGCACTTTATGAGGAACCTTTGGCCCTGTTTGGCTGACACATAAGGACATTCAGTAATACAGGACTCGTCATTTATGGCATCCACGTTGAATAAGACCCTGATCGCCGCCGCCATGACAGCGGCATCTGCTACCGCCCTGGCCGATGACCACACCGACCGTTTGTATCTGGGCGGCAGCTTCAGCTACAACACCATCGACTCCCCGTTTGATGGCGGCGACAGCATTGATGCAACGGGTATTCAGGGTTTTGGTGGCTACCAGCTGGGGCAGTATTCCGGTGGTCTGTCGACCAAGGTGGAGCTGGGCTTCAGCCAAACCGATGACTTCGACAACACCAACGAAGACATCACCGGTGTCTGGGTCGCCATGGTGGGTGAAAAAGAACTGCCGGAAGTCGATCCCAACCTGTCACTGATTGGCCGCGTCGGCCTCGACTTTGGTGATGACGATGGCCTGCTGACCGGCTTTGGTGTTGGCTACGACATCAGCGACCGTCTGGAAGTGCGTGGGGAGTTTGTTAACAAGGATGCTTCCAACCAGTATCTGGCGAGCTTGCTGGTCCACCTGTAACAGCCAGCCAAGCCTATTCCTGGCTGACGTCTTGCTGGCCCGTCTTATTCGACAGCCCTGCAAGGTGCAAAATCCGGACACAAAAAAACCGGCAAGTTAGCCGGTTTTTTTGTGTCTGAAAGTCGACGTTTAACGTCGACTTTCAACGGCGTTTTAGACAACGCCTGTTAACGACGACCTGAGCGACGCAATGCCGAGGTGGTGTAGTCACGGGAAGAACGCTCGATACCAAACTTGTAGGTACCGTCTTCCTCGTTATCCAGACCCAGCGCCAGGTAACGACCAGAGGTCAGATCGTACAGCACTTCAAGACCGGTCCACGGCACGTTGGCCTGGTAGTAGCTCACCTCGTGACCTTCAGCCACACGCCACAACACACCACGACCGTCGTAATGGTCGATGATGCCGGCTTGCCAGGTATCTTCATCCAGGTAGAAGGTACGCTTGGCGTAAATATGGCGGTTGCCGTCTTTCAGAGTGGCTTCCACTTTCCATACCCGGTGCAGTTCATAGCGGGCATGATCCTGATTGATGTGACCTGCCTTGACGATGTCATCGTACTTCAGGTCGCCGGATTCCAGCTTGTAGGCGTTGTACGGAATGTACATTTCCTGCTTGCCCACCAGTTTCCAGTCGTAGCGATCAGGTGCACCGTTGTAGAGGTCGAAGTTATCCGAGGTACGCATACCGTCGGAGGCCGTTCCCGGAGAATCGTAGGCAATGGTCGGTGCGCGACGAACCTTACGAGAGCCGGCGTTGTAGATCCACGCCTTACGCGGTTCTTTCACCTGATCCAGGGTTTCGTGCACCAGCAGTACGTTACCGGCCAGACGCGCTGGCGACAGTACATCCTGCTTGAAGTAGAACAGCACGTTGTCGTCTTTGCCCGGCTCGTAGTCGGTCAGTTCTTCACGGAAGGTAAATTCCTCACCGAACTGCACCAGCGTGTAGTCGCCGTTGGCCTGCGGTGTTACCTGACCCACAGTACGCTCAACGCTACCACCACGGTAACGAACGATATGGTTCCAGATGGCTTCGAGACCATTTTGTGGAATCGGGAATGGCGTGCCCATCACGTAGTTCTTGAGGCCGTTACCGCCGTCTACCAGCTCGGTTTTGCTGGCGTTTTCAATGCTGGCATCGTAGATGGCCTGCGGGTACGCCGCAGTACGATGGGTTGGGTACACCGGCATACGGTAGGTATCCGGGTACTTCTTGAACATCGCCTTTTGGCCTTCGGACAGCTTGTCGGCGTACTGCATGTAGTTTTCAGCAGTGATCACAAACAGCGGTGTTTCGTCGGCAAACGGGTCCACCAGCTTGCCGCCTTCTTTATAGCCTGCTGGCGGGGTTTGCAGACCACCGTTCCAGGCCGGAATATCGCCAGCAGCGGCTTTCTGCGCGCCCACCGGGGTCAATTCACCGCCCAGCTTGGCAGCTTCAGCGGTCGATACGGCTGCATGCGCTGCGGTCCCCATCAGGGACAGCAGCAAGGCGCCACTCAGGGTTCGAATCGATGTTTTCAACATTCTTATATCCTCACTAGGTCGCCTGAGCCAATCAGAAAGAGTACTTCGCAGACAGGGTGATATTGTCGCGATCTTTCATCTGGTTGTATTCGCCACCAGTATAGTTGGTGTAGCTCAGGTCGATGGACGTCTGGTTCATGTATACAAAGCGCAAGGTACCGCCGGTGGTCAGACGGTTGTTAATGAACTGAGCGCCCGGCTCAGGACCATTACCCTTGTCGTAGGCCAGTGACAGAATCGGTGTGATGTTCACCCCTGCAAAGGCGTTGTTGTAATCCAGTGCCGCACGCAGGCGAATACCACCGGACCACTTTGTGACATAACCATCGTCGGTACAGTTCGCCAAATGGGCGTTTTGGCCGGAATTATCAGCACCGGTTGGTGTGGTATCCGCAGTACAGTAGTTGGTGTCGCCGAACACGCCGTCGTTGTTACCGATACCCCAGGCACCGGAACGGCCATAACGGGCGTCGTCGGTGGATGGCAGGTCTGGAATGTAAGCCACACCGGCCTCACCCACCAGCGCCATACGGTCTGCACCGAACACGCGGTCGAAGATGGTGATGTAAGTGGTCTGGAACTGCCACATATCGTACTCATCGTAGCCTTTGGCCAGCTCACCGCTCAGTGCAGTTGGATCGCCACCCACTTCTTCCAGACGACGCTGGTACATACGGCTGTATGGCGCCGCGTTACCTGCCAGCAGCAGCTCGAACGCGTTCCACTGCAACGGCATATCCGGCTTGTAGCTCAGTTCACCGGAAACCGATGCACCGCTTTCGGTTGCCGTGGCAAAGCTCAGCCCCATGATCTTCAGATCTTCCGGATAGGAAATCTGATACATCGGGTATTTGCTCTGATAGGTCGCATTGGCGTTGTAAGCCGCATGTTCTTCGTAATTCACCACCACACCGTTGATGTACGGCAGACGGCTGTGAATGTTCATGTAGTAGGCACCGAATTCGGTGTCACCCAGTGCTTCGGAATACCAGCGGAAGGCCAGACCGTACTGGCCCTGGTTATCCGGTGTATCGTCTTTCATGCGTTCGGCAACCGGAGCAACCCGGTCGGTCATGGCAACACCATTGGCAATTTCGTTATCACGGAATTCAATGATGTCACGCTCGTCAGCAACACCGGCCAGGATTACCGGGCCACAGCCGTCGGCAACAAAGTCAGCGGTAGAGAAGAAGGTTCCGCAAGCGTCGGTACGGGTCTTTTCCCACTGCAGTTGATAGAAGGCTTCAAACGACAGATCTGGCGTCAGGCCTACGGAGGTGTACAGCATGTTGACCGGCAGCAGTGCTTCTTTCAGCTCGGCACCCGGCTTACGGAATGCCGAAGCATCAACCGGGTTAATGCTGTTCACACCGCCCTGAATAAAGGTGCTTTCACCCCAGCTCAGAACCTGACGACCGGCACGTACCAGCACCGGGGTGTAACCAATTTCGAAATCGGCCCAGACGTAGGCGTCCAGCAAATCCCAACCGCTGCCCGCAGCGTCTTTGGTCTCGTCACTGTATTCCTTGAACTGCGGATCGCCGTTCATGATGGCATCGTCATAGAAAGCACGGGCACGGAAGAAACCGCCGTAGTTTTCGTAACTGATGTCGAGGTCACCGCTCCACTTGATGGTGCGGGTGTACATGTCGCCCTTGTTGTAGTTCAGGGTTCCATCATCGTAGTTGTACGAGGAGCCGGAGCCGCCGTTACCCGTCGCCGTGCCGTTGGCAGGCATGATCTGGTAAGCACCCGGGTCTTGGGTACGCCAGCCAACACCCGCACTGATGGTGTTGTCGATGCGCACATCGGCACCGGCCAGTTCAAATTCCAGGGCGTTAGCGGATGCCATGGTCACCGCCGTTACAGCCAACGCCAGCGGGGCTTTTTTGAAGACGATATTCATCGCTTTGCTTTTCATATTGTTCTTCTCCGCAAAGGCTTAGTTGGATTCAAGTACTGAAGTATTAACCGTACCAAAGGCACCGTTAATCATCAGAACCGACTCGGTAACCATTTCGGCAAAGGCCGTCAGGCTGTCCGCGTTGGCAAAGGTTGCATGAGTGCCAGTGGCAAAGCGGGTTTGGGCACGCAGCGGCGTCGACAAGCTGGTGGTGTCTGTCGAGGCATCAACGGTTTCCAGACCCAGCAACGCGGCCAGACCATCGGTACCCGCCATCGGCGCACGGTAGCCTGCCAGACCACTGGTCAGACCCAAAGCAGGTGCATAGGCCGCATAAGGGTTGGTGTCATTGTCGTAGAAGTAGTCGAAGTTCGGCACCGTATGATCCGCCGGGAACATGCCAGCCAGTTTGAAGCCATCTGGCAGGGAAATACCGGATGCATCCGTTGGCAGTGCATTACCACCCACCATGTTGAACAGCAGCACTGGAGTATCGGTGGCCGCCAATGTTGCTGCCGCGTTGGCCGGGTCGATCACATCCACCGCAGACTGGAAGACATACATGTATTTTTCGTAGTTGGACGTACCTACGGCAATACCGGATGCGGCCAACGCGCCGGAAATGGTCGGACCAAAGGCCGGTGAGTTATCCAGCAGCTTGGTCAGGTGGGCACCACCGTTGGCCAGAATCACACCCTGCAATTCAGACAGGTTGTCGTTGGCCGCCAAAACAGCAGCGTCGTTGTTCACCGCAGCATAAGTCGTTGCGACAATCGCACCCAGGGAGTGACCCGCCAGGTAAACGCGATCCAGATCGAAGCCAACGCCGGTAGGCTGGGCTGCAACCGCATCGCTGATGTTGCCAAGGCTGGCGTTCACATTCAGCAGATCAGCCACGGCCTGACGCACGTTGTCGCGCGTACGGGTAAAGTTGGACAGGTTAATAAAGGTAGAACCCGACGTGCCAGCGGCAACGTCACCGTCCGTACCTTCCGTTTCAACCGTGCCATCAAAGTCCATTTCCCAACGGATACCGTTGCTGTCCTGCCAGATGTTGCCGTGGCGCTCGGCCGCACCGGTGGCCGCAGAAGCACCGCCGGAAAGCGCAATCGCTGCCGCCCATGGAGAGCCGGTGTAGGAAGCCTGACTGGCATCCATGCTGAAACGGATGGTGCTGTTATCGACTGTGTTACCGTTGGAATCTGACGTGATCGGCGCAATACCGTGAACCGGCAAGTCAATGGCGACCGTGGCCACACACTGGTCTGCCAACGCGGCAGAATACGCAACGCTGTTAGCGCGGCTGCCTGTAATGCCGTGAACGTAGATCACCACTGGCACTTCGGTAGCGCCACCACACGCTGTGCTATCCGGCACCGTCACCAACAGTGGTGCCTGGTTCATGCCGCTGCTTTCTTCAGAAGCGGCCGGGAACGGATAACGCCAGGTGACGTTGGTAGAGCCATCGGCGTCCGTCGGTGGCGTGGTGCCTGCTGCGTTACCCAAAGCAGAGTCCAGCACAGCGCCGACATTGGCATTGGCTGACCAATCGGCATCCGCCGCCATTGCCGCAGAAATACCAGTGGCGGTGTATTCGGTGGTCAACTCAGGCAAGTCGAGGAAGTTTGGCAGCGCAATCTTGCCTTGGTAATAACGGGTTGTGGTACTGGTGCCCGTACCCAGCGTGGCTGGAGAAGCCCCGGTAGTCGCACCCAACGCCTGATAGATCACACCATCAACCGTTGCACCATCAACCAGGCCGACATCGCGAGGAGCCGGCGCATAGCTGAGGTCCTCCAACGAAATTTCTGCATCAGAACCCAACAAACTGCCGATATCGGCAGAAGCAATGGCTCCGTATACGTAGCCGGGATAAGCGTCCAGCGATTTCACATAGGCAATGGTGGTATCGTCCACGGCTGCAAGCTGCGCTGGATTGGTTGGATCTCCGCCCGCACCCCGGACAGCAACTGAACGAGCCACAATGTCTTCGAGCTGACCGCCGGCAAATTGATCGGTCAGAGCTTCCGCTGCAGCCAATGACAGATTATCCGCCACAAACAATGCCGGGGCCGCGTAAGACTTCAGCGACCCCAGGCTGCCGTCTGTGGTAAAGGCCTGAGTGAAGATCACGTTGTCTTGGCTCAGAGCACCACCACTGGCGGCGGTCAGGAAAGCACCTGCCAGACCTTCCCAGGCCTGAATAGCGGTACGCACCGGTGCCAGAGCATCGGAAGGCAATTCCAGATCACCGGCCAACAAATCGTATTCCGCCGAAGGCGCAACAGAAACACCAGCGGTATCGGTCACACCACTGGTTACCGCAACGATGTACTTGGTTTTTTCATCCAGCGGCTTTAGTGGCGTCACCTGAATGGCGTGAGAACCGTCTTCCAGCTCAACATAACTGGCAGCGTAGTCTGCTGCGGTCAGCTGATCGGCGCCTTCTGCAAACGGGTTGGTCGGGTTGGCGGCAACAATGGTGCTGACGTCAAGCGAGTCGATGCTGCTGTCGTCTTCATTGCTTTTCAGCTCGATCAGGAAAACCGTCTGACCAGCCACCACAGAATCCGCGTCCAGGGCACCGTTAAACGGCAAGTAGAAAGAAGCCGTAGTAGAGAAACCCGTCAACTTGCTGATGGCGGTGGTGACAGGCGGCGTGGTGTCGTCTGTTTCAGCCGTACCGTCGGTTGCCGACGCTTGAGCAAACAACAGGTCGCTGTTAACGGGAACGTCGCTGTTACCAGCGGAGAAAATGGAAGCGACCTGACTTGGCGTTGCGTCTGCTGCACCAGTGTCAATCGGGGCTTGGTTTACGTCACTGTTACCGCTGGTGCTGCTGATATTACAACCAGCCAGTCCCAGGCTGGCAGCCGCAATTGCCAGTCCAAGAATCTTCTTGTTCACCATAATGCTACCTGTCTGTTTGTTGTTATTTTTGCTGTTAATAGGTTTGAAGCGTCCATATTCGCAGCATTGAAAGAAATATAATCTGCATAAGGTTGCATCCTAATCCCCTGAAAGTATGAAACCCACCGATTACTGCGCTGCTTTTGTTACATTTTGTTAACAAAACATCGGCCTGCTCGACACACGTTGATTTTCTGTCCAGAGAACTGTGATTTCCTTCACACGCCATTACACAGGGTAGTACAAAAACCACCATATGAAGCCTGCCGGGCACGGCCGCCACATCAGCAGATTGTTCCGCAGATGCAACGCCTGTGGCATAACAGCAGTTGGCAAATCAGAGATGCAGGGTGACTCAGATGAGTTTGATCGTTTTTGATATGGGGCAGCGGATTGCGACACCCGAGCACAGCCCCAGACGTCGCATCAGCCGGGCGCAGGCCGCCAGTCATACGGGCGCGTTGGGAGAACACGCTGAATTTTCGTTGCCAGATGATCAGGCCCACGATCTACAGACCCACGCTTCACAGGCCCACACGTCACAAACCGAGCAGCCACAGGACCACCTGCCCCGCTCTGTTTCCCAACCATCCCCGGGCCATAACGCTGGCATCGAGCAATACCAGCATGTTGAAGATGCCCTGCCCAAACCGATGACACTCACCGCCGCCGACATCATGACCAGCGGCGTGGTATCACTGGCGGTAGACGCCACACTTCTGCAAGCCTGGCAGCTGTTCAGCCAGCACCGATTCCGTTACCTGCCACTGCTGAGTGATCAGCGGATTCAGGCGTTGTTGTCCATGCGAGATTTGCTCGACAGCGCCGTTAGCCTGACGGCTGCAGAGCTTGAGCAAACTCCGGTGCTGCCACTGGCCAGTCGCCCGGTCTATTGTGTGGAACCGGACACACCGCTGAGTGGGGTGATTGAACTGATGGTTGAACATGGCTGGGGCTGTTTGCCCGTCGTTCACGACGAACAACTGGCTGGCATTATTTGCCGATCCGATTTACTGCGTGCGGTTGCCGGACAAATCGAACTTGATCTGACAACCTGACGTCAAAGAGACAAACCGCTCTTACACCCGTTACATTGATCGTGTGATCCCTCCAAGGGTCCACTAAACTGAAAGCATTGGAGTGCGGTTCACGTAACACCGTCATCGCCCGGCCATGTCAGCACTTGGTATGGAATTGCGGGTTTTACATCGTCCGACGGACATGGACAGGGCCTGACGGCTGCAACAGAGAGGATGTTTTATGAAGCAATACGAACTGATTCACCCGAAAACCCACATGCGGGTACTGTCCCGCTACGAAATTCAGCAACTGCGTGATGTCAGCAGCGAAGCCCACGATCTGGTACGCCGTTGCTGCTATGCGGTGCTGAGCGCCGGCAGCATGCAAGACAGCTATGTTGAAATTGAAAAGGAATACCAGCAGTTTGATGTTCAGTTTGAACAGGAAGATCGCGGCCTGGTACTGAAACTGGTCAACCCACCTGCCAGCGCGTTTGTCGACGACGAAATCATTCGCGGAGTGCGCGAGCAGCTGTTCTCGGTGCTGCGCGATGTGCTCTACGCCCGCGACTCCATCATCAAGGCGCACCGCTTCAATCTGGACAACAGCGACGACATTACCAACGCCATTTTCCATTTGCTGCGCAATGCCGATGTGCTGAAACCTGAACGACTGCCCAATCTGGTGGTGTGCTGGGGTGGTCACTCGATTCCCCGCAACGAATACGAATACACCAAGGAAGTTGGTTACCAACTGGGCTTGCGCGGTCTGGACGTTGGCACCGGTTGCGGCCCGGGCGCGATGAAAGGCCCAATGAAAGGCGCCATGATTGGCCATGCCAAGCAGCACAAACAGGACGGCCGTTATGTGGGTATTACCGAGCCCGGCATCATTGCCACCGAAGCCCCCAACCCGATCGTTAACGAGCTGGTGATCCTGCCCGATATTGAAAAACGTCTGGAAGCCTTCGTGCGCATGGCCCACGGCATTGTGATTTTCCCGGGTGGCCCGGGCACTGCCGAAGAGCTGCTGTACCTGCTCGGCATTCTGTCCCACCCGGACAACCAGGACATTCCGTACCCGGTGGTGATTACCGGCCCGAAGGAAACCGAAGATTACCTGCGCGCCATCGACCGCTTTATTGGCATGACGCTTGGCAACGACGCCTGTCGCCGTTATGAGCTCATCATTGATGATCCGGCTCGGGTCGCCAAAACCATGAAAGCCGGTGTGGCCCGCGTTAAAGCCCATCGCCAGCAGGGTGACGATGCCTACTTCTACAACTGGTCGTTGCACATCGACGCTGATTTCCAGCAGCCGTTCGACCCTACCCATGAGTCCATGGCGGCGCTGAACCTGTCATTGTCTGCACCCAAGCACGAACTGGCCGCGGACCTGCGCCGGGCGTTTTCCGGCATTGTCGCCGGTAACGTCAAGGCTGAGGGGATTGAACGGGTGAAACAGAAAGGGCCTTACCTGCTGAACGGTGACCCGCAAATCATGCAGGAAATGGATCAGCTGTTGAGCAGCATGGTTGCCCATGGTCGGATGAAGATCACCGGCAACTACGTGCCGTGCTATCGGATTGAAGCAGCGGCCGAATCAGCGCCTGAATAAACGCGCTAACAAGGACTCTGATAAGCACAGCCGCGGCGGCCGACCGCGCTGTGCTTTCGCTTTATATCGCTTTTACCGCCGTTACTTGCGGCACAACCTTAATGGTGGTGGCCGTGGCCGCCGCCAATGTCTTCACCTTCGGCGTTGTAGAAACCGGATGATCCGTGGCTCACAAAGCCGAGGTTGATCAGCTTGCGGAAAAACGGGTCGGTTTCGTTATCGCCAATGTCGGCGTAATCCGTCGACAAATACCCCTCACGAACATCAAACACCTGTTCGATATCAGCATGATCGTGCTGCATCGAGGTCAGCTGCCAGCGCGTGGTGCGTTGGCCGGACTGGTTTTCGAAAGATTTTGGCAGGTTCATCGCAGGCATCCACACCAGCGTGGTTGAGCCTGAAGCGTCGTTCTGCTGGTAGGTGATGGTGCGTTCGCAACCACTGCCCTGCTCACTAACAAGCGTCAGATTGGCCAGGTAGGCATCGGTGAACAGCTGGTTTTTGCCTTGCCAGTCGTGATCGCCTTTGCCACGGTTCACGTCTTCCGGCGCGTATTCAATGGCCCGCTGATCGTTGTCGAAGTATCGAATTGGACGCACCCGACCGTCACTGACGCGGTTCCAGATTTCAGCCACCTGATCCTGCGGGTGTACATGCGCGACCAGTCCCTGATGACGCCAGAGTTCCAGCACATTGGTGCGTGAAATAACATCGTGCTCATGCTGCTCGTCATGCACGTGTCTTCCGTCGTGTTCGTCGTGGTGAACTTCCGTCACGATCTGATAACGGGCACCCAGTTCCTGGGCGTTGGCCGCGCACTGCTCAGCGCTGGCAGCCCAGCCAGACGATGCCGCCGCCGTCAGTGCCATCAATGCGGTCAGGCGTTTGGTGATAGTGTTGTTCATGTGGTTCTCCAGATTCTCGATGGCCATAACATCAGCCAGCAAACAGCTCATAACGCAGCGGTCTGCGCAGCCTTAACATGCGGCGACGCAGAACGCTGTTGGGGCTCGATCAGTCAGCGGCGACGGCGTCCGCCAGACCGGTCAGATCGGCAGCATGTTCCATCACGTGGAAGATGATGCTTTGCTCGTTGGTGCCAGACACCAGGTGAGCACCCGGACCGCTGGCGTAGATGCCAACGTCTTCACCGGAGTGGGTTTCAGAGCTGAGCGGAACCAGAGCTTCCTGATGGAAACCCGGCGCGGTGGTGTCGACCTCGGTCAGGTCCACGCGGCCTGATGTACCGGTATTGGAGTAGCTCTGGTCGGAGTCGGTCTCGTCACCCAGATCCATAAAGCCAATGCCGTTCATGTAACCCACGGTGGTGTACGGCAGTCCGTCGGACGCTGTGGATGCTTCGTCAGAACCCACAGCAACCACTTTGCCCAGAATCGGGTTACCGCGTTTTGGATAACCGGCAATGGTGAACACATGGCCGTGGTCAGCCGTTACGATGATCAGGGTGTCTTCGGCGTCCGTGGCGTCAACCGCGGCCTGAACGGCGTTAGACAGCTCGATGGTGTCGTTCAAGGCGCCAAAGGCGTTGCCAGCATGGTGAGCGTGGTCGATACGACCGGATTCCACCATCAGGAAGAAGCCGTCGTCGTTGTTGTCCAGAATGCCAATCGCCTTGTTGGTCATGTCACTCAGGGATGGCTCGCCCAGCAGGTCGTTGCCACGGTCGGCCTCGTACTGCATGTGGGATTCGTTGAACAAACCCAACACCCGTTCGGTGGTTTCGGTATCAATGGCATCAAAGTCGGTGCCCGCCGGGGTATTGCCCGCAGCGGCGGTTGCCTCAGTACCAAAGGTCACGACACCGTTGCTGTAGGCCGTGGCCCATTCATTCACCAGGTTGCGACCATCGGTACGGTCACCTTCGGTGCTGGATACGGCGTCAACGGTGTTGTCGGCAGCGTCCTTGCGCAGGAAGTGACGACGGCCACCGCCAAAGACCACTTCGATGCCATCAACGTCGTAACCGCTGAAGCGGCTTTCGAGGTTGGCTTCAAAATTCACCAGCTGGGAAGCGATGTCTTCACACACGCCCTGGGCATCCGCTGGCTGGTCGGAATAGTCTTCCCAGTTGCGGTCTGCCGACTTGGCATAGGTGGCTGCCGGTGTGGCGTGGGTAATACGGGCGGTGGAAATAATGCCGGTCGACTTGCCTGCCAGCTCGGCCAGTTCCAATGCGGTAACCAACTCGTTACCCGCAACGGTGGAACAGTCGCCACGGACAATGTCTTCGTCCACACCAATAACGCCAACATCGGTTTTCACACCGGACATCATGGCAGTCATGGTGCCCGCCGAGTCAGGGGTCTGGGCGTCCACGTTGTAGGTTTTGGACAAACCGGTGAACGGGAAAGCACCAAAGCTCAAGGTGTTTTCTTCACCCAGGCCGCCTTGGTTCTGACCTTCCAGAATGCGCGAGGCTGTGATGGTCGACATGCCCATGCCATCGCCGACAAACAGGATCACGTTTTTGGCAGCGCCGCGGGCGTTCTGAATGGCGGCCAACGCGGCTTCGGTAGAATCCAGCTTGGCAGCCGACTGAATGTACCAGTCGTTAGTCAGTGTGGTGGCCAATTCGCCGTTGGTCAGGTCGCCACGGCCAGCATTACAGACGTATTGGGTGGCGGTGATTTCGGCGTCAGACAGGACGCCATCGGCATTGCTGTCGAGGCCAGAGTCGATTTGCACACCGCCATTGCTGCAGTTGCTGTCGCCAGCCTCCAGCGCAGTTTGCACGATCAGGCTGTTGCTGCCATCAGCGCCATTGCTACCGTCAGTGCCATTGCTGCCTGCGGTGCCGTTATCACCGTCGGAGCCGCAACCGGTCATCAGCACGGAGCCAGCCATTACGGCCAGGAAAAGCTTGTTGAATGTCATTGTTCCGATCTCCTTATTCGCTTACCAGACCCAGCGCACGGCTGATGATGTGGAATACCACGCTCTGCTCAACTTCACCGCGAGCCAGCTGGCTACCCGGACCTTTGGCGTGCAGGGTGATGTCTTCACCGGCATGGGTTTCCGAGCCCAGTGGAATCAGTGCTTCCTGGTGGTAACCGGCAGTGGTGGTGTCTACCGCAGAGATATCCATACGACCGGCATTGGCGTCGTAGCTGTAGATGGCGTCGGAGTTGGTTTCTGCACCCAGGTCCTGGTAGCCCAAACCGTTCATGTAGCCAACCGTGGTGTACGGCATGCCGTCGGCAGCGCTGGCGGCTTCTTCAGAACCCACGGAAACCACTTTGCCCAGAATCGGGTTACCACGCTTTGGATAACCGGCAATGGTGAATACGTGGCTGTGGTCAGCAGTCACCAGAATCAGGGTTTCGCTTGGGTCGGTGGCATCAACAGCGGCTTGCACGGCTTCGGCAAAGGCGATGGTTTCGTTCAGAGCACCGGCGGCGTTGCCCGCGTGGTGGGCGTGGTCAATACGGCCGGATTCCACCATCAGGAAGAAACCCTTGTCGTTGTTGTCCAGCACCTCAATGGCTTTGCTGGTCATCTCGGCAATCGATGGCTCACCGGCAATGTCGTTGCCACGGTCAGCTTCGTATTGCATGTGGGATTCGTTGAACAGACCTAACACACGTTCGGCACTGTCGGTATCCAGCGCATCAAAACCGGCCTGGTCGATGATGTAGTTGCCGTTCGGGTATTGGGCTTGCCATTCAGCGGTCAGGTCGCGGCCGTCGGTGCGGTCACCTTCGATGGTGCTGACAGCATCGGCGGAGTTGTAGGCCGCTTCTTTTGGCAGGAAGTGACGACGACCGCCGCCAAAGGCGACTTCAATGCCGTCTACGTCAACGCCTTCGTAACGAGCTTCCAGATTGGCTTCCAGATTCACCAGCTGGGAGGCGATGTCCTCGCAAGTGCCCTGGGCGGCTTCCGGCATGTCGGAATAATCTTCCCAGTTGCGGTCGGCGGCGTGCGCATAGGTCGCTGCCGGGGTTGCGTGTGTGATACGGGCGGTAGATACCACGCCAGTCGACAAGCCCTTGATTTCGGCCAGCTCCAGCGCGGTGACCACTTCGTTACCGGCCACGGTTGAGCAGTCGCTGCGAACAATGTCTTCGTCCACGCCAATCACGCCCACGTCGGTCTTCAGACCGGACATCATCGCCGTCATGGTGCCTGCGGAATCCGGCGTTTGCGCATCGACGTTGTAGGTTTTTACCAGTGCGGTGTGCGGAAATTCCTCGAACGACAGATAGCCTTCCTCGCCCGGGTTGCCCTCTCGCTGGCCTTGCAGAATACGGGAAGCCGTCAGCGTGGAAATGCCCATGCCATCGCCAACAAACAGGATAACGTTTTTGGCCGATGTGCCAGCGGCGGCGTTGGCAGCGCTGATTTTGGCTTGCAGGCGGGTTTGGGCGTCAGCGTACCAGGCGTTTTCGCTTTGGTCGGTGCTGACAACAGCGGCATGGGCGGCCGCCGACATCGACAGAGCGATGGCCAGCGACAACTTTGCGCGGAGCAGTTTCATAGGAGTCCCTCGTGATTTTAGTGGGGTGCCCGGAGGCGCCTCTTTTTTGGTAACGAGGGCACGCTAGTCAGCAAAAATGACAGTTCCGGTTCACTTCAATGACATCGACCTTGCAAAAAGATGACAACTATTATCATTTGATAGTTAAACCCGCTTTATTGCTGAATTGGGGTTTTTAATGCAACGATCTGTTCCACTTTACATCTGCGAACTTTTATCCGATCACGCAAGTTATTGTTATGTAATTACTTTTTCTGTTTTCTTCCTGCCATCCTCTGCCCCTGAAAACAAAAACGCCGCCGGAAATGCTTCCGGCGGCGTTTTAAAACAGGCTTCTCTAAACCCGGCAACCAAAACACTCAGCCGCCGGGAGTTTGTTCCTGCGAGGGTTTAATAGCGGGTCAGATCCTGCTGGATACCGGTTTCCTGATCCATTTCAACCGCGTCGTGAACGTTGTTATGTGGGTCAAGAATGGCGTCGCGGCCAAGCTTGAAGCTCTGCTCTTCAACCACCGCCTTGTAGGCCTTGTTCAACTGCATGGCCCGTTGCGGGCTTGGCATCAGCAAATAGCTGATGTCGTTTTCCAGTTTGGCAAACGCCGCTTCCTTGGGGCTACCGTCCTGATTGAAGAACTTGTTGTAGACCTCCATGTTGGTGCGGTATTCGTTGCCGGTCGGGTTGTTCTGCAAGTAGTAGGCGTATTGGCCAGTGCCGTCTTCCCGTTTCGGGTCGGCAACCCCTTGCAGGCTTTTCTCCATCCAGTGATACCAGCCTTGTTTGTGGCTGTCGGCACCGAACTTACGGGCAAACGACAAGGTGGTGTCGGTCTGGGCGCCAATGTTGCCGTGACAGCCCATGCAGAACAGGGTTTCTTCGTAGTTTTGAGGTCGCAGTGCGCCCTCGGCGTCTTCAATAAAGCCCTGATAACGCCAGCCGTACTGCGCCACCATGCCTTCTTCCATATTGCCAAATACGGTTTTCTGACGATCCGGGAAGTCGTGGCGCTCCTTGATTTCCTTGTTCACGATCTGACGCAGCTTGTAGTAGTTGCGCCAGGATTGCTTCTGGCTGTAACGCAGTTCTTTCATGCGTTTGGCCATGGTGACCTGGCCGTCCTGGACATCGAGGTAACGCACCGAATGCACAAACTCAGTGCCTTCCGGGTACAGGCCCTTGGCAAGGTGAACGTCGCCTTGTTGCAGTTGCTGGCGAGCAAGGCCAACGTAGCTCATAAAGCGTTTTTCCAGCGGTGCCCAGTCGTAGGTTACCTGACGGGCCTCACCCAGTTTGCCGTCCTTGTCGAGATCGACCCCAAAGCGGTTTTCGTCGACGGCGCTGATGGCAATGCTTTCTGCCTTCACCATGGCTTCGACGATGGCGAGGTTCACCTTGTAGGTGGTCAGGTCGAATTTGCCCTCTTCGGTTTGCTGGAACGCCGGTGCCAAACGGATCATCACATCATCCGTGGAGCCGTTGGTGGGGAAAAAGGTGCCTTCGAACGGGTAATAGGCAAACACCCGCCAGCCGCTGTAATCCCCTGCAGGTGTGCGGTCGAAGCCTTCACTGTCGAAGTTGAACCACACATCCGGGGTGTAACCATCCCATTGGCCATTGCTGTTGCGGTCCCACTGCTGGGGCGGCTTGGCCAAGGTCTCGGCCAGTTGAATACGGCCTTTTTCGTCAAAGTAGTTGTCTTCCCGAACGTAGTTCAGCATCGAGGCATCGGAGGTTTTTTCGATGAACTCCGAGCGGTCGGCGAACATGTTCAACCAGCGGTTGGTGGTGGCGTTTTCCGGGAAGGCGTAGGCCAGCTGAACATCAATATCGTTAAAGAAATTCGGGGTTTTGCTCATGGTGTGACAGGCGTAGCACGGGTTCTTTACCGAACCGTCTGTATCCACCGGGTCGGTGAAACATTGCGGTGGAATATAGGCAAAGGTGTTATCGCTGATGTCTGCGGCAAAGCTGCCCACTGCTGGCACCGAGTGCGCTGAAGCGGTGTCTGTGGGGGCGGTACTGGCAATGTTGGTGGCCGCCAGGCTGTGATGGGCAGAGGCGATCAGACTCGCTGCCGCCACTGCGGTCCAAAGGGTCTTGTGTGTTGTCATTCCGGCTACTCTTCTCTGTCTGAGCTGGGTAATTCGATGAGGGAAAACCACCGGCAAAGACTGCCGGTGGTCGTGCTTCCTTCGGACTTACTCGGCAGCAATGCCAGGGAAAGGACCGATGTAGCCGGTGTAGGCACGTGCTTCGCCTGCGCCGGTGTCCTTGTCGGTATCGGATTCACCGTAAGGGTGCTGTACCACAGACATCATGTAGGACCAGCCGTTGATGTTCGGGTACCAGTACGGAGAGGTGGTTTCAGAACCGTACGGGGTGGTCTGGATACGGGTCAGCTCTTCAGAGTCGAAGTCGTAAGCCCAGATCACGTCGTTCTGGTGGCCGGAGCCGGTGTCTTCACCCACGATCAGGTAGTCGTAGCCAGACATGTAGGTGACGTTGTCCGGAGAGGCAATGCCGTCGATGTGACAGGCGTTAACACTGACTTCAAAACCGTCAACCTGTGGGTCGTCTGCACTGACCGGGCGACCGGCAATCAGACCGCTCATGTTGCTGGCAACGTAGTCGGAACCCATGTCGGCATTAGCAGCCACGTCCAGCTGGTAAACACCGCCACAGGAATTGTGGCTGGCCAGACGGATGTCGTTGTTGCCGCCCAGGTCGTAGGAGTTGGAAGCGGAGCCGTTCTTGGCAAAGTCTTCCATGCCACGGGCTACTTCAGAAATGGCCAGATACAGCTTGCCGCGAGTCTCGTCGAAGGTGATACCTTCTTCCTTACGCAGTTCGGTGGTACCGCCCAGCATGGCTGCGTAGCGACGGGTTTCCAGACGGGAAGCCGCGACTTCCATGCCCTCTTTCACCGCCAGACATTCCTGGCCAACGCCATTGGCGCTGATGGAGGTGTAACCATCGGCACAAACGCCTTCAACCGGATCAACCGCATCGAAGATATCAGCAAAGGTGGTGCCATTGTCGACGTAGGTTTTAACGTCGTCGTTAGTGGCGTGACCCAGGCTGATCCAGCTCAGGTTGAATTCACCCAGACCTTCTGCCGACTGCTGGTCGAACTTGGCCACATAGGTGGTACCGGCGCTGAGGTCGCCCGCTTCGTCAGCCACAAACATGTACAGACCCACGTTGGTCCCATCGTCGGTCATGTAAACGGTTTTGGAATCTGGCATCACGTACGACAGTTCGAACGCCAGACGCGCCATGGCGTAGTGCTTGGTCAGTTCGGTGGAGCTGTCTTCGTTCACTTCGATTTCGATGTTCCAGCCGTAGTAGTACGGGTTCCACTGGTTCTCGACGGTGTAGTAATCCAGCATGCCAGCCGAGTAGCTGTCAGCCGCTGCGTCGGTTGCGGTGACCAGCTCACGAGCATCTGGCTCGTATTCTTCGGAAGCCAGGTGGGTGGTCCATGGGGTTACAGAAGCCGCGCAGTGAACCCAACCGCCGTTAACGCTGGACTGGTCGATCTGGCTCATGTTCTTGACGGTCAGTTCGCCGTTGGTTTCGTTCTGGTTCAGTTCCATCAGGAACATGGCACCCGGACGGGATTCCATCTGCGATACAGAGAACAGCTTGTCGCCTACAGGCAGCAAGGAGGTGTGTTCGTTGGAGTCGGTAACACGAATGCTGCCGTCTTCTTCTTGCAGTACGGTGCCGTTTTCATCCACCAGCTGACCGAAGGTCACGCCGTTGTAATCGGTTCCGGAGCGCGCCAGCAGGTTGAAAGAGCCACCGAAGGTTTCGCCATTAATAGTCGCGTTGGATGCGAAAATCGCGCGCTTGTCGGCGTCGGTTTGTGGTGCAGGCACGCCCACAAAGGTCAGCTCGGTACCGTAGGTTGCGGTGGTGGTGTCTTTGGCCGTCAGGTCCTGACCATCAGAACCATCGTTACCGGCCTGGCCTTGTTCACCCTGAGCGCCTTGGGCACCGTCATCACCGTCTGAACCACAAGCGGCCAGACCGGTTGCCAGCGCTGCAACCAGCATGGCTTGCAGCAGTTGGTTTTTCTTGAATTCCATATCACTCTCTCTCATCAGAAGTATGGTTTTTTTTGGAGAGCGCGACCTTAGACGTCAAAAGTGACAGGTTGAGTTATCTTATGTGGCGTAAAAAAGTCAGACTGATGACCACTGTCAAGTTTTGTAAATACTGGACTATTCAACCATTTATGCCGATTGTGAGTCATTTATCACCAGCTCACCCCACCAACCCTTGAAGCCACGGCGTTCCTGCCATTTTCAAAGCTGACCTTTCGTTCAATCAGCCCCGTTTGAATGAGAATCATCATTGCTCGATTATTCAAGTATTTGGCACAGGTCGTTTTTAAATGGCCATAAAACAACAAGCCAGAAAACACACGTCCAAACAGCAGCCATAAAAAAACCGGTACTGTTACCAGCACCGGTTTCAGGATAGACCAGCCGGTTAGCCACTGGCCAACCGCTGACGATTCAATCCCTTACTTCACTTCTTTCGCCGCAATACGGGCAGACCACTCGATTGGGCCAGTGATGTGTACGGATTCACCTTTGGTGTCTACCGCAACGGTTACCGGCATATCAACCACGTCGAACTCGTAGATGGCTTCCATACCCAGGTCGGCAAAGGCCAGAACCTTGGAGTCTTTAATGGCCTGGGATACCAGGTAAGCAGCACCACCCACAGCCATCAGGTAAACGGCTTCGTTGTCTTTAATGGCTTCGATCGCCGCAGGACCACGCTCGGATTTACCGATCATGCCCAGCAGGCCGGTTTCTTCGATCACGGTGCGGGTGAACTTGTCCATACGGGTCGCAGTGGTTGGGCCAGCAGGGCCAACGACTTCGTCACGTACCGGATCAACCGGGCCTACGTAGTAGATAAAGCGACCTTTCAGATCCACAGGCAGCTCTTCGCCCTTGGCCAGCATATCGACGATGCGCTTGTGAGCGGCGTCACGGCCAGTCAGCATCTTGCCGGACAGCAGGATGGTTTCGCCGGTTTTCCAGTCTTTAACGTCTTCCGGAGTTACGGTATCCAGGTTCACGCGACGTACGCTATCGCCCACTTCCCAGCTGATTTCCGGCCAGTCTTCCAGGCTCGGCGCTTCCAGCTTGGCTGGGCCAGAACCGTCCAGTACAAAGTGAGTGTGACGGGTCGCAGCACAGTTCGGGATGATGGCAACCGGCTTGTTAGCGGCATGAGTCGGGTAATCCGCAACCTTCACGTCCAGCACGGTGGTCAGACCACCCAAACCCTGAGCACCAATGCCCAGCTTGTTCACTTTCTCGTACAGCTCCAGACGCAGTTCTTCGGAACGGGTTTCCGCACCTTTTTCCTGCAATTCGTGGATGTTGATTGGGTCCAGCAGGGCTTCCTTGGCAATCTGCATGGCTTTCTCGGCAGTACCACCGATACCAATACCCAGCATGCCCGGCGGACACCAGCCAGCACCCATGGTAGGGATCTGCTTCAGTACCCACTCAACCACGTCGTCAGACGGGTTCAGCATGGCGAACTTGGACTTGGCTTCAGAACCACCACCCTTGGCTGCCACATGAACGTCAACGGTGTTACCCGGAACCAGTTTCATGTGAATAACGGCTGGGGTGTTGTCCTTGGTGTTGGCACGCTTGCCATCCGGATCAGCCAACACAGAAGCACGCAGCACGTTGTCCGGGTGCAGGTAAGCACGACGAACGCCTTCGTTAGCCATGTCTTCAACGGACATATCGCCTTCGAACTTCACGTCCATACCAATGGTCAGGAATACGGTCACGATACCGGTGTCCTGACACAGTGGGCGCTTGCCCATGGCACACATGCGGGAGTTGATCAGAATCTGCGCCATGGCGTCCTTGGCCGCCTTGGATTCTTCGCGCTGGTAAGCTTCGTGTACCGCGTCAATGAAGTCTTTCGGGTGGTAGTAGGAAATGTACTGCAGGGCGTCAGCAACGCTCTCGATCAGATCTTCTTGCTTGATCACGGTTGTCATGGCGAGTTCTCTCTCTGTGCTCTTTGTATGCCAGCAAGCGGCTTTTTTCGCGGCTGTTCGACGTTTTATTGTTCAACAGCATGGAATTCTTATGCCCCGGGGCCGGACCGGTTGAATCCGACCAAGGGAACTGCGTCAGTCTGAGGCTGACGCGAACGGAGCAGGATTGTACCCCAAGGGCACGACGGCGGAAATGTATTGCGTGTAGGGCTTTGGTAGGCAAAGCCAATCAGCGGCCTGAATTGGACGGCCGCTGACGGGTTCGGAAGGGGTTAAAAGCGCTGCACGAGGCACGCATTCATTCAGCCTTTATGGCGTCGCAGTTGCGCTCGCCGGTGCATACAGCGTGTTAACCCGCTCTTCGAGCATTTTCAGGCGCTTGGTCAGGGAATCGATCTCCTGATCCTTGCTGGCCAGCTGTTTCTTCATGGTTGCCATCGCCTTGCTGTTCATTTCCAGCGATTCGGTGTTCTGGGCGATGCGCAGTTCAGATTCCGGCAACGACAGCACCGAGGCTTCGGTGGACGACACCCGGTCGGTCAGGGCCGACACATCCAGCTGCTGCTGATCCAACACCAGTTTCTGGTCGGCCAATGCGGTTTGCTGGGTTTTCAGACCGCTTTCCAGTGTTGTGGTGTCTTTTTTCACCGCTGCAATGGCGTTCTTGTTGTTGGCCACACCGGTAGTGTTGGCAGCGATGTTCTTCTTGTTACGCTTGTTCGACACATCCCACAGCTTGCGGATCTCGGAGTCGTGCTCCTTGATCAGCACCTTGAGGGCATCCAGCGACAGACTGGCGCTCTCGCCGGTGGTCGACAGTCGCTCATTCAGGGTATCGATGCTTTTCTTCTGCTCGGCCAACACCGCATTGGCATCGGTCAGTTGCTGTTGCAGTTGCTGGCTTTGCAGATACAGATAACCACAACCGCCGACCGCCAGTAGCGCCACCAGCGTTGCGACGACCGCCATGCCCTTGCCGCCACCGGAACCTGTGCTGGCCTCGGCCGTCGGTTTGTTGTTGGGCTGCTTGGGAGCTTTGGGGGCAGACGCGGAGCGACGGGACTTCATTTGACGCTGACGGATTTCAATGTCGTCCTGGGAAGGCGTCATGTTCGGAACGATCGGGTCTTTTGCATTGTCCATGGAAATACCGGTTGGGATAAATCAACTGCTTATCCGGTCGAGTATACAGACAAGCGCCTGAAATACTCAGGGACCCTCTGAAAAACTCTGCACACCGGACAACGTCTGTTTCAGATTCCCGGTTTGCTTTTGCGTTCCCTGTCCTGTTACCCGACTTCCGCCTGTGCCGTCACACTGTTCCATCAGCGACACTCAGTTTCTGACCATAGCGCATGACTATCGCAGCGAAACCACAGCCGGTGTTATGATTCAATGAGATAAAACAAGAGACGACATCATCCGCTTGCGGCGACTGCTACGATCTCTTGAAAAATAACGCAACGGCCCTCATAAAAGGCCGACAACCACTAGCTTGATAAATGGAGACGTCACATGGCTTTTGAACTGCCAGCACTGCCGTACGAGAAAAATGCCCTGGAACCACACATGTCCCAGGAAACTCTGGAATTCCACCACGGTAAGCACCACAACACCTACGTAACCAAGCTGAACGGCCTGGTTCCTGGTACCGAATTTGAAGGCAAGTCCCTGGAAGACATCATCAAGTCTTCTTCCGGTGGCGTATTCAACAACGCTGCTCAAATCTGGAACCACACCTTCTTCTGGAACAGCCTGTCTCCAAACGGTGGCGGCGCTCCAACTGGCGCTATTGCTGACGCCATCAACGCTTCCTTCGGTTCTTTCGAAGAGTTCCAGGCCAAGTTCAACGACATGGCTGTGAACAACTTCGGTTCTTCCTGGACCTGGCTGGTTAAGAAAGCCGACGGTTCCCTGGACATCGTTAACACCTCCAACGCCGGCACTCCGCTGACTGAAGAAGGCCTGACGCCAGTACTGACCGTTGACCTGTGGGAACACGCCTACTACATCGACTACCGCAACGTACGTCCAGACTACCTGAAAGGTTTCTGGGCACTGGTTAACTGGGAATTCGCTAACGCCAACATCGCGTAAGCTACCGGTTAACGTCGGGTGGCCTGATGGCTGCCCAGCGGCCAATAAAAAAGCGGATGGTTTTGCCATCCGCTTTTTTTGTGTCTGGGGTCTGGGGTCTGACCAATATTGTGGGAGAGAGCTTGCTCTCGATAAACATAAGCCATCGGCAGCAAGCTACCTCCTACAACTGTCCTGTAGGTCGGATAAGCTTGCGCCATCCGACAATGCGACGCCCCAAACATGTCCGATGGCAGCCGCTTCGCGCCTTTGTCGGACCTAATTGAATACAAGCGCGCTGATCAGCTCAGCAGGCCATCAAACAGCTCGACTTTCACCATATCGCCTTCTTCAAACCCGGCAACATCAGCGTCGACCACCAAATAGGCATTGGCCCGCGACATGGTGCTTAACAAGGCCGAGCCCTGACGTCCCAACGGCGTCACTTCCAGATGGCCGTCGTCATTGGTGGCCACCACAGCGCGTTGGAATTCCAATCGTCCCGGGCGGCGTTTCATCGAGCGGGTAATGCGTGCTTTCAGCTGCACCCGGCCACGATCGCCGCTGACACCGGCCAACTGACGCAAGACCGGCACCACCAGCTGGTCGAAGGTCACCACGGTTGAAACCGGGTTACCCGGCAAGCCGGTGAACAGGCTGTTGGGCAAGCGTCCGAACGCAAAGGGTTTGCCCGGTTTCAGGGCCAGTTTCCAAAGGCCTACTTCGCCCATTTCATCCAGAATCTGTTTGCTGAAATCAGCTTCGCCCACCGATACACCACCAGAAGCGATCACCAGGTCGGCCTGGGTATCCGCTTGCTGGTAGGCATCCCGCAGCGCCTGTGGATCATCCGGAATAATCCCCATCGGGATCACGTCGCAACCCATGCGATGCAGCAGCGCACACAGCACCTGACTGTTGGATTCGTAAATCTGACCACTTTGCAGCGGCTGTCCCGGTGGCACCAGTTCGCTACCGGTAGCCATCACGGCTACTTTTAACGGCCGTTTTACCGTAACCGTTGCCACGCCCAGACTGGCCAGCAAGCCGATGTCAGCAGCGCGCAGCAAGCGGCCTTCGTCGAGTACGGTTTCACCGCTGGCGATTTCCTCTCCCTGACGACGAACGTTGGCACCTTCATTCACCGCGGCAATAAAACGCACACTGCCGTCGTCGGCCACTTCTGCGTCTTCCTGCATGATGACCGTGTTGGCACCTGGCGGGATCATGGCGCCGGTCATAATCCGTGCGCATTCACCGGCGTTCAGCGGTTGGGTTGTGGCATCGCCCGCCAGAATACGCTGATTCACCGTCAGACGATCAAATTCGGTCAGGTCTTCAACCCGCACCGCATAGCCGTCCATGGCGGAGTTGTCCGCCGGAGGCAGGTCGATGGGGCTTTCGATACGTTGCGCCAGCACCTTGCCATCGGCCTGGTACAGGGGCACGTCGAGCGTGTCGTTTACCGGCTCAATATCGGCCAGAATCCGTTGCAGGGCATCTGCCAGCGAGATCAATCCCGGGGCATCACATGACGACATGGTGTCTCCTCAAAGCGTTTTCACAGTGGCCTGGCTGACCACCCAGTCCCGATTCAGGCAAGCCTTCAAACGGTCACCGTCCTGCAATTGGCCAACCCCTTCCGGGGTGCCTGTCAGCACGATATCGCCCGGGTTCAGGCTGAAGCAGTGACTCATTTCTGCCAGCAGTTGCGGAATCGGAAACAGCATATTGGCGCTGTTGCCGTCCTGACGCGACTGCTCGTTAATATCCAACGACAGCCCCAGATTCGCCCAGTCCTGTACCCGGCTGGCGGCGACAAAATCGGACACCGGACAACTGCCGTCGAAGGCCTTGGCGCGTTCCCACGGATGGGCCTTGGCTTTCAGACCCGACTGCACCTCACGCAAGGTCAGATCCAGCGCCACGCCGACACCGGCGACCGCCGCCAGCGCCTGCTCCGGCGTAGCCTTTCTGATGCGCTCGCCAATCAACAGGGCGATTTCCAGTTCGTAATGCACAGCCCCCTGATCCGACGGAATCTCCACCGTGTCCTGCAAAGGCACAACGGCATCGGCGGGTTTGATAAATAGCAGAGGTTGCTCAGGAATCGGGTTGTTTAACTCGGCGGCATGGGCGGCGTAGTTGCGGCCTACACACACGGCTTTACCAACACCATAAGAAAAGGGAGCGTCATCCAGTTTGGGCGTGAACATAGGGCGTCTCTGTGATGATGAAGCCCTTAATATACCCGTGAGTCAGTTCCGGCCCAACCGGCCTGGCGCTATCTGGCCGCACACACTGTTGCGCGACCAGACCGACAAACGGTATCAGGAGGCCTGATGCAGACGTTCTTCCCGAATCAATTCAGCCAGTTCGCGCTGAATCTGCGATGGGTCGGCAGAATTCAACTCCAGCACCCGCCGTAAGGTAATCATGCTTTCCAACGCCAGCGAATCACAGGCACAGCCGACCACATCGTCGTCGATGTGCGCCACAGAACAGTCCATCACAATTTGCTCGCGCTCGCCCAGCGTTAACGTAAAGCGAATGTGCTGTTCCAGCGACCACTGCTCCTCCGCGGGGCGAACCAGCAGCACACCGCGCAGACTGAGGTCCATGCACTGCACCTCAAAGGTCTGACCGCGAGTTTCTATCTGTGCCCGGCGCAAAAACGGCACCCGACTGTAACGACGATTATTCATCCAGCGACCCTGATCATAACGGCCACAACAGCGTGACCATTCTTTAGTTTTAGCAGCCGTGGCGGTATTCGCCAGCCTGTGTGCCTTTGGCTACGCCTGCCAGCGCCCGACGCTTTGGCAATGGCCGCCCGTCTTACAGACGCACACAGCAACATCAACGGCTTGCCCACCATGTTTTCAATCGGGGCAAAAATTCATCTGATTTAGCAGGTTTTGGAATCAAGCTGGTCAAGAAACAACCAGAAGTCAGCATTCATCCCCAGAGCAAATTGCGCTTGGCAGCCAGGCTGGCCACTATCTTCCGCATCAAAGAATCAGGATAACGGGGTTTTGCCATGTCGAGCGCGGCAAGCACAGTCAGTCAATTGGACCGCAACATTCGTCACGACTGGACACTGGATGAAGTACAGGCACTGCTGAACAAGCCAATGAACGATCTGCTGTTTGAAGCGCAGACCATTCACCGCCAGTACTTCGACCCGAATCAGGTACAGGTCAGCACCCTGCTGTCGATCAAAACCGGTGCCTGCCCGGAAGACTGCGCCTACTGCCCGCAAAGCGCCCGTTACGACACCGGCCTTGAAAAAGAACGTCTGATGGAAGTTCAGGCCGTTATCGAAAAAGCCAAAGCCGCAAAGGCCGCTGGCTCTGACCGTTTCTGCATGGGTGCCGCCTGGCGCTCCCCGCGTGAAAAAGACATGCCATACGTTGAAGCCATGGTGCGCGGCGTCAAAGAGCTGGGTCTGGAAACCTGCATGACCCTCGGCATGCTCGACGCCAGCAAAGCCGAACGTCTGGCGGATGCTGGTCTGGATTACTACAACCACAACCTCGATACCTCGCCGGAATACTACGGCGAGATCATCACCACCCGTACCTACAGCGACCGTCTGGACACTCTGGATAACGTGCGTAAAGCCGGTATGAAAGTATGCTCTGGCGGTATTCTGGGCATGGGCGAAAGCCAGCGTGACCGCGCAGGCTTGCTGCGCCAGCTGGCCAACCTGCCACAGCACCCGGACTCTGTGCCAATCAACCAGTTGGTAAAAGTATCTGGTACGCCACTGGAAAAAGAAGACGACGTAGATCCGCTCGACTTCGTTCGTGCCATTGCCGTGGCTCGCATCCTGATGCCGAAATCCCACGTGCGCCTGAGTGCCGGTCGTGAAGAAATGACCGATGAAATGCAGTCCATGTGTTTCTTTGCCGGTGCCAACTCCATCTTCTACGGCGAATGCCTGCTGACCACGCCAAACCCGGCGGCCAACAAGGACGTCGAGCTGTTCAAGCGTCTGGGCATCAACTCCCGTCACAAGGTGACCGAAGCGCCAGAAGAACTGGATGACCTGATTCCAGAGCGCAAGGATGAGACCGAGCAATACGCCCGTCTGGGTGCCTGATAGCGCTTGGGGCTGTTAACGCCTAGCGTCTGTGCTAACGGATAGCACCAACTGCAAAGCCTGCCGATTCTGAATCTGCGGGCTTTTTTCTAGCCGTTTTTTTAATGGCGCTCGATTTATTCACTGCGGCCACCACAGGGCAGCTTCCTTCCCCTCTGCCAAAACGCTTTTTATGCTTCTTGTGATACTTATCAACTGACTATCTATCAGAGGCTGACAAAACCCTTCGTACTATTCCCATTTTGGCGTAGCTGGTATTACCATAATCAGTTAGACCCATTCGAGATACCCGCATGCTGTCAAACGTCGAGGGCGAGCAACGTCATTGCACCAGCCCGAGCCGGATCGAACTGCTCAAGGACATGCCGATATTCGGCGCACTTTCCACGGAAGCCATTGCGTTTCTGGAACAGCGTTGTGTACAAATTCACCTCAAGTCCGACGACTACTTCTTCCACGAAGGCGACCCCGCCAGCTCGTTGTTCATCATGGAACGCGGCTACGCCGAAGTGACCAAACAATGTGGCTCGGAAATGCGCACCTTGCGCAGCCTGGTGTGTGGCGACAGCTTTGGCGAAATGGCCATCGTGGATATGAACCCGCGCGGCGCATCGGTCAAAGCCGTTACCGAATGCGACGCCCTTGAGCTGCCCGCCTCCGCACTCTACGAGCTGTACCAGTTCGACCTTGAACAGTTCACCCTGATTCAGATGAACATGCTGCGGGAAATCAGCCGCCGCCTGCGCTACCTGAACGACAAACTGGCCCACAGCCAGCCTGAAATCCTGGAAAAAGCGTCGCGGGTTTAGCGGCGCACTTCAATTCACCAGCGCTGCCTTCAGTCTCCCTCTTCCTTCATTGATCCTTCATTGATCGACGTCCTCTCAACCGTCTCAATAAACAAAACTCAGTATTCCAACCACTCCAGAACGTCTTTCATAGCTTGTTTTTGCGTGCTCCTTTGATTATTTTGTTATGTCATAACATTTAATAAAAATCAGAACCGCAACCCGAACCTGAACGCTTTTGATGGACATCGCCATGAATGCTTTAACACACCGCCTCCCTGTCACCGTCCTGTCCGGTTTTTTGGGCGCGGGCAAAACCACCGTACTGAGCCACCTGCTGAATAACCGCGATGGCCTGAAAATCGCCGTGATCGTAAACGACATGAGCGAAATCAATATCGACGGCGCGACCATTCAGCAAGAAGTGGAGCTCAACCGCGCCGAAGAAAAGCTGGTTGAAATGAGCAACGGCTGCATCTGCTGCACCCTCCGTGAAGACCTGCTGATTGAAGTTTCGCGGCTGGCCCGTGAAGGCCGTTTTGACTATCTGGTGATTGAGTCCACCGGCATTTCAGAGCCATTGCCAGTAGCCGAAACCTTCACCTTCGAAGACGAAAACGGCGAGTCGCTGTCTCAAGTCGCCAAGCTCGACACCATGGTCACCGTGGTCGACGGCGTGAATTTCCTCAAGGACTACGACGAAGCCAAATACCTTCAGGAAACCGGCGAATCCCTGGGCGAAGAAGATGAACGCAGCGTCGCTGACTTGCTGATTGATCAGGTCGAGTTTTCGGATGTCATCCTGATCAGCAAAACCGATTTGGCCGAGCCTCAAGACCTGCAACGCTTGCAGTCGATCCTCAAAACCCTGAACCCGGAAGCCAAGGTCATTCCGATCAAGGAAGGTGCCGTAGCCGCCAACGAAATTCTGAATACCGGCCGTTTCGACTTCGACCGCGCCGCCGCAGCCCCCGGCTGGCTAAAAGAACTGCGAGGCGAACACATTCCGGAAACCGAGGAATACGGCATCGGCAGCTTCGCCTACCGCGCCCGCAAGCCATTCCATCCGGCGCGTTTCTACGACTTTCTGCATAACACAAAGAGCCACGGCAAACTGATCCGCTCAAAAGGCTATTTCTGGCTGGCATCGCGCCCTGAATTTGCCGGTCAATGGAGTCAGGCAGGCGGCATCGCCCGCTACGGCTTTGCTGGCATGTTCTGGAAAGCCATCCCGCAAGAACGCTGGCCCACCGACGAGGAATACCTGCAATCCATCAAGGAAATGTGGCAAGAACCCTTCGGTGATATGCGTCAGGAGCTGGTGTTTATCGGTCAGGGGCTGGATCAGCAAAAGATCACCAGCGCCCTCGATGAGTGTCTGCTGAACGACGACGAACTGCTGCAAGGCAAGGAATTCTGGCAAACGCTGGAAGACCCATTTCCAGCCTGGCAAGCGGGAGCATAAACATGGGAGTTAACCAGCCAGGTTCAGAGGGGATTGCTGCATTAATGAACGCCCATCTGCCAGCCACAAAGTCCATCAGCTCAAGTCCGGCCAGCGACGTGCTGGCCGACATCTACAACCCGGCAGTGAATCTGGCCATCTGGCAGCGCCCGCTGCCGGGTGCCATTCACGCGGAAGTTGCGGCCCTGCTAAGCAGCCAGCCAACCCTCAAGCTATCGCGCGAAGTGACGGTGGATAACTGCATCGAGCGCTTGCAAAACGAACTCGGCCCACTGGCCCCCGAGCTATACCGCGATATTCAGGCGCTGGTCGATATGTACACCTGTCTGTTTGAACTCGACGCGGTTGGCCTGCGCCTAACCGCCCTCGACCGCGCCATGTGCCCGCGTTTTCACGTCGACAAGGTGCCGTGCCGACTAGTCACCACCTACACCGGCCCCGCCAGTGAATTTCTGGATAACCGCGACGTCGACCGCAGCAAACTCGGCCCCGGCCCAAGCCAGGATTTTGCCGGTGGTTTATACCCGTCCACCGACGTTATATTTCAAACCAACAGCGGCGACGTTTGCTTACTAAAAGGCGAACGCTGGATCGACAACGAAGGCAAAGGCATCGTCCACCGCTCACCACAAGTGCCAGAGGGAGAAAAACGGTTGGTGATGACGTTGGATATGTGTTGAAGAATTTTGGAATGGTTAATCATTGAAAGGCAGCCTCTCTGAAATCATGGGGTGATTGCAGAGAGGCTTTGGGTTTAACGCTAGCAGTAACTGGAATTTGGTAGCAGTGTTTTGGGTGTCCAGCGTATCGTATAGCACACCTGAAACGCCGCGGAATAATGTTGATCCTCACCCGCTTTTCCGGACACATTGCAGTTATCCATTTATCGCCTCGTACTCTAACGGACTCATGTATCCCAAGCCAGAGTGCAGACGAGTTCTGTTGTAGAAGCGATCAATATACTGTTTGAGCGCCGATTTTAACCCTGAGTATGTTTTCCAAATATTGCCGGTTAACTTTTCTGCTTTCAGGCTGTGGAAGAAAGACTCCATAGCGCCATTGTCAGTACACTTTCCCGGTCGGTTCATGCTCGCAATCATTCCGTGACTCCCAAGCAATTTTTGCACTGCCTCAGCGCCATATTCACTGCCACGGTC
>NZ_KE383934.1:0-145430 GCF_000422845.1 Oceanobacter kriegii DSM 6294
ATGCGTTGGCTGCCTTTGAAAAATGGGCCGAAGGCGTGCTCTGATTCGCTTTTGTTCCCCGTATAAAAGCAGGCTTCGGCCTGCTTTTTTTGTTTGGGAGGCTGATAAATACAGACCGTTCTTAAAACTGAGCGGGCGATCAGTAATTCCCTCTGTTTGTTCGGGTTGGCTAAAAAACAGTCAAATATGAACCTGCGATATCTTTCTTGTTAATGACAATTGTTGTTTAATTAGCGCCTTTTTTAGCTAGGGACCCTCTGAATAATTCTGCACAGCTCTGCGCGAGTCCTGCAGGTTGTCAGAACAAGGCGGCGAATGCAGCGGAATGGCTGGCCCTTTCCAAATTCGCCAACACCGTTATGGCGGCCTGCAGGCCGCGCCCAACGGGGAAGACAGGGCATTGCTGACTCTGTGTCGCTGATTTTTGACTTGACCCGTCAGGCCTGCAAATCAGCTTCGTGATTCAGCGTCGCCCTGTCATCCAGAGCGGGCACCGGGTTATTCAGAGGGTCCCTGAGGCCCCTTTGAATAACTCTGCAAATCCGCTTCGTGATTCAGCGTCGCTCAGCCATCCAGAGCAGGCACCGGGTTTTTCAGAGGGTCCCTGGACACTTTTTAATTAGTCAACTTCGGCTGTTACATCATGGCACTTTTTGTTCAGAAATACGGCGGTACATCGGTCGGTACGGTAGAGCGTATCGAAGCGGTTGCCGACAAGGTGAAATCCTTCCAGGACGCAGGCCATCAGGTGGTCGTAACGGTCTCGGCGATGAGCGGCGAAACCAACCGCTTGATCGGTTTGGCCAATGCAATTTCTGATAACCCGACGCCGCGTGAAATGGACGTGCTGGTGTCTACCGGCGAGCAGGTCACCATTGCCTTGTTGGCCATGGCCTTGCAAAAGCGCGGCGTTAACGCCCGTTCCTACACCGGCTGGCAGGTAGGCATTAAAACCGACAGCTCCTTTATGAAAGCCCGCATCGAAGACATCGATACGGTTTCCATGCGCGAACAGCTGGACGCTGGCGGTGTGGTGATTGTGGCCGGTTTCCAGGGTATTGATGACGACAACAACATCACCACGCTGGGCCGTGGCGGTTCAGACACAACCGGTGTTGCGTTGGCCGCTGCTCTGGGTGCTGACGAGTGTCAGATTTATACCGATGTGGATGGTGTGTACACCACCGACCCGCGCGTTGTTCCGTCTGCCAAGCGGATGGAGAAGGTGACGTTCGAGGAAATGCTGGAAATGGCCAGCCTCGGCTCCAAGGTATTGCAGATCCGCTCGGTAGAATTTGCCGGTAAATACAAGGTTCCTCTGCGCGTGCTTTCCACATTCAAGGAAGGCAACGGCACACTGATCACAATGGAGGAGAACAGCTCCGTGGAAAATCCAGTTATCTCAGGCATCGCCTTTAACCGTGACGAAGCCAAACTGACCATCAAGGGCGTGCCGGATGTACCGGGTGTGGCCTCAAAGATTCTTGGCCCTGTTAGCGACGCCAATGTTGAAGTCGATATGATCGTTCAGAACGTATCGGAAGACGGCACCACCGACTTCACCTTTACCGTACATCGTAACGATTACGCCAAAGCCAAGACCATTCTGGAAAACACCGGAGCAGAACTGAAAGCCCGTCACGTGATTGGCACCGACGATATCTGCAAGGTATCCATGGTGGGCGTGGGCATGCGTAGCCATGCCGGTGTTGCCAGCAAAATGTTCAAGGTGCTGGCGGACGAGAACATCAACATTCTTGCGATCACCACGTCTGAGATCAAAATCTCTGTGGTAATCGCTGAGAAGTATCTGGAGTTGGCTGTACGTGCACTGCACTCAGCTTTTGGCCTGGACGCCGAAGAAGAGACACAGGTTCCTTCCTGAGCCTCTTCGATTTTTACAAACGGGGGAAACTTCCTGTCAGGAAGGACCCCTAAGAACCAATAGTTCTCAATTTTCGGTGATTTTTCTGACCACGATAGGATCAATGGTCAATACTGAATAATGAAGAGAACGGGCTCAGCGCCATAGCACCCTAGAACTAATAAACAGGATTTCAGGAGCAACCCTATGCTTATTCTTACCCGTCGCGTAGGCGAGACATTGATGGTCGGTGACGATGTGACAGTGACCGTACTGGGCGTCAAAGGCAATCAGGTACGTATTGGTGTTAACGCACCAAAAGAAGTAGCTGTGCATCGCGAGGAAATTTACCAACGTATCCAACGAGAGAAAGACGGTGGTGATCCGAACGGTAACTACTAAATTTTTGTTTTTCTTATAAATTTCTCTTGGCAAGACGAAAAAACGTGGTAATATGCGCGCCGTGTTGAGGAGAGATGGCCGAGTGGCTGAAGGCGCACCCCTGCTAAGGGTGTATAGGTTTATACCCTATCGAGGGTTCGAATCCCTCTCTCTCCGCCACGTTTTTTCTACCCCGGTAGATAGCGTAAAAAAAGTGTTGACTCTTTAAGAATTATCACTAAAATACGCGCCCCACGATACGCGCTCGTAGCTCAGCTGGATAGAGTACCTGGCTACGAACCAGGCGGTCGGAGGTTCGAATCCTCCCGAGCGCGCCATTCAATACCTCATTGAATGCGAACATATCGTGAACAATTTGATGCGCGCTCGTAGCTCAGCTGGATAGAGTACCTGGCTACGAACCAGGCGGTCGGAGGTTCGAATCCTCCCGAGCGCGCCACTCAAATTCCTCTTGTTATACCTCCGAAAGAAAATAATCCCAGTACGTATACAAAAATCTCCGACAAGCGACGGAGGTGAGAAGCTCCTTGGGTTCGCTTCGAGCGTAGCGAGAAAACGTCGGAGGAACGACGACGGCCCGCAGGGCGCAGTAATCCTCCCGAGCGCGCCACTCAAATTCCTCTTGTTATACCTCTGAAAGAAAATAATCCCAGTACGTATATAAAAATCTCCGACAAGTGACGGCTTTCTGATTTATCGCTGTTGTCACCTTACTTTCTTGTTTCCATCCCCTTTATTATTTTCCAACCCTGTCCTGTTTTCAGGCCACTGCCTTATAGCCAAAGTGCCGAGCTGCGGTTACACCCGGCTTTTCGAAAAACTAACGGCTGTTCAAGCGTCTGTCAGCTTTGCCTCGAACCATTGTTTCAGCTCGTCGAATCGTTCCGGTGGAAAGCAGGGAATGCCGTTGGCGGTTAGTAAAGCGGCTGTCGCTCCCTGATACGGCGTTAGCGTGCCGCTGAAGCTGCCGTCATAGGTGCTATCCGAGCCACAAGACGGAGAGCGGCTTGCCAGCAAGGCAGCAACCGCTCCGTGCTGACGGGCACTGTCCAGCGCTCGTTGTGCGCCTTCTACAAAGGCATCGGTGACGTCCTGCTGGTCGTTGGTGATGATGCGTGCGGCTCCAGCCAGTACAGCAGCACCGTTGCCTCCGGTAATTTCGGCCGCTGGCCGTGGCGTTGGCAGGCCTCCCATCAGCTCCGGGCACACCGGGACAATTAATCCGCGTTGTTGCCACTGGTTAATGGTTTGCTGAACCGAGGCAACCTTGCTGTCGTTGGCTTTGCCGTCATACCGTACGGGTTCTCCCAGTAAACAGGCGGAAACCAGCAGTTTCATGGCTGACTCCTGTGGGTATCGGAGGAGTCCGCGGATGAAGGTTTGCGCGCCATCACATGAATATAGCGGCCTAACAGTCGATAGGGGTCTTTCAGACCAAATTCCAGATCGGCATCCTGCACACTTTGTTGGCCAATACGCTCACGGATTTTCTGGTGCATATGGTCGTGGATGCAGCGGATGCCGCGCCAGCGCACAATCTCAAAGCCTTGTTGTTCCAACGCCTGCATCACGGCCTGCGGGTCCAGCGGATGCTGTGGCGCATTGCCTTCCTTGCGTAAGCGGTCGGTTGCTCCTTGTGGGGCGTGGGTGCGGCCATTCATCAGCTGTCGCCATTCGTGGCCGTGAAGGTTGTAAAACATCAATGACAGCCAACCGCCGTCGCGGACATGCCGGGTAATGGTCGGCAGCTCTTGCAATGGGGCTTCCAGCCATTCCAGTACCGCGTGGTTCATCACCAGGTCAAATGGGCCTTGTAACTGTTGTCCGGCGTCTTGCAATGGGCAACACACCGCGTGCAGAGGCTGCTGGGCGTCATTAAAGGCACTACGGGCATGGCGAATCATTTCTTCAGACAGGTCACACAGCTGAATGTCAGCACCTTGTTTGGCCAGCTGAAGGGCAAATTGCCCCTGGCCACCGCCGAGGTCGAGTACCCGTTTGCCCTCTAGTGGAATCTTCAGATCCTGAAAATCCTGCTGCAAGGCAGCCAGACGCAGCTGACCTTTGGGGGTGTCATAAATGGTGCGCCGAAAACGTCCGGCAATGTCGTCGAAATTGCGGTCTGGCTGGCGTTCGCCGCTGTGCAGTTCTGGTCGGGTGGTCATCGTATTCTCCGCTTGGCCCGGCAGTGTATCGACCTCTCCGGGAGGTGGGAATCTTCGTATTTTGTCGCTGGCGTCTGATATCACTGCCACAAGCAAAATGTGCCAGAAGTTCTACACTTTTTGGGTGGAACACAGGATTGCCATTGTTATGACCCATGTTAGCGGGGATTCATCCAGCGAAAATACCTCAACGACGCCTGATCGCACGATCGCCCGTGAATCCGATTGGCTGTGTGGCGATGAGGCACAGCTGTGCCGTTTTCAGCAGGAATTGATCACCCTTCGGCAGCAAGTGACCCGGGACCCTCTGACGCAGCTGAATAATGTGCGCTACCTGTTGGAGGCCATTGATCGCGAAACCGAGCGCACCGAGCGTTCAGGTTTACCTACCTGCCTGATGATGGTCGATCTGGATCACTTCAAGCAGGTGAACGACACCTGGGGCCACGAGGCAGGTAACCGGGTACTGGTCGCCACGGCCCGGGTGATTCGGGAAAGTACTCGCAAGTTGGATATTCAATGCCGTTACGGCGGTGAAGAATTTGCGATTGTGCTTCCAACCACGTCGTTGATGGCAGCCCGGCCGGTTGCGGAACGAATTCGGGAAAACATTGCCGGTTTGTCGTTTGACGAACAGGAGCAAACCTTTACCGTGACGGCCAGCATTGGCATTGCCATGGTCGAACAGGGCGAGGGTTTGCAGGTCAGTGAGTTTATTGAGCGCGCGGACGCCGAGTTGTATCGGGCCAAGGAAAGTGGCCGTAATCGGGTCTGTGTTATGCGTGAATCATTGGCTGACAGCCATGTGAACGAAGATGAAAAAGACCTGATGTGGAGCCTGTTCGGCGGTGATCGTGATCAGGAAGGCGGTTACCAGGATGACTCTGACCCGGCAACAGGCAAATTCAGGTCAGACGCGTCCGATCCGTCGGCATCCGATTGGATGGCCGAGGACTGGGACGACGATTCGCCAAACTGATTCAACGTGGCTTGCGATTGCGCGTTAGCCAGCGATCGAATGAATTGGAAAACTGCTGCTTGTCGCGTTGATCAAATGCCGATGGCCCACCGCTTTGCATGCCGCTTGAGCGCATGGTTTCGTAAAAGTCCCGCATATTCAGACGCTGTTTAATGGTTTCCCGGCTGTAGGGTTCGCCGCGGGGATTGATGGCGTCCAGCCCCTTTTCCAATGCCTCTGCAGCCAGAGGAATGTCCTGCGTCACCAGCAGATCGCCCGCCTGGCAGCGTTCAATAATGGTGTGATCGGCAACGTCAAAACCGGAGGCCACGGAGAGCTTTTTGATCCATGGCGAATTCGGCAAGGGCAGTGGGTGGTTCGACACAAACCAGGTGGTGGTTTCGGTGCGATTGGCGGCCCGACAGATGACCTCGCGGACGACCGCTGGAATGGCATCGGCATCAATCCAGACTTCGGGCTGGCGTGTTTGCGGGGATTGTTCAGACATAGGGGTCTCTGACGGCGGCGATATTGCTGCGGCTATCATAGCCAAAAGCCGCCGCTTGTGCTGCCGTCAGTGTCGCCACCCCGTCAGCTGCTGTGATGTTTTTGAGTCGGGTATTTTTGTTGAGTAAATAGGCTTCAATTGTCGGGGTTTTGAATACGGGCGATTGGCATCGCTGACTGAATGGGCCAGTTCATCCACAGGCTGCTGTGTGATCAGGGCGTAACCGCAATGGCGCGGAAACAGCATGGGCATTCGCTCGTTGGTTTCACCTGTTGGGATGTGTGTTGCCACTTCGTCGGCGGGGTAAAATTCCTGCGCTGCTGCGAATACCGATGCTGCGCTGAAAAGCGGAGCGTCCAGCACATCGGTTTGCTGGCTGTGAATCAATCTTGCCACTGCGGAAGCCTGAACACCGCTGGACAAGAAACAAAAGGCCCAGCCGTGCCAGTGCTGGTTTTGATGTGCACCGTAGGCCAGTAAGGCCGCCGTTGAACGGCTGTCTGGAGCAATACCGTAATGGCACTGCAGGGATTCCAGCAGGTAATTGGATTGCCAGCGGGATTGGGCGAACAGCACATAGAGCGGTGCGTCGATGGCTTTCAGCTGTTCCAGCTGGGCGGCTAGCCCGGAGGGTGGCTGTGTGGCATTCGAAGGTGTGTCTAACGATCGTTCAACGGCCGTGTCGACGATCAAAATAATACCGATGTTTGTTTTTTTCATGGGTATATCTCGATCTGATTACCCGAATAACGCTATCGGAAGGCTGGCAGTGGGGCAAAGCGATGAACGGAATGACAGGATCGGATTGCCGTCAGGTACGACATATCAACCGCTAAGGACCCTCTGAATAACTCGGTGCCTGCTCTGGATGACAGGGCGAAGCTGAATCACGAAGCTGATTTGCAGGCCTGACGGGTCAAGTCAAAAATCAGCGACACAGAGTCAGCAATGCCCTGTCTTCCCCGTTGGGCGCGGCCTGCAGGCCGCCATAACGGCATTGGCGAATTTGGAAAGGGCCAGCCATTCCGCTGCATTCGCCGCCTTGTTCTGACAACCTGCAGGACTCGCGCAGAGCTGTGCAGAGTTATTCAGAGGGTCCTTAAGCTAATGCTGAGGTGTAAGTTGAGCTTGTAAGTAGAGTTATGAGTTGAGTTCGCCGCCAGTCAGTTCGCCAACCTGAGGGCTGGCGGCTGACTGACGGCGATGGAGCTGATGCGCTTAACCAGCGATGCCTCGAATAACAATGTACAGCAACGAGGGGCCCAGCAAGCAACCTAACGCGGTATAGAATGCTGCGGTCAGACAGCCATACGGCACCAGTTTGGGGTCGGTGGCGGCCAGTCCGGCGGCTACTCCGCTGGAAGTCCCCATCAAGCCACCAAAGATCACCGCAGTGCGGGAGTTGTTCAGGCCAATGTAAGGTGCCACAAACGGCGTGGCGATCATCACCAGAATCGACTTCACCAGACCGGCTGCAATCGACAGCGCCATGACTTCGGACGATGCACCAATGGCAGCCCCCGTCACCGGCCCCACAATGTAGGTGATGGCACCGGCACCAATGGTGGTCATGCTGACGGCGTCGGTATAACCAAACGCGGCGGCAATGCCGACCCCAGCCACAAATGAGGTGACAATCCCCATCACCAGCGCCATGACGCCGGCACTGCCGGCCCGTTTCAGCTCTTCGATATTGACCCCGAAACCGGTGGCGACAATGGCGAAATCCCGCAGCATGGTGCCGCCGAGAATGCCGATCCCCGACAGCAATGGCAGGTCGACAACGCCTTTCTGACCACCGCTGAACACACCACCCAGGTAGGCCATAAACAGACCCAGCATGATGGCAATGGCCGAGCCATGAACGCGGCCATTGGTAAATTTGCCAGAGGCCCAGTAGGAGAACCACATGGTGGCACCGATCACGGCAAATCCCGTCACCAGGCTGTATTTGGCGCTGACTTCAAGCATGGATTCGTACATAGCTCACCTCATTGACCTGTGCTGGTTTGGGCATGGTTGTTGTTATTGTTGGTGCTATGGCCTGTGGCAGGCGCATCGTCAGGGGCTTGTTGCTTGTCTGCGCCCATGCGGTCGAGTACCGGTACCAGTGCAAAGCTGAGTACCACGGCACTGACGCCAGCGGTAATGGCCATGGGCCCGCCGGTCAGTGCGCCGAGTACGTTTTGCTTGGCTGCCATGGCAACCACTACGGGAATGTAGATGGCGCTCCAGAATTCAATGCCCTGTTCGGTTTTGAGATTGAGGTAGCCGCGCTTTTGCAGGTAGCTGCCAGCGAGAATCAGCAGGATCATGGCGATACCGACACCGCCGACATTGGCCGGAATGCCGATCAGTTTGCCAAGTACCTGGCCTATGGTGATGCCCGTCAGGGTGCAGACGGACAAGAGTGCAACACCGTAAATAATCATGGTTCGTCTCCAGATATTGTTAAATTTATTACTGGTTGTGACTGATTGGTTGTGTGTACTGCTGGTTGTTTTCTTACTGTTGTTATTTTTCCGTCGTTATTTTTTGTTTTTGGCTCGGACCCGTTGGGGCCGAATATGAATCAACTCCTCCCTGTATGAATGCAATGCTGTGGAAAGTCCATAGCGCTTGCTGCTGGTTTGTTATTCGTTTTTTGCTCAGGCCAATTGCTGCAGATGCTCCAGTGAATGGTCGTTAACGGCGAGGCAACGAGCTTGTGCCATTGCCCGTCGGCTCAATGGGGTCAAGGTGCCGCCGGGGGGCATTTCAAACACGCAGGTGACACCACGTTCTGCCAACAGGCTATTGCAGTCGTGCCAGTGCACCTGCGAGGCCATGTTCCAGGCCAGATCGTGGCGAATGGCATCTGCGGTTGGCAGAAGCCGGGCACGGGCAGCACTGAGGTAACGGATCGATGGCCGGTTCATGGCGACGGTGGACAAGGCCTGTTGCAGTTGTTCGGCCTGCGGAGTCAACAAGTCGCAATGAGAGGGCACAGTGACGTCCAGTCGTCGACTGCTGCAATGGCCACCCTGTTTTAGCAAGCTCACGGTGCGCTCCATGGCGGTGTGAGCACCGGCAATCACAAACTGACTGTCGGAATTCAGGTTGGCCAGATACACGTCGTCGCCAGCTCGCCGTTGCTGCTGTAGTACGTGCTCCAGCGTTTGCTGGTGGGTATTCAGCAAGGCGGTCATGCCGTAGCCATCGGGGTAGGCCTGCTGCATCAGGTTGCCGCGCAGGGATACCAGTGTCAGGGCGTCGGTAAATTCCAGTACACCGGCAATCACCGCCGCGGGGTAGGCGCCGATCGACAGCCCTTGCACGTAATCTGGCTGAATACCCTGTTCAATCAGGGTTTCTGCCCAGATCACACCGCTGATGGTGAGGGCCAGCTGAACATTACGGGTGTGCTGAAAGGCGTCATGGTTATCCAGCGTGTGCAAGTGGCAGCCCAGAATCTGTTCGGCTTCGTCGATGCGGTGTTTTACCCGCTTGCTATCAGGCAGTGTTTGCAACATGCCAACTCGCTGGGCACCCTGGCCGGGGAAGCTGAATACGCGGCTCATGCGATGGCTCCCCTGGTTGTTGTGTTGGTTGTCGTGTTGGTTTTCGTGCCGGTTATTTGTGGCTGTACCTGTTTCTGGGCCTGTTTCTGGGGTTGGACTTGCTGCCATGGATTGGACGTCAGCACGGGCCCTGTGGCGGTTTTCAGCAGCAGCGTATGGCTGTCCGACAGCCACTCTTTCAGGGCGAATGCTCCAACCGGAGTTTCGATCTGGATATCCACCCGGCAAGCCTGTTGCCAACACAGCGTGTGCAGCGACTGCAATTGGGCAGGCGACAAGGGCAGTGGTGCACGGATTAACAGGTCGAGATCGCTGCTGTCAGTCAGTTGCTCAATGCCGGTCGCTAGCTCGAACCCCAGACTGCCGGTGACGCCCCAACTAACGCTGTTGTTTTGATGGCTGTTGTTTTGGTGGCTGAGATTATTCAGGCTGGTGGCCAATCCCTGCAGGGCCTGCCAAACCGGGTGATCGCCGGTTGCCATGCGTTGTTGTGCGGGGATTGCCAGCTGCTCGGGGGAGCGGCTTTCCAGCACTGCACCGGCTTCCAGCCAGGCGGCATACCGTTGCTGTTTGTTGGCACCCCGTAACCCCACCGGAATCAACCTTGCGCCCGTGTGTTCACACTCACGATGCAGCGCCCGGCGCACCACCGTCCAACCCGTTTGCACAGCGGTTTTTTTGGCCGCTGAGCCCTGTTGGCATGGACGATCAAACGACAGCCAAACAGGCAGCGGTTGCTGCGCGCTGATTGCGCGCAGTCCGGAGACGTCGAATCGCAGCAGGTCGTGAGGGTGAACGTTCATGGTTATGCTCCGGCGTTCCATTGCTCGGCCAGCATCTGGCGCACCCGCAGCGAGGCCTGACGGTTTTGGCCGTGTAAACGACGGCTCAAACCGCGAGGCTGCTTGAGGATGTCAGCTTGTGTGGTGCGCAAGGCCTGCTCCACCAAACTGGTATCCAGTTCACCCGGTGCTTCGTTTACGTCCGAATCACTGCTCGCCGGGCTTAACTCCAGCATGGTGTCGACCAGCCCTAATGAGGCATAGCTTTTCAGGTCGTAGGCCATTGGCGGCACAGATTGAGCCAGTACATCCAGCTCGTCTTCGGTCCGCATGGTGATACGGGCCGCAGCGGCTTTGCCCATGGCGTGTACCATCACGGCGTCATTGGCGAGGGTAAGGATACGGTCGGCCTGATAGCCATGTGCCAGAAACGCGCCAGACATGGCTTTGCCTACCAGCAGGGCAATGACCGGATGACCGGCCTGGCGGGCGCGGGCATAAGCACTGACTGACGCTGCCAATGCCTGATGAATACCCATGGCTTCTTCGCGGCGACCATAGGCCTGGCTTGGGGTATCGACAATGGCGACCAGGGTGCGTTTGCTGTCGCTGTGGGCGTCTTGCTCAATTACATCGTTAATGGCTTCGGCCAGGGCGATGCCTTCTTGCAGGCCGACTTCTCCCCGGCGCGCCCGTGGAAAGTGCGCTTGTGGGTTGGCGGTCACCAGCAGAAAACGACAGCTGTGGGCGCCCAGTTCGCCGTCGGCGATACGGACAGAATCAATCGGTGTGCTGATGCTCTGGCATTGCTTGGTCAGTGCTGCAAACCATTGCAGGCCTTTTGGGCTGATGAGAGTACTCATTGGTCATCTCCTTGTTGCAGAATCTGACGGGCGTAAGAGGGCGTCATGGGTTGATCCATATCGATGGCTTGCAGGGCGTCCTTGTGTTGCAGCCAGGCTTCGCTGGGATGCACCGCCGGCACGCCGGATGCCAGACACTGCACAACGGCGCTGCGAGTATCGCCGACGCTGCCCGATACCAGCTGATCAATCAGGCCACACTGAAAACGCTGTTCGCCACCGGTCAGGCCCCAGATCAGGCCACGGTCGCGGGAGTCGTATTCGTTCACACCGGCTTCCTGTTCGATCACCTGTGGGCCATTCAAGCCCAGGCGGCCTTCGCGGGTCATGATCAGGTAGCTGCACAGACCGGCACTGATCGACATGCCACCAAAGCAGCCAACCGGGCCGGTAATTACCGCCACCACGGGCTGCATTGCGCGCAGTTCAACAATGGCGGATTGAATATCGGCGATGGCGGCCAGCCCGAGGTTGGCTTCCTGCAGACGTACGCCGCCGGTTTCGAGTACCAGCACAGCGCTGGTGGGATTGCCGTTGCGGTTTTCCTCAATCGCCAATTCCAGCGCACCGGCGATTTTGGCACCGCCAACTTCGCCAAGGCTGCCACCCTGAAAGCTGCCTTCAATGGCGGCCACCAGGGTGTTTTGGCCGTTAATCTTGCCGCGGGCGATCACCACGCCGTCATCAAACTGGGGAACAACGCCCTGTTTTTCCAGCCACGGGGAGGTCAGGCGGTCAAACGGTGTCAGCAGTTCGTGCATGGTGCCTGGGTCCAGCAGGCTGCGAACCCGGTCGCGGGCGCTGAGGTCGGTAAAGCCGGTGGCTGCAGTGGTTTGTGGTTGCATTTGAGTGCTCATCTCACTGCTCCTGTTCTGAGTGGTGTTGCTGACCTGAGTGGTGTTGCTGGCCTGACGCCTGTTCGATGGCTTGCTCCAGTCGCAGGCGGACGACGCCCGGGGTGGCGGCAAAGTCGTGAATATCCATCCGCATGGCGGGCAGGCTGCGGGTGTTGGCAATCTGTTGTAGCAGCTGACGCCAGCGCACTTCGGCACCGCTGACAGAGGTCTGGATGTGGATGTCCAGCGTGTCCGAGCCTGGATTGGGTTCGATCATCACTTCCAGATCGCCGGAACCCACCTGGCCAACCAGTGCGCGTTGCAGCGGTTGTGGTGTGGCAGGCAGTTGTATGTGCAGGGTTTCCATGACGACTCCTTGTTATTGTTGGTCTGTCGTTGCCCAAACTGCGGGGGCATTGGATAAACGGGACGATGGGGTATCTGTATGCTGTGGATACAGACGATCGAGCAGCAGCGTGGCGGCCAGTAAATCCGCAGCACCGCCAGCGGACGCCCGTAAAGCCAGCAATTGTTGTTCGTAACGGCCAAAGCGAGCCTTGCCTGCACGACTGCCAAACCCTCCGTATTGGAGAATGTCGCGGGCTCCTTGCTGCATTTCCAACAGGCCTTCCATGCCCGCGCGGGACAGCACGCAGGTGTCGGTCAGCGACGACATGATCGCCAACAGGGCATTCAGGCGCGCAACGTCTTCGGTTTCTCCGTTGGCGCGACTGTTGCGCAATTCAGGTAAGGCCAGCTGGTGGATGTGTGGAAAGCCTTGCTGGGCTTCTTCGCGGGCTCCGGTCACCTTGTATTGGCGGCAAGCGGTCAGGCCTTTGCTGGGGTTTGCGTCAGACTTCGGCAAAGCCGGGTCGGTGATGCGGGCCAGGGCTGCAGCGTGTTGCAAGGTGTTGGTGATCGAGGATGTGTTGTTTTTCGAGCCTGCTTGGGCATCTGTTTGAGCAGCAGCGCACACCAGTAACCCCAAAGCCCAGATGGCCCCGCGATGAGTGTTGATGCCGGCGGTGGTGCGCAGCATGTCGGCTTCCGCCTGACGACCCAAAGCACCAAGTTGCATTCGCAGAGCCAGCCCCTGATAGCGTTCAGGTAACTCCGCCATGGCGGCAAACCAGGGCTGTAAAGTGGTGGCCGATGCCTGCATCAGCGACAACTGCATATCGCTGTGAGCGCCGTTTCCACGGCTGTCGACCAGCGCTGGTTTGGGTGCCAGCGCTGCTTCTTCGTGCAGTGCCCAGCAGGCCAACTGGCCCAGTTGATCGGGCGTGAGGCTGGATTTGGCCGTCGAAGTGCGGAGCGGATTGTTCCGTTGCAATGTGTTCATGATTACCAGCTCCGGAATTTGGCAGGTGGCTGGTACAGGCCGCCGGACATCTGTTCCAGCTCGCTGATGCTTTGCGCTGCCAGCAAGCTGCGTCTGGCGTCACTGCGGCGAATGCCAAGGTCTTCCGGATAGGCCACCAGACCGGCGGCACGCAGTCGTGCGGTTTCGGCGGGGTCCTGTTTCAGGCCCATTGGGGTAACACCAGCAATGGCGGCGATCATGGCGCGGCGCTGCTCCAGAGACTCGGCTTTGTAGACGTAGGCAATGCCTTCTTCGGTCAACACATGGGTGACGTCGCTGGCGTAAATCATCACCGGTGCCAGTGACATCTGGTAATCGCGGGCCATGGCCAAAGCGTCGAGTTCTTCAACCAGGGTTGGCTTGCTGCTGTCTTGCCAGGTTTCGACCATTTGAACGACCAGCTTGCGGCCTTTGGTCAGCAAGGCATCGTCCGGGCGCATGTCCAGCCAGGCTGGAGACGAGTGGCGGCGGCCGCCGGGATCATGGCCCATGTTTGGCGCACCGCCGAAGCCCGCCAGTCGACCACGGGTAACGGTGGAAGAGTTGCCATCCTGATCCACTTGCAAGGTCGAGCCAATGAACATATCGACGGCGTACTGGCCCGCCAGCTGACAGAAGGCGCGGTTGGAGCGCAGCGAGCCGTCTTTACCGGTGAAGAAAATATCCGGCCGAGCGGCAATGTAGTTTTCCATACCGAGCTCGGTGCCAAAGCAATGCACACTTTCGACCCAGCCGCTTTCAATGGCTGGAATCAGAGTGGGGTGCGGGTTCAGCGTCCAATGGCGGCAAATCTTGCCTTTCAGGCCCAGCTGTTCTCCGTAGGTGGGTAACAGCAGTTCGATGGCGGCGGTATTGAAGCCGATTCCATGGTTAAGGGATTGCACCTTGTGGCGCTCGTAAATGCCACGAATCGCCATCATGCCCATCAGCACATGCAGGTCGGTAATCAGTCGTGGGTCGCGGGTAAACAGGGGCTCAATGAAAAATGGCTGGTCGGCCTGCACCACGTAATCGACCCAGGACGCCGGAATATCAACACGAGGCAGGTCGCTGACGTCGTCGACAATTTCGTTCACCTGAAATATCACAATGCCATCGCGGAAAGCGGCGGCCTCGGCCAGTGCCGGGGTGTCTTCGGTGCTGGGGCCGGTGTAGATATTGCCTTCGCGGTCGGCGGTAAAACCGGCCAGCAGCGCCACTCTTGGGGTCAGGTCAACAAACAGACGGGCGTACAGCTCGATGTAGGTATGAATCGCGCCGACTTCCAGCAAGCCATCTTCCATCAGCTGGCCAATACGCAGGCTTTGCGGACCTGAGAATGAGAAGTCGAGTTTGCGGGCAATGCCATTTTCAAACAGGTCCAGGTGCTCCGGGCGGCCGACGCTTGGCATCAGCATGTGCAGGTTATTTACCTTGTCGGGGTTCAGGCTGCCGAGTGAACGCGACAGAAAATCCGCCTGTTTCTGGTTGTTGCCTTCCAGCACCACACGGTCGCCGGGTTTGATCAGGCGCTCCAGCGCCTTGCAGATATCCCCGGTGTCGATGATCACACCGTCGACCAGGTTGGCGATGCTGTCTTTGCGTTGTTGGGTGTCACTTCTTCGGGTCGACCACTGGGAGTGGCTGTCAGCACAGGCCTGCATGGGAACGTCCTCTGGTTGTTATTTTTCTTCGACGATAGGCCTGCGGTGATGGGGGCATCAATCAAGCTGATTGACCAACCATTACTGTCAGAGTAATAGTTGTGGATGGCAGTCACAGAACAATAAGGACAACGACATGCTCGACGACAACCTGACGGTGAAGAAGCTGGAGATCTTTTTGGCGTTTATGAAAACCGGCACTCTGGCCGGTGCCGCAGACCAGCTGAAGCTAAGCAGCGTCAGTGTTCATCGGGCCATTCACTCGCTGGAGGAATCGTTGAAATGTCCGTTGTTTCGACAGGAAGGACGCCTGTTAGTACCGCTTCCCAGTGCCCGGATTTTTGAAGAACGGGTAGAGCAATTGCTGCACGGACTGGACGATGCGGTGAAGGTGACCCGTGAAACCGCAGGCCTCTTTTCGAGCCAATTCAAACTGGGCGCGCTTTACTCTCTGACCCTGAACACGGTTCCGCATCTTATCGCCGGGCTGAAATTACGCCGGGGTGATCTCAATATTGAGCTGACGTTGGACTCCAACGAGGTGTTATTTCGCAAACTGCGAGAGCTGGAACTGGACGCCATTCTGGTATCGTTGACGCAGGCTCCGCAGGAACCGGAATACACTGCATTGCCGTTGTTTGAAGATCAGGTGATGCTGGCAGTGCCTGTCGACAGTCCGCTGGCGGATGCCAGCAGCATCAATTTATCGACCTTGCAGAATGATACCTTCGTCACCCTGACACCGGGTTTCGCCACCTATCGGGACAGCTACATGGCGTTTGAACGGGCAGGCTTTACCCCCAATGTGGTCACCCAGGTCAGCGATATTTTTTCGTTGATCAGCATGGTCAGTGCCGGTGTGGGTTATGCCTTGCTGCCCAAACGGGTGGAGTCGGTGTTTGAAAACAAGATTCGCATGATCCCGATGGAAGGTCTGGAAGACATCAAGCAGCGTATCTTTATGGTCTGTTTGGCCAACCGGGAACGTGACCCGAGGATTCTGAGTTGTATTGCGGAGTGCCGGATGTCGGCAATGGAAGAGCCGGGTTGGCAAGGTGCGCGGTAACGGTTTGTGGTGTCAAAACCGGTAAGGTGGTGTCAAAGCGGGGTAAAAATGGTGGGCCTGCACGGACTTGAACCGTGGACCAATCGATTATGAGTCGACTGCTCTAACCAACTGAGCTACAGGCCCCTTGCTTGGTTCGCATTCTGTGGCGTTGCGCCGCAGTGCGAAGCTGACAAAAAGTGCGACAGCATCCTTCCGTCTTTAAAGCGCCGCCGATTATACGTAGTTGGGGGTTTCAACGCTACTGCTCTGATAGATAACGGAAAAATTCGTGATCCATTTTTGTCAGCGGTTCTGTTAACCGTACTATCAGCAGCTCTCTCAGGCGTTGGATAACGGCGCTGTCTGGGCGCAACAGATACAAAACGGCAGACACAAAAAAGCCGCGAACGAGTCGCGGCTTTTTCAGAGCGTTGCCTGTCGACTTATTCGTCGATGAAGCTACGCAGGTGGTCCGAGCGGCTAGGGTGACGCAGTTTGCGCAGTGCCTTGGCTTCAATCTGACGAATACGTTCACGAGTAACGTCGAACTGCTTGCCCACTTCTTCCAGCGTGTGGTCAGTGTTCATGTCGATACCAAAACGCATGCGCAGTACTTTGGCTTCACGGGCCGTCAGGCCGCCCAGTACGGAGCGAGTGGCTTCGGTCAGACCGTCGTTGGTGGCGGTATCCATTGGCGACTCGGACTGGGTGTCTTCAATGAAGTCGCCCAGATGTGAATCTTCGTCGTCACCGATAGGGGTTTCCATGGAGATCGGTTCTTTGGCGATCTTCAGCACCTTACGGATCTTGTCTTCCGGCATTTCCATACGCTCTGCCAGCTCTTCAGGAGTCGGTTCGCGACCCATTTCCTGCAGCATCTGACGAGAGATACGGTTCAGCTTGTTGATGGTCTCAATCATGTGAACCGGAATACGGATGGTGCGTGCCTGGTCAGCAATCGAACGGGTGATCGCCTGACGAATCCACCAGGTTGCGTAGGTGGAGAACTTGTAACCACGACGGTATTCGAACTTGTCGACCGCTTTCATCAGACCGATGTTGCCTTCCTGAATCAGATCGAGGAATTGCAGACCACGGTTGGTGTACTTCTTGGCGATGGAGATAACCAGACGTAGGTTGGCCTCAACCATTTCCTTCTTGGCGCGACGAGCACGTGCTTCACCGATGGAAACGCGACGGTTTACTTCCTTGATCTCAGCGATGCTGAGGTTGGTGCGATCTTCTACAGCTTTGATCTTCTTCTGCGAGCGGAAGATTTCCAGCTTGTAGGTTTCCAGCTTTTTGGAGTACGGCTTGTTGGAAGCAATCAGACCTTCAATCCAGTCCTGGTTGCCTTCGTTGCCCTGGAAGTACTTGATGAACTCTTTACGGTCCATGCCGCATTTGCGGGTCATCAGGGTCATGATCTGACGTTCCTGTACGCGGATGGCGTCCAGGGATTCGCGAGCGCTGCTAACCAGTGCGTCGAAGTATTTCGGCGACAGTTTGATCGGGGCAAAGATTTCGGCCAGCCAGATCAGGCATTTTTCAGCTTCGAGGCTGCCACGACCGTGTTCTTCGATGGCTTCCTTGGCGGCGATGTTGGCATCGATCATTTCCTGGAAGCGACGGGTCACTTCCACCAGATCCATACCGGAATCGGCTTCGTCGTCATCGTCATCGTCGTCGGAATCGTCGCCGTCAGAATCGTCGCTGTCGGATTCTTCGGCCTTGGCGGCTTCGGCTTCAGGGCCGCTTTGCGGGCCTGGCTCCGGATCTTCGTCGGACGGGTCGATAAAGCCGTTGAAGATGTCGCCAATGCGGTTCGGATCCTGTTCGGCTTCGAGGAAGGCGGTCATGATGGTATCGACGGCACCCGGATAGTACGCCAGGGCGGACATCACTTCGCGGATACCTTCTTCGATACGCTTGGCGATCACGATTTCGCCTTCACGGGTCAGCAGTTCCACGGTACCCATTTCACGCATGTACATGCGGACCGGGTCAGTGGTGCGACCAACATCGTTTTCTACCGAGGCCAGCGCAGCAGCGGCTTCTTCAGCAGCGGCTTCGTCGGCGGCATCGTTCATGAACAGTGCTTCGCCATCGGGAGCAACTTCCGACACCGGAATACCGATGTCGTTAATCATACGAATGATGTCTTCAACCTGATCCGGGTTGGCAATGTCGTCTGGCAGGTGGTCATTCACCTGAGCGTAGGTGAGATAGCCTTGCTCTTTACCTTTGGCAATGAGCTCTTTTAATCGGGACTGGTGGGTATTCGCTGACATAGGGGCCCTGTGTTCCGTTGGTATCAGGCGTGGCAAGAAAAGCGCTGAAGTATATAATTTTGGCTACTTTTAGGCCAGTCCCAAGCAAAGCGGATGCGCCTGAATTGTGATCAATAACGGTCACTTGGCGTCACTTTGGCATTTGAGACAGTCGGATTTCCGATTACTTGCTGGCGTCTTTTGGCACGTCTTTCTAATGTTGGGTCGGTCTGCTGTTTTTCAAGCCCAACCGGATAATTTTTGTTCAGATAGCGTTTGTGGCTGTAGTAGCGCTAACGCTGTCTGGGGTTATTCAGGTAAATATCGCCGCGGGCGGCGGTAAATTCCCGCCGTTGGCGTTGATATTCCTTGAGCTTGCGAATGTCGTCGTCGCTCATTTTCTTGCGTGTTTCCGAGTGTTCAAACATGGCTTTCAGTTGCTGGAATTCAGCCTCATAGCTGCGGTTTTGCAGTCGTTTCAGGGCCATGGATACTTCGGCTAACACAGGTTTTATGTTGCTGTGGTTGGCGTTTGCCAACTGCGTCAATTCGCTGTGGTAGGGCGTGCCTATCCACTGAATCAGCAAGCCGACGCTGCTGGATTGCGGCGAGTGTTGCAGCTTGCGGATGATTTCCAGCAGCAAGCGCTCGCGGTCGGTTTGGGCTTCCAGCTCCGGCAGTGCGATCTCGCTGGCCAGTGACGGATGTTTGATCAGTGCCAGTATCGCCCGTTCCACAATCGGCACCAGACGTTCGTCGGTGTCTTCGCTGCTGCTGGCTTCCTCGTCCTGGGCATACCACTGGGCGGCCGGTAGCTGCTCGGTGTGGTAGTCCGGCATCACCGGGCTGTGGCCGTGTTCCGGTTCCGCAGGTGGCGGCTCCGGCTGTTCGGCCAGCTTGTCCATGGCCCGGCTATGAACGCCAATCTGGCGCTCCAGTTCCGCCACCATCAGGTCACGCAGGGTGCCCTTGGGAATCCGGCTGATCAGCGGCGCGGCCAGCTGATCGAGTCGGGCCTTGCCATCGAGGGTGTCGAAATCGACCTGTTCTTTCAGGTGATCGAACAGAAACTCGGGCAAGTGACGGGACTGGTTCAGTCGTTGTTCAAAGGCATCGCGGCCCTCCTGGCGCACCAGGGTGTCCGGGTCTTCGCCGTCGGGCAGAAACAGGAATCGGGCTTGAAGTCCGTCTTCCAGTACCGGCAATACGGTTTCCATTGCCCGTGCCGCGGCGGTGCGGCCTGCCTGGTCGCCGTCGAAGCAGAAAATGATTTCCGGCACAGTGCGGAACAGCCGCCGCAAGTGGTGTTCACTGGTGGCGGTGCCCAGCGTGGCGACGGCATAGTGAATGCCGTATTCCGCCAGTGCCACCACGTCCATGTAGCCTTCCACAATCAGAATGCGGGTCAGCTTCTGGCGAATCTTGCGGGCTTCGTACAGGCCGTAGAGTTCGCGGTTTTTCTGGAAGATGGGGGTTTCCGGCGAGTTCAGGTACTTGGGTTTTTCGTCGCCCAGAACCCGGCCACCAAAGGCAATCACCCGGCCGCGAACATCGCGGATGGGGAACATAATGCGATCACGGAAACGGTCGTAGGTGCGGCCATCTTCCTTTTCGATCAGCATGCCAGCCGTCACCAGTTGCTTGTTGCGCTCGTTGTCGCTGGCCAGTTCGCTTTGCAGGTTGTCCCAGCCCGGTGGCGCGTAGCCAATGCCAAAAAACTTGGCGGCCCGGCCAGATAGACCACGGCCCTTGAGGTAGTCCACGGCTTTCTGACGGGAGTCGCTGGTGCGCAGCTGGCGCATGAAGAAATCTGCCGATTCCTGCATGCGGGTATAAAGCGGCTCCTGTTCCTTTTGTTGCTCGATCTGCTGACGGCTTTGTTGCTCCCGCGGCACTTCAAGACCACTGGCGTCGGCCAGTTTCTCGACCGCATCGGGGAAGCTCAGGCCGTCAAACTCCATCACGAACTTGAGCGCACTGCCGGTCGCTCCGCAGCCGAAGCAGTAGTAAAACTGTTTGTCGCGGCTGACGGTGAAGGAGGGCGTATTCTCGTTGTGAAATGGGCAGCAGGCGGAGTAGTTTTTCCCGGCCTTTTTCAGCTTGACGCGACTGTCCACCACGTCGACAACGTCGACCCGGGAAAGCAGTTCATCAATAAAAGACTGTGGAATACGACCTGCCATGCAGAACGGAGCACCTGATCGGAAAACGGAGTATGTGTGTATCTTATGCAATCACGACCAATTCGCCAGCCTGACGATTGGACCTGCTGCACAAACAAAAACGCCACTGACAAGCAGTGGCGTTTCTGAAACCCTGGCGGTGCGGTACAGCCAGTTGCTTAACCGAGCTGATCTTTGACCATTCGGCTGACTTGCGCCATATCGGCGCGGCCTTGCACCTGTGGTTTGAGGATGCCCATAACGTTGCCCATGTCCTGCATTGAAGCAGCACCGGACTGTGCAATGGCATCAGCAACGAGCTGGTTCAGCTCATCTTCGCTCAGGGCCTGCGGCAGGAATTCGCTGATCACGTCGATTTCGGCTTGCTCAGCGGCTGCCAGCTCGTCACGACCTGCTTCAGTATACTGAGCAATGGAGTCGCGACGTTGCTTGTTCATTTTGTCGAGAATCAGCAGCGCACGGGCATCGTCAACCTCAACACGTTCGTCAACCTCTACCTTTTTGAATTCGGCAGTGATCAAACGCAAAGTGCCAAGACGTTCTTTCTGTTTGTTGCGCATGGCATCTTTAACGGATGCTTTGATTTGCTCAACCAGAGTGCTCATGTGTGCTCCAGATTCTTACCAACAAATGATTAGTACAGGCGAGTCATCTTGCGCTGTTCGCGCTGTACTTTCTTCAGGTGACGCTTAACGGCAGCAGCAGCTTGACGCTTACGTACCCAGGTTGGCTTCTCGTAGTGTTCACGACGACGTACTTCAGACAGTACACCGGCTTTTTCACAAGCGCGCTTGAAACGACGCAGAGCTACGTCAAATGGTTCGTTTTCTTTAACTTTTACAGCTGGCATCCAATCACCTACGTATTAGCTGAATTCTTTGTTTGGAACCGATCATTGTCACAATAAGACCGATGGGCTCCAGTTAGAGGGCGGGCATTCTAAAGCCTTTGTTTGAATTTTGCAAAGCCCTGTTGGCTGCATTGGTTGGCATTCGACTTGGCCAGCCGTATCATGGGCGCCTTGGCGGGGTTGGGCTCTGTTTAATGGGCCGAATTTGGCGGTTTTTGCCCCCTTGCTACCGTGTTTAAACGCTCAGCAGGTAATAAATGAAGGTTCTTGGTCTGGAAACATCGTGCGACGAAACCGGTATCGCGCTGTACGACACCGAAAAAGGGTTGCTGTCGCATCGTCTGTATTCGCAAATTGCCGTGCATGCGGAATACGGTGGTGTGGTTCCTGAACTGGCCTCCCGCGACCACGTTCGCAAGGCGCTGCCGCTGATTCGTGAGGCGCTGGCAGACGCTGGTCTGACCACTGCTGACCTCGACGGCATTGCCTATACCTCGGGCCCTGGTCTGGTCGGAGCCTTGCTGGTAGGCGCTTGCATGGGCCGTTCCCTGGCGTGGGCGCTGGACGTACCGGCCATTGGTGTGCACCACATGGAAGGCCATTTGCTGGCGCCAATGCTGGAAGACACGCCACCGGAATTTCCGTTTATTGCCCTGCTGGTGTCGGGTGGTCATACCCAGCTGGTACAGGTAGATGGTATTGGTGAATACACCTTGCTGGGCGAGTCGCTGGACGATGCCGCCGGTGAAGCCTTCGACAAGGCCGCCAAAATGATGGGGCTGCCGTATCCGGGCGGCCCGGCGCTGAGCAAGTTGGCCGAGCAGGGCGACGACAAGCGCTTTGCATTTCCGCGACCAATGACCGATCGGCCAGGACTGGATTTCAGCTTCAGTGGTTTGAAGACCTTTACCCGCACCAAGATTCTTGAACTGGCGGTGGATGGTGTATTGGCCGAGCAGGACAAGGCCGATATTGCAGCGGGTTTTCAGTCGGCGGTGGTCGATACCCTGGCGCTCAAGTGCAAGCGAGCGATGAAGCAAACCGGTATAAACCGGATGATCATTGCCGGCGGCGTCGGTGCCAACCGCCGTTTGCGCGAGCAACTGCGTGAAACGGCTCACTCCCTGAAGGGTGAGGTGTACTACCCGCGACCGGAATTCTGTACCGACAACGGTGCCATGATTGCCTACGCTGGCGCTCGTCGTCTGGCGGCTGGCCAAACTTCGGAGCTGGCGGTGGCGGTGGTGCCCCGTTGGCCGTTGGTCGATCTGCCTGCACTGGCAACGTCGGCTGACTCTGGCAACGCATAAAGGGCGGTGGCAATGGACAAGGTATTTATCGAAGGCCTGAAAGTCGACGCCGTGATCGGTGTTTTCGACTGGGAAAAGCAGGTTCGTCAGCCGTTGGTGTTCGACCTTGAAATGGCCTGGGACATTCGCCAGGCAGCGGCGACAGACGATCTGGCGTTCGCTCTTAACTACGCGGCAGTGACCGAGTACGTTGAGAACTTTGTGCGGGCGCAGCACTTCCAGTTACTGGAATCCCTGATTGAACGTCTGGCGGATGAGTTGATCAAGGAATTCGGTATGCCGTGGTTGTCGATTCGTGTTGAGAAGCCGGCTGTGGTGCCACAGGCCCGTGCGGTCGGCTTGAAAATTGAACGTGGGGAATACTGATTTGGCTGTTGTTTATCTGGGTATTGGCTCCAACATGGAGCCGGACCTGAATATCGCCAAAGGATTGCAGGTGCTGTCCGACGAGCTGACGATTGAGCAGGTATCGCCCTGGTATCAGTCGCCCGCGTTGGGGTTTGAAGGACCGGATTTTATCAATCTGGTGGTTCGGGCCAGTACCGATATGTCGTTGACCGAGCTGGTGTTGCTGCTGAAGCAGATTGAAATGCAGTTTGGCCGGGCGCCGAATGCCGCCAAGTATTCTTCCCGGGCGTTGGATATTGATGTGGTGATGTACGACGACTTGCTGGGCGACCACGCAGGTCAGACATTGCCGCGTTCGGATATCTGGCGCTTTGCCTTTGTGCTGAAACCTTTGCTGGACATTGCCCCAGCGCTGGTTTGTCCAAAATCCGACGCCCCGGTGGCTGACTACTGGCCTTTGGTGGCCCAGCAGCCCATCACTCAGGTCGAGCCTGCAGGCAGTCTGCAACGCTCGGCATCTTCGCTGGCAGCTGCCGGCTATTGATTGTCAGCGCTGGCTATTAGCTGGCCAGCGCCTTTTTCCAGTTGGCCAAATGACGGCTTCTGGCTTCAGCCAGAGCCGGGCGGATGGCAGCGCCTTCAATTCCCTGTTCGATCATTTGTCGGGCGTTAATGCTCAAGGCTTCCGAGAGCGCCTGACGTAGAAAATCCGCCTGTGGGTAGTCGACGGTTTCAAAGCCGGTGCGACCACGGGAATCAGCGGTGGCGACCAGCAACAGCTGCTCAAACCGTTCCGGCCTGCGCCAGACGTCCATGCCGTCAAACAGCTTCAGAATGGTCTCGGGCCGCAATTCCAAGGCTCTGTGAACGTGGGTGTGCCATTCGCTGCTGAGGCGGGATAGCTCGGCGGCATCTTTTGGTGCCTTGAGCCGCTTGGCCAGAGCCTTGGCGGGTTTGACGCCTCGCTGTTCATGTTTGATGTGACGTGGCCATTCTTGTTCTGGCGTCAGTGCCTTGCCCAGGTCATGGGTGAGCGCCGCCCAGCGCACTGCCACCTCGTCAGAGAGTGTGACCGCCGCTTGCAGGGACATCAGAGCATGAACACCGCAGTCGATTTCCGGGTGATGTTTTTCGGGCTGCGGCACGCCGAATAGCGCATCTATTTCTGACATCCAGACAGCCAGAGCGCCGCAATCACGCAGCACCTGAAAATACACCTGCGGCTGTTGTTCCAGCAGCGCCCGCTGGGTTTCCTGCCACACCCGTTCTGGTACCAGATGTTCCAGTTCGCCATTGGCCACCATGGTACGCATCAGCGTCAGGGTTTCATCGGCAACGGTAAATCCCAGCGCCGCGAAGCGAGCGGCAAAGCGGGCAACCCTCAGTACTCGCAGAGGGTCTTCGCTGAAGGCTGGCGACACATGGCGCAACAGGCGGTCTTGCAGGTCTTGCTGGCCGTTGTAGGGGTCGACAAGCTGGCCGTCGCTACCTTGGGCCATGGCGTTGATGGTGAGGTCGCGGCGCAACAGGTCATCTTCCAACGTGACATCCGGGCTGAAGCGACATTCAAACCCCTGATAGCCGTGACCGGATTTTCGTTCGGTGCGGGCCAGGGCGTATTCTTCCTTCCTGTTGGGGTGCAAGAACACCGGAAAATCGGCTCCTACTTGCTGATAGCCTTGTTGCAGCAATTCGTCGGGCGTTGCACCAACCACAACCCAGTCGCGGTCCTTGATGGCAATGCCCAGGAGTTGGTCACGGACGGCGCCGCCTACCAGAAACGTCTTCATATCAATTCTGTCGTTGGTATTTCGTTTAGCCAGAATAAAAAACGCCGCAGGTGATGTCACCCGCGGCGTTTGGTTTGGCCGCATATGGGAATCGGCCTCGCTGTTGGAGCTGATCAGGGTCCTTAGAAATAGAAACCGGTTTCCAGCGCAACACCGGCTTCTTTTTCCGGATCGTTCGGGTTGGCCATCGCCGCAACGTCGATGTGCACGCCAAACGGTGAGAAACCCAGACCAATGGAGGCGACTTCTGCTTCCGACACGCTCATGTTGGTGCGGTAACCCAAACGCAGTTGCAGGGTGTTGTAGATGTCGAACTCAGCACCAATGGCGGCGTACTGGGTCGGGTTTTCCCAGGCAATCGGGTCGTTTTCAACCAGATCAACGTCCAGCGCCAGTGTGGTCCAGTCGCCGTTGAAGGCAACACCTGCGCGGAATTGTGGATCAAGTGTGACTTCGCCACCTTCCAGTGTGCGAGGTAGGGTAGAGCCTTTGACCTCAGCGTCTTTTACTTCAAAGCTCTTGCTGATCAGGTTCTTACCAACCACGCCAAACATCCATTTGTTGGACGCGCCAAAGCGGAACGAAGCACCGACGTCGAGGTTGACGTGGTTGTAGGTTTCGGAGGCGTCTTCGAGGTCTTCCTGCTCGATATCACCGTCGTAATCGGCTTCTGCAGCGTAGTGCATGGTCACGACACGTTGCAGTTTGGGTGTGATACCAATGGCGACTTTTTTATCCCAGAAGCTGAATTCACGGGAGAATGAGATACCCAGGTCGGCAACGGCCAGGGCGATGACTTCAACATTGGAGGTCATGTCCGGGTCTTCGGCGTCTGCCGACAGGTCGCCGTTTTCGATCAGGTTGTAGCTGGAACCGTCTTCACGGGTGATGGTGTCGGAGGTGAAGTTACTGGTGTCTTCGGCCTGGGCGGCAATGGTGTCGGCATCGTCCTGATCAACGTTACCGGCTTCGGCATCGGCAAGAAAGGCGTCGATGTCGCTGGTCAGTTGGTCGGCTTCGTCGGCGTAGGCTACAGCAGCGTCGGAATAGCCATTCAACAAGGCGCTGTCATCGGCGCTAAAGAAAGCGCGACCGGAAAAGGTAACGTTGCCAGAGAAGCTCAGTGCGGCGGCGAATTCCTTGCCCGGGAATGCCAGCGCGGAAGAAACACCCAAGCGACCGCTCAGAGGATTGCCGGATACCGAATTCAATTCACTGGTCAGCTGTTCGCTGAGGTTATCAACGGTGGTCAGATCGCTGCGAACGTCGGCCAAGGCACTGCGGACATTGTTGTTAAGGCCGCGAATTTCACTGATTTTGGCATTGGCGTTGTTAACGTCGGCGGCAGTCAGTCCTTCAAGCGCTGCTTGCAGGTCTTCGGTTGCCTGACCGAGGTTATCAACCTTGTCTTCAAAGTTGTTGGCGGTGGCGTCGTCAAACAGGTCTTCAAACTCAGGCACCAGGTCGTCGTTGATGTCGATGAAGGTGTCATACATTTCTTCTTCATCGGCCACGCTGAGGCCGACTTGCGGGAACAGGATGGCGAAGTCGTCATCGTGTTCACCCTGAGACAGCAGGGACGGGTTATAGGCCGGTGCGTGGGCTCGTTTGGCACTGGCAACACCGGTGCTACCCATAGCCAGGCCGCGAGCATCCATTGGTAGGAAAGGCGAAGCCTGGGCGGAGGCAATGGTGGCGGAGGCGATGGCCGTGGCGAGCAGGGAACGTCTAATCATGATGGGGTCCTTGTTCCGTTGTAATTCCAGTTCGTGCCAGCGATGTGAGGGGGCGGCGTCGAACCGTGTCTTCAGCAGTGTAGTTCAGCTACTGCTGTCCGTTTGTCAGAAGACTTCTTTTCATGGCTTGGTCCAGATAGTAGCGGCAAGGCTGAGCTAAAACACCCGGCATTCCGAACCAAATTGTTGTTTTTTTATACGGTCAGCGTGACAGCACTTTATGACAGACGTCACATTTTGTCAGGTTTTGTCTCAGTATGCGCCCGGTTTCACGGTTGGATTCGTGCCTTACCAGCTGGACCGACGCTGAGCGGTCATTTCGTTATTGATTGTAAAAAGCCTCAAGCGAGCGCGGTGAGCGGCCGATAACCCCGACAGAGACGTTCTGATCGGAGACCGAATTTATGAAAGCCATGTGGAAAATGGCAACCGCAATGCTGGCGGCAACGGCACTGGGCGGATGCAGCGAAGCCATGATGAGAAGCGCCGGTATGGGCAGCAGTACCGACGACTATTTTGCTCCGGTCAAACAGCAAGTCGACCCGATAGCTCCGATGGTACTGCGGGTTGTGGGTTATGGCGCCATGGATCAAAGCAAGACCCGTTCTGAAGCCCAGCGACGTTTGATGGCCATTCGTGCCGCTCGAATGGATGCCTACCGGGTGATGGCGGAGCGGGTTTACGGTACCGCTATTCAGGGCAGCACCACGGTGCGAGACATGGTGGTTGAGAACGACCGCTTGCGCACGTACGTCGAAACCTATTTGCACGGTGCCCGTGTGATCAGTACCGATGTGATGCCGGACGGCACGGTAGAAACCTTGCTGGAAATGACCATCGACCAGGGCTTCCGCAACTGTTTGCAAACGGTTGATAACCAGCGCCAGAACATCGATTGCCGGGTACCACTGGGCGGCGCACAACTTAGCCAGTTTGTGGAGCGTCAGAACACCCGGGTTCGCAGCGAATCAGCGGTACCGGATTCCGGTTTCTATTTTATCGAATGATGACGTTGGTTGAATGACGACAGGGGCGTGGCCGCTGTTGCAGCCAGACACGTCGGGAGCAGGATATGAAATGGTTTAATTGGATGTTGTTGATGACGGTGCTGGTGGCTCCCCATGGGGTCGCCCGTACGGTTGAAGTGAGTGGTCAGGCAGTGATTGGCAGCTCGATCAATCAGGCCCGTGAGGACGCCCTCAAAGACGCCCTGCGTCAGGCCAGCTTGCAGGCGGGTGCCAGTATCCGTTCAACCCAGCTGATGACCAGCGGTCAGATGGACCGTGACGAAGTCGACCTGCGTAGCCAGGCGCGTATTCGCGATGTGGAAGTGCTGCACGAAGGCGAAGCCAACGGCATGTATGAAGTGGTTTTAAAAGTCGATGTTGAACCGGAAACCCTCTGTGCTGCCAGCAATCAAAATTACCGCAAGGCCATTGCAGTGGCTGGTTTTGGGTTGGCCCGACCAGCTCAGGCGACGCTGGGGCGGTTACAGAACATCGAACAGGATCTGCCCCGTGCGCTGATCAACCAGTTGAATCGCGGCCGCAATGTGCAGGCACTGGATGCCACTCGCATCAGCTTGTTCCGTGATCCGCGCCGGGCGCCCTCATTTGAAACCAGCCAGCAACGGCTCACCACCTCGGTGGCGCTGGCAACCCAGCTGGGCGCTCAGTACGTGGTGTCTGGCGTCGTGCGGGAACTGGGTGAGGCTGGTCGCACCCGGGTGTCGTCTGATCCCAATGGCAGCTGGGCCGCGTTACTGGGGTTGGAGAAAACCGCAACCCAGCGCCAGTTTGTCGCGGATGTGTTCGTTCACGACGGTTTGAGCGGTGCCATGTTGTTTCAACGAACCTACGAAACCAGCGGTGCCTGGACACCGAAGCGCAATGCCAGTGTGGGCTTTGCAACGCCGAAATTCTGGCAAACCCCGTACGGCAAAAGCGTTGATAACCTGATGACGGCCATGGTGGAGGACGTTGGTGAAGTGATTCGTTGCCAGCCGTTTATGGCCCGTGTGGTGGCGTCCCGTGGTAACCGTTTGCACATTGAAGCCAGTGCGGCAACGGGCATTCGCCCGGGGGACAAGCTGCAGGTGTATCGCACCGGTACTTTCTACAACCTTGATCTTGAACCACGCACCGAGCTGACGGATATGGCGACTGAAGTGGTGGTGAAACATGTGCAGCCGCAGTTCGTTGTGGCAGAGATGACATCCGATGCCGGTGGGCTGGCGATTCAGCGTGATGATCTGGTGATTGCCTGGTAGTTACACATCCCCCTTGAGCCAGCGGCCTAGCCAGTACCCACAAACAGCAAACACACCGGCAACCGCTAAAAACGAAACAACAAAGGAAAGCCATTCGCTGGCGTTGTGTGGTACATCAATCATTGGACAACTTACTCAATAAAAGGATTGTTAAAGAGTATTTTATCAATAAAGGAATTGCTGAACAGCGGTTTAAGGAAATTGGTTTAAGAAAGACAGTAAGGTAAAACACCGAGTCCTTTCGGTGTGAGCGAACGAATGAATCTAATTATAATCGATATGAGAATTGTTATCGAACAACTGTTAATTTGTGCTCATTAACAGTTCATATTTGTAAGCGATATTTTCCATCTTTTTATAAATAGAATCGGTCGTTACTGAAATGACGTTCGGAACGTATTGTCCGTTCTTATCCAGCTTGAATCCGGCATTGGAAAACTTCCACTGGGATTCAACACGAGCCAGCAGGTTAGTCAGTTCCGGGGTGTTGTGATTGGTTCCCAACAGCACGGTCAGGTTCTGGTCGAATTGCTGGATGGACTGTTGGAAATCAGCTCGTACTGTATCGGTCTCAACGTTCCAGTACATGGCGTAGTAGTCGCGGGCAATCTTTTGGGCCAGGGTGGTTTCTTCTTCAGAAATACGCACCAGCTCGGCATACGGAGAGTCACTCTCGGCGGCGATGGCAGCAACGCTGTTGTTGCAGGCTTTCAGCAAGGCTTCGCTGTGCTTCAGCAGTGTAGCGGCATGCAGTTTATCCGGCTTGGCCAGCACGTCCATACGGTATTCCTGCCACAGTTTTGCCAAAGGCTCGACGCTGTGGTTAATGCCGTGTTCATGAGCAAAATCCATTACCAGATTAATGCGCTCTTCAAACAGCGATACGCTTTCATCCAGGTCCTGCATGGCCACTTCCGGGCGGATATCCGCACCAATAGCAAAGTAATCCTTAGCCATACGCTGTGACAGCATGCACAAGCTGCCAGCATAAAATTCCGCTTTGGCAGCAGAAATGCTTTCGGCATAAGACATGGAAGAGAAAGAAAGGGCGGTAATTGCGGTAATGGTTAAAACTCGATTCATTCAGTCGTTGCTCTGGGGTGCTCAAAATTTGGGCGGCAGTATAGTTGGCTACATTTTGTAAATCTACTGGATTAGGCAAATAATCTATTAAATATGGCTGACTTAAACGCAAAAATATAATTTTTTGTTGGTGGTGGCGTATAACGTCTGATATATAGTCGAAATATAGAGCAATATAATTGCTGATATGTCGCAATGTCTGATTGTTGGTTTGTAAGACAGTGTTGACTAGGGACCCTCTGAATAACTCTGCACAGCTCTCGGCTCTGGCTTCCTGCTTCGCCCTACCTCCTGCATCCATGCAGTCGTGCGCGTGTCCTGCAGGTTGTCAGAACAAGGCGGCGAATGAAGCGTAATGGCTGGCCCTTTCCAAATTCGCCAACACCGTTCTGGCGGCCTGCAGGCCGCGCCCTACGGGGATGACAGGGCATTGCTGACTCTGTGTCGCTGATTTTTGACTTGACCCGTCAGGCCGACAAATCAGCTTCGTGACTCAGCTTCGCCCTGTCATCCAGAGCGGGCACCGAGTTGTTCAGAGTGTCCCTGGCACAAGCGTTCTGTGAACCCTGCTGAGAAAGCGAAAACAAGGGGAAGCCAGGAAGGTTAGGCGAAAGTTAGGAGAAAGATACGAGCACCTGAGAGAAGCTCGTCGTTTTCAGGTGATCCTGCAAACCCCAAGACGGGGAATGCAGGTGTATTGAGCGAATTGCAGCGTTACCCAGTAGGTCTTTTTAATCGGCAACCTTCATTTCAGGCACGCTGCGGCGGCCAATTACTTCTCCGTCCTTGACGGTGTCCAGATGAATATCAAAACCCCACAGCAAGTGCAGGTGCTTCATCACTTCAAACACATCCTGAGACAGCGGTGTGCCATCGTGCATGGTATGACGCAGGGTCAGTGAACGATCGCCTTCCAGATCGACAGACCATACCTGAATGTTAGGCTCGCGCATCGACAGGTCGTACTGGCGGGCCAGCATTTCCCTTACCTTGCGGTAGCCGTTGTCATTGTGGATGGCCTCGACTTCATAGTGAGAACGTTCATCGTCGTCGTAAATGCTGAACAGGTGGAATTCGCGCATCATGCGTGGCGACAGGAATTGCTGCACAAAGCTTTCGTCCTTGAAGTTCTCCATGGCGAAATGCAGGGTATCCAGCCAGTCCTTGCCGGCGAAGTCCGGGAACCACTCGCGGTCTTCATCGGTCGGGTTCTCGCAAATACGCTTGATGTCCTGGAACATGTTGAAGCCCAGCGCATAGGGGTTGATGCCACTGTAGTAGGGCGAGTCAAAACCGGGCTGGTACACCACGCTGGTGTGCGAGGTAAGAATCTCCATCATAAAGCCGTCGGTCACCTTGCCGTTGTCGTACAGCTCGTTCAGCAAGGTGTAGTGCCAGAAGGTGGCCCAGCCTTCGTTCATCACCTGAGTCTGGCGTTGCGGATAGAAGTACTGGGAAATCTTGCGCACGATACGAATTATTTCGCGCTGCCACGGCTTCAGCAGCGGGGCATTTTTCTCAATGAAGTAGAGGATGTTCTCTTGTGGCTCAGCCGGGAACACCCGCCGCTTCTGCTGGGTGGTTTCTTCCTGACGGGACGGCAGGGTACGCCACAGGTCATTCACCTGACGCTGTAATACGTCTTCCCGCTCTTGCTGGCGCAGGCGCTCTTCGGCCGCAGATATAGGGCGAGGACGACGATAGCGGTCGACGCCGTAGTTCTGCAGCGCATGACATGCATCCAGCATCTGCTCGACTTCTTCCTGACCGTAGCGTTCTTCGCACTTGCGCACGTAGTTCTTGGCGAACAGCAGGTAGTCGATGATGGAGCTGGCATCGGTCCAGGTCTTGAACAGGTAGTTGCCCTTGAAGAAGGAGTTATGGCCGTAGCAGGCATGGGCGATCACCAGTGCCTGCATTGGCATGGTGTTCTCTTCCATCAGGTAGGCAATACACGGGTCGGAGTTGATCACGATCTCGTAGGCCAGGCCCATCTGGCCACGCTGGTAGTTTTTCTGGGTCGACAGGAACTGTTTGCCGTAGGACCAGTGATTGTAGCCAATCGGCATTCCCACCGACGAATAAGCGTCCATCATCTGCTCAGCGCTGATGATTTCAATCTGATTCGGGTAGGTATCCAGACGGTACTTGGCGGCGATTTTGGCAATCTCGCTGTCGTACTTTTCCAGCAGCTCAAAATTCCAGTCGGAGTCGGTCGACAGGTAGGTTTTGGCGCGCGGATCGTCTTTGTAGATATCGCTATTGAGACTCATACAGCCTCCTTGTATCGCTCTTTGGCGAACAGTTCGCGGAATACCGGATAAATGTCGCCGGCTCCCCGGATTTGGGCGGTAGCAAACTTGCTGGCGTTGGCCTGGGCCACACCCTGATAGGCGTACCACAGGGCCTGATGCTCATGCGGCGTGATTTCCACATAGGCAAAATGCTGAATCGCTGGCAGCAGGTTCTCTGACAGAATCTGGGCGCACAGCGGGGAATCGTCGTCCCAGTTATCGCCGTCGGAAGCCTGTGCGGCGTAGATGTTCCAGTCACCTTCCAGATAGCGTTCCTGCACCACCTGGTCCATCAGCTTCAGAGCGCTGGAGACAATGGTGCCGCCGGTTTCACGGGAGTAGAAGAACTCTTGCTCATCCACTTCCTTGGCGCTGGTGTGGTGGCGAATAAAGACGATCTCGATGTGTTCGTAGTTCTTCTCAAGGAACAGGTACAGCAGCAGGTAGAAGCGTTTGGCCAAATCCTTGACGTCCTGGGTCATGGAGCCGGAAACGTCCATCAAGCAGAACATTACTGCTTTGCTGGACGGCATCGGGACTTTGACCTGATTGCGATAACGGAGGTCGAGCTCGTCGATGAAGGGCAGCATCTTGAGTTTCTTCTCAAGCTCGGCGATGTCGGCCTTGAGGCCTGCAATGACGCTGTCGTCATCGGGTTTACCAGCGGCAATCAGTTCTTCAATCTGGGCCTGTAATTCCTTGATCTTGCGGCGCTTGCCAGCGCCCATGCCGATGCGGCGGGCGTGGGCATTGCGCAAGGATTTCACCACCGACAGGTTGTTGGGCGTACCTTCTGATACGAAACCTGCCCGGCGGGTCTTGAATTCTTTCGATTGTGACAGCGACTTCTTGATCATGTTGGGCAGTTCCAGATCATCAAACAGATAATTCAGGAACTCGTCCTTGGTAATAAAAAAGCTGAAGTCGTCTTCGCCTTCGCCCTGATTGCTGGCCTGGCCAGAACCTGAGCCACCACCGCCACCTTTCGGTTTTTCCAGCTGGTCGCCGGTGTTGAATTCCTTGTTGCCTGGAAATACGCGATGGGATTTGCCGCCCTGACCGTGGGTGATCATAGGCTCGTGGGTGTTGCGGGTAGGGATGCTGATTTGCTCACCGCGCTCCATGTCGGTGATGGAACGACGGTTGACGGCGTCCGATACCGCTTCCTTGATGTGGCCACGATAGCGTTTCAGAAAGCGCTGGCGGTTGACCATGCTTTTGTTTTTGCCGTTTAAACGTCGATCAATGATATAGGACATATATTCATTCTCCTGACTGCTCAGGCTGCCGGGAAAACCGCTGCCTCAAGGGGAACCTTGTCCCCCTGCCGGCGGGCTCCCCCGCTTTCGCGCTGACTGCTGCTGTTTCCTTGATACCGCATTCGCACAACGACCCCGCATGGATTCGACGTCCTGTCTCAACCATGCTTGCCCGGGCGTCCTGCCCGGGAAGGTCTGTGCTAAATGCGGCCTCTTCGGCGCAGCAGAGGCGCAGGTTGTGTTCCGCTCTGAAGTCCGATTACTGCGACTTACGCACACGCAGGTACCATTCGGCCAGCAGGCGAACCTGTTTCTCGGTGTAGCCACGTTCGGTCATCCGAGCCACGAAGTCGTCGTGTTTCTTCTGATCGTCGTTGGAAGACTTGGCCGAGAAGGAGATCACTGGCAGCAGGTCTTCTGTGTTGGAGAACATTTTCTTCTCGATCACAGAGCGCATTTTTTCGTAAGACTGCCAGCTCGGGTTGTTGCCGTTGTTGTTGGCGCGGGCACGCAGCACGAAGTTGACGATCTCGTTGCGGAAGTCCTTCGGATTGGAGATACCGGCGGATTTCTCGATCTTCTCCAGTTCTTCGTTGATCGACGCACGATCCAGCATTTCGCCGGTTTCAGGGTCGCGGTATTCCTGATCCTGAATCCAGAAGTCGGCGTAGGTCACGTAACGGTCGAAGATGTTCTGGCCGTACTCGGAGTAGGATTCCAGGTAAGCGGTCTGGATTTCCTTGCCGATAAAGTCGACGTATTCGTGAGCCATGTACTCTTTCAGGTAGTTCAGGTAGCGGTTGTGGGTATCTTCCGGGTACTGCTCCTGTTCGATCGCCTGTTCGAGTACGTACATCAGGTGTACGGGGTTGGCTGCCACTTCAGTGCTGTCGAAGTTGAATACCTTGGACAGAATCTTGAAGGCAAAACGGGTCGAGATACCGGCCATGCCTTCGTCCACGCCCGCCGCGTCGCGGTATTCCTGGATCGATTTGGCTTTTGGATCGGTGTCCTTGAGGTTTTCACCGTTGTAGATGCGCATCTTCGAGTACACGCTAGAGTTTTCCGGCTCTTTCAGGCGCGACAGCACGGTGAACTTGGCCAGCATTTTCAGTGTGTCTGGCGCGCATGGAGCATCAGACAGCGAGCTGTGTTCCAGCAGTTTTTCGTAGATTTTGACTTCCTCGTTCACGCGCAGGCAGTAAGGCACCTTGACGATGTATACCCGGTCGAGGAAGGCCTCGTTGTTCTTGTTGTTCTTGAAGGCTTGCCACTCTGATTCGTTGGAGTGAGCCAGAATCACACCTTCAAAAGGAATCGCACCCATACCCTCGGTACCGTTGTAGTTACCTTCCTGGGTGGCGGTCAGCAGTGGGTGCAGCACCTTGATCGGCGCCTTGAACATTTCGACGAACTCCATCAGGCCCTGGTTGGCGCGGCACAGCGCACCGGAGTAGGCGTAGGCGTCCGGATCGTCCTGGGAGAAGTCTTCCAGTTTGCGGATATCGACCTTGCCGACCAGCGAGGAAATGTCCTGGTTGTTCTCATCGCCCGGTTCGGTTTTGGCGACACCGGTCTGATCAAGGATGGATGGATACAGTTTTACTACTTCGAATTTGGAAATATCACCGCCAAATTCGTGCAGGCGTTTGACTGCCCAGGGTGACATCACACGGCCCAGATAGCGCTGCGGAATGCCGAAGTCTTCTTCCAGAATCTGACCGTCTTCCACCGGATCAAACAGGCCTAACGGGCTTTCGAATACGGGAGAGCCCTTGATGGCATAGAAAGGCACCGCCTGCATCAGTTGTTTCAGGCGTTCGGCCAGTGAGGATTTACCACCACCCACCGGGCCCAGCAGATACAGCACCTGCTTGCGTTCTTCGAGGCCCTGGGCGGCGTGGCGGAAATAGGAAACGATGCTCTCGACGGCTTCTTCCATGCCGTAGAACTCGTTGAACGCCGGATAGCGTTTAATGACTTTGTTGGAAAAAATGCGGGACAGACGCAGGTCTTTCGACGTGTCTACCAATTCCGGTTCACCAATTGCCATGAGCATTCGCTCGGCGGCAGTGGCATAGACGCTCGGGTCTTTCTTACAGAGCTCGAGGTAGTCTTGCAGGCTCATGACTTCTTGCTGAGTGGCCTGGTAACGATCTTGAAAACGGCTGAATACACTCATTGGTTCACCTCTTCGGCTTGGTAGATAGCAATGTTCGGATGACGTCGGTACTGCGGCGTTCCTCTCGTTCGGGTTGTGGTCAAATCTGTGTCTGTTGATGTCGCTGATGCCTTGGTCTCAGGCAACGCACCGCGTCATTTCTTGTTTGGCTGTGACCGCACTACAAGGTTCAGTCTAGCCTGTGTATCAGTAATAACATTTTTCTGACACCTGTTTGTAATATGCATTGGCCGTGCCGTTTTGCCTTTTTCTGGTTAAAAAATAAACGGGCATAACGGGTGTTTGATGAGCTGGCATCGGTTGGCCAGATACCAAGTGTTTGAAATCAAAGAAGAAAAATGCGGGCTTTGGGATGTGTAAAATTTTCAGCGTGGGAGGGAAGGGCCAAAGTTGACCATTTGAATAGTCGACCAAAGTTGGGTGAGGCGGGTTTTTATGACCAAATAGCGCGTTTTTATGGCGCTGAATTATTGTCAGTATTGGCCGACAGTTGCTGACCCCTCTCTGTCAGCGTGGGGTCAGAGAGGGGTTGGAGTGAGGTCAGGTTGTGCTTTGCCGGATCAATCCTGACCTTGTGCACACAGCTCCGGGAACGACACTTTCCACATTTCGTAGCCGCCATCGAGGCTGTAGGCCTGTGTGTAGCCTTGTTCGGCAAAGAACTGCGCTGCTTGCTGGCTGGAGTTGCCGTGGTAGCAGCAAACGATCAATGGCTGGTCTTTGCTGGTGGCGGCCAGAAATTCCGGCAGGTTGCTGTTGTCGACGTTGCGGGAGGCGGTCATATGGCCGGACTGGTAGCTCATGGCATCGCGGATGTCGGCAATGTTGACGTCACCGGCATCGATCATGGCTTTGGCGTCAGCGGGAGAGATTCGGGTAAAGCTGCTCATGGAAAACTCCGGGTAAAGGTAATATCAGGTCGGCGACGCGGCCACCGAAAAGCGTTGTTGGTCTTCCAGCCGCAGGGCGGTCAGTCGGCCACCCCAGACACAGCCGGTGTCTAGGGCATGAATCTGAGGCGCACCTGTGTGTCCTTCCAGCGCTGCCCAGTGACCAAAGAGAATGCGGGTGTGCGACGGTGTGGCCGGGTTCATCGGACGAGTGAACCAGGGGGCAAAGCCGGCCGGTGCACTTTCCAGACCTTCTTTGGCTTTGAAGTCGAGACGACACTGGTCATCAACAAAGCGCATTCGGGTCAAATAATTGACGATCAAGCGCCAGCGGTCGATGCCAACCAAATCATCTTCCCAAACGTCCGGCTTGTTGCCGTACATCTGTTCCATCAGGTCGGCGCACTGGTCGCCTTGCAACACCTGTTCAACTTCCGCCGACAGCTGTTTGGCTTGTTGCGGCGTCCATACCGGCGGCAGTCCGGCGTGGCTCATAAACCATTGTTGGTCGTCAGCCATATGAACCAGCGGGCAATGCCGCAGCCAGTCCATTAATTCATCGCGGTCGGGGGCGTTCAGCACATCGTCGATGGTGTCGCTCTTGCTCTTCTTGGGGTTGCCATAATGGCGCGCCAACAAGTGCAGATCGTGATTGCCCAGCACCGCGACGACCCGGTCGCCCTGGGCTTTGGCCCAACGTAGCACCTGCACATTGGCGGGGCCGCGATTGACCAAATCACCGGCAAGCCAGATGCGGTCAACGTCGGGGTTGTATTCAATCTGTTCCAGCAGCCGCTGCAGCGGCTCGAAACAGCCTTGAAGGTCGCCAATTGCGTAGGTCGCCATCGAGTCTTGCTGCTCCCAATCAGTTCAGGGCGTTGGTGGAGGCCAACGTGAATACCGGAATCGAGGCGTGGAACAGGGTGCCGTCATCGGCTTCCATGACGTAGTAACCACGCATGCTGCCAACCGGGGTGCTGAGCACCGCGCCGGAGGTGTATTCAAATTCATCATCCGGCTGAATGCAGGGCTGTTCGCCAATCACGCCTTCGCCTTTGACTTCCTGCACGTTGCCGTTGCCATTGGTGATGAACCAGTGGCGGGTCCGTAAGGTCACCGCCTGATCGCTTTGGTTGCAGATCCGGATCAGATAGGAGAACACAAACCGTTCATCCTCCGGGTCTGACTGATCGTCCAGATAGTGCGGCATGGCCGTGATCAGGACGTTGTCGCCGAGTTCCATTTCGGGCTCCTGCTAGTCTTGCTGTTCTTGGGGTTCCTGCTGTTGCAGTTCGTACACTGCGTCGGCAATGGTGACGTATTGTTGCAAGGTCAGAACCTCCGGACGCAGACTGGTATCAATACCCAGGTCGGCCAGCTGATCGGCGGAAATCAGGTTCTTGAGGGTGTTACGGATGGTTTTGCGACGCATGTTAAAGGCTTCGCGCACCACGCGTTCCAGCACCTTCACGTTTTTGGCCTGAATCGGCAGGGTTTCGTACGGAATCATGCGCACAATGGCCGAATCCACCTTCGGTGGTGGATTGAACGAGCCAGGGCCAACAATAAACAGCGGCTCTACCTTGCAGTAGTACTGCGCCATGATGCTGAGGCGGCCGTAGTCGCCATTGCCCGGTACCGCACCCAAACGCTCAACCACTTCTTTTTGCAGCATAAAGTGCATGTCCTGCACCTGCGCATGGTGGCTGAGGAAGTGGAAAATCAGCGGCGTTGAGATGTTGTATGGCAGGTTGCCGACAATACGCAGACGCTGGCCTGGTTCCAGCAGCTGGCTGAAATCAAACTTCAGCGCGTCGCCTTCGTAGATTTTGAATTCCGGGTAGTTGAAAAACTTGGTCCGCAGAATCGGGATCAGGTCGCGGTCCAGTTCAACCACGTTGAGCTTGCCGGAGGCTTCTAGCAGCGGTTCGGTCAGGGCTCCCATGCCGGGGCCCACTTCCACCAGGCAGTCGGTAGGCTGTGGGTGAATGGCACCAACGATCTTGCTGATGATGTACGGATCGTGCAGGAAGTTCTGACCGAAACGTTTACGGGCTTTGTGCCCATGCATATTGGCTTTCATAGCTTGGCTCTTGCTGGCCCGCCAGTGAGGGCTGACGGGCTTGGAATTCTTGGGTTCAGGCGCAGGTTCTGCTGTTTGTGTCTGTCTCAGGCAGAACGGCTGCTGGCCATTTGTACGGCGACGTTGATGGCGGTTTGCAGGCTGCCCATATCGGCTTTGCCTGTTCCGGCCAGATCCAGGGCGGTGCCGTGATCCACTGAGGTTCTGATAAAGGGTAGACCCAATGTGATGTTGGCGGCACGGCCAAAGCCGTGGAATTTCAGCACGGGCAGGCCCTGATCGTGGTACATCGCCAGCGTGGCATCGGCGTGTTGCAAATGCTTTGGCGTATACAGGGTGTCTGCGGGCAGTGGACCAATCAGGTTCATGCCTTCGCCACGCAACTGCTCCAGCGTTGGAATGATCACATCCAGTTCTTCACGACCCAGGTGACCATCTTCACCGGCGTGGGGGTTGAGCCCGGCCACCAGAATACGAGGCTGCTGGCAGCCAAAGAAGGTTTTCAGGTCGTTGTTCAGGATGCGAGTCACACGCTGGATGCGGTCCGGGGTAATGGCTGCTGGCACGTCTTTCAACGGCAAGTGGGTGGTTACCAGTGCCACGCGCAGGTCTTCGGTGGCCAGCATCATCACCACTTCTTCGATCTCGGCAAAGTCGCGGAAATATTCCGTGTGGCCGCTGAAAGCAACGCCGGCGTCGTTGATCACGCCCTTGTGCACGGGGGCGGTGACGATGGTATCCCAATCGCCATCCTGACAGCCTTGGGCCGCGCGGGTCAGGGTATCCAGTACGTACTGGCCGTTGGCCGCATTCAAAACACCGGCCTCGGCGCTGGCGGCCAGCCGGACGTCAGCATAGAACAGCTGTCCTGGCGCGGTTGCCTGTGGCGCTTGCAGCGGGTCGAATTCAACCAGCTGCAACGGCAAGCCCAAAAGGCTGGCCCGTTGTTGCAGCAGGGTTGGGTCTGCAATCACGATCAGCTGGTGGTCGCTGCCCTGCTGTGCCAGTTGAATGCACAGATCAGGACCGATGCCCGCGGGTTCGCCCGCCGTGATGGCCAGCCGATGGATCATGAACGCTCCTTGATATCTACGTACGCCTCGGAACGGATTTTACGCAACCAGATCGGTAATTCTTCTTCAAAACGACGGCTGTACAGCAGTTGGCGCACCTGGTTTCGTTGTACCTGCTCACCGATGTCGGTTTCGCGGGTGTTTTCCACTTGCAGGATGTGCCAGCCAAACTGGGTTTCAAACGGTGCTGTGATGTGGCCGATTTCGGATTGCTGCATGGTGCGGTCAAACTCCGGCACCATGTCGCCCGGGCTGGCCCAGCCGAGATCGCCGCCATTGGCACCGCTGCCCGGGTCGTCGCTGTATTCTTTCGCCAGTGCAGCGAAGTCTTCGCCGTTTTGCAGGCGCTCATAAATAGAGGTAATCAGTTCTTCGGCTTGCTGCTTGTTACGCAGTTCGTTCGGGCCAACCAGAATGTGGCGCACCTTGTACTGGGTAATCAGCTGGCTGTTGCCACCACGCTTGTCGGTTACCGCCACCAGGTGGTAACCACTGGAGCTGCGGATCGGGTCGGAGACTTCGCCAACTTTCAGCTTTGGCACAACCGTCGCGAAAATACCCGGCAGTTGGCCTTCTTTACGCCAGCCCAGGTCACCGCCTTTGAGGGCGTTACGACCGTCGGAGGAGGAGATGGCAACGTCTGAAAACTGGGCGCCTTCACGAATGCGCTGAGCCAGCGCACGGGCTTTCAACTCGGCTTTCTGCAATTGGCTGGCGTTGGCGTCGGCTGGTACCGATACCAGAATGTGGCCCAGACGGTATTCGGCAGCTGATGCCAGTTTGCCGGCTTCGGATTGCAGGAAGTAATCCACGTCCTTGTCGGTGATCTGAATGGTTTCGCCAACCCGGATGCGCTGCAAGCGGCTGGTGATCATTTCGTTCTTGATCTGCTCGCGGGCAGAGGCAAACGGCACGCCTTCGGCCTCCATGGCATTGCGGAACTGCTCCAGCGACATCTTGTTCTGGGCGGCAATGCGTTGCAGTGCTTCGTTCAGCTGGGCGTCGCTGATGCGAATACCAATGCGCTGGGCCATTTGCAGCTGGATGCTTTCTTCCACCAGTCGATCACGTACCTGCTGGCGCAGCACGTTGTCCGGCGGCAGGTTGGCGTTGCGGTTTTGCAGCTTGACGGTTTCAACCCGCTGATCCAGTTGGCTTTCCATTATCACATCGTCTTCGACGATGACGGCCACCTGGTCGATCAGAACCGGCTTGGCATGGCTGAGGGCGCTGGCCAGTACGGCGGCGCAAGTAAGCAAAATCTTGTTAATAGTCATGATACTGTCGTCTGGTGTAACCCTGAATCGCGTTCTTCAGCATGGCGTCGGTGCCGCCACCCAATGTGCTGAGTCCCTTGAGCTGAATGCTGAACATGATGCTTTCGCTCTTGTCGGTGCTGTAGAGGACGTCGTCATCCGCGGTCGGGGACGTTTCCTTGTACAGCAGCTGGAAGCGCCAGCAGCAGTTCTGATATTCGAAACCGGCCAGTGACTCCAGAATACTGCTTTCCGGGCGTCGCTCGTCGGTACCATAGTGTTTCATGTCGCGCAGAACGCGGCCGGTCAATGCCCAGCTGTCGTTCAACGCCCAGAAGCCATTGATATCGGCCTGATAAATGTCGGTATCAATGCTGCCGCTGTCGGCGTCTTCACTCTGAACCTTGTTGACGGACAAGTTCAACATGCGGTTGGTTTCCGGCCGATAACGAATGCCCAATCGACTTTGACGGGCAAAGTTGGCGTAGGAATCCCACTCCAGCGTGTTGTAGATACCCCAATGGTTATTGGGGCGCCACTCCAGTTCGGCAATGGTCGAGGAGGTGGCGTGGCTGTCGTTGACTTCGTCGGCTTCCAGCTGAACCTTGCGGTCACCGGAGAAGTTGACCCGGCCAATGCTGAAACGCAGCCACTCATCGCCTTCTTCGTCGATGATGCGGCTGGTGAAACCAAGGCTGACCTGATCGAGGTCGGCCAGACGGTCGTAACCGGTGAAGCGGTCGCCGGTAAACAGGCTGTCGTAGCTGGTGCTGGTGACCTTGGTATCAAACGCCGGGATTTCGTCCTGACCCAGAATGTAAGGGCTTTTAACCCAGTACAGGCGTGGCTCCAGTGTTTGGGTCTGGTGAGTACCGAACCAGCTCATTGGCCGTTCCAGAAACAGTCCGCTGTTGAGGCTGTAGCGGGCCTGACCGTGCTGCACGGTGGCGTCGACGTTGTAACTGTCGTCATCGCTGGTCAGCTGGTAGGCGCGGTAGCGGTAGGTCACCGCAGGCTCAATGTAGCTGTAGCTGGTTTGAAGGCGGTAGCCCACGCTGGCATCGGCGACCAGACGCTTGCCGTTGACGGCATCAAGACCACTGAGGGTATGGGATTCGCCATTGATGCTGGCTTGCTGGTCGCGGCTGAAGTTGCTGGCTTGCAGCAGAGCATCCAGCTGCCACGGACTGCTGCTGGTGAATTCGTTACTGTAACTCAGGCTCGCCTGTGGCAAACGCTTGTAGGGGCGCTCGGCCAGCGAAATGGAATCCGAGATGGTCTGGTAGGCTTCCGCCATCAGGGTGAAGTCGACGCCCTGATTCCAGTAATTGATCTCGCCACGACGCGGCATATGGGTAGAGCGGTCGATCCCGGCGGCGGAGTTGAAATCCGACAGGTAGTCGTTGTCGCTGATGTGGTTGTACACCCAGCGATGGCTCCAGTGTTCGGAAATATCCCCGGACTGCTGATAGTTAATCAGCCAGCGCTCTTCTTCGGTGCTGGCGTCCTGATTGAGGAAGGCGTAGTTCAGCTCGCCGTCGCCCAGCAAACGGGTTTTGTGACGCAGCTGCGACTCCCACAGCCAGCCGTGCTGGTTAACGTAGTGTGGGGTCAGCGTGGCGTCGAGGTTCTCGGCAAGGTTGAGGTAGAACGGCGTTTTCAGCTCTTGCAAACCGGCGTCACCGCCAATCGAGAACGACGGATCAAGGAAGCCGGTGGCACGGCGGTCATCAATCGGGAAACGGTAATACGGCAGGTAGAACACCGGAATGTCCATCACTTCGAGGCGCGTATTCCAGGCGCTGCCGACGCCGCGCTGCTGATCCAGATTGATTTCGCTGGCAGCGATTTTCCAGTCGTTGTGGCCAGGTTCACACCAGGTCACGGTGGCGTTTTCGAGCTTGATGACGCCGTCTGAACGGGTTTGCATCGAGCCTGCGGTGCCGCGCATGTGACTGTCGGGCAGAGAATATTCGGCATCTTGCAGGGCCAGTTCGCTGACTGCGTTGCCCTGGCTGTCGTGGTCGCTTTCGTGCTGATAACTGGCCGAGCCGCCATGAATGCTGACGGCGTCGTTTTCGACCTGCACATCGCCCTCGAAGCGGGCGGTTTGCATCCGGGCATCCCAATGGGCGCTATCCGCAGCCAGACGGTTGTTGCTGTAGCGCATTTCAACCCGGCCGGACAGGTCGGTGTTGCCCTGGCTATCCAGTTCGGCCTGGTCGGCTTCGGCAATCAGTTTGCCGTCTGGCAAGGTGCTGAGGGCAGATGATTTGTACATGCCGCTGCAAAAATCTGGCAGCGAAGCGGCTTCTTCGGCGCTCAACACGGAACGTGGGTACCAGTTCAGGTACGGCCGCGGTTCAGTATTGAGGATCATGTCGTCGGTCGACGGCGTGGATTCGGCTGCGTCCGCTGCGGTCTGATCATTGGCGGAATCGGCATAAGCCGTTTGACTGAACAGCCCGGCCAGGGCGGTCGACAGAATCGCGGCCGCCAGTCGGTTAACCGGACGGGCAGTCAGTGCCGTTGGGCTGGCATCGGTCGTGTTGGCCACGGACTGTGCGCCAGCGCCGTGCCAATCTCGAGAGGCCGACGTTGAAGAGGAAAAAAATGTACTGGTCGGCCTGCTGTGCATGAATGCCCTGATGCGTGTTCGGGTGATGGAGCGATCCGGTTGCGGAACCTTCCAATGCGGGTAAGATCACTGATTCGTCCCCGTTTGGTTTATACCTAAAGTTCCCAGCGCGCAGATGATACGGGGGACGCACAATGCGCGCAATTTTAGTTCGCAAAGAAAAGCATCTGAGGCCAGCATGGACCTGCGATTGGATCGATTGGTTGAGTGGGCGACGCACATTATTCGTCGCGAAGCAGATCTGGCGCTTGATGCCAGTGTTGAGATGGTGTCAGGCGACGCCAGTTTTCGCCGTTATTTCCGCTTGAGAGGCATGGGCCGCAGCTGGATTCTGGTGGACGCGCCACCGGAAAAAGAAGACAACCCCCGGTTTATCGCCATTGCCAACGAATGGCGCTCGCACGATGTCACCGTGCCGAGAGTCATCGGCTCCGACATTGAGCAAGGTTTTATGCTGTTGGAAGACTTCGGCGACACCTTGCTGTGGGCCGCGTTGCACGAAGACAGCGCCAATGAGGCGACAATTCTGGCGCTGTATCGAGGCGCGATTGAGCAGCTGGTGCACTTGCAAGGCGTTCCCTGTGCCGAGCTGCCAAAGTACGACGCCGAGCTGTTGCAAACCGAAATGGCGTTGTTCCGCGACTGGCTCTGCCAGCAGCAGCTGGAACTGGCGCTGAGCGATTCCGAACAGCAAATGCTGACCGACACTTTTGCGTTGTTGCAACGGGAAGCGTTGGCGCAGCCGGTGGTGACGGTGCATCGCGATTACCATTCCCGCAACCTGATGGTGCTGGAAGAGGGCAAACTTGGGGTCATCGACTTTCAGGACGCAGTGGCTGGCCCGGCGACGTACGATCTGGTCTCACTGCTGCGCGACTGTTATGTACGCTGGCCCCAGGCCATGGTTGAAGAGCTGATGGCTCATTACTGGGAGCTGGCTCGCCCGGCGGGTCGTTATCGTGGCGACTGGGCGCAGTTTGTTCGTGATGTCGACCTGATGGGCATGCAGCGTCATATCAAGGCCGCCGGTATTTTTGCCCGCCTGAACCTGCGCGATGGTAAACCGACCTATCTGGCCGATGTGCCGAACACCTGTCAGTACCTGGTGGAAGTGTCTGCTCGTTACCCGGAGCTGCAACCTTTCCACGACTGGCTGGCACAGCGACTGATTCCGGCATTGGACAAGCTAACCCAATGACTGCAACCGCCTTGCCATACAAAGCCATGATACTGGCCGCCGGTCGCGGTCAGCGCATGGCGCCGTTAACGGACCATTGCCCCAAGCCGCTGCTGCCGCTGGCGGGTAAACCGCTGATTCAGCATCACATTGAAAAGCTGGTGGCTGCCGGATTTGAAAATCTGGTGATCAACCACGCCTGGCTGGGGCAAATGATTGAAGAGGCACTGGGCGATGGCGAATCGCTCGGCTGCCGGATTCAGTATTCGGCCGAAACCGAGGCGCTGGAAACCGCCGGTGGCATTTTGAATGCCTTGCCTCTGTTATGTCGGTCGCAGCAGTCCCGGTCACAGCCGTTCGGGAGGACAGAGCCAGAACCATTTTTGCTGATCAATGGTGATGTGTGGACCAACTGGAACTACCAACAGGCCGCAGACTTGCTGCAAGCCAATGTGCTGGGTAGCGACTGTGATGCGCTACTGTGGCTGGTCGATAACCCGGACCATAATCCGAACGGCGATTTCCTTTTAAAAGGCACGCAGGTAATCGACCCCGGCAGCCCGGCGCAGTCATTTGACCTAGCTTCGCAATCTGAGGAGCTGGAAGAACGTCTCACGTTTGCGGGAGTTTCACTGATTCACCCGCGGTTACTGGCAGGCTACGAGCCCGGTAAACGCGCCCTTGCGCCGGTGTTGCGCGAGGCCATGGCCAAGGGCCGTCTAGCAGGACGCAAACTGGACGGTCAGTGGGTCGACGTCGGCACACCACAGCGGTTGCAACAGCTTGAACAACAATTAATGGAGAACGCCTGATGCTATGGATGGGTAAGGCCATGGGCAGCATGCTCGGCCTGATGACCGGTGGACCTTTTGGCGCCATTGTGGGTGCCTTTGTGGGTCACTTGTTCGACCAGAACGTTGAACGCTTTATGGGCGGTAATTTCACCCTGCCTGCGGGAGCGTCAATCAGCCAGACCCGCACGCTGTTTGTTTCGACCCTGTACCGTTGCATGGGTCGCATCGCCAAAACGGACGGCCGTGTCAGCGAAGAAGAAATCGCTGCCGCGACCTTTGTGATGGATCGTATGGCACTCAAGGGCGAAGCCCGCCAGCAAGCCATCGACTGGTTCCGGGAAGGCAAACAACCGACCGAAGAAATGGACGCCGACCTTGCCAAACTGCGGCCGCTGATGAGTGGTCCGATGTCGCAGATGTTTCTCGAAGTGGTGATGACCATTGGCTATGCCGATGGCGAATTGTCGGCGCAGGAATGGGCCTTGATTGAACATCTGTCGAACCGGCTGGGGATCAGTCAGGCACAGATGCAAGGGGTGAAGGAACGGATTGAATCGGCCGTGCATCAGTCGCGCAACGGCGGCATGAGCCGCAGTCAGCAACTGGATCAGGCCTACAAAACCCTGGGCGTTTCCGCCGATGTTGACGACGACACCCTGAAGAAAACCTACCGTAAACTGATGTCACAGAATCACCCGGACAAGCTGGGAGCCAAAGGCGTGCCGGACGAAATGATTCGGCTTGCAAAGGAAAAGACCCAGCAAATCCAGCAGGCCTATGCCTTGATCAAAAAGCAGCGCGGCCAGTGAAGATGAGCGCCCTAATAATCGACCTTGCCGCGCATGGACTTGACCTGACCCCGGCGGGTCTTGCTGTCCATGCGTTTGCGTTGGGATGAGCGTGTCGGTCGGGTGGCTACCCGAGCCGCCTGGACAATGGTCGCTTCGCGCACCACTTCCGCCAGACGCTCCAGCGCATCCTCGCGGTTCTTTTCCTGAGTGCGGAATTGCTGCGCCTTGATGATCAGAATGCCGTCCTTGGTCAGGCGGCTGTCTTTCTTTTGCAGCAAGCGTTCCTTGACGGCGATTGGCAAGCTGGAGGCGTTGATATCGAAGCGCAAATGAATGGCGCTGGATACCTTGTTGACGTTCTGGCCACCGGCGCCTTGGGCTCGAATCGCTTGCAGGTCGATTTCGGAAAGCGGGATGGACAGGCGATGGTTAATGCTGAGGGATTCGGTTTCGTTCATGGCGCTACAGTAACAGAATATGGTTTGGTCTGTGGCTTAAATGGTTTTTGCCCTGCTGTCTTAATCCTGCTGTCATGGCAGGGCGCTGACATCAAAGTCGGCCAGCCCAAAGGCAATCGCCCAGAAATGGCAAAATACACCGGCCATCACAAACACATGCCAGATTTCATGGAAGCCAAACACGGTTGGCCACGGGTCGGGCCACTTCAATGCATAAATGATGGCACCTACGGTGTAAAACAGACCGCCCGCTACAATCCACCACAGCACGTGGGTCGGAATACGTTCGGCGGCTGGTTCAATGGCAAAAATCACCAGCCAGCCCATGCCCAGATAAATCACCGTTGAGAGCCAGCGCGGGGCATCAATCCAGAACAATTTCAGGGCAATGCCCGCGACGGCAAAGGCCCATACTCCGGCAAACAGGCTCCAGCCCAGTGTGCCGTTCAATGGCACCAGACAAATGGGCGTATAGGTACCGGCGATCATCAGGAAAATCGCCATATGATCGATGCGCTTCAGCCAGGTGATCAGCTCGTCGGACCCGTGGGCAAGGTGGTACAGTGCGCTGGTCGAAAACATCAGCAGCATGGTGGCGCCAAACACCGGAAAGCTGACCCATTGCCAAATGTCGCCGTGCACTGCCGCCTGGGCGCTCAGTATGCACAGCGCCACAATGGCAAACAGCGCACCGGCCATGTGGGTGAAGCCGGAAACCGGCTCGCGAAAAAATCGGGTACTGGTAATCATCAAAACAACCTGGTGAACATCACTGCTATTTTTACTGCAAGCCGATGACAGCAAATGCTGGTAAATGTTCGCCAGCCTAACAGAGATGGCGTCGCAGCGTGGAAATATGCGAATCAGCACAGGTGAAATCAAACTTGTCCAAATGTGCCAATAAAGAATCCGAGGCGTGGAGTGTCTACCTGATCCGTAACTGTCTCGATCAGTTGTATTGCGGCGCCACCTCGAACGTTGAGCGGCGTTTTGCCGAGCATCAGGCCGGTGGTGTGCGGGCCGCTCGGGCGCTGCGAGGCAAAGCACCTTTGCAATTGGTCTGGCACCATCAACTGGCTGATAAATCAACGGCTTTGCGTTGGGAATATCGGGTCAAGCAGCTCAGTCGTCGGCAAAAAGACGCCCTGATATCCGGCAGTAACCGCTTGATGCAGCAATTGGCGGATACCGTCGCCAATAAGTCGGCTGCGGATACGGTGACAACGGCTGCAAGCGTCAAATCTGACCAAACAAAGACGAAATGATATGAGAATTGTTACACGGATGTCATAACCGGGCTTTAGACTGCCAGCCCCTGTCAGTACAATGACAGCCGTTTTTTGAACGATATGGATTTTGCACACATGCTCTCTGCCGTTTGGGCAGCCCGTTGGTATCTGCTACTAGGGTTGCTGTCTTTGCTGGTTTTTCTCGCGGTGACTGTTCCCCTGAATCTGGTTTGGCAAACTCTGGAGCCGAATCTGGGGCGTTTACCGGTGCAGGTCAATTCCGTATCGGGCACTGTCTGGGACGGCCGTTTCCAGATTCGTGAGCGCCAACTGGGCGTATTGAATGGTGAATGGCAATTGCAGCCACTGTCTCTGCTGAGCGGCAGTGCTGTGGCCGATGTGACAGTCAACAGCGATTCGCTGCGCGTGACCGCCAACCTGCAAGCCTCTGCCAATGGTGAAGTGCAAATCAGTGAGTTGGATGGCTACTTCGACCCACTGCTGCTGGCGCCAATGCTGCGTCGTCAACGGGTGTCGTTTGATGGCGATATTGAAGCCAGCAAGGTCGCTGCCACACTGAACGCCAATACCCTGCAAGTAGCCGAGGTGTCGGGTCGGATTATTTATCAGGGCGGCTCAGCGGAGTTCCCGGTGCAGGGCAAGCCGGTGAGTGCAGAGATTCCAATGATCATCGGCAACTTGTCGATGGAAGGCGACAAAGCAGTCGTCAATATTGAAAACACCGATTCAGAAGCGCTGGCGCAGGGCTTTCTGCAACCGGACGGCTGGGCCGGGGTAGCGGTACGTCGTCGCTTTATCGATACACTGGGTCAGCAGTGGCCGCAGAAAGCCGACGCGGACACGGTGATTTTTGAAGTGTCCCACAAGATTCTATAACCTTTGCCGCCGACACGGAGCGACGTACATTGGAAATGAAAGCGGTAGAACTGCCACGCTGGCAAAAATTGACTCTGATAAGTGGCAAGCTGTTGCTGACGCTGTTGATCAGTTGGCAGCTGTCGCAGCTGATCTGGGCCATTGTTGCACCGCAGCCCCTGATCCTGATGGCACCCACCAAGGGTGACGGCAGCACCGTGGCCCGTGCCGAAGGCACTGCGCAGTACCACCTGTTTGGCGAAGCCTCCGAGCTGCCAGCGCCGGTGATCGCCCAGCCTGTGGATGCACCGGAAACCCGTCTCAAGCTCACCTTGCTGGGTGTCAACGCTGCCAACCCGGAAGAAAACTCCAGTGCCATCATTGCGGTATCCGGCCGCGCCGGTGACTTTTTCCGCCTTGGCGACACCGTACAAGGCCGCACCCGGCTGGTGGGGGTGTATCCGCACAAGGTCATGCTGGATACCTCCGGCAAACTCGAAACCCTCAAATTTGACGACGAACCTAACCGCGGCTCTGACGTTCGCAGTGTGCCTGCCCCAAGTCGGGCCGAAGACTTGCCAGAACGCCTGACCCAAGGCTCGTTGACCCAACGGTTCCGCAAGGTTCGTAACGCCACCGAATTTGTAGGCGTAGCCACCAGTGAAATTGCCGATGACCCGCTGGCGGCGCTGAATAAAATGGGGCTCGAGCCTCAGGGCGCCGGTTCCGGCTACCGGGTTAAACCGGGTTCGCCACTGATGCAATTCAAACTCCGTCCGGGAGATATCGTGCTGTCGATCAACAGCCAGTCTCTTGGCGATCCTGCCAGCGATCAGAGCTTGCTGGCCGACCTCCCGAATGCTGACGAAGTACGCATTGAAGTACAGCGCGGCAATAGTCGTTTCAACGTCAACCACAGACTGGATTAATGTTAATGGGTGCTATCAAACACTGGGCAATGATTGCCATGTTGTTCCTGAGCCTGAGTGCTACCGCACAGGACAACTGGCAGATCAATCTGAAGGAAGCCGACATTGGTGCCTTTATCAGTCAGGTGGCTGACATCACCGGCAAGAGCTTTGTGATTGACCCTCGGGTCAAGGGCAAGGTGAACGTGCTGTCGAGCGATCCGATGGATGCGGAAGGCGTTTACGAACTGTTCCTGTCGGTGCTGCAACTGCACGGCTATGCCGCAGTGCCAGCGGGCGACGTGGTGTTGATCGTGCAGCAGAACGAAGTGAAGCAGGTTGGCCGTGATCTGAATACCACCGCGGGAGACGGTAGCCAGGAACTGCTGACCAAAGTCATCATGATCAAAAACACCCCAGCGCTGGATCTGGTGCCGATTCTGCGTCCGCTGGTCGCCAAGTACGGTCACTTGGCCGGGGTGAAATCCGCCAACGCGCTGATCATTTCCGACCACGCTGCCAACATCGACCGGATTGAGCAGATCATTGATCGCCTCGACCGCTCCGGCTCGGAAGAACTGGAAGTGGTGCAATTGAAAGAAGCCTGGGTTGGTAACGTAGTGACCATGCTGCAAAGCCTCGACCCGTCCAAGGTCAGTCAGGGCAATGGCGAAGCCAATAACACCGCGGGCAGCATCCGTGTGGTTGCCGATGAGCGCAGCAACCGGCTGATCATCAAGGGTGAAAAGACCGCCCGTGAGCGCATTCGCAAACTGATTGAACAGCTGGACCAGCCGTCCTACTTCTCTGGCAGCGCCCGTGTGATTCGTCTGCAATACGCCGATGCCACCAAGCTGGCGGACTTGCTGAAAAACCTGATGGGCGAAGTCACCAGTGACGACAAGGGTGCGGCCAAAGCCAAGGGTGACGTGGGCATTCATGCCGATGAAGAGCTGAACGCGCTGGTGGTGCGTGCAGAGCCATCCCTGATGAAAGAAATCCAGGAGCTGGTCAGCGAGCTGGATGTCCGTCGTGCCCAGGTATTGATCGAATCGGCCATTGTGGAAGTGACCGGCAGTGTTGACGACGCACTGGGCGTGCAGTGGGCAACCGGCGATCTGGATAACCCGGTGGGCGTCACCAACTTCAGCGATGCCGGTCCATCGATCAGCTCCATTGCCACCAGTGTGGCATCCGGCGACTACGCCAGCGCTGTGGGCAGTGGCCTGACGCTGGGTGGCTACAGCGAGCTGAACGGCAACTTCAGCTTTGGTGTGATCATGCAGGCGTTGCAGAGCAACAGCCACACCAACCTGCTGTCGACCCCAAGCATTCTGACCATGGATAACCAGGAAGCCGAGATCATTGTTGGTCAGAATGTGCCGTTCCGCACCGGCTCAACGGCGTCCTCCAGTAACTCCAACCCGTTCACCACCATTACCCGTGAAGACGTTGGTGTGACCCTGAAAGTGATTCCTCATATTCACGATGGTTCGGACATTCGTTTGGAAGTGGAAGCGGCGGCCGAGTCGGTATCGTCCACCACCGTCGACGGCAGTGCTGACCTGATCACCAACAAGCGCTCGATCAAAACCATGATCCTGACTGCCAACGAAGAAACCGTGGTGCTGGGTGGTCTGATCCGTGACGATGTGATCGAAAGCGAAAGCAAGGTGCCGCTGCTGGGTGATATCCCGCTGATTGGCTGGCTGTTCCGCTCAACCAGCAGTCAGCACACCAAGAGCAACCTGATGGTGTTCTTGCGTCCAACCATCGTTAATACCGGTGACGTGGCCAAGCAAGTGACCGACAAGAAGTTCAAGGGTATTTGGGAGTTCAGCCTGTCGAAGGAAATTGGTGTAGACAGCCTGGATACCGAAATGGAGAAAATGTTCCAGGGTCTGCCGGGGCGTGATGGCGAATAAGTCGCTGCGATTCTTCAGCTGCCTTCAGTTAAGGCAGCAACAAAAAACGGCCTGCGGGCCGTTTTTTGTTGGGTGTTTGTTGTAGTTGTTGGTAGGGCTGTTATGTCGCCAGCAAGCAGACACTAGGTTGCTGGCTTGTTCGCCACCAGTGACAAGGGCTGCAGCCCAGCGTCGCGCATCAGGTTCAGCAAGCTGATCAACGGCAAGCCAATCAGGCTGTTGATGTCATTGCCATGCAGGCCCTCAAACAAATGAATCCCCAGCCCCTCAACCTTGAAGCTGCCAGCGCAATCGTATGGCTGTTCCAGTTCCAGATAGCGACGGATTTCGTCATCATCGAGCTGGCGAAACGCGACGTCGAAGTGTTCACAACGGGACCACACCTGACCCTGATACCACAGCGCAATGCCGGTGGAAAAGCGCACGGATTTACCAACGCAGGCTTTCAGCTGGGTAAAGGCCTTGTCGAAGCCATGGGGCTTGCCAACGATCTCGCCATTCACACTGCACGACTGGTCGCTGCCGATGATCCAGTGGTCCGGATGACTGTCGCTCAGGGCGCGGGCTTTTTCTATCGCCAGCCGTTCAACATAGGCGTCTATGGATTCCCCGGCTTGAGGGGTTTCATCAATATCCGGGCTGGCGCTTTCAAACGGAATGCCCAGCTGTGCCAGCTGCTGGCGACGGTAGCGGGAAGAAGAGGCGAGTAGCAGTTTCATTCAGAAAAACTCCGGCTGGATACAAAACGGGCCGGTAAAACCGGCCCGCTGGGGATGTTGACGTTACGGCAGCCGTAATCAGAACGGGATGTCGTCGTCGAAATCGTCGAAGTTGTTGCTTGGCTGTGGTGCAGCGGCAGGTGCCTGTTGTGGCGCTTGCTGATAACCACCCTGTGGTTGGGCTGGTTGCTGTGGACGCTGCTGTGGAGCCGCTTGTGGAGCCTGTTGGTAAGGCTGTTGAGCTGGCTGCTGCGGAGCCTGTTGTGGGGCTTGCTGCGGTGCTTGCTGATAGCCACCCTGGTTGCCCATTGGCTGTTGTGGCTGGCTTTGCGGTGCTGGCTGACCGTAGCCCTGACCACCCATGCCCGGGTTCATACCGCCTTGAGGCTGGTTCATCATACCCGCTGCACCACCGGCAGGCTGCTGGTAGCCGCCCATGCCGGAACCCATACCGCCACCCATGGAATCACCGCTGTTGCGGCCGTCCAGCATCATCATGTCGTTACAGACGATTTCAGTGGTGTAGCGCTTGATGCCGTCTTTTTCCCATTCGCGGGTTTTCAGTTTGCCTTCGAAGTAGGCTTTGGAGCCTTTCTTCAGGTATTGCTGAACGATTTCGGCAAGCTTTCCGTAAACAACCAGACGGTGCCATTCGGTTTGTTCAACTTTCTGGCCAGTCTGTTTGTCGTTGTAGCTTTCATCGGTCGCCATGGTCAGGTTGGCAACGGCATTGCCGTTGGGCATGTAGCGGACTTCCGGGTCACGGCCCAGAGTACCAATCAGTGTCACTTTGTTAACGCTGCGACCCATGAGTGTCTCCTGTAGATTCGATAATTTGGTTGGCCTGCGACTTGTCGAAGTCACGGGCAGTTACTTTCAGATAAATAGCGTTTTCTTCCGGCATTTCTGCCAGCTCTGCAACCCCGGACAAGGCCAGCAAGGCTTGTTGCTGCTGGCTGTTCAGAGGTTGGGAAATGTCCAGTCGCACACTGGTTAAATGGCGCGGTGCGGCGGAGAAAAACATCAGGATTCCCCATAACAACACAGCCAGCGCGAAGATGGCAAATACCGAGTTCACACCAAAGGTTGCCATCAACCAGCCGCCCATACTGCCGCCCACAAAGGCCCCCAGGAACTGCATGCTGGAGTAGATGCCCATGGCGCTGCCCTTGGAACCAGCCGGTGCCACTTTGCTGAGCCAGGACGGCAGGCTGGCTTCCATCAGGTTAAAACCTACGAAGTACAGCAGCAGCAATGCGCCCCAGTGCCAAACGGCGTGAGCCTGGGTCATCAGCAACAGAGCCAGCAGGATAAAACCGCCGGCCAGCAGCACGATATTTTTCATTTGCTGGCGCTTTTCGGCAATGATGATGAAGGGCACCATTAGTACAAAGGCAGCAATCAAAATCGGCAAATACAGATGGCTGTGGTTTTCAGCGGCAAAGCCCAACTGGGTTAATTGCAGCGGAATGGCGACGAACACCGCGACCATCAAGGCGTGTAATACAAAAACGCCAATGTTCAGGGGCCACAGCACCTTGTTGCCCAGTTGGCGTTTGACTTCGCTGAGCACCGCTACCGAGTCCCGGTGACGCACCTTGGGCGGCGACGGAATCAGCAGCAGGGTTACCAATACACCACCCAGCGCCAGAACACCGGTGGCGGTGAAAATCAGATGCAGACCGCCCAGCGCCGATAGCCATGGCCCCAGCACCAGTGCCACCGAAAACGACAAGCCAATGCTGGCGCCGATAAAGGCCATCGCCTTCATGCGGTTATTTTCGTTGGTCAGGTCGGTCACCAGCGCCATGATCGCGCTGGCAATGGCACCGCCGCCTTGCATGGCACGGCCAATAATCAGGCCGTAGACGCTGTCTGCTTGAGCCGCAATCAGACTGCCGAGGGCAAAAATCAGCAGACCACCAATAATGACGGGCTTGCGGCCAATTTTGTCGGACAGGGCGCCAGCAGGAATTTGCAGCACTGCCTGGGTCAGGCCGTAAACGCCCATCGCAAGGCCGAGCAATTCCGGTGTGGCATCTTCCAGTGTCAGGCCGTCGATCATCAGGACCGGCAGCACCATAAACAGGCCCAGCATGCGCAGGGCGTATAAAGCAGCGAGCGAGGCAACGGCGCGCTGTTGAACCGAGTTGGGTATGGCGATCATGTAAATTCCAGATAGGGGAGCCATCCCGGGCTTCCGCTGAACGTGACTGGTGAAACGGGTACCGCGAAAAAGCGCGCTAGTTTAACAGGACTCGACCTGAAATTTCAGCCACTCTGGAGGTTTTTGACAATCTGTTCAGTCCTGGCAACCCCGCTCTGGCAACTACCGGCCGGGTGCCAAAACCGCTATAAATAGTTGCTCTGAATAATGCGAACCATCAAACGAGCGACAGCAACAGCAGGACGCCGGTTGCTGCACTCAATGGTCTGGGCCCCTGGCTTCAGACCTAATAATCAGAAATCACAAAGCCCGCGGCCGCGGGTAGATGCCCGACCAATAACAACAAGGATGTTTTTATGGCGACAGGCAACCACAGCTCAGGCTCTCTGCTGCTCTTTTCCAGTGCCAGCGTGCAACAGCCGCTGTTACAGCAATACCTGCAAACCCAAACCGGTCGGGCATGCCAGCATCTGGACGATTTTGACGCCCTGATGCAGCTGGATTACCACTCGGTAGCGTTGGTTCTGTGTCAGTTGCCTTACGGTCGTGAGGAGCAATACGAGCAGTGGCTCGATCATCTGATGCAGCAGGAATTTCGCGGCGCGGTGGGCTTTTTTGATGTTGCTGCGCCGGCGGATCTCAATCAGCTGGTGTTGTGGCAGCCGGTGTTCGGCTGCTTTGAGTCCGATTGCACGCCGGCGCAGTTACTGGACGGGGTTAACCGACTGCTGCAAAGGCAGTGCTGTTTACCTGACTGTCTGCTGTATCGGGTGTTGCAACAGCTGCGTTCTCGTCCGGCGCGGTTGGGTAACCGCAAACTGACCCGTCGTGAGCAAGAGGTGTTCCGGCTGGTGCAGGCTGGCAACAGCAACCTGCGCATTGCCGATGACCTGCAACTGAGCGAACACACGGTGAAAACTCATGTTTCCAGTTTGTACCGCAAGCTGGGCGTTCGGAATCGCATCGAATTGATGAACCTGCTGGCGGAATCGTCAATTCTCGTCTTTTATCGTCCGGTTAGAAGACTAGCTCTGCATCCGCTGGCTGCATGATTTACAATGTCGCTTTTGATTTTCAATTCAGGTGTAGAGCTGAGCCGCATGGACAAGATTCTGGTCAGAGGTGCCCGTACTCACAACCTCAAAAACGTCGATTTGGACATTCCTCGTGACAAGCTGGTGGTGATCACTGGCTTGAGTGGATCGGGCAAATCGTCATTGGCGTTCGATACGCTCTACGCCGAGGGACAGCGTCGCTATGTGGAATCGCTGTCGACTTACGCCCGCCAGTTTTTGAGCGTGATGGAAAAGCCCGATGTCGACCTGATTGAAGGTCTGTCTCCGGCCATTTCCATCGAGCAGAAGTCCACCTCTCACAACCCGCGTTCCACCGTGGGCACCGTCACTGAAATTTACGACTACCTGCGTTTGCTGTTTGCACGAGTTGGCACGCCACGTTGCCCGGATCACGATGTCGCGCTGGAAGCCCAGACCGTCAGCCAGATGGTCGACAGCATCATGGAGCTGCCGGAAGGCGCCAAATACATGATTCTGGCCCCGGTGATTCGTGACCGTAAGGGCGAGCACGCGGGTGTGTTCGACAGTCTGCGCGCTCAGGGTTATGTGCGGGTGCGCGTTGATGGCCGTATTTATGATCTGGATGACCTGCCGGATCTCGACAAGCGTCGCAAGCACTCGATTGAAGTGGTGGTCGATCGCTTCAAGGTAAAAGAAGGCATTGAACAGCGTTTGTCAGAGTCGCTGGAAACCTGTCTTGAACTGAGCGGCGGTCTGGCGCTGGCCACTTGGATGGACGATGACGACGCCGAGCCGATGCTGTTCTCGTCGCAGTTCTCCTGCCCGCATTGTGGCTACAGCCTGTCCGAACTGGAACCGCGTTTGTTCTCGTTCAACAACCCGGCCGGTGCCTGCACCAGCTGTGACGGTTTGGGCGTGAAGCAGTACTTCGACCCGGATCGGGTGGTGGTGGATGCCAGTCTGTCGATCAGTGAAGGGGCGATTCGTGGCTGGGATCGTCGCAGCGTCTATTACTTCCAGATGCTGTGTGCCGTTGCCGAGCACTACAAATTTCCGCTCGACGTGCCATTTGAAGAGATGTCTGAATTTGCCGTCAGCAAGTTGCTGTACGGTTCCGAAGGCGAAGAAATCGAGTTCAGCTACGTCAATTCCCGTGGTGACAAGATTTCCAAGAACCACGCGTTTGAAGGTGTGCTGCCGAACCTGGATCGTCGATACCACGAAACCGAGTCCCAGACGGTACGCGACGAGCTGTCCAAGTACCTGAGCGTGCAGCCATGCCCGGCTTGTGAAGGCTCACGTTTGCGCAAGGAAGCCCGCAACGTCTTTATTGAAGACAAGACCATTCATGCCTGTACCGGTATGGCGGTGGAAGACGCTCACAACTACTTTACTGACCTCAAACTGAGCGGTCACAAGGGCGAAATTGCCGAGAAAATCCTCAAGGAAATTCGTGAGCGCCTGAGCTTTTTGGTCAACGTGGGGCTGGAATACCTGACCCTGAATCGCAGTTCCGACACATTGTCTGGTGGTGAAGCCCAGCGTATTCGTCTGGCGTCACAAATCGGTGCCGGTCTGGTCGGGGTAATGTATATCCTCGATGAGCCGTCGATTGGTCTGCACCAGCGTGACAACGATCGCCTGTTGAAAACCCTGTTCCACCTGCGTGATCTCGGCAATACCGTCCTGGTGGTGGAGCACGACGAAGACGCCATCCGCAGCGCCGATTATCTGATCGATATCGGCCCGGGTGCCGGTGTGCATGGCGGTCAGGTGATTGCCAAGGGTACGCCGGAAGAAGTCGCCAACGATCCGAACTCCGAAACCGGTAAATACCTGTCCGGTGCTCGCGCCATCGAGCTGCCAGACAAGCGCACGCCGTACCCGAAAGGCAAGGAGTTGAAGCTGAAGGGTGCCAAAGGCAACAACCTCAACGACGTTGATCTGACCATTCCACTGGGCCTGATGACCTGTATCACCGGGGTTTCTGGTTCCGGTAAATCGACCCTGATCAACCGTACCTTATACCCGTTAGCCGCGACGGCGTTGAACGGCGCTACCACGCTGAAAGCGTCCGAGCACAAGAGCATCAGCGGGTTGGGTCAGCTGGATAAAGTGGTCGATATCGACCAGAGCCCGATTGGCCGCACGCCGCGTTCCAACCCGGCCACTTACACCGGCATTTTCACCCCAGTGCGGGAAATTTTTGCTGGCACCCAGGAAGCCCGTTCCCGTGGCTACAAGGCTGGTCGTTTCTCGTTCAACGTCAAAGGCGGTCGTTGTGAAGCCTGTCAGGGCGATGGCGTGATCAAGGTTGAAATGCACTTCCTCGCCGACATCTATGTGCCGTGCGATGTGTGTCAGGGCAAGCGTTACAATCGCGAAACCCTGGATGTGCGCTACAAGGGCAAGAACATCCACGAAGTGCTGGAAATGACGGTAGAAGACGCTCGTGAGTTCTTCGACGCCATTCCAGCGGTGGCTCGCAAGCTGCAAACCCTGATGGACGTAGGCCTGAGCTACATCCGACTGGGACAGGCGGCAACCACCTTGTCGGGCGGTGAAGCCCAACGGGTGAAACTGGCCAAAGAGCTGTCGAAACGTGATACCGGCAATACCCTGTACATTCTGGATGAGCCGACCACCGGTCTGCACTTCCATGACATCGAACAGCTGTTGGAAGTACTGCATCGGCTGCGTGACCACGGCAACACCGTGGTGGTGATTGAACACAATCTGGATGTGATCAAAACTGCCGACTGGATTGTCGACCTCGGCCCGGAGGGCGGTTCCAAAGGTGGTTACATCATTGCCGAAGGTACGCCGGAAGACATCGCCGCTGCCGAGGTTTCCCATACCGGTCGTTTCCTCAAGCCATTGCTGGAAGTGGGTCAGGCTCGCAAGGGCTGACTCGGTCGTAACACGATGAGTAAACGCAAGATCTGTGACCGATGTGAGCGCCCACAAACCGTGTGTTTGTGCAGCGCTCTGGTGACCCTTGAAGCGGATATTCAGCTGACCATCTGGCAAGACCCAGACGAATCAAAGCATCGCTTGTCGACCGCGCCCTTGTTGCAGAAAAGCATCAAGGGCAGCCGTTTGCTGGTGGGAGATCAGTTTGAACCGCAAGCCTTTTTGGGAGAACACTGGCGAACCGATACGCTGCTGTTGTTTCCGCTGGAGAACAAACCCGCGCTGGAACCCGCTCAGCTGGTGAATCCGGACGGTTCGGTGGGCTTCAGCAATTTACTGGTATTGGATGGCACCTGGCGCAAGGTCAAACGCTTATTGCTGCTGAATCCGTGGCTGACCGAGTTGCAGCACATTCAACTGAACCCGGCGCAGCAAAGCCGTTATGCGCCCGTGCGTAAATCTCCCCGGGAAGACGGGGTGTCTACGTTGGAAGCCTGCGTTGCAGCGCTCAATATGTTGCACCCAACACGGGATTTTTCAGCCGTTACCGGCGTGCTGGATCGCATGGTCGAGTTACAAATCCAGCAGCGTCAGCAGGCGCAGCAGTAAGTTCTATTACTTACCGATTGAGGTTACTCAGGCGTTCTCTGTCATCGACGTGATATGACGAATCTGTCGCTCGATCAGGGTGCGGCTGGTTTCCGGCAGGTCCTTGAGCCAGAAGTTGGATTGCTGGCTGCCTTGCAGGTTTTTTACCAGCGGGCCTTCGTCCCATTCCACACCGTATTCCGGTGGCAGTTCGGAAATCAGTACCTGACTGGCCAGCAAACGATTGTCTTCGCTGCGGCGGGCGAGGTGAGACGCCCAGTAGAGGGTGTCACCAATCAGGCTGTAATGAACCGAATCGGTGGCGTTGTCTTCGTCGTGCTGCTGCATCGGTGCCAGCAGTACCGGGCCCCAGTGGGCGGCAATGCGGAAGCTCACTGATGCCATCAGCGGGTTGCGGCTTTGGGCATTCTGTAACAGTCCCAGACACAGTTGGGCGGCGTAAATACAGTGAATGGTGTCGCGTTCGCTGGATTCGTTCAGACCAAAAATCATCACCAGGCCATCGCCCTGATAACGGTCGAGCTTGCCGTTATAGAGCTTCACTGCCTGGTTCATCAGGCGATAGTACTCGCTCAGGACATTGCCCAATTCTTCAGCGCTGAGGCGCGATTGCAGCACATCCAGATCGGAAATCTCGATGTAAACCAGAGCGCAGCGGTGGTAGGTCGCAGCCGTGACGGGTGGTTTGCTGCCTGAGTACAGGTATTTGCCCAGCGCCTTTTCAACCGCCTGACGTTGGCGTTGCTGCTGCTGGATACCGGCACACTGTTGATTCAGCTGCTGTAACTCTGCAATCGGCAGGGTCTGCTCTGGCAGGTCGAGTGGCTTGTCGTCCTGCCAGCGTTGCAAGGCCGCAGTCAATTTACGAATGTAACCGGCCATGCGCTCGGCCAGAAAATAGCTGATCAGTCCGGCCAGCATGGCAAACAGGCCGGTGGCGATCAGCGCCAGTGACAGGTAGCGGCCGCTCTGGCGGCTCACCGGAGCAGGGCTGATTTCCGCTTGCACCACACCTAGGGTGGCATCGTCGAGGGTGATGGCGCGGCTGATGATATGGGCGTCGTTCACCAGCGGGCCGGTTTCGGCCAGCGGTTTGCCTTCCGGGGTCAGTACCCGCAGGGCGCGAATGTCTTCGCCTCGCTGCCATTCTTTTACCGCCAGATTAAGGCTGATGCGGTCTTGCTGGATCAGGCTGGCGGAGAGGGTCTGGGACAGCCGTTCAATTTGCTGATAAGCGTCAGAACGTTGTTCGGACTGCAATTGGGTGTGCAGGTGGCTGTAGGTTAATAACGAGATCAACAACCCCAGTACCAGAACCTGGGCAGCGCCGATAAATCCGCAAAGTTGACTGAATCCGAAGGTTCGCTTGGAAGCTGCTGACATGTGTACGCCGTTGGTTGTTATAGGTTGCTGGTGAAAGGGGCCGCAGTGGTTTGCCTCAGATTTATTGTAGCTGCTAAACCGGGTGATACAGAGGCAATCCTCCACTGACTGCCATAAGTGATGATAGTCAGGGGTGTTTGAGGTGCTATTATAGGCGCCGCCCAAGGGATGGCCACCGACGCTATCACAGGTTGCCTACCGCGCGGCATTGGACGATACCCCCAAAAGAAATGAGAGGATCCAATAATGAGCGACGCCAAGCAGTCTTTGCAGGAAAAACTGGAACAGCTTGAAAAAGGCCTGTTTCTGATGAGCGTAGACCGTGTTCGTGCTTTGTCCGTCCACGAAACCGTCGATTTGATCGAAGAGTTGCGCACCGTTGTAGCCGCGGCCAAAACCGACGTTGAAAAACTGTAACAAGCAAACGCTGTAAACACATTAAAGGGTAACAGGAACGTATTGTGACCGAACTGGTTCTTATCCGGGTATCCGGTGCCGACAAACCCGGCCTGACGGCCAGCATGACCGCTATTCTGGCTCAGTATGGCGTAACCATTCTGGATATTGGCCAGGCTGAGATTCACGACACCTTGTCTCTGGGCATTCTTGCCGCCGTTCCTGACAGCGCAGAATCTGCTCCGGTATTAAAAGATGTGCTATTCAAGGCACACGAACTGGGGCTCTCTATCCGATTTACACCGGTAACCGCCGAAAGCTACGAGCAGTGGGTTTCCGGTCAGGGCAAAAACCGCCACATCATTACCTTGCTGGCGCGTACCATTGAGGCCGAAGCCATTGCCCGGGTGACTGCTATCGTGGCAGAAGCAGGCCTCAATATTGACCAGATCAGCCGTTTGTCTGGTCGGGTGCCGTTGGATCAAACTGACGAAGACACCCATACCCGCGCCTGTGTTGAGTTTTCCGTGCGTGGCGATGCCAACCAGAGCGAATTGCGTGCTCGCTTCCTGGAAGTGACCAACGAGCTGGGCGTCGACGTTGCCGTGCAGGCAGACGACGTTTACCGCCGCACCCGCCGTCTGGTGGCGTTCGATATGGACTCCACTCTTATTGAAGCTGAAGTGATCGACAAGTTGGCCGAGGCGGCCGGTGTCGGTGACAAGGTGGCAGAAATTACCGAACGGGCGATGCAGGGCGAGCTGGATTTCAAACAGAGCTTTGCCGAGCGCATGGCGCTGCTGAAAGGTATGGACGCCAGTGTACTGGAGCAAATTGCCGAGCAGTTGCCGATCACCGAAGGTGCCGAACGCCTGATCTATAACCTGCGCGCGTTGGGTTACAAGACGGCGATTCTGTCCGGCGGTTTCACCTACTTTGGCCATTACCTGCAGAAGCGTTTGGGCATTGATTATGTGTTCGCCAACGAGCTGGAAATGGAAGATGGCCGAGTCACCGGTAATGTGATTGAGCCGGTGGTGGATGGTCAGCGCAAGGCGTTCCTGCTGCGTGAACTGGCTGAACAGGAAGGTATCAAGCTGGAGCAAACCATTGCCGTTGGCGATGGCGCCAACGACCTGCCAATGCTGGGCATTGCCGGTTTGGGGATTGCTTTCCGTGCCAAGCCGCTGGTGCGTGAGAACGCCCGCAACTCCATTTCGACCCTGGGTCTGGATGGTGTGCTGTACCTGCTGGGTTACCGCGACCGCGATATTCTGGAGCCGCCTGCGCAGGATTGATCAGCCGCTTGCAGAAACCAAAAAGCCGACAACAATGTCGGCTTTTTGCGTTAAGGGCTGCGTTCTCTGACGGGCTATCAGCCCCAGGAGGTATCCGATCAGAAGCTGCCTTCTTCCTCGAAGTTATAGCTCATGCCATCCTGGGCGGCCTGAACGTAGTCGCCCTGAACAAAGTCGGCACCCATTTGCCACAAGGTTGCGAGGGTGTTGGCGCTGTCGACCATCGGCACGATGATCTGCTTTTCCATTTCCTGCAACTTGCCTAGCATTTGCTGCAACTGCTGTTGGTTTTCGACCATGTTACTGGTGTAGGAAACATCGACCTTGATGAAATCAGCGGACAGGTGTTGCAGGTTTTTCACCGGATCAATGGCGCAGCCAAAGCGGCTGATACTGCATGGAATGCCCAGCGCCTTAAGGCTGGCGATGAATTTTTGCGCCTGCATCAGCATGCGGGAAGCATCGTCTTCGGTCAGCTGTACGACCAACACACCTTTGGGCAGTCGAGCAGCTCGGGTGGCAACGCTGATCCAGTTTGGCAGGCCTTCGTCGAGAATGGATGGGCCAGACAGGTTCAGGAATACCTTGGTGCTGTGGCCTTTCTGGTGATGTTCACCCAAACGCTTGGCGGTGTTCAGGATCACCCAACGGTCGATCTTGCGCTTCAGAACGTCACTGAGGTCGTCGGCGTTCAAAACGTCACCGGCACTCATCAGGTGGCCGTTTTTGCTCAATTTGAAACGCGACTCGTAATGTTCGGTTTCTGAGCCCCGGAGGCTGATCAGCGGCTGGAAGGACAACATAAAGCTGTTGTCTTTCAGGGCTTCGGTCACCATCTCTTCGATGCTGACGGCACTGTCGCTGTCGTTGTTGCGCTGCTCTTCTATGTACATGCCAACGCTGTTGCCATGTTCCTGACCTTCAATATCGTGAGCGCGGAAGCAGGCGGTGTGAGCGTTTTGCAATACGGCGGTCGGGCTGGCGCTGGTCTCATTGATCAGGGCAATACCAACACTCACGGTAATGGTGATGGTGCGATCGCCAAGGTCAAACAGCATGCCTTCGACGTGAGTACGCAGTTGCTCGGCTTTTTCCTGGGCATCAGCGGCGCTGGTGCTGGTCAGGATCAGGGCAAAGATGTCTTCACTAACGCGCGACAGATTGCATTTGTTGCCAACCAGTTTCCTGAGCGTATTGGCCAGCTCGGTCAGTACGCTTTCAGAGCGGGCAATGCCATTGTTGGCGCGCAGTCGGCCAAAGCTATCGACGTTGATGTACAGCACTGCGCCGCGACCGCCGCTTAGCACGGATTGGTCGACGGCGACTTCCAGCTGGCTCATGAAATACGGCTTGTTGTAGAGGCCGGTGAGCACATCCAGATTGCTGATTTCCCGAAGCTTGGCTTCCAGTTGGGTGTTCTTTTCGTTCGATTGAATGCTCACCTGAGTGCAGCGTTCGTCGGCAAAACTGGCGGGTGAAAAGGTCATTCGCATCGGGAACAGGTCACCGGAACCGGACACACCAATGGTGTTGATTTCTTCGGTTTGGAAGCTGCTTTGGGAATACTGCTTGAGGAATTTTTTGAAGTCGGCCTGACCGGAGCCATCGACCATGTCGATCAGTGGCATGCCTTCGAGGTCATCGTTGGTTTCATAACCAAACATTTGCAGGTAGGCCGGGTTGCCAAAAATATGCATGCCGTCCTGAACATAGGCGACGGCATCGCGGGAGCTTTCCAGCAGCGCCTGGGCGCGCTTTTCGGCTTCGCGCAGGCGGGCTTCCAGAGCACGCTTGGCGCGGCGATTGCGCAGGTGTTCCAGTTCACGCTGGATGGCCAGAATCAGCAGGTTATTTTCGCCCATCGGAATCATGGTGCTGGCGCCGCGTTTTACCGCAGTTTCGAGGGCAATCAGGTCGATTTCGCGGTTGATCAGAATAAACGGCAGATCCTGATTGTAACGAGCAATCTGCTCTTTCAGGCTGGTGTATTCAATGCCATGGGCTTCCGGTTCTGCCAGTAGCAGGTCCCAGGTTTTCTCTTCCAGCAGGTCGGCAAACTCTTCCAGCGAGGTAACGTATTGGGCGCGGGTGGCGCTGCCGGAATTGCGCAGCAAACTGACGATCCGTTCGGCGTCATTCTGGCTTTCCATCAGGATCAGCAGGTGCAGAGTCTCTGGAGTGGTCGACATTCTCTAGCTCGTTACAGGGTAATTTTATTCTGACTTCCTGTGTCGCATTGTATCCAATACTGTCTGTAGCTGCCCAGTATGGTCGCTGAACATCATAGAGGTTAACGTCTTATTGAGATGATTGGTAATAAAAACCGGGCGTTAACGGCGGAAAGAGTCAGTTGCGTCAGGCTCCATCATAAGGTTTTTGACACAGAAGTTTGTGCCTCAAGTGTCAAAAACCGTTTACTGATCAACTAATTTCAGAATTGTTGGACAATATCAGGGTCTTTCCGGCTTTACCGGCCTGTTCTTTTACCAGTCTGGGTAATAAATACCCGGGCAGGCGAGCGTGCAATTGTTGGTATATCTGTAACGCCTGTTGTTTACCGGTATCGAAGTGATGGGCGCCTTGCACCTCGTCCATCAGGTGCAGGTAATAAGGCAGGATGCCGGCATCAAACAGGTTTTCGCTCAGTTGCTGCAAGGTGTCGACATCGTTGTTCACGCCGTTCAGCAGCACACTTTGGTTAAGCAGGGTAACACCTGCTTGCTTCAGTTGCGCCACGGCCATTTCAAGCGCCGGGCTGATTTCATGGCTGTGATTGATGTGCAACACCATGCTGGTGCTCAAGCGGGAAGCTGCCAGGCGCGCGGCCAGTTCAGGCGTAATCCGTTGGGGGATCACCACCGGCAGGCGGCTGTGAATGCGCAAGCGGCGCACATGGGGAATGGCTTCGATGGCATCGACCAGATCAATAAACTGGCTGTCTTTCAGCATCAGGGGATCGCCGCCGCTGAGAATCACTTCACTGATGGAGCTGTCGTTGCGGACATAATCGAGCGATGCGTTCCATTGGCGTCGGCTGATGCGGTTGTCGGCGTAGTCAAAGTGTCGACGGAAGCAGTAGCGGCAGTTGACGGCGCAGCCGGTGGCAGTAATCAGCAGCAGGCGACCGTCGTATTTGTGAATAATGCCTGGCTGCACGTTGGCGTCGGCTTCACCCAGCGGGTCGGTGATGTAACCGCTGACCTGTTCGGTTTCCTGTTGGCGGGGCAATACCTGCAACAACAGCGGGTCGAGCGGGTTGCCGACCTCCATTCGCGCAAGATAGGTACGCGGCACCAGCACCGGAAAATCCTTCGCGGCCTGATGGCTGATGTTAAGGCTGGCGTCTTGCAAATTGAGCTGTCGCAAGAGTTCATCACCGGAGCGGATGGCCGAGGCAAGAATCTCTTGCCAGTGCGGCTGCTCAATTGGGGCAGTTCGCGCTATGATACGCACTTTAAAAAATGTCCTACATCTTTGGATAGCGAAATGGCTAACTATTCTACCAACGAATTCAAATCTGGTCTTAAGGTAATGATGGATGGCGAGCCTTGCTCCATCATGGATAACGAATACGTTAAACCTGGTAAAGGCCAGGCGTTCAACCGCGTTAAGCTGCGTAACCTGCGTACCGGCCGTGTGGTTGAGAAAACCTTCAAATCTGGCGACTCCCTGGAAGGCGCGGATGTGATTGAAGTGGATATGGAGTACCTGTACACCGACGGTGAGTTCTGGCACTTCATGGCAACTGACGGTTCTTTCGAGCAGCACGGCGCATCTCAGGAAGCTCTGGGCGACACCATCAAGTGGCTGAAAGAGCAAGACGTGTACCTGGTGACTCTGTTCAACGGTGCTGTTCTGACGGTGACTCCGCCAAACTTTGTTGAGCTGGAAGTGACTGAAACCGACCCGGGTCTGAAAGGCGACACCGCTAACGGCGGCAGCAAGCCAGCCACTCTGACCACCGGCGCTGTGGTTAAAGTGCCACTGTTCATCAATATTGGTGAAAAACTGCGTATCGACACCCGTTCCGGTGAATACGTAAGCCGCGCCTGATCTTCAGACGCTGTTCTGAAAGGGAGCCACGGCTCCCTTTTTTGTGCCCGCCCGACAGGGCTTCGCTTTTCGTTTCAGGCAGATTTTCATGACAACCAGCTGGCAACCAACCGCTTCCCAGACCGCGCTTAAGGCACGGGCCGACTGCAATCGACAGATTCGGGAGTTTTTCCATCGTCGTCAGGTGATGGAAGTGGAAACCCCGGTCTTGTCGGTGGCAGCGGTAATGGACCCCAACATCGAACCAATGCAAACCTCCGATCAGCGCTTTTTGCACACCTCGCCGGAATATCCGATGAAGCGACTGCTGTGTGCGGGCAGCGGTGATATCTATCAGATTGCGCGGGTGTTCCGCCGTGGCGAAGCGGGCCAGCGTCATAATCCGGAGTTCTCGATGCTGGAGTGGTATCGAGTGGGCTGGGATCACCATCGACTGATGGCCGAAGTGGCCGACCTTGCCCGTGAATTATTGCAGCTGGATGAGAGCACCGACGTGCTGACGCTGGAGTATCAGCAAGCGGTGATTCAGTACTGTGGACTTGATCCGTTTGCCAGCACCGACCAGCAACTCGAAGCCTTGGGCATTGAGTGTGCGGGCCACGATTTGCAGTTATCCCGCGACGGCTGGCTGGATGTGATTGTCAGTCATTTGCTGGAGCCAGCATTGCCGCAAAACACCCTGGTGTTTATTCACGATTTCCCGGCCTCGCAGGCGGCATTGGCGAAAACCCGCCGCAATCATCAGGGCATCGAGGTGGCTGAGCGTTTTGAACTGTTCTGGAACGGCAGTGAGCTGGCCAATGGTTATCACGAACTGACGGACGCCGAAGAGCAACGCCGACGTTTTGAACTGGAAGCCAATGGTCGGCCGCTGGATGAACATTTGCTGGCTGCGCTGGCGGCGGGGATGCCTGCATGTGCAGGTGTGGCGATGGGGCTGGATCGAATTCTGATGCACCGTTTGAGCACCCGTGCCATTGCCGATGTGCTGGCGTTTGACTGGTCGCGGGCATAGCCCAAAGCCCCCAGACCATAGCTCACCGCCAGGTTGTAAAACAAAAAAGCCGGTTCAGCGTTGAAATCACCAGGCTGGTCTTGTTTTTACGGAGTCCAACCTTGCTATAACGGGCCGCTTTCGGTTTGGTTGACGGCGCTGAAAAACTTTACCAATTCCCGCATAGCTTTGCCTTTGGCCTCGACCGCTGCCGATTTTTTTATCGGCGGCTGATGCATTATCTGAATGAGAAAAATTCTTGTTCATACGGCATCAGAGTGGAATCGGCTTATGGCACTCGCAAATCTCGATATCAAACCGGCGCTGTTGGCGCTGGCCTTAACGACATCACCCTTGTTCCTGAGCGGTTGTGGTTCGGACAGCTCAAGTTCATCAGACAGTACGTCTGAAACGACCTCTGACAGTTCAACCGACAGCTCTACGGATACCTCCAGCGATACCTCCAGCGATACCTCCAGCGATACCTCCACAGATACATCGTCCGACAGTTCGAGCGACTCTTCGTCAGATAGCTCAACTGACAGCTCGGACAGCACCACCACTGTCGATTGCAGCAGTGACGATTACGCCACGGAACTGGCGTGTGCCGCCAACGCCTTGCTGGATTCTCTTGACTCCAGCCAGCTGGCAACCATGCAATACGATTTCTCTGACTCGGAAGCCCGCACGGTCTGGTCCAACTTGCCTACCGGCAATGTCCAGCGCAACGGGGTCAAGCTGGGTGATATGACCACTGCCCAGAAAGCGCTGGCCATGAACCTGGCCTCGGTGGCATTGAGTGATGCTGGCTATCTGGATTTTCAGGGCATTCTGGCCGCCGATGATTACCTGCAAGAGCAGGGCGGTGGCAGTGATTACAGCTCGGATAACTACTACTTTGCCGTGTTCGGCACACCATCGGCATCGGACCAGTGGCAGCTGCAAATCGGTGGCCACCATCTGGCGTACAACCTCACCTATTTGTATGGCGAAGGCTACCCGGTACCGAACCACTTTGCCTCGGAGCCAAAAGAAAGCTTTGTGCTGAACTCTGAAACCTGGGCTCCGATTGAAGACGAAGGCAACGCCATGGTGGCGGTGTTTGACTCCCTTTCCAGCACCGAACTCAGCACCGCTTACCTGAGCGGCCAGTCGTTCTCCGACGTGCTGGTGGGGCCAGACAACGGTTCGGGTACCTTGCCAACCGACTACCCGAGCGGCAGTGACCGCACTGGCTTATTGGTGTCTTACATGAGCGACGCACAGCAGGCATTGGTGGTCGCGGCCATCGAACAGTGGGTGCGGGATTTCCCGGCCGACGTGGTGGATTCCCTGATGGAAACCTACACCTCGGACGCGGCCTTTGCAGATACCTATGTGGCCTGGGCGGGCAGTGAATCTGCCGGTGTGGATATCGATAACACCAGCACCTACATGCGCATTGACGGCCCGCGTTTGTGGATCGAAGTGGCTGTGCAAGGTGGCATTGTGATTCGCAGCGAAACTCACTACCACACCATGTACCGCGACAAGACCATGGACTATGGCAACAGTCTTTAAGATGTATGCTATTCAGTCGGTTGGCCGTCAGCTGGTGCTGCTGTGCAGCTGGCTGGCGGCGTTCGGTATCTCCGCGGTGGCAGCCCATCCGGCGCTGCCATCGCAGTTGGTGTTTTTCAGTCCATCGGCAGAGCAGAGGGCTTTGGACGCTGGTGCCTCGGATGCCGGTGCTTTGGACGCTGGTGAAAAGAAAGCCATTCAGTCGTTCAGCCTGACGATGCCCGTAGATCAGCTGCATCTGGCCGAACTGAGCTTGCCTGTCACGTTGCCAGAACTGACAGACGATGCCCGCGCGCACTACCGCGATTATCTGCGCCAGCATGTGAAGATATACCGCAGCGCCGAGCGTCAGCAAGTGATCGACTGGTCGATCAGCGGTTGGCAGCTGGATACCACGTTGCGCGAGACCTTCGGCACGGAACTGATTGCTGTGACGATTCGGGCGGTCGAGCCTTTGCCTTCTACCGCGTTGCTGGATGTGGATACTCTGGTGCACCGGGTGGTGAATCACCGCACGCTGGTAACCCTGGCCTATGCCACAAGCACAGGTGGTGGGAATGAGGGACAAATCAGCAGGCATGACTTCCAGCAGCGCTATCAGGCTGCATTGGCGCACGACGGTGCTGCAAGTGGGCAGAACGACAGTGCTCACGCCGCCGAAATGGAATCCGGCTGGGAATTCTGGCTACGTCGTAAATACACCGAAATCCCCATGGCTCAGGTGTATCAGGCCCAGCAAGATTGGCTTGCCGACAGAGCAACCAGTCGGCGTTCCAACCTCGGTTATTTGGGGTATGGCTTTGAGCACATTGCCTTTGGCCCGGATCACCTGATGTTTATGCTGTGTTTGCTCCTACCAGCGCCGTTATGGGGGATGGGGTTGGGGCTTAGCACAGCCTGGAGTGCCGGGCGAGTTCCGTCATGGCGACGCTGGGGAACACCGGTGCTGAAGCCGCTGGCCATTCAGGTCAGCTGTTTTACCCTCGGCCACATGACCAGTTTGTTGTTGGCAGCCGCTGGCTGGATGCTGATGCCGGTGGTGTGGGTCGAAATCGGGGTGGCGTTGACCATTCTGCTGACGGCCTTGAGTGTGCTGAAGCCGAACTCAAAACCCGGCGCACTGACGTTTGCGCTGACACTGCTGTTCGGCCTGATTCATGGCTCGGCCTTTGCTGAAATCCTGCATCAGCTGAATCGTCAGGGGTGGGATCTGTTGTGGTCGTTGTTGGCCTTTAACCTAGGCGTTGAGCTGATGCAGTTGCTGCTGGTAGTGGCACTGCTGCCGCCATTGTTGTGGCTGGCGAGTCGGCATACTCGGGTGTTTTTACGCCTGCAAACGGTGTTGGCAGTGGCTTTGGCGGCCATCGCAAGCGGCTGGATTGTTCAGCGACTGGAATGGTTACCGATGACCGTCAGCGATGCTCTCGATCGATTATCCGATGGTTTGCCGGTGGCATTGGCGTGTGGCTGGTTACTGTTGTTGCTGGTTATTTGGGCGCTGTCGTTGCGTCAGCCGCCGCAGCTGGTGATCAATACCGATTCTCTGAAGGCTAAACAGCCCTGACAGTAGTTGGCAAAGCCTTGCGTTTCCAAGCCGCAGGCTTCGCCTACTTCACAAGCGGTTATGGTTCTATTTGCGAACAATCCCTCGCTTCGGAATCTGACCATGACGTCCTTGCCCCGTGTACCTTCTCCGCTTCGTCGTGGTGCTTTGCGCCGCACGACAGGCTTGCTGTTTTCAGTGCTGGGGCTTGGTTTGCTGTCGACGCAAGTGCAGGCTTCCGAAGTCGCTTGTGAAACCCTGATTGCCCGGGTCGGGCTAAGCGGTGGTTTGCAGGTGCGGGTACCGCTGCAATCGCTGACAGCCAGAGGACAATTTACCGTGGCTCATCTGGAAACTGCAGCGGCATCGGACCTCAGTGGCATGATGACCGACCTCGCCACGGTATTGTGGCAAGACCAACAACAGGACCGCGCGCAATGGAGCTTCAGTGATATTCACCTGGACGGTTCCAGCGAGTGGGTGTCGCTGCGGCTACGCCCGCAAGCCAGCCAATTGCAGTGGCCGCAGGCTTGCCTGGATGACCAGCTTGTGGGTGCGAACTAGCGTTATATCCATCTCATAAAGAATACGCGCTAGTCGCCTTGCGGCTAACGCGTATTGATATATCAGGATGTAACACCCATCAAACAAGATGGGTTTTGAAAAATGTATTCAGCTTATCGAATGGAATTACATCAACCTGATCGTATAAATCAGTATGTACAGCGCCAGGTATAATCATCAACTCTTTCGGTTCAGCGGCTGCCGCATAGGCTGTTTCGCTCATGTAGCGTGAGTGCGCTTTTTCGCCGTGGATAAACAGGATAGGACGTGGCGAGATTTCTCCGATATAGCTCAGGATAGGCGCATTCATGAACGACAGCGGATTGGTCATCGTCCAGGAGCCGTTGGAATTCACTGACCGCGAATGGAAGCCGCGAGGTGTTCGATAGTAGTCGTGATAATCCACCATAAATTGTGGCTCCCCACCTTTAAGAGTGTTCATTACAGGGCCGTACGCAGTTTGTCCCTTGTCTACATCTTGCCAGCGTTGTTGACCTAACTGCTCCAGCATTTGGCTGCGTTGTTCCGGAGTTGCACTGTCATTGTAACCATGGGCACTAACGCGCGAGATGTCGTACATGGTGCTTGCCACTACTGCCTTGATGCGTTTGTCAGCGGCAGTGGCATTCAGAACGAACCCGCCCCAGCCGCAAATACCGATGGCGCCAATGCGCTCACGGTCCACATTCGGCAGCGAACCCAGTGCATCAACGGCAGCACTGAAATCTTCAGTATTAATATCTGGCGAGGCAACGTTTCGTGGTTCTCCGCTGCTTTCGCCGGTATAGGAAGGGTCAAACGCCAACGTGATAAAACCGCGTTCAGCCATGGTTTGAGCGTACAGGCCTGAAGACTGCTCTTTCACAGCACCAAATGGACCGCTGACGGCAATGGCCGCCAATTTGCCACTGTTGTTTTTCGGTTGATACAGATCCGCTGCCAGCGTCAGGCCGTAGCGGTTTCTGAAGGTGATTTTTGAGTGATCAACGTTGTCACTTTTAGGAAATGTCTTGTCCCACAACTTGCCGTTATCAGTAAACGTTAATTGTTGTGCCGATGTGGTTGACTTGGCCACAGCAGCCGACGAGCCCATTGCTGCAACGCCCAGTGCAGCTATGGTTGCACCGGTTTTTTTAAGTGCGTTGCGGCGGCTTTCGCTGTGTTTTTCTTGCGCTTTTTGAGTGTCGTGGGTGTCTTTCATTAAATATATCTCTGTGTTTTTTGCAGTATCTGAATAATGAATGCTTCGAAATCAGGAGATTTATTTGGGGCCGTTGTTTGGTTGCCTCCGCTACGGAAGCGAAGTAACACCACTGCCTTTTCGATTGATAAAAAGCGGTTTCTTCTTCTAGGCGATCAGCCATCGCTTATATCGATGAACGGCTTATATCGATGAACGGCATGGATAAATGAATTCAAAGACTTCTCTCTTATGTATTTTTGTTGGTTGTACCGATTGAGGGATAGTCAGATTCGCTAACATGATTGCCTGATCCAACGGGTGTAGTTGGTGTTGGGGATTTTTATTGCTGATGTACCGTATGATTTGAGTCTGCCCGTTACTGGAGTGCGCTAATGGCACCACCCTCTGTAAAAGACCGTTCAGTACGAGAGCTGGATGGCATGTACGCAGATCTGATCGAACATATTGAGCGTCATACGGCTGACGATGAAAATGTGAAAACCCAGGTTGATGGGCTTTATTTCTTCAGGCGTGACTCCATCACTGAACCTTGCCTCTGTACGACAGTACCGAGCATCCTGTTTGTTGTTCAGGGCGCCAAACAATTGTTGGTGGGTGAGGAGTCGTTTGTATACGACACTGAACACTTTCTGATGAATTCATTGGATCTCCCCGCTAGCTCACAGGTACTGCTTGCCAGTCCTGAAAAGCCATCCCTTGGTTTTATGCTCATCCTGGATTTTCGGCTTATGGCAGAGATCATGATCGAGAGCCAAATGCCTTCACCAAAAACGCGCTCACTGGAAGGTAGTAGTGCAATCGGTAGGGTTACCCCCACTTTGGTTGAGCCATTCTATCGGTTGATTACTTTGCTGGATGAGCCTGAAGCGATTCCGGCCTTGGCTCCGCTGATTAAACGAGAGATCCACTATCGGCTATTGACGAGCGATTTGGCTGAGCGGTTTTGGCATATCGCTTCCGTTGGAAGCCAAAGCAACCGGATAGTGAGGGCAGTGAATTGGCTCAGGAGCAATTTCTCCAAGCCTCTCAGAATTGAGGATTTGGCGAATCATGTACAAATGAGCCCCACGACCATGAATCATCATTTCCGTTTGTTAACCTCGATGAGCCCTTTGCAGTATCAGAAATGGCTGCGCCTGAATGATGCCAAGCGGCTGATGCTGAACGAGAATCTGGATGCAGCCACTGCTGCCTTTCGGGTTGGATATGAAAGCCCATCCCAGTTCAGTCGGGAATATGGCCGGATGTTTGGTCTATCACCCAAGCGTCATATTGATCAGCTGAGGCAGGCAGGAGAGGGGGCCTGACAGGACTTCCCCAAAGCGGTAGTGCACAAAAAAGCCAGCGTCTGCTGGCTTTTGGGTTTATGGCTTTTGGATGCTGCCGGAAGGGTCCGTTAGTCCTGACCGTTTTCCGGGCTGTCGTCCTGGTCGTTTTTATCCGAGTCGCTCTTATCTGAATCACTCTTATCCGAGTCGCTCTTATCCGAATCAGCCTGGCCATCATCATCCTTGCCGTAGCGCTTGGCGTCTTCATCGGCGTCTTCTGCTGCTTTCGCTTCTGCTGGCTGGGTGTCTGGTAATGTGGCAGCCACAGCACTGACGCTACCAATACGGCTACCCATGGTAATGGCAGTACCGGCTTGCAGTTCGTTGCTCCAGTCGATCATTTGATCGGGGAAGCACAGCACTACGGTAGAGCCGAGGCAGAAACGACCCATTTCGGCACCGCGGGCCAGATCCACAGGTTGCGGGTCGGCAAAGTCGAACACTTTCAGTTTGCGCTCTGGCGGGGTAATCCGGCCAGCCCAAACGGTTTCGATGGCGGCAACAATCATAGCGCCTACCAGCACCATGGCCATTGGGCCGTGTTCGGTTTCAAAAATGCACACCAGTCGCTCGTTACGGGCAAACAAGCCCGGTACACGCTCGGCGGTGGTTTGGTTAACCGAGAACAGCGAGCCCGGCACGTACACCATTTCTTTCAGGGTGCCTGCCATTGGCATATGAACGCGGTGGTAATCTTTTGGCGACAGGTACAGGGTGGCAAATTTGCCACCAACAAACGGCTCGGCACGGTCACGGTCGCCGCCCAGCAGTTCGGTCAGTGAGAACTCCTGGCCTTTGGCCTGGAAAATCTTGCCGCGCTGGATGTGGCCAATTTGTGATACCGCACCGTCACACGGACTCAGCAGACTGTCGGCACGCTCGTCCAGTGGACGGGCATCCGGCAGCAGTGCGCGGGTGAAGAAGTCGTTGAAGCTTTTGTAGTCCTGCGGGTGCTGGTGAACGGCTTCGTCCAGTTGCACACCGTACTGACGCATAAAGCGTTGGATCAGCTGGTTCTTGACCCAGCGGTTTTCGCAGGAAGCCAGTTTGCCCACCACGCGAGACAGCAGGTGGTGTGGCAGGATGTATTGGCTGGCGATAAAAAAGTCATCTTTCAACAAAAGAAAGGTTCTCCGAATAACGTGTTCTTTGGGACGGCCCTGTGAAGCTGGCCACCATGGCAATAAACATCAGCCGCGAGGGCTTGGGCCTTCAACCACTGGAACGTCTGGATCGTTGCCCCATTCCGCCCAGCTGCCTGCGTAGGCCTTGATGTTGAGGCCCAGAATCTTGCCCACCAGATAGGTATAGCCGGAACGGTGATGGCTCTGGCAGTGGGTGGCAATTTCCTTGTCGGCGGTGACGCCCATGTCGCTCAGCAGCTGACGGAACTCATCAAGGTTCTGGATACGCAGGTGGCGTTGCTTGTCCATGCCGCGAGTCCATTCGTAGTTCACCGCGCCTGGAATGTGGCCACCGCGAGCAGAGACAACTTTTTCGCCGGTGTATTCCTGTTCTGAGCGGGCGTCCCAGACGATGAAATCGTCATTGCCCAGTCGCTCGAGGATGTCTTGCTTGCTGAGTGAGAAACCGGTTTGCAGTTCGGTAACCTGATAGTCACTGGCGGTTGGCAGCTGCTGGCCGCTGTCGGTGGTCAAACCCGCTGCTAGCCAAGCGTGAATGCCGCCATTCAGGTAGCTGTAGTGGCGGTGGCCAATCATATCCAGTGCCCAGATCAGGCGACCAGCCCAGCCGCCACCTTCGTCGTCATAGGCAATCACATGGGTATCCGGGGTCAGCCCCAGCTCGCTGAATACCTCGGACAGCTGTTGCAGCGATGGCAATGCGCCCGGGGTTGGCTTAACGCCCAGTTGCAGGCGTTTGAAGTCCAGATGTACGGCTCCGGGCACATGGTGTTGCAGGTAGCCGTCGAGCTTGCTCTGGTCAATGATCAACACATTGGAAAGCGGCAATTGCGAGGCAAGGTCTTCCACTTCCAACAGCAGCGGCAGGCTTGGCGTCTGGGACATGAACAGAGAACTCCGGAAACGTGTAACAAACCAGCAGTGTATCCAAGCCGGACTGTTCTGTCAGTGGCTGGTGGCTTGCTGTTTCTTCAGGGAGGCCTGTTTCAGGGCCGCCAGTCCATGGGAGGCGCTGTGACACAGCTGTTTGAATTGCTGATATTGATGTTTGTCCGGCAACGGCTGGGAAATGTCAGTGATGCCGGCAATGACCACTCCAATAGGCTTGCTGCCGGCACTGACTGACATGGCCATAAAGAACGACGGCAACCGTTCAGCGACGTTCATGGGCAAGCCTCCGAGGACGTTATCACGATTAGCGGCATGCACGGCGATGGCGGCACTGCGCTGCATCAGCTTGGTGAACAGGTTGTTGGGTTGCAGGCGGGTCTGGATGCCGATTAACGGGTGATCGTCACCGAGGCCGCGTTGATACAGCATACGAATGGCCGACTTCTCGCGGTTAGGTAACAGCACGGCGGCGAACGGCAAGCCGATGTCGTCGTGGATGCCTTCCAGCAGACTGGTCATCAGGGTGTTCCAGTCTCCGAAACTGGCGGCGTCCTGTTCCAGTCGGCTTTGCAGGGCGTTAAAGGCTTGCTGGTGCCGTTCGGCTTCCTGTTCTGCGGCGTTCTCATCTATGTCGGCAGGCAGGCTTTCTGTTGGCAGGTCTTCAGTTGGCAGGTCTTGAGCCTCGGACCGCGCACTAAGACCCGCTGCACCGGCTGCCGTATTCGGTTCGGTGACTTTCTGTTCGTGGTTTATCTGTTCTAGGTTGTTCTGCTCTGGAGCTTCGCTGCCATCCTCTTCCAGCCATGGGTACAGCAAGTCGCTGAACACTGGAGCCACTGGCGATAACAAGGCATGAATACCGGTGGAATAGGCCGAATGCTGGTGGCGTGCAGTATTGAACTGGGTTTCTCGCACCCGTGGAATCAGCACGTCGGCGGATTTACTGAGCCAGTGGCTGATGATCTGAATCCAGCGCTGGCTGCGTTTACTGTACGGATTAATGTGCAGGTGCCAGGCCAGGCTGTTGGCCATCACCGGGGTGATTTCCGGGCGCTGACACAAGTGCAGCAACGGCCTGCCTTTTTCTTTTTCCAGATCCCATGGGTCGTAGCGGCGCAACATGGACCACTGTGCTGTCGTCGGCTGCTTGGTTGGATTCCAGGCATCGCGGGCCAGTGGCGGCAGCGCAAAGCGGCTAACCAGCGGGTGCCAGGGTTTCATATCGGTTCCCCAAACCTGTTGCAGTGCGGTCTGGATTTCGAGCCCACGGGAAACGTAATACAGCAGATTGCGGGCTTGCGGCTGTTGCAGCAGCCAGGGCCACAGGGGGGCAAATACCATCATGGCGCCCCAGCGGGCGTAGTGTTCGCTGTTGTTGCCTTTGTGGTGTGTCATCACGGCGGCAATGGTGCCGGCCATGCTGGAGGTAATCAGTGCGGCGCGGTACGCCTGTTCTGCCGGGTCTTCGCTGCTGGCAGACACTACCGGCAGTTGCTTCACCAGTCGCACCAGCTCCTGCATGCCCAGCAAGGACAAACAATTGGCCGCGCCGCTGATCTGCTGAATGGCTTCCGGGTTCAGTTGTACCGCCAGACGCTGAATTTGCAGACACAGCGCCGGGTCTTTCTCTACCTCGGGGGCCAGATCGTTGAAATTCACCTGTTTGTCACGCAGCAGGGTGTGCAGCCGCGACCGGGTTTCTTCCAGTATCGGCAGGCTGTTGGTTTTGAGAACGGCGTCCCAATCCTGCTTGCCAAACGGCAATGAAGTGAATGTTCGTAGGTCTGGTTTCATGTCCGTATTTGAGTAAACGTGAGTCGTGTCCTTAACTATAGACAGGAATTTCTCATCGAGAGCAGGGGGCGCCCGCCAGCATGTTGTTTTTGCTAGGAGTCATCATCGTATTTGGAAGCGTGCTGTATGGGTTTGTGATGTCCCATGGCCAGCTATTGGCCTTATGGCAGCCGTTCGAAATTCTCATCATTGTCGGTGCGGCAGTGGGGGCGTTTCTGATTTCCAACCCATGGGCTGTGGTTTCCCGCAGCATGGCGCAAATCCCGCAGGCCATCATGGGAGCGCGACATCACAAGGTGCGCGAAATGGAAGTGCTGGCGCTGATTTACGACATCCTCGGCAAATCGCGCCGGGAAGGCATGATGTCGATTGAGGACGACATCGATAACCCGCAGTCCAGCGCCTTGTTCGCCCGTTACCCCAGTGTTCAGAAGAACGCCGAACTGGCGAATTTTATTGCCGACTATTTTCGCATCATTGTGGTCGGCAACCTCAGCGCCTACGAGCTGGAAGGCCTGATGGATCATGAGATTGATACGCGCCTGCACGAGCTGGAACAACCCGCCGGTGCGCTCGGCAAGGTCGCCGATGCGCTGCCGGGCTTTGGTATCGTGGCCGCGGTGCTCGGCATTGTGATCACCATGGGCGCCATTGGTGGCGATATTACCGAAATTGGTGCTCATGTGGCGGCGGCCCTGGTCGGTACGTTTTCTGGCGTGCTGCTGTCTTACGGTTTGGTGGGACCGCTGGCTGCCAAAATGAAGCATCTGGCCGAAGATGAAATTCGTCTGTACGACGCTGCCAAAGCCGCCATCATTGCTTCCTTGCATGGCTTGCAGCCACAGCTGGCGGTGGAGTTTGGTCGTAAGGCGCTGTTTGCTCATAGCCGCCCCAGCTTCAGTGAGCTGGACGGCCGTTTGAGAGGCCGCTGATGGAGAATCTCGGTCCACAGCCGCCCATCGTTATTCGACGGGGCGGCCGTGTTCGTCACGAAGATCATGGCGGCGCCTGGAAAGTGGCGATGGCGGATTTCGCGCTGGCACTGATGGCGCTGTTTCTGGTGCTGTGGATCATCAATAACTCCACCGAAGACGAACGCAAGGCCATTTCCGGCTACTTTCAGGACCCCCGTGCATTTGAAGATGGCCGCCTGGCGCCATCGGCGACGCCTATTGATCTGGGCGGATCACCATCGATTCAGGCCAATGTCGGTCAGGACGGCGCATCGGACCCAATGGTCGATCTGCAAGCCAATCCGCGCAGCAGCGACGGTGAGGATCAGGATCAGTTGGAGCATCTGGAACAGATGCTGGAAGAACTGATCATTGCCAGCCCGACACTCAGCCCCTTCAAGAACCAAATCATGCTGGACATGACCACCGAAGGCTTGCGGCTGCAAATCGTCGACCGCCGCGAACGGCCCATGTTCGAAACCGGCAGCGCCCGGCTGACCTATTACACCGAGGATATTCTGTGGGAACTGGCCCCAACACTGGCGCAGTCGAGCTTGTCGATTTCGGTCACTGGTCACACCGATGCCATGCCGAATAACCCCAGCGGTCTGGCGGAAGACAATGGCAACTGGCTGTTGTCGGCAGCGCGGGCAGACGCCGCCCGTTTTGCGTTGGTTGAAGCCGGGGTGGAAAACCAGCAGATTGCCCGGGTCGTGGGTATGGGCGATACCGCGCCATACAATCCGGATGATCCGACCGCAGCGGTAAATCGCCGTATTGGCTTGCTGTTGTTGCGGCCGAAAGCGGAAAAACGTGAGCAGGAGCTGGACTACTTTGAACAGCAGCAGGATGAAGATCGCCGCGCCCAACAAACTGAAAACGCTGCCGGGCGAGCGGACTCAGACGTTGGCCGAGTGCAGCAAAACCGCGATCGGCCGGACAATCAGTACGATAATCCGCCGAATCTTTAGGGGACATCTATTTAATCCGGTGCTCACTCTGGGCTGCCGGATGGTTTCGAATCACGAAGCCGACTTGTAGGCCTGACGGGTCAAGTCAAAAGTCGGCGACACAGAGTCGAGATCATCCGGCAGCCCCCGCAGGGCGCGGGTTGCCGCCGCCCAGTGCTGTGTTGACGAACTTGAAAAGACTCGACCGGACAGGTTCGTCATTTCGCTGCATTCGTCGCCTTGCACTGAACAACGGCAACACTCGCGCAGAGCCGTGCAGGATTAAATAGATGTCCCCTTTACGAGTAGCGGCGCGATCAGAGCTCGGACAGGGTTTCCAGAATCCGTTTGTAGCTGACAAAACGTTCTGGCGTTACTTCGTCGTTATCAACCGCCTCTATCAACGCACAGCCCGGTTCGCTTTCGTGGCGGCAGTCGCGGAAGCGGCAGTGGCCCGCCAGATCACGCAATTCACGGAAGCCGTACAGCACTTCGTCTTCGCTCATGTGCCAGAGGCCAAATTCGCGGATTCCGGGGGAGTCGATCAAGTCGCCACCGGCCGGGAAGTGGTACAAGCGGGCGGTGGTGGTGGTGTGCTTGCCCTTGCGGGTGTTTTCAGACAAGGCACCGACTTTCAGTTCGACGTCTGGCAGCAAGGTGTCGATCAGGGACGATTTACCCACACCAGATTGGCCAACAAAGACACTGACCCGGTCGTTGAGAAAGTCCTTCAGATCGCCAAGGCTGTCCGGGTCTTTGGCGCTGACCTGTAAAATCTGATAGCCCAGATTGTGGTAGCGCTCCAGCAGAGGGTACAAGTGGAAACGGCTGAGGTCGTCCAGCAGGTCGACCTTGTTGAGCAGGATGATGGGCTCAATGTGGCAGTTTTCACAGGCGACCAGATAGCGGTCAATCAGGTTGGCGTGAGCGTGAGGCTCAGGCGCGACCACCAGCACAATAAAATCGATGTTGGCAGCAACGGGTTTGATTTCGTTGTAGGGATTCGGGCGCGACAGTTCGGACTCGCGGTCGAGGCGGGTTTCAACCACTCCCTGACGAATACCCTTGTCGTTTTCAGCGCCGGGGCGAAACACCACCATGTCGCCAGTCACCAGCGGCCCAAGGTTGGCGCGCATAAAACAACGGTAGGAATTGCGCTCGCGGTCTTCAATTTCAACCTGCGAACCAAAGTGCGCGATCACCTGGCCATGAATTTCATCACCCAGCTCACCGGCGCTGAGCTGATCGGAAATTTCGGCTTCCTTTTGCTCGGCCCGTTTGGCTTTTTCTTCCTGGATCTTGGCGATGCGCCAGGTTTGTTTTTTGGTGAGCTTGCGTTTGGCCATGCGACTCTCTGAATTCAACGAAGGCCGCTATTCTCCGGTTTGGTCAGCAAGGGCGCAAGTGGGGAGGAGGATATTACAGCGCCGCGGTAGAACCGTTCACGTCGGTCAACTGGCGTTGCAGACGACGACGTTGGGAGCCCAGCATCAGCAAGCCGCTTGCGCACAACAGCATCCAGACCGAGCCTGCGGCAATCATGCTGATGTTTACTTCAGGGTTGGATAGCAGTGGGTGGACATCGCGGCTGTAAGGACTGAAACGGCCAAAAAATCCAAACGCCACCAGCATCATGCCGGGAGCATCCAGTACGGCGATCAGCACACTTTTGCGGTGGATTTTGTCGAGTTCTTCATAGACTGCCTGATTGCTGCTGCACTGCTGGTCGGGCAAGGCGAGGGACTTCCGGGTCAAAACGAAACTCTTTCAACAGCTGACTGAGGGGTCAGAAATATAGTGATTGTCGGACAATATAATCGGAACTGGTTCACAAAATCAGGGGTGTTAAAAATCTCATTAGTATTTATGTGGATTTATAACCAAAGCCCGACACTCCCACCTTGGGCCGTTAGCCGCTAGAATTTCAGCAAACCTCAACGGGAAAGAAACATGAGTCAGCAAGACAATCTGGTGTGGATGGATCTGGAAATGACCGGTCTGGAGCCAGAGCGTGATGTGATTATTGAAATCGCCACCATCGTCACCGACAGCAATATGAACGTGATTGCCGAAGGACCGGTAATGGCCATCAAGCAGCCAGACATTTTGCTGGACGCCATGGACGAGTGGAACACCCGTACCCACGGCAACTCGGGTCTGACCCAGCGGGTGAAGGACAGTGAATTCAACTGCCGTGCCGCCGAGCTGGAAACCCTGGCGTTCCTCAAGCAACACGTGAAAGCAGGCACCTCGCCACTGTGTGGCAACAGCATCCATCAGGACCGTCGTTTTCTGGTGAAATACATGCCGGAGCTGGAAGCCTTCTTCCATTACCGCAACATCGACGTTAGCACTCTCAAAGAGCTGGCCAAGCGCTGGAACCCGGCGGTGGTGTCATCGTTCACCAAAACCGGTACGCATCAGGCGCTGGACGATATTCGTGAGTCGATCAACGAGCTCAAGCATTACCGCCAGCATTTCCTGATCAGTCAGTGATGGGGTTGATGCCAGTCTGGCCGAAACAGGCCGCCCCACACAGATAACCCATACCGAAAACCCATACCTAAAACCCAGGCAAACAAGCCAGCATCACGCTGGCCTGTTTGTTTTTGGTCAGAGGGCCCCGCTTGTTCAGGGCTAGGTCGGAAATCAGGACAGGGCTTCTGACGGTTTGTCTGCGGTGTGCATTTGCGCATGCTGCACGGCCAGATTGGACTGGCGAGCCCGTTCGACGGCATCGAGGAAATCCTTGCCCCAGTGGTCAATATCGTAATATTGCACCGCGTCATAGGCATCGCGCAGGCGGGCCTTGGCTTCGCCCTTGTCCATGGTTAGGCCCTGCCATGCCGAGTCCGCCAGCTCATGAGGAGAATGTGGGTTGGTCAGCACCGCGCCTTTCAGCTCGGCGGCGGCACCGGCAAATTCCGACAGCACCAGTACACCGTCGCCGTCAATCATGCCCTGGGTCGCCACGTATTCCTTAGCCACCAGATTAAGACCATCGCGCAGTGGCGTAATCCACATCACATCGGCGACGGCGTAGTAGGCCACCAACTGTTCAAACGGCACCTTGCGGAAGAAGAACTGCAGCGGCATCCAGCCGACCTGGGCAAAACGGCCATTGATACGACCAACCGCCTGCTCAATCTCGGTTTGCAGCTCAGCGTAAATCGTCATTTCCTTGGCCGCAGGCACGCACACGGTGATCAGCGTAACCTCGCCAATCAGCTCCGGATGTTCGTCCAGCAAACGCTCAAAGGCTTGCAGTTTTTCCAGAATACCCTTGGTGTAGTCGAGGCGCTCAACCGACAGCAGCACCTTGGTGCCTTCCAGTTCGGACTTGAGATTTTCAATTTGCTTCTGAATCGCCGGGTCGTCGAGGGAGTGGGTGATGCGGCCCAAATCCAGCCCTACCGGGTGAGCGCCCAGATGAATACGACGACCATTCACTTCAATCACCGAAGTCATTTCCTCAAGTCCCACCGCACAGCCGTAAGTCAGGAAACGCGGCGCACAGTTGGTGCGTTCGATCACTTTCAGTGGCGTCACACCACGGGCGACGTCGATAAAGTTCTCTGACTGACGCGGAATGTGGAAGCCGACAAAATCGCACTGCAGCAGGCTGCCGATGATCTCTTTTCTCCATGGCACCACATTGAACACGTCGGCGGATGGGAAATAGGTGTGGTGGAAGAAAGCAATGGTCAGGTCCGGACGCATTTCGCGCAGGTAGGCGGGTACCATCCAGAGGTTGTAATCGTGAATCCACACGGTGGCGTTTTCTGCCGCTTCCAAAGCGGTTTGTTCGGCGAATTTCTTGTTCACCTTCAGGAACACCTGCCAGTCTTCCTCAAGGAAGGTCGCGCGCTCCCAAAAGGTATGCAGGGTTGGCCAGAAAGCCTCCTTGGAGAATTTCTTGTAGAAGATATCCACTTCCTGCTTGGTCAGGTTGACCCGGGCAACCGCCAGATTCGGGTATTTGACCTTGTCGACCGAAGAACGGGTCTTGTAGCCCGGCGTTGATGGACTGACGCTCGACCAGGCCACCCAGGAACCGGTTTTACCGTCACCGAAGAAGCTCAGCAGAGTCGGGATAATGCCGTTCGGTGACGATGGCTGGCGCTCGACCACAGCACCGTTTTCCACCGACTCTTCAAATGGCAGGCGGTGATAGACCACCACCAGATCGGATTTACCGGGTTGAACGTCGTCACGGGTTTCATGGGCGACGCCTTGCTCGCCGAGGAATCCGTACTGATTAAAGGCTTCAATAATGCCGCCAGCACCAACTTCATTGGCGTGGTAAACCAGCGATTCGCGCTCGGTGTGCTCCAACAAACGGTCTTCAGAACCACCCACGCACACGGCCGGGTAATCCAGCGATAGCATGGCCAGGTCGTTGAGGCTGTCGCCCGCAATCAGCACTTCGTTCTGGGCCAGCCCCAAATGGTCAATCAGCGATTGCAGGGTGGTGCCCTTGTTCACGCCACGCGGCAATATGTCGAGGTATTGATGATAGGAATACAGCAGGTCGCAACCGAGCTTGCTGATGACTTCACGAACCTCATCGGTGACTTCTTCAGGTTGGCAATCGTACGAGCAGCGGCGCTCTTGCGGTACGTCCTGACGAATAAGGTTGGGGAAGGCATCCAGTGCGCTGGCAACGGCCACTTCACCGGGCCAGTTGTGTTCGATTTCGGCCTGAATATCGCCAATGGGTTGCAAGGTGTCGCCATCCACGATGGTCGCGCCTACGTCGCAGATGATGTAGTCGGGCTTGGGCAGCGATGGGTCGGACAGCAGCGGGATAACCATTTCCAGACCACGGCCGGTCACATAGGCCAGCTGGATGTGCGGATGGTGACTGATCAGTTGGTAAAGCTGGTAACGGGCCTCTTGAGAGCCTGCGAGCAAGGTTCCATCAAGGTCTGTTGCAAGTAACATTGGATTGTATCTCCTTCCGGAACTGGTTCCGTGTTGACCACGGGCGGTTCCGATTGACGGTTAGGGCCTCTCGTCATTGAGGGGCCTGCACTCGCAACCCTGGAGGCAAGGCTGCGGGCTGGTGGATGCCGCTGTCAGGGTCCATGTAGGACAAGCGGACGTTGTGAAAGTCAGAATCCCAATGGAGGAAGATGTTCCTCGTGCTGAGTGTTTTCTGATCGTTTATTTACCTTACCTGAGTTATTTTCAGAATTCGATAGCGATTGGCTATCAATGTCTGCTTTGTGGCTGTCGTCATTCGCTGCCCTGTGCTCGGAAGAGCCAGAGGTGTTTGAGTGCTCAGCGGAGCCAGAGGTGTTTGGGTTCGCGGCGGAGCCTGAAGAGCCTGAATCTGTTTCTGGTTCGTTGGTCATCTCCGTATCTTCTTCAGGAATCATTTCCAGCACCGCAGGTGTGGTACGCACCATGGGCACAAAGTGGCTGGTGGATTCTGGCTCCGGCTCGGCAATGGCGGCCGGGCGGGTGAGTTTGAAGCCAACATAGAGAGCAATCAGGCCGTGGGCCAAGGCAAAGTACAGCAACAAGGTGGTAGCGGAGGTCCATTCCATCAGAGTACCTGCCAGTGCCGGTCCAACGGCTGCCCCCATGCCATGCAACAGCAACAGGGCGCTGCCCGCGGGCAAAATGTCGCGGTGGTCAATGTGATCGACCAGATGGGCAACCGACACCGGATAAATGGCAAATGCCGCGCCGCCCCACAGGGCCATGCTTAACAGTACCAGCCAGTAGGGCGTTGGCAGCATCCATGACACCAGTGCAATGCCAAAGCCGACTGCGGCGGTAATACCCAGCACCCAGCGGCGGTCGTGCTTGTCGGAATAGCGGCCCAATGGGTACTGGAACAAGGCACCACCCACAATAGAGGCAGACATCAGCGTCGCCACCTGACCGCTTTCCAGCCCAATACGCTGGCCATACACTGGCATCAGGCCCCAGAAGGCCCCCATGGCAAGGCCCGATAAAACCCCGCCAGCAACAGCAATGGGCGCAATTTTCAGCAGCTTGCGCAGCGAAAACCGTTTGACCTCGGCCACCGACGGCTGCGCCAGCCGGGTCCAGGTAATGGGCACCAGGCTGATGCACACCAGCATGGCAGCCAGTGCAAAGAGGGTGAAATTCATCGGGCTGTCGAGTTGCAACAGCTGCTGGGTCAGCGCTAGCGAACCCAGGTTAACCGCCATGTACACGGCAAACACCTGACCGCGTTTTTCGGCGGGAGTGACGTCGTTCAGCCAGCTTTCAATGATGGTGTACAGAATCACCAGCACGGCTCCGGTGACCACACGCAGCAGCATCCAGCTGTAAGGGTTTACCAGCAATACGTGGGTTAAAACCACCGCTGCTGAAATCGCCGCGCAGAGTGCAAAGGCACGGATATGGCCAATGCGTCTGAGCATGGGAATGCCGGCATAAAAGCCGACGAAGAAACCCACAAAGTAGCCCGACATGATGTAGCCAATCAGGCTGTCACTGTAGCCTTCCATACCGCCCCGCAAGGCCAGCAGGGTGTTCAGCAGTCCGTTTCCGAACAGCAACAGCGAGACGCCCAACAGCAGCGACCCCACCGGTACAATCATGGGCAACATCTTCGGTTCTCCTCTATGCGGTGGTTTTGATAGAGCATGAAACACAGCATGAACCAGACGCTGGCTGGTTGTCGGCGATGTTTGAATGGAACGGTTCAATTGGCCGACATTGGCAACTTTGGAGTTTCTGAAAGCCGAGATGGCCCGAATGGTGTGCTATTGACGATGCGATTAGCGAAATCCTGTCCGGTGACAATTTGAGCAGTTGGCCAATCGGCTTTAATCGCTGGCGACCCTGTTTTGTCTGTTGCATGCTGAAGAATCTGACCGGATGGTCATGCTGTGTGTGGTCGGCGGTGGGGTTGTACTCCCTTATTTGCGGCAGATTATTCCAGCGACAAAATAAACAACCGGATTTAATTCTGGTTAGGCTCCATAGACTGCTTCGACCATCGCAAATGGCGCTGAAATTCCAGCCAGAATAGTCTGAAATGTGAGCCAACAGCGAAGTTGGGGCGAATTTCAGCCGAAAAAGTGGTGCATACGGTCAGGTTAACGGTTGTCATGCCTCTGTAATGCAAAGAAAATAGCGCCCGGCAACGCGGCCATATTGATACATCGGTAAACGGGCATTTTTTGCACGGTTGACCGGGCAGTACGAGTGTTCGGAATGTGTTTGTGCAGACGAACCAACGTTTGTCCGTTAACCATCCGCGAACGCCTTTATAAGAAACTACACCAAAGACGGTACCCAATGAGTAACACCCCACTGGCACTGGAATTGATCGATATCCATAAATCCTACGGCGAGCTGGAAGTGCTCAAAGGGGTCACTCTGAAAGCCAACAAGGGCGACGTGATCTCCATCCTGGGGTCCAGTGGTTCAGGTAAAAGTACCCTGTTGCGCTGCATCAACCTGCTGGAAAAACCCAGCAAGGGCGAAATTGTTATTGGTGGCGAGCAACTCAAGCTGAAAGCCGGTAAAGGCAACGAGCTGGAGGCCGAAAACCCACGTCAGCTTGAGCAACTGCGCTCCCGCCTTGGTTTTGTGTTCCAGCAGTTCAATCTGTGGCCACACATGACCATCCTCGAGAACATCATGGAAGCACCGGTTCAGGTGCTGAAAGTATCCAAAAAAGACGCCAAGGAACGCGCCCTCAAGCTGTTGGCCAAAGTTGGCCTGACCGGTAAGGAAAACGCGTATCCAGCCCATTTGTCCGGTGGTCAGCAGCAGCGTGTGGCGATTGCCCGCACGCTGGCAATGGAACCGGATGTGCTGCTGTTCGATGAGCCAACCTCTGCCCTCGACCCTGAGCTTGTGAACGAAGTGCTGGCGGTGATGAAAGAGCTGGCCGAAGAAGGCCGCACCATGCTGATTGTGACCCACGAAATGCGCTTTGCCCGTGACGTGTCGAGCCAGGTGGTGTTCCTGCATCAGGGCCAGATTGAGGAAATGGGTCCACCAGAGCAGGTGTTCGACAACCCGAGCTCCGAGCGCGTAAAAGAGTTTATGGCCAGCCACAAGGGCTGATCAGATAACAACAGATAACACCAACATCAAATCGTCAAACGTCACCCAGTGACGACAAAACCAACGACTGAAGAGACGAGGAACATCATGAAGAAACTGATTGCTACTGCCGTTATGCTGGCAGCTTGTGCCACTGCACCGTTTGCCATGGCCGGCGACAAAGTCCGTATCGCCACCGAAGGTGCCTACGCGCCGTTCAACATGATGGACAACCAGGGCAACCTGATTGGCTTCGACGTTGAAATTGCTGAAGCCCTGTGTGCCGAAATGAAAGCCGACTGTGAAATCGTTGCCCAGGACTGGGACGGCATCATTCCGGGTCTGCGCGCTCGCAAGTACGACGCCATCATCGCTTCCATGTCGATCACTGACGAGCGTCTGCGTGTTGTCGACTTCTCTGAAAAATACTACGCCAACGTACTGGCTTTCGTAGCGCCAAAAGGCACTGCCTTTGAAACCACCAAAGCAGCCCTGAAAGGCAAAACCATTGGTGCCCAGCGTGCCACCATTTCCGGTCAGTACCTGGAAGACAACTTCGGTGACATCGTTAACGTAAAACTGTACGACACCCAGGACAACGCTTACCTGGATCTGGCCAGCGGTCGTCTGGACGGCATCATGTCCGACAAATTCCCGGCCTACGACTGGTTGCGTACCGCTGACGGTGAAGGCTTCGAGTTCAAGGGCGAAGACTTCGACATCAACGACGAAATCGCCATTGCCGTTCGTAAGGGCGACAAACTGGCAGGCAAGTTCAGCGAAGCCATCAAGGCCATCCGTGCCAACGGCAAGTACGCTGAAATCAACGCCAAATACTTCCCGTTCGACATCTACTGATCGAACACCACCGGGGCAAATCGAACGATTTGCCCCGGTTCGTTTGACCATTCTGCAAGGTAATTCTCATGGATCTACACGGCTACGGCGACCTGCTGCTGAGCGGCCTGTGGGTGACCATCAAACTGGCGTTGGTTAGCCTGTTTTTTGGCCTCATCATCGGCTTGGCTGGTGCAACTGCCAAACTGTCCTCCTCTCGGGTAGCACGTGGCATTGCCACTGCCTACACCACCATCGTCCGCGGTATTCCGGAACTGCTGCTGGTACTGACCCTGTATTTCGGTGGCTCGCAGCTGCTGATGTACTTTGCCAGCATGTTCGGTTACGACGAATACATCGACGTAGGGCAGTTCTCTGCTGCCGTAGCAGCGTTGGCCATTGCCTTTGGTGCCTACAGCACCGAAGTCTTCCGCATGGCCATGCAAGATGTGCCCAAGGGCCAGTGGGAATCCGCTCAGGCCATGGGCATGACCCCGGTACAAACCTTCTTCCGCATTATTCTGCCGCAGGTATGGCGCTTGGCCATTCCAGGCTTGGGTAACCTGTTTCAGGTGCTGTTGAAAGACACCGCGCTGGTGTCTGTGGTGGGCCTTAACGAACTGATGCGTCAGGCGTCGGTGGGGGCAGCCACTACCAAATCGCCGTTCGATTTCTACCTTGCAGCCGCCATCCTGTACCTGCTACTGACGGTCGGCACCACGCTGGTTACCGGCTTGCTGGAACGTATGAGCAAACCTGAACTTCGTGGAGGTCGCGCATGAGCTGGGAGTGGAGTGTAATCTGGGAATACTTCCCGAAACTGCTGGACGGTGCCTGGCTGACACTGGAGCTGGTGGCGATTTCCGGCATTCTGGGTCTGGTGATTGCGGTACCGATGGCACTGATGCGTGCGTCCGATAACATGGCCATCAAGGCCCTGCCGTACGCCTATATTTTCTTCTTCCGTGGCACGCCGCTGTTGGTGCAAATCTTCCTGATTTACTACGGTGCCTCGCAATTTGACGCCGTGAAAGCGTCGGCGCTGTGGCCGATCCTGCGCGAGCCATACTGGTGCGCCATCATCGCCTTCTCACTGAACACCGCCGCCTACGGCGCGGAAATGATCCGTGGTGCCATTCAAGCGGTGCCAAAAGGCGAAATTGAAGCGGCCATGGCGTTGGGCATGAGCAAGTTCCAAACCATCAAGCGTATTATCTTGCGTCGTGCGGCAGGCATTGTGCTGCCGGGCTACAGCAACGAAGTGCTGCTGATGCTGAAAAGCTCGGCGCTGGCATCCACCATCACGCTGCTGGACCTGACCGGCATGGCCCGAACCATCATCGCCCGTACCTACACGCCGCTGGAGATGTTCTTCGCCGCCGGTATGGTCTACCTGGCAATGGCTGCGGTGCTGATTCTGTGCTTCCGCTTGCTGGAGCGCCGCTTGAACAAATATCAGTTCGCCAAGCGTCCAATCTGAATTGATCTGATTTGATGTATTGTGCCTTTGAAAACGGCGGCCTTGTTAAACGAGAGTGAAACAAGAGCCGCTGTTTTTGTTTGGGCGTGAACAGCGCTGTGGCTGCTGTATCGGGCTGCTATGGCCATGCATTGCAGGAGCGAATCTATTCGCGAACGAATTCTTCTGGATACGTCGGCGCCCGCTTATCACCACTGTCTTGCAATTCATCACGTTCCTGAAAACTCACTCAACAATGGATTGTTCCACCAACAGCGGGAAATCAATCCGGCCGGATCGGTCACAATATGAAGGACCCTCTGAATAATTCTGCACAGCTCTGCGCGAGTCATGCAGGTTGTCAGAACAAGGCGGCGAATGCAGTGGAATGACCAGTCCTTTCCAAATTCGCCAACACTGTTCTGGCGGTCTGCAGGCCGCGCCCTACGGGGATGACAGGGCATTGCTGATTCTGTGTCGCTGATTTTTGACTTGACCCGTCAGGCCTGCAAATCAGCTTCGTGACTCAGCGTCGCCCTGTCATCCAGAGCGGGCACCGAGTTATTCAGAGGGTCCTTAACGCTTTGTCAACGATATCCGGAGCCTCTATGCCTGCCCTGAAACCCGACTTTCCCGTGTATTCACGTGTCACCCGTTTTGTTAGCGGGCTAGGGCTTGGCTTGGGGCTTGGTCTAGGGGTAGGAATCAGCGCATTGTGTGTACTGCCGGCCAGCGCAGAAGAATCGGCGTCAGCGGCAGCAGGCGAGTCGATAGAGGATTCCCAGACAAGTTCACAGGCAAGCGCACAGCCATCGCCATGGAACTGGGGCATTGGGGTGGTATCGTCACGGGACGTGTACGCCGACTTCGACACCCGGGTGGTGCCTTTCCCGATGATCACCTACCACGGTGAACGCTTTCATTTGTTCGGCCCCTTTGCCCGTTACGACCTGACCCGAATCGGCAGCGCCAACCTCGCTTTGCAGGTGAATCCGGTGTTTGCCGGTTACGACGAGTCCGACAGTCCGATTCTGCAAGACATGGACAAGCGTGGTTATTCCATGGCCGGTGGTTTGTCGTTGGATCAAAGCCTCGGCAACTGGCACTGGAACATCAATGCCACCCACGATTTGCTGGGAGTCTACGACGGTTACGAAGCCGCCGTTGGTGCCGAATACAAAATCAAGCTGGGCAGCCTGTTGTTGGAGCCGGGTGCCAAAGCCATTTTCCAAAGCAGCGACTATGTTGATTACTACTACGGCGTGAAAGGCTCGGAAGCCCGTTCATGGCGGCCGGAATATCAGGCCGACAGTGTAGTGAACCAACAAATCAGCCTGGCGCTGGCACATCAGAAAATTGCCGGAGGCGGCCTGCGCCTGCAAATGACCCATACCCGCTACGGCAAAGCCATCACCGATAGCCCGCTCACCGACCGCAAAACCGCCTTGGGCGTGAATCTGGTGTACAGCCGGTTTTTCTGACGTTGTTTTGCACCAGGGTCTTGTCGGATGGCGCAGGCTTATCCGACCTACACGGGGTGAGGTTTTTGGCAGTGTCAGGATGTCGGATTGCGTAGATCGGCCCACGGTGGGGCAGATCAATACGCCCTCCAGCGTGTGCTGGAGGGCGTGCTGGGTCAGCTTAGCTGAAACGGATACAGCGCCTGGCCTTTCAGTCCCAATACCGTGATCAGGTCTTCCAGCGCGGTCATCACTTCGCGGTAGAACTGCACATCGGCCAAGTCAGCAACGCTGAGCTGGTCGCGGTAGTGGCGTTTTACCCAGTCTTGCAGTACATCGATTTTGGCTTCGTCCAGCAGGAATGCCGGGTTCACGGCCGCCAGTTGTTCGTCTGTCAGTACCACGCGCAATCGCAGGCAAGCAGGGCCGCCGCCGTTGCTCATGCTCTGGCGTACGTCGACAAATTCGACGTTACGAATCGGTTGGTTGTGGTCCTGTAACGCGCGTTCGATCCATTTGCGTACGGCGCTGTTTTCTTCACATTCCGACGGTGCAATCAGGCGCATCTTGCTCATGTCGCCATCGGCTGAGGCCAGCAGCTGGCTGTTGAACAGGTAGGACTTGATGGCGTCTTGCAGGCTGACGTCGTCTGCGTTAACGCAGAGGGTTTGCAGCGGCAGATAGGCTCGCAGGGTTTCGAACGCCTGTTCGGCAGCCTGGGCTTGGTAGGCGTGCTGGTGGTACATCAGCAGCGGGCCATTACCCACGGCAACAACGTCGTTATGGAAAGCGCCTGCGTTGATGGCCTGGGCGGCTTGTTGCAGGTAAACAGCAGTTTGGGTGCCATGCTGGCGGGCGACGGCTTCGCTGGCGGCGAGGGTTTGGCGGCCCGGGAAGGTCAGGCTGCTGAGATCGGTCTGGTCGTCGCGGCCATACACGAACAGGCCCACACCAGCGTCGCCATAGCTGGTGCACAAGCGGGTATGGTTGGCAGCTCCTTCGTCACCAAAACGACCGATCGAAGGGACGGCGCTGTGCACTGCAAAGTGATCGCTGTTGCCAAACACGGTGTTCAGAATGCGCTCGGTCTGTGGGTGTTCGATCGCACGGTGAGCGGTGGTCAGCAGGTTGGCCGGAGTGAAGTGAACACGGCCATCGCTGCTATCGGCAGACGGCGTCACCGTTGCTGCGTTGGCGGCCCACATGCTGGAGGCGGAGTACACCATCGACAGCAGTTCCGGCGCTTGTTGGGCGGTGCTGCTGATGATGTGTTCGTCTGGGCCGCGGAAACCGAGTTGGCTTAGTACGCTTAGGTCTGGCCGCTGCTGTGGTGGCAGGAAGCCCTGGGTGTAGCCCAGCTTGATCAGCGTGCGCATTTTCTCCAGCCCTTGCAGCGCGGCTTCGCGCGGGTTGGAGGTGCGCAGGGCATTGCGGCTGGAGGCTAGGTTGCCGGAGGCCAGGCCGCCGTAGTGGTGGGTTGGGCCGATGAGGCCGTCGAAGTTGACTTCGCGGGCGTTGGTAGTGGTCATGTGTTTATCCATTTTTATCAGGAGGGTTGGTTTGCCTCTTGGGGAGAACTTCTCTCTCCTTCGGTGCTGCGCGGTTAAGCCAAAGGCGCCAGCCCCTCTGCTTCGCGCTTCCGGTTCGCTGTTCAGCAATGGCTGCAAATTCACAACGGTAACGCCCACATTCGGCATCCCTGCCTCAAGTGGGCTAAGTGGCCATCCATGGCCACATTACCTGTTCATTTTGGCCATGGCTGGCGCACCTCGACGCGCATGTTTGGAGCCGCAATTACGGGGTTTAGGTCTTGTAGCCTCGGTATCCTCGAAGCTGCGTTGTTGTTTATTCGCTTTTTAGCCCCGGCAGCGGTGCTGGTTGGTATTCGTTGGTGCTGCCAGCCGCGCTGATGGCCTGTGGCCAAGCGCAGTAGTCGGCGGCGTACCAGGCGCTGGGGCGGTGGTTGCCGCTGGCACCAATACCGCCGAACGGTACTTTGCTGGAGGCTCCGGCCGTTGGCTGGTTGATGCTGATCACACCGGCTCGAATGCCTTGTTTGAAGTCGCGTTGGTGATCGCTGCTGTTGCTGACCAGTCCGGCGGCGAGGCCGAACCTGGTGCGGTTGGCGATTTCTAACGCTTGTTCAAAGTTCGCTACCCGAATCACTTGCAGCAGTGGTCCGAACCATTCGTCGTCGGGGATGTTGTTCTTTCCGTTCACCACGTCTGTTACATCCACCAGTCCCGGCGTCAGCACATAGCCTTGCTCACCATGAGGTCTGGATTGCAGCAGTGGTTTGCCGCCCAGTTCAACCAGCATTTGCTGGCCTTTCAGCAAATCGTCGCGGGCTTTGGCACTGATCACCGGGCCATAAAAGCTGCTTTCTGATTGGTTGAGGTCAAGCTGCTGGCAGCGTTGGCTCAGTTCATTCAGCAGGGCTGCGGTTGACTTGTTCTCTACCAGAATCAAGCGACGGGCACAGGTGCAACGCTGTCCGGCGCTGATAAAGGCGCTGCGGATTATCAGGTCGGCGGCTTTGCCGATGTCGTTGCTGTTGAGGCTGTCGTCGACGATGAGCGGATTATTACCGCCCATTTCCAGCGCCAGAATCACTTCCGGGCGACCACCAAATTGCTGGTGCAGTAATTTGCCGGTGGTGGAGGAGCCGGTGAACAGCAGGCCGTCGATGTCCTGGGCGCACAGTGCCTTGCCGACTTCGACTTCGCCCTGCACCAGATTCAGTACACCATCGGGAAGGCCTGCGCTTTGCCAAAGCTGCACGGTGCGTTCGGCCACCCATGGGGTCAGTTCGCTGGGTTTGAATACCATGGTATTGCCCGCCAGCAAGGCTGGAACAATGTGGCCGTTGGGCAGGTGACCCGGGAAGTTGTAAGGGCCGAACACGGCCATCACGCCGTGAGCATGGTGTTCCAGGCTGGCGCTGGAGCCGGTGCGTTGCAGGGCGGCGTCGATGGAGATTTCGACCTTGTTGATCATCGCCTGCACTTCGGTCAGGGCTTCCCACTGAGGCTTGCCGGTTTCCTGATGAATAACGGTGGCCAGTTCGGTTTTGTGTTCGGCCAGCAGTTCGGCGAATTTGCGCACCACGGCACGGCGCTGGTCGGCACTGCTGCGCGACCAACTTTTGAAGGCGGTACGGGCGGCACCAACGGCCAAAGCAACCTGTGCCTGGCTGGCTTGATGTTTTTGCCAAACCGGAGCTTCGGTTTGTGGGTTCAGGGAGGTCAGGCTGGGGCCTTCACCCTGTTGCCACTGGTTGTTGATCATGATGGCTTTCATGGCAGTGGTTTCCTCACACTCGTGGCTTGATGACGTTGCTGGTCAGTCGGGCTGGCACCCAGGCCACTCGGTCGCCAGAACGCATTTGCAGGGCTTCCAAGGCCGGGCCCGTCAGTTCCAGACCGTGGGCGGTGGTGGCGGAGCCGCTTTCGTTGGCTTCGGTGCAGATTACCCGGAAGTTGTTCCAGTGCGGATTGGCTGCAATCACCTGGGTCGACGGGGCCGGTTCGTTCAACGACTCTGCTGCCAGGGCCTTGTGCTCACGGATGGCTTTGACGGTTTCGATGTGGTTGAGGTCGGCGCGCAACAGCGGGCCGGCATCGAAGATGTCGACCACTTTTTCGTAGCGGAAGCCTTCTTCTTCCAACAGTCGGGTAGCGCGGCGCCCGGCATCGGCCGGGCGGCCAATCACGGCGCGGGCATCTTCCGGCAGCAGGTTGGTGTAAATGGGGTATTTCGGCATCAGCTCGGTGATGAACTGGTTGGAACCAACGCCGCAGAGGGTGTCGGCCTCGTCGAATTCCATTTCAAAAAAGTGCATGCCAATGGCGTTCCAGAACGGGCTGTTGCCGTCTTCGTCGGTCCAGCCGCGCATCTCGGCAATCACGGATTCGGCAAAGCGATCCGGAAACAGTCCCATCAATAAATAGCGCGAACGTGCCAGCCAGTGGCCGTTGCCGCGATAGGCCGGGTCGAGGAACAGCGACCCGACTTCGGAGCAATCGGTGTAGTCATTGGTGAGGTGCAGCATGTCGCTGCGCACTTGACGATTGAGCGAATGCGAAAAGTGGGTGGTGGTCATCATGCGGTAGGCATAGAACGCCTGCCGCGCGCCGGTCATGGCATAGACACCGGCACAGCCGACGACTTTCTGTTTGGCGGTGTCTTCCATCGCCAGAAAGAAGAAGTCGTCGTGATGACGCTGACTGCGCTCAAAGCTTTCGCAGGAGCGGTTGATGCGTGCCAGCAGGGCTTCCGGATCTTCTGGCAAGGAGGTCATGCCCTGACCGGCGGCTTTGGCCAATGCCATCAGGTCATCGAGATCGCCGGGTTGCATGGGGCGAATGATCAACATGGCAGTTGGCCCTCTTTCAGATGTTGATGAAGTGTTTGAATCAGCACAATCGACAGCGCAGTACGTTCAGTAAAGCTGTCGAGGCAGGCAAATTCCTGGTCGGTATGAATGTTGGCACCGCGTACGCCAAGGGTATCGATGTTGATCAGTCCGGCCGCTGCCAGATTATTGCCCTCACAGCAGCCACCGGTGGCGCGCCATTGAATGTCCAGTCCCAGCTGGGTGCCGCACTGCTTGAGCAGGTTGAACAGCGCCAGCTGGCGTTCGGTCATCGGCTTTGGCGGTCGGTTGAAATGGCCATGCAGCTGCAATTCCACGCCGGTATCTGCGCTTGCTTGCTGCAAAATTCGCTCGGCCTGATCGAGCAGGTACTGCTGCTGTTCGGGCTCTTTCACTCGTACATTAAAGCGGCATACACAGGTATCGGGGACGATATTCACCGCACCGCCACCGAGAATCTGGCCAATGTTGACGCTCAGGCCCGCGGCTTCGTCGCTCAGTTGCGCCAGCTCGTGGGTAACCCGGGCGATGGCGGCGACGGCATTGCGGCCTTCAAAAAACGCGCGTCCGGCGTGGGTGCTTTTGCCTTTGGCGGTGATCGAGAAGTTGCCACTGCCTTTGCGAGCTCCGGCCAGGGTGCCGTCCTCCAGCGCCGGTTCGTAGGTCATGCCAATGGCGAACTGGCTGTTGTCGAGTGTATGTTTGGCCAGCTGCGCCAGCACCGGGCCGGAGCAGGGCGAGCCGATTTCTTCATCCGGAGAAATCGCTACGGTAAAGCCAACCTCGTCTTTCAGTTCAGAATGGTTAAGCCAGTTCAGCACTTCGGACACCAGTACCAGCCCGCCTTTCATATCGGCGGTGCCGGGGCCGCGCAACAGGTTGCCGTCGGTCCAGCACTGTTGGAAATCGCAGTCCTTGGGAAACACGGTGTCGCTGTGGCCGGTGAACAGCAGCTGCAACGGTGCTTGCGGTCGGCTTTGGAATACTTGCATTGGGGCCAATGGCAACTGACTGACGTCGGCGTTATCGGTGACGCGCTCCAGCGGGCCCAGCTCTATCTCGCGGTAGTCGTCCGCCAGCGGAGCGAACAGCGCCTTGAAGTGGGCCTGTACCTGCTGAATACCGGCGAGGTTGTAGCTGCCGGAATTGATGTCGCACAGCTCAATGGTCTGCTGAACCATCTGCTCGGCGCGGGCTTCCAGTTGGCTCATCAGGCTGGTATTGGCGTCTGAGCTTGCTGTTGATGTAGGGGGTGTTGACGGTTGCTTCATGGCTTCGATGACACGGGTTCCCGATTCAGTTGATCTCAGTTTGGTTCAGTGCCGAACGAATGTGATGCGTAGTTGTGGCTTAAAAGCCGAATAAAGTTCTGATTGGTTTTTAGTGGTTCTAAAATGCCTTTAAAGCCTTTATTTATGGGGTTTTAGGCAGTTTTTGAGATTTTATGAACGAACAAAATATCAGGGTTTTGCAAAACAACCGGATTAAATTTTTTCGGTTATTCATACACTGAAAGGACACAAAGACCGAGATGTCCGGCGCTGGAATCGCCGGGCAGGAGGAGAGTATCCGTATGAGCAACCATTCCCCATCAGGCCAAACCGAAACGGCCGCTGCAACTGCGTCCCCAGCCGCGACGAGCATTGAGGCTGGCGCTTTTGATACCGCTGCACTGGCGGCACAGGACCACGATGTGATGCTGCACCCGGCGTCTTCCATTACGGCACTGGAGGCCAATGGCCCCAGTATGATGGTGGGTGGCAAGGGCTCTACGGTGTTTGAAGCACGGTTGGAAGCCGGAGCCGAGGGCGAAACCACGGCGCTGCTGGATGCGGTGGGTGGTTTGTGGTGTGTGAATGCCGGTTATGGCCGCGAGGAGCTCACCGAGGCGATGAAGCAAGCGGCCGATCAGCTGGCTTATTATCACACCTTCAGCAATGCCTCGAACCCATGGCAGGTGGCGCTGGCGGACAAACTGCTGTCGATTGCGCCGCCTTCCTTGCAGGACGGCCGGGTGTTCTTCGGTTCTGGCGGCAGTGACGCTAACGACACCCTGATTAAAATCGCCTGGCACTACCATGCACTGCGCGGCAAGCCGAACAAAATCAAGGTGATTGCTCGCGAGCAGGCCTATCACGGCACCTCCATCAGCACCGCCAGTTTGACCGGATTGGGTGGTTTTCATAAAGGTTACCCTCTGCCGCAGGATTTTGTTTTGCGTACGGAGTGCCCTCACTATTACACTCGTGCCCTGCCTGATGAATCGGAAGCAGAATTTTGCCAGCGCCTGATCAAGGCCGTTGAAAGCCTGATTGACGAGCACGGTGCCGATAACATATCCGCGTTCTTTGCCGAACCGATTCACGCTGCCGGTGGTATTATTGAGCCGCCAGCCGGATATTATCCGGCTCTGAAAGCCTTGCTAAGCCAGCACGACATCCTGTTGGTGGCTGACGAAGTGGTGTGCGGTTATGGCCGTTTGGGCAGCTGGTTTGGTTCTACCCAGTTGGGATTCGAGCCAGACATGATGAGCTCCGCCAAGGGCCTGACCAGTGGCTACTTCCCAATGTCTGCCGCGTTTGTATCGAATGCTGTGTGGCAGGTGCTGAAGCAGGGTTCAGACGTTTATGGCGCGTTTTCTCACGGTTACACCTATTCCGGTCATCCGGTGGGGGCTGCGGTGGCGCTGGCCAACTTGCAGTTGATTGAGCGCGAAGGACTGGTAGAGCAAGCGGCAGAACACGGTGCTTACTTGCACCAACAGCTGCGTGAGCGCGTTCTGACGCTGGCCAACGTTGGCGAAATTCGTGGTCGCGGCTTGTTGGCCGGGGTGCAGCTGGTGGCCGATAAAGTCAGTAAAACCCTGCCAAACCCGGCTGATAAATGGCCTCTGAAAGTGAGCCAGGCAGTACGTAAGCAGGGCGTTATCGTGCGTCCGCTGCCAAGCGTGGGCGCGTTGGCGATTTCGCCGCCGCTGGTGATCACCAAGGCCGAAATCGACCAGCTGGTGGATGCGCTGGTTGCTGCCATTCAGCAAGTTCTTGAATAACATTTTACCAAAGCGAGGTTGCCGGTGAGACGGGCAAGTGAACTGGACAGACTGGATTTACGCATGCTGCAAGCCTTGCAGGATGACGGACGTATTACCAACAAGGAGTTGGCTGCCAAGGTCAACCTGTCGCCCAGTGCCTGTCACCAGCGACTGCAAAAGCTGATTCAGGACGGCTGGATTGACGGCTTTATTGGCATGATCAATATCGACCGTTTGTGCCAGCCGGTGCAGTGCATTGCCACCATTTCATTGGGCAGCCATGCGCCGGATACCTTCCGCTTTCTGGAGCAGCGCATTGAAGCGATTCCGGAAGTGATGGAAGCCTGGACGGTGAGCGGCGGCTGTGACTTTATTGTGCGGTTTATTTGTTCGCACATGACGCGTTACATGGAGTTGAGTAACTCGCTGATCCAGATGTGTCCGGAAATCAGCAACATCAACACCCATGTGATTCTGAAAGAAAGCAAGAAATTCAAAGGCTATCCGGTGGATGAGCTGATGAATCCTCGTGGGCTTTGAGCGGTTTTCAGGCTTTCAAACACCAGAAAAGATAAAAGCCGAAGCATATATATGCTTCGGCTTTTTGGGTTAAGTAATCACCCTTTCAGTTTCCCAGCCAATCAGTGCGCCAACCGGTTAAACACCACGCGGGCCGGTTGCCGTTGCATCAGAACTTCCCCTTGTCGAACCGACAGCAATACCTCGCCCTGATTACGCAGCACGCTGTAGTCATCCTCGCCTTCCAGCAAAATAAAGCTGGCTGGCTTGCCGGTTTCGATGCCGTAGCGATCGGTAATGTTGAGGGTTCTGGCGCCGTTGTCGGTGATTAAATCAAGGGCACTCTGGAAATCCTTGTAGCCCATCATTTGGCAGATGTGCAGGCCAAAATCGAGGCTGCGCAGCAGCTTGCCGTTGCCCAGTGAATACCAGGGATCGAAGATTGAATCCTCGGCAAAGCAGACGTTGATACCGGCTTCGTTGAGTTCTTTAACGCGTGTTAGTCCACGGCGTTTGGGGTAGCTGTCGAAGCGGCCCTGCAAATGAATGCTTTCGGTGGGGCAGCTGACAAAGTTGATGCCCGACTGCTTCAGCAAACGGAACAGCTTGGAGCAGTAGGCGTTGTCGTAGGAGTGCATGGCGGTGGTGTGGCTGGCAGTGACCCGTGGGCCCAGCTCCTTGAACAGGGCTTCGCAGGCCAACACTTCCAGAAAACGTGAGTTGGGGTCATCAATTTCATCGCAATGGACATCCACCAGACGGTCGTAGCGCAGCGCCAGCTCAATCACGGTTTTCATCGACTGCTCACCCAGCTCACGGGTGTATTCAAAGTGAGGGATACCGCCGACCACGTCAGCGCCGTATTCCAGTGCCTGTTCCATTAGCTGCAAGCCATTGGGGAACGACAACAGGCCGTCCTGCGGAAATGCCACCACCTGAATATCAATGCGGTCTTTTAGTTCATCACGCAGGTCACACAGGGTTTTCAGGCCGACCAGAGTCGGGTCGGAAGTGTCGGCGTGGGTACGAATGTGCTGGACGCCATTGGCAACCAATAGCTCGACGGTTTTCAGCACCCGCTGACGAATATCCTGTTCGTTCAGCATCGGCTTGCGCTCGCTCCAGCGTTCAATGCCTTCGAATAGCGTACCGCTCTGGTTCCAGTTCGGCTCCCCTGCGGTTAGCGCCGCATCCAGATGGATATGCGGTTCTACAAAGGGCGCACACAGCAGTTTGCCGTCGGCGTTGATCATGTCGTCGGCCGGGTTGTTTGCGGCCGCATTGTCGATATAGCCCTGCTGGGCACGGATGGCGCTGAACAGCCCGTCTTCAACCTCCAGGGTGTACAGGTCCGGCTGTTTGCGAAGGCGCGCATTGATGATTTTCATGGTGTTGGGGTTCCGGTCGAATGAGGTGTCTGGTGATCGATGCTGTGGTGCTGAAACAATATTTGTTCGATCAGCAGGGCGTTTTGCAGGTTCAGCCGTGTGAACGGGTCCTTGAGGCTGAGCCCGGTGTCGGCTTCGATGCGTTTCAGGCGGTACACCAGGGTGTTGCGATGAATGCCCAATGCCTCGGCTGCCTGCTGCTGGTTACCAAACAGGTTGAGGTACTGGGTCAGGGTTTCTTTTAATTGCAGTGATTGCGGGTCGCGGCAAAAGCACAGGGCACCGAGCTGTTGCTGACAGAACTCGCTCAGCATCTGGCGCTGGGGAATGGCGGCAAACAATCGCGCGATGCCAAGCTGATCGTAGAAAAACAGCCGTTGATGCTGGTGTTGGAGGGCGAATTGCACCGACTGACGGGCTTGTTCGACCGCCACCGACAACTGCCCCAGTGCGTCCTGTAGATCACTGACGCCCGCATACAGCGCGATGTTTGAGTGTTGTTGCAGGCGCAAAAACGCGTCGCTGATTTCTTCGTAAAGGGTAGCGCTGCGGTGGTCGTCACTGGGCCAGAGCGTCAGCAGATCCTGTTCATGCACCAGCACTGGCCAGTCGATATGACGGCGCTTTATCAGGTCGGTCAGTTGCTGCTCCAGATGATGGCGTTGTTGCAGCAGCAAGGCTTGCTCATCCGGGTGACTGCTCGCTGGCATCACCATGCGCACCGCCAGCACGGCGTAGGGGCGTTGGTCACTCAGGCCAAGCTGGCGGGCGCGCAAGTGAATCAGCTCGGGGGTTTCTGCAAAGCCGTTGATCAACTTGCTGAGAAACAGCTTCACCGACTGGCCCATCAGGTTGTCTTGCACAATGGCGTTGCTGATGGTTTCGGTCACCAGCACCATTTTCAGTTCGTAGGGTTGTTCAAACAGCGGAAACTGCAAGTGGTTGGCCAGCTCCAGCACGCTGGCGGGAATCTCGCGGATGTACTGTTCGCCGGTGAGGACCACGATGCCAGCAATGTGCTGCTGGTGGCCTTCTTCTACCAGTCGGCACAAGTCGGCTTCGTTGCGGGGCAAATTGATCCCGGTAACAAACACCAGTTCGCCACCGCTGACCCACGGCGTAATGCTTTCGTTTTCAGCAATGTAGGGCCAGCGCACAATGCGGTTGGCCCCCTGAAACCCGGCTCTCAGGCGAATAGTGCCAAGGCCGGGCAGGTGTGGAATATCGGCACAGCTGATGCTCATTAACCCTCCGCAACGTCCGCTTCAATGGTGTTCTGCGGCAGCTTCAGCAGCGCGCCGTAGCAAAGCGCTGCCACCACTACGCCAATGACTGGTGGCAGTATCGGAGAGAAATAGGCAGCGGCAGAGCCAATGGCGTAGGAAGCCAGGCCAAACCAGTTGAAGTCGGGTAGTTGGACGTTGGCCAGTGTCGGGTAGCTGCCCTTATGACGTAGCCAGAAATCGGCCATGATCACGCCGCCAATGGGCGGAATAAAGGTGCCCAGCAGCACCAGAAACGGAATCAGCAAGTTGTACATGCCGCCAATCGCCAGCACGGTACCAATGGCGGCACCGGCGACGGTGACCAGCTTGCGCTTTTCGGTGCGCAGCAGGTTACAACCGGCCACGGCGAAGTTGTAAATGGTGTTGTCCTGGGTGGTCCAGATGTTCAGAAACAGCATCAGCACAGCCAGCACCACAAAGCCCTGGGCGATCATCACATCGACAATGTCGGCCTGCTGATATATCAGCGTGCCCATGGCACCGGTCAGTACCATCAGGCCGTTACCAATGAAAAAGGCCGCCATGGTGGCAATCACCGCAATCCGCGGGGTTTTGGCAAACCGGCTCCAGTTGGTTGCCTGGGTGCCGCCGCTGACGAAGGTGCCGATAACCACGGTAATGGCCGCTGCAAAACTCATGCTGTCGGTCGGGGTTTGCGAGGTTAAACCAGCGAAGCCGCCAACATCGATCAGACCTGCGTAGAGGCTGACCAGAATAAACACCATCATGGCCGGTACGGCAAAACGCGAGAGCCAGTCGAGGCCTTTGTAACCAATCATGGCGGTGAGGCAGAAACCAAACCCGAAAACTACCATCAGCGGGATTTCCAGAGCTGCCGGCAGGCCGGTGGTCTTTACCAGCACAATGGCAATGGTGGCTGTGCCCCAGGCGTACCAGCCTATTTGGGTAAAGCCGAGCACAAAGTCCGACAGCTTGCTGCCTTTTTCGCCAAAGCAAAAACGTCCCATCAGCACCGAGTTCAGACCGCTTTTGCAGGCAATGTAAGCCAGTGCCGAGGCGTAGCTGCCAAGCAACAGGTTGCCCACCAGAATCACCAACAGCAGTTCGCCGAAGGAGAAGGCACTGCCCAAAGTGCCACCGGCCCACATGGTGGCGGTGAAGAAGGTAAAGCCCAACAGCACAGCAGCGCTGGAAAGCAGCCCCCGGCGATCCGTTTTGGGCACTTCGCTGAGCGGGTAATCGGATGTGTTCATAGTGGGCTCCATAGGTTCCATGATCGTTTTGGCTGGGAAAACCCCTACAGAGCAAGGCCTGTACCAGATTATGGTTTAGACGATCAGGCTGCTGGCGGATGTAAGAACTGCCAGACAGTTAGTCGTTATTTTGTGCATAGTGCACAAAACACATGATCGGCACCTGTCGACCTTGGGCGAATATGGGGCAGGTGTGTGGACCAAGATGAGGGGAATGCGAACGCTGAGAGCACTGATGAAGCCAGAGTGCACCATGGTGGTACGACTGGCCGTTCCAAATGCAGCAAGCAGGTGCCTGTGACGGCAACTGCTGCTGCAACTATTGGGCTTAACCCGCCTGAACCGTCACCGTTGTCGCTTTTTCATCATTGGCGCTGGGGTGAGTGCTGGGTTGAGCGTTAGGTTGAGCGTTGGGTTTAGCACCTTGGGCTAGCGAGCTTATGGCGACTGACTCGGGTTCAGTCTCAGGGTCTGATTCTGCTGCTTCTTTACGGGTTACTTCTTCACGGGCGAGCTCTTCAGAAGCCGGGGCTGACTTTTCACTCGCGCTTGCAGCCTTCATATCATCACTGACCGGCAACGACTCATCCGGGTGCATTTCCAGCACCGCAGGTGAGGTACGCAGCATCGGTACAAACGCCGCCGGAGATTCCGGCTCGACCGCGGCAATCGGGTTACGCAAGCGGTAGAAGGCATAAGCCGCAAAACTACCGTGAGCAACGGCGAACAGCAGCATCAATGCCGAGGCATTAAACGCCTGCATGATTTCGCCACTCAGCGCGGGGCCAATGGCTGCTCCAACGCCGTACACCAGCAAAATGGCGCTACCGGCGGGCAGAATGTCATCGCTGTCGACGTTGTCCACCAGATGCGCCACCGCCAATGGATACAACGAAAACGCCACGCCACCCCAGATGGCAACATTGCCCAGCACCAGCCAATATGGCAGCGGCAGCAGCCAGGTCAGCAGGGTAATGACAGCGCCCAGTGCAGAGATACTGGCCAGAATCAAACGGCGGTCACGACTGTCCGACAAACGCCCAATGGGATACTGAAACAGCAAACCACCAATAATGGCTGCCGACATCAGACTGGCGACCTGATGGCTGTCAAAGCCATTTTGCTGGCCATAGGCGGGCATCAGGCCCCAGAAACTGCCCATCACCAGACCCGACAACATGCCCCCCATCGCCGCGACCGGCGCAATACGCATCAGCTTACGAGATGAATAGCGTCGCAGGCTGGGCTGCAATTTAGGCTGTGGCAAACGGGTCCAGGTAACCGGCATCAGACTCAGGCAGATCAGCATGGCGGCGATGGCAAACAGGGTGAAGTTTTGTGGGCTATCCAGCACCAACAACTGCTGAGCTGCCGCCAGTGCCACCAGGGTAACGGCAATATAAACGGCAAACACCTGGCCGCGCTTGGCCGCAGGGGTTTGGTCATTCAGCCAGCTTTCGATGGTGGTGTACAAGATCACAATGGCCGCGCCATTCAGAATGCGCAGCACAATCCACACGTACGGGTTCACCCACAACACGTGCAACAACACGGTAATGGCCGCCACCGCCGAACAAAAAGCAAAGGCGCGAATGTGGCCGATGCGTCGTAACAGCGCCAACCCCAAAAACGAACCAATAAAGTAGCCAAGGAAATAGCCGGAGGTGATGTAGCCAATCAGGCTGTTGCTGTAGCCCTCTAGGCCCCCTCGCAATGACAGCAGGGTGTTCAGCAAACCACTGCCAAACAGCAGCAGGGCGACACCAATCAGCAAGGAAGAAATGGGCATTACCAGAGGAAGCATGGCAAGCCCTCCGGTTTGAATGAATGATCAGCAGACGAGTGAGTGACCGCAGGCAACTGTGGCAAAACAGCCAGCAGACGCGCGCGCAAGCAGGGAGCGTTCATGATCTCCTTGGTTACCTGAATAGCAAAATGACAATGACAGTGGTTACTTGTCGACGGCTGAATGACACATCAATCGGGCAGGCTTGGGCATGCTTGAAGCAAGCCAGCCGGGATTGGATGGTGATGTCTTGGGCTCAGGAACGAGCTTTTGAACACGGAATGCTCAGGAGTCGGTAAGAGCCGCCTTTGTATCATTTATGATCAGAAGCTCAAAACGGTTTTTGCACAAATACGGGGAGTTTTTGAGCAACAATGGGTTGTGGTGGTGGGACGGTTGAAAGGCAGTAAAAGCACGGGCCCAGCTCAATCAAACACCCGCAACTGCGGGTGTTTGATTCGGACTTCCAGCGGGATTTCAGTCTCCTCGATAAGTTACTACTGCGCCAGAAAGCCACCATCGGCGGCGTAGTAGGTGCCTGTAACGAAGGAGGCGGCGTCGCTGGCCAGCCAGGCCACTAACTCGCCGATTTCCTGTGGTTCACCCAGGCGGTTCAGAGCATGTTTGCCGGCCAGGAAGGTTTTGGTTTCTTCGTCGAGGTTGGCGTCCAACAGTGGGGTTTTGATAAAGCCTGGGCCGACGGAATTGATTCGGATGCCGTCTTCGGCGTGTTCCAGTGCTGCCGCTTTGGTCATGCCGACCACGCCGTGTTTGGCCGCGACGTAGGCGGAGGATTGGGCGATGCCCACCTGGCCCAGCACCGAGGCCATGTTGATGATGCTGCCAGAGCCTTGTTTGACCATGGCTTGCAGTTGCGCCCGCTGGCAGTAAAACACGCCGTTCAGGTTCACATTGATGACCTGATTCCAACTGTTGATCGGGTAGTCTCCGGACTTGGCGGCGGCTCCGCCAATACCGGCGTTGTTAACCCCGATATCGAGCCGACCGAGTTCGCTTACTACCCGTTCTACCCCTTCCGCCACCGCTTCAAAATCGCTGACATCGGCGACAACAGCTTGCAGTGGCACCTTGTATTTCTGCAGTTTTTCCATGGCGGTGCTGAGGTGGTCTTCTGATACATCCCAGAGTGAAACGGCGGCCCCGGATGCGGCCAGTGTTTCTGTCACGGCGAAACCAATACCGGATGCTGCGCCAGTGACCATGGCGACTTTACCTTCGAGCTGATAGTTGATCATGATGTTTACCTCTGTGTGGTCCGGGTCTTAACGGCCCTCTGTTATTTTACGATTCAACTATTTTCCAAAGGTTTTGTTGGTTGTCTGGAGTGAGCGGGAACGGTGTTATGCGCATAAATCGGGAAAGTTGGTCTTAGAGGACATCTCTTTAATCCGGTGCTCACTCTGGGCTGCCGGATGGTTTCGAATCACGAAGCCGACTTGCAGGCCTGACGGGTCAAGTCAAAAGTCGGCGACACAGAGTCGAGATCATCCGGCAGCCCCCATAGGGCGCGGGTTGCCGCCGCCCAGTGCTGTGTTGACGAACTTGGAAAGGACACGTCATTCCACTGCATTCGTCGCCTTGCACTGAACAACGGCAACACTCGCGCAGAGCCGTGCAGGATTAAATAGATGTCCTCTTTACACTTCAGAGCTTTCAGCGAGCGTGTTTGAATAGGGAAGTCTTTTCAGGGCTGGTGTACTCCGGCCGTTACTTCGGGAGCAGGAATCGTCATGGAAGCCAACTGGCAGCAGTCCCTTCAGCAATTCTTTGGTTTTGATGGCTTACGCCCCGGTCAACAGCCGGTGGTGGAGGCGATATTGGACGGTCGTTCGGCGGCGGCTATTTTCCCAACCGGATCGGGTAAGTCGCTGTGCTATCAGTTGCCCGCCTTGATGCTGCCGCATTTGACGTTGGTGATTTCTCCGCTGTTGGCGCTGATGCAGGATCAGGTGCAATTCCTCAAGTCGAAAGGCATTGCGGCGGCGACCATCGACTCCAGTCAGAGCCGTGATGAAACCCAGGAGGTGATGAATGGCGTTCGGTCTGGGACCATCAAGATTCTGATGGTGTCGGTCGAGCGGTTGAAGAACGAACGCTTTCGCCAGTTTATCTCGCAAGTACCCATTTCCCTGCTGGTCGTCGACGAAGCCCACTGTATTTCCGAATGGGGCCACAACTTCCGGCCGGATTACCTCAAGCTGCCAGACTATTGCCGCGAGTTTGACGTAGAGCAGGTGCTGTTGCTCACCGCCACTGCCACACAAGCGGTGATCGACGACATGCAGAAGCACTTCGCCATTGCCTCAGACGACGTGGTAACCACCGGCTTTCATCGGCCTAATTTGCGCTTGCTGGTGCAGCCGACGGTTGAGTCGGAGCGCACCCAGAAATGCGCCCGCTGGTTGAATCATCTGGCTGAAAAGTCAGCGCAAAAACAGCAGGATTTTGCCGCCATTGTCTATGTGACGTTACAGAATACTGCCGAGCACGTGGCGGAGGCCCTGGCCCGGCAGCTGAGCTTTCCGGTACGTGCCTATCATGCCGGTTTGCCTGCAGAACAACGGGATCAGATTCAGCGGCAGTTTATGAGTGGTGAAATCCCGGTGATTGTCGCCACCATTGCTTTTGGCATGGGGGTGGATAAAAGCAATATTCGCCAGGTTATTCACTACGACCTGCCCAAGTCGGTTGAAAACTACAGCCAGGAAATTGGTCGCGCCGGGCGAGATGGCAAGCCGTCGGACTGCGTGATGCTGGCGGATCAGTCGGGACTGACGGTGCTGGAAAACTTCGTATACGGCGATGCGCCAGAGCTGAGTGGCATCGAACAGGTGATTCAGACCATTCAGCAGCAGCTGCAAACGGACCATCAGGGCTCGGCGCAGTGGGAAGTGCTGATGACGCCGCTGTCCAGTGCCACCAACATTCGCATGTTGCCGCTGAAAACCCTGTTGGTGAACCTCGAAATGCAAGCTGTGCTGACCTCCCAGTATAGCTACTTTGCTGAATATCGGTACAAATTGCAGGGCTCTGAAGCCGAGTTGTTAGGCCACTTTGACCCGCAGCGGCAGCAGTTTTTGAAGACCTTGCTGAACACCAGCAAGCAGGGCCGCAGCTGGTACACATTGGATACCGAAAAACTGGAACAGGCGTTAGCTAACGGCGGTGATGCAGGCTCCCAAAGTACAGCGGAGCCACCAAGGGTTCGTGCTCTGAAAGCGCTGGAGTTTTGTCAGGAGCGCGGCTGGTTGCAGCTTGAAAGCAAGCAGATGACCGACGTGTATCGGGTCGATGCCAACAAGCTTGCAACCCCACAGTTGGCGACCAACCTGCATCAACACTTTCTGGACAAACAGCAGAACGAAATCCAGCGCATCCACAAGATGCTCGACCTGTTTCGACAGCCGCAGTGTGTGTCGCGCCGGTTAGCACACTATTTTGGCGAAAACATGGGCCACGACTGTGGCATCTGCTCGGTGTGCCGAGGCCAATTCCAAAGCTGGCCAGAAGCTTCGGCAGACGCCTCGCTGGCTGGCATTGACCTGGCTGCGATGGTTGCACCATTGAATCAGGCGGTGCAGCAGCAGTTTGGTGTGCTGCCGTCTGTTGAGCTGCAAACCCGCTTTCTGTGCGGCATTCATGTGCCCTGGTTTACCAAGGTTAAAGCCCGTTCGCTGGCGGGCTTTGGCAAGCTCGAGCAAGTGCCGTATGAGGTTGTTAAAGCGCAGTTGGTGTAGAAGTGGATAGAAGATTATTCGATTGGAATGACGGCTGATGGGCACGAGTGCCCATCCTATTTGCTAAACGAAGCCAAAATCTGCGTAGCGTTAAAACATAGGATGGTGCGCTTGCGCCCATCAAAACTGATCGAACTATCCAAAACAGCATGGAAGCCTTATGGATTATCGTCGTTCGCACATAGCTGGTGCCTGCTACTTTTTCACAGTAGTCACTCATCACCGACGCCCGATTCTGGTCGAGAATATTGGCTTGTTAAGAGCAGCTTTTCGACAGGTTAAGGTGCGCTACCCGTTTGATATTCACGGCATTGTGGTATTGCCCGATCACTTGCACTGCCTCTGGCAATTACCTCCTTACGACAGTAACAACGCGATACGCTGGTCGCAGATCAAATCGTTGTTTTCCCGGGAGTTACCGTCATTTTCAGATCGCCCCTCATTGAAAAACAAACGTGAAAAGGGGATATGGCAACGCCGTTTTTGGGAACACGTGATCACTGATGAACATGATTGGCGAACACACATGGACTACATTCACTTTAATCCGGTCAAGCATGGTTACAGCAAACGGCCTTGCGATTGGCGTTGGAGTTCGTTCGAGCAATGCGTTGCAAAGGGATGGTATTCACCTGATTGGGGCCAGCCCCACGATGTTTTGGAGGTTGAGAGGTTGTTCATTGAATAGTGCCGGGTTGAGTTTGCAGTCGGACGAGCTCCAGAAGGGCAGGTTTGTGTAGGAATCTGCGCTTGATGGGCACGAGTGCCCATCCTATTTACGTGCCAATCAAAGATCATAGGATGGTGCGCTTTCTCCAAGCTAAGCCGAAATCTGCGTAGCGTTAAAACATAGGATGGCGCGCTTGCGCCCATCAAAGTCTCTTGGCCTGGTCAGCCCTGCTGTCGGGTCAGCGCCCAGTCAATGTGTTCCTGCACCATGTCGCTGACTAACGGTCGTTTCTTTTGCAAGGCATCGATCACTTCCAGGCTGGCGGGTGCATTGCCCAGCCCTACGGCAATATTGCGGAGCCAGTTTTCGTAACCGGTGCGGCGAATGGGCATGCCTTCGGTCTTTTTCAGGAAGGTGGCTTCGTCCCAGGCGAACAGCTCCAGCAGGCCGGCTTTATCCAGCTGGTGGCGGGGGCTGAAGTCTTCTTCTTCACTGGTGTCGCTGATGCGGTTCCAGGGGCACACCATCTGACAGTCGTCACAGCCAAAAATGCGGTTGCCCATGGGTTCCCGCAGGGCTTCCGGGATCGGGCCTTTCAGTTCAATGGTCAGGTAGGAAATGCACTTGCGGGCATCGAGTTCGTAGGGGCCGGTAAAGGCGTCTGTCGGACACAGGTCGAGGCAGCTGGTGCAGCGGGCGCAGTGGTTTTTTTCGTAGGGTTGATCGACCGGCAGCGGCAAGTCGGTGAGAATTTCGCCCAGAAAAAAGTACGAGCCAGCTTTGCGGTTGATGATCAGGGTGTGTTTGCCAGTCCAGCCGAGTCCGGCTTTTTGCGCTAACGGCCGTTCCATAATGGGAGCGCTGTCGACGAATGCCCGGAAATCCATGGCACCAGCGGCTTCGCGCAGCTTGTTGCCCAGCTGGGTCAGGCGCTTACGCACCAGTTTGTGGTAGTCCCGACCCAGTGAATAGCGTGAGATATAGGCCTTGTCCGGGTTGCGCAATTGCTCAACCTGATCAACCCCGGGGGGCAGGTAGTTTATGCGGGCGCTGATCACCCGAACGGTACCCGGGTGCAGTTTTTCCGGGTGCCAACGCATGTCATCGTGGGCAGCCATGTAGTCCATGTCGCCGTGGTAGCCCTTGGCCAGCCAGTCCTGCAACTCTTCACCGGCTTCTGTCAGGTCGATATCGGTAACGCCGACTTGCTGGAATCCCAGCTCGGCTGCCCATTGGTCGAGTTGCGCCCGCAACTGTTGCATGGCCATGATGTCGGCGCTGGTGCCGTCTTTGATACCGGTCGTCGCATTATACTGGGCATTATCGGACATGATTGGCTAGCTATTGGCGTCAGAGGTTATAATCATTAACTTTATCACAGAGGCGTCGGGCCAGGCGTTCGGGAGCTGGCTTTCCGGAAATATGCTGAACTTTATTGGCCAGCAACGACCTCTTAATAAACAAGCGTGTTCAAGCGCGGGCTTTTTAAGGCTTGCCGGAGCACGAGTCAATGTGTCGAGTACAACTTGCATAACAGAAAGGTGACAGGGATGAAACGACCGCACAGCGTGATGGATCACCTGCCGGGAGCGGTATACACGGCAGAGCAGGTTCGTGCTCTGGACGCTGCAGCAATCTCGCTGGAAAACACCCGTACGTTCGAATTGATGGCACGCGCTGGCGAAGCCGCGTTTGCTTGCCTGATAGAGCGTTGGCCAGAAGCCGAACACCTGTGTGTGGTGGCCGGTAATGGCAACAACGGTGGTGATGGCTATTACCTTGCCGCGCTGGCGGCCCTGCATGGTATTGGCGTCAGCCTCTATACCCTTGGCGATCATTCCAACCTTTCTGAAGCCAGTCAGGAAGCCCGCACACTGGCAGACGATGCCGGTGTGGTGGCGAAGCCATTCGAAGGCGAATTTGATTTTGACGGCGATGTGATCGTCGATGCCCTTCTGGGCACCGGTCTGAACAAGATCGTCAGCGGTCGTTACGCCGAAGCCATTCATGCCATTAATGTTCACCCGGCTGCGGTGATGTCGCTGGATTTGCCATCTGGCCTCAACGCCGATACCGGCTGCATCATGGGTGCCGTGGTGAAGGCCGATATAACGGTCAGCTTTGTGGGTATCAAGCGCGGTTTGCTGGTAGTGGAAGGCCCGGACTACTGTGGCGATATCGCCTTTGCGCCGCTGTCGACCCATGCCGAACTGGCATTTCAGGTCATTCCCGATGCTGAACGCATCAGCTGGTCGCGACTGCAGAAAACGCAGGAGCTGTTACCGGCTCGCAGTGGCAACTCCCATAAGGGCATGTTTGGTCATGTGCTGGTGATTGGTGGTGACCACGGCATGGCCGGTGCCGTGAGCATGGCCAGTGAATCCGCAGCCCGAATGGGCGCTGGACTGGTCAGCTGCGCGACCCGCCCAGAACACGTTATGCCACTGCTGGCGCGTCGCCCGGAGGTGATGACGCTGGGCGTGAACTCCGGTCAGGAACTGATTGGCAAACTGGATGCTCCAACCGTGCTGGCAATCGGCCCGGGACTGGGCTCCAGCAGCTGGTCGGAATTGATGATGCAGCAGGTGCTGGAGTCCGACAAACCTCTAGTACTGGATGCCGATGCGCTTAACTTGCTGGCGTCACCAGCTTGGTTCCGCGAGTTTTCCGAGCGCAACGTGGTGATGACACCGCACCCGGGCGAAGCGGCGAGGCTACTGGGGCTGGATACCGTGGAAGTGCAGCGGGACCGTTTCAAGGCCGCCCGTGAACTGGCCAAAAAATATCAGGCCGTGGTGGTGCTGAAAGGTCGCGGTACTCTGGTTGCTGACCCGAGTGGTCGAGTGGCGGTGTGCACCGACGGCAATGCCGGCATGGCATCCGGTGGCATGGGCGATGTGTTAACCGGTGTGATTGCAGCGCTGCTGGCACAAGGACTGGACGGCTGGAAAGCCGCTCGTCTGGGGGTTTGCCTGCACAGTGCCGCAGCCGATCTGGCAGCCGAAGAAGGCGGTCCACGAGGTCTGCTGGCGACCGACCTGATGCCCTGGTTGCGAAACCTGAACAACACAGCGTAAGCGGCTGGTCTTGCCCGACGGGACTGGTAAACTGACGCTGAATATTACTGTAAGACGTAACGGCGTGAGCGATATCCCGAGTGAGTGATTTACCAACCAACTCCCTGAGCAAAGTTCTCCATGGCGAAAGTGCAACCCTGGCTTTCGCTGCATCCATGGCCCCGCTGCTGACGTCGGGCGGTCTGATTTTTCTGCAAGGCACGCTGGGGGCTGGCAAAACCGCTTTCAGTCGTGGCCTGATCCAGGCCATGGGCCATCAAGGCCCGGTGAAAAGCCCTACCTACACGCTAGTGGAAGATTATCCATTGGCAAACACCCACGTGTATCACTTCGACCTGTATCGCCTTGGCGACCCGGAAGAACTGGAGTTTATGGGTATTCGTGATTACATCGATGGCGATTCCCTGTGCCTGATCGAATGGCCAGACAAGGGGCAGGGGGTTCTGCCTGCTGCCGACCTGACCATTGAGCTGCAAGACCTTGGCGAATCCCGTCGTATTATTCTGACAGCGGCCAGTTCTCGTGCCGAACTCTGGTTGCAACAGCTGGCGGCCAACGACGCCGACTTACAAGCGTTCAGCAGCGGCGGTGCCGACTGATGTGGTCGCGGGTTCTGCTGCCTGTTCGTTGGGCCGTGAATGGTGTTTCGTCCTTGCTTGGCAGCCAGCGTTCAGCCGTATCCACAACGCTGCTGACGACACTGACTGCTCTGGCTGCACAGGGATTGGCTCCCACAGCATGGGCTGATGTTGAAGACATTCGGGTTTGGCAGTCGCCGGAAAGTACCCGTCTGGTGCTGGACCTGACCGAATCCACCGAACACAAGATATTCCCGCTCAGTAACCCTAATCGGGTGGTGATCGATTTATCCGATTCCAAAATGCTGATCGACCCGTCCGCAGTGGATATTGCCGAAACCGCCGTGGCGGGTATTCGCACTGGCAGCCCCAGCAAGAACACCTTGCGCATTGTGCTGGATCTTAATGAAACCCTGAAGGTCAGCAGCTTCCCGCTGGCACCAAACGACGTCTACAAAAATCACCGCCTGGTGGTGGACCTCAAGCGTGCCGATACCGGTCAGTCCGTGGTGCCGGTGAAAGAGGTGAAAGCGCCAAAGGGCAAGGCCCGTGACATCATCGTCGCGATTGATGCCGGTCACGGCGGTGAAGACCCGGGTGCATCCGGCCCTCGTCGCACCAAGGAAAAACACGTGGTGCTGGCGATTGCCAAAAAACTCGAAAAACTGTTGAAAGACGAGCCGGGCTACACACCGTTTATGGTGCGCACCGGCGACTACTACATTGGCCTGCGTGAGCGTACCGAGAAGGCCCGCTCCGCCAATGCCGACTTCTTCGTATCGATTCACGCCGACGCCTTCAAGAACCCGAAGGCCCACGGAAGTTCGGTGTACGTGCTGTCCGATCGTGGTGCCACCTCAGAAACCGCCCGCTGGCTGGCCGATAACGAAAATAATGCTGACCTGATTGGCGGGATCTCCCTTGGCGACAAGGATGATCACCTGAAAATGACCTTGCTGGATTTGTCGATGACCTATCAGCGCAACTCCAGCAAGCGCATTGGTGCCGATATTCTCAAATACATGGGCAATATCTCTTACCTGCACAAGCGTCAGGTCGAAGAAGCCGCCTTTGTGGTACTGAAAGCCCCCGACATGCCGGCCTTGCTGGTGGAAACCGGGTTTATTTCCAACCCCGGCGAAGAGCGTAAGCTGAACACCAGCAGCTATCAGCAGAAAATGGCCGGGGCGATTTTCAACGGCCTGAAAAAGTACTTCAAGGACCATCCACCCAATGGCACCTTTGTGGAAAACCGTCGCAATACGGTACCCAATGCCAGTTCCGGCGGTACCCGGTCGTATGTGATTCGCAGTGGTGATACCCTGTCGGAAATTGCCCTCGATAACGGTGTCGCCATCGCTGAATTGCGCCGTTTGAACGGACTCAGCAACGACCGCATTCGCATCGGTCAAACCATCAAGATACCCAACTCCTGATACCTCATGCCCCAGATTCATTTACTGTCGCCTCGCCTCGCTAACCAGATTGCTGCTGGCGAGGTGGTCGAGCGTCCGGCCAACATCGTCAAGGAATTGGTCGAAAACGCCCTGGATGCCGGTGCCAACCGCATTGACATTGATGCCGAGCAGGGCGGTGTAAAGCTGCTGCGCGTGCGCGACAACGGCTGTGGCATCAGCAAGGATGACTTGCCGCTGGCACTGAGCCGCCACGCAACCAGCAAGATCATTACCCTCGACGATCTGGAAGCGGTCGTGACCATGGGCTTTCGCGGCGAAGCGCTGGCGTCGATCAGCTCGGTATCTCGACTGACCCTGACGTCTCGCGCGGAAGACGCCGACCTGGCCTGGCAGGTGGAGGCCGAAGGCCGTGATATGACCACCAATGTGACGCCAGCAGCGCACCCGACGGGTACAACGCTGGAAGTGCGTGACCTGTTTTTCAACACGCCAGCCCGCCGCAAATTCCTTCGCACGGAAAAAACCGAATTTAACCATCTGGAAGAGCACCTGAAGAAGCTGGCGCTGAGTCGTTACGACGTGGCTTTCAGCCTGCGCCACAACGGCAAGGTGATTCACCAGTTGCGAGCGGCGGAACGCGGCATTGAAAAAGAGCGCCGGGTGGCGGCCTTGCTGTCACCGCAATTCATCGACAATGCGGTGCATATCGATACCGAAGTGACCGGGCTGACGCTGAAAGGCTGGGTTGCGCTGCCAACCTACAGCCGCTCACAGGCCGATATGCAGTACTTCTTTGTGAACGGCCGGGCGGTGCGCGACAAGCTGGTAGTGCACGCCATCAAGCAAGCCTATCGCGACGTGTTATATCACGGCCGTCAGCCGGCCTTTGTGTTGTATCTGGAACTTGATCCCAAGCTGGTGGACGTTAACGTTCACCCGACCAAGCACGAAGTGCGTTTCCGTGATGGCCGTCTGGTGCACGATTTCCTGTTCCGCACCTTGCATCGAGTATTGGGCGATGTGCGTCCGCAGGATCAATTGCCGCCGACTCAAGGCAGTGATCTGAATGCCGGAGTGGTGGTGGAATCCGGTCAGGCTGGCACTGGCCAAGGAGTGGGCTCTGGAACAGACTCGGGCTTTGGCCTGAATCAGAATAACGCGCCTGCTTCCGGGCAAGCCGCCGGTGAATTTGCCGGTCAGGAGCGGTTGCCATGGCAAGCGGCTCCGGCGGGCGGCACAGCGGTGCCCTCTGAAGGCGGAGCTGGCAATTGGGCCTCTGGCGGTTTTGGCCAGCGTCCACAGGGTTCTCAGGTAGCCGATCAAATGGCCGCCTATCGCAGTATGAGCGAACCGCTACCGGTCAATAACGATTTGCCCGTGTCCGGCATGCCGCAAAGCCTGCCAGAACAAACCGACGACGTGCCGCCGCTGGGGTTTGCCATTGCCCAGTTGCACGGCATTTATATCCTGTCGCAGAACAAGGTGGGGCTGGTGCTGGTGGATATGCACGCCGCCCACGAACGCATTACCTATGAACGCTTGAAAGTCGCTGTCGATCAGCAAACCGTCGCCAGCCAACCCTTGCTGGTACCCGAAACCCTGGCGGTATCCGAGCGCGAGGCCGATGCGGCCGAGCAATTCGCTGATGACTTCAAGGTGCTGGGGGTTGAACTGGCTCGCTCTGGCCCGGAATCGATCCTGATTCGTCAGATTCCGGTACTGCTGCAAGCCGCGCCGGTACAGCAATTGATTACCGATATGCTGGGCGACCTGATGGAACACGGCACTTCCGACCGCATTCAGGCCCACCGCAACGAAATCCTGTCGACCATGGCGTGTCACGGTTCGGTGCGGGCCAACCGCAAACTGACGATTCCGGAAATGAACGGCTTGCTGCGCGATATGGAAGCCACCGAGCGCAGTGGTCAGTGCAACCATGGTCGTCCAACCTGGACGCAGCTCAGCATGGCTGAGCTGGATAAACTGTTTTTACGAGGTCGCTGATGACTGCTTCACCTTCTTTGCCACCAGCGATCTTTTTGATGGGGCCAACGGCGTCTGGCAAAACCGCGCTGGCGTTGGAACTGGTCGAAAAACTGCCGTGCGAGATCATCAGCGTGGATTCCGCGCTGGTGTACAAGGGCATGGACATTGGCACCGCCAAACCCGATGCCGACATGCAGGCCCGGGCGCCGCATCGTTTGATTAATCTGGTTGATCCGGCCGAAAGCTATTCCGCCGCGACCTTCCGCGAAGATGCCCTGCGCGAAATGGCGGAAATTACCGCCGCTGGTAAGATTCCCCTGTTGGTCGGCGGCACCATGATGTATTTCAAGTTCCTGCGTGATGGCGCGGCGGACTTGCCACAAGCGGATGAACCGGTGCGCGCAGCACTGCTGGCTGAAGCAGAAAAGCATGGCTGGCCGTGGATGCACGAGCAACTGGCCAAGGTCGACCCGGAATCCGCCGCCAGATTGAAGCCGATGGATCAGCAGCGCATTCAGCGGGCACTGGAAGTGTATCGGGTGTCTGGCAAGACGCTGACGCAATTCTGGGCCGAGCAACAAACGGAACCCTTGCCCTACCATGTTGTCAATTTTGCAGTTTGTCCTTCCGAGCGCGCCGTGCTGCACGAGCGCATTGCCTTGCGCTTCCGGCAAATGCTGCAACAGGGATTCCTCGACGAAGTCCGCGACCTTTACCAGCGTGACGACCTGCACACCGGTTTGCCGTCGATTCGCGCGGTAGGCTATCGTCAGGCGTGGGAGTATCTGGAAGGTCAATACGATTACGACACCATGGTCGAGCGGGGCATTATTGCTACCCGTCAATTGGCCAAGCGGCAAATCACATGGCTCAGAAGTTGGCCAGATTTGCATTGGTTGGAAACAGATTCACCAGAACTGTGGACGTCCGCCTTGAAAATACTTGAAGCGAACGCCATATTTAGCAAGTCGTTATAAATTTACGACGGACTGGGGTAACTTTTTTATTTTTCGCCACCGAATTTGGGGCACCACTCTTTGAGGAGAACATAACAATGTCAAAAGGGCACTCTCTACAAGACCCTTATCTGAATCAGCTCAGAAAAGAGCGAATTCCCGTTTCCATCTTTCTGGTAAACGGCATTAAATTGCAGGGGCAAATCGAATCTTTTGATCAGTTCGTCATTCTGCTGAAGAACACGGTAAGCCAGATGGTTTACAAGCATGCCATCTCCACCGTTGTGCCTTCCCGCAACGTGCGTATGGCACCAGTAGAATCGAACGACGAATCCAGCGACGACAACTGATTTCAGTTGAGGAGTAGCGACTAGTTGTTCTTTGAGCGCCCACAGAGCGGTGGTGAGACAGCCGTTCTGGTGCACATCGATTTCCCGGAAGGGGCCAACCGAGAAGATTTGGCCGAATTCCGGGAACTTGTGATCTCCGCCGGAGCCGATCCGGTCGAATTGGTAACCAGCAAGCGGGATGTTCCCGAAGCCAAGTATTTCATTGGCAGTGGCAAGGTCGAGGAAATCCGCGAACTTGTGCAGCTGCACGAAGTGCAACTGGTTATCTTCAACCACTCTATTACGCCAAGTCAGGAACGTAACCTCGAGAAAGCACTGCAATGCCGTGTGCTCGACCGAACCGGCCTGATTCTGGATATCTTTGCCCAGCGGGCACGTACTCACGAAGGTAAATTGCAGGTCGAACTGGCCCAGTTGCAGTTTCAGTCAACCCGACTGATCCGCGGTTGGACTCACCTTGAGCGTCAGAAAGGTGGTATCGGCATGCGAGGCCCGGGTGAAACCCAGCTGGAGACCGACCGTCGTTTGCTGCGCGAACGGGTCAAGAACATCAATGCCCGTTTGATCAAGGTACGCGCCCAGCGTCAGCAAGGCCGTCGTGCCCGTCAGCGTTCATCGACGCCGACCGTCGCCATTGTGGGCTACACCAACGCCGGCAAATCGACCTTGTTCAATGCTCTTACCAGCTCCGAGGTGTACGCCGCTAACCAGCTGTTTGCAACCCTCGACCCGACCTTGCGTCGGCTGCCGGTGGAGCCAATAGGTGAAGTGGTCTTGGCCGACACCGTAGGCTTTATTCGTCACCTGCCGCACAAGTTGGTGGAAGCGTTTCAGGCAACCTTGCAGGAAGCCGCTGAAGCCGATCTGTTGATGCACGTGGTGGATTGCGCCGCCGCGGAACGCGACGACAATATTCACGAAGTGGACAAAGTGCTGGCTGAAATTGAAGCCACCGATGTGCCGCAGTTGCGGGTTTACAACAAGATCGATTTGTTGGAACACGGCAAGGCGCGCATTGACCGTGACGAGCATGGCAAGCCGGTTGCTGTATGGCTGTCGGCGATGCAACGGCAGGGGTTCGACCTGCTGGAGCAAGCCATTGGCGAGCTGATGGGGGACGATGTGATGTCGGAAGACATTGAATTGAAGCCCAACGATGCCAAGTTACGGGCTATCCTTTATGAATTGGGCGCCATTCGGGAAGAACGCTACGACGATAACGGCAACATGCTGTTGTCCATTCGTTTGCAGCGTCAGGACTTCCGCAGGGCGTTGGCGCGTGCTGACATTGCTGAAAGCCGGTTTATTCCGCAGCAGCCTGAGCCCTGGCAATAAGGCTGGTATACAAAGCCCTTTCGAGGGCTTTGTATCGCAATATGGGCTAAAACAGTTATCATTGCGTCACATTTGAACTAGGAACAGCCCGTCTTTAATGGCTTCGGATGAGTCCGGGCGGGTTACCAAAATTACTAAAAGAAACTTCTCTGACGGAGTTAGATATGGCCTGGAACGAGCCCGGCGGTAAGGGCAATCCCAACGATCCCTGGGGTAACAACAACCGCGGCAATAACAATCGCGGCGGTGGTGGTAATCAGCCACCTGATCTGGACGAAGCACTGAAGCAACTGCTCGACAAACTGAACGGCATGTTCGGTGGCAAGGGTGGCGGCAACTCTGGCTCAGGTAACGACAACGGTGGTGGCGGTATCGCTGGCATGTTGACGATTGGTGCTGCCATTGTGCTGGTTCTGGGAGTGTTCAACTCCATCTATACCCTCGATGAAACCGAGCGCGGCGTGGTTCTGCGTTTGGGTGAATACCACGACACCACAGGCCCGGGTCTGAACTTCAAGGTGCCACTGGTCGACGAAGTGATTCCGGTAAACACCACCGGTGTTCGTGAAATCGAAGTGAAAGAACGCATGCTGACCGAAGACGAAAACATCGTCGAGATCGAGCTGAGCGTTCAGTACCGTGTGTCTGATCCGGTGGCCTACGCCCTGCGCGTGGAAGGCCCTGAGCGGACTCTGGTCGCGGCGGCTGAGTCTGCCCTGCGTCACGAAGTGGGTTCCACTGAAATGGACCAGATTCTGACCGTAGGTCGTAACCTGCTGGCCGATAACGTCCAGCTGCGTCTGCAAAACTACCTCGATGTCTACCAGACCGGTATGGTCATCAGTACTGCCAACATCAAGGACGCTCGTCCACCTAGCCAGGTGAAAGACGCCTTTGACGATGTTCAGAAAGCCAAGCAGGACAAGGACCGTTTCACTAACGAAGCGGAAGCCTACGCCAACTCGGTGGTACCTGAGGCCCGTGGTCGCGCCCAGCGTGAACTGGAAGAAGCATCGGCCTATAAAGACCGTGTGATTGCTCGCGCAGAAGGTGAAGCGGCTCGCTTCAACGACCTGCTGGTCGAGTACAAGAAAGCCCCAGACGTCATGCGTGAGCGTATGTACATCGACGCGGTATCTGCCGTGTACACCCAGACCAACAAGGTGATGGTCGATGTCGACGGTGGCAACAACATGATGTACCTGCCACTGGATCAAATCATGAAGAACATGCCAACCACGTCCGGCTCTGCGGATAACGGCCGTCTGACTGACGACGACGTTTCCCGTCTGACCGATCGTGTTCTGGAAGAAGTTCGCTCTCGTCAAACCAGCTCCACCACAACACGTCGGGAGGGTCGTTAATCATGAATGCCAAATCTCTAGTCGCGATCGTTCTGGCTGCCATCGTGTTGGTTGCTGCCAGTGGTCTGTTCGTTGTCAACGAAAAAGAACTGGCGATCAAACTGCAATTGGGTGAAGTCGTGGAAGCGGGCATTGAGCCAGGTTTGCACTGGGCGACCCCATTTGTTCAAAACGTGAAAAAGTTCGATGCCCGGGTTCTGACACTGGATGCCACGCCATCCCGTTTCCTGACCTCTGGTAAGAAATACGTCATCGTTGATGCCTTCGCCAAGTGGCGCATCAAGGACATCCGTGCCTACTACCGCGCAACGTCCGGTAACCGTATGGAAGCGACCAAGCTGCTGTCCAACCTGATGAACAAAGGTCTGCGTGACGAAATCGCTGCCCGTACCATGCACGACGTGGTATCCGGTGAGCGCGATGAACTGATGACCAAGCTGACGGCTCTGCTGAACGAAGATACCCAGACTGAACTGGGCATCGAAGTGCTGGATGTGCGTGTTAAAGCGATCGACCTGCCAGAAGACCTGAGCCAGTCGGTTTACGACCGTATGTCCGCTGAACGTCAGCGTGAAGCCCGTGAGCACCGCTCACAGGGTCGCGAGCTGGCCGAAGGTATTCGTGCTGACGCCGACCGTCAGAAGACCGTTATCGAAGCAGAAGCCTACCGTGACGCCGAGCGTCTGCGTGGTGAAGGTGATGCGGAAGCCTCTCGCATCTACAACGCGGCCTACTCCCAGGACGCCGAGTTCTACTCCTTTACCCGTAGCCTGAAGGCCTACACCGAGACCTTCAACCGCAACGATATGATTCTGTTGAAGCCTGACAGCGACTTCTTCCGTTACATGAAGGACGCTTCTGGTAAATAACACCAGAAGTTAGTTCGCCGGACACATCCATCATGGAGTTCGGCGGGCTGCTTTGATAGAATCCTGCAACCGGGCCTATGGCCCGGTTTTTTTGTGAGAATTCGACGGATTTGGTTAAAAAACGAACACCTTCTGCGTGGTCGTAACCGGGTCCTCATTCGAAGATACAAGTATGACGCTCTGGCAAGAATTTCTGGTCGCCGTATGTCTGGTGTTCATATTGGAAGGGCTGTTGCCGTTCCTGATTCCGGATCAATGGCGTCATTGGGTGATGTCGTTGGCACAAGCCAACACCCGCACCATCCGAATGACAGGCCTGTTCAGTATGTTGCTGGGCGTCGGCCTCCTGTATCTCATCCACTGACATGGGCTAAAGAATGACACTAGCGGATCGCTGGCTGTTGCCGGACGGCATCGAAGAAGTGCTGCCTCCTGGTGCACAGCAGATTGAACACTTGCGTCGTCGTTTACTCGACCTGATGGACGGCTGGGGCTATGACCTGGTTATGCCACCGGTACTGGAATATCTGGACGCATTGCTGACAGGTACCGGTAAGGACCTCGACCTACGCACTTTCAAGGTAACTGACCAACTCTCTGGCCGCATGATGGGTCTGAGTGCGGATACCACGCCACAAGTGGCACGTATCGACGCACACAGCCTGCGTCCGGAAGGCATTGGTCGCTTCTGCTACTGTCGTACTGTATTCCATACTCGCGCTCGCTCTTTGCTGGCGAGCCGTACTCCGACCCAGATCGGTGCCGAACTGTACGGCGAAGCCGGTGCCGCTGCCGATGTTGAAATCATCAGCCTGATGCTGAGCACCCTGGTGGCCAGCGAAGTCGAGCAACTGCATCTGGACGTTGGCAACGTTGGCGTTTACCGCGCCATTGCCGCTGCCGCCGCCATTACCGAAACCCAGCAAGCCGAGCTGTTTGACCTGCTGAAGCTGAAGTGCGCTTCCGATATCGAAGCCTGGGCGGCGCGTGAAATTGCCGATGCCAACAGCCAGCAAGCGTTGCAACTGCTGGCCCGTGCCCAGGGTTCTGTCGACAGCCTCAGTGCGACCTTCGCCAAAATTGGTGAACTGGTGCCAGCGGCTGCGGAAGAGCTGGAGCACCTGGTCGCTGTATGTGGCCAAATCGCCGCTCGCTACCCGTCAGTGCCTGTGTACATCGACCTGACCGAACTGCGCGGCTACCAGTACCACACCGGTCTGGTGTTTGGCGCTTACGTGCCGGGTTATGGCGATGCCATCGCTCAGGGCGGTCGTTACGACGAAACTGGCGAAGCCTTCGGACGCTCCCGTCCGGCCCGTGGTTTCAGTGCCGACCTGCGTGTACTGGCGCGTCTGGGTAACTTCGCACCGAACATCAAGTCCATCGTGCTGGCGCCTGCGGAAGGTGATGCCGAACTGTGGGCGAAAGTGAACGAATTGCGCGAGCAGGGCATGCGTGTCATTTCCTGTCGTGAGCAAGACAATCAGCCAGCGGATTACACGCTGCAGCAACAAGACGGCCAGTGGCAACTGGTCCAGATTCAACCGGTTCAGGGTTAAGAAAGTCATGGGTAAAAGTGTTGTAGTTCTGGGCACCCAATGGGGTGACGAAGGTAAAGGCAAGATCGTTGACTTGCTGACCGAAAAGGCTGCTGCGGTAGTTCGTTTTCAGGGTGGCCACAATGCCGGTCATACGCTGGTTATCGACGGTGAAAAAACCGCGCTGCACCTGATCCCGTCCGGCATCCTGCGTGATGGCGTACGTTGTGTGATTGGTAACGGTGTTGTACTGGCCCCAGACGCGCTGCTGAAAGAAGTGCGTGCTCTGGAAGAGCGTGGCGTACCGGTAATGGAGCGTCTGCGTGTATCCGGCGCTTGTCCGCTGATTCTGCCTTACCACATCGCTCTGGACCAGGCGCGTGAAATCAAGCGTGGTAACGCCAAGATCGGTACTACCGGTCGTGGTATTGGCCCTGCCTACGAAGATAAAGTTGCTCGTCGCGGTCTGCGTGTTGGTGACCTGTACCAGCCAGAATTCGCCGATAAGCTGAAAGAAGTGATGGAATTCCACAACTTCTCTCTGAAAAACTACTACGGCGTTGACGAAGTCAGCTACGAAGAAACCCTGGCGTCCTGCATGGACTGGGCTGCCCAGATCAAGGACATCGTGGTAGACGCGGTAGATCTGGTACACACCATCCGTGAAGACGGTGGCGACATCATGTTCGAAGGTGCCCAGGGCACGCTGCTGGACATCGACCACGGTACTTACCCGTTCGTAACTTCCTCCAACACCACTGCTGGCGGCGTTGCCACCGGTTCCGGTGTTGGCCCACTGTACCTGGATCAGATTCTGGGTATTACCAAGGCGTACACCACCCGTGTAGGTTCCGGTCCATTCCCGACCGAACTGTTCGACGACGTAGGTGAGCACCTGGCGACTGTTGGTAAGGAAAAAGGCACCACTACTGGCCGTAGCCGTCGTTGTGGCTGGTTCGATGCCATGCTGGTGAAACACGCAATCCGTGTTAACTCCATCAACACCATCTGTCTGACCAAGCTGGACGTACTGGACGGCCTGGACACTATCAAGGTATGTGTTGGCTACGAAGACGCCGAAGGCAACCGCATCAACGTACCTGCGTCTGCTGATCAGTTCGAGAAGATCAAGCCAGTGTACGAAGAGCTGCCAGGCTGGAAAGAATCCACCTTCGGTGCCAAGACTCTGGACGACCTGCCAGAAAACGCCAAGGCTTACATCCGCTTCGTGGAAAAAGCCATTAACGCACCGATCGATATCATCTCCACCGGTCCTGACCGCGTAGAGACCATCGTACTGCGTCACAGCTTCGACATCTGATTCTTAATCAGACAGTAGAGCCCAAAAATGCCGCGCATCGTCGCGGCATTTTTGTATCCGCAAATCGCTTTCGGTTGTTGGTGTTTACGCTGTAATCTGTAAAACGCAGTTTGCTGCATGATCGTAGTTGTCGCGGCTCTGTTCTAAACAACGGTCTGTAACTCACTGATTTTAAAGGACTGTCACCCTTGTGTCGGGTTGCTGTCGGCTGTTTGTCGTCACGACTTTAAAGGGAATCAAATACGCTGATCTCAACAGCAACAAGGAACTCGCAATGATTATTCGCAAATTGAGATTGCAACGAGGTTGGTCGCAGGATGATCTGGCGCAGCTCACAGGGTTGAGCGTGCGTACGATTCAGCGAATTGAAAAAGGCCACAAGGCTGGCCTGGACTCATTGAAGGCTTTGGCTGCTGTTTTTGAGGTAGAACTCACCGATCTGCAACAGGAGCCCGACATGCAAAATTCTTCATCTTTTCCCCATAGTCAGTTCAATGTGACAGCCGAGGAGCGGCTGGCATTAGAGCACGTTCGCAGGAAGCGAGGTTTTTATCGCCACGCCATCAGTTATGCCGCAGTTATACCGGTGCTTTGGGGGATTAACCTGTTTTCCTCTGAGCATATTTGGGCGATCTGGCCGACTTTTGGGTGGGGGATCGGGCTGCTCTCGCATGCTATGAGGGTTTTTCCTGTGATTCATCTGTTTGGCCCCCAGTGGGAAAAGCGTGAAGTTGAAAAAATTCTTAACCGAAAGCTCTGAGCACATTCGAACCAAGGAATAGCGCTGGTGCTGGTTTTGATAAAGGCTGCATCAGCCATGACGCAATACTGTAGACCCTTATGGCCCAATCCCGTTTTCATCGTCTCGACCGCTTTATTGCTGCCAATACTGAGCACAGCCGCAACGACGTGCGCTTGCTGCTGGCGCAAAAGCGGGTATTGGTGAGCGGCGAAACCGCGACGGATATCAACCAGCGCATCGGGCCGTTCGACCGGGTGGAGCTGGACGGGCAGGTGCTGCAAGACAGGCAGCCCGTATACCTTGCACTCTACAAGCCTGCGGGTGTGGTCAGCGCCACCAAAGACCCACACGACAAAACCGTTATCGACGTGCTACGCGAGCACGGGGTAAGTGATCACCAACTGCAAGACCTGCACATCGTCGGCCGTCTGGATAAACACTCCACCGGTTTGTTATTACTCACCAATGACGGTGAGTGGTCGCGGGCGCTGATGGCGCCAGATACCAAGGTCAGCAAGGTATATGACGTTGAGCTTGAGAACCCGGTCGAGCCAGAGCAGGTTGCTGGCTACGTACAGGCTTTTGCCGAGGGCATGTACTTCGAATACGAAGACCAAACGACTCAGCCCGCCAAGCTGGAAATGCTCGACCGTCATCTTGCCCGGGTAACCCTTACCGAAGGCAAATACCATCAGATCAAACGCATGTTCGGGCGCTTTCGAAACCCTGTAATTGGCCTGCATCGGCTCTCGGTCGGGGAGTATTCGTTATCCGGGTTGGGGCTTCAGCAGGCCGGGCAGTGGTGCGAGTTGGGGCGGCGCTAAAGCGCGATCGTCTGAACCGTATCGGCAGTTACCAGCCCTGACAGAGGCTGTCGCCAATGGCAAAACTTTACTTTCTGTCTGCCAATCGGTAGAACGTTCGTTCTTTCCGGGTGCTTTGGTCGGCCATTGTTGGCGACCACAGGCAACCGCATGGAATCCGGTATCCCATTGTCTGGGTAGTCCGGAGCTGTACTCGCAACTGTACGCCAAACCTGTGTCATCGGTGCGGCAAGCCAGATACATGTCCTGGAAAGCACTATTCGGGCGAGAATACCCGTGTAGCCGATGGTTGTTGCGTCTGTTTCTGTATTTGCCGAAGCAGCGGTGTCGCGTCTGCATACGTTTCTGTCCCTGTATTTTCCTTTGTTGCCAGGGATCGCATGCGTTTTCTACTGCTTTTTGCTCTCTTCGTAAGTTCTTTCAGCTGGTCCGACAGTGATGCGGATTACCTGCTGGTGATCACTTCGCCACGCAATGCCGAAACCATTGCCGAAGCCGCCCGTCTGTTTCAACAGGCTAACCCTGAACGACAGGATCTGGTGATCAAGGCGCGCACCGCCGACCAGATGTGGCGTCAGTCGCAAGCGGAAAACCAACAGTTGCTGGCCCATAGCCGGGCGGTGTTGGGCTTTGGCCTGTACGGTGCCAGCGTCGCCAATCTGGATTCCTTGTTTCAGCAGCCCCTGATTCAGACCAACCCCCATCAACCGCGCTTGCTGATCAGCAGCGATCATCGTCTGGTGGCGTTGAGCCAATTTAACGGCCGCAAGCTGTTCGATGACATGGACGTGCTGCGCACCATTGCGGCAGATTTACCCGGCGATAACTTCCAGCAAGACCTCGACCAGCAATTGCAGCAATACCCGCAGCAGCGCCCGTGGCTGCAAGCCCGCGGCTATTGGCATGGTGGCGGCGCAGCCAATACCGCTGCCTTGTTTGGCTGGTTGTTCCAGCAAATCGGTGAGTCGTTAACGGTTGAACCGGTTGCGCCAACGCCGCAACTGCAGTGGCTGGTAAACGGTAAAGGCTATGAGCAGCTGAACGATGCAGCCATGGCCGGGCTGGATGCCGACAAACCTGTGTGGGTGTTCATGGACCATGCTGGCAGCGGCCGCCCGGCGGATTCCCGCCTGTTGCAACAGATGTGTCAGCAAGCCCGTGAGCACAATGCCCAATGTCTGGCGACGTTGGCATATTGGGGAGAAGCGTCGGTGCAGGCGGCACAGCAGCTGTTGGCGTATTCCTCCCGCATCAGTGCGGTTGTTATGTTGCAGGACTTCGTTATTGGTGGCGGCGAAGGGCGCTCGGCGGTGACCGATGTGTTCAGCGAGTTGAATGTGCCGGTGATCAAGGCCATCAAGCTGCGGGATCGCACTGCTGCTGAATGGCGCTTGTCGTCCGATGGCATCGCTCACGACAAGGTTTACTACCAGGTCGCCATGCCGGAATTGCAGGGTGCCAGTCAGCCGCTGGTGATTGCCACACTGGATCAGCCTCACAACGATGAACGAACCGGCATTCAGGTGCAGAGCGTGGTGGCCGACAAGGCCGGTATCGACTCCCTGCTGAACCGCGCCGAGCGTTGGCATCGACTGCAAGCGACGCCGAACCGCGACAAGCGCATTGCCATTATTTATTACAACCACCCGCCGGGACGTCACAACATTGGTGCCGATAACCTCGATGTACCGGCATCCTTGTGGCAAATCCTCAATCAGTTACAGCAGGCCGGTTACAACACCGGCACCTTGCCTGAATCGCAACAGGCACTGCTCGATATGATGCAGGAGCGGGGTGTGAATCTTCCAAGGGACGCAGCCGCACTGGCGAGCATGAGCAGCCAGGTTGCGACTATGTCGGCGGAGGACTACCAACGCTGGTTTGCGACCTTGCCAGCAGCGGTGCAGCAGGAAATGGAACATGGGCCCTTCGGTTTGCTGCACCAGCAAATGATTCAGGCTTTGCAGGCGCAACGATTCGATCTGGCCGACGAGGCCCTGCACCACACCATGGAAGAAATGCACCACTTGCTGGAAGGCGTCGATCATCCGGGGCGCCCTCGGGCACTGGCCTTGCTGGAGGAGCTGGAGCATTGCTATGACGCCGCCATTGGTGAACAAACCGGTTTGGACACGCCGTGTTTGGTGTCTTCTGAAAGCAAGACTGACGGGCAGGCTGAAGAGCACAGCCGTGCCAGCAAACTCATTGCGGCACTGCAGCAAACCGGCATCGAAGGGCTGGGCGGTTGGGGCGCGGCACCGGGTAAAGTGATGAGCTATGACAACCGCTTGCTGCTGCCGGGCCTGACCTTTGGCAACGTGTTTATTGGTCCACAGCCGCCACGGGGCTGGGAAATCAACGAAGAACTGCTGCACGCGAATCTGGCGTTTCCGCCGCCACACCAGTATCTGGCCTTCTATCACTACCTGCGCGACCAGTTCAAAGCCGATGCCTTTGTGCATCTGGGGCGTCATTCCACCTACGAATTTCTGCCCCACCGTTCGGTCGGACTGTCGGATGACGATTACTCCCGCATCATCGCTGGCGATGTGCCTGGCGTGTACCCCTACATTGTCGATGGCGTGGGTGAGGGCATTCAGGCCAAGCGCCGTGGTCTAGCGGTGATGGTCGATCACCTGACCCCGCCACTGGCCAGCACTCCGCTGTACGACGAACTGCTACAACTGCGCCAGTTGATCGAAAGCTTCGAAGCCAATCATGGCAGCGACAATCAGGCGGTCAGCGACCGGCTGATCCGCCAGATTCGCGACAAGGTGGATACGCTGGAGTTGAAAGACGAGCTGGCCGAAGCCATGTCGGCAGAACTGGCGGTGATGGGCATTCGTTTTGAAGACGTTGACGACGACATGCTGGTGCATGAAATCGGCCACTACCTGACCGACTTGCAGGAGCGTTTTATGCCGCTCGGCTTACACGTGTTCGGCAAGCGCTGGGACGACGAAGCCATCCGCATGATGCTGGACTCCATGTTGTCTGGTGCGGCTTCTACTACCGCTTCTGATGCAGCTTCAGGAGCAGCTTCTGAAATAGAGCAAGAGCGTGCTCAAAAACGCGCTCATTTGCAGCCGTTGCTGGAAGCGTCTCCGGATGCCGAAATGACCGCGTTACTGAACGGCCTGTCAGGCGGTTACGTAGCACCGGGACAAGGCAATGACCCAATTCGTAGCCCCGACAGTTTGCCCACCGGGCGCAACTTTTATGCCCTCGACAGTTCGCTGATTCCAAGTCGGGTGGCGTGGCAGCTGGGGCAGGAAATGGCCCGCTCGGCGCGGGCCAACAACAGTCAGGACGCCAGCAAAAGCGAGGCGGTGATCTTGTGGGCTTCGGATGTGGTGCGCGACGAAGGCGTGATGGTGGCGTTTGGCCTCGACATGCTGGGGCTGGAACCGGTGTGGAACAGCCGCGGGCTGGTGAAAGGGTTACAGCATCAACAGGCTGCCTTGGTTGGGGATCGCCCACGACGAGATATTGTTTTCACCACCTCGGGGTTGTTCCGCGACTTGTATGGCCAGCAAATGGCGCTGCTGGATCAGGCCGTGCTGTTGGCTCTTGACGCCAGTAGCGACACCATTCGCCGCGACTATCCGGCCCTGACACTGGCACTTGCTGCCGCGCTGGAAGGGCTGGGTGAGCGGGCACAAGGTGGTGATGAGCCTCTTGGCAGCAATCAGGTTGCCGCGCACTGGCTGACTCAGGCACAGGCGCAATTGGCGGCTGGTACTGACGCCCGTGAGGCTGGCATCGCCGCCAGCCTGCGTATTTTTGGTGATGCACCGGGCAGTTATGGCGCTGGTATTAACCGCTTGGTGGAGCGTTCCGGAGCCTGGCAAAACCGCTCGGAACTGGCCGAGGTGTACCTGCGTCGGTTAGGCCACAGCTACGGTAGCCAGGGCTTTGGCCGCGCAGCTCAGGGAGCGTTTGAAACCGCCTTGGGCACCGTTGAAAACACCTATTTTGGCCGTTCCAGTAACCTTTATGGGCTGATTGATAACAACGACGCCTTTGACTATCTGGGAGGCTTGAGTCTGGCGGTGGAGTCCATTACCGGCAGTGCGCCAAACAACTATGTGATGGACCATTCCGACCCCAATGCCGTGAACGTACAGCCGTTAGGCATTGCCTTGCGACAAGAACTGCGTGGCCGCTACCTCAATCCGGCCTGGCTGGAAGCTCTGATGGAACACGGCTATGCCGGTGCCCGCACCATGGGCAGCGAGTTTCTGGAGTATTTGTGGGGCTGGCAGGTGACCAACCCGACGCTGGTTGGCGACTGGGCCTGGGAAGAAGTAAAAGCGGTTTACATCGACGACCGCTACCAGCTGCAACTGGATGACTTTCTTGCCGAAGGCCACAGCGCCCATGTGAAAAGCAACATGCTGGCCATCATGCTGGTGGCCGCCCATAAAGGGTTCTGGCAGGCCGACGACGCCACGCTGCAACAGCTGGCGAGCGAGTTTGCCGAGCTGGTTGCCCGTAATGGTTTGCCGGGCAGTGGCCATACTGACCCCGATAACCCCATGCTGCCGTGGCTGCAACAGTATCTGACGGCGGAGCAATGGCATCCGGTTGCGACTGCTATGGCGGCGGCCAAAGGTCAGCCACAGCCAGCAGAAGCGGAAGTGCATCGGTTGACCGAACTGACGCTGGACGATGCTTCAGATGCGCAGGTTGAAACAGGCGTTCAAACAGATCCTTTAGCAAGTACCGCTGACGGCTCTTTAACAACGACCGCCAAGGGCTCTCAATCAAACGGTCAATCAAACAGCCAGGCAAGCGACCAAAGCACGTCAGATGAACAACCGCAGTGGCTGGTCTGGTGGCCATGGCTGCTGGCGCTGACGGTTGCATTGTTGTTGGCCGGTGGTTTTTACCGTGGACGCCAGCAGCGCTTGGCCTTACAGGCTCAGCTGTCCGGCTACGGGGTCGCTCACACTGATCAGAACAGCAAGCCTAACCCGCATAAGGAGACGCGCTGATGGAATACGGCATTGTACTGGGGCTGCTGCACCAGCTGGTGGGCTGGCTTTTGTATCCGGTCGTGATTGCGCTGGGGTTGTCCATGCTGGCGTTGCTGTGGGAAATCGGCCAGTTGGTGGCGGAATACAGCGGCACCCTCAGGCTGTTTCAGCAGGCTGGCCTCCGTTATCCGGTTGAGGCCGAAGTCACCGAACAAGCGTTTCAACGTCATGCTGCCAAACGGCTGGAAAGGGTGGATCTACTGGCTCGGTCTGGCCCTATTCTGGGGCTGATGGGCACGCTGATTCCGCTGGGGCCGGGACTGACGGCTCTGGGCTCGGGCAATATCGATATTCTGGCCACGGCACTGACGGTCGCTTTCGACACCACGGTGATTGGCCTGCTGATTGGTTTGGTTGCCTATGTGCTGGGGCGGGTACGTCGCCGCTGGTACGACAACACCTGGCAGCAGCTGCAGAATAATCTGGCGATTCCGGTGCTTTCTGAAGATACCAGTGGAGGCTCTCGTGGCTAAAAAATCCTCCTGGCAATCGTCGCAGTTTGCCGAACAAGACACCGACCCTCTGGCGGGTTTTGCCAACATCATGGACGTGATGCTGGTGTTTTCCCTTGGGCTGATGCTGGCGCTGGTGGCACAAAGCCCGGACTTGCAGCGCAAACTCAAGCTCAGTTCAGCAGCTGGCAACACTGGCCAGCCGGTCACGGTTGGAAAAGAACTGGTGGAAGCACCGGAATCAATGCAACAGGCGTTGAAGGACGGTGCGCAAGGCATGCAATCGCTGGGTCAGGTTTATAAAGACCCGAAAACTGGCAAATTGATTCTGGTAGGTGGGGAGTAACTTTGGTGTTGGCAGTACGACAGGGAAGGGCACAGTTGTTATCCCGCTTCACATTCACCGCTTTAAAAGCTGTCGCCAAAACCTCTGGGAGCAACATCGTCAGGCTGCTGGCCCTGAGTGCCATTGGATTATTGGCTTCTCACACAGCAGCACAAGTGGCTGGCGCATCCCAAGGGGTTGAGGTACCAGAGAACTCTGCTACTGATAAGTCAGCAGCGAGCCTACCCGCCAGTAAGCAGTCTTTGGCGTTACGGCAAAATGCCACCACGCTGTTCAGTAACGACCGCTTTGATGTGCTGCGCAGCGAGCGGTTTGTGGTGGTGGATCTGAAAAAGCCTCATCAGGTGCTTTCCACCGCTCGGGTCAACGGCGGCGAGCAACAGGGACTGCGCTATCTGGTTAATCATCAGAGCATGGAAGCCAAAGCGGATAACCATCAGCTGATGAAAATCATCAACCAGACGGCCGAGCAATACCTGCAAGATATTGCCACCGAACTGCAACTGCCGGCTGAGCAAATTGCGCTGATGGGCACCGCCGCCAACGTACGTAATCTGGGCCACAGCCGTCAGCGCTTCAAAGGGCTGGAAGTGGACGCCTTTGTTACCGCAGGGGTCAAAGGCAACGCATTGCGCGCCGGTGATCCAACCCGCTGGTACGAAACCGACTCCGGCAATAAGCGGGTGGACTACCACGGCACCATTAATACCATTGTGGTGATCAACCAGCCGCTAACGGCTGGCGCACAGGCCAAGGCAGCCATGATCATGGTCGAAGCCAAGTCAGCGGCGTTGGCTGAACTGTCGGTGCCGAGCACGGTATCGCCACATCTGGCCACCGGCACAGGCACCGATCAGTTTATTCTGGCGAGCCTGACCGACAACCGCCGCCCAAGCCTGCAAAGTGCCAGCGGCCACCTGAAGTTGGGCGAGCTGATTGGCACGGCGGTGCGGCTGGCGACGCTGGAAGCTCTGCGCTGGCAAAACCGTCTGACCGCCAATGACACAGCAACGGTGGAGTACGCCCTTGGCCGGTTTGGCCTGAACGATCAAACCCTGCAAGCGGGCATCGCCACCTACTTGCCCAAACCGCAGGCGTTGCTGGCTAACCAGAACCTCGATTCCATTCAGTCAGACCCAAGGCTGGTGGCGGCCGCCTACAGTTATGCTGCTTTGCTGGACCGCATCCAGTACCAGGGTTTGCCGCTCAGCATTCGCAACGAAGTACTGCGTGATCAGGCTGCGCAGGCGGCGGTGGCAGTATCCGGCCAAGCGGCGCAATGGCACATGTTCTGGCAGCAACTGAACCCGCGCAGCTCGGATATGGACGCCGCCGTGGCGTTATTTGCCAAAGCCGTCGCGCTGGGGTGGCAGGCCAAATGGCAGGCTACCGAGCACACCATGGCTCAACCTCTGGCAAAAACCCGCTCCCGCGCTGCAGGTCATGACTGATGGCTCTGGGCATGGTTTTCCTGGTTATCATGGCACTCGGTTCGGCAACTTTTGCGGCGGCTGATTCCGGGGCTTCTTTTAACGAGACATACAACGAGACTTACAACGAAGCTCATAACGAAGCTCATAACGAGATTCGCAAAAGAGAGAACCAGACCGAAGGGGTATATGGTTCCGAAGTCATTCACGTCGCCATGCTGCACCTGAATCCGCGCCCCGGACAGCTGGATGATAATCTGGCCAGTCTTGAACAGGGCCTGCGTCAGGCGGCAGCCATGGGAGCCGACTGGGTTACCACCCCTGAACTAGCCATTACGGGCTATCACTTCAGCGACCAAATCGGCACCGGCTGGATTCAACCCGTCTCGCAGGATCGCTACCTGAAGCACATGCAGCAACTCAGCGATGAGCTCGACATCACCCTGTTTTTAAGCCATCTGGAGCAAGTTGCCACGAGCGGTCCGGTGCACAACACCCTGTTTGTGATTTCCCCGGATGGGCAATTGCTGGCAAGGCATCACAAGATAAACACCATTCCGGGATCGGAAGACTGGTCGGCGGAGGGCAGTCAGCCAACCCGAGTGACGCTGAACGGCGTTCGGGTTGGGCTTCTTATTTGCGCTGACGCCTGGCCAGCGCAACATACCGATGTTTTAAAGCAGCAGGGCGTTGATGTGATTGTATCCAGCGCCAATTGGGCGCCGGGCTTGTACGGCCCGGAAGGCGTTTGGGAAGCTCGTTCGCTGGCGTCGGGTGTACCGTGGTTTGTGAACAACCGCACGGGTATCGACACCACGCTCGACTTGCGCAACGCCAACAGCGTGCTTGCCTATCAGGGAGAGCGCCTACAGCAAGCTGCTTCCAGCACGCCATTTGTCTGGCTGCTGGATTGGAACCTGACCACCAGTACCTTGCAGGGCAATGAGCGTCTGGCGCTGGAGGCGACAGACTAGCCCCAGGGCAATCTGTATCTGGTATATCTGTACCTATCAAATCTGATTTTTTTAAGCCTGACATTAATCTCCGCCAACGCCTAATCTGACACTCCCGAATACGGGTTTCAGTCTGTTGCGGAGGTAGTCAGATGGACGAAACAGCCTTGATGCTGGCGCGGGTTCAGTTCGCGTTCACGGTTTCCTTTCATATTATTTTTCCGGCCATCACCATCGGGTTGGCCAGTTTTCTGGCGCTGCTGGAATACCTTTGGCTACGCACCGCGCAGCCGGTCTATAAAACACTTTATGTGTTCTGGTCGCGTATTTTTGCGCTTAACTTCGGCATGGGCGTAGTGGCTGGCTTGGTGCTGGCCTATGAGTTCGGTACCAACTGGGCGGGGTTCTCGAACTTCGCTGGCAGCATTACGGGCCCGTTGCTGGCCTACGAAGTACTCACCGCTTTCTTCCTGGAGGCCGGGTTTTTGGGTGTGATGCTGTTTGGCTGGGATCGGGTAGGCAATCGTTTGCACTTTTTCGCCACGGTCATGGTGGCCATTGGCACCCTGATTTCCGCTACCTGGATCATCGCTTCCAACAGTTGGATGCACACGCCAGCAGGCTACACCCTGGTGGAAGGTATGTACGGGCTGGAAGTGGAGCCGGCCAGCTGGTTCGAGATTATCTTCAATCCGTCGTTTCCGTATCGATTGGTGCACATGGTGTTGGCGGCGTTTTTAAGCACCGCCTTGATGGTGGCTGCCAGCGCTGCCTGGCATCTGTTGCGGGGTAACAACAGCCCGGCAGTTCGCAAGATGATGACTATGGCGCTGTTGATGCTGGTGGTGACCACACCGCTGCAAATCATTGCTGGCGACGTTCATGGCCTGAATACACTGGAGCATCAGCCTGCCAAGGTTGCTGCGATGGAAGGCCATTGGCGCAATGGTGAACCCGGTGAAGGCGTACCGCTGATTCTGTTTGGCTGGCCCGACAACGACACCGAAACCACTCACTTCGCGCTGGAAATCCCTCACCTTGCCAGCTTGATTCTGACGCACAGCATGGACGGCACGTTCAAAGGACTGTCGGAGTTTCCGGCTAACGAGCGTCCAAATGCCGCCGCGGTGTTCTGGTCGTTCCGGGTCATGGTGGGCCTTGGCATGTTGATGTTGCTGCTGGGTGTGTGGGGCAGTTGGAGTTGGTGGCGCGGCACCTTGTTCAGCCAGAAATCATTGTTGAAATTCACCCTGCTGATGGGGCCGAGTGGATTGATTGCGCTGTTGGCGGGTTGGTTTACCACCGAGCTGGGACGCCAGCCCTGGGTGGTGTATGGCCTGCTGCGCACCGACGAGGCCGCCAGTGCCCACAGTGTGCCGGTGCTCAGTTTCACCCTCGTGTTGTTTGTGGTGGTGTACTTCGTCGTTTTCGGCGTTGGCATTCGCTACCTGCTGCGGCTGATTGCTACCGGGCCGGATGACCTGACGGCCGATAGTCACTTTTCAATATCCACCATTCGGGACGTTCCCGACCAGCCACTCGGAGGCAAATACTATGGGCATTGATACCTCGCTGCTGTGGGCGGTCATTATTCTGGTGGGCGTGATGCTTTATGTGATGGCCGATGGCTTTGATCTGGGCGTTGGCATCCTGTTTCCACTGGTGTCGTCTGACGACGACAAGCACCGCATGATGGCAAGTGTTGCCCCGATCTGGGACGGCAATGAAACCTGGCTGGTGCTTGGCGGTGCTGGGCTGTTGGCGGCCTTTCCGATGGCGTATTCGGTGATTTTAAGCGCCCTGTACATTCCCATTGTGCTGATGCTGGTGGGGCTGATTTTCCGCGGCGTCGCTTTTGAAGCCCGCGGCAAGGCTTCAGCGCAAAGCCGTCATCTTTGGGATCTGGCTTTCTTTGCTGGTTCATTGCTGGCGACGTTTTGTCAGGGGGTGATTCTGGGAGGTTATGTTTCCGGCTTGGAAGTGGTGCAAGGCCAGTTTGCTGGTGGAGCTTTCGACTGGCTCAGCCCGTTTTCGGTGTTTTGTGGTGTCGCGCTGATCGCTGTTTATGCCCTGTTGGGCAGCACCTGGCTGGTTATGAAAACCGAACATCGGCTGCAGCAGCAGATGCGCGCCATCAGCGCCAAACTGGTGTGGGCTCTGCTGGCGTTTATCGCGGTGGTGTCTGTCTGGACGCCTCTGGAGCATCCGGCCATCGCCGAACGCTGGTTCGCCTTCCCGAATATCTGCTGGTTGCTGCCTATGCCAATACTGACCTTGCTGGCCGCCATACAGCTGCTGCGTTCAGTCAAACAGGGGGAAGCGGCGCCGTTTGTGTATTCGCTGCTGATTACGGCGCTGGGTTATGTCGGCCTTGGCATCAGTTTGTGGCCTAACGTGATTCCTCCCAATATCAGCATCTGGGACGCCGCTGCGCCAACGTCCAGTCAGGGCTTTGCGCTGATTGGTGCCTTGCTGATCATCCCGGTAATCCTGATGTACAGCGCCTGGTCGTACTACGTATTCCGCGGCAAGGTAAATATGGACGACGGTTATCACTGAGCAATGCTGAGTGCCCCTGATAACGCCGGACTTGTTCCGGCGTTTTTGTATCCAGATGCCAGCTGGGTATCAGTTTTCTCACTATCTGCCCGCTATACTGCGGAGCGTGTTCTATAGCCGCTTTCGTTCAGCAGCGGCACTCACAAACAAGGAATTTGGCATGAAAGGAAGCTGCTTATGTGGCGCAATTCACTATGCGGTGGATGCACTCTTTACTCCGATCATCCATTGCCACTGTAATACCTGTCGAAAGGCTCATGCAGCGCCATTCGCCAGTACGGCCGGTGTCTTGCGAGAACACTTTCACTGGACCAAGGGAGAGGACAAGCTAAGCCTTTACGTATCCAGTCCTGGTAAGCGAAGGCACTTTTGCTCGATCTGCGGTAGTCACTTGATCGCCGACAGATGCGGGCAGAAGCATGTCGTTTTGCGTGTTGCGACACTCGATGATGACCCTGGCGTAAAACCCGAAGCCCACATCTGGACAGAACATCACGTTGAATGGTTAGCCTACGACAACCTGCCTGCTTTTGAGCAATGGCAAGTAAACAGCTGAATAGCATCAAGGAAGAGTGATGAGACAAGCGTTGTGCGACAAAATCATTGTGGTTTGTAATGCCAAAATCAAAGCCAAGGGCGACAACGTTGGATTGTCGTTTTACTCGTTTTTTGGCAACAAGAACGACGACCCCGGAATGCTGATGGAAGCCGCATCCTGGTGGATCGAAAGGCACCAGCTGGATCATTTCGAAAAGGCCGTGAAAATCCGCGACATGGTCAGGGCGGGTCTTTGATTCCGGGCAATATGCCAGGTGTGTTTGCTGGGTAGGCGTAGGATGTAATAGCCGAAGGCGTATTACATTGAAGGGTTTTGACTGATAAAAAACCGCCCGGATAACCAGAGCATATCCGGACGGTAAAACGGCAACTTGAACGGTTCGGGGGAAGTCGCTTCTTTGGGTCTACCGGACCAAAGACGCTGCCGTATTTGCCTGCTTATTGATTCACGCAGAGTGAATCCCCTAGCGGGCAAATCCATAGCGGAAGCGTTGCAGCCCCTTGAGGGCATCTTCCGGACTTTTATCGGCACGAATCACAAACGAACTGAAACCACATTGCTGCATCAGTACCAACTGGTCACGTAGCACGTCACCCACCGCACGAATATCGCCTTCGTACCCCATATTGCGGCGCAGCACAGCAGCCTGAGAGTAGGCGCGGCCATCGGTAAACTTCTCGAATTCCAGCGCCACCATGGGGCAATGTTGCAGCAGATCGGCGAGTTCCTCCGGTTCGTCGTTCGGGCTCAATTGCAATGCCGGAGCAGCTTCCGATGCGTCGTGTTCAGCCAGCCACAGGCGGTATTGCTCGACGGTCAGGGTCTGGGCTGTTTCAGTCTGCTGGTCTCTTGTTGCTTGCGGGCCTCTTTCTGTTTGCGGGTCTTTTTCTGCCTGTGGACCTGGAGGGCTCCAAGGATCATCAAACACCCGTTCGGCCATGCCATTTCGAATAGCGATTAATTGGCTCATCAGCAGCTCTCCTCAAGGACTTGGTGGCCGCGGTTGTAAACGGCATCCTTGAACGCCGGGACGCCAAGCCGCTCAACGCAGTCGGCGAAGTTTTCATCGCCTTCACGAACGCTGATGTAGTGGTCGGTCAGGCGGTTCAATACGGTGGGAATCTCTTCTGCCGGAAAGGCCGGCCCAATGATTTTGCCGATGCGGGCGTTCTTGCCTTGCTGGCCGCCGATGGTGACCTGAAAGTTCTCTTCTTCTATGCCGTCCTTGCCCTTCTTCACGACGCCCAGAATGCCGATGTTGCCAACGTGATGATGGCCACAGGCGTTCATGCAGCCCGATACGTTCAGGCTCAATTCACCAAGGTCATGCAGATAGTCGAGCTGGTCGAACTGCTGCTGAATCTGGCGCTCCACCGGAAGAGTTTTGGTGTTGGCCAGAGCGCAGAAGTCTCCGCCGGGGCAGGAGATGATGTCGGTTAACAGGCCGATGTTCGGCGTTGCCAGACCAATGCGTTGGAAGGCTTTCCAGAGTGGGAACAGGTCGCAGCGGGCGACATCGGTCAGCACCAGATTCTGCTCGTGAGTCACCCGAATTTCGCCATCGCTGTAGCGTTCTGCCAGGTCTGCCAGTTCGCGCATCTGGTTACTGCTGAGGTCGCCGGGGGCGCTGTTTTCAAAAGTGTGTGGGCCGGGTTTGGTGGAAGCCACTACCGCCACAAAGCCCGGCTGCTTTTGGGCCCGGGTGTTTTGCTGAACCCATTGGGCGAAGTCCTTGTCCCGTGCCAGCCAGGCGCCGTACTCCAGATCGAGCGCCTGATTGTAAAGCGGGTATTCGCGCTGGAAGCCGGCACTGATGCGGGTCAGCTCTTTGTGGCTGACCACTGGAGCAGCGCCACTGGTGCGGATTTTCTGCCACTCTTGTTCGACTTCATCGCGGAAGGCATCAATGCCTAACGCCTTCACCAGAATCTTGATGCGCGCCTTGTACTTGTTGTCGCGACGGCCAAAGCGGTTGTACACCCGTAAGGTGGCCTCCAGACAGCCCAGCAGGTCTTGCCAATGAACCTGTTCAAACAGCGTCTGGTTCAGAATCGGCGTACGGCCAAGACCACCGCCCACCATAATGCGGAAGTGTGGTTCGCCGTTGTGGAGGTATAGATAGAGGCCAATATCGTGGGCGCGAATCACTGCGCGGTCTTCATCGGAGGATGACACCGCAATCTTGAATTTGCGTGGCAGGAACAGAAATTCCGGATTGATGGTGGCCCACTGGCGCAGCAGTTCGGCGAACGGGCGCGGGTCCATGGCTTCGTCGCTGGCGACCCCGGCAAAGGCTTCAGTGGTGATATTGCGCACGCAGTTGCCGGAGGTCTGAATGGCGTGCATGTGCTCGCCAGCCAGTGCCTCAAGGATATCGGGTACGTCGCTTAATTCGATCCAGTTGAACTGCAGGTTCTGACGGGTGGTGAAATGGCCATAACCACGGTCGTAGCGGTCGGCGATATCGCCCAGCAAGCGCAGCTGATCGGCAGATAAGGTGCCGTAGGGAATGGCGACCCGTAGCATCCAGGCGTGGCGCTGCATGTACAGGCCGTTTTGCAGGCGCAGTGGCAGGAATTCATCGTCGCTGAGATCACCGGCCTGATAGCGGGCCACCTGATCGCGAAATTCTTCAACTCTGGCAAGTACCAGAGCGTCGTCGTAGTCGTTGTATTGGTACACAAACACGAGCCTGAACAGTGGAGTGGCCTACAGATTAGGGTTTGACGCAGATCAGGTTCAGGCTCAAAAAAATTAAAATAAATAGGGACAGTTTTTAGATCGGAATACGTAGATGGTGCGTGATACGCACCGGATTGCGGTATCCCGGGTTCGCGGATGAATCTGCTCCTACAGGAGGGCTAAAGTTGTGGTATCCGCCACCAATATTAGCCCTCCACCAGTCCCCGGAACCGCGCTAGTGCCTGTTGGCGATGGTCGTTCCAGTCGTGGGCGAAGCTGAGCCGTACACAGTTGCTGAACTTGCCCGAAGCTGAAAACAGCGGCCCGGGCGTAATTACTACCTTTTGCTGCAACGCGCGGGGGTAAAGAGCCAGCGTATCGGCTTGCTCGGGCAGCTCCAGCCACAGGGCCAGTCCACCCTCGGGGGTGCTGATTTTGTGGTCGTTGCCCCAACTTCGCAGTGCTCCCAGCAGCTGATCCCGTTGATTACGCAGTTGATATTTCTGCCGTTTCAGATGCGCTGCGTAGTGGCCATCTTCCATGAAATCGGCGATGCCCTGTTGCAGCGATCGGCTGGATGCCAACTGGGTGATCATTTTCAGATGCAAAATCTGACGGTGCCAGCGGCCACCGCACACCCAGCCGATGCGCAGGTCCCGCGACAAGGATTTGGAAAACGAGCTGCACAAGATTACCCGGCTCTTTTTCGGATCGGCTGCGGTTTGGACTGCGCCCGCTTCCAGTGCCTTGAGCGGGTCGGGAATGCTGTTGAATGCGGTGTCGGCGTAGATGTCGTCCTCGATGACGGCCAGATCGTGCTGCTCCGCCAATGCCAGCAGGCGGCTTCGACTGGCTTCTGGCATCAGTGCGCCAGTGGGCGTTGCAAAGGCGGGCGACACCAAACAAGCACGGATGGGCCATTGCTTCAGCGCTGATTCAAACGCGTCGATATCTAGGCCGCTGTTTGGATGCGCAGGGATTTCGATGACCCGCAGTTGCAGTTGTTGCAGCAGCTGCATCACGCCGTAAAAACCGGGAGATTCCACCGCCACCACATCGCCCGGTTGGCAGCAGGCAGACAGCGCCAGAAACAACGCCTGCTGGCAGCCCGAGGTGATGGCGATGTCGTCGATAGCCAACGGGCAACCGCGGCGGGACAGCGACAATTGCAGCTGTTCTCGTAATGACACCATGCCTGCCGGATCGTCGTAATAGAGGTAATCGTCACCTCGCTGACGGCGCAGGGCTCGGCCGATGGAGCGGTTTAGCGCGACAATGCCCGGCGGTAAATCACCGCTTGGACGCTCGGGCAAAATATCGAAAGCAGCACTGCGGCGCATGATGTCCAGCAGCAGTTCGCTGACACTCACCGGGCGCGGTGGCTCCAGCTTGCCGGTGGTGCTCGGCGCGGCAATGGCGCTGGGTTTCAGGGTGACATAAAAGCCGGATTTGGGGCGGGCTTCCAACAGTCCTTGAGCCTCCAGCCGTTGCAGCGCATGTTGCACAGTGGCCTTCGACGCCGAAAATTCCTGGCACAGGGTACGGATGGATGGCAGACGTTCGCCCAGACGCCAGCGCTGCTGCTGAATGCCATCCAGCAACTGCTGCTCCAACTGCTGATAGCGGTAATGCTGGAGAGTGTTGTTGTTCATGCTGCTTCCCCGACTGTGCCCATCTGTCCCCATTCTTTTTAAAATTTTTAGGCCTGATTCGATTGCTGTCAATTGCTTACTCTGCAACCAGTGATTATTCGATGAGAGGCCAGAACGATGGAACATACCACCGCGGCACGCATTCCCCTTGTGAACGAGTTTGATCCCTCCGGCGTGTCCCCAGCGCCACGCACCACCGACGAGCTGCAACAGTTACTGCCACCGAAAAAACCGGCCCAGGTAAACGGCAAGTTTTACGTGCGGCTGGTCAGCGGCGTTTTTCAGAACCTGCGCCGCATCGTCAGCGCCCCCTTGCTGCTGGCGTTTTTTGGCATGGTGTGGGTGCAGTGGGGCGACCACCCAGCGGTGCTGTTCTCGTTTGCAGAACGCCGTATCTTCCTGTTTGGCAACAGTCTGGGTTGGCACGACCTGCACATTCTGTCGGGGCTGCTGATTGCATCTGCCACCCTGCTGTTTTTTACGGCGGTGGCCTATGGCCGCGTGTGGTGCGGATTTGCTTGCCCGCAGAGTGTCTGGACCTGGCTGTTCATTCGCATCGAACAAGTGATAGAAGGCGATGCCCGCAAGCTCAAAAAGATGGATGAAAAAGGCCTCACCGCGGTTCAGTACCTGCGTCGTGGCCTCAAACATCTGGCGTGGCTGGCGGTGGGACTGGTAACCGCCATCACCTTTGCGGGCTACTTTATGCCGATTCGTGAACTGCTGGCAGACATGGCCAGCTTCGACCTGTTATCGGTCGCCTGGGGCTGGACCATCATCATGGCGTTGCTGACCTATACCAATGCTGGTCTGGTGCGCGAAAAAATCTGTACCCATGCCTGTCCGTATTCGCGCTTTCAAAGCGTTATGTTCGACTCTGACACCCGTACGGTTTCTTACGATGTGCTGCGTGGAGAACCGCGCAGCCGTCATCAGAAACAGCAAAAAAGCTGTGGCACAGCGTCTGGTGACAACAACAGCAATGAACGTCAGGGCGACTGTGTTGACTGCTCGCTGTGTGTGCAGGTGTGCCCGGTGGGCATTGATATTCGCAACGGCCTGCAACTGCCATGCATCGACTGTGGCGCTTGCATCGACGCCTGTGACGGCGTGATGGAAAAGCTCGGCAAAGCCAAAGGACTGATTCGGTTTGCCTCCGACAATGAACTGCTGGGCAAACCGCGCCGTCTGATTCGTCCCCGACTGCTGGGCTACGGCGCAGTAATGACACTGGCGTTTTCCGGCGTTGCCTGGGGCTTTGCCAACAGCACCGAACTGCTGGCCGAAGTACACCGAAGCCGCGGCCAGCTATACGTGCAACGGGCCGACGACACCTGGTGCAACGACTTTGAAATCAAACTCGAAAGCTTCGTAAATGGATCTCAGCAAGTGAACCTGACGGTTACCAGCCACAGCGGCACAGCCTTTGAATTGCTCGGCCCCGTGCCGGTAGATTTAAACGACGCCCAAGGTAAATGGCAAAGCTATCGGGTGTGTTCACTGTCTGACCAGGTTGCCCCGGATATGCTGGTGTTCGATTTCAAGATGGACGGAGTGCAATTACAGCGCGAAGCCAAGTTTATCGTGCCAGCGAGTGCGCGGTAAGGGTGGGAAACCTGAGTGTAGGAGGGAATTCATTCCCGATGGATGAGCCTGCTCATCCCGAAAAATCTGCATTTAACGCCGTCTTCGCGGTTTACCGTTATTTGTAGGAGGGAATTTATTCCCGAAAAAATCTGCATTTAACACCGACTTCGCGGTTTACCGTTATTTGTAGGAGGGAATTTATTCCCGATGGATGAGCTTGCTCATCCCCCCTGATTCACAACCACGCGGCATCCCAAAACGGGTAATTGCCAATGTGCTCAACCAACCCCGCTCTTAACGGATTGGCCACGATATAACGTGCGACTTGTCTGATATCCTCATCCCGGCGAATGGCCCTGTCGTGGAATCCCGGTTGCCATAGCGATCCCGTTGACCCAAACCGCCTGTTGATCTCACGGGCGGTTGCTGCTTTTAAACGTTTTACCTCTCCCGACAATGTTTGCTGGTCAACCTGAATTAACCAATGAACATGGTCTGGCATCAGCACCCAGCAAAGCAGCCGCGTTTGTTGCAACACTCGCGGGCTCGTAAAGGTTTGTACCGCCGTATGGGCAACGCTCCAATCTGCAAAGATCGGCCGTCGATTGTTGGTCGCGGTAGTAACAAGATAGATTTGGCCGGGGATGGAAACACGGCCTTTGCGCAGGGCCTGCTGGCCCGGTTGGATATTCATCGCCTGCGTCCTTGCTAGCGGTTGGTGATTCCCAGTCTATCGGGGTTCGGGAATGAATTCCCTCCTACCACACGGAGGTCACCCTGTAGGAGGGAATTCATTCCCGATGGATGAGCTTGCTCATCCCGGCAGCACTGCATTTTCTGACCTGGCCACGAACCGTTCCATTGCCAAACATCATCATTGCCTGCGCACTTTACCCAAAGTGTTTGCTCACTTTTCCAACAACTGATAGCGTAAATGGCTGATTTTAGAGATGTTATTGGCTGCGGTTTACAAGTTTATGCGCACAGGGCAACCGGATTAGCGCGCATGCGTACTAACTCGATAATGTGGTTCTAAGTAATTAGCAAAGAGTCTCGGGAAATCAGAAGGTTGTGGCGGATTTTTTCACCGTGGGTGTTACTGGGAAGCTGCGCATGCGCAACAATAAACTGTTATGCCTTAATGAAGTAAAGGAAAATTATGATGTTTAATGAATCTATAACGATTCGTTCAGAAGAAGACGCATGGAAGACCTTGGAAAGGTTATTGTTAGAAGATGATTTTCATGAGTATGTTGAATTCGAGAGTTGGCCTTTTATAAATTTGAATATCAAAGGTGATAGATACTCTTCAACTTTGCCTGCAAATTTATTGAACAAATTGTCCTGTATACAGAGCAATTTGAATACATTCTACGGTAATTTTGTATACGAAGGAGATGCCAGAAATTTAAAGAAATATGAAAAGCATGATATCGAGCTTGTATTTAAGGTCAAGGAAGGAAGTACAGACTTAAAGGCTGATGCAACTGGCCTACTTAACAGGTTAGGAGAATCTATGACCAAGCCAGAGACTCAAAAGGTTGCAGGTATCACTATGTGTGTCCTCGCTCTCATACTCTCTGGTGCTGGGGTGGTTAACAACTATGCCGATAATAAAAAAGATATAGAATTGCAAAGACTAAAACTTTTGGAAAAAGCCATTGAGACAGCTCCTGAATTAAAAAATTCATCCGCAGAAATACAAAAAACATTTCGGCGTGTTATTTCATCTGCCGCTGATGCTGACACAATATCAATCGGAGAAACACTTTTTGATAAATATGCGATTAACAAGATTGCCGAGAAGACTAAGAATAAAATTGAATGGGTAGAAATAGAGGGGGAGTTCCGTATTAGCTCTATACGAGGCTATGAAAATTATTACACGATTGAAATAGTCTATGAAGAGAACTCAAAAGTCAGGGCTAGGCTCCCTAAAAATATTGTCAGCGAGAGCCAGGAAAAACTTTTAATAGATTCGCTTATTAATGGATCCTTGGTGAACTTAAATTTCAAAGCCAAGAAAATAGAAGATGGTTACGCAAGCGCTAGAGTTCAAGGAGTTGGATAATTGGCATAACAAACAGCAGCAACGGACTGATGATCTTCCCCCCGTTTTACCGGACACCTTTTTAACTACGAAAAGGTGCTCTATGCCAGCCTACAAAAACCAGAAAAAGACAAAGCAATACTCGCTTGAATTCAAACGCTCGGCAGTTGAGATGAGTCTTGAAAATGATGTTCAAGTGCAGCAAGTTGCAGAGCGTTTGTTCCACTTTTTCCGAAAATTAAGCCGTTCATGCTGTCACGATGGCGAAAAGAATATCGGGAAGGTCAGCTGAAGCCCTCTCGGAAACCATCAAACGTAGTGAAGACGAACGTGAGCAAAGCAAAGAAAACAGCATCGAAACCCGAGGAATCCAGTGAGCTTCGCAAGCTGAAAAGAGAGAATGAGCGCCTGAAAAAGGAGCTCGATCTGGTAAAAAAGTGGCAACGATTTCTCGCGGAACAAGAGAAGAGCGATACCGATTCATAAGAGATCATCGAGAACGTTTTGGCACTGCCTGGCTTTGTCGTTGGTTGAACGTATCTCGTAGTGCCTACTATCAGTGGTTGAGCCCTTCAGAGTCTGTACGCCAACTCTCAGACCGACAGCTGGTCAAGCACATCGCTCAGGTGTTTGAAAGCAGTGACGGCATCTATGGTTCGCCCAGAGTGCATAGGGAGTTAAGACGAGAGGGTGTACGGGTTGGCGAGAAACGAGTGGCCAGATTGATGCAGCAGTATGGAATGCGAGGACGCTGTTCACGAGTTTACAGGCCAGC
>NZ_KE383934.1:145665-184871 GCF_000422845.1 Oceanobacter kriegii DSM 6294
AAACAGTATATTGATCGCTTCTACAACAGAACTCGTCTGCACTCTGGCTTGGGATACATGAGTCCGTTAGAGTACGAGGCGATAAATGGATAACTGCAATGTGTCCGGAAAAGCGGGTGAGGATCAACTGAAAAGCGTGGCGGGACGCGCAAAAAGCGCGCGCTCCAAGGCCGGGCGTTATGCATCTTAGGGGTGAAAGTGTCTACCATATTTGCTTTTGTTAAACTATTTGAAAATAGAGAATATGCAGAAGATTTTGTGGACGGCAAATTGTTCATGAATACCATTCGCTCATTCAAAGAGTACAAGGATGAATCGGGCGAGTTACGAGGTGACGAATATGAAGGAATAGTTGCGCTATACCAGCCTGATAAATTAGGTGAAATCCGGTTTGATGAGCATGTAATTCCGGCTTCGGATTTGGCTGCACCTATAGTCGTACATGGAGATCATCTGCTAAGTCATAATGTCTTCTGTATATATTCTCTGAACAGCCGAGGTCATGAGACCGTATCGGCGGAAACCCTATCAGATTTCAAGCGAACTCTTGAACTTCATGATTCGTGTTTTGGATTGGGTAAGTTTTGTGTTGTTATCTTGAATGCATCACAGTTTATTGAACGTTGCAAGGCCGCAATAGAAAAGCTCAATGTAAATGGAAATCTTGGGTTGGTTGACTATTTCGATGAGCATGAATTTCACGGAAGTATGCCAGAGGAAAAACTCGGTTATCAAAAGCGTAGTTTATTTTCTCATCAGCGTGAATATAGGGTAAAGATTGATACCGCTCGTCCTGAACCAAGTCCTTATATTTTGGAGGTTGGGGATTTGAGTGATATCGCGGTAATAACTACGCCAAAAGAATTTAATTCTCAGTTGGAATTGAAACTGCCGGATGGAAGTCATGCATAACAAAGCGCTGCTACGGAAAATTTACTCGCTAGCGCTCGCAAATTTCTGCAGAGCGCGGCGTTAAATACAATCAGAATCTCCGAAGTCCCATGAAAAGCCGCTTTGATACTCACTAAAGCGGCTTTTTTCAACCGATGATCCGTTAGTCGTGTCAGGCCATCGCCGGGCTGAAGAAAAAACCACCTCAGTGATCTCTCCCCATTGCCTTGCGATAAACCTCATTCTGTTCCCGTTTGCCAACTGCCAGCACGGTGACAACGACGATATTGTCTTCAACCTTGTACACCAGCCGATAGCCAGATTGGCGCAGTTTGATTTTGTAGAGGTTGTCAGCGCCGGAAAGCTTTGAGGCGGGTACGTGCGGGTTTTGCAGCCGTTCGGCCAGCTTTTTCTTGAATTGCTGTTGTAGCGTTGCTCCGAGCTTTTGCCATTCTTTCAGGGCGCTCTTTTTAAACTCGAGCTTATAAGTCATCCAGATTTACCGCGATGCTTGCTTCGGATTCGCGTTCTTTGGCGATGGCCAGCAGCTCAAGGTCTTCGAGCCTGTCCATCATCATTTCATAGGCGGCAGCAGGCACGCAGTAGAAGGCGGGTTCGTTGCGGTTAAGTACGGCAACGGCTTCGCCGTGGGCGCTGGTGGCGACTTTCATTGGGTTGGCTTTCAGTTCGGTGATGCTTGCAGCAACGTCGGCCAGAATTCTTGTGGTCATTTAAGAGATCTCTTAAAAGGTCTTTAATTCGGTCATTTTAGTCTTGTGAGTATATTCCGACAATACCGGCATAACAGCGCACTCCGACCAAAGCAGCTCGGCTAGACAGGGCCAGCAAGTTTCTGAAGGTTGCTCCTCATCTGTTTCTGCTTGTTACTTGCATGTTTTCTTAATCTATCAGTTATTTATTCTTGATAGCCAAAACACTATCATTTGCATCGGTTTATTTGATTTCTAAATTTGATAGCCAAAGCCTAAATTAACAGTGTCTTCCAAACACAGCCAACCAGAGTTGGCGCAGGAGCTTTCGATGATCAAGACACTGACTTTTGCTGTGATGCACTTTTCCGTTGCGTTTACGGTGGCGTATTTGCTGACTGGCGATTTGCTGGTCGGTGGCTTGGTTGCTCTGATTGAGCCTGCCATCAACACGGTTGCTTTTTACTTCCACGAAATGGCGTGGAGTATGAAAGAGAAGATCCGTTCGGTGGGTGAGTCTACCGTTAGCGGTTGGGTGGCGGTGCAGTCTGAGGGGGCGGGCCGTTAACTCGTTGTGTTTGTGTAGCAGCCGGTGATCCACTGGCCGGTTTGGAATCAGCTCTCTTTTTCTCGCTATTGCCCCGGTGTTGCCGGGGCTTTTTTGTTTCTGTTGGACCGTAGTGTTTGGCCCTATTGTTTGGTTCAGCCGTTTGGCCTGTTTCGACCTATGGACTTGTTTGTGTACGAAGTGCGCTGCCGTTTTTCGGCCATTGGCTGTGGCGCTTCGGGCATATGGTGAGTGGCCTGCTTTAAGCAAAGTCGACAATGTCGTGGCTGGGGCAACAACAATAAATCGCCAAACAGGAATCAGGTTATGTGTAACAAGAGTAATCGCGGTGTGATTTACCAGGGACCGGGTCAGGTCGAGGTTCAGAACATTGCCTACCCGGAGCTGGCGCTGGGCGATCGCAAGTGCGATCACGGCGTTATCCTGCAAGTGATCACCACCAATATTTGCGGCAGTGACCAGCATATGGTGCGCGGCCGTACCACGGCCCCTGCCGGTATGGTGCTGGGCCATGAAATTACCGGTTTGGTGATTGAAACCGGCCGCGACGTTGAATTCATCAAGGAAGGCGACATTGTTTCTGTGCCGTTCAATATTGCTTGTGGCCGTTGCCGTAACTGTAAGGAAGGTCTCACTGGTATTTGTTTGAACGTGAATCCTGCTCGTCCGGGTGCCGCTTACGGCTACGTGGATATGGGCGGCTGGGTTGGTGGTCAGGCGGAGTATGTGATGGTGCCGTACGCCGACTTTAACCTGCTGAAATTCCCGGATGGCGATCACGCCATGGAGAAAATCCAGGATCTGACGCTGTTGTCTGACATCTTGCCGACCGGTTTCCACGGTTGTGTGACGGCGGGCGTTACCGCCGGTAGCACGGTGTACATTGCTGGCGCTGGCCCTGTGGGTTTGGCGGCTGCGGCGTCTGCGCATTTGCTGGGTGCCGCCTGTGTAATCGTTGGCGATATGATCGAAGAACGTCTGGAACAGGCGCGTTCGTTCGGTTGTGAAACCATCGACCTGAAAGCCGATGGTGATATGGGCGACAAGTTTGAAGCGATTCTGGGCGAGCGCGAAGTGGACTGCTTCGTAGACTGTGTCGGCTTCGAAGCCCACGCCTGTGGTTGTGGCCATAAGACGGAAGCGCCAGCAACCGTGCTGAACTCGGCCATGGAACACACCCGTGCCGGTGGTCAGATTGGTATTCCGGGCCTGTACGTAACGGAAGACCCGGGTGCCGAAGATGAAAACGCCCGTCAGGGGTCCCTGAGTATGCGCTTTGGTCTGGGGTGGGCGAAGTCACATTCGTTCCACACCGGTCAGTGTCCGGTAATGAAGTATCACCGTAGCCTGATGCAGGCGATTTTGTTCGACAAGCTGCAAATCGCCAAGGCGGTTAACGTGGAGGTGATTTCATTGGACGATGCGCCGAAAGGCTACGAGGCGTTTGATGGCGGCGCGGCGAAGAAATTTGTGATCGACCCACATGGTATGACGAGGTCGTAAGCAAGTAGGTAGTGGGGGATGGGCAATTGTGCCAATCGTTTTGTAGGTCTGATAAAGACGCGAAGCGGCTGCCATCTGACAAGCTCGTTTGCCGTGACGTTGTCGGATGGCGCAAGCTTATCCGACCTACAAATTGCTACTTACGCAGCTCATAGGGTGGGCGCTTGTGCCCATCGTTTTGTAAGTCTGATAAAGACGTGAAGCGGCTGCCATCTGACGAGTTTTCCGTGTTCTCGTCGGATGGCGCAAGCTTATTCGATCTGAAAATGGCTATTTAGACAGATTCCGCCAGGTCGCTGCGGGCGTTACTTAAATCCACCAGTGCTTGGTTAAACTGCTGGAAGGCGCTGAAACGGTCGTTGTCTTCTCCCACCAGGCTTTCTGCCATGGTGTTGATCATATCCAAGGCGTTACCAAAGGGTTGCGCTTGTTCGGCGCTGGCCAGCACGCTTTCTACATAATTGGCGAGTGGGCCTTTTACCGATTCCAGCGCTTCGGTTGGGGCGCTGCTGGCGGCTGAAGAGTAGCCTGGCTGCTGATACACATTGGTGGTTTGCACCGAGCGAGACTGGCTTAAATCAAGGCTGAAGGCGGCCAGTTCCGTGCTGTCGTAGCCAATGTCCATGGCCTGCTTGATGGCTTCTCCCATGTTACCTGCGAAGAACTGGTTGCTGAGGCTTTCCACCTGTTTGAACAAGCCATTCAAGGCTTCCATTTCGCCATCGTCCAGCTCGCCTTCCACGCTGAAGCTGAAGGCCTGATCTTGCAGGGAAGAGAAGGCATAACTGCCGTTAGATGAGGCCTCTTCCATGCTGCTGTTCTGTTCGTAGTACACGGTTACGGTGTCGCCGTCGCGGGTTTGCACTTCCAGCGCGAAGGTGTTGCTGCTGTCGGCGCGACTGTAGTTGGCGCTGTTCTGTACGGCGCCGGAGTTGCCACTGGCGCTGGCAGAAGACACTGATGACATCAGTGCGCTAACGGTTAGTTGTTGGCTTTCGGCGACGTCGTCGACGTTGTTCTGGTTCAGGTAGTTTTCGAGGCTGCTGAGGTCGGCCAGGCTGCTGTCGACAATGGAGCGAGAGGTGGCGATTTCAGATTCCAGGTCTTCGCTCAACAAGCCCATGCCATCGAGCATTTCAGTGGCTTCGGCATAACCTTTGGCGACGCCTTCACGGGCGGCTTCCAAACGCGCTTGAATGCGTTCTTCCGATGCCCCCTGGGCTTTCAGGTTGTCGATCCCGCGGGAGACAAATTCCAGAATGTTGTTGGCGGTGGTTTCCGGATCGACCCGTTCGCCCAGCTGGATGCCGGAGCCGCTGTCAGACTCGGTGACTTCACCAGCTCCGTAACCAGATTCGGCTTTGGCCTCGGCACTGCGGGCATTGGTCGAGTTGGCGGTGCTTGAACCCAGAGTTTGGCTGGATTGATAGCCTTTGCCAGACACAAAGTTGTTGAAATCGATCATGGTGCGACCTCCCTTCAGGATGGTGGTCTCGGTGGCAGAAAATCCACTGCCGGATGTGTGATCTGAAGGGTATCGGCCGTTTGCTGGATGGCTTGAGTGAAAAATGTACAGTTTTTTGCTGGTCTAGCGGGCCAGTTTTTCCGCCAGAAAATCCACTAACAGCCGCACTTTGGTCGACAGGTGGCGGCTGTGCGGGTAGAGCGCCCAGATGCCTTCTTCTTCAGGCTGGAATTGCGGCAGCAGTTCTACCAAACAGCCTTTTTCCAGATGTGAGCGTACGTAGTAATCGGGCAGCTGCACCAGCCCCAGCCCTTTGTGAGCGGCATCGACCAGTGCCAGCCCGCCGTTGGTTCGAATGCTGCCGTTCACGCGCAGGATGCGTTCCTTGCCGTTTTCGCGGAAGCGCCAGTAGTCGAGGGTGCCGAGCAGGCAGTTGTGGTGTTGCAGTTCGGACAGCGAGTGGGGTTCGCCGTGGTTACGCAGGTATTCCGGCGAGGCGCACAGGTGCAGTTGGCGGGTGGAAAGGCGTCGGGCTTTCATCGAAGAGTCTTCCAGTTTGCCCAGCCGAATGGCGAGGTCAAAGCCACCGTCAATCAGGTCGACTTTCTGGTTGGTCAGCTGGCATTCCAACTGTACCTGAGGGTGCTGTACCAGAAATTCGTTCAGCAGTGGCGAGATATGGCCTTCGCCAAAGGTGAAGGGGGCGGTCAGGCGAATCAGGCCGCTGGCTTTGTGGCTCAGCGAGCTGAGCGCCCGTTCGGCTTCTTCGAGGCCGTCGAGCAGCGGTCGACAATGTTGATAAAACAGTTGGCCTGCTTCGGTCACCGATACCTTGCGGGTGGTGCGGTGCAGTAACTCCGACGACAAGCGCTCTTCCAGCGCGGCTACCTGACGGCTGACCTGAGCAACCGAGAGCTTCAGGCGGTTAGCGGCTTCGGTGAAACTGTTGGTTTCCGCTACCGCGACAAATTCCCGTACCCCTTCCCATTGTGCCATTTTTACTGTCTCGTAAAGATCAATTGCAATTTATCGGGATTATAACCAAATCGATAAAAACTAGAATCCTCAACGAAATGACCATTTGGGCTGCCGGTTCGGCAGCTGATGAATTACACCTTGAGGATCTGACATGACTGAAGCGATCAAGTGCAAAGCGGCGATTGCCTGGAAAGCGGGCGAACCACTGAAAATTGAAGAAGTGGAAGTTGCGCCACCAAAAGCAGGTGAAGTGCGCGTCAAAATCGTTGCCACTGGCGTTTGCCACACCGACGCTTTCACGCTGTCTGGCGAAGACCCTGAAGGCATCTTCCCGGCGATTCTGGGTCACGAAGGTGGCGGTATCGTTGAGTCTGTGGGCGAAGGCGTAACCAGCCTGAAAGTGGGCGATCACGTGATTCCGCTGTACACCGCCGAATGTGGCGAGTGCAAATTCTGTACTTCTGGCAAAACCAACCTGTGTCAGGCCGTTCGTGCCACTCAGGGTAAGGGTCTGATGCCAGATGGTACCACCCGTTTCACCTGCAACGGTGAGCCAATCTTCCACTACATGGGTTGCTCTACGTTCTCCGAGTACACCGTGCTGCCAGAAATCTCGCTGGCCAAGGTAAACCCGGAAGCACCACTGGAAGAAGTGTGTCTGCTGGGTTGTGGTGTGACCACCGGCATGGGTGCTGTGTCCAAAACCGCCAAAGTCCAGAAGGGCGACACCGTGGCGATCTTCGGTCTGGGCGGCATTGGTCTGTCTGCCATCATCGGTGCCCAGATGGCAGGTGCCAGCCGCATCATTGGTATTGATATCAATGAGTCCAAGTTTGAACTGGCGACCAAGCTGGGCGCGACCGATTTGGTGAACCCGAAGAAATTCGACAAGCCGATCCAGGACGTGATTGTTGAAATGACCGACGGCGGTGTGGACTTCTCCTTCGAATGTATTGGTAACGTGAATGTTATGCGTTCCGCGCTGGAGTGCTGCCACAAGGGTTGGGGTGAGTCTGTGATCATCGGTGTTGCCGGTGCTGGTCAGGAAATCTCTACCCGTCCGTTCCAGCTGGTTACCGGTCGCGTATGGCGCGGTTCTGCTTTCGGTGGCGTGAAAGGCCGTTCCGAACTGCCAGGCATTGTTGAAGACTACCTGGCGGGCAAGTTCGCGCTGAACGACTTCATCACCCATACCATGGAGCTGGAGAAGATCAACGAAGCGTTTGACCTGATGCACGAAGGCAAGTCGATTCGTTCTGTTATTCATTACTAACAGTCGGGTGTCTGGGGCTGGGCGTCTGGCGCTTGGCTCCTGATTCCGGCCTGGTAGGTTGGGCTTTGCCGAACACATTGATGGGCGGGGCCCATCCTACGCCAAATACTAACAGTCGGGCGTCTGGCGCATGTTGCTCCAGACGCCTGACTCCAGACTCCAGACTGGAGAAATCCAATGGAAATGATTAGTCAGAACAAGGTGTTTGACGGTTGGCACAAGCAGTACGAGCACGACTCGGCTGTGTTGAACTGCCGCATGCGCTTTGCGATTTATCTGCCGCCAAAAGCGGCGCAGGGTGCCGAGGTTCCAGTGCTGTACTGGCTTTCCGGCTTGACCTGCACTGATGAAAACTTCATGCAAAAAGCCGGTGCCCAGCGTATTGCTGCGGAGCTGGGCATTGCCATTGTGGCGCCGGACACCAGTCCTCGCGGCGACAATGTGGCCGATGAAGACCGTTACGATCTGGGCAAGGGTGCGGGTTTCTACGTCAACGCCACGCAGGAGCCTTGGAGCAAGCATTACCACATGTACGATTACGTGGTGAAAGAGCTGCCGGAGCTGATAGAAGCGACCTTCCCGGTATCTTCCAAAAAGGCCATCGCCGGTCACTCCATGGGTGGTCACGGTGCACTGACCATTGCGCTGAAAAATCCGGGCATGTTCACCTCGGTATCGGCGTTCAGCCCGATCACTAATCCCATCAACTGCCCGTGGGGCCAGACTGCGTTCACAACCTATCTGGGTAACGACCGTGAGTTGTGGAAGCAACACGACAGCTGTGAGCTGATTGCTGCCGCTGGCGACGTGCGTACTCCGGCGCTGGTGGATCAGGGGGAAGCGGATAACTTCCTGGTGGAACAGCTGAAGCCGGAAGCGCTGGAAGCTGTTGTGGCTGAAACCGGTTACCCACTGACTCTGCGTCTGCACAGTGGGTACGATCACAGCTACTACTTTATTTCTTCCTTCATTGAAGAGCATCTGCGTTTCCACGCCGAGAATCTGGGTGCCTGAATCTTTGACGTGAGCTGTTTTAGCTCGTCTTGATCCGGTGCTGGCAATACGAAAAAGCCGGTCTGATGTGAGTCAGACCGGCTTTTGTGTTTCTGGCTGGTTTACTGATAGCGCGCTTGTCAGAGCGGGTGAATCTGATCAAACGAAGGCACGGCCATATGGCCTGGTTCTTCTGCAATCTCACCGTCTCGAATCAGCCAGCAGGTTTGCATTCCGGCGTCGCGGGCAGCATCCAGTTCGGCTTCGATATCCGACAGGAACAGCACTTCGTCGGCCTGTAAGCCGTCGATGTCCTGTTGCAGGGCGGCAAGGATATTGCGGTAGGAATCCGCTTGTTGCTTGTGGCCCACCTGAGTGTCGAAGTGACCGCTGAACAGCGGTAGCAGGTCGCCGTCCTGGCTGTAGCCAAAGAACAGTTGCTGGGCTTTCACAGAGCCGGACGAATACACGTACAACGCCAGACCTTGCTCTTTCCACTGCTTCAGACAGCGGGTGGCGTCGGCGTACATATGCGCCTGATAGTCACCGTTCTGGTAGCCCTCGGCCCAGATCAGTCCTTGCAGGGCTTTTAATGGCGTGGCTTTGCGGTCTTCGGCAATCCAGTCGAGCAGGGTGTTGATGAGGGCGTCGGTGTCGGCACTCAGATCATCCAGCGACACTTCGCTGTCCGGCGCTTCGTCCAGCAGCAGCTGAGCGGTGGCCGCCAGTTGCTGTTGTACTTGCTCGTTGTTCTGGTTAGCCCGGACGTAACCGGACAGGTGTTCGGCCGCGTAGGGAAACAGCACTTCCTTCACAAAGGAAATGGACGAGGTGGTGCCTTCAACGTCGGTGAGGATTACCTTGATGGTCATACGTATTGGCCTCAGTTTTCCAGACGGTTAAAACGCTCGGCGATGGTGTCGCCGGTGTAGTTGGCAACCCAGCCTTCCGGGTTGTTGAACAGACGGATGGCGATAAAGCCCGGGTTTGGCCCCATGTCGAACCAGTGTGGGGTGTTGGCCGGTACAGAAATCAGGTCGCCCTGACGGCACAGCACTTCGTAGACCTTGTCTTCAATGTGCAGGCTGAACAGGCCTTCGCCGGCCACAAAGAAACGCACTTCGGCTTCGCTGTGACGATGTTCGCTGAGGAATATCTGGCGCAGTTCGTCTTTTTTCGGGTTGCTGGCGTCGAGGCTGACAACGTCGACAGTTTGGTAGCCTTCTTCGTTAATCAGGCGGTCGATGTCGCTCTGGTAAGCAGCAATCACGTCTTCCTGCGCGGCACCGGGTGCCAGTTCGGCTTCGGTCTGCCATTTTTCAAAACGCACACCCACTTCGTTGAGTTTCTCGGCGATGCGGCTGTGTTCATCACTGGCAAACAGCAATTGGGTGGTGTCACGTTGCGGGTAAACCTTGAGGCTGGAATGGCCGATGCTTTCGATCAGGTCCATGTCGACTGAGTTAAGAGAGGACTGACGGTAGCGCAGAGGGCGAAGCTTTTGATGGCGGGTACGAAAGTCCTTGCGGGTAAGGCTCTGACGCATGAGGTATCTGGGCTTCGGTGGTGTTTTCATAGTGTCCTCTGGCTCGGTTGCGGTGCCATCTCATGGGGGCGGCACATGGGCTGTGCCTTGTTGATTCTGTTTTCCGGCGGCTGTTTGCCACCGGGTTGGCCTGACAGCTCAGGCCAGTGCCATTCGTTTCATTTCCAGCTGGTAGCCAAACAGGTGCTCGAGGGCTTCCAGATGACGGAAACATTCCGCCAGATCACGGCCCCAGGTGTAAACCCCGTGGCCACGAATCAGGTAGGCATGACCTTGCTGGTGCTGCTGCATTCGCTGCTCGACCAGACCGGACAGGCGTTCGATATCCTGATCGTTGTCGAATACCGGAATCTCCATGCGGCATTCGTGGGTAGTCTGGCCAGCAAAGGCTTTCAGCAGTTCCCAACCTTCCAGCACCAGTATGTCGTCTTTAACGATGTGCGACAGTACCACGGCGTTGTGGCTGTGGGTGTGCAGCACCGCGCCAATGTTCTTATCGCGTTCGTACAGTTGGGTATGCAACAGGGTTTCGGCGCTGGGTTTGCCCGGAGTGTGAGGCTTGCCTTGCCAGTCGACCACCAGAATCTGCTCCGGAGTCAGCTCGCCTTTGTGCTTACCAGAGCTGGTCAGCGCACAGCACTGGTCGCTCAGGCGTACCGAATAGTTGGAGCTGGTGGCCGGCGACCAGTCGCGGTCGTACAGCAGTTTGCCGTACTTGCAGAGGTCTTCAGCCGCTTGCTGAAATACAGACGCTTCGAATTCGATCATGACAACTCCGGATCAGCTGCGATTGAACAGTTCGGCCATGGCTTCGGTGGTTGGGTTACGAACGATGCCTTTTTCGGTAACGATAGCGTCAATCAGTTCGGCCGGAGTAACGTCGAACGACGGGTTGATGGCGTTGCAGCCCTCTGGCGCAATTTGCTTGCCCTGAATGCTGGTCACTTCCTGCATTGGGCGCTGCTCGATTGGAATCAGATCGCCGGAGGCCAGTTCCATATCGAAGGTGGTGGTGGGTGCTACTACCATGAATTTCATGCCGTGGTGCTTGGCGTTTACGGCCAGGCTGTAGGTGCCAATCTTGTTGGCGACGTCGCCGTTGGCGGTGATGCGGTCGGCACCCACGATGACCCATTCTGGCTTTTCAGCACGGAACAGCTGGGCTGCGGCACCGTCGCATACCAGTGATACCGGAATGTCATCCTGCATCAGTTCCCACGCGGTCAGGCGAGCACCTTGCAGCCATGGGCGGGTTTCGCCGGCGTACACGTGCTGGATCTTGCCGTCGGCAAAGGCGGAACGGATCACGCCCAGTGCGGTACCGTGGCCGCCGGTGGCCAGTGCGCCCGTGTTGCAGTGTGTGTACACCTGCACGCCGTCGGAAATCAGGCTGGCACCAAACTGCCCCATGGTGTGGTTGGCCTGGATGTCTTCTTCATGAATCTTGCGGGCTTCCGCCAACAGGGTTTGGCCGTCGCTGGTGTTCAGCGACGCCATACGCTCCAACGCCCAGAACAGGTTCACCGCGGTCGGGCGGGATTCCGCCAGTACCTTATAGGCTTCGGCCAGATCACGACCCGCCAGTGCATCCAGCGCGTAACCGTAGGCGGCGCTGATACCAATGGCCGGTGCGCCACGTACCACCATCTCGCGGATGGCATCGGCGGTTTCAGCAGCGGTTTTGCATTCAATCATGCTGTGTTCGTGAGGCAGCACACGCTGATCAAGCAGGAACAAGGACTGCTGACGCCATTCGATGGCTACAACCTGGGACTGGGAAGACTGGGACATGGCGGCGGGTTTCCGAAGCAATGAACGACAAAAAAGTATAGATAACGCGACGCCGGGAAACGGGCATCAGAAAGCGCCGCATTCTAGCGCGAAATGGCAGGGGTGTCGTTAATGTTGCAGGGTGTCGGGAGTGGTGCGGGCCGCGCAGGCTCGGGGGGGGGGCGGGTAGGAGGGATGTGATGTAGGAGCAGGCTTGCCTGCGATGGTGCAGTTGGTACGGGTAGTGTAGAGGGTGCAGGTGGTGGGCACGAGTGCCCACCTTGTTTGTTGTGGGAGGTAGCTTGCTGCCGATGGTTTATCGAGAGCAAGCTCTCTCCCACAATATTTGTCCAGACGCCAGACGAAACGCTTACAACTGCGATTGCATATCGTGGAAGGCGCGTACCAGGCCGTTGGTGGAGCCATCGAAGTGTTCTGGAATCTGGTCGCTTTCCAGTGCCGACAGCACCTTGCCGCCCAGCTGTTTGCCCAGTTCCACACCCCATTGGTCAAACGAGTTGATGCCCCAGATCATGCCTTGGGCGGCGACCTTGTGCTCGTACAGGGCAATCAATGCGCCCACCACTTGTGGGGTGGCTTTCGGGAAGTACAGGGTGTTGCTTGGGCGGTTGCCTTGAATCACTTTCTGGCGCGCCAGCACCATGGCTTCGGCTTCGCTCATGCCACCATTCACCAGCTCTTCCACGGCTTCGGCTTCAGATTTGCCTTGCAGCAGCGCCTGACTTTGGCTCAGGCAGTTGGAGACCAGCATAGCGTGGAAGTTGTCGATCGGGTTGTGGCTGCACATCGGCATGATGAAGTCGCACGGCGAGAAGTGGGTGCCCTGGTGCAGCAGCTGGTGGAAAGCGTGCTGGCCGTTGGTGCCAACGCCGCCCCAGATCACTGGCCCGGTGTTGTAGTCGACCTTTTGGCCATCGAGGGTGATGGATTTGCCGTTGCTCTCCATGTCCAGCTGTTGCAGGTGGGCTGGCAGCGAGCGCAGGTAGTGGTCGTACGGCAAAATCGCGTGGGAGTTCACGCCAAAGAAGTTGACGTACCAGACACCCAGCAAGGCCATCAGCACCGGCATGTTTTGCTCCAGCGGGGCAGTGCGGAAGTGTTCGTCCATTTCATGGGCGCCGCGTAGCAGGTCGCGGAAGTTGTCGATGCCAATCGCCAATGCCAGCGGTAAGCCAATGGCTGACCACAGTGAGTATCGACCGCCCACCCAGTCCCACATCGGGAAGATGTTTTCTTCGGCAATACCAAATTCAACCGCTTTTTCGACGTTGGAAGATACCGCGGTGAAGTGTTTGCTCAGGTGCTCTTCCAGGCCGCCGTTGCGCAGGAACCACTCGCGGCAAGCCAGCGCATTTTTCAGGGTTTCCTGGGTGCCGAACGATTTCGACTGAATAATAAACAGCGTGGTGGCCGGATTCAGACGTTTGAGAATCTCGGTAATGTGGGTGCCGTCGATGTTGGCCAGGTAATGAATGTTCAGGCCGCTGTCCCAGTAGGGCTTCAGGGCGCTGGAAGCCAGTTTTGGGCCGAGGAAGGAGCCGCCAATACCAATGGAAACCACGTCGGTAAATGGCTGGTTGTTGTAACCGCGCCATTGGTTACGGCGGATTTTCCAGCAGAACTCTTCCATGCGGGATACGGTTTCACGAATCTCCGGCATGATGTCTTCGCCGTCGACCATGATCTGACGGTCGCTGAAGTTACGCAGGGCGGTGTGCAGGGCCGGGCGGTTCTCGCTGCGGTTAATGGCTTCGCCGCTGAACATGGCGTGGATTTGTTCGGGCAGGTCGCGTTGCTCGGCCAGTTGCAGCAGCAGCTCCATGGTGTCGCGGGTCACCCGGTTTTTGGAGTAATCCAGGCTCAGGCCTGCGGCTTCTGCGTGAAAGTGTTCGAAGCGATTTGGGTCTTTCTTGAACCAATCCAGCATGTGCTCGTTGCCGACGGTTTGGTGGTGCTGCTGGAGGGCTTTCCAGATATCTGACTGAATCAGGCTGCTTGCCAGAGTCATAGTGCTTCCTTGGGATTTTTGAATTCTCTTTTGGTCGTCGGCCAGTATACGAGAGCGGCCGGTATGGCCGCAAAAGCCCATGGGCTCTGGGATTGGATGACACCGCTGTCATTGGCAAAAAGATGAAAAATAAAGGGTTTGGCTGGGTTTTGTAGATCGGGAAGTTTGTAGGAGCGGATTTATCCGTGAGTGTGGGGTGAAGATGGGCGCAAGCGCACCATCCTATGCATACGTTGCTGTTCGTGGATTTGGGAATAAAATCCTGCTGCATAACATTCGATAGGATGGGCACTCGTGCCCATCAGCGGTAAACAAAGCCCACAAACAAAAACAGCCAGTGGCGTTACGCGCACTGGCTGTTGGGTCATTGGCTGAATGCCAATGCGGCAAGGTTGTTACTGAAATCAGGCAACCTGTACCGGAATGTCGAAGCTGGTGTGGCTGACGCTGTTGTCTTCGTTCATGTACAGCATTTTCGGCTTGAAGGTTTCCAGCTCTTTCTCATCGTAGTTGCCGTACGCGGCAATGATGATCTTGTCGCCAACGTCTGCCAGACGGGCAGCAGCACCGTTGACAGAAATAATTCCGGAGCCGTCTTCGCCACGAATGATGTAGGTGGTGAAACGGTTGCCGTTGGTGATGTTGTAAATCTGGATCTGTTCGAATTCGCGCAGGCCAGTCATTTCCAGCAGCGCACCGTCGATGGCACAAGAGCCTTCGTAATCCAGTACTGAGTGTGTAACGCGCGCCTGATGGATTTTGGCTTTCAACATAATGGACTGCATGCGAACCCCTTTTTTATAAGTCTCTTCGGTTTGACGATTCCGGTTCTGGCTGTTGCTGTCAGGCCCATGACACCGGTCGCCCCCTTGTTTTTTCTGATCAATTATTGATCCGTTTTCAAAGGGGGCGTGAGTATGCACTAATCGTTTTTGGTGATCAATGTTACGGAAATGTTGTCGATCAAGCGGGCTTTGCCAAGGAACGCGGCCCCCAGAATCACCAGCTTGTCACCCACTTTGGGGGCGTCGGCAATGCTCAGGTTGGCAGCATGGCGCACTTCCAGGTAATCGGGTTTGAAGCCGGCTGCTAGCAGTTGCTGTTCGGCGGCGGCAATCAACTCAGCCAAAGGCTGCTGCTGTTGCAGGCCGTTGCCGATGGCCGTCAAGGCCTGATACAGAGCCGGTGCCGCTTCGCGCTCGGACTCGGTCAGATAGCCATTACGAGAGCTCAGTGCCAGACCGTCGGTGGCCCGGGCGGTGGGCACGGCGACGATGGTCAGCGGCATATTGAGGTCGGCGACCATTTTGCGAATCACCGCGACTTGCTGGAAGTCTTTCTCACCGAAAAAGGCGAGGTCTGGCTGCACCATGTTGAACAGCTTGGTGACCACAGTGGCTACGCCGTCGAAGTGACCCGGACGGCTGCCGCCGCACAAACCTTCAGACACGCCCGGTACGCTGACCGTGCTCTGGATTGCCTGACCGGCAGGGTACATTTCGTCGACATCCGGCGCGAACAGCAGGTCGCAGTCGGCGCTGACCAGTTGCTCCTGATCGGCTGTCAGGGTGCGCGGGTAACGCTCAAGATCGCTCTTGTCGTTGAACTGCAGCGGGTTAACGAAAATGCTGGCAACGGTAAAGCAGTCTTGCTGTTTGGAGGCCTTGATCAGGCTGATGTGGCCAGCGTGCAAATTGCCCATGGTGGGCACAAAGCCGATGTCTTTACCGGCTTTGCGAGCAGCACGAATTTCCGCCCGCAAGGCGGCCACAGTATGAATGGTTTTCATCAGGCGAACTCATGCTCCGCAGATGGAAATGCGCCACTGCGAACTTCGTCGCCGTAGGCTTGCAAGGCTTGCTGAACGGTGCGGCCTTCGGTCATGTAGTTTTTGACGAAGCGGGCAACGCGACCGGTGTGTAGGCCCAGCATGTCGTGGATCACCAGCACCTGGGCGTCGGTGTCCTTGCCCGCACCAATACCAATTACAGGCACGCTGACGGCTTCGGTGACACGCTTGGCCAAACCGGACGGCACGCATTCCAGCAGAATGATGTCGGCACCGGCGTCGGCCAGGGTAATGGCAGCGTTTACCAGTGCGTCAGCACGTTCCTGATCACGGCCCTGAACGCGGTAGCCACCCAGCTTGTTAACCGCCTGAGGCGTCAGGCCCAGATGCGCACACACGGGCACACCTTGCTGCGCCAGCACGCTGATCAGCGGTGCCAGCCATTCGTCGCCTTCAATCTTGACCATGTGGGCACCGGCTTGCATCACGGCGCGGGCAGCTTCCAGACCAGCTTCGACGGTGCCGTAGCTCATGAACGGCAGGTCGGTCATGATGAATGCCGGAGTTTCGGAACGTTGGTTACCACGGGCCACACAACGGGTGTGGTAAGCCATTTCTTCGAGCGATACCGGCAGTGTGCTGTCGTTGCCCTGCAATACCATGCCGAGGGAATCGCCAACCAGCAGGCACTCGATGCCTGCGTCAGCGGCCAGCTGCGCGAATGTCGAGTCATAGGCAGTGAGGACTGCAAACTTCTCCTGTTTGGCTTTGCGGCCTTGCAGGGATTTCAGATTGACTGGGGACATTGTTCTCTCCCGGTGCTCCAGCTCAGATTTGTGGTCGCTTATGGTGCGGATTGGTGCCAGCAAGTCAATATTACCTTGGTAATTTTCCTTGGAAGGCAATGATGTCGGTGGTTATTTGATCGACAGTTAACGCACTTGGGCGCGATTGACGAGTTAAAGGAAGGAATCTTTCAGATATCCGGCCGGCCCATGATCACCAGCTCATCCTGGTCTGCCAGTCGTTCGGCGTGTTGCTGCACGCGGTTGCCGTCGGCCAGCATCAGCGCCGGGGCCAGTTCGGCCAGCGGCAGCATGACAAACAGGCGGTTGGTCATTTCAACATGCGGTACGGTCAAGCGCTCGCTGTCGATGCGCTGGTCTTCGACCAGCAGGATATCAATGTCCAGTGTGCGCTCACCCCAGCGGCGCAGTCTCACCCGACCCTGACCATTTTCGATGGCTTGCAGGGCGTCCAGCAAGTCCAGCGGCTGAAGGTCGGTCTCGATGCAGGCAACGGCATTCACATAGTCCGGCTGATCCTGTGGGCCAACCGGCTTGCTGCGATAAAACGACGAGTAGCCCGTCAGGGTGATATCCGGGTGCTGTTTGAGGGTTTCCAGACAGGTTTGCAGCTGCTGGTATGGCTCATTGAGGTTGGCACCCAGCCCGAGGTAACAGCGGATCATCCGTTGTTGCGCCGGGAGCTGCTGGAACGACGGCTACTACGGCGCTTGCGCGATGGACGGCGCTCGTCGCGGCCACTGCTTTCGTGGTTGCTGCCTTCGCGGCTGCTGCTGTTACCACTGTCGCCACGGCTTGAACCACTGGAGTTGCGTTCGGAACGACGAGAGCGACGCGGCTGTTCCGGTACGCCTTCCTGTTCCTGATAGTCGGTCCACCACTGGCCGATGTTATCCAGCTGTTCGCCAGACTGCTCGCGCAGTAGCAGGAAATCGTAGGAGGCACGGAAGCGCGGGTGTGACAGCAAATCCTTGCACTTGCGGCTGTTGATTCGTGGCAGGCGCAGCTGCATTTCCCAGATTTCCCGCATCGGGATCGAGAAACGTTTTGGAATGGCGGTGTGGCGAATCTGCTGAGCCAGCACGCGGTCGGCGGCTTTCTGCATCGCCGGGTGTGGCGGCAAACCGGAGGCTTCGAATTCCTTGCGCACACGTTCAACCTGAGGCCACAAGAGTGCGGCAAGGAAGAAATACGGTGTTACCGATTTACCCTGACCAATGCGGGCATCGGTGTTACGCATGGTGTTTTCGGCCAGTGAGCGGGCAAATTCGTCTTCCTGCAAGCACTGCTCGGTGCCCGGGAAAATATGCCCGAACAGCTGATAGTCACGCAGCAGTTGCAGGGTGTCGAGCGCCTTGCCAGCCAGAAACAGCTTCAGGCATTCATCGAACATGCGTGCGGCTGGTACTTGCAGCAGCAAAGGTGCCAGCGCAGGAATTGGGGCTGCGGTTGCAGGAGACAGCTGGAAGCCTTCCAGCTTGCCCATAAAACGAATGGCACGCAGCATTCGCACCGGGTCTTCGCGATAGCGGGTTTCCGGGTCGCCAATCAAGCGGATTTGACGGTTTTGCAGATCGTGCCAGCCACCGGCGTAGGCGTACACACCAAAGTCGGCAATGTTGTAGTACAGCGCATTAATGGTGAAGTCACGGCGCATGGCGTCTTCTTCACGAGTGCCGTACACGTTGTCGCGCAGGATCATGCCCTGGTCACCGGTGGCAGCAACCTTGTCGGAGTGCTGTTCGGTTGGCGGTGCGCGGAAGGTGGCAACCTCAATGACTTCACGGCCAAATACCACATGAACCAGCTTGAAGCGGCGGCCAATCAAACGCGAGTTGCGGAACAGCTTGTTGACTTGCTCCGGGGTCGCGTTGGTTGCCACATCAAAATCTTTCGGTGACATACCCAGCAGGGTGTCACGCACGCCACCACCAACGAGCAGGGCTTCGTAACCGGCGTTGTGCAGTCGATACAGAACCTTCAGCGCGGCATCGCTGATCTGGCTGCGGCTGATGGAATGTTCATCCCGGCTAATGACTTGCAAGGTGTGATCGACCTGCGGCTCGTCGCCCGGCTGAAAGATGTTTTTGATGAAAGAAGATATTCGCTTCACTGAGGCTCAGTTGTTTTGTCGCGTAAGAAAGCAGGGAGTTTACCAGTGCAACGGTGAATATTGCCAATTGGGAACAGACTAATTGCGACGGTTGGCGGAAGCAGAAAACAAAAAAGCCGCTCGTAGCGGCTTTTGTCGGGAGGCCCTTTGTTCTTTTTGTTGTTTTGTCCCTAACGCTCGGACTGGAGATCCACTCTTTTGAATGTTCAGTACCGCCTGTTTTTATTTTTATCAGCGGTACCAGTCATTCGAAACAGTTGGACGGGCAAGCCCCTAGTTATTTTTGTTGTATGGGGCAGTGCCGTGACGAGTGCTTGTTATTTTTGTTGTTACTCGTGTTACCGAACCGGTTGTTATTGTTGTTTTAGGTTCGTGCCAGAGTTATTGCCAGTAGCGTGCCAAAAAACAAAAAACTATATAAAACAATGACTTATGGTTTTTCGTTGGCCCGTGTTACGTCGTTGTGGCCTGATTTGTTACCTTTTTTTGGGGTGTGGGGTAACAGCGGCGGTAGCAGGTAACACTTTGGGCCAAAGGCAACCAACCGTGCCAGCCGTGTGAATTTTTGGAACTTTGGGTGGAGAACTTTGGTGTTGTCTCCTACGAGCTTCTTAAAAACTCGGTACCCACTTTGGATAACAGGGCGATTCTGAGTCACGAAGTGCTAACAGGAGACGTAGAGCTAGCAGAAGACGTAGAAGCAGGAGCAGTAACAGCAGCGGTTACAGAAAGAGTAACAACAGGGGTAACAAAAGTAGCAGCGCTTCGGTAACAACAAATGCAGGGGGAGGCTGTTCTTTGAGCTTTCAAACTATCCGCGTGAAAGTAAGGGTAAAGTACGGGGAAGTTTGCCTCTGGCGAATAGAAGGCTCGACGTGCAGCTGGCTGAGAAAAGGATGAAACCTGGGAAAGTGGTGCTCCAGAAATAACAAACCCCGTGTGGTGTGCACGGGGTTCTGGAGAGAGCAAAGAGTCTTCGTTTTCCAGGCCAATTGTTATTTTTATTGGTGGCCCGTGGCTGCTTGGCTCCTTGTTATTTTTATTTGGTGCTGTGCAGCTCTTGTTCTTGAATTAGTTATTGCCATCCCCGTGCCAAAAATGAAAAAACCTTTAAAAACAGTGGTTTATGTTTTTCGCGTTTACGCTTTGAAGGGTTTTGTTACCAAGCCCGAAACTTTGCGTAACACTTTGGGGGTGTGCCAGGTAACAGAGCGGGCTGAAAAGTAGCACTTTGGTACAAGTCATTTCGTGTCGGTGGGCGAAGGCATAGCCAGAAGCAGTGAATAGTCGCTTGGTAACTGATACATGACCCGGGAGCGTTGATGTTTGGTTGTGCAGTGCCCGGCTTGGTGTGGTCTGAATGACGTGGGTTAAGTGGTTTTGACCTGGATTTGTCTGAAGCGGAAGGATGAAAGGTTGGGGGCGTTCGGTTTAGGCTGCTAGCTGAGGCTGAAAGTACTCTGAATTTTCAATCCCCCAGAAAGAACAAACCCCGGGTCCTTTCGGAGCCGGGGTTTGCGAGAGAGTTTTGACTTTTTCTTGTTCTGACACTCGGCACTGCGATCTTGTTTTTGTTTGGCAGCGCTAGTCGGTTGGCTGGGTATTATTTTTATTTCCAGGAACCGCTCTTGTTGTACGTGAATGATTAGCTATTTGTGTGCCAATTCTGTTTCTAAACTTACAAAACAATAAAAAACTCAATAAAAACAACGACTTATGGTTTTAAATTTGAATGGTTAGAAAAATTCATCATTTGTGTTTGGTCCGAAATGTTACCGAAAGTGTTACCTGGGGTAGCGCATGGATTGCTACTTTGGGTGTATGTGGGTAACACCTTGTGGCGTAACACTTTTTGAAGTCCACGGATCTAACGTGGGTTAGTCCCTTGGTAAGAGGCTTGTGATGAGAAACTTTTGACGAGGGGCCTGTTGTGAATAGCTTCTGGTGAGGAGCCTTTGGTTAGACGCTTCAGGAAAGAGGATTGGGAAGAACCCGCGAGTGGGGAGCCGTACGGGAGGTACTGAATAACCGATAGGTGTTCTATCGGTTATTCAGAGCGGGCAGAGCAGTTACCGAGGTGTTACTTCTTCTTGCGAGGAATACCCAGCCGTTGGCGGCGTTCCCACAGGCTCTTGCGCGAAATGCCCAGTTTTCGAGCCAGATCGGTTTCGGTCATGCGGCTTTCGTTATCCAACACAAAGTGCACGAAGTAATCGTCCAGCGACAGGTCGCCCTGGGCTTGCTGCGGGTTGCTCTCGGGCTCCGGAGCATTGTTGTTGTCGACCAGGTTTTCACGCATGGCTTCGCTGATGTAGCGGTCTGGTGACAGGTCGATGCCTAACAGGTCGGCGCTGATCTCGTCGTCGTCGGCCAAAATCACCGCACGTTCAACGGCATTTTCCAGCTCACGCACGTTACCCGGCCACTGGTACTGACGAATGGCGTTAACGGCAAAGGCGTCGAACTGCATGGGCGGCTGGTTCATGCGCTGACAGGCGCGAGCCAGCATGTAATTGGCCAGCTCGACCACGTCTTCGCCACGGTCGCGCAGCGGTGGCAGGGTCAGTTCAACGACGTTCAGGCGGTAGTACAAATCCTCACGGAACTCGCCATTGGCGGCCATTTCCTTGAGGTTACGGTGGGTAGCAGCAATCAGACGCACATCCACTTTGATGCTTTGCACAGCGCCGACTCGGCGAATCTCACTTTCCTGTAACACCCGTAAGAGACGCGCTTGGGCTTCCAGTGGCAGTTCGCCAATTTCATCCAGAAACAGGGTGCCACCATTGGCGGCTTCTACCAGGCCCTGACGCTGGGCGGCAGCGCCGGTAAAGGCGCCTTTTTCATGGCCGAACAATTCGGATTCGAGCAGGGTTTCTGGAATAGCGGCACAGTTTACCGAAATCAACTGGGCACCCTGGCGGCGGCTTTGTTCGTGCAAGGCGCGGGCAACCAGCTCTTTACCAGTACCGGATTCGCCATGAATCAGTACGGTGGCGTCGGTTGGTGCAACCTTGTTGATTTTACGAAACAGCGCCTGCATGGCATCGCAACTGCCGATGATGCCATTGCCATTTTGGTCAGCAGGTTTGCTGGCACCGCTATTGGTTGCAGCGGCGGCAGCCGGGCTGGCCTGGCTGTCGGCCTGGGCTTCGTTCATGCGCGCGGCCGGGTCGATACGCGGCTGGGCAAGAATCTTCTTCACGGCCTCAACCAGTTCGGTGTGATCGAACGGCTTGGCGATGTATTCCACGGCGCCCATTTTCATGGCGTCTACGGCAGAACGCAGGCTGGCATAACTGGTCATGATCAGCACCGGGGTGCTGCCTGCCAGTTCAATCAGATCGGTACCTTGACCGCCCGGCAAACGCAGGTCGGTGATGACCAGATCGTATTCTGGCAATTTGTGCTCACGAGCAGCATCGATGCTATCGACATCCGTCACTTCAAAATTGTGGCGTTGCAGCAGGCGGCGAACAGACTGACGAATGATGGCTTCATCTTCGACAACCAGAATACGACTCATAGATTCTCTTCCATCCTGTTATCCGGCATGTAGCGAGGGAGACTGACTTTAACACAAGTGCCGCCCTCGTCATCCAGCGGGCTGATGATCTGCACCTGCCCATAATGTTCTTCAATGATGCTGTACACCAGTGCCAGCCCAAGGCCGGTGCCTTTGCCCACTTCCTTGGTAGTGAAGAAGGGCTCGAACACCCGCTCCTGCACCTCAGCAGGAATGCCATGGCCCTGATCGACAACGCGCAGGGTCACCTGATGCTGGTCAGCATCGGCGCTGGCGTTGATCTGTTGACCGGGTTGGCTGGCATCGCGGGCGTTGCTGAACAGGTTGACGAACACCTGTACCAGTCGTTGCGAGTCACCAATCACCAGCAGGTCCTGCGGGCACTGGTTTACAAAGGCGATGTCCTGACTGCGCTTGCTTAAACGCAGTAGCTGCATGGCGTCTTCGATGCACTGATACAGATTGACTTCTTCGTGCTCGGTGCTGTGGTTTCCAGCGTGAGCGAAGTTCATCATCGACTGCAAAATGCGGCTTACCCGTTGGGTTTGCTCGCGTATTTGCTGGCCAATTTCAATCAGCTCGGGATTGTCAGTTTCGTATTCAATGCCCTGAGCCAGACAGTCGATGCCGGTGATCGGGTTACCAATTTCATGGGCCACGCCCGCCGCCAGCCGACCAATGGATGCCAATCGCTCGCTGTGAATCAGCTCGCGCTCCAGCAACTGGCTGTCGGTTTGGTCTTCCAGCAACAGCACTGTGCCTTCTGGCTGGCCGTTGGCGCTCTGGATGATCGACTTATGCAGTGTATACCAATGGGGGCGGGCACCCAGGTCGACACGCTTTTTGTGCTCGTGCAAGGTCGAGCCTCTGATAAAACGACCGAGCAGTTCGCCCCAGGGGGCAGGCAAATGGTCGACCAAGGTACCGGACACCCGTTCGGCGGTGAGTCCGGTCATTTCGACCATAGCCCGGTTCCACAGCAGGATTTCACCGTCTTCTGCCAGAGAGCATGCGCCCAGTGGTAGTCGCTCCAGTGTTTGACGGTGGAATCGGCGCAGATGATCCAGCTCGCCAGCCAGCCCCGACAAGCGATCGTTGAAGCCTTCCAGACGTTGTTCAATCAGGTAAATGTCGTTGGACAGTGGCGGCCCGTCCTGCAATGGCAGGTAGCGGCGAATAATGTCCTGCGACACGGTAGGGCCAAGCAGGTTGGCAAGGTTGGCTTCCAGTCGCACCCGCAGCCGACGCAGTTCGTGTGGGCGGTCTTCATACCCCGGCAAGCCGAGGTCTTTCAGCGCCTGATGCACTTCGCGTTCGGCCATATAGCGGCCCAATGGTCGGGACAGCGCCAGAATCGCATCGTTGGAGTTTTCTGCTTCCAACAGTTGCATGCTGGGGCGCTGGGCGGCAATCACACAGGCTTCGGCGGTACTGAGCTCAACGTCGGTCGGTCGGCGCAGTTTGCTGACTACAAAAAATAGCCCGAGGTTCGCCATCACACTGGTCAATGCGATGTGATACCAGTTGCCCTCATTGGGCACTGCCAGCCAGTTCAGGTAAGGGGTTTTATCAAACAGGAACGGCAAAAACAGTCCCATCAGCCAAATGGCCATGCCCGCGCTCAAACCAATCAGGAAGCCCGGTTTGGATGCGCCGCGCCAATACAGCAAGCCGGCAATGCCTGGCAAAAACTGCATGGCCGCGCCACAGGCCAGAATGCCCAGTCGATTGATGTCCAGATCGTTGGAAAACACACTGTAGAACACCATCGCGGCGGTCAGGATGCAGAGGATCAGGATGCGGCGGGTCCACAGCAGCCAACGGTAGAAGTCCTGTTGTGGAGTCGGCTGGTAATTGGGGAACAGCAGGTGATTCAGCAGCATGGCGGAAATGGCCAGTGTCATCTGAATGCTGACACCGGTGGCAGCAGACACCCCGCCGAGGAACACCATCAGGGCGATGGCGCGATTGTCGGTATCCATGCCCAGCGCCAGCGAAAAGTACTCCGCCGGGGCAGATTGCCCGGTGATCACCCCGGACCAAAGCAACGGCACTACGCTGATCGACATCGCCAGCAAAATCAGCGGGAAGGCCCAGCTGGCCAGACGCAAGGCGCGGTTACTGACGTTTTCGGTAAAGGTAATGTGGAATGTATGTGGCATTGCCACGGTAATGGCCAGACACATGATCAGCAGCGCCAGCCAGGAGCCATTTGGCGGAGCTGCCGGTCGTTCAAGCAGGTAGTCGTGAGCGGAGCTGAGCCAGCTGCCACCAAACGTGGCTTCGGGTAACACGTTGAACACCAGAATGGCACATAGGGCCATCACCGCGACCAGCTTGACCAAGGACTCCAGCGCCAGGCTGAACACCAGCCCTTCGTGGTTTTCCCTCGGGGTCATCTGGCGGGCACCGAACATTATCGTCAGCAGCAGGATCACCACCGCATACCCCAGCGCCAGTCCTTGCTTGGGGGCTTCCGGTGCCAACATGCTCATGGTGTCGGCAACCGCCATGATTTGCAGCGTCAGCAGCGGTAACACCACCCCTAGCATGCACAAACTGACCAGAATACCGGCTGCCTTGGAGCGATAGCGGAAGGCCAGCAAGTCGGCTAGCGAGTTGAGCTGATAGCGCCGGGTAATCCGCAAAATGGGCCGCAGCAGCACCGGTGTTAACAGGAAGGCCCCGGCCAGACCGCCGAAATACGCGAGATAGCCGTAACCATAAAGCTCGGCCAAAGCGATGCTGCCGTAGTAACTCCAGGCGCTGGCGAAAACCCCCAGCGACAGCATGTACACAACCGGCTGCTGCACCCAACGGCGGGGCACCCAGCCTTTTTCAACGGCATAGGCACTGAAGTACAGCAGTGACAGATAACCAACCAGAATGAAGCAGAGCAGGCCTAGGCTGAAGGTCATTCAGAAATTCCGAAACGGGCTTGGGGGTAACATCGGCGTCAAAGTGGCCGAACTCAAACAACCAAGAGTAACACATTGGTGCAGATATAAGCGTTGGCCGCCCGGAGGGCAGTTGAGCGCGGTTGTTGTGGGAGCGGATTAGCGGGTTGAATAAATACTCATGTATGTCGGATAAAGACGCGCAGTGGCGTGTTTGGGCCGTCCCTTTGTCGGATGGCGCAAGCTTATCCGACCTACGAGTTGCCTAGTAATTGTGGGCGGTGTTTAACGGAAACAGCGTCAGTTTTCATGAGCGTTGACTGCTGTAGGAGCGAATTTATTCGCGATGGGGTCATCGAGAGCAAGCTCTCTCCTACAACTCTGTCCTGACGTCACACTCCAGAGCGCTGAAACCCTTCCGGTGCAGGTAGCTGCTGCAAGCCTTTCAGAACGTCGGGCTGCCAGTGTTCTACCGCCCATTGCAATACTGCGGTGTTGCCTGCCCCGCGCAGCGACTCTGGCGGTTGCTGGCGTAGCCAGTCCAATGCAGTCCAGAGGGTATTGCCGCTGTCGTCTGCTTGCAGCGCCCGGGCGAGGTTTTGTTTGCTGAGCTTCTGGCCGTTGCGTTCAACGGCGACGGGAATGTGCATATAGCTGGGTGATGGCCAGCCCAATGCCCGGTGCATCAGTATTTGGCGTTGGGTGGAGTCAATCAGGTCGATGCCGCGCACCACGTGGGTGATGCCCTGATCGTGGTCGTCGGTAATCACGGCCAGCTGATAGGACCATAAAAAATCACGTCGGCGAATCACAAAATCACCAATGTCGCTGCTTGGTGTGAGGCAAAACCGGCCTTGCAGGCGGTCATCGAAGCACAGCGGCTGTTGTTGCTCGGCGGCCACCTTGAAGCGCCAGGCGCAAGCGATGGACAAGTCTATCGAATGACGATCAAACGCGGGTGGCTGAGCTACGCATTGACCATCCAGGTGCTCGTTTCCCGCAAGCTGCTTGCGCGAGCAAACACAGGGGAAGCTGTCGGCGGATGCAATAAGCTGCTGCAGCACGGCTTCATAGGCGTCGTTGCGGTCACTTTGGTAGCGCACGTCGCCATCCCAATCAAAACCGTAGGCTTCCAGAATGTGCAAAATGCTGTCGGCGGCTTGAGGGTCTTCCCTTGGAGGATCGAGATTTTCGATGCGGACCAACCAACGGCCATTGTGCGCGCGGGCATCCAGATAACTGGCCAGAGCGGCCAATAACGAGCCAAAGTGCAGTGGGCCGGTAGGTGAGGGCGCAAAGCGGCCAACGTAGCCGGAAGGGCGGGATTCGGAGTGGTTTGAATGTTCGAGCGAAGTCGTTGCGGTCATGGGGGCTGCCGCTGATAAGAGAGTCAGGAGCGCCAAAGCCCTTGTGGGGCCTCGGCGCAAGCACGGGTGTTATACGCCCAGTTGCTTTTCCTTGATTTCGGCCAGGGTCTTGCAGTCGATGCACAGATCGGCCGTTGGACGGGCTTCCAGACGACGGATGCCAATCTCAACACCACACGCATCGCAGAAGCCGTAATCGCCTTTGTCGATCTTGTCGATGGTTTTGTTGATCTTTTTGATCAGCTTGCGCTCACGGTCACGAGTACGCAGTTCGAGGCTGAATTCCTCTTCCTGGCTGGCGCGGTCATTAGGATCGGCGTAGTTCTCGAGCTCAGTTTGCATGTGCTCTTTGGTGCGATCGACCTCTTCCATCAGCTCTTGCTTCCACTTGCGCAGGATGTCTGCGAAGTGCTCAAGCTGAGCGTCACTCATGTACTCTTCATCCGCTGAAGCCACGTATGGCGTGAAGTCTGTGAGAGCGAATTCTTTCTTCTCTTGCGGCATGGTATTGCTGCCTCACGTAATGGGTTCAACCAACCGAACACATTGCCTTGGGAATCGGGTTTTCGTTACCGAAAGACCGTCCTTCTCCCGAGGCCCCAAAATAATAAGGCGGGCAAACTATCAGATAACGGCGCAAGCGCCAACTATTTCATCGCGCCACCATTATCTGAGTCACCCTCCGAAGGGACTGACTGATAAAACCAGCATTTTGGGAAATTACCCTGTTTGACCCTGACTGCACAGAGTAATTGCCTTTCTGGCCGATTTGGTGGTGTCGTAAAAATCACGAATGGTCGGTGTTTGCGGTTTGCAAGCGGCAGAGTCGCCAAAATCGAGTTTGTGTCACAATGGCGTTTTGTGAGCATCGTTCCAATCCGGCCTCTTGCAGTTTTGCTGTACCGGATGGAATGGATCTCGCTTTTGCATTGATCGACAACAGGCAGTGTGCAGTGACTCAGCAAATTCCTTCATCTTCGGCCACGTCCGTCATGGCCGACCGCACCCAACGTGTAGCCCCGTTTCAGGTAATGGCGCTGCTGGCAGAAGCCCAGGCGTTGCAGGCCGCAGGCAAGGACATCATTCATCTGGAAGTTGGCCAGCCGGATTTCACCACGCCGGAGCCGATTGCCCGTGCAGGTATGCAAGCCATCGCCGATGGCAACACCGGCTATACCCCGGCATTGGGGTTGCCGCAACTGCGTGAAAAGGTCGCAGGTTGGTACCAAAGCCGCTTTGGTGTGACGGTTAGTCCTCAGCGTATTGTGCTGACGCCAGGAGCGTCAGGCGCGCTGTTGCTGCTGGCTGCGGCTCGTCTGAACCGAAATGATCAACTGATGCTGGCCGACCCGGGCTACCCGTGTAACCGTCATTTTGCCGCCTTGTTTGATGCCCATGGGCAGTTGATTCCAGCCGGGCCTGTCGACCGCTACCAGCTGACCCCGGCAATGATCGAGCAACACTGGTCTGCCACCACCAAAGCTGCGCTGGTGGCGAGCCCGGCCAACCCGACCGGTACCATACTGTCGCTGGATGAACTGTCTGGTTTGCATCAGGCGGTGACGGCCAAGGGCGGAGAGTTGTGGGTTGATGAGATTTATCAGGGGCTGAACTTCACCGTGGAACCTCAGACCGTGCTGTCGGTGGCTGACGACGCCGTGGTGCTGAACAGCTTCTCGAAATACTTCGGCATGACTGGCTGGCGTTTGGGCTGGACTGTGGTGCCGGAAAGCTGGGTAGATACTCTGGATACACTGGCCCAGAACGTCTTTCTGGCGCCGTCCACCATTGCCCAATACGCAGCTATGGCGGCCTTTGATGACGACAGTGTCGCCATTATGGAAGAGCGTCGTCAGATTCTGGCCGAGCGTCGCGAATACCTGCTTGAAGCTTTGCCAGAACTGGGCTTCAAAGTACCGGTTGCACCGGATGGCGCGTTCTATGTGTACGCCGACGCCAGCCAGTTTACCGACAACAGCCTGGATTTCTGCCTGCGTGCTCTGCGGGAAACCGGCGTTGCTTTTACACCCGGCGTGGACTTTGGCGAAGCCGGTGCGCTAACGCATGTTCGATTCGCTTTCACGGCCGACATTGAGCGTCTGAAACTGGCCATGAGCCGTTTGGCCGACTGGCTCAACTGAACAAGTTTGCGGGACAGTCGCAGGAAACAGCAGGAAAACAGCATGCAATACGACAGCCCATTGCTTAGCGGGCGTTTAATCAAACGTTACAAGCGTTTTTTGGCCGATATCGAGCTGGACTCACCGGGGCGTGAAGGGGAAATCATTACTGCCCATTGCGCCAATACTGGCTCCATGACTCACTGCGCCGATGCCGGTTGCAAGGTGTGGCTGTGGGACAGCCAGAACCCCAAACGCAAACTGCCGATCAGCTGGGAATGGACCACGGTGACGACGCCTGCCGGGCAATTTAAAGCCTGCGTGAACACCGCCCGAGCCAACCAGCTGATGTTTGAAGCACTGAGCCGCCAGCTGCAGCAGGCCAGCGCAGCCCCGGCTCATTGGCTGCATGGCTATACGGCGATTCAGAAAGAACCCAAGGTCGAAGATGGTCGGCTGGACTTTTGCCTAAGCGGAGACGACAAACCGGACTTCTTTATTGAAGTAAAAAGCCTGACCCTGCCACGCTACGATCTGAAACCGGGACTCGGCTGTTTTCCAGACGCGCGTACCGAGCGCGGCCTCAAACACCTCAAGCGGCTGGCGCAGTTACAGCAGCAAGGCCATCGGGCAGCGCTGGTGTTTTGCGTTTCTTTGGAAGGCATTGAGCAGGTGGCTGCCGCCGCAGACGTCGACCCGCAGTACGCCGAGGCGCTTGAACGTATTCAACAGCAAGGCGTTCAGGTGTTGGCTTGGCCAGTGCGTTTTGACGAAGTGGCGGGTAGCATGAGTGTGGAACCTGAACAGGCGTTAAAGGTTCTTAGTTATCACGACTTTGCTTAACAATTGAGAATAAACAACAGGAACACAGCAATGACACGTTTTGTACTAGCGGCGGCTTCTGCCGCGTTGTTGATGGTGGCTCAGCCAACACTGGCTGAAGAATCCCTGTGGGACAAAACCGTTAGCAAAAGCAAGGAGCTGTTTGAAGACGGTAAGGATGCCGTTGCCAAAGGCGCTGAAAAAGGCGGCGAACTGGCAGAAAAAGGCTTTGAAAAAGGTTCTGAGCTGGCCAAAAAAGGCTATGAAAACAGCAAGGAAGCCGCCAAAGACGGTTACGAGTTCAGCAAGGACAAAGCCAAAAAAGGCTACGAGTTGGGCAAGGAAAAATTTAACGAAGCCATGGATTAGCTGAACGCGGCGAGGAAGTCCGACAAAGCCGAGGGCTCATCGCAAGCAGACAAGCCGGATTACAGCGGCTCGATTTAAACGGTGCGCACTGGCTTGTTAAACGGTACGCACTGGTTTGGTTGTCAGGCCAGTGCGTTTTGCTTCTGCCCGACACCCGACACCCGACACCCGACACCCGACACCCGACACTCATTCAAACGGCCGTACCTTCACTTCTCCATCTGCTATTTCCGTCTCCCAGCCGGTCAGTGGCGTGCCACTGCAAGGGCCTGCAATACACATCCCGTCATCCATGTTGAACAAGGCGCCGTGCGTTGCACACTGAATAAACACCCCTTCGGTATCCATAAACTGATCCGGCATCCACTCCAGCCGAATACCCCGGTGCGGGCAGGAGTTGTCGTACACGAACACTTGCTCACCCTTGCGGGCAGCCACCAGTGGACGACCGTCCAGCTCAAAGCCTTTGGCGTCGTTATCGGGGATGTCGCTCAACTGACAGAGACGGCGGTAGGGTTCGGCCACGTGGTACACTCCTGCAAAGATTCACGATTGTTCGGGGTTTGATGTGTCGATGCCGCAATTCTATCAGCGTAGCTACTCCCAGGAGCAACAGCGGCACAGCCACGACTTCTGCCAGCTGGTGTTACCGGTGGCGGGGGCGCTGGATATGCAGATCGACCATGTGTCGGGGCAGGTGGCTGCGGGGGAAACCATGGCCATCGTCAAAGCCGGGCAGCAACATGCCTTTGCGGCATCCGGGGATAATCGGTTTCTGGTGATGGATCTGGCGTTGCCGCAGCAGCAACTGGCGCTCGACAAGCAGCCGGCGTTTTTGCCAATGCATCAGGGTATTCGGGGCTTTGTCGATTGTCTGGAATACCAGTTACTGCATCGTCCGAATGTGCCCGGCTTGCCGTTGCAAATGAGCGAGCTGTTGTTAGGCCTGCTTCCGGGGCAAGCGTTGTCGGCGCAGTACAGCGGCCATCGTCAACGCGTTCAGCGGGTGAGAATGTGGTTGGATCAACACTATGCCGAGCCATTGGATATGAAAGCGCTGGCGGCGATGGTGCACTGGAGTGTGCGGCAGTTATCCGGGCAGTTTCGGTTGCAGCTGGGGCAGAGTGTGCGTGACTACCATCAGCAGGTGCGGATGCAGCAGGCAGCGCATTGGCTGAAAACCACAGAGCTGCCGGTGCAGGTGATTGCCGAGCGGGTGGGCTATGCCGATGTATCGTCGTTCAGCTACCGGTTCCGTCAGTGTTATGGCATGTCGGCGCGCCAGCTCCGGGCTGAGCGGCCGTAGTCAGTAAACGGCTGTGCCGTTTAACGACTACCCTTTGCCGAATCTCCAAAGTTTTTCGTCATTTGTCTCTCTACACTGCGATTTTTCTTCAGGGTTTCAAGAGAGTTATGACTGTTACCACCTCATCCGAACTTCCCGAGCGTTCTACCGCGCTGGCCACTCTGGTCGGCTCTACTGCGGTGCTGCTGTGGGGATCGCTGGCCTTGTTTACTCGCCTGAGTGGCGGTGAGATTCCACCCTTTCAATTGATGGCCGTGAGCTTTGCCACTGCCTTTATGGTGATGCAGATTCGCTGGTGGCTGCGTGGCGAAAGCGGCTTGCAGTATGCCCGACAGCCCGTCGCTGCCTGGGCTTTGGGCGTGGGCGGTTACTTTTGTTATCACGCCTGTTATTTCGCCGCCATGATGCTGGCACCAGCGGTGGAAGTCAGTTTAATCGCTTATTTGTGGCCGCTGTTTATCGTGCTGCTGAGCACTCTGGTTACCGGGCTTCCCATGCGCATTGGCCACGTGGTGGGCGCTGTGCTGGCGTTGGTGGGCTGTTGGGTATTACTGTCGGGTGGCGAGCAGAATGCTGCATCCACTCAAGCGTTCGACAGCCAATACTTGCCGGGTTATGGACTGGCGTTTTTGTGCTCGTTGATTTGGTCGGGGTTTTCGGTCACGTCCCGCAAAATGAAAGCCGTTCCGACCGATGCCGCAGGCTGGTTTTGCCTGGCCACTGCCGTCTTGGCGTTACTTGCGCATTGGGCGTTTGAACAAACCGTATGGCCAGACACTAGTTTGCAATGGCTGGCATTGATGGCACTGGGCATTGGCCCGGTGGGTATTGCGTTTTTTACCTGGGACTACGGCATGAAGCACGGCAACCTGGCGCTGCTTGGGGTTATTTCCTACTTCGCACCCTTGATCTCAGTGGCGTTGTTGCTGCTGGTTGGCGAAGGCGAATGGCGTATTGAAGTGGGCGTTGCGGCGGTAGCGATCAGCCTTGGGGCTTTGGTGGCATCTTTTGCTGGTAAGCAGAAAGCTGGCAAACAGAAGGCCGCGTAACAACTGGCTGTAACCAAAAAAAGAGAGTGGAAACTGCTTTCTGAAGTTGGGAATTGATTGAGCTGGCGGAGCGGGGAAAGGGTAGAGCAGATAAAAAATCGCCCCGCCGGTGAGGGCGGGGCAAAGCAACCGTGATTAGCTTGATGAGAGAGATCACCGTGAGCCTGAGCTGTTGGTGAACAGCGGCGCCATCTCTGACGTCGATGAGTAAACAATAATGATTCTTTTTTACCTCGTCAATAATAATTCTCATTTACTTACAGATTTTTTTGGCACTGGCCTGAAAGGACGAATTTGACCGGCTGGGCAACCTTGAAACTGTCAAAAACTGAATCTGAAATGGCACTCAAACAGGGTACGAAAACCAGGCAGTGAAAGCGGCTTGGCTTGTTATGGATAAGGGGTAGATGAAGCGGCTTGTGATGACTGAAAGCGGTTTGGCGGGTTTGGATAGATGAACTGGCTGGGGGAAACAGTTTGCTGGATAAAAAAACGGCCGCTCAAATGAGCGGCCAAAGCAACCGTGATTAGCTTGATGAGAGAGATCACCGTGAGCCAAAGCTGTTGGTGAACAGCGACGCCATCTCTGACGCCGATGAGTAAACAATAGTGATTCTCATTTGATTAATCAAGAACAATTCTCATTTAATTTGAAATATTTTTCCCAACGCACAAAAGTCCAGCATTGAACCAGCGGACTCAGAAAACGGGCCGGGAAAGCGATCGAGAGTGAGTAGAGAGTGCTCAGGAGACATGAGCAGAGCAAACAGGCGAGAATTCGGGAAAAAGCGGCAGATAAAAAAACGGCCGCTCAAAGAGCGGCCAAAGCAACCGTGATTAGCTTGATGAGAGAGATCACTTCAGCCAAAGCTGTGAGTGAACACCGCCGCCATCTCTGACGTCGATGAGTAAACAATAGTGATTCTCATTTGTGTTATCAAGAATAATTCTCATTATTTTTTAATATTTACACTTCTTGAAGTTTGGCGGGTTATTCAGAGAACTTCTAATCCTTTTTCGGATGACGCAAGCGGGTACCGAACTCCAACGACAAGCGTAACTCTTCAGCGCTGATTTCGGCCGGGAAGTAGCACCCACTGACACGAGCGTTAGCCAAGCTGACGCCGTCCAGAGCGCAGCCGCGGAAGTCGACGCCGCGCAAATCCGTGCCTCTGAAATAGGCATCGGTCAAATCCATACCGGCCAGGTGCAGCCCCCGTAAATCCAATCCACGCAGGTCGGTGCCGCGTAAATCGCATTCCGCGCCACCGTCGATGGCCTGATTGAATCCTGCAACGTCGTCGTTGCGAAGCATCTGATAGAGGGGGTCCTGACTGATGCCCGGTGTGGTCATATAAAACCTCGTTGAATTAGACTGCGTGTCGATTACAGAAGTATAGATGACCCTGAATGATTCGAACGTCGGATGCCTTTTTGTTGAACGCCAGTTGGCACGATGAGCCCGGTGACCAGGATTCCAGCTTCACCTTCTGGTGGCACACGCCCACCGGAACCTTGAAGCAAACCCTGCGACAGCCTGCGGTTTGTTTTATCAAACAGGCAGATCGTGCCAGAGCACAGCAAATGGCGACCACACTTGGCTGGCCGGTGGAACTGAAAGACATCGCCCTGAAGCGATTCGACCAGGCCGCCATGAGCGCCTGCTATTTACCGGCCAGTTATATCTACCGTTGGCGGGATTTGCTGGCCGAGCAGGGCATTGCGGTACAGGAAGCGGATATCCGCCCGCCCGATCGTTATTTGATGGAGCGGTTTGTCTACGGCGCAGCTCAGCTCAGCTGGCAACAGCCATTGCAGCAAGTGGCTGCGAGTGAACACAGCAGCGCCCATGGCTGGCTTCAACAAGGGCGTATGCAACCGGGGGATTACCGGCCCACACTTCGTTGGCTGTCGCTGGATATTGAAACCTCGATTCCACGGCAGGGCGAAACCATCAAACTGTATTCGGTGGGGCTGGTGGCGGCGGATTACCGGCAAGTGCTGCTGGTGGCGGAACATGGTGCGGATGGCACTGAAGCCACCGATGCCGACCACCACATTCTGCGGTTTGACTCTGAAGCCGCCTTGCTGGAACAGCTGACTCGGCTGGTGGCGAGCATCGACCCGGACTGCCTGCTGGGCTGGAACCTGATTCAGTTCGATATCGACGTACTGGTGCAAAAATATCGAGAGCACGGCGTCAGTATGGACTGGGGCCGTGACGGCTCACGGCTGAAGTGGCGTCGCCGCCGCGACATGCCAGACAGGGTATCGGTGCAAATGGCGGGCAGGGTGGCGCTGGACGGCATCGAACTGCTGCGTGCCGCCAGTTACCAGTTTGAAAGCTTCTCTCTGAACCATGTCTCCGAACAGCTGTTAGGGGATTCCAAGCTGCTGACAGGCAGTCAGCGCGGCCACGATATTCAGCGCCTGTACGATACCGACATTGCATCCTTTGCCGCCTACAACCTGCAAGACTGTGATCTGGTGTGGCGCATTTTCGAGAAAGTCGACCTGCTCAATTTTGCTATCGAACGCAGTCTGATGACGGGGCTGGCGCTGGATCGCATGGGCGGCTCGGTGGCGGCGTTTGAAAATCTCTACCTGCCCCGTCTGCACCGCTCCGGCTACGTTGCCCCCAACATGGGCGAAGGCTACAGCGCCGAAAAAAGCCCCGGCGGCTTTGTGATGGATTCCAAACCGGGCCTATTTGAACACGTGTTAGTGCTCGACTTCAAAAGCCTGTACCCCTCTATTATTCGTACCTTCAAGATTGACCCCATGGGATTGGTAGAGGGCCTGCTGACCGATGAACAGCTGCCACTGCCCAATCAGGAATGGGTGCCGGGCTTCTTCGGCGGTCGCCTGCACCAGCAGCGCCATGTGTTGCCGGAGTTGATTCGCACCCTCGGAGAACGCCGCGACAAAGCCAAGCGGGAAGGCAACAAACCGCTGTCGCAAGCCATCAAAATTATCATGGCGTCCTGTTATGGAGTGCTGGGCTCCGAGGGCTGCCGCTTCCACGACACCCGGTTGTCGGCCTCCATTACCAAACGTGGCCACGAAATCATTCAAACCAGTTCCGACTGGATTGCCGGTCAGGGTTACGAAGTGATCTATGGTGACACCGACTCGGTGTTTGTATGGCTGCGCAAGGACGTTACCGACGACGAAGCCGATGCCATTGGCAAACAACTGGTGGCCAACCTGAACCGTTGGTGGCGCGACGAGCTGCAAACCCGCTTCGGCATCGACAGCTATCTGGAGATGGAATACGAAACCCACTACCGCCGCTTCTTTATGCCATCCATTCGCGGTGCTGAAACCGGCAGCAAAAAGCGCTACGCCGGACTGATTACCAACCCGCAAGGGCAGCCGGAAATGGTCTTCAAAGGACTGGAAGCCGTGCGTTCAGACTGGACGCCGCTGGCCCGCCGCTTTCAGCAAGTGCTGTATCGCAAGATTTTTCTGCACGAGCCCTACGCCGACTGGACCAGAGATCAGGTTCAGCAGTTACTGGCTGGCCAGCTCGACCACGAACTGAACTACCGCAAACGCCTGCGTCAGCCGCTGCACTTATACCAACGCAACGTGCCCCCTCATGCCCGCGCTGCCATGCAGCTGGACAACTGGCGCAAACAGAACGGCCTGCTGCCTATGTATCAACACGGTCGTGGGGCCATTACCTACCGCATTACCGCCAGTGGCCCGGAGCCCGTATACGACGGCGAAGATTCCGAGCTGGAATACCCGCTGGCGGCACCCGACTACCAGCACTACATCGACAAGCAGCTGCGGCCGATTGCCGAGTCCATCTTCCAGTTTACCGGCGACGATGCCGATGACCTATTGGGAACCCAGGGGTCGTTATTTGGGTGACTAACAGCCCGCTGCAATAACGCTTACCAGTTCATAGTTTCAGACAATCATTGCCCCGGTTTCGCGCAACAAAATTGTGTTTGCGCGGTCGCACTTTTAACCGATATTCCGCAATTCATCAGCCTGACGGGGTTATCCGGCGGGTGTTGATGCAATTTTATAGGACACACAATGATTCGTACCCTGTATGTAGATGAGCATGGTCAAAGCCAAACCGGCGCTGAAAACCTGCTGGCCCAATGGCGCGCCAGCAACAGCGGCTACCTGTGGCTGGACCTGACATCCGAAGGCAAGGAACAGCTGCCCGCTGAACGCAAGCTGCTGCTGGAACTTGGCTGTCATACATTGGCGGTAGAAGACGCCCAACGCGACCGTCACCCGCCGAAACTGGAAGAGTTTGATGACCAAACCTTCGTGCTGTACCGCGGCATTGCCAGCTTCGACAGTGACCTGAACTGGAAATCCCAGTCGATCTCGTTTTTCGTCAGTGAACGGTTGTTAATTACCTACCACCCGTTACCGGCAAGCAGCGTCGATCAACTGATGGCAGGCAACGCCGCCACTCACCTGCAGCGCTGCCCGGCACAACTGGCACTGCGCATCATGCACACCTCAGCGGGAATTTACCTGAACGGCCTGTTGGCCTACGAAGAAAAACTCAGTGACCTGGAAGACGCCATTCACGACCATGGCTCCGACGACCTGATGAAACAGCTGATGCAATACCGCTCACGGCTGGTGAAACTGCGCCGGGTGTTCAACTACCACCAGAACATCACCGAGGAACTGCGTGCCGCCGATGAAGTAGTGGCGTTTGATGTAGAGGGCGTCGACCTCGACCACACCATCAACGACCTGCACGACCGCTTTGAACGACTGGCCAGCTTGACCTCGATGTTCTACGACATCTGTGGCGACCTGATCGACGGCTACCTGGCCATTACCTCGCACCAGCTGAACAACACCATGCGAGTATTAACCGTGATTACCGCGATCTTTGTGCCACTGGGCTTTTTGGCCGGCTTGTACGGCATGAACTTCGAATACATCCCGGAACTGCACTTCAAGGGTGGTTACTTCATCCTGCTGGCCGTGATGATCAGCATCGCACTGGGACTACTGACCTGGTTCCGCAAACTGAAGTGGCTGTAACGGCTACAAGCTAACGGGCCAATAACAGAACGCCGCTGCAATTTTGCAGCGGCGTTTTTGTTGGTGGCTTGGGCTGGGCACTGTAGTTGTTGTAGTCGACGAGGGGAAACAGTCATGGGCCAAAAACGTATCAACCCTGGTTGCACCATTCAACAATCCCACGTCAGATGGCAGCCGCTTCGCGTCTTTATCAGAACGACAGTATCAGGCCTACATTTTTCATCTGTAGTAGGTCGGATAAGCCTGCGCCATCCGACACAGTAATGCCCAAAACATGAAACTTCCATGAATCCATGCGCGCTTTGCCCAAAGCGGTTGCTCGCTTTTTCGGCTGCTGGTAGCGTAAGTGGTTGAAACCAGAGATGTTGTGGTGGAAGGTTTACAAGTTAATGCCCATATCACAGCCAGATTTATGCGCATGCGCACTAACTTGATGATTTGGTTGTCAGTAATAAAAGGTAAGCCCAAGGGAATCAGAATGTTAGGGCGGGGAACCTCGAAAATACCTTGCTGGGAAACCGCGCATGCGCACTAATAAGCTGTTAGATGTACAGAAAGAATCAATATCGGAGTAATTGATGTCGAATATTTTTAGAGCATACGCTTTCCCAACGTTTCAACTCATAGGAGTTATTGGGATCTCTGTTTGTTCTTTATGGTTCAGTGGTTGGTACAGTCAAGGAGAAAAGGACTACATATCTAGTTTTAACTCATTACCAATCAATCAACATAAACCCATAAGTGCAGCATCGTTTTGGGATGTTACATCACATAATGTACTGTCTTTTAGTAAGCCCGTCCCCTACACTGCACTTGCGTTATTGATTGGTTTGGTTGGTGGGTTTGGCGGGTTTAGAAACCAAAATAAAATTAATAAATATGATGAGTTGGAGGCGAAATATAGGGCTGAGAAAAGTGCTCATGGAGAAACCCAAAGAAATTACTATGAGGCAATTGGTTATATTATTCAGTCTATTTTTGTGTCTACAGATGATGCCTATGATCGTACCTGCCGGGTAACTATTTATAGGCATACAAATGACGACCACTTGCAGCGAATTTTTAGGCATGCGGCTCAATCTCGATTCGAGCATGGAGGTAGGCTTAGAATTCCAGATGATGAGGGTATTGTCGGTGCGGCTTGGCTAAATGATGGTGTCGCACATATATCATTACAGCATGGTTTTTCTACGCAGAGCTATAATCAACAGCTTGAAAGAGAGTTAGCTCAACACGGTGCCAAATTACCTAGTTCTCATACTAGGATGCCTACTAGAGATTATTTTGCGATGGCTGTTCGAGGCCCTGACAGAACCAAAATGGCTGTTATCGTTTTAGAGAGCACAGAGCCTGATAAATTCAGCCGGCAACGGCTTGAAAGTCTCATTTCTCAGGAAAATGGGGATATCGCCAAATATATCCTTCACAAAGGAAAGCTAGACGAGATTCTGAACCCTGATGGAGATTTGGAAAATGGCTAGAATTAAAGATGTTACCGCCTATATATGTGCAAGATATCCGCACAAAGATGAATTATCTAAAGCAAGGGTAACTAAACTTGTTTACTTGGCTGACTGGAAGTCCGCCCAGAAAAACAAGAAGCAGATAACCAAAATCGAATGGTATTTTCATAATTACGGACCATATGTTGAAGCTGTTGTTGATTCTGCGTTAAAAGACCCTAGATTCAATATAGTCTCAACATCAACGATGTATGGGGATGAAAAAACTATTTTTAAAATAAAAAATAACGCTGATTTCGAAAAAGGCCTTAGTGAAGAAGAGCGAAAAATTATAGATGATGTAATCAGCGACACGAAAAACCTGTATTGGGATTCATTTATAAAACATGTTTATGGTACTTACCCTATTCGTGTCACTGATAGGTACAAAACATTGAATCTAGTTGCTTTGGCTAAGCAAGAATCATCTAACAAGTAAAGGCAGTCGGACGCGTGATCCTCCCCCGTTTTACCGGACACCTTTTTAACTTCGAAAAGGTGCTCTATGCCAGCCTACAAAAACCAGAAAAAGACAAAGCAATACTCGCTCGAATTCAAACGCTCGGCAGTTGAGATGAGTCTTGAAGATGATGTTCAAGTGCAGCAAGTTGCAGAGCGTTTGGACATTCACCCGTTCATGCTGTCACGATGGCGAAAAGAATATCGGGAAGGTCAGCTAAAGCCCTCTCGGAAACCATCAAACGTAGTGAAGACGAACGTGAGCAAAGCAAAGAAAACAGCATCGAAACCCGAGGAATCCAGTGAGCTTCGCAAGCTGAAACG
>NZ_KE383935.1:0-1655 GCF_000422845.1 Oceanobacter kriegii DSM 6294
GTTACCGTGGACGCTAACGGCGTCGCAACCTACACGCCAAATGCGGACTTCAACGGCACCGACACCATTACCTACACCTTGAGTGACGGTAATGGCGGTACCGTGACTGAGACGATTACAGTCACCGTTACTGCTGAAAACGATGCGCCAACCACGCCAAACGGTCGTACTGAAACTACGGCGGAGGATACCCCAGCATCTATTGATTTGCTGGCAGGCAGCAATGATGCAGATGGCGATACGGTCACTGTCGACTCAGCCTCTGCCCTGAACGGCACGATCACCGTCGACGCCAACGGCGTAGCGACTTACACACCGAACGCTGATTTCAACGGCACCGACACCATCACCTACACGCTGAGTGACGGTAATGGCGGAACCGTGACTGAGACGATTACAGTCACCGTTACTGCTGAAAACGACGCACCAACCACTCCAAGTGGTCGCACTGAAACCACCGCTGAAGATACCCCTGCGTCTATTGATCTGCTGGCCGGTTCAGCTGACGTCGATGGCGATACCGTGGTTGTGGATAGCGCATCCGCTCTGAACGGCACGATCACCGTGGACGCTAACGGCGTTGCTACCTATACGCCGAACCAGGACTTCAACGGCACCGATACCATCACCTACACACTGAGCGATGGTAACGGTGGCACGGTAACTGAAACCATTACAGTCACCGTTACTGCTGAAAACGACGCACCGACAACGCCAAGCGGCCGTACTGAAACCACCGCGGAAGACACCCCAGCTTCCATTGATCTGCTGGCCGGTTCTGCTGATGCGGATGGCGATACGGTTACCGTCGACTCCGCATCCGCTCTGAACGGCACGATCACCGTCGACGCTAACGGCGTAGCGACTTACACACCGAACGCTGATTTCAACGGTACCGATACCATCACCTACACGCTGAGTGACGGTAATGGCGGCACGGTAACTGAAACCATCACGGTAACCGTCACAGCCGAAAACGATGCACCAACGACTCCAAGCGGTCGTACTGAAACTACGGCTGAAGACACTCCAGCGAGCATTGATCTGCTGGCAGGCTCTGCTGATGTGGATGGCGATACGGTTACCGTGGACTCTGCATCCGCGCTGAACGGTACGGTATCCGTGGACGCTAACGGCGTTGCTACCTACACACCGAACGCTGATTTCAACGGCACCGATACCATCACTTACACCTTGAGCGACGGTAATGGCGGCACGGTTACCGAGACGATTACTGTCACTGTAACCGCTGAGAACGACGCACCGACCACGCCAAGCGGTCGCACTGAAACCACCGCAGAAGATACCCCTGTAAGCATTGATCTTCTGTCAGGTTCTGCTGATGTGGATGGTGATACGGTCACTGTCGATTCAGCATCCGCTCTGAACGGCACTATCACCGTCGACGCTAACGGCGTTGCCACTTACACGCCGAACCCGGACTTCAACGGTACCGATACCATCACTTACACCTTGAGTGACGGTAATGGCGGCACCGTGACGGAAACCATCACAGTAACGGTTACTGGTGATAACGAAGCGCCAACTACTCCAAGCGGTCGTACTGAAACTACTGCTGAAGATACTCCTGCGAGCATTGATCTGCTGGCGGGTAGCAATGATGCAGATGGCGATACGGTCACTGTCGACTCAGC
>NZ_KE383935.1:1975-169880 GCF_000422845.1 Oceanobacter kriegii DSM 6294
CGTACTGAAACTACTGCTGAAGATACTCCTGCGAGCATTGATCTGCTGGCGGGTAGCAATGATGCAGATGGCGATACGGTCACTGTCGACTCAGCTTCTGCCCTGAACGGCACGGTATCCGTGGATGCCAACGGTGTTGCTACCTACACGCCAAATTCCGACTTCAATGGCACCGACACCATCACCTACACCTTGAGTGACGGTAATGGCGGTACGGTAACCGAGACGATTACAGTCACTGTCACTGCTGAAAACGACGCTCCGACTACGCCAAGTGGCCGAACTGAAACAACCGCTGAAGATACCCCGGCGTCTATTGATCTGCTGGCCGGCTCTGCCGATGTAGATGGCGACACTGTTACCGTCGACTCCGCCTCGGCTCTTAACGGTACCATCACCGTCGATGCCAACGGCGTTGCGACCTATACGCCGAATCCGGACTTCAACGGCACCGATACCATCACCTACACCGTGAGTGACGGTAACGGCGGCACCACGACGGAAACCATCACGGTAACGGTTACTGCTGAAAACGATGCCCCAACCAACAGCACCAGTGGCCGTACGGAAACCGTAACGGAAGACACCCCAGCGGCTATTGATCTGCTGGATGGCATTACGGATGCCGACGGTGATGCCCTGACCTTAGACGCGGCAGATGCGCTGAACGGCACGGTTACGGTGGATGACAATGGCGTAGCAACCTACACCCCGAATCCGGACTTTAATGGCACCGACACCATCACCTACACCGTGAGTGACGGTAACGGCGGTACCACGACGGAAACCATCACGGTTACCGTCACCGCTGAAAACGATGCCCCAACCAACAGCACCAGCGGTCGCACTGAGACCGTAACGGAAGACACCCCTGCGGCTATTGATCTGCTGGATGGCATTACGGATGCCGACGGCGATGCCCTGACCGTAGACGCTGCAGATGCGCTGAACGGCACGGTCACGGTAGATGACAATGGCGTAGCCACCTACACGCCGAACCCGGACTTCAACGGCACCGACACCATCACTTACACCGTGAGTGACGGTAATGGCGGCACCACGACGGAAACCATCACGGTTACCGTCACCGCTGAAAACGATGCCCCAACCAACAGCACCAGCGGTCGCACGGAAACCGTAACGGAAGATACTCCGGCGGCTATTGATCTGCTGGATGGCATTACGGATGCCGACGGTGATGCCCTGACCGTGGACACTGCAGATGCCCTGAACGGCACGGTCACGGTGGATGACAACGGCGTTGCCACCTACACGCCAAACCTGGACTTCAACGGCACGGATACCATCACCTACACCGTGAGTGACGGTAGCGGCGGTACCACTACTGAAACCATTACAGTCACCGTCACCGCTGAAAACGATGCGCCAACCAGCAGCACCAGCGGCCGCACCGAAACCGTGACGGAAGACACTCCGGCGGCTATCGACCTGTTGGATGGCATTACGGATGCCGACGGTGATGTTCTGACCGTAGACGCGGCAGATGCGCTGAACGGTACGGTCACGGTAGATGACAACGGCGTTGCCACCTACACGCCAAACCCGGACTTCAACGGCACGGATACCATCACCTACACCGTGAGTGACGGTAGCGGCGGTACCACTACTGAAACCATTACAGTCACCGTCACCGCTGAAAACGATGCGCCAACCAGCAGCACCAGCGGCCGCACCGAAACCGTGACGGAAGACACTCCGGCGGCTATCGACCTGTTGGATGGCATTACGGATGCCGACGGTGATGTTCTGACCGTAGACGCGGCAGATGCGCTGAACGGTACGGTCACGGTAGATGACAACGGCGTAGCCACTTACACGCCAAATCCGGACTTCGTTGGTGAAGACACCATCACTTACACCGTTGATGACGGCAATGGGGGCACCATTACCGAAACCATCACCGTGATTGTGGAAGGTGTAAACGACAATCCGGTTGTTGCGGATCTCGATAATGTGTCGGTGGAGGAAGACACCCAGGTTGAGATCGACATTACCGATCAAATCTCTGATCCGGACGGCACCACTCCGCGTATTGAGGAAGTCACCGCAGGTGCCGGAACCGCAGAGGTGTCTGAAGACGGCACCATCACTTACACACCACCTGAGGATTTCACCGGCACCGATACCATCGAGCTGGTAATCACCGATGACGAAGGTGGCCAGACAACCACCACCATCGTGGTGGATGTCACCCCGGTCAACGATGCACCGGTTGTCGACAACAATCCTGATGTTGTGGAAGTGGTGGCTGCCGAGCCAATCGAGATCGATCCGATCACGATTGTATCCGACCCGGATGGCGACGAACTGACGCTCGAATCGGCCACGTCTGACCAGGGTACCGTCGAGATTACCGACGACAACACCATCATTTTCACCCCCGATCCTGACAGCAGCGGTGAAGGCATCATTGAGTTCACTGTGACCGATGGCGAAACCACCGTTACCGGCACGATCCCGGTCGACATTGATGGTCCTGCGTTTGTCACAGAGGCTCAAGATTCAGACAGTGACATTCCTGTCCCGGAAGCGGCAGAACAGGTTGAACTGCAATTGGACGACTATTCTGAAGTATTACTACAGGCCGTTGACGGCGTGAAACGTCTGAACGGTTTGGCCGACCTCAGCAGTGGTTCTCCGACTGCCGCTTTGGTGGCCAGCCTGGGGAATGGTGATACTCAAACGGTTGAGCTGGGAGCCACAGATAACAACATCATGCAGCAGGCCGTGGGCGACTTGAATGAAAGTGCCCGTACGCCGCTGGATGTCACGGAAGACGTTGCAGGCATCAGTGATACGGATGCCGCAGAAACCATTGAGCAGCGCGGTACACCGTCGGAACAGTTGGCCAAAGCGCCACTGGGACGCCAGTTGGAAACCGCCGATAACCAAACCCGAGAGGCTATGGAACGAATCTATAAAATTCTGAGTTAAACCCTGACACAGGGAAGGGGTGCTGCTTTGCGGCCGACCACTGGAATACTGCTTACCACATCAGTCCTGATGCTGGCGGGCTGTGCAACCAAAATGCCTGAGATCGACTACGGTCAGCAGGCATTGGAAGCCTACGACCGGGTTGATGCAATCATTGCCAAACAGGAACCGGTCGAAGGCGCCATTGGCTTGTACGAAGCCATGGCGCGGGCACTCAAATACAACCTCGATGAAAAGATCGAAGAAGCATCCATGCTGTATCGAACCGAGCAAATGGAGTCGGTACGGCTTGGCATGCTGCCAATCATTCAGGGTAATGCCCAGTGGGGTGGCCGTAGCAACAAGGCGGCGTCCAGCTCGGAATCCCTGCGTACCGGTACGGAATCGCTCGAACCCTCGTTTTCCAGCCCGCAGCAAGGTTACACCGCCGATCTGACGGCCAGCTGGAGCTTGCTGGATTTTGGCTTTGCCTACATTCAATCCCAGCAAGCGGAAGACGAACTCACCATTGCCCGTCAGCAACGGCGTAAGGTGATTAACCGCATTCTGGAAGATGTCCGTACGTCATACTGGCGTGCGGTCTCGGCCGAGCGGACCCAACAGCGTCTGTTGAAGCTGGAAGCCGATGCCATTCAGGCGTTGGGTAAAGCCCAGGAGCTGGAACAGCGTGGACGGGTGTCACCGCTGGTGGTGCTGGCGTATCAACGCGAATTGCTGCAAATCCAGGCCAACGTACAAAAACTGCAACGGGAACTGCTGCTGTCCAAGCGTCAGCTGGCGGCCCTGATGAACCTGTCTCCCAACGAACGCTTTTCACTGGAATTACCAAGCCGCAGCGAAGTGGCCCCCGACCTGCCCGGTTCTGCCACCCAAATGGTGCTGATTGGCCTCAGATACCGCTCGGAGCTGGCCGAATCCTTTCTGCGCCGTCGAATCAACGAAAAAGAACAGCAGCTGGCATTGGTGAAAGCCTTGCCCAGCTTCACCTCGGTATTCGGCCTGAACTACGACAGCAACCCGTTCCTGTACAACAACCAATGGCAAAGCTACAGCGCCCGTGTGTCCTGGGATCTGATGTCGCTGTTCCGCTATCCATCGGAACGCGATGCGGCCAAAGGCGAGGGCAATTTGCTGCTGGCCCGTGAGAACTCACTGGTGATGGCCATCATGACCCAGATTCATGTGGCACGGGCCCGCTTTATTCGCATGAGTCATGAGCTGCGCACCATTCGCCTGAAGCACGAAGTGCAGTCGCGCATCCTGCAGCTGAGCCAATCCCAGGCCAACGTCGGCTTTCTGGGTCAACAGGATCTGGTGAAGGAATACATGACCAGCATTCTGACCGAAGTGGAATACGACGCGGCCTTCGCTGACTTGCAAAACGCCTACGCCAACCTCTATGCCTCCATGGGTCTGGATAACTTTGCCTTTGATCCAAACAGCGGCGAAAGCGTCACTGACCTGGCCGCGCGGCTGGAAGACCACTGGACCGAGCAGGCCATCACCCTGCCAGAGCCTCCCAAACGCATCCCGCAGTTGGATGAACAGATAGAAGCGGAAAACAGCGCCTCCATGAGCGCCGTCGGCGGGCAGGGCAACCTCAGCGACGCAGAATTCCAAAAGCGGTTACAGGCTTTTCTGGGCGAAAACGCCGAACAACCGGATTCAGTTACTGACCCGGATGCCGATATAGAAGATGAGACCGACGATGACGCGGCTCGTGATGAATCGCTCAAGCAAGGTAACGACAGCGACGTGTCATTTGATCGCCGTCGACTGCAATTCCAGAATGGAGACAACTGATGAAACACGTGTTAGCGCTACTGATGTTGCTGGTGCCGCTGGCCGTGCAGGCCGATCGGGTACTGCAAGACGGTGGTCTGGTAGAGCCATTACGGCCCTATCTGTACGACTTCGAACAGCAGCGAAATCCATTTGTGGGTAACGTCACACGGGGCGTACTGCGCTCCACCCGTTCGTCGACCCTGTCGGCGCAAATCAACAGCCAGGTACTGAATGTTCCTTACCGCGAAGGTAAACCCTTTTCCAAGGGCGACTTGCTGGTGGTGTTTGACTGCGCCTTGCCGGAGGCCCGCCTGAAGGCGGCAACCGAAGCCGCCGAAGTGCTGCGCAACCGCATGCTGATCTCGCAGGAACTGGCCAACTTCCAGTCGATTGGTTCCTACGAGCTATTGGAAGCGGAGTCTGCCTATCGTCAGGGAATCTCCGAACAGGAGGCACTGCAAATTCAGGCCAACCACTGCGAAGTGCGAGCGCCGTACTCCGGACGCGTTCAAAAATGGCTGATCATGCCTTACGAACTGGCAGCTCCGAACCAGCCATTGATTGAGATCGTTGATACTCGCCGGCTGGAAATTGAACTCATCATCGACTCGGTACGACTGCCTGATGTGCTGAAGTCGCCTGAGTTTGAGTTCACCGTCGACGAAACCGGTACGGTTCTTAAAGGCAAGGTGGTGCGCAGCCTGCCGGAAGTCGATCCCATCAGTAAAACCGTCAAGGTTATTGGCCGTATTCAGGGGGCGTTTGCCAGCACGGAATTGCCGGGTATGAGCGGCACGGCAACCTTCGATTTACAGGAAACCGCTGCATTGAGGCAGCCGCCAGCGGCGGGGGAGTGAGGCATGGGAAACATGAATACAGGTGCCAGCGACAACAGCGCCCGCCCAGCGGCAAATCAGGCGGCGATGTCGGCAATGAAACTGCTGGCCTTCGAAGCCGATGTACGTCAGCAAAGCACCCGTGACGACTTGCTCGGGCATCTGCTGAACCAGTCGCGCTCTGTGTTGGACTGCAATCAGGTCATGCTTCTGCGGCCATCCGGTCGCGGCTGGCATGTGGAACGCGCCTCCGATGTCCGCAGTGTGGATTCCAGTTCGGAGCTGGTCAGCACGGTAGAACATCTGGTGAAAGAGAGCTGGGATCTCCGGGGAACCGATGAAAGCCGGCTTGAATTTACTCTCGAAGGTGACCAGAAGGGCGTCTCTGAATATCCCTTTCCTTATGGCTGCCTGACCTGTCTGGGCGATGCCGAGAACCCCAACACCCTGCTGGTGCTGTTTCTGCGGGAAACCCCATTCAATGAGCAGCAGAAGGCCCTTATCGAACGACTGTCTGACGTCTACGGACACGCGCTGACGGCGGTGTCCGGCCGTCGTCATTTTGGCAGTGGCGGCAGTTCGAGCCGTTGGTGGCGACGTGGTTTGTTGCTGTTTGCCATCGCGGTTGCCTGCATTCCGGTGCATCTGTCGGTACTGGCGCCCGTCACCGTATTGCCCGCCGATGGCTGGCAGCTGAAGTCGCCGCTTAATGGGGTCATCCGCCGTATGAACGTGGCCCCCAATGAGACGGTAAAAGCCGGTGACCTGTTGCTGGAATTTGAAGACCTGGAGCTGCGCAGCAGCGCCAGTCTGGCACGGCAGGAGCGGGCTATTGCCAAAGCCCGGGCCGAGCAAGTCAACGTTGAAGCCTTCTCCAGTCAGGACGCTGCTTATCTGTTGCCGATTCGACAGGCCGAGTACCTGCTGGCGGAAGAAAAGGCGCGCTATACCGAAGCCAAGTTCAAACAAGCCCGTATCTACGCGCCGATGGACGGCATGGTGATGTACTCCTCTCGTCGGGATTGGGAAGGCAAAAGCGTGATGGTTGGGGAAGAAATCCTGCAGGTTGCGACAGGTAAGAAGATTCGCTTCGCCATTGACCTGCCAACCTCGTCTGCGGTGCAGGTCAGTACCGGACAATCGGTGCGGGTGTTGTTGAACGACAGCCTCAATGGCGGCTTACCCGCCAAGCTGACGGTCATCAGCTACAGCCCGGTGGTGTCGGACGCTGGCGGTATGGTGTATCGGCTGATGGCTGAGCTGGATCAATCGCGTTTGCAGGCCGATGCTCCCTTACCGCGACTGGGCAGTCAGGGAACCGCGCATTTAACCGGCGAGCGGGTACCTCTGATTTATCAGTTGGTACGCCACCCTTTGCAACTGCTGCGTCAGCAGATCGGGTGGTGAGCTATGGCAACCAGCTTCAGCCTGACCGAAGGCTTGCAGGGAGCGACCCGGCAAGCCGCGTCGCAACAGGACCCGCGTGACTTTGAACCCTTGCCGCCACTGCGCCAGGAGCTGCGTCTGGAAGCTGCTCCGGCCGCTCGTGACGGCAGTCGACGCTGGCACTTGTTCGATCCACTGAATAATCGATTTTTTATCGTTTCTGAACTCGATGTGCAGTTATTGCGTTATTTCGGCGATATGACCCGTGACTCCGTCATTCGGGCGCTGGAAAACGAAGGCTACGACGATGCCCGCAACCGCTTGCAAAGCCTGGAAGAGTTCCTGGTCGATAACGGCTTGCTGGTGGATCACCGCCCGGCGGAGCCAACACCGGTGTCCCCGGCGGTGTACATCCCGCTGTGGGACCCGAAACCGTTTTTGGCGCCGTTTGCCAGCTGGCACAAGCGCCAGTGGCGGGTGTACATGCTGGGTTGGAAGATTCTGACACTGGTCGCACTGTTGTTGATTTCTGAACAGTGGCAGGAGTTTCTCGACACCTTCTCCTACTTTTTTAATTGGCTGGGCCTGCTGGCGTATTTGTTGGCTCTGGTTGTGCTGAAGCTGGTGCACGAAATGGGTCATGCGCTGGCCGCCATGCGCAGCGGGGCACCGCCCGGCAAGATCGGGGTGGCGTTTATCTTTGGCTTCCCGATGGCCTACACCGAACTGGATGGTGTGGCCCGAATTCGCAGCCGTCGCAAACGCATGATGGTGGCCGCCGGTGGCGTGTACGCTGAAACCATGGTGGCAGGCATGGCCTTGCTGGCCTGGGCGGTACTACCGGACGGCGTGATGCGCAGTCTGGCGTTTGTGCTGGCTACCACCAGTTTGGCGACGTCCTTGCTGATCAATATGAACCCCTTGTCGCGTTTTGACGGCTACTACTTTTTGGCCGACTGGTGGGGCAAGGAAAACCTGCAAACCCGCTCTCTGGAACTGCTGCGCTGGCGCGTCGCCAGTCTGTTTTTGGGCCACAAGGCCATGGCCAGTGTGCCCGATGCCACTGACGATCCGGACAAGCGCTGGATGTTGCTGTACGGCTGTGGTGTCTGGCTTTACCTGATGCTGGTGATGTCGAGTCTGGGGTACCTGATTTATGAATTTATTGCGGTTTGGTTGGGCCTGTTGGCCTGGGGAGCGATTGCTGTGAAATTTTTGATCATGCCGCTGGCTCGTCTGACAGGGTCCGGTTGGCAGCAGCGCCGGGCCATGTCGATTCGCCGCAAAGTGATTCTGCTGGGGCTGTTCGGAGCTTTTCTGGCGGGCATCTTTATGCCGCTGGACGATCGGCTGGTGGCACCGGCCGTTGCACGCTACGAATTGCAGCATCGTTTTCTGGTGCCCCACGACAGTCGGGTCACGTCGTTGCGGGTCGCCAATGGTGAGTGGGTAGAAGCCGGTCAGCTGTTGCTGACACTGGAGTCGCCAGCGCTTGAGCACCAGCTCAGAACTGCTCGACTGGACGGCGAGTTGATTCGTCGGCGCATGCACCGGGCCTCCGCAACCGATCTGGACCGGGTCGAGTGGCAGGTGCTGAACGAGCAAATCCAGCAGGCCAGTGTCGAGATTGAGGCCATCCAGAACCAGATGCGGGCCTTGCGGGTGGTTGCCACGGCGGCGGGACGGGTTGAAAACCTGCCATTGCAACTGAAGCCGGGTGACTGGCTGGCAAAAGACAGCGAGCTGCTGGAAATCAAGAATCCGGCGGTGGTGGAAGTGTTGGCCTATGTGCCGGAAAACTACATGAGTCGGCTGCGTGACGGCGTCGAAGGGCTGTTTATTGCCAACGACCCTGAATTACCGCCGCTGGCAGCCAGCCTGCAGCAGGTGGATGCTGCTGCGGTGGAATCCCTTGCGGAGCTGCAACTCAGCTCTAATTTTGGTGGCCCGGTAGCGGCCTACCAAAACGCCGACGGAGCTCAGGTTCCGGTGCAGGCGTTGCACATTGGCCGCTTGACGGCGGCCGGCAGCGATTGGCCAGCGGATTTGTCGCTGACCGGAAAAATAAACATTCAGGTAGATGCGGTATCTGTTTGGCAGCGAGTGGCCCGCCACGTGTGGAGCATCCTGCTGACGGATCTGGAGGGATAGTCCTATGACGATCAGTCGTCGACGTTTGCTCAAGCAGGGGCTGGGTGGTCTGGCAGCAGCCAGTCTGCCGCTGTGGAGTTATGCCGAGGAGGGCAGTCAGGCACTGCAGCCGGGCTGGGAACGCAAGTTTGGAGTGGCACCCAGCGGCAAACCTTCGGGTCGCATTTTGACCGCCTTTGGTGAAGAAAGCCTGGCATCGCGGCTGGCTCATGCCGGTGCTGAGCAGATGCAGAAGTTCTATCCCCCGATCGAATATCAGCACGTCAGCATGCCGGGGGATAACACCATTCGGGCGACCCTTAATGCCAAATACGCACCGGCCGATGGCACCACCATTCTGGAGGTGCATTCACCTACGTTTAACTCATTCCCGGCGCTGTATCGTGAGTTGCCTTATGCGCAAACCGACTTCAAACCGCTGGCCATCATGTCCGAATACACGCTGTTTTTCACCGTCGGTCCGGTGGTGGACGACTCGGTTGAAACCATTGACGACTACATCGACTGGGTGCGAGACAACCCGGAATACGCCTCCATGGGCTTCACCCAGTACGGTTCTCCCGGGCACTTTGCCCAGTTGATTTTTGCCCGCGCCAAACAACCGGCCATTCGGCCACAGCCGTACCGTGAAACCGCCATGATGGTCGAGGACATGCTCGACGGGGTACTGGCTGCCGGTATGGTGATTGGCGGGACTCGTCTGGACTTGTATGAAAACGATACCTTGCGGGTCTTGGCGACCACATCCCGGACTCGCTATGGCGATTGGGATCATGTTCCGACATGCCGCGAGCAAGGCATCGACGACATGGACGTCGGCGGTTGGTACGGCTGGTTTGTACACCAGCAGGTCCCCGACGCGATTTACAGCGAGCTGAAAACCGCAGTGGAATTCACGGTGTCTGCGCGCGACTATTCAAAGTTGCTCAGCGCGAATGCCCTGCAACCCTCATACGACACCGACTTTGAACTCTTCTTCCGGCTGGAAGAAGAAGCCGAAAAGTATCGGGCACTGGCTCAGTCTTTCCGGTTGGGTAAGGTGTAGAGGCCCACTATTCGACCGTGCTATGCCGCACTGCGGCATAGCACATTGCTTGAATTTTCACGCGGATTCTTCGCATTTTAATCCTCTCTTTAACTCTTTCTTTACCTGTGTCTTGCCATTCTTGACCGTACCAAGTTGGGTCTGGGGGCCCGCTTTGTTATTCAAGCGTCAGGATCAATCAGGAAACCCTGTGTTTCTATGAATAAAAACGCCTGACATTCACTGAATGTGAATTGTTCTTACTTGTATTGTGTTTTATTTTTGCGCGCTTTCCGGCCGCTGCCGGACGTGTTGAACAGGAAAGGGGATGGTTATGACCTTGGCAATGGACAAGGTGCTGTTAAGCGGACGGGTACTGGCGGCCGCGGTTGGGGGCTATGCCCTGTCAGTTGTGATTTGCTTGCTGTTGGGGCAAGCCATGGAGCTGACCGACCGCGAAGCCCAGACCTTTAACAGCATGGTATTTTTTCTGGTGTATCTGGTGCTGGTGATTGTGATGTTTTCCATCGCCTCCCATAAAAAAGCCATTCTCGGAATGATCATCGCCAATGGCGTGGTGTGGGAAATCTGGTACGCCCTTGGAGGTGCTCTGTGAAAGGAGGACTGCGTAAATCCATGACCTGGCTCCATACCTGGAGCAGTCTGATTGTTATCTGGTTGCTGTTTGCCATCTTCCTGACCGGCACCACAGCGTTTTTCAAAGACGAAATCACCCACTGGATGACACCGGAACAGCACGCCTCGGTACCCTCCGAGCACACGCTGGATGTGGCGGTCGAGCGGCTGCAAAGCGTGGCACCTTTTGCCCAAAGCTGGAGCATTAACCTGCCGGACGATCGTAGCCGTACCCTGGGCCTGAGCTGGCTGGGCGAAGGCGAAGAACAGCAGCGTCGTCGTGGGCCGCGTGAAGAACTGGACGCTGGTACAGGTCAGCCTATTGAAGGCCGGGAAACCGCTGGCGGCGATTTCCTCTACCGCTTCCACTTCGAGTTGTGGGCCATTCCTCGTGACATCGCTCGTACCATTGTGGGTGCCGCGACCATGCTGATGTTCATTGCCATCATCAGCGGCATCATCATGCACCGTAAGATTTTTGCTGATTTCTTCACCTTCCGTCCGGGCAAGAAAACCGCTTCCTGGGTCGACGCGCACGTGGTGGGCAGTGTTCTGGCGCTGCCATTCCATATCATGATTACCTTCTCTGGATTGATCCTGCTGGCGGGTACCTTGCTGTTCTGGCAGGGCGGTGGTCACGGTGGCGGCGGCGGTGGACAAGGCGGTCAAGGAGGCCAGGGCCGTGCACCGATGGAACAACCAGGTGGCCCACAAGCGGGTGCCGAGCGCGGTGGTGCTGAGCGTGGAGGTGCTGAGCGTGGAGGTGCTGAGCGTGGAGGTGCTGAGCGTGGAGGTGCTGAACATGGTGGGCAGATGGCTATGCGTGAAGGTGCAGTGAATGGTCAAAACCCTGAAGGACGTGGCAAGCAAGGTGGCCATGCCGATATGGCAGCACTCAACGAAGTGGCCAGCACAGGTCGTCAGGGCCGCCAACCAATGGCTGACGGTGCCGGCGAACGTGGCCAACAACGCGTTGGCCGAGGTGAAGCCGCTGGTAACGGTGCCTCCGGTGACGGTATTCGCGCAGGACGTGGTGCCCGTGCAGAAGGTGAAGGCCCTCGTGGAGAACGCGGCCAGCGTCGTCAGGCGGTTCAGCGTGAAGCGGTTGAACTCGACTTGCGTGCCATGCTGGCGGTTGCTGAACAACGTTGGCAACAACCAAGCTACAACATTTCCATCAGCAAGCCGATGACCGAGGACGCTCAGGTTACCTTGCAGCCAGCCCATCGTACCAAGCTGAACAATGGTAAATGGGGTGTGCCATCGATGACCTTCGACGCCAGCGGCAACGTGGTTGAAGAAACCGCGACCCCGGAAGCCGACTCGGTGCTGGGTGCCTTGCGCGGCATGTTCAAGATTCTGCACGAAGCCAAATTTGCCGATATTTTTGTGCGCTGGATGTTCTTCTTCTCGGGCGTGCTGGGCACTGTGATGGTGGGCAGTGGCGCGCTGTTGTGGAGCATCAAGCGTGAGCGTCAGCAAGCCGGAAACAAGGGCTTTGAGCTGGTCAGTGCCTTGAACCTGGCGGGTGTTGCCGGCTTGTTTGTAGCGCTGGCAACGTACTTCTGGGCTAATCGCTTGCTGCCGGTCGAAATGGCCGAGCGCCGCGATGCCGAAATCTACTGTTTCTTTGCAGCCTGGGGCCTGTGCTTGCTGCACGCTGCGGTCCTGCGTCAGAAACAAGGCTGGTTGATTCAGTTGTCGATTGCAGCAGCCATGTTCCTGTTGCTGCCAGTGCTCGACTTTATGACCTCGCCGGTAGGCTTCATTGGTGCCGTTGGCGGTGGTGACTGGATGCGCCTGAGCTTTGACCTGGTGGCCTGGTTTACGGCGGCGGGCCTGACCACGGCGGTGCTGCACCAACGCAAGAAAGCCAAACAGCCACAACGTGGCAAGCGCAAGGACAGCAAGCCTGCGAAACCACAATTGAAGGAGGGCCAGGCATGATTGTGCTGACGATTTTGGTGCTGGTGCTGGGTTTTGTGCACTTCGCGGTATCGACCCGCTCGTTCTACAAAGTGGTGTTTGGCAAAGGCTTCCCGAGCAAGGCAGCCCGTAACTGGCTGCATTTGGTGGGGTACGGTTATCTGGCACTGGGGCTGTGGCTTTGCTATCAGTTCCGCCAGGACCACGTGGCGATTCTGATCTGGGTTGGATTGCTGCATCTGGCGGCTGTTCTGGTTGCCATGATGCTGACTTACGCTCCGGCCCTGTTCAAACAGAGCTGGCGCTTTGGCTGCCTCGGACGCTTGGGGCAGAAGTGGTTGGCATAACGCAATAGCGATAAGCTCGCATCGAAATAAAACCGGCAAATTTGCCGGTTTTTTTATGTTCGGAATTTATAGAGGGTATATGTGGCTGTTCTTCTTCTGATAATTGTCAGGATTAAATAATCTGAGGGTGGGGTGGTGGTCGTGTTTTTATATGTATCCCGGTGTCATTAAATGTCGGATTCCTAAAAATTCGATGGGTCTTTTTTTAGCTGTTTATTCACTGTTTTTTATAAGGGTATTTGGGCTAGTGTCTTTGTTGTGTGTTTTTACATTTATTTCTACATGTTCAGGCTGTTTTCAAAACGGATAAACAGCGTTTCTATGCAGATTTTTCCTCACAAACCCTGACGGTGCCTGACGTTTTGATGCGTTGTAAGACCTGATGATTCAAATATTTATTAATTTTTGTTTTGTAAATATATGACGTGTTAATAGCAACGGAATGTTGCAAATAAACAGCATAATAATTAATGCGAATTGTTTTTATTTCGATGTTTTGCGGTGGTACGCTGCGACTCCTTTTTTGAGCCTTTGCTCATATCTCTGACGAATTAATTTGCTCTGCATTATATAAAGGAGTTTTGAATGGCCCCTTCCCGACACTCAGTATTTCTGGCAACCCTGTTGCCATTGGCTGCGGCAATTACAGCGGTTAATGCTCATGCAGCAGATGACGGTTATGACGACCCCATCATGCTGGATACCCTGAAAGTAGAAGCCGCGTCCGAAAAGCTGAAACAAGCCCAGGGGGTGTCGGTCGTCACTGAAGAAGACATGAAGCGTCGGCCGGTATCGAACGATATTTCCGAGATCGTGCGCACCATGCCGGGCGTTAACCTGACCGGTAACTCCAGCACCGGTCAGTACGGTAACAACCGTCAGATTGATATTCGTGGCATGGGCCCGGAAAACACCCTGATCCTGATTGACGGCAAGCCGGTATTGTCGCGTAACTCCGTCAAGATGGGCCGTTCCGGTGAGCGCAATACCCGCGGCGACAGTAACTGGGTACCGGTCGAAATGATCGAAAGCATCGAAGTGATTCGTGGCCCGGCAGCGGCCCGTTACGGTTCCGGTGCGTCCGGTGGTGTGGTCAACATCATCACCAAGAAGCCAGATACCGGCATGGCGCAAATCTCTGCTCAATACGAAATGCCGCAGAACTCTGACGAAGGTGCCAGCAAGCGTCTGAACATCCTGATGGCAGCGCCGATGGGCGACAACGCCTCCTTGCGCACTTACTTCAACTACAACAAGACCGATGGCGATGATCAGTACGTCAACGCCGACGATACCGTTGAAGGCAGCAGCATTGCCGCCGGTCGTGAAGGGGTGATCAACCTCGACTGGAAATCGACCCTGACCTACCACGTTAACGACGAAAACAGCGTCGACTTTGATGTGGCCCTGAGCAAACAAGACAACATCTACGCTGGTGACAACTCCTTCCAGGGTGTGGAAAACAGCGATTACACCACCAGCAACATTGGCAGCACCACCAACAAGATGGACCGCAGCACCGCCGCCGTGACCCATCATGGCAGCTACGATTTTGGTAAATCCTTCAGCTACATCCAATACGAACGCACGGTTAACCAGCGTTTGGGTGAAGGCTCGGCTGGTGGCGGTGAAGGTGCCATCAACAGCGACGAGTGGACCACGGTTGAGATGAAAAACGTCAGCGCCAAGTCGGAGTGGGATCTGGCCTTTGAAACCCATACGCTGACGCTGGGTGCGGAAGTTCGCTACGAAAACATGTACGACGACGTCAACAACCAGACCGATGCGCGCGTGGCAGATGATGTTGATCTGGGTGATACCGAGCTGAATGCCGAAGACCGTGATCCGGAAACCGATGCGCTGTTGCTGGGTATTTACGTCGAAGACAACCTGCAACTGCTGGACAGTCTGACCGCCACCGCGGGTCTGCGTTATGACCACCACGACATCACTGGCAGCAACTGGTCCCCAAGCCTGAACCTGTCCTGGGCCACCACTGACGAACTGACCTTCCAGGCCGGTGTGTCCAAGGCCTTCAAAGCGCCTAACCTGTACCAGCTGAACCCGAACTACGTTTATGCGACTCGTGGTAACGGTTGTCCAAGTGACTACCCAAGCCTGGGTGGCGGTTGTTCGATTCTGGGTAATCCGGACCTGCAAAACGAAACCTCCATCAACAAGGAAATCGGTTTCAACTACCTGGCGGCGTCTGGCTTCAACGCCGGTCTGACGTACTTCCACAACGACTACAAAAACAAGGTCAGTACCGAAGGGACTGATCCGGTTTACACGGTTGCAGCCTCAACCGGTGATGCTGCTGACAGCACCCAGGTATTCCGTTGGGACAACATTCCGGAAGCCGTGATTGAAGGTATGGAAGGTAACCTGATGGTGCCAGTGGGTGAGACCATCGACTTCAGTCTGAACGCCACCGTGATGCTGGATTCCGAAAACAAGACCACTGGTGAGCCGCTGTCTCTGGTACCGGATTACACCATCAACAGCAGCATCACTGCTCAGCTGAGCGACAGTGTTGAATCCACTCTGAGTGCGGTGCACTACGGCCGTACGCCAAGTGCGACCACCACTACCAGCGGTGATGAAGTTGAAAACCAGGAAGATCGCGCGCCGTACACCATCACCAACCTGGCGATGACCTGGATGGCACCGAACGATTTTGACGTTACCTTCTCTGTGAAAAACCTGCTGAACGCCTCGGTAAAACGTGAAGGCACGTCCCTGAACGCCGGTGCCAACACCTATAACGAACCGGGCCGTAGCTTCCTGGCAGGTTTCACCAAGAAGTTCTGATCTGCTTCGGGATTAACACTCAGCCACAACGCTGTGTTTCATGATGATTGGCCACTCCTTGCGAGTGGCCTTTTTTTTGCCCGGATTACAGGAATTGTCTAGCAAAAAATGGTGCTAATAGATAGCTCTATTAGTGGAAACTGATCGTTTCTTAATGAAAGCAAATATACAAATGATAATGATTTACATAATACTTCACATGAGTGTTAAGATGCGCCAACTTTTATGACACTCGTTGCTGTAAGTTGACAAATTGTGACCTACAGCACTTCAAAAGGAGTCCTGGATGGCACGCTCTCGCAGTTCTGTAGTGTTTGCAACACTGCTTCCCCTGGCCGCCGCAATCACGGCAATCAATGCACATGCAGCAGATGACGGATTTGAAGATCCGATCATGCTGGATACCCTGAAAGTGGAAGCGGCTTCCGAGAAGCTGAAGCAAGCACAGGGTGTGTCGGTAGTGACCGAAGAAGAGCTGCGTCGTCGTCCTGTTTCCAACGATATTTCAGAAATCGTTCGTACCATGCCGGGCGTTAACCTGACCGGTAACTCCAGCACCGGTCAGTACGGTAACAACCGTCAGATTGATATTCGTGGCATGGGCCCGGAAAACACTCTGATCCTGATCGACGGCAAGCCGGTTATGTCCCGTAACTCCGTCAAAATGGGTCGTTCCGGCGAGCGTAACACCCGTGGCGACAGTAACTGGGTGCCGGTTGAAATGATCGAAAGCATCGAAGTGATCCGTGGTCCGGCAGCGGCCCGTTACGGTTCCGGTGCATCCGGTGGTGTGGTGAACATCATCACCAAGAAACCAAGCGAATCCATGGCGCAGATTTCTGCCCAGCTGGAGCGTCCGCAAAACAAACTGGAAGGCGGTTCCCGTCGTTTCAACGTGCTGGTGGCTGGCCCGGTCAGTGAGAAAGCCTCCCTGCGCACCTACATGAACTACAACAAGACCGACGGTGACGATCAGTACGTCAACGCCGAAGATACCGTCGAAGGCAGCAGCATCGCCGCCGGTCGCGAAGGTGTGAGAAACATCGACATCAACTCCACCCTGAGCTACCAGCAGGACGAGCGCAACAACTGGGATGTGGAAGTCGGCGTCAGCAAGCAGAACAACATTTACGCTGGCGATAACTCCTTCCAGGGTGTTGAGCGCAACGACTACACCATCAATAACATTGGTGGTACTACCAACAAGATGCAGCGCGCCACCGCCGGTGTGACTCACCATGGCAGCTACGACTTCGGTAAAACCTTCAGCTACATCCAGTTCGAGCGTACTGTTAATACCCGTCTGGGTGAAGGTAATGCTGGGGGCGGCGAAGGCCTGATCAACAGTGACGAGTGGACCACGGTGGCGATGAACAACATCAGCGCCAAATCCGAGTGGGACCTGGCGTTTGATACTCACACCCTGACCCTGGGTGCTGAAGCCCGTTACGAAACCCTCAACGATGGTGTTAACAACCAGAACGGCATTAACGTTCCTGAAGGCACCGATCTGGATGGCACGACTCTGGATGCTTCCGAGCGTGATCCAGCCACCGAAGCCACTCTGCTGGGCGTGTACCTGGAAGACAACCTGCAGCTGGGCAGCATGCTGACCGCAACTCTGGGTCTGCGTTTTGACCACCACGACGTAACAGGTAACAACTGGTCTCCAAGCTTGAACCTGGCGTTTGCTGCTACCGACGAGCTGACCTTCCAGGCCGGTGTGTCCAAGGCGTTCAAAGCCCCTAACCTGTACCAGTTGAACCCGAACTACGTATACACCACCCGTGGTCGTGGTTGTCCTACCGATTACCCAAGCGGCGGTGGCGGTTGTTCCATTCTGGGTAACCCGGATCTGGAAAACGAAACCTCCATCAACAAGGAAATTGGTTTCAACTACCTGGCGGCGTCCGGTTTTAACGTGGGTCTGACCTACTTCCACAACGACTACAAGAACAAGGTAAGCACGGAAGGTGAAGCACCGCTGTGGTCTGTTGATATCGGCGAAGGCGACGACGGCGTGATGGATTACACCCAGGTCTTCGTATGGGGCAACATCCCGGAAGCCGTGATCGAAGGTATGGAAGGTAACCTGTTGGTGCCATTCGGTGACACTGTTGACTTCAGCCTGAACGCCACTGTGATGCTGAACTCCGAGAACAAGAGCAACGGCGAGCCGCTGTCTCTGGTACCGGACTACACCATCAACTCCAGCATCACTGCGCAGTTGACCGACAGCATTGAGTCCACCCTGAGCGCGGTTCACTACGGCCGTACGCCAAGCCCGACCTACACCACTGGTGGTGGCGAAGTGGCGAATCAGGACGACCGCATGCCGTACACCATTACCAACCTGGCAGCGACCTGGATGGCTCCAAACGATCTGGACGTGACGTTCTCCATCAAGAACCTGTTCAAGACCGAGATCAAGCGTGAAGGTACTTCCCTGAACGCCGGTGCCAACACCTACAACGAACCGGGCCGCAGCTTCCTGGTGGGCTTCACCAAGAAGTTCTGATCCCTGTTCGGATGTTTTCATGATGAATTGGCCACCCAATCGGGTGGCCTTTTTTATGCCTGTTGGCCAACCCGAAATCAAAGACGGTCGCGGCGATGGCCGGGTGGGGCGTGGTGCATCAACGACGACTGCAGGGCAATGATGCGAGCATCCTGTTTGTGTAATACCCCTTTGAACGACTCGTGGTTATTTCGCACCCGGTAGGCCAAATCTCCCAAACCGCCAGGGAACAGAGCAACGATCAAGGCCCGCGGAGCATCGCCGGGATCGAGCTGATAGCGGCGCAAAAGCAGCACCCGACTGATATCGTCGTTGGGGGTTAGCTGTTCGAAACCGGCCACCGCAAGGTCCCGAAAATGGCTTTTGACATGCTGGCCAAAACGCGAGATCAGCCGTAAATGAAAATCCAGATAATCGTTGATGTCTTCAATGTGCTGCTCGAATTCCGCTTTGCTCAAACGGCCGTTCTGGTCGTCGTCGAAATGGCGTAACTGCACATGATCAAGGGTGGTGGTAACGGTTACCGTGCGGCCGTTGACCAGAACGTTCAAGCGTTGGTCGGGCCCTCTGAGGTCAGCGATCTCTATTCTGGCATCAGCCATCACGATGCCCGGCAGCAACCACAACAAGGTGGCCAACAGAAACGGCAAGCTGCGAAAGAAACCAACCAGTGCCCATATAGTGAATGGATGTGACATACGGCAAACTCTTCAGCGATAAATCAGGTGATGGAAGAGTCACAGGGTCAGGCGGGATTGAGCGTTTGCGGTTCGGTGGGCTGGCGAACGGTAATCGCAACCTGGTCGGAACCGGTGTTACCGCCATCCGTGGCAGTTAACTCAAACACAATCGTCTGGTTGTTTGCGGGCGCGACAAACCGTACCTGGCCACTGAACTGCAGCAGCGTCACCGTCGCCCCACCAACCTGATGCCAATACAAGGAACCAGCATTGCTGGTGCCGCTGAGAATCACGGTAGTGCCGGTAACAACCACCTTGTCGTAACCGGCATCCACCGTGATTGCACGACGCCCCTTGCGTCCATGATCTTCCGTGAAAACAGTCCCGATGGGCTTAATCAGCGCTGCTTGCCGGCTTTCGGGTTCGGCTGCCTGACTGGCTGACGTTGTTAACAGCAGCGCGCAAAACACCTTATGCATGAAGCAGCCTCTTCTGAATTAGCCCACAGGTAATAGGGGACATCTATCTAATCCGGTGCTCGCTCTGGACTACCGGATGGTTTCGAATCACGAAGCCGACTTGCAGGCCTGACGGGTCAAGTCAAAAGTCGGCGACAAAGAGTCGAGATCATCCGGCAGCCCCCGCAGGGCGCGGGTTGCCGCTGTCCATTGCTGTGTTGACGAACTTGGAAAGGACTCGTCATTCCGCTGCATTCGTCGCCTTGCACTGAACAACGGCAACACTCGCGCAGAGCCGTGCAGGATTAAATAGATGTCCCCTTAGAGTAATGACTGCTCTTGCGACAACCCACGCGCAAAGTGTGGCCATTTGTGGCATTCTTGCGACAAATTGCGACATTTAGGCCGGCGAGTGGAGAGTTTCAATGGCGACTTCAGCAACACGCATACTGGTACTGGATAACGACGAAGCCACCCGGGATCTGCTGGCAGACCAGCTGGTGATTAACGGCTTCGATATCCTGTTGGCCGCCACCGCCGAACAAGCGCGACAACTGTTGGATCAGCATCAAACGGATCTGGTGGTGATGGACGTGATGCTGGCTGGAGAGGACGGGATGGGGGTATGCCGTCACCTGTGTTCCAGTCGTCAGCTGCCGGTGATTATTGTGTCGGCGATGGCCACTGAAATGGACCGTATCATTGGTCTTGAAATGGGCGCCGATGACTACGTTGCCAAACCCTTTCATCCTCGTGAAATGCTGGCGCGTATTCGTGCGGTATTGCGACGGGGGATAGAGCCGGCGGGCGTGGCGCCACTGGCCAACCGCTATGAGTTTGACGATTGGCAGCTGGATGTTCGCCACGGCGAGTTGAGTCACCGGCGCAAGGAACAGCTGGTGAAGTTATCGACCGGCGAAGCACGCTTGCTGGAAGTGTTATTGGCGTTTCCCAACCAGGCGCTCAGTCGCGCCCAGCTGATGAATCTGGTTCGCGGCCGCGACAGCCTGCCATTCGAACGGGGGATAGATAACACCATCAGTCGTTTACGGCGCAAGATGGAAGCCGACCCGGCCAATCCGAGACTGATCAAAACCGAGTGGGGTTCCGGCTACAAGCTGGTGGCCGAAGTTCGTAGCTACTGAATGGCCGTTACAGACGCAGGGCAAGCCGCCATTCGGGTCAATCGATGCAGTGCATGCGCCAGCGTCACAGGCTGACGCTAGTGGCACCAGCTTCCCTCCACTGGCGGTAGATGATGCTCATAACCGCCTGCAGCCCAGATCCGGCTAACGCTCGATAGCAAACAAAGAACAGGGACGGAATGGGTCAGTGACGACCGCATGCTGCAGGGTTTTTCGACTCTGACAGGTACTCTTCATGCGCTATTCCTCTCTCTATTTTTCGATGCTGAAGGCGTCGATGCTGACCTTGGCACTCACGCCTTTGGTTGGAACCTCCTCTGTTCAAGCGACAACGCTCGCACCAGCCAGCAACCTTGAACCAGACAGTAGTGGCCAATGCCGCGATGTACGGCTGGGGCAAGTGGCCTGGACCGACTTGCAAGTGGTCACGGCCATTGCCGATATTCTGCTCGACCGAATCGGCTATCAGTCCCAGGTGAAAGACCTTGCCAGCCTTGGCGACGTCTATCAGGCCATGTCGCAAGATGAGCTGGATGTGTTCATGGGCTATTGGCAGCCATCGCAGCAAAGCATGGCGGCGCCCTATATTCAGGAAGGTGACTTTGCACCGGTGGCCACCAATATGGATCAGGCCCGCATGACCCTGGCGGTGCCTGCCTATGTTTACGATCAAGGCATTCACACCCTCGCCGACCTGGCCCGTAACAAGGACAAATTCGAAGGCCGTATTTACGGTGCCGAAGCGGGCAGCAGTGCCCATCAGAAAATCCACGACATGATCAACAAGGATGCCTTTGGGCTGGGCGACTTCAAGCTGATCGAAACCTCTGAACGCATCATGCTGGCCCAGCTGAAGGGACGAATTAAAAAAGGTGAGTGGGTGGTGATTCTGGGCTGGTCACCACACCCGATGAATCAGAATTTCGATATTCGCTATTTGGGCGGTGGCGACGATTACTTTGGCCCGCAACAGGGCAAGGCGTCGGTTTCCACCAATATGCGACCGGAGTTCGACCAGCGCTGCCAGAACGTCGCCCGCTTGATGCGCAATTTGCAATTTGATGCATCGGTGGAAGAAACCATCATGGATCAGGTCAGCAACGAGTTTGTGCCGCTGCAACGCGCGGTGCGCATCTGGATGCACGACAATCCGGGGCAAATCCAACAATGGCTCAGCGGCGTGACCACCGCCGACGGTGGCGCAATTGATGTGCCGAAACTGACCGCATCCCTGAAAGTGGGCTGGGGACGACTGCAAGACGATTAGCAGATCATTTGCAGCATCAATCTCGTACTGCATAGGATGGGCACTCGTGCCCATCGCCAGTATCACCAGACTGCATCCGCAATATCACCAGACATAAGTCAGGCTGTCAGCAATCAGGCCTCTGGAAATCAAGCCGCCAGAACACGTGGCACACATGAAACACAGGCTGAATCCTTCAAGACACAGCCTGTGCTTGGGAAGGGTGCACACTGTCGCAAAAACAGTGTGCTGAAAAAGATCAACAACATCGCTACCTGCACACTAGGCAATTCTGCCGCCCGGTTTTTCCCTGCCAGCGTCACTCGATGACGTTTTGTCCGCTTTTGCCTTTCTTTGTGCGCTTGTTCAATTGCTGACGTTTTGAACGATTGTACCCAAACGGGTCACCCGCATGACAAAGCGATCAATGCCTGTTGGTCGCTGAAATTTTGAGTGGTATACCATAATACACAACATCGCTAACACGAGTTTCAGAGCAGCTGCTCCGCTACGGTGGCCGTTCCTGATGCAAAAAACAAACAGCCGCTCAGTCGGTATAAAAAGGGAGCACGGATCGATGCAACCCAAAAACATGTTAGTTAGCAACGGGATGTTCGCTGGCATTCACAAGGGTATGAGTATTGCTGCAAAAGCCATGATTCTGGCATTTGTACTCTTTACCGTTCTCAACGTGGATTTTGCCAACGGGATCTACAGCGACGTCAAAAGCTGGATTCAAACCACACTGAACTGGTACTACGTGACCGTGGTGAGTGTGGTGCTGTTCTTCTCTATCTGGGTGGCGTTCAGCCGCTACGGCAACATCAAGCTGGGCGCCGACGATGAAAAACCGGAGTTCGGTTTCTTCACCTGGTTCTCCATGCTGTTCAGCTGCGCCATTGGCGTTGGCATTCTGTTCTGGAGCATCGCCGAGCCGATCTACCACTTCCAGGGCAACCCCTTTATTGAAATGGCGGGCATCGCCGCCGGTACTCCGGAAGCGGCTCAAGTCGCCCTGCGCATTACCCTGTTCCACTGGGGCCTGCATGGCTGGGCTATCTACATCATCGTTGGTTTGATGATTGCCTACTTTGCCTGTCGTCGCGGTTTGCCGATGACCATTCGCTCGGCTCTGTATCCGATTCTGGGTGACAAAATCTACGGCCCGGCCGGTCATGCGGTCGATCTGCTGGCGATTTTCAGCACCTTGTTCGGTACCGCCACGGCACTGGGTCTGGGCGTTTCGCAAATGAATGCGGGCTTGAACTACCTGTTTGGTATCGAAGTCTCGAAAACCACCCAGATTCTGCTGATTGCCGGTATTACCGTGATTGCCACACTGTCCACCATGAGTGGTTTGCAACGCGGCATCCGTCTTCTGAGTGTGTGGAACATTCGCCTGAGCCTTATTCTGATCGGCTTCTTTGTGATTGCCGGCCCAACCGTCTACCTGTTGGGTCTGGTGCCGACCAGCATCGGCGACTACTTGTGGAACATGATTCCAATGGGCTTCTGGACCGATCCGGACCCGAAAGGTCAGTGGCAGGGCTGGTGGACCATTTTCTACTGGGGCTGGTGGTTGTCCTGGGGCCCGCTGGTTGGTCTGTTTATCGCCCGTATTTCCCGTGGCCGCACCATCCGTGAGTTCCTGTTGTCGGCACTGATCATCCCACCTCTGGGTGGCTTCCTGTGGATCATCGCCTTTGGCGGTACCGCGCTGAACATCGAACTGTACGGTGCCGGTGGCATTGTTGACGCAGTGAACAACAACATGACCATGGCGCTGTACCACACCATTGAAGCCATTGGTGTTGAAGCTCTGACCTGGCCGATGGCGCTGCTGGCCACACTGATGATCGTGACCTGGTTTGTGACCTCTGCCGACTCCGGCACTCTGGTGATCTGTACCATCCTGTCGATGGGTGCCAAAGAGCCACCACTGAGCCTGCGTGCGGTATGGGGTGTATTGCTGGGTGCGGTTGCGGCGGTACTGTTGCTGGCCGGTGGTTTGAAAGCCTTGCAGTCGGCCACCATTGCGGCGGCCTTGCCTTTCTCGGCGGTGTTGCTGCTGATGTGTGTGGCGCTGGTGAAAGGCTTCCGCGATGAACGCGATGGTGTGTTCTATGGCAAGGATGACCTTGCGAATCCGGAGGCGTTAAAAACGGCTGCAGAAGCGGCGGCGGTAGAAGCCAAAGCTTGATCCTGATTGCCCACACCGGCTCGTTGGTTCATTGAACTGATGGGCCACCTCAAAATGGCGCTGCGGTTTACGTAGCGCCATTTTTTATGTCCGTCAGTCAGGAAATCACATGCCCTTCAAAATCAGAATTCGGGCGTTGGCGACTTCAAGGCGGTGTTGGCGGGCTTGTTGGTATTCGTCCGAGTGGTAGCAGGCCATCGCCTGGTCGTAGCTGTCGAATTCAAACACCACGGCCCGGTCGGGGGTGCGGTCGAAGCCTTCCAGGCAGGTGATTTCCCGGCCTCGGGCAAGGATGCGGGCACCGTACTTTTGCAGTGCCGCCGGGGATTGTTCCATGTAACGGGCGTACTGTTCCGGCTCGTCAATATCAACAAATGCTATCCAGTAGGCTTTCATCGTATTCTCCAAAAGGTTATTGGTATACCATAATACAAAATCACACGAGGAGAAGGTGATGGGCAGTAAAATGAATAGCATCCCGGAAATCATTGCCGACATTCAGGCAGGTAAAATGGTCATCCTGATGGATGACGAAGATCGTGAAAATGAAGGCGATCTGATTCTGGCGGCGGAAGCCGTTACCCCGGAAGCCATTAACTTTATGGCATTGCATGCGCGTGGGCTGATTTGTCTGACCCTCAGCGAACAGCGCTGCGAGCAGCTGGGTTTGCACGCCATGGTGCCGCAAAACGGTTGCACCTATGGCACTGCCTTTACCGTCTCCATCGAGGCCGCCGAAGGCGTTACAACCGGCATTTCGGCGGCGGATCGTGCCCGTACAGTTCAGGCTGCGGTAGCCGCGGATGCCAGGCCAACCGACCTGGTGCAGCCTGGCCATATCTTCCCATTGCGCGCCCGTCAGGGTGGCGTACTGAATCGCGCCGGCCACACCGAAGCGGGCTGTGATCTGGCCGAATTGGCCGGGTTTGAACCTGCCAGTGTGATTGTTGAAATCATGAACGCCGACGGCACCATGGCCCGCCGCGATGATTTGCTGGCGTTTTCCGCCGAGCATGATTTGAAGATCGGCACCATCGCCGACCTGATCCAGTACCGCATGGAAAATGAATCCACCATCACCCGCGTTGGCGAGCAGCAGCTGGCCACCATGCACGGTGAATTCACCATGGTGACCTACGAAGACAAACTCAGCAGCGCCGCGCATATTGCATTGGTGATGGGGGATATCCAGCCGGATGAACCTGTGCTGGCACGGGTACATGCCATCGACCCACTGCGTGACCTGATTGGCGCTAATTACACCGGCCCCTCTAACTGGAGTTTGTGGTCGGCGCTGGAAGCCGTCGCCACCGAAGGCAAGGGCATTGTGGTACTGCTGGACCGTGAAGACTCCGCCAGTGCGCTGCTGCAACGTGCTCCGCAGCTGACCCAACCCAAACCAAGCACCTCGCACAAGGTATTCAGTGACGTCGGCACCGGCGCGCAGATTTTACGCGATCTGGGCGCGGGCAAAATTCGTCATCTGGGCGCTAACTGGCGCTTTGTCGGGCTGGAAGGTTACGACCTGGAACTGGTCGACAGCGTGCCGTTTGATGAGTCTATGATCAGCGGCAAAGTGGCTGGGTAAGCCGCGTTGCGTGAATGATCGTTTGATCACATGTTCGGTGCGCAGTGCGCACCCTACATCTGTAGGAGGGAATTTATTCCCGAATGGGCTTCGCGTTCCTGAATGAGCTTCGCGGTTAAAACTGCTCCTACAGAGAGTCACAGGGTATGCACCGATTACTGAAACCTTATTCGCCGGCGTAACTCGGCGCGATCTCACTGGCCGCCTACAAGGATGTGGGTGGCTACAGCGATCATATGCCGGAGCTGATGACCACCTCGCCGGATGCTCACTACAAACTGCAGAGTGTTGCTGTTAATGATTCCAGTCATACGGTAATGGCCTACGCACTTTTCTGCGGTACTCATACCGGCCCGGGTGGGCCAGTACCACCAAAACGGCGCCGGTACTCTCCCGGCGACAAGCCGACAATCCGCACGAACACCTTGCGAAAGAATCCCGGGTCCTGATACCCCACCTCCCAGGCAATGCTTTCTACTGACTGACGGCTGAAGCGCAGCAACTCCTGGGCGCGACCAACTCTCAGGCGCTGGCAATAATCCGACAGGGTCATGCCGGTGGCCTTCTGAAAGCGTCGCTGCAGTGTGCGCTCATGCAATCCGGCAACGCTCGCCATATTGGCCAGTTCCGTTTCCTTCCCTTCGTTTTGTTGCAGCCAGTGCTGCAGTTTCAGGATGGCCGCATCGCCGTGCATGAGTTTGGGGGAAAACACACTGTAGTAACGCTGCTCCCTTCCGGGAGGATCGATCAGCAGAATACGAGCGGTGTGAATCATGGCCGCTGAGCCCATGAAGCGGTCCACCAGCTTCAGCCCCAGATCCGTCCAGGCCATTGCGCCACCTGCGGTCAGAACATCGCCGTCATCAATAATCAGCTGATTGATGTCGAGTTTCACTTGCGGAAAGCGGCGCTGGAATTGTTCTTCGTAAACCCAATGGGTGGTCGCCTTGCGCCCCTCTAGCAAGCCGGACTCGGCCAGAATAAAAGAACCCGCACAAATAGAAGCCAGTGTCGTTCCGGCCTGGTGAAGCTGTTGCAGCCACCCCGTGTAAGTAGCCCCGACATCGCAGTCCGGTGGTTCTCCCAAACAGGGCGGCAGAATCAGCACGTCGGGTATGTCTGTCGGTTGGGTGCCAGTGTCGAAACAGCGTTCGATGACTCCCTCCGCGGATGGTTGCCAATGGCTCACACGAATAACAACGTCGCTCTGTGCCGTGTTGCCATTGGCCGTATTCAGAGTCGTGGTTCTGGCGTAGCGGTTGGCCAGTTCAAACAGGTCTGTTAACCCCAGCACCGCAGACATTTGTGCACCGGAATACAGTATCAGACCCACCTCATAGGCGCGGCAGTTGCTCATGTGTCGTAATAGCCCCTGATTATGTCGATAAAGACATCTGTCAGAATCTGCTCATACCGCGATGATGTCAAAACACCTTGGGGCCACTGGGCACCCGAGCTCTTTCCTTGAATCAGGACACAGAAGTATGACCAAGCGCGCGATTGTTGTTGTCGACATCCAGAATGAGTATTTCCCACCGGCTGGCAAGCTGCCGTTGAACGGGGTTGAAGAGGCCGCCGCCAACGCTGCCAAAGTGATTGCCCATGCTCGTAGTCTGGGGGAGCCCGTCATCCATGTACGCCATGAATTCCCGGACCCGAATGCGCCATTTTTTGCCGCGGGCACGGAAGCGGTAGACATTCATCCGGCGGTTGCGCCGTTAGCAGGGGAGTTGGTGATTACCAAGAACTACCCGAACTCGTTCCGTGAAACGGCCTTGAAAGAGAAGCTGGATCTGCTCGGAATTACCGATGTGGTGGTTATCGGCTCCATGAGCCATATGTGCATCGACGCCACCAGTCGCGCCGCCGTCGACTTCGGCTACACCACCACGGTGGTTCATGATGCCTGTGCCACCCTCGACCTTGAATTCAATGGCGTCACAGTACCCTCTGAACACGTGCATGCTGCGTTTATGAGTGCGCTGGCGTTTCTGTATGGCACGGTGACCACGACAGAAGCATTCATAGCAGGTTGAACCGCCATCAGCAGGTAATCCCTGGATGTGAAACATACTGCTGTAGGAGGGAATTTATTCCCGAACAGGCTCGCGGTTAAAACCGCTCCTGCAGGTAATTTCGGGATTCGCACGGCGCACCTGATCCGCAGGCAAGCCAGATGGGCGCAAGCGCACCATCCTATGTTGGCTGAATATGTTCGTCATGGTTATAGGGTGGGCACTCGTGCCCACCGTTATCGCAGGCAAGCCAGCTCGTACGTACCGCACTGCCGTAGGAGGGAATTTATTCCCGAACGGGTTTGCGGTTAAAACCGCTCCTGCAGGTAATTTCGGGATTCGCACGGCGCACCTGATCCGCAGGCAAGCCAGCTCGTACGTACCGCACTGCTGTAGGAGGGAATTTATTCCCGAATGAGCTTCGCGTTCCTGAATGGACTTCGCGGTTAAAACCGCTCCTACAGATAGACGCACGGTGCGCATTGCGCACCGGTATCTGAAACCTTATTCGCCGGCGTAAATCGGCGCGATGCTGGCGGGGTCGATGTCGCTTTGTTCGGCCATCACGGTTAATGCTACGGCGGCGGCTTTCTGAACGTGTTCAACGCAGGCGCGGTGGGCGGCTTTCGGGTCGCGGGCCTGGATGGCGTCGAAGATGGCGCTCATTTCGGCACCGCTGTCTTTGTAACGGTCGTTATGGGATACCGAGGTGGCACGCAGGAAGCTGATGCGAGCTTGCAGCTGGCGCAGCAGGTTGCAGGCGGTGCTGTTGCCACAGCCGGTGAACAGTACGTCGTAGAAGTCGCTGACCGCGCTGATGATGGCGCTGATATCGGCACTGTTCAAACGGCTGTGCAATTTCTTGAGGGCGTATTCGAGGTCGAGCATTTGCTCATCGGACGCCCGTACGGTGAACAGCTCGACGATCAGGCTTTCCAGTGAACAGCGCAGCTCGTAGATTTCACGGGCCTGCTCCATGGTAATCACAGCTACCCGCGGGCCTTTGCCATCGAGGTATTCCACCAGACCTTCAGATTCCAGATGACGCAGGGCTTCGCGTACCGAGGTACGGCTGACGCCCAGCAGGTCACACAGGTCGCGTTCAACCAGACGGTCTCCGGGCAAGAACTGGAAGTTCATAATGGCACCGCGCAGCGCCTCGAGGACTTTTTCACGCAGTGTCATGGCTGATCGTTCAATCTTGCCCAGTTCTTCCCTGGCTTGTCGTTGCAACATAGTGTGGTTCCAAATCTCAGTCGGGTGCTGGTGGCACGCTGTTCAGGTAATCATGGTGCGGTTTCGCGGCCGTTGTTCTGGGCCATCAGGCGACGGGTTTGCTGTCGCTGGTGCCGTTTTCGGCTTCCATCTCGGCGAAGACGCTTTTGGCTATTCTAAAGCTATCTATCGCTGCTGGCACACCGCAATAGATGGCAGTTTGCAGAAAGATTTCCCGAATCTCTTCTTTGCTGAGGCCATTATTGATCGCGCCACGCACATGCACCTTGATCTCATGGGGGCGATTCAGTGCTGTCAGCATGGCCAGATTGATCATGCTGCGTTGCTGGCGGCTGAGGCCGTCGCGGTTCCAGACATCGCCCCAGCAGTATTCGGTCACCAGTTCCTGCATCGGCCAGGCGAATTCGTCGCGGTTGTTGTTGATGCTGTTGTCGACGTATTCGTCGCCCAGTACATCGCGGCGGGTTTGCAGGCCAATATCAAATTTATCGGTCATGTTTGGCTCCATTGAGTCAGCTTGGGCGGGCATTCAGCCCACCCATCATCATGTATTTGATTTCGGTGTAGTCGTCGATGCCATAGCGTGAACCCTCGCGGCCAAGGCCAGACGTTTTGACACCACCAAATGGTGCAACGGCGGTAGAAATCAGTCCTTCGTTGATGCCTACCATGCCGTATTCCAGCGCTTCGCCGACGCGCCAGGCTCGGCCAAGGTCGCGGGTGAACAGGTAGGCGGCCAGCCCGGCATCAGTGTTGTTTGCCAGCGCAATGGCTTCGGCTTCGGTGTCGAAGGTCATCACAGCGGCTAACGGTCCGAAGGTTTCTTCGTTGGCGACGGCCATGTCGGTGGTGATGCCGCTCAGCAGTGTCGGCTGGAAGAAGTGTTGACCTGCCGGGTGCGGCTCGCCGCCGTGCAGCAGTGTAGCGCCGTGTTGCAGGGCATCCTGTACGTGGCGTTGGACGGTGGCGACAGCGTTGGCGTTGATCAGCGGGCCTTGTTCTGTGCCCGGTTCCAGACCGTTGCCTACCTTGAGGTCGGCAATGGCGGCGCGGAAGCGTTCGACAAAGGCATCGTGAATGCCGCGCTGTACCAGAAAACGGTTGGTGCAGACGCAGGTTTGGCCCGCGTTGCGGAATTTCGACACCATGGCGGCTGCAATGGCGATGTCGATATCGGCATCATCAAAGACAATAAACGGCGCATTGCCGCCCAGCTCCAGTGAGACCTTCTTCACTGTGTCGGCACACTGTCGCAGCAGCAATTTGCCGATGCGGGTAGAGCCGGTGAAGCTGAGTTTGGCAACCGTCGGGTTGCTGGTCAGTTCGTTACCAATTTCCACTGCATCGCCTGTGATGACGTTGAAAATACCCGCAGGCACACCGGCGCGATGGGCCAGTTCGGCCATCGCAAGGGCCGTGAATGGGGTGTCGGGAGCAGGTTTACAGACGAAGCTGCAGCCGGCTGCCAGTGCCGGGCCGCACTTGCGGGTAATCATGGCGGCGGGGAAGTTCCACGGCGTAATGGCTGCCACCACACCAACCGGTTGACGCACCACCACAATGCGGGCGTTCGGGTTCGGACTGGGGATCACATCGCCATACACCCGCTTGGCTTCTTCAGCGAACCACTCCAGAAAACTGGCGGCATACAGAATTTCGCCATGGGCTTCGGCCAGCGGTTTGCCCTGTTCCAACGTCAGAATGCGCGCCAGTTCGTCGGCATGGGCGACCATCAGTTCGTACCAGCGGTACAGCACCTTGCTGCGCTGCTGGGCTGTTTGGGCGGCCCAGTCATGACGGGCGTTAGCCGCGGCTTCGATGGCCTGCTGGGTTTCGGTGGTGCCCATGCGTGGCACCGTGCCCAGTTGCTCGCCGGTGGCCGGGTTATACACAGGGTCGCTGGCGCCATTAATGGCATCGCGCCATTCGCCGTTGAGGTATGCCTGCTGTCGGAACAGTTGGGTAGTCATCAGGCCATCGCCTCTTCTGGCGTGTGCAGGGCACTGAACGCGCCACGGCAATACACCATTGGGGTTTGCTCGTCGTTGCAGTGCATGTGTTCGATACGGCCAATCAGGATGGCGTGGTCGCCACCTTCGTATTCGTGCCAGTGGGAGCATTCCATGGTCGCTACAGCACCGGCCAGTACCGGCGCGCCAGACGCACCGCTGGTGATGTCCAGTGCGCTAATGGCGTCGCGCTTGGCGTCGCCTTTTTTGGCAAAAGCAAAGGCTTCCGTCGCCTGACCGTCGGCCAGAATGTTGATGCTGAAATGGCTGGCACTGGTCAGGGTACGGTAGCTTTCGGAGTTGTACTGCGGGCACACCAGCACCAGCGGCGGGTCCATCGACAGCGCGGTAAAGGCACTGGCGGTAAGACCGTTCACCTGGCCATCCTCGTCGTGGGCCATCACCACGGTGACGCCGGTGGGGAAGGAGCCTAACGTGCGCTTGTATAACGCCTGCATGGCTTCCTGCTGTTCTGCCGAGGTCGCTGCTGTTTGTGTCGCTGTTGTTTCGGTAACTGTTGTTTCAGTATTAGCCTGGCTCATTATTGTTCTCCTCGTGTGGGCCGTTACTGCGCTCAGCGCATCACGAATGGGTCGGCCATTGGGGTGTCTGACAGGTTGATCCAGACGGTTTTCTTTTCGGTGTAAGACAGCACGGCATCAATGCCGCACTCGCGGCCATAACCGCTCTCACCAAAGCCGCCGATCGGCGCCATGGCGGAAACCACTCGATAGGTATTCACCCAGATGATGCCGGAGCGAACATCGCGGCAAAGGCGATGGGCGCGGGCCAGATCGCGGGTCCAGATGCCGGCAGCCAGACCAAAACGGCTGTCGTTGGCCAGTGCCAGGGCTTCTTCTTCGGTCTTGAACGGAATCGCCGCTGCCACAGGGCCAAACACTTCTTCCTGCATCAGGGTGTCGGAAGGTTTGGGGCATTCCAGCAGTGTTGGCTGGTAATACCAGCCGGTCAGGCTCGCATCGCCAAGCTCAGGGCGTTGACCGCCGTGGCGCAAGGTCGCACCTTCTTCCAGCGCGGTCGCCACCAGTTTTTCCGCAATATTGAGCTGGGCTTCGGTGGTCATTGGGCCCATTTCAGTGGCGGCGTCTTTCGGGTTACCGATCTGAATGCGAGCGGCGCGATCGGCAATCTTCTGCACCACTTCTTCATAGATAGATTCGTGAATCAGCAAGCGCGAACCGGCCACACAGCTCTGACCAGAAGCGGCGAAGACACCGGCGACAATGCCATTCACGGCGCTGTCGATGTCGGCATCGGGGAATACGATTTGTGGCGACTTGCCACCCAGCTCCAGTGACAGGTGAGCAAAGTTTTCAGCGCTGGCACGGACTACGTGGCGGGCTGTTGCTGAGCCGCCGGTAAAGGCAATGTGGCGCACCAGTGGGTGTGAGGTCAGCGCCGATCCGGCGGTTGGGCCAAAGCCGGTCACCACGTTCAGCACACCGGCCGGGAAGCCAGCTTGCTGGGCCAGTTTAGCCAATTCAATGATGGAAGCGGAGGCGTGTTCCGACGGCTTGATCACCACCGTGTTACCTGCTGCCAGTGCTGGCGCCACCTTGATGGCGGTCAGGTACAGCGGGCTGTTCCAAGGAATAATGGCCGCCACCACGCCGATCGGTTCGCGGATGGTGTAGGCCATCATGTCGGGCTTGTCGATTGGCAGGGTTTCGCCTTCGACCTTGTCGGCCAAGCCAGCCATGTAATAGAAAAATTCTGGCAGGTAACCCACCTGACCGCGGGTTTCACGAATCAGTTTGCCGTTCTCCTGGCTTTCCAGCTGCGCCAGCAGTTCGGTGTTTTCACTGATCAGGTCGCCCAGTTTACGCAGCAACTTGCCACGTGCAGTAGCGGTCAGGCTACGCCATTCCTTGCCATAAAACGCCTGTTCGGCGGCTTTCACGGCAATATCCACGTCGGCGGCGCTGGCGTCGGGAAAGGTTGCCCAGGCCGAGGCCGTGGCGGGGTCCATGCTGTCGTAGCGTGCATCGTTGGTGGCGTCACACACTTCGCCACGTATAAACATCTGGAAACGTTGCAGGCTCATAGGCTGGCCTCCTTCGACAAGTGGGATTGGGTTTGGCTGTTATTGTTGTTGGCCGGGCTTTTGAGGAAGCTCAGTAGCGCATCGTTCACACGCTGGGGGGATTCCATCGGCATCATATGGCGCTGGCCGGGCATCACCAGGCAGCGTCCGTCTGGCAGTTTGGCGGCCAGTTCCTGCGCCATCGCCGGGGTCGAGCCCGGGTCGAGTTCGCCGGTCATCACCAGCGTTGGGCAGCTGATGTTCTGAACCTGATCGGCAAGGTAGTTATCGCCGCCAGCGAACAGGCGATAGGCACGCAGGTAGCCGGTGGGGTTGTTGCCCAGCACCAGTTCCCGAATGCGTTCAATCTGGCCTGGGCTGGCAGCACGGTATTCCGGGCTGAACCAGCGTTCCAGAGCGGTTTGCAAATTGGCGTTGGCACCGTCGCGGGCAACTTCTTCGGTGCGCGCCAGAATGGCATTGCGCACTGCATCCGAGCGGTTGAAGACACTGCCCAGAATCACCAGTCGGGCCAGCTTTTGTGGATAACGCAGGGCAAATACACGGGCGACCAGGCCGCCCATGGAAAAGCCGACCACATGGGCCTTGCTGATGTTCAGGTGTTGCAGCAGTTCGAACAGCTGTTCGGCATAGTCTTCCAGTGTGGCGTCGGCGCTCTGCAATGGGCTGCGACCATGACCGAGCATGTCGTAGGTGATCACGCTGTAGTGACGTTGCAGTCCCTCGCATTGGCCGCCCCAGATGCTCTGGTCCAGGCCAACACCGTGAATCAGCACCAGTGCCTCGCCCTCACCGCACATCGACCAGGCCGTGCCTGCAGGTGTGGTTCCGGTTTGTTTTGTCATGGTCATCGCCTTGCCTGATTACTTCGCCAGCTGGGCTTCGGCTTCCAGTTCTTTCAGATCCTGGTAGCGGTTGCCAATACGTGGGTGCAGACGGCCGCCAGTAGAAGCGCCCAGACATACCACGATTTCGTTCGCCCGTGGGGCATCTTCAATCGACATTTCCAGCGTCACGTAGTGGGAACGGAAGCCTTCGTCGTCCTTGTGCATCATCGGGATCTGGATAGAAGTGCCCGGGCCACCACGCTTGTTGGTGAACGACAGGTAGCTCTTGGCGTTCACTGCGTTGCGGTAGTGGTTGCCAAAGCGCAGGGTGTGGATAACTGCAGAGGCGTGTTCGATTTCGCCTTCGGCACCTACTACAGCGGCTTTGCCATAGGCTTCGATCTGGTCGTGACCGCCGATGTAGCGACCGATGTATTCCACAATGGTCTCGCCCAGCTCGGAGCAGTGGTCACGAATTTCCGGGTTCAGGTCTTCAACAAAGCCACGGCCTGCCCATGGGTTGGTGATGATGGCGGCGACGCCAACCATGGTAACCGGGGTGTCGGTGGCTTTGCCGCCTTCAATAAAGGTTTCTTCGATGGTGGTAACGATCTTGCGAATTTCAAAGGCCATGAGTCGTTCCTGCAGGCTGAGTGTTGAACGGTGTGCGAAGGTGTGTCCCGGATGGAGCTTATCTTTCGCTCTGTATTTTGGTATACCATAATACAAAATAAATAATCTTCAATATCAAAATACCCGTTATCGCTGCTGGAGGTCTGTAATATGCCCCGTTATGTAACATCCCGAACCGCGGCCTGTGACTATATTGTTGTATTAAGACCCGGTTTTCGGTTGTCGGATCTGGTGCGGGTGACGGAATGGTTATCGGCACGTAAAGGAATATCCGATGCACCGGTTAATTGGACACTTTGTTCAATGGAAGGTGGTTTGGTGCGCGATAGCGACGATATGTTGATTATGGCCCCCGATACTCTCAGCCGCAGTTTGGATGAAGAGTCCCTGTTACTGGTATTAAGCGGTCAGGATGACTACCAGCGCGACTTTGAGCTGGTCAGCCTGTTGCAACAGCGGGGCAAACGGCCGCTGCTGTGGGTTGGGCCCGGTCAGTTGGTCAGCGACTATTACCTGTTTCATGAAATGGCCAGCCGGGCGCGGCTCGATGAAATCATGATCCGACTGTTTATGTCCGATCTGAGTGTTGAGCAGGGAGACTTGCTGGTGGCCCAGCTGGAAGTCGCGCCGGTGGCGCTGGGGCCTTGTGATTCCAGGGTGCAGCGGGCATTGGCGCTGATGCGTCGGGACATTGACCAGCCGCTCGACCGCGAGCTGATTTCCCGCCAGGCCTGTTTGTCGGTACGCCAGCTGGAGCGCCTGTTCCAGAAGCATTTTGAGATGACGCCGGGCAAATACTTTACCCGTATGAAGATGGATTTTGCCCGTTACTGCCTGCAAAACAGCAGTCAGAACGTCACGGATGTGGCTTACCGGTTGGGTTTCAATTCGGTGTCGCATTTCTGCAAGGTGTACAAAACCCGCTTTGGTGTGGCCCCTGGTCGCACGCCGGTGATTGTTTAAATTTGATAGCGCTTGTCCTGCCCTTTGCCGCGATATAACACCTCTGTTTATCGCGGCCTTTTTTTAAATAAATATCCGGTTTTATAAACTCCAGCACAAAAAGGAAATCCGGTTGCCCGGATTTCCTTTTTTATATATTAAAACCTGTCGGTTTTATTTAAATGCTGGCATTACCTTGTCGATGAATAACTGCAGCGACTTTTTCTTTTCTGCATGAGAAAGGCTGTTATCGCTCCAGAAGCTGTATTCGGTCAGGCCAGTGGATTCGTAATACTTCAAACGCTCAATCACTTCGTCTGGCATACCAATGACAACATTGCGACGCAGGACGTCCGGTTGCAGCGCTTCAAACTCATCCAGTTCGGCATCGGAAATGGGTTTGCAGAAGCCGTTTTCAGGGGTTTGGTCGTTCTTGGCCCAGCCCTGGAAGTGCGCGTACCAGTTGCGAATGCCGTCAACACCAATGCGCCAGTCTTCTTCGGCTTCATGCACAAAGGTATGACGCAGGCACATGATTTTTGGCTTGGGCTTTTCCGGGTGCTTGGCACAGGCGGTGTAGTACTTATCCATTAATACACCGACTTCTTCGTCGGATTTGAACAGCGGCGTCACCATCAGGTTGCAGTCGTTGGCAACGGCGTAGTCGTGGGAATCCTGTTCACGGGCAGCCACCCAAATGCCCGGGCCACCTTGCTGTTGTGGCTTCGGCACTGAGGTAGAGGTTGGGAATTGCCAGTGTTCACCCTCGTGTGCAACGTCGCCTTGCCACAGTTTTGGCAACAGCGGGATCATTTCACGCAGATGTCCGGCGCCGTTTTTGGCCGGAATGCCACCCGCCATGCGGTCGAATTCACACTGGTAGGCACCCCGGGCAATACCGAATTCCAGTCGGCCATCAGACATGATGTCGACCAGCGCAGCTTCGCTGGCCAGCTTGATCGGGTTCCAGAAGGGGGCAATAACGGTTCCCAGACCCAGTCGGATGGATTTGGTTAGCGGCGCCAGGTAGGCCAGAAAACTCAGTGGATTGGGGCCAATGGTGAATTCCATGGCGTGGTGTTCACCAATCCAGACGGTTTCCATGCCACCGGCTTCGGCGATTTGCACCAGCTCGGTCAGTTCGTCCAACAGCTCTTTATGGGATTTATCCTGGCTGTAGCGTTCCATTTGCAGAAACAGGGAAAACTTCATCTTGCGGGTCCTTCTTGCTGTTCTGTGATTGTGACCAGACGGCTCGTCTAATCTAAGTTGTCTGATGGTATACCATAATATCGTTTGCGGTCATGGGGCAGAAATACGTTTGGCCTCAATGGCCACATTGACCCTCGCAGCGGTTGAGATGCGTCAGCCTGTGAAAGGAATCCGCTTGTGTGCGGCGGTTTTTGCGGCGGGGCATTGATTTCGCCCATTTGCCAATCTGCTTAGCGTGAATTGTGCCAATCCATGATGTTCATCAAGCTCTTGGTCGATATTGTCCATTCCTTTTTTTTGTAGAATTAATAGCTGGCTATTTTCTAAAAATAGGTATTTCCATCTGCAAAATCTTTAAATACGCAGTCTTTTCCTGCGAATGTTTATCTAGAATTTAAAAATAGACAAAGCGCAAGTAAGTGCTTGCTCACATTCAAATAATGATACTGCAGTGAGATAGAAACGATGAAAATTCTGGTATTGGGTGGTGGTGTGCTGGGCGTGTCGTCTGCCTGGTATCTGGCGAAGTCTGGCCATGAAGTTACCGTGATTGAGCGTCAGACCGGTGTCGCGGACGAAACCAGCTATGGCAACGCGGGCATGCTCTCCTATGGCTATACCAACCCATGGGCAGCACCTGGTGTGCCATTCAAGGCGATGAAATGGATGATGCAGGACCTGGCGCCCATTCTGGTCAGCTCCTCTGCCATGAACGGCCACACTGCAGGCTGGATGATGAAAATGCTGCACGAGTGCACCGGCGAGGCGTACCGTACCAACAAGAACCGCATGCTGCGTATTTCCGAATACAGCCGTGTGTGCATGGACCGTCTGACCGCGGAAACCGCGCTGGATTTTGATCATCGTAACCAGGGCACCATCGAGCTGTTCCGCGATCAGGAAAAGATGGACTCCATCGGTGCCGACCTGGAATCCCTGCGTGAATGTGGCGTAGAGCACGCCGTGATTGATCACGATACCTGTATCAAGCACGAGCCGGCGCTGGCCAACGTGTCCGAGAAGTTCGTCGGTGGCTTGCTGTTTCCGAAAGACGCGACTGGCGACTGTCACAAATTCACCATCGGTCTGGCGGAAGAGTGCAAGAAGCTGGGCGTGAAGTTCGAGTTCAACACCAAGGTGATGGCGCTGGAGTCGGAAGACGACGAAATCCAGTCGGTGATTACCTCCCGTGGCAAGCGCCGTGCTGACGCCTACGTACTGTGTCTGGGTAGCTACTCACCGATGCTGGTACGCCCGTTAGGCATCAAGTTGCCAATCTACCCGATGAAAGGCTACTCGCTGACGCTGCCGATCATCGATGCCGACAAGGCACCGCAATCCACTGTGATGGACGAAGCCTTCAAGGTGGCGGTAACGCGCTTTGATGATCGTATTCGGGTGGGCGGCACCGCTGAAATTGCCTCCTTCGACCTGAGCCTGAAACCGGAACGCCGTAAGCCGACCGAATTCGTCGTGAACGACCTGTTCCCGGGCGCTGGTGATATTGAAAATGCCGAGTTCTGGTGTGGCTTGCGGCCTATGACACCGGACTCTGTGCCGGTGATTGGCAAGTCGCCAATCAAGAAGCTGTACATGAACACCGGCCACGGCACCCTCGGCTGGACCATGTCGCAAGGCTCCGCCAAGCTGTTGGCCGACATCATCAACGAGCAGGAAACCGAAGTGTCTACCGAAGGCCTGTCGGTGGATCGTTATATCTGATTGCAGCCCGCCGGCGTGGGGCGATACGGCGCTCCGGGGGAAGGCCTCCCCAAAGAGGCAAGTTCTTCAGATCAGATGCCTGATTAATCAACAAACCGACGGCCCTGAGTATCCCCGGGGCCGCCGGTTTCGATATAAACTCCGAACCCACATTGTCCAGTCGTTACCACACTGGACCACGAATGGACCTATTAACTGAGGTTATTATGAGCAACAAGACCATCATCAGCACCGAAAATGCACCAGCCGCGATCGGCACTTACTCCCAGGCCGTTAAGGTTGGCGACATGGTATTCGTTTCCGGTCAGATCCCGCTGAACCCTGAAACCATGGAAATGGTTACCGAGTCTTTCGAAGCTCAGGCCGTACGCGTGTTCGAAAACCTGAAAGCCATCGCTGAAGCGTCTGGTGGTTCTCTGGCCGACGCCGCCAAGCTGACCATCCTGCTGTCTGACATGAGCTTCTTCCCACAGGTGAACGAAGTGATGGCGCGCTACTTCGACGAGCCATACCCGGCCCGTGCTGCGTTTGCTGTAAAAGCGCTGCCAAAAGATGCCGACATCGAAGTGGAAGCCGTACTGGCGCTGTAATCGCCCGTGCAGAGAAAACCGGACCCTGTTCGCAGGCTCCGGTTTTTTTGTTTGCCGAGGTTTTGCTGGCTGTGAGGAATGGCTGGTGATGAATAGGGGTTGATGACAAAGCCATCAAAGTAGAAAAACGCGATCACCGTCGCCTTTGGAAGCCCCAATTACCCCCTGGGGGGTATATATCCAACGTGCTTGTAAATTAAACAATTTGTAAGTAATCAAAGCAGTGCAAACAATCATAACGGCTACCATCCGCACCGGGCCCTTACCGTGTGCCGGTCACGCCCTGTGACCATTCCAACGAGTGGCCGAGCCGGAGAACATCAAGATGAACCCTTTTCGACAGCTTGCCCTGGTGGCAGGTCTGGTGGCGGCATGCGTGTTGCCGTCCCATAGCTTTGCCGAGTCCAGCAACGAACGGCCGGTATTAAAAATTCTCAACTGGGACGACTACATTGCCCCGGAAGTGATCACCGCCTACGAGCAGCAATACGGCGTGCAGGTGGAGTACAGCTACTACGCCAACCTGGACGGTTTTGTAGAGCAGTTTCTGGACCCCGAGAAGCAGTTTGACCTGATCTTCCCGCCGTCCCATGTGGTGAACAAACTGGCCGAGAAAAAGCTGATTCGTGACCTCGATAGCGAGCGTCTGCCTGAACTGGGGGCCATTCGGGCCGACATCACCAATGAATACGACATGCTCGACGAAGGCGCCCGCTCTGCCGTGCCTTATATGTGGGGCACCACAGGCCTGGGCGTCAACATCGCCAAATTGCAGGCATTGGGGCTGGGTGACTACATCGATTCCTGGGCGCTGGTGTTTGACCCGGAAGTGCGCGCCAAAGCCAAACAGTGTGGCATTGGTCTGCTGAACGAACGTGATGAGCTGTTTGCCGGTGCCTTGGCGTATCTGGGCTATTCCGTGAACACCATGAACAAGGACGAATTGCAGCAAGCAGGGGAGCTGCTGAAAGCCACCGCCGCCGACGTGACCTACCTGCACACGGTGCAGTTTCGTCAGGACCTGACCGACAAGAAAATCTGTGTGGCCGTGGGCTATTCCGGTGACTTGCTGGTCGCCGCCGGGGATGACCCGGAGCTGGCCTACTTTATTCCCCGCGAAGGCAACGCCCTGTGGATTGACGCCATGGCCATCCCGACCAATTCGCCGTCACCGGATCGCGCCTACGAGTTTATGAATTACCTGATGCAGGCCGAAGTGGCGGCGGAAAACTCCAACTACCTGGAATACCCAAACCCGATGGCCAGCTCGGCGCCGTATGTCGACCCGGATATCCTCAACGACGAAACCATCTACCCGGCGCTGACGGCCCTCAACCACATGGAAGCCTTGGCGCCACGGGATCGCAAGACCACCCGCATGATGCACAAGTTGTGGGTGGGAGCGCTGTGTAACCGCGGCGGCTGGTGCTCTGTGCCGATGATGTCGATGTTCTAGGATGTCGATGTTCCAGGTAATCTGATCCAGGGGCGCACTGCGCCCCGTTTCCGGGTACAAGATTCGGGAATAAATTCCCTCTTACAGGCGCTGCTACACGTGATTATCACGCTCGTTGCAGGGTGCGCATTGCGCCCCGTTCCCGGGTACAAGATTCGGGAATAAATTCCCTTCTACAGGCGCTGCTACACGTGATTATCACGCTCGTTGCAGGGTGCGCATTGCGCCCCGTTTCAGGGTACAAGATTCGGGGATAAATTCCCTCCCATAGACGTTGCTGCACGGGATTTTCACGCTCACTGTAGGGTGCGTACCACGCACCGATTTTGGCTGTTGATTGGTAAATAGTTCGGCCCATAGGATGGTGCGCTTGCGCCCATCACATCTGCCAATATGCCAGCCACAAAAAAGCCACCCCTTGGGGTGGCAACACGAGATTCCGGTGTGAATACCAGAATGCGGTGGGCGCTGCGGTTGAGCGCAGCGCCAAAGGGGATCAGCGGCCGGTTTTGATGTCGGCCCAGCTGCGGTTACGAATACGGGCAACCTTGGGATCTTCTTCGTCGCTGACGAACAGCTTGGCCATCACGTCATCGGTCGGGTAGATCGCCGGGTCAGACACAATGTCTTCTTCCAGCATAGGCTTGGAGGCTGGCGTCGGGTTGGCGTACCACACGTAGTTGGTCACTTCGGCAATCACGTCCGGACGCAGCAGGTAGTTGATGAACTTGTGGGCGTTGTCGGCGTTTTTGGCGTCGGCCGGGATCATCAGCATGTCGAACCACACTTCCGAGCCTTCTTTTGGAATCACATAGGATACTTCTACGCCGTTTTCCGCTTCTTCAGCGTTCCAGGCGGCCTGGAAGACGTCACCCGAGAAACCCACCGCCATACAGATATCGCCGTTGGCCAAATCGCTGATGTAGCCGGAAGAGGTGAACTGCTTGATGTATGGGCGCACCGATTTCAGGGTCTGGCTGGCGACGCTGTTGGATTTGAATTCTTTCACCGACTTGCTGTTTGGATCGATGCCCTTGTACAGCATGGTGAAGGGGTACATTTCGTCGGAAGAGTCGAGGAAGGTCACGCCACACTTGGACAGCTTTTCCATGTATTCCGGCTCAAACACCAGTGCCCAGCTGTCGATCGGGGTGTCTTCACCCAATACTTCGGCCACCAGTTCGGCGTTGTAGCCCAGGCCGGTGGTGCCCCACAGATACGGTACGCCGTATTCATTGCCGGGGTCTTTCTTTTGCAGGCGCTTCATCAGCTCAGGGTCGAGGTTGTCGAGGTTGCTGAGCTTGCTCTTGTCGAGCTTCTGGAAGATACCGGCCTTGATTTGCAGTGCCATAAAGTTGGAGGTTGGAACCACGAGGTCGTATCCGGTGTTACCGGCCAACAGCTTGCCTTCCAGTGCTTCGTTGCTGTCGTAGACGTCGTAGTTCACTTTGATACCGAACTCTTTCTCGAAGTTGGCGATGGTTTCTTCGCCAATGTAATCCGACCAGTTGTAGAAATTCAGTACCTCTTCCGCCTGGCTAACCGGTGCCAGAGTGGAAGCTGCCAGCAGGATTGAGGAAAGCAGGGTCGTGCGCGTGGAATTACTCTTCTTCATGCGGTGTTGCCTCTTTTCTTCATGGGCATATGGAGTCAATGGTTTTTAAGGGTCAATTATAGGGACCCTCTGAATAACTCGCTGCCCGCTCTGGATGACAGGGCGAAGCTGAATCACGAAGCTGATTTGCAGGCCTGACGGGTCAAGTCAAAAATCAGCGACACAGAGTCAGCACTGCCCTGCCATCCCCGCAGGGCGCGGCCTGCAAGCCGCCAGAACGGTGTTGGCGAATTTGGAAAGGGCCAGCCATTCCGCTGCATTCGCCGCCTTGTTCTGACAACCTGCAGGACTCGCGCAGAGCTGTGCAGAGTTGTTCAGAGGGTCCATAGTTCTTTATTTTGTTTTATCGGGTTTTTAAATCGACGTTGCCCATGCCTGTGGCAGAACCACAGGAACAGGCAAGCGGCTATCAGCTATCAGGGTGTAACGGGTTACACGTTCATCAGCAGGTATTCCCGTTCCCAGGAGCTGATCACGCGGTTAAAGGTTTCAAACTCGGCACGTTTGACGCCGATGTAGGCTTTGACGAAGTGCGGGCCAATAACGTCCTGCAATTCCGGGCAGTCTTCCAGCTGACGCAAGGCTTCTTCGAGAGTACGGGACACTTCCACGGTATCGCCTTCTTCGGCGGCGATGCCTTCGGTGGGCGCACTTGGCTTGATCTTGTTCTTCATGCCCAGATAACCACAGGCCAGACTGGCGGCGATGGCCAGATACGGGTTGCAGTCGGCACCGGGGAAGCGGTTTTCAACCCGGGTGGCGTTCAGTGGCGCATGTGGTGCACGCAAACCGGCGGTGCGGTTGTCGATGCCCCATTTGAAGTTCACTGGCGCGGCGTTTTCCGGCACAAAGCGACGGTAGGAGTTGACGTTGGGGGCGAAGAACGGAATTGCCGCAGGAGTGAACTGCTGCAAGCCACCCATGTAGTGATAGAAGGCTTCCGAGAATTCACCTTCCTGCGCACCAGCAAAGATGTTCTTACCGGTTTTGATGTCGACCAGGCTCTGGTGCAAGTGCATCGAGCTGCCTGGCTCGTTCTTCATCGGCTTGGCCATAAAGGTGGCGTACATGTTGTGCTTCAGAGCGGTTTCACGCAGCGCCCGTTTGAACACAAACACCTGATCGGCCAGGCTCAGGGCGTCGCCATGGAGGAAGTTGATCTCCATTTGGGCGGCGCCGGATTCGTGAATCAGGGTATCGACGTCCAGACCCAGTACATCGCAGTAGCTGTAGAGGGTGTCGATCACCGGGTTGAATTCGTTGGCGGCGTCAATGCTGTAGGACTGACGGGCGTTTTCGCGACGGCCAGAGCGACCAGTGGCTGGTTTCAGCTCGTAGTCGGGGTCGATGTTTTTCTGCACCAGATAAAACTCGACTTCCGGGGCAATGATCGGCTTCAGGCCCTCGTCTTCGTACAGCTTCAGAATACGGCGCAGTACCGCGCGGCTCGACAGCGGGTGTGGCGCACCGCTGGGCGCGAAACAGTCGTTAATAACCAGCGCCGTTGGCTCGTCGGCCCAGGGCACAATGCGCATGGTGCTGGCGTCGGGCACCAGGTTCATGTCGCGGTCGCTGGAGTCGACCAGGTCGTAGTGGTTGTCGGCCCAGTCGCCGGTCACTGTCTGAACCAGCAGGGTTTCAGGAATCTTGCCGCCTTGTTCGGCCAGAAACTTCTGGGTTGGGTAAAACTTGCCACGGGCATTGCCGGTCATGTCCGGGAATGTGGATTCGACTTCGCTGATGCCGTTTTCTTCGAGAAAGCGTTTGACGGCTTCCATAAATCACCTGTCTGACGTTGTTGTGCGCAATGGCGCGGATGGGCTTGAACAACGCCAGCTTGCGCCTTTGCCGCTCAAAAGTAATCCCGGTTGTTTGGGAAGTTACGACTGATTCCTGAACAAGTCGCTACCCCCTGGAGGGTAAAACCGAAATATCATTCGGTTTTTAAAGTATGTGTGTGACCCTTTTGAGTCAATCCAAAAATTGCAACTTTGCCCAAAATGACCATCTTGTTGTTTTCTAAAAGCCGAACTATCATTCGGTTTTTGAACGGTCACCTACGTGGAGAACAGCCGATGACTGCTACATCTGCTCACGGCAGCTACTACCTTGCCAGCGCCAACCAGACGCTGCCGACGGAATCCCTTGAGGGAGAAGTGGACGCCGACGTCTGTGTGATTGGCGGCGGTTATACCGGGCTGTCGGCAGCGTTGCATTTGTCGCAGCAAGGCTATTCGGTTGCCTTGCTGGAAGCTGAAACCCTTGGTTATGGCGCGTCGGGCCGCAATGGCGGGCAGGTCGCACCGGGTCACAATATGGACCACGAGAGTCTGGTTAAAAAGGTCGGCAAGGAGATTGCCGACCTGCTGTGGCAGATATCGTTGGAGTCGGTTGAGCTGGTACGCGAGCTGATCGACCAGCACCAGATTGAATGCGACAAAAAAGACGGCGTGATGCACGTGGCGGCCAAGCCGGCCCATAACCACCACTTTGAAGAATCGGTGGAATATGCCCGTCGGGTGTTGAACTACGACGACGTGGAATACGTTGCTCCGGCCGACGTGCAACAGATGTTAGGCACGGATAAGTACCACGCCGGCGAACTCTATACCAGGGCGCTTCACCTGCACCCGCTGAACTATGCACTGGGGCTGGCCAAAGCGGCCCAGCAGGCGGGCGCGCGGCTGTTTGAGCACAGCCGGGTGACCGGCTACCAGTCCGGTGCCAAACCGCGCGTTGAGACCGCCACCGGTGCGGTCAACTGCAAGTACATCTTGCTGGCTACCAATGGCTACCTGGGCAAGCTGGAGCCGCGGGTGGCGGGCAAGATCATGCCGATCAACAACTTCATTCTGGCAACCGAGCCGTTGTCAGACGAGCTGGTAAAACAGATTAACGCCAACGACTACGCGGTGGCGGATTCGCGCTTTGTGATCAACTACTTCCGTATCTCTGGCGACAACCGCCTGTTGTGGGGCGGTGGGGAAAACTACAGCCCCAACTTCCCGGCCGACATTCGCTCGTTTGTGCGCAAGTACATGCTGGAGTTTTATCCACAGCTGGAGAACACCCGCATCGACTACGGCTGGGGCGGTACACTGGCGATTACGCTGAATCGCATGCCGCATTTTGAACGGCTGGATCAAACCCTGTTTGTTGCCCACGGCTACTCCGGCCACGGTGTGGCGATGGCGACACTGGGCGGCAAACTGATGGCCGAAGCCATTGCCGGTTCGGCCGAGCGTTTTGACGCCTTTGCCAAAGTACCAACGCCAACGTTCCCGGGCGGCACCTTGCTGCGCTGGCCGGGGCTGGTGGCGGGCATGTTGTACTACTCCATGCGTGACCGCTTTTTCTGAGCGCCCTGGTATTAACCTGTGGGTTCAGAGTGCAATAGTATTTGACACACAAGCGTTGCGGCCCGACGCTTGTGGGTCTGATATTTCCGGATTTGTACTTCCATGAGCGACACCCGCAGTCCCGCTTCTGATATTACCGACGACGCCAATACTGTTAGCGGAGAACCGCAAAAATCCCGCAAGCGCGACAACCTGAAACCGCGCAGTGCACCGGTGCAGGGCCGTTCCATCAAGCGCTCGAAAGAAATCCTCGACGTTACTGGCGAGCTGTTGGAACGGGTCGGAATGCACGACCTCACCACCAATGTGATTGCCCGCGAAGTCGGTATTTCCGTGGGCTCGCTGTACCACTACTTTCCCAACAAACATGCCATCCTCTACGCCATGGGCCAACGCTGGCTGGAAGACATCACCGCCATGCTGGCGGACGTCGAAGCCCTGCCGGTAGAAACCCTCAGTGTTGAACAGCTGGTGGAACAGCTGACCACCCGTAACCTGCGCGTGTACAAACGCCAGAAAGCCGTACTGGCACTGGTGCAGGCGATGTTTTCGATTCCGGAATTGCATGAGCTGGACGAACGTCACGACGACCAGGTGATCCAGAGCCTGGCGCGGGTGTTCAAACGGTTGGGCATCAACCGCCACGTGAAAGAGCGGGAACGGATTGGCCGTTTTGTGCTGGAAGTCAGCCACGCGGTGTATCTGGTGATTGTGAACCAGAATCCCAACCGGGCGGCACGGACGTTGGAAGATTTGCGTTTTACGCTGGAGAACACCCTGCATCGGCATTTGCAGGATACGGAGTGATTAGCAGGGCCGGTGTTGGCTGTTTATCGCGAGCAAGCTCGCTCCCACATGAATAAGCGCGAGCGCTGATGCGGTGAACTGTAGGAGGGGTTTTAACCCCGAACGGTTTCGCGGATAAATCCGCTCCTACAGTGGTATTGCTGTGTGTAGGAGGGATTTCATTCCCGATTGGATTCGCGGTTGAAACCGCTCCTACAAGCAGATTGCTGTAGGAGAAATCGGGACGCGCAGTCTTATTCCCGATCGGGCTTCGCGGTTGAAACCGCTCCTACAAAAGACAGCCGACCCTGTAGGGTGCGCACTGCGCACCGCTTATCCGGAAAAACGCTCCCACATGAATAAGGAGGGTGTGGGAGAGAGCTTGCTCTCGAATGATCAAATCCCCAGCTTGTCACGCATGTCGTAGTAGAACGCACCCATGGCGGTGTAAGGCACCCGCATGATGCGGCCACCCGGGAATGGGTGCTGGGGCAGGCTGGCCATGATGTCGAAACGCTGGGCCTGACCCTGAATCGCGCTGGCAATCAGCTCACCTGCCAAATGGGTCGACGTCACACCGTGGCCGGAGTAGCCCTGGGCGTAGTACACATTGCTGCCGATCCGACCAAACTGCGGCAAGCGCATCAGTGTCAGCAGGAAGTTACCGGTCCAGGCGTAATCCACTTTGACGTTTTTCAGCTGCGGGAAGGTCTTCAGCATCTTCGGCTTGATCAGCGCTTCAATCTTGTCTGGCTCACGGGCGCCGTAGGTGACGCCACCGCCGTAAATCAGGCGGCCGTCGCCACTCAGACGGAAGTAATCCAGCAGGTAGTTGCAGTCTTCAACGCAGTTGTCTTTGGGCAACAGCTGTTCTTGCAGGTCTTTGCTCAACGGCTCGGTGGTGATGATCTGGGTGCCGCACGGCATCGACTTCTGTTCCTGCTGTGGCAACAGGCCAGTCAGGTAGGCGTTACCAGCCACCATGACGAAATCACAGGTCACCTGACCGCTGGCGGTTTTCACCACCGCCGGTTCGCCCTTCTGGATTTCCGTCACGGAGGACTGCTCGTAAATCTTGCCGCCGAGGCTTTCAAACGCCTTGGCTTCGCCACGGGCCAGGTTCAATGGGTGCAGGTGGCCGCCGCTGTTGTCCAGCAGAGCGCCTTCGTAGCGTTCGGTGCCAACGTAATTCTGGGTCTGTTTGGCATCCAGCAACTCCAGGCTGGTGTTGCCGTGCTTTTCCCACAGGGCTTTTTTGCCTTCCAGCTCTTTCATCTGCTTGCGGTTGCAGGCCGCAAAAATACCGCCGTCTTTCAGGTCGCAGTCGATCTTGTACTGGTCGACAAAGCGGCGAATGATGCGGCCTCCTTCAAAGGCCATTTTGCCCATTTCAACGGCCATGTCCTTGCCGTAGTTACGTTCAATAAAGTCCATGTCGCGGCTGTAGCTGTGGACAATCTGGCCACCGTTGCGGCCGGAGGCACCAAAGCCCACGCGGCCAGCTTCCAATACCACCACCTTGAAGCCACGTTCGGCCAGATGCAGGGCGGTCGACAGGCCGGTAAAGCCAGCGCCAATCACACACACGTCTGCTCGGGTGTCACCGACCAGAGGCTCACGCTGGTCGGCTTCGTTGATCGAGGCAGCGTAATAGGAATCCGGATAGGTTGTGGTCATGTCGTTCTCTCAGTGGTTGCGGCCCCGATGGGGCATCTTGCGCTAACAATAGTCGCGCTTGGCCAGATTGCTCCATACCTACCCAGGGATATATCGGCTGCTGGTCCCGAATGCTTTCATAACTAGCGCTTTGATAACCAGCGTGAGACGACGCCTTTTAGTTGTTCTGAGGTCTGAATAATTGGCGGCTTTGGCACTTTGCTGGTGGTCGATCTGGCCATCAAACCGGCTCGCGCAGGCAATCCATCCACAAACACTCGCCCGGCAATAGCGGCAAGTGCCCGATTTTATTGCTATTCAGGGCTGTAAACGCGATTGCGTTAAGGCTTTTCAACGTAAGCGGTGGAATGGACTTATTTAACGGCCCTTTGAGGCCCGCTATAACAACCTAAAACAAACCTGAAACAGGATTAGCGCCATGGCATTTGCACTTCAGAACAGCCAGCTGCTGGTAACCAAAGGCCTGATTAACGGCCAGTGGGTCGACGCCGATGACAGCACCACCGTACCGGTTCATAACCCGGCCAACGGCGAGCTGGTCGCAGAGGTCGTGAACATGGGAGGCGCTGAAACCAAGCGTGCTATTGAAGCTGCTGAAGCCGCTTTCCCGGCCTGGTCTGGCAAAAGCTCCAAAGAGCGCAGCGATATTCTGGAGAAATGGTTTGATCTGGTGATGGCCAACCAGGACGACCTGGCTGCCATCCTGACTGCCGAGCAGGGCAAGCCACTGTTCGAAGCCAAGGGCGAAATTGCCTACGGTGCCTCCTACATCAAATGGTTCGCCGAAGAAGCTCGTCGTGTTTATGGCGACATCATTCCAGCGGCCCAGAAAGACCGTCGCAACCTGGTGATCAAACAGCCAGTGGGTGTGGTGGCTGCGATTACGCCGTGGAACTTCCCGAACGCCATGCTGGCACGCAAGATTGCTCCAGCGTTGGCCGCAGGTTGCACCATCGTTTGCAAGCCAGCCATTGAAACGCCAATTTCCGCGCTGGCGATTGCCAAGCTGGCGGAAGAAGCCGGTGTACCGGCAGGCGTGATCAATATCATCCCAGGTGCCGATGCCCCTGCGATTGGCGGTGAAATGACTTCCAACCCGGTGGTGAAAAAGCTGACCTTCACGGGCTCCACGCCAGTGGGCAAGCTGTTGATGAAGCAGTGTGCCGATACCGTCAAGCGCACCTCCATGGAGCTGGGTGGCAACGCGCCAATCATTATTTTTGACGACGCCGACCTGGATGCCGCCATTAACGGTGCGCTGATTTCCAAATTCCGTAACTCCGGCCAAACCTGCATCTGCTCTAACCGGGTGATGGTTCAGGCAGGTATTTACGACGAATTCATCGAGCGTCTGGCCGCCGAAGTGAGCAAGTTCAACGTGGGTAACGGTCTGGAAGAAGGCACTACCCATGGCCCGCTGATTACCGAAAAAGCCGTCAACAACGTTGCTGGTCTGGTCGACTCTGCCATTGCCGATGGCGCCCGCGCCGTGATTGGTGGCGCACGTGGCGACGCCGCTGGCTTCTTCTTCCAGCCGACGATTCTGGCCGATGCCAAGCCGTCCATGCGGGTGTTCAAGGAAGAAATCTTTGGCCCGGTGGCTCCCGTGTTCAAGTTTGAAACCGACGAAGAAGCCGTTGCCATGGCCAACGACACCGAATTCGGTCTGGCGGCTTATATGTACACCAACAACCTGAAGCGCATCTGGCACGTATCCGAAGCGCTGGAATACGGCATGGTGGGCGTGAATGAAACCGCCATCAGCTCTGAAGTGATTCCGTTTGGTGGTGTGAAGGAGTCTGGCCAGGGCCGTGAGGGCTCCAAGTATGGTCTTGAGGACTATATGGAGACCAAGTTGATCTGTCTGGGCGGCCTCTGATAGATCGCTGAACTTCGTCAGCCAGCGCACTGCTGCGTTGTGTCCTCGCAGAACTCCGGCGCCTACCAATATGGTATGTCTTGGAGATTCTGCTGCGGGACGCCTTGCATTGCATCTGCCTGACTGTGTTCAGGGCTGGGATTTCATCTGACAGCCAAAGCCAATCGGCAGCAAGCTGCCTCCCACAGCCTTGTTATTCCTGCGGGAGAGAGCTTGCTCTCGAAAAGAAGTTCGGCACTTGCCTTTGGGCAGGCGCCAACCAAAAAAACAACGCTCCGCGGCCTTGCTACCGAACTCCGCCGCCGGGGTATTTTTGATTCGCAGCTGAGCACAGCTGGCGTGATTGGGAGCAGCGTATGTCTCACATGGTTTATCCAACCACCAACTTCAAGGCGGTTGAGCAACTGACAATTGAACGTGGCGATGGCGTTTACGTTTATGACAACAACGGCAACCAGTACCTCGAAGGTATGTCTGGTTTGTGGTGTGCGTCCCTCGGTTTCAACAATGCCGAGTTGATCGAAGCAGCCACCAAGCAGATGGAAAAGCTGTCCTACGCCCACATGTTCGGTGGCAAGGTACACGAGCCTGGCATGCAGTTGGCCGACAAGCTGGCTGCCATGGTGCCTGTGGACAACGCCCACATCTTCATGGGTAGCTCCGGTTCCGATGCCAACGACTCCCACATCAAGATGCTGCGCTACTACTTCAGCGCCATCGGCAAGCCAGAGAAGCGCAAGATCATCGCCCGTGAGCGTTCTTACCACGGTGTGACCGTTGCAGCTGCCTGTCTGACTGGCCTGCCAGTGAACCAGACCGGTTTTGACCTGCCAATCGATGCCATCGGCGTACTGCGTACCGACGCGCCACACTATTACCGTGGTCGTCTGGAAGGCGAAACCGAAGCCCAGTTTGTTGACCGTATTACCGGCAACCTGGAAGCCATGATCCTGCGCGAAGGCCCGGAAACCATTGCGGCCTTTATTGCTGAGCCAATCACTGGTGCCTCTGGCGTAATCGTGCCGCCAGCCGGTTACTACGAGAAAGTACAGGCGATCCTGGCCAAGTACGACATCCTGTTCTGGGCAGACGAAGTGATCACCGGCTTTGGCCGTACCGGTAACGACTTTGGTGTCACCACCATGGACATCAAGCCGGACCTGATGAGCTTCGCCAAGCAGCTGTCTTCTTCCTACGTGCCAATCTCTGCCTCCGTGATTCCGGGCAAGATGTACGACGCCATGATCGAAGAAACCGCCAAAAACGGCGTCTTCGGCCACGGTTACACCTACTCTGCGCACCCGGTTGCCGCGGCAGTAGCACTGAAGACCCTGGAAATTTACGAGCGTGAAAACCTGTTCGCCAAAGCCGCTGAAACCGGTGACTACCTGCAAACCCGTCTGGCTGAATTCCGCGACCACCCACTGGTCGGCGAAGTCCGTGGCGCCGGCATGATTGCCGCCGTTGAACTGGTTGCCAACAAGGAAACCGGTGCTGCGTTTGAAAACGCCGGTGCGGTTGGTGGCTTCGCTGCTAACGCCTGTCAGAACCACGGTTTGATCAGCCGTCCGGTTGCAGGTAGCTCTTTGGCGCTGTGTCCTCCGCTGATCACTACCAAGGCCCAGATCGACGAAATCGTTGAGAAGATGGGTAAAGCGCTGGACGACACGCAAGCGTTCGTCAGCAAGTAAACGCGTTCCTCGCAGTCGTCAAATTGGGCGGCGCTGGCTTTCAGGCAAGCGCCGTAGCTGAGAGAGTGACGACTTTTTTGAGTCTGGCTGTGGTGAATCACAGCGGTACAGGCAGGCCTCTGATTGCTGTTCAGACTGCCTGAGGTTGGGGTTCCTGTTCTCCCCGGATCAAGCCCGGCCAGGCTCGTTTTTCAGCTTCATCCTGTTGAGCTATGCAACCCTGTGTATAGCTCTCACCTTGCCTACAAAGGCCCTCACCTGCGTTCGTTTGAACGCGGGTTTTTTTCGTTTAGGGGCTGGGGTTTCCGGCACAAATCGTAGGCCTGATACCGGTTTGAGGTAGGTCAGATAAAGACGCGAAGCGGCTGCCATCTGACATTACGTTGTTAGATGGCACTCACTGCGTTCGCTTATCTAACCTACGGCCTCAGGCCGTCGATCAAACCGCCAGCCACCACCAGGCGCCAAAGCCCACCACAAAAGCCGGAATCGCACTGTACAGCGTCGCCTTGGCGGCCGCTTTGGGCGTTAGCGCCAAGGCCGGGAACAGGGCGTCGCCATCGTTGCTGATGGCATTGGCCAGCAGCGCCGCGAATGGAATAACGCCATTCAGATACAGGGTGGTGACCAGAATCTGTGGCCCGCAGCCTGGCACAAAACCAATTACAATCGCCAGCAGTACGGCGTAGGCGCCCATGCTGGCAAACAGGTTGTGGAAATCGAGGCCGGTGTAAAACGCCAGCAGCTCATAGGCGAGAAAGCCGACGATCACCCACACGGTAATAAAGCTGGTTTCGGCCACCACCGAGTTGTTCAAACAGGTGCTGCGGCCACTTTGGGCAAAGCGCGACGACCAGGAATCCAGCGGCTGGCTGGTCCACAGCAGCAAGCAACATACGGCCCCAAGAAACCCCATCCATTCAATCAGGCTTTCGGCATGAGCGTGGTTCATCCAGGGCGTCAGCCACATCGCGGTGTCCCACTGCATGGCACTCGCCAAACCAATTACCGACCCTGGAGCCAGCAACGCCATAAAGGCCCACACCAGGCCTCTGGGCAGCGGAGGAATCGGGTGTTTGCATTGATCCGTACTGACGTTGCTGTGGCGCAGGTAATCGCGGCCATGGCAGGCGTCGACCAGATAGCCGGTCACAATACCGGCCACCAGGCTGATGGCGTATACCAGCAGGGCGGTTTGCGGCTCCCGTGCCAACAGCAGAAACGCGGCGTCGCCCATGGTCGAGATCAGCACCGCCACCAGCGAACCAAAACTCATATGGCCATTCACAAAGCGGGTCACCACGATGATGGCGGTGCCGCAGCCGGGCAAGGCTCCCAGAATGGCTGCCACTGGCACCTGCCAATTCTGGTGATGGGCCAGCAGTTGGCTCAGGCCCCGCTTGAAGTAGCGGTCCATGGCATAAAAGCCCGCCAACGTGACCGCCACAAACACACTGACGCCATACCAGGCATCGGCCATGGTGCTGACAACCAGCTGGAACAGCGCCGGGTTCAACAGCTGAACCGCCAATAACGATGCCATCAACAGCGGGATTTGGAACTGGTATTGGCGCATGTGAAAAGGTCTTAGCTTGCTGCCGACCATGCGCAGCAACAGGTTCAGGCTGGCAGCCATGGATCAGATGCTCCGCTGCTGGGCCAACAGATCGGCGGCGGTTTCAAGGTGCAGCAGGTTTTCCTGCAAATGACGGTAGGCCAGATCGAACAGTCGATAGTCCTGCTCCAGCGTCAGGGTGCACAAACGACGGCAAGCGCCTACGGCGGCCAGTTCGCTTTGATACAGCTGTTGCAGGATATCTTCGTTGCCAGACGCCGCTAGCGGCTGACACAGATCGGTGGTTGAGGTAGCTGGCAGCGCAGTGTACTGAATGTGCTCGCTGTTGCTCATCAGCTGCTGACGCACCTTGGGATCAAGCTGGTCGGTCAGCTCATCGACATGGGCGGCGTCTTCTTCCAGCGCTTGCTTGAAGTAATCCCGCTGCGGGCTTTGGGCAATCTCCGGGTGGCACAACAGGGCTGCGTACAAAAAGCGGGTGCTTTGTTCATGACGAATCATATGCACCAGCAACGCCAGCGAAGACTGACTCAAACCCTGAGCGGATTCAGTCAGTGAGTAACGGCCCGATGACGGGTTGGTCAATGTGTGGTGCGACAGCATAGCCAGCCTTCCGTTTGAGAAAACTATAAACGATAATAATTCTCGTTCATGGTTGTGCTCATGTAAAGTGAAAGGCTGCAATGTTTTGTGAATTCGTCGCAAGATGTGGCGTGAACCAAAAAAGCCCACAACACCTTTGTGCTGTGGGCAATGGCATGGGACTGCCGAAATTGCGTTTCAGTGTTTGATCATCACGTGGCGAATGGCGGTGTAGTCCTCGAGGCCATACATCGACATGTCCTTGCCGTAGCCGGACATCTTCATGCCGCCGTGTGGCATTTCGGTGGCCAGCATAAAGTGGGTGTTGACCCAGGTGCAGCCGTATTGCATGCGGGCACTGAGGCGAGCAGCGCGGCCGGTATCGGTAGTCCAGATGGAAGAGGCGAGGCCGTATTCGGAGTCGTTGGCCATCATCAGGGCGTCGGCTTCGCTGTCGAATTCGGTGATCGACACCACCGGGCCAAACACTTCCTTGCGGACAATCTCGTCGTCTTGCAGGGCGCCGGCAATCACGGTGGGCTCGTAGAAATAGCCAGCGCGATCGGCTTTTTTGCCGCCGGTGGTGATGCTGATGTGCGGCAGCGCGCGGGCGGCCTCAACCATGCTGGCGACTTTCTCCAGTTGCGCTGCAGATACCAACGGCCCCATCTCAACGCCTTCTTCGTCCTGACTGCCAATCTTGATGGTGGCCACCGCGGCGGTAAGCTTTTCGACCAGCTGTGGATAAATCGACTTCTGGGCGTAGATACGGCAGGCGGCTGTGCAGTCCTGACCGGCGTTGTAAAAACCGAAGGCACGCAGTCCGTCGACCACTTCGTCGAGGTTGGCATCCTCGAACACCAGTACCGGTGCCTTGCCGCCCAGTTCCATATGAGTGCGCTTCATGCTGGCAGCACCGCTTTCAACGATTTTCTGGCCGGTCGGAATTGAGCCGGTCAGGGATACCATGCGAACGCCCTTGTGGCTGGTCAGAGGTGCGCCAACGTTGGCACCGCCACCAAACAGCACGTTTACTACACCAGCAGGGAAGATTTTCTGCAGCACTTCGCTCAGCTTGAGGGTCGTCAGTGGAGTGATTTCCGATGGCTTGATCACCACGCAGTTACCGGCAGCCAGTGCTGGCGCCAGTTTCCAGGCGGCCATCATCAGTGGGTAGTTCCAAGGCGCGATGGAGGCGACAACACCGACCGGATCACGACGGATCATCGAGGTAAAGCCGGGCAGGTATTCGGCGGTGGCCGAACCATTCATGCAGCGGCAGGCACCAGCGAAAAAGCGGAACACGTCGGCGATGGCCGGAATTTCATCTTCCAGCGCAGCGCTGTATGGCTTGCCGACATCGTTGGATTCCAGCCGTGCGAATTCTTCTCCCATGGCTTCAATCTGGTCGGCCAGTTTCAGCAGCAGTGCCGAACGCTCTGATGGCGTGGTCTGGCTCCAGCTTTCAAACGCCACATTGGCGGCGCTGACGGCATCATCGACCTGTTCGGCACTGGCTTCAGCGATTTGACACAGCACTTCTCCGCTGGCCGGGTTGAACACGTCCAGCAGGGCTCCGGTGCCGGTTACCAGCTCACCGTTAATCAGCATTTTGTTGAGCATGAGTTGTCCTCTCTTTGCAGGTCGTTGCGAATGTGTTTTTGCTTCGGTGTCAGAATTATTTGCCGCTGCCGGCAACACTGTCGCCGTCGCGGGTTAACAGGTAGGCCAGGCTGACCGGAATCATGGTTGCCAGCATCACCATCAGTGCCACCACGTTGGTGACAGGCACGTCACGGGGGCGGGTCAGCTGGTTCAGCAGCCAGATGGGTAATGGCTTCTCGTGGCCAGCGGTAAAGGTGGTGACGATCAGCTCGTCGAACGACAGCGCGAACGCCAGCATGCCGCCAGCCAGCATCGCCGAGCCAAGATTCGGTAGCAGGATGTAGCGAAAGGTTTGCCAGCCATCGGCACCCAGATCCATCGAAGCCTCAATCAAACTGGCCGAGGTGCGACGAAAACGCGCCACCACGTTGTTGTACACAATCACCACACAAAAGGTCGCGTGGCCAATAATGATGGTCAGCATGCCCGGCTCCAGCCCGATGGCCTTGAAGCCGTTCAGTAACGCCAGACCGGTAATGATGCCCGGCAGCGCGATCGGCAGAATCAGCATCAGGGTAATGCTTTCCTTGCCGAAGAAAGAATGGCGATACATGGCAGCCGCGGCCAGCGTGCCTAACACCAGTGCGATTAATGTCGCGAAGCAGGCAATCTGCAACGACAGGCCGATGGCTTCCAGCACGTCCTGACGTTGAAAAGCGACGCTGAACCATTCGGTGGTAAAGCCCTTGGGCGGAAAGCTGAAGGCCGATTCCTCGGTGTTGAAGGCGTAAATGGCGATCACCACAATTGGGAAATGCAGGAACAGCAGGCCACCCCAGGCGGCCAGTTTCAGCCATGGGCTGGCGGCTGGTGATGTTTGCGAATCAGAGCGCATCGAAAGCCCCCATACGTTTGACGATCGACAGGTACACGGCAATCAACACAATCGGCACCAACGTAAAGGCGGCGGCCATCGGCATATTGCCAATTGAACCCTGCTGCACGTACACCATGCTGCCAAGGAACAGCCCTGGCGGGCCGACCAGCTGCGGCACGATGTAATCGCCCAGGGTCAGTGAAAAAGTGAAGATCGAACCGGCGGCAATGCCCGGCACCGACAACGGCAGAATCACATGGCGGAAGGTTTTCGCGGGTGTCGCGCCGAGGTCGGAGGAGGCTTGCAACAGCGACGGTGGCAGGCGCTCCAGCGAGGCCTGAATCGGCAGAATCATGAACGGCAGCCAGATATAGGTGAACACCAGAAAGCGGCCCAGATTCGAGGTCGACAAGGTGTTGCCGCCAATGCCCGGCAAACTCAGCAGCCAGTTCAGCACGGGCGTCAGATGTAACAGTTCGATAAACCAGTGGGTCACGCCTTCCTGCGCCAGTAACAGGGTCCAGGCATAGGCCTTGACGATGTAGCTGGTCCACATCGGCAGCATCACTGCCAGATAGAAAAACGCCTTGGTTTTGCCACTGGCGTAGCGGGCCATGTAATAGGCCACCGGAAAGGCAATCAGGGCACTGAACACCGACACACTCAGCGCCATCAGCAGGGTGCGCACAATGATGTCGAAATTGGCGGCGTCAAACAGTTGCACGTAATTGCTGAGGGTCAGGGTATCGCTGACCAGCATGGTGAAGTCATCAAAGGTGTACAGGCCTTGCCACAGCAGCGCCAGCAGAGAGGCAATGTACACAGAACCAAACCACAGCAATGGCGGCGTCAGCAGCAACAGCAATAACAGCCGGGGTTGCAGGTACAGCCGGTCGCTGAACCGTTGCAGAAGGTTACGTGGTGGCTCTGATACGGCTGCGGGACCGGACGGGTGGATCGACATGACACTGCTCATTTCAGGCTCCTGCCGACTCGGTCGTTATTTCTGTGTTGGTTGGGGATACCGCAGCCGTTTGCAGCGCCACCATGGCTTCTGGCTGCCAACCAATACGCACTGCTGAACCGATTACAGGTAACGCCTGTTCGGTACTGTCGTCAGGAGCAGAGTTGAACGCAGAGCCGGAAGCAAGCGCGTGAAGCACATTGGGCTGCAGAGCGGCGATGATGATGCCGGGACCGACTTCCACTTCAATACGGGTGTTGGCACCCTGATACTGGATGTCCGTCACTGTGCCGTCGAGGCTGACGGTATTGGTAGAGTCGTTCAGGGATACAAATTCTGGCCGTACCGTAAAGGCATCCACTGCTGCCAGCTGCTGCGCCAACTCACCGCGCACCACATTGGCGGAGCCAACAAAGCTGGCGACGAACTCAGTGGCCGGGCGGTTATACAGATTTTGTGGCGTGTCCAGTTGTTCGATGCGGCCCTGATTGAACACGGCGACACGGTCGGACATCGACAGCGCTTCGGTCTGGTCGTGGGTGACGAACACAAAGGTGATGCCTAACTGGCGTTGCAGACGTTTCAGCTCGGACTGCATCTGTTCGCGCAGCTTGAGGTCCAGCGCCCCCAGCGGTTCATCCAGTAACAGCACTTTGGGGCGGTTAACCAATGCCCGCGCCAGCGCAATACGCTGCCGCTGACCACCGGAAAGCTGGGCCGGCTTGCGACTGCCATGATCCTTCAGCGCCACCAGTTCCAGCGCCTCTTGCGCCCGCGCCAAGCGTTCCTTTTTCGCTACCCCTTTGACCATCAGACCGTAAGCGATGTTGTCGATCACGTTCATGTGCGGGAACAGCGCGTAGTCCTGAAACACGGTGTTGACGTTGCGCTGGTAGGGCGGCAAGCCGGTAGCGTCCCTGCCATGAATAACGATCTGGCCATCGTCTGGCTGTTCGAAACCGGCGATCAGTCGCAAGCAGGTGGTTTTGCCGGAACCAGACGGCCCCAACATTGAGAAGAACTCACCCTCGGCAATCTTCAGGGAAACCTGATCGACCGCGGTGACATCGCCAAAGCGGCGGCTGGTGTGAATAAATTCGACGGCGTTGGTCATGGCGATTCTCTTTGTTATGGGTGCCTGGGGTTTAATTCCGGTATTCGGTTGTTCGGGAATGAGACTGCGCAGCGTATGTCTTTCGGGAATGAATTCCCTCCTACAAACCTGCTTGTAGGAGCGGATTTATCCGCGAAACCGTTCGGGGATAAATCCGCGCTGGCGCTTACCTGCCGCCCATGATGGCGATGTAATCTTTCGTCCAGCGGGCGTAGGAAACGCAGCTGCCCTGGCTCTCACACTTGCTGGTCGGGGTTTTCCAGAAATGCACCTGGTCGAAGTTATCGAAGCCATTGGTGGCGCAACCCTCGGCACCCAGCAGCTCGTTGCCGTCGCAGGCGGCAGGTACGGATGGCACGGCACCGAACCAGGCCGCCAGATCGCCCTGCAGTTTTGGTGTGATCGACCAGTTAAGCCATTCGTAGGCACAGTTCGGGTGGGCGGCATCGGTGGCCATCATGGTGGTATCGGCCCAGCCGGTAACGCCTTCTTTCGGGAAGGTCTGCCCAATCGGTGCGCCTTCGGCAATCAGAATGTTGGCCATAAACGGCCAGCTGCTGGAAGCCACCACGCCTTCGTTCTTGAAGTCGCTCATTTGCACGTTGTAGTCGTGCCAGTAACGGTGGATCAGCTGGTGTTGGCTGCGCAGCAGTTCGAGCACCGCGGCGTATTGGCTTTCGTTGAGTTCGTAAGGGTCTTCAATACCGAGTTCGGGTTTGGCCGATTTCAGGTACAGCGCGGCGTCAGCCATGTAGATGGCGCCGTCGTAGGCTTGCACACGACCCTTGTTGGCCTTGCCATCCGGCAGGGTGGTTGGCTCGAACACCACACTCCAGCTGTCTGGTGCCTGTTTGAAGGTATCGGTGTTGTACATCAACACGTTTGGACCCCATTCAAATGGTACGCCGTAGTGTTTGCCGTCGACCGTGTGCCATGGCGCGTTTTGCAGTCGCTTGTCGATGCTATCCCATGCCTTGATCTTGCTGATGTCGATGGCCTGAACCCGTTTGCCGTACACCAGACGCAGCGAGGCATCGCCGGATGCGGTCACCAGATCGTAACCGCCTTTGGCCATCAGGCTGACCATTTCATCGGAGGTGGCGGCGGTTTTGACGTTCACGCTGCAGCCGGTGTTGGCTTCGAATTCGGTTACCCAATCAAATGCCGGGTCGGTTTCACCGCGCTCGATGTAGCCCGGCCAGGCGACGATATCGACGCGGCCTTCGTTGGCACCGGCAGCCATGGCCGGTGCCGTACTGGCGAGCATTAAGGGCAAGAGCGTGACAGGAGAGCGCAGCAGGGTGGAAAACAGCGAACGGTGTTTCGACATGGTGAATCCTCGGCCTGATGGTTGTTAGGTGAGCACCGCTGAGCGGGGCGTCCCAGCGATGATCTGTGCTCAGGCTAAGCCGGATAAAAGTTCTGCGGCCAATTCCAATTATCGAAACTTGCATTCTGAAAAAACGATAGTCTGATATTTAAGGCTGCTGGTATATCGAAAACCGATGGTGTAAAACCTCAGTAACCCTTGTAAATACAGGCTTCCCGCATGGTTCAGCGATGGATCGAACAACACATGCAGCAGTGGTGTCTCTTCTATGACGTCGGGTTTGGCTGCCATGACATTGCCAACAATCCATGGTTATCAGAACTGTTGGCAAAGCGGACGAGAGGTGGCGGGAGATGATGAGCCTGAAGCAACTGCGCTATTTCATCGCCATTGCTGAAACCGGTTCGGTATCGGCGGCGGCACAGGCGGTACACATTTCCCAATCAACACTGACCACCGCCATCAAACAGCTGGAAGACGATCTGGCGGTGGCATTGTTCAGTCGTCATGCCAAGGGCATGGAGTTAACCCATCAAGGGCACCAGTTTCTGCGTCAGGCCTATCTGGTGATGGCCTCGGTCGAGAATGCCCGCCGAAGTTTGCAGCAGGGCACAGACCGGGTGGCCGGAGAGCTGACCATCGGCGTAACCAGTCTGGTGTCGGGCTACTATCTGGCCGATCTGTTATCCCGTTTTCAGCGTATTTATCACGATGTGCAGGTGCGGGTGGTGGAAGACGACAGGGACTATATCGAGCACCTGTTAGTCAGTGGTGAGATTGATGTAGGGGTACTGATTCTGTCAGACCTCAGTCACGCCAGCGCCCTCAATACCGAAGTCCTGAATTTCTCCCATTACCGGCTTTGGCTGCCGCCCGGCCACGAGCTGCTGAATCGCGACAGCATCAGCCTGCGGGATATCGCCGCCGAGCCGATCATTCAGCTTAACGTCGATGATATGGAACAGCGTATCCGGCCGCTGTGGCAGCAGGCCGGTATTCGTCCCAACATCAGTTTGCGCACGGCCTCGGTGGAAGCGGTTCGCAGTCTGGTGTCGGCGGGCATGGGACTGGCGCTGATGCCGGACATGACCTTTCGGCCCTGGTCGGTGGAGGGCGATATGGTAGAAGCGCGGCGTTTGCTGGACGTTGGCGAGACTCTGGATATTGGCCTAGGTTGGCGTCGCGGCGGTGCTCGTAACCCGCTGATTGATTACTTCTTGCCGGTGGCCCGCGAGGTGCTGCCGTTGCGTAATCGCCAATTGTAATTAGCGTCAACGTTTAATGCCGCTAACTTTGATGGCCTGAGCCATGAATCACGACCTGACTATGGACGCTGCTATGAATGATTCCCCGGATTTCGAATCTGTGTCTGAAGCTGTACCACAACCCATGCCCGAACTGCTGCTGATCAATGGCCAACGCATACTGGGTGATGGTGATCCAGAGGCGGTGATTAATCCCCGCACCGGCGAATCATTGGCACATATTCCACAGGCGTCGATAGAGCAAGTCGATGCTGCGGTTGCCGCTGCCCAGACCTCTGCAAAGGCATGGAAGCAGACCTCGGTAGCCCATCGTGCAGCCTGTTTGCTGGCGATTGCCGATGGCATAGAACAGGCAGCCGATGAGCTGGTGGTGCTGGAAGCCCTTAACTGCGGTAAACCGCGCTATCAGGTTGCTGAAGACGACGTCCCTTCGTCGGCGGATGTGTTCCGATTTTTTGCTGCCGTCGTACGTAATCAGCAGGCACCAGCTGCCGCCGAATACATTGCTGGCCAGACCAGTATGATCCGCCGTGATCCGGTGGGGGTGGTGGCGGCCATTGCGCCGTGGAATTACCCGTTGATGATGGCCGCCTGGAAGATCGCGCCAGTGATTGCTGCCGGTAATACCATGGTGTTCAAACCGTCTGAACAAACTCCGCTGACGGCCCTGCGGCTGGCCGATATTCTGGCGGATGTGCTGCCCGCTGGCGTGATCAATGTGGTGCTGGGCCGTGGTGAAAGTGTTGGCAGTCAGCTGATCAATCATCCGGGGGTGCGGATGGTGTCGTTGACCGGCGACGTATCAACCGGCCAAAAGGTATTGCAGGCGGCTCGTCGCAGCGTCAAACGCACGCATCTGGAGCTGGGTGGCAAGGCGCCGGTGCTGGTGCTGAACGATGCCAACATCGATGCCATGGCAGAGCATGTGACCCGTTACGGTTTTTACAATGCCGGTCAGGATTGCACCGCAGCCTGTCACCTGTATGTGGAAAACGAAGTTTATGATCCCACGGTCGAGCGGTTGTCAGCGTGCATTGGCGCATTACGGTTTAACCAGGCTGACGATAACCATAACGATCTTGGACCGCTGATCAGTCAGCGCCAACGCAACAGCGTCGCCAGCTTTGTCGAACGGGCGTTGGAGTTACCGCATATCGAGTTAGCCGTTGGTGGCCGGATTCCGGCCGGTGAGGGGTTTTATTATCAGCCGACCTTACTGGTGGGCGCACGGCCAGAAGACGAAATTGTTCGTCGCGAGGTGTTCGGGCCAGTGGTCTCGGTAACCCGTTGTGATTCCGCCGAGCAGGCCATTCAATGGGCCAACCAGTCGGATTACGCGCTGGCGTCGTCGGTGTGGTCAGGCAATATTGGTCGTGCCATGCAGACCGCCAGTGAGCTGGAATACGGCACCACCTGGATCAACAATCACTTTGCCTTGCCCAGTGAAATGCCCCATGGCGGCCTGAAAAGCTCGGGCTACGGCAAGGACCTGTCGCGTTACGCGCTGGAAGACTTTTCGGTGGTGCGCCACATTATGCTGTCGCATCAGTAACTTGCAGCTGCTGCAGTAACCACTGAATGCCGGTGTCCTGTTGATATAACGGGTGTTGGATCAGTTTCATGCTCCAGTTGGGCAATTCGTCCGGGGCTTCAACCACGCGCACGGGCAGCCAGCTACTGAACATTTCCGCCATCTGCCGTGGCAGCGTCAGTACGGTTTTACGGTTGGCGACCATGCGGGCGGCAGCCAGGTAGTTGATCATTTGCACCACCACCTGACGCTTCAGCTTGCGGCTCGATAACCAGCGGTCAACGCTGTCGATGCTGATGGAGTCGGCGTCGGTCTGATCGACCATTACCACATGGGGCAGGGCAAGGTAGCCGTCCAGATCGAGCTGGTCTGGTATATCGTCAAACTGCTCGCCGACAAGGCATACGGGTTCTTCATCGCGCCAGTTGGTTATCAACAGATGCGAGGGGATTTTGAAGCTGTCGTCGAGGCCAACCACCAGATCGACATCGCCGCTCTCCAGTCGCTCCAATGAGGCCTGTGGGCCGATCATTTCGAGGTTGAACACCAGCCCAGGTGCCTGCTGGTTAAGAGCTGGCATCAGATCAGGCAGCACCACGGCTTCAAAGTAGTCGGTTACCGCCAGGGTAAATACGCGTTTGCTGGTGGCCGGGTTAAATACCTTCGGTGGTGCCAGTGTCTGTTCCAGCTTGCGCAGTACCTCGCGCACTTCCCCTAGCATGGCCATGGCTCTGGGGGTGGGCTGTAAGCCATTACCGCAGCGCACCAGAATCGGATCATCAAGTTGGCTGCGCAGACGGTTGAGGGCGTGGCTGGTGGCCGACTGGCTGAGGAAGACTTTCTCTGCCGCACGGGTAACGTGGGCTTCGGATACCAGCGCCTCGAAGACGCGTAACAGGTTCAGGTCAAACTGATGGAACGACGCGGGCATAGGGCCTTCCTGTAACTTCAGTATTAATGCTGTGCATGTCTTCAGGAATATTATGCATTTCAAGAATTAAAGAACAGCGACTAATCTGCACCCAGTCACTTATTTCTGGCCAATGCCAAACAGGATTCATCATGTCTCAGGCTGCTGTTCACACCATGCTCGCTCCTTCTGCTCCGACTGGAGGTTCCGCCAATGCCGATCTGGCCCTTTACGGCATGATGGGCATGGGCTTTATGAAGAGCCCGATTCTGCGCAACGCTGAAGAGATCCGCCAAAGCGACGCCGATGTGATTGTTGCCGGTGTACCGTTTGATATGGCGACTTCTGGCCGCCCTGGCGCGCGCCTTGGCCCGACTGCGGTACGCCAGGCGTCCGCCAATTTGCTGTGGGAAGGTGCTCGCTGGCCGTGGAATTTCGCTCTCGATGAGCGCCTGAAAATGGCCGATGCCGGTAACGTGGCGTTCAAGCACGGTGAGCCACAAACCATGGTGGATAACCTGCAAGCGCTGGTGCGTGAGATTGCTGAAAGCGGCAAGAAAAGCCTGGTGTTTGGCGGTGACCACTTTATCGCCCTGCCGGTGATTCGTGAGGTAGCCAAAGTGCATGGCCCGCTAGCGCTGGTGCATTTTGATGCCCACACCGACACCTATGATGGTGGCAGTGCCTACGATCACGGCACGCTGTTTCATCATGCCGTGCAGGAAGGCCTGATCGATACCGAACACAGCATCCAGATTGGTATTCGTACCAACTGGGATCGCGACGGCCATCCGTTCGAAGTACTGGACGCGGCGGAAACCAACGACCTCGGTGCCAAAGGCGTGTTAGAGCGTATCAAGGCTCGTGTTGGCGACAAACCGGTCTACGTCAGCTTCGATATCGACGCGCTCGACCCCGCGTTTGCGCCGGGCACCGGTACACCGGTATCCGGCGGCATGACCACCGACTGCGCGCTGAAAATTGCTCGTGGTATGGCTGGCATGGATATTCGTGGTGTCGACGTGGTGGAAGTGGCTCCGGCCTACGACCACGCCGACGTTACTGCACTGGCCGCAGCGACCATCGCGCTGGAATTTATGTACGCCGTGGCGGCGGGCAAATCCTGAGCGGCTGTGTTGCCGCACTGAATCGCGGATAAATCCGCTCCTACAACTCCGCTTCGGGGCATGTCCTACTGTCCCGATATGACGCCGTCTGACACAGTGCTGTTAGATGGCGCTCACTGTGTTCGCTAGTTAAATTTGCAATGCTCCTCTCTGCTGCGAAAAAGCATTCACAGAGTGGCGCTTGCGCTCAACTTTCTATACCTGGTTATCAAACCGGCGTTCCGGCGATTGACGACTTGTAACCTGTTGATAATACTGGTTTCTTTTTGAAAGGCGTTCTCATTCGGGGGCTTTTTCATTATCAAGGATGGTTTCATGCTTCGGATATATCCTCTTGTGATCGCGGCTATTACCGCTTTCTCACTCTCTGCTTGTGCTCAGCAGCCAATGCCCTACGATGCTTCAATGGGGGACCGTGAATCCGGTACCTACAAGCAGATTTCGGCCAACTACAGCGACATTCAGTCACTCAAAGCTGAAAACCGTAGGCTACGGGCGCGGGTGCAAGAATTGGAGTCTGAGTTGGCCGATATGCGAACTCTGGAAGCTCGCGTTCGCATGCTCGAATCCCGGCGCGGAGGCGTTATCTCCATTGACCGCAACCCAACGCCTGAATGGTTCTGTTACCTGGATCTGGGGTTTGGAGAGCGGGGCTTTGGCAACAGTTCGAACAAGCGTTCAGAATCTGTCTACAAGGTTCTGGAGAGCTGCAATCAGTCCGATAAATTCGGCCTGCGCTGTGATGCGGATGATGTCGTTTGTTCAAACGAGTAGTTATCAGGTATCGGCTCGTAGCTGTCATCTGGCACAGTGCTGTTAGATGGCTTGCTGACGATTCTCTTATCCTCGCTCCAATACACCCACCACATAATCAATAAAACTGCGTACCTTGGCCGACATGTGTTTGCGGCTGGGGTATATCAGGTAAATATCAATCGGGCTGCGTTGGTAGTCGGGGAATAGCTCCACCAGTTCGCCGGTGTCGAATTCATCGGTGAATAAAAAGTCGGGCACCCGGGCGATGCCAATACCGGCGCTGCACAGCGCCAATTCCATTTCCGAACTGTTCTGGCTGACGCGGCTGTTCACTTCCACCTCAATGTCCATGCCGTATTGGTTTTTGTATTGCCACAGGCGCGGGTGTTTGAGGTTGCTGTAGGTGATGCAGTGGTGGTGCTTCAGGTCTTCCGGTTTTTCCGGGGTGCCGTATTTTTCCAGATAGGCGGGCGAGGCGATGGTCACCGCCCGTGAGCACATGATCTTGCGGCTGATCAGGCTGGAGTCTTCCAGTTGCGGGGTGGCTCGCACCACCACATCAAAACCGTCGGCCACCACATCGACCTTGCGGTTGTTCATATCCAGTTCCAGGTCGACCTGTGGGTACTCGACCAGAAAGCCTGCAAATATGTGCCGCATACGTGCCACCGCCAGACTGGGCGGACAGCTGATGCGCAAGGTGCCGGTGGGTTGCAGCTGGTGGCCCATTAGGGCGTTCTGCACCTCGTTGGCCTCTGCAATGATCTGCTGACACTGTTGGTAAAACAGCTCACCCTCGGCAGTCAGGTGCTGGGTACGGGTGGTGCGGTTCATCAGCCGTACGCCCAAACGCTCTTCCAGCCGGTTGATTTCCTTGCTGATGTAGGAGGTCGAATGGCCGGTGTTGTCGGCTGCTTTGGTGAAGCTGCCAGCGTTGATGACTTCGGCGAAGATCACCATGCCATCGAGCAGGTCGGCGTTGTAACTCATAGCGTGGTCCTGTCAGGTTGCTCGTTTGATAATGTGTGATTCAAAGTCAAATGGAAATAATAACTACACGATTTCGATATTAATCTTTTATTGGGGTGAATCTATAGTGTGCTTATCGGTTCGGCAAGGCCTGCAACGCAGCCCGCCGACAACTAATTTCTGGCACACGCCGAAGGAGATTGACCATGAAAGTACTGGCTTTTGCAGCATCCAACCACAAGGCTTCCATCAACAAGCAGCTGGTTACTCACGCAACTGATTTGCTGGCCGCCAACGCCAGTGCTGAGGTTGAGATTCTGGACCTGAACGATTTCGAAATGCCGATTTACAGCATTGACCGCGAAGTGGCTGACGGCATCCCTGAGCCAGCTAAGGCGTTCTTCAGCAAGATTGGTGAAGCCGATGCGGTGGTGATTGGTTTCGGTGAATACAACGGCAACTACAGCGTGGCCTACAAGAACGTATTCGACTGGGCTTCCCGTATCGACCAGAAGGTCTACCAGAACAAACCAGCCGTATTGCTGGCGACTTCTCCAGGCCCTGGCGGTGCACAAAGCGTACTGGGCATCGCTGCCGGTTCCGCACCTTACTTCGCTATGGACGTGAAAGCCCAGCTGTCTGTGCCAAACTTCGGCGACAATTTTGACGCTGAAAAAGGCGAGCTGACCAACGCCGACCTGGCTGCTCAGCTGAAAGATGCACTGGCTACCCTGACTGCCTGATCTGAAAACGGTTAGCTTGAAAAACCGGGCAGGGGGTGAGAGACCTGCCCACGCTCACCGGGCCGAGCTGAAGGCCCGGACGCTGCGCGCACACCTGAAGTGGGTACGTTATCCACATATTGGGGACGTCCGCAGCACGGATTTGAGAGTTCTGATTTTCCAAACCCCCATTGGCCAGACCGCACCGCGGTGCTGGCCTTTTTTGTTTCTGGCTTCTTTTGTTTACAGCTTCTTCGAGCAGTGATGTAACCTGTTCCTCCCGCTGGCCGATCAGTAATAACGGACACCATGAAAGACTCCCCTGAAAACGGACACACTCTCGAACTCGATAATTACGTACCAGCCCTGATTACCTTTCTGGCGAACAAGCTGTCTGCGGGAGCCTCGCGCTTGTACCGTGAGAAGTTTGGTGTGGGGATTGTGGAGTGGCGTTTGCTGGCGCTGTTAAAGGTTGAGCCTTGCATCTCCCCTAATCGCATGTGCCAGGTGATTGGGCTTGATAAGGCTGCTGTGAGCCGATCTATCAAGCAGATGCAGCAGCAACAGCTGGTCACCGTTTTGGAAGATCCCACCGATGCACGCAAGTCTCTGGTGGAGCTGACTGATCGTGGTCAGGCATTGCATGATCAGGTTTTTGAAGTAGCGATCAAGCGCGAGCAACTGTTGTTGGAAGAACTGGCGGTTGAAGACAGAGAAGCGCTTATCCGTATTCTGAATCACCTGAATCGCAGAGTCGCAGTGGTGAACGCTTATCAGCCGGACCTCTGAAGCGGGTAACCAAAACCGATCTTTTGGCTGGGACAATTCGGGCCAGCCGTTCTGCTTTTTTCTCCTTCGTTACGCTTGGTTTCAGTGCGACTGAAATCACTCAAGTGATTGTTTTAACGTCTTTTTATTAAATTCCATGTTTTTAGTGTGGCTTCTTTTCTGAGTCATCGGTTGCGTTTTATTTTGCCTTTATCGTTGACATGACAACTAAATTAAAAATATCGTTGATATATCAACAATAACAACGAAAGGTGATCGTCATGCTTGATGTCGTCATCGCAAACACGCAACCGCTGGCGGCAGGGATCTGTGGCCTGACACTGAAATCGGTCGATGGCAGTTGCTTACCTGCTTTTGAGGCCGGTGCTCATATCGATATCCATTTGCCGTCCGGGTTGGTGCGCCAGTACTCGCTGATTGATCCATCCCGTGATGACCAGTACCAGATTGGTGTACTGCTGGACCCGCAATCACGCGGTGGTTCGGCGGAAGTACATGGTCTGGAAGTTGGCCAGCAGCTCAGTGTCAGTGAGCCGCGCAACCTGTTTGCTCTGGATGCGGATGCGCCACACGCGCTGCTGTTTGCTGGTGGCATTGGCATCACACCAATTTTTGCCATGGCTTCCAGCCTGCGCTCTGAGGGCAAATCTTTCGAGCTTCATTACTCCGCTCGTAGCCGCAAGTCAGCCGCCTTTGCTGATCAGCTGTCGTCGCAGGCTGATTGCTTTTGTTATTTCAACGATGAAGACAATGCTCTGGATGCCATGAGGGTTCTGACCCAGGCTCCGGTGGAAAGCCATTTGTACGTCTGCGGTCCAGCCGGATACATCGAGCATATTTTCGAGACTGCCCGTCAACTGGGTTGGGCCGAAGAGCGTCTGCATCGTGAATTCTTCGCTGCCCCTGAGGTGGTGTCGGAAGACGGCGATCTAGCGTTTGAATTGGTCATTGCCAGTACCGGACAGGTGCTTGAAGTTGGCGAGCAAGACAGCGCGTTGGAAGTACTGGAGGACGCAGGCTTCGATATCCCGTCGTCGTGCGAGCAGGGCGTTTGTGGCTCCTGTGTTACCCGACTGACCGATGGTGTTCCCGATCACAGGGACAGCTTTCTTACCACAACCGAACAGGCGTCCAATCAGCTGTTTACCCCTTGCTGCTCAAGGGCCAAAGGCAACCGACTGGTGCTGGATCTCTGAGCCGGATTCTCTCTCCAATAACAACAAGCCAATAACAACAAGCAGGAGTTGATATGTCTGTATCCATTTACATTCCCGGCGTCAGTGCCGAAGTGAAAAACGACAGCGGTCGTCAGCAGGGCGCTTATCCATTGGATATGTGGTACGTCGCTGCCCACAGCAAGGAGCTGAAAGACCAACCAGTTGCTCGCACCTTGCTGAACGAAGCGGTGGTGCTTTTCCGCAAGGGCGATGGCCAGGTTGCGGCGGTGGAAGATCGCTGCTGCCATCGGCATTTGCCATTGTCCAACGGCATCATTGAAGATCAGGGAATCCGGTGTGGTTACCACGGCTTGTTGTTTGATGAAGCCGGGCAGTGTCTGGAAATTCCGGGTCAGGCAAAAGTACCGCGCAAGGCCCGTGTGCATGCTTACCATGTGCGTGAACAGAATCACCTGGTATGGATCTGGTTTGGCAGTGAAGTTGATAGCGCGCCGAATTGTGAGCCGCCGGTGTATCCGGTACACGATGACCCGCAGTACGTCTTTGACGGCGATGTGTATCACTACGATGCGCCGTATCAGCTGATTCACGATAATCTGCTGGATCTCAGTCATCTGGGCTATGTGCATCTGAAGACCATTGGCGGCAATGCCAAGCTGCATATGAACGCCGAAATGAAGGTCGAAAGTGACGAACGCTCGGTCCATGTGGTGCGCCATATGCCCAATTCCGATGCGCCGCCAACGTATCTTGAAGCCTACCCGTTCAAGGGCAAAATCGACCGCTGGCAGGAAATCCTGTTCAAGCCGTCACATCTGGAAATCTGGACCGGTGCGGTGGATCACGGCACCGATGACATCAGTGACCCGAACCGCGGTGGCTTCCATATGCGTGGCTTCCACGGCATTACGCCAGAGACATCCACCTCTGCTCACTACTTTTGGACCATGGCGACCAACCCGACTCAAAACGTCGAGGAAATCAAAGCCAAGGTAGTAGAGCAAACCGAACTGACGTTCGATGAAGACAAGGTCGTTATCGAAGCCCAGTACGCCAACATGAAGCGGTTCGCCGGCACCCCCATGATCGATATTCATGTGGACGTTGGCCCTAACCGTGCTCGTCGTATCATCGAGCAAATGAAGGCAAACCCGGAGGTGACCGTCTAACGGTTGCTTTATTTCAGTAAAAATATGCTGTAACAACAGATCAAAAACACCCGCTCAAACAATAAAAAATCGAGGTGATTATGCTTTCTTTCAAGGTACTCAAACGCGCTGTTTTGCCATGGGTTTCGCTATTGGCCATACCCGGTATTGCCAATGCTGAAGCGGAATACCATTTCCGTATGTCCCATCAGCTGCCACCGGCATCTGAGGTGCATACGCTGATTCTGGAACCCTGGGCCAAAACCATTGAGCAGGAATCCAACGGCCGCATAAAGATCGATGTGTATCCGGCTATGCAGCTGGGTGGCAAGCCACAACAGTTGTTTGATCAGGCTCGTCGTGGCACCGCCGATATCGTCTGGACCGTTGCCGGTTATACGCCGGGTCGTTTCCGTAAGGCCGAGGTATTCGAACTGCCGTTTATGGCAGCTCGTGCTGAAGCCACCAGTCAGGCGATTCAGCAATTTGCGGATGAAGAAATGGCAGAGGCTTTCCGGGATGTAAAGCTGCTGACGATTCATACCAATGCTACTGGCGTACTGCACTCCCGCGATAATCCGATTCGTACCTTGCAGGACTTTAAGGACGTCAAGGTACGGGCGCCAAACAAACCGATCGCCGAAGCCTACAGCGAGATGGGCGCCATGCCGGTTTTTATGCCTGCGCCACAGCTGGCATCTGCGTTGTCCAAGGGGGTGATTGATGTGGCCTCGCTGTCGTACGACATTTTGGGGCCCATGAAGGTGCATGAGCTGGTCAGTTCACACTCCGAGTTGAGCGGAGACCGTGGTTTGTATGCTCAGGTGTTCCTGTTTGCCATGAACAAGAAAAGCTACCAGTCGCTGCCGGACGATCTGAAAGCCTTGATTGATCGTCATTCAGGCCTACCGTTGGCTCGTGAAGCTGGCCGCCTGCTGGATGAGATGGGTGAACGCGGCAAGGCACTGGCCGTTGCGACCAACAACCCTATCTATACCATATCCGCTGAAGAAACCCGGGCGATCCAGCAGCTGATCCAGCCGGTCACTGATGCCTGGATTGAAGACATGAGCGACGATGGCCATAAAGGGAAGTATTTGTATGAACGAGCCAATGCTCTGATTGACCAGTATTCCAATTCCGTAAAAACGGCATCTGAATCGAATTTCTGAGTGTGCCTGGAGTGGTTTTGAGGGCGATTGCACCCGCCTTCAAAGGGAAAAGGCCAGCGCTATGCTGGCCTTTTTTCGTTGGCTGGAATCAGGCAACGATGCGCATGTCCATTTCGCTCAGGTGACTGAGGAACAGGGTAAAGATATCGCTTTGGGTCGAGGTATTCAGGCGTCCGTGAATGTTCTTGCGGTGCACTTTCACGGTGCCGACGCTGATGTTCAGTTGCTCGGCAATCGACTGTGAGCTGTGGCCTTGCAGGATCAGGGCGGTGATTTCCTGTTCGCGGCGGGTCAGTACCCCTTGGCCGAACGTGCGTAAGGCGTGAGTCAGGGTGCTGCGGCTTTTGTCCACCGGGCGGAATTCATCGGCGTTTGATAGCCAGAACTGACGGATCAGTGCGGCCAGTACGATGTACTGTTCTTGCAGGCGGTTGAGTTCGGCGCGGGTGATGCTGCCTATGCTGTGTTTGCGGCCCAATGAAATAGCGAAGCTGTAGCCGTCGTCGAGGGCCACCACCATATTGATTTCGTCGGCCAGGCCAAAGTCCTGATAGCAGGTGTGGTAGTACTCGCTTTGGGTAAAGGAGTCCGGTGCCATGCCGTCGAGGCGGGCAACACCGCTGAAGCCGTCCTTCTGGATGGCGTTGAACAGCGGGTCCAGCAGGTAGCAGTTGGTCAGGTACTGTTCCAGCGTGTCGCTGACGTCGTCGGTTTCGGTGTACAACAATACTGGCCGACGTTCGGCGTGATAAATGGTCATCAGGCAGGTGTCGAACAGGCACACATCTTCCAGATAGGCGGCCAGCTGGTTGGGAAAACCGGCCAGACGTACGTGGTCGATCAGCGCTGCCAACTGACGGTTCAGTTTGCTATCGATGCTGTCGGTCATATCTCCACTCCCAGCTTGCGCACGCTTTCCAGTGTCAGGTCGAAACAATGGCGAGCTTTTTCGCACATTTCGTTCACTTCTTCATGGCTGATCACCAGCGGCGGCGACAGCAGCATGCGGGTGCCGGTGGCGCGCATGATCAGGCCGTTGTTGAAGCAGTGATCGCGGCAAATAGTGCCGATATCTACATGGCTAGGGAAAGGCGTTTTTGAGGCCTTGTCCATCATCAGTGCGACACCGGCCACCAAACCAATGCCGTCGATGTGGCCAACTAACGGATGATCGGCCAGGGATTCGCGCAGGGTTTTCTGGAAGTAAGGGCCAATGTCGTTGCCAACTCGCTCGACGATGCCTTCGTCTTTCATGATGTCGATGGTTTTCAGTGCCACTGCAGCCGCCACTGGATGACCGGAGTAGGTGTAGCCGTGGTTGAAGTCTTCGTCGTGGGCAGCCAGGGCGTTGGCAACGCGGTCGCCAACGGCAACCGCAGCGATTGGTACGTAGCCGGACGACAGGCCTTTGGCCATCGACATCATGTCTGGCTCAATGCCGTAGGTCTGGCTGCCAAACCAGTTGCCGGTGCGGCCGAAACCACAAATCACTTCATCGGCAACCAGCAGGATGTCGTACTTGCGGCAGATGCGCTGGATTTCTGGCCAATAAGTAGAAGGAGGCACGATGACGCCGCCAGCGCCCTGAATCGGCTCGCCAAAGAAGGCAGCCACGTTGTCGGGGCCAACTTCGAGAATCTTTTCTTCTAACGCTTGTGCAGCCTGCAGACCGAACTCCTCTTCGCTGAGGTCGCCGCCTTCGCCGTACCAGTAGGGTTGACGAATATGGGCAATGTTCGGAATCAGCGGGCCGCCCTGTTTGTGCATACCACTCATACCGCCAAGGCTGGTGCCGCCCAGCGTGCTGCCGTGATAGGCGTTTTCGCGGGCAATCAGAATGTTGCGGTACGGCTTGCCCTGAATGGCCCAGTAGTGACGGGCCAGACGCATCAGGGTGTCGATGGCTTCGGAGCCAGAGCCCGCAAAGAAAATGCGGTTCAGATCACCCGGTGTTACCGAGGCAATGGCTTCTGCCAGTTTTGCCGCCGGGCCGTGGGTGGTCTGGAAAAAGGTGTTGTAGTACGGCAGCTCATTCATTTGCTGATACGCAACGTCCGCCAGTTCCTTGCGGCCATAGCCCAGATTCACACACCACAAACCCGCCATGCCGTCGATGATCTTATTGCCCTGTTCGTCCCACAGGTACACGCCGTCGGCTTTGGTGATAACACGGGCGCCCTTGTTGTTAAGGCTGCCGGTATTGGTGAAAGGATGCAGATGGTGTTTGGCATCCAGTTGTTGCAGTGGTGAGGCCATGGGTCCTCCTGACGCTGAGTGAGTGTCGTTATTTTGTGATCACAATATTGTGATCACAAAATTCAAAGTGCAATGGGAAAAACGTCAACTGGCTCAAATTGTCATCATTGTTAATTTGAAGAGAGAAGGACGGTGCGCAGTGCGCACCCTACATGGCGTGGGTGTAGGTCTGTTAGAGACGCGAAGCGGCTGCCATCTGACGTTGCTGTGTGTGCTTCAACGCTCTGTTGAACATGCATCGGGATTTCGAGAGCAAGCTCTCTCCCACAAAAATCTCGTAAGCGATGTGAGAAATAATGTGGGAGGTAGCTTGCTGCCGATGGTCCGACACCAGATTCCAGACTTTATAGGATGGTGCGCTTGCGCCCATCACAGCGACGATGCATGCCTGATGGGCACAAGTGCCCATCCTATTTTTGATACACCCGACACCCGACACCCGACACCCGACACCCGACACCCGACACCCGACACTCTGCGAATCAGGCGCTCAGCAGCTGTTGCAGGGTTTCTGGCGAAGAGGCAAAGGCGCAGCCATCACGGATGTCGGCGGCGACGGCCAGTTTCAGGGCAACGGGGTCCTGACGGGTGATGGCATCCATGGCTTCGTGGTGGCGGTCTATCTGGTAGTACTCATCAAGGTAGGCGGCGGCCACGCGCATGAACGGCGCCAGTTGCAGCCACAGGCTTTCGATCAAGGGCATGGTGACCTGATGGGGGTTGGCGGTGTAGATCAGGCGGTGGAAGTCCTGATTCACCCGCATTACGGTTTCGGCATCGCCGGTGGCTTCGGCGGCATCAATTTGCTCGTCGAGTGTGCGCATTTGTGCCAACCGTTGGGCATCGATGTAGGGCAGTGCTTGCCCAGCGGCGTGGCTTTCCAGCGCGATTCGGGCTTCCACCAGTTCGCTGAATTTCATCGCCGTCATACGCGGCACCATGACCCGTCGGTTGCCCTGGATTTCCAGTGCGCCTTCGGCAGCCAGTTGGCGCAAGGCCTCACGTACCGGCATGGGGGAAACGTCCAGCAGGGCAGCCATTTCACGAATGGTGACGGCCCGACCCGGTGGCAGTTGGCCCAGCATCACGGCCTGACGCAAGGTGCTGTATACCCACTGGGTGATAGTTACAGCGTCGTCGCGCTGCTCTAGGGTGATCTGTATCGGCGAGTGCTTGTCCATACCGGTGTCTTTTGTGGTTACCGCATCGGATTTTTCGTTACTTCGGGCAGCAGATCTTGCTACTGGTCATTAATGTGATCACAATTCAAAGGCCTTGTGCAATTGTCAGATGAAGAATTTCTGAAATCACTTTATCCAATTATGCTTGGCCCAACAGACAAAAACACTACTGGTGTGGTTATGCAAAACGATTTCGATCTTTTTATTGTGGACCTGAACGGCAATTTGCGCGGCAAGCGTTTGCTCGGCAGCTCCCTCGACAAGGTGTATGAGGAAGGCGTCAAATTGCCTCGCTCGGTTTCCGGTCTGGATTTCTGGGGCGGCGACGTTCCAGAGAATGGTCTGGTGTTCGAAACCGGCGACAACGACGGTGTTTGCATGCCCGTTCAGGACAAGCCAGTGCCAGTGCCGTGGGCGGAAAAAGACCGTCACCAGCTGCATGCCATGATGTGGAATCCGGACGGCACCGAATTCACGGCCGATCCGCGCCAGTGTCTGTCTCATATCGTCAAGCAATACCACGACCGCGGCTGGTACCCGGTGATGGCCACCGAGCTGGAATTCTATCTGATGGACGGCTCGTCTGAAGAAATCCAGCGCCCGCAGCCACCGGTGCTGGACCGTGGTCATGGCCGTCGCCTGAACACCACCGACGCTTATTCCATCGAAGATGTGGACGGTCTGGAATCTTTCTTTGCCGAAGTGCGCGACACCTGTGAAAAGCAGGGCGTGCTGGCCGACACCATTATTTCCGAATTGGGCCCTGGCCAGTTCGAGATCAATCTCAAGCACGTGCAAGACCCGCTGGCGGCTGGTGATCAGGCGATCTGGTTCAAGCGTCTGGTGAAAGGCATTGCGCGTAAGCATGGTTACAGCGCCACTTTTATGGCCAAGCCATACGCTGAAGAGTCCGGCAACGGTTTTCACGTGCACTACTCTCTGGTGGATGCTGACGGCAATAACCTGTTTGACGACGGCGGTGAAGACGGCACCCCAATGCTGCGCCACGCCGTTGCGGGCATGCTGGAAATGATGCCGCAGTGCATGTTGATGTTTGCGCCGCACCTGAACTCTTACCGTCGCTTTATGGAAGGTTCCCACGCGCCGGTATTTGCCAGCTGGGGTTACGAGAATCGCACGGTTTCCATTCGTATTCCGGAGAGTGATCCGGTTGCCCGTCGTATTGAGCACCGAGTGGCGGGTGCGGATGCCAACCCGTATCTGGTGCTGGCGTCGGTACTGGCTGGTGGTTTGTACGGCATTGAAAATGAGCTTGAAGCCCCTGAGCCAATGGTGGGGGATGCCTATGCCGCAGCCGACGAATCGACCCGCTTGCCAAGCCGTTGGGAAGACGCCATCAAGACGCTGGAACACAGCGAACAGGTGCCACACTACCTGACCGAAGAGTTCGTACGGGTGTACGGTGCGGTGAAGAGCGCCGAATATAAAGATTTGTGTAGCCGCATTTCTGATATTGAGTACGAAGCCTATCTGGGCTTACTCTGACGCTTGTCAGGAAGATGGTTGCTACAGCAAAACGGGAGGCCTTCAGGCTTCCCGTTTTTGGTTGTAAAGCGCGTTTTTCGATATAGGCCAATGGGCCAAAGCCTTACCTTCAGCAACTCAGTAAAAGTGCAACAGGATGTGCCAATTGAAGACATTGTCAGTTGTTTGTCACAAAACCGTCGCGGTCCCGCGGCGCTGCCAATCTGCCAAAGCCAGTAAACATGGGGCTTGGGCGTTGATCCACGGGTGAACGAACGTACCTAACCCCCAGGGGGTATGGGAACAGCACCCGGCCATCAGTAGCGTTAATCAAAATGGCATCAAGACCATCGGGCCAAGGCCTGCCTATCACTACACGAGATCCGGAGAACGAACGCATGAAGAAGAAAAACTGGTTGGCGGCAATGACCGCCGCGGCACTTGCAACGACTTCCCTCGGCCTGTCTGCGGCGGCATCTGCCGAAAGCAAACAGCTGAATATCTACAACTGGTCTGACTACATCGACATGGAAGACGTCAAACGCTTTGAAGCCGAAACCGGCATCAAGGTGGTGTACGACGTATACGATTCCAACGAGATGTTGGAAAGCAAGATCATGGCAGGCAACACCGGCTACGACATTGTGGTGCCAACCGGTTCTTTCCTGGAGCGTCAGATTCAGGCCGGTATCTACACCGAAATCGACAAGAGCAAGCTGAGCAACTACGGCAACCTCGACTCCGAACTGCTGGCCAAGGTGGCTCGTCACGATGGCAACAACGCCCACAGCGTACCGTATGCCTGGGGCACCATTGGTCTGGGTCTGAACAACGATCAGGTGGCCGAGCGTCTGGGCGATATGCCAACCGACAGCTGGGATCTGCTGTTCAAGCCTGAAGTGGCTGCCAAGCTGAAAGACTGTGGTATTGGTGTACTGGATTCCCCGGCTGAAATCACCGCCATTGCGCTGAACTACCTGGGTCTGGACCCGAACTCTGAAAGCAAGAAAGACCTGGAAAAAGCCGAAGCACTGCTGAAAGGCACTCGTGGCAACATTCGTTACTTCCACTCCAGTCAGTACATCAATGACCTGGCCAACGGCGATATCTGTGTGGCGGTTGGCTACAACGGCGACATCATGCAGTCTGTGGGTCGTGCCGATGAAGCAGAGCAGGGCGTTAGCCTGAGCTACACCATTCCAAAAGAAGGCACGCTGGTGTGGTTCGACCTGATGGCCATTCCTGCGGATGCACCGCACAAGGATGCTGCCTACAAGTTCATCGACTACGTGCTGACGCCAAAGGTTGCTGCTGGTATTTCCAACTACGTCTACTACGCCGTACCGAATACCGCTGCTGAACCTCTGATCATCGACGAAGTGATCAATGACCCGGGCATCTACCCAACCGAAGCAGTCAAAGCCAAGCTGTTCCCGCAGCAAGCTCATACTGCCAAGTTCGACCGTCTGCTGAACCGCGCCTGGTCGAACGTAAAAACCGGTCGTTAATTCCGGTATACCGCTGACGGTAACGACCGTTAGCGGTACTAGCTACATAACTAAAAACAGAGGCGAAGGGACTCAACGAATAACTCTGCACAGAGTTGGGCAAGTTATTCAGGGGGTCCCAAATCCGGTCTCTACCAACTGACTGACCAACAGTCTGTGGAAGCAAGGCTATGACAATTGCAGAACTCTCTCCCGAGCAACAGAAAGACACCAACAAGGCAGCAGCCAAAAATCCGCTGACCGCTCCGGCACCGGACCTTTGGCGTGACCCCAATGCCAAGCCTTTTGTGGTTTTCGATAACGTCACCAAGAAGTTTGATGACTTCACCGCGGTCGACAATATCAGTCTGAATATCTATCGGCGCGAGCTGTTCTGCCTGCTGGGCGGTTCCGGTTCCGGTAAAAGTACGCTGCTGCGTATGCTGGCCGGTTTCGAGCAGCCAACCTCTGGCCGCATCCTCATCGACGGTGTCGATATGGCGGGCATCAAGCCGTGGAATCGTCCGGTCAACATGATGTTCCAGTCCTATGCGCTGTTCCCGCACCTGAGCGTGGAAAAGAACATTGCCTTTGGCCTCAAGCGCGAAGGTCTGGCCGATGGCGACATCAAAAAGCGCGTCGCCAATATGCTCGACATGGTGCAGTTGGGCCATCTGGGCAAGCGCAAGCCGCATCAGCTGTCCGGTGGTCAGCGTCAGCGTGTAGCCCTGGCCCGTTCACTGGTGAAAAACCCGAAACTGCTGTTGCTGGATGAGCCACTGGGGGCACTGGACAAAAAGCTGCGTGAAGAAACCCAGTTCGAGCTGATGAACATTCAGGAAGAAACCGGCGTGACCTTCGTGGTGGTAACCCACGACCAGGAAGAAGCCATGACGCTGGCGACCCGCATTGGCGTGATGAACACCGGCAACATTGTCCAGGTGGGTGAACCACATGACATCTACGAATACCCGAACTCTGCTTTTGTGGCCCGCTTTATTGGTTCGGTGAACCTGATCAATGGCCGCATCATTGAAGACGAAGTCGACAGTGTACGAGTGAAAAGTCAGGACATGGACGCACCGCTGTATCTGAACCACGGCATCAGCTGTGCGCCGGGTCAGGAAGTGAACGTGGCCATTCGTCCGGAAAAAATCATGCTCAGCCGCGAGTTGCCCGAACAAACCGACAACCGCTGCGAAGGCACCATCGAAGACATCGCTTACATGGGCAGCATGTCGATCTTCCGTATCCGCCTGGATAGCGGTAAGGAAATCCGCGTGACCCAACCCAACATCGCCCGCGATATGGGTGCCCGTTTCACCTGGAATGACCGTGTTCACATGTATTGGGATGTGGACAGCGCCGTGGTTCTGACCAGCTAAGGGGGCAAGGATGACGCAATCTACTTCACATCAAGAGCCAGCCATCGGCCTGGCTCGTCTGGCGCAGCTGTTTTCGATGCTGTGGCAGTTTATCGGTCTGGGACGGGTAAACTGGGGTCGCCTGATGGTGATCGCCGTGCCGTACTTCTGGCTGGCACTGTTCTTCTTTATTCCGTTTGTGGTGGTGTTCAAAATCTCGCTGGCCGAGAGTGCCATTGCGGTGCCGCCGTACAGCAGCCTGCTGGACTGGGATCTGGAAGAAGCTTACCTCAACATCAAAATCAATCTTGGTAACTACCTGTTCCTGTGGGAAGACAGCTTTTATCTGGATGCCTATTTAAGCTCCATCAAGATCGCGGTGATTTCCACCCTGTTGACACTGGTGGTGGGTTTCCCGATCGCCTGGCTGATTGCCCGTAGCGAAGGCACCACCCGTACCGTACTGCTGGCGCTGGTGATTCTGCCGTTCTGGACCTCGTTTCTGCTGCGCGTATACGCCTGGATGGCGCTGCTGAAAAAGAGCGGCCCGATTAACGACATTCTGATGGCGGTGGGTTTGATCGACCAGCCGATCCAGATGCTACAAACCGACTTCGCCGTTTACATCGGCATCGTCTATACCTACCTGCCGTTCATGATTCTGCCGCTGTACACAGCGCTGGAAAAACTTGATATGACGCTGGTCGAAGCTGCTGCGGATTTGGGCTATCGCCCGGTGCAGAGCTTCTTTGCCGTGATCGTGCCGTTGGCCCTGCCGGGCATTGTTGCTGGCTGCTTGCTGGTGTTCATTCCAGTGGTGGGCGAGTACGTGATTCCGGCCTTGTTGGGCGGTTCCGATACCCTGATGATTGGCCGCGTATTGTGGGATGAGTTCTCGATCAACCGCGATTGGCCGATGGCTTCCGCTGTTGCCACTGTGATGCTGGTGTTGTTGGTATTGCCGATCATGCTGGTACGTAACCGAGCCGACGATCAGGAGGGCAAGGCATGAAGAAGCAAGGTTCCTGGGTGTTATGGGGCAGTGCCACGCTGGGCTTCCTGTTCCTGTATTTGCCGATTATCTCGCTGGTGATCTACAGCTTTAACGAATCCAAACTGGTGACGGTGTGGGGCGGTTGGTCGCTGAAATGGTACGGCGAGCTGTTCCGCAACGAGCAGATTCTTAACGCTGCAGCACTCAGCTTCAAGGTGGCCTTCATCAGCGCCACCCTTGCGGTGGTGCTGGGCACCATGGCTGGATTTGCCTTGCAACGGATGGGTAAATTCAAAGGCAAACTGATCTTCTCGGGCTGGATTTCAGCCCCGCTGGTGATGCCGGAAGTGATTACCGGTTTGTCCTTGCTGCTGTTGTTTGTGGCGCTGGAAAGCCTGTTTGGCTGGCCCGCTGGCCGTGGCACCCTGACCATCATCATCGCGCATACCACGTTCTGTATGGCCTATGTGGCGGTGATTGTGCAGTCGCGTCTGGCGGGCTTTGACGAAACGTTGGAAGAAGCTGCCATGGACCTCGGCGCCAAGCCGTCGTCGCTGTTCTTTTTGGTGACGCTGCCGCTGATCATGCCTGCCATTCTGGCCGGTTGGTTGCTGTCGTTCACCATGTCGCTGGACGATCTGGTGATTGCCAGCTTCGTGTCCGGGCCTGGCAACAGCACCTTGCCGATGGTGATCTTCTCCAAGGTACGTTTGGGCGTGACCCCGGAAGTGAACGCGCTGGCGACCCTGATGATCCTGATTGTGGCCGTCGGTGTGCTGGTGGCCATGTTCCAGATGCGCAAGCGGCCACAGCCTGAATAAGTGTGTGCGGGGGCAGCAGCCCCCGTTTTCTGTTTTGTAAGAACGACCCCAAGAGCACGTTATGAAAATTGGTATTCTCGCCACCGGTATCACACCGGATGAAATGATTCCTGAATACGGCACTTACGCCGACATGTTCGTACGCCTGTTCGAGCCGCTGGAAACCGACTTTGAATACCGCATTTACGAAGCCCGACTGGGCGAGCTGCCGATGTCGGCAGACGAGTGCGATGGCTGGATCATCACCGGCTCCAAATTCAGTGTGTACGAAGACCTCGACTGGATTCGCAACCTGAAAGATGTCGCCCGCCAGATTCAGGCGTCTCGCAAGCCGCTGGTCGGCATCTGTTTTGGTCACCAGCTGATGGCCGAAGCCTTCGGTGGCAAGGTTGAAAAATACCAGGGCGGCTGGGGTGTGGGTGTTCACAAGTATCGCGTACATGGCGTGCTGGCTAACCGTTTGTCGGATCGCATTCGCGTCAACGCGGTGCATCAGGATCAGGTAACGGTACTGCCACAGGGCGCGGAAGTGATTGCCAGCTCCGAGTTCTGCCAATACGCCGGTTTGAGCTACGACAATGGCCGTATGGTCAGCTTGCAACCGCACCCGGAGTTTACCCTGCGCTTTGAAGCCGACCTGCTGAACTTCCGTGGTGGTGACGGCATCCCTGCCGACGACGCCAAAGCCGGTGTGGTGACTGCCACCGCCAGCGATGCCTGTGTGGATTCCCCGGTGATCGCCGAGTGGCTGGCCGACGTGCTGCAAAAGCAGTACTGATCCATCAAAAAAACAGGGAGTCTGGCCGTGAACGCAGAGCACAGTCTGTATCGGGCAACCGCAAACGAGCTGCCGGATTTCCCTGAGCTGAATGACTCGTTGGACGTCGACGTTACCATTATCGGTGGCGGGCTGACGGGCATCAGCGCGGCACTGGAGCTGGCCGAGCAAGGCTATTCCGTCGTGTTGTTGGAAGCTGAGCAACCCGGTTGGGGGGCATCCGGTCGATCCGGAGGCCAGATCATTGTTGGTGCCGGAGAAAACGGCGCCGCTCTGCAACGCCAGCTGGGGCCTCAATTGGCCAAACAGGTGTTCGACACCTCGGTGGTGGGCATTCAATGGATGCGCCAGCGCATTCAGCAACACCAGATCCAATGCGATTTTCAGGCCGGGCAAATGGAAGCGGCGATTCGGCCGTCACACATGGCTCACCTTCAACACAGCGCCGAACAGCTGGATCGGTTTGGTTACCCGGTGCAGTTGCTGGACGCCGCCGACACCGCCAGCAAAACCGGCTCAACAGCCTTTGCGGGTAGCCTGTTTGATCCCAACGGCGGCCACCTGCACCCACTCAATTACACCCTCGGTTTAACCCAGGCTGCTCAACACGCTGGTGCGCAGATATTCGGCCACAGCCGGGTAACGGCCATTCAGTATGGCTCACGGGTTGTGGTAAAAACCGCGACGGCGGAAGTTCGCAGCCGCTGGCTGGTGATCGCCGCCAATGCCTACCTCGACCAACTGGTGCCGGAACTTGGCAAACAGGCAATACCGGTGGGCAGTTATATTTGTTCCACTGAGCCAGTGCCGGAATCCGTACTGCCTGCCAACTGTGCGGTGTTTGATACCCGGAACCTGTTCAATTACTTCCGCAAGGACGCAGCTGGCCGCATGATCTGGGGCGGCCGGGTTGGCCTTACCAACAAACCACCGGTGAACCTGAAAACCAAACTACACCGCCGCATGGCAGCGGTTTATCCACAGTTAAAAGAAACCCCTTTCACCCGCGAGTGGGGCGGCTTTGTATCGGTGACCCGCCACAGAACGCCGAGCATCGGCAAACTGACGGTGAATGGCAAACCACAAGGGAATGTACTTTACGCCCATGGCTACTCCGGCCATGGCATGGTGATGGCGGCAGTGGGTGGCGTTACGCTGGCGCAGGCCATTCGTGGCCAGGCAGAACAGCTGGATGTGTTGTCGAAAATTCCCTGTGCGCCGCTGCCGAACAACGGCGTTCTTCATAACGTCGGCCTGGCGGCAGCAATGCTGTACTTCAGCGTGCGGGATGCGTTGGGTTAAACGGCTGATCATGCCAACCGATAAATGACGATGCTGACCCGGTCACTGTCGGGATAGCCAACAACACCTGTCAGTACCTGATGATCGAGCCATGCCAGAGGACCTCTGGCAACGCGCAGCAAAGGCGTGCAGCGGCAGCGGTAATCGGTTTCTGGCAGTGGCCACTGGCCCGCTTGCAACCGCTGTTGCCCCTGAGAGGTCACTTCAAACAGTCCGGTATTGTGGATATTGATGAGCTCTTGCTCCGGCCCTTGCAGGCTGTAGATGGCGTTCATGCGGCCGCTGCCATCGGCGTATTCAATGAAAAAGTCTGCCCCCGATGGCAATACCTTGCCCTGGTACCAGTCTCCTTTATCTCCCATCGCTGAAAACGTACCGCCGGTAATCGGGTAGTTGCTGTGCAGGCCGTCATTGCAGGCGCCCAGTTGTTGTGGCGGGGCGATGCTGACCTCAATGTTCATCACTTTCTGAAGAACCGGGGTTGGTATGGTGTTTGTCGCTGAGCGTGCGTTTGTCACGGGTCTTGTGTCCTGTTCCGTGGTGATCAATGTTGGTGAAAAAAGGGGAGCATGGCTCCCCGAAAACTGACACCAGAGACCGGGTCAGGGAGAACATGCTGTTAGCGATCGCTTTTGATGTTGGTCCAGGCGCGGGTACGGTAGCGCTCGGCTTTTAATGGGATCGGCATGATCGGATAGAGGCTGCTTTTGCGTTGTTCCGGAATGTACAGCGCTGGGTTGGTTCGAATGTTTTCGGCGACCAGTGGCGTGGCCTTCAGGTTGGGGTTCGGATACCCCACGGAGTTGGAAATTCTGGCGATGTTCTCGGGTTGCAGCATAAAGTCGATGAACTTATGTGCCGCGGCCGGGTTTGGCGCTGCAGCCGGAATCACCATGCTGTCGTACCAGGAAGGCGCGCCTTCAACAGGCAGGCTCATGCTGATGGTGACGCCGCTGCCGGTGCCGTCGGCGATCATTTGGCCCAGGTTAAAGCTGCCAGACCAACCCACCGCAACACAGATATCGCCATTCACCATGTCGGTGATGTATTGGCTGGAATTGAAGTAGCGGATATACGGCCGGATGGTTTTCATGTAGTCGGTGACGGCGCTGTAGTCCTTGCGGCTGTCGCTGTCGTGAGGCAATCCCAGATAGCTGAGCAGGATGGGCATCACTTCGCTGGGGGAGTCCATAAAGGCGACGCCACATTGGCTCAGTTGTTTGATGGCTTCCGGTTTGAGGACATCGTCCCAGCTGGTCAGTTCGCGCTTGCCGGTGGCCTTGAAAATCAGGTCCGGGTTATAGCCGATGATGTTGGTGCCCGACATAAATGGCACGGCATAGGCGTTTTGGGGGTCGCCAATCTGACGCTGGTTTGCCAGTGAATCCGGGTCCAGATTGCTGTAGTTGCTGAGCAGGGACAGATCGAGTGGCTCCAGAGCTTCCGCGTCTATCAGGCGTTTCAGGCTGGCACTGCCCGGGAAGGTCAGGTCGTAGCCCGAGTTGCCCGTGAGGATCTTGGTTTCCATCTGTTCGTTGCTGTCGAACACGTCGTAGATGACGTCGATGCCGGTTTCTTTTTCGAAGTCGGTAATCACGTCGGCCGGGATGTACTCAATCCAGTTGTAGATGCGCACTTCCTCAGCCTGGGCACAGGCGCTGCCCAGGGCGGCCAGCAACAGGCTGGTTTTGATCATGGATTTCATGGTGCTTTCCTCAGTAATTCCAGGCCAGGTACAGCTCAAGCGCTGACATGGTGTCGTCGCCCAGGGTTTGTTTTGCGGCACTCAGAGGTTTGGTCAGGTTGTAGGCCAGAGAAACATAGGTTTGCTGGTTGGGGAACCAGTCGAGATAGACGGCCGTTTCATTGGCGAACGCGGTGCTGCTGACGGCGCTGGCGCCTGTGCCGCTATCAAAGTTTTTCTGATCCAGATAAATGCGGTGATTGAGCGCCCCCAGAATCAGGTTGGGCTGTAAGCCATAGCTGGCCCGCAATGTGTGTACCTGTTCATTGCTGTTGTAGATCAGGTAGTTACCGGCGATATCGCCAATCAGCCAGGTACCCCAGTCGACATACCCCTTGGCCAGTGCATTCCAGCTTTTGACGGTATTGTCGGATGGGTCGTCGTCGCCGGAAAAGGCCGCGTAGCGATAGCTGATCATCGGTGACTGGCCAACGTCACCAAAGTGATAATCCGTGGTCAGGTACCAGGCGTTGGCGTCGTATTTCACCCCGGAGCCTTCACCGGTTTGTTTGGCGTATTCCGCAGAGACCATCAGGCCGTCGATTGCCGGAATGGCTTGCTGGAGCGCACGCAGGTTAACCACTTTTAGGCCGTCAGCTGATCCCGCTTTCACCTTGATCAGGCTGGCCCCTAGTGTGCCGTCGTTAAAGGGCACATCGAGGTTGGCACCGTTCATGCGGAAAGCACCAAGGTCCTTGTCGACGCCCAGACTGAATAACTCGGCAGAAAACGGTTCGCTTTCGTATGCCAGTACCGCGCTGGCTTTAAACGCGGTGCGGGGGCCAAGCCAATAAGCGCCGTCGTCGAACATATCCAGATTGCCGTCCATAACGATAAAACCGCTGCCAATCATGTAGCTCTGGCGGCCTGCAGTCAGCGACCAGTTGTCGTAGTTCACCCCCAGCCAGGCTTCTTCCAGATCGACATCGCCATTCTTGTCATTGGTAAAGCCACCGGCGTCACCATCGCCAAGAGTTTTGGTTGCCACAGCACTGAGTCCGGCACTCAGGCTGAATGATGGTGCGACAGTGTATCGGGCAACGGCACCGGGTTTGACGAATACCTCGGTCCATTGGCTGTCCTGGCCATCGGGTTGGCCTTCCTGAATATCAAAGCGCCCAGCGCCGAAATTGGCGTTGGATGCCTGAATATGAGCAGCTGAGGCCGCCAACGATGGGGTGATTTCAAAGGCGTCACTCTGGGTTTGTGCCAGTGCTGGCTGACAGATGGCAGCAGCCAACGCGGCGGCCAGTGGCGTTATTCGCATCTCTTTCATAGATAGTCCTCGGTATTGGATTTATTGGCAGTGCAGTCGTGGAGGTCGCTCCACTGCGTCAAGGGTCATTCCTTTGGAGCAAACTGGTTGGAGAGGGCGCGAAACATGGCCACGGTGTCAGAGTCGATGTTGCTGACGGCAACGGGCAGTGACGACTGCTTGACGATGACCAGTTCGGCATCAAAGTCGATATAGAGGTATTGGCCGTGAATGCCGCCCGCCATGATGGCATTGCTGCTGGTTCTGCTGTTCGTTCTGCTAGCGACATCGTCGGCATGGAACACGTACCACTGACTGCGATAGGACGCGCCCGGGGTCCAGAAAGAAAAATCCTCATCGGCAGCCAACAGGGCCGGGTCGCTGCCTTGCCTGATGGTTTTCAGCGCGGTTTGTAATGATGATTGAGAGGCTTGGTCGGCTGCTGCAATGGCATTGTTTAACAACAGCTGTCCGAGGCGGGCCATGTCGCGTGCGGTTGCGTTGAATCCGGCGCCGCAGACATTGCGGCCTTTGGGGTCGGCAACAAAGTAGCCATCGTGTTCACAACCTGCCGCATGCCAGATGGGCATCAGGTGCTGATGGCAGGCTTTACCTGTCACCCGTTCGATACACCAGGCCAGTACTTCGGTGGTGGCGGTAACGTAGTGGAACAGACCGCCGTGCTCACCTTTCTTCTGCAGCCGCGGCAGGTAGTCGTACAGCGATGAACACGACTGCCACTTTTCAGGAGCCGGAACAAAGCCACAGGCATAGCCGAACTGTGAGCTTTCGGAATCCGGGTCGTCGTAGATCTCCTGATATTCGATACCGACAGACATATCCATCAACTGTCTGACTGAGGCATCAGCAAACGCGCTGCCCTCCAATTCCGGAATGATGGTTTGGGTCAGACGGCGTTCATCCAATCGGCCTTCGGCTATCAGCTGCTCTGCCAGTAAACCAATCAACGACTTGGTCACCGAGAACATGATGTGTTGTTGATTGGCAGCCTGATGCTCGGCGTATTGCTCGTGGACCATCTGGCCTTTGTGCAGCACGATAAAGGCATCGGTGTGGCTGCAATCCAGATGCTTTGCCAGCGAAACCGTGTCGCCACACACGCTGGTAAACATCTGATTTTGCAGTTCAGGCATTGCCGGGGCGATTGGTGCAGGAGCGTTCGCTGGCTGCAAGCGAATGGTCGGCATCAGCTGCTCTACGTGGTTAAAGCCCCATTTGTTGAACGGCGCTTGCAACCAGTTTCGACGGTCGACAACGTCGCTGGCTGAGGGTGGGAAGCCCGCCATCATGGTGCTGGCTTGTGGGTAAGCAGGCACCTGCTGGTATTCAGCTTTGAGGCTGGCGAGGTTTTCGGCGGAGTAGTAACGGCTGTGTTGCATGACAAATATCTTCTTGCTTCGAATTCCTTAAAAACCTAATTAGCTTAAAAAGTTAAGTCAATTAAGTTTTTAATTGATGAAGATATTGTCTAGAATGGACACATTCTTGAAGAGGGTTACAGGGGAAGGTCATGTCGGGACTGAGAGAGCGTCAGAAGGAAGAGCGTCGAGCCAGAATTTGCGATGTCGCCGTCGCGCTGTTCAACCAGCAAGGGTTTCACGGGACTCGTCTGGAAGACATTGCAGCTGCGGCCAGTCTGTCGGTTCCTACCGTGTGCAAGTACTTTCCCAGTAAGCAAACAATCCTGCTGGAATTGATCCGGCTTGCCGATCAGGATGCCCTCAAAGAGGCATCGTCATTGATCGATATGGACGCTGAGCTGGTGGATGTGATGTGTCAGCTGGAAGCCATCATCATCAAGCAATCGCTCGAGGTGATGTCGCCCGCTTTGTGGCGAGAGGTGCTGCCATTACTGATCTTCTCCCCTGAAAAATCGTTGCCGGAAGCATTTCGCAATATGAATCACCGCTTGGTGAAAGGCATTCACGAGTTCCTTGCAGAGCTGCAACGCCGGGGGCGACTCCGCGCAGATGCCGAGATTGAGTTTGCCGCCTTTATGCTCAACGACTATTCCCATCTGCAATTCAGCCGACTGGTGGCCAACGACGAGTTGGATATGGATAAGCACCGGGCTGAGGTTCGCAAGATGACCACTCTGATCCTCTATGGAATGGCGATCTAACAAGGCATCACTGAACAATTGTGGCTGGAATCATCAACGCTGGCTTCAGCGTTGATGTGTTCTTACCTGCTTGATAATCCTTCCAGCACAGCGAACCGGATGGCGATCAACGCCATCCAGTCGCAGAAGCCGACGTTAAAACCTGATCAGACGATGGTTTTGCGGGTTCTCAGGTGGTTGAAGGTATCTTTGACGCAGTTCTGCTTCACCGATACCAGCCGTTCGTAGCTGCTGTCGAAGTACTGTTCGGTGGGTACTGCTGGGTCTTTGAAGCTGATAAACGCGCCTTTGGTGCCGTCAATGTCTGCCATTCGGCCCTCGTCAATCCAGTCCATGGCGCGGTTGGTGTCGACGAATACCGGGCTGTCTTGTTGGGCCAGCTTTTCAATCAGTTGGGTATTCCACCAGGTTTGATACTGGATGGTGTATTGGCAGTCCCGGTAGGGGAAGGCCACATCCAGGCTTTGCTGCTGTTCGATGTAGAAATCTCCCTGAATCGCGCCCAGTGTAACGTAGCTGTTCAAGCCATGATCGCGGCTGTCTTTGAGCACCAGCGGTGAGGTCAACGACTGCAGGAATTGCTGGTAGCCGTTGCCTGTTTTGAGGCCGTCTGCGGTTACAAAGCGTGATGTGATTTTATGCGGTGCCGGTGCATCGTAGTCGGGTTTGAACGGTGTGCCTTGCAGCAGGGGCAGGTTATCCAGCCCTTTGTCGAGCATTCTGTCGTAGAGAGAGTCACGCCCCCAGTCACTCATCAGGCGGTGTTCGTATTTATTGCTTTCGTGAGCGGCACCGCTGGCAGCGCCAATTTGCAGGTCGGTATCGACGTTGACGCCGGTTTTACCAAAATGCTGATCGACGAATGCTTTTAATGCGTCTTCGCTGCCTTCCCAGTAGCCGTACATCAAGCAGGTATGTTTCCAGCTGGCATAGTCATCGCCGCAACCTGTGTTGTTGATGGCGTTGATTTGCAGGTTGGTTCCCAGCAGGCCCGGTGTGGCGTTGCTGTTGATGACGTCTTCCCAGGTTTGCAGTACTTCAAGAGTGGTGCAATCGGCAGATGGAGTTGTGCTGTCTGGTTCGTTGTTCCAGTAAATCTGGAAGCGGTGAATAGTGGCGGGCAGCGGGAAAGTTTTGACAAAGATACGGGTCAGAATGCCGTAACTCATACCGCCGCCGCCACGCAATGCCCACAGTAAGTCGCTGTTTTCTGTGGCGTCCAATGGTGTGCCTTTTTCTCCCAGAAGGATCGGCTGCCCCTGGTTGTCGAAATGCTCAATGACCTCGCCGCCTTTCTCATGAACCATCACCACCGAGCCGTCGCCGCGCACCAGTATGGCACCCATCAGATGCTCGCAGCACATGCCGTATTTGCGCGTCCAGGGACCCCAACCACCGCCTTGAATAAAACCGGTCAGTCCTACGGTTGCACAGGTTCCGTGGGCGATCATGCGATCGACTTTGGCCAGCTCAGGGGTCAGTTGGTAGAAGCGGTAGCCCGCGCCGATTTGGGCTTCCTCGCCTTCCATTGTGAAATCCCGGATACCGGTGACATCAATCAGGATGACATTGTCGCCGCTGCTTTCACCGGCATGGTCGTGGCCCCCGGCCCGCAAACGAATGGGCAGGTTGAGCTGGCTGGCCAACTGATAGGCCTGTTGCACTTCGCGGGTGGTCTCGCACATGACGATGGCAAAGGGTTGATACTGATAGCGGGTATTGAACACCAGACACTCGGCTTGATAGGCGCTAAGGCCCGGAATCAGTCCGGCTTTGGGATCGCCTTGCATCAGCAGTCGGGCCGGCGGAAAGCCCGCTTCGATCATTTGATCCCGGAAGCGACGGGATTCATGGATGTTCAGGGCATAGGTTTCCAATACACCGAGGCGCTGTAATTCCGGGGTGTAGTTGGTGAGTGCTTGAGACAGGGCGGTCAGTTTTTCGGAAGGCATACAAAAATCCGTTTGTTGGAGTGTGCCGCTATTGATAACGAATTTTGTGACCGCCCGCAGTATCAGTTGCCCCGAAGCGCGCGGCTGCAGATTTGCAATAACGGCTGCTATTGATACCAAGCTGATACCGAGTCCGATGCTGGTGGTTGCTACAGTTTTTTCCGGTAGACCCCCTGATTACTGGAGAAAACGGATGGACTCAAACAATCAATCACCGCAGGTGCTGGATCAGGCAATCATTGGTGGCGGTGTGTCGGGCGTATACAGCGCCTGGCGGTTGCAGCAGCAAAGTGGCGGTGAACAGAGCATTGCCTTGTTCGAATACAGCAACCGTATTGGTGGGCGGCTGTACAGTCGCAAAATTCCTGGGCTGGACAATGTGGTGGCCGAGTTGGGTGGCATGCGCTGGATTGCCGAAGACCACCCAATGGTGAATAGCCTGGTCCATGAACTGAAGCTGGCAATCAAAGAGTTTCCAATGGGGTCGTCATTGCCATTGGACCCGAAGGTGAAGGACTCGCCCAAAGCCGGTACTGAAAACAATCTCTTTTACCTGCGCGGCCAGTATTTCCGTTACCGCGACTTTGCCGAATGCCCGGATCGGATTCCCTACAACCTCGGTTGGTCGGAACGGGGCTATGGCCCGGAAGACATGCAAGTGAAGGTGATGAACCTGATTTGCCCGGGTTTTGCCGATATGAGCCTGGCAGAACAAATGGCCGTTGAGGTGAACGGCAAGCCCATGTGGCAATACGGCTTCTGGAATTTGCTGGAGAGTGTGCTCAGCAACGAAGCCTATCAGTTTATGAAAGACGCCGGAGGCTACGAGGCCAACGTCGCCAATGCCAACGCGGTGACTCAGTTACCCGCCACCGAATACAAGGACAATACCCAATTTCTGGGGCTGAAACAGGGTTTCCAGGCGCTTCCTCTGACCTTGTGTGATTGTTTCGAGAAGCTGGGTGGTGCTGTGCATATGGATATGCGTTTGGCTGAAATCCGCATAGACCCTGCCTCCGATACCCGTTATACGCTGATTTTCCAGCCCACCAGTACCGATGACTCCGGCAAAACTACCGACACCGATGACGCTTGTGTTGAAGTGCAGGCAAAGAAAGTCATTCTGGCCATGCCTCGTCGTTCGCTGGAGTTGATCAAATCGGATTACTTCGAGGACGAATGGCTGCAAAGCAACATCCCATCGGTGCTGATCCAGAAAGCCTTCAAAATGTTCATGGCCTATGAATCGCCTTGGTGGCGTAGCCTCGGGCTGGTATACGGTCGATCGGTGACTGACTTGCCGATTCGTCAGACCTATTACATGGGCACCGAATGCGACGCCAGCGACGTGTCGGTCAGCACCAACTCCTTGCTGATGGCTTCCTATAACGACATTGGCACCGTGCCTTACTGGAAAGGTCTTGAAGCTGGTGAGCCCTTCGAGGGCTATACCCCAGCCGGTATGACTCTGGCCGCCGGTGAACGCATTGTGCCCAACCACGAATTCCAGATTTCCGACGCCATGGTGCAAGCGGCGCAGCGCCAGCTTGAAGCGGTGCACAATCAGAAGCAGCTGCCGCAGCCGTATTCCGCCGTTTATCAGGAGTGGGGCCATGAGCCTTATGGTGGTGGCTGGCACGAGTGGAAGGCCGGCTTTGAACTCGACAAGGTGATGCAAAAGATGCGTCACCCGGTTGAGGGTGAAGACATCTACATCGTGGGTGAAGCCTATTCCTACGATCAGGGCTGGGTTGAAGGCGCGCTGGTGGTGGCGGAATCCATGCTGGAGGAGTTCTACTGTTTGGATGCGCCGTCCTGGCTCAAGGTCAGCGATGCGTCCCATGCCTTCCTGCCATCGCTGTGCAATTGGGTGCCTCAGTTGCTGACAGAGCCGTACCCCGTTCCTGAGAATGACTCCGCCACCGATGCCAACGCGGCCATTCGGGCAACCCTGAATGAAGTGACTACCTTTGCGTACGAGGGGATCAATCATGCCCAACAGTAACTCATTCACCGTTGCGGATTATCTGCTCGTCCGTATGCAGCAGCAGGGACTGGCAAAGGTCTTTCAGGTACCGGGCGACTACGTCACCGGTTTTATGACGGCGCTGGACAACTTCGATGGCATTGACGCGGTGGGTACCGTCAATGAACTGGAAGCCGGTTACGCCGCTGACGGCTACGCCCGCTATCGTGGTTTGGGGGCGGTGTCCGTTCAGTATGGTGTCGGTACCTTCAGTGTGCTTAACGCCATTGCCGGGTCCTACGTTGAACGTAATCCGGTGGTGGTGATCTCTGCCAGCCCATCCGCCTCTGACCGCGAAATCATCGCCAAAACCGGTGCGCTGTTTCACCACTCAACGGGCAATCTGGACGCCGACCGAACCGTCTTTGAAGCGGTAACCGTATGCTCGGAAGTGCTCGCCAGTGCCACCGACGCCCCGGCGCAAATCGACCGCGCGCTGACTCTGGCGTTACAGCACAAGCGGCCCATTTATCTGGAAGCCTGGAGCAATGTCTGGGCTGAGCCGTGCGCGGAGCCTGTTGGCTTGCTGGATACGGCGCTGCGGGATACGAGCGAAACCGATCTGGCTGAGTTTGTGAATCCTGCATTTAGCAGACTGAGCTCGGCACACCAGCCTCTGGTGATTTTGGGTATTGAGGTTGCCCGCTATGGTCTTGAGGACGATGTGATTGCCCTGCTCATCGCCTCTGGCATTCCGTACACAACCACGTCATTGGCCAAGACTGTACTGGACGAGAACGCAACTGACGTTGGGTTTATTGGCACCTATGCGGGCGCGGCATCACTGCAGGAAACCGCAGACTATGTTGCCCAATGCGATGCGATTCTGTGCCTGGGGGCGATTTTCACCGATGACTACCTGGACCTGTTGAACAACCAATACGACGACATGATCGCGGTAGCGGACAGCGGCACTCGTATTGGCAACACGCCGATGAAACCGGTCTCGCTGCAAAGTGCGATTGCAGGTCTGCTGGCACAGTTTGAAAACAGCCCCCAATTTCCCATTGATCCCGGCAGTTTACCCGCCACCGATAGTTACCGGGAAGAACAGCCGCCAGCCGATGCGGTGTCGTACGAGAGCTTCTTCAACATCTGGAATCAGTTCGTGAATACAGCACCAGAACACACGCCTGACAGTCGTGCGCCGAAGCACGGTATCACGACCCTGTTGGGGGAAAGTTCGTCCCTGTATATGGCGATTCGTATGAACGGCATGCCGCAAGGAAGCTTTGTCAGCGATGCTGCCTGGGGATCGCTGGGCCACGAAACCGCCTGCGCCATTGGCGTTGATATGGCGGGGCTGACGGATGTAGACGGTACTTCGAAACGCTCGGTGGTGATTGCCGGTGATGGCGGTTTCATGATGATGAGTCAGGCGCTATCGACCATTAAACGCAATCGTCTGAACAGCGTGGTGTTTGTCATGAGCAATGGCGTTTACGCCATTGAGCAGTCCTTTGTGAACATCTGCGCGTTCAGCCCTTCGGCCGACTTTGCGCCGTTTGATGAGTTGCCGAAGTGGAATTATCAACAGCTGGCAGCGACCTGGGATATCGAATATCGCGCTGTTGAGTTCAACGCGGATCTGTCGCACTCGCTGAATGCAATTCAGGCCAACCCGGACAAGCCCTATCTGATTGAAATCAAACTGGACCGCAAGGACCTGGCCCCCGCCGTCCGGGAGTTGGCGGACTCCATTAATCAGCATCCCTTTTCAGACTGTTATTGCGACATAGCCAAATAAGGAGGTTGGCCCGGAAGTCCCTGATTTCCCGGTGGCTGAACGCCATCGAGTGATTGCTCCGAATTAAAAAAATATCCAATCAGCAGGAATGAATATCATGAAATCAAGCAACGTATGGATGGTGTCTTCATTGATCATGATTGCACCGTATGTATCAAGTGATGAGCAAGGTCCAAACCGTATTGAATCGGCTATGTTCTTTCATAGCCAGATTAAAGATGCCGGTTATGGCGCGTGTGAGATGACTTACTCGGATGGCCAGCTGACGTTTCCCAAAGCAACGTCAGCCCCCGCCATTTCTTGCCCTGATGCCTGGGCCTGGAAAGGCTTTATTGAAGCTGTGAAAGGTGAATTCTGGGTCAACTGGGCCACAGACGAAACCATTTGGCCAACTGATCCTGTCTCGCTGACGAACTGTAAAACGGTGGGGTGGGGCGGAACTAGTGGTGGAAAACCAACAGGCGTGGGTGACTTCATCGAGCAGGCCAGCGAATGCCCATACTATCCGGCCGATTTTTATCGGGGCACGTCGGAGCGACCGATTGCCAATTACAAACTGGATGAAACCGCAGGTCATCCCAATGGCCCGCTGTCGAGCGTGGATGCCGGTCGGGTTATCCGTCAGCAAGAGTCGGAAATTGTGTATCGGAACAAGCCCATGTTCGATTACATAAAAGACAACGGCCTGTATTACACCGAAGGCCTGGCGAACGCGTTCAGCAAAGCATCTGGTGAATCGGATTCTTCGCCAACTCGCAGGCGTTGGGGCAATAGCGTGCAGTTTCCGGTGGATTCGGTGATGTTCAAGGTCGACTGGATTCCACTGCCGGTGATGCAGCAGCAGGGGCTGATTCCGGAAGGCAGCTGGAAAAAGGGGCGGCCTATTCCGCAGCCCAAACAGAACCCTTACATCACTACGCTGATGCCGTATCAAAAGAATGGCGACGCGGGTGGTCCGTTAACACCTTACTACCTGGTTTCTGTGACGGCTTCTTCCAAAGCCATTCCGACCTGGCACTGGTATGCGTTTGAGCACGTTAACAACAAGGGGCGCTGTGACTTTATTGGCTGTAACGATTCCTTTGGCTATTTGAATGCCAACAGTGGGTCTGATCCGGCGAACTTCATCAGTCCGCACACCATGCCCGATGGCCTGGGGGATGTGATCTTCGATCTTGGTAAGGCCTACATGGCTGAGCCGCTGGGTGGTGATCTGGTTGCACTGCTTGCAACCGTGGGTATTGGCCATGGCGAAGCCGCCTTTGGCAACAAGCCTGCACCACAGCAATCCGCCTGGCTGAACTACCGCTTGAAGGGCTCCCAGACCACGTTCACCACCAACTATGGCATACCAACGGTGGTGGGGCAGTCGGTGACGGAAGGTGGCTTCGTCAATACGTCCTCGTGCATGACCTGTCATGTTCAGGCATCGGTACAGGCATCCGGAGAGCCTGCCAATCCGGGTGTTGGTCAGTCCTGGTTCCTGAGCGAAATCGGTTACAACAATGTATTCAACGGCAGCCCGGACCCGTCCTGGTTCTTTGAAGCCGGCACCAATGACTTCAGCGCGGTGCAAACCGACTTCGTATGGGGAATCCTCAATGCCAACTCCTGCCGCAAGTCACACCCGGGTTCGACGCTCTGTGACTGATCGACAGGACGTTTGAGCCAGCCAACAAGGAGCCACGCTTGTATGTGGTTCCTTTCTATCGCTCCTTTTATCACTCCTTAATTACTGTTCCTTAATTATTGTTCCTGTTAGGGCAGCCTGTTTTCAGCGGAGTGGCGTGTGCTCAGTGGCCCTGATTGGCAGTACTGCTCTCAACCTGCATCTTTCGAATATCCACCTTGGCGGTTTCGATGCCCATGGTTTCCAGCTTCTGATTGAACGCCAGCAGTTCATGTGCGAAAGCGGTCTGGTGGATCAGTCGCAACATCAGGTCGGCCTGCTCCATGTACAGATTGGCCCAGGGGTTTGGTTCAGCACGGGTAAATTCTTCCAGCCGGTCGCGGTAGCGTTTGATGCGATCGGGTTGCTGGAGTCGCCAGGCCGTTTGCAGGCTTTGCTGATAAAAACGCAGGTAGTTGTGGCCGACACAGGGCTGTTGCAGCCAGACCTCTCCTTGTTCCAATGCCGCTTCTATTGCTTGCCGTTGGTTGCCGACCAAGGCCTGTGTCGCGCACAGCCACGGGCCGATAAAGCGTTCCATGCCATTGTCTTTTACCAGCGTCATTCCCTTGCTGATGGCGCTTTGTGCTTCTTGCTGTTTGCCTTGCTGCCACAACAAGCGGGCTTTGGATTCCAGTAAAAAGGCGACAAATCGGCTGGCCTGTAATTGCTCGGCCAGTGTCATGGCGGTCTGAATTTCCTGTTCTGCCTGCGCCAATGCACCAAGGTCCAGCAGTATCCAGCCGGTGGTCAGTCGGGAAACAATTTCGGCACGTCGATTGGCCGTCAGGCGCGCCAGATTGGAGGCCAGCTGAAGCTCTTGCAACGCGTCGGTGTATTTCAGCTGGTAGATCAGCACCGTGCCCAACATAAAACGGTTGGAGGCTTCCACTTTCAGCAATTGATGTTCATTACAGAGGTCGAGGCAAGCTTGTAGAGCCTGATAGGCCGTGGTCATTTTGGCCTGCGCATAGGCACAATCTCCCAGACCGCCAAGGGCCTTGGCTTTTGCCTGAGCCATGGCCGCCGGGTCTCTCAGTCGTTCTGCGTAAGCCAGTGACTGCTGGTGCTCACGTTCACAGCCACCAAGGTCACCGGTCGGGAACAACATATTGCCGCGCATGCTGTGGATGTCGGCCAACACCGCAAACTGATGCTGCTGTTGCGCCAGCTGCTGGGACTCGTCCAGTACCCTCATGGCCTCTTCATTGCGGTCCGTCATGCGGTACGTGGTGGCCAGGTCCAGCAGATAGGTGGGTAACGGTGAATGGCTGGTGGATGTTGTATGGCCGGAAGACTTTTTGATGGCACTTTCCAGTGCTGGAATGCAGTCATTCACTCTGCCCATGGCGAACAGGCACAAGCCTTTGAGGTTCAGCGCCTGTGCTTTTTGTTCCCTGCTGGTTGTATGACGATTGCTCTTGGTGAGTATGGCTTCGAGCAGTGACAGTGCTTTTTGTGGCTGGAAACTCTCCATTAATTGTTGGGCTGTTTCCAGTATCACCGCGGTTGCATCCGGTGCCGCTGAGTGGAGATAGTGCACTGCGTATTCATAGCGATCCTTGTCGCTGAACCAGAGTGCGCAGCGTTGATGGATGGTTTTGAATTCAGCGGCCGGTATCTGGGCAATGACCGCACTGCAGATCAGGTCATGGTGGAACATAAACTGGCTGCCCTGGCGTTTGATCAGGCCAAGGGTAAGCAGTTGGTCGGGCACAAACCCCGGATTTTTTGTGATGGCACGCAGTTGCTCGAGCTGGAAGCATTGCCCAAGTACCGAGGCCACCTGAATGGCTCTGAGGTCGGCACCGGTCAGTCGGCTGAGTTGGGCGGCGACCAGGTGTTCCATCGAGTCGGGCACGACTTGCTGTGTTTGAGCACACAGCAATGACTGCCGCAGATACAGTGGATGCCCTTGTGCCATGGCAAGGCAGTGCCGGATATGGGTGCTGTCTGTGGCGCTGTCGTTGATTGCATGGGATTGCTGCTTACAAAGCTGATGGGCTAGTTGCTCGGCTTCTGAATCGGACAGCGGCGTCAGTTCAATCAGATCGACGTGATGAAACCAGTCCTGATGCTGGGACAGCTGATGTTGCTGGCGAAAGGTCATCAGCAACAGAATGTTGGAGGCTTGCAACTCAGGCAGCATGGCTTTGACGGCAGTGAGCAAGCGGTCATCGGCCCAGTGCACGTCTTCCAGACAAATAATGCGCGGCGGAAAAGACGGACGCATCGCCATAACCTGCTCAATGGCATGAGCAATGGCGGATTGCTGGGTCTGAAAATCCATCAGCTCAAGCAGGCGTTTCTCTGTTGTGTTCAGCTCCACCCCCATTAACCAGAACAGCACCAGATGGGACTGGGAGGGAATCGCAGACAGCAGCATCTGATTGCGAATAAAGTGATCCTCATCGTCGAGGTCAAACTCGTGCAGCGCTCGTACCAGTGCATTGATCGGGGCATGGTTGTCGACCACACCACGGTTTAACAGCTGCAATTGGCTGATGTGGCACGAGAGCCGATGGGCGTGCCGAAGGCTTTCCTTCAGCAAACGGGTCTTGCCAATACCGGCCATGCCGGACAGGCAAATGGCCTGTCCCTGTTGCTGAATTACCAAGTGATTGATCGCACCTTCCAGCTGGGCCATTTCACCCTTGCGGCCGACAAAATCCTCTTGTTCGGTCTTCAGCAGCGAAACGCGATACATATCCTTGTATTGCGCCGATTCCATTCGGGCAATGGGGGTGAAGTCATCCGATGACACAAACACAGAGCAGGCGGCGATGTCGCCCCAGTCCAGACACGGAAACACCGGTGATTCGTCATGGTCGGTCGGTGCCACCGCTTCGAGAACCAGTTTTAGCTGGTTTGGAAAGGTACGCAGGAGCATGTCGCACTGGCTGCGAATACGCTCGAAGATGTATTCATCTTCGTCGTCTGGCTGCCAGTGAATACAAACGAAGGTGGCGTTGGCCGGGTTCAGAATGCGTTGATTCGCCAGTAACGACAGCAACACATGAATATTGACCGAAGCATGATATTGCAGCTTCAGAGACAGATGGCTGACGCCTTTGGCGGCCAGGGCCTGCAAGCTGGAATGACTTTCCGCGCCCGAGTCATCGGGCGCTGGAGCGGACATGGCAGTTAGGTCAGAAGTCTCTACGGGGTGTGCCTGAGTATCGGCTGCTGTGTTACCTGCATCTTCTGGCTGTGACGAATCCAATAACAGGCGTTCGACCGGTATGCCATAAAACTCGGCCAGATTTTTTGCGGTGCGGTAAAGCACGTTGGCACCGGATTCGGCCCGTTTGATGGAGGAGATGGAAACAACAAAGCCCTGGTCAAAACAGGCTTCAGCCAGTTTGTCCTGACTCAGCCCAAGGCGCTTACGTTGTTGTTTCAGTTCCCGGATATTCAGCGGAAGGCGACCGTCCTTGAGAACCATGACTCTCACTCCATTGATTACAAAACGTCCATGGTTCTCATTAACAATCAATATTGACCCATTGGTCAATGGAAAAGCCTGTTGATCAATGTTTGTTTTTGTCATTGAGCAACAGTCAGGGGTTTTGTTGGCGGATTGACTGAAATTGTCTAGCTAGCTCTCTATGTCTTGAGCCACTAGTAATCCTGTGTAGCCATCACCCGCCAGCTCTTGAACACCAATCCCACACCGTCATCGTTGAGCTGCTGGTACACCAGCTGGTCTTCATTCAGGGTCAGTAGTCGATACTGGTCGATGTGCTGCTGGCCGAGCATGTCGGTGGTGCTGGTTTGCAGGGTTTGGGTGAACGGGTCGCACACCCAGCTGCCTTGCAGGCGGTAGTCGACCGAGCCATCGGTCTTCATCACGTCCAGATAGTAGCGGCCATCCGGCTGCGAGCGCGCCACCCAATGACTGACATCGCCCCCGGCCCAGGTGCGTTTGCCCGACCAGACACCGGGCATCTGACTGCAATCGGTGGTCGAGCTGTGGCTCTGATTAATGGAGCTGAATGTCAGAATAGCAACAAGAATCAGCAGCGCAGTGATGTAGGGTTCGCCCAAGCGGCTCATACAGACCTCCCGACTGGGGTGGCTAAAAAACAGGCAGGTCTATTAATAGATAGCAGAGATTGAAGGTTTTGCTGCCAATAGCGTTAAAACCACTGCTGTGGCCAGCGCTGTTTTGATACCCAGCGGTGATAGCCAAAGCCAAACAGGATAATCATGGCGACACCAATCGCTACCGGCGACACGAGGAAGTGCCAGTCGGCCCCGGTCAACATGACCAGAAGCGGGTTGGCTCCCGCTGGTGGGTGAACGGTTTGGGTCATCATCATGGCCATGACGGCAATGCCAACGGCCAGTCCCAGACTCCATTCATTGACTCCGAAAATGCCTGCACAGGCGATGCCGATGGCCGTAGTCAGCAAATGGCCAACAACAATGTTTTTGGGTTGAGCTAATGGGCTGGCGGGTAGGCCGAACAGGATCACCATGGTGGCTCCAAACGGTGCCATCAGCCACAGGCCGTGTTCCAGTTTTCCCAGTGCGGCCAGCATGAATATGCAGGCAAACGCGCCCAGTCCGGCCAATGCCGCCGTGTGGAATTTTGTTCGTGTGAGTGCAGTCATGTTTACTCCTTGTAGTGACAGCTTTCGAGGCTATACAGTCAGGTAGACCGATCGGTCTCTTCTTAAAGTAGACAGAGTGGTCTACCTCTGTCAATATCCTTTTCATTCACAGACAACAGGGCCTTGGCATTGGATAAACGAGAGCAGTTGGTTGAGCAGGCATTCCGGCTTTTTTATCGGCAAGGGGTGTACGCAGTAGGCATCAATAAGGTGCTGGACGAGTCGGGTATTGCCAAGAAAACGCTCTATAACCATTTCGCCAGCAAGGAAGCGCTGGTGGCTGCGACGGTCAGTTATCGCGACTCTCTGTTCCGACAGTGGCTATTTGGTCGAATGGATGCGGTAGCGGCAGGCAAGCCGGCGCTGATGGAAGCCTTTATGGCTTTGGATGACTGGTTTAATGGACGCGTTGCTGTGATGCCGGAATTTCATGGCTGCTACTTTATTAACGTCAGTGCCGAGTTTTCTGACCTGAAGCACCCCATACACCAGCAATGTGCTGAACATAAGCAAGCGATATTGGAGAAAATTCGTGAGCAGGTGGTGTTGGCCGGGGGCGATGAATCAGTTGCCAATCATGTGGCGCTGTTAAAAGAGGGAGCGATTGTGCAGGCCTATGTCGGGGGAGATTTGCAGTCGGCGCTGAAGGCGCGCCGACTGCTGGATCAGCTGTTATAGCTAATTAGTACTCAATCCAGGTGGTTTTCAGCTCGGTGTAGTCGTTCAGTGCGTGCAGTGATTTGTCGCGGCCGTTGCCGGATTCGCCAAAGCCACCGAACGGTACGGTGATGTCGCCACCGAAGTAGTTGTTCACACCCATGGTACCGGTGCGTACGCCGTTGGCGACTTTCAGTGCGGTGTTGATGTTCTGGCTCCAGACGCCGCCTGCGAGGCCGTATTTGCTGTCGTTGGCGATACGAATGGCATCATCGGCGTCGGTGAACGGAATGGCAGACACCACTGGCCCGAAGATTTCTTCCTGGGCGATGGTCATGTCGTTACGAGCGCCTTTGAACAGGGTTGGCTGGTGGTAGCAGCCAGTCAGTTCACCACCGAGTCCATCAACAGCTTCGCCACCAAACAGCAGTTCTGCGCCTTCTTCCTCACCAATACCAACGTATTTCTGAATGGTGTCGATCTGGCGCTGGTCGATCACCGCCCCCATGCTGGTGTTTGGATCAAGCGGGTTGCCCGGCTGCCAGCCTTTGGCGTACTCGGCGACTTTCTCGAGGAATTCGTCGTAGATGCTGTCTTGCACCAGCAGGCGGGTACCGGCGGTGCAGGTTTGGCCACAGTTATAGAAGCCCGCAACGGCGGCCCACAGGGCGGCTTTGTCGAGGTCGGCGTCGGCAAAGACGATGTTGGCGCTCTTGCCACCCAATTCGAGGAAGGTGCGCTTGAGGTTGCTCTGACCGGAATATTGCATCAGCAGTTTGCCAACGGCGGTAGAGCCGGTGAAGGTCTGACCGTCGATGTCCGGGTGCAGACTCAGATGCTGACCCAGTGGCAAGCCGTCGCCCGGCAGTACGTTCAGTACGCCATCTGGCAGCCCGGCTTCGGTGGCCAGTTCGGCCAGCTTGAGGGCGGTCAATGGGGTTTTCGGGTCTGGCTTCAGAATCACGGAATTACCGGCTGCCAGCGACGGTGCCAGTTTCCAGGCGGTGGTCGACAGCGGGAAGTTCCAAGGCACAATCGCAAGCACCACGCCCAATGGCAGGCGTTCGATCAGTGCCAGAGTGCCCGGTGCAGTGGGGGCGATTTCACCGTACACCTTGTCGATGGCTTCGGCGGTCCAGCGAATGGTGTTGATGGCGCTGGGAACGTCGACGCTGGTGGTGTCGGAGATTGGCTTACCGGCATCGAGGGTTTCCAGGATGGCGATTTCTTCCAGATTGGCTTCGATCAATTCAGCCCAGCGCACCAGAATCTTTTTGCGTTCGCCCGGTGCCATGTTGGACCACACGCCACTGTTAAAGGTGTCGCGGGCGATGTTGACGGCCAGATCGCCGTCTTCCGGCTGGCATTCGGCGACTTCAGCCAGCACCTTGCCGGTGGCCGGGTTGATGCAGGAGCGGGTTTTGCCAGACAGGGCCGGTGCCGGTTTGCCGTTGATCCAGGCGTTAGCCGGTATGGCGGTTTGTGCGGCTTTGGTTTGCCAGTACTCAAGCGTGTTGTTGCTCATGTTGCTCCCCGTTTCAGTCGTGCGTAACTGGTGCGATGGTTTTTGGTGTTCAGATTAAGGCATTGTGCCGTGTTTCATTTGGCCGCTTGTATATGCCCTGATGGGTATTTCTGGTGATCTGGATGGCAGCCAGTGGTTTTTACAACGTAAATTACTACTTTGGCATCGGTGCTTAGGTTGAATGATTCAACGTTTTTGTCGACTTTGTCTCGCGTTGGTTACGGTTTGTTCAACCGCTTTCAGGGGGTAAATTGCACCAGAAAAATGCCTTGTGTTTCATTCTGGTGCTTGATTTTTGATCGGCTGAAATCACTACAGATTTTATGGGTATATGGGTAAATACTCTGCACTTTGATCAATATGGAGCCAACTTGCCACCGTCCGGGTGGATGCCACGAACCGTATTAAGGAACAGAGTTCGGGCTCTGTTTGGCTGTGCGCTCTTCTTGCTGATGGCCGCAGCCCCCAACGTGTAGAAGCGTTTGTCTGGCGCAACCCGACGCAGTTCCCCGCGTTCAACAAAAGGCTGGGCGTAGGTCTCTGGCAGGAACGAGGCGTAGATGCCAGACAGCAGCAGGGCGATGCGGGCTTCGTAGTGGTAGGACACCGCCATCAGGTTCATTTCAGCAATCTGGGCGTAGACCTCTTCGTGGGGTTTGAGGCCGGCGTGAATCAGCGGAATGCTGTTGATCAGCTGGTCGCTGATGTCGGCGTCGTCGAGGTCAAACATGGCGTTGCCCGGGCCGCAGTAGAGGTAGCAGCGATCGCTGAACAGATGGATGTATTCCAGCCCCTCAAGCTTGCGGTGGTAGGGGATGAAGGCGATATCCAGCTCGTCGCTGAGCACCTTGCGTTCCATATCGACCATGTGTTCGACGGTGATTTTCAGCTCCACATCCGGCGCTTCGGCGTTGAAATTACGGATGATATCGGTCAGCTGGCAGCGGCTGTCAGTGGAAAATGTATCACTTAGCGCCACTTTCAATTGGCCGGAAGGTGACGACGACAGGTTGTTGATGGTGTTACGAAACCCTTCCAGGGCATCCAGCAGATGGTGGGTTTGTTCGTAGATGACCTTGCCTTCTTCGGTCAGCGAGAAACCACCACGCCCCCGTTTGCACAGTGTGAGGTTGAGCCGCGACTCCAGGTTGGCAATGTGGATACTGATCGTTGGCCGACTGATGTTAAGCTGCGCCTCGGCTGCGCTGAAGCCACCGCATTCGACAATGGTTTTGAAAATTTTCAGCTGTTTGATTTCGTAATCGCCGAGTTGGCCAAGCGAATATTTGCGGTTCATGGTGCACGCCTCAATTTAGTGCAAATTCGGGGCAAAAGGTGCCAGTTTACGTTTAAATCGGGTTTTGCGGGGTGGTTAATTTTTGTACTTACGTAAAGCTTCATCAACCTTTACGTAAACCGCACTGGATTTAACCAGATTCTGGCTTTTGAAAATATGAATTCCACACAGAGATCAGCCGTTTGGGAAAAATGGCCTGTGTCCAAACATTCAGACTGGTTTCGACGATCGAAGCCGGCAACCACAAAAATGGGACTGCTGTTATGTTGAAAATAAAAAAGAGCATTCGCTCCGCTTTGGCGGGCTCTGCCATGATGTTGGCTGCGGGCGCAAGCCTGGTCGCTGAAACTGCCGCTGCTGCTGAGCACAACTGGCGCTTCAGCAACCTGTACGGCCGTGGCACTGCATTCGGTGAACTGTACGAAAACCTGGGCAAGAACATCGAAGAGCTGTCTGACGGCGAAATCAAGGTACAGGTTCTGTACTCTGGTGAAGGCGTTGGTACTCAGGGTCTGCTGGGTGCGGTTAAAACCGGTCTGATCACCATGGGTGCTCCATTCCAGTCCATGCACGCTGGTGAACTGCCTGCCGGTGTGGTTGAAATCGGTCTGCCAGGCGGCACCGCCGACACTGACGAACTGTACGACCTGTTCCACAACAAGGGTTGGGACAAGGTGCTGGAAAAAGCCTACGGCTCCCAGGGCATGGTATGGCTGGAACCATACATTCAGCCACCGGTTTACATCATCACCAAGAAGCCAATCAACTCTGTTGAAGACTTCAAAGGCATGAAGATCCGTGCGCCAGGCGCTTACGGCAAGTTCCTGCGTAACCTGGGTGCTTCCCCGGTTTCCCTGGCCTGGTCTGAAATCTACACCTCCCTGGCCACTGGCGTGATCGACGGTTCCATCGGTTCCAACATGATCGACCACCGCGACGGTAACCACGTTGAAGTAGCCAAGTACATGTACAAGCTGCCTCTGGCTGGTGCTCAGGTACTGCCAATCGTTGTTAACCGCAACGCCTGGAAGAAGCTGGATGACGATCAGAAAGCCGCCGTTCGCAAGGCCACTGAAATCCACGCTAAAGAACAGCTGGAAAACTCCAAGAAGTGGGAAGCTGAAGCCGTGGCTGAAATGGAAGCCAAGGGTCTGAAGTGGTCTCCAGAGCCAAGCGAAGCTGACAAGGCTGCCTGGAAAGCCGCTGGTGCTGGCCTGTACGACGAGTACGCTGCCAAAGACAAGTACAGCAAGCAGCTGATCGAGATTCTGAAAAAAGAATCCTGATCACTGATGTGATGACAACGCCGCAGGGTCAGGAATGCTCTGCGGCGTTGTTGTTTCTGGAAGTGCGAAATATCGTACACCTGTTAGAGGCGTAAACAGCATTGAAGCTGAAGCCCGGCTTCAAAACGCCACTGATGTAAATAACAAATGAAATGGCCACGAGCAGCAGCGATGCCGCCGATGCGTCAGTCAAACAAGAAAGACCCGGACACACTGGTAAGGATGCCAGTCGAACAGGCCAGCTGTGGCAGGGATTCCATGGCCTCAGTCCGTGATTTTGCCGTGCAAACCAAAATGGCGAATCGTCAGCGCAGCGCGTACGGGAGCCCCAAACCCCGATGCCACAAGCGTCGTTCGCTCTGAAGATCGTTATTTAACTCCCTGGTGACCCCTTTATGGTGACTCCAATCCTGAAATTCCTGTGTCGCGCCAGCGATGCAATTGTGATGGTGGCCGGACACATTGCCGCCATGCTGATGCCGGTACTTGCCGGCGTGGTAGCGTTTGAAGTGTTCTCGCGCTATGTCCTCGATGCGCCAACCATTTGGGGCTACGACACCGCCCTGTTCCTGTTTGGTTACATTGCCGCCCTTGGCGGTGCCTACGCCCAGCAAAAACGCGCCCACATCAACGTCGACATCCTGTACCTGAAAGTGTCTGGCACCTCGCGTCGTATTTTTGATTTGCTCACCGGCGTGCTGGCGATGTTCTTCCTCTACGTGATGATCATCATGGCGCTGGGCAAATACGAAGAAGCCATTGAATTTGACTACCGCACCCAAAGCGAGTGGTCCGCCCCGATGTGGCACTTCTGGGTGATGATTGTGATTGCGGCCGGTTTGTTCCTGATGCAGCTGATCCGTGACTTCATTGCCAACGTCTACCGTCTGGTTACCGGCCAGCCTCTGATGGCCGCCGATGAAGCCGACGACAGCGACGACGATTTTTCCGACAACACCTCTGACTCGTCCGAGTCAGCCCAGAAGACTTCCTGAGGAGATCCGCAATGGGAATTGAATTGCTCACTGCCGTTCTGCTCGGCTGTATTCTTGTGGCCTTTGCACTGGGTGCTCAGGTGGGTCTGGCGCTGGGCGGTATCGCCATGGCGGTCGGCTACCTGACCTGGGGTGATGGCATTTTCAACCTGGTGCCAAGCACCATTGAATCGACCTTCTTCAGCTTCATTTTGCTGGCGATTCCGCTGTACATCTACATGGGTCAGCTGCTGACGAAATCCGGTATTGGCGACGCCATGTTCAACGCCAGCCAGATGATGATTGGTAAGGTACGTGGCTCACTGGCGATCTCTGTGATTGGCGTGTGCTCCATGATTGGCGCGATGGTGGGCATCATTGGTGCTGGCATCATGACCTCCGGCTCCATTGCCCTGAAGCCGATGCTGGAGCGTGGTTACGACCGCCGTATGGCGCTGGGTGTGATCATGGCCGGTGGCGCGCTGGGTATCCTGATTCCGCCATCCATTCCAATGATTATGTTTGCTGCTGCCACCCAGAACTCGGTTGGCCGTATGTTCCTGGGCGCCATGGTGCCAGCCTTGGTAACCGTAATCTGTTTGATCGCTTACGTGGTTATCAGCTGCAAGCTGAACCCGGCCAAAGCGCCGCTGAACACCGCTGACGAAGAAAACCTGCAGCTGCCGGTACCGCAGAAAATCAAGATTGCCCGTGACGGCATTCTGTCGATGCTGCTGATTGTACTGGTACTGGGTTCCATTATTACCGGTATCGCAACCCCAACCGAATCCGGTGCGCTGGGCGTAGTGGGTGCAGTGATCCTGGCGATCATCTTCAAACGCTTCAAAGTCGATATGTTCCGCTTTGCGGGCCTGCAGACCGGCATTCTGGTGAGTGTGGCGATGTGGATTATTCTGGGCGCGTCGGTGTTCAGTAACTTCCACTTGCTGATGGGCGTACAGTCGATGGTGGCTGACTTTACCAACAGCCTCGACTTGCCGCCGATCATGATCATCATCATGTTCCAGCTGATCATGCTGCTGCTGGGCTTCATCATCGATGAATTCATCATCGTACTGATGTGTGCGCCGCTGTTTACGCCGATTGCCGTGTCACTGGGTTACGACCCGATCTGGTTTGGCGTACTGATGATCATCAACATCCTGATTGCGGTACAAACCCCGCCGTACGGTTTCGCGCTGTTCTATCTCAAGGGCATTGCGCCTTCGGACGTGGGCATGGGTGAGATTTATCGCTCGGTGACGCCGTTTATTCTGGTGAACCTGTTTGTGCTCATACTCTGCATGATTTTCCCGGATATTGTGCTGTGGTTGCCGCACGCGGTGATGGATTAAAGGAGCTGGACATGTACTACAAGATTCTGATTCCGGTCGATCTGGCCCATAAAACCGAGCTGCCAAAGCTGGTCGACGCCGCCCGTCACCTGACCAGCGACAGCCCACACGCCGACTTCAACTTCCTGTACGTGGATGAAAGCGGTGTCCACAAAGCCGGTGCGCCGTACATGGACCCGGACAAGGAAAAAGAACGCCGTCAGGACGTTAAAGACAAGCTGCTGGCACTGGTGCGTAACCTGATGCCAGACAACCTGCACAGCTTCTGCCACGTACGCCGTGGCACCATTCACGAGCAGATTCTGGAAGAAGCCAAAAAAATCCAGGCCGATGCCATCGTGATGCTGGCGCAGAAACCTGGCTTGAGCAGCTACTTCGTTGGCTCCAATGCCGAACGGGTAGTGCGACATGCCAAGTGCAGCGTGATGGTGGTACGAGACTAACGGTAGTTAGCTCTTACTGACCCTACGACGGTAAAAAAGCGGCCCTGGAGGACAACCTTCAGGGCCGTTTTTGTTTTGAGGTATTCCGTACCTCACTCTATTTCGTTTGGCCCAAATAGTCCTATGGTCCTCCTGTGTCTGCTTTGCACAGGCACAGCGGCATAGAAGTATTTGGCCAGTTTCTACTACCAGAGTACTGTTTTTTATCTAACGGTTGTTATGTGGTCTGTTAGCTTCCAGTCGTAACGTTAAGTGCGTTGTTTGTTACCAGTGACTGACTTATGTTTACAGTAATCCACGCATTCGTGAGGTGCTTGTGAACAAGTCTCTCTGGTTGGTCGTTGCCTTTTGGATGGCTGCTTTCGAGGTCGCTTTTGCCGACGTGGCGCGTTCAATCACTGCTTCTACGCAGGCTGCTCCCTTGTCTGTATCGGCGCCGGTAGATGTATCATCTGAATCTTCGGTGCCCGCGTGGTTGTTGTCGTTACGACAGTCTTCGGTTGATCAAGCGGCTGACCCAATCTCTATTCATCCTGCATCTTCTGATCAAGCTGCCGCTAACCAGACGCTCACGACTCAGACTCTCGCGGCTCATACAGCCCCTGCTACGGCGGCTTTGCTGGATAACCAGCAGGATGCGATTTCGATTCGTGCCACGCATGTTGTTGCCGGTGACGCTGGCTGGTTGGATTTACCCCAGTTACTGGCGTTGGAAGACCCCGGCTGGCAGCCGCTGGTCAGTGAATCGCTGGTGAATCATCTGGATCAGCCGATATGGCTGTATGTGCGTTTGCAGTGGCAGCAGCCGTTGCAGGACGCGCGCTGGTTGCAGGTCGCCTGGCCGTATTTGACCCGGGTAGAAGCGCACGTTCGTGATCTTCGCAGTAACGAGTGGGTGTCGATGGCGTCAGCCAAGTCGCATTGGGCTGGTGAGCATAATTACCTGCCCCACGTGGTGCCATTGATCGACGATGGCTTTCAGGACGTTGAGCTGTTTTTGCGGGTGGAGTCGCCCGCCAAGCTGATCGTGCCGTTGAAAATCTGGAAAAGTCACGCTTACGAAAGCTGGGACAACACCCGCACTTTATGGCTTGGGATGTTCTTCGGCGTACTGTTGGCGATGGCGGTCTATAACTTTTCGCTGACGGTATTTGTGCGTGACTCCAGCTATGGCTTTTATGGGCTGTATGTACTGTCGATGCTGTTTTACACGCTGGGGGTCACGGGAGTGGGGCAAACCTACGTCTGGAGCGGCTCTTATTGGCTCGACGAGCATGTCTACGGCGTCAGCAGCAGTCTGGCATTTTTGTGTGCCACGCTGTTTATCCAGCGGTTTTTGAATTTGTGGCATTACGGTGGCTGGCTGATTGTGTACAGTGTCAGTCTGGCGCTGTTCTGGGGCCTGATGGTGCTAGGCTACCTGATTGAACCCACCGCCTGGCTGATGGTTCTGGAAGACATCGGTGCCATTGCCAGTTGCTTTATTGCCATTGCCACCGGGATTGCGGTGTGGCGCAAGGGCAATGTGTCGGCCAAGTACGTCACCATTGCCTGGTCGATTCTGATTGCGGCGACGTTTTTGCTGATGGCCGGGCTCAGTGGTTTGATTCCGATGCTGGGTTGGTTCCAGCCATTCCAGAACGTCGGTATCGTGCTGGAAACCATGTTGCTGTCGTTGGCTCTGGCGGAGCAAATTAACCGCGAGCGCAAGCAGCGGCAGCAGGCGCAGGAAATGTCGTTGCTGTATTACCGCAAGGCCGACGAAGCGCGTATTCGGGCGCTGGAAGTCGAGCGGCAGGCCAAAAGCCAGCTGGAAGATCAGGTTGACCGTCGTACCCGCGAGTTACGCATGGCAGTGTCGGAGCTGGAAGCCGTGAACGCCGAACTGGATTCGCGCAGCAAAATGGATGGTCTGACCGGCCTGGCCAACCGTCGCTATTTCGACACCATGCTGGTGCGGGAGGTGGTGATGGCGCAGCAGTCCGACGAGCCACTGTGCCTGATCATGGGCGATATCGACCACTTCAAGCAGCTCAACGATAACTATGGCCACGTTGCTGGCGACGCCTGCCTGATGATGGTGGCCAGTCTGTGGCGCGACATTCTGGCACCGGAAGATGGCATTGTGGCGCGCTTTGGCGGCGAGGAATTGATTGCCATTTTGCCCGCCTGTGAACAGCCCCAGGCATTGCAGCTGGCGGAGCGTATTCGTCATGCCATTGAGGTGCGGCCGTGCTTTTATGATGGCGTGGCCATTCGTACCAGTATGTCGTTCGGGGTACTGCAAGTGCAGTGCTCATCCGATCCCGCCTTGCTGTTGAAGCAGGTGGATGCGGCGCTGTACGAAGCCAAGCATCAGGGGCGTAACCGGGTGGTGTGTTATTCCTCATTGAACGTGTCTTGATCCGGAACAGCGAGACGCTGCTGTGATCTGATAGCGTTCCAGGGTCTTTCTCGAGGTGTGTTATGACATTGATTTATCTCGCTGGGCCAGAGGTCTTTTTGCCCAACGCCGTGGAGCAAGGAGCGGCGAAAAAAGCCCTGTGCGAGCAGTACGGTTTTAAAGGCCTGTATCCACTGGATGCCGAGCTGGACCCGGATGCCTACGACAGCCCGCAGGCGATGGCGTTTGCCATTAGCCGTGGCAATGAACAGTTGATTCAGCAGGCAGACGTCATCATTGCCAACCTGACGCCATTTCGGGGCGTCAGTGCCGATGTGGGCACGGTTTACGAACTGGGTCTGGCGCGTGGGTTGGGTAAAACCCTGTTGGCCTACAGCAACGACGTTCGGCCGTTTGCCGAGCGTTCCTATGCCATGTTTGGCCCGGCTGAGGCGGTGTACAGTGCCTCCGGCGAGTTGGCCATGATCGACCGCGATGGCAACAGCATTGAAGACTTCAGCCTCAGCGACAATCTGATGATTGAAGGTGGCATACAGCTGGCCAAAGGCCGCTTTATGACGCAGGAATCCAGCGCTGCCGAGCGACTGACCGATCTGAGCGGCTTTGAAGCGCTGCTGCAATGGCTGGCGGCGGGCTAAGCGGAACGAAACCGTCTGAATCCACTCCCATTCCTTGAAACGGAAAGCAATCGGGGTGGGAGGATTCATGGCTCGAACGCACAAACGACGCTGGGGCATAGCACTGGTGTTATTGCTGTTGGCGACATTGCTGGTAGCGCAACTGATACTGCCCGTGGTGGTGAAGCGGGTTCTTAACAGTCAGCTGGAAGACATGGGGGATTACACCGGCCATGTCGAAGACGTTGGCATCGCGCTGTACCGGGGTGCGTATCAAGTCCGCGATTTACGCATCGCCAGAATCGCTGACCATCAACAACCGGTGCCTTTCTTTCGAACCGAAAACATCGATATTTCCGTCAGCTGGCGTGCCTTGTGGCATGGCTATGTGCTGGCTGATTTACGCTTCGACCGCCCCGAACTCAACTTTGTCGACAGCGCCTCTGAACAAGGGGATCAGGCCGGTCAGGGGACTGACTGGCAACAGGTCTTGAATGAACTGGTGCCGGTGACCATTAACCGGGTCGATATCGTCGACGGCGTTGTCGCCTTCCGTAATTTTGAATCCGAACCTCCGGTGAATGTGCAGCTGACCGAGTTGAACGCGTCGGCCACCAATTTGACCAACGTCAACGGTATTCATGGCAATCGGGTGGCCAGTCTGGAGGCCAACGGGCTGGTGCTGAATCACGCCGACTTGTCGCTAAAAGCCGAGTTTGATCCGTTCAAGGAAAAGGACTTTGTGGTGGCGCTGAAATTCAACCGCTTCTCGTTGCCGATGCTCAACCCGCTGGCACAGGCTTATGCGTCGCTCGACTTTGCCGCCGGCACGGGTGAGCTGGTCAGCGAGCTGCAAGTCCGCGATGGCAAGCTGACGGGGTATGTGCGGCCGTTATTGAAAAACGTCGACATCCTGAATTGGGATCAGGACGTGAAAGAGCAGGGTGACGGCCCGTTCCAGCTGGCCTGGGAAGGGCTGGATGGCGGTTTGGCCGCGCTGTTCACCGACGGTGAAACCGATCAGATCGCCACCCAGATCGACGTTGAAGGCACCCTCGACGACCCACAAATCAGCACCTGGGATGCGGTTGTGAACGCCCTGCAAAATGCCTTTGTTGAAGCCTACAGCGACCGCTTCGAGGGGCTGTTTGAGCACGCCACCGACGAGCAGCCGCTGGTGGAAGATACCCCGCAACCGGCTCACCCGGACAATACGCCCAAAACCCGTTCAGAGACCAGGGCGGAAACCAAAGCAGAAATCGAAGTAAGTAAATAGAGTACCAAGATTGCGCATCAGCGGTTTAGCGGTCGCTGATTGGCTCTGCGACAGTGGAGGTTTTCCACCGCCAAGCGGAGACAATAATAATGACAGCTTCCTTGACCGGCTCACTGGCCGCCAACTTGCCCCTGCAACATCAATACGCCTTGATCACCGGTGCCGCGTCCGGCATTGGCCTGGCCAGTACCCGCGCCATGGTGGCCGCCGGTGCTACCGTGGTGATGGCCGACCGTGACGCCGCTGCGCTGGCGGCGGCGCAGCAGTCCCTCGGTGACGCAGTGATTCCGCTGGAGGTCGATTTGCTGGACGTAGAGCAGTGTCGCCAGCTGATTCCACAAGCCCTGCAACGGGTGCCTCATATCAACATCTTTCACGCCAATGCCGGTATGTATCTGGGTGGCGATCTGATCGACAACAGCAGCGATGCCATAGACCGGATGTTGAACCTCAACGTCAATGTGGTGATGAAAAACGTCCACGACCTATTGCCCCATATGATCGAGCGCCAAACCGGCGATATCATTGTCACCAGCTCGGCAGCGGCTACCAAGGCGGTGGAGTGGGAACCCGTGTACTCACCGTCGAAATGGGCAGTGGACTGTTTTGTTCAGGCCACCCGTCGGCAGGTGCTGCAACACGGTTTGCGGATGGGCACGATTTCTCCGGGGCCGGTCGAAACCGCGCTGTTGGCCGACTGGCCTGAGGAAAAACTGCAACAGGCGAAGGAAAAGGGCACCTTGATTGCCGCTGAGGAAATTGCCGAAACCATTCTGTTTATGCTGACGCGGCCACGGGGCATGACCATTCGCGATATGGTGATCGTGCCGAGCGGTTTTGACTTCTAACCTGAGCAACAGCGGCAGGATGCACGTTATTGTCGTAAGGCGCTGGAAAGTCAGCTGGCTTGTGCTTCCGGTTTGGAGGTTTGAGAACTAATATACACTTCGTAATTGTCCGACAATCCTATAAAAGAATAATGCCGGAGAAGCAGTATGTCCTTGAGCACGCCAGCGCAGACCGAACCCCAACAACGAACGCCTTTCCAGTTCTGGAAAGGCGTCATCATAACTTGCCTGCTGGCCTTTGCCGGATTTCCGGCACAGGCGGCCGATGGTTATAACTGGGCATCCCAGCAGGGTAAAACCATCAACGTGATGCTGAACAAGCACCCATACGCCGATGCCATCATCCAGCGTCTGCCGCTGTTCGAACAGCAAACCGGCATCAAGGTGCGTTACACCGTTACCAGCGAAGAAACCTACTTCGACGGCGTCTCCAAAGGGCTGAAACAAGGTGCCAAAGGCCCGGATGTGTTTATGACCGGCGCGTATCAGCTGTGGGATTATGCCTCTGCCGGGCGCATTCAGGCCTTGGATACTTATGTGGACTCTGACCTCTTTACTGCACCGGACTACGACATCAACGACATGTTCCGTGGTGTGCTGGGGGCCAACCGTTGGAGCCTGCAACAAGGCGACCTGGTGGGCACCGGCCGTTTGTGGGCGCTGCCGTTGGGCTTTGAAGCCAATGTGCTGATGTACAACAAGCGCGCGCTGGAGCAAAGGGGCTTGCCAGTACCGACCACGCTGGCGCAGCTGGTGGAAACGGCCAAGCAATTGAACAACTGGAATGGCCCGGGCAGTTATGGGGTGGCCGTTCGCGGTACCAAATCCTGGGCGACCATCCACCCGGGCTACATGACTCTGTTCAGTAATGCCGGTGCCAAAGACTTCGAAATGCGCAATGGCAAACTCAACTCGGTGGTTAACAGCGAAAAAGCCGTGGACATTACCCGCCAGTTTGCCGATATGGTGCGTGAGGCTGGCCCGCATGACTGGACCGACTACACCTGGTATCAGGTGTCCAAGGACCTTGGCGATGGCAAAGCGGCGATGGCACTGGATGCCGATATTATTGGCTTCTTCCAGAACGTTGCCGGTGCGTCCAACGAGGCGGGTAACCTCGCCTGGGCGCCAATGCCGATCACCGACGGCGGTGTGATGGGCGCCAACGAATGGGTATGGTCCATTGCCATGAACAACGCTTCCGAACAGAAAAACGCCGCCTGGCTGTTTATGCAGTTCTTCACCAACCGCGAACACATGCAATGGGCGGCCATTGAAGCCGACGTGGTTAACCCGGTACGTCGTTCTGTGTGGCGCTCCCGCGAATGGAAACAGCGCATTCGTCGCCACACGGGCTACGCTCGGACCTTTGGTGCGGTGATTCAGAACACCAGCATCAAATTCACTCCGCAGAGCAAGTTTTTCCACACCACCACCGAGTGGGCCGAAGCCCTGCAAGACATCATCGTGCGTGATGCTGACGTACAGCAGCGTATGGATGAACTGGCAGCCAGCATCAATGAGGAAGTGAAAACGCTCTGATTGCTGCCACTCAGTTTGAGTAACGCAGCAATTCCCAAACAACCCCCTGAATAATCCAGCAAGCCCTTACATAACCCAGCAATCTAAATAACCCAGTAAGCCCGGTCCGCCGGGTTTGTTGGGTTTGTGGGTTTATTTCATGTAGGAACGCAGAATTTTCACCACGTCGTCCACTTCTTCCGCCCGTTTCTCCGGGGTCAGATCGTTGTCGCCCAGATGTTCTCGCAGGTGGCCTTCCAGCACTTCCGACATCAAACCGTTAACAGCACCGCGCAAGGCCGCAATTTGTTGCAGCACGCGTGTGCATTCGGTTTCGTTGTTCAGCAGTTTTTCCAGACCATCCGCTTGGCCACGAATTTTACGCACTCGGGTCAGCAGTTTGTCGCGGTCGTGAGAGATGTGAGCCATTGAATATTCTCGTAATAGGTATACTGGGGTATAGTATAAAAAATTCCACAGGAAATAGCATTATGTCCAGTCAAACAATGGCTCCGTGTCAGCACAATCGCGCCTTTGATGAAGGCAATCCGATGGCCGAACGCAAGACCCGCTGGGCGGTGTTGCTGACGGTGGTGATGATGGTGGCCGAGATTACCGGCGGTCTGGTGTTTAATTCCATGGCGCTGCTGGCCGATGGCTGGCACATGAGTTCACACGCACTGGCCCTTGGACTGGCAGTGGCTGCTTATGCCGCTGCACGACGTTTTGCCAATCACCCGCGCTTTGCCTTTGGGACCTGGAAAATTGAAATTCTGGGGGGCTACTCCAGTGCCTTGTTTCTGATGGCGATTGCCGGTTTGATGCTGTTTCAGTCGGTCGAGCGGTTATTCGACCCGGAAACCATTGAATACGATCAGGCCATTTCCGTCGCGGTGCTGGGCCTGCTGGTGAATCTGGCCTGCGCCTGGTTGCTGAAAGACGATCATCATCACCACCATCACGGTCATTCGCATCATGACCACTCACACCATGACCATTCACATCAGGCCCATTCAGATCACGATCACTCCGGGCACGATCATTCCCATCACAGCCATGAACACCACGACCTGAACTTGCGCGCCGCTTATATCCATGTGCTCACCGATGCCTTGACGTCGGTGCTGGCCATTGTGGCCTTGTTTGGCGGCAAATGGTGGGGAGCTGACTGGCTTGATCCGGTGATGGGCATTGTTGGTTCTGTGGTGGTGGCTGTGTGGGCAGTTGGGCTTCTGAAAGAAACCGGCGGGGTGTTGCTGGATGCCGAAATGGACCGCCCGGTGGTCGAGCGAGTCAGCCACGCGCTGGCGGCGCTGGAAGACACCACCCTGACCGACCTGCACATCTGGCGGGTGGGCAAACAGCATTATTCCTGCGTGATTGCGGTATCCGTTGCTAACGACGCCGCTGCAAGCGTTACCCCGGACGCCATCAAGCAAGCGCTGGCTGGCATTCACGAGCTGGCCCACACCACGGTTGAGATCAATCCAGGTGACCCTGCCGATGGCTCATCAGCTCGTCGTAGGTGAACAGAAACTGCTCGTCTTCACGGTTGTTGTGACAGTTGCGGCACCAACTGGTGTCGCGCTCCTCGTTGATTGAGCCATCCGGCCAGTACCACTGAAAATGCCAATCGCCAGCAGGTTCGTTGTTGGCGTAATCGCGGCCCCAGCCGGGGCCTTTTTCCATCACAAAAATCCGATAAATGGCTTCGTTGCGGTAGTCGACCAGCAGAAAACGGCTGCCATCCGGTGCTTCCAGCCCCTGTTGCAAGGCTTCGATGGTGTTCGGCTCGGTCATGATGTGCTCGGTCGACTCACCACGCCGAACGGTGGTGTAGTGTTCATAACCGTCAAAGCTATCGGGCAATGTGGCTCGGCTGGGTTCGGCGTTGATCTCGCTGCTGAGAAACGCAGACAGTCCGAACAGCAGGCTGGCCCCTTTGGGCTGGCGGAGGATTGGTGTTTGCATTGGCTGGCCCCGACGCTGAATAAAACATCATGCTGGCAGGTTTGCTACCGTTCATCTGTGGGGCTAATCCACAAGGGCTTATGAGCGGTGCTCACGGAACCTTTCCATCAATATGGCCCGAGTGCTTGGCTGGGCGGCTGAATCAAGAAAACAGGGCTTTTATTAATGAGTTCTACTCATGTGGCCTAGCAAGCAGACGCGGTAATTCTTGCCCGACGTTTGCTTCACACTGAGGTGATCCACAGGAAACCTTTTATGAGCCAGCAAAAACGCCATTTCAACGACCTTCATACGTTCATCATTGTTGCCCGAGAAGGCAGTTTTACCCGCGCGGCAGCGCAACTTGGGGTCTCACAATCGGCCTTGAGTCATGCCCTGCGAGGGCTGGAAAGCCAGCTGGGGGTGCGGCTGCTGACGCGAACCACCCGCTCGGTATCACCCACCGAAGCGGGGCAGCGTTTGTTGTCGGCCATTGAGGGCAGCTTTGATGACATTGAACGCAACCTGGACGGTCTGAGTGAACTGAAAGCCACGCCGACCGGACGCATTCGCATCACCACCGCAGGCCATGCCGCCGAATCCATTCTGTGGCCCAAGGTGCGCGAATTTCATCGGCTCTACCCGGACATTCAGGTTGAGGTCATCACCGACTACAACCGTGTTGATATTGTCGCCGACCGCTTTGATGCCGGTGTACGTATTGGCGAGCAGCTGGAGAAAGACATGGTGGCTACGCGCATTGGCCCCGACCTGCGCATGGCCATTGCCGGATCACCCGGGTATTTCGAGCAACATGGTACGCCGACACAGCCGGAACACCTGACCGAACACCGTTGCATTAACCTGCGACTGCCGACCATGAATAACCTGTTGGTGTGGGATCTGGAACGGCAGGGGCAAAAGGTCAATCTGAACGTTAACAGCTCTCTGGTATTCAGCGACCTGAAGCCGATCCGTCAGGCCGCCATCGAAGGCCTGGGGCTGGTGTATTTGCCAGAAGACGCCATTGCCGAGGCGTTGGACAATGGCCAGCTGGTGCGGGTGCTGGAGGAGTGGTGTGAGCCATTCCCCGGCTACTATCTGTATTCCCCCAGCCGGGAAACCTCACACGCGTTCAGGCTGTTTGTGGAATTTATTCGTTATCAGGGCGCTTGAGGCGCCCATACTTCCAGCTGTTCGCTGGCTTATTTGGTGTTAACCCACCACTTGCCAAAGGTCTGGCTTGGATTGTCGGTATCGACCCGTTCGCCAATCAACGGCGTCAGCAACCGATAGGGCTTGCCTTCACTGGCCTTGCTGACCCGATCCAGTGGTTCTTTCCAGGGATGGTAAGCCAGCTTGAACTTGCTGTTGTGCGCTGCAATCACGGCTTTGGCTTGCAAGTCCACACCGGCCTGGGCGGTTTGCTCGGGCATCATATGAATATTGGCCCACTGCACGTTGTATTGGCCGCATTCCAGCACCGCCAGATCAAACGGCCCCAGCGCTTCACCAATGTTGCGGAAATGCTCGCCGTAGCCGGTATCGCCGCTGAGATAATAGCGGTGTTGCGGCGTAATCAGGGCGAACGATGCCCACAGCGTCCGATTGCGATCTAACAAGCGTCCAGAAAAGTGACGGGACGGCAGAATATGCACCTGCATGCCGTTGTTGTCGTCGAAGACGGAACCCCATTCACCTTCAAATACCTTCTCTTTTGGCCAGCCCCATTGGGTGAAGTAAGAACCGACGCCCAGCGGCGCGACCACTTGTTTCACCTTGTTTTCCAGTCCCTTGATGGTGGGGTAATCCAGGTGGTCCCAGTGGTCATGGCTGATTAACAGGAAATCCAGTTCGGGAATATCGTCAGCGGTGTAGATGTTGGAACCTTTGAACGCCACATTGGTGCCCGGTACTGGTGAGGCATAACTGCTGAACACCGGATCGATCAAAATGCGTTTGCCATCCAGCTGGATGTAATAGCTGGAATGGCCCATCCACACCACCAGGTTGTCGTTACGATCGAGGCTGGCCAAATCGGTTTTCACCGAAGGCAGCGGCTCGGCGGGCACGGCACCGGGGATTTCTTCAAACAGGAACTTGTACAGGGTACGGAACAAGCCGCTCTGGGAGCGAGGTTGCGCGGGGTCTTGTGGCTGCTCCACCATCACTTCGGTGGTTTCGAGGTTCTCAAACTTACCGTCGCGGTAGCGCGTGGTGCCAGTGGCGGAATCCTCGCCTGACAGGCGTTCGGTATCCACCTTGGGATCGGCAAATTGAGCTTGTTGCAGATACAGCCAGATCGCGATGGCCAGCACAGCGGCCAGTCCGACCAGTACCAGCAGGGTTTTCAGCACAAGATTCAGCAAGGCGAAGGCTCCGAAAAGTCAGTAATCTCAAGCCAACCATCTTAGCAACAGCGATTGTTCCGTAGAGTGCCACCGTCGGATCAGATTGTTGCTCTATTGCTAACCGTGCCCTGGGCCTTATTGCGTCTGGATTGGAGCGTAATGCGGCCATTAATGAGCCGCATTCATAAGGTGATGCAACCGGTGATGCAGCGATGATTACTCTTTGACAGAGCAGGCCAGCAGCACCCGTTTGGCATCGGGCAGTACCATGCCTTCGTGTTGAATCAGAAGCTGCTCAGCCCAACGACATAACTCAGCCTGCTGGGTAGCGTTGGCTTGCTGCTGCCACGTCGTTACGGCGGTTAATACCGCGTCGGTATCCGCGGTGGCAGGCAGATTCAGCCCTTGGTCAATCAGTTGACTGATCAGGTCGTCCAGATCCAGCAGGTCGACAATCATCATGGGCATTACCTCGGCGGTGCATCAGGAAAAGAAACGAATAAGCGAAGAAACCACAAAGGCAACGCCACTGCGCCGCCAAAAGCGACCGCGGGCGTTCCCTTTGCGAAATCTGCTTGCCCCTACTGCTGGTTAGCGAGCCTACTGCCGGCTAGCGAGCCTATCGTTTGCTATCGAGCAATGGCCACAGTTGCATACTGTGGGTTTTCAATGGCCCGGCGAAAGCCGATCGCCAACCACGCCAGAGCGCCCAGCAAAGCACTGGTGGTAAAGCTGGTTTGCACGCTGAAATGATCAACCAGCACGCCGCCCAATGCTGCACCGACAAGAATGGCCGCCTGAATGGAAGCCACCATGATGCTGCCAGCGGCTTCCGGCATGTGTTGGGCATGGCGCGACAACCAGGCCATCCAGGCGATCGACAGCGCGGTATTACAAATGCCCCACACCGCCAGCAGCATGGCCGTCAGTGGCAGCATGTCCGGTTTGACCAGCAGACCCAGAGTCACCAGCGCCATCACCACTGGCAGCGCCTGCAGTAACCCGATCAAGCGAGTTTGCGACAGCTTGCCGCCAAGCCAGGTGCCGATAAACCCACAACAGCCGAGCACCAGCAGCAATATCGACAACTGGTTCGCCGTGGTATGGGCGTGTTGCTCCAGAAATGGCCGTAAATAGGTGAACATCGAAAACGCCGATGCAAACGCCAGTACTACCGCGAGAATTCCGCGGCCGAACCAGCGTTCACGCATCAGCGCCCACAGGCTGGCGAACGATTGCTTTTGCTCCGTGGGCATTGATGGCAGCGCGTACGACAACCACAGCAGGTTCACCAACGTCAGTGGCACCAGCCCCCAGAACACTCCACGCCAGCCGATGATGTCACCAAAATAGCTTCCCAATGGCGCGGCAAACGCCGCCGCAACGGACTGCCCGGTAAACATCACCGCCAGTGCCTTCGATACCCGGTCGGCTGGTACCAAACGCATAATCACCGCGGTGCCCAAGGCCCAAAAACCACCAACGCACACACCCAGCAGCGCCCGGGCGGCCATCAGCAAGGCAAAGTTGGACGCCGTTGCCACCATGACCAGCGATACCAGCAAACACGCACTCATGGCCAGTAATACGCCTTTGCGGTTCAACCGCCCGGCAACGGTCGACATCAGCAAGCTGGCGATCACAGCAAACAAACCACTGACAGAAATGGCCTGGCCGGTTTGCCCTTCCGAAGCGTTCAGACCGGCAGCCATGGGAGTAAGCAAACTGACGGGCATAAACTCCGAGGCAATCAGCAAGGCCACACACATCGACATGGCAATAACCGCACTCCAGGCGGGCGCTGTCTCGGTGCTGTCGGGGGCTTTATTTATAGCTGCTCTTTGTGTGGGGGCTCTTGTGGGGGTAAGGGGAAAAGGCTCTGGCGAAGCAGAGCCAGACGAAGCTGGGTTATAAGAAGTTGGGTGATGAGAAGCTGGGTTGTGAGAAGATTTGGCCATTCAGAATCCTTGAAAAAGAACGTAATGGCATCACTGTACGGAGCTGTCATTCATGGAAAAACCAGCTGCCGTTTCTTCTCTTAATGAATAACTTGCATGAGTAGGCAGAACTTCGGCTTATCCCCACAGCTCGCCGTATTCGTCCTTGTGGCACAGGTACAAACGCAGGTCGAACTCCAGCTGGAAGTAATCCGGCTCCATATACGTACACAACTTGTAGAAAGCCTTGTTGTGTTCTTTCTCGCGCAGGTGCGCCAGTTCATGAACCAGAATCATGCGTAACAAGGGTTCCGGCACTCGTCGGAACATCGACGAAATCCTCACCTCATTCTTGGCTTTCAGCTTGTTGCCCTGCACCCGCGAGACATACGTGTGCAGCCCCAGCGCGTTGTTGATGACGTGAATCTTGTCGTCGTAAATCACCTTGCTGATCGGCGCCGAGCTGCGCATAAACTCGTTTTTGATGTCCTGCGCGTACACATACAAGGCTTTTTCGGAGGCCAGATCGTGCGGGCGAGGGTACTTCTTCAACAGCAGCTCGCCGGTTTTGTTGGCTTGCAGCAGCGCCAGCGCCTGGCGTTGCAGTTCCGGGCTGTAGCCCTTGAGGTAAGAGAGCAGGCGGGTGGCGTTCATGAGTTGGCTTGGGGTCCGGGCAAAATGGCAAACAGGCTCAAGGTTACAGCAACTGTTGAATCGCCCCAACGCTGAACAGCGACAGCGGTAACGACAGCAAAATGGTCAGCGCAATGTCGTCGGCAGGCCCTTGGTGATGCTGCGCCATGGCGTGGCTGATGACGGCCACCGGCATCGCCGACAGAATCACAAAAATCAGATAATCCCGATAGGCCATCGGCCAGCCAGAAAACACCAGCGCTGCGATCATCGCACCGCCGATGGTGCGCAACAGCGCCAATCCCAGCGGCCGTTGCCAACTTATCCCCTGTGCGAATGGCAAGCGCACGATGGCAGCTCCCAGTTGCATCAGCATCAAGGGCAGAGTGATCTGCCCCAGAGTAGACAGTGTATCCAGTGCCGGTTTTGGCAGTTTCAGGTCCAGTGCCAATAAGGTCAGGGCAATCACCATGCTGATGATTGGCGGGTTCTTCAGCAAGGTCGCGGGCTGCCAGCGACTGCTCAGACAGGCGGTGCCCAGCGTAAAGTGGCTGACCTGAATCATGCTGGAAAATACCATCACCGGCAGGATGGCTTCGTCACCAAACAGCGCCACACAGACCGGCAAGCCGAGATAGGCTGCATTGGGGTTCACCACCGCTGGCAGATAGCGTTGAGGCGTTTTCAAAAAAGGCATCAGCCAGGCCATGGCGAACGTCGCCATGCTGATCAAAAACAGGAAGGCTGCCAGCATCAGGTTCGTCAGTTCAGTCAAGCTGGTTTCCATAGTCTGCATCGAGTGCAGCAACAGGGCAGGGATACCAACCAGTGACACCAACTGGTTCATCGCAGGGCCATCCAGGCAGGAGGTTCGTTTGGCCAGAATAGCCCCGACCAGCATTAATGCGATCAGTGGCAGCATGGCAAGCAACAGTGTTGAAATCATCGTGTGGGCTCTGAATAAATTTTTGAGCTGGCCAACTCACTCGACGAGGGCTAGATTACTGACAACACTTTGATGGTTAAACTGGCCAGATATGAAGACAGACCACACAGTTCGTGAACAATTTCCGCTGCCCCAGGACCTCAACGTGCTGGTTACCGTGGTGCTGAAAGGCAGTTTTGTCGCGGCGGCCAGTACCCTGGGGCAGTCTCCTGCCTACGTCAGCAAGCGTATTGGCATTCTTGAACAGACGTTAGGCTGCCGGTTGCTGCACCGGACCACTCGTTCGCTGGGGCTGACCCGCGAAGGCGAAATTGTCTTTGAGGGGGCGCAACTGCTGCTCAGCGATCTGGATGAACTGGTCGATACCTTGTCGAGCGCCCGTCAGCAGCCTCGTGGCCAACTGCATGTGTGCAGCAGCTTTGGTTTTGGCCGAGCCCATGTTGCCCCGATGCTGGCGGCACTGGCCCAGCGTTACCCTCAGCTGGAAGCACGCTTCGAAGTGTTCGACCGGGTGGTCGATATTGTCGGTGAGGGGTTTGATCTGGAAATCCGCGTGGGCGATGACCTGCCCGAACAACACATCTGCAAGCAGCTGGTGCACAACCGCCGGGTGCTGTGTGCCACACCGGGTTATCTGGCCGAACATGGAGTCCCGACCAGCCTTGACGATCTGCGCCAGCATCACTGTTTGACACTGAAAGAACGCAACAGCATTCAGGGCAGCTGGCAACTGGACCGCGATGGCGAAAGCAGCGTCACCATCAAAGTCACCGGACCGCTGTCGTCTAACAGTGGTGAGATCGTACTGCAATGGGCACTGCTGGGACGCGGCATCATGTTGCGCTCCTTATGGGATATCCAACACCTGTTAGACTCCGGTGAGCTGCAACAGGTACTGCCCGAATACGGCCAAAGCGCCAACGTATGGGCGGTGTACCCGCAGCGGCTGGCAACGTCCGGGCGGCTGCGCGCCTGCGTGGAATTTATGGCAGAACAGTTTCAGGCACTTTCGTTACGGTGAGTGTCGTTGCGGTGACCTTGATCCTCCACGATGGTTATTTGCCGAAGCAACTGGTGCGCAGTGCGCACCCTACATGCTTGCCTGCGAGTCACTTTGTAGGAGGCAATTTATTGCCGACAGCAAACAGGATGGCCACTTGTGCTCATCAACCCGCGGCTTTGAATAACTTGGCTGGTATGGGCGCAGGGCCTGTCGGTGACTCCTGATTCTTCAGCCTTGCTCCTGATCGAACTGCTGTTGGGATTCCAGTACGGTTTCGATGTGGTTTTCAGCCCATAGCGCCAGTTCGTCGATGGTGTCGGCCAGGGTCTGGCCCAGTCCGGTCAGGGAATATTCGACGGTGACGGGCACGGTGGCAAAAATCTGCCGCTGGATCAGGCCGTCGCGTTCCAGGTTGCGCAGTGTTTGCGTCAGCATCTTGGCTGAGACGCCGTCGAGGTCGCGTCGCAGCTGGTTGAAGCGCACGGCGTCGGTTTTCAGCCGCCGGATAATCAACAAACTCCACTTATCCGCCAGCCGTGTAAAGACCATGCGGGCCGGGCAGTTGCGGTTGTACACATCGTATGGCGGTTGCTCGTCTGCACTCATGGGCGCTCCACTATCAGTTCGGACAGAATCTTGTCTAACGGGTGTTTTTCCCACCTTCCAGCTTGCTCATTGGTCGCTTGCCGGTTACCCCAAAGTAACCAGATAACGCCAAGGTGCCTTCTTGAAACCATGGTTTCCAATAGTTACCTTGATTCCCATTGAAAACTTATCAAATCAAAGCAACGTTTGCATGGGAGAGATTCCAATGAGTCAGAAAATTCTGGTACTGGGTGCCAATGGTACCGTGGGTAAACACCTGGTAGCTGAGCTGCTGGCCCGTGGTGAACAGGTCAAGGCCGCCAGCCGCAATGCCACACCGATGGAAGGCGCCGAGGCGGTGGCGTTCGATTTTACAACCGCCACAGGCGCTATTGAGCCATTGCTGGATGGCGTTGACCGTCTGTTTTTGATGCTGCCAACCGGCTACGTCAACAGCTATGAGTTACTGGCGCCGGTGGCGCAGGCGGCCATCGATCGCGGCATCAAGGTGGTGTTTCAGTCGGTGCTGGGTGTGGATGCCGACGACAGCATTCCCTACCGCCAGGTAGAGCTGATGCTGATCAACAGCGGGGTGGCGTCGGTGGTGCTGCGCCCGAACTGGTTTATGGATAACTTCGTCAACTTCTGGCTGCCGGGCATTCAGCACGATGTGATTGCGGTGCCTGCGGCGGAGGGGCAGTCGTCCTTTATTGATGCCCGCGACATCGCCGCCAGTGCTACAGCGGCGCTGACCAGCTCGGCGTTTGACAATCAGCAGTTCAACCTCACCGGCCCGCAGGCGATGGGGTATGCCGATGCCGCGGAGTTGATTGGCGAGGCCATTGGTCGTTCGCTGGCGTATCAGCCGCTGAGCGATGATGATTTTATCGCCATGCTGACCCAGGCCGGAGTGCCTGCCGACTACGCGGGTTTTCTCGCGTCCATTTTTGCACCGGTACGCATGGGTTGGACGGCGGCGGTCAGTGATGCGGTAGAGCAGCTCACCGGTAACGCGCCACGCACGCTTGAAGCCTGGATTGCAGAGCATCAGGCGGTGTTGGCGTCACAGGGCTGATTTAACAAAAGTGAGCTGGCTTGCCTGCAATTCACTCTGTAGGAGGCAATTTATTGCCGAAAGCAAACAGGATGGGCACTGTTGCCCATCCGACAGCGCTCTTACCGGCTTATTTCAGCGTGGTCATATCAACAACAAAGCGGTACTTCACGTCGCCTTTTTCCAGTCGCTCGAAGGCTTCGTTCACCTCGTTGGCGTTGACCATTTCAATATCGGCGGTGATACCGTGCTCGGCGCAGAAATCCAGCATTTCCTGGGTTTCTGCGATGCCGCCAATGTTCGAGCCGGAGAAACTGCGACGGCCGTGGACGACATTAAACGCACCTACCTCCAATGGCTCCGCTGGCAAGCCCACCAGTACCACCGAGCCGTCGATGGCCAGCAGGTTCAGATAGGTGTTGATATCATGCTGGGCCGACACGGTGTCTAACACCAGATCGAGTTTGCCAGCATAGGCTGCCATTTGCTCCGGGTCTTTGGTCAGAACCGCAGCATCGGCTCCCAGACGTTTGGCGTCTTCTACCTTGGTATCGGACGACGTCAGCACCACAACCTCGGCGCCCATGGCTTTGGCAATACGAATGGCAACGTGGCCGAGCCCGCCAATGCCCAAAATACCAACTTTCTTACCCGGGCCAACGTGCCAGTGCTTCAGCGGGGAATACACGGTAATACCGGCACACAGCAGTGGTGCCGCAGCAGCCAGATCCAGCGACTCGGGCATCTGCAAGGTGTAGCTTTCCTTACACACGTACGTCTGAGAAAAACCGCCGAATGTCATACCGCCCAGGTGTTTGTCCGGGGTATTGAATGACAGCGTGGTGCCGTTTTCACAAAACTGCTGCAAATCACGCTGGCAAGCCGGGCAGCCACCACAAGAATCGACAATACATCCAACGCCAGCCAAGTCACCGACGTTGAAACGGGTGACATCTTCACCAACCGCCGTTACCCGGCCGACAATCTCATGGCCCGGCACCATCGGGTAGTTGGAAAACCCAAAGTCATTCTTTACCTGATGCAAATCCGAGTGGCAGATGCCGCAATACAAAATATCGAACTGCACATCGTCAGACTGCAAATCGCGGCGTGGGATGTTCAGCAGGTGCATGGGTTCAGCGCTGTTAACCGCGCCAATGGCTTTGATTTCAAATGGCATTCAAATTTCCTCCAGTACAGGACCCAAAAGCAGAACAACAACTGCCTGCATGAGGGTGATGAAAAGACTGTACGCCTGAAGTGGTTTATTGATTAGCCGGGATAATTCGGCAGGGCTGGTGAGGAAAATTCATGAAATCTCGAGGAGTGACCCCGGTACAGAGAGGGAATAGGGCGTCGCCCTCCGGAGGCGAAGGTCGGTTGATCATCGCTATCGGTTTCAATTGTGAGCTTTTACCACGTTACATCACTGGTCAACGCCCGGTAACGTGGGTACAATGCGCGCCTTGCGGAAGCATCCGCCCGTAGCTCAGCTGGATAGAGCGTCGCCCTCCGGAGGCGAAGGTCAGAGGTTCGAATCCTCTCGGGCGGGCCATTTCTTTTATGTGTCCGAAGTGTCCTGCTTCAAATACCTCTCCTCTGCATTTGAACACACCGTTTAGCCCGAGATGGACGAGAACCTCTGATTGGTTCGATTCGTAGCGAGCCTGCGAGTGGAGAAAACATCGGAGCCTGCGACGATGGCCCGAAGGGCGAAAGTAATCCTCTCGGGCGGGCAATATACGAAAAAGCTCCTGAATCTGCTTATGAAACGTGAACAGATTCAGAAGCTTTTTTGTTTACCGCGTGTGAGTGACTTGGTGCTTAATCTCGGGTTCGATTCGTAGCGAGCCTGCGAGTGGAGAAAACATCGGAGCTTGCGACGATTGCCCGAAGGGAGAAAGTAATCCTCTCGGGCGGGCCATTTCTTAAGCCGTTCTGGCGATAGTGCTTACTAATATGTCTTGCTCGGCGACCAAACGGTGACCCATCCAGTGTCGTTGGTAGGCGTGGTTTTGACCTCTCCCCTGAGTCATAAAGTTTTTGGTAAGCCTTAAATTTTTATTTTGACTCCCGCAGGCGGTGTTTTGGGATCTATTCCTGATGTCATTGATTGACCAACACCATCTCGCCTGAAATCGAACATGTTCATTTCAAAAGTATTGATTGCCACCTGATTATTCCCGCTAGCGTGAGCAATCAATCGTTTGTGGCGCTCCTTGTATGGAGCCATTGCATATGAGCTACCAAATTCACCACTGTTTACAAGAATTACAGGTTGGTACATGTGGTAGTGCAGTGCTTCAACCATTGTGTCGAAAGATCCGACATCAGTATTGAGGGCAGGAATGCACAATGCGTTTGATTTATCTCTTAAATCGGCGCTGAGTTTGATGTCTGTTGCATCGAAACAAGTGGCACTGGTTATCTTGAAGCCTGATTTGTTTTTGAAGTCTGGGTGTTTCAGTTCGATCATTAGCTGATAGGGACGCCAAGGTTGAATTTTTAAATCTCTTTCTCCTGCCATCATATGATGCTTACCCTGAAAGCGAAGAAGTTCGTTTTGATTGCCATTATGTTTTCTTGGAACGATCCAAATTGCACAGTTATTGGGGCCAGGTACTCCAAGCTGGTTGATAAATCCTAAACCAGCCAGAACAATTGCATGTGTTTTTCGAGATAGGTGGATAAGAATATCTAAATCGTCTTTGTGAACCGCCAACTCTGGCCAAACAATCAAATCTACTTCTTGCTTTTTGTCTACTTCAATATTTTGAGCATCAATATGCTTTACGACTAGTTCAGCTACCCGTGCAACATGGCGACGATGTTTCACTCGATACTCTGGAACATCAAGTAAAGTACCTGCTTTGGCAAAATCAGACTTGGAAGGCAGCTTGGATTGAACCATTGCAACACTCAGAGATGTTTTGCCTTTTTCCCAATCAGGCCTGATCAATTCAGGCAAAACCGGCATTTCCGATAACTGACAGTAAGATGCTTTGAGTTCTGTTAACCGATTTATGACTAAATCTCTAACTGCATCTTTCGTCAGCTCTCGTGGCCAATCAAAACCTTGATCGTTCACATGAATACCGGGCCAACGTAGAAGTTTGGCCAACAGAGTAGACAGCCAGGTTGAGAACTGCGCTGCTTCACCAGCAAGCGACTCTGGAGTTGTCATCATGCCTAACTGACGTTTGAAGCTGGTGGATTTCACGCCTCGATAGCCGGCTCTGGGAGTGAATGACTGACCAAATCCGGTTGGATCGGCAGAGCCAGCCAAAACAGCTCGCATTGCCAGTGCAACGCGTTGAAGCTGGATTGTCTCATCATTTTCATTTGACTTATCTTCCGTTTTTTTGAAATGAGGTGACATTTCTGCAATTGCTTCATGCATTACGAGCTTTTCTATTATCAGGTCGTCATCGAATGCAGAAAAAACTGGCGGAACCTTGTACCCAATGGATTTTACTTTTGTTCTGCTGAGGTCTACCAATTCTGAGTCTTTGAAATCAGACACTGGCAGTTTTTCAAGTAGAGCTTGAAATAACTTCAATGCCATTACTTCATTTGCAAAAGGATTATCTGCACGGCTACATAACTGATAGATACCAGTGAATCCTGTTATTTGATCCAAAGGTTTGGCTGATGGCCGAATGTTCAGATAAAGCCTTTCTGCAATATCATTGAGTGAGTGTTTATCCCTGTAATACCAAGTGTATTTCATTGCCCGTGCATGGTAATAAATTGCTCGCATCAGATCAGGATTTTGAGCCGAGATTTTTTTCAGGATTGACGGAGTACTGAATTTTAATCTATCAAATAGGCAACAAACTGCACGGATCACTGGTTTTTGATCAGCTGCTAGTTGTGCTGCTATAAGAATGCAAGAAGCAAGTATTTCTGGCTCTATCTTGAAACGATCAACAATATTTACTTCCTTGAATAGTCTTTCTATTGAAATATTCCGATAGCCTTGGATCAGCATGAAAATCAGATCCTGCTCCAGATCTCCACATGAGCTTTCGAGTGATGTATCAAGCCTTACTAGCAATAAAAATCTTGCTTGTTCACCGAGTAAGTCGAATTCATCTGAAGACTTCGGTTTCCCCCCAAGTGAACCTGAAAGAGCCGCTGCTGCTGTGTTTTGCAGTAATTCAAAGTAGCTATCAATATCAGCGTGGGCGGGAATGGCTTGAGGGTCTTTTCGATGAATAACCATCGCTGAATTTCTGAATATTTCAGATAAACAATATCGGGCGACTGATGCTTGTTTCTCTTCTTTAATCCCTCCCTCTCTCTTTAAAACGTCTTTCAATTGATCCAGTATAGCATTTAATATTTTGGGGCTTGGGAATAACTCCAGGCCTTTTTTCAGAAGAAGAACCAATGCAGGGTCATGTGACCAATTGGCTATAAAGCGTCTGGCCATTCGTTCTTGTAAATAATCCCATTCCCCAGCAACCGGGGCGCCATTTTCGTCTATATTCCTGGGTGTAAAGTGGCGTTTGTTGTTCAAAACCTTGGAGATCTTGTTTGCAGCAAAGCGTTTTAAGGTATCTTCTCGAATATCAAATACACTTTTTTCAATGGCGGCGAGGCCATTAGGAATGCAATTTTGACCATCCTGGTCTGGAACATTTCCATCGGAAAGCATTAACAAAGACTCAAGCTGAGTGACCATTTCATCCGCACTTTCCATGCTTAGTGGGCCACTCATATTGCTTTGGATCATTTCTAGAGTGCTGGATATGCCTTTGGACTTACCTCGGTAAACCTCAACTTTAGTTTTACTTGGATTAAGTATAAGGCTAAGTTCTTTGAGCTGTGGCTCAATCCATTGGTTGATCTTTTCCTGAACTGTTTTTATCGGGTTTTTATTATCCTTGCTTCGTTTTGGACCGATTACAACCAAACGCATATCATCTACATAGCGGCAGTAATCGATCAGTTTGATCGATTTCGACACTTCGGTTTCAATACTATTTTGTACTTCTTTGTCGAATTCGAGCATATAAATATTCGACAGGAAACCAGAAGCAACTAATCCCTGTGGTAATCCATTAAGTAATTCTGGTACGTCTTTGGTTTTGCAGACTTCATAATTGTCTTTAGCACACTGAGACCAAGACCAATTATGGAATATATTCAGCAAGTTGTCGGTGGCAATATTTTCCTTAATTTTATTTTGTTGGTTGTTAGATGTGATGTTCTGGATCTTCTCGATCAAGGTTTTTCGATTAATACGATCAAAAAATTGGCTCAAATCTAGATCGACTAGATAAATCTCTTCATTAGGGGCTTTCTCGGGTAAAGCCTTGGATGCGAAAAAATAAGGACGTTGAATAAAATTACGATAATCAGTGAAGTATTTGCTGTAAATCGTTGTTGCACCGTAGTTATGTTCTGCGGTTACATTTCCCTCATTATTCTCTTGGTATTTACAGTAAAGACGGTTGCCATAGCTAACAACTTTCTTTTTATGTACATCTTCATATTTGGTTGATGGATCACCTTGAATAGCTTCGACCTCATTGGCGAGACACATCATCACCAAGGTCATCATGGTCTGTTCTTTAATGCCTATATGGGCAAGTGGCCGTAATTTAATGTTTTTAGGTTTCTTGGAATTTGGTTTTGATTCTGGAACCCACTTCAGGCAATAACAGGAATTTCCAAACTCTTCAATAGAAACATCGAGTATTTCATCGCACTCAGTGGGGCATTTATTAGGTATGAATGTCCATGCCGATGATTTTGGAGCCGGAACCAAATTCAAGTTAGAGAAGGAGACGCTTTGGTCAATTATTTCTGCTGTCCATTGATTACAGCGTTCTGCCAAGTACAGAGCAGACTTGTCTAGTTCAAAATTGTCCGCGTACCAGTTGGTTGAGCGGATATATTCATGTGACTTTTTCCAAGCAAGTGCCATCAAGAGAGGATTGGTCAGATACCAATCTGATAGTTCCAGTTGATTGTATTCTGATGGTATTTGAGGCATCTGGCTGTCCTTAAGTCATTAACTTGCTGGTAATCATATCTGCGAGGATCAAAATTTTTGATACCTCATTTCCAGTTTATGGTTCTGAACTGGATAGGCCTTACAGCGGCAACGCAGGTCCTCGGAACACTCCACCCAGCTTGGCTTCGCGGTGCCAGCGAATATGCTCAATATTGGGCTTCGGTTGGCCAGGCATCGGGTTGCGGATTGGCTGTCCATGCAAGGCTCGAATGCGTTCCAGCGCACTGCCAGAGCCACTGAATTCCTGCGATACCAGTACTCGGCAGTCGTCGGTTAACGTCCAGATGCCGCGGTCGTACAGTTGATGCAGGGTTGGCTCCAGCGCCAGACCGTTGTCGACGCTGTCCGGGCCTTCAAAGCTGTGGGCTCTGACGTGTGCGGCTTCGCAACCGATGGCAACACCGCCGATGCTGAGTTGGAAGTCGCTGACGGCACAGCGGTAGTCGTAGGCTTTCAATACATCGCGGCGGAAGTGGCTTGCGCGGTAGCGTTTGGCGACGCTGGCGGAGTCCTGTATTCCCTTGGCGGTGTATGACGGTGAGCTATTCAGTGCAAATGGGGCAGGTATATCCAGTTCGCATTGGGTCAGCACATCGTCCCAGGTCGATTCAAAGAAGTTTTCCTGCAATACCAGCCAGGCGATGCTGGTGAGCGCGCTGTCGTCGGTATCCAGCCAATGACGCACATCGGGGCTGAAGCTGGCTGTGGACTGGCGATAGGCTTTGATGGTTTGTTCAGAGCCCAGTTTTTCCAGGTCGTGAATATCCCAGAAACCGTCTGATTTAAGATGCCACCACGGCTTGGTCGGGTTGGGAGCGCTTTTTATCGGCGGTGCCCAGCAGCGCAGCAACTGAGTCAGAGGTTGTTCAATGTCGGCAAAACGAACGATGTGTCGGCCTTGCTGATATTGAGCCAGCGCCAGCAATATCAGTAGCGGCTTGTGCGGTGCGCGCTTACCGCCAACCTGAGCGGTTTTAAGCTGTTTTATGCGGTGAAGGATAGTGGGTCGTGTGTCCATACGGGTACTTCAATTCCGTTGATCGATGGGGGACAGTAGCACTCTGCCTGGTGCTTCAAAAGACCAAATTTGAAGTGTTCTGGCATCTCAGAGTGCTTGCCGCAACCATATGAGCGTTATGCCTTTGTGCTGTCTGGCTGACTTCTCCCGTACATACATTTAATCGCGGAACCTGCCCAGGGTTGTCGTCTGCCAGCTGCTGTGCAGGTCCCCGATCGATAACATGACAATTTAGGCTGGTTTCATCAGCGGCCGTTGCAGCCACTCGCTTTCAAAAAATTTCTCAAGCTGGTGGCATGTTTTCAATACCAGTGCGTCGTTGCCCTTTGCCGCAATGACGTGCAAGCCAACGGGGAGACCGTCTACTTGTCCACAGGGCAGTGTGGCGGCTGGTTGTTGGGTGAGGTTGAACGGGTAGGAAAACTGGGTCCATTCCATCCAGTAGGTCTGTTGGTCCTTGGCGGTGTCTCGGCCTGCTTCGAAGGCGGTGATTGGCAATGTCGGGGTGACCAGCAGGTCATATTGTTGATGAAACTGCTGCATATGCATGCCCAGCTCTGCACGGGCGTCGACCGCTCTCATGTAATCGACGATGTCGATTCTCATACCTTGTTCTGCGATATGGCGAAATCCGGGATCGAGCAGCTCGCGCTCCGCTTCGTTCATACCACTGATCACCTTGCCAGCTCCGGCAAACCAGAGGGTGGAGAAAACCTCAGCAGGGTCTTTGAAGCCCGGATCAATTTCTTCAACCTGTGCGCCCAGTTCCGCCAGGCGGGCAACGGCTGCGTCGATACACTGGCGTACAGCAGGGTCTACCTGTACGTATCCCAGAGTCGGGCTGTAGGCGACTTTGAGGTTGTTAAAAGTACGTTCAGGAATATCTGCCCAATTGCCGTTAAAGCGGCGATCAGAGTACCAGTCGCGCACGTCCGGATGTGCGACGGCATCCATCATTAGCAAGCTGTCGCTGACAGTGCGCGTCATCGGCCCCAGGTGGGAAAGTGTTGTCATGGCACTGGCTGGCCATTGGGGTACAAATCCAAAGGTGGGTTTGATGCCAAACACACCACAAAAACCGCCGGGAATGCGAATTGAGCCTCCGGCATCGCTGCCTTGATGCAGCACTCCCATATTCAGCGCTGCCGCCGCCGCTGCGCCTCCGGATGATCCGCCTGCGGTTCTACGAGTATCCCATGGGTTGGTGGTGATGCCTGTCAGGCGGCTGTCGGTTACCCCTTTCCAGCCAAACTCAGGGGTGGTGGTTTTACCGAGGATGACGGCTCCAGCCTCCTGCATGCGTTCAGTAAAGGGGGCGTTTTCCTTGGCAAGTTCGGTATTGCTGGTGAGTGAGCCGCTGCGAAGTGGCATTCCAGCCACTTTGGTCAGATCTTTTATTGAGGAAGGAACGCCATCAATCGGGCTTAGTGGGGCCTTGGCTAGCCAACGTTGCTCTGACTTCCTTGCGGATTCCAGAGCCGACTCTTCGGCAATATGGCAATACGCATTTACGGATGAATTGCAGGTTTCGATTCGGGCCAGTGCGGCTTTGGTTGCTTCCACTGGTGATAGCTCTCCGCGACCATACAGTCTGGATAGCGTAACGGCATCAAAGTCGGCGATCTCTTCAAAGTGTGAATGAGCCATTGTTATGCCTCCTTGCCTGCGGCGTTGAGCATGGCATTGAGCAATACAGATGCGCCTGCGGCAAGATGGTCGGGGTCAGCGCGTTCCATTTCGTTGTGGCTGATGCCGCCCTCACAGGGGACGAAAATCATTCCAGCCGGAGCTTGTTCGGCCAGAAAGATAGCGTCGTGGCCTGCACCACTGACGATGTCTATGTGCTCATATCCAAGCGCTTCGGCAGCTTGCCGAACTGCGGAGACACATGCGTCGGCAAAGTAGAGTGGCGCAAAGTCAGCGGTTGGTGTCAGTGTGACGGTGACACCATGCAGCTCTTCCAGTTCATGGATACGAGCCTTGAGGCCAGTCACCATGAGGTTGAGTGAATGGCTATCAAGGTGGCGTAAATCGACGGTCATGTTGACCTTGCCTGGGATTACGTTGCGCGACCCGGGGAATAGATCGAGGCAGCCTACCGTGCCTCTGCCGTGTGGTGCATGCTCCAGAGCAATGCGGTTTACATAGGTAATCAGCTCTGCAGCGACAAGGCCTGCATCATGTCGTAGTTGCATTGGTGTCGGGCCTGCGTGAGATTCTACGCCTTCAATGGTTACATCGAACCATCTTTGGCCTAATGCCCCCAGAACAACACCAATCGTTTTTTGCGCATCCTCTAAAATAGGGCCCTGCTCAATATGGGCTTCAAAGTAAGCACCAACGGCATGTCCCGGAACGGTTTTTTCTCCAGCAAATCCGATGCTGTCCAAGGCTTCTGCGACTGAAATACCTTTGGCGTCACGCGTTGCCAGGGCTTCTTCCAGTGTGAACTCACCGGTAAATACGCCTGAGCCCATCATGCACGGAGGAAACCGGCAGCCTTCCTCATTTGTCCAGGCAACCACTTCGATCGGCGCACGGGTTGTTATGTTGAGATCATTTAATCGGCGTATTACTTCAAGGCCTGCCATAACCCCGAAGCAGCCATCAAATTTGCCGCCCGTCGGTTGGGTATCGATATGACTGCCTGTCATCACGGGTGGCAAGGTATTGTCCATGCCGGCGCGGCGAAGAAAAATATTGCCAATTTTATCGATCGAAATGTCGCAGCCTGCGTCTTTGCCCCACTGAATCAAGAGTTCCCGTACTTGTCGGTCCAAGTCGGTTAGTGCTTGTCGGTTGAGTCCACCTTTGGCGGTTTCTCCAATCTTCCCTTGATCCATAAGGCTCTGCCAAAGGCGATCTCTATTGGCCGTTAGCCATTCAGCAGCGGGATTTTTATCGGCTTGCATATCCATCATCTACTCCAGAAACTGTGTTACACCGCCAGGTAGCGGTTTTTGATTTCCTGTTCCTGACGGAACTGTTCGCCGCTCCCGCTGTACACAACGCGGCCCTGTTCAATCACGTAATGCCGGTCTGCCAATTTTTCACAGACAGCGAGGTTTTGTTCGACCAGCAGTACGGAAACGCCGGCGGAGCGGATTTTTTGAAGAATTCGGACGATTTCATCGACGATTACGGGTGCCAGACCTTCGGTTGGCTCGTCCAGCAGTAATAGCTTCGGGTCGTTTACCAGAGCACGGGCAATTGCCAGCATTTGCTGTTCGCCACCGGACAGAGCGTTGCCGCCGTTTTTTCGGCGCTCATAAAGCCGTGGGAACATTTCGTAGATATCTGCCAGGCTCCAACGGCTGCTGGAGCGCACTGCGATAGCGAGGTTCTCTTCAACGCTGAGAATGCCAAATATGCCTCTGTGTTCAGGAACCAGCAGTACCCCTTTACGAGCGATATCAAAGATTTCCCGGCCAATCAGTTCTTCATTGTTGAACATGATTGAGCCCTTGGCTGGCTTGACGATTCCCGCGATGCTGCGCAGTGTGGTTGTTTTCCCTGCACCGTTTCGTCCCAGCAAGGTGACCAATTCTCCCGGGTTTACTTGCAGTGAAACGCCTTCCAGTACATGGCTCTTTTCGTAGTAGGAATGTATGCCGTTTATTTCCAGTTTCATGAGCCGCTCTCCCCCAAATAGGCCTTCTTGACGCGCTCATCCCCACGTACCTGATCGGGCTCGCCTTCCACCAGAATATTGCCTTGGTGCATCACTGTGATTTGGTCTGAGATGGACATCACCAGTCGCATGTTGTGTTCAATCAGCATCACGGTGTGCTGTTTGCCTAACTCTGAAATCAGATCCGTCATGATCGGGATATCATCAATCCCCATACCGGAAGTCGGCTCATCGAGCAGCAGCAACTCAGGGTCGCCACAAAGAGACATGCCAACTTCCAGCACCCGTTGCTGCCCATGCGACAGGTCCCCTGCACAGGTATTTGCCAGTGCCGTAAGCTTGACTCTTTCAAGTATTTCATCGGCTTTTTGCAGATGCTGTTGGCGCTGGCTGTCTGAATACCAGAATGCCAGTGCGGCCAGCCCATCCCGTCCTTGAGCGGCCAGTCGCAGGTTTTCTCTAACGCTCAGGTTCTGGAACAGGCTGGTAATTTGAAACGAGCGAGACATACCGGTTGCCACCCGCTTGTGTGGAGGCTGACGGGTCAGGTCCTTGCCTGCAAAACGGATAGAGCCACTCGAGGGCGTACGCTCTCCTGTCAGGCAGTGAAAAAGTGTGGTTTTACCGGCGCCATTGGGCCCGATGACGGTGTGAATCGTGCCTTTGCGTATCTTCAGATCTACGCTGCCCAGTGCCGCAAACGCACCATAGCGGAGTCCCAAATTTTGGGTTTCCAGAATGTAGTCATTCATGACTTGGCCTCCTGTTGCAGTTTGGGGTCTGGCTCGGATGTTTTGCTTTCCCGGAAGCGCTTCATTAACGATTCGATGCCGCCCCATAATCCGGCTGGCATGAACAGCACCACTGCAATCAGAGCAATGCCCAGAATGATCATCCAGCGTGGCCAGATGGAAGACAGAATGTCGCCGAGCATGACGATGGTGCCAGCGCCCAGAAGAGAGCCCAGTAATGATCCGGTGCCGCCAATAATGGTCATGATCAGAATGTTCTCTGACATCATCAGCTCAATATTGGAGAGCGGGGCGAAGTTCAGCAGCATGGCGTACAAGGCACCTGCTATTCCGGTGATCGCGCCTGAGATCACAAAGGCCAGCAGTTTGAAATGGCTGGTAGAGAAGCCGATGGCAGAAGCGCGACCTTCATTTTCCCGGATGGCGACCAGCGTGCTGCCAAATGGCGAGTGGATAACCCGGCGGGCAAAAATAAAAATCAACATGAACAGAGCGGCGACAAAGCCATAGAACGCCTGACTGGAGGTCAGGTCTGCCAGCTGGATTCCGAAAATTTCCAGGGCTGGACGTGGAACATCAAGCAGGCCGTTGTCACCTCCTGTCCAGTCACTGAGCGTGTAGGCCAGGAAGTAGGCCATTTGACTGAACGCCAGAGTCAGCATCACAAAGTAGATACCAGTTCGGCGAATTGCCAGAGCGCCCACAAGGGCCGCGAGCAGGGCTCCCACAATCATGGCGCACAACAGGGCGCTGAGCAGACCAAAGTTCAAATGGATCATGCTGAGCGAAGCGGCATAAGCGCCACCGCCGAAAAAGATTCCCTGCCCGAACGACAGTAATCCTGTGTAGCCCAGTAGCAAGTTGCAGCCCAATGCGGCCAGGGCAAAAATCAGAATCTCTGTGGCCAGAGTGGTCGACGGCAGAACCATCGGCATGACAATGACTGCGATCAGAGCAGCAGGCGTGATGCCTTTGTATATCGATGTTTTTGAGGTGGTATTCATACTCAGGCCCTCCCGAACAAGCCGTATGGCTTCATCAAAATAACGATTGCCATGGCGCCATAGATCATCAGGCTGGCGCCTTGGGGCCAAAGGGTGGTCATCATGCTTTGAACCAGGCCTACGGTGATGCCACCGACCAGCGCACCCACAAATGAGCCCATTCCTCCAATAACAACAACGACGAAGGCAAGGCCAAGTACCTCGGGCCCAATAAATGGATGCACTCCACGAATGGGGGCTGCCAGCACACCGGCGAGCCCTGCGAGGCCAACGCCCAAAGCAAATGTCAGGGCGAATAATTTGTGAATGTGCGTACCAAGTAGGGAGACGGTTTGCGCGTCTTCACTCCCGGCACGTACCAATGCTCCGAAGCGGGTTCGCTCCAACAGAAACCACAGTGCCAGCGCAATAACGGCGGTGAAGGCGATGACGAACAGTCGGTACTTGGGATAGAAAAAGTCGCCTAACTGAATAACTCCGGCCAGAGACGGCGGGGCGGCGACGGTTTTTCCGATCGGCCCCCAGATTGAGATGCTCAGCTCCTGAATAATCAGGGCAATTCCCAGAGTGATCAGAATGTGGAAGGTGTGAGGCAGGTGGTAGGCCCGCTGAATGAGGGTTTTTTCAGTGACCCAGGCCAGTGCAGCAACCACAATTGGAGCAAGTAGCAGTGCAAGCCAAAAGTTGCCCGATAGGGAAACGATGGTGAATGCAAGGTAGGAACCCAGCAGATAGTAAGCGCCGTGAGCGAAGTTCACGAAGTTCAGCAGGCCGAAAATGATTGTTAATCCGACTGAAATCAGAAAATAGATCATCCCCAGACCGATACCGTTAAGGGCCTGAAAAAGGTACAGACTCATTGTTATGACTCCCGGATGGGTGAGAGAGATTCGCGCCTGTTACAGGCGCGGGTGCTCTGGAGGCTTAGCCGCGATGACAGTCCAGAGAGCTTTCGTCCGGGAAGGATTGGCCGGAACTGATGATGTCTACGTAGTCGTCTTTATCTTGCATGTCAGACGCTGCTTTGCCTTTCAGCAAGTAGTAGTTTTTGAGAACCTGGTGGTCGGCGGCTCTGACCGTTTCTTCGCCGGTTGGTCCTTGATAGCGGCTGTTTTCCATCGCTTGGGCAACCAGCTTGCCATCCGTCGTACCTGCTTTGGCGATCGCATCCAGGATAATTCGGGTACCAATGTAGTCGGCTGCCATCGGGTAGTTCGGGTTCATGTTGTAGGCCGCTTGCACATTGCTCACCAGCTCTTTGTTCATTGGTGTATCAACGGTGTGCCAGTATTGAGCACCGAAATAGACCCCTTCAGCTACTTGTGGTCCCAGCTCTTGGAGTTGGTCGAGTCCGGAGGACCACGCGACCAAAATCTTCATTTGATGCTTGAGGCCAAAATTCACAGCCTGACGCAGTGCATTGGATGATTGACCGCCGAAGTTAAGCAGCAGTAATACGTCTGGCTTGGCTGCCATGGCATTGGTCAGATAACCGGAAAATTCCTGCTCCTGCAGAGAGTGATAGCTGTTTCCAGCATGCTCGATACCTTCTGCCTTGAAAACAGCTTTGGCGTTATTGAGCAGGGCTTCGCCGAAGACATACTGAGGTGTGATTGTGTACCAGCGCTTCCAGTCAGGATGGGCCTTGATCAGTGGTTCCACGGTTTCATGGATAGCGCCATAAGTTGGGACAGACCAACGAAATGTTGCGTTGTTACATTCACTGCCTGTCAGTTCATCGGCCCCGGCAGGGGTCATGAATACGCCTCCGGCCTTATCCACCTCTTTACCGATGGCGAGAGCTGTAGAAGAAAGCGTTGCTCCATCGAAAAAGAGAGCGCCTTGCTGACGGATCGCCTCCTGTACTTTTCGGACAGCCTTACCCGCATTGCCTTCAGTGTCTATGACTGAGTACTTGACGGGTTGACCAAGTAAATCACCGTAGTTCTCAACAGCCAGCCTGGAGCCCATATCGGCGTATTTACCGTAGCTTGCAAAAGATCCGGACAAGGATTTAACCCCGTAAATGGTGACCTCTTCAGCTGAGCAGATCGCTGATGATGCCGAAAACAGGACGGCGAGCGACAGTAACTTCTTCATCTTTGAAAAACACATTCTGTGTACCTCTCTCTAAATTGGTAGTTTCTTTCTTCTTGCTCTTAGGGCTGAGGGGCTCCATTGATAAGGGCCTCTTTCTTATTGCCTTACATCTTTCGAGCGATCCGGCCGTCAAGGGCGACGAAATGCTCTTCGGCTTCACACATGTGATCTCCCATCAGGCTGCGAACCTGATGCTCATCGTTGTTGCGATAGGCCTTCATTAGCTCAACGTGGTAGTCGACGTTGGAGCGGGTGAATTCGTAGGCATCGATCTGGTATGACTTTTTCAAAACCACCAGATCGCGCAGGGTTTCGTTGAGGAAACGAGCGAAAAATCCCAAAAGAGGATTTGGGGATGCGTCTGCCAACACGTTGTGGAATTCAAGTTCAGCAATGCGTTGCTCACGCTGCTCTTCTTCCGTCGTTGGTGGCTGGTTACAGGCATTGATGTACTTTTCCATCAAGGCAAAGTCGTCCTCACCAAGGTGCCCTATTACTGAAGCTGCTACTTCTACTTCGATCAGCTTTCGCATCTGATAAACCTGCTCTGCGGTCAGATGCTTGAAGTAGAGGTAGTTACGTAGCGCCTTACTGGCTGGGTCTGTTCGGACTTCGGACAGCCAGGCTCCACCCCCGGGGCCTGGTCTTGTGGTGACGAGCCCTTCTACTTCGAGGGCCTTTAGAGCTTCACGAACAGTACCCTTGGAGCAGTCGAAGCCCTCAATCAGATCCTTCTCACTCGGTAAGCGATCCCCTGGCAATAACTTTTCAGCAACAATCATTGCCTTCACTTCTTCGACAATCAGGTCTGAAAGTTTGGGCTTTCTTCTTCTCGGTACGCTGCTGGTCATCGTGCTTCCTTTTTAAAAAAAACCGAATAATCCAAATAATTATGATTAATTAATATCGGCTGTATGAATCGTGGTCAATCAATCCCATGCAGTTGGCTCAATTTGTAATCTTTGTACAGGCTTTCAGGCGGGTGCTGATGTGTTTTACGGGGTGAGCCCCCCGTACTGAATCTCCACGAGGAAAGGGGGACGGCAGTTGCATTTGATATTGACCACAACCCGTCATGCCCTTTAGCGTTGAGCCATCCCGCCTTAGCCAGGACTCTTTCTTATGCCAAAAACCTTATTGTTCGCCGTTGCGCTGGCGTTAGGCGTGTGTGTGTTGGTGTTGCTGAGCCTGGTTGGCTACGTCGCTGGTATTGAGGCTTTGTATCGGCCGTTGGCAGATGGGGTGGCGACGCATCCTCTAACGGCGCTGACGCTGTTGGGCTGTGGTGTGGCGGTGTTGTTGGAGTGTGTTCCGGTAGCTCGTCCTTCGGTTTCGGACGGGCATTCGTTGAGTCTTGCGGCGGCGCGGGGGCTGGCGTTTGCGGCTTTGCTGGTGGCGCTGGTGCGCTTGCTTGAGGATGTTTCCGGCACCGTTATTCTGCATGCCATTACGCCGTTTCAGCAGCTGGTGGATGAAGAGCTGGCGGCGGGTAAGTCGAATGCGATGGGGGCCAATACGGCCATCACCATGATGCTGCTGGCGGCGTCGTTGTTGATGCGTTCATTCGGTCATGCGCGGATGTCCCAGTTGGGGGCGTTTGGGTCGTTGTTTTTTCCGGTGACGTCGCTGGCGGGGTATTCCTACGGCTTGCAGGATTTTTATGGCGAAATGTCGCCGATCACCTGTTTGCTGACGCTGTGGATGGGTGTTTCCTGTTTGTTTCTAACAGCCGATAGCTGGGTAATGAATGTGCTGCTGGGCAACACCAGTGTGTCGCGGGTGGGGCAGATTCAGCTGGTGGCCAGTTTGTCGTTCCCGTTGTTTGTGGGCTACGGCGTGTTGTTTGTACAAACCCGCGAGGTGTCGAGTTTGTTTGCCATCGTGATGGTGGCGTTTATGTGGTTCAGTGTGACGCTGATATCCTATTCCATGTTGCGTTTGCGGCGTTTTGAGGACGATCTGAAAAGCAGTATCCAGCAGCTGGGGGTCAGCGAGTCGCAGTTTCGGGACCTGTTCGAATACTCGCCCATTGCCACTTTGCTACTGGATAAGAAAAACCGGGTGGTGTCGTCGAACCATGAAGCGGAAAAGCTGTTCGATACCCCCCGTGACGAACTGCACAACATGTCGGTCGACAGTCTGGTGCCCGATGGCAAGGCGTTTATTCGTGATACCGCTCCCATTGAGCAACAGGCGGAATCTGATTCGGGCTACGATCTCGATTCTGGTAATAACCAGACGAACAGCCATGAGAGCCAGCAGCGACTGGTGGCAACGGCGCGCAGCGGGACGCAAATTCCGGTTGAGGTAAGCCATACCCCCATTGCCACCTTGGATGGCCAACAAACCCTGTTAGCGATCAGCGACCGCACCGAGGTTCAGCACCATCTTGATAGTCTGGAGCGTAGCAACAAGGAACTGGACCAGTTTGCCTATATTGCCTCTCACGATTTACGGGCGCCGTTGCGGGCAATCACCAGCCTGACTCGCTTTATTGAGGAAGACCTGGGTGACCAGCTACAAGGTGAAACCGCCGAGCATTTCAGTCTGCTGAAAGGACGGGTCAAGCGCATGGATATGTTGCTGAATGACCTACTGGAATATTCCCGCGTAGGGCGCACGGCCTCCAGGCCGGAATGGCTGGATCTGGACGATGTGATTGATGGCTTGCGGCAGCTGTATTTGCCCGACAACCGCTTTACCATCGAGGTGCTGGGTAACACCCGTAAGGTGTTCGCGGCTAGGCCCCAGTTTGAACTGGTGGCGCGCAATTTGTTGATGAACTCAGTGAAACACCACCATCTCGATGCTGGTCATATCCGGGTGTGGGTGGAACCGGCAGACGATACAACGTGTGTGTATTTTGCCGATGACGGTCCGGGTATTGAGCCAAGGTTCCGTCAGAAAGTATTCGATATTTTCACTACTCTGAAACCACGGGATGAAGTGGAAGGCAGTGGCATGGGATTGGCGTTGGTGGCGAAGTCGATGCAGCTGGTAGGTGGCACTGTAGAGGTTGTGGACAAGTTATGTCCATTTTCGATGGTGTCGCAGGCTGAATCGGTTCACAATGGAGCAGATTCACAGGAAAAAACCGCGCAATCAGGCACCACGTTCTGTTTGCAGTACCCTAATCACGTGCCAGTATAAATGACCGGTGCGTTTGCCAAGGTAGCCGCCAATGATGGCTGTACGTCAGATGGAAACACGATCTTCCCCAGCGATTTTACTGGTCGATGATGACGATATCGATCGACTGGCGGTGCGTCGTTGCCTGCGTAAGGTGGCGCTGGAAAACAGTCTGATTGAAGCCCGTGATGGCGTGGAAGCGTTGGAGCATTTGCAAGCAGACGAAGGCGTGTGGCCTGCGCTGATCCTGTTGGATATCAATATGCCACGGATGAACGGCCTGGAGTTCTTACAGGCGTTGCGTGAGAACGTGGCGCTAAAGCGAGCGCCGGTGTTTGTGCTGAGCACGTCTGATAACGCTTGCGATATGGCAGCCGCCTACGATCAGATGATTGCCGGCTATTTGCTGAAGCAAGACGTGCTGTCGGATGACAGCCGCCTTGCCGAACTGGTGTCCAGTTACACCAGCAACGTTGCCTGGCCAGACAAGCCGGATGCCTGACCCGTAATTGAGTTCAATAGCCGGGTTCAGCCGTTAGTCAATACATCCAGGCCAACGGCACCGCCGTCAAATTCTTGCACGGCATCCATCAATACCGTCCACAAGTAATCACTGGACGCGATATCACACAAAATCGACACCGCAGCCAGTCCGTTAACTTCCTGCCGAACCAGAATGGCGTTGATACGAGCGATTGAGGTTTGGGCAATGCTGCCCACAGGAAATTCCGACTCGCGCATATCAACAGCACTGAGCTTGGACAGAATCTCGCCGGTGTGCTCGCCAGTCAGCATCAGCCAGGCGTGGGAATCCTTGCAGAACAACGGGTAACAGGCGTTCGGAGTGTCGGCCATATCGGTTGGCAGGCTCTCGATGGCTTTACCCAGATCGTTGGGGTTCGCCAGCAGCCAGTACTCGGTTTTGCTAAGGCGCAGTACCCAGTTACCTTCCGAACAGGCGGTCGCCATGTTGGGCTTCAGCGGAATCGGGTATTCCATCGACGACAGCCAGTCGGCTGTGCCAGCACCGCGGAAACCAGTGTGGGGCAGCATGCTGAGCTCCAGTACACCGCCGTTGCGGGCACGTTCTTCGTCGTTGTGATCAACGCGGCTGACTACCGCTGCACCGGAAGCGGTGGTGACCGTTTGCGCTTGGGCCAGACGGCGATAGTTGGCGCTGCGGGCGATGTCTTGCTCCGCCCAATCTACGTGGGCCGGTTGTTCGGTTTTGTACAGTTCAGACATGGGTGTCTCCTGCTTATTAAATGCTGCTGTTGGGCGTGGCCCAACCTACGTTATCGGGTTGGCGACGCCGGTTGTCTGTGGGGTTCGGGAATAAATTCCCTCCTACAAGAAACCCGTAGGATGTTTTACACACGGACTTGCGTCTTCTTCACCGCGCCTTGAGGTTCGCCCAATGGCTCTGCTGTTTTGCAGGGCCGACCGCGTTGCCTCTTGGGAGGTCTTACCTCCCGGCCGGCGGGCCCCCTCCGCTTCGCGCTACCGGTTCGCTAATCCGCTACCGCTGCAATCTCACGACGGACTCGCCTCTACTGGACATCCATGTCCAGAATCGGCTCTCCCGGCATCCATGCCGGTCGGTCCTGTTCGATTTTGCGGTAGCGGGCTCACCTTAATGCGCACTGCTGTTGCCGCGAGGCTGCTCTTCGATTTCTGCAGGGTGTAATAGGCGAAGCCGTATTACACCAATGCTCATGCTCCGGCAGAGCCTCACATCTCCTGCCGTTTCTGTTCCTTATCGAAGAACGGCAATTCAACCACTTCGGCCATCACCATCTGGCCGCCGTCAACCCGTATCGGGATCAGGCTGCCTGGCTGCGACTGGTCGCCTTTGACGCCATAGCCGACGTACGCCATGCCAATCACGGCGTCGACGGTGGGGGAGTATTCACAGGAGGTGACGTTGCCGGTGATGTCGGCACCTGCGAGGTTTTCCGCCAGCACAATGTGGCCTTCTTCCGGCTTGGTGCCTTTACCAACAACGCTGGATGGCAGTTTGAAGCCCACCAGTTTGCGGCTTTGTGGTCGCTTCATCACGATGTCGACGGCCCGTTTGCCGTTGAAGTACGGCTTTTTGTTGCTCACCGCCCAGCCCAGATCCAGTTCGCCCGGGTGGCTCATGCCGTCGGTGTCCTGGCTGATGATGATGTGGCCTTTTTCCAGTCGCAGAAGACGCTGGGTTTCGACCCCAAAAGGTTTGATATCGAACGGCTGTCCGGCATCCATCAGCAGGTCCCACAGGGCTTCGCCGTAGCGCGTTGGTACGTGAATTTCGTAGCCCAGCTCGCCGACAAAGCCAACTCGCAGCAAGCGTGCAGGAATGCTGCGTTCAGGCTGGCCGTTTTTCGCAGGTACCTTGATGCTGCCTTCACGACAGGCCAGATACGGGAAGCCTTCCGGGCTGAGGTCGAGGTCGGTCAGTTGTTCCAATACCTTGCGGGAGTCCGGGCCTGCCAGGTTGACTGCGGCAAAGGCGGTGCTGACGTTGGTAATATCGACCTGCAAGTGCCACTGGGTGTTCCAGAAGGTCATCAGGCGGTATACCGCGTCCACGCCGGAGGTGGTGGCGGTGACGTAGTAGTGGTCGTCGGCAAAGCGACAAGCCACACCGTCGTCGACCACCACGCCCTGATCGCTGGTCAGAATGGCGTAACGGGTTTTGCCAACCGGCTGTTTGAGGAAACCGAAGGTGTAGATGCGGTTCATCAGCTCGGCAGCATCCGGGCCGCGTACTTCAATGCCGCCCAGGGTCGATACGTCGATCAGGCCGACTTTCGAGCGTACATGGAGGGACTCGGCTTCAATGCAGGCGTTGCGAATGGCCTTGGCTTTCGGGTTCAACGGACTGCCTTCCGGCCCTGTCAGCAGTTGTCCGGCTGGTGGATAAAAGCCCGGACGCGCCCACACACCGGCCGGAATCATCTTGGCACCCAGCTCAACATGGCGGTGGTGCATGGCGGTTTGACGGTACGGGTCAAAATTACGACCCGCCATATACGCCAGTTTCTCCGGGGTAAACGGTGGACGCGCGGTGGTAACACCCGTTTCAGTGACGTTGCGGTCGGTTGCCTTGGCGACCAGGCGCGCGGTCGGCAGTGCCGAGTGACGGCCCTGACTTGGGCCCATGCCGACAGTCGAGAAACGTTTTACCAGCTGCACATCGCGGTAGCCCATGCGGGTGGCGTTGATGATGTCCTTGGCTTGCAGGTCTTCGTCGAAATCAACGAAATCCTTGCCCTTTGGGTGCTTGAAAATTGGCCACTCGAAGTTGACCAGCTTGCCGCACTCTACCGGCTGTTCGACGGCGTCGTTCAGGCCCAGCAAGCGTAAGGCTTTGATGGCGGCTTGTTCGCCGTCGGCGATAACCTGCTTGATGGCGTGCTTGGCGTTCACTGAACCGGCAATGTGCAGGTTGTCTGGCAGGTTGCTGATGTTGAATTCGGCACGCTGGTCGTCGTACGACAGCTGGCCGCCCGCCTGACACAGCAGCTGGTAGGCGGGCATGTAGCCTGCGCTCATGCACAGCAGGTCGCAGCGGATGGTGTCGCCCACCGGAGCCACTTCGCCCTTGCCGGTAATCAGGCGGACATCAACGCCTTCCAGGTGCTGGTGACCCAAGGCCTCGTATACGGTGTAGCCAGTACGGATTGGAATACCGGCTTGTTCGACCTGCTTGGTCAGTGGACTGTTGGCACGGGAAGCACGGCTCTCGCGCATGTCGATCAGGGCTTTTACCTTGACGCCCTGGGCGTGCAGCGCCAGCGCGGTCAGGTAGCCGTCGTCGTTGCCGGTCAGTACCACGGCGTTGTTGCCGGGTTTGACGGCGTATAGTTTCATCATGCGCATGGCGGCGGATGACATCACCACACCGGGAATGTCGTTGCCGCGGAATACCACGTGCTGTTCGTAGCTGCCGGTGGCCATGATGCATTGCTTCGAGCGTACTTTGAACAGACGCTTGCCTTGCAGCACGGGCAGCCAGTTATCGGCAAACCAGGCGTTGCACACGGCGTTGGTCATGACGCTGATATTGGCATGCGACTGAATCCGGTGGATCAGTTCCCGACGCAGGGCTTCGGGGTCGGACACGTCGTCAAAATCGGCGTATGCCAGTGCGCCGCCCAGAATCGGGTTTTCTTCCAGCAGCAGCACGTTGGCGCCGCCATCGGCAGCTTTCAAGGCGGCACTCATGCCTGCCGGGCCAGCACCAACCACCACCAGGTCGTGGTGAAGAAATTGCTTGTCGTAGTATTCCGGTTTGAAGTCGAGGTCGGCGATGCCAAGCCCGGCTTTTTCACGGATTTTCTTTTCCCACCATTCCCAGATGCCCTTTGGCTTGTAGAAGGCCTTGTAGTAGAAGCCCACCGGCATAAAACGGCCAAAGTGGTTGAGAATGGCGTCCTTGTCTTTGGCCAGCGAGCCGTTGACGTTTTGGGCAGTCACAACCATGTCACTGGCGGCACTGATGCGGTCGGCCAGTACGTTGGGTTCGCTTGGCAATTGCACCAGTGAGTTGGCATCGTGGCCAGCCATGGTCAGCGGGCCACGAGGGCGGTGGTATTTGAACGAACGGGACCACATCCAGAAATTGTTGGCCAGCAAGGCGCTGCCGATGGTGTCGCCCTGGTAGCCACGAATGGTCTGGCCTTCAAACTGGAATTCCACCGTGTGTTTGCGGTCCAGCATCAGTCCCATCGGTTCTGGCAGGCGCTGCTGGCCCATGTGGCCTGCGGTGGCGTAAGGCAAGCTGGAGACGGAAGCGGTACTCATTCGGTCACTCCTTCGGACTCGGGTTTGGCTGTAGCGCTGTTGTTGGCGCTGACGGTTTCCGCTGGGGGTGTGCTGGCTGTGTTGGCAGTGGCTGGTGCTACTGAAAACGCCGGATCTTCCGACGGATCGTAAGTGGCCAGAATATTGTCGGTTACCCGGTGACGCTCGGCAATGAACCAGTAGCCGGAAGCCACGTGATACCACCATTCCTTGGCCACACCGGTGCCGTTGTAGGCGTAAAACGTGTGTTCGGCCCACTCCTTGTCGGGGGCGTTATCCACATCCGGCAGCTCGGTGACTTCGCCGCCGTAAACGAATTCGCTGATGTTGCGTGGCCCGTTAAGCGGGCAATTCATGATTTTCATAAAGCCTTCTCGAATGGTTTGAAGGTCTGGAGTCGGGTGTCAGGTGTCAGGTGTCAGGTGTCAGGTGTCAGGTGTCAGGTGTCAGGTGTCAGGTGTCAGGTGTCAGGTGTCAGGTGTCAGGTGTCAGGTGTCTGGTGTCTGGTGTGAATTGCCCTGGCTCCCGACTCTGGTCTCCCGACGCCTGACGTCCTGTCAATGCGACGCCGCGGTGGCACCCATCTCGTTAACCTGACGGAATTCGCTGAAGCGGTCGGCGCCAAACGGTTTGATCAACTCCGGTACTTTGCCGGTGGCGACCAGTTCGGCCATGGTCTGGCCGCAAATTGGCGTCGACTTGAAGCCCCAGGTGCCCCAACCGGCATCGAGGTAATAGTTCTCGACCGGGCTCAGGCCCATGATCGGCGAGTAGTCCGAGGTCATGTCGGTGAGGCCGGTCCACTGACGCATCAGCTTGAGGTTGGCCACAAACGGGAACAGCTCGACCGCGTGGGCCAGCAGTTGCTCTTTCAGTTCCAGGGTCGAACGGCTGTTATAGAGCGGGTAGGGGTCTGAGCCACCACCGAACACCAGTTCGCCACGGCCGGTTTGCTGCACGTAGCAGTGGAACGCGGGTGAGCTGACCAGTGGGTCGAGGAATGGCTTCACTGGTTGGGTCACCATGGCTTGCAGCGGATAGGTGGTAATTGGCAAGCGGAAACCGGCTTTTTCGGCCAGCAGGGTGCTGTGGCCCGCCACCGCCTGCACGGCAATGCCACATTCAATGGTGTGTTCGGCGCTGCCTTGTTTGGCTTTTACCGCCGTCACCTTACCGCCTTCCACTACGATGTCGGTCACTTCGGTGAGCTGGTGCAGTTCCACGCCGCGCTGGGTTGCGCCTTTGGCGTAACCCCAGGCCACGGCATCGTGACGAGCGGTCGCACCGTCCTTGTGCCAGAGGCCGGCTAGTACTGGCTGGTGGCCCGGGTTCATGTTCAGGGTTGGCACCAGTTCGCGGATTTGCTGCGGATCAATCAGCTCGGTGTTGCCGCCAAAGTGGGTGTTCACTTCGGTACGCTGACGGAAAGCCCGAATGGCAGAATCCGTGTGCGCCAGTGTCAGCTGGCCGCGTTGGGAATACATGATGTTGAAGTCGAACTCGTTCGACAGCTCCTTGAACAACTTCACGGATTCGGAATAGAACTTCACCCCGTCCGAGGTGAGGTAGTTGGAGCGAATAACTGCGGTGTTACGAGCGGTGTTGCCACCGCCCAGATACCCTTTTTCCAGTACCGCGACATTGGTGATGCCGTGGTACTTGGCCAGGTAGTATGCGGTGGCCACACCGTGACCGCCGCCGCCAATAATGACCACGTCGTAGCGCTTTTTCAGCGCTGTTGGCGGTGGCAAGTCGGCGTCTTTCTCGAACGGGTAGTTATTGCTAAGCCCGTATTTCAAGAGTGCAAAAGGCATGGCCTTCTCCTAAAGGATGTGTCGTCGAACAGGCGTTACTTGCGCTGTAAACGACGAGCAGCAATCAGTGTGTTTTTCATCAAGCAAGCAATGGTCATGGGGCCAACACCGCCGGGCACCGGGGTGATGGCATAGGCCTGTGGTTCTACGTCGGCGTAGTTCACATCGCCCACCAGTTTGCGTTGGGCTTCGCCGTTGCCAGACGGACGCTCGACCACGTTGATACCAACGTCAATCACGGTGGCACCGGGCTTGATCCAGCTGGCGTCAATCATTTCGGCACGGCCCACAGCCGCCACCACGATGTCAGCCTGGCGGGCCAGCTCGGCGGCGTTGGGGGTGCGGGAGTGCACAATGGTGACGGTGCAGTTGGCCCGCAACAGCATGGCGGCCATAGGTTTGCCGACGATGTTGGAACGGCCGACGATGACGGCGTGTTTGCCGCTCAGCTCGCCATGAATCTGTTCCAGCATGATCATGCAGCCCTGCGGGGTGCAGGGTTCCAGTGATTCTTCGCCAATGTGCAAGGCTCCAACGTTAACCGGATGGAAACCATCTACATCCTTGGCCGGGTCGATGGCGCGGATGATGCGGTCCTCGTCGAGGTGATCCGGCAAGGGCAGCTGCACCAGAATGCCGTGCACAGAGGGATCGGCGTTGAGGTCGGCCACCAGCTGATCCAGCGTTTGCTGGTCGGTGTCGGCAGCCAGTCGGTGTTCGATCGAGTTGAGACCGGACTCGGTGGCGCGGGCAATCTTGTTGCGCACGTACACCTGGCTGGCCGGGTCTTCGCCGACCAGCACCACAGCCAGTCCGGGCTTCAGACCGAAGTCTTTCTCGAACAGGGTGGCGGCGGTGGCGACGTTATCCAGTACCTGGGCGGCGACGGTTTTTCCGTCAATTCGAATAGCCATGATGGTCTCCTTATTTGAAGACCACGGTCTTGTTGCCGTCGATAAACACCCGGTGCTGGGTATGCAGTTTCACTGCGCGAGCCAGTGCCACGGTTTCGGTGTCGCGGCCTGCGGTGGTCAGCTGTTCCGGGTCCATGGTGTGATCAACGGTCTGTACCGACTGTTCGATGATCGGGCCTTCGTCGAGGTCGGCCGTTACATAGTGAGCGGTGGCTCCAATCAGTTTCACGCCGCGATCATGGGCCTGGTAGTAAGGGCGAGCGCCTTTGAAGCCTGGCAGGAACGAGTGGTGAATGTTGATGGCGCGACCGGCCAGTTCAACACACAAGCCGTTCGACAAAATCTGCATGTAGCGTGCGAGAACCACCAGCTCGGAGCCGGTTTCCTCGACGATATCCAGCAGCACGCGCTCCTGATCCAGCTTGTTTTCCTTGGTGATCGGCAGGTGCACAAAGCGAATGCCTTCGCGCTCGGCCATTGGGCGCAGGTCCTGATGGTTGGATACCACCGCGGTGATTTCCATGTTCAGGTCGCCCTTGTTCTTGCGGTACAGCAAGTCGGCCAGACAGTGATCGGCCTTCGACACCATGATCAGGGTCTTCACTGGCGAACAGGCGTTATGCAGGCTCCAGCTCATGCTGAATTTGGCGGCGACGTCTTCAAAACCGGCGCGGATATTGTCGATATCGGTAGCCGCTTCAAAGTGAAAGCGGGTACGCATAAAGAAGTTGCCGCTGTCCTGATCGTCGAACTGCGATTGCTCGCTGATATAAGCGCCCTTGTCAGCCAGAAAGCCGGACACGGCTGCAACAATGCCGCTGCCCGCCGGGCAGGTGGTTTTGAGTACGTATTCGGTCTTCTCGTTCTGGTGTGGCATCTTGTTCACCTTGCATTAATCAATTGGAGTAATCCCCGAATGACACCGCCGATTTGTGGATTGCGGCCGAGCGTCACCCGCAGAGATGGCTCCCTGCTATATCGTGTAAAAAATGTCGGTCTGTACTGCGCTTACTGTGTGCTTCAGCCGACGTCCTGGCGGATGGCTCCGCTCTTGGGACGCTAGCGGGTTGTTGGTTTACTGCATGGCTTCAGACGACCCGCTTATAGCTTTTATCGGCAGCCGGTAGCGGCGGCTGCCGGGTTGAATCGGGGATGAGCCGATCCGCTGTTCTGCTTGTTCCGTTTCTCATGCCTTGGCTTGAGAACCAGATTGAAGGCCGTCCATTGTCTTCTTTGGGGGTCTTACCCCCAGGCCAGACGGGCAAGCCCCCGCTTTGCGCTTCCGTTTCGCTAATTCCTCTGGCTCTGCGATATCGCGACGGACCCGCCTTCACTGGACATCCATGTCCAGAGTCGGCTCTCCGGCATCCATGCCGGTCGGTCCTGCTCAATCTTGTGCCAGAGGGCGAACCTCAAGGCGCGGAATGAAAACGCAAAATTGAATCAACATTCCGGCTCCTTGTTTATTCACTGCTGTTCGGGAATGAATTCCCTCCTACAACAGCGTTCTGTAGGAGCGATTTCAATCGCGAACCGGTTTGGCGGTTGATGGGCACGAGTGCCCATCCTATTTGCCGCGGATAGCCCCTTTTATCAGTAGCCGCCTTGACCCGGAATCCAGCTGGTCCCTGCCAGCGGCACCCGTGCCATCGCAGCAGCTTCTACGTTCAGGGCCACCAGGTCTTCCGGCTCCAGGTTACGCAGGTCGTTCTTGCCGCAAGCACGGGCCAGCGTCTGGGCTTCCATGGTCAATACACGCAGGTAGTTGGCCAGACGGTGACCGGCGGCTACCGGGTCCAGACGCTTCATCAGTTCCGGGTCCTGGGTAGAGATACCGGCCGGGTCCTTGCCTTCGTGGTAGTCGTCGTAGTAACCGGCGGCAGAGCCAATTTTCTTGAACTCGTCGTCCCACTGCGGGTGGTTACAGCCCAGTGCCACCAGAGCCGCGGTACCGATGGCGACGGCGTCAGCACCCAGTGCCATACACTTGGCGACGTCGGCACCGTTACGGATACCGCCGGAGACAATCAGCTGAACCTTGCGGTGCATGCCCATTTCCTGCAACGCCTGTACGGCTTGTGGAATGGCAGCCATGGTCGGGATACCAACGTGTTCGATAAACACTTCCTGAGTTGCCGCGGTACCGCCTTGCATGCCGTCGACCACAATCACGTCAGCGCCGGCTTTTACTGCCAGTTTGACGTCGTAGTAGGTGCGGGTAGCGCCCACCTTGATGTAGATCGGCACTTGCCAGTCGGTGATTTCACGCAGTTCCTGAATCTTGATGGCCAGATCGTCCGGGCCGGTCCAGTCCGGGTGACGACAGGCGGAACGCTGATCCACGCCCATTGGCAGGGTACGCATCTTGGCAACGCGGTCGGTGATCTTCTGACCCAGCAGCATGCCGCCGCCACCTGGCTTGGCGCCCTGACCCAATACCACTTCGATGGCGTCGGCCTTACGCAGGTCGTCCGGGTTCATGCCGTAGCGGGATGGCAGGTACTGGTACACCAGTTTGGTGGATTGGCCGCGTTCTTCCGGGGTCATACCGCCGTCACCGGTGGTGGTGGAGGTGCCCACTTCAGAGGCACCGCGACCCAGCGCTTCCTTGGCGTTGGCAGACAGTGCGCCAAAGCTCATACCGGCGATGGTAACGGGCGTTTCAATGACGATTGGCTTCTTGGCGAAGCGGGTACCCAGAGTGACCTGGGTGTTGCACTTCTCGCGGTAGCCTTCCAGCGGGTAGCGTGACATGGACGCACCGAGGAACAGCAGGTCGTCGAAGTGCGGAACCTTGCGTTTGGCGCCGAAGCCGCGGATGTCGTAGATGCCGGTTTCGGCAGCGCGACGGATTTCAGCCATGGTGGCGTGGTCGAAAGTGGCCGATTCACGCAGAGCAGTTTGGGCTTTTTCTTTATCAGACATTTCAGAATCCTCGAATCAGCGTGATCAGTAAGCAGACGCGTTGTCGACTTTGAAGTTGTACAGGTTGCGAGCGGAGCCATAACGCTTGAAGCTCTTTGGATCTTCATCCATGCCAGCGCGGTTGAGCAGGTCGGTCAGGTACTCGATGTGCTCATCGCGCATTTCCTTCTCGATGCAATCCGCACCCAGCGAAGCCACGCTGCCTTTGACAAAGATTTTGGTTTCGTAGAGGGAATCGCCCAGCGCATCGCCAGCGTCACCACACACTACCAGCGCACCGGCCTGCCCCATGAAGCAGCTCATGTGGCCCACATTGCCGCCAACCACAATCTCAACGCCTTTCATGGAAATGCCGCATCGGGCACCGGCGTCACCTTCAATCACCAGCAGGCCGCCGTGGGCCGTTGCTCCAGCAGACTGGGACGCCTGACCTTTCACGCGCACGGTGCCGGACATCATGTTTTCCGCCACGCCCTGACCGGCATTGCCGTGCACCACCACGTGGGCTTTCTTGTTCATGCCAGCGCAGTAGTAGCCAGCATGGCCTTCAATATCGACGCTCAGCGAAGCGTCCAGACCACAGGCAATGTTGTGATCGCCTTTGGCACCGGTAATTTTCCATTCACGCTCGGTGCATTCACCGGCTTGATCGTGCAGGGCCTGGTTGATCTCGCGCAGCGAGGTGTTTGCCAAATCCAGAGTTTTCATCGTGATTTCCTCTCTATCCGCGCGCTTAGCTGCGTTCCCAAACGTAGATTTTTGCTGCTTCCGGTTCCCATACCTTGGCGTTTTCGATGCCTGGCAGGGTGGTCAGCGCTTGATATTCAGATGCCATGGCAACGTAGTCGTCGGTTTCAGCCAGTACTGCTGGCTTACAGGCGATCGGGTCACGTACCACAGCGAAACCGTTGCGGGTGCCGATGGTGAAGGTGAAGAAGCCGTCCAGCTCTTTCAGCGCGTTTTCCAGCGCTTCAGTCAGGGTGTCGCCCTGCTGCAGACGGTGCATCAGGTAACCGGCACCGACTTCCGAGTCGTTTTCGGTTTCGAAGTGAATGCCCTGACGCTTCAGCTCCAGACGCAGACGGTTGTGGTTGGACAGCGAACCGTTGTGTACCAGACACAGGTCTTCACCGGTCGAGAACGGGTGAGAACCGGCCATGGTCACAGCAGATTCAGTCGCCATACGGGTATGACCAATGATGTGGGAGCCTTTCATGCCCTTCAGGTTGAAGGTCTCGGCGATGTGTTCTGGCAGGCCCACTTCTTTCAGAATCTCGATGGAGTGACCTGCACTCAGGATCAGTACTTCCGGCGCAGTCTCTTCGATAAAAGCGGTCGCTGTGGCAGCGTCACAACCCAGTTTGAACACCGCGACGGTGGCGTTCTGGAAGAAATCCACCGAGGTATCCAGACCGGTTTTCACCGACTCGGCCAATGCCGCCCAGTCATAGTTCATGTCTTCGTGACGCAGGGTCAGCTTGGTGCCGTTTTCTACTTCATCGCCGTAAATAGCAAAGCCGGCACTGTCGGGACCACGGTCGGTCATGGCAATCAGCATCGGCTCGAACAAGGCGCCGATCTGGCTCTCAAGAGCCGGATTTTTCAGGTAAAGACCAACGATTCCACACATGGCGTTTTCCTCGTTAATTCGTAAAAAGTCGGGCGTCAGTGGTCGGGAGACTGGCGCCGGGTTATTTCTTTTGTCGGACGCCGTAAGTCGGACGTCGGACGCATTTTTTGGCTTCGATATGCAGATTCAGGCCGCACGAAGCCGTGCTGTGTTTGCCAAGGCAAAAACAGCCTGTTTAATGTTTGGTATTGCGTTATCCGTTATTTGCAGGAGTGGTTTTAACCGCGATTAAGCATCGGGAATAAATTCCCTCCTACAATTCACCGGGAACACAGTGTGGTGGTTCTGAACAAGGCGTCCCGCAGCAGAATGTTCAAGACATACCAAGCCGGTAGGCGCCGAACTTCTGCGAGGACACAACGCCGTTCAGGGCCGCCACACGAAGTTCCCTTAAAAGAACTCGGCGTAACGCTTCACTTCCCAATCGCTCACATGACGGCAGTAATCAATCCACTCATCACGCTTCAGCTTGATGAACTCGTCCATCACCGGCTGGCCGATGGCTTCAGTCAGAATCTTGTCGGCGGCCAGCGCTTCAATCGCTTCGCCGAGGTTCTGCGGCAGAATTTCCACACCCAGCTCTTCGCGTTGGGCGGTTGGCATGGTGTAGAGGTTTTCGTTAATTGGCGCACCCGCGTCTAACTGGCGTTCAACCCCGTCCATACCGGCGGCGATGATGGCGGCGTGAACCAGATACGGGTTGCAACCGGAGTCTGGCAGACGGAATTCCAGACGACCGTACGGTACGCGCACCATGGCGGAACGGTTGTTGTCGCCGTAGCAAATGTAAGCCGGAGCCCAGGTCGCACCGGAAGCGGAGCCACCCACCACCAGACGCTTGTAGGAGTTCACGGTAGGTGCGGCGATGGCACAGAGTGCCTTGGCGTGATGCAGCAGACCGGCACAGAAGTGGTAAGCCAGTTTCGACAGGCCCATACCGTTGCTGTCGCTGTCGTCGCCAAACAGGTTGTTGCCGTTTTCATCAGCAATCGACAGGTGGAAGTGCATGCCGTTACCGGTACGGTCAGACATTGGCTTCGGCATGAAAGAGCACACCATGCCCATTTCGTTGGCAATCTCACCGGCTGCCATACGTACAAAGGTGAAACGGTCGGCAGAGGTCAGCGCGTCGGAGTAGGTGTAGTTGATCTCGAACTGGCCATTAGCGTCTTCGTGGTCGATCTGGTACACGTCCATGTCTACCGCTTGCAGGCTTTCGACGAATTTTTCCAGGAAAGCGCGGGAGCGGGACAGGCCCTTGTAGTCGTAGCAAGGCTTGTCGAGCACGTCGGTATCATCAACGGTGGCCAGTGAGCCATCGTCATTGCGTTTGAAAACGTAGAACTCAGGTTCCAGACCGGTGTTCAGGGTCCAGCCACGATCTTCCAGACGGCCAAGCTGATTTTTCAGTACCACACGGCTGTCGTATTCGTACGGCTTGTCGTTAACGTGGCCATCACAGGCAATGCGAGCGTAGCCAGGCTGCCATGGCACGATGCTCATGCTGCTGAGGTCGCCACGGGCCAGGAAGTCCGGGCCGTGTGGTTCCATACCCAGACCCCAGACGGCAAAGCCCGCAAAACCGGCACCGCTTTCCACCACGCTTTTCAGGTGCGCAGCCGGAACCGACTTGGTTTTGGCGACACCGTGAATGTCGACGAACTGAGCCAGTACGTACTTGATCTCGTTGTCTTCCAGAAACTGTTGCGCTTCGCTCAGTGACATACTCGAACTTGCCATGTCTTGCTCCTTAAGTGCTGACCAGTGTAGCTACCGATCAAGTTTTCTCAATAGGAAATTTATTTTCCCTTAAGTGAATGCATAGCCTGTGCCACCTTATTTCCTGTCAGGAATATTTTTTTCAAATTGCTCTGCAGCCCTTGGTATACCTATAGTTAGTTAAGAAATTTTCCCCTTAAGAAAATCGATTTCAGTGTCCGGCGGGCCAGAATGGATGGATTTTGCGCCCCAAAAAAAATCAGAGTGCACGCAAAAGCACCACGACTGAGCACGGTTTTCTGGCAATAGCAGGGGTTGGTGAGGATGAGGAGTAGTAGTGATGAGCGAAAACGGCGAGCGCTTTAATCTCGACCAATACATTGCCATGAAGGTCAAAAAGGCCAGATTGGAAGAAGGGCTGAAAATTACCGATGTGGCGCGGATCTCCGGTATCAGTCAGGGCATGGTCAGCAAGATCGAAAATGCCCAGGTGTCGACCAGTCTGGAAACCCTGTCGCGGTTGTGTACCGCCATTGGTTTGCCCATCTCCAAACTGTTCAACGATTACGATCGGCCAGACGGTGGCGCCCATTTCACGCCATCCGGCGAAGGGCTGGAGGTGGTGCGTCGTGGTACCGACAAGGGCCACACCTATCAGCTGCTGACCTACCAGCGCGGTGGCAAGCGTAATTTTGAGCCCTTCCTGATCACCATGGACGATTTGTCGGAAGTGTTCCCGACCTTCTCGCATCCGGGGGAGGAGTTCATCTATATATTGAAAGGCCGCATCGTCTATCGCCACGGCAACCATTTGTACGAAATGGGCCCTGGCGACAGCCTCACCTTTGATGCCGAAACCCCGCACGGCCCCGAGAAGCTGATTGAAGTGCCGTTGCAGCTGCTTTCGATCATCAACTATTCGGAAGAGTCGTGAGGCTGTGATCGGACGCTGACTGCAACGGTTTTTCCCAAATTTTTAGAACAACAATGGGTGTAATACCAATGGGGATCGTGCCGTCGGCGTCAAAAAACTATAAACTGATGGCCGTTGCGTAACAGGGTTACGGCAACAGGTTCTTTATTTGGCTTTGTGTTGGGACTCCGTTCATGTCGAGTTTTGGTTCTGTTTTTCTACCGGAAATGATTTCCGCCGTTTTTGATGGCTCTGAATGGCAAGCGCCAGAGTGGGTCCCAAGTGACCGCCTGACCCTGCACCCGGGCGCCCATGTGCTGCACTACTCCAGCACCTGTTTTGAAGGTTTGAAGGCCTTCCGCCAGCCAGATGGTCGCATTGCCATCTTCCGCATGGATCAGAACATTGCCCGTATGGCGCAAAGCTCGCACCTGCTGTACCTGCCAGAGTTCGAGCCACAGGCGCTGGCTGACATGATCACCACCGCGGTATCCCGCTACGCCGATGAAATTCCGACACCACCGGAATCCCTCTACATTCGTCCAACCCATATGGGCACTGAGCCTTGTATTGGTAAGGCCGCTGCGCCATCCCTGCAATCGCTGTTGTTTGTGTTGCTGTCACCGGTGGGTGACTACTTTGCCGGTGGTGCCAAGGCACTGCGTCTGCTGGTTGAACAAAGCGCTGCTCGCTGTGCGCCACACATGGGCATGGTGAAATCCGGTGGTAACTACGCCTCGGCCATGCACCCAACCATGGAAGCCCGCAAGCAATTCAATGCCGACCAGGTGCTGTTTGCACCGGGTGGCGATGTTCAGGAAACCGGCGCGGCCAACTTCCTGCTGATCGACGGCAACGAAATCATCACCAAGGCACTGGACTCCAGCTTCCTGCACGGTGTGACCCGTAGCTCCATCCTGACGCTGGCACGCGATCGCGGCATGACCGTATCCGAGCGTGAACTGACCGTGGCTGAACTGGTGGAACGCGCCAGCAAGCCGGGCTGTGAAGCAGCGCTGTCCGGTACTGCGGCGGTACTGACGTCTGTAGGCACCCTGATTATCGACGGTGAAGAACACACCATTGGCTCCGGCGAGCCTGGCCCTGTGGTTCAGTCCCTGCGTGAAGAGCTGAACAACATTCAGTGGGGTAAAACCGAAGACCGTCATGGTTGGCTGACCTACGTTTGATCTGTCAGACAGTAGACTGCAAATAACAAAACCGGCGCTTCGAGCGCCGGTTTTTGTTTGTGGGGAATGAGTTGGCGGTTTTGTTTCAGGCTACAGAGAACAAGCTATATCGAGAGCAAGCTCTCTCCCACAATCTTGTTCCGACACCCGACACCCGACACCCGACCTGCTCAAAGCACCGCAACGGATTTGATCATGGCCCATACCTGACTGCCGGGTTTAAGCGCCAGTTGATGAGCGGACTTGCGGGTTACCCGGGCCAGCAGTCGGGTTCCGGCGTGGCTGTGCAATTCAAACAGCACGGTGGCCGGGTGGCTGTCGGCCAACTCCATGGCGATGGTGCAGGGCAGGCAGTTATTCACACTGGAGCTTTGGCTTGGGTTATCTGCTGCCAGACTCACGTCGGAGGCCATGATGCGCAGCCGCACGGCTTGCTGTGGCCGGTAGTGCATGTTGCGCAGGGCAATGCAGTCGGTGCTGGTGGCTGTTTGGATTCGGGCGCTGGCCAGCTGCCAGTGTTCATCGACGTTATCGATACGAGCATCCAACACCACGCCAGCATCTTCGCCACTGTTGAGTGGAAATTCCGGGGCATCGCACACCGCTGACATCGGCCCTTGCAGCACCACCTTGCCCTGATCCAGACACAGCAGGTGATCCGCTAGCCGGCTTAATTCGGCCTTGGAATGCGTCACGTACAGCATCGGAATCTGATGGCGCTTGAGACGCTCCAGATACGGCAGAATCTCTTCCTTGCGGGCATCGTCCAGTGCCGCCAGTGGTTCGTCCAACAGCAGCAGCTGTGGCTGGTTCAGCAACGCTCGGGCAATGGCGACCCGCTGGCGTTCGCCACCGGACAATTGCTGCGGGGCGCGCTGTAACAGTGGCTCAATGCCCAGCATGGCAATGATATTGGCTGTGCCAAGGTGATGGCTGTTATTGCCCGCAGTAGCCGGTGTGGTAGTGGCTACTGCGGCCCGCTTGCGAGCGAAATCGAGATTGCCCTGAACGCTCAGGTGCTCAAATAGGCTGGCCTCCTGAAACACATAGCCGATGGGGCGCTTGTGTACCGCCAGAGGCTTTTGTCCCGGGCCTTGCCATGGTTGGTCGTTAAAACAGATGCTGCCACTGGCGTTTTCGAGCCCGGCAATGCAGCGCAACAGGCTGGTTTTCCCCGAGCCGGAGGGGCCAAAAATCACCGTGGTGCCATCACCCGGCAAGCAGGTATTCACCGCCAGCTCGAAGCCGTCACGGACAATCGACAGGTCCAGTTGCAGGCTCATAGCCAGTTATCCTTGTGAGCAGCGTTTTCACTCTCGTGATTTGGAGAGCGACTTGAATCTGAACCGTCATGCTGCGCGACTCGGGAAGTCGAGTGTTTTCCAGACGCAGGACGGGCGTACAAAAACAGCAGCACCACAAACGAAAAGCCCAGCAGCAACAGCGATAAGGTATGAGCACTGGCGTAGTCGAGTGCTTCCACATGATCGTAGATCTGCACCGACGCGACCCGGGTTTCTCCTTCGATATTGCCGCCAATCATCAGTACCACGCCAAACTCACCGACAGTGTGAGCAAATCCCAGCACTGCAGCGGTTAAATAGCCGGGTTTGGACAACGGCAGAATCACACTGAAAAAGCGGTCGAATGGGCCTGCGCCGAGTGTGGCGGCCACTTCCATCGGACGTTGTCCCAAAGCGCGGAAGGCATTGCACAATGGCTGCACCACAAAGGGCAGGGAATAGAGCAGGGAAGCCAATACCAGCCCGGTAAAGCTGAACGCCAGTGTCGGCAGGTTCAGCTGCTGGGTCAGCCAACCCAGTGGACCGTGCGGCCCCATGGCGATCAGCATGTAAAACCCCAGCACACTGGGCGGCAGCACCAGCGGCAGGGCGACTACCGCCTGAACCACCGAACGGCTGCGGCTGTGACCGCTGCTTAGCCACAAGGCCAGAGGAGTTGATAACAGCAGCAACAGCAGGGTCACCGTGGTGGCCAGTTTCAGGGTCAGCCAAAGGGCATCAATATCAGCGGCGGACAGGCCCATGGTGATACTCGGTAGTGGTCAACGAAAGGCTCCGGCATTCAGGCGCTTGTTCATGGCATCGTTAATAAGCCGGGTTGTACGTCATAGTAAGGTGGCCGGCCGGGCTGGTAAACCGGCCACAGCTGCCGCCATGCTGCATCAGTGGCTGTCAGGTTATTAGCGGGCAGGTACATCGCCAGCGGGTAAGTAACCGTACTGTGCCAGTTGCTGCTGGACGTCGGCAGACATCAGAAACTTCAGAAAGTCATGGGCGGCCTGTCGTTGGGCGTCTGTGCCCTGACGGCTGAGCACCACGGCATCTTGCAGAATCGGCGAGTAGAGCGCTGGCGGTACGACCCAGACACTGCCCGAATATGGCTTGCCCGGCTGCTGGATTTGCGACAGCGCCACAAAGCCCAGTTGGGCATTGCCACTGGCAACAAATTGCCAGGTCTGGCCGATGTTCTCTCCCATCACCCGTTTGTCCCGGGTGCTGTCCCATAAGCTCATGGATTGCAGTACCTCTTGAGCCGCCAGCCCGTAAGGAGCCAGTCGCGGGTTGGCGATGGCCAGCTTGTTAAAGTCACCTTGTTGTAACCTAGCTTGCAGCTGGGTTTGTAGTTGGTTTTGCATCTGCTCGGGTGATCGTTGCTGCCCGGAAGCCGGTGAAGCATTCCAGAGCGCCAGCTGGCCTCGGGCGTAGGTCACTCGTGATTCGCTGTCGGCATCGCCGCTGGCGATCAGGCGTTGGGGCTTTTGCTGGTCGGCGGACAGGAATAACTGAAACGGCGCGCCGTGTTGAATCTGCGCCAGCAATTTGCCCGAAGAGCCCAGAGAAACCTTGATGTCGATGTTGTGCTGTTGCGCGTACTGCTTTACCAGCTGCTTGATGGGCGCAGCAAAGTTGGAGGCCACGGCAATGTTGATGTGCTCAGCATCAGCGTTGTCTTCTCCGGCGGTACTCGGCAGGGACAGAATCAGTAGCAGGCTGGCCAAAATCGCCTTGGGCGAACTCGCTGGTGAGAAGCCTTTGGGCGCACGCTTAAAGGGCATGTAACGGATGACATTCAGCATGGGTAACTTCCCGTCAAAAACCGCCAGCATACCGCTGCGATAACAACAAACCCATATCCACCAAGGGCACAGCGATGAAACGCTGAAATTCGTCCACAGCCAGGTTGCCCATATCTGCTCCTCAGCTTAGTCAGTGGATATCCACAGTGGTATGTGAATAAGTGCAAGAAGCTGTCTCGTTTGTACACAGCCCGGTGTGGCACAATTTCATTTTATTGAACGATTGTTGATCGTTTTTGGGGCGATCCAAGCGCTCTAAAAATAGCCTTAAAAATCAGCCTCTTGTGACTTTTGGAGCGGCGAGGTGGTAGGGTTTGTTGCAGTTGAGTTCATTGCTGGGCTCTTATTTCCAAATGGTATTTCAAACTTTGTTGGTTATTTGTGCAGGTTTTATGAAGAAAGGGTTGCAAGGTATCCACAGAATCTGTGGATAAGATTGGTGGTAAGTTGAAGACAACGGCGGGGGTGGCAGTAGGCAGGGCGTTTGTTGTTGGATTGTTTAAAAAATGAACAGATCGGCGCAGGGCGGATGATTTGTGAGCAGGGATGAGGCCCGGTCATCGCGGGCCTCGTTTGGAAGATCGGCTTGGCTGATCGGTTTAGCCGATCACCTGCCTGTGGCAGGTCGTTCGATCAGCCCAAGTGGTCTTTCAATGGTGCATGCTGCTCTGCGTCCAGTCGAGGACCGAACTGGCTGACAACCTGAGCCGATGCCGCAGAGGCCAGACGACCAGCGGCAGCGAAGTCATGGCCGTGGGTGATGGCGTACATAAAGGCACCAGCAAACATGTCACCTGCGCCGTTGGTGTCTTTGGCAGTGACAACATGGCCGGTAATGGTGTGCAGCTGTGAACCGTCCCAGGCCAGTGCACCGTCGGCGCCACAGGTAATGGCAAAGCTGTTGACCTTGCTCTTCAGGGCTTCGGTGGCGGCTTCCAGCGTGTCGGTTTCAGTCAGCAGCATGGCTTCTTGTTCGTTACAGAACAGCAGGTCGACGCCGTCCCCCAGCACTTCCAGAATGCCATCGCGGAAGTATTGCACCATGGCTGGATCGGAACAGGTCATGGCAACCTTCACATTGTGCTTGCGGGCCAGCTCGCGCACTTCAACCGCTGCCGCACGGGAGGTGTCGCCGGTAACCAGGTAGCCTTCAATATAGACGTATTCAGACTGGGCAATGGCGTCTTCGTTGATGTGACGGCTGTGCAGGTCGGAGGTAATGCCAAGGAAAGTGTTCATGGTGCGTTCGGCATCCGGGGTCACCATTACCAGGCATTTGCCGGTCACGCCTTCTTCGCGGTCGTCGCCGAGGTTGGTGTCGACGCCTGCGGCCTTGAGGTCGTTAACGTAGAAGTCACCGGCTTCGTCGTTGGCAACGTTGCAGGTGTAGTAGGTGTTGGCACCAAAGTAGCTGGCACCAATAATGGTGTTGGCGGCACTGCCACCACAGGCGCGTTTTTTCAAACCGTACTGTTCGCTCAGCAGCGCCAGCAGTTCGTGTTGCTTGTCTTCGTCGATCAGGGTCATCAGGCCCTTTTCGATGCCCGCCTGTTCAAAGAAGGCATCGTCTACTTCAAACTCTTTATCGACCAGTGCGTTGCCGATACCGAAAATGTGATAACCCATATTTTTATCTACCTTGATGACGCTGTGTTAGCTGTATTAATTGTCTGGGCCAAGTGTAACAAATCACAGCCGCTTGCATGTGCCCTTGCCCGTAAGCCAATGTTTGGGTTTATGATGCAGCGATGAATTCTGTATCCCGATTTATCCAACACCACCAACGTGTTCGCCACGCGGTCTATCAAACCGAGTTCGGTATCATTCGTTCACTGAAACGCACTGGTCTGACCTTGTCAGCCCTGGTGGGGTTGCACGCATTGGTGATGATCTGGCTGGAGGGCATGACGCTCTGGCAAGCCCTCTGGCTGACGCTGACGACGCTGACGACGGTGGGCTATGGCGACCTGTCGGCCAGCACCGTGGCCGGGCAAATCGCTACGGTGGTGTTGATCTTCTTCGCCGGCATCACGCTAATGACTTTTCTGGTCAGTGATTACGTCGATTTTCGCATCGCCCGTCGGGAACGCATACGCACAGGACATTGGGACTGGAACATGGCCGATCACATTCTGATTATCAACGCCCCGAAAAATAATCTGGAAGCCTATTTCTGGCGCATGATCAGCCAGATTCGTCAGAGCGATGAATACCGCGAAACCCCCATCATGCTATTGAACGAAGACTTTGCTGACGGTCTGCCCGACAGCTTGCGCCGGTTGGGGGTGGTGCATGTCACGGGTTCGGCCAGTCGGCCGGAAGACCTCAAACGGGCGGCAGCCGAACGGGCAACCCATATTGTGGTGCTGGCGCGGGATGAGTATTCCTCGGATAGCGACAGTTTTACCTTCGATGTGTGTCACCGCCTGTTTGAATTGCACCTTGGGCACAGGGTAATTGCTGAAGTGGTTGAGGACGAAAACCGCGAGCGGCTCAAGAAGCTGAAGATCAAAACCATGCTGCGGCCGATCCGCTCCTACCCGGAAATGGTGGTGCGGGCGATGGTGGCACCTGGGGTCGAGCTGATCATTGAGGACATGTTCACCCACGCCAACGACCACGCGGTACGCTTTCCGGTGTGGCTCGAAGGAGAGCGTTGGGCCGATGTGGTGAACGCCGTGGTACAAAGCAATCTGGGCACTCCACTGGCGTTTGTGACCAAGGAAGGGGAGGTGAATACCCATCCGGATGGTGACGATAAAGTGGTGGCGCAATCGCTGATTGTGCTGGTGCACACTGAAAAAGTACCGTCCGTTCGTGACATTCAGAGCGCTATTGAGATCCACTTCAATAAGCGCCTCGCTAATCTCGACTGAAGCAGGGTAGGCTGTCGAATCACTCATAACCGCCGAGCGATCCGCCTGCCATGAACCGCAAACGCCGACATTCAACCGCCGCCCTGGTGCTGGCCGTGGCCGTCATTATGATTGCCAGCGTCAACAGCATTGCCGAGCAGCTGAGTGGAGCCAGCAACAGCCCATGTGATGACTGTGCGCTGTCGCGGGTGGAGGGGCATTTGCCGCCGCTGGTGGTTTCGCTCTCGGCGTTGATTCTGGATTTGCAGCCGAGTGTGGTGGTACCTGCTGGTATCGGGGCCGCACAGGCACCTCGGCAATCATTGTCAGAAGCTCTCCCGCAACGACTTCCACAATCATCTGAAGACGCCCGCTAGTACCTGAAGACGCCCGCTAGCGTTTCCCTTCCGATTTCGTTTCTTTTCAAATCCGGCAGACCATTCTGACCCCGCACACCTTCTGTTATAGTCGCCAGATTACGGTTTCGGAGTTCCACAATGCTGGGTCAGTTGCTGGCATTACTGTCAGACGGTCGTTTCCATTCCGGCGATGAGTTGGGTGAAGCCCTTGGCGTCAGCCGAGCTGCGGTTTGGAAGCACATGAAAAAGCTCGACGAGCTGGACATCCCTTATTCTTCGGTGAAAGGCAAAGGCTATCGCTTGCACGATGCCATTGAACTGTTGGATAAAGAAGGCATTCAGGAATCCATGACACAACGTCTGGATTGCCTCGATATTCTGCTGGATGTGGATTCCACCAATACCTGGCTGTTTGAGCGCGCTCCCGATCATCTGGGCAAGCGCTACGCCGTGCTGGCGGAAAAGCAGAACAGCGGTCGTGGCCGCCGTGGCCGTCATTGGGTCAGCCCCTTTGGCAAGAACATCTACCTGTCGTATCTGGTGACCTTGCCGGGCAGTCTCAATGATCAGGAAGGCCTGAGTCTGATGATTGCCATTGCGGTTGAGCGGGCACTGGCCCGACTGGGGATGGACGGTGTCGGCTTGAAGTGGCCGAACGACGTCTATCTGGACGGCCGCAAGGTCGCCGGCATTCTGCTGGAAGGCCGTCAAACCCAGCCGGACTTCTGCCAGATTGTGATTGGTATTGGCCTGAATGTGGCGCTCAGCGACCGCGATGCCGAGCGCATCGAGCAGCCGTGGGCAGCCTTGAAACAGTACTTGCCGGGTGTGTCCCGCAATCAGGTGGCCAGTGTTCTGCTGGACCAGCTGGGCAGTATTCTGGATGAATTCAAACGGGAAGGTTTTGGCCCCTGGATCAATCACTGGGCCGAGCGCGACATCTATTATAAGAAGGATGTTATCTTGTCCGGCGGAAGTGAGCCGCGCATTGGTGTAGCCAAAGGCGTTAACCGTAAGGGTGAACTGCTGTTGCACACCGACCGTGGTATGGAAGTGATTGTCGCTGGAGAATTAAGTGTCCGTCCTGTTAATTGACGCTGGTAACAGCCGAATCAAATGGCGTTATCAGGCCGACGACGGCGTTATGGTGCGCGGTGGCTGTGATCATGCGGATGTCGTGGATCAGGCCTGGCCGAAGGTTGCCCGGGTGCTGGTATCCAGCGTTCACGACAATCCTTGGTTACGCCACCAGTTGGAACAGCAATTCGGTGCCAGCCTGGTGTGGCTGTCGCGAGCGCTGGCTGACTACCCTGATTTCAAACACTGTTACCCCAACCCGGAGCGTTTGGGGGTAGACCGCTGGCTGGCTATGCTGGGCGCGCGTCAACATTGCAATGGACCGGTACTGGTGGTCGACTCGGGAACGGCGCTGACGCTGGACCTGATGGATGCCGACAATCAACATCTGGGCGGCTATATCGTACCGGGGTTGACGCTGGCGCAGCAGTCGCTGTGGCAGAACACCGAGCGGGTACGGCCTTATACCGATGAGCAGATGAGCGACAAACTGCAACCCGGCACCGATACCGTAGGGTGTGTCAGTGCTGGTGTACGTCGTCAGCAAGTGGCGTTGGTGCAACAACTGATGCAGGAATATCGTCATCACACGCCATTCTTTACCGGCGGTGACGGTGAGTGGCTGGCACGCAGCCTGGATCAGACCTATTCCCCTGAACTGATTTTCGATGGATTGGATGCTTTATGCGCTGGATATTCTTCTGTCTGGTAATTCTGAACATTGCCGTACTGATCCTGTACTGGGGTAAGCAGCAGCAACCACAGGCCAATAATGAGCCGGTGGTTATGGCCTCTGGCCAACGGCTGACGCTGACCTCGGAAGCAACGGTGGCATTGCCTCGTATTACCCGCCAGCCCGAAGCTCAAGCGGTGGCTCAGCAACGTTGTTTCCTGCTGGGGCCGTATCAGGACATTGTTGATGCCAATTACGCCCGCGCCCGTGCTGAAGCACTGGGCGTTGCCGGCAGCACCCAGACCACGCAGTTGCCGACCCAGGAAGCCAAGGAGTTCTGGGTCTTTGTTCCACCTCGCGCCAGCCGCGAAGAAGCTCGCAAAGTGCTGCGTGAACTGCAGCAACGCAAAGTCGACTCCTACATTATTAATGCCGGTGAATTGGCGGAAGGTATTTCCCTCGGCTTGTTCCGTAAGGAAGAGTCGGCCCAGCAAGTTGCCGATAAGGTGAAGACCTACAACATTCCGGTTGAAGTGCGCATCAAGAACGACATAAAGGAAGAACACTGGCTGGAAGTGAACGCCAGTCCGGAATTCGGCGAGCGTTTGCGTCAACGTATCCTCGCGGATGACCGCGATGTGGCCTGGCAAATGACCGATTGCCAGGAATAATAGCGAGCAAGACGGTTTTTGATCAAACCTTGAACAAAAATGGCCGTGATTGATTATTAACTGCTCAAATCTCCCTCGAAATCGGCTAAGTTGATAAAAAATAAGAAAAATTTCAAAAAAGTGTTGACGGCCCAAGGCTCCATACATATAGTACGCGCCATCAAAGACGCAGCGGCAACGGCCAGCAGCTATTACAGCTTCTTTGATAACAACTAGGTGGGGTTCCCGAGTGGCCAAAGGGATCAGACTGTAAATCTGACGCGAAAGCTTCGCTGGTTCGAATCCAGCCCCCACCACCATATTTTAAAGCATTGCCAAGGCGGTGCTTCGGAGCGAGGCAGGAGCCTGCGGTTCCTGGCTTGAGGCCTAAAGGTTCGCGGGTATAGTTCAATGGTAGAACCTCAGCCTTCCAAGCTGATGATGCGGGTTCGATTCCCGCTACCCGCTCCAGTATTACTGACCTGACCAGTTTTCAGGCAGTCGAAACAAGAAGTTTCGCTGATGTAGCTCAGTCGGTAGAGCGCATCCTTGGTAAGGATGAGGTCGGCAGTTCGATTCTGCCCATCAGCACCATTATTTAAACAGCAAAAAGGTAGGCCATAGGCCTGCCTTTTTGTGTATGTGTCGGTCTGAAATCTACCACCACGTAAGAGAGAGAAGGTCATGGCTAAGGAAACGTTTGAGCGTTCCAAACCCCACGTAAACGTAGGTACTATCGGTCACGTTGACCATGGTAAAACTACTCTGACTGCTGCGCTGACTCGCGTATGTGCAGAAGTATTCGGCGGCCAAGCCGTTGCTTTTGACGGTATCGATAACGCTCCAGAAGAGCGTGAGCGTGGTATCACCATCTCTACTTCCCACGTAGAGTACGAATCCACTGACCGTCACTACGCGCACGTAGACTGCCCGGGACACGCTGACTATGTTAAAAACATGATCACCGGTGCCGCTCAGATGGACGGCGCGATCCTGGTATGTGGTTCTACTGACGGCCCAATGCCTCAGACTCGTGAGCACATCCTGCTGTCCCGTCAGGTTGGTGTACCTTACATCGTAGTATTCCTGAACAAAGCAGACCTGCTGGCTGAAGACTGCGGTGGCGCAGACTC
>NZ_AUGV01000016.1 GCF_000422845.1 Oceanobacter kriegii DSM 6294
TGCTTGGGAGTCACGGAATGATTGCGAGCATGAACCGACCGGGAAAGTGTACTGACAATGGCGCTATGGAGTCTTTCTTCCACAGCCTGAAAGCAGAAAAGTTAACCGGCAATATTTGGAAAACATACTCAGGGTTAAAATCGGCGCTCAAACAGTATATTGATCGCTTCTACAACAGAACTCGCCTGCACTCTGGCTTGGGATACATGAGTCCGTTAGAGTACGAGGCGATAAATGGATAACTGCAATGTGTCCGGAAAAGCGGGTGAGGATCATTCGCTGCGCTCAGTTGGACCTCAAAAGCTTCGCTTTTTCGGCCCCTTAGCATAGCGTTATATTTTTCAAAGATTTGAGATTATGCCTCGAATCATATTGATCTTAGGGAGCCTATTTTTCAGAGGCTCCTTAGATAAGCCTCTCTCGACCACTTCTCCTTCAAATAATTCCGGCAGCAACAATGACGTGGCGCACCACGCCCCATTCCTCACCCAACAGCCGCTTTAAACAACGGCTTGCCCGCAAACTGTTTAATCACCTTCATCGGAATATGGTCGCTGGTATTGCGGCCATACCAGGCCAGGCGGATTTCGCCGTTTTCGGCAATCAGGAAGTCGGCCGGTACCAGTTTGACGTGTGGGTTGTTCATATCGCCGGTGCCGCCCTTGAGCATGCCGCGAATAATTCGCAGTGGGTGCAGCAGCATGGCTTTCAGCATGGCAAAGCCGGAATGCTGAATGCCGTAGCGTTGGTAGAGTTCCAGATTGGGGTCGGCCAGCATGGTGAAGGGGCGTGGGTGGCGCGCCACAAATTGCTTCACTTCTTCTTTGGTTGAGCTGAATACTGCAATCACTTCCAGTCCGGCGGCCTGCAATGCTTCATGGTCACGGGTGAGTTCGTAGAGCCTGAGGTTACAGAAAGGGCAGGCGGCGTCTCGGAAGAAGGCCAGTAGCACCTTGCGGCCGCGGTATTTGCGCAAATCAACCGGCTCGTTGTAGATGTCGGTGGTGCGGAAATCAATTGTCTTGCAGGGCGCTGTTAACGGCATGGCGGAGCCTCTCGACCAGAAGTATTTTTAGTTGGTCATTACAGTGCGGGATTTATCACATAAAAACTTTGGAAATTGGATTGCTGGCGTGAAATGCCCTGTGTGTTGGTAAGCTGGTTTCGATGGGCACAAGTGCCCATCCTATAAGTAGCGCATTTTCGGCGGCTACTTCCGCTCCCGCTGTTCGCGGAATTCAGATGGCGATAAACCCACCCGGCGGCGGAAGAAGCGCGAGAAGTATGCCGGGTCGTTAAAGCCCAGTTCGTAGCCAATCAGTGATACCGGTACCGATGAATAGATCAGCAGCCGCTGGGCTTCGAGGATCATGCGGTCGTAGATCAGGTCGGTGATGTTTTTACCGGCTACCTGTTTGCAGGTGCGGCTGAGGCTGGCAGGGGTGGTCAGCAGCAGGTCGGCGTAGAATTCCACCGGGTGGTGTTGGCGGTAGTGCTCGTCAATCAGCTGGTTAAGGCGTCGGAAGCGTTCGGTGTGCAGGTCTTGTGGTGCGCTGTCGGGAATCTGTTGGATCACGCGCCCCAGCCGGGTTAGCAGGCTGAACAGCAGCCATACAAACATGGATTGTTTGCCGACGGCGTCGCTGTGGTATTCGTGTTCCAGTTGCGCCACGGTCTGGTTGATGAATTCCAGTTGTTGGTCTTGTGGCAGCGAGGTGATGTTGGGTTTTTCCAGTAACGGTTGGCTGAACGCAAACTGACGGCTGAGCTGGTCGTCCATCATCAGCAGCTGCGAGACGGTAATTACCCAGCCAACGGTGGCTTCCCGTTCAAATTCGAAACCGTGTACCACGCCGGGCGGTACGCTGATCATCACCGGGCCGTAGCGGGTTTCTTCGCGGCCATCAATCAGGATGCGGACCTGTCCGCTTTGCACAAACACCACCTGGAACATGTTCGGGTGGGTGTGTACGTTAATTTCCCAATTGAACAGCCGGGCACGGCTGGGAATATCTTCGATATGAACGAACTCAGGGTCCCGCTCGGACGGCGCTTCGCTGTAGAGGGTGTAACGCGATATGCCCTGGCCTGAGGGCTGTTCAGGGGCAATCACCCGCGACAGCAAGCTTTGCTCGGCGGATGGCATTGTCGGTTCAGACCCGGTGCTGTCGGGCGCTGAGTGGGGATGCTGCTGTGTTTTCATCGTCGATATTCTTGTTGTTCTGGCGACTGATCTCTGGCGGGATCAACCCGCCAGAGTCGATCAAAGCGTTCAGGCGAACTCTTCGGTATCGATTTCCTGCTGTTGGGCAGGGCTGTAGCGTGTGCCGGTAACGGTGTTCTGATTGATCAGGTCGTTCAGTTCCGTGACCACATCTGCGCCCAGCTTGATGTCGGCCGCTTTCAGGTTTTCTTCCATATGAGCGACGGAGCGGGTGCCCGGGATTGGCACAATGTGGTCGCCCTGAGCGCATACCCAGGCCAGAGACAGCTGTGCTGGCGTGCAGCCAATGCGGTCGGCAATTTGCACAAACTTTTGCAGCAGTGGCAGGTTTTGGCTGAAGTTTTCCGGGTAGAAGCGCGGCATGTTGCGACGGATGTCCTTCGCTTCCAGTGCTTCCAGCTCTTCCATGGACGGCAGGCCGTTGGCAAGGAAACCACGAGCCACCGGAGAGAAAGCAACAAAGGCGGTGCCGAGTTCTTTGGTGGCTTCCAGCACGGCGATTTCAGCGTTGCGGCTCCACAGCGAGTATTCGGTTTGCAGTGCGGCAATCGGGTGAACGGCGTGGGCTTTGCGCAGGGTTTCGGCGGATACTTCAGACAGGCCGATTGCGCCGATCTTGCCTTCTTTCACCATGTCGGCCAGTGCGCTAACGGATTCTTCAATCGGCGTGTTCGGGTCCAGACGGTGCAGGTAGTACAGGTCGATGTGCTCAACCTGCAAGCGACGCAGGGAGTTTTCGATTTGGCTGCGCAGGTTTTCCGGCGTGCCGTTGATTTCTTTCTTACCCAGCTCCGGGTTAATCGCCATGCCGCACTTGGAGGCCAGGAACAGCTTGTTACGCAGTTCTTTCAGTGCCTTACCAACCAGCAGCTCGTTCTTGCCACCGCCGTACAGGGTAGCAGTGTCGAAGTGGCGGTAACCCATCTCGAACGCCTGATGCAGCGCCTTGATGCCGTCTTCTTCAGACACCGGCACGCCGTAGGCATGAGACAGGTTCATGCAGCCCAGGCCAATGCCCGGGTTATTGAATTCGGTTTTCAGAGACATGTGTTTCTCCTCTTTTTAGAAATCCTGGAAACAACAAAACCGGCAGTGCCGGTTTTTTAAATAAGTCGGGAGCTGGGCGTCGGGTGTCTGGAGTCGTGGATAACGCACCCGACTCCTGACTCCCAACTCCAGACTGATTATTCTGCTTCCAGCAGTTTCTCCAGCTGATCCAAAGTCTCCATTGCAGGCAGTACCTGAGCAACGGAAGAGTTTGGCTCACGGCCTTCTTTAACAGCGGCGATGAACTCACGGTCTTGCAGTTCGATACCGTTGTTGGAAACCGCAACGCCGGACAGGTCGATCGGGTTTTCGTGGCCGTCTACCAGGTCGTCGTAACGAGCGATGAAGGTGCCTTCGTCACAGATGTAACGGAAGAAGGTGCCGAATGGACCGTCGTTGTTGAAAGACAGGCTCAGGGTACAGATAGCACCGCTTGGTACTTTCATGCCGATGGACATGTCCATGGCGATGCCCAGATCCGGGTGGATAGGGCCTTGCAGGGCCTGAACCTTGGAGCAGGTTTCGCCAGTCTGGTATTGGAACAGGTCAACGGTGTGACAAGCGTGGTGCCACAGCAGATGGTCGGTCCAGGAACGGGCCTGACCCTTGGCGTTGGTGTTGGTACGACGGAAGAAGTAGGTTTGAACGTCCATCTGTTGGATGTTCAGTTCGCCAGCCTTGATCTTGTTGTGAATCCACTGGTGAGACGGGTTGAAACGACGGGTCTGACCAGACATGGCCACCAGACCGGTACGCTTTTGTACTTCAACCAGCTTGCGGGAATCTTCGATGTTGTCGGCCATCGGGATTTCAACCATCACGTGCTTGCCAGCTTCCAGACACTGGATGGCCTGGGAGGCGTGCATGGAGGTTGGGGTAGCCAGCAGAACGCCGTCTACGTCGTCGCGAGCCAGGGCTTCGGCCAGGTCGGTGCAGTAGTGTGGAATGCCACGCTCTTCAGCAACCTGCTTGATCACGTCAGGACGGGTACCAACAACGGATACCACTTCTGCGCCTTCAATGTTGGCTACAGCATCCAAGTGTTTTTGGCCGAAAGCGCCCGCAGCGCCAGCAACACAAAGTCTCATTATTCTTCTCCTGATCGGTCGTTGGGCACTCTACAGGTGCCTTCAGAGTGAGTTTGAACAAAATATGGTTACGACCTGACCATCGCTAACGCCCATAAGAGAGAGGAGCCAGTGTTAGCGCTGAGCAGGTCGTAACAATACTGTGTGATGGCCGAACCAGACGTTGAGTAAGAAAAATTCCCGCGGCGTATTCTTCGATGGGTTCTCCAGGAAGAGTTCCCGAATAGCACCGCGGGCAACAACACAAAACTCAAAACGACCAAGTTCGAGAACTCCAATCTATCCGCCCTTGTCGGGCTTGAACAATTGAATAACCAGTCAGGCTATTCAAAATTGATAATGGCATTTGGTTTTATGAAAAAGCCAGTTTGCAGCATGTCGAATTCAATATGGAAAAAAAGTAAAAGCCGACTGAAGAAAAAGTACCTGAAAATAGCGGATTTCAGAGGTTTTAGGCTGGTTTGGCTCGAAATGATGCAGAAAAAGTGACGTTCTGCGACTTTTTGGGGGCTTCAATTGATGGCATTCAGGCGGCTGGTTGGGTATCAGTATTTGATATGGCGATCTGAATCAAAGGAGATTTCTGGTCAAGCAGGGGGCGAGACACCAAAGCAGCTGTTCGGCTGCTTTAGTGTCTGCAATAGCTCAGAGGCTTACATGTCGCGCAGAACTTCTGCCTGGCTGCGCAGGATATCGAGGAATTTCATTTGGCTGGGCGTGGCCTGCCAGTTGTGGCGCAAGGTCAGGCCAATGGCGCGGCGCGTGTGCTCCAGCGATACCGGCAGCACCGACAAAATGCCAATGCTGAGTTCCAATTCGATCTGGTGAGTGGAAATCAGCGTCAGGCGGTCGCTGCCACGCAGCAGTTCGCGGATCAGAATTTGCGAGCTGGTTTCTACCAAGCGTTGCGGGCGTAACTCGGGCTGGTCTTCAAACAGTGCCTCGAAGGCTTTGCGCGTTGGGGTGCCCTGGCGCGGTACCACCCAAGCGTATTTGGCCAGGTCGGCGACGCCGGGGTTTTTAACCTCCATTAACGGGTGGCCGGGGCGGCAGATGACGGCCAGCGGCGGCGACAGCAGCTCTTCCTGAATCACGTCGTCAACCGGCGGCGGGAAGCGCAAGGCGCCAATCAGGAAGTCGAGTTCGCCGTGGCGCAGGTGATGCAGCAGGTCGTTGTAGGGCGCATCGACCACCTGAATATCAATATCCGGGTGGCTTTCGCTGAAGCGGATAATCGCCTCGGGCAGGATGGAAGTACGTGCCAGCGGCATACTGCCAACAATGATCTTACCCACTTCGCGGAATTGCAGGGCGCTGACTTCCGAGTAACCCTGATACAGCTCCGAAAAGGCCAGCTTGGTGGCGCGGGCCAATGCCTGTGCGGCTTTGGTGGCGCTGATGCCCGTGCTGGTTTTTTCAAACAGCGGTACTTGTAGCAGGTGCTCCAGTTCACGGGCGGCGCGGTGCAGCGACGACTGCGAAACGCCGACGGCGCGGCTGGCAATGCTGAAGTTCTGGGCTTCGGTCACGGCGACCAAGGCTCGCAGCTGGGTGGTGGTCAGCAACGACACCATTTGCTGTGCGGATTGGTTGCGGCTGTTGGCAGCACCGGAGCGCAGGGCGTCCCGAATGCCTTGCATCAGGTAGTTTACGCAGCGTTCTACCCGGTTGTACCAGACCTCGCCAGACTCGGTGGGGTACATGCCTTCGGCGCGGCGTTCAAACAGCTCGGTTTGCAACATTTCTTCAAGCCGGGCCAGCGCCTGAGTGATGGCCGGCTGGGAAAGAAACACGCGGGGGGCTGCCTTGCTTATACTTTTTTGTTCCGTCACTTCAAGGAAAACCCTGAGGTGGCGCAGGTTGGGAACGGTGAACTCCATGGTCAGCGGAACTCCCTTGTGAACAGCTCTATATCAAAATTCAATAATGTATCAGTGAAATTGAAATAGCCAGTCACAAGTACCAATTCCTACCATGCTGATATCGTCTGCTGCGTTTCTGATCGTTTTGATCCGCCGTTGCAGATAACTCAGTACGGCAGTCGCAGTGGCGGCGCGTCGGTTACAGCTTCGAATGAATTCTGGCTTGCTGACCCGTTTGGCAAGCTCTCAAAAAAAGCGAGAAGAATAATGATCATCGATTGTCATGGACACTACACCACTACTCCTCCTGGCGTTGGCGCATGGCGCGATGCCCAGAAAGCAGAAGTTGCCAAAAACCCTGACTTTGTTGGCGAAAAAGGCGATTTCGGTGTTACTGACGACGAAATCCGTGAGTCCATCGTTAACAACCAGCTGAAACTGCAGCAGGAACGTGGCACGGACCTGACCATCTTCTCTCCTCGCGCCAGCTGGATGGCCCACCATGTGGGTAACGAGCACACCTCCAAATTCTGGACCCAGAACCAGAACGACCTGATCCGTCGTGTGTGTGACCTGTTCCCTGAAAACTTTGTACCGGTTGCCCAGCTGCCACAGTCTCCGGGTGTTGACCCAGCCAAGTGCGTTGACGAAATCAAGCGTACGGTTGAAGAAATGGGCTTCATCGGCATCAACCTGAACCCGGACCCATCCGGTGGTTTCTGGAACGGCAGCCGTCTGGGGGCTCGTGATTTCTACCCGATCTACGAAAAAATGGTCGAGTACGATATTCCAGCCATGATTCACGTATCCGCAGCCTGTAACGATTGCTTCGACACCACGGGTTCCCACTACCTGGGCGCTGACACCACTGGCTTCCAACAGCTGATGATGTCTGACGTGTTCAAGGACTTCCCAGAGCTGAAAGTGATCATCCCTCACGGTGGCGGTGCGGTGCCTTACCACTGGGGTCGTTTCCGCGGTATGGCGCTGGACAAGGGCTTTGAACTGGAAGAACGCGTACTGAACAACGTCTTCTTCGACACCTGTGTTTACCACCAGAAAGGCATCGACTGTCTGCTGGATGTAATCCCGACCAAGAACATCCTGTTCGCTTCCGAAATGATTGGTGCGGTTCGTGGTATCGACCCTGAAACCGGTCACTACTTCGACGACACCAAGAAGTACATCGATGCGACCACCAAGATCGACGATGCTGCCAAGCAGGACATCTTCGAACACAACATCCGTCGTGTATTCAGCCGTCTGAAGACTGCTTGATTTACTGATCAGAAGCTAACAGGAGTTAGAAACATGAAAGAAACAGTTGTAGTACAAAACATCGAACGCGCTGATCAGGCAGTTATCGACGGTCTGGCCAAGTGTGGCGTGGCTACTGTTCATGAAGCTCAGGGCCGTGTGGGTCTGCTGGCGCACTACATGCGTCCTATCCAGCAAGACGTTGCTGTTGCAGGTTCCGCTGTGACTATTTCCGGCGCTGCGGGTGACAACTGGATGATGCACGTGGCCATCGAACAGTGTCAGAAAGGCGACATCATGGTGTTCGCACCAACGTCTCCTTCCAACCACGGTTTCTTCGGTGACCTGCTGGCCACTTCTGCCCAGGCGCGCGGCGTGATTGGCCTGATCATCGACGGCGGTGTTCGTGATACTCGCGACCTGCGTCAGATGGGTTTCCACGTATGGTCCAAGGCGGTATTCGCTGAAGGCACCATCAAGGAAACCGTGGGTTCCGTGAACGTACCACTGGTATGTGCCGATGAGCTGGTTAACCCGGGCGACGTCATTGTGGCTGACGACGACGGTGTTGTGGTTGTTCGCCGCGAGAAAGCTGCTGAGGTTCTGGCCAAGGCGGAAGCTCGTATGGCGCTGGAAGAAGAAAAGCGTGTTCGCATGGCGAATGGCGAGCTGGGTCTCGACATTTACAATATGCGTGGCCGTCTGGAAGAGAAAGGTTTGAAGTATGTCTGAGGCCACTCTCTCAGACGACCGCTCTGGGCAGACCGCCCTGGAAGAGGGCGTCCGCTGCATGTGGATGCGAGGTGGCACCTCAAAAGGGGGCTACTTCCTGGCGCAGGATCTGCCGGCCGACACGGCCGAACGTGATGCGTTTCTGTTGCGGGTCATGGGTTCTCCTGACCCGCGCCAGATCGACGGTCTGGGCGCTGCCGACCCGTTGACGTCCAAGGTGGCGGTGGTCTCCAAATCTGATCGTGACGATGCCGATGTTGAGTACCTGTTCCTGCAGGTGTTCGTGGATCAGGCCATCGTTACTGATGCCCAGAACTGCGGCAACATCCTTGCGGGTGTTGGCCCGTTTGCGATTGAACGTGGTCTGGTAGACGCCACTGGCGACACCACTGACGTGCGTATTTTTATGAAAAATACCGGTCAGGTGGCGATTGCCAATGTGCCGACCCCCGAAGGCAAGGTGACCTACAGCGGTGACGCCAAAATTGACGGCGTACCGGGAACCGCTTCTGCGGTACCAATCACCTTCCTCGATACCGCAGGTTCAAGTTGCGGTTCACTGTTGCCAACCGGCAATGCAGTGGATGTGATCGACGGTGTTGAAGTCACCCTGATCGACAATGGCATGCCGGTGGTCGTGATGCGTGCTGCTGACATGGGCATTACCGGCACTGAAAGCCGCGAAGAACTGGAAGCCAACGACGCTCTGCGCGCCAAGCTGGAATCCATTCGCTTGCAAGCAGGTCCGTTGATGAACCTGGGTGATGTGAAAGAGAAGTCCGTGCCGAAAATGAGCATGGTCAGCGCTGCCACTAACGGCGGTTCTATTTCTACCCGCACCTTTATTCCGCATCGTTGTCACGCCTCGATTGGCGTATTGGGCGCGGTCAGCGTGGCCACTGCGGCAGCGCTGCAAGGTTCGCCAGCGGCGGAAGTTGCGGTGGTTCCGGAAGGTGCTCAGAAAACGCTGTCTGTGGAACATCCAATCGGTGAAATGACCGTCATCCTCAACATGGATGAGCAAGGTCAGGTTGGTTCAGCTGCGCTGCTGCGTACTGCACGCAAACTGTTTGATGGACTGGTGTTCGGCTGATTTTCAGCCAACGCAGTCTGACAAGGCGCAGCCGATGGTTCGAAAGAAACGTCGCCGCGCCTTTGTTCATTGTGGAATCGATAACGATTCTGCCCACACAAATAACAACATTGGTATAAGAGAATGATGGACCCAGATTACCTGCCGTTTCATGCCAACCCAAGCAAGCCAGAATTCAAGGCTCCTGCTGGCGCGGTTGATGCCCACTGCCACGTATTTGGTCCAGCGGATCAATTCCCGTACCACCCGAAGCGTAAATACACCCCTTGTGATGCCTCCAAGCAGCAGCTGTTCGACCTGCGCGATCACCTGGGCTTTTCCCGCAATGTCATCGTACAGGCGTCCTGTCACGGTACCGACAACGCGGCTCTGATAGACGCGCTGGAAACCGCCGGTGAACTGGCTCGCGGTATCGCTGTGGTTGATCCTGCGATCACGGTTGAAGAACTGGAAGCGATGGACAAAGCCGGTGTGCGCGGCGTTCGTTTCAACTTCGTTAAGCGTCTGGTCGACTCCACGCCAAAAGAAGTGTTCCTGTCGATTGCTGAAAAGATCAAGCCGCTGGGCTGGCACATTGTGGTTTACTTCGAAGCCCCGGACCTGGCCGAACTGATCCCGTTCCTGAACGAACTGGACACCACCATTGTGGTTGACCACATGGGCCGTCCTGACGTTGCCAACGGTGTGGATCACGAAGACTTCCAGCGCTTCATCAAGCTGATGGAAGACAACGAGAAAATCTGGGTGAAAACCACCTGTCCAGAGCGTCTGACCCTGACTCCGCCAGACTACAGCGACGTGGTGCCATTCATGAAGACCCTGGTCGAGAAATTCCCGGACCGTTGTCTGTGGGGCACCGACTGGCCGCACCCGAACATGAAGTCTCACACTCCGGATGACGGTAAACTGGTCGACGTGATTCCACAGATTGCCGTGACCGAAGAGCTGCAGCAGAAGTTGTTGGTGGATAATCCAATGCGTTTGTACTGGGCGCGCTGAGAACGCTCGTCTGACGTCTGAAGCTGGAAGTCTGACGCGATGAAGGCCTCCAGCCCTGATGCGATAAGAAATATCGCGGGGGCTGCTTGCCTCAGGTGTAATCCATTACCGCCTGGCAAATCACATTAGCGTCCGACATCTGACTTCAGACGTCCGACCTGAACCCGAGGGTAAACGAATGACCGATTACAAGATGAAAGCTGTTGAAGGGACGTACCACTTCGATGGCGAAGCCGCGACCAAGGGCTTCCATTTCAACAAGATGTGTTACTCCTTCAACAGCGAAGAAAACCGTCAGGCGTTTCGTGACGATGCCGAAGCCTACATGACCAAATACAAGCTGACTGAAGAGCAAAAGCAGGCCGTGCGTGATCACGACATCAACCGCATGCTGGAGCTGGGTGGCAGTATCTACTACATGGCCAAATTCGCAGGCATTTTCGGTTGGAATATGCAGGTGATTGGCGGCATGCAATCTGGCCGCAGCACTGAAGAATTCATCGCATACCTGGAAAGTCAGGGCAGGGGGAAAACAACCAATGGCTAAGATCATCGGTGGTATTACCACCTCTCACATTCCGGCCATCGGCGTTGCCATGGACAAGGGCCTTGAAGAAACCGATTACTTCAAGGATCTGTTTGCCATCTACCCGCCTATTCGTGACTGGTTGACCGAAGAAAAGCCGGACATCGCGGTGTTGTTCTACAACGACCACGGTCTGGAAATGTGGCTCGACAAAAAGCCGACGTTCGCGATTGGTGCAGCGCCTGAGTACGAAAACGCCGACGAAGGTTGGGGCATCAAGCCGATTCCACCAGTAACCGGTGAAACCGAGCTGAGCTGGCACATCGTTAACCACCTGATCGAAAACGACTTCGACCCGACCGTGTGTCAGGACATCAAAGTCGACCACGGTGCGACGGTACCACTGACGCTGTTGTGGCCAAACTTCACCTACCAGGGCATCAAGGTGATTCCGGTTTCCATCAACTGTGAACGTCACCCAATGCCAAAACCAAGCCGCAGCTACGCGTTTGGTAAAGCCATTGGTGAAGCCATTCGCTGCTGGAATAAAGACCAGAAAGTGGTGGTTCTGGGTACTGGCGGCTTGTCTCACCAGCTGGACGGTCAGCGTGCGGGCATTCTGAACGCCGACTTCGACAACTGGTGTATGGATAAAATGGTTACCGACCCGGAAGCCATCACCCAGTACAGCAACGTTGACCTGATCGAAAAAGGCGGCGCCCAGATGGTCGAAATCGCCATGTGGCTGGCCATGCGTGGCTGTATCGAAGGCCCGGTGGAAGAGCGCCTGCGTAACTACGTCTCGCCGATCTCCAACACCGCCGTTGGTGTGCAGCTGCTGATTCCGGAAAACGAACAGGGCTGATTGCCCATCATGTGTGATTCGCACGGCTGCCAAGCCGTGGCGGATTGATTGGGTAAAATAAAACCCCGTTCGGGCAACCGAACGGGGTTTTATTGTTTTGGGCAGGCAATAAGCCAATTACAAAGCTCGTAGGGTGGGCCCTGCCCACCAATAACCTTGCGCGTTACTCAAACCTTACTGCAATTTCTCACCGCAAAATGGGCAGAAATTCACCACGATCATGCTGTGGTAGGTCAGTTCGCCGACTTCTTCGGCATCGCCCAAGGCGACTTCTTCGGCGTCAGCAAAATGCAGGTTGTGCAGTTGCCAGCTGTCCATCGGCTGTTCGTACTGGGAAGTGCAGTGCACCAGTCGATCACATTGCGGGTAGCTGTTGGCCGCGCAGGTGTGTTCCTTGTTGTATTCAGAGGCGGTGATCTCGCCCAGCTCAGTCAGGTTCATGGTTCTGATTCCAAAAAGAGAATGGGCGAGACAGTACGGCCTGATGGCACGGATAACAAGCGCTTAGTCTTTTCCGAGCAACGCCAGAACCTTGTCTTTCAAGGCATCGGCGCTGGCATGCTCCGGAGCCACTGGTTCACCGACGCTGAGTGATACTTTTGACCAGAAGCGTTTCGGCCGGGTAGTGAGCGCGTGGCCATCCTTGTGGGAGAAAAAGCTACCCCATAAGCCATCCAGCGCCATGGGCACAACAGGCACCGGTGTCTCTTCAATGATGCGTTCTATGCCTTTCTTGAAGGTGTCGACTTCGCCGTTGGTGGTCAGCTTGCCTTCCGGGAAAATACACACCAGATTGCCGGCTTCCAGCTCGGCCTTGATGCGTTTGAAGGCGTTGTCGTACATGGCACGGTCGGCTCTTGGTGAGCAGATAGGGATGGTTTTTGCCAGTCTGAAGAAGTATTTCAGCAGCGGCATTTCAGCGATGGCTTTGGCCATCACAAACCGAATCGGGCGTTGGCAGGTGCCTGCAATCAGCAGGGCGTCGACGTAGCTGACGTGGTTGCACACCAGTACCGCCGGGCCTTCTTCCGGAATGTGTTGCAAGCCGTTATCTCGTACCCGGTACAGGGTATGGCTGAGCATCCAGATGCCAAATCGCAACACAAACTCCGGTACCTGGCTGTATACATAGGCCGCGACCACCAGATTCATAATGGCCAGTACCAGAAAGTAGTCGCCAATCGACAGTTTCATCACGGCCAGCAGCACAATGCCCAGCGCCGCGCTGCCGACCATAAACAGCGCGTTCATCACGTTGTTGGCGGCAATGATCTGGGCGCGTTTTTTCTCGTCGCTGCGTTGTTGAATCAAGGCTTGCAGCGGCACCACAAACAAGCCGCCAAAGGCACTTACGAGAGCAATATCAGCCATCAAACGCCAGTGGTCACTGTTGCTGATAAAGGCCCAGGCGCTGATGCCGTCTGGAACATTCAGGCCCGAAATGGCAAACCAGAGGTCGATGCCAAATACGCTCATGCCAATGGAGCCGATGGGCACAATGCCCAGCTCAACCTTGTGGTTTGATAGCCTTTCACACAGCAAGGAACCCGTCGCGACGCCAAGGGAAAACAACGTCAGCAAAACCGTTACCAACTCGCTGGAGCCGCCCAGCACATCGCGGGCAAAATTCGGGAATTGGGTCAGGTAACTGGCACCCATAAACCAGAACCAGCTGATGGCCACAATCGACAGAAATACCCCGCGGTCTTCCCGTGCCTTGGCGATGGTGCTGAGCACGGCGGTGAAAGGGTTCCAGTTGACGTTCAGTTCCGGGTCATTGGCGGCGGCAGCGGGAATAAAGCGGCTGCTGAATACGCCCAACAGGGCAAAACCCACGATGCCTGCGGCTATCCATGCCGGTGCATCTTGCAAACCAAACAATACGCCTGCGCAAATGGTGCCGCCCAAAATGGCGATGAAGGTGCCCATTTCGACCAGTGCGTTGCCGCCCACCAGTTCGTCCTTATGCAGATGCTGGGGCAGCAGGGCAAACTTTACCGGGCCGAACAGGGCCGACTGTAATCCCATCAGAAACAACAGCGCCATCAGAATCCAGCCGCTGCTGCCCTCAAACAGCGGTAGCAGCATGGCCAGGGCGGCCAGGCACATAATCGCCAGTTCCAGCAGTTTGGCCCATCGCATCAGCTGCGATTTTTCCAGTTTGTCCGCCAGCTGCCCGGAAATAGGCGAGAACAAAAAGAACGGCAGAATAAAAATACCTGCGGCCAGGTTGGTCAACAACGCGCTGTCTTCGGCGCTGGCGATTCCGCCAAACGCAATCATCAACAGCAAGGCGTTTTTGTACAGGTTGTCGTTGAATGCCCCCAAGGCCTGAGTCAGGAAATAGGGTAAAAAACGGCGCTTGGTAAGCAAGGAAAATTGGCTGTGAGGCTTGCTGGGCTGCGAGTTCGTGGGCATTGGCGGTCCTTGCTGGCGCAGTTGCCGCGATAACGAAGCGGCCTGCTGAGTCGACGTTAAAAACGAGGGTTATGACAACCAATAGTGCCGGAAGTGGCAGCGGATGTCGTTGAACGAGTGGGCAGAAAGTGAGCCTGGATGTGAAGGGGAGGACGGACAATTATTCATACGGTGAATAGGCACTACAGCCTTCAATTTGCAAATAGATACTTGCAATCCTTTTATTCCTGTTTAGGATGAAAACATCACTTAAACGCATACATGGACAAACACATGACTGCACTGACCACCAACAACCAGACTCTGGCAACTGCGATCGCCGCAGCGGCAGACGTTCGTCTGGCGGGTGTGAAAGCGGTTGCACAGGTTGAGTCTGCGTCTGTGGCCTATTGGTATTTTGGTTATGGCTATTTTAGCCAGGAGCCAAGCTGCCTGTAGTGTGAATCTTACACCCGGCAGTTTGGCTTCAAGCCAGACTGCCACGGAAAACCCCGGTTGGCAGTCTGCCAACCGGGGTTTTTTTATGGGCGCAATAAAGTCCAACAGCATTGGAAACGGAGAGGTTGTGATGAGCACCTTGCAACAGAAACAGCAGCATTACTGGCGATGGCGATTTAGCTGCGGTGACGTTCGGGCCTGTTATTGGGCCTGACGGCACCGATAACCCAGGCACAGAAAAACAAAGCGAACGACACAAACACTTCAGTTGCAGAAAAATTTAAAAGGTACTTAGCCATGAACCCGAACGCTCAAAACAGCCAGATCAACAACAGCCAGAACATCCCGATGCCTACGACCATCACCAGTCGTGTGGCCAACAGCAACGACCCGGCCATTCAGCCGATTGAATCGCCAGCGGCCATCAAGCAGCGCTTGGCGTTGCCGGAAAAACACCGGGTGCAGGTTGAAAGCCAGCGCCAGCAGATTCGCAATATTCTCAATGGCGAAGACAGTCGTTTGTTGGTGATTACCGGTCCGTGCTCGATTCACGATGAAGAGGCCGCCCTCGACTACGGCCAGCGACTGGTGGCCCTGAACGAACAGCTTGGTGACCGTTTGCTGATTGTGATGCGTGCCTACGTTGAAAAGCCACGTACCAACATCGGCTGGAAAGGTCTCGCCTACGATCCGGATCGTAATGGCAAAGGCGACATGGCTCAGGGCATTGAGCGCAGCCGCAAAGTGATGCTGGAGCTGATTCGTATGGGCCTGCCGTTGGCGACCGAAGCACTGAACCCGGCGGTTATGATGTACCTGGACGACTTGATCAGCTGGACGGCTATTGGCGCCCGTACCGCAGAAAGCCAGATTCACCGTGAAATGGTCAGCCATCTGGGCATGCCAACCGGCATCAAAAATGGCACCGACGGTTCCATGACCACCGCCGTAAACGCCATGGTTGCAGCGCGTCACAGCCACCATACCCTGGGCATGGACGGCAACGGCCAAATGGCCATGCTGACCACCCCGGGCAACCCGGACACCCATATTGTTCTGCGTGGCGGCAACAACCTGACCAACTACGATGAACACAGCATCGCCGATGCTCAAAGCCAACTGCACGATGCCGACTGTCATGTCGGTGTGATGGTGGATTGCAGCCACGCCAACGCCTGCAAACAGCACCGCCGCCAGGTGCCGATCGCCCTCAACGTGGTTGAGCAGCGTGTTGCGGGTAATCGCAACATCATGGGCGTGATGCTGGAAAGCTTCATTAATGAAGGCAACCAGAAAATGGGCGGCAAGTTGGTCTACGGCCAATCCATTACCGATCCGTGCATCGGCTGGGAGCAAACCGAAAACCTGCTGAAAGCCATGCACGCCAAATTGGTGTAATGGCACATCGGTGAGTTTGCGTCGGATGGCGCAGGTGCTCGGCGATGTTCAGCATGAAGGTGGGAGCGAGCTTGCTCGCGATTGAGTTCGCGAGCAGTTTGCTGTCAAAGTTACACCAACGTCTGAATGCCCTGCCAAATCAGTCGCAGCGCCAACAGGGTGATGATGATTTTGAATATCTGCTTGAAGCGGTCGGCGGGTATTTTGTTCAGTAATTTCAGGCCGATCCATGTTCCCAATGCGCCGCTGGCCACCATCAGGATGACCAGTGGTAGCCATTCAAAAAACGCGAATCCGACGAAGGTAAACACCACGGCTTTCAGTATGTGCTGAAGCGTCATGCAGCTGGCGAAGGTGCTGGTCAGTTGCAGTTTGCTGTAGTTGTTGCGGTGCACAAATCCGGCAACGAGCGGGCCGGTAGCGCCGACAAACAGGGTAAGGAAGGTGGTGAAAGCGCCGGCGAATATACGGCCGGGTTTGCTGAGTTCCTGTTTGCCGGGTTTGTTGCCCCACACCAGAAACAGAATAAACACCGCGACGGCAAACTGAATCAAATACAGCGGTAGCTGCACCACCACCACCGAGCCTATGGCAGCACCAATCAAAGCGCCGATGCTGAACAGTTTGATCATGCTCCAGTCAATGTGCTGGCGGGTCATCAGGGCGCGGTTGCCGTTGGAGCCTAATTGTACCAGTCCGTGTACCGGAATCAGTGCGGCGACGGGAATGGTGGATGCCATCAGTGCCAGTAGCAGGAGTCCGCCACCAATCCCCAGAGCCGCAGTCATAAACGAGGTAAAGCCGGCGGCCAGAATCAGAAATACAGAGGTCAGCAGGTCAAGGTTGGCGGGCGTAAGCCATTCCATGGGGAATCCATTTGTCGGTTGAGCGCACCCAACAGACAGTCGCTGTTACTTACGCTTTTGTTTTGAACGGGATTTGAGTGTGCGCTTCAGCCAGGTGTAGAAGCCACTCAGGCACAGGAAGATAAACACCAGACTGGCGGCATCGACCACGTACACGCCTATATCACCAAACAGTCGGCCACTGTGCAAATCCAGTAACAGGCGTTCGGTATTGATTCCTGGTAACGGCAAATCGCGGTTTAGTTCGGCAGCCAGTTCGACGGGCAGAACCTCCGGGCTGGCCCACTGAGCCGAGCTGTCGGTTTCTATTGCTTGCCAACTCCAGCTGAGGTCATCCAGCACCATCAGTGGCGCGGCCAACGCCAGTTGCGGGCCGTTGTCATTTTCCAGTAGGCCGATGCTGGTGGCTTGTATGGGCAGGGTGGGCAGTTGCTCTACCAGTTGGCCATCTTCCAGAAACAGGCTGATGCGGTTATCGCATAGAACGGCGATGGTCTCTTGCCAGTAAACGGCACCCAGAGCGGGAGTTTTGCAGTCTTGCAGTGGCTGCTGGTTCAGCAGCAGTTGTTGGTCGCGTTGGCTAACCCAGTGACCATTGGCGTTGAAGCCCTGGATTATCAGTTTGGGTTCAACGCCGTAAAGCCAGCCAATCCAGCTGGCATAGACGGGTTGCTTGGCAAAGCCGAGGGTTTGGCTGTGATTAATGAGGATGCCGGTGACCGACAGCATCAACACAATGGGAATGACAATCAGACCGCCGCGGCGATGCCATTGAATCAGTCGGGCTACCAAACTCACGGGTTAAATCTCTGTTACTCTGGCGTGGTCAGCCATTGTCGGCGACAGGGGAGGCGCCAGCAAGTCCTTCTTTATGGGCAAAAAACAACGCCAGTCGGGCGACTTTGGTTACCGCTCGAACGGACAGGGTCGCGCCGGTGACGCCATCAATATGGTCGGACAGTTGCTGGTCGTCGGTCAGCGTCAGGCCTTTGAACTGATCGGTGAAGAAAGGGTATTTCACTTCCCAGCCACGGGACTCCCGGAAAGCCAGAATGTTCACACTGCGGATTTGGTCGGCATCCAGAATCACACCAATGGTAATGGGGCGTTCTTTACCAATTTCTTCCAGAATCCATGCCGATTGGTTGCCCTGGTACCAGTAGCGTACCCGCAGCCCCGCGTAAGGATGGCCTAGAATATCAGCCACTTGTGGCTTGATGTCTTTCTTCAGCCACAGGGTTTTGACTTTCGGCTGCTGCTCACCGAACGCCTGTTTCAGAAAATCCGCCTGGCTCAGGTATTCCTCGGCCTTTGCCGAGGTGGCCCCCATAACCATTAATAACGAAAAACTGGCCGTTAGCAGGTACTTACTCAGCTTCACAGGTTTCCCACTCCTCATCGGAAATCAAATGCTCATAGCGGGCGTCGGTCAGCGTCATCAGGAAGCAAACCATGGCTTCGATCTCGTCGGATTCGCCACTGCCATCGCTGTCTGTGGTGCGGAACAGTCGACCATCCAGCATTTCTGCTTCGGCAAAGTTCTCGGCCACTTCCGGTTCTGCCCATTCAACGCCGGTTTCCGGGTTAATGGTAAAGGCGGAGCCAGTTTTGAAATGGTCGTAGAATTTCAGCACCGTTGCCAGTTCATTAAACACGCCATTGTGCATGTACGGTTCTGTGACGGCGACGTTGCGCAGTGTCGGGGTTTTGAATTTGCCCGTTTGTGTCGCGTCGTCGCCCACGGTGTCGTTGTTGCCTTGCAAGCCGGTGTCGATAAATTCATCGCCAAGGCCATTGGCTGTGCGAACGGCGGTATTGACCGGTACACCAATGTTGTGGAATTCGTAGCCGGTGAAGGTTTCGGTGCTGCTGCCCTGACGGTTTAGCTGGTGGCAGGTGGCACAGTTGGTGAATTGCTGTGAAAAGAACAGCGCTTTGCCAGAAGCCACTTTGGAGATAACGCCGTAGTTGTAATAGTTCGGGTCGTCGCTATCCAGCAGGGAGCGGTCGTATTTGGAGTCGAACGGAGCGAACTCATCGGTGTTTTCAAACGCGGCAATGGCGTTTGTCATGGCGCTGTATGCGGTGTCGGTGTCGTTGAACACATCGCTGCCATACAGGCGTTCGAAGGCTTCTACGTAGTCCTGATTTTCTAGCAGACGGTCGACCACGCTGGCTCTGTCGGCCATGCCCATTTCAATAGGATTCAGTGGTGGCCCACCGGCCTGTGCCGCTAAACCTGCAGCACGGCCATCGTGGAATTGGCCACCCATCCAGCCAGAGTAGTCGTCTTGTTGGCTATTGAAGCGGTTTCGACTGCCATTTTGAAAGGCCGGTGCAAACATGGCGTAAAGCGCAGAAGGCGCGTTGCGGTCGCCCAGTGATACCCCGTCGTCGCCCGTCGATACGGCGACGGTAGAGCCATCGGTATTGGTAGCGCTGTCGGTGAAGGCTTTGTCGGGATCATGGCAGGTAGCGCAGGATTGTGTGCGGTTCATCGACAGATTCACGTCGCTGAACAGATTTTCCCCAAGAGCTTCCTTGCTGCTAAAAGCTGGCTCATCGCTGCCTGAAGACCCTGATCCCCCGCAAGCTGCCAGCATCATGGCTAGACTGATTACCGCTAATTTTTTCACGTTGCTTTCCGCTATTTGATTCAGGTCGCTCCGCCCTTAGCGGGCTGGCTGTCGTGTATAGCATTGTATAAGAGTTTAAAAATTCTACCATGACCATAGTCATTATCTACTGTAATTAAAGATACGAGTATGTTTGTAAACCATTCGCATTAAGCCTATGATCTGGCCAACTCGTGAACAGTTAATCTCACGGGAATGTATAAAAATTCAGACCAGGTCACCGGATGTTGTGACCCTAGACCCCATGAATGGAGAGTTTTGCACATGAAATTGGCCCACTTGGCAGCCGCTGTTGCCACTGCTTCCCTGTTGACTGCCTGTGGCGGTAGTTCTTCTTCCAGTTCTGATGATGTTGCGGTTATTCAGGTAGACAAGGTTTCCCAGGTTCTGGAAACCAACGCCGATATCGCTTACGCCGCCTATTCAGATGCCGTAACGACTGCCGTTGCACTGCAAACTGCTCTGCAAACTTTCCGTGAAAACCCAACCGAAACCAACTTCGTTGCTGCCAAAGAAGCCTGGCTGGTGGCTCGTGAACCATATGGTCAAACTGAGGTTTACCGTTTCCGTAACAGCCCGATTGATTCCACCGACTACAGCTCTGAAGACGGTCCGGAAGGCGATATCAATGCATGGCCTCTGGGTGAAGCCCTGATCGACTACGTGTCTGTAAACGACACCGATTTTGGCACGGACCAAGTGGGTGTTACCGCTAACATGGCCGGCATCAACGACAATGGTGCGCTGACAGCGGAAGATGCGGCTGCAGATAACAGCAACAACATTATCGGCGACACCTCAATCACCATTGATGCAGACCTGCTGTCCAACACCGCCACTGCTGAAGACGAGCACGACGTCATTGCGGGTTACCACGCGATCGAATTTTTGCTGTGGGGTCAGGATCTGAACGATTCTGCTGAAGTAACTGACGGCACCGATCGTGAATACGCCGTTAAGACCGAAGGTGCTATGAACTACGCCGAAGGCGGTGACCGTCCACTGTCTGACCTGGCTGAGGGCTACAGCTCCGAGTCCCCATACGACAGCACCAGCCTGAGCCAGCGTCGTCACAAGTACCTGGAAGTGGCTGTTCAGAAGCTGATCGACGACCTGACCGACGTACGCGATGGCTGGGCTGAAGGCGCTGACTACCGCACTGCATTCACCACCATTTCTACCGAAGACGAAGCCAAGCAGAAGCTGGCTGAAATCCTGACCGGTATGGGTACCCTGTCTGAAGGTGAGCTGGCCGGTGAGCGTATGCAGATTGCATTCTCTGCCAATTCTCAGGAAGACGAGCACTCCTGCTTCTCCGACAACACCCACCGTGACATCTGGCTGAACGCCGAAGGTGTTTCCAACAGCTACTATGGTGAGTACGCCGGTTACGACAGCGATCTGGATGGTACCGATGACGTAACCACCAATGCTGTTTCTGGCTACGGTATCGATGACTACCTGGCTGAAGTAGAGCTGTCTGCACTGGCAACCCAGATGGAAACCGCTCTGACTGCGACCGCTACGGCCTACACTGAAATCGATACACTGGCGCGTGCTGGTACTCCGTTCGATGTTCAAATCCAGGACGAGAATCAAACGACAGATGCGGCTGCCTACGCGACGATTGTTGCTCTGAACGCCCAGTCTGGCGTGATTGCTGACGTTGCCGAAGCACTGGAAATTGATGCTGATACCGTGGTTGACGTTGATGCATCCGAGTGTGATACCACTGACCCTCTGACCGAGTGCTAATGGTATGAAACACGCATCAGGCCTGATTTCAGGCCTTTTGGCGCTGCAACAGCAGAAGCCGGGGGCGGCACGATGAGTCAGCCCCTGACTTCGCAAAAGCCGGGCATGTCCCGGCTTTTTGCCGTTCTGACGATGCTGTTGTTGGCGTTGCTGGCCGGTGTGTACTGTGCCGGTCTCAAGTTGTCGGCAGGGCCGTTTGTTGTGACGCCTGTCAGTGAAACTGAACGCTATCCCGGTGGTAGCGCGACGGTGTCGATTTCGCCTTTTGCCAGCATGGAAAAGGTGGTGCCCAATCTGCCAGAGCGCGAAAAACCGCATTTCTATTCCGGTCGTGCATTGGCGCGGCAGCCATGGGTAAAAGCGCCCACCATCACCGACGCCCGTGATGGCTTGGGGCCAATTTACAACGCTCGCGGCTGTTTGGCGTGCCATATCAAAGGTGGCAAGAGTTTGTTGCCGACGCGCCCGGATGCGCCTCTGTTTGGACCACTGGTCCGAATGAGCGTGGTGCTGGACGATGCGTCCGCCATGCAAACGGCTGCGCAATCGGTGGATGGGGTGATTCCTGATCCGGTGTACGGCGATCAACTGCAAACCCAATCCATTGCATTGCTGCACCAACTGCATAAAGCCACGCCACTGGAAATAGCCGAATCGGGCGATGTGCCGCCTGAAGCCTACGCCTATCTGGATTGGGAAGCCTCTTCCTACACCTATCCGGATGGTCATGTTGTTGAGTTGCGTAAACCGCTGTTGAATCTGAAGCACGCGGCCTACGGTGACTTCGATCCGAACACCCGTTTCAGCTTGCGAAACGCACCTGCTATTCATGGCATGGGACTGTTGGAGCGCATTCCCCAACAGGCACTGGCGGCGCTGGCTGACCCGGATGACCTGAATGGCGATGGCATTTCGGGTCGACAAAATCAGGTTTGGGACTCCCGCACTCAGTCGTTTCAGCCAGGTCGCTTTGGTCACAAGGCCAATCGCCCGAACCTGGATATGATCGTCGGCTCGGCGTTTGCCAATGACATTGGCATCAGCAATCCGATGTTCCCAAACCAGCCGTGCAGCCCGCAGCAGACGCTGTGCAACGCGCAAAGAAATGGAAATAATCGTCAGGGTTTTGAATTACCTGATAACCTTTTGCGCCTGGTCACGAATTTCAATCGTAATCTGGGTGTTCCGATCCGTCGTGACATGGACAATAGCGATGTAAAAGCAGGCCGTAGCCTGTTCTATCAGGCTGGCTGTCATCAGTGCCATCAGCCGTCGTTTGTCACCGAGGATCGGGTGGCTGGTATTGACGAGCCACAATCTCATCTCGGTGGCCAAACCATTTGGCCATACACCGACTTGTTGCTGCACGATATGGGGCCTGCGTTGGCCGATGGCCGTCCGGACTTTGCCGCCAGCGGCTCCGAGTGGCGTACACCGCCGCTGTGGGGGGCAGGCTTGCTGCAACAGGTGAATGGCGCGGCAGCGTACTTGCACGATGGCCGTGCCCGAACGCTGGAGGAAGCCATCCTCTGGCACGGTGGCGAAGCCGCTGCAGCACAGGGCAGGTTCGTGAACCTGTCACAGCAGCAGCGTCAGCAATTACTGAAATTTGTCGGCTCGCTCTGAAACAGCGGGGAGCTGGCAAGCAGAAGGACTTGGGTGTGAACAAGCAGAACAACAGTGCGGCTATCAGTCGTCGTCAATTGTTGAAAGCAACCGCTATCGCCGGAACGGCGATAGCGGGTGGCAGTGCGCTACTACCTTCTTCGGTGTGGGCTGCAGGTAAGAATCAGGACGCTGCCATTGCTGGCACCGAAACCTGGATCAGTGCCCAGGGCAACGCCGATACTGGCTACTTTGCCAGTTGGATCACCGATGGCGAATATCAGCCATTGGTGCAATCCGCAGCCAGCGGCTTTCGCGGTCATGCGTTGGCCCAGCACTCCGGTCGGCCAGAGTTGCTGGTGATGTTTGCTCGTCGCCCGGGGACTCACGCCCTGGTGGTGAACATGCTGACGGGCGAAGTTGAACAGCGCATTGAATGTGCTGAACATCACCATATGCACGGCCATGGCTGCTTTGATCAAACCGGTGAGCTGCTGTTCACCACCGAATCCAATTACCAGACCGGCGTCGGCAAACTGGTGATCCGCAACACGCGTAGCTGGCAAGTCGAAGGCGAGTTCCTGACTCACGGCATTGGCCCCCATGACGTTCATCTGATGCCAGACCAGAAAACCCTGGTGGTGGCCAACGGCGGTTTGCTGACCCACCCGGATAGCGGTCGTAAGGTGCTGAATCTCGACACCATGGACCCATCGCTGGTGTACCTGTCGCTGTATAACGGTGAGCTGATCAGTCAGCATCGCTTGCCGGAAAGCAAAGCCAGTATTCGCCATTTGGCCGTTGCCAATGACGGCACGGTCGCCGTGGCGACCCAGCTGCAACGCCCGGCAATGACGGACAACCGGTTGGTGCCACTGGGTGCCATTCACAAGCCCGGTGCTGAAATGCAGCTGCTGCAATGCCCCGAATCCCTGACCGTTGCCTTCAACGATTACATGGGCAGCGTTGCCATCAATGAAAAAGAGCGGGTCGCCGGTTTTACCAGCCCTCGTGGCGACATTGCCGCGTTCTGGCACATGGATCGGGGGGAGCTGGTGGGCTATCACCCGTTTCATGATGTCTGCGGCCTGACCGTCACCCGCGACCAACAGTATTTTGTGATGAGCAATTCAAAAGGGGATATCCGCCTGCTGGATGCCCTCAGTATGAAGGAAGATCGCTCGCACCGTCTCAGCTTTGCAGGCAAGCACTGGGACAATCATATGTTTACCATCACCCTCCCGGATCAGGCAGTTTAAAACGGATGAAATCAATCACATCAGGTGGCGCTCGCGCCGTGCTGGCGGCCACAGCAGCAGGATTGCTGTTGAGTGGCTGCGGCGGTGAACGCGCCAACGACGAAGCCGCGCTCAGTGCCGGGTCTGTGGACCTGGCGCTGGAGCAGATCATCGACAATACCGTCATTCCATCGGCCCAGGCTTTTCAGTCTCAGGTGAGCGCCTTCAACAGTGCGGCCAGCAGCTTCTGCGCCAGCCCGGATGCAACCGGGTTAAGCAATCTGCAAAGCAGCTGGAACGCCATGGCGCTGGCCTGGTACGGACTGGTGCCGTTCAACTTTGGCCCGCTGTTTGACGATACGGTTTTCCCACAGTACCAATACATCGATTCCTATCGGGTTCGTGGTACGGATTACACCGCCACGGTACGCACCAATCAGTCTGGCCTGATCAATGGTGATACCGAGTTAAGCAGCAGTTACTTCGACGCGCGTACCTTTCAATATGTGGGTTTGCTGGCGCTGGAAGTAGCCAGCTACGAAGCACTGGCAGACGGTGTGACCGACGACAACCGCACCGATGCGGCGACGGTATTGGCAGAATATCAGGCGTCGGATCGCCGCTGCGGCATTCTGACGGGGCTGGCGGGCAGTTTGCAGAACCGCGCTGACTACGTGGTGAATGGCTGGACGCTGGATTCGCAGTCGTCCGGCACACCGTACCGCGACCTGTTTCTGGCGGGCGAAACCATTGATGGCGCAGAGCCACTGACCGAAATGATCAGCGCGGTGCAGAGCTATCTGGATTACCTGCAACAGCGCAACACGGTGGCTAACGTGGCTCAGATTGCGGGCACCAGCTGGGCCCAAATGAGCGCGTCTATTGCCAGCATTGAAGCAACGCTGGCGGGCACAGAAAACTCCACCATTACACTGTTTGGACTGATGACCGCAGGCGGTAACAGCGCCGACGTGGACACGGTGCAGGCCAATATCGATGCCGCGCGGGTTGCGATTGCCAGTGAAAACACCACCGACTTCAATAGTCTGGCGGCCGAGCTGGATGGCAACTTCAAACGTGAAATCCCCGACGGGCTGGATGTCAGTCTGGGCATTAATTTCAGCGATGGCGACTGATCGCCAGCGCAGTGTTCAGCGAACACAGAGAACCTGTTCGACAGCGCCTGCTCAGGTTTGAGTGGGCTGGAATCCGATTTCTTTATTCAGGAACGAACCATGAAATTTACTTTGGCACCTCTGGCGATTGCGGTCGCCACTGTTTTTGCACTGCCTGCCAGTGCCGCCACCCAGGAAGACCAGGCGGAAACCATTCGCCAACTGGAAGCGCGTATTCAGCAACTGGAAGAAACGCTGGATGAACGCGTTGATTTTCTGGCCGACGCGATTGAGCGCCAGCAGCAGGATTCCATCGCCAGTCGCGTACATTTTGGCGGCTACGGCGAGCTGAACTACAGCAACCTGGATGTTGACGGTGAAGACGTTCGCGAAATGGACTTCCGCCGTTGGGTGCTGTTTGTGGGCTATGAGTTCAACAACTGGGTCAGCTTCCACTCCGAGTTTGAAGTAGAGCACACGGTAGTACCGGCCTCTGACGGTACCGGCGCGGTTGAGCTGGAGCAGGCGTATCTGGAATTCAAACTGGCTGACGACAAGCAGCTGAAAACCGGTATTCAGTTGATGCCGGTGGGCATCATCAGCGAAACCCATGAGCCGGTAACCTACTATGGCGTTGAGCGCCCGGTACTGGAAACTACGTTGATTCCAACCACCTGGTTTGCCGGTGGTGTGATGTACTCTCAGCAGTTCAGCAATGGTTTGAGCTATGACGTGTTTCTGTCGGAAGGCTTGCAGACCGATGACCCAACCACGGATTCTGAAGCCGATCCATTCGACATCAAGTCCGGCAAGCAGAAAACCCACTACGCCAACATGTTTGATCTGGCCACCACGGCGCGCATCAAATACACCGGCATCGCCGGTCTGGAACTGGCGGCTTATGCCCAGTACCAGCCAGACCTGGATCAGAGTGCTGAAGAGTCATACGCCGACTCTGCCACCATGCTGGGTGGCCACGCGGTGTATCAGTTCAACAGCGTAACCGGCAAGTTTATGTACGTGCGTTGGGATCTGGCTGGCGACGCGGCCAAGGAAGCAGGTAAGGACGTGCAGGACGGCATGCAGGCTGAAGTGTCCTGGAAGCCGCTCGAAGCTCTGGGTGTGTTCGGTCGTCAGACCTATTGGTCGGTGGAGCAGGGCGTGGATGCTAGCCAGACGGATATGGGTGTGAATTATTACCCGATTTCCGATGTGGTGTTCAAAGCCAGCTACCAGCTGCAGAACGAAGACGCGGGTAACACCGATGGCTTCTATCTGGGCATGGGCTACCAGTTCTGATGTATTGATTGATTGCGTCAGCCAGCGGCTGGCTGACGCCTTCTTTTTCTTCTAACGCTACTCTATTCCGCCAGACGCCAGACGCCAGACGCCAGACGGCCCGGCTCAGGGAATCAGCGTCAGGTTCTTCTGTTCGCCATTCGGCAATTCCACCGTCAGCATCGACGCATTGGCAGATCGCTTGTTGTCTTCAGACTGATGCTGCGCCAGCAGTAAGCCGCCTCCCTGTGCCTTCAGCTTGGCTATGGCTTGTCGGGTTTTGGCCTGAGCCTTGCGGCGTTGTTTGGCTTGCTCCAGCTCAATGGCTTTGGCTCGGGTTTGCTGAGCCAGCTGGACCCGGTGGGCATCAAACGGTAGCAGGGTATCCAGTTTTTTGAGTGTTAAGCCTGCTGGTAGCGGCGCCAAAGTCACCGTCTGCTGACGGGTTTGCGGATGACTGGTTTTCTGAATAGTTGGCTGAATATGGTTCCTGGTAGCAGCCTCGGGGTTGGGGTTCGGGGTGGTCAGTGCGGCTGGCGCTGGCAGCTCATGGTTGTGCTCTACCGGGGCGGCTTCGGTTTGGGTGATGCTGATTTCGCCGGACAGTTTGGCGTGCAGGTACGCCATGCTTTCTTTGTAGGGATGACCAATCAGAATCGCGCGGCCGCGTTTTTCCGCAATGGCAACGGCTTTGTTGAACTGGGCTTCCAACGCCTGATAGCTGCGGTCGTTGTCCAGAAATACATCCCGCGACAGCACCGCAATGCCCGCCGCTTTGGCTTGTCGGGCGGCACAACTGTTGGCAATGGTACGGCTGTCGACAAAGAACAGCTGGCGCTGTTGCGCGACTTCCATGGCCCAGCGCATTTTCTCGCAGTCCTGGGTCAGCAGACTGCCCATGTGGTTATTGAAGCCGCTGACGTGCGGGATAACATCCAGGCTGTGATTCAGCGTTTGCTTGAACTGCTGTTCGGTCATGTCCGGATACAGGCCACCGGCACCCAACGGCACGCCCGCGGTATTGGCCATTGGCGCATGCAGCATCACGTTATGGCCTTGTTGCCAGGCTTGTTCGGCCAGTCGTTTGGCGTAGGGGGTTTCGGGCAGGAAAGCCAGATTGACGGGGGCGGGCAGGCTGACGGCTTGCTCGCCCAGGGCGCGGTTGTTGCCGACGTCGTCAATCACAATAATCAGTTCACCGGCGCAGGCCGTGTTACCGTTGAATAACAGCGCCAGGGTGAGTGCTGCCGTGGCAGGCAGCCAGTGTTTTATGGTCATGCACACTTCGTTGTTGGCTGCCGCAGCAGCAAGTTCATCAGGACTCGTTGGTCTGGGCCGTGTTGTGCTTACGAGCTCCCAGAATGCTCATGCCGCGTAACAGGGTGTGAGCCTCGTACAGCTGGAAGTCCCGTTCCAACAAGTCGTTGGTAGTAGGACCAGTATTGCTATTTTCAGTTGCAGCCGTCGAGGACTCTGTCGGCGTTTTTGTATCCGCTGATGGGTTGGCCTGTTTCGATGGGTTGCTGAGGTGGCCGCGCAAGTCGGCTTCCTTGAAGGTGCGGCGGCTGGCAATAGGTGTCACGTCGCTCTGCTCGACCCGAATGTCCGGGGTGATGCCCTTGGCCTGAATCGAACGGCCGTTCGGGGTGAAGTAGCGTGCGGTGGTTAATTTAATTGCCTTGTCGTTGGCCAGTGGCAGGATGGTCTGCACCGAGCCTTTGCCAAACGATTGGGTGCCGACCACAACCGCCCGGTGATGATCCTGCAAGGCTCCGGCAACAATTTCTGATGCTGACGCCGAGCCGCCGTTGATCAGAACGATCAATGGCATATCCGGCATTCGGGTTTGGCTAGTGGCGCTGAATTTCAGCTCGGAAGACGGATCACGGCCTTCGGTATACACAATCAGGCCGTCGTTCAAAAAGGCATTGGAGACATCCACGGCAGCGTTTAGTACGCCACCGGGGTTGTTGCGCAGGTCGAGAATCACGCCATTGAGCGCTTCGCCTTGCCAGTCTTGCAGGGCCTTGTTCAGCTCGTTGCCGGTTTGGTCCTGAAACTGGGTGATGCGGACGTAGCCAATGGCATCGCTGAGCAGTTTGGCGCGCACGCTGCGGCTTTTGATTTCGTCACGCGTCAGCGTGTAGCTGAGCAACTCCGGGTCTTTGTTGCGACGAATCTCCAGCGTGATTTCGCTACCGGGTTCGCCGCGCATTTTCTCAATGGCATCGCTCAGCGACATGCCCATCACGGCTTCGCCATCCAGCGTCACAATAAGGTCTCCGGCCTGAATACCGGCACGTTCTGCGGGGGTGTCGTCGATCGGGCTGATGACCCGAATCAGGCCTTCTTCCTGACCCACTTCAAGGCCCAGACCGCCGAACTTGCCTGAGGTAGACTCTCGCAGGTGGCTGAAATCATCCGGTTGCAGGTACATGGAATGTGGGTCTAACGACGTCAGCATGCCGTTGATGGCATAGCCAAACAGGGTTTCGTCGTCGACTTCTTCAACGTAGGCACCACGAATACGCTCAAACACTTCGGCGAAATTACGCAGTTCTTCCAGTGGCAGTTGGCCGCGCTGCGGGGCTGGGGCTGAAGCTTCTACCGGTTGTGCTGAGTCGGTTTGCGCAGCGCTTGCCGCTGCGTCGTTGCTGTCTGCCTGACTACGAAGTGGCAGGGTGGCTCCACCCAGGGCAACAGCGGTCAGTAACAAGGAAAAAAGCGCAGACCTGGATAGCGTCATAAAAGATCCGATTGGTGGTGTACCCAATTAGCATGGCACAAAAAACAGGGGCAGTTAAATTTTGCGATTCATCGGTCTGTTGCTGAGCGGCTGCCTATTTCCGTGCCAGCCAGGCGGCGGGATCTTGTGGGCGGCCCTGATAGCGAATTTCAAAGTACAACCGCGGTTCTGTCAGACCACCACTGCGGCCCACGGCGCCAATGATATCGCCGGAATTGACCCAGTCGCCGACGTCGTACATCAGGGTCTGATTGTGGGCATAGAGGGTCATGTAGCCATCGCCATGGTCGATGATCATTAGCAAACCAAAGCCACGCAGCCAGTTGGAGTAGACCACCCGGCCATGATGCACGGCACGGATCGGCTGGCCTTCGGGAGCGGCAATCAGCCAGCCTTCCCAGTTGCCCGCACCACTGCTGTTGGGGTTGCCAAACGCGGCGACGACGCGGCCAGCCAACGGTTGTGGCAGCTTGCGCTTGAGGCTTTTGAAGGGGCGGGCGTCGTTCTTGCGTGGGCTTTTTTCCACCAGGGTTTGCACTTCATCCAACAGCGCTTCCAGCCGTTTGCGGTCGGCCTGTTTCTGCTGCAAGCGCTGCTTCTCTGAGCTTACCTGGGTTTGCAGCTTGGCCAGCAGTTGCTGCTGCTGACGTTTCTGGTCTGCCAGGGTGGCGCTGCGCTGGTCGAGCGTGCTCTGGGTTTGTTGCAGTTGGCGCTGCTGGGCGAGAATTTCTTCTTCAATGCGCGACAGCCGTTGCAGTTCGGCGATGGTGGTGTGGATCTGTTCCACCCGAGCCTGATTGAAATAGCCAAAGTATTTCATCATGCGCTGGGCCTCTTGCGGATCGGTCTGGTTCAGCAATGCCTTGATGGGGCCGTCGGAACCCAGTTTCTGGGCCGCTTGCAATTGTTCACGTAAACGACGGGTATGGCTGCTGCGCAGCTCATCCAGCTGCGCCTGATCCTGTTGGAGCTTTTTTAGGCGGTTTTGCTCCTGCTGCAATTGTTGGCGAATCTTTTCGACTTCGCGGGCAGTTGCGCCAATGTCTTTGTCGGTTTTTTGCAGCGATTTGGAAAGGCGGGATTGTTCGGTGTTGGCTTCGTCGAGCCATTGTTGCAGCTTGCTGATTTCGGCCTTCAAGGCTTTCAGTTTGGCTTCGTCACTGTCGTTGGCGAAGGCGCGATGAGGGGCCAATGCCAGCGTTGCAGCCATCAAACCAGCCAGTGCGATACTGACCACGGTAGTGCGTTTCATGGTCCAGCCAAATTCCTTGCAAGCCTGTGAATGTCGGTCAGCACCCGGGGCAATGCCTGCCGGGTGCTGTCGAGCGTTGAATCAGCTGTAGTCTACCAGCGAAACGCCAGTCATTTCTGCTGGCTGTTCAATACCCATCATAGACAACAGGGTTGGGGCAATGTCACACAAACGACCGGCGTTCAGAGTGCCTTGTGGGCGTTCGTTCACATAAATCAGGTTTACCGGGCCGGTGGTGTGCTGGGTCATTGGACGGCCCTGGCTGTCGAGCATTTGCTCGGCGTTGCCGTGGTCGGCGGTGATCAGGCATTCGCCACCCACTTCCAGAATGGCTTCAGTCACCTTGGCCAGCGCATCGTCGATGGCTTCGGCCGCTTTCACCGCGGCGTCGAATTTACCGGTGTGACCCACCATGTCGCCGTTGGCGTAGTTACACACGATCAGGTCATAGCCGCCGTTCTTGATGGCATCGACCAGCTTGTCGGTCACTTCCGGAGCGGACATTTCCGGTTGCAGGTCGTAAGTGGCCACGTCCGGGGAGTTCACCAGAATACGGGTTTCACCGTCGTATTTTTTCTCGCGACCGCCAGAGAAGAAGAAGGTCACGTGTGCGTATTTTTCGGTTTCCGCAATGCGCAGCTGCTTCATGCCCAGGTTGGACACGTACTCACCCAGGCTGTTGCTGAGCGCTTCTGGCGGGAAGGCGCAGCTGGCGTCGATGTCGGCAGCGTATTCGGTCAGCATCACGAAGTCGGACAACTGTGGACGCTGGGCGCGCTCGAAACCGCTGAAATCGTCTTCAACAAAGGCGCGGGTCAGCTCACGGGCACGGTCAGGACGGAAGTTGTAGAAGATGATGGCATCGCCGTCTTTTACCGGTGCAGCGTCCCCCAGCAGGGTAGCTTTGACGAATTCGTCGTTTTCATCACGCTCATAAGCGGCTTTCAGGCCTTCAACGCCGTTAGGCGCGCTGTATTCGGCTTTGCCTTCGGTCATCAGGTCGTAGGCTGCTTGCACACGATCCCAACGGTTGTCGCGGTCCATAGCAAAGTAACGGCCAACAATACCGGTCAGGCGGGCGTTGCCCAGTTCGGCACACTTGGCTTCGATTTTGGCAATGGAGTCTTCGGCAGAGCGAGGCGGCATGTCGCGGCCATCCAGAATACCGGTAATGGTCACTTGCTCGATGCCCTTGGCCTTGGCCATTTCCAGCAGCGCGATCAGGTGATCTTCGTGGGAGTGAACACCGCCCGGAGACATCAAACCGGTGAAGTGCACGGCACCGCCAGCGGCCTTGGCCTTGTCCATAGCAGCAACCAATGCTGCATTGGTGGCCAGTTCGCCATCGGCAATGGCTTTGTTAATGCGGGTGTAGTTCTGGTACACGATGCGACCAGCGCCGAGGTTCATATGGCCCACTTCGGAGTTGCCCATCTGGCCATCCGGCAAGCCCACCGCAGAACCGGAGGTTTGAATCAGCGTGTTCGGGAAGGCGTCCAGCAAACGGTCCCAGGTTGGGGTGTTGGCGTTGGCAATGGCGTTGTTGTCCGTTTCTTCGCGGAAGCCCCAACCATCAAGGATGATAAGAGCAACTGGTGCTGGTCGCTGAGTCATAAGGTTTTCCCGTGTATCGAATTCGTTATTGCAATTGATTGTACTTAAACGGCGGGGCTGATCCCAGTACGTAACGATGTTGATCCGATACGACAGCGAATTCTGAATAGCTCTAACAGTTTATGGCTATTGGCCAGTGGGTTTTTATAGTCATGGTTGTTTTTGTCGCTGTCAGGCTGCTCTAATGCCAGACACTTACTGACACGAATGTCATAAAAACGTATTTTTTGCCAATTAGTCTGGCGCGCTTCCGGAAGGCAAGGGACCCTCTGAATAACTCGGTGCCCGCTCTGGATGACAGGGCGACGCTGAGTCACGAAGCTGATTTGCAGGCCTGACGGGTCAAGTCAAAAATCAGCGACACAGAGTCAGCAATGCCCTGCCATCCCCTTCGGGCGCGGTCTGCAGGCCACCAGAACGGTGTTGGCGAATTTGGGAAGGACTGGTCATTCCGCTGCATTCGCCGCCTTGTTCTGACAACCTGCAGGACTCGCGCACGACTGCATGGATGCAGGAGGTAGGGCGAAGCAGGAAGCCAGAGCCGAGAGCTGTGCAGAATTATTCAGAGGGTCCCAAGCTGTTGTGGGTGATCGGATTAAATCGCGGCTCTCCACAGGACAGCAGCCTTGTGTGTGGTTATACTCCTGCGCTGATTTTCATCTGGCAATGACGAGAACTATGAATCAGATCTTCGAATTCATCGGCAACTACTGGTGGCTGGTAGCTATCTGGGCGGGTTTCATGATTGCTCTGCTGCTGGACAACCGCAGCCGTAGCGGTCTTTCGGTATCACCTTCACAGGCGACCAGCCTGATCAACCGTGAAGGTGCTGTTGTGGTCGATATCCGTGACAAGAAAGACTTCAAATCCGGCCATATGTCCGGCGCGATCAACATCCCGTTCGGGGATCTGGCCAAGCGCCTGGGCGAATTGGAGCCTCACAAGGGCAAGCCGGTTGTACTGGTATGCAAAACCGGTAACACCGTGTCCATGGCTTCCAAAATGCTGAAGGAAAAAGGCTTTAACGCCGTCCGTCTGGCGGGTGGCATGATGGAATGGAATGCACAGAACCTTCCGGTCGTTCGTAAATAAAACCAGGAAATACTTATGTCTGAGAACCAACAACCACAATTTGCCCTGCAGCGTGTTTACATCAAGGACGCTTCTATCGAAGTACCTGGTGCACCGGTTATTTTCACCAAAGAGTGGAAGCCTGAAATCAAACTGGACCTGAACTCTGGCGCTCGTCGCGTTGACGACAAGCACTACGAAGTGAACATCAAGGCCACCGTGACCGCCAAGCTGGGCGACGACACCGCCTTCCTGGTTGAAGTGATGCAAGCTGGCCTGTTCCTGGCGGACAACATTCCGGAAGAACAGCTGAAGCCAATGCTGGGCGCCATGTGCCCGAACATCCTGTTCCCTTACCTGCGTGAGTCGGTAGACAGCCTGGTGGTTAAAGGTGGTTTCCCGGCTCTGATGCTGGCGCCAATCAACTTTGACGCCCTGTACCAGCAGCGTATGCAGCAAGAAGCCGCTCAGGCTGCTGAAGAAGGTCAGGAAACCGTTCAATAAGAACCGGTTTGCTGTTTCCTTTCAAACGCCCGGCAACGCCGGGCGTTTTTTATGGTCGAACGCCTCCGCCGATTGGGTTTTCAGGATTTATCGCATGTCTGCTCGTATCTTTACTTCTATTCGCACGCTGGGACTGGCTCTGTTACTGGCACTGACCAGCAGCCTGGCCTCCGCCTACACCATTGAACTGACTGAAGCCGAGCTGCAGCAGCGGCTGGAAAGCATGATGCCGATGCATCGTGATCGGTATTTCATGAAGGTGACCCTCGACAAGCCGGAACTGGATCTGACTCTGGGCGATGGCTTACTGGGTTTTGGCGCGCTGATGACGGTTGAAGCGCCTGGAGACCTGGGCGGTGACGTAAAAGTGAAGATTGCCGGTGAGCTTGTTTACAACGCGGATCGCGGCACCTTTTATCTGAAGAAACCGAAAATCCTCAGCATGGATTCCAGTCATATCTCGGTAGGAAATCAGGCGCAGGTGAAATCCGTGATTGAACCGCTGGCCAGCAAATACCTGGAGCGCAAGCCGGTGTATACGCTGGACGATGAAGACCTGAAACAGAAACTGGCCAAAGCGGTGCTGAAGTCGGTGACGGTGCAGGACAACAAACTGGTGCTGGAATTGTCGCCGTTCTGATCATTTGCCGGGTACATCAAGTATTTGCAGGGCGGTGGAGATCGAGAGCAAGCTCTCTCCCACAGTCCTGTTAGCTTCCCGACCCAGACCTCAGACCTCAGAGGCTACGCGCCCCGCCCAACTTCCGTCCTCTCAGCCCATTCCGGGTCCTTCAAATCTGGCGCCGCCAAAGCCATTCTGGCGCCACGCTTCGTACACCACAATCGCTACGGTATTGGACAGGTTCAGACTGCGGCTGTCGGGCAGCATCGGCAGCCGCATCCAGTGCTGTGCCGGGAAGGTTTGCAGCACTTCTGCTGGCAAGCCGCGGGTTTCCGGGCCAAACAAAAAGTAGTCGCCGTCTTTTAATTCTGCGCTGGAAGGCACCGTGGAGCCTTTGGTGGTAAACGGAAACAGCCGCTCGGGCTTGGCTTCTTCAATGAAAGCAGCGAAGTCGGCGTAGGTTTTGACGTTGGCAAATTCGTGATAGTCCAGCCCGGCCCGGCGCAAGGCCTTCTCTTCCATATTGAAACCCAGCGGCTCAATCAAATGCAGCTGACAACCGGTATTGGCACACAAACGGATGATGTTGCCGGTGTTGGGTGGAATCTCAGGTTCAAACAAAACGATATGAAACATGGCGCGGTGACGGCTCGGAACAAACGGCCGCACAGAATACCGTGCCCAAGGATGCGCTCCAAATTCTCTTCATTTGTGAACTGTAAAAATTGACGGCTCGCTTTGGCCTGCCCAGCAGAATCATAAAACCTGTCTACACTGACAGTAATCACAAATTGGACATGACTAACATGCGCTGGCCCTGGCAACGAAATACCAATCACGGACATGGCTCTGTTGGGATTGCAATGCACAAATCCGGAGCCATGGCCGCGGTTGCGATGCAAAACAACCTGGTGGTTTCCATGCTGTCACTCGACCACATCGACTGGTCGCACCTGGGGCAGTGGGTGAAACAGCTGGGCTGGAAACGCTTTCAAAGCACACTGGTACTGCCGTATCAGGATTATCAGCTGCAAATGCTTCCGGCACCTGACGTTGAGGATCATGAGCTGGCGGATGCCATGCGCTTCCGGCTGGGCGAACTCACCACGACACCTTTGGAGAAACTGCAGGTACAGGCATTCCGGTTACCGCCAGATGCCTATCGCGGCCGTCAGAGCATGGCCTTTGTGGCCTTTGCCGAGCAGTCGGCGGTGTTCCAACAGGTGCAGGGCTGCCGTGAGCAGGATTTGCGTCTGGAGCACATCACCATTGGCGAGATGGCGTTGCTGGATCTGGTGGCTGAAGTGGAGCCGGAAGCCAGCATCGCGTTGCTGCAGCTGGACGATACCTCGGGCAAAACCCTGCTGTACAGCAACGGTGCCCTGTATTTGCGGCGTGACTTCAACGTCGGTTATCAAACCGTGGCCAGTGAACTGGAAACCCTCAAACCCAAGGCTGCCCCCGAGCCTGAGCCTGTATCGGCCAGTGATCCATCACAAGACGACATGGGTAGCAGCGACGAGCAGCCAGACGGCATTGTCGAAGGTCTTACTGCCAGTGAACTGACCCTGAGTGACGACTTTGCGCTCAATAAGCCTCTGGTTAATCACCCTGAACTGGACCGTCTGACCCTCGAAATCCAACGCTCGCTTGACTACTTCGACAGCCAATTGGCGATGGGCGTGGTGGGGCAATTGTGGCTGGTGACATCGGGCAGTCCGTTGGAAGACAGCCTGCTGGAAGCGCTGGAACAGCAACTTAACCTGCCGTGTCGACGGTTTTCCTTGCGTACCTGGCTGAATGATACGGAATCAGACTGGAACCATGCCACCTCCTGCGCCCTGGGGGCAGCACTCGGAATCAGCCATGAAGTGGTGAGTGAGTCGGAGGATATTTCATGACCTGGAAAGTCCGCCAGCGCGTCAACTTCTTCACCGAGGAGTTTCGTCCTACCCGTCTGCCTGTGCCCGTGCGCAAACTGCTGATCGAGTCGGGGCTGATTGTGCTGTTTCTGGGTGTGGTGGCTGTTGGTGGCGTGGTGGCGGATGTGTATCAAAAACATCGGGTCGGTGACGCCGAACAGCGGCTGGCGCAGCTGGATATTGCCATTAACAAAGAACAACAACGGCTGGTGGTGCCCGCGATGGACAGTCGCTTGCAGCAGCAGGTGATCGCTGCGGAAAAATCGGTATTTCACGCCACCCAGCAGTTGAACTACCTGCAAAGCAGCCGTGGCAAAGGTCAGCTCGGCCAAGCGGGCGCAGGAAGTAATCGCGGCGATTTCCTGTCCCTGATGAGCCAACTGGGCGAGGTACGCCTCAGCAGTGTTTGGCTGTCGGAAACGCGCCTGAGTCAACGGGGCGACCACGTGGTACTGGCGGGTTTGCTGCAAACGCCGGATGCGGTTTCCAGCTATCTGGACGAACTCAGAAAGCTGCCGTCCTGGCAGGGCGTGGTGTTCCAGCAGCTGGACGTTAATGAACAAGGCCGTGGGTACAGCTTCAGGCTCGATACCCGACAGCGGCCGCCGGAAGGCAGTGCGGCATCGGCTTTACGTCGTCAAGGTTTGGACGCCAGTGCCGTTATGACCGATGGAGGCGGCTATGAGTAATCGTGAAACCCTCTTGCTGACTCGCCTGGTCGATTACCTGATGGGGCTGGAACCCCGTGAATTCCGGCTGTTACGTATCACGCTGCTTATGTCGCTGTCGGTGATTGGTTTGGTACTGGTCGAGCCGTTGTGGAGCAACGCCAATCGAGCAGCCAATTTGGCCAACGAACTGGAACACAAACAGCGAGCCTTGCAGCAATCCCTCGCCAGTCTGTCGGCGCAGGTCATGGTCGACCCTAACGATGTGTTGCAACAGCAGTTACAGCAGTTGCAGCAACAGCAAGGCGTTCTGGTGCAGCAAACGGCGGCGTTGTCGCGCGACATTCTGCAACCGCATCAAATGGCCGCTCTGCTGAAGCGGGTATTGAAAGACACCAAGGGCCTGAAGTTAGTGTCGCTGGAGAACCTGCCGTCGATGGCTATTCGACCGAATCAGGCCAAGGTGGCGGATAGTGACGCCGACGACGCGATGGCCAATGCGCCGCTGTTCTGGCAGCACCGTTTTCGCATTCGGATGAAAGCCACCTGGGCGGGCACGGTGAATTACCTGAAAGCACTGGAGAGCAGCGAACACACGCTGTTCTGGCAGGCGCTGGATTACCAGTTGGGAAGCTACCCTTGGGGCGAGCTGGAGTTGGAAGTATTCACCCTGAGTACCCGTAAGGAGGTCATCGGTGTCTAGGGACCCTCTGAATAACTCGGTGCCCGCTCTGGATGACAGGGCGAAGCTGAGTCCCAAAGCTGATTTGCAGGCCTGGCGGGTCAAGTCAAAAAGCAGCGACACAGAGTTAGCGATGCCCTGTCATCCCCTTCGGGCGCGGCCTTCAGCTCGCCAGAACGGCGTTGGCGAACTTGAAAAGGACTCGTCATTTCGCTGCGTTCGCCGCCTTGTTCTGACAACCTGCAGGACTCGCGCAGAGCTGTGCAGAGTTATTCAGAGGGCCCCTGGTGGCTCTTTGAAATTCAGGACATTGCTTATGTGCGCTGCACTGCTGCTCTTGGTCACAGGCCGAGCGCAGGCCGACGACCCCACCAAACCGCCGTCCTGGGCGGGAGCAGCGCCTGCTCCAAGTGTGCAGCGAGCAGCACCAGCGAAGCTGGAACTGAGCCAGATTTTGCACGGTGCAACGCCGGTCGCGGTGATCAATGGTCAGGCGGTATCGGCCGGTAACAAGGTCGATGGCTGGCTGGTCGAGCGCATCGTCAGTGATCGGGTGATTGCTCGTAAAGGCAACCGTAAACGCACTCTGGTGCTGGCCGTTGCCAGTGTTAAACGTCCGGCCGCCGACGGCCCGACTCCGAAGATTTATCGTCTGCCTGCCAATCAAGCAGAGTCCGGCAAGGCAGCAACAGAAGGTGATGTTCAATGACAGCAATACGGAAATCGATGAACAAGCCGTGGTTTAACCAACTTGCGGGGCCTGCGACGTCTGTTCGCCGGTTGCCACAGGCCTTGTTGGCCATTTGCCTGATGGGGTTGGCCAGTTGCAGCACCCAGCCGACCAACACCCGGGTTGCCAGCGATATTTTGCCAATTGAAATCCCGCCTGCTGCCGACCGACAGCGTAACCGGGCGGCTGGAGACAGTATTCCGGCACTGGATCAGCATCAGCAATCGCTGGCGATGGACAAGGTGGAGTACTTTGATGTGGTGGCCGACAACACCCCGGCGACCGCGTTCTTTAACAGTCTGGTGGAAGGCACCGGGGTAAACCTGCTGTTGCACCCGGAAGTCAGCGGCAACATCACCCTTACCCTGCGTCATGTCACCTTGCCGGAGGTGCTGGAAGCCCTGCGCGATATCTACGGCTACGACTTCAGCGTCACCAACTACGGTGTGCAGATCATGCCCGCCAAACAGCAGACCCGCATGTATCCGGTCAACTACCTGAACGTTACCCGTAAAGGTCGTTCTGGCATGCAAGTCAGCAGTGGTCAGGTCAGTCAACAGGATCTCAGTAGCTCGGACAGCAATAGCTCGTCTAATGTAACCAGTACCCAGACGATCAATTCCAGCGAGGTTGAAACCGAATCCCAGGCTGATTTCTGGCAGCAGCTGCGCTCGACGCTGCAACTGTTGGTGCAGGATGAAGAAAACGCCAGCGTGGTGGTGGACGCTCACGCCGGTATTGTCATTGTGCAAGCCAAGCCTGCGACGCAGAAAGCGATCTCCACCTATTTGCACCGGGCTGAAATCAGTGTGCAAAAACAGGTATTGATTGAAACCAAGATCCTCGAAGTGTCTCTCAATGATGGCTATCAGCAGGGCATCGACTGGGCGGCGCTGGTGGCCAGCAACAGCCGCGGCTCCATCACCGCCGGGCAAGGGGCGGTGGCGTTGGAGAATGCCGACCGTATTGGTGGCATTTTCTCGATGGGATTCAACATTGGCGACTTCACCAGTGCGGTGGAGTTGCTGGAAACCCAGGGCGATGTGCGGGTGCTGTCGAGCCCGCGGATTGCCACGGTCAACAACCAGAAAGCCGTGATCAAGGTTGGCTCGGATGAGTTCTTTGTGACCGAGGTGAGTACCACTACAACCACCTCGACGACCGGCTCAACCCAGTCTCCGGATATTGAGCTGACACCGTTTTTCAGCGGTATTGCGCTGGATGTTACGCCACAGGTCAGCAGCGACGAAGAGGTGATTCTGCACGTTCACCCAACGGTGACGGAAGTGGAAGAACGGGTGAAGACGGTTGAACTGGGCAGCGAAGAATTCAACCTGCCATTGGCGTACAGCACAGTGCGTGAAACCGACTCCATCATCCGGGCACAGTCCGGTCAGGTGGTGGTGATTGGTGGTTTGATGCAAAACCGCGTCGAAACCACCGAAGCCAGTGTGCCGGTGTTAGGCAGCATTCCGATCCTTGGCTGGTTATTCCGCCAGGAGCGGCAACAAAACATACAAAGTGAGCTGGTGATTCTGATTCAGCCTCACATCGTCGACGGCGCCACGCCGGTACGGGAGATTGAGGCCATCAATCGTCGATTTTCGACGATAGCGCCAGCGGCTCGTACCCCGGAGGGCCAAAACCATGAATCAAGCCTGGCGAACTGACGCCGATATCAACAGTAACACCGCCAGCGACCGCAGCGGGGCAACGTCCGGTCAGGAGAGCTGGCCCGCCCCGGCCGCGCTGGTGTTTGGTTTGGCGGGTATCTTTTTTGCCACCGTGATGGTCACCAGTTGGCTGTTGCATCTGACCGGCATCAATGAACACGGTTTGCTGGAGCGTCACCAGCGACCGCTGCCGACAGTGCGCAGGCCAGATCCGGTCGTGCCTGTGGCAGAAACCCTGGAAAAGGTGGTGAATAAGGCCGTCAAACCGATCGAACCCCATCCGGTCGAGGCACCAGTAATGACCGAAGTGGATCTCAGTAACCGGGTTGTTGCCCCCACGCCTCATGCATCCGTGGCGGCGTTCGGGCATTCGGCCAACAGCCGGTAACACACAGCAGGAGTAGGGCGAGGGATGACAAAACGGGTACGCATTGGCGATTTGTTGCTGGAACGCAACCTGATTACAGATACCCAGTTGCAGCAGGCGTTGGCTGAACAGAAACGCTCGGGCAAAAAACTGGGTCGTGCCATTACCGATCTCGGCTTCCTGCCCGAGGAGCAGTTGCTGAGTGCGCTGGCCGAATACTTCGACTACCCCTTTATCGATCTTTCCCGTTTTCGTCTGGACTCCCGCCTGGTGCAGCGTTTGCCCGAAAGCCAGGCACGCCGATACCGGGCGCTGGTGCTGAGCGAAGAACCCGGCGGCTACCGGGTTGGCATGGCCGACCCGACCGATCTGATGCTGGTGGACGAAATCCAGCGCACGCTGGGCAAAACCGTGTTGCCAGCCTTCGTAAAAGAACAGGAACTGCTGGCGTTGCTGGATACCCAGTACCGCCGACAGGAGCAAATTGCCTCCATCGCCGGTGAGCTGGAAGGCGAACTGCAAGCCAGCGACTTCGACATCGACCAGATGGCGTTGGACTCCGAAGCCGGTGAGGCGCCGGTGGTGCGGCTGCTGCAAAACATTCTTGAAGATGCCGTACAGGTGAAAGCCTCCGATATTCACATTGAACCGGAAGAAAACCTGCTGCGTATTCGCCTGCGAATCGATGGCGAATTGCAGGAACAGATCATGAAAGAACGGCGGGTGGCCTCGGCGCTGGTGTCGCGTCTGAAGATTATGTCCGGTCTGGATATTTCCGAAAAACGCCTGCCGCAAGACGGCCGTTTTAACATCCGGGTGATGAACAAGAACATCGACGTGCGTCTGTCGACCATGCCGGTGCCCTTTGGTGAATCGGTGGTGATGCGTTTGCTCGACCAGTCGGCCGGCTTGCTCGATATCGAAAAACTCGGCATGCCCGAGGTACTGCGAAAACGTTACCTGCACCTGATTCGTCGTCCTCACGGCCTGATTCTGGTTACCGGCCCAACCGGCTCGGGTAAAACCACCACCTTGTACGCCTCGCTCAATCAGCTGAATACGCCAGAAAAGAAAATCATCACCGCCGAAGACCCGATCGAATACCGTCTGCCGCGTATCAATCAGGTGCAGGTGAATCCCAAGGTTGGGCTGGAGTTTGCCACTGTGCTGCGAGCCGCCTTGCGTCAGGACCCGGACGTGGTGCTGGTGGGGGAAATGCGTGATCAGGAAACCGCCGAAATTGGCCTGCGCGCTGCCATGACCGGCCACATGGTGTTGTCGACCTTGCACACCAACGATGCCGCCTCCAGCGCCATGCGCTTGCTGGACATGGGGGTGGATTCCTATCTGGTGGCCTCATCGTTGCGGGCGGTGGTGGCGCAGCGTCTGATCAAACGTCTGTGCCCACACTGCAAACAAGCACATCAACCCAATGCCCAGGAAAAAGTCTGGCTCAACAATCTTGAGCAGGGCGCGGGTGAACGAACCTATCTGATTGGCCGTGGCTGTCACCAGTGCCACAACACCGGTTACCAGGGGCGTATTGGTATTTACGAACTGCTGGAAATGACAGCGCCGTTGGTTACCGCCCTGCGCGATAACAACCCTAACCAGTTTGCGCTGGAAGCAGCTCGCCAACCGGAATTCCGTTCATTGGCTTTGGGCGCGCTGGACTACGCCCGCCACGGCGTCACCTCGGTTGAGGAAATCTTCCGCGTTGCCGCCACTCTGGATGAAGGGGACGGCTGATGCCTGTTTATCTGTATCGCGGTAAAGACAGCGAGGGGCGGCCGGTACAAGGTCAGATGGTGTCGCAGGACCAGGGCACTGCCTCCCGTGTGTTGCAGCGTCAGGGCGTGATGCTGTTGGGGCTGGAAGAGAAACAAAAAGACGCCAAAGCCAGCGGCGACAGTCGGGATCTGTTCAAACGCCGTAACATCAAAATGGACGAAAAGATTTTGATGACCCGCCAGCTATACGCGCTGACGCGATCTGGTGTGCCGATCATACGCGCGCTGACGGGCTTGTCGGAGTCATCCCCCAACCCTGAAATCAAGCGGGTGTTAGGGGAAATGGCCCGCACGCTGACAGCCGGTGGCGACCTCACCACGGCATTCCGGCAGCATCCGAAGGTGTTCTCGCCCATTTACATCAGCATGGTGCAAGTGGGCGAAACAACCGGACGGCTGTCAGAGGCCTTGCAAGCATTGATCAATCACCTGGAAATGGAACGTGAAACCATCCGACGGGTATCCACCGCCATGCGCTACCCGACCCTGGTGATTTTTTCTATGGTGGCCGCCATGACCATCGTCACCCTGTATGTGATACCGAACTTTGCTCCGGTGTTTGCCAGCATGGATGCCGAACTGCCGTGGGCAACCCGAGCGCTGATGGCGACCTCTGAATTTGCGGTAAACAACGGTGCAGGGATTGCCGTTGCCCTGATAGTGGCTGGCTTGCTGCTCTGGAAATACATCCAGACGCCGGGCGGTGGACTGCAATGGGATCGCCTGAAACTGCGCCTGCCGGTGTTTGGCTCCCTGTTCGAGCGGATTGCCCTTGGACGCTTTTCCCGCTCGTTGTCGATGATGATCGACGCTGGGGTTCCCATCCTCAGAAGCCTCGCCATCGTATCCGACACCGTGGGTAACAAGTACATTGGCGCTGCCGTCCGGCGTATGCAAACCGGCGTCGAGAGGGGAGAACGACTGACCCAAACCGCCGCTAACACAGGGCTGTTCACACCGCTGGTGTTGCAAATGATGTCGGTGGGGGAAGAAACCGGCTCCATCGACCGGCTGATGAACGACGTTGCTGATTTCTATGAAGAAGAAGTCGACTACGAACTGAAATTCCTCGCCGACGCCATCGAACCCCTGATGCTTGGATTTATGGCCGTACTGGTCCTGATACTGGCACTGGGCGTCTTCCTGCCAATCTGGGAACTCGGCGCCGCCGCACGGGGTTAAGTGTTTCACCTAACAACGTAGGTACAGCCTGGCTTACTCGTTCATGTAGGTCAGATAAAGACGCGTAGCGGCTGCCATCTGACGTCACCATGTTGGATGGCACTCGCTGCGCTCGCTTATCCCACCTACGTTTCCCCCACGCCTTGTAGAATCCGGGAGCGCGGGCGGCTCGCCCGCTAACCGATACAGCCCACTTCGTAGGAGCAGGCTTGCATGCGAATGATCCGACAGGGAGAAGCGGTGCGCAGCGCGCACCCTACATGGTGCTAGATTCGCCGACTCCCGACTCCCGACCTCAGCTCAACGAGCCACCCAGCCGCCGTCGAGCACCATGGTTTGGCCAGTGATGTTCTTCGCTGCCGGGCTGGCCAAAAATGCCACGGTTTCGGCAATTTCGCTGATATCAATAAACTGCTTTTTCGGCATCGGTTCCAACATGATCTTGTTGATCACGTCTTCTTCAGAAATGCCGTTTTCCTTGGCTTGGTTGGCAATCTGCTTTTCCACCAGCGGCGTTTTCACATACGACGGGCAGATGGTGTTGATGGTGATGTCGGTATCGCCGGTTTCCAATGCCACAGTTTTGGCAAAGCCAATCAAGCCGTGCTTAGCGGCGACATAGGCGGATTTATACGGCGACGCCACCAGGCTGTGGATCGAACCAATATTGATAATGCGGCCGTAGCCCCCTTCACGCATCGATGGCAGCAGAGCGCGGGTCAGCATCGCAGGCCCCACCAGCATTACATCAATCAGCAGTTTCCAGCGGTCGGCGGGGAAGTCTTCCAGTTTCGATACGTATTGCAGGCCGGCGTTATTGACCACCACATTGACCGGATCGTCGGCCAGTTTGGCCGCCATGGCGTCAATGGCGTTGACGTCGGATATATCGGCGGCGACGCCGTTGGCATCAATGCCTTGCTCTTTCAATGAGCTGACCGCGCTATCAATGGCTTCCTGAGATATATCCGACACCATAATGCGAGCGCCCTGTTTGCCCAGGGTTTCCGCAATACCAAGACCGATACCGCTGGCCCCACCTGTAACAAGAATATGCAGATTGTTCATTTTTCAGCCTCCTATGGCAGTGATCTGACTATAGCAAGGTGATTCGGCCGTCGTTATCGACTTTGGGTGAAGAGTGTCGACATGGTCGCCGTTGCTGTGGGGTAGAGAGTTCTTCGAGCGGAATGGTTCAGACAACACTCTGTGTCATGGGGCTTGGGTTGGGCGCGGCTCAGGTATCGGCCAGGGTTTCGGTGTCGATGTCGACGGGAATTGATCTTCTAAACCAATAACTTGCGTCAAATATCAGCCGTTTTGGCGGGCTCTGTAGACTTTCTGTGAATTTTAGTAATAAGCCGGGCAGAGGCATGCCGGTGGTCTATGTTTAAGAGACATTGATTAACGGTTACAAACCTAACGGTTACCTCGCAAATGCTGGGTGCTCGGCACGGTGAGTGACCCCACCACCAGGTGTTTTTCAGGAGTTGGATATGAAACGTAATTCTGGCTTTACCCTGATCGAATTGATCATGGTGATTGTGATTCTCGGGGTCTTGTCTGCGTTTGCTCTGCCGCGTTTTGCGGACTTGAGTGGCGATGCAGAGCAGGCCAGTGCTGAGGCGTTGGCAGGTTCCCTGCGCTCCGCTGCAAACATTGCTCATGCGACCTTCCTGTCCGGTGGTAGCACTACGCCGATCACGCTGGAAGGAAACAGCATCACCATTGTCAACGGCTACCCGGATTACCTGACCATCGAAGATGCCATTACCGCAGATGGTTACGGTAATGCGAACGAGGTTGAAGTGTCGGGCGGTCAATCTACCGCTGACTGGACCGTGGGTGACTGTACTGTGACCTACACCGAAGCCGCGGCTGGCTCAACGCCAACGGTTGCGGTTACTGGCTGCTAACGGCTTGCCATGAAGCAAAAACCGAAAGGATTCACACTGGTTGAACTGGTCATGGTGCTGGTGCTGGTGGGAATCCTTTCGTCGTTCGCGGCCAGTCTGTTTGCCACCCGCGACAATTATGATCAGCGCATAGTCGCTGATTTTGTGGTTTCAGCGGTGCGTCAGGCCCAGCAAACGGCGTTGGCGCGCTCAACCGACAACGTCGCCCAATTGCAGCTCAGCAACAGTGGCTCTGAATGGTTGGGCCGGATTTCCGCACAAGGAGGCACAGTGCACACTCAGTCAATGGATCGGCATACCTTTTCCTTGCATGGCGGCACTGATATGGCAGCCGCCTGCTCATCTTTGCCAAGCCTGCCTTTGCAAATAGGCTTCGATGGCGATGGTGGCCTGACATCCGGCCAAAATTACCGCATCTGTGTGCCTTCCCGGTTGGAGGTGTGTGTCAGCGCTTCTGGTTACGCCTATGTTGGCAGCTGCCTCTAACAAGCGTTCAAACCGTCTCGGGCGATTAACCGCCGGGGGCTTCAGTCTGGTTGAAACCGTGATCACCATTATGGTGATTGCCGTTGCCCTGACGGCGGTGACCAGCAGCATGGACCTGTCGGTCCGGCGCGGCGCCGATCCGTTGTGGCAAGCCCGTGCTGTGCAAATGATGCAATCCTACTTCGATGACATATTGGCGTTACGCTTTCAGGACGAAACCCCACCGGGTGGTGGTGCGGTCGGCAGCTGCACGGTTGCCGGGCCGGAAGCGGGGGAGTCGGGTCGCGGCGACTACGATGACGTTGACGACTACGACGGTCTGGTAGAGCAGGGACAGTTTCTGGATACCGGCGCAGGCCCGGGTTCCCAGTATCAAATCTCTGTTTCGGTTCAGTGCCTGTCTGTCACTGTGGGGTCGACCAATGGCTTCACCAAGGTGATCAGCATCACCATGACGGGCAGCGTCGGCGAGACGCTGGTGATGTCGGCCATGCGGGGGGATTTCTGATGACAGCCCAACCGCGCATTGTGACCGCTCAAAGGGGCTTCACCCTGATCGAGATGATCATGGTGATTGTGATCCTCGGCATCATCAGTTTGATCAGCATGCGATTCGTCGGCTTGTATGTGCAAGGATGGGTCGACACCGGTGCCCGGGCGACCTTGTCGAGTGCGGCATATGTTGCCAGTGAGCAGATGTCGCGGGATATTCGCCGCGCTTTGCCCAACAGCGTGCGGGCTTTCAATGACGGCGGCAATGCCTGCCTGGAGCTGGTGCCGATTCGGGCCATGGCGGATTATTTATCGTTGCCAGTGGGCGAGTCTTCAACCGAAGCCGACGTCGTGGTGGTGCAAGGCATGGGCGTGGGCGACTCGGCGTATGTCGCCGTGTACCCAACATCCATTGCAGCGGTGTACGGCGCATCTGGCAGTGGACCTTCAGTGTCGGACGCCACCGCAGTGCTTGGTGCGGTCAGCAACAATACCCAAACATTGACGTTCTCCTCGCTGGAATCCTTTCCCTATCACTCGCCTGCTCGGCGACTGTATTTGGTCGATACCCCCATCGCCTGGTGCGAAGACGGTGCCGGCAGGCTGTGGCGATACGCCAATTACGGCTTTGCTTTGAACAGTGCGGCGTTGTTGCCCACCACCGATGCCAGCTTGCTGGTCGACAACCTGCTGCCCGGTTCCTTACGGTTTGAAGTAGCCGCCGCACAGTTACAGCGCAACGCCATTGTGCACCTGGAGTTTCGTACCTTGCGTGCGCGCCGGGACGGTAATACCGATGGTAACGGTGGCGAGCAAATGATCATCAACAGGGAGGTGCAACTGCTCAATGTGCCCTGACCTGAAGCGACTCATATACGCAAACAAACGCGTTACCAGACACGTAGCCAAGCCCTCAAGAATACCCGGTAAACCGAGGGCTTTGGCTCGCCAGCAAGGCATGGGTCTGCCGATGGCGTTGTTTATTATCCTGATTCTTAGCATCGTCGGGTTGGCCGTAAATCGACTGGCCGACACCAGCAGCCAGAACTACAGCAGCAACATTGCCGCCCAGCAGGCCTACTTGATGGCGTACAGCGCGATCCAACAACAGCTGGTTGATACATTGGCGGCGGACACCTGTCAGTGTGCAGCGGCCAATACTACGGTGACCTGGGCGGTGGCGGGTTTGAACAGCTGTCAGGCGGTGGTCAGTTGCTCCAGCTTTGTTGCCGAAGGGCAAACCTATTGCGATCTCAGCAGTGCTGCCAGCTGTGATGGGGGGAATGGCACACGGACGCTGGAGGTAAGGGTGAAATGATACGAACGTACCTGCAATGGCTGGCGGTTGCCTGCCTGATGGTTGTTTCTCCGCTGGCAACAGCGGGTTTGGTGGCGCTGTATCATTTGGATAATGATGCCTACACGGCCACCACCGGCGAGGTGATTGATAGCCAATCAGGCATGAACGGTACTGCCAGAAACGGCGTAACAGCCGGTGACGGTGACCGGGTGTTGGAGGGCGACCCGGGTACCTGTCGGTATGCCAGTTTCAATGGCAGTGGTGGCTACATAGAAGTGCCTCATGATGAGCGCATGAGCTTTAGGGAAGAGTTTTCCATCGGCGTGTGGGTACGCCCTACTGCCTACAATGCCGACCTGGCCTCTATTCTGTCGAAGGACACCAACTACGAATTCCACCTTGATCGTGATGGTCGGGTGTACTGGTGGTGGATGTTCGACGCATTCACCTCCAATTCTGTGGTACCGCTGAATACCTGGACCCATATCACCATTACCTACACACGCGGTCGTCAGCGTATTTATCTGAACGGCGTGCTGGATCAAACAAGGGCTTACAACGGTGATCTGCAAACCAATACCGATGTGTTTCAGATTGGTTTCGACTTTATCAATGGACGTGAATTTCGTGGCGATATCGACGAAGTGGCGATGTACAACCACGAAGTCAGCGCCAGCGAAATCAGCGCATTGATGGAGCTAACCCACCCCTGTAGCACCAGCAACAGCAGCTTCACCTGTTCGACCGTGTTCTCTGGCGCCGCTGCCAGCCATACCGGCGGGCAGATCAGTTTTGGTTACAACAGCTATTTGGATAACAACCCGACCACGACTCTGGAGGCGGGCTCGGTTGCGAGTAATTCCAGCTCGGTAACGCCAACCTGCTTAACTGCGGACTGTGTGGCGTCTGGTTCCGCTGCGGGTGGATTGGAGCAACCGGTGTTTGTCAGCAGTGCCAGCACCCAGGATTTATATGTTTTTCCGGGGGATCCGGGTAACTACCAGTTAAACGCGACGACCGATGAATATCGGGATTTGACCATCCGAAGCGCTCAGAATGGCCGTCGTTACACACTTCGTATTCGGGATACTTTCAGTGCCTACTCCTTTCGCAATGTGTCGATTGAGTTTGGCGGTATCTTGTACTTACCGCCCGGGGATTTCTATTTTGAGTCCCTGTCGATGGGGCGCTTTTCGCAAATTCAACTTACGGGTACAGGAACCACCCGGTTATACGTCAGAAATGGAATAACCATGGGACGTGACGTATATCTCAATGCCAATGGGCTGGGCAGCTTTGGTGATGCAAGCCAGTTGATTATTTACTCTTACGGCAACGTGACTACCGACAGCGCTGCATCTATTTCCGGCTTGGTTTATGCAGAAAACGACGCAAGTTTTGGATTTGGTTCCACCATCAACGGTGCCGTCAACGCTGCCAATGTGACCCTTTCTGGCGGCAGTAACGACGTACAAAACTACATTCGTTACGACCCGGATGCAGCCGAAAATGCCGATTACTCGGGCATCTGTATTGGTAGCTGTGATTTCGGCAGTTTCAGTATCACCCAGCCAGCTTATGCGCTTGCCTGTTCGTTCAGCCTTGGCGAAGTCTCCATTCAGGCGATGTGCTCTGACGGCAGCACGGTTAAGGACGACTATACCGGCACTTTTGACCTGACCTCAAGCGAGAACGCCAACTCCCTGTTTTACGATGCCGCCAGTGGTGGCAGCCAGATCACCAGCGTCACCATGTCGGAAGCCGATGCCGGTGAAACCACGGTGTACCTGTTTCATCAAAACGAAAACCCGGACCTTCAGATCACGGCCACAGATCGTGACAGTGGCATTGGCTCAACAGCGGCGGCGGGCACCGATGTACGCACCGAGGGTTTTGCTTTGCTGACGGCCCCGACTGACTTTGTGTGTGGCGCAACCACCAACATGCAGCTGGTGGCCATTGGTGACGATGAATCCGGTGCGGCCTGCCAGCAGCTGACCGGTTTCACCGGCAGCAAAGGCATGAAAGCCTGGTTCAACGCCAACCTGTATCAGCCTCCAGCGGCGGCCAGCACCACCACGGTCTCAACACCGCTGGTGCTCAACGGCACGGCCATTCTCGATCAGGCGCGGCCTGACAATAACAATTTCAACCTGACCTTTACTGATGGCGTCGCCGACATCAACGTGGCCTATGCCAATGCGGCGGAGCTGCAAGCTATCCACCTGGTACACGATGACGCACCGTACTCCGGCACACCGGATGCTGGTGCGGTGGGTATCGACGAGCTGACGCTCGCTACCTCTTCCATTGTTGCCAGGCCGGAGCAGATAGTGCTGAGCGTGGCCGCTGCCGCCGCCAGTTGCAGTAGTGCTGATGCCAGTTGCAGCCCCTTTGTCAGCGCCGGCTCCGGCTTTGATATGACGGCACAGGCCCAATGTACCGGCGGCGGCATTGCCTCCGACTTTATTGGCACCATCAGCCTCGACAGCCTGCTGGTGGCTCCAGCAGATGGCGACAATGCCATTGTCGGTACGTCTTCCGTGGCTATTTCCAGCAATGGCTCGGTGGATTTCCAGCAGTCGGTCGACAACATTGGCGTGTATTCACTGACCGCCGATGCCAACTACTTTGGCACGGCTCTCAGCACCAATACGCTGGCCAACATCGGTCGTTTTTACCCGGATTACTTCGATATGCCGGTATCCACGCTCACTCAAAGTTGCTCGGGTGGTTTTACCTATATGGATCAGTACGGCATCGATGTGTCGTACCGATTGGTGGCGCGCAACAGTGATGGTTACATCGTCACCAACTACGAAGGTGCGTTTGCCAGTGCCACGCGCTACTGGGAAGCGGAAGATTCGGACGATGGCATTGACCTGTCGTCCCGCATTGCCAGCAACAGCAGCGATGCGGGAACCTGGAGTGGCGGTGTGCAAAACCGGGCAGAATCATTGACCTTCAGCCGCGCCAGCAGCCCGGATGGACCATACAACAACCTGTCGATTGCACTTGGCATCAACGACAACGATGGCGGCTTGAGCATACTGGATGGCATGGACATGAACCCGGCAACCACTGGCGACTGTATTGCCTCGGGTGCCTGTACCTCACAGCAGTTAGGGGAAGTCGATGTGCGCTACGGCGTCATGCGACTGGAAAGCGCCTTTGGACCAGAAACCGAAACCCTGCAACAGCAAGTGAACATGGTGTACTGGGACAGCGACGGCGGCCTGTGGCGTATAAACACCGACGACAACTGCACCGTGCTAACGGCCGATAGTGCAACGCTTACAGCATCCAACTGGAGCGGTAACCTCGACTCGGGTGACATCACCGCATCGGTGGCACAACAAACCACCAACGGCACCGGCATCCTGCAATACTCTGCCCCGGGCGTCGGCAACGACGGCAGCGTGGAGTTCACCTACAACGTCCCCGATTGGCTGCGCGGCGAATGGGACGACGACGGCGACTACGCCGATACACCCACGTCAATTATCCAGTTTGGCCAATACCGCGGCCACGACCGCATCATCTACTGGCGTGATCCAGTGCGGTAGCTGTCTAGGGGCGAGGCATGCTTGTGGAGGCATGTTTGTGGGAGGCAGCTTGCTGCCGATTGTGAATTAGCGGCCTGTCCGCAATGTCATTGCGTAGGAGCAGGCTTGCCTGCGAATGTTGGGCGGAGCCCAACCTACAAAAACGAATGAGCGTGGTGTTTGAAGTCATCTGGCACGGCCATGTTGGATAGCACTCGCTGCGCTCGTTTATCCCACCTACGGCTTACATAAACATCCGGCTTTGCCGGACGGATAGGGCATGCCCTATCCCTACAAAATAACGCTAATTCGTTTATAAATTGTAGGGTCGAGGCATGCCTCGACCGGTTTACTCTTCGGATTCGCCGTCGTCGTCAGAACCGGTTTCCATGCCCAGTTCCTTGATCTTGCGGGTCAGGGTGTTGCGGCCCCAGCCCAGCAGGTTGGCGGCGTCACGGCGGCGGCCAGCGGTGTGCTTGAGGGCGGTTTCGATCATGATACGTTCGAAGATCGGTACGGCGGTGTCCAGCAGGTTGACCGCGCCATGGGTCAGTTGCTGGTCGGCCCAGAAGCGCAGGTTTTGTTCCCAGTTGCCAGAAGTCTGCGCGGTGCTGCCTTGTTCCATCAATTCTGGCGGCAGGTCGTTGATCAGCACTTCGCGGCCGGAGGCCATAACGGTGATCCAGCGGCAGGTGTTTTCCAGCTGACGCACGTTACCCGGCCAGTCCAGTGAGCTGAGGAATTCCTCGGTTTCCGGGCGCAGGGTTTTGGCTTCCACGCCGAGTTCTTCGGCGGCGCGTTTGAGGAAGTGGCTCAGCAGCTTGGGAATGTCTTCACGACGATCAGACAGACGCGGAATGTGAATGCGGATCACGTTCAGACGGTGGAACAAGTCTTCCCGGAAACGGCCTTCTTTCACCAGCCCTTCGAGGTTCTGGTGAGTTGCCGCGATGATGCGCACGTTGACGTTGATAGGGGTGGTACCACCAACACGGTAAAATTCGCCGTCGGCCAGTACCCGCAGCAAACGGGTTTGGGTTTCGGCAGGCATGTCACCGATTTCATCGAGGAACAGGGTGCCGCCGTTGGCTTGTTCGAAGCGACCGCGACGCATGCCGCCAGCACCGGTGAACGAGCCTTTTTCGTGGCCAAACAGTTCGGATTCAATCAGGTCGCGCGGAATGGCGGCCATGTTCAGGGCAATGAATGGCTCGGCTGAACGCGGGCTGTGCTTGTGCAGAGCATGAGCAACCAGTTCTTTACCGGTACCGGACTCGCCGTTGATCAGCACGGTAATGTGGGATTGCGACAGGCGGCCGATGGCGCGGAAAACTTCCTGCATGGCCGGTGCTTCACCGATGATTTCCTGCTGCTCTTCCTCTTCTTCCACTGGTTCTGCTGCGGCAGAAATTTCTTCGTAGTGGGCAATGGCGCGCTGGATCAGCGACACGGCTTCGTCAACGTCGAATGGCTTTGGCAGGTATTCAAACGCGCCGCGGCGATAGGAGGATACGGCGCTTTCCAGGTCGGAGTGCGCAGTCATGATAATCACTGGCAGGTTGGGCCAGCTTTCATGCACCTGATCGAGGAAGCTGAGGCCGTCCATACCTGGCATGCGCACGTCGGAAATGATGGCGTCCGGGCGCTCGCGCTTGAGCTGGTTCAGGGCTGGTTCAGCTTGTTCGTAGACGCGCGTCTGGATGTTGGCCTGAGCCAGTGCTTTTTCCAGTACCCAGCGGATGGATTTGTCGTCGTCGATGATCCAGACAGTACTCATAGCGATTCCAAAGGTATGTAGATAGAGAACACAGTGCAGCCAGGTACACTGGTGAATTCGATGATGCCGTTAACCTGGTTGATCAACGACTGGGATATAGACAAGCCAAGCCCGGAGCCATCGGCACGGCCACTGACCATGGGGTAGAACAGGTCGTCGCGCAGGTCTTTGGGGATGCCGGGGCCGTTGTCGACCACATCAATATGGGCCACCAAGCGGTGACGGTGCTGGCCAATGGTGAACTGGCGCACGGTACGGGTCTTGATGGTGAGGCTTGGCGGTTGTTGTTGGTTCGGGTTTTCCAGCATTGCCTGCATGGCATTGCGGCAGATATTCAGGAACGCCTGAATCAGCTGATTACGGTCGGCCACGATTTCCGGAATGGATGGGTCGTAGTCGCGGTGAATTTGCACCACGTTGTTACTTTCCACCTCAATCAATTGGCACACCCGTTCGGTGACTTCGTGCAAACTGAATTCTTCGGTTTGTGGCAGGTTACGAGGGCCTAACAGTCGATCGACCAGATCGCGCAGGCGATCGGCTTCTTCGATGATGATGTTGGTGTATTCCTTCAGGTCTTCGCTGGGCAGCTCACGTTCCAGCAGCTGTGCCGAACCTCGAATCCCGCCCAGCGGGTTCTTGATTTCATGGGCCAGGCCACGCACCAGGGAACGGGTGGTTTCCTGCTTGGCGATTAATTGTTCTTCACGGCTGATGCGCATCAGACGGTCGCGGCCCTGCAACTCCATCAACAGCGTCGGCATACGGGTTTCCGGGTGGGAAACCGGGCTGATGCTGTAATCCAGTGTCAGGGTTTGCTGATTGTGCAGCACGATGTGTGCTTCGCGACGGGTGTAGGAATGACCGGTGATAACGGCATCGCGCATGGCTTCGATGTCGTCGTCATCTTCTTTGACCACTTCGTAGTAGGGAGCACCGATACCGCGTTTGCCGCTGACTTCCAGCAGCGCTTCGGCTGATGGATTCATGTAGATGATGGTGAGCTCGGCATCCAGCAACAGAACACCTGTGTTCAGGTTTTCCATTAGTCGCTGTGAGAGCAGTGGACTGGCACGCATACGGTATTGTCTCCCTTTTGCAGCACGTTTTTGCAAGAAGCGAGCCACAGTTGTTGAATGCACAACATTAGCGCTTGTCGCGCATTAGGATGTGGCGTACCGGAATAAGTTACCGAAAGCGGGCTTTTTTATCTGCACCAAAACAAGACTTTATAGTTCTTTTGTGTTCTTTTTTGGTGCGACCGGTGTTCGGTATTGGATCTGAATGCCTTTCAATAGAGCAAAACTGCACTCTTGTTCAGGATGACTTTGAATGACTCTGAGCCGCTCTGTGCAGTTGCCTCATCTATCGGGTGCTAGTCATTGGCTGAGCGACGGTTTAGCAAGGATGGCTGCTGAATGTAGATATTGATGGTGCGGCTTTTCAACAGGGTGCGATTACGGTCATCGACAATGCGGGCTTCCAGGATGTGTTTGCCGCGGCTCAGGTTTTTCAGTGGGTAGCTGTTGCTGGTGCCACGACCAGCGGTGTTGCCATCGACCGTCAGGATGATTTCGTCATCGGGCCGCAAGGCTGGTTGCACGTCTATCACGGCACTGAGTTCGGATGCCAGCCCGTGGGGAATGTTGGCTTCGTTGTTGGGGCTGAGGATTTGAACATTGGTGTAGAAGTTTTCAGGCTCCAGGTCGACGGGCTCTGTTTCTCCCTGTTGCTTTTTCACCTTGAAGGCTGGCACCGTGGGCAGCGCTTCCACTTCGTGGGTTTCGGCGTCGGCACTGGGGCGGTCGCTGAAGATCAGATTGCCTTCGGCATCGCGGGTCACATACACCTGGGTTGTGGCGATGGCATTAAAGCTAACCAGTGTTAGAAAAAGCAGTAGAAAGCGTGTCATGTTAGCTCCTGCAGAAGGTCTCTGATGAGTAAATGTGTCTGCTGTAGACCATCTTTGTTCCCTTAACGGTAAATAGCAAGGGAGCGGTGTTTGGATGATTGAAATTGTGAGGAATAACCAATGAAAGGTGTGATTCAGCGGGTGGCGCATGCCAACGTGGTGGTGGATGGTGAAACCGTTGGAGAAATTGGCCAGGGCATTATGTTGCTGTTAGGGGTTGAGCCGGAAGACACCGAAGCCGTTGCCGATAAAATGCTGCACAAGGTGTTGGGCTACCGGATTTTTTCGGATGCCGATGGCCGTATGAATCTGAGTCTGAAGGACATTGCCGGTGAATTGTTGGTGGTCTCGCAATTCACCCTCGCTGCCGATACTCGCAAGGGCATGCGACCGGGGTTCTCGACCGCCGCCAAGCCGGATCATGCCGAGCGTTTGTACGAGTATTTTTCTGCTGAGGCTTCCAAGTCGGTTACCGTCGCCAATGGCCGTTTTGGTGCCGATATGAAGGTGTCGCTGCTGAACGACGGGCCGGTGACTTTTCTGATGGATATACAGCCTTGATGTACAGGCGCCCAGTTTAATAGCAAGGAAATTGAGCGTTTTTTAGCGATGTAATTGTTGTTTATATTGGGAATAAATGTTCCCGGATTTTAATTTTGTTGCCCCATTCGGCCTTATTACAATTTGATGAAATATCCGAATGACAATGCCCATGGATGGGTCAGGTGCAACCAGTATGAATTTAACGCAGTTTTCCCTCCCGGGTGTGGGCATATTCCAGACCTTTCTGACGGTTCAGGCCGAACAGCCGACCAGTGGTCGTCAGCATGTTCGGTCTACCGGCCCCTTGATTATCGACCACACGCCTTCGACGGTACTGATGGCGGACGATGGCCGCAGTGTATTGAAGTTCATCAAGGCCCGTAGCTGGCATGAATACTTCAAAACCTTCTGGGCTCGCAGCCGCTTGTTCAAGGAAGTAAAAGGCAATCAGCTGCTGGCCGGTTTGGGCATTGAAGTCGCGCGTATTCACGAAGTGGGCATCGGCCTGGTGCCGGGCTACAAGTATCGTTACCTGGGTTACTACCTGATGGAAGACCTGGCGGCCCGGCAAGCGGTGGAAATGCTGAGCTGGTTCCAGTCTGGCGAAGTAAGCGAAGCGCAACGCATGCAGTGGCTGGACCGGGTGATTGATGACTTGCGCACCATGCGTGACGCCGGCGTGATCTTTTCCGATTGCCACTTGCGTAACGTGTTCGCCCAACCGAATGCCGATCAGGTGATCTGGATTGATACCGGGGTTACCCGTTATCTGTGTCCGCGTAGCCGCAAGTTTGCTCGCAAGTTCAATTTCTCGATGCGTCGTTTTGCCAACTATCACGATGGCGAACTGACCCTGAGCGAAGAAGAAAAACGCCGTATTCTGGCACTGCAATTGCCTGAATAAGACGCCCTCTGTGACGGCTGCTCAGCCGTCACACCTGCTACTTTTGACCCCCGCGGTCGTCCCTTGTTGTCCTGCCAACTGCTGCTAACGTACCGGTGACGTTGGTTTCCTTCTACGCTTAGCATGAGCTTCTGATACAGCAGCGCTGGGCTATGGTGGAGCGACGATGGCACAACACTCATCCCTGATGACCTTTTTGCTTTGGCTGCAAAGCCTGATAGTGATGCTTTTTGCGGGCTGGTTGTTGTTGGACCTCGGTCTGCTGGGCAAGCTGCTGGCAGAGGACGTTACCCGCATCAGTTCGGTGGCTTTGCTGTTGTTTATCGGCAGCAGCGCTTACTGCGGCTACCGGGCATGGTGGCTGTCCCGCGAGTTTGACGCCTTGCCGCGTGTCAGAGGCTCGTCTTCTGCGGCGTCGCAGCCTGGACGGCTCGGCAGTGATTACTTGCAGGTATTGGGGCCGGACGATGCTGAAAACGCCATCGCTGCCGAAGTGCTGGCGGAGCGGGCCAAGGGCAGTCATCAAACCGCCTGGTTTCTGGCCGGGGTGCTGGTCAAATTAGGATTATTGGGCACGGTTGTCGGGTTCATCCTGATGCTGGGTTCGGTGTCGGGGCTCGAAAACCTCGATACCTCCGACATCAAGGAACTGATGCAGCAAATGACCACCGGCATGGGTGTGGCGATGAACACCACGCTGGTGGGATTGGTTTGCAGTATGTTGTTGGGTGGCCAGTGTTTGTTGCTGGATCGGGCGGCGGATCAGCTGGTGGTCGACACCTTGTGTTTGGGCCAGTTGGGTGAACGCCCTTCTGGCGAGAGCGGCCGCTGATGGCGTTGTTTCGCCGTCACCAGCAGGCGGACATCGACCCATTCACCGACCTGTTGTTCAACGCCTTGCTGACCTTCACCTTCCTGTTTCTGATTGCGCTGGTGCTGCTAAACCCGCCAGCGCAAACCGGCATTATTGACCCAAAGGCGGAGTTTCTGATCACCGTCAGTTGGCCTGATGGTAATCCCAACGACATAGATATCTGGATGGCCGGGCCGGACGGCATGCAGGTGAACTACAAGCAACCGCAGTCGGGGCTGATGCACCTTGATCGAGATGACCGCGGCATGATTAACGACACCCAGGTGGTCAATGGCACCGTGATCGATAACCCCTTGAATCAGGAAGTGCTGACCCTGCGTGGTCGGCCGCCGGGGGAGTACATCGTTAACCTGCATTACTTCAAAACCCAGCAATCAGGCGGTATCTCGACGCTTGAAGGTTCAAGTACGAATGCTGCGACGGTGCCGGTTACCGTCTATCTGGCGGAGGTGAACCCTCGTATGAAAGTGCTGTTTTACAACACCAAAGAGCTGCAAAAGGAAGGCGATGAAATCACAGCCTTTCGGTTCACCATATTGCCCGATGGTCGGGTAACCAATATCAATGAACTGCAAAAGCGCCTGGTGCAGGGGCAGAACAAATGATGCCGGCCAACACACACATGGGCGCCATACGCCTGAGGAGTGAAGCGATGGACAGCAGATTTTTCGACAGCGGAGTACAGCATGACTGAAACCCTTCTGATTCTGGTACTGGCCTATCTGGTGGTGACGCTGCTGTTAATTCTGGCGCTGCTCTACAGTCGCTGGAAAGCCGGTCCCAAGTTGCTGCTGGTCTTGCTGAGCGGGCTGCTGTTCTGGGCCAGTTATGAAGGCTGGAAGCAAAGTCAGGGCTGGCCAACCAGCACCGCCTTGCCAGACAAGTTTCTGCTGCACTATTCCGTGATCGAAGAGCCCGACGACGTGGCGGGTACCGAAGGCGCTATCTACCTTTGGGCCACCGATCTCGCCAATAATCAGTTAGCGGACGTGCCTCGGGCCTATCGCCAGCCGTATTCGCAGGAACTTCATGCCAAGGTGGAAAGTGCCATGCGGCGAGCCAAGGCCGGTAATTTGCAGTTGGGCCTCAAGCGCAGTACCGAAGACCTGCCCGAGGTGAAGCGTTTCCGGATGGAGCTGGGCGACAAGCCGATTGAGCTGGAGTTTGTTCCGGTTCCTGATCCAGCCCTACCGGAGAAATAACATGATGCGTCGGATATTGTTGCTGGGGCTGGGACTGATGTGTGGCGTCTTGACGGGTTGTTCTTCGCCTTCTGAACCGCATGGCTGGTTTCCGTTGCAACCGGGGTATCACTGGTCCTATCAGGTGACCGAACGGGTGTCCGAAGCGGTTGAAGAACGCTTTGGCGATGCCGAGGCTGTCACGGCGACCCATATTCGGCGCTTTGATGTTGAAACCCGTGCCGTGGCGTCGACAGACTATTTTAACGACCTGTTGGAGGGTGATTCTGCTCCGGTGTTTGCTCGCTACACCAGCGATGGCACTCGCTATTTCTACAGCGTGACCGACGAAGGGGTCATGCAGCTGGGCGTCCAGAATCTGATTGAGTACCGGCCGAGGCTGCGCACCGAGCCACTTTTGACGATACCGGCGTTGGACGTTTTGCAGCACGGCATCAGCTGGAACATGCCGACTCGCCCGTATCTGTTGCACAGCACCCAGAGTCATGTGGCCTGGAACCGTGCCAGCAATGGCTTTGAGCTGACGTTTGAACTGGTGGAAGAAGGCATCACGCTTGCTACGCCAGCAGGCAGGTTCGACAACTGCATTCTACTGGAAGGACGGGCCTTGATTGGCTTGTACGCCGATCCGCGGCTGGGCTATCAGGAAGTCGAAGTTACCCAGAAAGAATGGTACGCGCCCGGGGTTGGGCTGGTGCGATTAGAGCGTAATGAGCCAATGGATCTGGCGATGTTCAAGGGCGGTTCGGTGCAATTCGAGCTGGTGTCGTTCCGGTCGCCATGAAATGTGTTTGTGCGTTGCGTTCTTGATTATTAAAAGACGATCGGTCTATATTTGCGATCAGTCACTGAATCAGGCTTTGAGTTCGCTATTTATGAGCGCCAACAGCAGTAACCAATCCAGCAACCGCAGCATAGAATCGGCCCAGACCCTGAAACGGGGGCGGGGACGTCCGCCAAAGGACGGCCGCAGTGCAGCGGAAACCCGCCAATTGCTGATCCGCAGTGGGGTGGAAGTTCTTACTGCCCAAGGCTTCAGTGCCACCGGACTGGACCAGCTACTGAAGCGGGTGGGGGTGCCAAAAGGCTCGTTCTATCACTTCTTTGAGAGTAAGGAAGCCTACGTACACGCGGTGGTCGAGCACTATGGCCGCTCGTTCGAGCGCTTGTTGGCGGACAGCTTTGAGTGCCAGCAGCTGGCGCCATTGCAACGTCTGCAGCGCTTTGTAAACAACGCGGCTGAGTGGATGGCCAAACATCAGTATCAACGTGGCTGTCTGGTGGGTAACCTCGGACAAGAGGTGAACCAGTTACCCGAAAGTCTCAGAGCACCGTTGCAGCAGATTCTGGCAAGCTGGGAGCAACAGGTGGCCCAATGTCTTGAGGCGGCGGGCATCGAACACGCAGAGACACTGGCTCACGTATTCTGGATTGGTTGGGAAGGCGCGGTGATGCGGGCCCGACTGGAGCAAAGCGCCGAGCCACTGCACCGTTGGCATCAGTGGTTTGTTGGCAGTTTGAACCCGTAAAGTCATGAGGTTGTGACGTGACGTTATGAACGCAAGCCACTTGATATACGCAATACCTGCCTTGCTTTTGCCGGAATGATCGGCTCCGCAAAGACGGGGTATTTTTTGAAAAATTAAAAGACGGTCGGTCTAAATAAATAGCGCTACGCGCTGGATCTGAAAACATCAGACCTCAAAACACCACAATCCAACAACACAACAGGAGTGGGTTATGAACGCTACCCCGGATTCTGTCTTCAAGGCGGTGCAAATCAACAAGGACGACGACGGCTATCGGGCTGAGCTGGTATCGCTGTCTCGCGACGCCTTGCCCGACGGCGATGTTGAGGTTCAGGTGCAGTATTCCACCCTGAACTACAAGGATGGTTTGGCCATCACGGGTAAAGGCCCTGTGGTGCGCCGCTTCCCGATGGTGCCGGGTATCGACCTGGTCGGCACGGTGAGCGCCAGCAGTAGTGATGAATTTGCCGTTGGCGACGAAGTACTGCTGAACGGCTTCGGCGTCGGTGAAGTGCACTGGGGTGGGCTGGCGGGCATGGCTCGGCTCAGCAGTGACTGGCTGATTCATAAGCCTGCGGGGCTTGCAGCCCGACAAACCATGGCGATTGGTACGGCGGGCTACACCGCCATGTTGTGTGTGCAAGCGTTGGAAAATCACGGTATTACTCCCGCCAGCGGCGATGTCTTGGTAACCGGAGCTAATGGTGGGGTAGGCAGTTTTGCCATTGGTTTGCTGACCAAGCTGGGTTATCGGGTGGTGGCCTCAACCGGACGGCCACAAGAAGCCGATTACCTGAAGCAACTGGGAGCGGCCGAGGTTATTGATCGTACTGAGCTGTCAGAACCCGGCAAGCCGTTCCAGAAAGAACGCTGGGCGGCGGCGGTGGATTCGGTCGGGTCTCATACCCTCGCCAATGTGCTGGCCAGTACCCGTTATGGCGGCACGGTCGCGGCCTGCGGTCTGGCACAAGGGGCCGAGCTGCCGGCGACGGTGATGCCGTTTATTCTGCGCGGAGTGACGCTGGCGGGCATCGACAGTGTGATGCGTCCGAAAGCCGACCGGGTTGAGGCCTGGCGACGGCTGGAGCAATTGGTCAGCGACGACATGCTCAACGGCATCAGTCATGAAATCGGTTTGGCAGAGGTGGTTGATACTGCAGGCAGATTGATGGCTGGACAGGTGCGTGGGCGGGTGATTGTGGATGTAAATAAATAGGATTGGCCCCGGTAGTTAATACCAGAGGGAGCGAAGCTCCCTCGTCTTTGTTCCCTCGTCCTTGCTCCCTAGTGGGTAAGGAAGACCACTTACAAGCGGAAGCCGGATACCTGCTGGTTGAGGCGGCTGGCGCGGGATTTCAGGTCGCCAACGGCTTCCTTCATTGTATTCACACTTTGGTTGCCTTGCTCGCTCATGGCCTTGGCCGAGGTGAGGTTGTCGTTGATGTGGCCGATCACTGAGGTTTGCTCTTCAATGGCGGAGGCAATCTGGATGATGCGGTCGCTGATGTTTACCAGTGAACCAGAGATCGTCTGAATGTTTTCCTGCGAACGGCTGGCCAAAACCACGGTTTGCTCGGCTTTGTTCTGGCTTTCTTCCATAGCACCCACCGCACGACCGACTCCTGCACGCAGACGTTCGATCATCTCGTTGATGTCGCCGGTGGACTGTTGGGTTCGACTGGCCAGCGTTCGTACCTCGTCGGCCACCACCGCAAAGCCACGGCCTTGCTCACCGGCGCGGGCCGCTTCAATCGCAGCGTTCAGCGCCAACAGGTTGGTCTGTTCGGCAATGCCCTTGATCACGTCCAGCACCGATTCGATATTGGTGGTTTCGGCTTCCAGGGCCTGAATAACTTCGCCGGAGTCGTCCACTCGCTGCACCAGAATGCGTAGCTCTTCCATGGCTTTGGCAAATTCCTGGGCGACCATTTGCGCAGTATCTTCAGAGGCTTTGGTCTCTTCAGAGACCTGCTGGGTATTGATGGATACTTCCTGAATGGCGAGGCCCATTTGACCGTTGGCAGTGGCTACCATGTCCATCGCCGATGAATATTCCATGCTGATGTTCTGGCTGTCGGAGGCGCTGGCTTGCAGTCGTTCGGTGGTATTGGCAACGCCATCGGACTCCTGACGAATGTTGCCAATCATGGCCCGCAGGTTGTCCATAAAGTCGTTGAAATGCTGCGCCATAACACCCAGCTCGTCGGCGGATTTCAGGTTCATATGAGCGTTCAGGTCACCCTGGCCCTTGGCCAGTTTTTCCAGCGCATCGCTCATGGTGCGTACCGGTTTGGTGATGGCTTTGGGGAAGGTGACGGCAAATACCACCACCATCAGCAGGGCCAGACCAACCAGCGTCAGAATGGTGGTCATGGCCGATTCACGGTGCTCGGTAGCAAGGGCATTCTGGGCTTGTGATTCCTTGCTGGCCATTTCACCCAGCTTGTCGAGAAGATCCCGAACCGCACCGAACTGGCTGTCGAGCTGCCCTGTGGTGATGGTTTGGGCTTGCTGGCGGTTGAAGCGGCCTTGCTCCAGTGCAGTAACAAACTGACTGCTCTGCTGCCGCCATTGTTCAAACGCCGCCAAAAAGGCATCGGCTTGTTTGCGGATACCGTCACTCACCTGCAGGGATTTGACTTTGGTGATGCGGTCGAATACCTGTTGTACGTTTTCGTCATGCTCGCCCTTGAGTGACTCGTCGGTCATCCCCAGCGCCATGCTGCGTTCGGCCAGTTTGGCCTGGTAGAGGTCGCGGTCGGCGTTGAGAATCAGGCCGATGGCCGGCAGGTACTCGGTGTTGATCTGGCCATATTCCCTGGCAACTTGCCCCATGCTGCTGATTTGCACGTACGACAGCACCAGCATAAGTACCGCCGTGAGGGCAGTAGGCAAGAGGATTTTGCTTGTGAGGCCGAGGTTGGACCAATTCATAAAGTACTCCAGAGTCATGCGATCGCGGGGCCATCCCTTTGGGGGATTCTTTAAGCCTAGTCGCTGTATCGGCTGGAGCCGGATTAATTTTAGCGTGGCGGATCAATGACCCCGTTCACTGAGGTGTTGATGCGGAACCAGCCGGCAATGCTGTAACGATCGCGTTTGGCAGGCAGCACTTCATGAGGAAACTCTTCGCTCAAAAAGGTCACCAGCGTGCCGAATTCCGGCCGCAGTACCGCCCGTACGGCATCGCTGTGCTCGCTTTCATATACCACCAGCTCGCCACCATCGGCCAGATGCCACTCCGGGTTGAGGTAAAACACCGTGGTCAGCATGCGGTTGGACTTGCCCTTGAAGGCATCCAGATGGCGTTTGTAAAAGGCACCGGGCTGGTAGTGGGCAAAATGACATTCATGGCTGAACAGCCCCAGCAGCAGGCGGCGGTTCATGGCGACTCGCATTTCATCCATAAAATTCAACCAACAGGATTCGGCGTCATCCTGTCGGCTCAACCAGTGAATCTTGTCGCGGCGCACGCGCTCATTGAGCTGGTGTTCCTGCAAACGCCCGGTGCCAGCACTTTCCATTTGATGGGATTGCAACTGCATCAGACGTTTGAACAGGCGGCTGGCGAGGCATTCGGTGGTGTCTGTGGCGACGCTGACATCTTTCAGGCGTACCACCGACAGGCCTGTTTGGCGCAGGTCATTGGCAATGGCGTCGAACAACGAGTCTTGCATGGGGCGGCTGTCGGCTCCGGGCAACGAAACAAAAGGCGCGCGAGTTTCGTGCCTTGTTGGCCGGCAAGACAGCGAAATTTTGTTGTCCTGTCGATCTGAAACTTTTGTTGGTCATCGATCAGGCGGAGGAGTAAATAGCAATTTATGCCGTCAGGCAGTTTCCAGGGCGTTATTGATCAGCAAAAGAGGAATGGTCATGGCCAAGCAATTTGAAGAATACGAACAAAACGATTTCGACGAAGAACCCAAGCGCCGCATGCGCCAGCGCAGCCCCGACTACGAGCGCAAGAAGCGCCGTGCCGAAGCCTATCTGGAAAAGCGTCGTCTGCAGGACATGCTGGGCTTTGATGTTGACTACCCGGATTACGGCTAACCCAATTCCAAGGACATTTTTACACCATTGAACACCTTGCCATCGTCACTGGTTGACGTACTGAAAAGCCTGATCCGCTGCCCTTCGGTAGTGGGCCATGAGCATGCGTTCTTCCGCGTTTTACAGCGGGAGCTGGAAGATCGGGGCGCCAGGGTAACCTGGTATGAAGGGCTGTTGGTGGCGCAGGGGAATGACCCTATGTCGCTGATGTTCTCGGCTCATATCGACCGTCATGGGCTGGTGTGTACCGGCCCCAATGAATTCCAGTACGCTGCGTTTGTGGCCGGTGCCCGTTCTGACTTGCTGGGCAACTCGGTATCCGAAGAGCTGATGATGCAAATTGTGGATCGGTTTGCCGATGAGCGCGTTTACGCCTACGACCCGTGGTCGGGTATGTACCGCGGTCAGGGACACATCAGCAATGCCTATATTTGCCCTAACCGCAACAACCTGATCTTTGAACTGGATGGTTTATCGCATCTGGTGGCCGGTACGCCAGTGGCGTTTCAGGATCGCCTGCGGGTGGAAGAAGGACGTCTTTGGGGGCAGCTGGATAACGTGCTGACGGCCGCCATGCTGGTGTATTTGTTCGAGCGTGGTTTCCAGGGCACGGCGTTTTTTACCGCGCAGGAAGAAGCCGGTAAAAGCTGGCGTTACTTGCTGGAGTGGTTCCGTCGGTTTGGCGGCTCCACCAACCAGCTGGTGGTGGTCGATACCAGTCCGTATGCCGATATTGCGGCCGCGAATCAGCAGCAGCTGGTATTGCGTAACCGCGATGCCAACGCCGCATTTAACCGTTCGATGACCGAGCAGTTGATGTCGGTGTGCGACAAATTGGGCTTGCAGGTGAGCTTCAAGGATAAGTACATCGAGCAGCAAAACCGCGAATTACTGGCGGCAGGAAAACCGGAAAAGTCGCTTGGCAGTACCGAGCTGGGGCGCATTGTGTCGGCATCGAATGGGCTGGTGGACGGGACTACTTTGCAAATTCCGACCACCGGTTACCACACCATGGACGAATCGGCAGACCTCGGCGCCTGCATGGCGTTTCTGGAAGTGCTTGAGTCTCTGTCAGGGTTGAGAGAGGGCTGACGGCTGGCACGGAAGACTGCTGAGCCAGCTGAGATGTATGACAGTAGCCGAGTGAAGCTCAGACTTCCTCGGCTTCTGTCAGCAGTGCACGCTGAAGTCGTTCGGTGACTTTCAGCAAGTGGAAGCCATGATGGCTTTTTATCGGCGCAGGGTAGAGGCTGTTTGCCGGGTCTTGATCGTTTTCCAACGGTGCCAGTGCCGCCAACACGGCAGTGGGTAAATCATCCAGCGGCAGACTGCCGCAGATTCCTTGATTGGTCGCGCTCGGGCACACCGAGTATTCCCGTGCGATGGCGCTGAATTCGGCACCAGCCATCAATTCACCATGAAGCTGCTCGGCCAGCTGGCGGTTGCGAACCAGAATGTGTTGCAGGGCAATGCGTTGCGGGGAAGAACTGGCCATAGGGTGGCTCCTGCCGGACGTGTTCCTGAAGTCTAGTTCAGAATCCGGCAGGTGCGAGAGCAGGGCGAGGCGGTGTTAGTCCTTGCGGTCTGGCAGGGTGACGTTCAGTTCCAGAATCGAGGTCTGGCCCTGGTTGTCCAGTTGCACGGACACGTCGTCTTCACCAATTTCAACGTACTTGCGAATCACTTCCAGAATGTCGCGTTCCAGCTGAGGCAGGTAGTCAGGGCCGTTGTGACGCAAGCGGTCGTGGGCCACCAACACCCGCAGGCGTTCTTTGGCAACCGATGCGCTACTTTTCTGCTCCTTGCGAAAAATATCCATCAGGCTCATATCAACCTCCAAATACGCGCTTCAGGAAGCTCTTCTTCTGCTTCTCCAGGAAGCGGTGAGGACGGTCTTCGCCAAGGTAGCGAGATACCGCGTCGTCGTAGGCCTGGCCGGCGTCGCTCTCGGAATCGTGCACCACAGGAACACCCTGGTTGGAGGCTTTCAGAACCGCTTCGGATTCCGGAATCACACCCAGCAGCGGAATCGCCAGAATTTCTTCGACGTCCTGTACCGACAGCATTTCGCCACGCTCAACCCGCTCCGGGTTGTATCGGGTCAGCAGCAGGTGCTCTTTCACCGCCTTGCCTTGTTCAGCCAGGCGTGACTTGCTTTGCAAAATGCCAATGATGCGGTCGGAATCGCGTACTGATGACACTTCCGGGTTGGTGACGATGATGGCTTCTTCGGCAAAGTACAGCGCCATCTGGGCACCGTGCTCAATACCGGCCGGTGAGTCACAGACGATGTAGTCGAAGGACTCGGACAGTTCGTTCAGAACCTTCTCAACCCCTTCGTGGCTGAGCGCGTCCTTGTCGCGGGTTTGTGAGGCCGGCAGCACATAGAGGTTGTCGAGCTTCTTGTCCTTGATCAGGGTTTGGCCGAGGGTCGACTCTCCCTGAATCAGGTTGACGAAGTCGTAAACCACACGGCGCTCGCAGCCCATGACGAGATCAAGGTTACGCAGACCCACATCGAAGTCGATGACGACGGTTTTGTGTCCCTTCAAAGCCAGCGCCGAGGCAAATGCCGCACTGGTGGTAGTTTTTCCGACCCCGCCTTTACCCGAGGTCACTACGATGATTTTTGCCACGATGGGTGTCCTGATAGTTCTGCTGTTGGTTACTTATTTCTCGGCGCCACGAATGACCAGCTGATCGTCTTCCAAACTGACCAGCACACTCTGGTTCATCAGGGCGTGTTCATTTTCAAACAATTGATACTGACCGGCAATGGCGACCAGCTGGGCATCAAACCGGCTGCAACTGATGGTAGCGTCCGGTGAGCCTTTAACCCCGGCAAGGGCTTTGCCGCGCAGCGCGCCCAGTACGTGAATATGGCCGGTAGCCAGCACTTCAGCCCCGGCGCTGACCATACCGATGATGAACAGGTCACCATCAAAATACAGTTGTTGGCCAGAGCGCACGTTGCCCTGATGGACCCGGGTCGTCGAGGCGATGGGCAATTCGGCAGCGCTTGCTTCGTTTGTTTCGGCGTTAGCGGTTTCTGAATCGCTGGCTGCTTCGGTGCTGTTGGCGTTATTGGCAGGCTCTTCTACCGCGGCTTTGCGGGAGCGCCCGGCGCTTTGCTTGCCGAAATCGGCCAGTGCCAACTGCTGACAGGCAGGTTGCAGGTGCGCTGGGCAACTGCGGACGCCAATGACTGCCAGACCATGCTGACGCAGGCATTCAACCAATGCCGTCAACTGCTCTGCGGGCAGTGATTCTTCATCATAGTCTGCCAATGACAGCAGACTTGGCAGACCGTTAAACAAGGCCGGCGCTTCGTTCTTGCGACGCTGAAGTTCCTGATCAAGGACTTCAGCATCGGTACTGTCCAGCTGAATGGTGGTTAACGGCACCATGCCGGTTCTGAGTTCCATTCGCGAGCTCAGCTCTCCTGTTTGGCAACCAGCGGAAAGGAATCAAAACGGACCGCGTCGAGGCCATGTTGTTGCAGCTGGCGAATATTCTGGTGGCTGTCGCCTTGCGGGCTTTCAACCACATCACGGTAGTGTTCACCAAAGCATTTCAGAGCCTGTTCGCTGCTGAATCCGGCCAGTTCCGCCAACGCCAGTACCTTGCAGGAACCCTGGTTCTGGTCGGCTTCGTTGCGCAGGTCGCCGTTTTGGAAACCGGAGGCGGTAAATTCATAGTTGGCTTCAATAAAGGCCAGGGTGTCGGCAAATGGGTGGTCAGGGCGCTCAATAGCGGTTGCAAATGCTTGGATATCAGTCACGTGTTATTCCTTCTGTTTCAATCAGCAGGCTACCACTGCCGGCACGCTGTTGCTATGGAACAAGAGGCCAAATCGGCGCTTAAAGGCGAAAATTGCGGGCTGATCGGGATGTTCAACGGGGAAAATCTCTGGTACTGTTTTTTTATACAGTATTGCTCTTTCGAGAGAAGCCGCGGATGAACCCGATCCAAAGACAAGTAATTCATATCGACTGCGACTGCTTTTTTGCCTCCGTTGAAATGCGCGACAACCCGGCGTTGGCTCAATTGCCATTGGCCATTGGCGGAGACCCCTCTGGCCGGGGTGTGATTGCAACCTGCAACTATGTGGCTCGGCAATACGGTGTGCGCTCGGCCATGCCTTCGGCACAGGCGCTGAAGCTGTGCCCGTCGTTGCAGTTGGTGCGCGGCGATATGCAAAAGTACAAGCAGGCGTCCGTCGCCATTATGGACATCATTCGCCAGCATGCGGTGGTGTTTGAGCAGGTGTCCATTGACGAAGCCTACCTCGAAGTGGCCGAACCAGCGTCAGCGCTGCAAGTGGCTGAGATCATTCGCAAGCAAGTGGCCGAGCAGGTTGGCGTGACGGTATCTGCTGGTGTTGCCCCCAATCGTTTTCTGGCCAAGGTGGCCAGTGATTACAACAAGCCCAATGGCGTGACATGGGTGCCGTTGGAGAAAGTTACTGAATTTGTCGATGGCCTTGATGTGCGGGCGATTCCCGGTGTGGGGCCAAAACTGGAAGAACGTTTGAATGCCGACGGCATTCGCACCTGTGCCCAGCTCAAGGAATTGACATTGGCCCATCTGATTCATCACTACGGGCGCATGGGGGCGACGCTGTTCGACCGCTGTCGTGGTATTGATCAGCGGCCGTTAAAGCCTGAACGAGTGCGTAAAAGCGTCAGTGTTGAACGCACTTTTAGTCAGGACATGGGTACCGAAGACGAATGCCTGAACCAGCTGCCGTTGCTGTGGCAACGCTGGCAGGAGCGGGTGGTGCAAGCCGGGTGGCAGCAGGAGCGCTTGCAGCCGTTTGTGAAGGTGAAATTTGCCGATTTTACCCAAACCACGCTGGCTGACTGCCATGTGAATGCGGATTTGGAAGGATTCCAGAGCATGCTCCGGTCGGCGCTAAAACGACAGGACAAGCAGGTGCGGTTGCTGGGCATAGGTGCTCGTCACCCGGAACAGAATCCGGCACAGGGCTGTTTGTTTTAAACAGAAAAACGCCCGGGCGTTTTTGTTTTTGCGGTGCTTGTTATCTTGGAACCTTAGAGGCTGATAGAAGCAAACATCCCCGCAGGCCAAATCAGAAACGATCCCAGGCTTAACAACAATCCCAGCGCTGCGCCGACAACCACGTCGGTCGGATAGTGCATGCCCAGCACCACCCGTGAAACCGCAACCAGAGCAGCAAATGGCACAACCAACCAGAACAGTTCCGGGAAGAACCAGCAAATCAGGGTGGCAAAGTTCACCGCGTTCATGGTGTGGCCGGACGGGAAACTGTACAGATCGAGCGGAGCCGTGTGGGCCTGAATGGCATCAAACGAAATAAACGGCCGTTGGCGTACCAGACGGTTTTTCAACTGGCTGTAAATACCCACGCACAGCAGTCCAAGTACGGCCATGTGGCCCAGAGCCTCAAGCCCTTCAATGCCGTAAACCAGTGGCAGCATCAGTGCCAGCGAGTACCAGAACACACCATCGCCTGCGCGGCTGATGCCTTTGAAAAACAGCCGTACGCTGCGGTGGTAACCCAGTTGGTTCATCCACTGGCAGAGGCTCAGTTCGAGGCGGTCTGCCTTATTGAACAGTAGCGCTGTCTTCGGGTGTAACTGCTTTGCGATTGCCATTTTGAGTTACCTTTGTAGGGGCGCAACCAAGGCGCAGAACAAACTCATCTACAATGCTGTTCCAGGAAATGCCTTCCGCGTGGCGGCGAGCTTCCTGACGAATATTGGTCAGCAGGTTAGGGCTGTCAGAGAGCATTTCGACCTGTTGGATAAAGGCCTCGTCTTCTCCAAACGGTGCCAGCATGCCGCTTTTGCCAGAAACGATGTGCTCATGGCCTGCGGCGTAGTCGAAGCTGACCACGGCCAGGCCGCTACTGAGTGCTTCGGTAACCACATTGCCAAACGTATCTGTCTTGCTGGGAAACAGGAACACATCGCCGCTGGCATAGTGTGTTGCCAGATCGTCACCACGGCGCATGCCGCAGCAAATGATTTCCGGGTATTGCTCTTTTATATGGGGCAGCTCGGGGCCATCTCCCACCAGCACCATACGAACGCGTTCGTCGCTATTGCGCAGGCGGCGATAGGCCGCCAGTGCCAGATCCATGTTTTTTTCACCGGCGATACGGCCGACGTACAACAGCACCAGGTCCTGATCGCTGACGCCCCAGGCTTTGCGCAAGGCGGCGCTGCGCTTCTGTGGTGTGAACATATCGCTGTTCACCCCACGGGATAGCACTCGCACATTGTGAAAGCCGTGGGCATCCAGTTCATCGCGCTGGATACGGGTAGGCACCAGGGTGCCGTGGGTCTGATTGTGGAAATGGCGCAGATAGCGATACGCCAGTCGCTCCAGGCCGCGCAGGCGGTAGTGTTCAATGTACTGGTGAAAGTTGGTGTGAAAGCCACTCCACACCGGGATACCGGCTTTGCGGGCTGCCCGCACGGCGGAGTACCCCATCGGCCCTTCGGTGGCGACGTATACCGCGGTGGGGGCGAATTGCTTGATGGCGCGGCTGATTCGACCGGTGAACGGCACACCGAACCGAAGCTCCTTGTAGCCGGGGATCGGCATCCCGGGCAGGGTGACGGTTTGCAGGTTCTCTTCCGAGCAAGAAACGTCTTGCTTGTTCTGCCGTGGACGAATCACTTGCACCATGATGCCGCGAGCGCGCATGCCTTCTACCAACTGGGTCAGCGTGTGGGCCACCCCGTTGATCTCCGGGGCAAAGGTTTCAGTCACAATGGTGACGCGCTGCAATTGCTCTGTCATGGTCGCTACATTCTCTGTATTTGACTCCTTACTCTGCGCTGGCTGTATGACAGTTACTTGAACGGTGAGTGACAATCGGGTGAAAGCCTCCGGAGCGAATGCGACCCACGGTAAAGGGAGAAAGCGACCCGCAGTAAAAGGCGAAAGCGATCCGCGCTACAGGGAGAAAGAGGCCAACAGGAGAGATTGGCGGGAGTAGCAGAGTGAAGTGATAAAACAGGGGAATAAGAGCAAAATAGAGGCGGTTAAAGGACGTGAAACCAGCAGGCAGTCAGGAATAGGTCGGCAATGGCAAGAGAGGCTTTATGCCGCTTCCGGGTTATTGCTGGTGCGTGCCGATGCCAGGTTCTGGAACAACGCCTGCAATCGTTTGGCCGACTGCTGGTTCTGGTAGCCCTGCTCCTGCGACACCATGGTATCCAGACTTTCCAGCGATGAGGTTTCGCTGTTGCTCATATGGGCGCGCAATTGGGAGAACGCCAGCAGGTCTTTCTGGTTGATCAGTCCATACTGTTGCAGGTTGGTTTGCAGCTCGGACAGCTGTTCTGGCTTGAGGTTGGCGACATCAAAATCGGTGGCAATGGCGCTGATCAGAATGGCGCGGGTGGATGGCTGATAGTCGCTGTTGGCGGCCTGCTCGGCACCGGCTTCGTTACTCTGGCTTGCGGCCACGGCAGCTGTTGCAGCATCGGTTTCCGTGCTGCTTGTCAGCGGTCCCTGATTTTGCAGATAGTTGGTTAGTGAGCCCAGTAACATCGTCAGTCTCCAGCGTCATACGGAACGGCGTCTGGTACCTAGTAGCTACTACCTCTAGAAAGTGCCCAAGTTCGCCGATACTGATAGAAAGCAAACGTGGTGCCAAAAACAAAATAGCTTATTTATCAATGGTTTGTGGGTTTTTAGGGCGGTTGGGCGAATGCGCTGCGGCAGGAATAAGCCGGGTTTCCATGGCTATCGGGTCCATCATCCTTGCCGCAGGCAATGGGTTGCCAGCGGGTGAGTTAAGCGATTCAGAATTGTGTCGGGTTGGTAGAAAGGAGTAAACGCAATCAGTTGGAAAAGTGGAATCCCGCCTGAATCAAAAACTGTTTCAGCACCTCAAATTCAGCCTGACTGAATTTGCGCGTGTGGCCGCAGTGCCCACAACTGATGGAAGGCAGCGTTTTCAGCGTCTGAATGCTGTATTCGGTTTCACAGTCGCAGCGGTCACAAGCAATCGGAATGCTGACCTTGTCAGATAAAATGGTACTCACGTGTCCCTCGTATACATCTGCCATTACTGCTTTCGGCAAGGGGTAGATCATCTGAACTCCTGAATTGGATTACACGCAATTGTGTCATTTCAGGCTAGCAGTGATTCGCTACTTGATACGCTTTCTTGATAACTAAATTGTCAAAATAAACTGACAATTTACTCTTTAGTGGATTTGAATCGTCTCAGAGGTCGACGCCTGAAACCTGCGGCGACCTCTGGAGTTCAAGCGTCTAACGCCTGTTCACACGGTTTTGATGGTGTTCTAAGGGTGTTCAAGCGCTTTTGGTTATGTGATGTTTATCACATATTTCTGCCTTCTAACAACTGTTCGGTGACGTACTCGGCGATTGCCAGACTGGCGGTCAAGCCGGGGCTTTCAATGCCCAGCAAGTTCACCAGGGTTGCTTGCTGAATCTGTTGGGTTTGGATTTCAAAGTCCCGGGCAGCCATGCCTGGACCGCTCAATTTGGGACGAATACCGGCGTAATCCGGTTGCAGCCGGGTTGAATCGAGCGTTGGCCAATACTGGCGAATGGCTTCGGCAAAATGTTCTTTCAGGTTTTCAGCCACAGCGTAGCGTTGGTTTGACTGATATTGCGAGCGGGTTAAAAACTGCACGTCCGGGCCAAATCGCAATTGCTTGCCGAGGTCGAGGGTGGCGTGGATGCCCAGTCCCGCCAGTCCCGGCTCAGGGAGTGGATACACCAGATGTGAAAACGGCGAACGTCCCTGATAGCTGAAATAGTGCCCGCGTGCTGGCCACTGTTGCAGCTCGGGCTCGTCACGTTCTGGCTTGCTTTGTTGTTCAGACTGGTCTGTTGACGGTGGCTGTGTCGTATTCAACGCCTGATAGAGATCCACTGCGTTGAGCCCGGCGCTATTGATGAGCGTGTTGCAGCTAAATTCAAATGGCCCATCGGCTGTGTCGACGCTGACCTGCCAGTGCCCCTGCTTTTCCTTTTGCCCAGCTCTATTGGAAGCCAGAGGACTGACCGGATGCGCAGAGCGGAAGCGGGTATTCAACGTCAGTGTGGCGCCTTGTTGCTGCGCTTGACTGAGCAACGACACCATTAAACCGTGGCTGTCGATGATGCCGGTCTCGGGAGACCAAAGCGCAGCCTCTGCAGCAACCTCAGGCTCCATTTTATGCAGTTGCTGACGGTCGAACAGCGTTAACGGAATACCCAGTCGCTTGGCGTTGCTGGCCAGTGCTGCCAGTTTGGGATGATCCGCAGTGGGGGCAACAATCAGCTTGCCAATTTGCTGGTGTTCGACATGGTGCGTCTGGCAGTAGTCGTACAGCAGCTTCCGACCACGGATGCAAAGCCGTTCCTTGAGGGAGTTGGCCGGATAGTAGAGCCCGGCGTGAATCACCTCGCTGTTGCGCGCACTGGTTTCACTGCCAATGCGGTCGTGCTGTTCGATAACCAGCACCGAATAGTGCGTAGACAGCGAGCGGGCCAACGCCAGCCCAACGACGCCGGCGCCAACAATACACAGATCAAAGTCGGTCATGGTTGAAAGTGCGATCCCATTCCACGTTTGCTAGGATTATGCGCCTTTTAACACATGAGGATCGCGGAATGAACGCCGGTCAGTTTGAAGATATTGCCATGACCATTGGCATTGGCGTGCTCATCATCTTTATGTTCTTCATCATTTACGATCTGGGAAAACGCTCAAAAGCGGGCAAGTTTGGGATGGCGGTGCTCTTTTTTGCACTGGGCTTGGGCATGCTCGGATTTATCGTCAAGACCGTATTGGTGGAATTGCTCGATTTGTAAGGGTTTTTGACCATTTTCTCCGATTTTCTCCACTTGGCACTGCATGTGCAGTATCCACTGCTAGATTGAAACTAAACAGTGACATTGCGCGGTTAGCCGCGCGATCGGAGGAAAAATGGAAGCTGCGCAAAATTTGGGCATTTGCTATCCCGCTCAAATAGCCGCCTCGGCAGCGACGTCAGCAGGCTGGCAAGTCCGTCTGCTCAATACAACTGTGGCACCTGACTCAACAGATATTGAAAAGACGGAAGGGGATCGCAAGATCAAGCTGTTTGCTGAAAACCTGATGCCGACCGTCGTCCACATGGCAAACTTCTATCACCTGCCTTTGGCTCAAACGCTGAATTTGGTGTACCTCGATTGCACCCGCAGTTTGGGCGAATGTGCGGCCACCTTGCTAGGTGTATTGCGAAGTTTGTCAGGTAAAAATGAAGCCTGGGTGCCGTTGGCCGCCAGTCACAGCATGCTGATGAACGCCTTGCGCATGTTGGCACCGGAGCTACTGCGACTGGACCTGCGTCATGCGCCACTGCTGTACATTGGTGACTACGCCAATTTTGCCGCTGTGCGTGAGCTGGGCCACGATGGCCAAATGCCGGTGTTCTGTCAGGCAACCTACTGATTGACTAACGCGAGTTCGGGGCTCTCTGCCCCGAGCCTGTGCATCCCTTCTGCGTTTCTTTATTCGTTCCACGTCGCCCGATGACACTGCTCGACAGAATTCCTCGAATCGGTCGGAACCAATCCCTTACGAAAATCATCCCAAAGTAACGGCAAGGTTACAGATTCTTGCGCCGGACCTGTGTCAGAGTCCTCAAACGTGGCCTGTGTCATGGGAAAACCCGCAAAGCTTGCCTAGACTCGAGCAAAAAGGGGAGTGAATGATGACGGATGAACTGAAAGACCAGCTGGGCCAATTGCATCAGGAATTGGCAGACAACCCGAAAATTGATGCCGAGTCGGCTGAGATGCTGCGTAAGATCGCGGCAGATATCGAGTTGATGGAACTGACCGATCACGGCGAACTGACCGAAGGCGTGCAGCGATTGGCGCTCGATTTTGAGCAGGATCATCCGACCCTGTCGGAAGTGCTGCGCCAGATCGTCGAAACCCTGGGTCGTATTGGGGTTTAGCCCATCCAATACCCCGGAGCTAGCGCCGGATTCAACAGATGTTCCTGACACTATTCGGAGAGTCACACGATGCGTCACATGCCTACCATCACCGAAGTTATGACGGCCTTTCCGGTACATGTAGAGGAAAGTACGCCACTTGCCGAAGCCCTCGATCTGATGAAAGAGCATCAATGCCATCACCTGCCGGTGATGGGCGGCAAGCAAGTGGTGGGACTGCTAAGCGGCGAAGACATCAAATTGGCGCAAAGCCCCGGACATGAAGATCAGGACTTTGAGGAACTGGTTGCTGGTGATTTGTGCCGCCGCCGGTTTGCCAAGGTCGATCTGCACACCCGGCTGGATATTGTGCTGACGGGCATGGGGGAGGAAGGCCTCAACGCCGTCATTGTGATGAAAAACGAAAAGCTGGCGGGCATTCTGACGACTCACGACGCCTGCCGCTTCTTTTCCCGCTGGTTGAAGAAAGAGTATCTGCCTGACGACGATCCGGGAATTGCCTGAGCCTTGATACCACTGCCCATATTGCAGAGTACTGGTGTAAACAAGTAATGCAATGCTAGCTTAAAGGCAGCGGATGGCTCTCCGGTTCTTTTATTCGGTCTGGATCTGCTGCCTGATTTTGTTGCCCTCGATTTATCCCTCTTTCTTTTTCTCTCTTTATCTTCTATCCCTTCCTGTTGCTGCTTTGCTCACTCTTACTCTGCATTCATTAGCTAGAACGGACGTGTCAGGGGCATTTGGTGAGCGGGGTTCCCTGATTGCACTATTTTTGAACCGCATTCATGTCATTGTGATTGCTTGTTGTGCAATTCAAGTGCGCAAACTTGATAATTCAATAAATTGATATTGATAAATCTATTTTTTAATCCAGGTGTGAAAGACAGGATTGTCACTCTGGTTGATAGAATTAGGACAAAAGGTGATTGAATTATGACCAAAATGGCGAAATGCGACGGTCTAGTGATTCAAAATGTAAAAAAAGTCGTCATTGGCAAAGAGCTGGTATGGAGTTTGCGATAGCAGGGGTAAAGGAGGAGTTGCCCATGTATAAGATCGCTGAAATGCAAGACTATCGCCAACCAAAGGCTAACGCTGCACTGTGGCTGAATGGTTTGACTGACATTATCGAAGGACGTTATCAGGATGAAGAAAGCATCCAACGCCTGTTGATGCTGATTTCCGAAAGTTCCGGTCTGCGTAATGTATCCATTGCGATGCCGGATTCTCCAAGCCGCTTCAAGGCTGCGTTTTGTTCAACCGGTGTTTCCAATGGTGTTTACAGCTTTGCTGTGCAGCACGCTCTGTGCCGTCTGTTTGAATCCCGCGAATGGCTGGTGATCAAGGAAGGCAGTGAGCGTCCGGAATCCGTGAACGCTGCTTCCTGCTCCCTGAGCGCTCAGGATCGTTGCCTGCTGGTTCCCCTGACCATTCGTCAGTCGGTACTGGCTGTACTGGTGATGGACCTGCGTGGCGAGCAACTCGACAGTGTTGACTTGAATCTGGTGCGTTGTCTGGGTGCTCAAATCGCTCAGGTGCTGGCGACCCAGGTGGTTCCAAACTTCAAAACCCTGTACGCCCGTCCTTATCAGCGTGTGCAGGAAAGCGAGCTGGATGATATCCACGCTGCTATCGAAAAATGCAATGGCAACAAAACCATGGCTGCCAAGGTGCTGGGTCTGACGCCACGTCAGCTGCGCTACCGTCTGGCCAAGCTGGGTGAAGACGCCAAGGAAGCCGAACTGGCTCATTGATGTAACCTGGCAACTCTTCCGGAAACCGGAGCTTCAGGCTCCGGTCTTCTTCCCCGTCGTTCGCCTCTGCCTGGACGCATGTGTTGATGAATGTATGGACGAATGTGAGGGCAAATGGGTGGATCGGGGAGTGAAGGCTGCCTTTAAAGCCGTAGGGCAATCCGTTTTGCAAGCCCATTAGGCGGCCAAACTTCTGTATTTGGTTTCACCTTTATTGGTACTGCTACCTTTACCTTTTACCGCTACCACCTCTACTGCTCTTAATACTGCTGCTCAACCACGTCGTTTCTCGGCTGTGTCCGCTCGTTGTTCCTGTCTCTTACCTCCGCTATTTTCTCATAGCGCTATAAGAACGTTATTGAGAAGGCGCTCTTCATCAAAGTGTCATTCCCATGCAGGCACACTCTGCTGATTTGGTCAGAGCGTTACCGGCATGTCCCAGCTTCGTATCAGCATCATCACTGAAACCTACGTTCCCGATGTTAACGGTGTGGCCAACTCCCTGCGCCAATTGATCAGTGCACTGGACCCGGAGCGGTTTCACATTCAGTTAATCCGTACCCGTCCGCGTTCTGACTGGAAGCCCGAAATCGAGGAGGTATGGTGTCGCGGTGTCACCATTCCCATGTATCCCGACCTGCAAATCGGTTTGCCTGCACCCAATACCATCAGGGATGCCTGGGAGCGTTTTCAGCCGGAATTCGTGTTCATTGCTACGGAAGGCCCTTTGGGTAATTCGGCCCTGAAACTGGCTCGTCAGCGCAATATTCCGGTATTGAGCGCCTTTCACACCAATTTCCATCGTTACAGCAGCTACTACGGCATGGGCTGGATCAAGACCCTGACGCTGAATTGGCTGCGGCGTTTCCATAATCGTACGGCCGGCACCCTGGTGCCGTCGGAAGAAGTCGCCCGTTTTCTGCGCCAGTCGCGTTTCAATAACGTGGACGTTCTGCCTCACGGGGTGGATTGCACTCTGTTTCATCCACGCCGGCGCAGTCCGGCTCTGCGCCAGCAGTGGTTGGGCGACGGGGATGGCAAGGTGATGCTGTACGTAGGCCGTATTGCCGCTGAAAAGAACATTCCACTGGTGTTAAAGACCTGGAGCGCCTTGAAGCAAAGCCAGCCCAATCTGACGTTGGTGATGGTTGGAGATGGGCCGCTCAAAGCCGAAGTTCAGCAGCAATATCCGCAAGTGATTCTGGCTGGGGTACAAACTGGTGAGGCACTGGCTCGGCATTATGCGTCTGCTGATCTGTTTGTGTTCCCAAGCCTGACGGAAACCTTTGGGTTGGTGACCCTTGAAGCCATGGCCAGCGGCTTGCCGGTTGTTGCCTTTGATATGGCGGCCGCTCATATGCACGTGACGTCTGGCAAAGACGGCGAACTCGCAGCACCTGATGATGAATCCGGTTTTATTGAAGCCAGCCAGCGGATGCTCGACGCTGACCTGGTCAAGGCCGGTCATCGGGCGCGTACTACCGCAGAGGCGATCAGTTGGGAATGCATCGCGGCGGAGTTTGTGGGTCACATTGAACGCCAGCTCGAACGCTGCGATGAACAGAATCGGTTGATTCGTCGCAGAATGGTATGAGGGTTGCAACTCTCTGGATGTATTCCAAGGGGGGAACACCATGTTTGAGTTCAACCGCACCAGCATCGCGCTGCTGCAAAAAATCAAAAAGTTGGCAAAAGAAGAACAAAATTGCGTCATCCATTATGACTCGCCAACGCTCGAGCAGGACCTGAGAACACTGGTAAGAAGCGGGGTTAGTGAGGATTTACTGGCTCTGGTGGAAGAATTTTTGCCGACGACCGAACCTACAGGACAGGTGCCAACCGGTGCCAAAACCTATCGCGGTGCGACTGTGATGATCGACGACCGTGAGCGTATTGGGCCATCGACCCGGGTATACCGTGGTCGTATCGTTAGTGGTTAACGACAATCGTTGTCGTTTTGTGGTGCAGTAAATACCGGTAGCAGACAATCTGTCGTGTTTTGGTGCAAATGGCGAGTCTGATAACTTTAGGGCACATCTATCTAATCCGGTGCCCGCTCTGGGGTTCTGGATGATTGTGAATCCCGAAGCCAGTTTGCAGGCCTGACGGGTCAAGTCAAAAACTGGCGACACAGAGTCGGAATCATCCATCAGCCCCCGAAGGGCGCGGGTTGCCGCTTCACATAGCTGCGTTAGATAACTTGAAAAGGACACGTCATTTCACTGTGTTATCCGCCTTGCTCTGAGAACCGGCAACACTCGCGCAGAGCTGTGCAGGATTAAATAGATGTTCCCTATAACATCGCTTTTGTACCAACCGTCACAGACAGTTCGTGTAGGCCATCACACCGTATCTGTGTAAACCGTCACAGTGCGGGGATGGTTTGGCTGCTGAGCCCGTCAGCCTTGAACCTTCAAGCATCGGGCACTGCCTGAGTCTGTCAGGGCTTGATAAAACCGGGCCAGTTTCTCTTTCTGGAACCCGTCGATCGTTCACCAATCACACTCTTTTGATGTGTATCAACAGAGCTTCGCCAATTCGTTTCAGCGCCAGAATCCGTTTGATGTACGTCAATGGCAGCCGCTCGCGCGCTGCTATTGTTAATTCATCGACACGGCCAACACCCTCAAACAACAAAAGACGAGAGGTAACCCACTATGTTTATGGATGAAGTAGTTCTTTCCGGATTGATCATTGTCGGCCTTACCTGCGCCTTTTTTGGCGGTGTTTATATGGCCGTTCGTAAGGATATCCGCAAGCACGGCACAGGCGAATAAGCCGCTGTTCTTGCCAACCTGTTTTCTGCGCTGAGTACCCTTGCCACGGGCCTGACCAGTTTGGTCATGGCCCTTTTTTTTGTGTTTTGCAGGCACTCTGATGCGGCCTGATAGCGGCGGGGGCTATTGTGAGGCTGGTTTGGAACTTTCTACTTGAGCACTTTTGAGCCATCCAGTTGATGGCTGGCCAGAATTACTGGCTTCTTGATACCCATTTCCCGCAACCGTTGCAGCACCTGCTGCAGGTCTGAGCCATCCGGCACTGGGCCAATGCGTACCTTGTGCAGCATTTTCTGGTTTTGCATTTCCGAGTGCAGCTCAACCGGCCAGGCCAGAGGTTTCAGTGATTGCTGTAAGTCGGCCACCTGTTGATTGGCGCGTGCCTTATCCGACAAGGCGTAAACCTGCACCCAGCGCACTTTTTCATTGCCGGGTGGCATCAGTAGCTCAACCTTGACCGGCGCAGTACCGTCCTTGTCGAGACCGATTTTCATGGCGGCGATGTAAGAAAGGTCAATGACCCGGCCTTCGTGAAACGGGCCTCGGTCGTTAACGCGCACTACGACGCTTTTGCCATTGTCTGTGCGAGTCACCCGGACATAACTTGGCAGCGGCAACGTTTTATGGGCTGCTGTGTACTGATACACGTCGTAGATTTCGCCACTGGACGTTGCATGGCCATGAAACTTCATACCGTACCAGGAGGCGATGCCGCTCTGGTTAAACACCGTCGGGTTGTCCATTACCGTGTATTGCTTGCCCAGTACCTTGTAGGTGGGGCCATTGCCCATCACTGCCATCGGCTCTTGCCTAGGGGTGGGTTCTGCAACACTGGTAGGGTCGGGGTGTTCAGGCGGGGTAAAGTCGTTCTTGTGCTGATAGCGACTGCTGCAGGCACTCAGTGCCAGCAGCAGGAGGATGGTGAACCAGAGTTTCACGATCGCAGTGCCTCACTCAGCTGATAAACCGCCATGGCATACAGGCGGCTGTGGTTGTAGCGAGTAATCACATAGTAGTTGTATTCGCCAAGCCAGAATTCAGCACCGTTTTTGCCAATCAGTTTGACCAGGCTGGCATCGGCATCATCTTCCACGGCTTCGGTTGGGGTGACCCCTTTGGCTTTCAGCTGGGCCACGGTCCATTTGGGCTTGAGGCTGTCGTTGACGGCGTCTTCGTATTGGTCACCGGAAACATGCACCCGCTGAGTCACGTCTTCGCCGCTTTTCCAGCCGTGACGGTTGAAGTAGTTGGCAACACTGTAGATAGCGTCTGCCGGATTGCCCCACAGGTCACGTTTGCCATCGCCATCGCCATCCACGGCGTAGGCAAGGAAGCTGGTCGGAATAAACTGGCCATAACCCATGGCGCCTGCGTAGGAGCCTTTCATGGTGGCCGGGTCCATGCCTTCGGTTTCGGCAACGGCAAAGAAGGCTTTCAGCTCACGCCAGAAGATCGGACGCTTGGGGTAATCGAACGCCAGTGTTGCCAGTGAGTCCAGCACCCGGTAGTTGCCTTGACGCTGGCCGTAGTAGGTTTCAACGCCAATGATGGCGGAGATGATGTGCGGTGGCACACCGTATTTTTCTTGCGCACCGGCCAGCAAGTCCTGGTATTTGACCATGAACTCCTTGCCTTGCTGGATGCGTTTCTCGGTCAGGAAAATGTCCTGATAGCGATCCCATTCCATGGTTTTTTCAGCCGGACGGGAAATGGCATCCAATACCGATTGCTGCTTTTTCGACTGCGACAGCCATTGGCGCGCTTCTTCGCGCGGCACCTGATATTCCTTTTCCAGTTCGTCCGCAAACTGCTCGAACTTCGGATGGGTGTCGTAACCTGCGTTGGCAGCGGATACACCGATGACGCTGGCTGCCAAACCCATTCCCATAACCATTTTCTGCAAAGTCTTCATATTGAATCCCTGTGACGCTTTGTTGTTTTAACGCTTGCGGTGGGTTGCCATGGACATGATCAATCCAAAGGCGGCCAGCAAACTGACCACCGAGGTGCCGCCATAACTTACCAATGGTAGTGGGACACCCACGACCGGCAAAATTCCGCTCACCATGCCGATATTTACAAACACATAGATGAAGAAGGTGACCGACAGACTACCGGCCAGCAAGCGCCCGAACAATGTTTCGCAGCGGCTGCTGAGAATCAGGCAGCGCACAATGATCAGGAAGTACAGCGCCAGCAGCAGGCAAACACCAATCAGGCCGAGTTCTTCTGCCAGCACCGCAATGATGAAGTCGGTGTGGCTTTCGGGCAGGAATTCCAGCTGTGACTGGGTGCCCTGCAGGAACCCTTTGCCTTCGATGCCGCCGGAACCAATGGCGGTTTTCGACTGGATGATGTTCCAGCCAGCGCCCAGCGGATCACTTTCCGGGTTCAGGAACGTCAGCACCCGCTGCTTCTGGTAACCGTGCATCACAAAGAACCACATGGCTGGTGCACTGGCAGCCACCAGAGCCACCAGAGTGCCGATCAGTTTCCACGACATGCCGGCAAAGAACAGCACCAGCAAACCGGAGGCTGAAATCAGCAGTGAGGTACCGAGGTCGGGCTGTTTGAGAATCATCACGGTGGGCACAAAGATGATCACCGCGGCTTTCAGCAAGTCCAGTATGGTCGGTGGAATCGGTCGACGGGCCATGTACCAGGCTACTGTTAGCGGCAAAATCAACTTCACCAGTTCGGAGGGCTGAAAGCGGGGTAGTCCCGGCAGGGCCAGCCAGCGCTGTGCCCCTTTGGCGCCAACACCGGCCACCAACACACCGGCCAAGGCCGCCAGCGCAATCAGATAGGCCCATGGAGCAACCAGCTGGTAAAAGCGGGGTGGAAACTGGGCGGCGATGATCATGCCCACGGTGCCGATGCCAAAGTGAATGGCCTGACGAATCACCATAGAGCTGCTTTGACCGCTGCCGCTGTACAAAATCAGCAAGCCGGTGGCGCCCAGTAGCACCAGTAGCAGTAACAGAATCAGGTCGAGGTGGACGTGCGCCAATGCCGCGCGGCCACGTTTGTAACCCGCCAGTGAGCCGGTTTCCAGAGTGCGTGAAAAATCCGATGACTTCACTCGCCTTCGCCTCCACCAAGGTACAAGTTAATCAGTGCCTGAGAAATCGGCGCTGATGTACGGCCTGCGGATTCGCCGTTTTCAACGATCGTTGCAACCGCAATTTGTGGGTCGTCCACCGGAGAGAAGGCCACAAACAAGGCGTGGTCACGCAGACGCTCGCGCAGGGCTTCGGAGTCGTACTCGGCATCCTGGGCAATACCAACGACCTGTGCGGTACCGGTCTTGCCGGCAATCGGGTGTTCCAGTTTGCGCAGCAGCGCACGGGCGGTGCCGTGGGTGCCTTCGACAACGTTCTGCATGGCGTTGAACATACGGTCCCAGTTTTTCTCGTTGTTCAGCACCACATCCGGTGGGGTGGTGCTTTCGTCAATGGTGGTATCGCCACTGTGGCTTAACATCAAACGCGGGGCGACCCACTTGCCACGGTTGGCCATGACGGCGGTGGCGGTGGCCAGCTGCAAGGGTGTGGCTTGCATATAGCCCTGACCGATGCCGAGGTTGACGGTGTCACCGGCGTACCAGTGTGAGCGACGGGTTGCCTGTTTCCACTCCCGTCCCGGCAGCAGGCCGGAATAGGTGTTGTCGACGTCGAGCGCGGTACGTTGGCCAAAGCCGAAACTTTGCAGGAACGGATGAATGCGGTCGATGCCCATCTTCACCGCCATGTCGTAGAAATAGACGTCGCAGGATTCAACGATGGCGCGTTTCAGATCAACCTTGCCATGGCCCTGACGCTTCCAGTCCCGGTACACCCGTTCGCTGTTGGGTAGCTGGAAGGAACCGTAGTCGTTGATGGTCTGGCTCCAGCTGGCAACGCCCATGTCGACCACGCCAAGGCCGAGGAATGGCTTGAGCGTGGAGGCTGGTGGGTAGCGGCCACGAATCGAGCGGTCGAACAGCGGCAGGTCGGGGTTGTCGCGCAGGGCGTTGTAATCCTTGTGCGAAATGCCGGTGACAAACAGGTTGGGGTCAAAGCCGGGGTTACTGTACATGGTCAGAATGCCGCCGGTTTTCACTTCGATGGCCACCACTGCACCACGGCGTCCTTCCATCAACTGACTGGCCAACCGCTGCATACGGGCGTCCAGATGCAGGGTGATGTCTTCTCCCGGAATCGGGTCAACCTGCTCCAGTACCCGCGTGATGCGGCCACGAGCATTGGTTTCGACCTTCTGATAGCCGGGTTCACCGTGGAGGTCGCTTTCGTAGTGCTTCTCGACACCCAGCTTGCCAATGTAACGGCTGGCGCTGTAGCGGCGTTCGGTATCCGGGTCGGCATCCAGCTGGTTCTGTTCGCGCTGGTTGATGCGGCCAACATAACCCAGCACATGGGCGAAGGTTTCCCCTTGCGGGTAATGACGAACCAGTTGCGCTTCGACGTCGACGCCTGGCAGGTAGTTGCGGTTAACCATGACCTTGGCGATTTCGTCCTCGGTCAGCTTGTGGCGCACCACCACCGGGTCGTAAGGGCGTCGACGCAATTCACGCCGCCGCTCAAATTGCTCGCGGTCGCGTTCGCTGACACCAATCAGGTCGTCGAGGAAGTTCAGCGTTTCTTCGATGTCGGGGACTTTTTCCGGCACCAGCGTGACGCTGTAGGTTGGCACGTTTTCGGCCAATAGCTCACCGTTGCGGTCATAAATCAGGCCGCGCTTGGGTGCCAGTGGCTGAATCTTGATGCGATTGTTTTCCGACAGGTTCTGGTACTTGTCGTAGAGGGTGATCTGCAGATGCGCCATTCGCCATCCCAGACCCGCCAGCATCAGGGTGATAACGATTGCGAGAATGATGGCGCGGGAGCGAAACAGCCTGATTTCAGCCGATTTGTCGCGAAAGGATTGCTCCCACATGCTTGCCTCATTTGTGGTACGGATGACCCTGTAGCAGGGTCCATGCACGATATATCTGTTCTGCTACAACCACCCGCACCAGTGGGTGCGGCAACGTCAGGCTGGATAGCGACCAACGTTTGCGTGCCATTTGCAGCAATTCCGGGTGAATGCCGTCTGGTCCGCCGACGATCAGGGCGACGTCGTGACCGTCCATTCGCCATTGTTTCAGTTCATCGGCGAGTTGTTCGGTAGACCAGGGCTTTCCTTTAACATCAAGCGCCAGCAGAAGTTCCTGCGGCTTCAAGGCTTTACGCAGAGCGTCGGCCTCTTGCTGCATGGCCTTTTCCTTGCTGCTGCTCTTGCTGCGGTGGCCTGGTGCAATTTCCACCAGTTCCAGCGCGCAGTCTGCCGGTAACCGCTTGGCGTATTCCTGATAGCCTTCAGTCACCCAGGAGGGCATCTTCTGGCCTACCGCCAGCAGGCGGATTTTCATTCCTGAGCGGTTCCCTTGCCAGCGTCGGCAGGTTCACCCCAGAGGCGTTCCAGGTCGTAGAACTGACGAGCCTGATCGGTCATTACGTGGACAACCACGTCGATCAGGTCGATCAGTACCCAATCGGAAGAGGAGCGGCCTTCGGTGCCGTTTGGACGCAGGCCGGCATCCTTGGTTTTTTCTTCAACGTTACCGGCAACGGCGCTGACGTGGCGGCTGGAAGTACCCGTGGCGATCACCATCCAGTCGGTCACGGAGGTACGACCGCGTACGTCCAGAACGGTGATATCTTTGGCCTTCATATCATCCAGCGCGTCAATAACCAGATCTTTGATTTGTTCGGTTTGCATTCGTTGTTTATCGATAAAGTTGTTGTTGAGTAAGGTACTCCAGCACGGAGTCTGGAGTGAGGAACCGAACATTGTCGCCTTTTGACAGGGCTTTTCGCAAGCCTGTGGCAGAAATGTCGAGTCCCGGCAGTGTTTGTTGGCAAATTGAGCCGTGGTCGGAGGCTAATAACTCCTCCAGAGTGGCACGGCGTTTATGCCATTGCTGGGATTGCCATGGCGCCAGCGGCTGGCTGTCGCCGGGGCGGCTGATGACCAGCAGATTGGCCATCCTGAGAATGTCGTCGCAGCGGTGCCAGCGGTCGAAGCTGAACCAGGCGTCGGTGCCCATCGCCCAGGTAAAAGAGACTCCCGGATGTTCCTGACGCAGCACTTCCAGCGTAATGGCGCTGTAGCTGCATTCGGGGCGTTGCAGCTCGATATCGCTGACGTCGATGCCATCGAGTCCAGCGGTCGCCAACTGCAACATGGCCAGCCGCTGATCGCTGCTGGCTTGTGGGCTTGGACGGTGCGGCGGAATGCGGTTAGGCATCAGCAACACCTTGTCGAAACCGGCGTCACGCAGTTGCAGGGCAATACGCAGGTGACCAACGTGCACCGGGTCGAAAGTGCCGCCGAGAATGGCCCAGTGGGCCGACGGCGCGCTTGCAGCCGTCATTATTTACGCACTTCCCCGTTGCCGAAGACCACGTATTTCTGCGAGGTCAGGCCGTCCAGACCCACCGGGCCACGGGCGTGGATCTTGTCGGTGGAAATGCCAATTTCAGCGCCGAGGCCGTATTCAAAGCCGTCGGCAAAGCGAGTCGAGGCGTTGATCATGACGGAAGCGGAATCGACTTCGGTCAGGAAACGACGGGTGAGGCTGTAGTTTTCGGTGATGATGGCGTCGGTGTGGTGGGAGCCATGGCGGTTGATATGACGAATGGCTTCGTCGATATCGGCCACCACTTTCACCGCCAGAATCGGCGCCAGGTATTCGGTGTCCCAGTCTTCGTCGGTGGCAACCTTCATGCTGGAAACGATGGCGCGGGATTGTTCGCACCCACGCAGTTCCACACCCAGGCCACTGTAGGCATCGGCCAGTTCCGGCAGGATGTCGGCAGCCACTTGCTGGTGCACCAGCAGGGTTTCCATGGTGTTACAGGTACCGTAGCGATGAGTCTTGGCATTAATGGCGATGTTCATCGCCTTGGCCTTGTCGGCGGCGGCGTCGATAAACACGTGGCAAATGCCATCCAGATGCTTGATGACCGGCACGCGGGCGTCGTTGCTGATGCGCTCGATCAGGCCCTTGCCGCCACGGGGGACGATCACGTCGACGTAGTCCGGCATGGTGATCAGCTCGCCAACGGCGGCACGGTCGGTGGTTTCAACCACCTGTACCGTGGTTTCCGGCAAACCGGCGGCTTTCAGACCGGCGCTGATGCAGCCCGCCAGAAAGCGGTTGCTGGCGATGGATTCAGAACCGCCGCGCAAAATGGTGGCATTGCCGGACTTCAGGCACAGGCTGGCGGCTTCGATGGTGACGTTGGGGCGGCTTTCGTAAATGATGCCGATAACGCCCAGCGGTACACGCATTTTGCCCACCTGAATGCCGCTTGGACGGTACTTCAGGTCGGTGATTTCGCCAATCGGGTCGGGCAGGGATGCGACCTGTTCCAGACCTTCGATCATGGTGTCGATGCGCGGGTCGGTCAGTTCCAGACGGTCCAGCAAAGCGGCGTCGAGCCCTTTCTGGCGGCCGTTTTCGAGGTCTTCAGCATTGGCCTGACGCAAGGCTTCGCGTTGTTCACGAATGTTGTTGGCAATGGCCAGCAGTGCCTTGTTCTTGTTGCTGGTGGAAGCACGGGCAATCTTGGTGGCGGCTTCGCGAGCCTGTTGGCCCAGCTCCAGCATGTATTGGCTTACATCCATTATTACACCTGATCGGTCAAAATCGCGTTGAGTCGCGGGTACAAAAGTGGACTAGTATACATGAGGGGCGGCGACAGGTAACGCGCAGTGCACGTGCAAATCCGCAGCGGATTTCAGGCCGTCCCGAAGGTGGAATTCAACATCAGATCCGGCCGTTGTCTGGCAATAAAACGGGCGATCAAACGGGTAACCAAGGACAGCGAGCGTATGCTCACAGGCAAGCATAATCCCTATTTTCTAAGGCATCAGTCGATCCGGCTGGTGGCGACCTACTGTTTATTAATGGCCGCAGCGCTGTCGGTGCTGGCGCTGGTCGACTATCTGCAAACCAGCACGCTGGACTCCATCAGTATTGGTGGGCTGGCAGCATTGTTGGCCGCCTATGGCGGTTTTCTTTTATGGCGCGACCGTCCGTTCGACAGCAGCTGGCCGGAATGGCTGGTGGTGATTGCGCTGGCAGGCTGGACCATTTCTGGCGTGATGGAAGACCTGTTGGGGGTTCATGCTGCCTACTGGCTGCCTTTCTATCTGGTATTTGCTGTGCGCTGGGCGCATGCGGCGATGGCCATTGCGGTATTTTCGGCGCTGTTTTCAATGTTGGTGCTGATGGGGGATCTGGGGGCTCGAGGTCAGATTCTGACGACTTATCTGGTCAGTGCTGCAACCGCGCTGTGTTTTGGCTGGCTCAACGACCGGGGTGAAGCACACATGCTGGCGCAATTGGGTCAGGACCCGCAAACCCGGGCTTATACCGAGCGTCAGTTGATTGAGGATCTGGCCAAGGAAATTCCTCGCGCCGACCGTCAAACCAGTCGTCTGCTGCTGGCGGTGGTGGTGATTCCGCAGCCGTGGAAAACCCAGGGGCGGGAAGTATTGGAGCAGCATCTTTGTGATATTGCCGATGCCCTGCGCCAGTACGCGCTGCCGTTTCACAAGGTCTACAAGCTGGATTCCGAAGATTTCGTGGTGTTGATGCCTCACGGCAAAAGTCTCGATATGCAAATGATTGAAACCCGCATGGCGCCGGTACTGGGCAATCCGGATGAGCTGCCGATGGTGGCCTTGCACTACCAACCGGATGACGATCAGGAATCGCTGTTGGCGCGGATTGAGGAGGCGGTGAATGATTTCAGTCGCTGAACGACACCGCCAGCAGCCGCTGCTGCGTTGCAGTGTGTTGGTGTTCATGGTGCTGGTGTACAGCTGGAACACCTTCGAGGACTTTATGCTGGGTCGCTACGACAAGGTGTTGTGGCAAATGGTGTTGATACCTGTGCTGTTGCTGGCGGCGGTGCTGCTGTGGTTGCGCAAGCATAAATCCCACAACGATTCCGTGGTGCTGCCTGCGTTGGTGATCTGTGCCGCCGGTGCGTTATGCCTGTTGCCAGAGTATCCGCAGTTGGTATGGCACCAGATTCTGATGCCGCCGTTGGTGGGGTATTTTTGCTTGCGAGAAAAAGTCGCCCATGTGTTTGCGGCCGGTTTGGGAGCTTTGGTATTGCTGATAGGACTGTTGTCGGTTGACCCTTTGCTGGCCCTACAAGGCACCGCTCAGTACGCCATGATTACCGGCTCGGTGGCCTGTTATGCGGTGATGGTACGGATGCGGGATGCGTCCCTCAATGCGCTGGCGTTGAAGGATTGGGAGTCGTTGGCTTACACCGAACGGCAGTTGGAACCGATGGTGCAGCAGGAGCTGTTGCGCAGTGGTTACAACGGCAAGCAGCTGTCGCTGATTGGTTTTCAGGTTGACGATTACGACCAGCTCAAGAATCAGACCAATGTGCGGCTGTTCTCGCGTTTATGGCCCGCGTTTGTCAGAGCCTTGCAAGACGATGTGCGTGCTGGTGATGAAGTATTTCGCCAGCGAGATGACCTGTTTGTGCTGATGTTGCCGGATTGCCCCGAAGATGGCGCGATTGTGCTGATGGAGCGGATTCGGCGTCATCTGGGCGAAACCGAATGGCCAGGCATTGGCGAGTTGTCGTTGATGACGGCGACGGTGACCAGTAATCCGGGCGAAAAGTCGGCCGATCTGGCGCGCCGACTGTTCACCCGAATGGCCAAGCAAAAACGGGCGTCGTTGCAATCGGCGGCGTTCTGATCAGTTGTCGTTTTGGGCGTTACCGTCCAGACGACTTTGCAGGTAGCGGTTGGTCTTGTTGGCTTCGTTCAGTTGCCAGGTGAGGTCGGCTACCTGCTGTTGCAATTCCTTGCTTTGCTGCTGCTCGGCTTTGTGCTGCTCGGCAATTTCTTTCAGGCTTTGTTCGGCCGCCGCCACTTGTTGCTTCCATTTCTGACTCAGCCAGAAGCTCACCAACGCGCCTCCCAGCAGAAAACCGGCCAACAGTGCGGCAATACTGACGATCATATCTTGCTCCAGAAAATCCTCTTGGGGCAGCCATGGTAACCCGCAGCCCGGCTGGTTGAAATGCACGGTGCAGTCAGTGGCTATCGCATCTGCTACACTGCGCCGCTTTCCATTCAGGGTTTGACGAGGCTTTCTGTGACCATTTCAGAACTGGTTCGCCAGCGTGGCGCCAACTTGTGTATTTTCGATATGGGTCGTCGTATCCAGTCATTGGATGCGGGACTGTTCGACGATATCGAGCAGCAAAAGCGCCCGTACCCGTCGCCTTATTTGAAGCACGCCTGGTTGGGCTTGCTGAGCTGGCATCCGAACGAACCGGGCCAGCACGCCATCTGGTTTTTGAAACTGCCGCTTGATGAGCAAGGCTTGCTGGACGCCCAGGCCCGTGATGGCTTTGTTCGCTACATTGCCCAGCGCATGGCCAGCCCGGAAGCCGACAAGGGCGAAGGTGAAGCACCGTTCAGCTTCAAGCCGGATGGCAACCGGATGGCGTTTTTCCACGCTTTGGCGGGGCGTCAGTTGGGTGCTGAAAACAGCCGCTTCTACGACACTACACGGGCTTATCTGGCCGGTGATATTGGTTGGGAAAACTGGCAGCAACTGGGCCTGCAAGGCTTGGCCGAAGTGGTCGCCAATCACGACAAGGACAACAACGAAGCATTGCTGGCACGCGCCATTCCGTACCTGCCGACCGTGCCACTAAACGTGGTGCTGGGCTTTATGGAGAACATTGCAGCGGCTCAGGATGTGACGACCGCGGTGAATGATCGTTTGGCGGCGGTGATCAAGGCCGGTGCTACTGCCAATGACCTGGCGGCCTTCGCGCGGGCGCTGTCGCACAGCCAGAATCTGGAGCAACGGCATTTGTTGCTGGCGGCGATTTTGCGCCATCCGCAAGCGGTGCAGGTGGAAGTGCTTGCGGCGATTTCCAGCCGTTGTTGGGCCGACTTGAGCGGTGACCTGCTGCTCGATTTTCTCGAAGTACTGGCTTCCAACGCCGGTGGCGACGACGTATTCAACGCGTTGGTGGCCGACATGATGAGCCTGCCGGGCATGCGTGACCGCATGATGTCGGTGTTCACGTCGGGCAAGCAGAGTTCAAAACTGGATCAGGCGGTGACCCGTTTGCTGGGTGCTGTGCGCGGGCAGATGCAATGACGGCGCTGTGTCCTTGCGGTAGCCAACAAGACTACGCGGCTTGCTGTCAGCGGTTGCACAATGGCACGCCGGCGGAATCGCCAGAGGCTTTGATGCGTTCACGCTTCAGTGCATTCGCGTTGGGGCTGGATGACTACATTCAACAAAGCTGGCACCCGGATACCTGTCCGCAAGGCCCGTTCACCGAAGCGGGCACGCGCTGGACTCAATTGCAGGTTCAGCAGGCGTCGGAGTCTGGTGATGAGGGGCAGGTGACCTTTGCGGCGACCTTTCATGCCGAAGATGGCTGGCACCAGCTGATCGAGCAGTCTCGTTTTGTGAAGCAAGCGGACGGCTGGAAGTACCTGGATGGCCAGCCGCAGTGGCTCCGGCTGCAACCCGGTCGCAACGATGCCTGTCCGTGCGGCTCTGGTTCCAAGTTCAAAAAGTGCTGTGCCTGAGCTGCTCTGCTGGGAATAGTCTGGAGTGGAAAAGCTCAGTGGGTGTCCTGGGAGCGGGTCATCCCCTTCAGAACCATTCCCCAGATCATGGCAAACGTTCCCACGGTGGCCACCAGCATCGACAGGTTAATCAACAGAGTGTGGCGGCTGTAATAGCTCGTGAAGGACCCTCTGAATAACTCTGCACAGCTCTGCGCGAGTCCTGCAGGTTGTCAGAACAAGGCGGCGAATGCAGTGGAATGACTAGTCCTTTCCAAATTCGCCAACACCGTTCTGGCGGCCTGCAGGCCGCGCCCTACGGGGATGGCAGGGCATTGCTGACTCTGTGTCGCTGATTTTTGACTTGACCCGTCAGGCCTGCAAATCAGCTCCGTGATTCAGCTTCGCCTTGTCATCCAGAGCGGGCACCGAGTTATTCAGAGGGTCCTTAGCTCTACGTCGCCAGATTCACACTGGCCGCTGGCGGGGGAATAGGTTAGTCCCAATTGCTCGCAGTCGGTGATGTGGTTGAGGTCGATACTGTAGACAATCAGTAGCAGCACGACTGGCAAGGTAAACGCGATGGTGCCAATACGCAGTAACATGGGATCAATCTTTCCTCTTTTATGATGTCTTGTATCCGGATGGCTCCGCTGGGGCTGGTTACTTCGTGGGCCATGCCGTTGTGGGGCATGTTTTTGTGGGGCATGTTTTTGTGGGGCATGTTGCTGGCCATGATAGCACCTCTGTTGCATGCTGCGGACGAGCATGCTGATTCGGTCGTGTCGAACGTTGTGGTTGTGTCAGAAGCTGCCTCTGCGTCGGAAACAGAGAGCGAAAGCAGTGAAGATAAAGTGCCCCGTCAAGAGCTGGCCCCTGAACTGACCGCTGCTCTGGCGGCGATTCGCCAGCGTTTAAGCGCGCCTGAATTATCTGATACGGATCGTAGCCGACTGTTGTACGCCATGCAGGAGGTTCGTCAGCGCTGGCCTGAAGACTGGAGCATACTGCCGCTGGCGTATCGGTGGGCAGAGCGTTCCATGGCTGTTGCCGAACAGGCGTTTGAAGCGGGTCGGCAACGTCAGGTGCAGCGGATTCTGGATCAGATTTGGCAAATGACACCGTTGCAGCCTGGCCTTGCTGAACTTCAACGACGGGTGGATCAGCGGACCCGGTGGGCCGACGATGAGGGCGAAGCCGACCCTGCTGGAGCGACGAATCTGGCGTTTGGTACGGGTTCGCCCGAACGTCGTGCGACTGAAAGTACGATGTTTGCTGAAGACAGTTTGCCGATGCCCGCTGTTATTTCCCCTCTGATCTCCTCTCAAGCGTCTGAATTACTCGTCGACAGGCAAGAGAGCTCGGATACGTTTGCCCCTGATTTGGAGCTGGTGGATCTTGCTTTGCTGGACGATGGGGTTCATCGCCAATTCCGTAATCGCAAGCAGGATAATTCACCGGCTTTTGCGCGTTTTACCTTACCTCAGGATGCCATCAGCGAGCGTCGGGCCACGATCCAAACCGAGCTACAGCCAGTGTGTGAAGCCGTGGTTGAAAACGGCGCGTCGGTCATTATTCATGCTGCCAATCAGGATGACTACCGCTGGCTGACGGTGCGTTTGACGCTTTGTATTCGGCGTGTTGATCCGGCTTTTCGGTTACGCCAAAGCTTCCGCCAGACGGCGGATACCCCTCATATTTCCCTGCACCCGGGCCGCAGTTTCTCACTGCGGCCGTCTGATGTTTTGAATTGATCTGATCCGCTAACAATCTCTCGGCCATAAAAAAAACGCCAGTAGCTGTAGGGCCCCTCAGACACAAAAAACGCCAGTAGCTGTAGGGCTCCTCTGAATAACTCTGCGCAGCTCCTGCATCCATGCAGTCGTGCGCGAGTTCTGCAGGTTGTCATGGGTTTTTTACAACAACCCCGCGGTGAGTGCATCGGAATGGCTGGCCCTTTCCAAATCGGGCTCCGAGTTATTAGAGGGTCTCTACCATAAAAAACGCCAGCAGCTGTCAGGCATACTGGCGTGAAGTGCCAATTGGAGTCCTTTCTATGAGGGCTTTGTTATATCAATTTTCTGGTGCTTCACCGGTCATGGCGTAGCGCATCAGGTGGTAAATCCAGTGTTGTTCCATGGTGCCACCTAACAGGTGTGCGAAAGGGCCGACGGCATACACGGCAACGTCTTCACCGCCATGGGTTTCTGACTCCAATGGCACTAACGCCTGTTGCAGGTAATCTTTCGACAGGGCTTCCTGCTCGGTGATGTCCGGCCGCGGCACACTGACGGCACCCGGGCCGTTGCGGTAGTTCATCGAGGTGTAGGTCTGGCCATCTTCCAGTCGGCTCGGCTCTGACAGTGGTTGACCGTGTTCGTTGTTGGTTTTCACCACGCCGTTAATTGGGTTCCCTCGGGTCGGGTAGCCCGCCAATGTGAGGGTATGGCTGTGATCCGCAGTGACCAGCAGCAGAGTGTTGCTGAGGTCCAGATTGTTGATCAGCCAGTCGACCGTCTGGTGCAGTTCTTCGGTTTCTTTCAGGGCGCGGTAACCATTACCGGCGTGGTGGGCGTGGTCAATACGGCCTGCTTCGATCACCAGACTGAACCCTTGCGGGTTGTTCGACAGACGTTTTACCGCGGCTTTGGTCATGTCGGTCAGACTCGGCACGTTCTCGTCACGTTCTTCAACGTAGGGCAAATGCGATTCAGCAAACAGCCCGAGCCACTCGCCGTCACTCAAGTCGGCTTCCAGAAGTTGTTGGCGGGTGCTTACGTAATGATGGCCCGCCTGCTGTTGCCATTCGTTGGCAAGGTGACGACCGTCGGCACGAACGCCGCCATCGGCCTCAGGCACAAACATGCCAAGGCCGCCACCCAGTGCGATGTCGAGGTCGCTGCTGATCAGCTGCGCGGCAATGTCCTGACAGCCATTGGCGATGGCGTCTGCCGGCAACAGGCTGTCGGCTTCCCAGTTGCGCTCCGGGCTGTGAGCATAAGTAACGGCTGGGGTGGCATGGGTCAGGCGGGTGGTGGTGACCACGCCGGTGGCTTTGCCAGCCTGGCGGGCGTCGTTGAACAGGGTGTGCAGCTCGGTGCCATGGCTACTGGCGCAGTTGCTGCGCTCGGCGTCAGCATTGATCGCGATGACGCCGGCGCGGGTTTTGGTTCCTGTCATGAGGGCAGTCATGGTGCCGGCGGAATCCGGGGTTTGCAGGTCGGTGTTGTAGGTTTTGATCAGTGCTGAGTAAGGCAGGCTTTCAAAGCTCAGGTGGTATTCCTCGCCATCCATCCCCAGCTGTTGGCCGCTGTAGATTCGACCAGACGTCAGGGAGGTGATCCCCATGCCGTCGCCGATCACCAGTACAACGTTTTTGGCCATGCCGGTATTGGCGGCCTGCTGCTGGCGACGGTCGGCCTGCTGTTGGCCATTTTGATACCACTCATTGGTGGTGGTTGGGCTTGTAACTGCAGTCAGTCCTGACATCAATGGTGTGTTGTCAGTGTGCTGTGCAGAGTCTTGATCCGGAAGTGTGGAGGCGCATCCGCTTAATACGGTAACAGTGCAGGCCAACAGTGCCGCGGTCATGGTGCTGTTTTTCTGACCCTGATAGCGAGGGAATGATTTGGGGAATAAATACGTCATGTTACAGGTTCTCCCCGGACTGGGCCGCTACCGGCGTTTGAGTGGTCAGGTTCAGCGCGCGGCTGGTCAGATGAAAAATGGTGTTTTGTTCCAGCAGGCCACGGAACCACTGGCTGCCTGGCCCTTTGGCGTGCAAGGCAACGTCGTCACTGCCGTGGGTTTCGCTGCTGCGTTGACCCAGTGCTGCCTGATAGAAATTCGGATGGCTGCAATTGATGTCGTCGTGCCAGGGGATTCTTCCCAGTTGGCGTGGGGTATCCGTGGTGGTTTGTTGTGGCGGCAAGGTGCTGGCTCCCATGCCGTTGGCGTAACCCAGTGTGGTGTAGGGGGCACCGTCGTCGGCTTTGGTGCTGACGCCCTTGTACTTCGCTAACCCGAGAATGTTGTTGCCTCGGTCGGGGTAGCCCGCAAATGACAAGGTGTGGCTGTGGTCGGCAGTCACCACAATTAATGTGTCAGCGTCGTTTGTCATCCGGTCGGCAAAGTCGACCGCCTTGGCCATTTCAATGGCGTCGGTCAGAGCGCGATAGGCATTACCGGCGTGGTGGGCGTGGTCAATCCGTGCGCCTTCAATAATCAGTACATAGCCCTGATCACTGCCCCGGGTCTGTTGTTGCAATACCTGCAAGGCCGCAAAGGTCATTTCCTGCAATGACGGCTGGCTGTCATCACGGTCGTATTCATAAGCCATGTGGCTGTCGGCGAACAGGCCCAGAATCGGGGTGCGGGCGGACATATGGAACAGGTCATTTCGGCTCGCCAGATATTGGCCTTCGGGATACTGCTGGGTGAATTGGCTGGTTAAATCCTGATCGGTGCGTACGCCACCTGCAGTCTCCAGCACAAAGTTACGGCGACCACCTCCCATGGCGAGGTCGAGGCCGTGGGCGAAACCACGGCTGATCAGTTGGCTGGCAATGTCTTCACAACCATTGGCAATAGCTTCATCTGACAAGTCGCTGTTGGCTTCCCAATCACGTTCTGATGTGTGGGCATAGGTGGCTGCCGGAGTAGCATGGGTCAGTCGGGCACTGGTGACTACACCGGTAGCCATGCCCTGTTGGCTGGCGTATTCCAATAATGTTGTCAGTTCGTGGGCTTGTTGGCCTTCGCAGCTGGCGCGCAGTTGTTCGGGGCCGATGCTGAGCATGCCCGCGCGGGTTTTAACGCCGGTGACGATGGCGCTCATGGTGCCTGCGGAGTCGGGGGTTTGCTGGTTGGTGTTGTAGGTTTTGACCAGTGCTGAATAGGGGAAGCGCTCAAACGACAGAAAGTTTTCTTCGCCAGGCATGCCCTGCTGTTGGCCTTCGAGAATCCGTGCCGCCGTCAGTGTGGTGACGCTCATGCCGTCGCCAAGAAACAGAATCAGGTTGCGGGCGCGAGTGGCCGGGGCGGGCATGGTGAGTCGATTGGCCAGCCAGGCTTCGCCTTGCTGATAGTCCGGGGTGGCGTAGCCGCCAGCGGCATGAGCAGGCAGCGCCATCAGGCTGCCTGCTGCCAATGAGCCTGCGATCAGCCGGCGAAGGCTGCGAATGACAAATCGTTGCATGGAACTTCCGGTCCTATTTGAGTTCAGGATCAAGGTTGTAATTGGGGCGAGTCTAGGTTCAGTAGTCACCCGTATCCCGTGACAGTTGTGTGACTGCGGGTCTTTCTGGCTCACGAGTCATCTGTCGGTGGTGCTGGTGTCGGTGGTGCTGGCTTGCTGGCCCTAAGGACCCTCTGAATAACTCTGCACTGCTCTGCGCGAGCCCTGCAGGTTGTCAGAACAAGGCGGCGAATGCAGCGGAATGACCAGTCCTTTCCAAATTCGCCAACACCGTTCTGGCGGCCTGCAGGCCGCGCCCTACGGGGATGGCAGGGCATTGCTGACTCTGTGTCGCTGATTTTTGACTTGATCCATCAGGCCTGCAAATCAGCTTCGTGATTCAGCTTCGTCCTGTCATCCAGAGCGGGCACTGAGTTGTTCAGAGGGGCCTTAATTACCAATATTACGGTTGCGTGACCATTCTGTTACAGCGGCGACATTCATTTTGTCATTCGTGGCGGCTCGATCGTTATGAATTATGCCGATGGCGCAGCAGAGCGGCCGCTGCAATATTCCACAGCCGGTGCTACAATGCCCGGCTTTCATTCAACCGGTAACATGTTCAAAGCGATGCGTTTATTTGCCAGTTTGATTTTGATGTTTGGTGCTGCCTGTTCTTCGGCAGCTGTGATTGTGCCAAGTGCTCCTGATCTGGATGCCAAGGCCTATATTCTGATGGATGCCCAGAGCGGCGATATTCTGGTCGAGCACAACGCCGACGAGAAGCTGCCGCCAGCCAGTCTGACCAAGATGCTGACCAGCTACATTGCTGCCCACGAGTTGGAGCAGGGCAATGTGACGGACGACACGCTGGTGCCGATCAGTGTCAAGGCGTGGCGCAAGGGCGGTTCCAAGATGTTCGTGCGCGAGGGCACCGAAGTGCCGCTGATCGACTTGCTGCGCGGCATTATCATCCAATCCGGCAATGATGCGTCGGTAGCGGTAGCGGAATACTTCGCTGGCTCTGAAGATGCCTTCGCTGAATGGATGAACCAATACGCCCAGCAAATGGGCATGACCAACAGCCATTTTGTTAACGCCACCGGCTGGCCTGCGGATGATCATTACTCCACGGCCCACGATATTGCCACGCTGGCGTTGCACATCATTAACGATCACCCGGATTACTACGGCCTGTATTCCGAGAAGTACTTTGAATACAACGACATTCGTCAGCCAAACCGCAACAAGCTGCTGTGGCGTGACCCGTCGGTAGATGGTCTGAAAACCGGCCATACCGATGCAGCCGGTTTCTGTCTGGCGGCGTCCGCTGTGCGTGACGACATGCGTCTGATTGCGGTGGTGATGGGTACCCGTAGCGACGCTGCGCGAGCGCAGGAAACCCAAAAGCTGCTGGCGTACGGTTTCCGTTATTACCAGACTCACAAGCTCTACAGCGCCAGCGATGTGCTGGAGCAGCGCAAGGTTTGGTTGGGTGAGCAGGATCAGGTTCAATTGGGCTTGCAGGAAGATTTGTTCCTGACAATCCCGCGCGGCACGGTCGGTGATCTGGACGTGGAACTGCAAACCAATGAATATCTGGAAGCTCCGATTGCTGCTGGCGAAACCATTGGCACCCTGGCCGTCAAAAAAGACGGTGAACTGATTGCCGAGCGTCCTCTGATTGCGGTGAACGCAGTTGAGGAAGCCGGTTTCTTTGGCCGTTTGATGGGCCAGATTCAACTATTCTTCGCGCGTTTGCTGGGGTAACAAAATGGCACTGATTGGCGCAGACGGGAAGCAAGTAGCGGAGCAGGAAGCACCAAAAATTGAATTTCCTTGTGAAAACTACCCGGTCAAGGTGGTTGGCAAGGGTACGGACGATTTCAAGGATCTGATGCTGGAGATCTTTGAAGTGCATGCCCCTGGCTTCGATTATGCCAAGGTGATGGTGCGGGACAGCTCAAAAGGCAATTTCCGCTCCATGACGGTATACATCACTGCAACGGGTGAAGCGCAGCTGAAGGCTCTGCATCAGCAGCTGAAGGACCATCAACTGGTGCATATGGTTCTGTAAATGGCAACCGCTCGAATTCGTCGCCTTGGGCTGGTGGAATACCAGTCCACCTACGACCAGATGGTCGACTACACCGAAAACCGTGATGAGACGTCCCCGGACGAGCTGTGGGTGTTGCAGCATCCCAAGGTGTTTACCCAGGGCCAGGCAGGCAAGGCCGAGCATGTACTGATGCCGGGTGATATTCCGGTGGTGCAGACCAATCGCGGTGGTCAGGTGACCTATCATGGTCCTGGTCAGCTGGTGGTGTATCTGTTGCTGGACATCAAGCGGCTGGGCATTGGCCCGCGTCAGCTGGTGACCGTAATGGAAGATTCCATCATTGAAGCGCTCAAGCATTTTGGCATTGAGTCCGCAGCCAAACCGGACGCGCCGGGCGTTTACGTTGACGGTCGCAAGATTGCCTCACTGGGGCTGCGTATCCGCAATGGCAAAACCTTCCACGGACTGGCACTCAACATAGATATGGATCTGGAGCCTTTTCTGCGCATCAACCCATGCGGTTATGCCGGGCTACAGATGACTCAGGTAAAAAATGAGTCGACAGACCCAGAGGCGGCCAGTTGGCAAGCCGTTGCTGAGCAGTTGGAAAAGCAGCTGATCAAGCAATTGGGTTTCGAAACAGCGGAGGTTTGCGCATAATCCGCGCAATTCCGTCCGGAGCTACCGCTCCGTTCTCAAAGTATCCGAATTAGTGTTCGAGCCACAGTGATCCTGAGGTTCGTCAGGCAGGGGTAACCGATGACAGAAAGAAAGCAAAAAACCATTCAGGGTCAAAAGCTCCGTGGTGCCGACAAGGTAGCGCGTATTCCGATCAAGGTAATTCCAACCGAGGAAATGCCACGTAAACCGGACTGGATTCGGGTTCGTATCCCTGCTACCCCGAAGATTGCTGAAATCAAGGAAAAGCTGCGCAAGCACAAGCTGCACACTGTATGTGAAGAAGCCAGCTGTCCGAACCTGGGTGAGTGTTTTGGTGGCGGTACCGCAACCTTCATGATCATGGGTGACATCTGTACTCGCCGTTGTCCTTTCTGTGACGTTGGTCATGGCCGTCCGAACCCGCTGGATCTGGATGAGCCGAAGAACCTGGCGATTGCAATTGCCGACATGGGTCTGCGTTACGTGGTGATTACTTCGGTTGACCGTGATGACCTGCGTGATGGCGGTGCCCAGCACTTTGCCAACTGCATCACCGAAACCCGCGAGCGTAGCCCGAACATCCAGATTGAAGTGCTGGTGCCGGACTTCCGTGGTCGTATGGAAGTGGCGCTGGATATTCTTGAACAGACGCCGCCAGACGTGTTCAACCACAACCTGGAAACCGTTCCAAGTCTGTACAAGAAGAGCCGTCCAGGCTCTGACTACCAGTGGTCTCTGACACTGCTGAAAGAGTACAAGGCTCGTCGTCCGGATGTGGTGACCAAATCCGGTCTGATGCTGGGCCTGGGTGAAACCAACGAAGAAGTGATTGAAGTGATGAAGGACATGCGTGCCCATAACATCGATCACATCACACTGGGTCAGTACCTGCAGCCAAGCCGTGACCACCTGGGCGTTGACCGCTTTGTTACCCCGGAAGAGTTCAAGGAGTTGGGTGATATCGCCAAGCAAATGGGCTTCAGCCGCGTGACTTCTGGCCCAATGGTTCGCTCTTCCTACCATGCAGACGCTCAGGCGGCTGGTGAGGAAGTGACGGGTGTGTGGGAAGGTCACAACAAGAAGAAAGCTGAAAGCGCCAATCTGATTGCTACTTCTGGCTGATCGTCAGTACGGGCTGGATTGGATGATTAAAAAACGGGACTGATGTCCCGTTTTTTATTGGCTGCTATTTGCGGTGCTGGTCGTTTTGGCGCTCAGGCCGTTGCTGCCGCCTTGCTGAGCATGCTGTACAGCTCATCTTTCAGGGCCACTCGTTGCAGCTTCAGTTGCTCCAGTGCGTCGTTTGAGGCCGCTTCTTTTTGCTCCTCAATGCGATGCACTTCCTTGTCGATCGCCGTGTACTCTTCAAACAGTTTGGCGAAGTGACGGTTGCTGACTTTCAACTCGCTGATTTGCTCGTTGAATTCCGGAAAGTCGTGGTGCAGATCATGTGGTTCAATGCTCATTGAAGCCTCCTGTTCGATTTGCTTTCAGACTATCTTGGACACCTGTTCGATAGCTTGATTCAGGTCACGGCTGTCGATCTTGTCATAAAGCGTCAGGCTTTTTGCAGGGCGGTTGCAATCCACTGCTTCAGTTGCGGTGCCGGTAAGGCGCCGGCCAGTCGGTCCACTTCTTTACCGCCCTTGAACAGAATCAGCGTCGGGATGCTGCGAATGGCGTAGCGCTGGCTGACCAGTTGAGCCTTCTCGGTATCGACTTTGGCAAACCTCAGTTGGTGCTGCATATCACCACACACATCCTTGAAGATGGGTGCCATCATCTTGCATGGGCCACACCATTCAGCCCAGAAGTCTACCAATACCGGTAGTTCGTTTTTGTCGATAAAACGCTGGAAGTCGGCGTCGTTCAGTTCGCTCGGTTGGCTATTGAAGAGTGCCTGTTTGCATTTGCCGCATTGGCCTTGCTGGTTTTGTTTGTCTGCAGGAATGCGATTGATGGCGGCGCAGGATGGGCAGGTGTACAGCATGGGATGCTCCATAAATAGGAAGTATGGAGCTTAAAGTTGGGGTGGTGTGACACGCTTTCAAGCCGCTGCCGGGTTTTATCGGTGTGAGGGCTCGGGTTGTACCTAAAGCCGCTCAGGGCTGGCTGAGCGGGCTTATGTGTTGCAGGAATTCTGCTTTGTCGGCTTCTCCTGCCAGTCGTAATGACGCAAGTTCGGTGCCGTTTTCGTAAAACAGAATGGTCGGAGGTCCGAATACCGCCACGCTTTGCAGGAAGGCAATCTGTTCGTCGGTGTTGTCGGTGACATCCAATTGTACCCAGCGCACGTGGGAAAGCCGCTGTTGCACGTCGGGCTGGGAGAAAATCTCGTCTTCCATCACTTTGCAGCTAATGCACCAGTCGGCGTACAGATCGAGCATCACTGGTTGCTGGCTGTTGTCGATCAGTCGCTTAACCTCCTCGACTGAGTCGGTTTTGAAAAACAGCGACTGCCCGCTGTTTCGCGAGGTATTCGTGTTTGACTCAAAAGCGGTGTTGCTTCCGGTATAGCTTATGGTATTGCCCAATGGCTTGAGCGGGTCGTGGTTGCCTTGCAGGGCGCCCCATGTAGCCGCAATGCCGTAAACCAGAAGTAGCAGGGCAACGCCCTTGATTACGCGTTGTTTGCCGCTGGCAGGCTCCAAGGCGCCCAGTACCACGCCGTAGACCAGTGCCAGAACGCCCCACAACAACAGGACGATTGGCCCCGGCAGAATACGGCTTAGCAGCCAGATGGCGACGCCGAGCAGCAGGATGCCAAAGAACACTTTGATCTGTTCCATCCAGCCGCCAGCTTTTGGCAATACCGAACCACCCGTCGTGCCGAGAATGATCAGTGGCACGCCCATGCCAAGGCCGAGTGCCAGCAAGGCTGCGCCGCCCAGTAGCACATCGCCGGTGGTGCTGAGATAGACCAGTGCACCGGCGAGAGGAGCGGATACGCAGGGAGAAACCACCAGGGCGGATAGCACACCAATCAGGAAAACGCTGGCGATGTGGCCGCCGGATTGTTTCTGGCTGGCGCTGTTCAGGCGATTGCGAAGGGCGCTCGGTAATTGCAGTTCATAGACGCCGAACATGGCCAGCGACAGCAGTACAAACAAGGCGGCAAACAGCATCAGCACCCAAGGGGTTTGCATCCAGGCCTGAATGTTTGCCCCTGCACCTAGCAGGCCCATAACAACACCGGCGGCGGCGTAGGTAATGGCCATGCCGAGCACATAGGTGGTCGACAGCACAAAGCCACGGCGGGCGGATATCTGTTGGTTTTGCCCCATCACAACAGACGTCATGATCGGGATCATGGGCAGCACGCACGGCGTGAATGTCAGGCCGATGCCAAGCAAAAAGAACAGTCCGATGGTGGTCCAGGCGGAGCCTTCAAACCATGAGTTTCGTGGGCTGGAAGCCGTGGTGTTCTGGGTGGCGTTGTTAGAGATGCTGCTCTGGTTGCTGGTGTTTGAGGTGGTTTGGTTGGCTTGTGCTTCAGCTGCGCTGGCCTTGGCTGCAGCATTGGATTTGGCGGCTTCGATGTCAGCAGGCTGAAGGTCGATGACTACCTTTTGAGGTGGGTAGCACAGGCCTGCATCGGCACAGCCCTGATAGTTCAGGGTCGCTGGACCGGCTTTCAGCTGGTCGAGTGGAAACAGCACTTCCAGCGGGCCGTAGTAGGCAATGATGTCACCAAAGGCTTCATCGAACTTGGGTTTGCCTTCAAGGGAAAAGTAACTCGGCAGGTACTTCTGGCCATCTTGCTGCAGGAATATGCGGTGCTGGTACAGGTAGTGCTCGGGGGCTGTATTCCAGTTGGCGACCAACAGGCCGCCGTCGGTTTGGGTATCCAGCGGGAAAGCCTGATCGACTGGCAGAAATTCGGGCTCCTGATCAAACAGACCGGCATGTGCCTGTGATACAAGCAGCAGGCACAGTAGTGTTGCCAGAGTGGCTAGAACACGATTGATGGTTGGACTCGCGTTGAGCGGCCAAAAGGCATGTGCAGAAACCGTTTCAAGGGTTCTCTGACGCATGGTGTACTCCAATCTCGTTATGCGCCGACAACCCGGCGAATCAGTTGGTACGGCTGACCGCAATGCGTGCCAAGGCACGCAAGGCTTCTTTGGCCTCTGAATCGGGCAAAAGTTCCAGTTGCTGTTCGGCCCGTTGGACGCAGTTATAGGCCTGTTGGCGGGTGTATTCCATCGAACCGGTCGCATTTACCACGGCCATGACCTCGTCCATGATGTCCAGACCACCTTTGCGAATCGCCTGTCGAACCAGTTTGCGACCGGCTTCATCTGCGTGCGCCATGGCGTGAATCAGCGGCAGGGTCGGTTTGCCTTCGGCGAGGTCGTCACCAACGTTTTTACCCAGTTCGGCGGCATCGCCTTCGTAATCCAGAACGTCATCGATCAGCTGGAACGCCAGTCCCAGTTCCTTGCCGTACTGGCGCAGGGCTTCCTGAATCTCTTGCGGTGCTTCCAGTAGTGCCGCGGCACCGTGAGTGGATGCTTCAAACAACTGTGCGGTTTTGCCCTGAATCACAGTGTAATACTGTTCTTCGGTGATGTTGGGGTTCTTGACGTTGGTCAGCTGCATCACTTCGCCTTCGGCAATGATGCAGGTGGTGCCAGATAGAATGTGCATTACCTTGAGGTTGCCCAGTTCAACCAGCATCTGGAACGAGCGGCTGTACAGGAAGTCGCCGACCAGCACCGATGGTGCGTTGCCCCACTTGGCGTTGGAGGTTGGTTTGCCACGGCGCATGTCGGAGGTGTCGACCACATCATCGTGCAGCAGCGTGGCGGTGTGCAGGAATTCGATAATGGCAGCCAGTTTCACTGCGCCTTCGTCGCATTTGCCCAGTGCCTGGGAAGCCAGCAATACCATTAATGGACGCACGCGTTTGCCGCCGCTGTTGACGATGTAGTTGGCGATCTTTTCAACCAGCGGTACGCGGGATTCCAGTTGTTCGTTGATCAGGCTGTCGACGGCAGAAAAATCGCGTTGTACCAGTTCCAGTACGTCATTGAGTGACATAGCGGGTGTCATGTCGGCAGGCAAATCAAGTGAAGCAGGCATGGTGTTGTGGTCCCTGAAAAATTGCCGCAAATCCTATGGAGCGGGGCCGTGACTGTCAAGAAACAGCTTATTTCATTGGCTTGCAACGGTTGGCGTGCTGGGGTATAGTCTCGCGCCCCGAATTTGTGCTCCCTGCCATATGGTAACCAGAGCGTTCCCAGTAGAAGCAGGTTCGTCATGATCGTTGCCACCGGCAAGCCAGATCATACGCCAAGTAGCCGAATCGGACAGTCATCAGGGTTGAATTCGTCCCCTGGTATTTCGAAAAAGCGGAGAACATTATGTACGCTGTAGTAGCAACTGGCGGTAAACAGTACCGTGTAGAAGAAGGTCAGACCCTGAAAGTTGAGAAACTGGAAGTGGCTACTGGCGAAGCTGTTGAACTGGACAAGGTTCTGCTGATTGGTAACGGCGATGACGTTAAAATCGGCGCTCCTGTTGTTGAAGGCGCTAAAGTGACTGCTGAAGTCGTTACTCACGGTCGTCACAAGAAAGTGAAGATCATGAAGTTCAAGCGTCGTAAGCACCACATGAAGCAAGCTGGCCACCGTCAGTGGTTCACCGAGCTGAAGATCACCAGCATCGCTGGCTAATCCGAATTCTTTAAAGATTAACTACAAGGGATCTGGTTTTTGAAACGCCCCGGGGCGGCCAGAACCCTTTGCAGAGGAGCTATTCCATGGCACACAAAAAAGCGGTAGGTTCTACTCGTAACGGTCGCGATTCCGAAAGCAAACGCCTTGGCGTCAAGCTGTACGGCGGCCAGGTTGCCAAAGCAGGCGCCATCATCATTCGTCAGCGTGGTACTGCTACTCACGCTGGTGACAACGTTCGCGTTGGTCGTGACCACACTCTGTTCGCCACCGTTGAAGGTGTAGTGAAGTTCGAGGTTAAAGGTCCTAACAACCGTAAGACCGTTAGCGTTGTTCCTGCGTAAGCTGACTTTTATCAGTCAGTAGACGCCGTTATTTAAAAAATAACGACAAAGCGCCCTGGCTGTTCGCAGTTGGGGCGTTTTTGTTTGTTTTCAGGGGTTGTAAATGAAGTTCGTTGACGAAGCACGAATCTCTGTTGAAGCGGGAAAAGGCGGCAATGGCTGTTGTAGCTTTCGTCGCGAGAAATTTATCCCGAAGGGTGGTCCCGACGGTGGTGATGGTGGTGACGGTGGTTCCGTCTACCTCGAAGCCGACGAGAACATCAACACATTGATCGATTTCCGCTACACCCGTCGTTACCGTGCTCAAAACGGTGAGGCGGGTTCCAGCCGTAACTGTACGGGGGCCAAGGGTTCAGACGTTGTTCTGAAGGTGCCGGTTGGTACCACGGCGATTGATGAAGATACCGGTGAAACACTGGGTGACCTGACTGAAATTGGTCAGCGCCTGATGGTGGCTCATGGCGGTTACCACGGTTTGGGTAACACCCGTTATAAATCGAGTGTGAACCAGGCACCACGCCAAACCAAGCCTGGTCAGCCGGGCGAGTCCCGTAACCTGAAGCTGGAGCTGAAGGTGTTGGCGGATGTTGGCCTGTTGGGTTTGCCAAATGCTGGTAAGTCGACCTTTATCCGTGCGGTATCGGCAGCCAAGCCAAAAGTGGCGGATTACCCGTTCACAACGCTGGTGCCAAACCTGGGTGTGGTATCCATCGAACAGCATCGCTCGTTTGTGGTGGCTGACATTCCGGGATTGATTCCGGGCGCATCTGAGGGTGCCGGTCTTGGTGTTCGCTTCCTCAAGCATCTGGTGCGTACTCATTTGATGCTGCACATTGTCGATATGGCGCCGCTGGATGATGCCGATCCGGCAGACTGTGTTACTGCGATTGCCGATGAGCTGGAGCACTTCTCTCCGGCGTTGGGTCAGCGTGACCGCTGGTTGGTGTTGAACAAGCTGGATATGCTGCCAGAAGACGAGCGCGAAGAAGCCTGTCAGAAAATCATCGACAAGCTGGGCTGGGAAGGCCCTGTGTACCGGATTTCTGCACTCAACCGTGAAGGCACCTTCCAATTGAGCTGTGATATTCAGGAATACATCGAAGAGCGCCGTGAGCGTGCGCTGGAAGATGAAGAGTTTGCCCAGCAGTTGCTGGACGAGCGCGAGCAGGTGGAAGTCGAGGCCCGCGAGCGTATTGAAGAACTGGAAGAAATTCGCCGTGCCGAGCGCGCTGCGCGTCGCGCTGCGTCGGAAGACGATGACGACGACTACGATGTCGAAGTAGTATACGTTCAGGAATGATTTCAGCAGTTTTGTGCATCAGCCCCGCATTGCGGGGCTGATTGCTTTTGGCTAAACCGCCGGTATTTACCGGTCCGCTAACCGGCCTGACATGACAGGCTTTCCCGCAATCAGGGTTTTTGGGAACTCACCATTCAATGACATCCGCAGTCGATCAGTACCGACAAAACAGACAGCGCCTTGCCAGAAAAAAGCGCTGGGTGATCAAAATTGGCAGTGCCTTGCTGACCAATGATGGCCAGGGATTGAATATCGAAGGTATGCAATCCTGGGTCGATCAGATGGCACAGTTGCAGCAGCAGGGGCATGAAGTCGTCCTGGTTTCATCCGGCTCCATTGCCGCTGGTATGACCAAGCTGGGATGGCCCGAACGACCGGATGAGGTGCATCAGTTACAGGCCGCTGCGGCGGTTGGTCAGATGGGGCTGGTGCAGGCCTACGAAACCGCGTTTGGCAAGCATCAGCGAGCCACTGCGCAAGTGTTGCTGACTCATGATGACCTCAGCAATCGTACCCGTTACCTGAATGCCCGTGGCACGCTGCGTACCTTGATGCGTTACGGTGTGGTGCCAATCGTCAACGAAAACGACACCGTGGTGACCGACGAAATCTGTTTTGGTGACAACGACACTCTGGGTGCTTTGGTTGCCAATCTGATTGAAGCCGATGTGCTGGTGATTCTGACCGATCAGGACGGCTTGTTTACCGCTGATCCGCGTTCCAACCCTGACGCCGAGTTGGTGTTGGAAGGGCGAGCTTCTGATCCGCAATACGCTGATATGGCTGGCGGTGGTGGTCGTTTGGGTCGTGGTGGTATGACGACCAAGATCCGTGCGGCGACGCTGGCTGCGCGCTCTGGAGCGGATACCGTGATTGTTGGTGGTCGCATTGATGATGTGCTGACCCGGCTGCGCAACGGTGAGCTGATTGGCACCTTGATGCTGGCGGACCAGCACCCGGTGGCTGCGCGCAAACAGTGGATTGCTGGTCACTTGCAGGTCCGTGGTGAGTTGATTCTGGATGATGGCGCAGTGCGAGCGTTGAAAGATGGCCACAAGAGTCTGTTGCCGATTGGTGTGACGGCGGTGAATGGTCGTTTTGAACGTGGTGAGGTGGTTGCCTGTCGCGATACCCGTGGCAAGCTGATTGCCAAGGGGTTGGTGAACTATTCCCGCTCCGAGGCCGTCAAAATCCTCCGCACGCCGAGCTCTGGTCTGGAAGCTGCATTGGGTGTGGTGTCTGAGCCGGAAATGATCCATCGTGATAACCTGGTGATGATGTAGGTTAGGGACCCTCTGAATAACTCAGTGCCCGCTCTGGATGACGGGGCGACGCTGAATCACGAAGCTGATTTGCAGGCCTGACGGGTCAAGTCAAAAATCAGCGACACAGAGTCAGCAATGCCCTGTCTTCCCCGTTGGGCGCGGCCTGCAGGCCGCCATAACGGCGTTGGCGAATTTGGAAAGGACTGGCCATTACACTGCATTCGCCGCCTTGTTCTGACACCCTGTAGGACTCGCGCACGACTGCATGGATGCAGGAGGTAGGGCGAAGCAGGAAGCCAGAGCCGAGAGCTGTGTAGAGTTATTCAGAGGGTCCCTAGCTTGAGCCACCGTTGGAATAACTTATACTCCGACAGCTTGCTGGGTGTTCAATGCATCTGATGGGCTGTTTTTATTTTTGGAATCTCTGAGGACGACGATGATTGAATCCGTAAAGGTTGGTGAACTGGACGTCAGCAACAACAAGCCGTTCACTCTGTTTGGCGGTATGAACGTGCTGGAAAGCCGTGATCTGGCGATGAAAATTTGTGAAACCTACATTGAAGTGACCAGTAAACTGGGCATTCCGTACGTGTTCAAGGCATCGTTCGACAAGGCCAATCGCTCTTCCGTTACCTCCTACCGTGGTCCGGGCATGGAAGAAGGTTTGAAGATCTTTGAAGAGATCAAATCGACCTTCAATGTGCCAATCATCACCGACGTTCACGAACCTTACCAGGCGGCTCCGGTTGCCGAAGTGGTTGACGTGATTCAGTTGCCAGCGTTCCTGGCCCGTCAGACCGACCTGGTGGTTGCGATGGCTGAAACCGGCGCTGCAATCAACGTTAAAAAGCCACAGTTCCTGGCACCGCACGAGATGCGTCATATCATCAAGAAGTTTGCCGAAGCCGGTAACGAGCGCGTGATGTTGTGCGAGCGCGGTTCTTCTTTCGGCTACAACAACCTGGTGGTTGATATGCTGGGTATGGACGACATGAAAGTGATGGCGCCGGTGGTATTTGATGCCACTCACGCCTTGCAGCGTCCGGGCGGTCGTACCGATTCTGCCGGTGGTCGTCGTCAGCAGGCCTTCGAACTGGCTCGCTCCGGTATGGCGCTGGGTCTGGGTGGTCTGTTTATTGAAGCGCATCCAAACCCGAACGAAGCCAAGTGTGACGGCCCATGTGCACTGCCGCTGGACAAGCTGGAGCCGTACCTGGCCCAGATGAAAGCCGTGGATGAGTTGGTGAAGTCATTCGACAAGGTTGTGATCGACTGATCGATTGGCTGTCGACGCCGGACGCCGATTTGATTGGTGCTAGTGCTTGACAGTTGATGAATGGGTCGGGATAATCTCGGCCCTATTTCTCAGGTGGCCTGCATTTTGTCTGGCGCCTTTATCAAAACGAACCCAATTTTGAGGAGCCGACTGTGGCAAATTCTGCTGGTTCTCGTAAACGCGCCCGTCAGGCTATCAAGCGTCGTGCTCGTACCGTAGCTCTGCGTTCCATGGTGCGCACTTACATCAAGAAAGTACACGCTGCTGTAGCCACTGGTGAATACGATCAGGCACAAGCTGCTCTGGTTAAAGCACAGCCTTACATCGACAAGATGGTTAACAAGGGTATCCTGCACAAGAACACTGCTGCACGTACCAAGAGCCGTCTGAACTCCAAGGTTGTATCTCTGAAAGGTTAATTCTTTCCGGGACGCCAAAAAAAGCCCGCCCTGTTCGCAGTGCGGGTTTTTTTGTGTCTGCCTGAAACAGGCTGTGTACCATTTCATAGCATCTGAAAGGCCAAAGCAGTTGAGGGGCCAAAACAGTTAAGGGCCAGGGTGGTTAAGGGTCAGACAGCTGAAAGGGCTAACGAAAAGCGAACGAGAGCAAATAATGACGACAGGGAAACCGGATAGCGCCGGGGAATCCGCCAACACGGAAACAGAGCAGGCGACAGACAAGACGACGAACAAGGCGGCAAAAGCCCCGTCATCAGGCGGCAGCCTGCTGAAATCATCGTCCATTGTTAGCGTGCTGACCTTGTTGAGCCGGGTGTTGGGCCTGGTGCGTGACGTGGTGGTGGCGCAGTATTTTGGTACTCGCATCGATCCGTTTTTGGTGGCCTTTAAAATTCCCAATTTCTTCCGTCGCCTGTTTGCGGAAGGTGCGTTTTCCGTCGCTTTTGTGCCGGTGCTGAGTGAGTACCGCACCCAGCGCACATTGGCAGATGTGCAAATGCTGGTGTCGCGGGTATCCGGGGCGTTGGGATTGTCGATCCTCGGCCTGACGGTTGTGGCCTTGTTGTTTGCCGACTATTTGCCCTGGTTGTTTGCGCCAGGCTTTGCCCAGGACCCGGCCAAGTTCGCCCTTACTGGCGACCTGTTGCGTATTACCTTTCCTTATTTGCTGTTTATTGCCCTGACGGCTTTTGCCGCCGGCGTATTGAACAGTTATGGCCGCTTTGCGGTGCCAGCGTTCACGCCCGTGTTGCTGAACGTCACGCTGATCAGCGTCACCTTGTTTGGCACCGACTGGTTTGATGAGCCTCTGTTTGCGCTGGCCTGGGGGGTGTTCTTTGCCGGTTTGATTCAGCTGCTGTTCCAGTTGCCGTTTTTGTTGCGTCTGCGCTTGCTGGTGATGCCGGTGTACGACCGCAAGGACGAGGGCGTTCAGCGGATTGTAAAACTGATGATTCCGGCCTTGTTCGGGGTGTCGGTCAGCCAGATCAACCTGCTGTTGGATACCGTGCTGGCGTCTTTTCTGGAAAGTGGCAGTGTCAGCTGGCTGTACTATGCCGATCGCCTGAATAACCTGCCGCTGGGGATTTTTGCCATTGCGATCGGGGTGGTGATTTTGCCGTCGTTGTCCAGCAAGCATTCTGCCAATGATACCGGCAGCTTTGCCAAAACCCTCGATTGGGCCCTGCGGATGGTCTTGCTGCTGGCGGTACCGGCGGCGCTGGCGTTGATGGTATTGGCCAAGCCGCTGATGGCGACCATTTTCTATCACGGCGAAATGACAGCCTATGACGTTGAGCAGATGAGCGTGGCCCTGCAAGCCTATGCGTCCGGGTTGCTGGCCTTTATGTTGATCAAGGTGTTGGCGCCGGGGTTCTATGCCCGTCAGGACACCAAAACCCCGGTCAAAATTGGCATTCAGGCAATGGTTGTGAATATGGTTTTCAACCTGTTGCTGGTGTTCTCGTTTGCCCATGTTGGCCTGGCGATGGCGACGGCGATTTCCTCGTATTTCAATGCCGTGATGTTGTACTGGGTATTGCGCCGCGAGGGTGTGCTGTCGCATCAGGCGGGTTGGCTTGGCTTCGGCTGTAAGTTGTTGCTGGCCAATGGTGTGATGGTTGGCTTGATCTATTGGCTGATGGGTGATGCCGCCGTCTGGCTGGATATTACGTCAAGCCAGCGCATCGTGCAGATGGCGATACTGGTGATTGCCGGAGCAGGGGCCTACGCCGTTACGCTGATTGCGGCGGGTTTGCGACCTCGCCACTTGAAAGGCTCACTTTTCAACTGAGCCACGACGCTCAGGTGCTGTACGGGCCTGATGCATCAGTGTGTTTGCGCCGGAATTCGCAAGAAACCCGCGACCAAACGCTGCTTTGGCTGTTACCTGAGCAGCGGCTTGGCTATAATCTCGCCCCTTGGTTTGAGCTTGCTCCAGATTTCCTATTAAAAAGGACCCATCGTTCCCATGCGTTTGTTACGCGGTTTGCACAATATTCCCGCTGAGTTCTCCGGTTGTACTGCAACCATCGGGAATTTTGATGGCCTGCATCTGGGGCATCAGGCGATCCTGCAGGCGCTGCACCGGGTGGCGGACTCTCACAAGCTGCCGACGCTGGTGATGATCTTTGAGCCTCAACCGAAAGAGTTTTTTGCCCTCGAAAAAGCACCGGCGCGGCTGGCTAATTTGCGCGAAAAACTGATGGACCTGGACGCCGACCATGTCGATTACGTGCTGTGCCTGCCGTTTAATCAGGCGCTGCGCTCCATGTCGGCAGATGAATTTATTAACCAGGTATTGGTTGATGCACTGGGTGTGCGTCACCTGATTGTCGGCGACGATTTCCGTTTTGGTTGCGATCGCAAAGGCGATTATCAGGCGCTGGCACAAGCGGGCAAACTGCACGGCTTCGATGTTGAAGATTCTTCTACCTATTTGATGGCCGGCGAGCGTGTGTCCAGCACCCGGGTGCGTCAGGAGCTGGAAAACAACCGGCTGACGGAAGTCGAAAAGCTGCTGGGCCGACCGTATTCGATGTCGGGCCGGGTGGCTCATGGCCGTCAGTTGGGGCGCACGATTAATACTCCCACCGCCAATATTTTGCTGAAACGTCATCGTTTGCCCATTCAAGGGGTGTTTGCGGTACAGGCCTTCGACGAAGACAGCGGTGAAGAATTCCTGGGGGTTGCCAACGTCGGCAACAAGCCCAGTATCACGGACATCCCGGAACCGTCACTGGAAGTGCATTTGTTTGGCTACAGCGGTGACCTTTATGGCCACCATCTGACGGTGTCGTTCTGGCACAAGATCCGTGACGAGAAAAAATTCAACAGCCTCGATGAACTGAAACAGGCCATCGAGGACGATAAGGTAGCGGCCAAACGGTACTTTGCTTCCTTGCCTCATTCCTTCCGTGCCATCGGACGCCGCACTCGCAGTGTGATGACGTCGGCACGACCAACCGAATAAACGAACATCAGAAGCGACGAGCTGATATGAACGATAAAGTGGAAAGCCAATACAAAGCGACCCTGAACCTGCCTGACACCGAATTCCCGATGCGTGGCAACCTGGCCAAGCGCGAGCCCGATATGCTGGCGCGCTGGGAAGAAATGGGTCTGTACCAGAAAATTCGTGAAGCTCGCGCTGGTCGTAACAAATTTATCCTGCACGATGGCCCTCCGTACGCCAACGGCAACATTCACATCGGCCACGCGGTGAACAAGATCCTCAAGGACGTGATCATCAAGTCGCGTACCATGAGCGGTTTTGATGCCCCGTACATTCCGGGCTGGGACTGTCACGGCCTGCCGATCGAACTGAAAGTGGAAGAACAGGTAGGCAAGGCCGGAGTTAATGTCAGCGCCAGCGAATTCCGTAACCACTGCCGTGAGTACGCTGCCAAGCAGGTGGATGGTCAGCGTGCCGACTTCAAACGTCTGATGGTGTTTGGTGACTGGGAAAACCCGTACCTGACCATGGACTTCAAAACCGAAGCCGATATTGTTCGCACGCTGGGCAAAATCATCGACAAGGGCCACCTGCACAAGGGCTTCAAGCCAGTGAACTGGTGTCCTGACTGTGGTTCTGCGTTGGCGGAAGCCGAAGTGGAATACCAGGACAAGAAGTCCATCGCCATCGACGTGAAATTCAACTTTGTTGATAGCGCAGCGATTCTGGCCGTATTTGGTGCCGATGCTGCATTGGCTGACAAGCCGGTTAGCCTGGTGATCTGGACCACCACGCCATGGACCCTGCCTGCCAACGAAGCGGTATCCGTTCACCCAACGCTGGAATACTCGCTGGTACTGCTGAAAGAGCAGAACGAAATGCTGATTCTGGCCGCCGACCTGGTGGCTGATGCCATGGGTCGTTACGGCATAGATGCGGAAGGCTATGAGATTCTGGCCACCGCCAAGGGCGCAGACTTCGGCTGGACTGCAGAACAAAAAACAGCGGGCGAAGCGGCACCGTTTGCTTTGAAACACCCGTTCATGCCGGCGGCTGACGGTTCTGCCAAGCAAGTACCTGTGATCACGGGCGACCACGTCACCGCAGACGCCGGTACCGGTTCTGTTCACACTGCGCCAATGCACGGTGCCGACGACTATAACGTGTGTCAGACCTTCGGTATCACTTCTGAGCAGATGCTGGTTGATGGCGCTGGTAACTTTATCAGCAACCCGGCGCTGGAAGCTCTGGAGCTGACTGGCCTGAGCACTGCCGACAAAGGCAGCTTCCGCGCGCTGGGCATTCTGGCCGAAAAAGGCGCTCTGCTGAAGAAAGCCAACATCAAGCACAGCTACCCGCACTGCTGGCGTCACAAGACCCCAATCATCTTCCGTGCGACGCCGCAGTGGTTTATCTCCATGAACCAGGCGGGTCTGCTGGATCAGGCCATGCACGAAGTGAAAAACACCGTTGAATGGCGTCCGGGCTGGGGTCAGGCGCGTATTGAAAGCATGATGACGGATCGCCCTGACTGGTGTATCTCTCGTCAGCGTACCTGGGGTGTGCCAATCGCCTTGTTTGTTCACAAGGACAGCAGCGAACTGCACCCACGTTCTGCTGAGTTGATCGAGCAAGTGGCGCTGAAAATTGAAGAATCCGGCATCGATGCCTGGTTCGAGCTGGACGCTGCCGAACTGCTGGGCGACGACGCTGCCGATTACGTCAAGGTGACCGATACCCTCGACGTATGGTTCGACTCCGGTGTGACCCACACTGCGGTGTGCAAGGCGCGCGAAGAACTGACTTTCCCGGCGGATATGTACCTGGAAGGCTCCGACCAGCACCGCGGCTGGTTCCAGTCCTCGCTGCTGACGTCTACCGCAGCCTACGGCCAGGCGCCGTATAAAACCGTACTGACCCACGGTTTCACCGTGGATGGTGAAGGCCGCAAGATGTCCAAGTCACTGGGCAACACCGTTGAGCCTCAGAAAGTTCTCAACAGCCTGGGTGGTGACATCCTGCGTTGGTGGGTAGCCGATACCGACTACAGCGGTGAGATGACTGTATCCGACGAGATTCTGAAGCGTAACGCTGATGCTTACCGTCGTGTGCGTAACACGTGTCGCTTCCTGTTGGCCAACATTGCGGGCTTTAACCCATCCAGCGATCTGGTGAAAGGTGAAGAATTGTTGCCACTGGATGCCTGGATGGTGGACTGCACCCGCCAGCTGCAGGAAAAAGTGATCGCCTACTACAACGATTACGACTTCAAGGGCCTGACCAAGACGCTGATGAACTTCTGTGTCTCCGAGCTGGGTGGTTTCTACCTGGACGTGATCAAGGACCGTCAGTACACCTGTAAGTCCGACGGCTTGCCACGTCGTAGTGCCCAGACTGCCTTGTTCCACGTGTTGGAAGCCATGTCGCGCTGGATTGCCCCGGTACTGAGCTTCACCGCTGAGGAAATCTGGGACAACCTGCCGGGTGACCGCAGTGAGTCTGTGTTCCTGGCGGAATGGTACTGCGACTTCCCGGTGCTGGCCGAGACCGGCTTCAGCAACGATTACTGGCTGACCGTGATGTCTGTTAAGGAAGCCGTCAATGGTCAGCTGGAAAAAGCCCGTGGTGAAAAAGCCATTGGCGCCAGCCTGAGTGCCAACGTGGTGCTGTACGCCAACGACGAGCTGAAAGCCAAGCTGGACAAACTGGGCAACGAGCTGCGTTTCGTGCTGCTGACGTCGGCGGCTACCGTGGAAGCCTTTGACGCCGATGCCGGTAACGCCACTGAGCTGGATGGTCTGCGGGTGGCCGTTGTTGCTTCTGAAGAAGAGAAGTGTGAACGTTGCTGGCACCATAGCGAGACTGTGGGAACCAATGCCCAGCATCCGACTCTGTGTCAGCGCTGTGTAGACAACGTAGAAGGAGAGGGCGAAGTTCGCCTGTACGCCTGATGTTCAATTTCAAAACAACCTCGCTGGGTTGGATCTGGATTACGGTCGCGGTATTCGTGGTGGATATTGCGACCAAACAAATCGCCGAAGCCATGCTGAACTACGGCGATCCGGTATTTCTGCTGCCCGTGCTGGACTTCACCCTGCTGTATAACCGCGGGGCTGCGTTCAGCATGTTGGCAGACCAGCCAGGTTGGCAACGCTGGTTCTTCACCCTGATTTCTGCAGCGGTGAGTGTGGTGTTGTTTGTGTGGATGAGCCGGTTGCCCAAGCGTCCGGCATGGCTTGGTATTGCCCTTGCTATGATTCTGGGCGGCGCACTGGGTAACCTGTTTGATCGGGTGGCGTTTGGTCATGTGATCGATTTTATTTCGGTGCATTGGGACAACGCTTACTTCCCGGCCTTCAACATCGCCGACTCCGCTATTACCATAGGTGCCATCATGATGGCCGTGGATGTGGTGCGAGACAGCTTTGCGGCCGGTCAGTCCGATGACAGTTCCGGCAGTAAGTCCGGCAGCAAATCCGGTAATGGCGCCAGCTAACCACACAGAATCAAAACAAGAGGTGACTTATGTCCTTGGGCGTAATCGCAAGCGGTAGCAAAGTTTCTTTCCACTTTTCCCTGAAGCTGGATGACGATCAGGTGGTGGATTCCACCTTTGACGGTCAGCCAGCCACCATGGTGGTTGGAGATGGCAATTTGCCGGAAGGCTTTGAAGAGTTGTTGTACGGTCTGGTGACTGGCGACCGCAAGACCTTCACTGTGGCGCCGGAAAAGGCCTTTGGTCAGCACAACCCGAACAACGTCCAGCGCATGAAACGGTCCGATTTTGCAGCGGACATGCCGATTGCGCCGGGCCTGGTGGTGTCCTTCGCCGATGCCTCCAATAACGAATTACCTGGCGTCATTGCCAGTGTTGAAGGTGACTGGGTAGAAGTCGACTTCAATCACCCGCTGGCAGGCAAGCCACTGGTGTTTGATGTGCAGATTCTGGAAGTCGCCAGCGATACCGAAACCGAGAGCTGAAATGCAGATTAAACTCGCCAACCCCCGGGGCTTCTGTGCCGGGGTCGACAGAGCCATTGATATCGTTAACCGCGCCCTGGACCTGTTCGAGCCGCCAATTTATGTGCGCCACGAAGTGGTCCACAACAAATTTGTGGTCGACGGTCTGCGTGATCGCGGCGCCATCTTTGTGGATGAGCTGCACGAAGTCCCTGACGATTCGATCGTGATTTTCTCTGCCCATGGCGTGTCCCAGGCGGTGCGTAAAAACGCCGCCAACCGCGGTTTGAAAGTGTTCGACGCAACCTGTCCTCTGGTGACCAAGGTGCATCTGGAAGTGGCTCGCTACAGCGCGGATGGCAGTGAGTGCATCCTGATTGGCCATAAAGGTCATCCTGAGGTGGAAGGCACCATGGGCCAGTACGATCACAGCAAGGGCGGTGATATGTATCTGGTTGAAAATGAGGAAGATGTGCAAGCCTTGCAGGTGCGTGATTCTTCTCGTTTGTCTTATGTTACTCAGACTACCCTGTCGATGGACGATACCGCCAAGGTAATCGATGCCCTGCGAGTTAAATTCCCGATGATTCAGGGGCCGCGCAAGGACGATATTTGTTATGCCACCCAGAACCGTCAGGACGCCGTGAAACAGCTGGCAGCTGAATGCGATTTACTGCTGGTGGTTGGTTCCCCGAACAGCTCCAACTCCAATCGTTTGCGCGAATTGGGCGAACGTATGGGAGCAAAAGCGTTTTTGGTGGACAATGCTTCAGAGCTGGAAGAAAGCTGGTTTGAAGGTGTGACTGCTGTTGGTATCACCGCCGGGGCTTCTGCACCAGAGGTACTGGTGCAGGAAGTGATTAGCCGCTTACAGAGCTTTGGTGGCAAAACGGCCGAAGAAATCGATGGCGTACAGGAGAACGTGGTGTTCTCGTTGCCCAAAGAGCTGCGGATGAAAGAAGTCTGATTCTTTCTGAGTCCCACAAAAAAAGCCCCGAATTCTTCGGGGCTTTTTTGTATCTGCCGGGGGCCTGACTAACGGAGAAAGAGGCGGCTTAAAGCTCGTTACCGTTCCAGTCATAGGTCGTGCTGTCGACAACGCGGGTCCGATTGCCGATGGAATCGGCCACCAGATTGCCATCACCGGCTTGTACGTTGGCCGGGGTGGCCGTCAGTTGCACACATTGGCTGATGGTGCCACTGCTGCAGGTACTGGCAGCGATGGTGTATCGGGTAGTGCCACCGTCAACAATGGTTGTGGTGGCTGCGCTGTAACCCAGATCGGAAAGGTCCGTTGTGTAACTCAATTGATCGCTGTAATAGCGCTCCTGAGCCTGCAGAATACTCATCATTTCCTGCTGAGCGTCCGAGCGGATGCTACGGATGATATAGTTCTGATACTGGGGAATGGCAATAAACGCCAGAATGCCAATGATGGCGACCACCACCATCAGCTCAATCAAGGTGAAACCCTGGTTTTTACGAACAGAGCGCTGCGCGCAAAAACGTGAGATAGCCATGATTACAAACTCCCTGATAGCGGACGGTTAGGTAAGAAAATGGTGGTTTCCAGAATTTGCCGTGGCACACGGTCATCGAACACCAGAGGGTCAGCATCCAACAAAACGTAGCTTCTGTCACCTGTTACCTGGGCAGCATCACTGAAAGCCCGGGCCAGAATAGCAATGCGTACGGCAGTCACATCGGGCAAGTATTCAATATCACTGTTGGTCGGAGCGGTTTCACCAGATTGCGCCGTTGTAACGCTTGCCGGGGCCAGAGTATCGGCGCCTACGTATTGGGTAGCACTATTGCCGGCACCGGGGGCGGTATAGAGTACTTGCATTGACTCAATACCAGAGGCAATCGTTTGAACGGTGCCAATGATGGTGCCGGTCGATTCACGGTAGGTCGCACACCGGAGCCAGTCGTCGTAGTCATCGCCAATGTTGAGGTTGCCGTCTGCGTCCGCATCTGCTTCCACCCAAAATACGTCTACAAGGTACTCCTCGTCGATGCCTGCGGGGATTGCCGCACCTGAACAGCTCTGCTGGGACCAGTCAGTGCCGCCGTTATCGACGTAGAAACGACGGATAGCAATACGGTCACCGCTGCGTGTGCCGGCCAGATCTTCGTATACACAGTCTGCATTGGATGCCGGTGGTACAAAGTTCTCGGTACAGCGTTCGGCAATACCCGGCGCGGTTTCAAAGAAAATATCGCCGACGTAACCGGCGTGACGGATCTGGTCTGTTAGCCAGGACATGCTGAAACGGGCGTTTTCCTGCGCCTGTGATAGGCCGTCCAGACGGTTGCTGGCCCGGTTGGAGCCAATCATCAATTGCATCACGACGAGGCCAACGATGATCGAGATTACCCCGGCGATCATCAATTCAACCAGTGTCATACCTCGTTGTTTTTGCAGGCCGGTACTGTACATAAGGCGCCTTGTATTAATCACTGATGATGTTGAATTCGGAGACAATGGTGAGTCGGCGCTCGACGATGTCTTCATCGTTGTTGTAGACCGACTGCCCCTGATTGTTGGTACCGCCAGTTCTGGCATCCCAGCTCAGGGTGATTTGAACATTATCCAGATTGGTACCCGCTGAGCCGATATCCTGATCGACATCGACACGCAGCAATGGGTTGGCCAGGTAGTCGGCACTGCCTGAACGAGTAAAGTCGGCGTCGATATCATTGGCGCCTGACGGACAGGCTACGTCCCACAGATCGAAGGTCGCCATTTCGGTTGCGGTGCATTGCTGTGCGTCGACGCTGCTGCTGCCGGTGTGGTAATTGGCGCATCTTCGGGTAGGAGCAGCTGAGCAATCGACGTTGCCGCCGTTGGTGTGGTAGTTGGCTAGACCGTCGGTGTTGGCTCTGATGCGATTGGTGATGTCGCTGACCATTTGCACGGCAATGGCCCGACCTGAGGAGTCTTGTACTGAACGATCCGACTCCAGCATCAGGGCCATCAGTCCCACCAGACCAATGGTGGTGATGGCAACGGTGACCATGATTTCAATCAGGCTGAAACCACCTTGCGGATTTCCGGATGGAGCTGTCATGGTAATTAACTCTCTGAGCGGACGATTTGTCCGACCATACTGATGGTGTAGGTGTAATCACGGGTGCCGGAGCTATTGTCCTGCGAGGTGGTCAGTGAGCCAGTGGCTGTTGCTCTGCCTAATGAATCAAACCCGAAAGTGTTGGGAGTGCCCGACTGCGAGTCGAAATTGACACTGACGTTGGCTTCATCCGATAGCCGATATTGTCTCAGGTTGACGGTTTGGCCTGATTCATAGACTCGCCAACCGTTGTCCCAGGTGGTATTGCCGGCGATAAATACGGTGACGGAGTTGGAGATGGCGTGGTTGCGGGCGAACTGCAAGTCCGACATTAACTGTCGCCCGATGGCTTCGGCCTGGCGATTGTTGTAGTAATTGCTCATGGCGGGAGCGCCTACTGCCGCCAGGATACCCAGCACAGCAATGGTGACCATGAGTTCAATCAGGGTAAACCCGCGCTGGCGCGCGGGTTGTCTTGTTGCAGTTACAGCATCCATTTATTGCAGTTCTCGCCAAAATGTCCTGGTGACCTTTTCACCGCTATCCGGTGCTTCTACGGTTTCAAGGCCGAAGGTGATGATCTCTGAAATATCCGTATAGGTTGAGCCGTTCTGGTTGTTGTCAGACTCTTCCTCTTCATCGCCGTTACCACCGTTATCTGAATCAGATTCTGTGGAGTTCTCAGCGTAATCGGCATCGTAACATGCCCCTGTGACGCTATCGCAAGTCACTTCCTGACGAATCACAACCGGCGTATCCACAATGCCTGGCATGCCCGAGGCAATGATGTCGATTTCGGGCTCCAGAACCCCTGCGTTATAAACCAGGCGGAAGCGGTAGACGGTGCTCTCGCCAATGTCCGGTTCACAACCAGAACGCGCGGATGTAGCTTCCGGCTTGTAGCTGGTGACGTAGCTGTAGCCGTCCATGGTGATGGCATCTGACAACACTTTTTCGCCACTTTCGGTCAGCTTGTAGTAGGCGCCAGCCCGTTGTTGTGCCAGCGTGCTGGAGCCTGTGTTGGTCAGGTCCGCCAAATCGCTTTTCTGCAAATTTGGATAGCTGTCAGGCACCGTGGTGGTGTCAAAGTCGTTGATAAAGTAGATGTTATCGACCGTGGTGGTGTTCAACGGGTGGGCCCGATAACCGGAGCCGATCACCAGCTGATAACGTCCCTGGGTAAACTCAATGGTTTGGCCATTGGATTCAGTCTCGAAGGTGCCTTCATCAATGTAGGACACATCCAGCGAGCTGAAGAAGCGGACATTGCTGATTTCCGTGTTGTCAGAGCCCAGATTAGCAACGACACCGCCTTTCGCGAAAGTGGAAGGCGATGAGGAATCGTCATCGGTTTGAGCCAGGTCAAAGCGCCAGATTCGACCACCGAGATCGGCGGCATAGAGGATGTCGATATCACGGTCACCATCATAGTCCACCGGCACAATGTCATTGGCGAAGCCACTGGTCATCTCACCAAGATTCAGGTCGGCGCCGGTTTTGGATGCTTTCCAGAGTAATTCGCCAGTGATGGGGTCAACCATATAGATGGCATTGCCCATGGAGTGGTCTGTCCGCTGGTTGTATTCGTCTTCAGCTTCATCGTAGCCACCGCCAAATACCAGTACGTCTTTCTCCTGACCATTCCAGAGGATCGTGATAGGAGTCATTTCTGACCAGCTCTGACCCAGCTCTTCAAAGTTGTCGTCGCCACCGGAAATCTGCCAGGCGAGTTTGGGTTCGTCGCGATCGGAAACATCCAGTGCATAGTAATTGCGGCCACCTCGACGCATTCCGACATACAGCAATGCAACCTCGCTTGAATCAATGAAGTCATTGTTGTTTTCGTCAATGTGGTAGTACGAAATACGTCCATCCAGACCGTAGGTTTTACTGGTGTCTTTCTGGTAATACGCCAGTGCACTGGACATCAGGTCTTTGGGCAGAAACGCGAAGCGCTCTTTCGGATCATCTTCATTGGTATCAAAGGCATGCAAATAGCCAGAGTTGGTACCGACAAACATGGTGGTATCCGGCAGCGTATCGCCCGCATTGGTGGTCATGGAGCCGTAAGTCAGCAACAGCGGACGGCTGTGCAGAGGATCTTCAATCTCTGTGCGGGCCGCAGCATTATTGGCTGAATCTGTGTCATAGCCGGACAGCCAATACAGGGCTTCCGTTTGCTGGGTCACGCTAAGGGCGTTAAAGGCCCCGAGGGTGGCGAGCGCTGTGTTTTCCGGAGTAATACGGTTACCGGAGTCTGTCAGGTTGTTACTCAACAGGTTGGTCACAATCAAGCGCTCATCCGGGTCAGTCAGACGACGTGCGGCACCGCCGAGTGTCACGTTTTCACCATCCGGTGCATCTTCATCGAGAGTCCAGTAACTACGCGCGTTGTCTGCGAAGTAACCAGTGGTTTCATCAACCGCCAGGTCGTTATTCACATCACGAATTTCGGTAGACACATCCAGACGATAGCGCTTGATATTACCTGTCCAGCCGCCGGTTGCTGATGGACTGAATACGGAGTAGTACAGCTGATCCAGGTGCTCGAGGTTGTTGAAAGCGTTTACGGTTACTGCCGGTGCCGCAAAGGTACCGGAGCTTTCGGTGATGTTATTGAATACGCTGGTCAGGGCCTGGCGCAAACTGTCTGCGTCTGAACCAGAACCTGCAACGCCGCCACCGTAGGTCGCCATGTCACTCAAGCGTTCTTCGTAACTACCACCGATAAAGCCGCCAATGGTATGCACATAAATTGGTTGGTCCCCGTCAAAACTTTCTGAGGCATCGCCGTGGTAGAGCGAGTAGGCCAACTCTTCAGCGCAGCCGCCATGGCCCGAGCAATTGGCACTGAAGTCGCTGTCATTGGGGAAGTCAGCGCTGGGCAATTGGGCCAGTAAATTGCGGATTTCCGTATTGGCACCGTTGTCTCCATTGGGCTCACCGTCCGTGAAAACAACAATGTGGTTGGATTGGCACTCGTCGGTGATCGGTGAAACATAAGTGTTACCGTTGAATACATCATCCAGGTTCAGGTATTCCTCACAGACCAAACCTTCTGTGCTATCACTGTCGCTATCATCGCTGTCGCCACCACTGCCGTTGCCCTCGGTAGGCACCAGAATGGTTGTGGTGGTCAGTGATTGATATTCAGACTGGTTAACGCCCTGGTAGCGCAGAGTGCGTCTCAGGTTTCTTGGAAGATCGTCCCAGCTACGATAGCTGTCGCTACCGAAGTCAAACAAAGAGGTCCAGTAGCCAGTATCGAGGTAATCGACGAACCAGGGCACTGAGCCTTGACCATAATCTGCTCTACCGATGTTGTTTTGCTGCAAAATGTAATACGCGTTGTCGTCGGTTACCTGCTGATATTCATAGCTCCAACGCCAGCCATTGCGCACCCAGCGGCCTTCCCAATAGACGATTCGCAGGTCGTCATAGTCTTTCCAGGAATTCTGGTCGTCTGTCAGATAGTAGTAGGGAATGTATGCAGACCAGCCATTTCTGATCAGAGAGTACCACCAGCTCTCCGGGTCCAGAACGGATACAGTCTCCTCAGTGGTGCCGCCGTCGGAATCATCGTCATCGTCGTCTTCCTGACTCCATACCATACAAAGGTTCGAATAGTCGGTGGTGGTGCTACCGTAATCCCGCGCAGCACCGCGGTAATAGGAGGACATTTCATACAGTGCTTCGGTAAGTGGTGTGCCACCGTTGGCCGTATAGTCATACAGAATTTCACGAACCATTGCCCGAACACCGGTATTTTCGATGGGCAGTAATGGGCTGCTCAGGCGTCCACCCTCGGAATTCTCATTGAACCGGCCAATCGCAATGTTGATACCGCTGGTATTGGTAATAACATCGGCGGCAACTTGCTGAACAACGGCCAGGCGGGTGGTTGATTCACCGTTGTTATAGGTTTGGTACCCCATACTGCCGGAGGTATCCATCAGGAAGATAACGTTTGGCGTCGTGTTGTCATTGTTCGAGACATAAATCTCAGTATCGTCGGCCATCACGAGGGCATTATGAAAAAGACCGAGCGCGGTCAGTAGTAGCCAGTAAATACGCATCCCGGTTCTCCTTAGTATTCGTCGCTGGCGTAGCCGCCAAAGTTGATGTAATCGATGCTGTTATCTTCACGGTCAACACCGATGAAAATCAGTTCCTGGTTGCGCCGCAGGTACAGTTCGGTGGCCCGGCTCAGGTCGATATTTGACTGACGTTCCTGAAACAGGGTGTCCGCATCGACCGAAAACCGTTCAGTCGCACAGTCGTCGCACAGACGCGCAGTCAGGGCTGAGCGAGAAAATGTCACCAGATCGGTACCCGGGATGTAGTAGGCAATGTGGCGGTTGAGCGTTTCGGCCTGAAGTGGTGAAAAGCCAATCAACATGGCGGCAGTCACTAGCAGTTGTTTCATGGTTATTCCTCAGTTCTGGGCCGCGCCTTCGATCAGTACACCCAACTGTACTGATGATGCGATATTGCCTGAATTATCAACGGCGGTACTGGTCATGTAGAACGGGTTCAGAGATGACGTGGACGCTGAATTGCCTTTGTTGCATCGCAAGCAGGCACTTTTAGTATTGCCCTGGGTGGCATCGGATACCTGATCGTTGGCATACGCAATGGTCACGGTGACGCCACCGACGGATTTGAGCTTGCCGATGGATGGGCGGTCCCAGTTCGGGTACTGATCAAAGGCATTGATGTGTGCTGAATCGTCGCCGGATTGCATCAGCGCTGACACTGGTCGGGTTTCGCTACGCTGCAGGGAATTGAACGCGGTTTCCAGATAGCTGTCTGCGGCAACATAGGTTTCCTGCTTGACCTTCATATTGGTCACCATGCGCACCTGCAGGGTGCTTTGCTGCATTGCCACAGTAGCGGCAACGGTGATGGCGGTCAGTGCACCGAGGCTGACGATTAGAGCCGAGCCGCGTTGCCGGTTGGGCCTGGCGCTTGAGCGATTCGGGTTGCGTAGGAAACGTCTCATAATGGAATCCGGGAATTGGTACCTGTTAGCCAGAATACCCTTGTGCAGGCAAGGAACCACCGGATTAAGACCAGTGGTTCCTGAGCGGGGATAAGCGGCCGGCCGAGTGTTATTTTTTAGAAACAGGTCACATCCTGGTTGTTTGGTAGCTCTGGTAAGCCGGAATCGTCGGTGTCACGACCCTCTCTTACACGGCCCTGACGGGACACGATCAGTACCTTGCCATGTTGGCGGCCACGGGTGTCGGTGTAGCAGTATTGAAAGCTGCCATTGAATCCTCCGGCAAAGCCCCTTGGGTCAAAGGAGAAAGCGGTGCGTGGGTAATTTCTGAAAACGTTGGCTTTGGCGGCCGGAATCGTTCGGAGCACGGATTCCCCCGAGTCCAGACGGCGGTTGCGGTTGAAATCCAGAAACAAGGTCAGCGGATTGCGCCATTGGGTTTTGCAGCGATTACTTGTGTCCAGTGGGCACAGGGTATGTGGAATGCGAGTGTGGATGGATTGATGGCGGGCATCGTTAATGGCACTGGTCAGTGCGCGTATTTCGGCTCTGGCTTCGGCGTTCTGAATCATGCCGTTCATGCCCGGCACCGCCCAAAACGACAATATGCCAAGCACGGCCATGACGACCATTAACTCCATCAGGGTAAAGCCCGCTGATGTATAGAGCCCCATATTCCGTGGGCACAACGTTGCATTCCTTCGCATAAACGTCCTCCTTGACGTATCGAAAGTGAGTATCTGTCTGTCGCCGCACATCCGTTGCGGCTTTTGCATGGGCGCGCTCCCAAATGTAAGGAGGTTCAGGGCCCTTGCTTGGTCCCTAGATTACCGATCTTTTGCATTGTGCACATGACCCGCGAGTATGAGTTTTGAAAATAAAAACTCATACTCCAGAGTGAGTTTTGAGGCCGCAAACGCCGTATTGCGGCGTTTGCTTGCGGGTGGCGAGAGAAAGAACTGGCGTGTTAAACAGGGTAAGGCTGGTGAAAAGCGAGCGAGTTACTCGATATCCAGTTTCTTGCAGCGGTATCTGAGTGCCCGGAAACTGATGCCGAGCTTTTCGGCGGCGGCGGTTTTATTCCAGCGAGTGGCATCCAGTGCCTGGGTAATGGCACGGCGCTCAATGTTCTCGAGGTAGCCTTCGAGATTGTTGGTTTCGATGCGTTCGTCTTCCGGCGGATACAGTGCGCCGGAATCGGTTTGGTCGTCACCGGGTTGGTTGATGGCTTGCTTGAGGTCCAGGTCGGCCAGTTCAATCTGGTCGGATTCCGCCATGGTGACCGCGCGCTGAAGAATGTTCTCCAGCTCACGCACGTTGCCCGGGTAGCCATAGCCCAGCAGGGCTTTCATGGCGCTGTCGCTGACGGACGTGGCGGGCATGCCCCATTCCTCGCTGTACTTGCGGACAAAGTGTTTAACCAGCGTAGGAATGTCGTCCGGACGTTGGCTTAGGCGCGGAACATCAATTTGAATCACGTTAAGGCGGAAGAACAAATCCTGACGGAAAGTCTCTGCTTCTACCATCTCCTCCAGGTTTTTGTGGCTGGCACTGAGAATGCGAATGTTGATGTTTTCTTCATGCTCGGAGCCAACCGCCCGGATGGCCTTTTCCTGAATGGCCCGCAGCAACTTGGCTTGCATATCCAGCGGCAGTTCCGCCACTTCGTCGAGGAACAGGGTGCCACCTTCGGCGGCCTTGAAGAAACCATCCTTGTCAGAACCTGCGCCGGTGAACGCACCTTTCTTGTGGCCAAAAAATTCGCTTTCCATCAGGTCTTTGGGGATGGCGCCACAGTTGACGGCAATAAAGGGTTCTTCGGCGCGGGAGCTTTGATGGTGAATCAGGCGAGCGACCAGCTCCTTACCGGTACCGGACTCACCAAAAATAAACACCGGTGCCTGGGTACGGGCGACTTTCTGGATCTTTTCCTTCAGCTCCATCATCGAGGCGGAGCGTCCCAGCAGGGCGTCGCTGGAAGGCAGGGATTCCAGATGCAGCGGTACCTTGGTCAGCTTCAGTGCCTGTTGCGACAGTTCGCGCAGACGGCTGATGTCCAGCGGTTTGGCAACCACGTCGAAGGCACCGGCTTTGAGGGCGTTTACCGCCATGTCCATCGAGCCGTAAGCGGTGATCATGGCAACCGGCATGTCCGGGTAGCGGGCATGGCAAAGCTGGATGATCTCCATGCCGTTGCCGTCAGGCAGCTTCATGTCGGTCAAACAGAAATGATAAGCCCGCTCTGGCAGCAGGCGCAGGGCTTCACTGACGTTCCCGGCCTGATAGCACTCCATGTCCATACGGCTGAGCGTCATGCAGATCAGCTGACGAATGTCTGGCTCGTCGTCAATAACCAGGACCGAGTACTTTTTCATGCAACAATTTCCGTTTTCAGTGTCAGGCGAAAGCAGGAGCCGGTGGCTGTGCGCTGATATTGGATGCTGGCCTGATTGGCTTCACACAACTCACGACACAAATACAGGCCTAATCCGGTGCCATTATGTTCGGTTGTGTAGAAGGGCTCAAACAAGTGTTTGGATTCTTCCGGGTCGATCCCCGGGCCATTGTCCATTACGTCCAGCTGTACCCGCTCGAGGCTATCCCGTTGCACTGCCAGTACCAGTCGCGCGCCATTGGGATGGCGTTTGAGGGCATAGCGCAGGCCGTTGCTACAGAGATTGTGCAGAATCTGCTGTAAGTGATCCGGGTCGAACGACACCAGGGTTTCGGTTTCGCAATGAATCAATAGCTGGAAGGCGTGGTCGCGGCTGAGGCCGCTGAATTGCTCGCGAAAGTGCTCCAGCCAGGGCTTCAGACGAATCTGCTCAATGGTGGGCGTGCGTTTACGGCTCAGTTGCAGAATGTCTTCCACCGTGCGGTTGATGCGCAGGCAGTGCTGCTCGATCACCTGGCTCAGGTACAGCTCGTCTTCTTTCAGATAATCCGTTTCGGCTAGCAGTTGACTGGCTTGTCGCAAGGCGGAAAGCGGGTTGCGGATTTCATGGGCAATACTGGCGGTGAGCCGCCCCAAAGAGGCCAGCTTCAGTTGCTGGGCCTGAGTGGCAATGCGGCTTTGATCTTCCAGAAACACCAGGTAATCGCCGGGTTCGGATTGCGGCAGAACAGCTCGACGGGCGCGCAAGGTTATGCCGTTAACTTCGACCACCGAACGATCCTCTCGCTCCAGTTGCCGCAGTGGCTCGGGCAATGGATTCATTCGGCCTCGCACCAGCCCTAGCCATTGTTGGGCGCGCTGGTTGTAGAAAATGATCTGGTCCGAGGCGTCACAGGCGATGATGCCGTTGGGCATTTCTGCCAGCGCTTGCCAGCTGATGTCTCGCAGACGTTTTAGGTGCATGTTTTGCGATGTCGCCAGTTCCAGTGCACTGTTCAGTTTATAAGACAGCGCTTGGGTCAGGGCGGCCAATACGAAGCAGATAAAGCCGTAAACGCCGGAGTTCACCAGCTCCGAGGCGTCGTAACGGTCCGGCCAAAAGTGTTGAATGATCAGGATGGCCAGGGTGGTCCAGGCCGCCACTGCATAGCCGAGCAGCCCCGGTGCAATCAGGTTGGCGACCACCACGCTGACCAGGATGAGGCTGGCAAAGCCGGTATCAAGACCGCCGGAGGCGAACATCAACACGGACAGAATGGCGGTTTCCAGAAAAAAGTAGCTGGTGGCCATTTGCACATCAGGCCCAAGCGAGGCGACGGCCACAAAACTGGCAGCAATAACAACGTACAGAATGGTCGCCACCAGACTGGCACTCATGGCATCCCGGCCAATCAGGCTGGCTTCCGGTGCCACCACGTGCAGCGCCATGATGATGAGGGCGATGCCAAGGGAGAAATAGCTGTAGAGCTTGAGCAACCGGTTGCCGTTGACGATCAGGTCACTCATGGTGTTGTTCATGTCATTTCATCCTGAAAATTTTATCTGCAAAGGTTTGCCTGCCAGCAAGAATTTCCAGACAATATCGCCGAAAAATACGAGAAGGTAACCCGAGAGCATGTCAGAGTCACTCCAGATTGCGATGGCGCAATGCAATTTCCACGTTGGCGATATTGAGGGAAATTGCGAATTGATGATCGCCGAGACCGAAAAAGCCCGGTCTGCTGGCGCTAACGTCATTGTCTTTTCCGAACTGGCTCTGACCGGCTACCCGCCAGAAGATTTGCTGTTGCGTCCAAGTCTGCAATTGCGCGTTAGTACGGCGCTGGGGCAGCTGGCCAAACACAGCCAGAACATTGCCATTGTGACAGGCTTTCCCTGGAAAGAAGCTGGCCAGTTGTACAATTGTGCCGGGGTTTGGCTGGATGGCGAATGTGTTGGTCGTTACGCCAAGCAGTGCCTGCCAAACTATCAGGTGTTTGACGAAAAACGCTACTTTGCTACTGGCCGGGATTCCCTCGTTGTTGAATTGTTTGGCCATAAAGTAGGCCTGACGGTCTGCGAGGATGTCTGGCATCCAGCGCCGGTTCAGCATTGTGTCGAAGCCGGTGCGGAAGTGATTCTGAACCTCAACGCATCGCCGTACCACATTGGCAAACAGGACGAACGCACCCAACTGGTGTCTGGCCACTGTGTTCAGCACAAGATCCCGTTGCTGTACGTTAACCAGGTGGGCGGCCAGGACGAACTGGTGTTCGACGGTGCTTCGTTTGCCATGAACCAACGGGGTGAAGTGGTCCAGCAGTTGCCGGAATACCAGAGCCAGATTGGTATGGTGCGCTGGGACGGCGAAACGCTGACAGCCGCTTCCGATGCAGCGCTGGTGGCCCATGAAGACGAATTGGCCAGCCTTTACGGCGCGCTGGTAACAGGTGTTCGGGACTATGTGAACAAGAACCGCTTTAAAGGTGTGGTACTGGGCCTGTCAGGCGGTATCGATTCGGCGCTGACGCTGGCCATCGCGGTAGACGCGCTGGGGCCTGAGCGAGTGCGAGCGGTGATGATGCCGTTCCAGTACACCTCGGACATGAGTAAACAGGATGCCGCACTGCAAGCTGAACGTATGGGTGTGCAGTATGAGTCGATTTCCATTGAACCCATGTACAACGCCTTTATGGCCGCGCTGGCACCGGGCTTTGAAGGTTTGGCGGTGGATACCACCGAAGAAAACCTGCAATCCCGCTGTCGCGGTGTGTTGCTGATGGCGATGTCCAACAAAACCGGCTACATGGTGCTGACCACCGGCAACAAGAGCGAAATGGCCGTGGGTTATGCCACGCTGTATGGCGATATGGCTGGCGGCTATGGTGCTCTGAAAGACGTGTATAAAACCCGGGTGTTCGATCTGGCGCGCTACCGCAATACCCTGGCCGATGGCGAAGTGATTCCGGAGCGTGTGATTACCCGTCCGCCATCAGCGGAGCTGGCGCCGGATCAGGTCGACGAAGACAGCCTGCCTGCTTACCCGGTGCTGGATGCCATTCTGGAAGCCTACATCGAGTTTGATAAAAGCGCTGACACCATCATTGCCGAAGGCTTTGAGCGTGAAGACGTGATGCGGGTCGTGCGTTTGGTGGATGTGAATGAATACAAGCGTCGTCAGGCACCGGTTGGCGTACGGGTGACCCGTCGCGGTTTTGGTCGTGATCGTCGCTACCCAATCACCAATGGCTGGAAAGCGGGCGTCTGACCCGTTTTCACATCTCGGCTGTCTGTAAAATTGACGACCACTAAAAAAGCGCCCTTGGGCGCTTTTTTAGTGTCTGCTGGTTTGCGTGTCTGGCCAATCAGGCACGAGCTGATCAGTCCTGATCGTCAGACTCTTCGTACAGGCCAAAGCTCAGTACTTCCAGCAGGGTGCCGCGGTCGGTGTCGGCCAGACGGCTGGATTCAAACTCGCCATCTTTCAACTGCTGGTGGTTGGGGAAGTTCTTTTTCAGCAGCGCCAGACTTGTGGCTTCTTCGTCCTGCAGTTTCAGTTCGTGATACGCCTCGACCATCAATGCCAGCGCATCAGCGACGGCTTTGGTACGAGGGTATTGGGTAACGATCTGGTTGGCACGGTTGGCCGCGGCCACAAAGGCGTGACGTTTCATGTAGTAGCGCGCAACACCCAGCTCATGGCTGGCCAGACGTTCACGTAGGAACACCATGCGAGCGCGGGCATCGGCAACGTACTGGCTGTCTGGGAAACGCATCATCAGTTCCGAGAAGTAACGGAACGAGTTACGCAGTGGCAGTGGATCACGCTTGGCCACGTCGTCTGACAGTCGACGCTCGATCACCGAAAAGCCCATTTCGTAAGTCACCAGCGCACGCAGGTAATAGGCGTAGTCCACTTGTGGATGCAGCGGGTGCAAACGAATAAAACGCTCGGCCGATGTCAGCGCTTCTTCGTAGTTGCCGCTGTTGAAATAGGCGTAAATCAATTCCAGCTGAGCCTGCTCGGCGTACTGGCCAAACGGGTAACGGCTTTCCAGGTTTTTCAGCTTTTCGATGGCAATGTTGTTGGAGTCACGATCAAGGGCATCGCGGGCTTCGGTGTAGAGTTCTTGCTCCGATTGTTCACTCATCTTGCTTTGGGGGCCGGAACAGGCAGCCAACAGCAGGGCAATAGGAAGGATGAGCCAGCGACGTGTCATGGAGTGAATTCCTGATTCTGGATATAATGCTAACAATAAAGCGCGGTATTAAAGCACAGACCTTTCTGTGACCCCAACAACCCGCCAGATCCGCTGTGTGACCACAGTTGCCTTCGAATGTTAGCCAGAGTCTTTATGTCCAACGAGATTTCCCAACAAATAGAGGTTCCCTTTGAGTTAGGGAACAAACGCCTCGACCAGGTGGCAGCTCAGCTGTTTCCCGATTTTTCGCGCTCCCGCCTGCAACAGTGGATCAAGGACGGACAGCTGACAGTGAACGGTCAGCCGATGCGTGGCCGTGATAAACTGACCGGCGGTGAAACACTGATACTGCAAGCCGAGCTGGAAGCCGAAGGCGAATGGCTGCCAGAGGCGATGGATCTGGATATCGTCTACGAAGACGACCACATTCTGGTACTGAACAAGCCATCCAATCTGGTGGTGCACCCGGCTGCGGGGAACCACACCGGCACGTTGCTGAATGGTTTGCTGCATCATTGTCCGGACCTGATCAAGATTCCGCGTGCCGGTATTGTTCATCGTCTGGATAAAGACACCACCGGCTTGATGGTGGTTGCCAAGAGCCTGCAAGCGCAAGCGGGTCTGGTGGCTCAATTGCAGGACCGCACTATGGGGCGTGAGTACGAAGCGGTGGTACAGGGCTACATGACCGGTGGTGGCAAGGTGGACGAGCCGATCGGTCGTCACGGCACCCAGCGTACCAAAATGGCCGTCAACCCAATGGGCAAAGACGCGGTTACTCACTACCGGGTTGTGAAAAAGTACCCGACTCACACCCACATTCGTTGCAAGCTGGAAACCGGCCGTACTCACCAGATTCGTGTGCACATGACGCACATTGGTCATCCGCTGGTGGGTGATGCGACCTACGCCGCTCGCAGTCGTCTGACCAAGGGCATTGGTCCGCAACTGCGCAACATGCTGCAATCCTTCCCGCGTCAGGCGCTGCATGCCAAAGCACTGGCACTGTTGCACCCGGTTGAACAGGAATGGATGGAATGGGAAGTGGATTTGCCGGAAGACTTCAAGGAATTGCTGGCTACACTGGATGCAGATGCTGCAATAAAGTAGTGCCCCAAAACAGCACCTCCAGATACCGGACGGTTTTATGATTGAACTGCTGCAACCATCCTGGCCGACTCCGAAAGGAGTCTCCATTGCCTTTACGACTCGCCGTCAGAAAGGGTTAACAGGGTCAATAGCGACCGAGGCCGACAATTTCGGCGATACCGATTACGGCGACGCCAATCTGGGCTTGCACGTGGGGGATCATCCGGCAAGCGTTGTAGCCAATCGGTTGCAGTTGTTGAATCAACTCACTGGCGTTCAGTCGATCCAATGGTTGAACCAAACCCACGGCACTGATTGCCTGTTGGCATCCGCTCCGGCGGTGTTGGACGCTGATGCCTGTTACACCGCGGAACCGGGTATGGCCTGTGCAGTGATGACGGCGGATTGTTTGCCGGTGCTGTTTGCCTGTCAGAGCGATGCTGGCGCTTCGAATAATGACCATGCAAAAGTCGCGGCGGCCCATGCGGGCTGGCGTGGTTTGGCGAATGGCGTGCTGGAAAATACCCTGTCACGGTTTGCCGATCCGGCTTGCGTGGTCGCTTATCTAGGGCCTGCGATTGGGCCGCAGCAATTTGAAGTTGGCCCGGACGTACGGGCGGCGTTCGCCGCCGCGCCGGACGATCTGTTTACCCCGGGGCAGGGGGACCGTTTGTACGCCAATATCTATGGTCTGGCTCGTTGGGTGCTGGCACAACAAGGTGTTGAGCAAGTGTACGCCTACGATGGTTGTACTGTATCTGAACCAGACCGTTTCTATTCTTACCGCCGTAACTCTCAAACTGGCCGTCAGGCCAGTGTTATCTGGTTTAACGACAGTTCTCGCTAATCATACGTTCGGCCTTGCGTTGTTCGGCGGCGTATTCCGCGGCCGTCATGGCACGAGGTTGTTGCTCGCCCGGCATGCGGAAGTTCTGGTTGGGGCCGGCGGCCAGTAGCTGTTGGTAATCTTTTCCTTGCTGGCAGGTGGCATCCCGCTGCTGTTGCTTTTGCTGTGCGGCTTGTTGTTCAAGGCGCTGGGCTTTCAGCTCCGGATTGGCGATTTCCTCAAGTGAGTCACGCTCAATCCGATCACCTTCGTAATTCATATTGAGCTTGTATTTCTGCGGCGTTCGGTCGTGGGGAATCTGACTGCTGAAATGCACCTGGCCGGCGTCATCGACCCAGCGATAGACCTCAGCAGAGGCGTTCAGGGCGGCAAGTAATGTCAGGCTGCCAGTCAGTACTACGAAAACAGAAGGCATGGATAAACCCGTAAAGCAGATCGGTGTCTGCAAGACACTATTCCATTCCGATAACAAGTCAAGGCGATAAGGGACACGCGGCATAACTCGGTGCCTGCTCTGGATGACAGGGCAGTGCAGAGTTGTTCAGAGTGTCCCTGCTCAACAGACCGTTGATTAAGCGCTGAAGGCCCCATGTTCTCTGGACAAACACGGCCGCAATGCTAGAATTGCCGGGCCTTTGCCAATTGTCGGATTCGACACCATGAGTCCATGTTGACAAAGTTTCCTGGAGAACGGTTATCCTCCGATCCAGTTCCGATACTCCCCGAACGTCCGAACGACGTCGGGATTCTGATGAGCAACTACAAGTTATTCATCCTCAAACAGGGGATTACGCTGGTATCGCCAGTTTTACTGGTGTGGTCCTGCAAGTAATGGTTTTCACTCATGCTCTGAGAAGAGCCTGTGCAAGAGGATAAGTACGGTGGAATTACTTTCCGGCGGAGACATGCTGGTTCGTGCGTTGCACGAAGCAGGCGTTGAATACATCTACGGCTATCCGGGTGGCTCGCTGCTACACGTCTACGATGCCGTATACAAGCAAAGTGCCGTGAAACACGTACTGGTCCGTCACGAGCAGGCCGCCGCCCATATGGCCGATGGTTATGCCCGTGCGACCGGCAAACCAGGTGTGGTCATGGTGACTTCAGGTCCGGGCGCAACCAATACCGTTACCGGTATTGCGACTGCCTTTACCGATTCTATTCCTATGGTTGTCATCTCCGGTCAGGTGATGAGCCATCTGGTGGGCGACGATGCCTTCCAGGAAACCGATATGCTGGGCGTATCCCGTCCAATCGTTAAGCACAGCTTCAGCGTGCGTCGTCCGGAAGAGATTCCTGAGCTGGTGGCCAAGGCGTTCTACATTGCCAGCACCGGCCGTCCGGGCCCGGTTGTGATTGATATTCCAAAAGACATGACCATGCCGAACGAGCGCTACGAGTACTCGTATCCGAAAAAGGTCAAGCTGCGCTCTTACACGCCGCCTCAGCGTGGTCACTCCGGTCAGATCAAAAAGGCCGTCGAGTTGTTGCTGAAGGCCAAGCGTCCGGTCATTTACGCCGGTGGTGGTGTAATCATCGATGGCAGTTCCGACAAGCTGCGCGCGCTGGTGGATCGTCTGGATTTCCCATGCACCCAAACCCTGATGGGCCTGGGCTGCTACCCGGGTACCGGTGATCGCTCACTGGGCATGTTGGGCATGCACGGCACCTACGAAGCCAACATGGCGATGCACAACGCCGATGTAATTCTGGCGGTGGGCGCTCGTTTCGACGACCGCGTTACCAACGCCACCAACAAGTTCTGCCCGGACGCCAAGATCGTTCATATCGATATTGATCCGTCTTCCATCTCCAAGACCATCATGGTCGACGTGCCGATCGTTGGTCCGGTGGGCAACGTGCTGGAAGAAATGATGGCGTTGCTGGATGAAGCCGGTGAAACCCCGGATGCCGATGCCATTGCTTCCTGGTGGAAGCAGATCAACGAATGGCGTCCACGCCACGCCATGCGTTACGAGAAAAACGATAACGGCCTGATGAAACCTCAGGAAGTGATCGAAGCCATGTGGAAAGCCACCAATGGCGACGCGTTCGTAACGTCTGACGTAGGTCAGCACCAGATGTTCGCGGCTCAGTACTACAAGTTCGACAAACCGAACCGTTGGATCAACTCCGGTGGTCTGGGCACCATGGGCTTCGGCTTCCCGGCCGCCATGGGTGTGAAAATGAACTTCCCGGACCACGACGTTGTGTGTGTGACCGGTGAAGGCTCGATCCAGATGAACATTCAGGAAATGTCCACCTGCTTGCAGTACGGCATTCCGGTGAAGATTCTGTGTCTGAACAACGGCTCACTGGGCATGGTGCGTCAGTGGCAGGACATGAACTACGAAGGTCGTCACTCCAACTCCTATATGGAGTCGCTGCCGGACTTTGTGGCGCTGGCTGAAGCTTATGGCCATGTGGGTATTCAGGTTAAGAGCCGCGACGAGCTGCCACAGGCACTCGAGGATGCGCTGGTGAAATACAAGGATCGTCTGGTATTCCTGGACGTTGCTGTTGACCCTGAAGAACACGTATACCCAATGCAGGTGCCAATGGGCTCCATGCGCGACATGTGGCTGAGCAAGACGGAGCGTACCTGATCATGCGTCATATCATTTCTATCCTGTTGGAAAACGAACCAGGCGCCTTGTCCCGCGTAGTGGGCCTGTTTGCCCAGCGTGGTTACAACATCGAAACCCTGACGGTGGCACCAACCGAGGATGAGACCCTGTCTCGTCTGACCATGACCACTCACGGTGACGATCGCAAGATCGAGCAAATCACCAAGCAGCTGAACAAGCTGATTGAAGTGGTCAAGCTGGTAGACCTGTCCGAAGGTCAGCACATCGAACGTGAACTGATGCTGATCAAGGTGAAAGCGGTGGGTGCCCAGCGTGCCGAGATCAAGCGTACTGCGGATATTTTCCGTGGCCAGATCGTTGATGTATCGCCAAGCGTTTACACCATCCAGCTGACCGGTGCTACCGACAAGCTGGAAGCCTTTATTGAGGCGATTGGTACCGCTCAGGTACTGGAAACCGTACGTACCGGTGTCTCCGGTATTTCTCGTGGCGAGAAAGTACTGAGCATCTGATTGACGGCCTTCGGGCACTGACGGTCAGAACAAAAACCGCGTTTCGGGAGACCGGATCGCGGTTTTTTTATGGGCGAGGTTCCGGAATGTCAGGACTCTTCCTGGGTATCGCGCTCCAGAAAAGCAAAGGTCAGGAAAATACAGAAGAATCCGAACATAAAGACGGCGGCGTTGTTGTCCATCCCCAACATCAGCAGGCCAGCGATGATCCAGCCAGTTTTCACCTGTTCCAACCGGCGTTTATGGGTTTCAGTGCGAATCCATTGCAGGTCTGGGGTATCCGGCAGGTTAAATACCTGGCGCAACCATTGAACAGGGTTGGGTAATCTCATAACAGCCTCCGACAACAACTGTTATAAAAATAAGCCAGTCTTGTCGGTGCTGCCGGAGAAAGTCGTATTTTATCTAAACGTTGTGCGCTCTATAGCCAAAGGCTCTGACAAGCCTGACACCTTGCACTGCATCAGGGCAGATGCGGTGCTGGCGCAAGAAGAGAAGTTCGAGTTAAACGCGATAAACCGACTTGGTCATCACCTTGGAAATACCGGTCATGGCCAGCTTCACCGGGAATGGGAACTTGTGACCTCCGGCATCCAGTGCGGCGCTGGCGTGTTTGGATTCGTCTTCCAGCATTTGCAGCAGCACGGCCTTGCTCTTGTCGTCTTGGACTGGCAGCTCGCTCAGATGACGAGTCAGGTGGTTGCACACTTGCTCTTCGGTAGCGGCCACAAAACCGAGGCTGACCCGGTCGCTGATTTTGCCAGCTGCAGCGCCAATACCCAGCGACAAACCGTAAAACATCGGATTCAGCAGGCTGGTACGGCCGCCCAGCTCCTTGATGCGGTCTTCGCACCACACCAGGTGGTCGATCTCTTCTTCGGCGGCTTCTTCCATCGCATCGCGCACATCGGGCAGTTTGGCGGTCAGGGCTTGCCCCTGGTACAAGGCCTGGGCACACACTTCGCCCGTGTGGTTAATACGCATCAGTCCGGCGGCGTGTTTCTTTTCGGCATCGGTCATTTCAGCGGCGTCACGCTCACGTGCCGGAGTGGCACGGCTGGCGGTTGCTGCACCGGGCACCAAAGTACGCAGAGCCTGGTCACCACTGGTGATCAGACGGTCAAACAGGGAATAACGACGACGTTGCTTCATAAACACTACCTCACACGCGGGCCATCAAAACACATGCCCTTAAAACCAGTTGGCACAGTTTACGGCTTTCTGAGCCGACTTGCATGATTCCCGTCAGACTCAGATGCTAGGATGCTGGCTGTTGTGGATCGAAAAGAAGGGAACACATGCAAGACGTACATGATCTTTCGTTGATGCTGGAGCGCAAAACCCCGCTGCTGGTGATTGAAACCTGGGAAGAGCCTCGGGCGCTGGACTTGCTGACCCGGCTGGCGATCAAGCGCGGCAAGGCGATTCAGCAGTGGACACTGACGGATGGCCTGCGGCGACTGGGCTTTGGCGAGGAAAATGGTGTCGAACAAAGTGAAGACCCGGTGCGAGCGCTGCTGAGCATCAAGCAGCACAGTCAGGATGGCATTTGGGTGTTCTGCGATCTCCATCCTTTCATTGATGAACCCCAGATTACCCGGTTGCTGAAAGACATTGCCTTGCAGGCCGAAAGCAGTGGTAAAACCCTGGTGCTGATCAGCCATCAGTTGAAGTTACCCGCCGAGCTACAGCGCCTGGCGGCGCGTTTTCAGCTGCAAATGCCAAACGAAGAACAGTTGATGTCGCTGGTGCAGGAAGAAGCCCGTCATTATTCGGCTCATTCTGGAAAACGGGTGAAAACCGACGAACAAACCCTCAACAAGCTGGTGGCCAACCTCAAGGGGCTGACCTTTTCGGATGCCAGGCGGTTGATTCGTGGGGCGATTGTCGACGACGGTGCCATTACTCGCGACGATGTGCCGGAAATCAGCAAGGCCAAACTGGAGCTGATGGACATGGCCGGAGTGATGTCGTTTGAGTACGACACCGCCCGCTTCTCGGACGTGGCCGGCTTGTCAGCCATGAAGCAATGGTTGCACAGCCGCCAGCAAGGCTTTTTGACGGCGGATAACGATCTGCGCCCGAAGGGCATGATGCTGTTTGGTATTCAGGGTGGCGGCAAGTCGTTGGCGGCCAAGGCGGTGGCGGGTAGCTGGGGCGTGCCCTTGCTAAGGCTGGATATGGGCGCGTTGTACAACAAGTTCTTTGGGGAAACCGAGCGTAATTTGCGTCAGTCATTGCAGCTGGCCGAGCTGATGTCGCCGTGTGTGGTGTGGATTGATGAAATCGAGAAAGCAATGTCCGGTGACAGCAACGACAGTGGCGTTAGCCAACGGGTGTTGGGTGCTTTGCTGACCTGGCTGGCAGAGCATCAGTCGCGGGTGTTTGTGGTGGCTACGGCCAACAACATTCATGTGCTGCCGCCCGAGCTGATGCGTAAGGGCCGTTTGGACGAACTCTTCTTTGTGGACTTGCCATCGGCGGATGTTCGAGGCGAAATTTTTGCCATTCACCTCAAGCGCCGTGGCCAGGACCCGGATGCCTTCGATATGCCGTTGTTGGCGATTGCCAGTGAAGGGTTCTCGGGTGCGGAAATCGAGCAAGCGGTGGTATCAGCCTGGTATGAGCGCAGTGTGCAAAAGGGCTCAGAAGGGACGGACGGCGCATTAACACTGGATACCGAGTCCTTACTGGCGGCCATTCGTAACACCGTGCCTCTGTCGGTCACCATGGCGGAGCAGTTGGATGCCTTGCGCCGCTGGGCCGATGGCCGCGCGGTGCTGGCGGATTAATAGGCTGTAGAGAACTGTTCAAAAGCTCTTGGGCCCAGTTAGAAAGAAAACTAGTCCGACAGGCTTGATGGCCGGTCGGGCCGGTATTTCAATTCAAGCAACGCCCGCTTCAGGCGCTCGCCGCTGGCGGGCTTGCCGAGCAGGTGATAAATCCCCACTGCATGGGCGCTCTCCCGTACCGAACTGATGCTGAGGCCGGTAAGCATCAGCACACTCGGTTTGGGCGAGATGTTGTCGTCATCATTCAGCCGCTGCATCAGCTCCAGTCCGTTCATACCGGGCATGTCCTGATCGACGATGGCAGCATCATAAGGCTGGCCGGACTCGGCCATATTACGCATCATCGCCAGTGCTTCCTTACCACTGTGGGTGCTATCCACCCGGATGCCCCAGCGTCGTATCTGCTTGTCGATCACTTTACGCAATGAGGCATTGTCGTCGACGATCAAGACGCTCATGCCAATCAGACTGTCTTCACTGCCAGTGGCGGGCATGTTCTCGGGCTTTTCGGCTGCCATCGGAACATACAGGGTCATGGCGGCATCCTGATGGCCAATGCTTTCCAGCTCAATGCTGGCTTTCATGTAGCGTAACAGGCGCTGGGTGACGCTCAGATTCCAGCTTTGGCCTTCAGCGGGTTTGTCGTTATGGGCCAGTTGATCAACCATCACCCGCAGGTCATCCCGATTGGTGAACGAGCCGTGCAGGTGAATCTGGATCGAGACACTTTCCATCACACCGGATTTGCCGCTTTGAGGGCTGACATGGGTGCGCACTTCGCCGCGCTCGGCGTGGGACAGCAAGTGGGCGTAGAGATTATGCAGCAGGGTTTGCAGGCGATTGCGGTCGCCCAGTACTCGAACGGGAAGGTCTTCGGAGTGGTCGACAACCAGCTCGATTTGCTTGCGGTTGGCTTCCAGCTGGAAGTGCGACAGGCATTTGTTCAGCAGGTTAACCAGGTCGAAGGAGCGGGTATCCAGCTCCAGGTGATCGTCCTGAATCTTCGCCAGTACCGAAATCTCGTTGGCAACGTGAAGCATCTCGCGGCCAGCGTGAGCAATGGTTTCGGTGAAGTCGCGCTGGCTTTCGCTTAGTGGGGTATCGGCCAGTAGCTCGTTCATGCCCAAGACGCCGTTGATCGGGGTGCGCAGCTCGTGGCCAATTTGCGACAGCATGGCCGGCGATACCGTGATGCCACGGTTGATGGATTCCAGTGGGCGGTTGCGGCCGCTGTCCAGTTCAAAACTCACCAGCACCAGGGTGCAGGCAATGATCATGGGCAGTAGAACACTGAGCAGGTAGCTCCAACTGATCATGTCGATAACGTTCAGCTGGGTCAGTAGCAGGGCGGTGATGCCAAACGATGCCAGGCAGGTACCGGCCAGGAACCAATAGCGAGGACGTTGTTCCCGGGTGCTGCCAAAGGTCAGCAGCGCGGTCAGACTGTAGAGGCAACCAAGGGTGAAAATCAGGTGGTAGAAGTTGGATGTTCCCATGCAAAAGATTGAGAACACCAGATTGACCAGCAGTACCAGAGCGGCGCTCCAGCTCAATACCTGACGCATCAGGTTGGCGCGCTCACCAGACCAATCCAGAGTACGGGCGGCGGCGAATAATGAAGCAATGGATATTCCGACCAGCAAACCGGAGGTCATTTCCTTGGTGATCGGCGACATGCTCAGCATTTGCGCCAGCATTCCGGATTCATTGGCGACAAAGGCGGCAGCCATGACCGAGTGCAAGGCTGAAAAACCGGCAAAGCGTGACGCCCGGCTGAAGAACAGGTACAAAAAATACGCCGACGTTGCCAGCAGCCAGCCGATGATCAGGCCATTACGGGTAAAACGCCATTTTTCTTCAGCGCGAAATTCTTCTGAATTCGAGAGGGTAATGCTGCTGCTCTGGAAGCCCGAAGGCGTGACTTTCAGCAGGTAAGTATTGGTGGTCAGGCCGGCTACGTTAATCAGCAATGCGTGTTGGCGGTCGTAGATATTGGGGTCGGATAGCAGTGTCAGTGAATCGTTGCTGTGACCGTTGCGTGAGTGCTGGTAATGGGACGGCTGATCGTTTGAGCGGCGGTCGTTGCTGACATTGCCGAATAGCACCGCTTCGAGCAAGCGGGCATTTTCCAGCGTCACTACGCCGGAGTGAGCTTCCCGGAACGGGTTGTGAATCGACAGGCGTAGCCAATATTCACTGCTTTTGTCGCCCAGTCGGAGGTCGTCACTGTGGTTGGGTTCAAACCGCAGTTGCACATCCCGGGACTGAATATTCACCGGCGCGTCGTCCGCTGCAACTTTCAGAACCGCAATGTATTCGCCCAGTTTGTGGCGGTAATTGCCATCGGACAGCATCACTGGGCCAATGGCCAGTGCGGCGGGGACGAACAGGATGTTCAGTAGCAGGCACAGCGACCATTGCCTGTGGCGCTTCAAGGCATTCTTCAACATACCCATCAACACAGCCATGACTACACATTCTCCCTGTTCATCGTCCAACGGTCAGCAGTGGTGAATCTTGACCGGGTGGTTTGAACCCCGGAGCATACCAGAAGTCTGGTTGCTCCGGTGGGACAGTCTGTCAGACAGCTATCCCGGCGCGGTCAGATCCGGACAGGATCAGGACTTTTGCTCACGCGCGATGGCGCGGTAGCCGATGTCCTTGCGGTAGAACATGCCGTCCCAGCTGACTTTGGCAGTCAGTTCGTAGGCCGCTTGCTGAGCTTCGCTAACGCTGTTGCCCAGTGCGGTGGCACACAGTACACGACCGCCAGCGGTCAGTACGTCACTGTTGTTGTCAGTGCTGTCGGCCAGCTTGGTGCCTGCGTGGAACACCTTGCGGTTGTCACCGTCGTTAGCTGGCAGGGAGATCACATCACCCTTGCGGTAGTCGGCCGGGTAGCCGCCAGCAGCCAGTACCACGCCCATGGAGGCACGGGAATCCCAGTCAGCCACTTGGCTGTCCAGTTTGCCTTCCAGCGCAGCCAGGCAGTGAGCAACCATGTCGGATTTCATGCGCATCATGATTGGCTGGGTTTCAGGGTCACCGAAACGACAGTTGTATTCGATCACTTTTGGCGCACCGGAAGCGTCGATCATCAAGCCAGCGTACAGGAAGCCCGTGTAGTCGTTGCCTTCAGCAGCCATGCCGTTAACGGTTGGGTAGATGACTTCTTCCATGATGCGGTCATGGATTTCCTGAGTCACAACCGGAGCCGGGGAGTAAGCGCCCATGCCGCCAGTGTTCGGGCCGGTGTCGCCGTCGCCAACGCGCTTGTGATCCTGGCTGGTGGCCATGGTCAGCACGTTTTTACCGTCAACCATGACGATGAAAGAGGCTTCTTCACCGGTCAGGAATTCTTCGATCACTACGCGACAGCCAGCATCACCGAAGGCGTTACCAGACAGCATGTCTTTCACGGCTTCTTCGGCTTGTTCCAGTGTTTCGGCAACGATCACGCCTTTACCAGCGGCCAGACCGTCGGCTTTCACCACGATAGGCGCGCCTTTCTCACGCAGGTAAGCTAGTGCTGGCTCAACCTCGGTGAAGTTCTGGTACTCAGCGGTCGGGATTTGCTGGCGTGCCAGGAAGTCCTTGGTGAAGGCCTTGGAGCCTTCCAGCTGAGCAGCGCCTTCGGATGGACCAAAGATTTTCAGACCAGCGGCCTGAAACTGGTTAACCACACCACCTACCAGCGGCGCTTCTGGGCCAACGATGGTCAGGCCAACGCTGTTTTCTTCGGCAAACTTCTGCAGACCGTCGAAATCCATCACGTCGATGGCAACGTTTTCCATGTTGTCTTCACGGGCAGTACCGGCGTTGCCCGGAGCAACAAAAACCTTCTCTACCAGTGGGGATTGCAGGGCTTTCCAGGCCAGCGCATGTTCGCGACCGCCACTGCCGATTACCAATACATTCATTTGTTTCTCTCTCGAAAATTGTCGAGGGTCGGGAGTCGGGTGTCGGGCGCATGGCACCAGACTCCAGACTCCAGACTCCAGTCGTGCTTAGTGACGGAAGTGACGCATACCGGTGAATACCATCGCAATGCCCGCTTCGTCGGCAGCAGCGATGACTTCTTCGTCACGCATGGAGCCGCCAGGCTGGATGATTGCCTTGATACCGGCTTTGGCTGCGTTGTCGATGCCGTCGCGGAACGGGAAGAAAGCGTCGGATGCCATCACCGCACCTTCAACCTGCAGACCGGCGTGTTCCGCCTTGATGCCAGCGATACGGGCAGAGTTCACGCGGCTCATCTGGCCTGCGCCCACACCGACGGTTTGACGGTTTTTACCGTAAACGATGGCGTTGGATTTAACGAACTTGGCCACTTTCCAGCTGAAGATCAGGTCGTGCAGTTCGGCTTCGGTAGGTGCACGCTTGGTCACCACTTTCAGGTCATCGACGGTGATCATGCCGTTGTCACGGGACTGAACCAGCAGGCCGCCGTTAACACGTTTGTAGTCGAGGTCGGCAGCGCGTTCGGCTGACCACTGGCCACATTCCAGCAGACGGACGTTTTTCTTGGCTTCAACAATCGCAGCGGCTTCAGCGGATACTTTCGGCGCGATGATCACTTCAACAAACTGACGATCAACGATGGCTTTGGCGGTTTCTGCATCCAGTTCGCGGTTGAAGGCGATGATGCCACCAAAGGCGGATTCGGTGTCGGTTTCGAAGGCCAGGTCGTAGGCTTTGCGGATGCCACCGTCTTCTTCAGGAACAACCGCAACGCCACATGGGTTGGCGTGCTTGACGATCACACAGGCTGGCTTGGTGAAGGATTTCACACATTCCAGAGCGGCGTCGGTGTCGGCGACGTTGTTGTAGGACAGCTCTTTGCCTTGCAGCTGCTTGGCAGTGGCAATAGAGGCTTCGGCCGGGCTGGCTTCTACATAGAAAGCGGCTTTCTGGTGTGGGTTTTCACCGTAACGCATGTCCTGCGCCTTGATGAACTGGCTGTTGAAGGTTTGCGGGAAGTCCGCACGGCCGTCGGTGCTCAGTTCGTCTGCGGTTTGATCGATGGTGCCCAGGTAGTTGGCGATCATGCCGTCGTAAGCCGCGGTGTGCTCGAAGGCTTTCAGCATCAGACCAAAACGGGTCTTGTAGCTCAGACCGTTGTCGGCTTTCAGTTCTTCAATCAGGGAGCCGTAGTCGGAAGCGTTTACCACGATGGCAACATGAGCGTGGTTCTTGGCCGCCGAGCGCACCATGGTCGGACCACCGATGTCGATGTTTTCAATCGCCAGTGGCAGGTCGCAATCCGGACGGGCAACGGTTTCAGCGAACGGGTACAGGTTCACTACCACCATGTCGATCGGGTTGATGCCGTGCTCGGCCATGACGTCGTCGTCCTGACCACGACGGCCCAGAATGCCACCGTGAACCTTTGGATGCAGGGTCTTGACGCGACCATCCATCATTTCCGGGAACTGGGTGTAATCAGATACTTCCACCGCTGGAATCTTGTTGTCGCACAGCAGTTTGTAGGTACCGCCAGTGGACAGGATCTCTACGCCCAGCTCGTTCAGCTGTTGGGCGAATTCAACGATGCCGGTTTTGTCGGAAACACTGATCAGGGCGCGGCGAACCGGAGCCTTGACGGATTGATCGGGAGCGGAAGAAGCGCTGATGCTCATATTGGGCCTTTTTGAGAATCGGATTCAGAAAAAACAAAAGCGGCCAAAATAGCCGCTAAAGAGTTAAAAAGGGTGCTTGCTGCCTTACAGCATGCCGTACTGTTTCAGCTTCTTGCGAAGGGTGCCACGGTTCAGGCCCAGTACGATGGACGCTTTGGTCTGGTTGTCGCGGGTGTACTTCATTACGGTTTCCAGCAACGGCACTTCAACTTCGGACAACACCATGTCGTAAATACCAGCCACGTCCTGGCCGTCGAGTTGATCAAAGTAGTTTTGCAGGGCTTTTTCTACGCTGTCACGCAGGGTTTGGCTGGATTCAGCCGGAGTTACCAATGGGATGTGCTGTTCTGCGGGTTCGGTCACTGTATCAACCTTCTTGATGTAAGCTTGGGTGTTCATGCTGCAATTTCCTTCGAATTCCTGAGTTTCAGGAAAAACTGACGAACGGATGCTCCTTGTTCGTCGGTCGATTCCAACTGGTTAAACTGGCGCCGGAACTCGGTTGCTCCCGGCTGTGTGGCCAGATACCAGCCAACGTGCTTGCGGGCGATGCGCAATCCAGCGTAGTCGCCATAGAAGTCATACAAGGCAGTCAGGTGGTGCAACAGGGTGGCTTCAATATCCGCCAGTAACGGTTGTGCCGGTTCCTTGCCTGTTGCCAGAAATTCATTGATCTGACGGAAAATCCAGGGGTTGCCCTGGGCTGCCCGTCCAATCAGTACACCGTCGGCTCCCGTGAATTCCATTACTTCGACCGCCTTCTGGGGCGTGGTAATGTCGCCGTTGGCAAACACCGGTATGGATACCGACTGTTTCACGGTGTGGATGGTGTCGTATTCAACCGTATTACGATACGCACAAGCGCGGGTTCGGCCATGAACCGCCAGTGATTGAATGCCAGCGTCTTGCGCCAGCGCGGCAATGATCGGGGCGTTCTTGTGTTCAACGTCCCAGCCGGTACGCATTTTCAGCGTGACCGGTACATTCACTGCTTCAACCACTGCGTGCAGAATTTCTTTCACCAGCCCTTCGTCTTTCATCAACGCCGAGCCAGCTGCCTTGTTGCATACTTTTTTGGCAGGGCAACCCATGTTGATATCAACAATGTGAGCGCCTTGTTCCACCGTAAAGCGCGCGCATTCGGCCAGCGCTTCGGGTTCACTGCCTGCAATCTGAATGGCGACCGGTTCCGGTTCGCCTGTGTGATCCAGGCGCTGCATGGACTTGCGGGTATTTCGCAGGTCCGCATTGGCAGCGATCATCTCACCAACCACCAGACCGGCACCCAGCTTGCGGCACAGGCGTCGAAACGGAAGGTCAGTGACCCCCGCCATAGGAGCCAGAACTGCAGGGCTACTGAGCGTGTAAGGTCCGATTATTGGCATGGATTCAGATTGATCAAAAAGTGTGCGGAAAAAGTCGCGGTATAATACTCGTATGGATTGGCTGAATAAAGACCAACCAGCGGTTTATATGGCAATTTTTTTACAGCAATAAGGGTCTTCAGCGGGGCTGGATTGTGGTTGGCTGGAATTGCGCTGACGCTGCGAAAAACAGCGGTTTTGTCAATACGAATCTGTAGAAAATTGTGGGGGTGGTTTTGCGCTTGTTGGGCTTTTGCTCCGGTCCCAAATGGCCGGAGCAGTTTGCTCTTGAGGTAGTTTTATTCCTGATTCGCAAGCAGGTTCACAGCGTAGCTGACCGCTTCCTGACCGGGATCGATGATTTCCAGAGCAACGTGAATCGGCGTCTTGCTGGGCATTAACTGTTGCCCGGCGGCTTCACCCGACAGGTATTCATCCGGGTGGAATACCCGGCTGGCGACGGTGTTTTCGTTAAGGTCGGTAAACTGCAATGACAGATCCGGGAACGGTTGCGAGAACCCTTTGTTGTTCACCAGCAACACATCCACCACCAGAGCATTGGCCAATTCCGGGTGAGAGCGTACAACAAGGTTGCGGGTGGTCATGGCATTGACGTCCTGAACACTCGGTAGAACGCAACCGGACACCTGACAGACAACCTGATACACCGGTCGCCACTGTGGGTCTTTGGCCCAGTTCTGGAAGTTGAAAAACAACACCTGACCGGCAAACAGCACCAACAAAACCACCGTTGCCAGAGTAAACAGCGTGTTGTTCTTGTCGGCCCGTTGGCGGGTTTTTAACGCCAGTGGCGTTGGCTGCAAGTTGCCGGTTAACGCCTGATGACGAGCCGAAGAGGCGGGTTCTTTTTCATCACCAGGCTGATCTTCAGCCAATTCAAAATTGATACGAGAGGAATCAATGCGGCTGGATCTGGCATGCAATGGCAGGGTTTTCGATTCATCAACCAGCGAGTCGGATGTTACGGCATCTGCGGTTTGGGTATCGCGAGACCTAGCGTTGAGAGTCGAGCTTGCTGCGGTCTTCCCCTGGCCTGTATGACTGCTGGTGTTACCGGCGTTGATGTCGCTTGCGTTGATGTTACTGGCGGCACTGCCGTCTGATTTCGACGGACTGCTTGAACCAGACGACTCTGACGCTGACCCCAGCCCAAGCTCTCTTTCAATATGGGCCGGTGTATCGTCATCCAGCAGTGCTTTGGCCCAGGCTTCGTCGTCTTCATCCTGATCGTCTTCAATATCATCAAGACTGTAGGCGTTGCCATCGACGATTGTGGACGACAGTGAGCTGTCGTCTGCCACGCGATCAATCAGGTTATCTTCCAGATCAATCACGGAAGATGGCTTCGGGCGTTTTAATTGATCCGGTGTTCTCAGGTTGTTGTCGGAGTAGGGGTCGTCAGCAATTTCGTCGTCTTCCAGATCCATGTCGTCGTGGATCAGAAAATCGTCATCGTCGATGGACGGTTTGCTGGCCGCAGCGCTACCGCGCTGTTTCTGTTCCTTTTTGCGCAAGGCTTCGCGGGTAACTGGCTCGTCAGCAATGAACTCGCCCGGGTCGAGTTCGTCGCTGAGGCCGGCTTTGCTGTCTGGCTCATCATCGGCGGCTGCACCAAACATGCTGTCGAACAGCTGGTTGGCGTCCACCTCTTGTTGGCCTGCAATATCAAAACTGGTGTCATCGGAGGTTTCAGCTGTGGTTTTGCGTGTCAGGCTGTCTGCGCTGACCAAATGCTCGGTGCAATTGAACACCTGCAAACAAGAGCCGCAACGAACCTTGCCGCCAGCGCGGCTAAGGTGCTCGTCACGAACGCGAAAACTGGTTTGGCAATGTGGACAGCGCGTAACGTGCGTGGCCATGCAAATTCCCCTGAAACAACCGATTCAATAAATATTTGGATAGTGAGCAGCGAGCGTTCAACCCCGAAGGGTCAAAGCCGCTACTTTCTGATACCGGATAGCATAACCCAATCTTCCATTTGCTTGGGGGCATTCATCACAAACCATTCGCTATAGGTAGCAATTACTTCGTCGGCCTGATGTGCCAGCAAACCGGAAAGCGCCAGTTTACCGCCGGAACGTGTCAGTTCTGCGAGGGTTGGGGCCAATTGTTGCAGTGGGCCCGCGAGAATATTGGCCACCGTCAAATCGGCTTTTACCACAGGTGTGTCCTGGGGCAGGTAAACATCAAACAGCTCATGGCCGAGACCGTTGCGGTCGGCATTGTCGTGGGTGGCGATCAACGCCTGGGGGTCGATATCCACACCAATCATTTTGCTGGAACCCAATAGCAGGGCAGCCATGCCCAGAATGCCGCTGCCACAGCCGTAGTCCATAACCAGTTCATCACCTTCGACGGCCTGATCCAGGTACTGCAAGCACAAGGCGGTGGTTGGGTGGGTACCGGTGCCAAATGCCAGACCCGGGTCGAGCATCAAATTGGTGGCGTCGGGTTGTGGTGGCTTGCACCAGCTTGGGCAAATCCACAGGCGCTCGCCAAACTGCATGGGCTTATAGCTGTCCATCCAGGCGCGAACCCAATCCTTGTCTTCAACCTGCTCCCATTTCAGTTCCGGCTGTCCCTGGCCACCTTCGACCGCAAACATCAGCGGAAATTGCTCAAGGGTTTGTTCGGTGTCTGTATCGGCGGTAAACAGACCAATGATCAGGGTGTTATCCCAAATCGGGGTGGTGCCCAGTTCTGGTTCCAGAATGGGTTGATCGGCATCATCCTGCAAGGTGACGGAGACAGCACCCAGTGCCAGTAGTGCATTTTCGGCCGCTTCGACCTGGTGTGCTTGTGCCTTGATCCGCAGTTGAACCCATTGACTCATTGATATGCCTGATACGTTGGAGGGATTGATGGGCGGCGAGTTTGCCGAAAAAGCCCGAAAGCGTCCAGTTTGTGGTGGCCGACAGAGAGTGCGACAACCAGCCGCACCCATTTCCGCTATGACCTTGACCGCAATGGAACACTTTTTCGCCATTACCGTTAATAATAGCCAAAACGAACCGTGTGTATTGCTGGTTGAAGCTGGTGAATAAGCGGCGAAACCAAGGAGAAACAGGATGATGAGATTGAAACCGGTGGGTTCCATGGCGGCCATATTACAGGCGCTGGCACTGGGGCTGTGCTGCATAGGCAGTGCCAGCGTGATGGCACAGAACACAGCGCCTGCTGGCGACGTGGTGTCTCACGGAGGCCGGGCGATCTCGGCAGAAAGCCCGATGGTACGGCAGCCTATTCCAGGCAAGACCATGACCGCGGCTTTTATGGTGCTGAAGAATCACACCGATTCAGATGAAACACTGACGTCGGCCAGCGCCCGCTGGGCAGGGCGCATTGAACTGCATACCCACAAACATGAAAACGGAGTGATGAAAATGCGTCAGGTTGACAGCATCAAGGTACCGGCCAATGGTTCGGTGACCCTGCAGCCCGGTGGATTGCACCTGATGATCTTCGACGTGCAGCAGCCGTTACCAGCAACGGTGGGTGGCGAGTTGCCGCTGGAGCTGTGTTTCAGCAAATCCGGTTGCCTTTCATATCAGGCAAAACTGGTCGATCTGCGCAACATGGTGATGCCGGGCAAAGAAGGTCATCATCAGCCGATGGCGATGTAAAAGGCCTGTAAATCAGCTTCTTGGCTCAGTGTCGCCCTGTCATCCAGAGCGGGCACTGAGTTTTTCAGAGGGGTCTTAAAAGTTATCAAGATCGCCGGACATTACATCGTTTTCCATCGATGAACCGGGGATTTTATGGCCTTCGCTGGCCCACTCACCCAGGTCGATCAATTTGCAGCGTTCCGAGCAAAAGGGGCGGTCTTTATTTTCAGACTTCCACTCAACTTTTTTCTGGCAGGTTGGGCAATCGACCAGAGTGACGGCATCGTTAGCAGGTTTGGATAAATCGGTCATGATGAATAGATACTTTAACGGTTGATCTGACAAAGCCTACCGCTGATTGGCGTTTCAGTCAGCCGCTTGTTGAAGGTAGTACTGGTGGAGTGGCAAAAGCCGCTGGTGCAATTGTGCCACTGTGCCGGTGTTTTCAATCACGTCATGCGCGTTGGCGCAGCGTTGCTCGCGGGGCAATTGAGAAGCGATGATTTTACGTATTTGATCTTCGCTGTTTTGATCTCGGCTTGCAGCCCGTTGCAATTGAACGTCTTCGGGAACATCAATCACCAGGGTGCGAGTGGTTAACGCGTGTTGGTTGGTTTCAAATAGCAGGGGAGACGCCAGCACCACATAAGGACTTTTGGCCGCTTCCAACTGGTCAATAATACGTTGGCGAATGGCGGGATGGGTAATGCTTTCCAGCGCTTTGCGTTGTTCCACATTATCGAACACCTGCTGACGTAGCCAGGGGCGGTTCAGGCTGCCATTCTCCAGCAGGCTCTCCGGGCCAAAGTAGTCGACAATGGCTGTCAATGCCGGTGATCCAGGTTCAACCACTTCACGGGCGACGATGTCGGCATCAACAATCACGACACCCAGACTGGCCAGGTAATCCGATGCTGCGGTTTTTCCGGAGCCAATACCGCCAGTAAGCCCAAGTACCCAATTTGCCATGGTCAGAACTGACCCAAATAGGCGGCCATGATCTGGTCACCCCACAGGGCTGCAATCCAGCCTGCCGCAGCCAGGTAAGGGCCAAATGGGATCGGCAGGTTTTTATCGCGTCCCAGAATCAGGATGCCGGCGATGCCGACCACAGCACCAACCGCAGACGACAACAAAATAATCAGCAACAGCTTTTGAAAACCCAGCCAGGCGCCGAGGGCCGCCAGCAATTTGAAATCGCCAAAGCCCATGCCTTCTTTGCCGGTGACCAGCTTGAAAATCCAGAACACCGACCACAGGCTCAGATAGCCTGCAACGGCACCCCATACGGCAGAATTCAAATCGGTAAACAAGCCAAAGCTATTGGCAACCAGCCCTAGCCACATTAGCCCCAATGTCATTGAGTCGGGCAAAATCTGATGGTCTATATCAATGACTGACATCGACACCAGCAGCCAGGTAAACAGCAGCATGGCGGCCAGCTGCAAGCCCCACGGAAACATAAACACCAACACGGCACTCATAAGAGCTGTGACCAGCTCAACCGCCGGATAGCGCCATCCAATGCGGGTGCCGCAGCCAGCGCATTGGCCTTTTAGCATCAGAAAGCTGAGCAGAGGGATATTCTGCCAGGCTTTTACCGGTGCCTGACACTTGGGGCAATGAGAATCCGGCTTGACCAAATTGTAGGGGGTACTCAGGTCGTCTAGCGCAGGGTGTTTCGGCAGGCTGTCTATGTCTGCGCATTCCTGCTTCCAGCTGCGAAACATCATGATTGGCAGACGCAAAATCACCACGTTCAAAAAGCTGCCAACCAGTAAAGACAAAACAGCAACGGAAGCCAGCTGCAAGGCCCAGTGGGAACCGAGCCACTGGGTCAGGGTTGAAATGGGGGCCAGAAAATCCAGCATTACATTGCGTCTCCCATCTGGAAGATGGGCAAATACATAGCGATGATCATACCGCCAACGACGACACCCAAAAATGCCATGATCAGGGGCTCCATCATGGCAGTGAGGCCGTCAACAGCGCCGTCTACTTCGGTTTCGTAATAACTGGCAGCTTTATCGAGCATGGTATCCAGAGCACCGGATTCTTCGCCGATACTGGTCATTTGAATCACCATATTGGGAAATACGCCGGTGGCGCGCATGGCAAAGTGCATTTGCTGGCCAGTCGATACCTCGTTCTTGATTTCCAGGACCGCGTCCCTGTACACCTTATTGCCGACTGCACCGGCGACAGAGTCAAGAGCTTCTACCAAGGGCACACCAGCGGCAAATGTGGTGGAAAGAACTCGTGAAAAGCGAGCGACAGCCGCTTTATTCTGAATATTGCCCATAACGGGAAGTTTCAGGGATAGTCGATCGACTTGGTCTCGGAATTTTTGAGAAGTCTTCAGGGCATACTTGAAAGACATAACGGCAATTACAATGATGCCGAAGATTATGTACCAATAAGCCTGCATAAATTCAGATAGATCAACTACCATTTGAGTCGGTGCAGGAAGCTCTTTACCAAAGCTTTGGAACATACCTTCGAAGGTGGGAACCACCTTGATCAGCAAAATCGCGGTTACGACAGCTGCAACCACAAGTACCGTGATTGGGTAGCCCATGGCTTTTTTGATTTTGGATCTGAGTGCTTCAGACTTCTCTTTATAAATCGCCACCTTGTCGAGCATGGTTTCCAGTGCACCGGACTGCTCACCGGACTCCACCAGGTTACAGGTCAGTTCATCAAAGTGTTCCGGATGCTCTTTCAGTGCTGAAGCAAAGTCATTACCTGCGGCGACGGTGTCACGCAGTTTAAAAATCAGGTCTTTCATGGCCGGGTTATCGACCCCGTCGGCAACAATTTCAAACGACTGCACCAATGGCACGCCAGCCTTGATCATGGTGGCCATCTGGCGGGTAAAAAAACTGATGTCGGCCGATTTGATTTTTTTATTTTTGGCGGAACCACCACCAAGACCAAACAGAGGTTGCGGTGCACGCTTTACCTTGTCAGGCTGAATGCCTTGCTTGCGCAGTTGGGCTTTAACCATGGCCATGTTGTTGCCAGACATGGTGCCATTCATCTTCTGGCCGCGTTTGTTTACGCCGGTCCAGGTAAATTCAATGCTTTTGGCTTGCTTGGCCATGGTGAAAACTGCCTCTACCGCTTATCCGGGGGAGCTGGCTGCCCACGCGGAGGTTGATTCGTCAGATATTTCAAATTTTGAAGAGGGTAATCATACCCTGTTCTGATTAATCCGTTGTGACTCGATTCGCTTCTTCTATGCTGGTAACCCCTTGGGCGACTTTCATGAGCGCCGAAGTGCGCAAATCGTTAAAGCCTTCGTTACGGGCCACATCGGCAATTTCAATGGAGTTGCCACCTTGCATGATAATACGTGAGAGGGCATCGGTGATTTTGACCACCTCGTAAATACCCACTCGGCCTTTATAACCGCCCTTACATTGATCGCAGCCAACGGGCTGATAAATTTCTGCGGTTTCCAACATGTCCTTGGTAAAACCAAGGTCCAACAGGGCTTCTTCCGGGATATCCGCGGGTTGTTTGCAGCTTTTGCATAAACGACGGGCTAGTCGCTGGGCAATAATCAAGGAGACCGAGGTGGCAATGTTGAACGCGGGTACGCCCATATTGGCCAAACGGGTAATGGTTTCCGGGGCGCTGTTGGTGTGCAGGGTGGATAACACCAGGTGGCCGGTTTGTGCGGCCTTGATGGCAATGGAGGCGGTTTCCAGGTCCCGAATCTCACCCACCATGATCACATCCGGGTCCTGACGCAGGAAAGAACGGAGGGCCGCAGCAAAGTCGAGGCCGACCTTGGCGTTAACGTTCACCTGGTTAATGCCTTCCAGGTTGATTTCCGCCGGGTCTTCGGCGGTGGAAATATTGGTGCCTTCCTCGTTGAGAATATTCAAACCGGTATACAGGGACACGGTTTTACCGGACCCCGTGGGCCCTGTTACCAGGATCATGCCTTGCGGCTTCGACAGCGCATGCATATACAGGTCTTTCTGGGCAGGCTCGTAGCCCAGCATATCAATGCCCAGTTGTGCTGAAGACGGATCGAGAATACGCAGTACGATCTTTTCACCAAACAGGGTGGGCAGGGTGTTAACCCGGAAATCGATGGCCTTGGATTTGGATATCCGCATCTTGATACGGCCATCCTGAGGGATGCGGCGCTCGGAAATATCCATCTGCGACATGACTTTCAAACGAGCAGCAATTTTACCGGTAAGAGAGGCCGGCGGGTTGGCGACTTCGTGTAGAACACCATCGGTACGGTAACGCACACGGTAGCGCTTTTCATACGGCTCAAAATGGATATCCGATGACCCCATTTTGATGGCATCCAGCAGCATTTTATTCACAAAACGCACGATTGGCGCGTCGTCGCCGCTGTTGGCATTGGTCGCTGTTTCTGCTTCCTTGTCGGCGGCATCCGGGTCTTCCAGGTCGACATCGTCCAACTCTGAGCCCAGATCATCCATGCCAGAGTCTTGGGCATTAATCAGCTTTTCTACCAGGGCCTCGAGTTTATTGTGTTCAACAATGACGGGCTCGACGTTCAAGCCGGTGCTGAATTTAAAATCGTCCAGCGGCTGAATCTGGGTAGGATCGGCTTGGGCAACGTACAAGCGGGAACCGCGAGCCATCAAAGGCACCAGACGGTGCTTTTCAATTAATTCTATGTTGTTTAATTCTTCCGGAATGGCTTCGGTATCAAAAGCACTCAGATCCAGCAGTGGCAAGCCAAATTCTTCTGACGCTGCAAAAGCGATTTGTGCAGAAGGTACTTTGCCTGATTCCGCGGCAAGTTTTACGAACGGAATCCGTTGTTCGTTGGCATCCTGAATCAGTGATTGCAGTATCTGTTCGTCAATACCTGTAGCGACAAGACGTTTGGGAATACCTGTTAATACGGCCATTGCAAAAGTAACCCGGAGCTAAAAATCGTTTGATATTACGCGGTAAGCGGCGTTAACGCATCCTTGGAACGTGACTCAATTCAAGCGTACCAGCAGTTGCTGCCCAGGAAACCCTGCCTGAAGAATCGATGGTAGGTACCAAATAATAGGTTTTATCAGCGATTGGATCGGGAACGCCATCGCTTGTAGATGCAAATGTGATCAGTAATTGTCCATTGGCTTCAATTGCGATACTGGCAACATTATCGGCTGCATAATCCTCGGGAGTGGAGGATACGCCAGAGTAGCCTGTCAAATCTGATGAGGTGGCAGGTAGCTCAGAATAACGGGCGGCGTATTCAGTGACATGGTTTTGCAGCGGTCTTGCAACAGACAAGGAATTGGTTGTTTCCGTTCTGAGGATATATTCGTTGTATTGAGGGATGGCGACGCTCGCCAAAATACCGATGATGGCGATGACAATCATCAGCTCAATGAGGGTAAAGCCTTTTATATTGTTATTCATCTTTCGTTACCTGTAGTTACTGCAATACCTTACTACAAATAAAAAAGCCCGCTAACTAGCGGGCTTCAGCCAAGCACTCTAATTACTGTACTTTAGGCAGGTAGGTAGTGTCGATGGCGGTTGAGCCTGAAGTCATGTCGGCACTGTCGTTAGAGGAGGTCCAGGTAATAACGCCATTGGATGCCAGTGCTGGAACCAGTGCGTAAGAAGTACTGGCAATTGCAGATGGAGCGCCAGAGGTCATGGTGATTGTCAGGTTGGCGGTGGTGTCAGCGACTGCGATGGTCGCTACGTTACCAGTTGCGTGGTCTGCTGCAGTGCAGGATACGCCGGTGTATTCGTTCAGGTTGGTACAAGCGGCAGGCAGTGCAGAGTAACGGGCTGCGTATTCGCTAACAGCCAGCTGCAGCGGGCGAGCAGCAGCCAGAGTATTGGTAGCATCAGTACGCAGGGTGTAGTTCTGGTACTGAGGGATAGCTACGGAAGCCAGAATACCGATGATCGCGATTACGATCATCAATTCAATAAGGGTAAAACCTTTTTGAGCTGATTTCATGGGAAGTCTCCACTCTCTAAAAGTTGGCGGCCAGTTAGCTGGCTACCGTTTAATTTGTGTCGGCGCAGTAGGGTGGTTTGTCTTGGTGACAAAGCCGTTAAAGCGGCATGAGAATTTGGATTCTATTGAGGGGGTGAATCCAAATTCGCCTGCTCTGCTTGGTATAAGCCAGAGTCGTGCCAATTTTTTGATATCGTGAAAAAGCCCGATATTTGTGACGGCGTTGGCATTTTGACGCCGTTATTCATTCGTTTATTACTTGAGCAAAACGATTGGGTTAGACGGCAACTGAGTCAAAGTGACAAATTTTGTCACCCGTTATGGGCAGGGATGGTGGTGGTGTCCAAAAGTGTCATCGTAAGTGATTTGGAGTTTTTTCCGGTCTGCCTGGCAACGTCGGGTATTCGTAGGTAACAGAATCACTCTGTGTAGGTTGAATAAACTCAGATAGCGAGTGTCATTTTTCGTTGCGGGCGAGCCGCCCGCACTCCCGGATGCTAAGCCATATGGGGTTTTTGCAGGTTACAGCTGTATCGGCAGCAAGCTACCTCCCACAGCCAAGTCAGCCTCTATGGGGAATTGCGCGTTTAAACGGAATGTAGGGAAGGGGCATGCCCCATCCATGCGGCGTCGCCGGAGTGCAAAAGCGGAAGAATCAGAATGCGCCATCGGACGATGGCGCGGAAGGGCTAGGGGCTCGGCCAGAGCCCAGAGCGCTTATTCAGCGTTGAGGATTACAACTTTACGTGGCAGCAGGTTCAGCTCTACGTATTCGTTGTTTTGGCTGTTGGTGTCGGTGTCCAGTACCAGCAAGCCCGGGTTATCGCTGTTGGCGACGCCAACCCACAGACGGTCTTCGCTGTCGCTTTCCAGGTCGGTTAGGGTCAGTTCGTCGTTGCTGCCCAGTGTGGTGTCGCTGTTCAGGCCAGCGGTGATATCAACCAGAGTGGCTGCGTCGTCAGACGTTGGGTCGATCTGGTACAGGTAGTTGTTGAGAGTGGTGCCGTATCCCTGCTCTAACGCAACAGTGAAGTACACCAGGTTGTCGTTCACCGGTTCTACGTCGCCAATGTGATATTGAATGACTCCAGCTTCGCTTTCTGCGTTGTATTCAGACAGGTTGCTGTCTGTATCGCTGATCAGATTGGTTACGGCGTAGGTAGTAGCGTCTACCATGTCGACGCCGGTACCCGTGTTGCTGCCATATGGGCCGTGACCTGAAACGAACAGAATGCCGTTTTCAATTTCCAGCGTCATTGGGTTGGTGATGTTCAACTCAATGCCGTTCAGGCCATCGGTGCTGGTGTCGGTATCGATTTCTTCCATGCTGGTCAGGTCGATGGCGGCGATGTAGGCCGTCATTGGTGCCCAGTAGGCGTCCAGGCGCTGCATTACCACAAACAGGGTGTTGTTGTAGATCACCGCATCGGACATGCGTGGGTAGGTTGCGCCTTCTACGGTGTAGGCAGACAGATCAACTTCTGCCAGCTGGAATTCTTCAGCGGTTGTGGCATTCGGGTTGATCTTCAGAACGGAGCTGCTGCCGTAACGAACGACCCAGGCTGCGTCATCGGATTCGTGTACCACTGTGTATGGATTAGAGGTGCTGTCTGACTCGGTTTCGTTGACGGAATATTGCCAGTCGTAGTCGCTACCGCCAGGTGTGCTACTGATATCGAAGTTACTTACCAGACCATTGGTTCGATCGAGGTAGTACAAGCTGGAGCGATTACCTTCGCCAGCGATACCAAAGTTGGTTTCAGTGGTACTCAGGACGGTGTTGGTCGATGTGCGCAGATCGGTAACGTTGCCATACACCAGTTCAGAGCCGCTGTAGTCTGAGGCCGTCGTAAAAGCGGCAAAGGCTTCGCCAGTAATCGCAGTGCGCTTGTTGTCATCATCATCACTACCACAGGCAGTCAGCAGCATGGAGCTGGCGACGGCGCTGGCCAGCATCAGTTTTTTGGAAAGCAGAGCATCAAAAGACATGAGGGATTCCTTGGTTTAGTAATGACAGGTCAGGTACAGATTCCACTCCCGGGCGGGGGCGGGTCTGCTGCTGAAGTCGGTAAATTCGTGGTTAAAGAGATTTTTTACCCGCAGGCCAACGCTGGACTGGCTAACCCAGTTGCCCAGCGTGCCGGTATCACGGCGGATATTCAGGTTCCAGAGGTTGCGGTCTTCGCCGCTGACGGTATTGCTGCGGTCCAGATAAATATCGCCAGCCAGTTCGTTTTCGAGGCTGATGTGGGTCGCCTGATTCACGCTTTGCCACTGCAGCTTGCTGAGCAAGCGCTGGTGGTAAATGGAAGGCAGTTGTTTGTTGTCGTACGACTTGGTGTCGCTGCTACTGGTGCTGGAATAGTGGCTGCCAGCCAGCGATAACTGCCAGCTTCCAAGGGCGGATTGAGTGCCACCAAAACGGCTTTTCAACTGCCATTCCAGGCCTTTCATGATGGCATCGGCGCTGTTTTCGTAACGACCAGACCCGGTTGATGGGTCATATACCACGACGATGGTGTTCTCCAATTGGCGTCGAAATACGGTGACAGCCAACGACGGTTGCGCGAACACATCGGCTTCAATATCAAAGCCTGCGGTCAGGGTGCGGCCCAGCTCCGGGGTCAGATCGGCGTTGCTACGGGTCATGCCCTGGTCGCCGAAGCGCTCATACAGGCTGGGGATACGCAGGGCGCGCTTCCAGTTCAAATGCACGCTGCCGAAGCTGTGTTCCGATACAAACGCCTGCTTGATGGATGCGGTGGTAGACGGCCATTTGATGGTGGATTCGCCGTCGCTGCTGGAGGTGCCTTGCAGGGTTCTGGCCATCGAGGTTTGTTGGTGATGAGTCGATGCCAGCGATAGCGTCAGATTGTTGTTCTGCCATTCTACCTGTCCGCCGGCTTGCCATTCTTGCAGCCAGGAAAACTGATCGCATTGGCTGCCCAAACCGTTGCAGTTGTCGCTGTTGCTGAGTGGGCTGCTGTAACGGCTGGCGTAGGTCTGTTCTTTGCCCTGGGCTTGTAAAGTGAATAACCAGTGTTCCCAGCCTGTTGCCGCTTCGCCAAACTGACTGCTCAGCGAGGCTTCGGTGTTCTGGTAACGGTAGTGGTCGTCGTTGGTGGTGTAAGAGAAGATCGCCAACGGGTCTTTGTAGGCCTGACGTTCAAGGGAATGGCTCAGCGACCAGCTTTGGTACCAGTCGCTGCCCCAGTGGCCAGACAAACGCAGGCCATGTTGTTTGCTGGTTAACAAGGCGCGGTTGCGTGTGGAGTTGCGCGCATATTGCGGCAGCTGTTTTTCGCGGTCTTGCCACCAGGCTTGTATTTGAGTGCTGTTGAGGCTGGCGGACACGTCAATGCGGTCCTTGCGGAACGCCGCGTTGTTGAGGTCTTGCTTAACGTAAAGCTGGCTGGAGTTTTGTGGATTTGGGACTGCGTAGGAATAGTTGTTATCGCTTTGCTGGTGGTCGACGCTCACCGCGATAGGCGTGCCCAGTACATTCGCCGAGACGTTCAGGTTGGCCGACAAGGTGCCGTAACTGCCTGCGCCCAGTTGCAGCTGTTGGCTGGACTGGTCGGCGTTGCGGGTAACGATGTTAATCGTGCCGCCAATGGCTTGATCGTTGGTCACAGAGCCGTCGCTGCTGTCACTGGCGCTGGTGATGACGTCGATGCGTTCAATATTGCTTAGCGGTATATCCGCCAAATCGTAGTGGCCAAATTGACCGCTGTTTTGCAGAACGCCGTTTACCAGCACGCGGGTCTGGTTGGTGCTTGCCCCCAGGATCGACACCAGCACCGGGTCGCCCATGCCGCCCAATGCCTGCACCTGAACGCCGTTCAAAGACGCCAGAAACTCCCCCAGATTGCGGTAACCATCGGCCAGTTGGCTGGCATCAAAACTACGCAGCTGCTGGCTTTCAGTGATGGAGCGGCCGTAGACCACTATCTGGTCATCTGTGGTTTGTTCATCTGTGGTTTGTTCATTAAGGGTTTGTTTATCGCTGATACCGGACTGTGTCTCTGAGGTGTTGTTCGACAGAGTTTCACCACGGGAAGAATGCGGCAGTACCGCCAGCATCAGGCCAATGACCCACAAGGCGGAAACCAGCATATTCTTGATGATAAATACCAGACTGGAGCGTCGGGAAATTGGGGCCGTGGGTGAATTCAATCCGATGTCCTTGCAAGGGAGTTACTGCGGACGGGATTGTGGGAAAGGAACGACGAAGCACCAGAGCGCAGACGGGCTCCGGCAGGCTTGACTACTTTCCCGTCGCCCTCCGCAACGTCAGTATTCCAATCAGGCCGGTATCCGGGCTGACGACCAGAGCCTAAGGGCTCGGCAACAACGCCTTCCCGCTGGTTAGAGCAGTGGCTGCAAATGCGGCTGGCATCGCGGTTGTTGCTTGGGTCGATCACCGTTGCGGGGGCAGCGTCGGAATGCCTGGCAGTCGCCAAGGGAACCGAACTTCCCGTTTAACCCTGAAAAACTGGTTGTGTTTTGTACAAGGGCACCTGATCAAGCGCGGAAGAGTATAGGGAAGGGGAAAATTGGTCAAGAAATGGCGGTGGAGTGGTAGAAATGGCCGCAGTGCGTCGGTGTTTGATGATGTAGTAGGGTGGGATATATCCCATCTGTCCGGCGAAGCCGGATAATCGCAGGCAAGCCTACTCCTACAGCTCGTTGACATATGGCGAATGTGGGAGCGAGCTTGCTCGCGAATAGCCCATCGGCAGCAAGCTACCTCCCACCGCCATATAGAACGCCCACGAGAACTTGAAGGATAATCGCAGGCAAGCCAGCTGCTACAGCTCGTTGGCATTTGGTAAATGTGGGAGCGAGCTTGCTCGCGAATAATCCATCGGCAGCAAGCTACCTCCCACGTATGTGTGGGGGGAATTTCAACATGGCCGTGTCAGATGGCAGCCGCTGCGCGTCTTTATCTGACCTACATCTGCCTGACAGAATATGGCCTGAGCTTATTTGCTGATTGGTAGTTTGACGATAAACCGTGCGCCGTGGGGATCGGCGTGGCGGTAGAGCATTTGGCCTTTGTGATGGTTGGTGACGATAAAATACGACACCGATAGTCCAAGGCCGGTGCCTTCTCCAACTTCCTTGGTGGTGAAAAACGGTTCAAACACGTGGGCAACTTTGTCGGCTGGAACACCGCTGCCGTTGTCTTCAACGCTGATGCTGACCAAATCGCCGTTGCGCCAGGCGTGCAGGCGAATCACAGGTTTCCAGTCGGGTTCGTCGTCGGTGTGGTATTGCGACAGCGCTTGCAAGGCGTTTTTGATCAGGTTCACCAACACTTGCTCGATTTCGCCGGGAATGGCGTTTACCGCAGGCAGGTGGTCCATTGGGCTGTGTTGTAGTTCAACGTGGCGGAAGTTGAGATCGGATCGTGCGATGTTGATGGCGTTGTCGATCAGGTCGCTGACGCTTTGGCTTTCCAGCATGGCGTCGTTCTGGCGGGAGAAATTGAGCATGCTTTCAATAATCGCAGCGGCCCGTTCTCCGGCGTCTTTTATATGGTCCATCATCTGGATCACATCGCGTTGCCGCAGGTACTGCTCCAGCGCCAGTAAATCCAGCCCAAGGGATTCCGCCGTGCGTTTGTTGGCGGGCAGTTGGCCCAGCAGGCGGCGTCGAATATTTTGCAGGTTTTGCAAAATAGCACCCAAGGGGTTGTTGATTTCATGAGCCATGCCGGCGGCCAGTCCGCCGACGGTGAGCATCTTTTCCGACTGCACCATCATTTCTTCCATTTTCAGGCGCTGGCGAATGTCTTCCAGACGAATTACCGCAACGGCCTCGTCACTGTTGTCGAGGGCGTAGGCGGTGACTTCGGTTTTTAACTCTTGCTCGATGCTGTTCAGCGTCAGGTGCTGCTGGGTTAGCGGCTTACGGTCGGTTGGGTGGTCTGAGCTGTTCTCCGAAGAGCCATTAGCGGGGTTGGATGAGCCTTCAGCGCCGTTGTAAGAGCCATCAGGGCTATCTTCATGCTGAGCATGAACTTGCTGTATGTGGGCTCGTCTGGCAATCGTGCCCAGCACCGTCCGAATAATGTCATCCAGTTCGGGAATAAAGCCGTTCAGTGGCTGACCCAGTTGCACACCAGGATGACCGGCTTCACCGGCAGGACGCTCGGATTTCAGCAGTGCGGTTTTCAGCAATTCTTTGCCACGGCGGTTGTACTGCAACAGATTGCCGTGCTGGTCGACCGAAAACAGTGCAAAGGGAATGGCGTTCAGAATGGCATCCAGCAAACTTTTGGTGTGGCCCAGCTGTCGTTCCATGGTGGAGCGCACGCGGATTTCTTTCTCCAGGTCGTCGTTCATGCGAGCGCTTTCCTGTGCCAGCAGGGTGGCCCGCTGGCGAGCGCTTTCGGCCTGCTGGTGAGCGCGGGCAAGGTCAAAATTACGTCGGTGCAGGTGCCAGTAAAATTCGTTCAGACTTTCGACCAGTGGCTGCAGGTCCGGGTCTTCGGCCCGAAACTGGAACGAAGCGTCTTGCTCCAGCAGCTGAATCCGGTCGAGCTGTTTTTTCAGGTCGTGATACGGGTATTGCTGCCAGCGCCGAATCAGCACATACAGCAAAAACATCAGCAGCGAGCTGATCGAGCCAATAATCAGCAGGGTGCTGATGGTTTCCGTCAGAAAATACAGCGGCAGGGCTCGAGCGTTGGCGATAACAATTTCGTAGTCGTGGCCTATGGTGGTGAACGCGTGGCGGTGTATTTGCAGGCGTTCAGTGTCGATGTTTGGCCCTTGAACAGCCGGTATCTGGATCAGCAGTTGGTCGGTGTTGTCGTGCAGTTGAATAGATGCAATCCGCGGGTGCTTGATGAAGTCTTCCATTAACTGCCGCACGGCCATCAGGTCGGGAGGAGAGATGACCAGCTCTTTTTCCATCGCATTCAGCAGCAGGCGGTTGAGCTCGGGTTCCAGATGGTTGCGGCTGACCCGGTCTGCCGTCATCAGGAACGCCACCGCCGACATCGCCAGCACAATCACCACGGCAACGATAATAGCGATCATGGTTTTGCGGCGCGGCAAAATCTCGGAACGCAAATCGTCTGCAGCGGGCAGGCTGTGCGACAGCGTGATGGTCTCGCTCTTTTCGGTTTTGCTCTGTCCGGTTTTATTCGATATCGGCTCGTCTTGCCCGTCATTTGGGCCTAGCGAAGCAGAAGGGGCTGTGCGTGTATCGGGCGTTGAGGTTGAGTCAGAGCGGCGACGATTCATTGAGGCCATACCGTCAGTCCCTTGCCTTGCAGTTGCTCAGCCAGCTTACGGGTTTCCGGAATGGATGGTTGCTGTTCCTCTGGTAGCTGCGACACCTGAATCAGCAGATAGCCCAAAATATACGCCAGCTCGGTGGGGCGGCCGGCGATAATGTCTTGCAGGGTGGACGAGCGGTTAGCCGCGGTTTTTTGCGCAACAAGCGTGACCCGTTGAACGAAGTCGTCCGGCAGCTGCCATTCAAGCAGCTTACTGGCTTCCAGCACTTCATTCGCCAGAGCGAGAAAGTGCTGGTGGTAGGCCGTATTGCTAACCAACTCGCCGTTAAGGCATTGATAAAGCGCGGTCAACGGGTTGATCACAATGTTCACCGCGAGCTTGTTGATCAGCCGCTGCTGGATATCAGGCACGAATTTAAGGTGAGGAGGCAGGGGTGTATTTACCGCTAGAAGCTCTTGTCCTGGCGTTTGCAGGGCTCGGCCAACCAGTACTTCGCCAAGCCCGGCATAGCAGTAGCTTCGGACTGGATTGTCCTTATCAGGCATCAAAAAAGCACCGTCCGTTGACGTACCCAGCCACAACTCCATTGTCAGGTTTTGCTGTTGCAACCACTGCTGTACCGCCTGCTGTTGGCCCATGCCGTTTTGCAGCAGCAGAATTCGCTGAACCTTGTTCAGGGCTTCAGAGTGTTGATGCAGCGTCTGTAACGCCGTCAGCGTATGCGCTGCCTTCGTGGTTACAACCAGCCAGTCGATGGGCTGCTTTCCATCCCAGCAGGGTAACTCGAGTTCAAGCTCTGATTGTGGGGATGAGTGTGGTTCTTGGTTTAGTTCTGAAGCATGGGAGCTTGTGCCAGGGCCAAACGCAGAATCGCTGAAAGCGGAGCGGGTTGCTTCAGACAGCTGCAAGCGTCGCTGAACGTTGCAGGGCTGTCGGGCTTCGTCAGAATGGCTATTCGCAGCCTGTTTGGGAACGCAATAAACCTCGAGGCCGCGCCAATGTGCAGCCATTACCGTGCCGATGGCACCCAAACCGAGAATCGCAATGGAAGTTGTCATGATGGCTGATTATAGAGCTGCTTGAAGGAATTAACAGCACGGATGGGGAGGGGCATTCAGCCGGTGGGCTGAACCAGTTTCAGCAGTTTATCGGCTTCGCTGTCTGTGCCAGCGTTACTGGTCGGATCGGTTTCTGAGACTGTGTTCGGTGTTTCTGTGTTTGCTTCGGCGTTTGTATCGGTGTTGATGTTAGAAGGTTCGGAAGCTTCCGGTGTGGCCATTGACCCCGTCATTGCTGGAGCCGCGGAAGTAGTCACATGGGCTGCCGGCAAAATACTCTCCGGGTTTTCCAGTGCATCGGCAAAACTGGCCAGCAGTTGCTTACACAAGGATGTTGGATGATCTGCCTTGGCGCGACCTACCCAGTGCTGAAGGATATCGACGTCTTCACGGCAACAGCTTTCAATGGTTTTTAATGAATAGTGGTGTTTGTTCAGCAGCCAGGCGGCCAACGGCATCAAGCGCTGGTAAACGCGACGGTTTTTGCTGTCGGTCATATCTTCGACCGTTACACCAAAACGGCTGGCCACAATATTGACGGCTATCGCCCAGGCTTTTTCTGTTGGAATCAAATCAGACGTTGAGGCTGTTTGAATCGTGGCTTGGCTACCGACGTGGCGTTCCATCCAACGATCACGAGCCAGCGCAAGATGCATCGGCTGGTTGCCGTCGTTCAGGTTTAAGTGCGCTTTTGCGGGTTGCTCCATCACATTGATGTAATGCTGCTCACGGCGGTGACGACTGTGGCTCAGGCGGTTCAGCACCGCTTCACAATCCAGCCATGCCGGTGGCTCGTGCATTCGGTAGCAACGATCGCTGCTCCACGGGTACAGCTCAGCGCTGGGTACCTTGCCTTCAAACACCGGCAGGCGGTGAAGCTGCAACACGGTGTCCATTAAAAACGCTGATTCATCAATCGCAAGTACATCAACCTGCTCAGACAACAGTTGCTGCTTCTGACCCCAAATCGCTTCGTGGGCTTCCGATAACTGTTGCTGCAAAACTTCCACCACCGCAGGCCAATCCTGCGCGCAACGCAGCACGCAGCGAATGCTATTGGCATCCAGCAGCCAGGCAATGAGCTTGCAGTCAGGCAAGTTGGCCAGCAGGCGCGGCGCAGCCTCCAACTCAAATACCGAGCGGAAAATGGCTTGCTTGCGAGCGCCTCGGAATGTCAGTAAGTAAACACCCGGGCCATGTAACGGAAGTTTGCTGTTCATAACAAACAGAGTAGACAGTGCTTACACAAATGCCAGTGACATTTTGTGATAAATCATTTCTGGCAAATAACGGGCAATAATGACCATCGTCAGCAAGCTACCTCCCACAGGCAGCCCCAGCCCCGTGTAGGTCGGATAAGCTTGCGCCATCCGACAATGCTGTGGTGAAGACGTGTCAGATGGCAGCCGCTTCGCGTCTTTATCAGACCTACATCTCTTATTGGGCATTGGCAGCACAGACAGAGCCAAAACCGTAGGATGCATTAGCGGAACGCGTAATACATCAAAACTGTGATGGCGCGCTCAACACTCATCCGGCAGAGCCGATTTTTGATTTTCTGGCCGTACACAGGTATACAGTCCGGCTTCATCTTTAAGAACGCCGCCGGTTTTATTGCCTGAACATCATCCGTTTTATGTTCGCTTGCGGCGACCTCTATATACAGAGCTAATACCGAATCTGGAGCCAAATATGCCATCTTTTGACGTTGTATCCGAAGTCGATAAACACGAAGCCCAAAACGCCGTTGACCAAGCCAACCGCGAGCTCAGCACTCGCTTCGATTTTCGCGGTGTCGACGCCAGTTTTGAACTGAAAGAGTTCATCGTGACTCTGACTGCCAACGAAGAATTCCAGATCGAACAAATGAAGCCGATGCTTGAAGGCGCGATGATCAAGCGCAGTATCAAAGTGTCCTGTCTGGAATACAGCGACCCGAAAGGCGCAGGCAAGCAGGTAAAGGTTCAGGCTACCATGCGTCAGGGCATTGATAAGGAACTGGGCAAGAAGATGGTCAAGCTGGTGAAAGACAGCAAGCTGAAAGTACAAGCGTCTATTCAGGGCGAGACGGTACGAGTTCAGGGCAAGTCCCGCGACGACCTGCAAAACGTCATGTCCCTGTTCCGCAATGACGAATCCATCACCATGCCGTTGGCCTTCAAAAACTTCAAAGACTGATGAATCAACCCAATGAGGCAGGCCAGCAAGGCGCTGCCTCCAACTCCCTTGGCGACTGGCTGCGCGACGCCTGGCAAATTTACACCCGCAAACCCGTGATGGTCATCGCCCTGTTGGGCTTTGGCGCCGGACTGCCGTACTTGCTGGTATTCACCACTCTGACAGCGTGGCTACGGGACGCAGAAGTCGAGCGCACCACCATTGGCTTCTTTGCCTGGATTGGCATTACCTATTCCATCAAAGTGTTCTGGGCACCGGTAATCGACCGCCTGAACCTGCCTGTATTAAGCCGTTGGCTGGGGCCAAGGCGAAGCTGGATATTAGTCGGGCAGCTGGGCATTTTTGCCGGGCTTTTGTGGATGGGCTTGCTCGATCCACAGCAAGACCTCTGGGGCATTGCCGTTGCGGCCCTGATTGTTGCCTTTGCGTCTTCTACTCAGGACGTGGCGCTGGACGCCTACCGTATTGAAATCGTCGAAGACGATTATCAGGGGGCGATGTCAGCAAGCTACATCTTTGGTTATCGGGTCGCGGTGCTGTTCTCGAGCGCCGGAGCGCTCTATCTGGCCGACTGGTACAGCTGGACCTTCGCCTACACCTGCATGGCATTTCTGATGGTCGTAGGGGTTATCGCCACACTCTGGAGTGATGAACCCAAACACCTCGACGCCGAGCAGCGTGGTCGGGTAGATGCCGAACTCATCGATAAGCTTATGGGGCGGCCAATGCACCTGGCGCAGCGGCCGCCGTGGCAGCGTTGGCTGCTGGGTGCGGTTATCTGCCCGTTGCTGGAATTCTTCCAACGCAACGGCATGTTGGCGTTGTTGATTTTGGGTTTTATCGCCGTGTTCCGCCTCAGCGATATCACCATGGGCGTGATGGCCAACCCCTTCTATCTGGACCTGGGTTACAGTAAATCGGACATCGCTCGCATTGCCAAAATGTTCGGCCTCATCATGACTCTGGCGGGCTCCGCCATTTGTGGCGTGCTGGTGGTGAAGTGGGGACTGTATCGGCCGCTGCTGCTGGGAGCGATATTGGTAGCGGGTACTAACTTACTGTTTGCTCTGCTGGCGCTTACCTGGGACGGCAGCAGGCCACCGCTGAGCTGGCTGGTGCTGGTGATCAGTGCCGACAACCTCAGCGGTGGTATTGCCAGTACCGCGTTTATTGCCTACCTGTCGAGTTTGGCCAACAAGAGCTACACTGCCACGCAATACGCCTTGTTCAGCTCGTTGATGACCTTGCCCGGGAAATTTATCAGCGGGTTCTCTGGCTGGGTTGTGGACGGCTGGGGCTACACCGAGTTTTTCGTCATCGCCGCCGTGTTGGGCCTACCCGCTATTTTATTGGTGATGGTGCTGATGCGTTACCACCGAATGGGGCGATTGTAGGGCGCTGGAATATGCGGGCTTGCTGTCGATAATTGCAGGTAAGCCCGCTCCTGCGGATTTATCCTGTGTAGGTCGGATAAGCTTGCGCCATCCGACAAGGGCATCGCAAAAACGCGTCAGATGGCAGCCGCTTCGCGTCTTTATCAGACCTACGTTATCGGCTCACATCTCATGCTACTCATCGGAAGCAAGCTACCTCCCACGGCCATGTAGGGTGTGGCACGCCCAACAAAGTGCAGGTAAGCCCGCTCCTGCGGATTTATCCATAAGCTTGCGCCATCCGACAAGGGCATCGCAAAAACGCGTCAGATGGCAGCCGCTTCGCGTCTTTATCAGACCTACGTTATCAGGCCCACATCTCGTACTACTCATCGCCAGCAAGCTACCTCCCACCGCCATGTAGGGTGTGGCGCGCCCAACAAATCGCAGGCAAGCCAGCTCCTACGGAGTTATCCGGTGTAGATACCATCTCTCCTAACCGTCCTCAAGAGGCTAAATGGCCACCTGAGGACGGTATTCGCTTTGATGTTTCACAACACCAAAACAAATCTGGACCAGCTTTCGCATCGCGGCGCCTATTGCCTGCATTTTGCTTTTTCCGTTCTTCAGCAAGCGTTCGTATTGCGCCCTAATGTCCGGATTATGCTGGATCGATGTCACCGCTGGCATGTACAACTTGGCTCGTATTTTCGGCGAACCCTGTTTGCTCAAGCGGCTTTTTCCTCTCCACGTTCCAGACTCCTGGATTCGGGGGATTAAGCCAATATAAGCCGCTAACTGACCTGCCTGCTGGAACGATCGGCCATGTATCACACTGAGCATGGTCCGCGACACAACCTTTCCTACTCCCGGGATGCTCTCCATCAAAGCCCGGTCTTTTTTCAGCTGTGGGTGGCGATCGATGTGGTCATCGATATCACTCTCCAGGCGTTTCTTCTCAGTCTGTAACTGTTCGATCAGGATATGAAGTGACTTGATGACTCGCTCTGAAGCGCGATTGAACTCGGCTTTTTCAAGACGGTTTTGTGAGCGCTGAATATCTTTCTCCAGAGCTTCAATATGACCGTTCAAAGCCTTGAGTTCTCTGGCCTCTGGAGGTTCTGGCTGCCACGGATCAGGCTTAATAAGATAGCCGTACTTCGCTAGTACGACGCTGTCTTTTGCGTCGGTTTTATGGGTGTTGCCAAGGCTGTTGGCAAACTCTTTGGTGCGGGCGGGATTTGCCACGCAGACCCGAACACCTGCTTCAAAAAGTGCGTAGGCCACGACTTCGTGATAGATGCCGGTGGCTTCCATCACAACTAAAATTTCGTTGGGATCAGTGCTGACATTCTTGCTCAGCCACTGAACCAGTGCTTTATGACCTGAGCTGGTGTTGTCGTGCTTCTTGCTTTTGATTTTTCCTGTCGCGGGATCTCGCAACCAGGTGCAATCCAATTTGGCTTTGCTGACATCAATACCGACGTAGTGCATCTCTCATTACCCTTGTCCATTCAGCGTCACTGTCGAGCAGGCGCTTGGATACCATTCAATGTGTAGAGAAATCAGAACCCGGGAGTCAATCTACAAAGCGGCATCAAAGTGCCAAGGTCCGATTCAACTTCACCGGGTTCTGTGGAACCTTTAGTAGCTAACCAAAGATCCCTGGAGAGATACAAGGTCGGATAAGC
>NZ_AUGV01000017.1 GCF_000422845.1 Oceanobacter kriegii DSM 6294
GTTGTAAAAAGTGTAGGGGCCTTAGCTCAGCTGGGAGAGCGCAACACTGGCAGTGTTGAGGTCAGCGGTTCGATCCCGCTAGGCTCCACCAATTTCAAGCTTCTGGTTAGATGCCAGAGCTTAGTCTTGATAGGCGGGTGCCTGTTAAGCGCATAAAGCGGGAATAGCTCAGTTGGTAGAGCACAACCTTGCCAAGGTTGGGGTCGCGAGTTCGAATCTCGTTTCCCGCTCCAAATTTTGAAGTAGGCGACAATGTCGCGAGCTGGAACGCCAGCCCGGTCGATCTCGTTTCCCGCTCCAGATTTAACAAAAAGCCAGTGCAGTACGCATTGGCTTTTTTGTTTGTCTCGCGACCGTCGCTCGCGAGCTGGGATGCCAGTCCAATCGATCTCGTTTCACGCTCCAGATTTTGCAGTAGGCGACAAGGTCGTGAGCTGGAACGCCAGTCCACGAGGCGCCGTCCGGGTCGATCTCGTTTCCCGCTCCAGATTACTCAATTAAGCCGAAGCAGTAATGTTTCGGCTTTTTTGTTTGTGTTGTCATATCCCGCCAAGCGGCTGCATTCAGCCAGTTCCTTTGTGGCTCATTGAAATTGGCAATTTTTGCTCCTTAGTTGCTGGCAAGGCTTAATGTCTGCTGAGGCAGAAGATACAATGCGGTTTCGTTGGCTTCGGCCTGACAGTTTTTTGAATGGATACCGAGTATGTCCTGGACCGATAGGATCTCTCCGAGCATTCGCTCACGCGCAGCCGACGTCAAGTTGGTGGTGTTTGATGTTGATGGTGTATTGACTGATGGCACGCTTACCTACGGTGGCAGTGGCGAACAAGTTAAGCACTTCAATGTAAAAGATGGCGTTGGTGTTAAATTGCTGCAGTGTTTTGATATTGCCACCGCGATCATCTCCGCCAAGCAGTCCGATGCGCTGGCGCGTCGGGCAAGTGATTTGGGCGTTCAGTACTTTTATCCGGGGGCGAAGGACAAGTGGCCTTGTCTGCAGGAGGTTCTGACCGATCTGGATATCACCCCTGAGCAGGTCTGTTACGTTGGCGATGATGTCATTGATCTGAAAGTCATGACTCGTGTGGGGTTGGCGATTGCACCTGACGATGGTTTCTGGATGGTGAAGGATCGCGCCCACTATGTCACTAGCGTGGGTGGTGGCAAGGGTGTCGCTCGAGAGGTGGCCGATCTGGTTCTGGGAAGTCGAATGTCGTTGGAAGACGCGTATATCAAGGCAATGTTGCCGGAGTTTGAGGGGCAAAAAAAGTGAAAGCACTGGTTACTGGCGTAGCGGGTTTTATTGGTTCCTATGTCGCCCGCAGTTTGATTGATAAAGGGTATGAGGTTGTCGGGATTGATAACCTGAACGATTACTACGAAGTCAGCCTCAAGCACGCTCGTCTGGAGTGGGTGCGTGAAAAAGACGGCTTTGAATTTGTCGAGATGGACCTGGCAGACAAAGACGCCGTTACTCGCTTGTTTGCAGAGCACACCTTTGATCGCGTGATTAACCTCGCAGCACAGGCTGGGGTTCGATACTCCATCGAGAACCCGGATGTTTACGTTCAGAGCAATCTGGTGGGTTTTGTGAATATCCTCGAGGCATGCCGCCATCAGAAAACCGCCCATCTGGTGTTTGCCTCCTCCAGCTCGGTTTATGGCTTGAACACCAAATTGCCGTTTGCAACGGACGATAGTGTCGATCACCCGGTGTCCCTCTACGCGGCGACCAAAAAGTCCAATGAGCTGATGGCTCACACGTACGCTCATTTGTACGGTTTGCCTGTAACCGGATTACGCTTCTTCACGGTTTACGGCCCATGGGGTCGTCCGGACATGGCAGCCTGGGGCTTCACCAAAAACATCATGGCCGGCAACACCATCAACGTATACAACTACGGCAAGATGCAGCGTGACTTCACCTACATCGATGACATTGTTGAAGGTGTTGTTCGTATTACCGAGAAAATTCCAACGGGTGTAGAAGGTTGGACGCCAGAGTCTGGCGACAAGAGCCGTAGCAGTGCGCCTTACAAGATCTACAACATTGGCAATCACAACAGTGTCGAGCTGGGCGAGTTTATTTCTACGCTGGAAAGCGCCATTGGTAAAAAAGCCGATATCAATTACATGGAAATGCAGCCGGGTGATGTCGTAGCGACTCACGCCAATGTTGATGATCTGGTTGCTGATGTCGACTTCGCCCCGAATACTCCTTTGTCAGAAGGCTTGAGCCGCTTTGTTGAGTGGTACAAGGCTTATCACAACCAATAAACGGATGTTTATGAACGACTATAAAATTGTTATCCCGGCGCGCTACGGCTCCAGCCGTCTGCCGGGTAAGCCGCTGATTGAGTTGGCCGGAAAGCCAATGGTTCAGCACGTGTACGAGCGTGCCGTCGAAACGGGCGTGAAAGACATTGTTATTGCGACCGATGATGATCGTATTGCGGAAGCTGCTCGTGGCTTTGGTGCTGATGTGGTGATGACATCCGTTGACCATGAAAACGGCACAGAGCGCATTGCTGAAGTGGTCAAACTCAAGGGCTGGGCTGACGATGCCGTGGTGGTCAATCTGCAAGGTGACGAACCGCTGATTCCCAAGGCGCTGGTCGAACAAACCGCTAGCGGCCTGTTGCAGCACCCGGAAGCGGGTATGAGCTCTCTGTGTACGCCGATTCATTCCGATGACGACGCTTTCGATCCGAACGTTGTGAAAGTCGTCACCGATAAAACCGGCTTTGCGATGTATTTCAGCCGCGCCTCGATTCCCTGGGATCGCGATGGCTACAAGGTACAGCCTGGAGTCAAAACCAGCAAAATGCCGGTGTACCGCCATATTGGCATGTACGGTTATCGGGTTGGTTTCCTGAATCAATATGCTTCCATGGAAGTATCGCCGGTTGAGCAGGTTGAATCGCTCGAGCAGCTGCGTGCTTTGTGGCACGGCGTGAAGATTCATATGTCGGTGATTGATGAGCCGCCGGGCCATGGTGTTGATACACCAGACGACGTTACCCGGGTAGAACAGCTGCTGGCGGAACTTGCGGGTCAGTAATCGTTCATACAGTGGTGGTAGTAATAAGCGGGCATTGCCCGCTTATTTTTTGCCTGATATAAGCTTGTACAGGTTTTGGTTCGTATTTGTAGGAGATGTTATGGCCATTAAGGAGTTTCTGAAGCGTTCTTCCTTCATCGAGCTGCTGGGCTACGCGGGTTTATTGCCATTTGCGCTGGCGTTGGTCATGGCAACTTTGGGGGTGCTGGAAGGCGTGCGCCTGTTCGAGGCCTATTCAGCCATGATTCTGGCCTTTATGGCTGGCAGTTGTTGGGGTGTTGCGCAGAGTCACCATGAGCGAGCGGGTTATGTGACACCGGCGGTGGCGATTGCGGTGTTTCTTTGGGCGTTGGCTGCCTGGTGGTTTATTGGTTGGCTGGGTCAGCAGGTGGCATTGATTGGATTGCTGACAGGTTACGTGGCGCTGTTTGTCTTGGAGCAAAGAGAGTTGTTCCGACAGGCTTATTCGGCCTCCTACAAACGCTTGCGCCGGAACCTGACGTTAATCGTTTCAGGATTCCACCTGGTGATGCTGCTTGTACTCGGAAATGGTGTATGAGTCTTTATGCGCCAGTTGCGGTGCGAAAAAACACTCTCAGCCTGTAGTCGAGGCCAGCGTCACAAGTACACGCGTTTGAGCGCTTGGCTGCGTTGTCCTTCTTCAAGCAGCAAATGCAGCTGCCATTGGAGCTTGCTAACGGTGTCAACGTCGTATGGACAGCCATCATAGGGCGTGTTCAGCCCGGGCTTGATGGCAGGGCTGGCAAACCAGCCGTATTGACCAAACAACCAATACGACTGCTTCAGTTGTGGGTTGATTCGAACCTCGAAACGCGAATCCAGACGCGCAGCCAGCTTCAGCAGCGGTAAGTCGTGGATGTCTTTATCGTGTTTTAACAGCAGACAAATCTTACGGGATTTGAAGCGTTTTGCGGCTACTAGCAAGGCGTCCATCAGGCGTGGTTGATGCCAACGCAGCTGCTCTGGTGTGTCGAGGGCAATGGTCAGCGACGACATCGGCTGGCTTAACATGGAAATCAGAAAGCCTTCGGCCTGAATGCTTTCATGCAAAGGCCAGCTATTGCTGTCTTTGCCGAGCATCAAGTGGTGCTTGTGGCTTTCATCGATGTTGCCAGAGAGTGGCAGTTCGATCATCACGTGGGGGATGCCGGCGTCGTCAAACAATTCACCACTGGCATGGAAGCCCAGTCGCCAATAGAAGGGCAGGGCGTAGCACTGGGCGGTCGCTTTGAGTGATGTCATGTTTTTGGACTGTGCCAGCTGGATAACCGCTTTCACCAGTTTGGCGCCAATGCCGTACTGGCGATAATTGCGCAGTACCGCCAGGCGTCCGAACTTGCCATTGGGCATCAGGCGAATGCAGCCAACGGTGCTGTCTTCTCCGGTTTCCGCATTCCTGACGGTGGCGATGATGTAGTCAGCGCCAATTTCTTCAGCAGCGATCCATTCATCGGCGGGATCAATGCCTTGCTCTTCGATATATACCAATTGGCGAACGTGACGAATCTCTGATTCGTATTGATGCCACTGGGTTTGCTGCAAGGAAATGTTCATTTCAATCCCGCCGGTTGCCTTATTCCTGTTCGTAAATCAGCTGCGCCAGCCACAGTGACCTGAGCAGGTTATAGCCCTTTTCTGAACAGGATACAGTTGCGATGGTCGCAGCCGGGTATTGGTTGCTGGCTGACAGCAGGGCAGCCAGGTCGGCGTCTTCGGCATCCAGCTCGTAGCTTTTGCCCTGAGCGTAGAAGCGAAGGCCGCTGTCCAGTTGCTGGAACGCAAAGCGCGCTTGTTCGGCGCGGCGCAAATCTGGCATGGAGCCATGCTGGGCACGCCACAGATCCCACTCTTCTTCGTCCAGTGCGTCAGCCTGATGTTCCGGGTATTTAGCTTCTGTCATCAGGTTGCCAAGAATGTCGCCCAGTAATTCGGGCTTCAGCATGGCGTCTTCAATCAGTTGTTTCAGACGAGCCTTGGCGGTGTCGGTGATTTCACCAACAGGGCCTTCGAACGGCTGATAGTCCGGGTCAGCGTAGCGCTGGTCTTCGTTGCTGGTTTCCAGCACACGATCCAGAGCGGATTGTGCCAGTTCCGCCTGCGAAGGCGCGCGGAAGCCGATGGAGTAGGTTTGGCATTCGCCCTGGGAAATACCGTAATGCGCCAGTTGTGGTGGCAGGTACAGCATATCGCCCGGGTTCAGCACCCAGCGGTTAGTTTCTTCGAAACTTTCCAGAATGCGGATTTTAGGGCCCTTCAGAATCGACGACTGTTCGTTGCACATTTGGCCAATGCGCCACTCGCGCTGACCTTCGGCTTGCAGCAGGAAGACGTCGTACTGATCGTAGTGAGGGCCAACGCTGCCGCCATCGACCGCGTAGGAGATCATCAGATCATCAATACGCCAGGTTGGCAGGAAGCGGAAGTGCTCCAACAGGTCGGCGGCTTCCGGAATCCAGTGGTCAACGCCCTGAACCAGCAGGGTCCATTTGTCTTCTGGCAGCTGGCCATAGGTTTCTTCGCTGAACGGTCCCTTCATGATGTCCCATGGGCCGTCTTGGCCTTCTTCAATCACGATGCGGGACTCGATTTCGTCTTCCAGAGACAGGCCGGCCAGTTCATCGGCGGCCAGCAATGGTTCGAAATCAGGCCAGGCGTTGCGAATCAGAACCGGCTTCTTTTGCCAGTAGTCGCGCAAAAACTCTTCAATGCTCAAGTCGCCAAGAATATGCATGGGTCAGACTCATTCCAGTGATGGTGGCTTCCCGGTATCCGTTATTGGGCGGTACCAGGAGCCAGAAATTATGAAAATACAACTCAGTGTATGTGATGGCGAAGCAGGCTTTGGCTGCTCGCGCCAGTTTGACTGCAATGCTGTGCACGCTAACACGCTGGGCCATGTGTGCAATCTGCCAGGATCAAAAAAGCCCGGCTTAACCGGGCTTTTTTACAGGGCCAGCTTACTGGCTCAATATCAAACCGCTTTGGCTTGAGCTTCTGCGTTACCGATGTAAGCAGCAGGCGTCATGGCGTTCAGCTCGGCTTTCACGGCCTCTGGCAGTTCCAGGCTGGCAATGAATTCGCCCATGGCATCCTGAGTGATGGCTTTGCCGCGGGTGAAGGCTTTCAGCTTTTCGTATGGCTGTTCGATGCCGTAACGACGCATCACTGTTTGAATAGGCTCAGCCAGAACTTCCCAGGCGTTGTCCAGATCTTCAGCCAGGCGCGCAGCGTTCACTTCCAGCTTGCTGATGCCTTTCAGAGTGGCAGCGTAAGCGATCATGCTGTAACCACAACCAACGCCCATGTTACGCAGAACAGTGGAGTCAGTCAGGTCGCGCTGCCAGCGGGAGATAGGCAGTTTGGTGGCCATGTGGCCGAAAACAGCGTTGGCCAGACCGAGGTTGCCTTCGGAGTTTTCGAAGTCGATCGGGTTAACCTTGTGCGGCATGGTGGAAGAACCCACTTCGCCAGCAATGGTGCGCTGCTTGAAGTAACCGTTGGAGATGTAAGCCCAGATGTCACGGTCGAAGTCGATCACGATGGTGTTGAAGCGGGCGATAGCATCGAACAGTTCAGCGATGTAGTCGTGTGGCTCGATCTGGGTAGTGTATGGGTTCCACTTGATGCCCAGAGAGGTCACAAACTGTTCGGCGTTGGCCTGCCAGTCAACATCAGCGTAAGCGGACAGGTGAGCGTTGTAGTTACCAACGGCACCGTTAATTTTACCCAGCAACTCAACCGCTTTGATCTGGGCGATTTGACGCTCCAGACGAGCAACCACGTTGGCCATTTCCTTACCCAGAGTGGTAGGGGACGCAGTCTGACCGTGAGTACGGGACAGCATTGGCAGGGCAGCGTGCTCGTGGGCCAGCTTGCGGATTTCGTCAGCGATGGTCTGCATGTCGTTCAGCAGCACTTCGCGGCCGTCGCGCAGCATGATGGCGTGAGACAGGTTGTTGATGTCTTCGGAAGTACAGGCGAAGTGAACGAATTCGTTAACGGCGTTCAGTTCGGCGTTGTCGGCGAATTGTTCCTTGATGAAGTACTCAACCGCTTTTACGTCGTGGTTGGTGGTCGCTTCGATGTCCTTGATGCGCTGGGCATTTTCTTCGCTGAAGTTGTCAACGATGCTGTTCAGCAGGGCGTTGGCTTCGGCAGAGAACGCTGGAACTTCGGCGATAGCTTCGTGCTCAGCCAGACGCTGCAACCAGCGAATTTCCACTTCAACGCGAGCACGGATCAGACCGAACTCGGAAAATACCGGGCGCAGGGCCTTGGTTTTGCTGCCGTAGCGGCCATCAATAGGAGAAATTGCAGAGAGTGCAGACAGTTCCATAGACGTTTCCTGATGGATTCAAAAGATCAGTGAACGGGCGACGCTTGTGGTGCTTGTGCCGACGGTGTTCTGACCGCAGCTTTACAGACGCACAAGGATGAGCCCCGAAAAAGGCGCGCAAGTGTACCGGAATCTGAGTTTTTTCTCATCCGTTTCGTGAAAGGTCAGCGAACTTTTTGCAACCCTGACCCTTTTCGGGTGGTCGATGATGGTATTATGCCGCCGCGTTTGCAGCGCTCCTTATTTTGATGGTTAGAAACTGATGCCCGATTTTTTGTTGAATTACTCTCATGATCCCATGTGGCTGGTGCTGGTGGTGATTGTGTCTACCTTTATGCTGGAAGACCTCGCCATCATCGGCTCTGGTATTCTGGCGGCCAGTGGACAGCTGCCTGCGGAAGTGGCGTTTGCAGCAACCTGTGTGGGTATGTTTATTGGCGACTCGGCTTTGTACTTGCTAGGTCGTGGGGCATTGATCTGGCCGTGGTTGAACAAACGTTTTGAACATCCGCTGATCCAGCGTCAGGTCGCGCCGTTGCAACAAGCGCCCTGGCACCAATTGGCGTTAATCCGCTGTATGCCGGGGTTGCGTACCTTCGGCTACATTGCCTGCGGCCTGGCTAAAGTGCCGGGCAGTACGTTTACCATTGCCAACGTGGTGTCCATCGTTGTGTGGGCAGCGGGATTGTTTGGCGTGGCGTTTTTTCTGGGGCGTCGTTATGCCGACCAGATGCACGAATGGCTGTGGTTCCTGTTACCGGTGGCTCTGGTTTTGTTCGTGCTTGGGCAGCGTAAGATCAAAAAGAATATGGAAGAAAGCCCGGCCTGATAGTCTGGCGTGGCGTAAATAAAAAAGCGGCTGAGGATTACTCCTCAGCCGCTTTTTTGTATCTTGCGTTTGGGTGCGCTTAGTAAGCCGCAGTCACGCTGAATTCCACCAGAATCTGTGGGCGTGCCATGCGCGCTTCAACACAAGCGCGGGCTGGCTTTTCTACGTTGGCAATCCAGGCGTCGTACACTTCGTTCATGGCGGCGAAGTCTTTCATGTCGCGCACGTAGATGGTGATCGACAGCAGGTTTTCACGGCTGGTGCCGGCTTCTTCCAGCAGGGCGTCGATCTTGTCGAGGCAGCCCTGGGTTTGCTCCTTGATGCCCCAGTCTTTGTCAGTCGGGCACGCCGTTTGGCCGCACAGGTAAACGGTACCGTTGTGCTTGACGATGCGGCTCATGCGCTCGGTGCTCTGGATGCGTTCAATGGATGGCATTAGACATTCCTTGGTAAACAATTCGTTCGGTGTTGTAAATCAGGCAAACGCGACCGCGCCTTTGTGCAGGCCTTCAAAAGCTCGCACTTGAACTGCGTTGTCTGGCAGTTCACGCTTGATCACCTTGGCCAGGTGGGTCGCAATCAGCTCAACAGTAGTTTCTGTATCCATCAGATAACAGTGTTGTTTTTCAATCTTTAGTTTGAAATAGCCCTGTGGCGCGGTGTAGGCAAATTCGTAATGAGAGGCGGTTTCGCCAATCAGATCGGATTCAGTGCCAATGTAAATGTCGCGCCAGCGTTCTGCCCATTCGCTTTCCAGTGCGGCGGAACGGGCTTCGTCGACGGAAATCTCGATACGGGAGCGGTGACCGTGAGCAATGCGCTGGCAGTTGCCGTTGTGCTTCTTCAGGCCGTGGCTGTAATGATAGAACGCGGCGTCAATGGCTTCTGGCTCAAACGTCAGCTGTAGTTGTTCAACACTGATAGGGAAATGTTCTGCCAATTGGGCAATACACCAGCGCGATACCGTGGCGTCGTTGATTACGTCAGCATCCACCAGTGCAACGGCTTCCAGTGGGCAGTCCAGCTCGATGCTGCCGCGTTGGGATTGCCATTGCAGTTGAACACGCTCGGCGTTGTATTCGATGGTCAAATTGGCGGACTGGGTTGGTACCAGCAAGCGGTGATCCAGCTCATCGTCCAGCCAGTTGCGCAGGGTTTTCTTGACCACGCCAAAGTCGCACACCATGCCTTGTTCATCCAGTGCGCCATTCAGCAGCGCGGACGCCAGCCAGGTTTCTCCGACCATGCCACGTTCGGCATCAAGAAAACTGAAATCTACATTGGTGAGCTGATTGACGAATAACTGCATGTTTGGATACCTCAAAGCGGGGCCGCATTCTAACCAAGGCATTTCCAATTGGCACGGGTGCAGCCAAACTTTCTGCCATTTGCTGACGCTTTTGAACTCTTGTTGCTCTGGTGGGTCGATCAAAGCCTGCTATTATGGCGCTCATTTGTGTGCCCAAAAGTATGGTTTGTGCCTTTGGGCACATCAAAACCGAATCAAATCAGGATTGTTGTTCGTATGCACAAGCGTTTTGGCGGGCTGGTGGCAGCCGCTTTTATTGCAACCGGCCTGGCTGGCTGTTCTTCCGGCAGTAGTGATTCCGATACCGTCACGGTGGATGTTCGGGCTGCTCAGGGTGGTCTTCAGGATGCCTATATCTGGTCTGTCGCGGTAACCGAAGGTGGCCAGGTCGATACCACCAGCTCCGGTACTCTGGATTACACCGAATACGATACCGACGATGATAATTCCGTCGATATCACTATCTCGGCTGAAGAAGTCCAGCAGTTCACGCTGATTGGCAAAACCTACGATGAAGAACTGGACGATGACGGCACCAGCTGGCGTTGCCAGTGGGTTGACGGCTGTACCGACGAAGATGGCAATGGCGTCGCCTTTGGTGAACGTTATGAAATGACCGGTGAGCGCTGGCGTTCAGTGGCTTACGATCTGGCCGAAGATGAAGTGATTCGGATTACGCCGTTCACGGATCTGGCAGCAACGCTGGGCTACGGTCTGCTGTACATCGAATCCACCTCTGAATGGTCGACCACGGGTTATTACTCGGCCTGGTCAGTGCTTCAGTCGGTCAATCAGGTATCCAAAATCATTGGTGTGGATGATGTACAGGTAACCCAGCCTGCGGACCTGTCTCGCATCGACAACTACACCGGTGACCAAACCGCCATGCTCGACCGCATCCGTTACGGTGCTCTGGTTGCTGCCTGGATTAATCTGGAAGAATCCTGGACCGGAACTGACTCCCTGTTCGATACCGTTGGAGCAGAGCTGGTGGCTAACTCCGGTCAGTTGATGCAGGCGGCTGGTGATCAGACCCTGAATCTGAAAGACCTGTTCCAGTCTGCTCGTGACAATCTGGCAGCACTGGATGTGACCAACAGCACCGCGCAAACCTACGTTGATGCGGTTATTTCCGGTTTTGATGCTGACATTGCTTCACTGACGGATGAAACGCTGACCACTGCGGTACCGGATACCATCGAATCCATGATTGGCTCCGATGACTACGAAGACTTCACCGTTGGTCTGGCGCGCAGCAAGGCGTTTCTGGATGTGCTGCGTAACTACGGCGAGAACTTCTTCGAAGACGGCTACCGTGAACAGGTAGACGCCTACGTCGATATGATCAAACAGGTTGGTGACGACAATGAAGAAGCCTTCAACACCATTCTGACGGCCTACATTCAGACCTACGAGTTCTACTCCGACTGTTACATCAATGTGGGTTGTCCAACCCCGGACTACAGCGAATACACCTGGTTGACGGATTACGACGACAGCCAGATTTCCAGCGGTCGTTTGTCTCTGAACGGCGGTGACATTGTGGTGACCCAGCGCGTTGCGGATACCAACACCACCGACGAAGAGGACGAACCCACCCAGTCTCACGCCATTGATGTTCTGATTGTTGGCTCTTACCAGTCGGGCAATCTGATTTTCAACGTCGATCATTACTACGAAGACGACGATGAAGACAACGACATCGAACTGCCGTCTGCTGTGCGCGTGTACTTCACCGACGAAGTGTCACTGCTGGATGATCCGGCAACCAACGAAGTGTTGGGTTACGAACTGCGTTGGGGTGACTTTGAGTTTTACGACCAGACGACTCTGGGTACCGCTGATGAATTGCAGGTAGATGGCAGCTTCCGTCTGTTCTACCGTGGTGTGCGTGATCCACAGGACAGCACCTCTGAACTGCGCTTTAACATCGACACCGTGGCACTGGACGGCCGTATCTCGGATGCGCGCACCGACGACGATGACGACGATGACGACTACACCAACATCGACATTACAGCCACCGCTGCCAATGCCTCCGAGTACTACCCGGACAAAACCTGGGCATCGTTTAATGGCTTCTTTACGCCAAACTCCGGTACAGATAACCAGAGCGGCAGCGTAGAAACCGCACTGGTGACTTACCGCACGGGTACTCAAACCGTATCCGGTTCTGACGTTCAGTATCTGGATCTGATCATCCCGATGGGTGAATCCGTGCGCTATCGCCTGTATCCAAACGTGCTGCGTGAAGACGAAGACGACCGCGATGACGATGACGACACCGACGAGCTGCTTTACACCTATGACACCGAAGAGTGCTACCTGGTTGAGGGTGATTCCGACTGGGAAGTGTCCAGCTGTGAGCCAAAAGACCGCTACTACGGTGAAACCACGTTTGAAGAGTTCACCAACGACCTGTGGGCCGATGGTTTGCTGTCCCGCATTGAAGTGGACGGCCGCGGCACCTACTTTGTTGAATGGCCAGCGGTAACCGGTGACACCGGTTCTTGTCTGGTGTTGGATACACTGACCGAAGAAGGTGATAGCTTCGACGGCACCTTGTACGACGAGTTGGTACTGGGCCTGAATGGCTTGCGCTTCCGTACCATGATCAACCTGGACGGTGAGCCGGATACCTTGTTCGACTCCTACATCAGTGCCCCAACCAGCGATACCTACTCGGTGACGGCTGCGTTGTCTCACGACTACAGCAGCACCAGCAGCAGTGGCAACATCAACATTGGCTATGGCTCTTACGTGGACCGTATCCGCCTGAGCTACAGCACCAGCTACGAGTTTGACACCGTAGGTTCCTTGTCTGTGTACAAGGACGGCGCCAGCCTGACTTGGGCTGATGGCACCACTGAAACTCACGATAGCACGCTGACGGCTTACGTAAGTCAGATCAAGGACATTGATCCGCTGCCGTACACTTACTACGTTGATAACGAAGGCAACTATCAGCGTTGTGTTACTTCGAACACTGCAGACGATAACGCGGCGTTTGATCTGGACACCGCGACCTTCTACCTCAACTACCGTGACGTGATTTACGGTTCTGTATCGAAAGAAAACGGTACCTGGATCGTGCGCTACATCGACGGCACCTTCGAAACCTTGCAGTAAGCAATGCCTGCAATAAGGTTTCGGTAAAACAAAAACGCCCGCTTTCACGCGGGCGTTTTTGTTTGGATCAGCAGCAGGGGAAGTTTATGCAAACAGCCAGGTATGCCAGCCAATGCGCCAGGCAACGCCAACCATAGCTCCCAGTACCGCCGGTTTAACGACGCCGCCAACACGTTTACCTGCGGCTGCCAGAATGGCCACACCCGCCACGTCCAGCGGACAAAGCAGCAGCCCCGCCAGCAGGTTGATTTGTTGCGATGACAGTGCACCAGCCTGAAATTGTTCAACCGCAATCCCCATCATGGCTGTGCCGCCAGCAATGTACTTGGTGATGGCCAGCAGCAGCGTTTGGGTTGGGTAGCCCAAATATTCAAACAAAAAGGCCAGGTTAACTTCCAACCAGCCAATCACCCCGGTCAGACGAATCAGGTTAACTGCCACAATCGATACCACCAGCAGTGGCAGCGCACCAATGGCAATGTTCCAGGCGTCTTTGCCTGCATGGCGGATCACATCCAGCAAATTACCTTTGCCTTCCGCATCCAGCTCTATGGGCTCATCGGCTTCCGTTTCGGCACTGCTGAGCGTTCGTCCGGTGACGTAAAAAGTAACCGCGGCAGCCAATAGACCACCCGACAAGGCAATCAGCATGGTCGGCAAAATTTGCAGGCCCACAGCAGCCATGGGAAACACCACATTGGCCTGAGCCATAGCCAGTACCATCGCCAGGGTTGCTGCAATATGGCGCGAAGAGGTGCCGTTTCTGGCCATTAACGCCAAAGTGGCAATGGGAGCGGCGAAGCTCACCAGCATGACCTGTAACAGCGCAAACACCCCGAGCCCGGTCAGGCCCAATGGACGCAGCAGCGGGGCAACCGCCGCAACAATTTTGGGCAGCCAACCAATCCACTCCAGCCAGCGCATGATGCTGAGCATGACGATCATGATGGGTAGAAGAACAAACAGGGCCAGGTCGACGGCGGCCCGGCCGGAAGAAAGCAGTGTGCTGGCAATAGCGTCCATGGAAGGTTCCTTGTGTGACGCCACAGGGTAACAAAAATGGAAGGTCTACCGAATCAGCGTTAGGTAGGGGATGCAGTTACTGGCACTCGCATAGGCCAAACGGTGGAATTGAATGGAATGGAATAAAAAGGGCGGCTTGCGCCAGGGCGAAGCAAACCGCCAAGGGGGTGAGGGTTCGCAGAGCGATAGGTGATTATTGCAAAGTGAAACCGGGAGCGATTCGGTTGGCCAGTACTACCCGTGTACAGGGGTTGTGCTGGTTCTCCGGAATCCAGGGGTTTTCACCGCTACAGCCGATCTCTATCTGCTGAATCTTGCCGCCGCTGGCAAGGAAGGCAGCAATATCTTGTTCCAGCTGCTTTTGTCGAGCGTCGGCTTTGGGTTGCTGTTTACGCGCCATAATTCGATCTCCTACTCAACTTACCTGTTCAATGTATAGGTATTGTATAGGTATGGTCAAGCATATGGATTGAAATATTTAGTTGGGCGGAGTGAATGGCGAATACATGATGATCAGTACTTTGGTAGGCATTTATTTCCTGAATGGCAAGTATCGTTTGTATGCCGGTTACTTGGCGCTCTGAGTGGCGGCTATACTCGGTGCACCAAGAACAGGTTAGAGCTGTCAGAAACAGTGCTCCTGGAAGAGACAATTGGAGCGGCTGACCAATAAGTATTTTTACCGTTCCCAACCACGAGAGGCCCAAGATGACTGGATACGTTCAGAAGGGTGGCATTCAAATCGCCCAAGCCCTGTATGACTTCGTAAATGAAAAGGCAATTCCCGGCACTGGCGTAAACGCCGATGTCTTCTGGGCTGAATTCGACACCATCGTCAACGAGCTGGCCCCGAAAAACCGTGCCTTGCTGGAAAAACGCGATGACCTGCAAGCCAAAATCGACGCTTACCACACCGAGCGTAAAGGCACTGCGCACAACGCAGACGAGTACAAGGCGTTCTTGCAAGACATTGGTTACCTGTTGCCACAAGCCGACGATTTCCAGGCCACGACTGAAAACGTAGAGCCTGAAATCGGTACTATGGCCGGTCCACAGCTGGTGGTTCCGGTAATGAATGCACGCTTTGCATTGAACGCCGCCAATGCGCGCTGGGGTTCTTTGTACGACGCTCTGTATGGTACTAACGTACTGTCTGAAGACGGCGGTGCGGAAAAGACCAAAGAATACAACCCGGCCCGTGGTGCCAAGGTGATCGCCTACGCTCGCGACGTATTGGATCAGGCTGCTCCATTGGCTGCCGGCTCCCATGCTGATAGCACGGGCTACAGCATTGCCAGCGGTGCATTGGTTGTCACCCTCAAAGACGGCTCGACCACCGGCCTGGCCAATCAGGAGCAACTGAAAGGCTACAACGGTGAAGCAGAAGCACCGACGGCTATCTTGTTGCAAAACAACGGCTTGCACCTGGAAGTTCAGGTTGATGCCAGCTCACAAATTGGTGCAACCGACCCGGCAGGTATCAAAGACATTCTGGTTGAGTCGGCCCTGACCACCATTATGGACTGTGAAGACTCCGTTGCTGCCGTAGACGCTGAAGACAAGGTCATTACCTACAGCAACTGGCTGGGCCTGATGCGTGGCGACCTGCAAGAATCCGTAACCAAAGGCGGCCAAACCTTCACCCGTACCATGAACCCGGATCGTGAATACACCGGTCTGTACGGCGAAACCGTGAAGCTGAAAGGCCGCTCCATGCTGTTCATTCGTAATGTTGGTCACCTGATGACTAACCCGGCGATGCTGGACGCCAACGGCAATGAAGTACCGGAAGGCATCATGGACGCCATGGTGACCACGCTGTGTGCTATGCACGACCTGAAAGGCAACGCGCCATTCAAGAACAGCACCACCGGTTCTGTGAACATTGTTAAGCCAAAAATGCACGGTCCTGAAGAAGTGGCGTTCGCCAACGAACTGTTTGGCCGTGTAGAAGATGCACTGGGTCTGCCACGCTTCACCATGAAGATGGGTATCATGGACGAAGAACGTCGTACCACCGTGAACCTGGGCCGTTGTATCGAAGCAGCAAAAGACCGCGTTGTGTTTATCAACACCGGCTTCCTGGATCGCACGGGTGACGAAATTCATACCTCCATGCTGGCTGGTCCTTTCGTACCAAAAACCATCATGAAGCAGCAGCTGTGGATCAACAGCTATGAAAACTGGAACGTCGACACCGGTCTGAAATACGGCCTGCAAGGTCGCTCCCAGATCGGTAAGGGCATGTGGCCAATTCCGGATGAAATGGGCCAGATGATGGAGCAGAAAATCGGCCATCCAAAAGCCGGTGCCAACACGGCGTGGGTTCCATCACCAACCGCCGCTACCTTGCACGCACTGCATTACCATCAGGTAAACGTGTTTGCCGTACAGGAAGAGCTGAAACAGCGTCAGTTTGCCTCTGTTGACGACATCCTGACCATCCCGCTGATGACTGAAGAGCAGAAAGCGGCGCTGACCGAAGAGCAAATTCAACGTGAAATCGACAACAACTGTCAGGGCATCCTCGGTTACGTTGTGCGCTGGATTGACCAGGGCGTTGGTTGTTCCAAAGTGCCAGACATCAACAACGTTGGCCTGATGGAAGACCGCGCGACCCTGCGTATTTCTTCCCAGCACGTGGCTAACTGGCTGGAGCACGGCATCTGTACCCGTGAACAGGTAGAAGATAGCCTCAAGCGCATGGCCGCTGTTGTAGATGGCCAGAACGCCGGTGATGCTGCGTACATCAACATGGCTCCAGGCTTTGACGGCATTGCTTTCAAAGCTGCCTCTGACCTGATCTTCAAGGGTAAAGAGCAGCCAAGTGGTTACACCGAGCCACTGCTGCACGCTTACCGCCTGAAGTTCAAAGCGGCTCAGTAAGTCACTTCAAGTTGTTGCAGGGGCGGGTGATCTACCCGTACCCCTGAACACTCAAAAAACCCGATCAGTGAAAGCTGGTCGGGTTTTTTAATGAACGCCATTTCAAATCGAGATGTGGCAATGCGATGCATCAGTATTTGCGTGTTTTTGAGCCAAATTACATCAATGGCGAGTTTGTAATGGGCTGTTGAATTGCTGATCAGTAACGACTTCTTTACTGTATAAGATTATCAGTGGAAACACGGGCATTTGTCCGAACAAGGAGGTTTTCCCGTGCTCAAGTCCCGAGATGAATGCAAACCCTGGCTAGCCGTATTCACCAGTAGCGTATTGGCGCTGGTTTTGGTGGGTTGCGGTGGTGAAACCCCTCATCGGGATTCCGCAGACGGCGACGGAAATGCGGCTGAACAGACGGGGTCTGATACCGACACTGAAACAGATACCGGTGGCGATACGGACAGCGGCTCGGACGCTGGTGATACCGACGCGTCTGATCCTGATACCGATACTGGTACTGATACTGATACTGGTACTGATACTGATACTGATACTGATAACAGTGACTCAGATACGGACAGCGGCTCAGATAGCGATGTCGAGACAGACCCCGTTACCGAACCCGAGCCAGACGTAAATCCGGCGCCGGGCAATTATCCTGAAATTACCGTTCTGGCGGGCTCCACCGCCACCGTTGAATCAAATTATCGCGTTTACCTGCAAGCCAACACCGCGGACGACAGCATTGCCTATCAATGGTTTTTAACGTCTGGCAGTCTGGTTGAAATATCGGGGGCGCAAACCGCATTGGCGTCGTTCATTAGCCCGCTGGTTGATGCCCGAACAGAATATCGCTTTACGCTCACGGAAACCTCTGACGGCGTGACATCTACTGTGACCACCATCTACGTGGTGCCAGAAGCCGAAGCGGTGACAGCGGCCGAAGGCATATCGGCATCTGGCGTTACGCGTGGTGCTAACTACCCGACGGGCATCAACAGCGACTGCACCGGCGAAACCATTGCCTATCAGGATTGTTATCGCGCCGGCGAAGGGTCGTCGGCCAGCTCACGTTTCACCAAACTGGACAATAACGGCAATGCATTGACTGCCGGAGCCTCGGAGTGGGCGTGCGTAAAAGACGAATTGACCGGGCTGGTGTGGGAGAAGAAAACCCGCGATGGCAGCCTGCGGGACAAGGATTCCAACTCTTATCAATGGGGCGGAGGCGCTGGCACTGACGTGGTTGGTTCCTCATGGGATGAGCTGCAGACCCTGCTCAATACCGATCAGGTGTGTGGCTTTGATAACTGGCGAGTACCCAGTCGCCGGGAGCTGGTGGGCCTGGTCGACTATGGGGTTACCCGCCCTGTGATTAATGAGGATTACTTCCCCAATACGGCGTCCAAGCATTACTGGACCATGAATCGAGGTGTGTCTGGCATGCCTTGGGCGGTAGATTTCGACACCGGCGCACTGAGTCAGATTTCGTCTACCAGTGAGGAGCGAGTTCGCATGGTCGCGACGCCTGCGGTTGAATCAGGGGCGGAATCAGGGGAGACGCTCTAATGGGCCATATCATGTCGTCATCACGCCACACTTCGATTTATATACGTCGTGTACGCCTTCAGGCCAAACTGCTGCCAACCAGGCTTTCGAATACCTCGCTGATTGTGGCGTCGCTTTGTTTGCCATCAATTCCGGTACAAGCTGCCCAGCTATGCCTCGATGAGACAACCATGGTGCGTGTAACGGCTGAGCAGGAAAATCTGTGCAATGGCAATGTTGTGGATCAGCGTACCGGCTTGATGTGGGCAGCATGTGACGCGGGCTTGGCAGGCAATGGTTGTGAAACTGGTAGCGTAGAGCTGAAGAACTGGCAGCAGGCACTGCAATACGTCGAGTCACTGAATGTGTCCGGGGGCTTGAACGGTTTTAGCGACTGGCGTCTGCCCTCCATCAAGGAATTGAACGCATTGACGGAGCCTGCCTGTATCAACCCGAGTTATTCCTTGCAGGCCTTCACTGACCAAACCGACTTTACTCCCGAAAAGCGCTGGTGGACGGCAACCCCAGCGATGCTGACCAGCGAGCAGCTGGAAGAAGGCGTTACAACGTCTGCGGACGGTTTTAGCTGGGCCTTGGATTCGGCATCCGGGGCAATTGCCGCAGCGCCAAGAACGGATGCGCTAAGGGTGCGACTGGTTAGAACCACTTACAGCTACGACGCTGAAAGCTCGTGCCGGTAGGACACTTGATACTGTTTATTTATACAGTATCTTGAGAGTTTTACGCCGCCAGTCATTTTTCCGAAGGTTGTTCAAAAGATGATCAGATGACGTAGCCACGCAGTAAATACAGTGCGTGAAGGTAGATTTTTATCGTTATAAAGAGCATTTTTTGAACAATTTTCAGGCGGGTCTTCTGAATATATGCCCAATTTCTCGGGGTGTCTAAAAGCACTGTTTATTTATACAGTATTTAGATGCAGGGTAAAGGCTGGGGGATTACAGGTCAGCCGCCGTTATCGCGTCTTTCTATCTCGCCTCGTACTGCATCCATCTTAAGCAGGGCATCCTCTATCTCCTGCATCACCTCCGCAGCAATAGGTTTAATCCCTTCCAGTTGCGCTTTATCTTGTTCAATCATGGTCAGAGCGAACTTGCTGTACTCATCTGGAGTTAATCGGTAGTGGGCAAGGAAGTGACTCATGCTGGCGTTGACCGTGTTTACGTAGTCAGTAGTTTGGAGGTTCTCGTACTTGACCTGAAAGGATTGGTAGACAGAGGCTGAAAAAACAATAAACGCGCCATAACACGCCATTGTATTCCCGCTGAATCTGGCAGTGATTGATGGCGGGATGATTTGCCTGCTGAAAAAGTCATTCACCTTGGCTCCATGGATGGAATACATGTACAGGATCAATACGGCAGAAAATATAGCCAAAGAGAGCTCAGTTCCAACCACAAGAGAAGAAACCTCGAGTTTTGCGCTAACAACACCACCTGCCGGTGTGATCATTTCCAGAGTTGCGGAATATCCAAGCAACAGAACAAAAAAATGCCCCAATACTTTCAGTATGAATTGAGCCTCTTTGAGTCTGAATAGCACACCTGCCAGCAGTCCGAGCGGCAGAAGGATGCTCATTAACCCATTGTCATTGCTGCCAAGTATCGCGTAGGCGATTAAAGCGATAACGGCGATGGACAGTTTTTTTGGCATCCGTTAGCCCCGAAAAATAGTAGTGGCAATAGTGAAACTGAATCTGGTGAGCCCAGGGCTGAGAATTGGGCAGCCTTGTTATGGCTGCCATGGGTAGACCCCGAAGGCTGCAACTAAAACAACGGCAACCATGACCATGACAGGCAACCCTCATTTCCGGCTTTTACTCTCTTCCATAAGATCGACACTCTTCAATGGCTCAATTTTTAAGTCGATGAGATAAAGTACGAAGGTTATGGAGAGGAATGCTGCTGTGGCAATCGGGAGATATGCGAGCAACAGAAAAAACAAAGCCAGGAAAAGGATTCCCACACGGTCGATGAACAAAACTTTCCACGGGAGCGCTGCTTTTGGGTGTTCCCGGTATACCTGAGCACCGCAGCATTCACAGGCAAACTGAAAAGGCCCCGATACGAAAAACGACTTGATGCGGCTTAGTTTGTGTTGGCACATGATCTAAAGCCACCATAACGGCCTGGGCAATGGCGCTCTTTGCAGAGTGATGCTGCCTTTACTCGTTATCACTTTGGATGCGCTCATAGTTACGTATGGCCTCTTCGCACTTCGGCAAATCGCAATGGTCTTGAAGAATGTATACCAGCGTCTCCACAGATTTAGAAATTTTCGAACTGGTCTGAGTGACTTCACCTGACGTTAATAGCATCTGAACTTCTGTAAGAACCTGAAGTTGATAGATGGTGTTGTCTGAAAGTGTTTCTTCGACGATAGCACCTGACTCTTGATCAATATGCCTGTTGATTTCAACTGAGCCCAAATATCCTATGGCTGAAATAATCAGAAAGCCTGCCACTACTAATGAGATTAATTTCATTTAGCCCTGTGGCCTCTGATGAATTAAGCGCCTCAACAACCGGCTACGCTTTGCTGTACCCGGTGCCAAAAGGCGCTTGGTTAATTGACTTGTTGAACCTATCACTCGGTGCCTACTTGATTGAAGAAGTAGCCCCACTCTGGGTCGTATTCAGTCCCAACATCTATTAGGCATATGCCGGTCTCTTGAGGCGCGTTATGCAGTCTTTCTGCGAAGACTTCCGTTGATAAACAGTACCAGACCCATGCCCTATATCCACCGGTTGTAATTGCTGCTTCCAATACACCTGACAAGTCAGATTCCAGTGCTTCTATAAAGGCAATTTTCGAAAATTCCCATGCTGAGGCTGTCGTGCTACATGGTCTGCTCTCACACGTTCTGCTTGTAGCCACTTAGCCGGTAATGTTGTCTCGCGCCAATTTTTGCAGGTATAACTTTCTATCCGCACTCCGAGGAGCTGTTATGGAATCGCCACTTGTTTCTACCGCCTGGCTGGCGGCCAATCTTCAAAACGACAAGCTGATCTTGCTGGATGGCAGTATGGAGAGCGTGCTTGGCAAGGAGCCAATTGTTTACGACAGCCCTTGTTTTATTCCGGGTAGTCAAAAATTCGATCTGGAGGCTGTTTTTCTGGATGCTTCCGCGAGCCAGCCGCTGGCCTTTCCGACGGCCGAGATTTTTGCGGAGGCGATAAAGCCGTTTGGCATTCAGTCGGATTCAGTGGTGGTGATTTACGATAACCAGGGCATCTATTCAGCACCACGAGCCTGGTGGATATTCCGTACCATGGGCATCGAACAGGTGTTCGTGCTGGATGGTGGTTTGCCGCAGTGGCTGGAAGAAAAGCATGAGGTGTCGGATTCACTGGATGCTGTTGAGCCAAAAGCGCATTCCGGTGTGTCGGTCGTCTACAACGACCGTCAGGTGTGCAGTTGTGATCAATTGCTGGCTCAGTTAAACAACCCGGATGTCGCTATTCTGGATGCCCGCGGCAAGGCTCGTTTTCTGGGTGAAGTACCAGAACCGCGCCCGGGTGTACGGCCAGGCCATATTCCCGGTGCGGTGAACCTGCCGTTTGGTCAGTTACTCAATGGTCATAAGTTTAAAACCAAAGCTGAGCTGCAACCGTTGTTTGCTGATCTAATCTCCAATCCTGACCAGAAACTGGTGTTTTCCTGTGGCTCGGGTATCACGGCTTGTATTGCCTTGCTGGCAGCGGTCGTTTCGGGGGCGGTTGCGAGTTATTCAAATCTGGCGTTGTACGATGGCTCGTGGGCGGAGTGGGGCAGTAACCCGGGCTTGCCGATTGAGTAGTGGCAGGTTCATTTAATACTACAGCGAAAGGCCGCTGTGTTTCAGGCATAAAAAAGGCGGACATCGTGTCCGCCTTTTTCGTTTTCACCGGTTAGCCCAGTGAAATCCATTGCTGTGCCGGACCGTGGAAGTCCAGGCTCATGGCAATGCTCAGTGCAGTAATGGTCACAATAGAAACCATAAACACCTGCTTTGCCCAGCCAGTATCGTCCACTTCCAGACCCCAGCCTTTCAGGGCCATGCCCAACCACCACAAGCTGGTGGCACAGGAAACGGCCAGGAAGCCATAGCCTGCGTAGCCGGTTGCTGTCAGCAGTACGGTCACCAGCGCAAAGGCGATGATGTACAGCACAATGTGCAGCTTGGCTTTCGATACGCCCTTGGCAACTGGCAGAACCGGAATGCCGGCCGCTGCGTAGTCGTCGTAGCGGAAAATTGCGATGGCGTAGGAGTGTGGCATTTGCCACAGGCAGAACATGGTCAGCAAGATGGCTGCACCGGTGTCAAAGCTGCCTGTCACTGCGACGTAACCCACTACTGGGGGAACGGCGCCAGACAAACTGCCCACCAGGGTGCCATAGACCGAGCTGCGCTTCAGCCAGAGGCTGTAAAACCCTACGTAAACCACAAATCCGAAAGCAGCGAACAGTACCGCCATCAGGTTGGTCTGCCAGGCCAGCAAAGCGAAGCCTGCGATTCCCAACACGATGCCGTGACTAACTGCGGCCAGTGGTGACATTTCGCCCGTTACCGTTACACGATTACGGGTGCGTTCCATGCGGCTGTCGATGTCACGGTCGATACCGTTGTTGATGGCACAGCCAGAGGCGACCACCAGAGACAAGCCAATCACCGTGGCCAGGAACAGCGTGAAATCCACGCTGCCCTGGGACGCCAGGAAGAATCCCCCGGCAGTGGCGATCAGGTTGCCCATGATGATGCCCGGCTTGGTCACGCTCAGGTAGCGCTTGAAAGGGCGCTTGAGACGTTGTGACACAGAGGTTGCTTCGGAACTCATGGGCAACTCCCTTACATCATCATCATGTAGTTGGAGGCGTAGATAATCCAGATGGACAGGCCAACAACCAGGACAATGATCAGAGCAGAGAACAGGAAGGTCATCAGATTGATGGCGCCTTCTTCTGTTTTAAAGCTCAGGTGCAGGAAGTACTTCAGGTGTACCGCAATCTGAACGATGGCAAATACAACCACTGTGATCAGAGTGGTGCTCTTCTCCAGTGCGCCAGTCATTACCAGACCGAAAGGAATCACGGTCAGGATTACGGACAGTACGAAGCCAATGACGTAGTCAGAGTAGGAACCATGACCTTCTTCGTGGTGGTCGTGATGATTACTCATAATCAAACGCTCCCCATCAGATATACAACGGTGAATACACAGATCCAAACCACGTCCAGGAAGTGCCAGAACATGCTCAGGCAAGCCAGACGAGTCTGGGTACGCTTTTCCAGACCACGGTTTTTCACTTCCAGCATCAGGATGATCATCCAGATCAGACCGGCAGTTACGTGCAGGCCGTGCATACCAACCAGTGCGAAGAACGCGGACAGGAAGGCGCTGCGATCAGGACCGAAGTCATGGGTGATCAGGTGATGGAATTCGTAAATCTCCATGGAGATAAACGCAACACCCATCAGGAAGGTCACACCCAGCCATTTCAGCGTGGAGCCCTTGTTACCCTTGTAGGCTGCCAGCATGGCGAAGCCGTAGGTAATACTGGAAACCAGCAGAGCCGCGGTTTCCCAGGCCACCAGTTCCAGTTCAAAAATGTCTGCGCCGCTTGGGCCGCCGGCCGTGTTCATGAACAACACGGCGTAAGTGGCGAATACCGATGCGAACAACAGACAGTCGGTCATCAGGTAGATCCAGAAACCGAACAGCGTGGTTTTACTGGTATCGTGGTGGTGATGCTCGTCGTGAGCATCGTGAGAGTTAGTCATAGCAGTCATCTCAAGCCCTCATTTCCGCTTGCTTCTGCAAGGCAGCGTGGTGCTCGCCCTCGATTTTCTCGATTTCTTCTGGCTGTACGTAGTAGTCAACATCGTTGTCGTAGCAACGCTTGATGCCCACTGCGATGGTGGCGATGAAGGTCACAATAACCAGCCACCAGATGTGCCAGATCAGACCGAAACCGCAAGCAGTCAGCAACATACCGATGAGGAAACCATCTGGCGTGTTCTTAGGCATGTGGATCGGAGCGTATTTCTCAGGACGCTGGTACGCGGTGCCGTTTTGCTTGGCAGCGTGGAAGCAGTCAACGCCTTTACCATCTGGCTCTACAGCGAAGTTGTAGAACTGTGGAGGAGACATGGTGGACCATTCCAGAGTACGGCCGCCCCATGGGTCGCCAGTGGTGTCTTTCAGTTGCTCGCGGTTCTTGAAGCTGACGAACAGTTGGATCAGCTGAGACAGGATACCGAAAGCAATGATGAAGGCACCGAACGCAGCAATGTACAGCCAGATATTCCAATCCGGGTTGTCAGTGTGGTTCAGACGACGGGTCATGCCCAGGAAGCCCAGTACGTAAAGCGGCATAAAGGCGAAGAAGAAACCAATCTGCCAGCCCCAGAAAGCGCGCTTGCCCCATTTAACGTCCAGCTTGAAGCCCATGGCTTTCGGGAACCAGAAGCTGAAGCCAGCCAGGTAGCCGAATACCGCACCACCAATAATGGTGTTGTGGAAGTGAGCAATCAGGAACAGGGAGTTGTGCAGGATGTAGTCGGCACCCGGGATTGCCAGCAGAACGCCGGTCATACCACCGATAGAGAAGGTCACCATAAAGCCCAGGGTCCACATAACCGGAACACTGAACTCAACACGACCACGGTACATGGTGAACAACCAGTTGAACAACTTAACCCCGGTCGGTACCGCGATGATCATGGTCATCACACCGAAGAAGGCGTTTACGTTGGCACTGGAGCCCATGGTGAAGAAGTGGTGCAGCCAAACGATAAAGCCCAGGATCGAGATGGCGCCGGAGGCAACAATCATCGACTTGTGGCCGAACAATGGCTTGCGAGAGAAGGTAGAAATAATTTCAGAGAAAATACCGAACGCCGGTAGCACCAGAATATACACCTCGGGGTGACCCCAGGCCCAGAACAGGTTGATGTACATCATGGAGTTGCCGCCCAGATCATTGGTGAAGAAATGGAAGTCGGCGTAGCGGTCCAGAGTCAGCAGACCCAGAGCAGCAGTCAGGATAGGGAAAGAAGCAACGATCAGTACGTTGGCCCAGGTACAGGTCCAGGTGAAGATCGGCATATCCCACAGGCTCATGCCTGGAGCACGCATCTTGATAACGGTAGCCAGGAAGTTAACACCGGTCAGGGTGGTACCAATACCGGAAATCTGCAGTGCCCAAATATAGTAGTCGACCCCGACTCCCGGACTGTACTGAAGCCCCGATAGCGGCGGATAAGCTACCCAACCGGTCTTGGCGAATTCGCCCAGGCCCAGGGATACGTTCATCAGAATCGCACCGGAAGCGGCCAGCCAGAAGCTCAGGTTGTTCAGGAATGGGAAGGCAACGTCACGTGCACCAATTTGCAGTGGCAGCACGATGTTCATCAGACCGATCATGAATGGCATTGCCATGAAGATGATCATGATCACACCGTGAGCGGTGAAGATCTGGTCGTAGTGTTCAGGAGGCAGGTAACCCGCGGCACCGTTTGTGGCGGCAGCCAATTGGGTACGCATCATGATCGCGTCGGCAAAGCCACGCATCATCATGATCAGGGCCAGAATGATGTACATAACGCCAAGGCGTTTGTGGTCAACAGAAGTGATCCACTCTTTCCAGAGGTACATCCACTTCTGGTATTTGGTTAGGGCGACAGCCAGTGCCAGACCACCAATTGCTACGACAATCAGAGTCGCGATAACAATAGGATCGTGCGGGATGGCGTCGAGGGAAAGCTTACCCAGCATGCTTACTCTCCTGACACATCGTGGTTGTTGTGGGAATCAGTCGCGTGCTTGTCGCCGTGACCGTCTGTGTGCTCTGCACCGTGGCTCATGTGAGACATGTGGCCATCTTCAGCGCTGTGGTAGAACGGAGTTGCACCGTGGTGTTTCATGAACTTCATAACGACGTCATCAAACAAGCCAGGCTTAACTGCGCTGTACAGAGTGACAGGGTGGTATTCGGATGCTTCGGTCAGCGCCTCGTATTCCGCACCGCTCAGTACGTTTGGAGACTGTTTAACCTGTTCAATCCACTGCTCGAACGCGGCATCGTCTTCCAGAGCGATGGCGTCAAACTTCATACCGGTGAAACCCGCGCCGCTGTAGTTGGATGAGAAGCCCATGAAGGTGCCTGGCTCATCAGCAATCAGGTGCAGCTTGGTTTTCATCGCCGCCATGGTGTAGATCTGGCTACCCAATTGAGGAATGAAGAAGGAGTTCATGGTTGAGTCGGAAGTCAACGTGAACGCCAGTGGGGTGTGAGCAGGGAAAACCAGTTCATTTACAGAAGCAATGTTGTACTCAGGGTAAATGAACAGCCATTTCCAGTTCAGAGAAACAACCTGAACTTCCAGGTGGTCTTTCTCGTGATCCAGTGGCTTGTATGGGTCCAGCTCGTGAGTTGAGATCCAGGTAATGGTGCCCAGGATCAAAATGATGATGCATGGAATGATCCATACAACGGCTTCGATCTTGGTGGAGTGGGACCACTCAGGAGCATACTCAGCTTCGGTTGCTTTGTTGGAAGCACGGTACTTCCAGGCAAAGTAGAGCGTCAGGAAGATGACTGGTATTACTACCAGCAACATCAGTCCGGTAGCGATCAGGATCAGATTCTTCTCGTCAACACCAACTTGTCCTTTTGGATCGAGGATGCCCCCCGAACAGCCGGACAAAGCGGCGGTGGCAAGAAGACCCAATGCGTATCGGGATACCTTCTTGGCTGTCATGGTTTTACCCTTATAAGGATTGATAGTTATTTGCATTTAGTCTTAATGTTAGACCAATGACTTGGTTGCGGAAAACCGCTGGCCTCGTGTGCTCGCCGGCCTGCTAACGCTGCAAACTGGTGGGCTGAAGCCTGAAATGTGGCCAGACAGAAACCTGTCAGACCGAAACGGGTGGGGGCCCTCTGGACCAGAGCGAGGCCAGGAACACATCGTTGGCAATGGCGGGAGCGCGATAAAAACGGCGCTTGCGGCCAACGGCCTTGGCTTGGGCCTTGAGATAAATAAAGCAGTACCAGAGCACAAAGCCCACCAGCAGGATACACATGGCAGTAATGCTCAGGCCGATCAGGAATTCGTTGTTTTCAGCGTGGGGGAAATCCGCCAAATGTGCGGTGTCGGCGAGGATTTCAGATGTCGCGCCCAACATACCAGCAATAATAGACACAAGAGCGGAAAGCGCCCTTATGGCCAAATGCCTGGTTTTCTGTTGGATGCTTGGTGCCAAACGCCTTTCTCCATCAAACTACAACTTAGGTCAATTAATGATCAGAGTAGTCATGTTTAAATGCAACTTTTTCTGCTCTTGGAGTTGTTATTTTGCAGTCACGCGAGTGTAACCAAATATTTCAGTAGCGCAATAAAACTCTCATTTGCGGGTCGTTTACAGGCAGTACTTATTGTAAAGATATGTATAGATGATCAAAATACGATCGATATTTGCTTGTTTGCCCCAAAACCCTCCTTTTATCCCCGTTTTTAATCAACTGCTCAATTTCTATCCGTTGTGAGCTGTCATGCGAGGCTAGTGTCCATTTGGCGGCCATTAATCCATGTTTAAGTGCTACGGACTCCGGGCCATTCAGGCTGGTGCTTGTCGGGATTTCTTGAGAATTGCCGGGGTAAACATGGTCTTGCGGCCGACTCCATTTTCGTGTTTGAAACATGCCGTTGTGCGTTGAGTCGTCCGAGCAGCACACCAGTAGCTGCCAGAAAAGACACAATCGACAGTAAATGGCGGGCAGGCAGTCTTGAACGGTGTGAAGTGTTCTGTGGTGGGTGTTTTTTCTATTGTGGACGTTCGAGAGCGGTTGGTGGATACACCCTTGGGCCGTTAAACCCGCTAACGGTTAAGTCAGAGATCAGTCAAATAATCGAGCAGTTAAACAAGCGAGCAGTTGAACCAAAGAGCAGTTTAAAAAGAGAGCAGTTAAATAGAACAAAGAAGCCCGCGCCTTATCGGCCACGGGCTTCTCGATCAGATCAAAGCCTAAGTTTAAACCTAAACCCAGGCCCTTAATCAGGAAGCTTGGGGCTGTCGTCCGCTTTTAATACTTCATTCGCCGGGGTTTCCAATCCTTCTGCTTTATACAAACTGATAACCACGCTGTGGTCGTCGGGGCTAAAGGGCTCGTCAGCAATACGAACTCGCGGTTTGCCATCGGCCGAAATCGACATCAAAGGCATGGCGTAGTCTCCGTGCTGCTTTAAATAGTCGTCATAGCCATATTCATCGCTCAGTCGAGTGGCCTTGATGACGTCGCCTTGCTGCAGACGATACATAATATCTGTCCAGCTGGTTGTCAGGTCGAACAACGGCCCGGAGTGATGTTTGCCCACATGACGGTGGCGCCCTGCTTTGCTGTTGTCTTCGCTGGTTTGCAGGGCGTAGACCTTATCGGCGCCAAATTCCTGCGCGTAATACACGGCCGCAAGACTGTTCATGTGTGAGTCGGCGGAAACCGCCAGCATGCGACCGATACCAGTCAGGTCGATGCGCTCAGCGGCGTATTCCGATGCAGCGTTACCATAAAAGGTAGCAATGCCTGCCATACGCACTTTCTGGATTTCGGCATGTTCGGTGTCGGTCACCAACACTTTCAGCCCTTGTTTGTTCAATGCTTCTGCCAACGCCAGGCTGATCGGGTTGGCACCGACCAGCAGGAAACCGTTGTTGGCGGGTTCATTCACGCCCAACAGCTTTGCCCAGAGTTTGGCGGTCGCACTCTGGAAAATAACCGTGCCGAAAATGATGCAAAAGCACAGTGGCACCAGAAGCGAGGCAGATTCGTAACCCTGCTGCTCCAGCTTGATGGCAAACAGTGCCGATACCGCGGCGGCTACAATGCCTCGAGGCGCTATCCAGCCCAAAAACGCTTTGTCTTTCCACGTTAAAGAGCTGCCAATGGCAGAAATCCATACCGACAGCGGCCGTGCAACAAACTGAACGACCACCAGCAAGATCAATGGTGCCCATCCCAGTCCGAGAATATCTTCTGGCTGAAGGCGGGCAGCCAACAGAATGAACAGGCCGGAAATCAGTACCAGACTAAGCTGCTCCTTGAATTCCAGAATCTCACTGATCTCAATGTTCTTCTGGTTAGCCAGCCAGGCACCCATCAGGGTGACGGCCAGCAGGCCCGATTCGTGGGCCAATAGATTCGACACACTGAACACCAGCATCACACACGCCAGCATGGCCAGGTTTTGCAGATACTGCGGCAACCAGTTGCGTGAAAGTAACTGCGTGAGTGCCCAGCCCGCTGCGACACCGGCGAGCGTGCCAATACCAATAATCTTCAAAAACGCGATGGCGCCGTGGGCAATGCCTTCGGCCTGACCGTGGGCAACAATAAATTCGTACACCACAACCACCAGCAGTGCGCCAATGGGATCAATCAGAATGCCTTCCCAGCGCAAAATATTGCCGAGGTCTGCCCGAGGACGAATGGTTCTAAGCATGGGGGCAATCACGGTCGGTCCGGTCACCACGGTGAGGGCGCCAAACAGTATCGACATGGCCCAACCAAGATCGAACAGCCATTGGCAAGTCACTGCAATCACCGCCCAGGTTACCAATGCGCCGACGGTAACCAGGCCTTTCACCATGCCCTGGCGATTGCGGATTTCTTGCAGGTCCAGCGTCAGGCTACCTTCAAACAGAATCACTGCAACACACAGCGACACCAGCGGGAATAGCAAATCACCAAACAGGGCGTCCGGGTGTAATACGCCACTGATCGGCCCAGCTATCAGACCTGCGATCAACAAAAACAGAATGGCAGGGAAGCGCACTCGCCAGGCCAGCCACTGGCACAGCAAGGCAACGGTTGCGATCAGAGATATGTAAATGGCGGTCATAGCGGATGGGGTTCCATAAAAGGGGACCGAATAAGGCTAAACATCAGTATAACGCCTGTTGTAGATAGGCAGATGCTACTTGTGTTCAGTTGTCGTTATTGGCCCATCCCTCGTTTGGCCAAATTTCATTGGGCTTCTGATGAGAAGAAGGAAGATGAAGAACAAAAAGAAGGTAAAGGGTGCCAAGAAGGTGTGAGGTGCAAAAAAGTGAGCGATGCAAAGTTAGGTTGTCTGGCTTGGGTTCTGCCGTCAGGCTGGTATAACAGCGGCAAATGTTTACAGGTTTTACACACGTGCAATCAAGAGCGGTTGGAGGCAAGACACTGTCTTCTTTAATAAGAACAGCAGCAACGACAGCAGCGACAGAAAGAGCTGCAGCAATAGCAAAGGTACGGCAACGAACGCCATCTCCAAAACGAGTATTGGCGAAGACGACGCTCGTCGTGGTGCCGGCGCTGGCTGCTCTCATGACATCGGTAGTGGTATCGGAAACGGCTTACGCAGGCAGTATTGGGCCCTCCGAAACCGATGTTTCCCACCATGTGGTGTTTGCCAATATGGCAATGGAAGCCAGCAGTGAGCCAGTGTCCATTCGGGATATGGTGAAGGGTTGGGATGGCAGTGTGGAAAGCGGCCGATACGCCTGGGCGGATGTGCGACTGCAAGCCGGTATTGCCGCCGTTGATCAGTTTGGTTCACGCTGGATGATCGGTTGGCAAAAACGTTGGCACTATGACCTGACCTTTTCCGACGGCATGGTGCGTTACTATGACGCCCTGGAAAACGGCACAGCGTTGTCCGGGTCTGAAACATTGAAGCTCAAAGCCAGAACCTTGCAGGCTGAGGGGCCGATGGCGAGCTGGCGTTTTTCGCTGATGGAAAACCGCTTGATGCTTACGCCGACCGTCAGCCTGTATCAGGTGAGCAAATGGCAGTTTGGTGAGTTGAATGGTCTTGCCAGTAGCGGCGACACCGAATCTGCTTCTGCGGTGCTGGACTACCAGTTCAACGAAGACAAAATTCTCGAGTATCAGCCGGACGATTCACCGGGCTATGGCGTTAGCCTCGATGTGAATGCCCGTTGGCAATTGCGTCCGACGACGGTATTGGATCTGGCGGTTGCCGACCTCTGGAACCTGTTTCGAACGGAGTCGTCCGGCTACACCAGCGCTTGTGTGAATTTCAATGACCCGGCCGAAACCGTGTGTGACTCGGATGTGACGGCGTCGGGAAAATCCGGCGACAAGGTGTTCTATGGCCGTTTGCGTCCAACCATCACGGCGTCGTTAAGCGAATCCGAATATCAGGCCCGACTGACGCTGCTGAGTCACGGAGACTATCTGCGTGTTGGAGTTGAAAAGGACTTCCAGCTAAACGAACACTGGCGATTGACGACGGCTGGCTACAGTTCGCGCCAGCTGGGATTGGGCGTGGCGAGTGACTGGTTCTCGCTGGCGGTCAAGTCAGATGACTTAAGAGCCGCGTCGGCCCGCGATGCGTCGGTTAACGTATCGATCAATATACCGCTGGGCTTCTGATCAGTTTTCAGACTGACCGGTTTGGCGGGATTCAGACAACGAACTGCTGCGCTTGCTGGTGGCGACCTGAAGGGTGGTTTCTCCAGCTTGCTGTGCAGGGGCTGTGTTGTTGGTTACCGCTGCTTGAGCCGGAACGGCAAGGTAAGCCGCGGATACCAGCAGGAAGGATTGAACGGATTTTTTCAGGGATGGCGTCTTCATTATTCTCTCGTTGGTTGATGTGCGTTTTGTGAAACGTGTGCTCGCTGCATGGCATGCTGGCGGGCAATGGCGCGTTTTCGCTTGTAAAGCATGAAGGCAAACGCTGCCAGAACAGCGACGGAAAACAGGCCTTTCAATGCCACTGAAAATACCGGGTTGATGATCCCCAGTGCTGCCAGTAACACGATGGAGGCGACCAGCACCAGAACAAGTGTCCAGGACATAAGCTAACTCCATGAATGTAAGTGTTGGTGAATGAGATGGGGTTAATTTACTAAAGTTCAAACAATTTCGTGATTTATTTGATTAATCGGGTTGATTTTTATCTCGGTGTTCTTTGGGTGGAACAAAGGTCGTCGATTGTATCTATATGGGCCAGCAGCAAATGAGTTGGCGTGGTGGGTTTCGTTTTCAATATGTCCGGCTGCTGACAGATGCGTGTGCAGTTGACCACGAATGTTTCATCAAATCCGGTATGATGGGCGGCCACACGTTGCGGCCAATGGAAAGAGGGCGCAGCCCCTTGCTTGTTGGTGATCGTTAGAGAGTTTCATGTACCTGAGTCATTTCGGCCTTGAGCGGTTTCCGTTCTCGATTGCCCCGGACCCATCCCTGCTGTTTCCATCGAGAGGCCATCAGGAAGCATTGGCGCACTTGCACTACGCACTGACCGGCCACGGTGGGCTTGTGTGCCTGACCGGGGAGGTGGGTACGGGTAAAACCACCCTGTGCCGGGCGTTTCTTGAGACCGCACCCGACAACATTCGTACGGCCTATCTGTTTAACCCGCAGCTCAATCCGCTGGAGCTGCTGCAGGCGTTGTGCGATGAACTGGAAATTCCGTATCAGGATGATGACCAGCAGCAGGCGCTCTATAAAAAGCTCAATGCGTTCTTGCTCGACTGTTATGGCAAGGGGCAGCGGGTTATTTGTCTGGTGGATGAAGCTCAGGCGATGCCTGCGCCGACATTGGAGCAAATTCGACTGCTGACCAATCTGGAAACATCGGAAGAAAAGCTGATGACCCTGATTTTGGTCGGCCAGCCAGAGTTGCGTGAGTTGCTGCTGCGTCACGAACATCGGCAGTTGAATCAACGCATCACCGCGCGTTACCACCTGGACACACTGGCTCAGACAGATATCGAAGGATATTTGCGGTTTCGATTGGAAAACGCCGGTGGCCCGGGCTTTGTATTTGAACAAGCCGCGGCCCATCGTATTTGGCAGGGCTGTAAAGGTATTCCTCGGTTGATCAATAGCGTTGCAGACCGCTGCCTGTTGGGGGCATTTGCCCAAAGCCGCATGCAGGTAGATGAACAAACCGCCATACAGGCCATGGCCGAAGTGTTGGCCGCGCCGGATTCAAACGCTCCTGTATCTAATCAAGTTAACTCTCAGCTAAGCACCTCTTCACCAGTGATGGCTTCTGCCGGGGATACTGGCCAGCTGCACGTCAAACGCCTGACCCGTGCGGTTTGGGCATTAACGGCTGTCTTGGTTATCGCCATTGCACTGGTGCTGCTTCCTGGCCAGTCGACGGTTTCCCAGTGGCGTCAAACGTTGGCAGGTTGGATTGCGCCAGAAACTGATCGCGCTGACTCCGTAGCTTTGTCGGCCACAGCATCTCCAGAAGGTGCAACAGGCTCAGGAGAAGGCCATTCCGGGTCTGGGCTTTCAGAGGCTCGGCCTTCAGGGTTGCGGCACGACGACCACCTGGCAGCAAATGACCAGGACGCACAAAAAACAAACAGCATTCAGACCGCAGCGGTTTCAAACCGTCAGGATGCGATTACTCGTCGATTGAGCGAGCAAATGGGACTTGGTCAGCTGGATTGCGCGGAATTGTCCCAATTCGGCTGGCAATGCTTGTGGGTTCAGTGGCCGTTATCGCAACTGCAGCCGCTGCAACAGCAAACGGCGGTGAATGTGTCCGGTCAGTGGAAACTGTTCGACGATGGTGTGCCACAGCTGCCCGGTGAGTACCCGGCTCTGGTCATTTGGCAACCGTTGCAGGAATACGAACGTGCGATTCAGCCAGGTCAGCGTTCGCCAGTGGTGCAGTGGGTGCGTCGTGCGTTGGGTATCGATTGGCATGGTGATTGGCAGGTTGTCAGCCCGGACGGGCAGGCAGCCACTGGATTAGACCCACAACTGTACGATCCGCTGCTGGCGATTGAAGTGGCCAAATTTCAGGTGGCCAACGGACTGGATGCCGACCGCATTATTGGGCCGCAAACATTGGTGTACTTGCAGCGTCAGCTGTATCTGGACCAACAGGCAGATGAAGCCGCGGGCAATAATCCGAATCCGGACTTTGACGCCAACATCATTGCAGACGAGGACAACGGCTGATGTCTTACGTTCTTGATGCATTGAAGAAAGCCCAGTCCCAACGCCAGCAGGATGCCACGCAGCACCCGGCGTTGGCGGCTTTGAACGATAATTCTCAGCCAGGTGATGACCAGCAAACCAACGCTCCTGCGGCGGATATTGTGGTTGCTCGATTGCCATACGGGCTGGTGTTACTGGCTGTTGTGGTATTGGTGCTGCTGGTGGGCTTTACCTGGTGGATGAACTCGCAATCAGGCGTGCAAAATTCTGCTGCAATGGACGTTAACGCTACGCTTGGTGAGCCTGTTGAATCATCAGTCACCGCACCTGCGCCGATACCTCAAGCCGCTTCCACTAATGTGCCGCCTTCGATACCAACAGCTCCGGCAGCAGTCCCTGCTGAGCCTGTACCTGTCGAACTTGATGCCGAACCGGATACAGCTCCAGCTGCAAAAACGGTAAAAGGTGTTATCGGAGCCATTGCATTGGCCGAGCCAGTCAGTAGCCGTCCGTCGCAGCCTCCGCGCGCTGAAGGTGTTGGTGAAGAGACTGTTGGTGAAAAGACGGTTGTTTCTGATGCAGGTTCCCGCACTGCGGCTGAGACAGATTCTTTGGCAGCCCCTGAAACAGTAAAAACGACTGCAAAAATAGAAACTCGTCGTTTGCCACCTTACAGCTCGTTGCAGAAAATACCGACACTCACCATTACCGGACATTTGTACGCCAGCGATCCCGCATCGCGTAGCGTCACCATGAACGGTCGGGAATGGTTTGAAGGCGAGCCCGTCAATCGGGACGTCACACTAGAAGAAATCACCCGCGACGGCATTGTACTTGCCGTTGACGGTTACCACCTCAATGTCAGTCGTCGACGCGGCTGGCAAGCCATTGAGTAACTCCGTGCTAAGCAAAGAATCAAAAGAAAGAATTCAGGCGCTCTACCGAGAATTGATCAAAGCGCTCGACCTCAAACCGCGTTATGGCCAGCGAATGATGATCGCTGAAATCGCCAAGGCGCTGGGCTCGGTTTCGGCCGACGAAAAGGGCGAACGCACCAACGATGCGGGCATCGTGGTGGTGGAAGCGGGTACCGGTACTGGTAAAACGCTGGCGTACTTGCTGGCGTCGTTGCCATTGGCCATCGAGCAGGAAAAGAAGCTGCTGATCAGCACTGCCACCGTGGCGCTGCAAGAGCAGATTCTGGACAAAGACCTGCCGAACCTGAAAAAAAATATCTCGCTGCCGTTCAATTTTGCGCTGGCCAAAGGCCGTGGTCGTTATTTGTGTCTGACCAAGCTTGATAAATCCTTGCAGCAGCTGTCCGGCATTCTCTCGACCGTCGATCTGTTCGAGCAGACGCCAGAAGAGCAGGATCGCGAGTTGTACGAAAACATGCTGATGAAATACGCCAGCGGAAAGTGGGATGGAGACCGCGACCGCTGGCCGGAAGAGATTGAGCAGAGCCAGTGGAGTCACCTGACGGCGACTCATCGGGAATGTTCCAACCGCCGCTGCCCGGAATTCGATAACTGTGCGTTCTTCAAGGCCCGCCAAGCCATGGAAGATGCAGATATTATTGTGGCCAACCACGACCTGGTGCTGTCGGATTTGAGCCTCGGCGGTGGCGCAGTATTGCCCGCGCCCGAGAAAACCATCTATGTGTTCGACGAAGGCCATCACCTGGCCGACAAGGCGTTGAACCACTTTCGGCTGGAGTTCGGCGTGCGCGCCCAGCGCCAGTGGCTGAAACAGCTGGAAACCGGTATCGAGCAATTTGTGGCCGCTACCGGCTTGCCGCCAGCGCTGATGCATTCCTTGCAGGAAGCACCGGGTCATTGCCGCGAACTGCAAAGTCATTTCTCGCTGATGTGGCCACTGGTGTTTGATCTTCTGGGTGAAGGCGACCGCATGCGGTTTGAATTCGGCCGCACGCCGGAGAATCTGCGCGACCTGCTGAACAACATCAAGGCGCCACTGCAACCTCTGCTGCAAGGGCTCGACAAGCTGGTGGACATGCTGCAACAGTCGCTGGATGCCAAAGGCGAAGGGGAATTCAGCCGCGATATTGCTGAAAGTTGGCAAGCACCTATGGGCATGATGCTGGCGCGAGCCGAAACCCTTTGGGAAGCCGTTACCTGGCTGGCCGCAGAAGAAAAAGAAGGCGAACTGCCGGTTGCCCGCTGGATTGCCAAAACGCCGTTTGGTGAAGATTGGGACATCAAACTCAGTGCTTCACCCATTGCCGTGGCCGACCAGTTACGCAAAAACCTCTGGTGGCGTTGCCATGGGGCGGTTGTGACTTCGGCGACGCTGACAGCGTTGAACAGCTTCTCGAATCTTGCGTGGGAAACCGGCTTGCCGGATTGGGCCGGTTTTCACCGGGTAGCCAGCCCGTTCGATTACCCGAACCGCGGCACACTGGAAGTGGTGCAGCTGGCCTCTGACCCTAAAAGTGACCAGTTCCAGTCCGACGTTGAAGACTGGATGCGCAACAACATCGACAAAACCCAGGGGACGCTGGTGCTGTTCAGCTCCCGTGCCCAGCTGGAAGCCACCCGCGACACTTTTATCCGCGACTGGTACGAATATCTGCTGTGTCAGAATTTTATGCCGAAAAGCGAAATCGTCCGGAAGCACAAGGAACGTATCGACGGTAGCAAGGGCAACGTGATTTTTGGCCTGGCGAGTTTCGCCGAAGGCATCGACTTGCCGGGGGAATACCTTACCCACGTCGTGATTGTGAAAATCCCGTTTGCCGTGCCCGACGACCCGATTCAGGCGGCGACCAGTGAATGGCTCGAAACCCGTGGCCGCAATCCGTTTATGGACCTGACACTGCCCGCTGCATCCATTCGCTTGGTACAGGCCACCGGCCGTTTGATTCGTAAGGAATCTGATACCGGCAAAGTCAGTATCCTCGATAAACGCCTGCTATCCAGCCGCTACGGCAAACTGCTACTCGACGCACTACCGCCGCTGCGAAGGATCTGATTTGATTTTGTAGGAGGGATTTCAATCCCGATCCGTAATAGATTCGCGATTGAAATCGCTCCTACAGGCATGGGGATAGTAGGGCGCTTTGATGTATTACGCGTTCCGCTAATACATCCTACGTTACAGCGTAAGCTGACCCCGTAGGAGCTGGCTTGCCTGCGAATCGTTGGGCGTGGCCCAACAGGCTTTCGCCGGCATAGGATGGTGCGCTTGCTCCCATAAAAGCCAAAAGCCGAATTCTCTCGAATTCGGCTTTTTAATTTTTGTCTAATCGCGAGCCAGCTCTCACCAGCCTCAAATCAACAAGTACTCAGCGGCGGTATCGCTTGGTGATATCGCCATAGGCGTCGATACGGCGGTCGCGGAAGTATGGCCAGATACGGCGCAGTTGTTCGGTGCGGTCCATGTCGATGGTAGCCAGTAACACCTGTTCGGTTTCGCGGTCGGCCAATGCCAGGTACTCGCCCTGTCCGCCGGTGATGAAGCTGTTACCCCAGAACAGGATGCCGTCGCTGGCACCGCTTGGGTCGACTTCGTGGCCAACGCGGTTGATGGATACCACTGGCAGGTTGTTAGCCACAGAGTGGCCACGCTGCACGGTAACCCAGGCATCGGTTTGACGTTCGTTTTCGTCTTTTTCTTCAGCCGGTTCCCAACCAATGGCGGTTGGGTAAATAAGGATGTCGGCATCGGCCAGTGCCATCAGGCGGGCGGCTTCCGGATACCATTGATCCCAGCACACCAGTACGCCCAGTTTGCCGACGGAGGTTTCAATAGGCTCGAAACCCGGTTCGTCGGCGTCGCCTGGAATAAAGTAGTACTTCTCGTAGAAGCCCGGGTCTTCCGGGATGTGCATCTTGCGGTAGAAACCACACAGCTCGGCAGAGCGGTCAAACACAATGGCGGTGTTGTGGTACACGCCTTTGGCACGACGCTCAAAGATAGAGCCCACCAATACGATGTTCAGTTCGGCGGCCAGTGCGCCTAACCGTTGGGCGGTGGGGCCGTCGAGTGCTTCGGCGAGGTCAAAAATATCGGCGGCTTCGTGCTGGCAGAAGTACGGGCCAGCATGAAGCTCTTGCAAGCACACCAGTTCAGCACCGGCTGCTGCGGCTTCGCGCACCAGTGCTTCGGTTTTTTCCAGGGTGGCTTCTTTGCTGCCATGAAACGCCTGTTGCACGGCGGCGACGGTGAGGTGTTTGCTCATGTGGGCTTCTCGCAATCAGGCTTTTACAGTGGATTCAGGCGTATGGATCTGCATAGTCAGGCAATGCAGAGAGCCATATTGCTCAACGACCGGGCGACAGTTGATCGGGTGCACCCAATGGTTCGGGAAGGCTTGCATGATGCGTTCTACCGCGACGGTATCTTCCGCTACACCATATACCGGCAGCAACACGGCGTTGTTGATGATCAGGAAGTTGGCGTAGGTGGCTGGCAGGCGATCGCCGTCGTCGCTGTATACCGGCGAAGGCAGTGGTAGTGGCACCAGAACATACGGGCTGCCGTCGGCCTGACGCAGCTGTTGCAGCTCTTGCTCCATGGCATGCAAGGATTCGTAGTGGTCGTCTGACTGGCGCGCTTGACAGTAGGCAATGGTGGTCGGGTTGCAGAAACGCGCCAGTGTGTCGATGTGGGCGTCGGTGTCATCACCTTCCAGGTGGCCATGCTTCAGCCATAACACCCGTTCGATGCCCAAAGACTCTTGCAAGCGGCTTTCAATGTCTGCACGTGACAGCGATGGATTGCGGTTCGGGTTCAGCAAGCAATGCTCGGTCGTCAGCAGTGTGCCTTTGCCGTCGGTCTCCAGACTGCCACCTTCCAGCACCATGTTGCGCGGTTCCATTGGCAATGGACCTTTGCCGAAACTGTATGCCTGTAGGGCATTCAGCCGGTTGCTGATCTGGTTGTCGAGATCGTGTTCGTATTTGCCGCCCCAGCCATTGAACTGAAAATCAACAAAGCTCAGCTTGCCGTCCAGATAGACGCTGATTGGGCCATGGTCGCGGGCCCAGGTATCGTTGTTTTCAACCGGGAAAATTTCGACCTGCTTGTGGTTCTGGTACAGGTGTGACAAACGATTGCAGTCCTGCGGGTTACCACAGCTGATAATGACATTCTGGTGCTGGCTGATGGCCGCAACCAGAGCATGAAATACCGGCTCAATACGTGGCAGGAATGGTGCCCAGTCGCTGGTACGGGTAGGCCAGGTGAGTTGGACGGCGGTTTGGGCTTCCCATTCCGCGGGCATGCGTTTGTTCAATAGACCGATCTCTTTCTTACGGTTTTTGTGGCTTTGCCGGAACCCTCGTGAGGTGGGCAAATCTGAAAGCGCGATTATGGCAAGTTTTGTCGTCAGGTACAGATGCGGACAGGTAAAAATCCCTGATCGGTGGGCGTGGGCCGATAATTGGTTGCAGCGGCACCGGCTTTGGCTTTTTGACTGGCTTGGGGCACACTTGCGCAGCGTTTCAGGCTTGGTCGGCAACCAATACTCGGAACCTGCTTTGATAGCAGGTTTCGGCAGCTGATTGCTGGCTTGGCGAATGGGTTTATGTGATTGGATTTTCGTAGGGACAGGAGCAGTACACTTTATGGCATTGTCACCGGGCAAGTTGCCGCTTGGGATTGGTCTCAGGTATTTGGCGGCCAAGCGCCGCAATCATTTTATTTCGTTTATTTCGGCGTCTTCCATGGTGGGGATGACGCTGGGCGTGGCGGTGCTGATCATTGTGTTGTCGGTAATGAACGGCTTTGACCGCGAATTGCGCCAGCGCATTTTGGGCATGGTACCTCACGGTGTGATCTATCAGCCGGGTGGTATCGCCGATTGGCAGGCGCTGGCCGATGAGGTGAATCAGTTCGATGGCGTCGAAGCCGTTGCGCCGCTGACCCGGTTGCAAGGCATGCTGGGCGTGAACGGTCGCGTCAAAGGCGTGATGCTAACTGGCATTGAGCCTGCGGCGGAGCGCGATGTATCGATCTTGCCAGACCATATCAAATCCGGTGCTTTGGAAGATTTGCAGCCGGGCAGTTACAAGGTGCTGCTGGGGGATTTGCTGGCTCGTAATCTGGGAGTTGCCAAGGGCGACAAGATTACGCTGATGCTGCCTGAGGCGACGATGAGCCCGGCCGGTGTGATCCCACGAGTGCGTCGTCTGACTGTCGCGGGTACGTTCTCGGTTGGTGCCGAGCTGGATGCGAACCTGGCGGTAATCAATATTGTTGATGCCGGCAAGCTGGGTCGTATTGGTGGTGAGGCTGAATCCTTGCGGGTGAAGCTGGACGACTTGTTCAAGGCGCCGGAAACCGTTTGGCGCATCGTCAACAACCTGAATGGTTACGCCTGGGGCAGTGACTGGACTCGTACGCACGGCAATCTGTTTGCGGCCATTCATATGGAAAAGCGCATGATTGGCTTGCTGCTGTTGATGATTGTCGCCGTGGCTGCCTTCAACATTATTTCCACTCTGGTCATGGTGGTGACCGACAAGCAGGCAGATATTGCCATTCTGCGTACCATGGGCGCGCGCCCTCGAACCATTATGGCCATTTTTATGGTGCAGGGTTTGTCGATCGGGCTGGTGGGCGTTGTACTGGGAACCGCATTGGGTGTTCTGGGCGCTTTGACCATTTCTGATTTGGTGGCCTGGGCTGAGAATGCCTTTGGCTTCAAGATACTGAGCGCCGATGTGTACTTTATTTCTTACTTGCCTTCGGAGCTTCTACTGAGCGATGTCGCCGTTATTACCGGCTCGGGGTTGCTGTTGAGCTTCCTGGCGACTCTTTATCCATCTTACCGGGCGTCCCGGGTTCAACCTGCGGAGGCGCTGCGTTATGAGTAATCCGGTATTGCAAGCGAATGGCTTGCTGAAAACCTACACCAGTGGCCCGCAGTCGGTCACGGTATGGAAGGACGTTAGTTTCGATCTGAATGCCGGTGAGACCCTCGCGATCGTGGGCTCGTCCGGTTCTGGTAAAACCACCTTGCTGAACGTGTTGGGTGGGCTGGATACTGTCGACGCCGGAGAAGTAGTCATTGGCGGACAGTCTATTCAAGGGTTGAACGAAACCCAGCGCACCTTGCTGCGTAACCAGCAGCTCGGGTTTGTGTACCAGTTTCATCATCTGTTGCCGGAATTCACGGCCTTGGAAAACGTGATGATGCCGCTGCTGTTGGGTGGTCTGTCTCGCAAGCAGTCCGAAGCGCGTGCACTGGAGTGCTTGTCGGCACTGGGCATGGCCGAGCGGGGACAGCATAAGCCCGCGGAACTGTCTGGTGGTGAACGTCAGCGTGTGGCGATTGCCCGCGCCTTGGTGAATCGTCCCAAGCTGGTGTTGATGGATGAACCTACGGGAAACCTGGATCAGCAAACCGCAGCACAGGTAGAAAGCCTTATGTTGGAGCTGATTCGCACCAGTGACACTGCCTTTGTGCTGGTAACCCACGATGAAGCGTTGGCCTCACGAATGGATCGCTGCATGCGCTTGAAAGACCAGACGCTGATTCTGGATGCCAGTGAAGTGAGTTGAGGGAAGTGACTTGAAGGAAGTCAGCTGAAAGGCGTGAGCTGAAAAAAGCGAACTGAATAAAAAAGCCCGCTGGTGACATTCATCAGCGGGCTTTTTGTTGTTTGGACTGTCGCGTTTTGGACTGTCGTGCTCGGTGAACGGGCTTATTTGGACTGGTTTTGCGAGTTGGTCCGGCCAAACCGATGCTTACGCTTCTTCCAGCTATCCCATACGTGCTTGCGCCAGAACCAATCAACAATGAAATAACCCAGTACCCCGGCAATAATGCCTGCGGCAAGTGAACCAACCAACAAGGGTTCCCATACCTGCGACAGCTCCGAGAGCACCCAGTCGACGGTCAATTCAATGTGAAACTCGCGGTGCGGCGAGTTCAGAATCCAGGTGCCAAACAGATAGGTGCCGTAAAACAGCGGTGGTATCGTAACCGGGTTGCTTACCCAAACGAGTCCAACGGAAATGGGCACGTTGGCGTTGGCCCAAAAGGCGAACAGGGCGGCAATGGCCATTTGGAACGGCATCGGCAAAAAGGCGGCGAACAAGCCAACCATAAAGGCACGGGATACCGAACGGCGATTCAGATGCCACAGGTTGGGATTGGCAAACAAGGGCGCCAAAAAGCTCAGGGACTTATTGCCCTGAATGTCTTCCGGGCTTGGAAAGACGCGTTTGAAAAATTTCTTGGGCATGAAACCGGCCGTTAATGCAATGCGGCGCGATTATGCCGACTCTGCCATGGAGTGGCAATGGAATACCTGTTTCTGACTGCTGCGTTGGGTGTCATTGTTGGCGTCCTCCTCTCCGAGCTATTGGCCCAATGGCTATGGCTGCCGCTGTTGGGTGTGTTTACTGCGGTTTTGTTCGCACTTTTTGTGGCTTTGCGACCTGGACGGACTGTTCATGCGCCGGGCTTTTTACATCACTGCTTAACTCGTTTCCTGAACCGTCCTTGGCTGATTCTTGCCGTGTTGCTGATTCTGGTTGTTTCTGTGGCTCGGGGACACCTGTGGCTACAGCAACAATTGCAGCATCGTCTGCCGCCTTCGCTGGATCGCATTCAATGCCAGGGTGTGTTCTGGATTGAATCGGTAGAGCCTCAGCTCAAAAGTACTTCTCCCTACCAAAATACCGATATTCACCTCGCTTCCGGTAACGGCTATACGCCCTTCATTCTTGCCCGGCAGAAAGCTCGCGTGGTGGTCGATCACTGGATTGATTGTCCGGAAGTCTCTGTTCGTAAGCTGGACCTGTCGTTGTATCGCTCGGCCTTTAGGATGCAGGCTGGTGATCACATCACGGCTACCGTCAGGCTTCGCGCGCCGTTTGCGATGCTGAATGGCTTGTTCTTCGACTATGAGGCCTGGGCGATTCAGAAAGGTCTGGATGCGCGGGGTTATGTCGTTGCCAGGGAGGGCGGGATTCGCTTGTCAGAGCAAATCATTAAGCCGTCGCTGTATCAGCAATGGGTTGGGCTGGTGGAAGCTGTTCGTTCTCAGGCTAAGACGGTTTTGATTGATCCGCTACCAGATAATGCCCAGCGCTGGGTAAAAGGTTTGGTGCTTGGTCAGCAAGAGGCCTTCGATAGCCAACACTGGCACCTGGCCAAGCAAACCGGAACCGTGCACTTGCTGGTGGTCAGCGGTCTGCATATGGGCATGGTTGTGCTGGCCGTTGCCGGGCTGGTTTCAATTCTGCTTCGAATAGTTGGGCTGTTTGTTCCTTTGACGGTCGGTTGGCGGCACTGGCTTCAAATTGTGCTGGTGGTCATGCTGTCGGCGGCGTTTGTGTTGCTGGCTGGTGCAGGAATCGCCTTGATACGATCCTGGTTGATGGTGTTGGTCGGGTTGTTTGTATGGCAACGCGGACTGCGAGTGCCGGTGCCTCTGGCGATCTCTGTGGCCGTGGCGGTGGTCCTGTGGGTCAATCCCATGATGTTCATGGCTGCAGGGTTCTGGTTGTCGTTTGGTGCGGTTGCTCTTTTGCTGATGTTGTTACGAGGACGGCGTTTAACGGTATTGGGTACTGCATTGGTGCCCCAATGGCTGGTGTTTGTGGGCCTGGTGCCGCTGTTACTGCTCGTTAATACCGGTCAGCCCAGTGTGTCGGTGGTTGCCAATCTGATTTGTATCCCCTTGATGACTCTGGTGATGTTGCCCGCGGCGCTGCTGACGGCCTTGCTTGCTGTACTGTCTAAAGTGCTGTGCGGAGCGCTTTTGGGCGGCGTTATTGGAAGCGCGCCAGGTGCGGAGAAAATCATAGGTTGGCTCGATGTTAGCTGGGGATTTCTGGATGGGCTTTGGTGGCAGCTGCTGCAATGGTTCGCCAGCTTGCAGTGGCCGGTGCTGTATCAACTGCCTTGGTCAGGTGTGCTCGGCTGGCTGTTATTGGTTGTGTTGGCTTCAAGGCTGGTGTCGCCGGTTTGGCTGGCTCTGATGCAAGTGGTGGCGCTGGCCGTGTTGGTGTTGGCGCCAAGGCAGAACCTCGTTGGGGTGTATTTTATGGATGTCGGCCAGGGGTTGGCGGTGATTGCCAGTGGCCGTGAAGGCTCGTTGGTTTACGATCTGGGTTACGGCAATCGCGATGGGTTTTCGATCGCTGAGCGTGTATTGATTCCACGTCTGGGCAGTCATCCGCACGCGGAGGTAAATACCTTGGTGCTCAGTCACGCCGACAAAGATCACGCCGGCGGTCTGTCGGCCTGGCTGCAACGTTACCAGAATGATGTTCAGCGCGGACGGCAGCAGCTTGTGGGTGGTGAGCCCGCCACTGAGTATTTGCCACTACTGCCACCCCGGCAGCATTCACTGGTGGAATCTCGCATGATGTCTTGTCATACGCAGGAGCCGACGCTGTGGCATTCGTTGGGTGGGTTGGACTATCGGTTCTTTCCGGTTGCTGAGCACAAGCGACAGAATGGCAATGACAGTTCGTGTGTCATGCAGCTAAGGTTTGGTGAGGTTCGTGTGCTGTTGCCGGGGGATATTTCAGCGTCGGTGGAGCTCCATCTGATGGATGTGTACGGCGATGAACTGGCGTCCGACGTGCTGGTGGCAGGCCATCACGGCAGTGGGTCCAGTTCGCACAAGAAGTTCATTGCGATGGTGAATCCGGTGCAGGTCATTGTCTCCGCGGGCTTTGGCAATCCCTACAAACATCCTCATCCAAAGGTTATCGAACGCTTGTCAGAGAGTGTTGTCTGTGTCAGCTGGAAAACGGGGCTGATTTCTCTAGCAGCCGACGGCAAATTGCACACCTTTTCATCAGTTTGGCAGCCGCCCTGGCGGCAGAGCCGATAAACTGCCGGGCGCAGTTCTATTGAGCTTGCGCTCAGTCTTACTTGTTCGAATTGGCTTGTGCTAGAGTAGCGCGCAAATTGACTTACGGAGAGCGTTTCCATGTTCGAGATCATCCAGAGTGGTGGTTGGATGATGGTGCCGATCATTATCTGTTCGGTACTGGCACTGGCAATCAGCGTTGAGCGTTTCTGGACCCTGCGTCCGTCCAAAATTGCACCGGCCGATCTGTTGGCTCAGGTGTGGGGCTGGATGAAGGGCAAACAGTTGAATGCGGAACGCATTAAAGAGCTGCAGGACAGCAGTTCGCTTGGACGTGTTTTGGCGGCGGGTCTGGTGAATTCCCGTCACGGCCGCGACATCATGAAAGAAAGCATCGAGGAAGTGGCGTCTCAGGAAATCCACGAAATGGAACGCTACCTGAACGCATTGGGCACCATTGCTGCCATCGCGCCGCTGCTGGGCTTGTTGGGTACTGTGATCGGCATGATCAAGGTATTCAACGAAATCATGATTCAGGGTACGGGGAATGCTGGCTTGTTTGCTGGTGGTATTTCCGAGGCACTGGTGACCACCGCTGCGGGTTTGATTATTGCGATTCCAGCGCTGGCGTGTCACCGCACTCTGCAACGTCGGGTTGATGAAATTGTCGTGTTTATGGAACAGGAAGCCCTCAAGCTGGTGGACGTTCTGCACGGTGATCGTGAAGTGGTTGATGGTAGCGCTGAGGTTAAAAAGTGAACTTCAAACGCCAGCGGCGAGAGGAGGTCACGGTTAACCTCACGCCATTGATCGACATTGTTTTTTTGCTGCTGATCTTTTTCATGGTTTCTACCACCTTCAAGGAAGAAAGCCATCTGAACATCGATCTGCCGGAGGCCAGTGCTGAGCCTTCCAATGCGCCAGCAGAAGCTATCGAAATTGTGGTTTCGGCCGAGGGAACGTATCAGGTAAATGCCCAGTCGCTGGTGAACCAGCAGCTGGATACCTTGCGTCGTGCGATTCACAAGACCCTGAATGGTCGTGAATCAGCCCCCGTCGTGATTACCGCTGATACCAAAGCACCGCACGGTGCCGTGGTAAAAGCCATGGATGCGGCAGGCCAGCTTGGGCTGGTTAACTTGAGCATCACCACACAGCAGGACCCGGATGAGCGCTAAAAAAGACCGCAAACCTTCCCCGGACGCAAATACCCGCGAACTGTATGGCCGACTACTGAAGTATGTTTGGCCACACAAGGCGGCGTTTTTTGTGTCCATCATCGGCCTGGCGTTGTTTGCTTCGGCCCAGCCGGTATTGGCCCATTTGATGGGCATGGTTGACGATACGCTGAGTAATCCGACCGATGCCAAGGTTTATACCGTTATCTTTTTCCTGATGGGTACTTTCTTCTATCGAGGCATTGGTACCTTTCTTGGTAAGTACTTCATTGCGATTGTTGGACGTAACGTCGTGCACTCACTGCGCGTTGATCTGTTCAATAAAATGAGCAGGCTGCCGAGCAGTTACTACGACTCTGAATCCAGTGGCCGCTTGATTTCCCGCGTCACGTTTGATGTCGACCAGGTCACGGGGGCGTCCACTCGCGCTCTGACTACTGTGGTGCAGGAAGGTCTGACAGTTATTTTCCTGATGGGCTATCTGATTTACCTGGATGCCACGCTAACGCTGGTATTTTTGGTGTTGGTGCCGTTTATCGTTGCCGTGGTGGCCATGGCTAGCCGGTTCTTTCGTCGTTACAGCCGTCGGGTACAAAACTCGGTTGGCAATGTGACTCAGGTTACCAACGATTCCATCAAGGGTTACCGCGACGTTCGCGCTTTTGGTGCGATCGACTACGAACAAAGCCGCTTCGAGAAGGCCAGTGCATACAACAAGAAGCAGGCGCTGAAGTTCGATTTTACCAGTGCGGTGAGCGTGCCTCTGACGCAGCAAATTGTGTCGATTGGCCTGGGTGTGATGGTATTCATCATGTTCCAGCGGGTGGTGTCTGGTTCGATGGGCAGTGCGGATTTCTTCCAGTTCATTACTGCAGCCTCCCTGATTGCCAAGCCGCTACGCTCCTTGAGTGACGTCAATGCGGTTATTCAGCGTGGTATGGCGGCGGCTGAGTCCATTTTTAATGTGATGGACGCCAAGGAAGAAAACGACAACGGCACCAAGGAGCTTGGTCGCGTTGCCGGGCATGTGGAATTCCGTGATGTGTCGCTGGTGTATGGCAACTCCGATGTGCCGTCGGTGGATCGCGTCAGTGTCGATATTCAGCCGGGCACTTCGGTGGCTCTGGTGGGCAAATCAGGCAGTGGCAAGACCAGTCTGGTGAGCATGCTGCCGCGCTTTTACGATGTGACGTCGGGTGAAATTCGTTTCGACGGTGAAAACATCAATGAGCTGACGCTGGAAAACCTGCGCTCTCAAATTGCGCTGGTCAGTCAGCAGGTCACGCTGTTTGATGGCACGGTGAAAGAAAACATTGCCTACGGCGCACTGCGCCATTGCTCTGATGAAGAAATTCGCGCAGCGGCCAAAGCGGCTCATGCCGATGAATTTATTGATCAGCTGGCCCACGGCTACGACACCCAGTTGGGTGACAATGGTGTGTTGTTGTCTGGTGGTCAGCGTCAGCGCATTGCCATCGCTCGGGCGATCCTCAAAAACGCCCCGGTGCTGGTGCTGGATGAGGCAACGTCGGCGTTAGATACCGGTTCGGAGCGCTACATTCAGGCCGCGATGGAAGAGGTGATGAAAGGTCGAACCACCTTCGTGATTGCACACCGTCTGTCCACTATTGAAAGCGTTGATCGTATTCTGGTGATGGACAGTGGTCGTGTGGTAGAGGACGGCACGCACGATGAATTGCTGGCTCGCCAGGGTGTTTACTATCAATTGCACCAAATGCAGTTCAGTGCCGAAGCATCGGGTGATGCCGGATGAGTTTGCTGGACCGTGTTAAATCATCGATAGAGCAGGGTTGGTACAAGTCTGCCTGGCATAACATCTGGCTGTTGCCGTTGCATTGGCTGTTCTGGGTGGTGGTGCTGGTTCGCCAGGTGGTTTATGCCTTGTTCCCACCTAAAGCGGTGAACGCACCTGTGATTGTGGTCGGTAATGTCAGCGTTGGCGGTACGGGTAAAACCCCGTTGATTACCTGGTTGGTCGAGCGCGCCCATGCCCAACGACTGACGGTGGGCATTGTCAGCCGGGGTTACGGCGGCAAGTCAGACAAATATCCACTATGGGTGGGGCAGGATACGCCTATCTCCCAGTGTGGCGATGAACCCTGGTTGCTGCACAACCGGCTTGGCTGCCCTGTTGTGGTTGATCCGGTTCGTCGTCGGGCGGTTGAAGCATTGACCGGTAAGGTCGATATCATTCTCAGTGATGATGGATTGCAGCATTACTCCATGCCTCGTGTTGCTGAGATAGTAGTGGTGGATGCCAAGCGTGGGCTGGGCAATGGCTGGTTGCTGCCGGTTGGCCCGCTGCGTGAGCCTGCTGCCCGTCTGCAAAACGTGGATTGCGTGATTCGTAACGGCGAAGATTTTGTGCTGGAGCCTCAGGGGCTGAAAAATGCCAAAACCCTGAGTGAGATGGAGCCTTCGGCGTTGCAAGGACAGAAAGTGCATGCGGTTGCCGGTATTGGCAATCCAGGCCGGTTTTTCCAAACCCTGCGTGATATGGGGATGGAGCCAATCGAACATGCGTTCGGGGATCATCACCCCTTTGTGGCTGATGACCTGAAATTTGAAGATGAACACCCAATTGTGATGACTGAAAAGGATTGGGTGAAATGTCGGGATCTGGTGGAGGATAATGCCTGGTTTGTGCCGGTTGATCCGGTGTTCAACAAGGCTACCCGCCGTAAACTCGACAAGCTACTGACTACCTGGGGAGAAAAAAGAAATGGATAAGCAATTGCTGGCCATGTTGGTGTGTCCTGTATGCAAGGGCAAACTGAAGTATGAAAAAGAAGCCCAGGAACTGATTTGTACCTTTGATGGCATCGCATTTCCTGTACGCGATGGTGTGCCTGTGATGCTGGAAGGGGAAGCGCGTCGTCTGTCTGCTGAAGAAAAGATCGAGCGTTCTGATAGCGCCAAAGCGGGTGTGGGCGAGTAATGGATCGTCCTGTTCGGGTGCTGTTTGTTTGTCTGGGTAATATCTGTCGGTCGCCCACCGCTCATGGCGTGTTTCTCAAACGCGTTGCGGACGCCGGTCTGGCCGACCAGATTGAAGTCGATTCTTGCGGCACCGGTGGTTGGCACGTTGGTGAAAGGCCGGATCGTCGTGCCACGGCGGCAGCAGCGAGCAGGGGCTATCAGCTGGACTCCTTGCGGGCGCGCCAGCTGACTCTCGAAGACTTTGGTTTTTACGACTACATACTGCCGATGGATCGCAGCAATATGGCTGATATTCATGGGCTAGCGTCCGGATTGTCGGAGTCGGATATCAAACAGGATCAGGTTGTGCGGCTGTTTCTGAGCTTTGCTGCTGATGAGTTTGATGAAGTTGAAGTGCCAGATCCATATTACGGTGGCGATCAGGGCTTTGAGCATGTGCTGGATTTGATTGAGTCTGCGGCAACCGGTTTGCTGGCAGATATTCAGGCGCGGATGTAACCCTGTGCAATCTACTTTTACGTCTTCATCGTTCGATGAATCAGGAATTCAGAGTCTTGGTTTTCAGAGAGACGTTTATCTGACGGCTCAATGCACGCTGAAACTTCCTTCTCGTGCGGCCTATTTCAGCCGCTTCCAATCAATACAGCAGTTAGCTGATTTGCACCGTTGGGCTGAGCGTCAATCGTTGTCATTCTTCGTATTGGGTGGCGGGAGCAATGTGCTGCCGGTGCCTTATATTGAGGGGCTGGTTGTCCAATCGGGAATGACCGCCATTACAGTGCTGGAGCAAGACGCTGATTCGGTGCTTGTTGTGGTGGATGCGGGGGTTGTCTGGCATGACTGGGTGTTGGCCAGTCTTGAATATGGTCATGGGCTCGAAAATCTGGCCTTGATTCCCGGCTCGGTGGGCGCAGCCCCGGTTCAGAACATTGGCGCGTATGGCGTTGAGGTGGCTGAGCTTATTGAATTTGTCGATGTTTATCAGCTTTCCACGGGCACTCAGCGGCGCATGACGGCGGCTGAATGCCAGTTTGGCTATCGGGATTCGGTCTTCAAGCAAGCTCTGCTGGGTGATGCGGTGATCTGCCGGGTGGCGTTTCGGTTAAAAAAGCAGTTTCAGCCGAACATTGAATATGCGCCGTTGAAAGCTCAATTCACTGAGAAGCTGCCGACGCCAAGTGCCTTAATTGATGCCGTGGTGTCTATTCGGCAGTCGAAATTGCCCGATCCGGCGGTGATTGCCAATGTAGGGTCGTTTTTCAAGAATCCTGTGGTTGATCAAGAAGTTTATACCGTTATCTTAAATCGGTTTGAGTCTGTGCCGGGTTACCCCGTTGATGAGCCGGGCAAGATCAAGATGGCAGCTGGCTGGTTGATTGAAAAAGCCGGTTGGAAAGGGCGTGTATCAGGTCATGTCGGCATGCACGACCAGCAGGCCTTGGTGTTGGTTGCCCAACAGGGTGCCACTTTGGATGAAGTGTTGGATGTCAGTGATCAGATCATCGCTGATGTGCAGACGATGTTCGGTGTGACGCTGGAGCGTGAGCCGCAATTGTTTGGCTCGTCAAGCTAACGTTTGCCGCTGAATCAAAAAAGCCCCGATCGTTTTGCGACCGGGGCTTTTTCTTTGCTGCTGTTCTGGCGCTGTTTCGGCGTATCCGAAGTGAGCGTTAGTGGCTCAGATCAAACTGGCTCAGTTGCAAACCATCAGACTCGGTCCAACGAATTTGCCAGCCCTGGCTTTCAGACCAGTCGCCCAATACCCAGCGCTGACGTTGCTGGCCGTCCAATTCCCATTCGTGAACCTTGGGGCGGTGGGTGTGGCCATGAATCATGATCCGGGTGTCGGATTGACTCAATGCATCGTCCACTGCGCTTTGGGTAACATCCATGATGTCATCGGCTTTCATCTGGCCGCTGGCCTTGCTTTGGTCACGGGCCTGTTTGGCAAATTCAATTCGCTCGGGAATCGTTTTTGACAAAAAGTCCGCTTGCCAGGCCGGATTACGCAGCATCAGGCGTACTTTCTGGTACTCGACATCGTCAAGGCAGAGGTGGTCGCCGTGCAGCAATAGCACTTGCTGGTCGCCCAACTGAATGACTGTGTTTTCGTCAATCAGTGTGGCGCCTGTGCGCTGGCAGAAGGCATTACCAATCAGAAAGTCGCGATTGCCATGCATGATGAACAGCTCGCAGCCACTGTCGGACAGGGCTTTCAGGCCCTGTTCGACGGCGTCGTTCAATGGAGTGGATACATCATCGCCGATCCAGGCCTCAAAGAAATCGCCCAGAATGTACAGTCGCTCTGCATCGTTCAGGGATTTCAGATAGTTCAGAAAACCGGCTGTCATGGCCGGTTGCTGAAGATTCAGGTGCAGATCAGAAATGAAGTAAACAGCCATGATTAAACGATTTCCGCTTTCTCGATGATCACGTCTTCGGCAGGAACGTCCTGGTGGCCCATTTTGGACGTGGTCTTAACGGCTTTGATGCGGTTAACCACATCCATGCCTTCAACCACTTCACCGAATACGCAGTAACCCCATCCTTGCATGTTCTTGGCAGTGTGGTTCAGGAAGTCGTTGTCAGACACGTTGATGAAGAACTGGGAGCTGGCAGAGTGTGGGTCCATGGTGCGAGCCATGGCGATGGTACCCGCTTTGTTGGCCAGACCGTTGTCGGCTTCGTTTTCGATTGGTGCTTTGCCTTCCGGCTTTTCGCCCATGTCTGGAGTGAAACCGCCACCCTGGATCATGAAGCCGTCGATAACGCGGTGAAAAATCAGGCCGTCATAAAAACCATCTTTGACGTAGCTTTCGAAGTTGGCGGCTGTGTTAGGCGCTTTCTCGTGGTTCAGTTCAATCTTGATGTCGCCGAAGTTGGTTTTTAACAGAATCATACTGGTTATATCCGGTGCAGGGCATTGGCCAAAACCAATGCGAGTTGTGGAATTCGTTCAATAATCAGGTAACGCTATTACCTGCGGGCGGGTATAATAGCGCCTTTTTTACGGGCTTACAGCGCCATTGGCTGCATCCAGTCATCCGTTCGTATGTGAGCCTGTCCGGATACATGTTGTTAGGGTGTTTATGACCGACGTTCCAGCACGTGGTAACAATTTTGTTGCCAAAATCATCGAAGAAGATCTGGCTTCTGGCAAAGTTGAGCGGGTAGTGACCCGATTCCCGCCAGAGCCGAATGGCTACCTGCATGTTGGCCATGCCAAATCCATTTGTCTGAACTTCGGCGTGGCCGAGCAGTTCGGCGGTGGCTGCAACCTGCGTTTCGATGACACCAATCCGGAAAAAGAAAGCCAGGAATACATCAACGCCATCAAGGAAGACGTGCAGTGGCTGGGTTTCCAGTGGCAGGGCGATATTCGCTTTGCATCGGATTATTTCGACCAGTTGCATCAGTGGGCTGTTGAACTGATCAAGGCCGGCAAGGCTTATGTGTGTGATCTGAGCCCGGAAGATGCCCGTACCTATCGTGGCACTCTGACCGAGCCTGGCAAAAACAGCCCGTTCCGTGATCGTTCCGTTGATGAGAACCTGGAGCTGTTTGAAAAAATGCGTCTGGGCGAATTTGACGAAGGCGCTTGTGTTCTGCGAGCCAAAATCGACATGGCGTCCAGCAACATGAACCTGCGTGACCCGATCATTTATCGTATTCGTAAGGTTCATCATCACCAGACGGGTGACAAGTGGTGCATCTATCCGACTTACGACTTCACCCACGGTCAGTCAGATGCCATCGAGGGCGTGACTCACTCTGTGTGTACGCTGGAGTTTGAAGACCACCGTCCGCTGTACGAGTGGTTTATTGAAAGCCTGCCAGTGCCTGCACAGCCAAAACAGTACGAGTTTGGCCGTTTGAATTTGGATTATACAGTTACCTCCAAGCGTAAGCTGAAAGCCCTGGTGGATGACGAAGTGGTTACCGGCTGGAACGATCCGCGTATGCCTACCATTTCCGGTATGCGTCGTCGTGGTTTTACCCCGCGTTCCGTGCGCAACTTCTGCGAAATGATCGGTGTGACCCGCAGCGACGGTATGGTTGATGTGGCCATGCTGGAGCACGCTGTGCGCGATGACCTGAACAAGAACGCGCCGCGCGCCATGTGTGTGATCAACCCGCTGAAAGTGGTTATCGAGAATCTGCCAGAAGATCACCTGGAGCAGCTGACCGCGCCTTATCATCCGGAGCTGGATTTGGGTACGCGCGAGATGCCGTTCACGCGTGAAATCCTGATCGATGCTGGTGACTTCAAGGAAGAGTACAGCAAGAAATTCAAGAAAAAGCTGACGCCGGGTAACCGTATTCGCTTGCGTCAGGGCTACGTGTTGGAAGCTCTGGATTACGACAAGAACGACGCTGGCGAAGTCACGCTGGTTCGCGCCAAACTGATTGAGAATACTCTGGGCGTTGATCCGGAAGACGGCATCAAGCCAAAAGGTGTGGTGCACTGGGTGTCGGCTTCTCACGCAGTTGAAGCAGAGCTGCGCTTGTATCAGCGCCTGTTTAACAACCCGACGCCAGACAAGGGTGATGCTGACTACAAAGAGCACATCAATCCGGAATCTCTGGTGATTGCCAAGGGCTGGGTAGAGCCTGCTCTGGCGAACGTTACTCCGGAAAGTAATTTCCAGTTCGAGCGTGAAGGCTACTACGTGGCTGACCGTTTCGATCACACTTCCGAGCAGCCGGTGTTCAACCTGACCATTGGTTTGCGTGAAGATAAAGCACTTCAAAAGGCATAAGTAAGTCCATGACTTTAAAGATTTTTAATACGCTGTCCCGACAGAAAGAAGAGTTCAAACCCCTGGTTGCTGGCAAAGTAGGTATGTACGTTTGCGGCATGACGGTTTACGACTTCTGTCACCTGGGCCATGCGCGAGTCATGGTGGCCTTTGACGTCATTGCCCGCTATCTGCGTCACCGTGGCTACGATGTGAATTACATTCGTAACATCACGGATATCGATGACAAGATCATCAAGCGCGCCAACGAAAATGGCGAAGCGTTTGATGTGCTGACTGAGCGTTTCATTACTGAAATGCACAAGGACTCCGAATTGCTGGGCATTGAAGCCCCTGATGCCGAGCCGCGTGCTACAGCTCACATTGGCGACATCATTGCGCTGGTTGAAAGCCTGATTGAAAAAGGCTTTGCCTACGCGGCGGATAACGGTGATGTGTATTACTCGGTTCGCAAGTTTGAAGGCTATGGTCAGCTGTCTGGCAAGATTCTGGATGAGCTGGAAGCGGGTGCTCGTGTTGATGTTGAACAGCACAAGCAAGATCCGCTGGATTTTGTGCTTTGGAAAGCAGCCAAGCCGGAAGAGCCGCATTGGGACTCCCCTTGGGGTATTGGCCGCCCGGGCTGGCACATTGAATGCTCCGCTATGTCCAAGTGCTGCCTGGGTGATACTTTCGATATTCATGGCGGCGGCCCGGACCTGAAGTTCCCGCACCATGAAAACGAAATTGCCCAGTCAGAAGCGGCTAACGGCTGTAAGTTTGTAAACACCTGGATGCACGCCGGTGCCGTTCGCGTTGATGGCGAGAAGATGTCCAAGTCATTGGGTAACTTCTTCACTATTCGTGAAATTCTGGACAAATATCCGGCCGAGGTTGTGCGTTTCTTGTTGTTGTCTTCCCAGTATCGCAGCGCGATTAACTACAGCGAAGACAGCCTGAAAGAAGCTCAGGTTCGCCTGGAGCGCTTCTACAATGCACTCGACGGCGTGGAAGTGGGCGAAGTGGCTGATCTGGATAACGAGTTTTCAACTCGTTTCCATGAAGCGATGGACGACGACTTCAACACTCCTGAAGCCATCGCGGCGCTGTTCGAGCTGGCTCGCGAAACCAATAAGGCGAGTGGTGATGAGCAAGCGGCTTTGGCTGGTCAGCTGCGTTATTTGGGTGGCGTGCTGGGTTGTCTGCAATCTGATCCGAAAGCTTTTTTCCAGGCAGGTGCAGGTGACGAAGCTGAATGGATTGAAGAAATGATCCAGAAGCGTGCTGATGCCAAGAAGGCCAAGGATTTCGCGACGGCGGACGCTGTTCGTGATGAACTGGCTGCCAAGGGCATTACCCTGAAAGACGGTCCGGAAGGAACCACCTGGATCAAGCAGTAAGCAGGCTTTGCCTCTTCTCTTCCATAAAACAAAAAACCGGCTTCGTGCCGGTTTTTTGTATTTTTGGTGTGTCAAAAGCCAGTATCGGAGAGGGGTTTTGAGTCTGTGGGTTTGTGAGTGATTTGTGGTGTTTGGCTCGCAAGCACTAAAAATCAAACCCCGAGGTCTTCCTCGTCAATACTGATGCCTGCCTCACGTAGTTCTACCGCCAGGGTGTTCACGTCGTTGGCGAGCTTTGGCAGTACGTCGTTTTCAATATGGTCGAGTTGCTCGGTCATTAGCTTGCCCGCATGGCTTGCCCCATACACCCGGGCTACTCCCAGCTCAATCAGGGCATCGGTCTCCGCATAGAAATCCTGAACCTCGGTTAGAAAGTAGCTTGGCGTTTCCAGTGTGGCGGGGGAGTTTTCCATGGCTCGCCAAACGAACTGCCGCAAAGTCGGCGTGTGTTGTTTGAGCTGGGACTTTGGAATCGCGCGGCTGAAATACTCCTTGTTGTAGCTGCGCAGCATGGTGACATTGGACGACACTTCCTGATACAGCGAGCGGCGTAAGTAATAGTTGGATTGCTTGCTGGTGATGTCATCAAAGGCGATGGCTTGTTCAAGACCGGCTTGGGCGGCCAGATAAACGCCGATAATAGTGGCTGCGATCATCAGCATTTGGCTGATCCAAAAACCGGAAGTTTTCAGGTCGGAGTGATCTGCGTTGGCGACCTTGTCCTTTAAAACGCTGGTTGCTTTGGAGCTGCTGACAGGAGTGGTAGGCATTGGGTGCGTCCTTACTGCTAAAAGACGCAGAATATCCCAGCTGTGCCGCTGCATTGCTGATATTTATCGCTTTGTAAGGATTTCCTGGGTCAGGGAATGCAGTTTTGTGATCAGGGCCGCGTTTTGGTGGATTTTAGCCATAAAAAAAACCGGCAGTCGCCGGTTTTTTATTTGTTACCTATAGATAGTGCAAGGCTGGCTTAGCTGTGCAGTTTCTCGCAGGCAAACAGGGTGTTTTCCAGCAGCTTGGCGCGGGTCATTGGGCCAACACCGCCCGGGACTGGAGTAATGAAAGAAGCTTTCTCAGCCGCAACATCAAAATCGATATCACCCACCAGCTTGCCGTCATCGGTGCGGTTGATACCCACATCAACAACGACAGTGCCTTCTTCAATCCACTCGCTGTTTACGATGCCAGGCTTGCCTACCGCAACAACCAGAATTTCAGCCTGACGTACGTGGTATTCCAGATCGGCAGTGAAACGGTGGCAAGTGGTTACCGTGGCGCCAGCCAGCATCAGTTCCAATGTCATAGGGCGGCCAACAATGTTGGATGCACCAACAACAACGGCACGCTTGCCTTTGGCGTCAATGTTGTAGGTATTCAGCAAATCCATAACGCCGTAAGGGGTGCAAGGGCGCAGCAGCGGGATGCGCTGAGCCAGACGGCCCATGTTGAATGGGTGGAAGCCGTCAACGTCTTTGTCTGGGGCGATGCGTTCCAGAATCTCGTCGGCTTTCAGACCTTCTGGTAGTGGCAGCTGCACCAGAATGCCGTCGACGGTGTCGTCCTGGTTCAGTGTATCAATAAGCTCAATCAATTCTTGCTGGCTGGTTGTGGCTGGCAGGTCGTAGGCTTTGCTGATGATGCCTACTTGCTCGCAGTCGCGGCGCTTATGAGAAACGTATACCTGTGACGCCGGGTCTTCACCTACCAGAACAACGGCCAGGCCAGGTGCACGCTGTCCGGCTTCAACACGCTCGGAAACGCGTTGGCGAATAGTGGTGCGAATGGATTCGGCCTTGGCCTTGCCGTCAATCAGTTGTGCTGTCATTCGAATAACTCGTGGGGAGGAATAAAAAGATGCGCGGATTTTCTCATGTTGGCGCTGGAAAACAAAGCGAGCCTATAAATAAGGTATAGAAAGCAGAAGGAAAGGGTGAGGCTCATGGATGGGTGGGCCGATGGTAGATAAATGACGGGCGGATGAATAAATGAAGGCTGACTAAAGCAGGATGTTGGTCTTTTGGGTGTTGGTTGCGCAAAACCCTACTGCTGAGTGACTGGTTTAATAGATAATTGCACAGTGTTTGCACAGGCTGATTGTTAATTGTTCTGAAAAACCAAAAATGCGCCAAAGTGATGATTTTTTTAAAGTTTTTTGAAACTTATGGTTGACGGCCTTGGGAGGTCTATATAATATGCGCGGCACTTGAGGGGCAGTCAGCAACGACAGCAAATCAAGTCTGCAAAACAGCGGGGTATAGCGCAGTCTGGTAGCGCGCCTGGTTTGGGACCAGGATGTCGGGAGTTCGAATCTCTCTACCCCGACCACTTTTCTTTAAAGACAAGTGGCCCGTGCGCCCGTAGCTCAACTGGATAGAGCATCGGCCTTCTAAGCCGAGGGTTGCAGGTTCAAGCCCTGCCGGGCGTGCCATTCAGGCATCCTGCAGTGCACAATGTGGTGACCGTAGCTCAGTTGGTAGAGTCCAGGATTGTGATTCCTGTTGTCGCGGGTTCGATCCCCGTCGGTCACCCCACTTCTTTATGTTAAGTTCCTGTTCGGTAAATCTGTCCTCTTGCAGAATATGGTGACCGTAGCTCAGTTGGTAGAGTCCAGGATTGTGATTCCTGTTGTCGCGGGTTCGATCCCCGTCGGTCACCCCACTTCTTTCTAGCTCCTCTGTTTCCTTTCCCATTTTTATTTTTTCTCCTGCTTTCGTTTCGCCTCAATAACCGCTTCATTTCGTCCTTTTATTCGTTTACAGGCTTGCGCTATACTCCGCGGCTTTGTTATTTGACGGCGGTTATCCGCCGGTGACTGTACTAACACGTTATCTGAGAGGCATCTATGCAAGTGTCCATCGAGACAACCACTGGTCTTCAGCGTTGCATGACTATTGGCATTCCAGCAGCAGAAGTAGAAGAGAAAGTAACTGCGGAACTGAAGCAGCTGGCAAAAGGCCGTCGTATCGATGGTTTCCGTCCTGGCAAAGTACCACCTGCTGTTATCAAGCGTATGTTCGGCAAGCAGGCTCGTTACGAAGCTCTGAACCAGCAAATGCAGCAATCTTTCTTCAAAGCTGTACAGGATCAGGAAGTTAAGCTGGCGGGTATGCCTAGCTTTGAGCCGACTGTTGACGAAGAAGGCAAGGATTTCGAATTCAAGGCGACTTTTGAAGTTTACCCGGAAGTTTCCCTGAAAGATTTCTCCGAACTGACCATCGAACAGAAAACTGCTTCTGTTTCCGATGAAGACCTGGAGAAAATGGTTGACACCCTGCGCAAGCAGAACACCGTTTGGAACGAAGTTGACGCTGCCGCTGAATCTGGCGATCGCGTAACCATCGATTTCGAAGGTTTCATCGACGGTGAAGCGTTTGAAGGTGGCAAGGCTGAAGGTCACTCTCTGGAACTGGGCTCCGGCTCCATGATCCCGGGCTTTGAAGATGCCATCGTTGGTTTCGCCAAAGGCGATGAGAAGACCATCGACGTAACCTTCCCTGAGGATTACCACAAGGAAGAACTGAAGGCCAAGCCAGCCCAGTTCAAGATTGCTGTTCACAAAGTAGAAAAAGGTGAACTGCCAGAAATGAACGAAGGCTTCTTCAGCAGCTTTGGTGTTGAATCTAAAACTGAAGAAGAATTCCGCGCTGAAATCCGTACCAACATGGAACGCGAACTGACTCGCGCTCTGCGTACTCTGACCAAGAACACTGTTATCCAGCAGCTGACCGAAGCCAACGAAGTTGACGTTCCGGCTGCTCTGGTTGACCAGGAAATCGATCGTCTGCGTCAGCAAGCGGTTCAGCAGTTCGGTGGTCAGATGGACGCTTCCCAGCTGCCAGCTGAAATCTTCAAAGGCCAGGCTGAAAGCCGCGTTAAAGTAGGTCTGCTGCTGAACGCTGCAATCGAAGCTGAAGACATGAAACCTTCTGAAGAAAAGGTTGCCGAACTGATTGAAGAGATCGCTCAGACTTACCAGGAGCCAGAGCAAGTGCGTGAATTCTACGCCAGCAACGCTCAGCAGAAGTCTCAGATCGAATCTCTGGCGCTGGAAGATCAGCTGATTGAGAAGATTCTGGCAGCGGCCACTGTTGAAGTAGCTGACACCAGCTACGAAGAAGTGATTCGCGCAGCAAATTCCAATCAGATGTAACAAAGATTGGTTTTGGGGACTGACAACGTCGTCCCCAGTGACTAAACTCAAAAACAGCCGCCCTAATTGCGGCTGTTTTTGTTAGAGAGTCATGTGTATTTGAAACGGGAGCAGGAATTATGAGTGGGATTTTTACTCAGGGCGCAGGTGACATTCAGGACGCTCTGGTCCCTATGGTTGTTGAGCAGTCAGCTCGCGGCGAACGGTCGTACGACATTTATTCCCGCTTGTTGAAGGAACGCGTTATCTTTTTGGTTGGCCCTGTTGAAGATCACATGGCAAACCTGGTAGTGGCTCAGTTGTTGTTCCTTGAGTCTGAAAACCCAGACAAGGATATTCATCTGTACATCAACTCTCCGGGTGGTTCTGTTAGTGCTGGTATGTCCATTTATGACACCATGCAGTTTATCAAGCCCGATGTGAGTACCATGGTGATTGGCCAGGCGTGCAGCATGGGTGCCTTCCTGCTGGCAGCGGGTGCTGAAGGCAAGCGTTACAGCGTGCCTAACTCTCGTGTGATGATCCACCAGCCAAGCGGTGGTGCGCAGGGGCAGGCGACTGACATTCAGATTCATGCCAAAAATATCCAGCACACCAAGGATCGCCTGAATGCCATTCTGGCGCATCACACTGGCAAGGATGTGGAGCAGGTTGCTGCTGATACCGAACGAGATAATTTCATGACCGCTGATGAGGCGATGGCCTACGGTCTGGTGGATAAGGTTCTTTCCCGTCGCGGGGAGTGAAATTTGTCCCATGTGTAACGCTCTGCCCTTGAATCGGCAGGGCGTAGCACCTATATATGAAAGCTAAGATCAAGAATGAGGCAGTCGAATGACCGACGAGACTAAAGGCAAAGGCGAAGACGGCGGTAAGCTGCTCTACTGCTCTTTTTGCGGTAAGAGTCAGCATGAAGTGCGCAAGCTGATTGCCGGGCCTTCGGTGTTTATTTGTGATGAGTGCGTTGATCTGTGCAACGACATTATTCGCGAAGAAGTACAGGAAGCTGAAAACAAAGGTGGCTCGGATCAGCTGCCAACACCGAAAGAAATTCGCCAGACTCTGGACGAATACGTAATCGGTCAGGACAAGGCAAAGATTGTTCTGTCTGTTGCGGTGTACAACCACTACAAGCGTCTGCGCTTTGGTGAGGGTAAAGGTAATGATGTTGAACTCTCCAAGAGTAACATCCTGCTGATTGGCCCAACCGGTAGCGGTAAGACCCTGCTGGCAGAAACTCTGGCTCGACTGCTGAACGTTCCTTTCACCATTGCAGATGCAACGACGCTGACCGAAGCGGGTTATGTGGGTGAAGACGTTGAAAACATCATCCAGAAGTTGCTGCAAAAATGTGATTACGACGTCGAACGTGCTCAGCGTGGCATTGTTTACGTCGATGAAATCGACAAGATTTCCCGTAAGTCTGACAACCCGTCCATCACTCGTGATGTGTCCGGCGAGGGCGTACAGCAAGCACTGTTGAAACTGGTAGAGGGTACGGTTGCGTCGGTTCCGCCTCAGGGTGGCCGTAAACATCCACAGCAGGAGTTCCTGCAGGTCGATACCAGTAACATCCTGTTTATTTGTGGCGGTGCATTTGCGGGTCTGGATCAGATCATTCGTGATCGTTCCGAGAAGAGCTCTATTGGCTTCTCTGCCACGGTAAAAGGCAAGAACGAAGAGAAATCCGTTGGTCAGGCGCTGCGTGAAGTGGAGCCAAACGACCTGGTGAAATTCGGATTGATCCCTGAGTTCATTGGTCGTTTGCCAGTGGTTGCTACTCTGGATGAGCTGGACAATGAAGCACTGATTCGCATCTTGACTGAACCTAAAAACTCTCTGGTGCGTCAGTTCCAGAAGCTGTTTGAAATGGAAGATGTTGAACTGGAAATTCGTGAGTCGGCGCTTGAGGCCATTGCCAATTTGGCGATGGAGCGCAAGACCGGTGCTCGTGGCCTGCGGTCTATTCTGGAAAACGCCTTGTTGGAAACAATGTATAAGGTGCCTTCCGAAGATCACATTGCCAAGGTCGTGATCGAGGATTCAGTGATTCGCGGAACTGCTGAACCTATCATGATCTACGAAGGGGCGGACGTTCAGAAAGCCTCATCTGAAAACGACTGAACAACAGGTCGTTCCAGCATAAAAAGGAGCCAATGGCTCCTTTTTCTTTATGCGCCCCTTGTATTTCTCAATATTAGCCCCCACTCTGACTTTATACGTTAGAGCCGAGAAAGTTATCTGATGAATCAAGAAGTTTTACCATTACTGCCGTTGCGCGATGTTGTTGTTTTCCCTGCAATGGTGATCCCGCTTTTTGTCGGCCGTGAGAAGTCTATCAATGCGCTGGAAGAGGCGATGGCCGGCGACAAGCGTATTATGCTGGTAGCTCAAAAAGACGCGTCGGTTGATGAGCCGGGCGCTGAAGAGCTGCACTCCATTGGTACCATCGCGACCATCCTGCAATTGCTGCGTCTCCCGGACGGTACTGTCAAAGTGCTGGTTGAAGGTGAAGAGCGCGCCATTCTCGATCGTCTGATCGACGAAAATGATTTGTTCCGCGGTCAGGTTCAACAAGCAGGCATTCGCGAAATTGGTGAGCGTGAAGACGAAGTCTTGACCCGCTCTTTGACCGGCCACTTCGAGCAATACGTTCAGCTTTCCAAAAAAGTGCCAAGCGAAGTGCTGTCGACCATCTCTGGTGTTGAAACCATTGGCCGTTTGAGCGACACCATCGCTGCCCACATCTCCCTGAAGCTCGAGGAAAAGCAGGAAGTTCTGGAAATGTTCGACCCGAAAGATCGGGTGGAGCACTTGATGGAGCTGATGGAATCCGAAATCGATTTGCTGAAGGTCGAGAAGCGTATTCGCGGCCGCGTTAAAAAGCAGATGGAAAAGAGCCAGCGTGAGTACTACCTGAATGAGCAAATGAAAGCTATTCAGAAAGAGCTTGGCGATCTTGAAGACGGCGGCAACGAATTTGATGAGCTGGCCGACAAGATTGAGTCCGTTGGTCTGACCAAGGAAGCCCAGGAAAAAGCCGAAAGCGAGCTGCGTAAACTACGCATGATGTCGCCGATGTCTGCTGAAGCCTCCGTTGTTCGTGGTTACCTGGACTGGTTGCTGAACCTGCCTTGGAAAAAACGCTCCCGTTTGAATCACGACCTGACTCGTGCTCAGGAAATTCTCGATGCCGATCACTACGGTCTTGAAGAAGTGAAAGAACGCATCCTTGAATACCTGGCGGTTCAAAACCGGGTTAAGAAGGTCAAAGGTGCAGTGCTGTGTCTGGTAGGGCCTCCAGGTGTGGGTAAAACCTCACTGGGTAAGTCCATTGCTCGTGCCACCAATCGTCAGTTTGTTCGCATGGCCTTGGGTGGTGTGCGTGACGAATCCGAAATCCGTGGTCACCGTCGTACCTACATTGGCTCCATGCCGGGCAAACTGGTTCAACGCATGACCAAAGTCGGTGTTCGCAACCCGCTGTTCTTGTTGGATGAAATCGACAAGATGGGAATGGATCATCGTGGTGATCCGGCATCTGCCTTGCTGGAAGTGCTGGACCCAGAGCAGAACTCAACGTTCGCGGATCACTATCTGGAAGTGGATTACGATCTGTCCGATATCATGTTCGTGTGTACCTCCAACAGTATGAATATTCCGGGTCCTCTGCTGGATCGTATGGAAGTTATTCGTATCCCGGGTTACACCGAAGATGAAAAGGTAAACATTGCTCAGCGTTACCTGTTGCCAAAACAGGTGAAGCAGAACGGCCTGAAAGACAATGAGCTGAATCTGCCAGAAGAACAGCTGCGCAACATTATCCGTCACTACACCCGCGAAGCCGGTGTTCGTGGCCTGGAGCGCGAAATCGCCAAGGTGTGCCGCCGAGTGGTGAAAGCCAACATGCTCGACAAAACCACGTCTGAGCGAGTAATCGACGATGCACTGCTGGAAGAGTATCTGGGTGTTTCCAAGTTCCGCTACGGCCTGGCTGGTGTAACCAACGAAGTGGGGCAGGTAACTGGCCTGGCGTGGACCAGCGTGGGTGGTGAGCTGCTGGATCTGGAAGCCACTGCAACGCCGGGTAAGGGCCGCATCATCAAAACCGGATCTCTGGGTGATGTGATGCAGGAATCCATCCAGGCGGCGCTGACTGTGGTTCGTAGCCGCGCTGCTGGCATGGGTATCAGTACTGAGTTCTTTGAAAAGAACGACCTGCACGTACACGTACCTGAGGGTGCCACACCAAAAGACGGCCCGAGTGCGGGTATTGGTATGGCTACGGCACTGGTGTCTGTGATTACCGGCATTCCGGTGAAATCCGAAGTCGCCATGACTGGTGAAATCACTTTGCGAGGCAAAGTGCTTGCCATCGGTGGCCTGAAAGAAAAATTATTGGCTGCACACCGTGGTGGTATCAAGACTGTCATTATTCCGAAGGAAAATGAGAAGGATCTGCGTGATATTCCTGACAACATCAAGCAGGATCTCGTGGTGATTGCGGTTGATTGGATTGATGAAGTTCTGGATCTGGCGCTGGAAAGCAAGCCGGAAGCCGTGTCCGAACAAATCATGGGTGCTGACGAGTCTGCGACCGCCAAGGATGAGCCAAGTCGTCCAAAGACGCACTGAGGCTGCTTGACGGTGTAAAACCCGCTTGGTATAAATCGACGCTCTTGAAAGTTTATGTAGCGATCGCCCGTTCGCATAATAAAGAAATGAGTATTGCGCACAGAGTGAGGGGATAAGTGTGAATAAGTCTGAACTGATTGATGCCATTGCCGCATCTGCTGATATTCCAAAAGCAGCTGCCGGTCGTGCACTGGACGCCATGATCGAAAGCATTGGCACCGCTTTGAAAGACGGTGATCAGGTTGCTCTGGTTGGTTTTGGTACCTTTGCGGTTAAAGAACGCGCTGAGCGTACTGGCCGTAACCCACAAACCGGTCAGCCTATCCAGATCGCAGCAGCCAAAGTGCCTGGCTTCAAGCCTGGCAAGGCGCTGAAAGACGCAGTTAACTGATTTGGCTGTAGAACCGCTAAGGTTCGTCCGGCTGGACTAACAACGAAAGTCGGATAAAAGAGCGCATCCCGGGATGCGCTCTTTTTATATGGCGGTAGCAAAAATTTGGAGGAATCATGCTACAAACCATGCGCGATAATGCACAGGGCATCGTCGCCAAAGTAATCGTATTTTTCATCATCATCGTATTTGCCCTGTTCGGTGTTGAAAGCATCGTAAGCCTGGGTTCTGGCGACGATGCCGTGGCCAAGGTTGGTGACCGTGAGGTTTCCGAGCTGGATGTTCAGCGCATTGTTGAACAGCAAAAGCAAAACCTGCGTCGTCAGTTTGGCAATCAGTTCGACGAGAACCTGTTTAACGATCAATTGCTGCGTCAATCCGCAATTGAGCAATTGATTCAGCAAAACGTTGATCTGGTTCAGGCGGATGCCTTTGGTTTGTACGCTGCGCCTTCCGTGATTGATGAAGCCATTGTGTCGATTCCAGCGTTTCAGGTGGATGGCAAATTCAACAAGGAACAGTTCATCAGCGTTCTGCGTATGAATGGCTGGACCCCAATGACCTTCCGTGCAAGCCTCGCCAATGACCTGAAAACCAGTCAGGCACAGCAAGCCGTTAGCCTGACCAATATCGCTACGCCATTCAAAGCGCGCTACACCGCCATGATTAATGGCGAGCTGCGTACCTTGTCCTGGACTCAGGTTGCTTCTGAAGACATGTTGGCTGACGTTGCAGTATCCGAGGACGAAGTTCAGGGTTACTACGACGACAACAAGCAGTCTTTCCAGACCCCTGAAACCGTTAAAGTGCGCTACGCCGGATTTGATCGTGCTGCACTGGAAGCGGAGCAGGACGTAACCGAAGAAGACATCGAGTCGGCCTACCAGGACTATGTATCTGAAGAGTCCCAGAAAGAACAGCGTCGCTCCCGTCACATTCTGATCGAAGTGAATGACGATCGCTCCGATGCAGACGCCAAGGCATTGGCTGAATCCATCAAGCAGCAACTGGACGACGGTGCAGATTTCGCTGAACTGGCGAAAGAAAACTCCGACGATATTGCCAGCGCCCAGCAGGGTGGTGAATTGGGCTTTATCGGTCGTGGTGTGTTTGTACCGGAATTTGAAGACCAGCTCTTCTCAATGAATGTGGGCGACGTTTCTGCGCCTGTGAAGACCCAGTTCGGTTATCACATCATTGACCTAGAAGAGGTGAAGGGTCCGGATCTGGCGTCAATCGACGACAAGAAAGCCGAGCTGGAAAGCTACATCCGTTCTGAGAAAGCCAAGCTCTACATGGCGGAGCAGTCTCAGGAGCTGGGTAACCTGGCGTTCTCTTCTGCCTCCATTGATGAGCTGGCTGAGACTTTGGGTTTGACCGTTAACGAAACGCCTGCGTTTACCCGTGATGCTGGCGAAGGTTTCGCTTCGTCCGATCAGGTGCGTCAGCTGGCATTTGCTGAAAACGTGCTGCTGGACTCTGAACTGAGCGATGTGGTTGAAACTGACGATGGCCTGTATGTTTTCCAGGTGTCTGAGCACAAAGAACCTGCGGCGTTGCCGCTGGAGCTGGTGCGTGCCCAGGTAGAAAACGCCATCAAGCGCAGCAAGGCACTGGAATTGGCTGAGGCCAAAGCAGACGAAATCGTTGCTGGCAATACCGAGGCCGACTGGAACGAGCTGACCACAACCTTCATGCAAAGCAATGATCTGCCACGTGCTGGCCAGGTTAAGGCGTTTGGCCTGAAGCAGGGTGAGGTTGTCAGTGCGTTGGTGCCAGGTGGTTATGTGGTGGTTAAGGTTGATGCCATCCAGACCCCGGATATGGCGGATATCGTTGCTGATGATCAAACCCTGTTGCGTGAAGAACAGCGTTTGTCTCGTGCAGGTGTCATTGGTTATCGCAAGTGGGCTAAAGAGCACACTGAAATCGAACAACCTGACGCCTGATAGAAGAGCCCGCCTTGAGCGGGCTTTTTTACGTCTGCCGGAAATCAATCCGCTGTGAAGGCTGCTGGCTGCTCTGCTACTGTTGTAACTGCAGTTGGGAAATGCCGGGAACAGCAATCACTTTACTAGTGAAAGTTTGGAATTAATAAAACGTTACTATTGACTTAAAGGTAATGGATTAGAATAATTCCCACTGTCAATGTCCATTTGCGTCCTGAGGTGGTTTGTCAGGATAGGACGGAATGTTAACCAGTTGAATAAGTTGAGGAATCTATGAAGGTTCTCGTCGCTGTTAAACGCGTGATCGACTACAACGTCAAGGTCCGTGTTAAGCCAGATAATTCAGATGTAGATCTGACCAACGTCAAAATGGCTATGAACCCATTTTGTGAAATCGCCGTAGAGGAAGCGGTTCGCCTGAAAGAAAAAGGCGTTGCGACCGAGGTGGTTGTTGTATCCATTGGTCCAAAAGTAGCTCAGGAGCAGATTCGTACTGCACTGGCACTGGGTGCAGATCGCGGTATCCTCATCGAAACCGAAGAAAAGCTGGAATCCCTGTCCGTAGCCAAACTGCTGAAAGCCGTTGTTGAAAAAGAACAGCCTCAGCTGGTGCTGATGGGTAAGCAAACCATCGATAGCGACAACAACCAGACTGGCCAGATGCTGGGCGCTCTGACCGGCATGGCTCAGGGTACTTTCGCTTCTGAAGTGGTTGTTGAAGGCGACAAGGTCAACGTAACTCGTGAAGTTGACGGCGGTCTGCGTACCGTTGGTCTGGCTCTGCCAGCCATCGTAACCACCGACCTGCGTCTGAACGAGCCTCGTTACGCATCCCTGCCTAACATCATGAAGGCCAAGCGCAAGCCTCTGGAAACCACCTCTCCAGCCGATCTGGGCGTTGCTATCGCGTCCACCCAGACTCTGGTTAAGGTGACTCCACCAGCAGAACGTCAAGCCGGTGTTAAGGTTGCCGACGTTGCTGAGCTGGTTGAGAAACTGAAAAACGAAGCCAAGGTTCTGTAAGGGGAGAATAAATAATGAGTATTCTGGTTGTTGCAGAACACGATAATTCTGCTCTGAAAGGCGCCACCCTGAACACTGTTGCAGCTGCTGCGGCAATTGGTGGTGACGTGACCGTACTGGTTGCTGGTTCCGGTTGTCAGGCCGTTGCTGAAGCTGCTGCCAAAGTAGCTGGCGTCAGCAAGGTGCTGGTTGCGGATAACGCTGTATACGAACACCAGCTGGGTGAAGTTCTGGGTGAGTTGGTAGCAGATGTTGCCAAAGGCTACACCCACGTACTGGCGCCTGCGACGACGACTGGTAAGGACTTCCTGCCACGTACCGCCGCACTGTTGGACGTAAACATGCTGTCTGACGTCGTTGAAGTGGTATCTGCTGATACTTTCTCTCGTCCTATCTACGCTGGTAACGCCATTGCGACGTATCAGTCTGCAGACGCCATCAAGGTTCTGACTGTGCGTACTACTGCGTTTGACGCTGTTGCTGCGGAAGGTGGTTCCGCTGCTGTTGAAACTGTTGATTTCGTTAGCGGCTACGACAAGGCGGCCTTCGTTGGCGAAGAGCTGGCTCAGTCCGACCGCCCAGAACTGACCGCTGCCGAAGTGGTTGTGTCCGGTGGTCGTGGTATGGGTAATGGTGATAACTTCTCCATGCTGTACAGCCTGGCCGACAAGCTGGGTGCTGCGGTGGGTGCATCCCGCGCCGCGGTTGATGCTGGCTTCGTACCTAACGACCTGCAGGTTGGTCAAACCGGTAAGATCGTTGCTCCTGGCCTGTACATGGCCGTTGGTATTTCCGGCGCGATCCAGCACCTGGCTGGTATGAAAGATTCCAAAGTGATTGTTGCGATCAACAAAGACGAAGAAGCACCTATTTTCCAGGTTGCTGACTATGGTCTGGTTGCGGATCTCTTTGAAGCGGTTCCAGAGCTAGAAAAACTCGTTTAATTTCAACGAGATGAAAAGCCCGGCACATGCCGGGCTTTTTTATGTCACTCGTTTGTCATTAAATAGACATATGCTGTACTGGCATTGAGTTTTGGCGTTTAAGGGATTTTTGAATTGGATATTGCGGTTATCGGAGCGGGTTACACAGGATTGGTGGTCGCTTCGTGTTTTGCGGAAATGGGCAACACGGTTGTTTGCCTGAGTACTGGTGCGGGTAGCGGTTCAGCTTCTGGCCCGGCTTCGGATGCGCCAGCACAAGCGGCTTCCGGCCCCGATCTGGCGGGCGTGTGTGAATCAGGGTTGGATACCCAGATTCGTCGTAACCAACAAGCCCGGCGGTTGAGCTTCAGCTCTGACCTGCAAGCGGGCGTTAAAAATGCCGACATCTGTATCGTCGCCGTCGGTGAACCCTCCGAGTCCCAAAGCATCTTGTCCGAAAGCGCCATTCTTGAATGCGTGTCCGAGTTTGGCAACTATCTGCCAGCTGACTGCTTGCTGTTGATCAAGTCGACAGTGGCGGTGGGTACTGCTGATCGTGTCAGTGAGGTGCTCAATGCAACCCGGGCACAGGATCAGCAAATCGAAGTGGTTTCCAACCCGGAGTTTATGAAGGTCGGTACTGCGGTTAGCGACTTTATGAGCCCGGATCGCATTATTCTCGGTTGTCAGTCTGACCAGGCAAAAGAGCGCCTTACCCATCTTTACCAGGGTTTTGCCCGCAGTCGTGACAAAATACTCTTTATGGGCCGTAAGGACGCCGAGCTGACCAAGTTCGCGGCAACGGCCATGTTGGCTACCCGTATCTCCCTGATGAACGAAATCGCGCTGATTTCTGAGCAGTTTGGTGCCGACATCGAACAGGTTCGTCGTGGCATTGGCTCCGATAGCCGTATTGGCTACTCGTTTATTTACCCGGGCTGCGGATACGGCGGTGCGCAATTCACTGGTGACGTACGTGGCCTGATTGCATCGGCGGCTGAATATGGCGTTGAGCCTCTGGTACTGGGAGCGGTCGAAGCCCGTAACCAGTCACAAAAACAGCGTTTGTTTGAGAAGCTGTGCCAGCGTTTTGGTGATGATTTGAACGGACGTACGGTGGCGATTTGGGGGTTGGCGTTTAAGCCCGGTGTAGAGGATATGCACGAATCCGCCGCGGTGCCATTGATCGAGTCGCTGGCCAAAGCGGGCGCCAGAATCAAGGTGTATGATCCTGCCTGCGATGAAAATGTGTTGCGTGGTGCAATATCGTCACAGATTTTTGATGAAGGTATTCTAGAGTGTTCCCAACACCAGTACGATGCGGCGCTGGATGCCGATGCGCTGGTATTGGTAACCGAGTGGAAGCCTTTCCGTCAGCCCGATTTTGCTGTTTTGAAAAAGCTGCTCAAGCAGCCTGTTATTTTTGATGGTCGCAACCAGTATGACCCGGCGGTACTTGTCGAGCTCGGGTTTGAATATTCTGGTATCGGCCGAGTTGTTGGATGATTCATGACCTTGACCAGTGTCAACGAGGCTTCGGCCATGGCTGAAACGTTAACCACCGATGAATTGGCAGTAACCGAGCATGGCGAACAAACCATTGCGACGTCGGGCCTTGGTAGCCGCTTGCCGTTTGGTTTTGCCAAACGCTTCGGCATGATTGTCGAGGGCACCGCAGAAGGGTTGCAGGTAATCTACAAGGAACCTTTGGCGGCGACGGCGATTCTGGAAGTTCAGCGTTTTCTCGGGCAACCATTCCGACTGGAAGCCGTGACCGATCAGGAATTTGATCGCCGCATGGGCCTCGCCTATCAAACGGATTCGTCCGAGGCCATGGAAATGATGGAAGGTCTCGGTGACGAAATGGATCTTGCCAGCCTGGCCGATTCCGTTCCGGAAACCGAAGACCTGCTGGAGCAGGACGGTGATGCGCCAATTATCCGCCTCATCAACGCCTTGCTGACCGAAGCGGTGAAGGAAAGCGCGTCGGATATTCACGTAGAAACCTACGAAAAGCGTCTGGTCGTGCGTTTCCGTGTTGATGGCGTGCTGCGTGAAGTAGTGCAGCCCAAACGCGCGCTGGCCTCGTTGCTGGTATCTCGTATCAAGGTAATGGCGAAGCTGGATATCGCTGAAAAGCGGGTGCCACAAGATGGTCGTATTGCCTTGCGCATTGGTGGCCGCGAGGTGGATGTGCGGGTATCCACCATGCCATCCAGCCACGGTGAGCGGGTGGTGATGCGTTTGCTGGACAAGCAGGCAGGCCGTTTGAGTCTGTCCCAGCTCGGCATGTCCGAGCGTGATTTGCGCACCATGCGCAACATCATCAGCAAGCCACACGGCATTATTCTGGTTACCGGCCCTACGGGCTCTGGTAAAACCACCACCTTGTACGGTTCTCTCAGTGATCTGAACGACACCAGTCGCAACATCCTGACCGTAGAAGACCCGATTGAATACTCCCTGCCGGGTATTGGTCAGACCCAGGTGAACACCAAGGTTGAGATGACCTTTGCAAAAGGGCTACGTGCCATTTTGCGTCAGGACCCGGACGTGGTGATGATTGGTGAGATTCGAGACCTCGAAACCGTCGAAATCGCCATTCAGGCATCCTTGACCGGTCACCTGGTACTGTCCACCTTGCACACCAATACCGCCATTGGCGCGGTTACCCGTCTGCAAGACATGGGTTGTGAACCTTTCCTGCTGTCATCTTCTCTGGTGGGCGTACTGGCCCAACGCCTGGTGCGGGTGCTGTGTGACGACTGCAAGATTCCGGCGCTGGCGGATGAAAGCGAGTGTGAGGTGTTGGGTGTGAATCCGGCCAATGCTCCACAGATATTCCATGCCAAAGGCTGTGAGAAGTGCAATCAGTTGGGTTACCGCGGTCGTCAGGGTATTTACGAAATCATTGAAGTGGATGAAGGATTGAAAACCCTGATCCACGAACGTGCCGGTGAGCAGGCAATGACCGCTCACGCCCGGGCAATGGGTCCAAGTATTCATCAGGATGGTGTGCGTAAGGTATTGGCGGGCACCACCACGATTGAAGAACTGCTGCGAGTTGCCAAGGGTTAATCATGCCAGCATTTACCTATCAGGCGCTGGATGCCAAGGGCAAACAGCAAAAGGGTGTATTGGAAGCCGATAGCGCCCGTCAGGTGCGCCAGAAGCTGCGCGACAAGGGCTGGATGCCGCTGGAAGTGGAATCCACCGTTATTCGCCAGAAGAGCGGCGGACTGTCGGGTAAGGGACCGCGCCTGTCAGTCCCCGAGCTGGCATTGATCACCCGCCAGCTGGCGACCCTGATTGGCGCTGGTTTGCCCATTGACGAAGCGCTGTCAGCCTTGGCTGAGCAGACCTCTCGCGCCAAAACCAAAAGCATGATTCTGTCGATTCGCTCCAAAGTGCTGGAAGGTTTTACCCTTGCCAAGGCGTTGGAAGAATACCCCAGAGCTTTTCCACATCTTTACCGCAGCACCGTCAGTGCCGGCGAACACGCAGGTCATCTGGACGGCGTACTGAACCGATTGGCGGATTACACCGAGTCCCGCCAGGCCTCCGATTCCAAAATCAAACTGGCCGCCATGTACCCGATCATCCTCAGTATTGTGGCCATCGGCATTGTGGTAGGCCTGCTGACATTTGTGGTGCCGGACATCGTTGATGTGTTCGTGAAAAATGGTCAGGAGCTGCCAGGGTTAACCCAGTTTATGCTCGATCTGAGCCACATCATCAGCGATTACGGTGTTTACATTGCCGGCGCTGTCGCGGTGTTTGTGATCGGCTTTGGTCAGGCGCTGAAAAACGACTCGTTTCGGGCTGGCTGGCATCGGGTGATGCTACGAATGCCCGGCATTGGTGGCTTTGCCCGCGATGCCAATACCGCTCGGTTTGGCAGCACATTGGCGATTCTGACCAGCTCAGGCGTGCCTTTGGTGGAAGCGATGAAAATTGCCAGTCAGGTGGTCACTAATATTCCCATTCAGCGTTCGTTGGTCGACGCTACGGTAGAAGTCAGCGAAGGCGGAGCCCTTCACAAGGCGCTCAGCAACAGCAACTATTTTTCACCGATCATGCTGCATATGATCGCCAGCGGCGAAAACAGCGGCGAGCTGGATTCGATGCTCGCCCGTACTGCCCACCAGCAGGAAACTACGCTGGAAAATACGGTCTCAGCGCTGGTTAAAATTTTCGAGCCCGTGATGTTGTTGGTAATGGGGGGCATTGTTGCCCTGATCGTTGCCGCCATCATGATGCCCATTCTTGATTTGCAAAAAATGGTTCAATAGGAGAAACACATGCAATCCCGCAAGCGTGTTCAGGGTTTTACTCTGCTGGAAGTGATGGTTGTTCTGGCGATTATCGGCGGTATTTTGGCAATGGTTGCCACCAACGTGCTGGGGTCTGCTGATCAGGCCAACGTTAAAACGACCAAGGCGCAGATGAAACTGATCGAAAGTGCCCTGGATATGTACAAACTGGATAACTACCGCTATCCAACCACCGAGCAGGGTCTGGAAGCACTGGTAAAAAAACCAACGTCATCCCCTGAGCCGAAAAACTACCGCGCCGGCGGCTACCTGAAAGGTAACTCTGTACCTACAGATGCCTGGGGTTCCGAGTTCCTGTACTTCAATGAAAAAGGCCAATACGAAATCGTATCCCTGGGTGCCGATGCCACTGAAGGCGGTGCGGAAACCAACGCCGATATCGTATACCCGGAATAATCCCTGACCGATTACCCATTGTATGAAATCTATGCATCAACAAGCGGCTAACAAGCGCCAGTCTGGTTTCACCTTGCTCGAGGTATTGGTGGTACTGGCTATTATTGGCGGTTTGTTGGGCATGGTTACTCTCAATGGCAGTGATCAGCGCATTCAGAAAGAAACCGAAGCCTTTGCGACGGCACTGGTTGTGCAGATGAACATGTACCGCGACACCGCGGTGAGTCAGAACACCGACATTGGCCTTGCCATGGACCGCAGGGAACTGCTGCTGTTGCAATGGGCCGATGTTGAGCAGTTGGCTCAAAGCGGTACGCTGAGTAGTGAAGAGCTGGGCGCGTTGGCCGAAAATCCCTGGCAGGCCTGGAGCAGCCAATACGTTGGTACTCCAAAGATACCAGAAGGGGTGTATTTTCAGTTGATGGTCGATGGTGAAGAAGTCGATTTTCACGAGCTGCTGAACAACGACAGCGGCCCAATGCCCGCCTTGCTGTTTTTATCATCGGAAGAATACACCGCATTTGAATTGCAAGTGGCGACAGACGCCGACGAGCGTTTCGTCGTACATGTTCACGGTGACGGTTTTAATCCGGTCTGGAAATCACTGGAGACCTTCGGTGGTTAATCTGACAGTACCCCGCAGACGCTATTCTTACGGTTTTACCTTGCTGGAAGTGATGATCGCAGTGACCATTTTTGCCTCCATGGCGGTGGTGATCAGCGGTACGACCAGTCAGGCGGCAGATACCGCGCTGACGCTGGAAAACAAAACCCTCGCTAATTGGGTGGCGGAAAATCGTTTGAATGAAATTCGTCTGACCCATGAGCTGCCTGCGGTTGGCAACCGCAAGAGCGAAACCACCATGGCCGGACGTGACTGGCTGCTGGAAACCCAGGTCGAGTCGACCGATTTCCCGCAGGTGGTGAGGGTAACCGTGAATGTATTTGATGCCGAGAACAAAGAGTATCAGTACATCTCACTGGCAACCGTGATGGGAGCATACGATTGATGCGCTGTCGTGGTTTTACGCTGCTGGAAGTTCTGGTGGCCGTGTCGATCACCGCTCTGTTGGGTGTTGGTGCGGCGCAAGTGCTCAGTGGTCTGATCAACGTCAAGGAAGCCACCGAGGCCAAATCATCCCAGCTGGCGGCATTGCAACGAATGAATAACCGTCTGGCGCGGGACATTCGCCAGTTTATCAACCGGCCAATACGCGACGCCTATGGCGACAGCATTGATGCTTTACGGCTGGATGATGGTGGCGACTACTATTTTGAATTTACCCGTGCGGGATGGCGCAATCGCCCCGGTGTTGAAGATACCCGCTCGGAATTGCAACGTGTGGCCTATGCCACCGTTGATATTGATGATGACGCCTGCGAATACGCACGACGCAGCCTTGCCGAAACGGCCACCGAAGAAGACCCTGAGTGGGAATTTCCTTGTCTGGTGCGCTACAGCTGGGATGTGCTTGACCGTGACTACAACAGCGAAGTGCGATCGGCGGTGGTGTTGAATCAGGTCGCTTCTTTTTACGTCAGCGTGCTGGCCGAAGAACGCGATGATGAAGGCAATGTAGCCAGCACCAACTGGTACAGCGAATGGCCGATTGTGCAAACGGAAGGGGCCAAAGTGCTGCCCGTTGCCGTCAAGGTTGAGTTTGAGATCCCTGGCATGGGCGAAATCGAACGGCTTTGGCCGATTGCCCACGACGGAGACTTGTGATGAGGCGTTCACAGCAAGGCGTGGCCTTGATTCTGGTGTTGCTGATTTTCGCCATCGTCAGTGTGCTGGCAACCGTGTTGATTCAGCGGCAATCCGCTGATGCCCAGCGTGCTTACAGTCAGTTTTCGACCTTGCAGGCTCGAACCATGGTCGATGGTGTCGAATCTGTGGTGCGCAGCGGCTTGCGAATGGACTGGGATGCAGACCCGGACATTGACCATAGCCTGGAAGAGTGGAACATCGACCGTACCTTCCCAATGGATAACGGCATGGTGTTTGTTCATATTGCAGACGCGCAGGGGCGGTTTAATCTGAATTGGCTGTCGCCGTCGTCCACCAATCAGGCGGTGTGGCAGCAGCGCTTTTACAACCTGCTGAACGACCTCGGGCTCAATGTAGAGATTGCCCAGCAAGTCGCGAACTGGATGAATGAAGAAAGCCAGGTCGACAACGATTACCTGGGACTGGAAGTGCCGTATCGAGCGGCCTATAACCTCTGTAAGCACACCAGCGATATCATGCTGGTAACCGATGTGACGGCGGAGGTTTACAAGCAGTTGGAACCCTACATCGCCTGTCTGCCAGTCGATACCCAGTTGAATATCAATACCGCGTCGTGGGCGGTGTTAACGGCACTGGATACCGACTTTGATGCGACCGCGGCTGCAGCGGTCATCACGGCACGTGGCGACAGCGGTTTTGCCGCGGTGGCTGACTTTATGGAGCTGGAAGAGGTCAAGACCGCCTCGACCGCCAAGGACGAAGACAGCAGTACGCGTCAGTCTTCCAGTGACAGTGACTCCACGACTGCCAGTAACAGCTGGGCGGCCGAGGATTTCAGCGTCAAAACCCAATACTTTGAAGTGTTTGCGCAAGTAGGCGTAGGGGAAGCAGCAGAATGGATTGCGACCTCTGAATTTTTATTAAAACGGGATGCCAGTACAGCGGCCTTTACGACCCTGTATCGGGACTTTTCCAGACGAAAAGCACGTGTAACGCCCGACGTGGCGGGTACATAACAGGATTGATCATGAAAACGATTCGAGTCAGCTGGAGCCAGCTGGCGGGTCAGTGGCAAGTATCGGAATATACCGACAACGCCGCTTCGCCTGCTTCTGACCAAACAGTCTCCCTGGAGCAGTGGGCAGAGTCGCAGCCAGAACTGACCGCCGTCCGAATGGTGATCGCGGCGGAAAACTACAGCACACACTGGGCGGAACTGCCGGGCATTTCTTCTCGCCATTTGGCCAAGGCGTTGCCGTTTGCGCTGGAAGAAAACCTGATTGAAGACGTATCCCATTACCAGATCATTGCCGCCGGTAAAGTGGATGGCCGGGTGCGCGCTTACGCGGTATCGATCGACCTGGTCGAGCGTTTGCTGGAGCAGTGCGAACATCTGCACCTGATTCCGCGTGAGATGATTCCGGAAACCCAGCTGTTACCTGCCGGTGCTTCTGCGGTATGGCAACGGGAAGGCTGGCTGTTGTCGGTACCTGGAGCGTTTGAAGGTTGGGTGATGCCGTTCGCCGTGTCTGCGGTACTTGAGTCGGCGCTGGCCGACAAGCAGGGGCTTGGTACCTTGTGCATTCAGTCGCCTTCGCGTGATCAGTCGAATTTGCTGAAGACCACCCTTGAAACCGGTTTTGCTGATGCGTTTGAAAGCATTGAAGTCACCGGTGCCGAGCAGCCATTATTGCTGCTGCCGGGCCAGGTCAGCAAACCGGCTAATTTCCTGTCAGGTCAGTTCCAGGTCAGCCAAAGTGCCGACAAACCCAAAGCCTGGTGGCGCTCCTTGGCGGCCATGGCCGTTGTTGCGGCGGTACTGGGTGCCACCGGCTTGGCGGTAGATACCCATCGAACCAGCAGTCAGGCGCTGGAAGCGCGTGCAGCCGCCACCGACTTGTACAAGCAGCTGTTCCCCGGTGAGCGCGTGCGAATGATCAAAAGCCAATTCCGCAGCAAATTGAGCGGTGCGGGTAACGACAGCAGTGGTGGCTTTACGTCCATCATCAATCGTGCGGCTGCAGGCGTGGCGGCGGCTAACATCAAAAATCTGAAAATGGATTCCATCCGCTATAACGATCGTCAGGGTGAAATCATCATGGAAGTGCTGGCGGCTAATTTGGCCGATGTGCAAACCTTGCGACAAGCGATTGCTGATCAGGGGCTGGAAGCCGAAGTGGCGTCGGCCAGCAATGAGAAAGACGTTGTGAAAGGCCGCATCAAAATCGGAGAGTCGGCATGAGTCAGTTAGACGAACTTAAACTGCAGTTTTCCAGCAACGCCCAGGTGCGCGCTGCATCGCAGTGGTACAACGCCTTGCCGGGCCGGGATCAAACCATCGTCAAGGTGCTGGGATGGCTGGTCGTGTTGAGTCTGGTGTATCTGATGGTGTTTGCACCTTTGATCAAGGACAACCGCGCTGCCCGTACTGATTTGGCCGATCAGCTGTCTACCTACAATCTGATTGCTGAAAACGCAGGCAAGTTTGGTGGTGCTTCCCAGGCAGCTGGCGCGTCATCGGGCCCAATCCTTCCCAAAGTCAGTCAGGCGGCCCGGAACGACGGCATCAAGCTCGATCGTTATGAGCAGGATGGCAGTGATGTGCGCATCTGGATGGATGGCATTGAATTCGACCGGTTTATTTCCTGGACCGAATCCTTGCAGGCGCGGGACGGTATACGGGTCAGCCAGATCACACTGGATGCAGCAGAGTTGCCGGGCAGGGTTGATGTCCGCGCCACGCTGACGCCAAACTGATTCTACGTAATGAAATCTGAGCGAGCCCCCGATAGTGAACAGCTATGGGATGCTCGCTTTTTTTTGCCAAGGCGTTAGCATGGCCCCAACGAAATTAAGGGCTCGCCCTTGCGATGGAGAAACATATGGCGTTCGATTTTGACTTGTTGATCATTGGTGCTGGCTCAGGCGGCGTACGTGCGTCACGAATGTCGGCGGCAAAAGGGGCAAAAGTCGCCGTGGTTGAAAACCGCTATTTGGGCGGCACCTGCGTCAATGTCGGCTGTGTTCCCAAAAAGCTGTTTGTTTATGCATCCGAATACAGCGAAAAAGCCAAAGAAGCGAAAGGCTTCGGTATTGATGCCAGCGTCAATGGCTTCGACTGGCCGACGTTGCGCGATAACAAAACCGGTGAAATCGAACGTCTGAACGGCATTTACGGCAATATGCTGGGCAATGCGGGCGTGGAAATCATCAACGGCACAGCGTCCATTGTTGATCCTCATACCGTCGCTGTGGACGGCAAACACTACAGTGCTGAGCGCATCATGATTGCTACCGGTGGCTGGCCGTTCAAGCCGGACGTGCCGGGTATAGAGCATGCCATCACTTCCAATGAAGCCTTTTACCTCGATACTTTTCCGCAGCGCGTCGTGGTGGTTGGCGGCGGTTACATTGCCGTTGAGTTTGCAGGCATTTTCAACGGCCTGGGCGCGGATGCGCACCTGTTGTATCGCGGAGAGCAAATCCTGCGCGGGTTTGATAACGGTGTGCGTGACTTCGCCGCCGAGCAAATTGCCGCCAAGGGTGTAAACATTCATACCAACACCGACATTGAACGCATCGAGAAGCTGGCATCCGGCGAGCTTGAATGTGTGTTGAACAATGGCGAGCACCTGGTGGTTGATTGCGTGATGTACGCCACGGGCCGCCGACCAATGACCGATGGACTGAACCTGGAAGCGGTTGGTGTTGAAACGCGCAAAGACGGCACTATTGTTGCCGATGATTTCTTCCGTACCTCCGTCGACAGCATCTATGCCTTGGGCGACGTGATCGGAACTCCGGCCCTGACACCCGTTGCATTGGCGCAGGGTATGAAGTTTGTTGCCCAGCAATTCGATGGCGATACCAGTGCGATGGATTACAGCAATATTCCAACGGCGGTTTTCTGCCAGCCCAACATTGCCACCGTCGGCCTGACGGAAGAAGAGGCGGGCGAGCAGTTTGCTGGCGATGTGTTGGTGTTTGAGTCCAGCTTCCGACCGATGAAGCACACCATCAGTGGTTTGCCGGAGCGTTCGTACATGAAACTGCTGGTTCAGAAGTCTACCGACCGAGTGTTAGGTGCCCATATGGTCGGCCCGGATTCTGGTGAGATCATGCAGGGATTGGGTGTGGCGATCAAAGCTGGGGCGTCCAAAGCGATGTTCGACAGCACCATTGGTATTCACCCAACGGCGGCGGAAGAGTTCGTGACCATGCGCACGCCATCGCGTGAAATCTGATTAATTTCGGTCAGTATTTCAGATACAAAAATGCCCGCAATGTGCGGGCATTTTTGTATGGGTAGTTAATCAATCAGTGGCAACGACTGGAGTCGTTGCCAGACGAGTTGCCAGGATTATTAACCGCAGAACACCAGACGCACGCTGTCCATGGCCAGCTGGGCTTTGCCAATGGCTTCCAGTACGTCGGCGCGTTCGGCTTCAATATTGGCGACCAGAGCATCCGGAATGTTCGGATTCTGCTCGGCCAATGAGCGAATACGCTGAATGCGGGATTCAAACGCTTCTTCAGCCTTGCTGACCGCGCGCGATACCATCTTGTCGAGCTGGCCTTCGCCCAGCTTCTCCAGCTTGTGCAAAATCGGTTTGATCTCTGCCATGCGCTGTTCGGCCAGACCGCGACCGGTCGACTTCTTCAGTGGCATAACAAAACCAATCAGGTCTGGCTCGTTCACTTTCAGTTCGCCTTTGGGCGTAAACGTCAGGTGCATGGCGTCTACCGGCAGGTAACGTTCGATCTGCAAGTGCTTGGGCGCCGGGCAGCGAGCAACAAACTGCAACTGGATAAAGCAGTCGCCGGTCTGGTAGTCGTGGTTTTCAATGTAACCAATGGCGGTGTTACCAATCGGGCCTGTCGTTACCAGCTCCAGAGCCTGATCGATGAACGGGTGCTCCCAGCTCAGGAACTGAACATCGTCACGTGCCAGTGCGACTTCACGACGGGTGGTGGCCATAAAGCCATCTTCCGGCAGGTGTGGCAGCTCCGGAACCAGCATGTGGTCACCCGGTGCAATGGTCACACAGTCATTGCCCAAATCGGCAAATTCAACGCCCACAGCATCGGCGAACAGATCGACGAAGTCGTTCAGTTCGGCTTCGTCTTCAATGTGCGTGATGGTCATGTCGGAGGCCAGGGCGCGTGCGCGGCTTGGGTGACAGGAATGCAATTCCAGCAAACGGTCGCGGCCTTGTTCGAGCTTGGCTTTCAGTTCGCCGCCTTCTTTGGCCAGTCGTGCAATCAGATCATCGAGGTCGTGATCGCCCAAAATAGCCTGTTCGATTTCGTCACGGTTGGCTTCCAGCAGGGTTTGAGCCGTTGGGTTCGGCTCGGCGAACACGTTCAGGCCCTGATGGGCAATGGACTGCCAGCGGGAAGAAGCGTGGTTTTCAAACGCCAGACTGTGAATCTGGATTTCATTGGCCTGACCAATACGGTCCAGACGGCCAATGCGCTGTTCGATCAGGTCACAGTTGAACGGCAAATCGAACAACACCAGATGGTGGGCAAACTGGAAGTTACGGCCTTCACTGCCAATTTCAGAACACAGCAGCAATCGGGCGCCTTGTTCCGGATCGGCGAAGTAGGCGGCGGCACGGTCACGTTCAACCAGGTGCATTTGCTCGTGGAACACCGCCACCTGAATGCCGTGTTTCTCCCACAGGTAGGATTCCAGCTCCAGTACGGTAGAAGCATGGTGGCAAATCAGAACGATCTTGGATTTGCCGGTGCCCTTGATGATGTCCAGCAGGGCATTGACGCGCTGGTCATTTTCACACCAGTCAGACTGCTGGCGCTCCGGGTACAGGGCTTCTTCCAGATTCAGCGCATGAGCCTGTTGCTCTGGTTGCGCAACAGCCGTCAGGTTCGGAACACGGGCAGGGAAGCCGGTGACACCATGGCGGGTGTTGCGGTACATGGCACGGCCCGGGCCACGACGGTCAATCAGGGCATCCAGGGCTTTCTGGCGGTTGTCGTCGTTGATGCCGGTTGCAAACTCCGGTGCGATGGATGCCAGCTGAGCCAGGGCATCGGCACTCAGTTCAGAGCCATCGGCCAGCTGTGCAGCCAGGTCGGCAACAGACTGGTAAGAAGACTGTTCTTGCAGGAACTGCTCAAGGCTTGGGTAGCGCTCCGGGTCCAGCAGGCGCAGGCGAGCATAGTGACCTTCAACACCCAGCTGTTCAGGGGTTGCCGTCAGCAGCAGTACGCCCGGTGTTTTGGCCGCCATGTTTTCGACCAGCTGATAACCGGCGTCGGCACCATCCTGGCTCCACTGCAAGTGGTGTGCTTCATCAACCACGACCATATCCCAATCGGATTGCGCCATGGATGCAGAAACGTAAGGGTCGGTTGCCAGAGACATCGGGCACAAGTACAGCTGGGAACTGTTAAACAGCGGAGAACAGATATCCTTGGCGTCGTCAACGTCGTCTTGCTGCAGGATGCTGAAACGCAGGTTGAAGCGGCGAATCATTTCAACCAGCCACTGGTGTACCAGGTGGTCAGGCACCAAAACCATCACGCGCTGAATTCGCTGTTGCAGCAGCAGGCGGTGCAGGATCAAGCCGGCTTCAATGGTTTTACCCAAACCCACTTCATCCGCCAGCAAAACCCGTGGCATGGAGTCCTGGGTGACTTGTTGGGCAATGTATTGCTGGTGAGGCAGCAGGCTGGTGCGGGCACCCAGCAAACCATAGAACGGTCGCTGACGCAGGTTGGTGATTTGCTTCAGGCTCAGCTGACGCAGTTCGTACAGGTTGTTGTTGTCGATTTGTCCTGAGAACAAACGATCAACCGGCTGGTTCAGCTGAATGGCACCGCTGAGCTGGATTTCGGAAATCGAGCGGCCAGCGGTGAAGTAAAAGGCGATGTCATCAATGACTTCGACGGATTCAATGGTTACAACGTTGCCGTCTTGCAGAGGTACCTTGTCGCCGTTTTTAAAAATGACCCGGGTAAGCGGAGCATTTTGCACGGAATAGGTACGCACGTCGTCGATGGTCGGGAAATACAGAGTGACCGAACGAAAGTCGACGCTTTGAACAAGCCCAAGCCCAAGATCTGTTTCGGCTTCGCTAATCCAACGCTGACCAACTGAATACATAAATAGAAGGGTCCTGATGATAAATCTGAAGGAAGTCGGTGGCACAAAACACTGGCCAACCTGTAAGGCGGCGAAGTCTACCGTAAGCGGCTTGGTTGACCAATGACATGACAGGATAAAGATTTTGAAAAAGTGTCATTGGTTCATCAATGAAACCATGGCGCGCACGAATCCGGTGGATGGCAAGCAGCAGGCATAATGATTCAGATTTCTGGTCTGGCTGTTGGCCAGAGGGGCTTCTTACAACTCTTTTATTTCCGATAATTGATATTATCGGAATAAATGGATTTCAGGACGTGAGGGCTGAAATCTCCCGTTTGATGGCGGCTTTGGAATTGTTTTCATGTCCATGCCATACACATTGCTCAACTATCAATTGTTTGGGCTTACTCTGGATTTGCGGCTTTCCGCTGTCTGTACGCCTTTGAAGTCCATTCGATGATTCAGGGTCCTGCATTCTGTTATGCGCGCCCTGGGGTTCTCTGGCGTTTGCCAGCTATCAGATTCTCTGCAATAGCTCTTGGCCGCCAAGCCGAATCATCGACTTAGCTTTTCCAGCAGGTTTGCGTAGCGCGTTGCTTCGGATCGAGCTGCTGCAAGTGCTTGCTGGTGTTCTTGTTCGCGAAGCTGCTGCTGGCTTTGCAGTTGTTCCAGTGTGGTTTGAAGTTGCTGCCGCAAGGCGTTTGCGTTTTGCAGTTCAGTGGCCTGGCGTTGCTTGTCACCCTGGATATCGCTCAAGGCGTTCTCGCGTTCATTTAATTGTTTTTGCTGTTGCGCCAGCTCACGCTCAAACGCCGCTCGCTGTTCCTGCAGGTGTTTTTCATGCTGATCATTCAGCTCATTGCGTTGCTGATTCAGGGCGACTTCTTTGGCTGCTGTCTGCTGGCTCTGTAGCTCTTGCAACTCGTATTTGTGCACTGATTGCTGCTGTTGCAGTTGTTGGTTCAGGCTGGCTATTTGCTGTTCAAAGCGGCTGCGCTCATCTTGTCGGTCCTTGGCCATACTGTCCTGATAATGCTCAAACTGCTCGCGGACGGTTTTGTTTTCCTGTTTGAGCTCCTGCTGCGCCTGGCGGCTTTCATACAGCTGTCCGGATACCTCACTGAGTTTCACCTCAAGCCGCGTGTTTTCCAGTGTCAGCTGGTTGTGTTGCTGTTCCAGTGTCTCAATGCGTTGATCTGACACTTCAATTCGGTGTGTTGCGGCCTCCAGCTCGCCATTTAGCTTGTCGCGTTCGCTCTGTGCGGCGTTCAGTTGCTCTGTTAAGGCCTGTTTTTCCTCTTCAAATGCCCGCTTGGCATCTTCGGTGGATTGTTCTGCTTGCTGTGTCAGGTAGGCATTCAGCGCTTCAACGGCGCTCAGTACATCCTGATTGAGGCTGCTATTGGTGGTGTTTTCTTCAGTTTGCTGGCTTCGCCACTGTTTCAGCATGGGGCCTATGGTGCTTTTACTGCCGGTGCCAAGCTGCTCGCGCACCCGGTCTACCGTGGGCTCCAGCCCATTGTTGGTGATGATTTCTGCGGCTTTTGCCACTTGCTCAAAGCGTATTCCCGGGCGCGCCATGGGATCTTCCTGTAACGTATTACGTAATATGTAATGTAAGTGTAATTGTGCTTTCTGATATTGGCAATCAAGGATAAAAATAACCTTCGATAATTATTGTTATCGAAGGTTATAATGGCATTTAACCCTTTAAGAGAATGATCCCGGTACACTATTCGTGTCGAAACCGGGATTGAAGCTGGGCTAAGGGACGGAATTGAAGGATTGAATCTGAGTGGTGAAAATTCGATGAGTCGTTATTTGAGTGAGGCGCGCCCTGCTGAGCTTGTGCGATCTGGCTACAGCGAGGACGAAAAAGCAAAGCTTGATGCGTTTCTGGCGTCGGCGACGTCTGAAAATACACGGCGCAGTTATCGCTCGGCCATTCGGCAATACCAGCGTTCTGGCGGACCGCTGCCTGCAACGGCGGACGATATTGTGCGGTATTTGTTGCTGACATCGGAGCGCTACCGAGTGGCGACCCTGCAATTGCATTTGAGCGCCCTCTCCGCCTGGCACGCCTTTCAGGGTGTGGTTGACCCGGTGGTGTCAGCCCCTGTTCGTCAGGTTCTGAAAGGCATCAAGCGCAGTAACGGTCAGCCGCAACAGAAAGCGCCGCCATTGCGGTTACAGCAGCTGGGTAAAATCTGCCACTCAATGACTGCCAATGGCGGGCAGCCTGGAAAGCTATCATCCGTTAGGGATAAGGCATTGCTGTTGCTGGGCTTTCTTGGGGCCTTTCGGCGCAGTGAGCTGGTTGCCATTGATGTGTCCGACTTGAGTTTTGTTACCGATGGTTTGGAAATTCGCATTCGGCACTCCAAAACCGACCAGACCGGCCAAGGACTGGTAAAAGCCATTCCGGCGACCGCTGGCGAGCTGTGCGCGGTAACGGCTGTGAGGGATTGGCTATCGGTGGCTGGGATTGAAAGTGGCGCGGTTTTTCGCCCGGTGAATCAATGGCAGCAGCTGTCTGAAAATCGTCTGACTCCATCGGCTGTGAATCAAATTCTGAAGCGTGCCTGCACAAAAGCCGGTGTTGATGACGCATTGCAGTTTAGTGGTCATAGTTTGCGTCGTGGCCTGGCAACCGAGGCGGCCAGATCCGGCGCATCGTTTGAGGCGATTCGCAAACAAGGCGGCTGGAAAAACGACACGACTGTGCGTGGCTATATAGAAGAAGGCAGTCGCTTCAAGGATAACGTGGTATCGATCTTGTTCGACCTGAATCAGGAACATCAGGCATGAGCTTGCAGCGTGTTTTAAACACACCCCCTACTCCATTTTTTGACAATCTGAATCATCTGGCGAGCCCGTTGACGGATGCTCGTACCATTCTGGATCGCCAGCCGCAGCTGCGTAACGTGCCAGGTGCCTTTGAGGATCTGGTTCACACGCTGGGGTTTCTGGTCAGTTTTAACGGCTCCACCGCGACGTTTAACAGCTATCGGCGCGAGGCCGAACGTCTGTTGCAATGGAGCTTTCTGGTTCGGGAAGCCTGCTTGCATGATTTAAAACGCGCCGATCTGGAAGACTACATTCGTTTTTGTCAGTCACCGCCGGCGGCCTGGATTGGTACGGCGCAGTTGGCCCGTTTCAAAAGCCAGCAAGGCGAGCGCGTACCCAACGAAAAGTGGCGGCCGTTTGTGATTCAGCCAGACAAGGCGTCGCTGACCGAACAGCGTCCGGATGCATTTGCGCTGTCGCAAAAAAGCCTGCAATCCTTGTTTGCTGTGCTGTCGTCGTATTTCAATTTTCTGATTCAGGAAGACTATCTGGAAGGCAATCCAATCGCGCTGATTCGGCAGAAAAGCAAGTTCTTACAGCGTCATGCCTACTCGGAGCCGGTGCGGCGCATCTCCAATTTGCAGTGGGATTACGTGCTGGAAACCATTGAGTTGATGGCAAAAGACAACCCGGTCGAGCATGAGCGATCGCTGTTTATCATGCGCTGCCTGTTTGCCATGTATCTGCGTATTTCGGAACTTGTGGCTGACGAGCGTTCGACGCCGGTCATGGGTGATTTCCAGAAGGATATGGATGGTAACTGGTGGCTGCGCGTTGTAGGTAAAGGCAACAAGGCCCGAATGGTTACAGTGTCGGATGACATGCTGGCGGCGCTGAAGCGATATCGCAGTTTTCTGGGCTTATCTGAACTCCCTCATGCGGGCGAGCAAACGCCATTGGTGCCCAAGCTGCGAGGTCGTGGCCCTGTAACCAGTACACGTCAGATTCGGTATTTAGTGCAGTATTGCTTCGATCGAACGTTAGAGAGAATGCGTCAGGATGGGCTTGAGCGGGATGCGGAAGAATTGAAAGTGGCGACGGTTCACTGGTTGCGCCATACCGGAATTTCCGAGGATGTTAAGCATCGACCTAAAGAGCACGTCAGGGAGGATGCCGGACATGCCAGCCTGGCCACAACGGACCGTTATATTGATACAGAAATGCGTGAACGACACGCCAGTGCGCGTAACAAAAAACTCAAGCCGGACTACTAACTCGGCTTGATGGTTTCACGCTTAGTGCATGTACTGACCGCCGTTGGCAGAAATGTTGGCACCGGTAATGAAACCGTTTTCGTCAGATGCCAGGAAGCTCACCACGCGAGCAATCTCTTCCGGAGCGCCGAAGCGACCAACAGGAATGCTCTTGCGGATGGTTTCGCGAATTTCTTCCGGAACATCCATGATCATGCTGGTAGCAATGTAGCCTGGGGACACAGTGTTGACTGTGATGCCTTTGGAAGCAACTTCCTGGGCGACGGCTTTGGTGAAGCCGTACATGCCAGCCTTGGCGGCTGAATAGTTGGCCTGGCCGAACTGGCCTTTTTCACCATTGATGGATGAGATGTTAACGATGCGGCCCCATTTCTTCTCGAGCATGTCGTTAATCACCAGGCGGGTCATAAAGAACACAGACGTCAGGTTGGTTGCGATGACGTCATGCCACATATCTGGCGTCATTTTCTTCAGAGTGGTGTCGCGGGTGATGCCACCGTTGTTCACCAGAATATCCACTGGACCGAAGTCCTTGCGAATATTGTCGATACACGCTTCGCAAGACGCCCAGTCGGTAATGTTACCGAACGCCAGTGCGATGTCGTAACCTTCCTTGGACAGTTCTTCCTGCCATGCCTGGGCTTTCTCGTGCTTGCCGCCCGAGTAATAGCCAGCCACTACCTGATAACCGTCATCGTGCAATTTCTTACAGATTGCAGTACCGATACCACCTGTTCCTCCGGTAACCAATGCAACACGTTTAGACATACATCCACTCCTTTTGCTTTTGCGGTAAGTAGGCTTGAGAACCCTCTGAAAAACCCTGCACGGCTCTACCCGTGCCCTGCAGGTCGTTAGAACAAGGCGGCGACTGCAGTGGAATGGCTGGCCCTTTCCAAATTCGCCAACACTGTTCTGGCGGCCTGCGGGGATGGCAGGGCATTGCTGACTCTGTGTCGCTGATTTTTGACTTGACTCGTCAGGCCTGCAAATCAGCTTCGTGATTCAGCTTCGCCCTGTCATCCAGAGCGGGCACCGGATTTTTCAGTGAGTCCCTAGCTTCATATCTTGATATGACATCTGCATTACCCAGTCCAGCTAATAATTGTCAGATTGTCGAGTCCTTCATTGACTGGCCTGAATGAACACCACCTTACACCCATTCGGGTGAAGCCTGTCGCAGGCTGCGTTATAATCCGCGACCTTTTTGATCTGACCCCGTTTTTAATCATGAAGTTTGTCATCAAGCTATTCCCTGAAATCACCATCAAATCCAAGTCGGTTCGCAAGCAATTGACCAAAATTCTGCGCGCCAATTTGCGTACGCTGTCCAAGAAGCACGGCGTATCGGCCGACGTTCAGGATCGCTGGGATAGTTTGGTGATCGCCGTTAACGTCGTTGACGAAAGTGAACGTGAATCCATTCATCGCCGCATGGTGCAGATCCTGTCGCACACTCCGGGTATCGGCTATTCGCTGGAAATCGACGAACACCCGTTCGAGACATTGGATCAGGCCTATCAGTTGGTTCGCGAAGCCAATCGTGAGGTGCTGAAAGGCAAGAGTTTCTGTGTTCGGGTCAAGCGTGCGGGACAGCACGATTTCACCTCGCATCAGGCTGAAATCTACATGGGCGGCGGTCTGCTGAAAGAAACTGAAGCGGCTTCGGTTTCACTCAAGAACCCGGAAGTGGTTGTGCATGTTGAAATTCGCAACGACAAGGTGCACGTGGTCAAGCAGCGCATTCAGGGCTTGGGTGGCTTCCCTCTGGGCAGCCAGGGTGAGATCGTTTCCTTGATCTCGGGTGGCTTTGACTCGACGGTGGCCAGCTACCTGTTGACCCGTCGTGGTCTGAAGACTCACTTCTGCTTTTTCAATTTGGGCGGCAGTGCCCATGAGATTGGTGTGAAGCAAGTGGCCCACTACATCTGGTCTTGCTATGGCGAAAGCCACCGGGTGAAGTTCGTGACTGTGCCGTTTGAAAAGGTCGTTACCGAGATCCTGACCAAGGTTGATAACGGCCACATGGGGGTTGTGCTCAAGCGTATGATGATGCGCGCGGCGTCCCGTATTGCCGACAAAATGGGCGTGCCAGCCATTGCAACCGGTGAGGCCGTTGCCCAGGTTGCCAGCCAGACCATTTCCAATCTGGCGGTGATTGATCGCGCTGCCGACTGCATGGTGCTGCGCCCGCTTTCCACCATGGACAAGCAGGACATCATTGCTATCTCACGTCGTATTGGTACTGAGTCATTTGCAGCCAGTATGCCGGAGTATTGCGGCGTGATTTCTGTTAACCCGTTGACCAAGGGTGATCTGGCCAAAACCGAGCAGGCCGAACAGGCGTTCGATATGCAAGTGCTGGAAGACGCTCTGTATGAATCGAAAATTCAGCGCATTGACGAAGTGCTGGCGGAAGCCGAATCCGGTCTCGAAGACGTTGCGCAGCTGGATGCCCCTGCACTGGCGGATGTGATTATTGATATTCGCCATCCGAACGAGGTTGAGGAGGTGGCGCTGGAATTGTCCAATAACGAGGTCAAGACGATTCCGTTTTACGAACTGGATAGCCGTCTGGGCGAGTTGGATGTGAGTGGCGAGCAGCGTTACCTGCTGTACTGCCAGAAAGGCACCATGAGCAAAATTCACGCGCACCATCTGAATGAGAAGTACCCGGGTGTGTTTGCGGTGTTTGTAGAGCCTAACGGCTGATACTTGGAATTAGCGCAGCGGTGAGTCGTGCTTGCTGTTGCGTTCCGCTTAAGTGTTAACCGCACGCAACAAGCAGTAGAAACAAAACAGGCCGCTAATCAGCGGCCTGTTTTGTTTAGGGTTTTGCTCAGAGACGGTTAAGGCCGTTCAGGGCAGCAACCCGGTAGGCTTCAGCCATGGTTGGGTAGTTGAAGGTGTTGTTGATGAAGTACTTCATCGTGTTGCCTTCGCCTTCCTGGTTCATGATGGCCTGGCCGATGTGAACAATCTCGGCCGCCTGGTCACCAAAGCAGTGAATGCCCAGAATCTCCAGTGTCTGACGGTGGAACAGCACTTTCAGCATGCCCACGCCTTCGTTGGTGATTTGTGCACGAGCGATGTTTTTGAAGAATGCCTGCCCTACTTCGTAAGGAATTTTTTCTTCCGTCAACTGGCGCTCGGTTTTACCCACCGAGGAAATTTCCGGGATGGTGTAAATACCGGTTGGTACGGAATCCACGTAGTGGAAGTCTTCCGGATTGGCAATGATGGACGCCGCGGCACGGCCCTGGTCGTATGCGGCAGATGCCAGTGCTGGCCAGCCAATTACATCACCAATGGCATAGATGTTCTGTACGCAGGTGCGGTATTCCTTGTCGACATCGATCTGGCCGCGGGAGTTGGTTTCGATACCAACGTTTTCGAGTCCCAGATCCTTGGTGTTGCCGCTGCGACCAGCTGCCCACAGGAAGGCATCAGCCTTCACTTTTTTGCCAGAGGCCATGGTCATGGTGACATAACGCTCGTTGGCTTCTACCGAGTCGAACTGCTCGCTGTGACGAATCAGAGCACCCTTGTCTCGCAGGTGGTAACTCAAGGCGTCGGAAATCTCGTCGTCGAGGAAGTTCAGCAGGCGATCACCAGGGTGAATCAGATCCACCTTAACGCCCAGACCCGAGAAGATGGAGGCGTATTCACAGCCAATCACGCCAGCACCGTAAATGATGATGGTGCGCGGGGTGTGAGACAGGGTCAGGATGGTGTCGGAATCGTAAATACGTGGGTGGTTAAAGTCGATGTTGCTTGGACGCCAAGGGCTGGAGCCGGTCGCAATGATGATCTCATCGGCGTGCAGGCGGGTGTTGGTCATGTTGCCCTGGTATACGTCGACCGAGTTGCCATCGGCGAAACGAGCTTTGCCGTTATACACGGTGATACGGTTGCGGCCGTAGTACTCGGTACGCATCTTCACTTGCTTGCCGATGACTTTCTCGGCGCTTTTCAACACCTGTGGGAAAGAGAACCAGCGTGGCTCACCAATCTCACGGAACATATTGTTGGTGTTGAACTGGATGATTTGCTTCACGGCGTGACGCAGGGCCTTGGATGGAATGGTGCCCCAATGGGTACAGTTACCGCCGACCAGTTTTTTGTCTTCCACCATGGCTACTTTCTTGCCGTGCTTGGCTGCGTTCATTGCGGCGCCTTCCCCTGCCGGGCCAGCGCCAATAATGACGACGTCGTAGCGGTAATCTGCCATATAGTTACTCCATCTCCAGTCTGAGTGTTCTCGGGCTCTTTTTAATTGTATAGGCGAAAAGAAGTTTTACTTCTCGTCGCTGGTTGCATCGTAAAACAGGGATGCATCAGCCTTTTCGGCTGCTTTTTTACTTTCTTTGTCACATTTCTTCTTGTCACCGCCGCAGACATCGCAAGCGGACTCCATGCCTACGGCGGCCATGCCACCACAGGAACCGGAAATAGGTTTGCCACCCATCAATACGCCAACGGCCATGGCGGCAATAATCAGCAGCATGGTGGCGAATACGATCAGCATAATGGTCATGATTTCTCTCCTCTTCGCTTATTGCACGGCATGCGGGAAGCGACGTTTAAATTCATCGGAAGCAACCGCTGTAAAGCCAGTGTCTGTACGAACAATAGCATAGGCGGCCAATTGGTATTGGTTTGCGAGGCGCATGGCGTTATCCGGGCCTGCCACATTCAGGGCCGTTGCCCAGGCATCGGCCATGCCGCATTGTTTGTGGATCACGGTTACCGACGCCAGTCGATGGGTAATCGGATAGCCGGTTGCCGGGTCGATGGTGTGCGAATAGCGCACACCATTTTCTTCGAAATAGTTGCGATAGTCACCTGAGGTTGCCAGGCCGGCATCGCCGGGTTCAACAATCAGTTGTACTTCCCGGTCCATTGCGTCCAGTGCCGGGCGCTCTATGGCTACACGCCAGTTGGAACCGTCTGGCTTTTGACCGCGGGTACGCAGTTCGCCGCCTACTTCCACCAGATAGGAATGGATGCCCTGCTGTTCCAGCAGGTTGGCCAGTTGGTCGACGCCCCAGCCTTTGGCGACGGCAGACAGGTCGATGTACAGCGGCTTGTCGGTCGACAGTTGGTCGCCGTTCAGGTGAATGGCGTCGGAGCCGATTTCGGACAGCAGTTGGTCTACTTCTTCCTGTGGCAGGCGTTCATCCAGGTGCTTGCCAGGGCCAAATCCCCAGGCGTTGACCAGTGGGCCTACGGTCACGTCGAAACGGTGTTCGCTTTTCTGATACACCTCCAGTGCATCACGCAGGACTTCAGCCAGGTCGTCCGAAATGGTTTCGTTGGCCAGTGGCGCTTGCTGCTGGTTCAGCAGGGACAGTTCGGAGGTTGGGTCGTAAGTCGACATGGCCTTGTTGATGGCAACCAGTCGTGCATCGATCAGGGTCTGGATTTTTTCAGAATCGGCGTCATCGCCTACCCAGCTGATGTGGTATTGCGTGCCCATGGTCGGGCCTGCGATTTTGACGACGTCCGGCGTTTTGTCGCAGCCGGAAAGGATAAAAAGTGCTACCAGAACGACCGATAGATATTTGAACATGTGACCCCCTTGAATGGCGCGCCAGTATACAGAAGTTGCCACCCGTAAGCACGACAAGGACTTGTGCATTGATAAGCTTAATGCCAAAAAGTTGGCTTGTTGCCAGTGTGCTTTTCGACCAATTGATAAGGGCTGTTGGCGTTTTGAACAAACTGCCGTTATATCCTTAGAAGAAAGGGTTACAAGAAATATCTTTATGCCTATAAGTGAATGCAGTTTGTCGCGGTACAATTCGATGATCACAGGAGAATGCCATGTCTGAAAATTTGTCGAATGAAATGCTTGAAATGATCGCCCAGCGCTTTCGTTTGCTGTCCGATCCCATGCGCTTGCGGATTCTTCATGAATTACAGCAAGGGGAAAAATCCGTCACGCAGCTGGTTGAAGCCACGGGTGCCTCGCAGCCGAATGTGTCCAAGCATTTATCGACCCTGAAAACCCATGGCATGGTGAACCGTCGCCAGTCTGGCAACATGGCCTACTTCAGTATTGGTGCCCCTTTTGTTTTTGATCTTTGCACCATTGTTTGTGATGGCATGCGCAAGGAATGGACGGAAAAACAGGCAGTGCTGGGAGATGTGCTGGGCACGCTGTGAAGAACGCTGTGCGCGTCTTGATAGCTGCCGATGGCTGCCAGGCCAGTGGACATAAAAAAACGGAGCAAAGGCTCCGTTTTTTTATGTTTGTCGTTTCGGCAGACTAAAAGCTCAATGGCTCAGTCACTGCTGGAGCGCCAGTAGTCACGGCCGGAGTGGCTGCTTTGATGTACTTGTCCCAATTGCTGCCAGGTTTCCAGTACTGAGCGAAACTGCTCTTTTGGAATGCGAATGTCGTCGACGGCGTGGGCGTCCGGGTTGCGCTCCAGCAGCTTGCGGCGCACGGTATCAGAAATAATCGCTTCCAGACTGCCACGAATGCGATCTTCGCTGGTGTCTGATGCGAACGAGCTTTGTAGTGCTCGATACAGCTGATCCAGCTTTGCTGGCAGTGCCAGCTCTTCTCTTGAGAGATTGCCGCCCTGATAAACCTTGGCTTGCACCAACAGGTTGATGGTCTTGCGGTTCAGTTCAAGTCGCTCACGCGGCGAAAGCTGCGAAGAGGTAGCGGCCTTCTTTGATGGTGTCGTTGGTACGCTAGCGGGTGCCGCCTTGGCTGCGGGTTCGGCTCGAACCCAACCCGGCCCAAAGTCCGGATTGTTTGGATTGACGGTGGCTTTCACCAAAGCGGTCAGTTCATCGCGAAGGTGCCACAGCTTGTAGCCAACCTGCTGGGTAACCAGTTGGTAGAACCCTCGCAGGCGGGTCTGATCGGCATCCAGATTGTTGCCGGATGGTGGATTCTTCAGGAATGCGTACACCGGAATGTCTAACGTGCGAGCGTGCACATATTCGCGATGAAGGGCGCTGATGCCAGTTTGCGACACCTGGCCGTAATCGTTACCAACCAGCAGCACAAACACGTCTGCCAGTTCGATTTGTTGGCGGGCGAAATCCCAATCGTAGGCAAGCCCTTCCCGCGGGCAGGCAAAGCCCACATTGGTCATGCCTTGGCGTGCCAGAACGCGTTCGACTTCGTAGCGTTCAAGTTCCAGACCATCCATATTGGATGCCAGATACACCATGTGGCGTTGAGTTGCTGGCATTCTCAGTTACACCAATCCCAAAATTGTCAAAAAAAGCCCAAGGGCGTCACTATACCAGTGACGCGACGCTCAAAACATAGAAAATTCCGCCCATCGTCAGCATAGACCCCAGTGTGGTCACCGCAATGGCGTTGGCAGTCAGTACGTGGTTGGCTCCCATGGCTCGTGCCATCACAAAGGCGGCAGCGGCGGTCGGGCTGGCCAGCATCAGCGCCACTACACCCAATTCAATGCCTCGAATACCGACCAATAGCGCCACGCCAACCGTGGCAATGGGCAGCACAACCAGCTTCAATGCGGCGATTTGCATGGTCATGCTGTTGGCTCGTTTAAGGGCCTGGAAGTCCAGCGTGCCGCCAACGGCGATCAATGCCAGTGGCAGTGTCATCTGGCCCAGGCTTTGAGCGGCATTGCCGACGGCTTTGGGCAACTCCCAGGAAAAAATACTGAACGGCAAGGCCAGCAAAATGGCAATGATCAGCGGATTTTTGGCAATCATGGTCAGCTGGCCACCCCAGTTTACCCCCTGACCGCGGGCCAGAATCACCACCGACATCAGGTTGTACATGGGCACACCAATGGCAAGCACCAGCGCGCCAATCTGGGTGCCTTCGTCACCAAAGGCATACACCACGGTAGAGATACCGACGATGCCCAGATTGGATCGGAACGACGACTGTACAAAAGCCGATACGTCTTCAGACTTGATGCCCGACAGGTGTGCCCAGCCATAGCAGATAAAGCAGCTGACAATGATAGCGGCGGCGACAAACCCCATCAGTTCAAAGTGGGTGCCGCTGCCAAAATGCACTTTGGAAATAGCCAGAAAGACCAGTGTTGGCAGTGTCAGGTTGAAAACCAGTCGCGAGCCGACGTTCAAAAAGTGGTCGTCGATCATATTTTTCTTTTTCAGAAAAACGCCGAGTACAACCAGTAAGAATACGGGAAGGATGATTTCTGCAGTAAAAACAAGCGATTGCCAATACATCTGAAAGTAAATTCCAATTTAGAGGCAGCACTGAGCGTGCTGGAGTGGCTAATATTCAGGCACAGTTTCTGGTAGTCTTGCGCCAATTAAACCCATGCATGAGTCGATCATGACCCGAGTAAAAAAAACCCGCTCACTGAAACGTATTCATAACGTTAAAACGGGCAACAAATCCAAGCTGAAGAAGCAGGCGCCAGACCGTCAGAACGGCAAGCGCGTGAAGAATCGCACCAAGTCCGTGTTCGAGAAGTTTCTGGATGACAATCCGCAAGCCAAAGATCAACTGAATCAGGAACAGCTGCAACAACAAGCAGTCAAATCTGAACAGAAGGAAGTTAGCGCGAAGGATACACCAGAGCCAAGAGTGCGCGAAGAGAAAGAGCGTTCCCTGCTGGAGCAACTGGAAAGCAAGGACTTTAAAGACATCTACTAATGCCACATTGCCCTGCTTTGAACTTGCATCTTGAATGCTATCCAGCCGTCCCTGAGCATGTCAGCATGCCGTGGGATGCAGCTGATGAATATCTGGTTGAGACTCTTCCTGCTGACCAACGCTGCCTGATCATCAATGATCGATACGGGGCATTGGCTTGCGCCTTGCCTGGTGGTGTCAGCTATGTCGAGAACGCGTCTGCGCGTTATGCCGCCGAGCAAAACGCCCAGCGTAACGACATTGACGGTTTGCAATTCACCACCGTCATAGACGCGGCTGCGCTGGAAGCGTCCGCGGATCTTAACGCGGTGGTCGTTCGCATTCCGAAAAACTTTGATCAGCTGCACTACTGGCTGTGGCTATGCCAGCAAGCATTGCCCGTTGGCACGCCAATCTGGCTGGCCGGCATGAGCAAGCACATTCCAGTGAAGTGGTTGAACTGGCTGGAAGCCAATGCCGATGGCTACCAGCAGCTCAAGCAACAGCGCAAGGCGCGTTTGCTGAAAATCAGTAACAGTACGCGACTGCCAAAACCGGCTCTCGATAAAGGCTATACCCTTGACGATGTCCGGCTGACTGCTCTGCCCGGCGTATTTGGTCGCGCCAATCTCGACCCTGGTGCCCGTTTCCTGATTGATACGCTCAAACAGCTCCCTGAACTGCTGGAAGCCGAAGCCGGCACTGTGTGTGATTTGGGCTGTGGTAACGGCGTGCTGGGTAACTGGCTGGCGCGCAACAACGCCAACCTGACCATGATTCAGACAGACGACCACTGGCCGTCGGTTGAGTCGGCTCGCGCCAATGCCATCGTTGCCGGTGTCGATATCACGGTACACCACGGCGATTGCCTTGAGCATGTGTCGGGCAATCTGGATCTGGTGTTGTGTAACCCGCCTTTCCACGATGGTCACAAGCAGCTGGATAACATTGCTCGCAACATGTTCGAGCAAAGCGCGGCCAAGCTGGCTGACGACGGCCAGCTGATTGTGGTGGCCAATCGTCACCTGAAATACAAGCCGGCCTTGAGCGCGTTGTTTGGCAGCGTTGAGCAATTGGCAGGTGATACCAAATTCAATGTCTGGCTGGCGGCTAACCCCAAGCGCCAGGCTGATCGGAGCAATGGATGAAACTTGATAACTCAGTCGCCCGCAGTGCCTGGTATTTGGCGATTGCCCGCATCAATCAGCCTCATGTGGCGCTGTTTGCTGAAGGCGATGACAGTAATGGTGCTGATATCTCAACGTTCACCAAGCTGATGAACAAGCAAACGGCGTTTCTGCGCGGTGAGCTGAAGTCACGGGATAACCTGATGCGGTTTTTCAACGACTTCAGTGAATGGCGCAACGAGCTGGAGCTGGATGACGACTCACTGGGTGATGCCATCGTTGATCTGACACTGTCGGCGCTGTATGCCTCTGTGGAGTCGGTGTTTGACCCGGAAAGTGACGATGTTGAGTTGCTGAACGACTTCGTTGTTCGTTGCCAGGATGAAATGGTTGAGCTCGACAGCGATTACGCCGGCTTGAAGGACTATTTTGGCGATATTCAGCAGGAGTTTGCCGACCAGTTTGGCGCTGTGCGCCAGATTCCGGTTGGTAAAGCCTACTTTGATTGGCTGAAAGAGCTGGATGTCAGCTTGTTTGGTCTGGAAGCCTGAGGCTCTCTTGATCTGAATCAGGGTTCTGGTGCGGCGAATCAGTAGTATTCGCCGATTTTTCACGCCGGAGCCCTACCATGAAAACCGAACTGCTCTCCCCTGCGGGCACTTTCAAAAACATGGAATACGCATTTGCCTATGGTGCGGATGCCGTATACGCCGGTCAGCCTCGCTACAGCCTCCGCGTCCGCAACAACGACTTTAATCTGCAAAACCTTGGCAAAGGCATTGCTCGCGCTCATGAGCTCGGCAAACAGTTCTACGTTGCCAGCAATATTGCTCCGCACAACGCCAAAGTGGCGACCTACATGCGCGATATCCAGCCTGTGATTGAAATGAATCCGGACGCTCTGATCATGTCCGACCCGGGCTTGATCATGATGGTGAAGGACAAATGGCCAGATCAGGAGATTCACCTGTCGGTGCAGGCCAATGTGGTCAACTATGCCTCGGTGGAGTTCTGGCGTCGTCAGGGTGTCAGTCGCATCATTCTGTCCCGCGAACTGTCGCTGGACGAAATCTCTGAAATCAAACAGCGCTGCCCGGAAATGGAGCTGGAAGTGTTTGTGCATGGCGCGCTGTGCATCGCCTATTCTGGCCGCTGCCTGCTGTCGGGCTACATGAACCACAGAGATCCCAATCAGGGCACCTGTACCAACGCCTGTCGCTGGAAATACGACGCTCATGAAGCCACTGAAACCATGAGTGGTGATGTGATCCCGGTGGGGGCGCAAGAATTTGATCCGGCAACTGTTCCGGCAACCGATCCCTTAATCATGCCGGCTGGTCATGCTGGCAAGCCGGAACCTACGCTCGGCCAGGGTGAAACCACCGACAAGATTGTACTGTTGCAGGAGGCATCGCGCCCGAACGAATACATGCCGGCATTTGAAGACGAACACGGCACCTACATCATGAACTCCCGTGATTTGCGCGCCATTCAGCATGTGCAGAATCTGGTCAAGGCCGGTGTTGACTCACTCAAGATTGAGGGCCGCACCAAGTCCCATTACTACGTAGCGCGGACAGCTCAGGCGTATCGTCAGGCGGTCGATGACGCCGTGCGTGGCAAGGATTTTGACCGCAACCTGATGGATGTTCTCGAAAATATGTCCAATCGTGGTTACACCGAAGGCTTCTTCCGCCGTCACGTCCATGATGAATACCAGAACTACGAGCGCGGCAACTCCACCAGTACGGCGCAGCAGTTTGTCGGCGAAGTGACCGGCGTGGTGGATGGTTTGATGCGGGTTGAGGTGAAAAATCGCTTTGAAGTTGGTGACTCAGTCGAGCTGATGACCCGTTCGGGCAATCATGTGTATACGCTAGAGCGCATTCAGGGCCTTAACGGCCAGGCTCGTGAGGATGCGCCGGGTTCCGGCTTTGTGGTTGATCTGGATATTCCGCCGGGGGTATCTGCCTCTGATCTGGATAAAGCCATGCTGATTCGCAACCTGTCCCAAGAACCAGCTGCTTAATCATGCGTGCTTGGCGTACCTGATGTGTTGCGAGATAAAGAACCGGATTCGCCATCAAATGGCAATCCGGCTAAGATGGCGGCCTTTCCCGTCGCCCAGCCATGAGTAGTGCCGTTCGTATGATTGAAGAACACATCCTGTATCAGGACGAAGCCATCATTATCCTCAACAAGCCATCCGGTCTGCTCAGTGTGCCCGGCTTGTACAACAAGGATTCCGCCTTTGGTCGCCTGGAGGCGCTGGTGGACGAACTGCATATCATTCATCGCCTCGACAAAGACACCTCGGGCCTGATTGTGTACGGCCGTACCAAAAAAGACCTGACGGCTATCCAGCAGCAGTTTGAGAAGCAAACCACCCGCAAGGTGTACGAAGCCCGTGTGACCGGCAAGGTAAAGGGCAATCAGGGCACCATCAATATGCCGATCATTGTGGATTGGCCTAACCGCCCGCTACAGAAGATTTCCCACACGGAAGGCCGTTACGCGCTGACCCGTTGGAAAAAGCTGGCGGAAGAACTGGTGGTTGCGGAGTCAGGGGCTGAGGAGATTGTGACTCGTATGGAGCTCTACCCCAAGACCGGCCGCTCCCATCAGCTGCGCTTGCACATGCTGAACATTGGTCACCCTATTGTTGGTGATCCGTTCTACAGCAAGGATTACGACGAAAGCCAAACCCCGACCATGCACCTGCACGCGCGGGAATTGTCATTCAATCATCCTCGTACCGGTGAGCGAATGGATATGGTGTGTCCGCCGCCGTTTTGAAGCGGTTATTCGCCTGATGCGTTAAAAACCAAAAGCCTGGCAAATGCCGGGCTTTGTGTTTGATCTTGGGGTTCCTGGGGTTCTTAGGGACCCTAGAGAATAACGCCGGCTTTTCGACCCAGCTGCCAGCGCAGGAAATATTTCAGCGCAAACAGGTAGGCAATAAAAAACACCAGACCCAGAACGGCAATGGCTGCGGCAATGCCGCCGAACACAACCGGTGCTCGCATCACCGTGGCCATCAGTGAATCCTGATAATAGAAAAACCACTCATGGTCTTCCGGGAAAATATGTACGTGCAGGAAGTAGAAAACTTCCAATGGCCCTATCAGCATGACGACGGCAAAACTGCCGGCAATCAGCAACAGCAACAGCCCCGCCTGAATACGCCACTGTGGCGTCAGCTTGAGTCTGGCCAGCAGCACTGTGCCTGTCAGTGCAATGGCTGCGGCAACCCAGGCGGTAATACGCAATACGTCGATCAGATTGGCAACATCCTGCAGGTGAACAACTTCCGGTTGGCGAAGTAGCGTGATGCTGCGGCCACGGAAGTCATAGCGAATGTCTTCCAACCCCTCGCCGTGCTGGTGAATGGCTTCACTGATGTCGTTAAACAAGCGAATGTGCTGCTCTGGCGGCAGTTCCTGTAAGCCCGGCTTGTAGCGATTCTGTGGGCCATAACGGTCAATATGGGCTTCGATTTCGTAAAAATCGTACCAATGGTCAAAACCGTAGTGCACCTTGGCGAGGCTGAACCAGCCTGCGCTGATGCAGGCAATCAGTGCGGAAATCAATACCAGCATCCAAGCGGTTTGTTGGGCTATACGCAAACGCCACTCTCCAGAAAGTCCCGAACAGCTCTGATAACGCCGTCACAATAGCGGCTGTCCAGATGTAAATGATGATGGCCGGCAAGGCCAACGGATTTGGCCGTGGGGATCGAGTCTGCCATGGCTTGAAATGTGTCAGCTCGAAACAGCCCGCCATCTGCATGAATCGCCAGCGTTGGCGTACAGATCTGTTTGGCAAAGCTGGTGGCCATGTCGGGGGTTAGTCGAACGGCAGAGGGTAGCCTTAAAGCCGGGTCCATGCGCCAGACAACGTTTGTATCGCCGTTGGTTTGGCTGTCGTTTGATGTGTCTGTGGCTGTCTTGAGGTTTCTTTCCACCAACGGACGCATGCTGTCAGCTTCAATGTCGGGGCTGCTTTTCAGTCTTGCAGCCAGAGCTGCCTCGGCGCCTGGGTGGCGACGAAACGGTTTCAGTCGTTTGCGGGCTTCCATTGCCTTACGGAAGTTGTCGGCCGCGGCTTCCCCAGGATTGGTCATGGGGAGTACGGCGTCGATCAAGGTCAGGGACTGCAATTCAGCGGTTAAAGTTGGAGCGGCCAGAACGGCCGATGCAGCACCCATGGAGTGACCAATGATATGGACTTTGCGACCCAGCCTGTCGATAAATTCGATCAGTGTCTGAGGGTAAGCCCAGATCGGGTAATCAGCCCGCCAGTCAGACAGACCATGCCCTGGCCAGTCCAAGGCGATGCAGTGAAAGTCGGCTGCCAGCGCGGGTGCCAGCCGATGAAAGCTGGCTGCGTTGTCGAGCCAGCCGTGCAGCATCAACACGGTGGGCTTATTGTCAGCCCCTTCTGTTCCCCACTCCAAAGTGGCCAGAGACTGCCCCGCCAGTTTGTACGTGCGACTGACCGGGTAAGAGCCTGTGGCTGCTTGGGTGGTTGTTGTCGTATTTGCTGTAGAGCGAATCGCTGAAGAAGTCATAGCATCCCGATGGCGGGATGTCAGAATCCCGCTTGCGCCTGATGTTCCAGTGCAGGATACCAGACCGCAGAAACATCCATACAGCCAGATGCTGCAATCTCGCCCTCCAATATCCAACACTCCGCCGGCGACCATGGCTGATCAAAAACCTGACCTTCGGTCAGCGCTGCGGCCAAGCGGCCTACCAGTGGTAAGTGGGATACCAGAATCAGATCGCGTTGCTGGTGAACCAGCAGCTCAAGGATGGACTGGACGTCGGAGGATGGCGTCAGGGTGTTTTGGTCGGATTGCGCCAGTGGTGAGCCATGCTGTTCAAAGCCGGCGTTGATGTTGGCGGCGGTTTGTTGTGCTCTGAAATAGGGGCTGACCCACATTTCGGCATCATTCCATGATTGCTTTGCGAGCCAGCGGCCAGCGGCCGCTGCCTCGTTGGATCCCTGCTCTGTGAGACCACGGCTGATGTCGTCGAGGCTACCAACGACGGCCGAGCCGTGTCTGACAATACAAAGTTTCACGGGAATGCCCTTTTATTCAGGGGCATCCTCGGTGTCCGGGGTTTCCTTGTTGGCGGGAGCTTCCGGCCAATCCGAAAAAGGAAATGGCTTGTCATTGGAAACACCTGTCAGGAAATGGGTCACCTGCTGGTAATAAATACCCAGCGAATAACAGAAGCCAGCGAGGCTTTTGTTGGGTTCGCCGGAGATCAGCTGGCTGACCCACTGAACCAGCGTGGCCAGCAACAGCACCAGATCGAGGATGCGGGATATCAATACAAAGATGACGGTGTAAATGGTGCGAATCCAGAAGGAATCCGACGTTACGTTGCTGCGGAAATCACCAGACATGCAGACTCTCCTTATCAGATTTCATGTTTGGCCAGAGCAAATTCAACATCGGATGCAGCTTCACCTGTCATCAAACCTTGTGCAACTGCACGAGGATCGGCGCCGTTGAACAAACATTCATACGCGCCCATCACCAGAGGCATATAGATACCCCACTCTGCAGCTTTTGCCCTGACATAACGCAAGGTATTAACACCTTCCGCCACTTCGCCCAGCTCTTCTACTGCCTGGTCGAGGTTTTTGCCACTGCCAATCGCATAGCCAACACGGTAGTTGCGGCTTAGCGGCGACATGCAGGTTACCACCAGATCGCCAACCCCAGCCAGACCGAGGAAGGTCATCGGGTTGGCCCCCATGGCTTCGGCAAAGCGACTCATTTCAGCCAGTGATCGGGTGATGATCATGGCTTTGGTGTTTTCGCCCATGCCCAGTGCAGCGACAAAGCCGGAGGCAATGGCGTAGATATTTTTCAGGGCGCCACCGAGTTCAACGCCGAACACGTCGTTAGCGGCGTATACGCGGAAATAATCGCAGCTGAGTACGTCCTGAATATTGCGGCGCAACTCACTGTCTTCGCTGGCAAACACGGTCGCTGCCAGCTCTTTGCGGGCGATTTCCTTGGCCAGATTGGGGCCGCTGAGTACGCCAATCGGGTTATCCGGGAAGACCTCCCGAATGACCTGGCTCATCAGCAGGAATTTTTCCGGTTCAATGCCTTTGGTGGTGCTGACCAGCGCCTGACGCTTGTCGACCAGATGGGCAAAGCTGCTGATAACGTCTCGTACGTGCTTGCTGGGCACGGAGACAAAGATCACATCGGCTCCGCTGACGGCGGATTCAATGTCGGTGGTGGCCTGCAAGTTGGCGTTCAGCTGAACGCCTGGCAGGTATTGTTCGTTGAGGTTCTGGTTGGAAATGCTGTCAGCGATTTCCTGGTTGCGCATCCACTGTACGGCTTCGACGTTATTGTCGGCCAGAATGTTTGCGACGACGGTGCCAAAACTGCCGCCACCGATAATGGCTGCTTTTCGGATCCCCACTGTTTCCTCCGGGTATGCTCTGGTTGCGTCAGGCTTGCCTGCTGCATTCCAGGGTTTCAACCAATTCGCTGAATGTATTGCGATTGGAATCGTTAAGGTCCATCAGTGCCTTGTGTGCAGAGATGATCTGTTCGCGGGCTTCGTCTTCGTCGATGGTGTCATCGGCCCACTCACGGAATTCAGACGCATCCTGCAGGGGTTCTTCAACGATATGGAAAACCATGTCGAAGCCCATGCTCATCAGGATGCGGGTGATGCTCGGGTCCGGAGAAAAGATCGTCGGCGTGATGCTGAACTTTTCCCGGCTGAGAATGGAAATCTTCGCCAGCTGCCCCAGTGAGGTGCTGTCAACCCCTTCGGCATCTGAAAGATCGATGGTGACGTTATCAAAGTTGCCTTTGCTCACCACCTGGCGAATGTACTTGTCGAATGCGGTGCACAGGTTCAGGCGTACATCGCCCAGCAGGCGAATAACCTGCACGCCATCGTGTTGTGCTACCTGGATGTGTCCGGCTGTCATAGCTCACCTCGACCAATTACTACCATGGCAATGTCATCTGGCACTTCGTTATCGGAGTCCAGATTGAGCTTTTGGGTTAGACCGTCCAGGTCACCTGATTCGGATTCGATCAGTTCCAGCAGGCAGGCTTCTTTTTCAGCCAGCGCGCTTTGTTGCATGATTTCAAGAATGCCGTCAGAGAACATAAGAATACGATATTCCTGTGGGAGTTCCATTGTTCGGGTCTTGAACTCGGCTTCCGGAAAGAGGCCAACGGCCATACCGCGGCCTTCAATGTATTGAGCACCATCAGGCGTCAGCAGTACCGGCATTGGCAAATGCCCTCCTGTACTGTAGCTCAGTGTGCCGGTTTCACGGTCGATAATGCCGTAAAACATGGTCAGATGCTTATCCAGTCCGGTGGCCAGCAGCTCCGAGTTGATGCGGTCCAGCACCCTGGATGGATAAAGCAGGTCGTCACTTGAGCCGCGATGGAAATTACGGCGCAGGCGATAGGTCAAATTCTTCAGCAGAACCGTAACGAATGCCGAAGAGGCTCCGTGGCCGGACACGTCAGCGATGTAGAAAATCAGCTGGTTGTCGTCAAGCTCGAAGAAATCGAGGAAGTCGCCGCTGAGCAGCAGTGACGGGAACAGGCGGTGTTCGCAGTGATATTCGCCCGCATCCAACGGGTCGGGCAGCATGCGCATTTGAATCTGGCGGCCAGCGAGCTGGTCTTTGCGCAGTTCGTCAAGGCCACGCTTCAGCTCGGCGTTGTTGCGCTCGAGGTGCTGGCGATAAGCCTGATTTTCCTGTTCCAGACGGGTGCGCTCGAGAGCACGGGTGATCGAGTGATGCAGCACTTCCAGATCGAGGATGGGCTTGACCAGAAAATCCGACGCACCCAGGCGCAGAGCCTTGACGACATCGTCCATCACGCCGGCGCCCGACACTACAATGACGGGCAAGGAAGGCTGGCGGTCGCGCACTTGCTCGAGCCACTCAATACCACTGACACCAGGCATGCGCAGATCGCACACCGCAATGTCTACGGCTGTTTGTTCCAGTACTTCCCAGGCATTGTTGGCTGAAGTGGCAGTAGCGACTTCGTAGTCATAGTCGACCAAAAACGCGGCAATACTCTCGCGGACGGTTGGGTCGTCATCAATGACCAGCACAGTTGCGGTCATTCACATCTCCGGACTATACGATTGCAAAGAAACCCGTAAACCACACGGGGGAACGAATGCGCGTTATGGATGCCGGTGTATCGGGTCGGCATCCTGTACCTTTCACGCTGTAATTGTGCGAACACTAACGCCTACTCAACTCCCATGCAATGGCGAATTCTGATGAATTTCGGCCGCTGGTGGCTATACTTTATTCTGTGTTCAATAAATGAACTGCCGGAGGGCTGTATGCATCACTCGGAAAAAAGGGATTTCATTCGCGTCACGGTTGAGACAAACGCAGAGCTGACGGTGGCTGGTACGGTGTATGCGATGAAGTGTGTGGACCTTTCGACCACCGGGGCGCGGTTGATTGCGGCAACGCCGACCAGTCTGGGGATTGACCAGAAAGGCACCCTGGTGATTGAGAGTGGTGGCGGCCCAACCGCGCCTTTGCAAGCGGAAGTGACCATCATTCGGATGGCTGAGACGGAAAAAGGCGAAGAAGTCGCCGTGCATTTTGACACGCTGACTTGATCATTTAATCGGGTTCTTTTGCGGACTTACCCGGAGAGCCCCAGGCTTAAACAAAAAAAGCGACCGTCACTGAGTGACCGTCGCTTTTTATATATTGACTGAAAACGTCAGGACTTACTTGAAGTACGCGTTATCGGTAACTGTGTGGTCGGTTTCGTCGCGGACAGCCTGAACTTCCGGGATTTTGGCAACCATGGTGGCTTCAACGCCATCTTTCAGTGTCATATCCACTGCGCTGCAACCCTGGCAGCCGCCGCCGAATTTGAGGATGGCAAGCCCTTCTTCCGCGATGAACTCGACCAGGCTTACTTCACCGCCATGGGAGGCCAGCCCCGGGTTGATCTCGGTGTACAGCAGGTAGTTGATGCGCTCTTCTACGGGGCTTTCATCGGTTACTTTAGGCATTTTGGCGTTTGGCGCCTTGATGGTCAGCTGGCCGCCCATCTTGTCTTTGGCAAAGTCGATGGTGGCTTCTTCGAGGTACGGAATGCTCATGGCTTCGACAAACACCTTGAGTTTTTCCATTTGCTGGATCTTGTCTGACTCATTCACCTCTTCCGGGCGGCAGTACGCCAGACAGGTTTCTGCGTAGCGGGTGCCAGGCTGGGTGATAAAAACACGCACCGCCATGCCTTCGACGTTCTGCTTGGAAAGCAGGTCGGCAAGGTATGTTTCAGCGTCTGCGGTGATGGTCAGATACTCGGTCATAAATGCTAATCCTCAAAACTTGGGTTCATTGTATCGGATGGGGGCGACCTACGAAATACCCAACTAATTTGCTTGGAAAAGACAAGGTGTATCCCCTCTGGTACAATCTCGCGCCATTTTATTTGTTGTTCGATGTCACAAGTGAGCCCAAGACCCATGCCAAATGCCAGTCGCCAGCAGCGTATACAGCAACTTAAACAGTCCATCCAAGAGCGAATCCTGATTCTTGATGGGGGTATGGGAACCCTGATTCAGTCTCACCAACTGGAAGAAGCCGACTACCGAGGCGAGCGTTTTGCCGAGCTGACGCAGGAAGTAAAAGGCAACAACGACCTGTTGGTGCTGACCCAGCCAGACATCATTGCCGGTATTCACCGTCAGTATTTGATGGCCGGCGCCGATATTGTTGAAACCAACACCTTTAACAGCACCCGTGTTTCCCAGGCTGACTACCACCTCGAAGAGCTGGTGCCAGAGCTGAACCGCGAAGCCGCTGCCCTCGCCCGCCGTGTGTGTGACGATGTCGAAGCCGAAACCGGTGTGCCGCGTTATGTTGCCGGTGTGCTTGGCCCAACGTCGAAAACCTGTTCCATCTCTCCTGACGTAAACGATCCGGGCTATCGTGCCATTACCTTCGATCAGCTGGTTGAGGAATACACCGAAGCGACGGAAGCGCTGATGGACGGTGGCTCCGACATCATTCTGATCGAAACCATTTTCGACACCCTGAACGCCAAGGCGGCTATCTACGCCGTGCAGGGGGTGTTTGAAGCGCGCGGTGAAGAACTGCCAATCATGATCTCCGGCACCATCACCGACGCCTCCGGCCGTACCCTGTCTGGCCAGACAGCGGAAGCTTTCTATAACTCGGTAGCCCACGCCAAACCACTGTCGATCGGTCTGAACTGTGCTCTGGGTGCAGAAGAGCTGCGTCCACACGTTGAAGAACTGTCGAACAAAGCCAACTGCTATGTGTCGGCTCACCCGAACGCCGGTTTGCCAAACGAATTCGGTGAATACGACCAGACCCCAGCGGAAATGGCTGCCATCGTAGAAGAATTTGCCGCCAGTGGCTTCCTGAACATTCTGGGTGGCTGCTGTGGCTCCGAGCCTGGCCACATCAAGGCGGTGGCGGAAGCCGTTGCCAAGCACGCACCGCGCAAGATTCCCGAGATCAAACCGGCTTGTCGTCTGTCTGGCCTGGAGCCGTTCAACTTTGACGAAACCAGCCTGTTTGTGAACGTCGGCGAACGCGCCAACGTGACCGGTTCGGCCAAGTTCAAACGCCTGATCAAGGAAGAGGCTTACGACGAAGCGTTGGAAATCTGCCGCGAACAGGTAGAGAACGGTGCCCAGATCATCGACATCAACATGGATGAGGGCATGTTGGATTCTGAGGCTGCCATGGTGCGCTTCCTGAATCTGATCGCCTCCGAGCCGGATATTGCCCGCGTGCCTATCATGGTCGACTCTTCCAAGTGGGAAATCATCGAGTCAGGCCTGAAGTGTATTCAGGGTAAGGCGGTGGTGAACTCCATCTCGCTGAAAGAAGGCAAGGAAGAATTCATTGCCAAGGCCAAGTCCTGCATGCGCTTTGGTGCGGCGGTGGTTGTGATGGCGTTTGACGAAGAAGGTCAGGCCGACACCGAAGCCCGCAAGAACGAAATCTGTGAAAACTCCTATCGCATTTTGGTTGATGAAGTGGGCTTCCCGCCGGAAGACATCATCTTCGACCCGAACATCTTCGCGGTAGCGACCGGCATTGAAGAACACAACAACTACGCTGTGGACTTCATAAACGCCTGTAAATTCATTACCGAGAACCTGCCGCACGCGAAGATTTCCGGCGGTGTTTCCAACGTGTCGTTCTCGTTCCGTGGTAACAACCCGGTGCGCGAAGCGATTCACTCGGTATTCCTCTACTACGCCATTAAAAACGGCCTGAGCATGGGTATCGTTAACGCCGGTCAGCTGGCGGTATACGATGATTTGCCTGCCGAGCTGAAAGAGCTGGTAGAAGACGTGGTGCTGAACCGTCGTGAAGACTCCACCGACCGCTTGCTGGCTGTTGCCGACAATTATCGCGGCGACGGCTCTGTGGCCGAAAAGGAAGATGAGGAATGGCGTTCCCTGCCAGTGGCAGAGCGTCTCACTCACGCACTGGTAAAAGGTATCAACGCGCACGTTGAAGCCGATACCGAAGAAGCTCGTCAGATGTTTGATCGCCCAATCGAAGTGATCGAAGGCCCGCTGATGGACGGCATGAACGTGGTCGGCGATCTGTTCGGCTCCGGTAAGATGTTCCTGCCGCAGGTGGTGAAAAGTGCCCGGGTAATGAAGCAGGCCGTTGCCTACTTGCTGCCGTTTATCGAAGCGGAAAAAGACGGTAAGTCGGAAACCCAGGGCAAGATCCTGATGGCTACGGTGAAAGGCGACGTGCACGACATCGGTAAGAACATCGTAGGCGTGGTGCTGCAGTGTAATAACTTCGAAGTAGTCGACCTCGGCGTCATGGTGCCGGCAGAAAAGATTCTGAAGGTCGCCAAGGAAGAAAACTGCGACATCATTGGTCTGTCCGGTCTGATTACCCCATCGCTGGATGAAATGGTCCACGTTGCCCGTGAAATGCAGCGTCTGGATTACCACCTTCCGCTGATGATCGGTGGTGCTACCACGTCCAAGGCCCACACTGCGGTGAAGATTGAACCTCAGTTCCAGAATGACATTGCTTGCTACGTTGCCGACGCCTCTCGTGCAGTGGGTGTGGCGCAGAAGTTAGTGAATGCCGAAGCCAAGAAAACCTTCATTCAGGAAACCCGCGACGAATACGTGCATGTGCGCGAGCGTAACGCCAACCGTAAGGCCAAGGCATTGCTGCCATACGCCAAAGCGGCTGAAAACGCCTTCACCTGTGATTGGGATGCTTTCGAGCCGGTAGTGCCTGCCCAGCAAGGCATCAGTGTTTTCGATCACTACGATACTGCTGAACTGGTCGACTACATCGACTGGACGCCGTTCTTCATGTCATGGGAACTGGCTGGCAAATTCCCACGCATTCTGGAAGACGAAGTGGTTGGCGAAGCCGCTACTGCACTGTTCAAGGATGCACAGGCGATGCTGAAACGCATCGTTGACGAGAAACTGTTCCGCGCCCGTGCAGTCGTGGGCCTGTGGCCTGCAGCCAAGCGCGGCAACGACGACACCGTGATTTTCAATCCGGAGAATCCGTCTGAAGAACTGGGCGTGCTGCACCACTTGCGTCAGCAGACCGATAAGCCAAACGACCAGCCGAACTTCTCGCTGGCTGACTTTGTGATGCCAGAAGACAAGCAAACCGCCGACAAGCGCGACTACATGGGTGGTTTCGTGGTGACGGCCGGTATTGAGGCTGAGCAACTGGCAACCGAATACGACGCCAATCACGATGATTACAACAGCATCATGATGAAGGCACTGGCCGACCGCCTGGCGGAAGCCTTTGCTGAGCGCATGCACGAAAAAGTGCGTAAAGAGCTGTGGGGCTATGCACCGGATGAGCAGCTGGAGAACGAACAGCTGATTAAGGAAAAATACCAAGGCATTCGTCCTGCACCGGGCTACCCTGCTTGCCCGGATCACACCGAGAAAGCCACCCTGTTCAGCTTGCTGGATGCGGAAGCCCATACGGGTGTGTTCCTGACTGAAAGCTTCGCCATGTCACCGGCGGCGTCTGTCAGCGGCTGGTACTTCGGTCATCCGGAATCCCGTTACTTTGGCCTGGGTAAAATCGACAAGGATCAGGTGCAGGATATCGCCGACCGCAAGGGCATGACGCTGGAAACCATGGAGCGCTGGTTGTCGCCAAACCTGAGCTACGATCGCTGATCCTGTGAGTCGTCTATCAGGGAATCATCTGTTGGCCAATGCGCTTCGGCTGGAGCCGGAGCGCTTGCGTCGCATCTTTGGTATTGGCTTGCCGATCATTGGTGCCATGCTGTCTCAAAGTCTGATCAATCTGATCGATGCTGCCATGGTGGGTCGCCTCGGCGATGCCGCACTGGCCGCCGTTGGTATTGGTGGTTACGCCTCGTTTGTGATGGTGTCCATCATGATGGGCCTGTCGGCGGCGACTCAGGCGCTGGTGGCTCGCCGCCTTGGTGCGGGTGAAACCAGCAAGCTGCACGAGCCATTAATGGCCGGGCTGTTTTTTGCCTGCGCCGTTGCCATTCCTTTGACGCTGGTGTTTATCGCTCTGGCACCTTGGCTAATGCCTGCGTTAACCGACAACGCCGATGTCGCTGCCATCGCTACCCCCTACTTTCAATGGCGCACCGCCGCATTGGTGGCCGTGTCGATGAACTTTGTTTACCGCGGATACTGGTCTGGCATTGGTGAAACCCGCCAGTACCTGATGATTCTGTTGGGTATGCACGCCATCAATGTGTCGCTTTCCTACGTGCTGGTGTTTGGTCTTCCTGCGGTTGATGTACTGGGCTTTGCCGGCTGGCAGGGTCTTGGTGCTGTGGGTTCGGGCATCGGCACCGCCATGGCGCTGGTGTGCGGTACTGCCATGTACGCCTGGGTTACCTTTCGTCAAAAGCGAGAAAAGCTGGGCTCTGTCACATTGCCAACCAAGGCGACGCTGCTTCAGCTTGGCAAACTGGCGTGGCCGAATTCCTTGCAGCAAACCCTGTTTGCCCTGGGTATCAGTGTGTTTTTCTGGATCGTTGGCCAGATTGGTACAACAGAGCAGGCCATTGGCCATATTCTGATCTCGTTGCAGCTGGTGTTGATTTTGCCTGCGGTTGGTATGGGTATCGCCGCCACCAGTCTGGTCAGTCATGCACTGGGTGCGGGTGACAAACACGATGCCCATCGCTGGGGCTGGGAGGTAGTACGGGTCGCAAGCCTGGTAATCGCCCTGATCGGCGTGCCGCTGTGGTTGTTCCCGGAAATGATTCTGCACGTATTTACCAACGAGCCGGAATTGATCGAAGCCGGGATTCTGCCCTTGCAGGTGACCGGTATCTTTATTGCCTTTGAAGTGACTGCCATGGTGCTGACTCAAGCATTGCTGGGGGCTGGTGCCAGCCGTAAGGTGATGAAAATCAACTTGGCCATGCAGTGGTGTGTGTTCTTGCCACTGGCCTGGTTGGTCGGCCCGGTGCTGGGGTTTGGTTTGCTGGGCGTGTGGATATTGCAAGGCATGCAACGAACCGGCTTGTCGGTGATCTACAGTGTGATCTGGCAGCGTCGCCAGTGGGCGCATTTGAAGGTGTAATATGAAAACATCGCCGCTTATCTGTCATCGTGGTGCCAGTGCCCTGGCGCCGGAAAACACCATGGAAGCTTTCGAGTTGGCCCGTCAGCAGGGACAGCACTGGCTGGAAATGGACGTTTGTATGAGTGCAGATGGCGAAGCAGTGATTTTTCACGACGACATTCTGCGCCGCTGCACTGATGGCTCTGGCTGGCTGGTGAATAATTCTTTGGCTGAGTTGCAACAACTCGATGCCGGAAGCTGGTTTTCGCCGCAATACGCAGGCGCGCGCATACCGACCTTGATTGAAGTGCTGGAATGGGCCGCCATTTCCGGCATGTGTCTGAATCTGGAAATCAAACCGGTTCTGGGCCGTGAATACGAAACCGCATCGGCTATTTCGCGGGCGTTGGAATGGGCTTTTGAGCATACGCCGTTGGCGACCCGCCAACTGCTGTTCAGCTCGTTTAATCCACTGTCATTGGCACTGGCCCAACAACATCACAAGGACATTGAACGTGCCTGGCTAACCGATGCCATTGCCGCCGATGCGCTGGAGCGAATCAAACCACTCGAGTGCGAAGGGCTGCATTTTTGTGCCGAACTGGTTGACCCGGCCGCCATCGCCAAACTCAAAAGTAGCGGCTTGCAGGTTCGCTGCTTTACCGTTAATTCTGCCATTCAGGCACAGGAATTGTTTGAGCTGGGGGTGGATGCCATCTTCAGTGATTTCCCCACCTTGCTGGATCATCCGGCGGACTGATGCTTGAAGCGGTCACCACTAACTGGCCGCTTTTGCACTGTTACTACCTCTTCTGGATGATAACCATTTGCTATTCGGCTTAGCCGAACAAAACCACCCGTAAAAGTAATTACGATATAGGTAAATAGTCGTTTTAAGAATAAAGCGGCTTTGGTAATGTTCGCAGCCATTAAAAAACCATCTCCGCATGCCTTGCATGCCGGATCGATCACTATTCAAGGCGCCCTTTGCGCCTCGCCAGAGCAACCCGAGACGCTATGTACCAATACGACGAGTACGATCAGCAGATCCTCAATGAGCGTGTCGCCCAGTTCAAACAACAGACTGAGCGTTATTTCGCGGGTGAGATCGCTGAAGAAGAATTCCTGCCACTGCGACTGCAGAACGGTATCTATGTGCAACGTTACGCGCCGATGCTGCGTGTTGCCATCCCTTACGGCTCGCTGAACAGCAAGCAGCTGCGCGCGCTGGCCAAGGTAGCTCGTGACTACGACAAGGGCTACGGCCACTTCTCTACTCGTCAGAACATCCAGTTTAACTGGCCTGAGCTGAAGGACTGCCCACAGATTCTGGCAGAGCTGGCAGAGGTGCAAATGCACGCTGTCCAGACTTCTGGTAACTGTATCCGTAACACCACCACCGACGAATACGCCGGTGTGATTGCGGAAGAACTGGTTGATCCACGTCCATACTGCGAAATCATCCGTCAGTGGTCTACGTTCCACCCGGAATTCGCCTTCCTGCCGCGTAAGTTCAAGATTGCTGTTAACGCCGTTGAAGGTGCTGACCGTGCTGCCATCGACGTTCACGATATTGGTGTAAACATTATTCGTAACGACGCCGGTGAGCTGGGTTACCGCATTCTGATTGGTGGAGGTCTGGGTCGTACGCCAATTCTGGGCGAAGTGATCCGTGACTTCCTGCCGGAAGAAGATCTGCTGACCTACCTGGAAGCCGCCATTCGCGTCTACAACCAGTTTGGTCGTCGTGACAACAAGTACAAGGCTCGTATCAAGATCCTGACCAAGGCGCTGGGTATCGAGCGCATGAAGGAACTGGTCGAAGCTGAGTGGGATCGCATCAAGGATTCCGCCACCAAGCTGACCCAGGCTGAACTGGATCGCGTCAAGAAGCACTTTGTTGATCCAGCCTACGCTGATCTGCAAGACGAAACCGCCAAGCTGGACCAGCTGAAAGCCGACAATCCGGCCTTCGCGCGCTGGATGGAGCGTAACGTACGCGCCCACAAGCAGCCGGGTTATGCCGTTGTTACCCTGACGCTGAAGCAGAAAGGCACCGCACCGGGCGACGTTACCGACGCGCAGATGGATGCCGTTGCCGATCTGGCCGACGAGTACAGCTTTGGTGAGCTGCGCTCCACGCACCACCAGAACCTGGTACTGGCCGACGTTGAGCAGGCGCAGCTGTTCGACGTATGGCAGAAAGCCAAGGCGCTGGGTCTGGCAACCCCTACCCTGGGTCTGCTGACCGATATGATCTGCTGCCCAGGTGGCGACTTCTGTGCACTGGCCAACGCCAAGTCCATTCCAATTGCGGAAGACCTGCAGATTCGCTTTGAAGACATCGATTTCCAATATGACATTGGTGATATCGACCTGAACATCTCCGGTTGTATGAACGCCTGTGGTCACCACCACGTGGGTAACATCGGCATTCTGGGTGTCGACAAGAAAGGTGAAGAGTTCTACCAGGTATCCCTGGGTGGTAACTCTGGCGGCCGCGGTGAAGCGTCTCTGGGTAAGATTCTGGGTCCATCCTTTGACCGTGAATCCATCCCTGACGTGATTGCCAAGGTTCTGAACCTGTACGTTGAAAAACGCATTGATGGCGAAAGCTTCCTGGAAGCCTACAAGCGTCTGGGTCACAACGAATTCAAGGAGGCCGTATATGGCAAAGCTGATTAAGAACGGCGCTTTTGTTAGCGACGATCCGTGGGTTCGTGTCGCTGACGATGAAATGGTTGTTGAAAACAGCATCATCTCTCTGGAGCGCTGGGAACACGAACAGGCTGAACTGCAACCACTGGCCTCTCGTGGCAAGCTGGGTGTTCACCTGCGCAGCGAACAGACCGCTGACAAGCTGGCCGAACAATGCCGCAACTTCGCCGTGATCGAAATCGACTTTCCGAAGTTCGTTGACGGTCGTGGTTACTCCGCTGCCCGTCTGCTGCGCGAGCAGTATGACTACGCTGGCGACATCCGTGCCGTTGGCGACGTACTGATCGATCAGCTGTTCTTCTACATGCGTTGTGGTTTCAGCTCCTACGCCCTGCGTGATGATCAGAACGAAGAAAACGCATTGGCTGCGTTCACTACCTTCACGCAGCCTTATCAGGCGGCGGTAGACAGCGACAAGCCTCTGTTTAATCGTGTGACGCGTTAATAGCAATCACGATTCAAAATACCGGCCGTTGGCCGGTATTTTTTTGCCCGTCTGAAACCGTTTTCTCGTATTTCAGCGGTGACTGATTTTGTGGTGGCTGATCTGGTGTGAATACCTTGATATGTCGGTATTGCCCACTCGATAGCCGGCTACAGGTGTAATCAACGGAGCCCGGTTGGTACTTTGCAGAAGCTGTCGTAAGCTTTTTAGACTAGGAATCCTCTGAATAACTCAGTGCTCACGCAGTGCTGTGCAGAGTTATTCAGAGTGGCCCCTCGCAAGGAGTTGCTCATGCAGCAAGACATTGTTTTCTCTATTTTCGTTATTTTCGCCGGTGCGTCGCTGCTGGCCACGTTTGCCCTCTACACCAAACAACCGGTTTTGATTGCCTATATTGGCCTGGGTGCCCTCGTTGGCCCGTTTGGCATGGGGTGGATTGAACATCCCGAGCTGCTGGAAGAGATGTCTCACATTGGCATTATCTTCCTGCTGTTTCTGTTGGGCCTTGATATGCAACCCAAGGCATTGGTATCGGTGTTGCGGCAAGCCTCAACCGTTGGCGTGGTCAGCTCGCTGTTATTCTTTGCGGCCGGTTACGGACTGACAGCGCTGTTTGGTTATTCTCAAATGGACTGCATCGTCATCGGTTTGGCGTTGATGTTTTCCAGCACCATTATTGGTTTGAAACTGCTCCCCACCACCGTACTCCATCACAAACACATGGGCGAGTTGATGGTCGGTTTGTTGCTGTTGCAGGACATGATCGCCATCTTTACGCTGATTTTGCTGGGCGTGCTCAGTGGTCAGGGTGATATGCCGGTATGGCAGCCGTTTGTGGCTCTGCCGTTGATTATTGCTGCGGCCTATTTGATTGTGAAAAGCGTATTGCTGCCGCTGATTACCAAATTCGATCGCTATCAGGAGTACCTCTTTATTCTGGCCATTGGCTGGTGTCTGGCGGTGGCCGAAGCAGCGCATTTGGTGGGTTTGAGCTACGAAATCGGCGCGTTTGTGGCCGGCATCACGTTGGCAACCAGTCCGATTGCGCAGTTTATTGCCATTAGCCTGAAGCCACTGCGTGACTTCTTTCTGGTGTTGTTCTTCTTTGCGCTGGGTGCGGGGCTGAATCTTGGCATGCTTGGCACCGTGGCGGTTGCAGCAGTGGCATTGGCGGTGCTGGTACTTGGACTTAAACCAGTGGTCTTCCGGGTACTGCTGAAAAAATTCAGCGAAACCCCAAAGCTGGCCTGGGATGTGGGCTTTCGACTGGGGCAAATCAGTGAGTTTTCCTTGCTGATTGCCTTTATGGCATTGGAAGGTGGCCTGCTGTCGGAGCAAGGTTCGTTGCTGATTCAGGCCACGGCGATCATTACCTTTGTGGTCAGCAGTTACATTGTGGTGTTCAACTACCCCAACCCGATTGCTGTGTCCGAGAAGTTGCGACGAGACTGAGTCGCACAGTCTGTTTGGTCATAACTAAAAACGCCCGTTAGACGAATCTAACGGGCGTTTTTATTGGCTTGAGGTTAAACCTCAGCAGAGTCTGATTAAGCAGGTAAGATCAGCTCTTGCTAACGTTTTGCTGCTGAATGCGGTTCAGCACGGTGGTCATGGCTTTCTCGATAGCGGCCTGAACCCCGACCCCCAGCTTTTCTTGCAGGGTTTTCTTGTACTCGTAACGCACGCTGTAAACGTCGGCATTAGCGCACGCGTTAACGATGTAGTCATCACTGGTGCCCACCTCGTCAATCAGCTTGTTTTCCAGCGCCTGTTGGCCGTACCAGACTTCACCGGTCGCCACCGCGTCTACATCCAGACGAGGGCGGAATTTCTGCACATGCTGACGGAACAGGGTGTGAGTTTCTTCCAGATCAGACTGGAATTTTTCACGGCCCTTGTCGGTATTTTCGCCCAGCATGGTAACGGTGCGCTTGAATTTGCCTGCGGTAAACAATTCGTAGTCGACGTCGTTCTTTTTCAGCAGACGGTGGAAGTTTGGCACCTGGGCCAGAACGCCAATGGAACCAATCAATGCAAATGGAGCGGCAATGATCTTGTTGCCGAGGCACGCCATCATGTAACCGCCACTGGCGGCTACTTCATCAACACAGATGGTCAGTGGAACGCCTTTGTCGCGAATACGCTTCAGCTGAGAGGCCGCCAGACCGTAGGTGTGTACCATGCCGCCCGGGCTTTCCAGGCGCAAAACGATTTCGTCTTCCTTTTCGATTTGGGTCAGTACCGCAGTAATTTCGTGGCGCAGCAAATCCACTTCGGAGGCTTTAACGTCGCCATTAAAGTCCAATACAAAAATGCGCTTGCGGGTTTCTGTCGATTCCAGGCCGTCTTTGGCGCGTTTCTTTTCCGCCTTGGCCTTGGCTTTCTCTTCTTTCTGGCGTTGCTTGTTCAGCGCCTTCTGTTCTTCTTTGCTGAGGATGGCGTCTTCAAAGGCATCCTTGTAATCTTCGATGTCGTCGTTCAGTCGTTTGATGACGATATCGCCTTCCTGGGCGCTGTTTTTATTGCGAGAGCTTGCAGAAGCAATGGCGCCAATGACCAGAACGATGGCACCGACAAGAGTGATGGTCTTTAATAGAAACAGACCATATTCCGAAATGAATTCCACGCGATAAACCTTTATCTGAGTAAGACGATTAGTCTACCCCAGAGTGAGATACGGAAAAATGCCTGAACAGAATTCAAACGACCGTATGAATTCTGGTTGACACCCGCAAGGCTGCGGCCTAGAGTGGCAATCGACAAACAGCGTTGGCGAAAACCACAGTTTGCCTGCGAATTGCTGCCACATTAACAATAAGGAACCAAGCAATGACTTCTGTTTCTGAAATCATCAACACCCTGAACAGCCGTTTTGACGCCGACGCGGCAGACGACCTGAACGCCACCTTCCAATTCAACATCGAAGACGGCGACGATTACTTCATCGTGGTAAAAGACGGTGCCTGTGAAGTAGGCCAGGGTGAAAACGACGACGCTGACGTTACCCTGATCATGAACACTGAAACCTTTGCGGGTATCGCTACCGGTGAAACCGACGGCATGCAGGCCTTCATGTCTGGCCAATTGCGTGTTGAAGGCGACATGATGCTGGCAACCAAGATTGGTGAAATCTTCCCGGCTTGATTGCATTGCAAACCAACAAAAAACGGGCCGCTGGCCCGTTTTTTGTTTCTGGTGTTTTCTTTTGCTGTCCGTCCGGGTGTTTCTAAAAACAGAGCGGTTTACAAATTTACCAGTTACTGTCCAACGCCTTGGCAGCCACGTCATTCATGGCTTCTGCTTCCACGCCTTTGGCAGATACAGTAACGGCAAAGGTTGCGCCGTTAACCAGTGGCATAAAGACAGCGCTGCCCATTTCCGGCTTGAGCCAAAAGCCCTTTTCTTTCAAAACCGACCATACGTCGATCCAGCCACCCTGCCCCAGACCATAAACTGTACGCTCTGCGGTACGCTCCTGCTCCAGTGACAGGTAGCGACCACTCAAGCGGTCAATGCGGTAGACCGGTGCGGCAGCCAGTGAATCAATCGGGCCGGTCCAGCGCAGCAGACGGAAATCCAGCTGCCACTGATCGCCCTTGACGATGTAGCGTTGCTCGTTGCCTTCTTCGTCCACCAGCGACAGGTCGAATGTCTGATCGCCCACCTTATAGGTGCTGATGGTGACCGCAGGCTGAATGCCGTTGGCTTGCTTGTAGCTGTACAGGTCGACGCCGGAATACACCAGTAAAAAACCACCAAACAGCAGCAGTATACCCGCGGTGCCTTTGATCCATTGAATGACCCAGGGTTTGCCGATCCACATCACGCCGACAACGATCAGGATCAACAGCATGACAACGGCAACAAACCCCAGCAGGCTAGATAACAGCATGGCAAATTATCCTTTCAGGTGAGCCAGGCTGTCCTGGGCCAGACGAACGGCTTCGTCTGCCCCTGAGGATTGGCCATTGAGGGAATCCATAAAGTACTCGACAGCGGTAATGGCGTCGGCAAAGGCTTCCATCTTGTGCTCTTCAATCACCTTGCTGGTGTCCTGAACATCGTGGTCAACGAAGTCACGCAGGGATTTCAGAATGTCGTACATGGTTTCATTGCCCATAAACAGCAGTGCTGCGGCAACGTCCGACAGGCTCTTGCTGACGTTGGCAACGTGCAGTACTTCACCGTCGGATTCCAGATACGCACCGATTGCGCGCTTGACCATCGCCAATGAGGTCATTGATTCCGACAGAATCGCAATGCGCGCTTCGTTGAGGCTGACCGGGTCAACGGCTGACTCTTCCGCCAGGTGCTTGGAGGTAATCGAGTGCAGGGTTTGTTCCAGACGGATGATTTCATCGGCAATGTCGTCGCCGTGCTCACGCAGCCCGGGTTGGCCAGCGGCTTCCAAACGCAGTGCCAATTGGGATGCACGTTCTGCGGCTTCCTGATTGTTGGCAATGATCAGGGTGTCGCCAATGCGACGGATGCTGTCGAGCAACAGCTGGAAGTCTTCACTGCTGAGGTCCAGGCGTTCGGACAGGTCGATCTGGTCTTTGACCTTTTGCAGTTCTTCCTGCAGGGCCAGTGCCAGTGACTCCAGCGCTGAACCGTCCGGGCCGGAGAGCTTGTTACGTGCCTCGGCCAGTTGCTCTTCCTTGATGCCGTTGGCAACCTGGAATTCTTTCTGAACCTGGCGAATGGCTTCGCTTTCCGGCTTCGCCAGCGACACCAGATGCACAAATTCTTTCAGCAGCCAGTCGGGCTGTTTCTCGGCGAAGTAGCGACCTTCGGTCTCCTGAATGCGGCGAACCTGACGGTCGAGCTGACCCAGCAACGCCATGCGTGCAGGGGTGATTTCAAACTCTTCCTGTGACAGGGCTTCCAGAGCCGCCGATGCCACGTGCCAGAAAGTCCAGGACGCAACGCCCTGGCTGGCCTTTTCAAAGCGTTTTACCGCTCGCGACATGACTTGCACTGGTCCAAAACGTCCCTGGCCGCGAATCAAGCCCAGCAGGCCGAGTTGGTACATCTGACGAGCACGACGAAACGGGAAACGCGCCGCTTCGGCAATGGCCTTCGGAGTGGAGATTTGCGGACGCAGATTGACCAGAAAGAAATAGGATTCCGGCAGTGCGGCATCACTGCGACTGCGGCGAATCTGGTTAATGACAGGAATCAGCAGACTTGGTGATGTTGGCGAACCTTCAGCCATCAGTTCAACCAGGCGCTTGAGGTAGACGATGGCCTGGGTGAAAGCATTCAGTGTTGCGTTCGACAGGGCTTCACCACGGGCGTGACGGCCGGATTCGGCAAACTCCTCACAGAGGCGCTCTCCTGCCCTGAAATCCAGCATTTTGAACGTGCCACGAATCTGCTGAATTTCGGCAAGAAATGCCTTCAGCTGATCCGGGTTGCCTGTTTCTGAATAATAATCCAGCTGGTTGGCTGCAGAATCCAGTGCGTTGAGAACTTCACTCTTAACGAGATTAAGCGATACAGCAAACTGGGTTTCTTCATTTACAGTCTGTAGTTCTGCCATGACGACCAATCGCAATTCCAAGCTTAAAGTTGGGGTTATTCTATCTGTATAACCCTTTGATGGCGAAACGTTTTAACCCTTTTTAATCACTACTATGTGACAAGATTCCTGCCCCTAATCACGCTTTTCTTACTCAATTAGTATATTTTTCGTGCTTTACGACAGTATTGAAGCCGTCGGCAGTTGAAAATTATCCCTAGCTCATTAAATTTCCCGCACCCAAAAGAAGGAAATAATAATGATCGCGTCGCTACACACCGCAGTGATGGGGAATTTTCTTGGCAATGCTCCGCTTTGGTACAAGAAAACCATCCTTGCTTTCCTCGCATTCAATGTTGTCAGTGTTTATACGTTGGGCACTTATATCACTGGCTGGTTGTTGATTGTCGAGTTCATTTTCACTCTGGCCATGGCTCTGAAATGCTACCCGCTGCAACCGGGTGGCTTGCTGGCCATTGAGGCCATTCTGCTGGGCATGGTCAGCCCACAAGTTGTGTACGAAGAAACACTGCACAACTTCCCGGTGATCTTGCTGCTGATGTTCATGGTGGCCGGTATCTTCTTTATGAAGGACCTGCTGCTGTTTGTGTTTACCAAAATTCTGCTGGGCGTTCGCTCCAAGACCATGCTGTCGTTGTTGTTCAGCGTCGTAGCTGCGGTGCTGTCGGCGTTCCTGGATGCACTGACCGTGACGGCGGTACTGATCAGTGTGTCGGTTGGCTTTTATAGCGTTTATCACCGGGTTGCCAGCGGCAAGAATTTCAACGTTGATCACAATCACGGTAACGACGAAGAATTACGTGAGAGTCACCGTCAGGATCTGGATCAGTTCCGTGCCTTTTTGCGCAGTCTGATGATGCACGGTGCAGTAGGCACGGCGTTGGGCGGTGTGTGTACGCTGGTTGGTGAGCCACAAAACCTGTTGATTGCCAAAGTGGCCGGTTGGGATTTCCTTGTCTTCTTCACCATCATGGCGCCAATCACGATGCCGGTATTGGTGTCTGGCCTGGCGGTTTGTGTGTTGCTGGAACAAACCGGCAAGTTCGGTTATGGCGCCAAATTGCCAGCTGAAGTGCGCGGCATCCTGGAAGACTACGACCGTCGTCAGAGCGAGCAGATGGCACCCAAGCAACAATTGCAGTTGGTGGTTCAGGGGCTGGTTGCGGTATTTCTGGTGGTTGGCCTGGCGTTTCATTTGGCCGAAGTCGGTTTTATTGGCCTTGCGGTAATTATTTTACTGACGGCGTTCAACGGCGTTATTGAAGAACACCAAATCGGTAAGGCGTTTGAAGAAGCCATGCCATTTACGGCGTTATTGGTGGTGTTTTTTGCGATTGTTGGCGTGATTCACTCCCAGCATTTGTTCACGCCTATTATTGAGTGGATTCTTGATACCCGTAATGTTGAACCGTCATCCCAGCCAGGTGTGTTCTTCCTGGCCAACGGCATATTGTCGATGATCAGTGACAACGTGTTTGTGGCGACGGTTTATATTTCCGAGGTTAAATCGGCTCTGGATGCGGGTGAAATATCCCGGGCGCAGTTTGATGCCCTGGCGGTCGCCATTAATACCGGTACGAACTTGCCGAGTGTGGCGACACCCAACGGCCAGGCGGCATTTCTGTTCTTGCTGACCTCGGCGTTGGCGCCGTTAATTCGTCTGTCTTACGGACGTATGGTGGTGATGGCGCTGCCGTACACGGTTGTGATGACGGGTGTTGGTTACTTTGCAGTGACACACTGGCTGTAATACCGGCCAGAACCCAGATTCCCGGCACTAAAAAGCCCGCTGAAATGGTTGTTCCAGCGGGCTTTTGTTTGTCTTTCGTGCTGCTTCAGACGTCAGTCACACGTTAGTTATACGAATCAGATCTGCCGCCAAATAGCCCCTTCGCTTTTCTTGTCGATCAGCTCCAGGAATTTCTCATGGGCCTGAACTTCCGCGTCGGTTGCTGTGATGATCGACAGCTCTGCGCCGGCGGCAGCGGATGTCAAGGCTTCAAGATCCAGTTTGGCTCCATCATCGTCGCCATCGTCATCGACTGACAGCATCAGGTCGGTTTGACCACCGGTCATGAACAGGTAAACGTCGGCCAGAATCTCGGAGTCGAGCAAAGCCCCGTGCAGCTCACGGTGGCTGTTATCAATATCGAAACGCTTACACAAGGCGTCGAGGGAAACCCTGGAACCCGGGAACATGTCGCGGGCCAGTTTCAGCGTGTCCAGCACGCTACAGAAGGTGCTGGTGGCAGGCAGGCCCAGTAGTTTGAATTCGGCATCCATCATGCCGACGTCGAACGCGGCGTTGTGAATCACCAGCTCGGCGCCAGCAATAAAGTCGATGAATTCCTGAGCAACGTCGGCAAATACCGGACTGCCCTGTTCTTCCAACCATTCGATCGAAATACCGTGAACGTTCTGGGCTTCTTCGTCGATTGGACGTTGTGGGTGGATGTATTTGTGAAAATGACGACCGGTCAATTTTCGTTCAATAACTTCCACGCAACCGATCTCAAGGATGCGGTGACCTTCACCAATACCGGTGGTTTCTGTATCGAGTACGACTTGTCTCATGACATTACCTTGGCGACGCCCTTGTTGGCCAACTGGTCAGCGCGTTCGTTTTCGGCGTGACCGGCGTGACCCTTAACCCATTGCCATTCTACCTGATGGCGGTTACAGGCTTCATCCAGTCGCACCCACAGGTCCTTGTTTTTGACCGGTGCTTTGGATGCGGTTTTCCAGCCATTACGTTTCCAACCTGCCATCCACTGCTGGATACCCTGTTTGACGTATTTGGAGTCGGTGGTCAGTACCACCTCACAAGGGCGAGTCAGTGCCTCAAGCCCTTGAATGGCAGCCATCAACTCCATCCGGTTGTTGGTGGTATTGGCTTCGCCACCAAACAATTCTTTCTCTGCTTCTCCGAAGCGCAGCAGTGCACCCCAGCCACCAGCGCCAGGGTTACCTTTACAGGCGCCATCGGTGTATATCTCTACTTTCATTGTTTAAAACAGTTGCCTGTGGGTTGAATATTATGAATGGCCGGCAGCCGGGCAATGGCTGGCGTCGGCACAAAGTCCGGCCGCAGACTCCAGCGCCTTTGTTTCAGGCGCGTTGTACCTGCAACGGTCTTTCTGGCCACCAGTATATAGGCATTTGATGGTAGCCAGTTATGGCCAGCGGCGACCCGGTCGAAGCGTCGGCTGGCACTTTCTGTGATCATTCTAAGTGGCCAAAGATGAGCAATATGGGACACCCGTTCGACGCGGAAGTCGAGCAAGGTCAGCCAGTCTTCCAAACGGTTGGAACTCACGCAGTTGGCGATCCAGGGCAATTTGGCAGATAGCGTCATGGCAGCCTTGGAGGCACCAAAAATGCTGTAGGGGTTCCAGCCCACAATCACCAGGTAACCACTGGACTGCAACACCCGTGAGGCCTCTCTCACCATTTGGTGTGGACGTACCGACATATCGAGGCTGTGTTGCAAAATAACGGCTTCGACGGATTCGTCAGCAAGCGGCCAAAGATCATCACTCATGCGAGCATCGCAATGGTTGTCCTTGGCCCACGGCATACCCATCACAAAGGCGTGACGCATGCGGTTGCGCTTGAGAAATCGGGGGGTGCTGTCGATGCCCGAATACAGCAGGTGCTGGCCCCGCAAATCGACCAGAACCTCGCGTAGCCAGCCTGCTTCCATGGCCAACAGGCGCTTGCAGGACGCCGATGTCAGCCATTGGTTGTACGCTTCCGATTTGATTCTGACGCCCATACTGCCGAGGCTCCCTTTACGATTCCGATGTGATGCTTTGTTGCTGAGGCTAACCGCAATCTCTAGACTGTCGGCCGAACATTCAGACATTTTAAGCACATGCGTTTAATCTCACTACCCACAATTCTGGCTCCCTTGGTTATTGTCACCGGCTGCAGTGCCACCAGCCCCAAGGAACCTGAAGAAGTATGGGCACCCAGTGCCCAGCCTGTACAGGTGTCCGACACCCCTGTTTCGGAGGAATTCATCAGCATTCAAACCACCGAGAACGTCTGGGATCGTATCCTTGATCGCTTTCAGCTGGATCTGGATGTTGATAATCCACGCTTGAAGGCCCAGCGCGACTGGTACATCAAGCACCCCGAGTACATGGCGCGCGTTACCAAGCGCTCCGAGCCTTATTTGTACTACATTGCCGAACAAATCGAAGCCCGCAACGTGCCCGGGGAAATTGCCCTGCTGCCGATCGTTGAAAGCGCTTTTGATCCATTTGCTTACAGTCATGGCCGTGCTTCCGGCGTGTGGCAGTTTATTCCTTCGACGGGCAAGTATTTTGGCCTGAAACAGGACTGGTGGTACGACGGCCGTCGGGATATTCGTGCAGCAACCAATGCGGCGCTGGACTATTTAAGCAGCTTGTCGCGCCAGTTCGACGGCGACTGGGAATTAGCACTGGCGTCGTATAACTCCGGCGGCGGCACAGTTCGTAAAGCCATTCGCAAGAATCGCAACAGGGGTATGGCCACGGACTTCTGGAATCTGGAACTGCCAAAAGAAACCCGAGCCTACGTTCCCAAATTGCTGGCATTGGCGCAGCTGCTGAAATATCCGGAGCGATACAAAAGCCCGTTTACCGCGGTGGCTAACGAACCTTATTTTGCCGTGGTGCAAACTGGCGGTCAGATTGACCTGACGCAGGTTGCCGAATTGGCCAATACCGAACTGGAAGAAATCTATCGGCTGAATCCGGGCTTTAACCGTTGGGCAACCCACCCTGACGGCCCGCATGAAGTGCTGGTTCCGTACGAGGCTTACGATGAGTTTGTCTCTCGCCTGAGCGCCCTGCCAAGCAACAAACGTGTGCAGTGGAACCGTTACGTGGTGAAGTCTGGTGACAACCTGCAAACCATCGGCAAGCAATTTCGGACTACAGTTGATGTTATCAAGCGGGTTAATGACCTGAGTAGCAATACCATTCGCGTGGGCCAAACCCTGTTGATCCCGGGAGCTATGAAAGGCCAGGCGGCGTATTCATACAGCTTGACCCAGCGATTGGATCGCACCCGTAGCAATCGCCAGCCAAGTGGCACTAATAAAGTGGTGTACACCGTACGTTCTGGCGATTCTTTCTGGGGGATTGGCAAGAAATATGGCGTGACCTCACGACAAATTGCTCATTGGAACGGTATGGCGCCGGGTGATCCATTGACCGTGGGGAAAAACCTGACGATTTGGACCAAGGCGACACAAAGCTCGGGCCGTAAGGAGATTCGCCGGGTCACCTACACGGTGCGCTCGGGGGATTCTCTGGCCAGTATTGGCAGTCGATTCCGGGTGGGTGTGAACGACATCCGCAAATGGAACCCGAACGACACCAGCAGCAAGTACCTGCAACCTGGGATGAAGCTGCTGCTTTACGTCAACGTTGTGCGCTAAACAAACCTTGGCAGGGCTATTGGGAGCCTGTTTGGACTTCTTTCTAAAGGAAATACAAATGGGCTTTGCCTTTCGCTTCAATCGTAAAAAACTCCACGCTTCGTTCTGTCGGGGCTGTAAATCACGCTCGTTAGCTGTTTTTCCGGCAGTCTATTCGGCTTTTATTGCTCTTGCGGGCTTTTCTGTGTCGTCGGCCAATGCCGAGTTGGTTGTGCAGGATGTGCCACTAACACCTGAACAGTTCATGGCAGAGGCGAATGGCAGCTGGCATTCGCTTGAAAGCCCCGCTCTGCGCTCTGGCAGCGCTCTCGCTTCTGATGGCTCTTATAGCTCTGCTGGTTCTGGTCCCGCCGCTGCTCTGACTCCAGACATGAGCACGACGGATATATCTGGCGTACTGAGAACCGCCATACCTTACACGGGTGGCCGTTTGACCCGCTTGCCTTCAGAGCAAGATTCCCCTTTTTCTACACTGCTGCAAAAACTGCAATTGCCGCTGATGTTCCCGGTTGCTGGTGGTGCTGATCAGCACGCAACAAAAGAACGCTGGGCCCCTGCGTTAGCAGCAGGATGGACGCTGAGTCAGGACCGCCAGCGTATTGGCTTCAGGGTCAATCCCGATGCAATTTGGTCCGACGGCTACCCGGTAACAACAGCAGACGTTGCGTTCACCTTTCGGTTTTTGACGGACAAATCGTCCTCTACTCCTTGGTTGATCGACCAGTTGAATCACGGTGTTGGTGCGGTTGAAATTCACAACGACACCGACTTCAGTCTGTCGCTGACCCAGCCGCTTGATACCGAAACCATGCATCAGCTGGCTGCCTTGAAACTGTATTCCCATCGTTACTGGCGGCAGTCCGATATTCGCTATGACAACAAGGGTTGGCATGCGGAGCCAACCACCGGGCCCTATTACATCAGTCGTCTTGTGGCGGGCGAGCGCATCACATTGAGTCGCAATGAGCGTTGGTTTGGTGATGAATTGCCCATGTTTGCCGAGCGGTTTCGTCCGGCAAAAATCAATATCTACCTGATCCCGAATGAAGCCGCAGGCTATGACCGCTTGCGCAAGGGAGACATTGATTACCTCGAAATTGTCTCCCATGAGCACTCGGGGCAGTATGTTGCCGATGTGGTTCAGCAGCAGCCGATCAATCAGGTTGATGTGTATCGTTATGCCAATGCCAGCACCAATAGCAATACCAAAGCACATGCACACACGCAGGGGGGGTCAGTCACTGCGGTGTGGTCTTGCTTGCTGATCAGGCCGGAGGCATTAACCGGGACGCAAGCGGATCAAGTGGTTCGGCTGGCCTACTCTTCGGACGCGTTGCCCGTGTCTTTGCAGGATCAATTGGCGAGAGAAACACGTGCTGAGATAACAACAGAGCAACGGTCGACCGCAGCGGTGTTGTCTGACTTTGAGCGCGCCAGGGTGGATATGGCCTGGTTGGAGTTCGAGTCTTTGGAGTCGCCAGCATCGTATTTGGCATCGCGCATGGGGATCTCTTCGGCGGGCGTAAATTGCGAGCTTCATCAATCCACTCACAAAAGTTATTTGGCCTGGGATTGGGTATTACCCGTAGCATCGGCCGATGAAAATGCTGAGCACGCGCCTGCTGCGCCAGTGGGCTATCGATTTGATCCGCTCGATATTCAATACGGCGGCTGGATGGTAATCGATGCCCGTAAAAAATCAGACATCCTGTCCCGCAGAAAAGTCCGCGGGCACGGCAAGGTGATTCCTATTGGCGCTGGTCAGTGATTGGCTTGCGCTGGTGGGCTTCGCGAAATTTCAGTGGCATGCCGCGGAAGAGCTTAGAACTCTCCTAAAACAAATTCACAGCCATGGCTGGACACAACAAACAGCCCTGCTCTTTCTTCTGCCAAATCCACCAGTTGGTAATAGCTGCTGCGGTTAAAACGGGCTTTTAAGCCATTTCTGATTTCCACCTCGGGTACTTCCCCGTCATCAAACTGCGACAGCGTGATCGGATGCTGCTGGTCGATGGTGATCATGTCGCCCATGTTGGTCGCTGCTTGAAGGCCATCGTCGTCCTTGTGGATCATGATGATCTGAAAAGGCAGGTCTTCCACCTGAATGCGAAGTTTTTCAACTGGCGTTACCAGAAAGTACTCGTCGCCTTCTTTTTTCAGGATCGAGGCAAACAGTTTGACGAGTTTCTCGCGTTTGAATTCGCTGCCTTCATGATACCAGGTGCCCTGTTTGTCTATGCGGATGTCGATGTCGCCGCAGAAATCCGGATTCCAGTCACTAACGGGCGGCAGTTCACCACGAGCCTGTTGGCCTAACAGCTGTTCTAGGGATTGAAATGACATAACAGTTACCGTGTTGCGGAATGACGGCATCAGGAGAACACGCAATGCTGTTGTATTCAATCGGTGGGTGTAGTCATTTGCCGCCAGGCATGTACTGAGTGCTGTTTGATAGTGTTTCGGCGTAGAGAAAACGTAATTTCACCGTAAAAAACTTAGCAAACAGGGAAAAACGAGAACAGGTAGGGATGATCGAAAAGCGACAGGTCAACCGTAAGTGGTTGTTTTAGAAAGAAAAGTATCTAAAGGGAATATTTGGGATATGAAACAATGGTGCCCGAAGCCGGACTTGAACCGGCACGACCGTAAGGTCGGGAGATTTTAAGTCTCCTGTGTCTACCAATTCCACCATTCGGGCTGAACCAGAACAAATACCTGAAAAGGGATTTGAAAAATGGAGGCGCGAGCCGGAGTCGAACCGGCCTACGTGGATTTGCAATCCAGTGCATAACCGCTTTGCTATCGCGCCTTTTCCTTTCCTGATAGACAGGGAAGAGATATAGAAGATTTACGAAGACTGGTGAAGAACACCGTGTAAATACATCTATAAAATCTGGAGCGGGAAACGAGATTCGAACTCGCGACCCCAACCTTGGCAAGGTTGTGCTCTACCAACTGAGCTATTCCCGCAAAAGATGGTGCGCATTATAAGGATGCGCTCTCAGCCGTCAACCCCTTTTTTAAAACTTTTTTCTTTATTTTTAGGGACTTAGCGACGGATGCAAAAAATGACCTCAAGAGCGCAGCTCAGGCCAGGCTGCCTTCAGGTAAATCAGCATGGACCAAACCGTCAGTACTGCGGCAACGAACAAGGCAATCACACCGGGCCACTCAAGCACGTGAATGTCCTGGGCGGCCAACAGCAGAATGATAGAAACCATTTGCAAGGTGGTTTTGATTTTACCCAGCGAAGATACCGCCACATTAGCGCGCTTACCCAGCTCAGCCATCCACTCTCTCAAGGCCGAGATCACAATTTCACGGCCAACAATCACCATGGCCGGAATGGTAATCCAGGTGACGGCGTAATCTTCCACCAGCACCATTAACGCTGCTGCCACAATCAGCTTGTCGGCTACCGGGTCCAGAAAAGCACCCAGGGGGGTGGATTGATTCAGTTTGCGAGCCAGATAACCATCAAACCAGTCGGTCACGGCGGCCAGGGCGAAAATAGCCGCGGCGAGAATCTTGCCGCCGTCTCCCAACCAGTAGTAGCTGATGACCATCAGCGGGATCATTACAATACGCCCAAGGGTGAGCATGTTCGGGATGTTCAATGTTGTCACTGGTACCACCTTAGTTGCGGTTAGCAATAATCGATGTCACTACTCGCCATGTAGCTGTGCGAAAATCTGATCTGCGAGTTTTTTGCTAACACCCGGCACCTTGGCGAATTCTTCCCGCGGTGCCCCTTTCATGTTTTTCAGGCTGCCAAAATGCAGCAATAATGCCTTACGCCGTTTGGGACCAACCCCTGGCAAGTCTTCCAGAGTTGAGCTGCCCCGGGATTTCGCCCGTTGTTTGCGGTGGCCGGTAATGGCGAAGCGGTGCGCCTCGTCCCGGACCAATTGCAGCAAGCGGAATCCGTCGTCGTGAGCGTCGGGCATTATAGGTTGAGGATTGTCAGGTTCCCATAGAAATTCCCAACCGGATTTCCGTGTTTCACCCTTGGATATACCCCACAAGGCCACATTGTTTATTTCCAGCTCAATCAGAACCTGATTAACCCGGTTTATTTGTCCTTTGCCGCCATCAATCAGCAACACCGACGGCAGGTCCTGCTGTTCTTTCAGGTTGGTGAAGTGGCGCCTCACGGCTTGATCAAGCGCTGCGTAGTCATCACCCGCCGCCACACCTTTAATACCAAAGCGTCTGTAACGCTTCTTGGCCAGCCCTTCGGTGTCGTACACCACGCAAGAGGCGTAGGTCGCCTCCCCTTTTGAATGACTGATATCGAAGCACTCGATACGGGTTGGCGATTGCGAAAGGCTCAGCAAGCTGGCCACGGACTCAAGCTTCTTGAGACTTTCCTTGTGACCTGAAATTTTCACCTGGGCGCCGGTGCGGGCGTTTTCTTCCGCCATGGCACGCCAGCGCCGCAGCTCGCCACGAATGCCGCGGCTGTGCTTTATCACGGCGCCAGCTCGCAGTCGTACCGCTTCAGTAATGGCGGTGGACGGATCTGGCTCGCAATCCATGATCAGTTCTTTCGGGAAGCCTTCACCCGACATATCGGACAGGTAGAACTGACCGACAAAATCCAGCATCAGTTCATCCAGTGGCTCACCGATTGGGTTGTTTGGATAATAGTTTTTACTATTAACCAGACGACCCTGACGAAACACCAGCCGGTGAATGCAGATGACGTTTTCAAACTCGACAATGGCCCAGACGTCGGCGCTCTTGCTACCCGCTTCAACAGTTTGTTTTTCCTGAATGCGGCGCAGCAATTCCAGCCGGTCACGTATATCGGCGGCCTGTTCAAATTCCAGCTGAGCAGATGCGTTCATCATCTCTTGCTGTAATTCGGACACCAGCTCGGTGTTTTTACCCTGTAAAAACCGTCGGGCCTTATTGATATCGTCGTTGTATTGCTGCTCGCTGATCATGCCAACGCAGGGTGCGGAGCAGCGTTTGATTTCGTACTGCAGGCAAGGCCGGCTGCGATGATTGAAATAGCTGTCTTCGCAAGACCGAATCAAAAACAGGCGCTGGAGGTAATTCAGTGTTTCTCGCACTGCCCCGGAATTGGGGTATGGGCCAAAGTATTCACCACCCCGACTGACGCGCTTGCCCCTTCGATAGGCCAGCAACGGATATTCGTGGCTCGACAAATGAATGTAGGGGTAGGATTTGTCGTCCTTCAGCAGGATATTGTACGGCGGCCGATGTTGCTTGATCAGGGTTTGCTCAAGCAGCAGGGCTTCCGCTTCGCTGGCGGTTACCGTGATTTCGATGTGATGAATGTTACTGACCAGGGCAACGGTCTTGGCATTCAATCCGCGGGCGCGGAAATAACTGGAAACACGGTTTTTGAGGTTTTTGGCTTTACCGACATACAGCAGCTCATTGCTGTCTGAATACATGCGGTAAACACCGGCACGCTGGGTCAGCGTGCCGAGGAATGACTTGATATCAAATTCAGACATGTATTACGCAAGGCTGTTGGGATCAATCAGGCCGTGTCGTATGGCCAGGCGGGTCAGTTCAACGTCGCCATCAATGCCAAGTTTTTCAAAAATGCGATAGCGATAACTGTTCACGGTCTTGGGGCTCAAAAACAGCTTTTCGCCGATGGTTGCCGGACGCTGACAGTTAACGATCATCAGGGCAATCTGCATTTCCCGTTCCGACAGTTCATCGAACGGGTTCTGGCTGGTTTCCTGGAATGGTCGCAGTGCCATGCGCTGGGCAATTTCGGTGCTGATGTACTTCTGGCCGTGTTGCACCTTGATGATCGCCATGATCATCTCGTCGGCGTCCGCACCCTTGGTAATGTAACCCGATGCGCCGGCCTGAAGCAGACGCTGGGCAAACGGGTTGTCGTCGCACGCAGTAACGGCAATGACTTTGGTGTCTTGCCAGGATTTGGTGATTTTTCGAGTCGCTTCCAGCCCGCCGATGCCGGGCATGTGAACGTCCATCAGAATAACGTCTGGCTCATGCTCTTTTACAAACTGAACAGCGTCTTCCCCGGACTCAGCTTGTCCAACCACTTCAATTCCTTTTGCGTCAGCCAATATTGCTGTGATCCCGGAGCGAACCAGCTCGTGATCATCTACAACTAACACAGAAATCAAAGGATACCCCACTTGATTCTAAAGGCCGTCAATCGACAGCGTGGATACAGGTGCTCTTGCCTATGAGGCAGGATACATACGTTTTCTTTGCCAGGCATACTTCAGCGGATTGAGGTTCTTGGTCACCTCCACTACGCCTTCTTCATGGTCGTGGTGAAGTGTGAAGCCCAGTTTACGGTTCAAACCCAACATGGGTTTATTGTGCGGCAGCACGGTGCCGTAAACCTGTAGCACCCCTCGTTCGGTGAGGTAATCTATCATAACCTGCATTAAATGCTTACCCAGACCTTCGCCTTTCAGTGTGTCGTCGACAATCACCGAATACTCCCCGGCAACATCGTCGGCATCGATAAAGACCCGCACAACGCCGTAAAGCTGGTTGTCGTCGAAGGCCACAAAGGCCATTTCCCGGTCGTAATCAATCTGGGTAAAGCGCGCCAGTTCACTGTGGTCAAAATGGCTGCGAGCGCCAAAGAACCGCAGGCGTAGCGATTCCGCACTGAGCTGGCGATAAAAACGCTCCAGTAACGGCTCGTCCTCGCCACGAATCGGGCGAATCTGAAACTGACGACCGCTTTTGCCCGTGAACTGGCTTTCCAACTCGGTTGGGTACGGCAATATGGCACTTTTCACCGCTGGGCCAACCTCGCCCGCGATGCCAATGGCAATGTAGTGGCCCACCTTCTGGCGAATGGCGTTAACTTCCAAGCCAGCCAACCATGGGTGGTTCAGCGCGATGTGCGACAGCGCCACCAACCAACGTTCGAGTGTAACAAGTTCGCGGTCAATGTTTTCGGACCGTTCTTGCAATACTTCGTAGAAATGGCTGCGTTTGATCAACTTTTCTGCCAGATTTGCGTTCAGTGGCGGCAGTGCCACCTGGCGATCGACCAACGTGTCAGCGGTGGTACCACCACCACCAAAGAACAAATAAGGGCCAATCTCAGAATCGCGACCAATACCAAACGAGAACTGCAGGTTATCCAGCGCCCGGTGCATGGTTTGCACGGTGTACCCTAATACCGGACTTTTCGGGAAGCGCTCGGCAATGGCAGATTCCAGCTTCTCTGCGCCTTCCAGCAATTCTTCCTCACTTTGAATATTTCGCACAACACTGCGCATGCGTTCACGCGGGTTATTGCCGTACGCGAAGGGGTACAAATAATCCCGGTGGTGCACTCGCAACACCCAAGGGTCTGGAATTTCGTGGGCAGCGTCCAGAAGCTCCGACAAGGTGGTGCGATAGTGATTTTCTGCAAACGCAAAGCCGTATGCCTTCAGCAACTTCCAGGCGCAATCGGGCAGCAGGTAGTCACCGGGGCGATGACGCTCCTGAATTTCCCGGTCAACTTCCATATAGCCCGATGAGATCGGAATCTCGAGGCTGGATGGCGTTTCGCGCAGCAGCTCCTGGGTTAGCTGGTGGCGCACCATGTACATGTACGCCTTGATGGCATTGTCCGGGGTGTCGAACGTCGGAATGCTGTTGGCACCAAAATGATCACGGGCTGTTTCAACCGAGTATTCGCCAATCCAGCTGGTCAGTACGCTTTTGTTGAACTTGCGGGCTACTTTTACCAGCGCTTCGGCGTTGGCCAGCGGGTCGGTACCGATGCCGGGGATGTAGATCACCAACAGGGCATCCACCTGCTTGTCGGCAAGCACGGTGTTGGCGACGGCGGCCAGTTGATGCGGCTGAAGCTCCGGATTTAGCAGAAGTGGGTTGCCGGTACGCACATACTCTGGCAACAAACCACGCAAATGGGTGCGAGTTTCGTCCGACAGCTCGGCCAGCGTGCCACCATCTTGCAGCAGACGATCAAGCGCCAGAATCGCCGGGCCACGGCCGTTGGCAATGACCGCCAATCGCGGGCCAAAGGATTCGCGCTGGCGACGCAGGGTATCGACGCAATGGAACATCTCGTCGGTATCGCTTACCCGCAACACCCCTGCCCGCGCCAACATTTCATCAATCAGAATGTCGCGGCTGGCCAGTCCCTTGGGCGGACTGACCCGGTTTAAAGGATTGCCAGGAAAACGGTTGCTTTTGACCGACAGCACCAGTTTGTGGCGGGACGCCGCTCGCAGAGAGCGCACCAATGCCTTGCCGGAGCCAATTTCGTCCAGCTGCACCAGAATGGTCTGTACATGGGGTTCCTGGACGATGAAGTCGACCAAATCAGAAAAGGTAACGTCGTTATTGCTGCCCAGCGTAACCACATGGGAAAACCCCACGTTGCGGCTGAATGCCCAGTCGAGCACGCCAGAAGCCAGCGTGCCGGACTGGCCGATGTAAGCAATATTGCCCGCTCGCACAGGCACATGCAGCAGCGATGCATTGAGCTTGCGCCATGGCAACACCAGTCCCAGACAGTCAGGGCCCAGAATACGGATGTTGGTCTGCTGGATAACCTGTTCCAGCCGATCGGATGCCGGACGATATTGCCACGAGCGACTGCGATCGATACCGCCGGTCAGCAGCAGTGCTGCACCAACACCTTTGCCGTGCAGCTGCTTCAGCACTTTGGGCACGGTTTCAACCGGTGTGCAAATGATGGCCAGATCAGGCACAGTGGTTAACTGACTTATTCGCGTTAATGCCGGAACGCCGTAAATTTCGTCGTAACCGCGAGTGTTGATCGGAATGATGGTGCCACCAAACTCGCTATTGAGCAGGTTTTTCACCACCGCACCGCCAACACTGCCGGGACGTTCAGACGCGCCAATAACAGCAATTACCCTGGGTCGAAAGAACAACTCTAAAGAGCGTGTACCCATGCAGACTGATCCTTTAGTTGAGTTGGCCTGAGTGTAACTGCTGGATACACTGAAGAAAAAGAGTAAAAGTACGTCGACATGAGCACAGGATATTACGCATTCCACCAGCATTTCGGACACGACACCGGCAAGGACCACCCGGAGACGGCCGATCGCATTACCGTGCTGGAAGAAACCCTGAAACAAACGGGCATCTGGAACCAGTTAGCCATTCACGAAGGCAAAACGGCTCACTTGCCCGATATCTTGCGCGCCCACAGCAAGGCCTACGTCGACCAGCTGCATCTGATTGAACCCGAACATGGCTGCATCATGGTGGACGAAGACACTCCCATGACCAAAGGCTCGCTGGAAGCGGCACTGTACTCTGTTGGCACCACCACCCAGGCATTGGACGACGTGCTGAACGAAGTGCATCGCAACGCGTTTGCTGCCATCCGACCGCCCGGCCACCATGCTGAGCGTAGCAAGTCGATGGGGTTTTGCTTCTTCAATAACAGCGCCATCGCTGCGTTGCGCGCCGCTGACGTTCACCATTTGCAGCGTATTGCTGTACTCGACTTCGATGCGCATCAGGGCAATGGCACCATTGATATTCTGCAAAACGACAAGCGTTTTCTGATGCTGTCGGCCTTTCAACACCCCTTCTACCCCTACACGCACTACGAGCAGAGCAAGTACACCAACCTGGTCAACGTGCATCTGGATAAGGGTGCGGACGGCGAAGCCTTCAAAAAAGGCGTGCTTGAACAGTGGGAACCGGCATTAAGAGGATTTGCACCTGAACTGGTGATTGTGTCGGCTGGATTCGATGCCCACAAGGAAGATCCAATGGCCGAGCTCAACTTCGAAGACACCGACTACCTCTGGATCAGTGAATGGATTCAGAGCTACTGCAAGCGACGCAACACCCCCTGCCTTGCAGTGCTGGAAGGCGGGTATGACCTGAATGCGTTCGGCCGCTCCGCTGCGTTGTATATTGCCGGTATGCTTGAGCCGGTTGAAGCAAGCGGCCAGTCTGAGCAAGCGGCAGTTTGAGTCAGCTTTAACATCAACCGGGTTGGCGAAACACGCTGGGACTGACACCAACGTGTTTTTTGAACAGGGCCGCAAAATGACTTGGGTTTGAGTAACCGACATGATTGGCGATCTCAAGCACACTGAAGTCCGTCTCCCGCAGTAACTTCCTGGCCTGTTCGATGCGTAGCCTGATCTGGTACTGCGATGGTGGCAGGCCAGTGGCACGCTTGAACAGACGGTTAAAGTGGAATTCGCTAAGGTCAACCTGATCAGCCAATCGAGCCAGGTTGAATTCTTCATCCAGATGATCCTGCATCCAGTTAATCACCCGACGCAGCTTCCAGGTGGGCAGCCGGCTGGCAGCCTCTTGCCGACTGCTGCCACAGGCTGCTTGATGCGTGTATCGACGCGCCAGATGGATGGCGAGGGCTTCAGCCAGAGCGGCGACGTATCGGGAATTGGATTCCAGTTGTTGAGCCTCGTCCTGCAAACAACTCAGCAGATTCACCATGACAGCATCATCGTCCACTGAGCAGTCTTGCAGTTCGGCATAAACGGCTTCTCCCCCAAAGCAGGTTTGCAGGGCTTTGGTAAATAGCCCTGGCGACAGACTCACCAGCAACAATTCGTAGTCATCATCCGAGCGTCTTTGCCAGCGAAAATCATAGGGTTCGCAGGAGCCTGTGATGTACAAAGTACCTGCCCGGCTCTCGGCAGCTAATTGCCACTCTCCCCCTTCAATCCGTTCCCAGGTGTCTGCAGCGCCACTTTGAATCCAGACAATATAAGGCTCGTTGACACCCGGCATACGGAACTCGTGCAAGTCGTCCGGAAACCGATACAGCGATAGGTGCACATCACGCCATGCATCCCCTTCGCTGTTCAGTAGCCGCTGGGCAGGAGAGAAATCGCCCAATGCTTCGGGGCTGGTTTGATCCGGAATGAATGGCATCGAGCGGCTCCTGTTAACCCAGTGAGGGCGAGCAAAAATAGCAAAACCACAACATTTACAGCAAACCACAGGCGGAGCGACTTCAATTGCCCGGATACAGTAAGCCCAGTCAAGAATTGGAGAAAAACGAATGAAACAACGTCAACTGGGCAATAGTGACCTGACCGTATCTGCCATTGGTATGGGTGTGATGAACCTTAGTTATGGCACTGGCAAAGGCGTTACCGAAGCCGATGGTATTCGCATTATTCATCAGGCAATTGAAATGGGCGTTAGCCTGTTCGATACCGCTGAGGCCTATGGTCCTTATATTAACGAGCAGCTATTGGGTAAGGCGCTCAAAGGCAAGCGCGATCAGGTGAGTATTGCCAGCAAATTCGGTTTCCAGCTGGAAGATAGCCAGATAACCGGTGTTAACAGTCGTCCGGAAAATATACGTCGTGCTGTGGAATCTTCGCTCAAGCGCCTTGATACCGACTGCATTGATCTCTACTACCAGCACCGGGTTGATCCGGCAGTTGCTATCGAAGAGGTCGCTGGCACTCTGAAGGAACTCATCGAAGAAGGCAAAATTCGTCATTACGGCCTTTCAGAAGTCGGAGCCAATACCATTCGCCGTGCTCATGCGGTGCATCCTGTAGCAGCCGTTCAGAATCAATATTCGATCTGGTCTCGCGAGCCGGAGGCCGAGGTTTTGCCAGTCTGCGAGGAACTGGGGATCGGATTTGTACCCTGGGCCCCGCTGGGCACAGGCTTTCTGACGGGCACCATCGACACCAATAGCACGTTTGATAGCGAAAGCGACCTGCGCGCTAACTTCCCGCGCTTTACCAAGGACGCCATCGCCGCCAACATGCCTTTGGTCAGCATGTTGCGGGATATTGCCAGCCGTAAAGAAGCGACGCCTGTGCAAGTCGCACTGGCCTGGCTGTTGGCTCAGAAACCCTGGATCGTACCCATTCCCGGAATGGATAAGAGTGAGTACCTGACAGAAAATCTGGCAGCTGAGCGACTGGCACTGGATGCAAATGACCTCGACGAAATCGAGCAGCGTTTGTCTGCCATCAACATTCAGGGTGCCCGGCTGGATGAGGGGCTGTTGTCCTTGTCTGAATAAACCCCAAAGCCCAAGCAACTTGCCTGGGCTGCGATTCCGCTCTGATAGGCATTCACTTGTGAGTCGCGCATAATCGCCCCGCATTCAGGTTCTGCGGCACACAAAGGCGATCTTCTTGAAAATTGGCAAACGCATAAACCACCTCGTCGAACGAGTTCCGGCGGGCTACGACCACCTATGGGATTGCTGTTGCGACCACGGTTTGCTCGGCATGACGTTACTACAGAACAAGATCGACGCTGCGATGCACTTTGTTGATATCGTACCTGCGCTGATGACCGAACTTGAGGGCAAGCTGCGACAGCGCTTCCCTGTCGCAGTGGGGCAATCCCAGTCTTGGCGACTCCACTGCATCGACGTTGTTGATCTGCCAATCGCTGAGGTTGATTCAAGCGACAGCGCTCGTCATCTGGTAATCATCGCTGGCGTCGGTGGCGACCTTACCGCAGAGCTATTGGAAGCCATCCATCGTCGAAACCCAAAGGCCAACATTGAATACCTGCTGTGCCCAGCCAATCGGCCGCAACACCTGCGCCGCGCGTTGATCAAACTTGACTTCTACTGCCTTGAAGAACAGCTGGTGGAAGAAAACAAACGATTTTATGAAGTGTTGACGATAACGGCGCAGGCGAGGCAAATAACTTCTGAGGCAACCCCGGAACAAAACCCGCCAGTATCACTCCTTGGCGACAAACTCTGGCAGCCACGAACACCCGAAGCGCAGGATATCGCCACCCGCTATCGTCAGCGCACACTGGCGCATTACCAGCGCATGCAGCGCAGCGGCGACCTGTTAGCAGCTGAGATGGTTGAGGGTTTGGAGCGTATGGCCATCCAGCAAACGCTGGATGTTAAAAACTGATCTCTCCTCACCTATAGATAGTTGTAATTCCGTCATCCGGACCATGAAGAAATCCGGGGGGCGCAGGTCGAGACTCAGGTGATATTCAAAGCAGCTGTGGATTCCGTATCTCGCTTAAAATGGCAGTCCGAGCTGAAGAAGTCGTAGGATGGGCGCCGCTCATCGAACCCCTCAGAATGCACGTGCTGCACCAACGAATAATCAGCTCAATCCGCCAAACGCGGCACCTTTGTCTCTAACGCATGTTCCAAGTGCAGCTGCCAGTAGCCCTTGCTGCTCAAGCACATCGAGTAAGTGCAAGTGCTCGGAGGACAGTATAACTCGAATGCACTTGAGTCGGCGCCTTGAAAAGGCATCGAGAGGCAATCTTGGCGACTGTAAATCTGTCGGTGACGATGTAGTGGAAATGCGTGAGCATTTTGGGCCAGGATGGAGGATGTACTTCGTTGAGCGCAACGGAGAACTGATCGTCATGTTGGGTGGTGGTGACAAATCGTCTCAAACACGAGACATCAAAGACGCAAAGGCATTAGCCAAGCGGCTGGAGGGCTGATTATGAATAAATCAATTTGCATCCGGGATCTGCCAGAGTTTGATATGGCAGAACAGTTGCAGATAGAAGAAGATATTGCCAATTATCTGAGTTTGGTTATGGAAGATGGTGATATCGACGAACTTAATCGAGCCCTGGGTTACGTAGCTAAAGCCAGAGGTATGACCCAGATTGCCAACGACAGTGGCTAGGGCCGTGAAAGTCTCTACAAAGCGCTGCGCCCACGATCAAGCCCAGAGTTTGGAACTATTGCCTATTGCCAAAGTTCTGAAAGCGCTTGGATTGGACATCCACATCACTCCACGTCATTCGGCTTGATAGAGGATGACTTTTCTCTGACCGCAGGTGCCTTTGCAATCAGGACGGGACAAATCCATCATCGAACCCATCTCCCCCAATATCGCTCAAGCTAGTCCGGGATTGAGCTGATATCCCCCTGTCGGCTTTAGTGATGCAATAATCCCACCCCTTGATAGGAAACCTTGCGCCAAAGAGGTTTTAAATGAAATGGCAATGCCATTTCTTTAACTCCCGAGCTCAAATTTGAAGCGGCCAGCCTGATTTTCGACTCCGCAAACCAGTAAATCATCGGCTTTACGAAACAGCCCTTTTCCGCAGGATTGGTCAGCTATAGGAGATCTTGTGTATCTGGTGATAAATTAGCTACTTGGAACTTCGCTCGAGGCGCCTCATTTACCACATCAGGTAGGCAAGGAACTGAGCACAAGACTTCTTGACCTTCCTGCATACTAGCGTTAGTTTCTTCTCGCTTCGTTATTTCTCAAGTCGTAAAAGGAGTTAGACATGAGAACCTTGAGTCTAAGACCGTTTTCAATATCTCCTGGGCCAATCTATGTACCAGGGACTTTGTGGATGATCAATAAACTCTCTTTCAGCTTGAGTCTCCCCGTACCAAGACCAAGCCCAGCATTCAAGATCAAGTCTGCCGCTTCCTGCCTAAACGCCTTCCAAAGAAACATGCGACATGATTTGTCGCAGGGCAGATTATCTTACCCATAACGGAAGAAGAGACTGAAATCACTCCCCTTCAGTCGAGAACACATACGCTCGGACAAGCTGACATTTAGCCAGAGATGAAACTAGTTATCACTAGTGATGTAGGGACCGTTATGCAATTGGATTCAGAGAACTTCTTGGTTGAGACGCAATTGTCCAAAAACAAAGCTCACCATGAATTTGGAACACTACTTCGCCTTATTGTGATGCTGCGCCTGATCCCTGAATACCTTGGAAAAATCAGAACTCAAACATTACATGAAAAGCTGACCGAGCAAGGCTACCCAGTCTCAGAACGGACTATTCAGCGAGACTTAAAACGGATTCTTGATGCTGTTTTTTTGGGGCTAGATCAAGACACTGAAAACAAGCCATTTGGCTGGTACATGGCAGCTGGACATTCTAAAAAATCACCCGTATTTGACAATAAAACTGCTCTTGCCTGGGCTTTGTCTAGCGACACATTGGCGAAGTTATTGCGAGCTCAGTACTCTCAATTGTTAAAAAAATATTTTGTTAGTGCAAATCAGCAACTTGATTTCCAAAAAGGAAATCTTTTTCATCTTTGGAAAGAAAAGGTTTGCCATATCCCCAATAGGATTCAATATAAAGATCCTATCATTGATAGCAAGGTTTGGGGGGCGATTACAACGTGTTTGCTAGAACAAAAAAAGATTAACGTTGAATATAAATGTAGAGGATCTGAACAGCCCAAGAAAATAGATTTACATCCTCTGGGGCTCATTGTTAGAAATAATTCAACATGTCTGGTGGCGAGAGCGCGAGAATATGATTATATCAACTGCTACGCACTCAAGCGTTTCCATTATGTAGAAGTAACATCTGAGAGAGCGACTGTACCGAATAATTTTTCATTAGATCAATATATAGCCTCAGGCAATGCTGGATGGGGGAGGAAAGGGAAACACATTGCTCTCAAGGCAAGAATTTCATCATCAATAGCCAACCACCTAAATGAAACCCCTGTAGGAAAAATCCAAAAAAATTCAGATATTTTAGATGCTGACTGGAAGGAATTGACCGCTAGCATTCCCGATAATCAGGAAAGTCTTTGGTGGGTATTTAGCCTAAACAGCCAAATCGAAGTTGTAGAGCCACTCGAATGGAGAAACGCAATTATCGAGAGCTCTATGAGAATTCAGAACATATGTGGATCAGGTCATGAGTAAGAAAAGCAAAACCAACACCAACACTCTGATTGGTCTCTCTCAGATAGAAAATATCGACCGACATGGTTCTGCCAATGCTGAATTCCTGAAAGGCCTAAGGGGATTTGACCACGAGTCAGGAGTTAAGCTAGACAGAGGTCTTCGTGATATTGCAGGTTACAAGGTCAATGAAAATTATCGTGACCAGAATATTAAGCAGCAAGCTGGATTCTCTGCTGAAATAGCCAGCGTAAGCCATAGAAACGCGGAAAATATTGTCAATGGCAATCCGGCAAGAGCCTCTCGGACAGAAGACTTTTCTCAATTCGGCAAAAATCACCCTGTCATCGACATTGTAGAAACACTAAATGGAAATGTTTTGGAAGGCAGTAGCGAACAAATGAAGTTTGTTACTGATTACAATGATCTTCTCAAGAAGATTGCCCGAGGTGACGGCAATGGCGGCCGAAGTGATCTATCCCGCTATATGGAAGTGGACAGGCTGTCCCTGCCAAGCGAACAAGTCGAAGCTGCTCGGGAAACCTGCCGCCAGCAAGCTGCCTCACTAAGATCCCAGGCAGACAGCCTTGAAAAACAAGGAAAGACAGAGCTGGCAGCCAAACACCGTCAGGATGCCGAAAACTACGAGCAACTGGAAGGCAAAATCACAGACTCCGGACTGACAACAGACGAAGCTATTTTCTACCGGGAACATCCGAATCTTGCCACTGTTATCGATATCGCAAGCTATAGCCACAAGGCTGGCCTTCAAGGCGCAAAATTCGGGGCGGCTATAGGTGGTAGCATTTCCCTGGTTAGCAACGCTCTTGCTGTCGCTTCTGGAGATAAGGACTTGTCAGAGGCTCTGGTCTCGACTGCTGGAGATACTGCAAAAGCTGCTGGTGTTGGTTATGCCACTGCTTTTGTGGGGTCTGCTCTGAAGGGAACTATGCAACAAAGCAGCACGGATGCCGTACGAGCCCTTTCAAAAACAGCTTTGCCCTCATTAGTGGTTTCAAGCGTATTAGCTTTAGGTGGCATCGTCACCTCCTATGCCCAAGGTGAAATTAATGAGATAGAGCTACTGAGCCAGGTTGGTCAAACCACAAGCGGAATGATCAGTTCAAGCATGTTCGCAACTATTGGCCAGGTAGCGATCCCCATCCCTATTTTGGGTGGCATCATTGGAGGCATGGTCGGCTCAACCATGTCCGGCTTGTTTTGCCAATCACTAAGCCAGTCGCTCGCAGAAGCAAAACAGTCAAAGGAACGGCTACGTCTTGTCGAACAACAGACACTGGCAGCCATACAGCTCAATACGGCATATAGCGCCAAAATAAGATCTATTTTTGAACAAAAGTCGGATCAATTTTCTTCATTGTCGAGCGATCTATTTCTACAAGAACACTCCCCCGACATGGAAATTTTCTTTGCATCTGCAACCCGCTTTTCAGATGCTCTCGGGGCAACGATGCCTTTTCATACCATGAATGATTTTGACGACTTCATGGACAGCAATACAACATTCAAATTTTAAAGGAAGAATTATGTTTTTAGGAATGATCAAAGGTCACGAACACTTTTTTCTTAACCTGGCTGCAGCAGTTGCTTTTGCGTCAAAAGACACAGAAGAAATCGTAAACTTCCAAGACAATCCAGAAAAATATATTTCCGAAGCCGAAATCAGCAAACTATATTCTTTTGCCGCAGAAATGGGCATTAAGATAGAAATAGATAATGAGAAAAAATATCTCGACATAATGTATGTTCTTAACGAACTCTACCAAGGATTCTCTCATAGCAAACTTCCACAATTTCTGGCAAATACGCTGGAATCAGAACTGGAGAAATTACTAGAGGACAAGGAATACAAATCCCAGAAATCCATCGATCTATTAAAGTCTGGGAAGGACGTGAATGACATCAATAACGACTCCCTGAAAGAAGCGATCAGCTCAGACCCCAACTTTTTGCTAGCAACGTTAGAAAAATCAGTAATGAATATTATCACTGCATACATAAATGGAGATAAAGAAAATAATATAAATCCACATACCGATGACCATCTTGCCAGTGCCAGTGCCAGTGCCAGTGCCAGTGCCAGTGCCAGTGCCAGTGCCAGTGCCAGTGCCAGTGCCAGTGCCTATCTCCTGGCTAGCGCACTTGCAGGAAATAGCAATACACTCACAGAAAATACTGCCGACACATATACCATCAAAAGACACAAGAGAGATACTTTCATCGCATTTAAACAAGGAAGTAATCTTTCTAGCAAACAGAAAAAAGCCATGATCTTTGAACTGCTTGGCATGGCATACGCCGATGGACGTTTTGATAACAACGAGAAAAGAATAGTTTACAAAATTGCGGAATTACTCGACTTCGAGCACGACCTTGTTGCAGAGTTTGAAGATCAGGTTGTAAAGATTATAGAAGCCCACAAAGAAGCACTCGAATTAATCAACGAATAAGGATACCGCCATGTTACCATTGATAGCACTGGGCGCTGTAGGTCTCTATGGAGTTGGAAAGTCTATCATCGCAGCCAGCGATAGCCACGATGCTGATTCCATCAATAGCGAAGCTGAACGTATCGTACGAAATGCCCAAGAAAACCTCGAGTGTACGAGGTCAGCAACCAATGATGCGCTTGCAGAACTGGGTGAAAAGAAATTCTCGGCAATTACCAAAAACCTTAGTGATTTTGTCGAAGTGTTTGGTCAATTAAAAAACACTGAGTTGTTAATAGAGCAAGACATTGGAGACTTAAAACTTTCCGATTTCGACGACTATGCCATTAAAGAAATACGCAATGACGTATCGATGCTCGCCTCTAGTGCAGCTGGTATAGGAGCTGGAGCCCTGGCTGGAGGCATGACAGCTTTTGGGGCCTACAGCGGAACCATGATGCTGGCTTCTGCAAGTACAGGGACAGCTATCAGCAGTCTTGGGGGAGCTGCTGCAACCAATGCAACTCTCGCCTGGCTGGGTGGTGGCAGCTTGGCCGCCGGAGGCGGAGGTATGGCCATGGGCACTATGGTTTTGGGTGGCCTCGTAGCTGGCCCTGCTCTTGCGATATTCGGGACCGTTGTTGGAGCAAAGGCTGAGAAAAAGCTGAACGATGCCAAGTCCAATCGATCTCAAGCAAGGGAGTTGGAATCAGAGATAGAAGTAACCGTTACAAAGTTAACTGGCATATCTAATTTAACCACCCTTGTAACCAATACCATCTCCAAACTAAGAACGAAATGTCGCCGATATGTCGGTGGGCTTTCAGCCATCATTAATGATGCCGGTACGGACTATCGGGAATTCAGTGATGAGCAAAAGAAACACGTGGCCAAAACCATTGTATATGCTCAGCTGCTAAAAGCTCTGGTCGACACTCCGATTCTTGATGAGGATGGCAACCTAATGGGCGATAGCGAAGCTAACGTTAATAGGCATGTTATCGAGATGGAAAAGCTGGAAGCCTAATTTGTAGTGATCCAAACTTGATCTGGCTGCTACCGGCTTCCGCTGATTCATCTGTCAGGTCAGGTTCAGAATTGGAACCTCACGGTATCGCAGCTGAGTGGCCATTTTGAAGGCCGGGTCGACGAGGATTCTACCCCGTGAAAACGGGGTAGAATCCATTTGGGTCAACGGACGCTGTGTGAAATCTTTTTCTGTAAACGGCACTCTGTTAGATTCTTCGGATATTCGAGGTTCAAGGATGGACATCATGCTCTTCGCAACAACCGATACGCTGCAACACCAAGACATAGAAGAACCAGTCTTTTCAGATAGTACTTCCTCTATTGATACACTCATGATTGCTGTAGATCAGCAGTTGTCTGATGCTCTTGAATAGATGGATCAGCTCAATTCCCGCTTGTCCGGTGGAGATTGAAACCCTCCCCTAAACAGCTCAAACGAAAAACCCCGCTTAGTTTCCTAAGCGGGGTTTTTAAATAATGGCGGAGAGATAGGGATTTGAAACCTAGCCCACGCCTAAAACCCGGAAAAAGTATAAGAAAATCAGTGGCTTTGGACAACGCCAAGGGCAATTCACCCGCGATTTCATTCCCAGAACGTTCCCAGCTTTTACGCACGCGCATGCGCACGCCCGCGTGAAAACCAATTTTTAAAGAAAATCCCGACTGCATCGGAAAAAGGTTACAAGGGTTGCGAGTTGCTGCTTATGGCCTGTAGCCCGCATAGAATCAGGGGTTCCGAGTGATTGGAAACGGTTACAGATAGGTAATTAATTAGTTACTTGTAACCTATTATTAGAGTTACCTATGAAAACC
>NZ_AUGV01000018.1 GCF_000422845.1 Oceanobacter kriegii DSM 6294
TCACATAAGTTGGATGGATCACTCTAACCTTGTGTCCTAATGCTTTGATTGAGCGTCCCCAGTAGTGAGCTCCTGAGCAAGCTTCCATCGCGACCAGTGCAGTTGGTTGCTGCCGTAAGAAATCCAACAGCTGATGTCGCTTGAGCTTTTTGCTGATCAGCTTCTTTCCTGTTGAGCTATTTACATGAACCTGAAAAACCTGTTTGGCCAAATCAATGCCGATCGTATTAAGCTTGGTCATGTGACCCTCCCACTTACTCTGGATGCCGAATTGATGTAGGTGCAACTTCATCATGGCACATGCTTAGGGTGGGACGGGTCCATTTCATTTCCCGGACAAATTCCCACCTTAAAACAGATACACCAACGGCCCACTCTCCCGGATAGCTTATTCCCTACCCAAAACAGATTCGCCACCAGCCAGCGCCCGAGGGTGGTGCAATACCCGGGTGCGTCGGCCGGTGGCGAAACCCTGCTGTGGTGTTATGCCACCGGTTATTCAGCGATTTTCTCGTACTTGCTGATCAGGTCGTTGGCTTTCTGGTACAGCTGTTTACCGTCGAAGCCTTCGTCATCCATTTCCTCAATCCAGTGGTCGGTTACGGGCTGCATCACTTGTTTCCAGCGAGCAACTTCGGCCTCCGACAGTTGGTTGATGACGTTGCCGTTGGCCACCATGGTCTTGCGGTTACGCACTTCGGCGTCGTCCCACACCTGACCAATCCAGCCGGCGGTTTCAATGCCGGAGTTGTTATCGATCACCCGTTGCAGGTCTTTTGGCAGCTTGTCGTAGCTGTCCTTGTTCATGGCGAACACAAAGAACTGGGTGTACAGGCCCGGTTTGGAAGTGATCTCGGTGGCGTACTGGGTCATTTCATGGATTTTCAGCGGCGTCACCACTTCATAAGCCAGCAAGGCAGAGTCCACCACGCCTTTGGAAATGGCAGATGGCAGCGTCGGCACCGGCAGGAAAACCGGTGATGCTCCCGCCAGCTCCAGCGCTTCAGCCATCAATTTGTTAGGGGCACGAACTTTCAGGCCCGCCATGTCTTCCAGTTTGGTTACGGGTTTGTCGCGTAACAGAATAGAACCGGCATAGTGGGTATGCAGCGCCAGCAGATGAACGTCTTTCAGCTCGTCTTGCATTTCCTCCTCGGCGTATTGCTGCAAAGCCATGCTGCTGACCCGGCCAGAGGTCGCCATAAACGGCAGTTCAAACACACCGGCTTTGGGGAAACGGCCCGGCGTGTAACCCCCCACGGTCCAGACAATATCGGCAACGCCTTTGCGTGCTTGGTCGAACAGCTGCGGTGGCTTGCCACCCAGTTGCATGGACGGGTAAATATCAATCTTGATACGGCCGTTAGATTCCTTCATCACCTTTTCGGCCCATGGCTCAAGGAAGTTGCTATGGGCGTTAGACGCCGGTGGCGACATATGGTGAAGCTTCAGGGTAACTTCCGGTTCTGCTGCCAGAGCATGGGACGCCATGCCCAGCGACAGGGCGACTGCGACGGATTTGGCCAGAGCCGAGGCTCGCGGCGGCAGGACTGCCATCATGGTTTTTATCTTCATACCTTTGCCTTTTTATAGTTATTGCGCTTGGTTGACAGGTTTATTGTTATTACGAGCAGTGCCGGGCGGATCAGAGATCCAGCACCAGCAAAGGGGATGCTGACCGAGAGCAACAAGGCGTGATCCACTGATTGGAAGCCTGCTCTTCTTCGGTCAAATAAAGATCACGGTGTTCGGGCTGACCATCGACCACCCGGGTCATGCAGGAACCACAAATGCCCTTGCCACACGACACTGGCACGTCGACCCCCGCTTCCATCAAAACTGCGGCAATGGATTGGTCTGCCGCAATCTCGAATTCCTGACCGCTGCTGTGCAGCCGCACGGTAAATGCCGCTTCATCAGAGGTTGTTTCAACGGCCGGGGCATCAAAGTATTCGCGGTGCAGGTTGCTGTGGTTCCAGCCCATGGTGTCGGCGGTTTGCCAGATGGCGTCCATATACCCCACCGGGCCACAGGCAAACAGATGGGTATTCGGCTGCGGACGCACCAGCAACCGGGCCATATCGACCCGACCACCGTCGTTGGCAATGTACAGATGCACACGCTCGACAAAGGGCGACTGCTGCAACTCGCGGATAAACGCTGCCTCCGCCAGTGACCGCACGCTGTAATGAAGCTCGAACGAGCGGCCCTGCTGGTGCAGTTGCCAGGCCATCGACAACACCGGCGTAATGCCAATGCCGCCGCCCATCAGAATCGAGTGACTGGCACCGTCGACCAGCGCAAACAGATTGCGTGGTGGGCTGATTTGCAGCCGGGTGCCCACTTGCCACTGGGCATGAATGGCACGGGAACCGCCCTGGCCGTCGTCTTCCCGTTGCACGCCAATGCGGTAGCCTTGCGCTCCCGGTTGGGCACAAAGGGAATACTGCCGAATCAGGTTATCGCCGTTATCCACAGCAATATGTACATCAATATGATCCCCCGCATTGGCGGCGGGTAACGGCTTGCCGTCGAGAGTCACCAGCTCGTAACTGGTGACCCGGGCGGATTGCTGCTCAAGAGCACGGATTTCAACGTCGATCAGATCGCTCATGGCCAGCTCCCGTTACGACACGTTGCGGCGCTGGGCATCGGAGGCAATCACGTCAGCGTGCTGCTCTTCTGCTAACAGGCGGTCGATGATGCGACGGGACTGTACGCCACCGGCGTCAATGTTCAACTTCAGCAATTCCCGCTCTGGCCACTGCAGCAGGTTGGCTTGCTGGCGTTCCAGCATTTCGAGGTCTTCACCAAAAATCTTGCCCTGCCCCTCACGGATGCTGGCGGTCAGCTCGGCATCGTCGGCCTTGAAGTTGCGGGCCATGCCCCAGAAATACCAGTGGGAGGTTTCGGTTTCCGGGGTAATAAAATCGACCACCACGCTGGAAGCGCGGTCTTTCTGGTCGGCGTTGATACCGCCTTTGCCTGCCAGTGCGACACCCACGTCGATCATGACGTGGCTTGGTGGCGTAAACCGGCAGATCTGCCAGCGGTCCACGCTGGCTTCGGGGTCGAGGTCGTTGGCACGCATGGCCATTTGCCAGAATGGCGGTGCCTTGATGCCTTCCATTTCGCGCAGGGTCAGTACCTGTTCACCATCCACTTTGGTTTCCGGCGCCGCTTCGTCAATTTCCTTTTGGCCAATGGAGGTGGAGTGCACGTAGGTTTCGTGGGTCAGGTCCATCAGGTTGTCGATCATCAGCTTGTAGTCACAGTGGATGTGGTACAATCCGCCGCCATAGGCCCACTCGTCGCTTTCCGCCCATTCGTAGTGGTGCATTTTAGCCGGGTCTGCGAGGGCTTTTTCGCCCGGCCACACCCAGATAAACCCGTAACGTTCGATCACCGCGTACGACTTCACACACGGGAAAGCACGTACCCGCTGCAATGGCATGCTGGCGGCCTTGCCGTCGCTGCCCATCGCCAGACCGTGGTAACCACACACCAGCTTGCCGTCTTCCACATAGCCCAACGACAGCGGCGCACCACGGTGGGGGCAGAAGTCTTCTACCGCTACTGCGGTGCCGGTTTCGTCGCGGTAAAAGGCCATCTTTTCGCCACAAATGGTGCGGCCCAACGGCTTGGATTCAATTTCGTCCGGGGTACAGGCAACGTACCAGGCATTCTTGATAAACATGGTGACCTCTCTTGTTGTTATTGTCGGCGCTTGTCTCTGCTCGCCAATTGGATCCAATTAGATAGAAAATATGGATCCAGATCAGCAAAATTTGGTTTTATTGGCTCAATTGGATCCATTTTAGGTATTTTTTGGGATCCAAAAACATTCAAAACCGCGCCATACAGGCAATTTTTGAGCGGCTGACATACAATCGGGATCCAATAACAACAACGCTGACCCAAGGACTTCCATCGTCATGGCTTCTACCGGCAAACAGGTACTGGTTACCCTGCGCAAACAAATTGCCGACGGCATTCTCAAAGGTGGCCAACGGCTGGCCGAGATCCCCACCGCCGAGTCGCTGGGCGTCTCGCGGATGCCGGTGCGCATTGCCTTCAAGGAGCTGGAGCAGGAAGGCTTTCTGATCAAAACTGGCCGTGGCTATACCGTGCGGGAAACCTCCCATGAAGAGATCACCGGCGCGATTGAAGTCCGTGGGGTGCTGGAAGGTTTGGCCGCACGACAAGCGGTGGAACGCGGATTGGATCCAAACGTGCTGCCAACGCTCAGCCAGTGCCTGAAAGACGGCGATGCGCTGTTTGCCAAAGGCTACCTGACCGACGAAGACTTCGAGACCTACCACGACGTTAACTGCCTGTTTCATGAGACCCTGATCAAGGCCAGCCACAACCCGGCCATTGAAGCAGCGCTGGCCCGCAATCAGCACCTGCCGTTTGCATCCGTCACCGCCCTGGCGGTCGACCCCGGCAAGCCGGAACGGGAATTTCGCCGTTTCTACTACGCCCACTTGCAGCATCATGCGGTGGTGGATGCCCTCGCCCGAGGCCAGGGCGCACGCGCCGAAGGCCTGATGCGAGAGCACGCCAACGCCACCCTGGGCTATGCCAACGAATACGCAGCCGACGACTCCGATGGCGAACAAAGCAAGCTGATTCGCCGCTAAGCGTTCGGCGGCTTAAGGACCCTCTGAATAACTCGGTGCCCGCTCTGGATGACAGGGCGAAGCTGAATCACGAAGCTGGTTTGCAGGCTTGACGGGTCAAGTCAAAAATCAGCGACACAGAGTCAGCAATGCCCTGGTATCCCCGCAGGGCGCGGCCTGCAGCCCGCCAGAACGGTGTTGGCGAATTTGGAAAGGGCCAGCCATTCCGCTGCATTCGCCGCCTTGTTCTGACAACCTGCAGGACTCGCGCAGAGCTGTGCAGAGTTATTCAGAGGGTCCTTAACCGTTTTGCAGCGCCAGCAAGCCAATCCCGGTGGTCATGGGGGCGTAATAAAAGCGATGCACCTCTTCAACCTGAGCCGCCATGGCACCGCGCATCACCAACCACATGATGACTTCGCCACCTTCTGCACCGGCGGCCGTCATCACCTCCTTGTGCGATAAATCGGCCAGCGCTTCGGGCTCGGTCTGGATTCGTTGCATCCATTGCTGATCCCACTGCTCGTTGATAAAGCCAAAGCGTTCGCCGTTAAGCTGATGGGATAAACCTCCGGTGCCGACAATCGCGACCCGCAAATCCTCGGGCCAGCTTTCTATCGCCCGCTTCAGGGCTTGTCCCAGCTTGTAACAGCGGCGACCACTGGGCAGCGGATGCTGGATCACGTTCACCAGCAAGGGCACCACCTTCACCGGCCAGTCGTTGTCACTGTGCTGCCACAACAGCGGCATAGCGGTTAAAAAGCCGTGATCGAGTGCCATTTCCTGACACAGGGTCAGATCAAACTCATCGGCCACCAGCTGATTGGCCAGATGACGTGAAAACGCGGCGTGACCTTCAAACTCGGGCAATGGCCGTTTGCCATAGCCTTCATCGGCAATCTGGTAACGGTCTGCGACACCCAGCGCGAAGGTGGGATAGCGGTCCAGAAAGAACTCGGTGCCGTGGTCGTTGTAAACCAGAATCACCACATCCGCCTTGACCTCTTCGGCCAGCCATTGCTTCACCGGCTGGTAACCATCGAACAGAGGCTGCCAGGCGGGATCGGTTTGCTTGTGCTGGTCGTAGGCGCGACCAATGGAAGGAACATGGGAGGAGCCGATACCGGCAACGATTTTGGCCATTACACCGCCCCCGCAACACGCCGGGTTTGCATGAATGCCTCGTAGCTTTCGCCACGCATTTCGGCACCAATCTGATACAACCCATAGCCCAGAGTGGCCGCCAGCTTGAGGAAGAAAAACAGGTTGCCGCCCAGTTGGGTCAAGCGCAGCCAGTCGCGCTGGCGAATGGCGTCTTTTTGTGCCTCGGTCAATTGGTAAGCCGTCATATAGGCTTCTTCATCGGCCAGATACAGGTCCCGATTTGCCTGTGTTTTTAACGAGTTACACATTTTGTTAATGGCATATCCCTGCTGCGACAATGCCAGATCGAAGACATAGGTGCCCGGGATACCCCAATGGGTATCCGTGGTGATATCGGTCATGTGGTTATTCTCCGGGTGGAAATTGCGCGCTTACAAAACGAAGCGGGCCTTGCGTTCGCTGATGCGCCATTCGCCATTTTCGAGCACACATGCGTCCTCGAACTCACCAATCTTCAGCACAGGCTGCTCGTCCGGGCCATCCGCCGCGGTGTCCTTGGCGTACAGCTGCACATAGCTGTGCACCGTGGCTGAGTTGGCACTGTGGATATCGACCCGCATATTGCTGCAAATATGACGGGTAACCCGGCTAGCAGGACGGCTTTCGTAGGCATCAACAATGGCCTTATGGCCTTGCAGTGGGACCGAATTACCAGGCCGATAGAGGCTTCCTTGCTGACTGAAACAACGGGCAAAGCGATCGAACTGACGGCTGTCGACGAAATGCACGGCATCCAGCACCACGCGGATACAGGCGCTTTCTATCTGTTGATGGAACTCTGTCATGGCAAATGTCCTGCAGCTTGATAGCGGCTTACGTGGTTATTGTTATAGTGATTTTTATGGCGGCTTCAGTGATGACTCGTGAGCCAGTCGGCCAGCACCTGATTCACCGCTGCCGGTTGTTCCATGGTGCTCATATGGCCACTGTGCTCAATCACCGCCAGTTCTGCCGTGGGGCACAATTGCGCCATGTCCTGATGACGCGCCAGCGGGCTCCAGCTGTCCTCCCGGCCACACATCAACAAGGTTGGGCAAGTCAGCTGTTGCAATACCTGCGTGGCATCCGGACGGTTTAACAAAGTATGGATCTGGGCGGCAAAAATGGCCGGGGTTTTGGCCTCAATCATGGCCAGAATCAACTCAATAAATTCCGGCTGATCCAGCCGCTCGGGGTGCACCATTCCCTGCACCCATTTCTCCCCAACTGCGCGCATTCCCTGGCTTTGCGCCAGCCCCAGCAGCGCCATACGCCCCGCCCGTTCCTGCTCTCCGGCGCTGCCTTCAGACCGCGCCTGATAACCGGTGTCCAGCAGCACCAGATGGCTTACCCGTTCGGGTGCCAAACGAGCAACTTCCAGCGCTACCCGGCCGCCCATCGAATGCCCGACCAGCACAAACTCTTCTGGACTGGTTGCCAGCACCTGCTGCGCCATCGCCTCAATGCTGTCCAGTTCGCCGTAATCGGCAACCAGACAACGGCTATCGGGGAACGCGTTCAGCTGCTCGCTCCAGACCGTTTGGTCACACAGCAAGCCGGGCAGGAAAACCAGATTGGCAGGCATATCAGCTCCAGCATCAATGGTTGTTATTCAGCGTCAGCCAACGGCTTCAGGAAGCCGCGGTATGACGCTGCTTGGCAGGATATGGCATCATGCTATCTAATCCTTTTTGCAATAAAAAATGCAGAATCGAGCAGTCTGTAATCTCGATTTGGAAAAAATAGCAACACAGTGGAGGCGCAACCATGGATACCCTGACCAACCTGAAAACCTTTCTGGCCGTCTCCAACCATGGCAATTTCACCGCCGCCGCCCGCAGTCTGCATGTGGTGCCTTCGGTGGTCGCCAAACGCATTGCCCAGCTGGAAAACACCCTCGGTAACCGGCTCTTCGACCGCACTACCCGCACGCTGGAATTAACCGATGCCGGCAGTCGTTTGCTGCCTTCTGCACGCCAGTGTCTGGCGGAATTTGAGGCGCTGCTGCAACACGCCAGCACCGACGACAGCAAGCTGGAAGGTCACTTACGGTTGATGCTACCGACCACCATATCCATGGCCGCCCTGTCTCGTTCGATCACCCGTTTCATGGCGACCCATCCGGGCATTACGGTGGAAACCCTGATGAGTGATCGTTCGGTCAGTCCGTTGGAAGAAAACATCGATGTGATGATCAGCGGCCGACTGGCGCACTACGACGGCGTGGTTCAGCTGCCGCTGGCACCAACCATGGTCGGCCTGTACGGCTCGCCGGAATATCTGGCCCAGCGAGGTTCGCCCAAGCACCCCGCCGATCTGGTCGACCACGATTGTCTGGTGTTCAGCCCGCAGGGCAACACCTGGGCGTTTGAATCCAGTAAGGGGCCGGTCTATGTGGATGTGCAACCGCGACTCAGCAGCGACGATAACTACACCCTCACATTAGGAGCCCAGCAAGGTTTGGGGCTGGCTATTTTACCCGCCTACATTGCTCGTGCCGGACTGCAAGACGGCAGCCTGATTGCGTTGATGACAGACATACCACCGCAAGACCGCTGGTATCGGGCGCACGTTCCCAAACGCAATGAGAAACTGGCCCGGGTGCGGGCCTTGTGTGAATGGATCAGAGAGGATATCGAGGCGCTGAACAGTGGCCAGGACCGTCAGGCCCAAAGTGCCCAAAGTTCCTAAAGGGCCTGACGGTGTTTTCAGCTCGGTCTTTAAACAGCTACTTCAGCAAAACAGATGGCAACCAGAGCGACAGCTCGGGAATAAAGGCAATCAGCAACATGCTGACGGCCATCGCCATAAGGAACGGGATCATGGCTTTGAACAGTGGCATCATCTTCAGATCCGCCGACACCATGGCGATGTACAGTCCCGGACCCACCGGCGGTGTAACCAGCCCCACCAATGTCGCCAGACTGATCACCACACCAAAGTGAATCGGGTTAATGCCAAAGCCGATGGCCGCCGGCAAAATGATCGGCACCAGCACAATCATCACGGCGATGCTTTCGAGGAACATGCCCAGCACGATCACCAGCAGGTAAACCAGCATCAGGAACACCCAGGGCGACGAGGTCAGGCCGGCAATCCACTCCACCATCATGTCGGGGATACCTTCGAATGACAGCGCCCAACCCAATACCGAGGCCATGGCGATCAGGCCGGTAATGGTCGCGGTGCTGGTCGCTACCGAGGCAAACACCGCACCGAGGTCTTTCAGCTCAATGGTCTTGTAAACCTTCCAGCCCATCACGAAAGCCATCACGGAGGCAATCGCACCGGCTTCGGTGGGCGTCATTACGCCACTGATGATGCAGAGAATCACGGTGACCGGAATCGCACCCGGCAGCAGCCCATCCAACAAGTCCTTGCGGACATTGCGATGGGCCATGCCCTCGCCTTTCGGCAAGCCCTTGATCACACCGGTAAGGAAAATCACGCTGGCAAAACCGGCCACCACCACCAGACCCGGCACGATACCGGCAATAAACAGGTCGGAAATCGGCTGATAAGCCACCACGCCGTAAATAATCATCAGCATGGATGGCGGAATAATCGGGCCCAGCAGGCCACCGGAAATGGTCACCGCCGCGGCGAATTCCTTGTTGTAGCCCTTCTTCACCATCGACGGAATCATCAGCTGGCTCATCACTGCAATCTGGGCGGTGGCAGAGCCCAGGATCGACGCAGCCATGGCGTTGGTGGTGAGGTTCACGTACGCCATACCACCGCGAAAGCCACCCACGAACACATCAGCGGCGTTCATCAAACGGGAGGTCAGGCCGCCCTTGTTCATCAACTCGCCCACCAGCATAAACAGCGGGATGGCCAGCAAACCATTCTGACTCAGAGAGCCATACAGCTGGATCGGCAGCGAGCTGATCAGCATGGTCAGGTCGGTCTGAAACAGAAATACCAGCGTCCCTAACAGCAGTACGATAAAGATCGGCAGGCCCGCCAGCAGGGCAATAAAAAACGCAGAAACCGTCGCCATCAGGAAGCCTCCTGTGCGGTAGCCGGTGCAGCGGCAGGCTCGGAGGCCAGTTCGCTGTCGGCGGGAATGATCACTCGCACAGCCTGATGGATGGTCATGCAATAAATAGAGAACACCAGCACCGAGTAGTTGTACCAAAGCGGAATACTGGTGGTGGCAGATACCTCACCGCGCACTTCCGGACGGCTGATCCATTCGCTGGCGTACCAGCTGAGAATGCCAAAACACACCAGTCCGACCAGATCCAGTGCCCGCACCAGCCACACCCGGCTTTCCGGCGGGAATGCCAGCATCAGAATATCCACCCGCACCAGTTTGCCCAGATGCACCAGATAGCTGACGCCCATAAAGGAAATCATGATCAGCAGCTGTACCGAGACTTCTTCAGCCCAAAACAGCGGCGCATTGAAAAAATACCGCAGGATCACCTGGGCACAGAGAATCAGGGTCATTGAGCCGGTTAACAGGATCATCACACCCCGTTCGAGCCAACCCAGCCCGCTGTCCAGCTTGTTGATTAACGCCAGCATAGCTACCTCACTTCGTTGATTGCTGGCTACCGGAGCACGGCAGCCAGCAATCACATCGGGCTGTTACTTGTTTTCTTCGTAGAAGGCTTTGATGTCAGCATTCTCGTTGGTGTACTTCTCAACGATGTTGCTCATCAGCGGCTGCAGCACAGACTGATCGAACCGGGTAACAGTCACTCCGGCTTGCTTGAGCGCTTCCAGATTGGAAAGCTCTGCGGCTTCCTGTTGCTTGAAGCCCCACTGTTCGGCGTCCTTGAAGGCAGCCATCACGGTCGCGCGTTTGTCATCGCTCAAACCGTCCCACCATTTCTTCGAGGCCACCACAATGCCAGGGAAAGCCATGTGGTTGGTAAGCGTCAGCACCGGCGCTTGCTGGTACATTTTCAAACCCACCACCACATCAAGGTCGACATCAACAGCGTCGAGCAGGTTGGTGGTCAGTGCCGGGGACACTTCCGACAGCGGCATGGCCGTTGGTGCCGCATCGAGGCCCTGCCACCAGTCGTTGAATACCTTGTTCGGGAACGAACGGACTTTCTTGTTGGCAAAATCGGCAACGGTGTTCATTGGTTGGGTCGAAATCACATGACGCATGCCCGCCAGGGTGTAACCGAGGCCCACCAGTTTGTCTTGCTCCAGCTTTTTCAGCATCAGCTGAGCCTGCTCTTTCTGGGTCGCTGCGGCCGCATCGGCAACGTCGTCAAACAGTCCCGGCAGGAACCAGCCAGAAATGGATTCTTCACGGTTCGACAGCACACCAGCGGTCAGTACCGCCAGCTGGATACCACCGGATTGCAGCAGATCGATCATCTGTTGCTCGCCGCCCAGTTTCGACAGCGGGAAAATCATGATTTTGGTTTTGCCGCCGGTCGCGTCCTTCAGGTTGTCATTGAAGTGGGCGGAGGTTTTGTTCCAGATGTGGCTTGGCGGCGTCACCATGCCCATTCGCAGGGTTTCTGCCTGGGCAGTCACGCTGGTCATGGCAGCAGAGCCAATGATGCCAAGCGACAGCAGGGTATGAGTGAAAGCTCGTGGTAATGCGCTGAGACGGAGTGTCAGGTTCATGGGGTAGCCCTTTGCACGTAATTGTTGTTTTTGATTGCGCTGTTCTTTTGCCGCTCTTCTGGCCTGAATACTGGCCGGAAGAGCAGCAGCGCCAGCTCACTCTGGCGCGGGTCTGACGGGGTGGCCATGTGTGGCCGTTATTACTTGTGTGGCCGTTACTTAATGGTCAGCTCGATATCGCCAAGCTTGTCGATCGATCCGGTGATCACATCACCAGCGACCACTGGGCCAACACCTTCCGGCGTACCGGTGTAAATCAGATCGCCTGGCTGCAAGTGGTAAAACTGCGACAGGTGAGCAATCACTTCACGGACGTTCCAGATCAGCAGGCTCAAAGTGGAAGACTGCTTCACTTCGCCGCCGACTTTCAGTTCGATCTTGCCGTCTTCGATCACGCCCACCTCTTCCTTACGGACGATAGGGGCCAATACCGCAGACTCTTCGAAGTTCTTGCCCAGATCCCATGGACGACCGGTTTCACGTGCCTTCAGCTGCAAGTCACGACGGGTCATATCAAGACCACAGGCATAGCCGTAAACGAGGTCGTCGGCATCCGCTTCGGCGACGTTGAAGCCTTCCTTACCGATCGCTACCACAAACTCCATCTCGTAGTGGTAGTTGGCGGTTTTGGCCGGGTAGGCGATGGTGGCACCGGTTTCAACCAGCGCACTGGCGTCTTTCAGGAAGTAGAACGGCTCCTGGGTGGTTTTATCCACCGCCACGCCCATCTCGGCGGCGTGGGCCAGATAGTTACGGCCAACACAGAAAATACGGTTTACCGGGAAGCGTTCTTCAATGCCTTTGACGGGCGCGCTGACAACCGGCTTGGCTGGAAACAACAGGGAATCGGTCATGCTGGATATCTCCTTTGCTGGCGGCTGAAGGCTCTGGCGTCAGCCACCACAGTGATTATTTACGGGGTTCGAATTAAAAAATGCCGAGGTATTGGTGCAGCGGCTCTTCATCGGCGGTCATGATGAACAGCGGCTCACTGCCAGAGGCATTACTGAGGGTGATGTCGGTGTAACCCGGTGCCGCCAGCGTGTCTTTTTCAACAAACACCAGCGGCTCTCCAGCACTGGATGGATGACCTTCAACGGTCATGCTGCCTGCCCCTTCAATGATGTGGAACACCACCGGCGTGGTACGTTTGGGCAGTTGCACGGTTTCACCCGGACGCAACATCAGGGCACCAAAGCCAATGCTCGGGAACAGGCTGCGGCCGGTTTCCGGATTGACGTAACGGGTGCTCAGCAACCCCTCGGCGTAGTCGTTGGCCATTTCCACCAGACAGGCACGGGTCTTCGACCATGGGTAACGCATCATCGGCGTATCGGTGCTGCCGCGTTGCATGTTCACATTCGGCACTACCCCGGCAGCGCTGTAGTCGGAATAGGACTTGTCACGCTTGGCTTTGGCGGTTTGCAGTTCACCCTCAATGGCCCAGGAGCTGTTGAGGCGATACATCAGTGGCAGGTCGAGCACGTCCAGCCAGACGATCGGGCCATCACCTTCGTGATGGTGTTCGTGCCACTTGCCGGACGGCGTCAGGATCAGATCGCCACGTTCCATCTTGCAGGGCTCGCCATCGACCGTGGTATAGGCACCCTCGCCTTCCACAATTACACGTACGGCGTTGGGGGTGTGGCGATGGTTGGGCGCGGTTTCGTTCGGCAGAATCAGCTGCATACCGAGGTAAATGCTCGGGGTCGCCTGAATGTTGTCGAGGCCGTGACCCGGGTTGGCCAGAATCAGCACCCGCCGCTCGGCTTTTTCCATCGGTGTCAGGTCACCGGCTTGCATCAACAGCGGCCGCAGACTTTCGTAATCCCAGTTAATTACCGAGGTATCCCGGGTTGGCACATGGGGCGGCAACACCGAGCGCATGGATGGCCATAGCGGCACCAGATTGCGCTCGGTCAGCGCTTCGCGGTATTCAAGTGGCAAGTCTTCCAGCTTTCCGAGTTCTTGCATGGGTCAGTCCTCGTTCGGGAGCTGGCCAGCAGCTCCGTTTGTTATTTTTGTTTTCCGCAGCAGGCGCTGGCCTTACTGCATAAAGTCCGGCTGATTGGCTGGCGCCGCTTGCTGGAAAGCAGGCAACGTCATGCAATGTTCGTAAATGGCATTGATGCGCGAATAGGCCGACAGATCACAACCAAAGCGCTGGGCATTGGCGACCTGGGGAATCAAACAGACGTCCGCCAGTGTTGGCTCGTCACCAAAGCAGCAAACACCATGGCCGTGTTTTGCCAGCAGAGCTTCGGCAGCATCAAAGCCTTCCTTGATCCAGTGTTTGTACCAACCGGTTTTGTCGTCGTTGGACACATTCAGCGTGTTGGTCAGGTAGCCCAACACCTTGAGGTTGTTGACCGGGTGCATGTCGCAGGCAATCACACTGGCCAGCTCCAGCACGCGGGCTTTCGACAGGGCATCTTGCGGGATCAGACGTGGCTCAGAGTGGCGGTCATCCAGCCAGGTCAGAATCGCCAGCGACTGGGTGATCAGAGTGCCATCGTCTTCCACCAGAGTCGGTACGCCTTTGGCCGGATTGTGGATAACGTATTCCGGCTGACGCTGCTCCCCAACGCGAATATTGACGCCGTGGTAGTCATAACGAATGCCTTTCAGGGCCAGGGCAATCCGCACCCGAAACGAGGTCGAGCTGTTGAAGAAACTGTAAAGCTGCATTTGTTGTTATCTCCGTTGCAGTCCGGCAGCCGCTGATGGCTGTATTGGAAGTGGAGTCAGTATTGACCAGTGGAGATAAAACGAATAATGATATGTTTCGATAGAGCCATACCCTAAAGGATATACCTTGAGTTGGACCAAACAGCTGCGTTTCAAACATCTGGATTTGCTGATTGAGCTGGCTGAAAGCGGCAGTCTCAGTGATGCCGCCCGCGCCACACACTCCACCCAGCCGAGCCTGTCGAAGTGGCTGCGGGATCTGGAAGATGACATTGGCTCGCCCTTGTTCGAGCGTCACGCTCGTGGCCTGAAGCCAACGGCGCTGGGCAGTATGATGATTGCCCATGCTCGCCGGATGAAATCGGAAATCGACCGCACCCAGCAGGATCTCAACTCACTGATTCAGGGCGGCAGTCGCATTCTGTCGGTAGGCACTTCCCCGGCGGCGGCGCCCAACTATGTGCCTGGCACCATCATGCGATTCCTGCGCGAGCACCCCAATGCCCGCATCCATGTCGAAGAAGGCACCATGAACGCCATGCTGGAAAAGCTGGCGCTGGGCAAGCTCGATCTGGTGGTTGGCCGGATGGATAACTACCGCCCCAGCGAGCGGCTGCGCAGCACCATTTTGTATGACGAACGTCTGACTGTGGTCGCCCGCCCCAACCATCCCCTGACCCAGAAGATCGCCCTGCAATGGCGCGACCTGTATGAGTACGACTGGATTGTCTGGCCCGACGGCACCCCGATTCGCGCCAAGCTCGATCACGCCCTGACCGCCGCCGGCATGAAGCCTGCACCCATGCGGGTGGAATCGTCGTCACAGGTGGCCAACCTGTGGATGATTACCTACAGCAACATGCTGTCGATCAGCTCCGAGCGCGTCGCCCGCCACTTTTCCGAGCGCGGTCTGGTGGTGCAATTGCCGATGGAAATCGCCCACGCCGAGGGCAGTGTTGGTATGTGCTGGCGTGACAATCAGGAAGACGATGCGCTGTTACAGAGCTTGCTGGAGTGCTTCAAGCTGGAAGCCGAGAAAGTGACGTATCTGGACTGAGCCGTTTCGGTCTTTGAAACAGCCACAAAAAAACCGGACGCTGCATACACAGGGTCCGGTTTTTTATAAGGTCAGGCTCAGCCGATCAGGTGCACCAGCCAGAGCGTGATGCCCGGGAAGATGATCATCAGGATCACCCGCAGGATGTCGGAGATCAGGAATGGAATCACACCGCGGAAGGCGTCGGTCATCTTCAGTTCCTTGTCGAAGGACTTGATGATGAACACGTTCATGCCCACCGGAGGCGTAATCAAACCGACTTCCACCACCACCAGCGCAATGATGCCGAACCAGATGCCCAGATCGGTTGGTGACAGACCAAAATCCATGCCCATGATGATCGGGAAGTAGATTGGAATGGTCAGCAGAATCATTGCCAGCGAGTCCATGAAACAACCCAGAATCAGGTAGCTGATCAGCATGATGGTCAGCACCATGTATGGGGAGTAACCGGCGTTGCTGATCCACTCGGCACCCGCTGCTGGCAGCTGGGTCAGGGCCACAAACACACTGAACAGGTCAGCACCCAGCAGGATGAAGAAGATCATCGCAGTGGAAACCGCTGTTTTCAGGATGCTTTCCTTGAAGCCGTCCCAACGCATACCACCGTGGGTGAAGGCCAGAACCGCGGTCAGTACCACACCCACAGAAGCGGCTTCGCTTGGGGTAAAGATACCGGCGTAAATGCCGCCCAGTACCACCAGGAAGATCATGGTGATGTGCCATACATCCAGTGTGGAGCGGAATTTCTGTGCCCAGCTGGTTTTTTCACCGGCAGGGCCTGCTTCCGGCTTCATGCGCACAACCACTGCGATTGCCAGCAGGTAACCAAAGGCGGCCAGGAAGCCCGGCACAAAGGCCGCAATAAACATCTTGGCGATGTTCTGCTCGGTCAGTACCGAGAAAATAATCAGTACCATGGACGGTGGAATCAGGATACCCAGGGTACCACCTGCTGCCAGCGCACCGGCAGACAGACCGCCGTCGTAGTTGGCTTTCTTCATTTCCGGCAGCGCCACTTTACCCATGGTAGAAGCGGTGGCCAGAGAGGAACCACAAATCGCACCAAAGGCCGCACAGCCGGATACGGAGGCCATCGCCAAACCGCCACGCAGCTGACCGATCCAGGTGTTACAGGTTCGGAACAGTTCACTGGTAATACCGGCACGGGTTGCCAGTTCACCCATCAACAAAAACAGCGGTACCACCGACAGGTCGTAGGTGGAGTACTTGGCCACCGGTACGGTACCAAAGTAGTCCAGCACGGATTCATAACCCGCCAGCAGGGTATAACCCAGCGCGCCACAAGCCATCATGGCCAGCGCAATCGGAATACGGAAGGCCATCAGCACCAGCAGCAGTGCGATCATGCCAAAGGCCAGTTCTACGTTCTCAGTCATTCTTCACTTGCCCCCATAAAAAAGCTGATGAGGCGTTCCAGAGCGCGCAAGCCCACCAGGGTGCTTGCCAACACACCGGCTGCGTAAACAATCCACAGCGGCAGTTCCAGAATCATGCTCTGTTCCATGTAGTCGTAGGCGTCGTAACCGGCGATGGTCATTTGCCACGCCATCACACAGGACACTACGAAGAAACAGAACTCGCCAACGGTCTCCAGTACCTTCAGGGGCTTGGGAGCCAGGTTGTTGGTGAATACGTCCACCACCACGTGTCCGCAGGCACGGTGGCCTTCGGGCAGAAACAGAAAGATCGCAATCCCTAAGCCGGCTTCTACCAGCTCGTAGTCTCCACTAATCGCAGTTGAAAACAGGGCGCGACCGATAACGCTGACAACAGTCATGAAGGCTAGGGCCAACATGATGACACCGCCCACCAGCGCAAGCTGACGGGCGAGCCATGTCAGAATGGCGCGCACCTGTACCAGCCACGCAGGCTGGTTCAGGGCAATGTCATTCATGATTCACTTACTACCTTTTCGTACTTCTTGATCAGATCGTTGGCTTTCTTGTACAGACGAGTACCGTCGAGATCTTCGTCGTTCATGTCTTCAATCCAGTCGTCAGTTACCGGCTGCATGGCTTTCTTCCACTTGGCGGTTTCTTCCGGAGAGATGGTGTAGAACTTGTTGTTCTCGGCACGGGACACTTCGTAGCCTGGCAGTTCTGCCTGGTCGAATTCGTAACCCATGCGACGGGCTTCGTTGATACCAGAGTTGTTATCAATCACTTTCTGCAGGTCAGCAGGCAGCTTGTTGTAGGTTTTCTTGTTCATCACGAACATGAAGAACTGGGTGTACAGACCACGCTCGCCCTTCACTTCGGTGTGGTTAGGCGCCAGCTGGTGAATCTTCAGCGGGTTAACCACCTCGAAAGGCATCACGGCAACGTCAACAACACCTTTGGACAGTGCGCTTGGCAGCGTAGGTACCGGCATGAACACAGGGCTTGCACCCAGAGTGCTAAGGGCTTCTGCCATGGCTTTGTTTGGCGCACGCATTTTCAGGCCGTCGATGTCATCAGCGGTCTTGATCAGGGTGTCACGGGAGTGGAACGCACCCGGCGCGTGAGTGTGCAGGGCCAACAGATGAACGTCTTCCAGCTCGTCCTGCATTTCAGTCTCGGCGTATTCCTGCAGTGCCATGGAAGTGGCTTCTGCATTTACCGGCATGAATGGCAGTTCGAAAGCACCGGCTTTCGGGAAACGACCCGGGGTGTAACCACCAACGGTCCAGACGATATCAGCAACACCTTTACGAGCCTGGTCGAACAGCTGTGGTGGCTTGCCGCCCAGCTGCATGGCCGGGTAGATGTCGATTTTGATACGGCCGTCAGATTCTTTCATCACTTTCTCGGCCCACGGCACCATCAGCTTCTGATGGGTTGGCGACAGTGGCGTCAGGAAGTGATGCAGCTTCAGAGTGAATTCAGGTTCAGCGGCCTGGGTGGTGGCGGCAGTCAGGCTGCCCAATGTGATACCCAGTGCTACCAGCAGGTTCTTCAGTTTCATTGTTTTGCACCTTGTTATTTTTATGGGTCAGATATTGCCCCGGCCAATTTCGGCACTTACGGCAAAATCATACAACCTCTGGACTGTTATTTTATGCAACAGATTCTGGCTTTCCGTCAGGTTCCGGAAGGTCTACCCACATGAGTATTGAAAAAATACCCTGCCATCTGGCGGCACGCAGACCCATTGCGAAATCCTCACTTCAGGACTGCAAGCTAGCACCATGAAAGTACGGCTGGTAATTAAATAAGCAGGGATACCATTCGTTTTTTGCATAGTTGCATATTCAAAACGGCACCTTTGAGACTACAAAACGCATCGTTAATAAGCGGTTAAAATCGCTACAAGCCCCATTATCAAAGGGTTTAACCGGCTTTTAACGAAGCAAGCCAAGCTATAAGAACATTGACCGGGATCATTCCAAAGCGACATATCCGTAACGCTGGCCGATGAACAAATTTTCGGCCCTATAGCAAAAACCAATACCCCACTGGTGAAATTGGACTTTGCCCTGACAGCCACACAGACATAACATTCGAGACCATAAACATGCCGTCAGAGCATGTAGCCGGTACACCTCGATGTAACGCAACAGCACCCGCAAAGCCGTGGAAGGGCACGGTTTTTCAGGGACGATGTTGTTTTTGTACCAGTCAGTACGATGTTTGTACCAGAGACTTCAGCGCGATTTCTGGTAATAGTGAAGTAACCCTATAATCCCAACAAAATAATAACGAGGGATTCCATGCTGGGAAGCTATCTCCATCGGTCGGTTGATCTGGCCGTCAATCAGGGCAGTGACCACCAGGCCCTGCACAGCCCTTTACTGCAGCTGTTTGCCTGCAGGGATAAAGGCTTCTTCATAGACTGCGCCAGCGGCCAGAACAGCGACGCCCGTGTGCGCCAGAACCAGTGGCGCATTGGCGACCTGCAACTGGCACGCCTGCACTTTAACCGCAGCTGCCGGGTGGCCATTGAATGCCCCGACGGCATCAGCCTGCTGGTATGGCCGACCGATCCCTTCGAGAACCTGCTGGCGCAACCCCATTGGGTCAGCCATCAGCAAGCTCTTGAATTAGGCGCCAGCGCCAATCAGGACTGGCTCTGTGTGGCGGTCAACAACCAACGACTGGACATGACCGACAGCAGCCAGCTGAACCGGATCTTCCAGCAACAATGGCAACAGGGCCGCAACCAGCGACTGCAATTTCTGCTGCAATCCCTCTGCGCCGAACCGGACACGCCAATCAGTGCCAGCAACTCCGACTGCTACCAGCAGCTGTTCTACCACGCCCTGTGGCAGAGCCTGCAAAGCCACGACAGCACCAGTCCCGGCGTTGGCCACAGCCAGCACCCACGGGTGCAAAAAGTACGGGCATTGCTGTTACAGCACATCACCGAAGACATCGACGTCAACTGGCTGGCAGCACAATGCGATGTCAGCGTGAAGACCCTCTATAACCTGTTCAACAAGGAACTGGGCATCACCCCGTCGGTGTTTATTCGCTGCGTGAAACTGCAGGCCGCCCACGACGACATCTGCAACAACCCCAGTCAGAACATCACCCACATCGCCACCCGCTACGGTTTTACCAACCTGTCGCGCTTTGCCAGCTACTACCGTGAGCGCTTTGGCGAATCGCCATCGGATACCTTGCGCAGCAGCCGTAGCAAGAACGTCTGAAGTCGGGTGTCGGGTGTCGGGTGTCGGGCGTCGGGCGTCGGGCGTCGGGCGTCGGGCGTCCGACATAAAAAAATCCGGTGCTCATGACAACACCGGATTCTTTACAACACACAACGGAGAGTTTGTTGGGTCAGCCTTGCCGCCAATCAGCAAGGCCAACGCCGGGCCAGTACTCAGAACTTGTACATGGCCATGATTTCCAGCTGCTTGCCCTTTGGACGGATGTTCGGGAAGCTGGTTGGGTTGTTGAGGGTATCAACGTCCTGCTTACGGAATTCAACGCCGATATCCAGGCCTTTGGTGTAGGCGTAGGTCAGGTTGGCGTTCATCACGTTCATTTCGGAATCGGCCGCATCGTCAACGCTCACACGACCCATACGCACACCGGCTTTCAGGTCGTCGCTCAGACGGTAGCTCAGACCCGCCGCGAAGCCCATCTGGCTAACCAGATCGCCGTCTTCGGCGTCGGCGTTCTTGACCGGCGCGTACGCACCGTTCACACCAAAGCCGGAGAACACGCCGACACCCTTACCGGTGTATACGGAGCCGTGCAGGGTCAGATCGCCCATGCCCAACTTACCGGCGAACGACAGGCCGGCACCAAACTTGGAATCTTCATCACCGGTGTTGCTGCCATCACCAACGGCAACGTCACGACCGGTGGCCGCCACAGTGAAGCCGCTACCGCCGTCAAAACGCTGGGTGTAGGACGCCACCAGATCCGGGTAGCCAGCTTTGGCGTTTACCGGGTCCTGAATACTGATACGAACCGGGCCACTGGTGTAGTGCAGCACCAGATCCGGACGAATGGTGCCGCCGTTACCGCCCAGTGTGCCGAGGCCCAGACCCCAGAAGTTGAACTGTGGCGCATCCATCGGCGCCGTTGCGAAGAACACACCGCTCCAGGTCTGACCAACGGTCACGTTATCTACCTGCAGGTAGGCGTGACGCAGACGCCAGTTGTAAGTCGTACCCGAGTTGAACTGACCACCGTAGAAATCGCCTTCAATAAAGGTCTTGATCTTGTGACCTTCAATTTCACGCTGGGTAGCAAAATTGATACGGGATTGACGGGCAGTCGCGTTAAAGGAGTTGCTTGCATCCAGTGCGGCATCGGAGTCCGGACGGTTGAAAACACCTTCCACCTTAACGTAACCACCAATGCTGTATTTCACGCCGTTTACGTCGGCGATTTCACCGGCACCTGCAACGGATGCCATAACGGAGGCTGCAACAGCCAGAGCCAGGGAGTGCTTCTTCATGATTTAGCCTTTCTTTTATTTATTGTTGTGCCGGGCTGTTCGTTAGGACGCCAGCGCCGGAATAGTCAGCCAGTTCAGTTTGATTGAGCCCACCCCCAAAGGCTGTACATATACTGCAATCGGGGTACATATGTTGTAAAAACCGATTGTTTTAATTACCACCTATATAAGTTTTTGAGATAAATCACATTCCAAAAACAGATATAGAGCACACCTGAGCGTTTTGCTCACACGGCCCTGCAAGGTCAGTCAGCATCAGTGTTTGAAGGGAATTGGAAAGCAGAAAGAGGACAAGCCACAAACAGTGCATGGGGTTTTCAAAAGGCCTGAAAAGGTACCGAAACCACCACAAAGACATGTAAAAAAAGTGCCAGTCGTCGAATGATTTCTCCATTCAGAGCAGCGTTTATTCGGACGATGATGGAAAGGTAACAATAAAAATGTACCGCAGAGGCACTTATGAAAACGATAAAAACCCAGGTAGCCATCATCGGCTCAGGCCCATCCGGCCTGTTGCTTGGCCAACTGCTGCACAAGCAAGGCATCGACAACGTCATCATCGACCGCGTAGACCGTGACTACATTCTGGGTCGTATTCGCGCCGGTATTCTGGAACAAGGATTTGTCGATCTGGTACGTGAAGCCGGTGTGTCCGAGCGTATGGATGCCGAAGGCCACGTCCACGACGGCGTTGAACTGAGCATCAACAACCAGCGTCATCGCATCGACCTGAAAGAACTCACCGGTGGCAAAACCGTTATGTGTTACGGCCAGGTAGAAATCACCCGCGACCTGATGGACGCCCGTGAAGCCGCCGAGCTGCCGACCTACTACTACGCCGAATCGGTACAACCACACGACGTGAAGTCCGACAGCCCATACGTGACCTTCAACTATCAGGGTGAAGATATCCGTCTGGAGTGCGACTACATTGCCGGTTGTGACGGCTTCCACGGCGTTTCCCGCAAGACCATTCCGGAAGAACTGCGTACCGAGCACGAACGTGTTTACCCGTTCGGCTGGTTGGGCCTGATGGCCGACGTGCCACCGTGCAACGACGAACTGATCTACGCCATGTCGGATCGAGGTTTTGCTCTGGCCAGCCAGCGCTCGCTGACCCGTTCCCGCTATTACCTGCAGGTGCCGCTGACCGATAAGGTTGAAGACTGGTCCGACGAACGTTTCTGGGACGAGCTGAAAAAGCGCCTGCCAGAAGACGTTGCGGCCAACATGCAAACCGGCCCAAGCATCGAAAAGAGCATCGCGCCGCTGCGTTCCTTTGTGTGCGAGCCAATGCAATACGGCAACCTGTTCCTTGTGGGTGATGCCGCCCACATCGTGCCACCAACCGGTGCCAAGGGCCTGAACCTGGCAGCGTCCGACGTTGCTACGCTGTACAAGATCATGACCCGTGTTTACAAAAACGGCGACAAGGCTTGCACCGAGCAGTACTCCGAAATCGCCCTGCGTCGGGTCTGGAACGGTGAGCGTTTCTCCTGGTGGATGACCAACATGATGCACGACTTCGAAGGCGAAGTGTCCAGCACCGGCATGGACCCACTGATGCAGAAGCGCTTTATGCAGTCTGAGCTGAACTACTACCTGAACAGCGAGAACGGCCGCAAGGTGATCGCCGAGCAATACGTTGGCTTGCCATACGAAGAGCCGAAGTAAGTGTTAGCCACTTGAACGAAAAGCCCGCTGGCCGAAGGATCAGCGGGCTTTTTCATAGCCAATAACCGTAGGCTGGGCCCCGCCCAGCGAATTGTTGGGCGGGGCCCAACCTACGATTCGGTGCACCGCGCACCAACGAACTCAATGCAACGACATCCGGTTCTGCTTCGGTGCCAGAGTGCCCAGCTGGGCAATCAGCGCCTGCAACGCCGGTTTGTTGGTTTGAATCCGCCCCAGCAATTGCGGGCATTCTTGCGCCAAACGCGCAGCCATTTTCTGCACACACAGCCGAATGCCTTCGTGGTCACAGTCGTTATTCTGTGATGCCAGCAGGTTCACACAGCGATTGAGACGCACCAGCGCCATTTCACTGCGGCCTTCGGCCAGATAACTTTCCACCAGATTCAGCAGCGCCAAAACCACACTGGCCAACGCCGTCTCGTAAGACACCATCGGGTATTGGCCGGGGCAGTACAGCAGGTCGTAGCCGAAGTCGAGCGCTTGCACAAAGGACTGACTCGCCGCCTGTGGATCGCCCGCTGCCAGCGCTTGCTGACCCATTTCAATATGGTGCTGCCAATCCAGTGGTGGCTTTTCGCCATGGCGGGCCTGAATACCCGCCTGCCAGGTGTGGTTTGTGTCTCGCTGCGTCATACGACCTCCATCCGGTGTCGTGATGCCCAAACCAGAGCCGTGTTCACTCTGGTCAGGCAACGGCAAGTGTAGTCAGGGACGAATCAGATACCGCCATGAGTCAGTTTGGCAGGGTCCAGCAGGCGTTCCAGCTCTTCACGACCCAGATCGGTTTGCTCGTCGGCAACGTCGAGTACCGGGCGCTTCTCTTTATAGGCCTGCTTGGCGATTTCAGCCGCTTTCATGTAACCCACAATCGGGTTCAGTGCAGTCACCAGAATCGGGTTTTTCGCCAGCGCTTCCTGCAGTTTATCTTCATTCACCTTGAAGCTGGATACCGCTTTATCGGCCAACAAACGCGAGGTGTTCGCCGCCAGCTGAACGCTGTTCAGCAGGTTGGCAGAGATCACCGGCAGCATCACGTTCAGCTCGAAGTTACCGGACTGACCGCCAATGGTGATGGTGGCGTCGTTGCCAATGATCTGGGCAGCGGCCATGGCCGTGGCTTCCGGAATCACTGGATTCACCTTGCCCGGCATGATGGAGGAACCCGGCTGCAGGGCTTCCAGCTCGATTTCACCCAAACCGGCCAGCGGGCCGGAGTTCATCCAGCGCAGGTCGTTGGCAATTTTCATCAGAGCCACGGCGAGGGTTTTCAGGGCACCGGAGGTTTGCACCGCGGTGTCCTGGGAGCTGATCAGAGCGAACAGGTCAGGGCCTGGCTGGAACGGCAAGCCGGTCAGTTTGCTCAGTTCGTGGCTGAACAGTTCCGAGAATTCCGGGTGAGCGTTAATGCCGGTACCCACAGCGGTGCCACCCTGGGCCAGACGCAGCAGCTGGGTCAGCTGGTGATCGAGGTTCTTGCGGCAGCTGCGAATCTGTTCGGCCCAACCGCCCAGCGACTGGCTCATGCGCACAGGCATGGCGTCCATCAGGTGAGTACGGCCGGTTTTTACAAAGCCGTCGACTTCAGCAGCCTTGTCGCGGATGGCTTGCTGCAGGTGATCCAGCGCCGGAATCAGGGTATCGCTGATTTGCATCGCGGCACTGATGTGAATGCTGCTTGGAATAATATCGTTACTGCTCTGGCCGCAGTTAACGTGGTCGTTCGGGCTAACGTCCTGACCCAGTGAACGGGTAGCCAGCGTGGCGACCACTTCGTTGGCATTCATGTTGGAGCTGGTGCCGGAACCGGTCTGGAACACGTCTACCGGGAAGTGGTTCATCAGCTCGGCATCGCCCAACAGGGTATTCACGGCATCGACAATGGCATCACCAATGGGTTTTTCCAGCATGCCCAACTGCACGTTGGCTTTGGCAGCAGCAGCTTTGGCCAGCAACAGGGCGCGAATAAAAGCCTCTGGCATCGGCTGGCCACTGACCGGGAAGTTATCAATCGCACGCTGGGTTTGCGCCCCCCACAGTGCCGCTTCCGGTACTTGCAGTTCGCCCATGCTGTCTTTAACGGTACGGTAATTCATTGCCTGTCTCCTGTTGGTTGGCGCTGGCCGGATCGGATTGGCCGCTGACGCCGTGCTCTTTATGCTTGTTGGGTATGCCAGCTGTGCTCTCAGCTGTATTGGAGGAAATAGCCTGCCAGGGTGTTCATTTCCCACCGCAAGCGGTTAACCGCCTTGCGGTGGTGCGGCTTGCTGGCGACTGCCGACAGGCCGTTCAACGGATGATGAATATGATCCAGACACAGCTGTCGCCAGGTTTCCGGCACCAGCTCGTCGGTGATGGCGTCCATCAAGAGGTCGTATTCACGGCGGTACACCCGGCGTTTGATGCAGTTGCACACGCGCGGAAAGGTGATTTCTTCCAGCTCCAGCCAGCGCGTCAGAAAGCCCGGACTGTCCGGTTGTTCGCCGTAACGCACTGCGTGGCGCATGTCGATCAGCTCGAGAAAATTTTCCATCGCCTGCTGTTCCGCCATGGCGCTGCCCCTTCGGTGTCCGATAAGATTCATAACTGTAAGTTCGACTGCACCCAGCGCTATCGTTTGGCAACGCATTAAGGTCATTCGGGAACAGATGTTTTCCACAAAAAGAGTGTCCCAAACCGCGAGTCAAGCCTTGATTTATTAATGATAATGATTAGCATTTGGTGCAGAGTCAACCTGGTTTGTTCATCAGGTTTATAAAGTTTTGAAATGAAGAATTCAGAGGCACCGTTATGAGCAGCCCACGCACCGGTATTATTTTTGGTACCGACACCGGCAACACCGAAGACATCGCCAACCGTATTGCCGAACAGCTGAAAGAGCATGGCATTGACGCCGATTTGCACAACATCACCGACGTGGGTTCCGAAACATTCGGAGAGTACGAACTGTTGATCATGGGCATCCCGACCTGGGATTTCGGTGGCATCCAGGCTGACTGGGAAGATTTTGAAGACGCCCTGAAGGCGCTGGACCTGAACGGTCAGGTTGTGGCCCTGTACGGTCTGGGCGACCAGTTCGGTTACGGCGACTACTTCATCGACGCCGTGGGCTGGCTGCACGAGTGTCTGGCCGACACTGGCGCCAAGTTCGTTGGCTACTGGTCTACCGAAGGCTACGAGTTTGACGGCTCCCGCGCATCCATCGACGACGGCAAGCGTTTCTGCGGTCTGGCGGTTGACGAAGACCAGCAGTTTGAACTGAGCGACGACCGCGTAGAGCGTTGGGTCAAGCAGGTAGTGGCCGAATACGCCGAGAAGAAAGAAGCTGCCTGATCGGCGCTTCGAGCTTCACAAGCACAGGGTGGCCTTGCCATCCTGTGCTTGTCATCTTGTGACCGTCCTGGTCCCTTCCCCAGCACGTCTGACGACTACCAAACCTGCTGTTTGAACCAGACTTCCAGGTAATCAATCAACGCCCGCACCGCCGTCGACTGATGTTTGCGGGAGGCGTACAGCACATAGATTTTCAAATCGTCCAGCGTCCATTGCGGCAGCACCTGTTGCAACTCGCCCTGTTGAAGTAACTCCGACGCCAGATACGTTGGCTGCATCGCGATGCCCATGCCTTCCCGGGCGGCAGTCATCAAGGCGGTGACCTCGTTGGAGGTCAGCCGACACTCCACATCAATCGAACGTTCGCCCTCGTCCGGATGGTGCAAATGCCAGACATGCCGCCCTTTCTGGCGACTGAAGTTGCGATAGCCGACGCAATGGTGATGTTGCAAATCTTCCGGCTGTTGCGGTACCCCACAACGCTCCAGATAGGCCGGTGACGCCACCAGCACCGATTCACACAGGCCAATGGGCTTGCCGATCAGGGATGGGTCCGGCTGGGTAGCAAACCGCAGCGCCAGATCGATGCGCTCGGTCGTAAGGTCGGTCACATGATCTTGCAGCTCCAGCTCAACCCGTACCCGCGGGTACTGCGCCATAAAACCGTTCAAGGCCGGTACTAGTTGGGAAAAGCCGAACGACATGGTCGTTGCCAGCCGAATAGTACCCGCCGGTTGTTGCTCGGCCACCAGCATGCTTTCCAGCTGTTGGGCTTGCGCCAGCCAGCGTTCTACTTCGGGTAAACAGGCTTCCCCGGCGGTGGTCAGCGAAATCTTGCGGGTGGTACGGTGGAACAGACGCGCCTGCAGCCAGCTTTCCATCAGTTCCAGATGACGGCTCACCATCGGCCGCGACATCTTCAGCCGGTCTGCGGTGCGGGTAAAACTGCCTGAGCGCGATAAATCCACAAACACTCTGGCGGCCATGATGCGATCCATACGGAAACCTGTTCACAATCTGAAATAATGATGACGATTATTAGCTATTTTTCAGCACCCAATCAAACCCCACAATGCCCTCATTCCAACCTGCTTTCCGTTCATGAGGAGCCCATACCATGCCATCATCGAAGCTTTCCAATACCCTGTTGGCCAGCGCGGTCGCCGCAAGCCTGTCACTGCTGTCAGCCAGCACGCTGGCCGACCCACTGACCTTTGACGTTTACAACGCCGGTCCATCCAGCTTCCACGTGAACGCCACCCTGATCGTCGGCGAGTCCGAAGCCATACTGATCGACACCGGTTTCACCAAGGCCGACGGCTTGCGACTGGTTGCCAAGGTGCTCGACAGCGGCAAACCGCTGAATACCATTTTTATCAGTCAGGCCGACCCGGATTATTATTTTGGTGCAGAAGTGCTGAAGCAATACTTCCCCAACGCCCGGGTCATTACCACGCCAACCGTGCGCAAAGCGATCGAGAAAAAGATGGCTGCCAAAGTGGCCTACTGGGGACCGATTCTGGGCGACAACGCCCCCGGTCAACCACTGCTGCCAGACGCCTACAACGGTGACAGCCTGACGCTGGATGGCCACACCATTGAAATTCGCGGCACCGAAGGCGTACTGGCCAACCGCCCCTACCTGTGGGTCGCCGACAACAAGGCCTTGCTGGGGAATATTGCGGTGTTCAGTGGCTTGCACGTATGGACAGCCGACACCCAAAGCCAGGCCCAACTGGACGCCTGGAGCCAACAGCTGGATACCATGAAAGCGCTGCAACCCGAGCTGGTTGTGCCGGGTCATATGGCGGCCAATACCGAACTGACCGCCAGCGCCATTGATTACACCCAGAGCTATTTGGCCGACTTCCGCCAGGCCCTGAAGCATCACGACAACAGCGCCGACGTGAAAGCCGAAATGCAGCAGAAATACCCGAACGCCGGTTTGGGCATTGCACTGGAACTGGGCTCCAAAGTGCACACCGGCGAAATGAAGTGGTAAGACGAGTCGGTAACTTTATCACCGGCTTCCGGCTGGCTTCTGGTGTTATCCAAAGCCAGCAAAACCAATCCCAACCCCGCAGGGGTTATTAACAGGACCCGCACCATGACCGCAGACAACCGCGCCGCCGCAGAACAGCAAACCAGGCGTATTCATTACTTTTACGACCCGGTCTGCGGCTGGTGCTACGGTGCCACTGCCCTGATAGACAAGCTGCATCAACGTGCGCAGCAACAGGGCTGGCAACTGCTGCTACACCCCGGCGGTATGATTCCACGCCGGGCCATCGACAGCAGTTTTCGTCAGCACATACTGCATGCCGACCAGCGCATTGGCGCACTCACCGGCATGCCGTTTGGCCAGCCCTACCAGCAACGTGTCGCCAGCAACGATGCGCTGGTGCTCGACTCCATGCTGCCTACCCAGGCGATTCTGACCGCAAAAACACTGGGGCTGGACGACGTCCGCATGCTGAAAGCCATTCAGCAAGCGCACTATCAGCACGGGCTGGACATCAGCAAAGAAGAGACCCTGCAAGACATCGCATTGCAGCAAGCCCAAAGCGCAGCTATCTCACTCACGCCTACTCGCTGGCAAGCGGCACTGGCAAGCCATGATGGCCTGCTGCAACAGACCCTGCAAGACAGTCATCAATGGATGGGGCAATTGGGCGTACAAGGTTTTCCAACCCTGCTGCTGGAAACAGAACAAGGCTGGCAACGGTTGGATCACAGCCGTTACTACGGTGACCCGAAAGGTTGGCAGGAAGTGTTGACTACCCTGATCAAATAGACCAACACAGAGGATGGCTCAGTGTGACCGGGCCATTACCTCGATAAACCACTTGGGTTCCATGGCGTCAAAGTCAGTGCGGATGTTGGAGGGTAAATACGCCGCGGAATCCAGCACAAAAGGCTGTCCGGCCACTCGTTTGAACACTACCCAGTGCCAGAAGTCCTTACCGTCTTCCTGATGGTGCTTGATGGCCAGTAATGCCATATCCGGCAAACTGCCCCAGTCGGTGAAAGGTATTTCCGTTGGCGAGGTTTCGATGCTTTCGGTCGCCAGCATCTGACGTACATAACGGGTGTCTGACCACAACGACTGGTCATCGGCATGAATGCCCATGTCGTTGGCAATGTCCTTCATCTCCGGATAGGTTTTACCCAGAATATTGGCCACCGAAGCGATGCCGCAGCCCGTCGGCTCTTGCTGCTTTACGGGAGTGAACATGATCTGATCCTCGCTGCTGTGCGCTGTTTTGTCAGTCATAACGAATCCTTCGTTCTGATAACAGTCTTGCACATCCTGTCAGCCGCCGCACCCTTGTGGCCGCAACAGCACCGCAACTGGCGTATTCAGCTACCCCGCACCCATCGCAGGCAAGCCTGCTCCTACGACGCCAAAGCAATAAAACCGCAGCTCTGTAGGGTGCGCACTGCGCACCAGTCACTGCCCTAATCAAAGCCACAATCAAAGCCCCCCATCGCAGGCAAGCCTGCTCCTGCGACGCCAAATCGATAAAACAGCAGTCCCACAAACAACAAAGCCCGCACGAGGCGGGCTTGGTCAGGCTCTGTTACCAGAGCCGCAAGTCAGGGCAATCAGGCGTTGGCCATTTTGCCTGGTTTTTTCAGACGCTGGATGCGCATTTCGTTCTGCAAGCCCAGGTACAGGCTCAGACACATGGCCAACAAGATGACGGTGAACGGCAGGCCAGTCGAGATAGCACCCGCTTGCAGTGCGCTCAGAGCTGCCTTACCACCACCAATCAGCAGGGCAATCGCCACCAGACCTTCAGCAGACGCCCAGAACAGACGCTGTGGTACTGGAGATTCGATCTTGCCACCGGTGGTGATGGAGTCGATCACCAGCGAGCCAGAGTCGGACGAGGTAACGAAGAAGGTCAGTACCAGCACGATGGCGATGAAGGAGATGATGCCGGTCATTGGCAGGTGCTCGAACATCTGGAACATGCTCAGGGAAACACTGCTGATGCCGTTAGCCAGTTCGCCCACGCCAGTAGTCGCTTGCTCCAGTGCAGTACCACCGAAGACACCCATCCATACGATGGTGATCAGCGTCGGAATGATCAGCACAGCCGTCATGAATTCACGCACGGTACGGCCCTTGGATACACGGGCAATGAACATACCAACGAATGGTGACCAGGAGATCCACCAGGCCCAGTAGAACACAGTCCAGCCGTGGTAGAACTTGTCGTCTTCACGACCAATCCAGTTGGACAGCGGCACCACATCAGTGGCGTAGCTAACAACGGTAGTACCAATCCAGCCCAGAATTTCCAGGGTTGGGCCCAACAGGAATACAGCCACCAGCAGCAGTGCAGCAACGATCATGTTGAAGTTGGAAAGCAGCTTCACACCACCGTCCATACCACGTACCACAGAGAATGCAGCAACAGCGGTAACACAGATGATCAGGAAGATTTGAGTGGTAATGGTATCCGGCGTACCGAACAGGAAGTTCAGACCAGACACCGCTTGCTGGGCACCCAGACCCAAAGACGTTGCCAGACCAAACAGCGTGGCCAGTACCGCGATGATATCAATCACGTTACCCATCCAGCCCCATACGCGCTCGCCCAACAAAGGGTAAAAAGCGGAACGAACGGTCAGCGGCAGACCCTTGTTGTAACAGAAAAACGCCAGCGCCAGACCCATCACGCCATAGATGGCCCATGGGTGCAGACCCCAGTGGAACATGGTCGCGCCAATCGCAGCCTTGGCACCTTCCGGCGTATTGGCCGCTGCGTTCAGCGGCGTGCCCCACCAGTCGGTGAAGTAAGCAACCGGCTCAGCCACACTCCAGAACATCAGACCAATACCCATACCCGCTGCGAACAGCATGGCAATCCAGGATACGGTGGAAAATTCCGGTTTGGCATCGTCGCCGCCCAGACGAATCTTACCCACAGGCAGGAAGATCAGCGCCACACAGAAAATAACGAAGACGTTACCGCCAACCATAAACAGCCAGTCGAAGTTACTGATCGACCAGGATTTGGCCGCCCCCAGGTACTCGCCTGCGGCTTCCGGGAACAAAAGTGTTCCTACAATGAACGCGACGATAAGTGCCGCGCTGATAAAAAAGACGCCCTTGTGCAAGTCCATGCCCATGAACTCAAGGTTGTCTTGTCCAGCTTCAAAGTCACTCTGATATTGCTCTTCAAGAGCGCGAATATCGGCTTTATTCATGCTGATCCCCTATTGAATGTAATCGCTAACAGTCGTTTCAGACTGCCAACCCTCCCCATCCGTCTTGTTGTTGGCGCGGTTTCCTCCCCAGAAAACAGCGCTACTTATCCGCCGACCAAACGACCGGCGAAAGATGGATTTCACTACCATCACTTGCCCTTGGTGGTGCTGTCAAAGCAACCGGGTCGTGTTTGAACAAGCCTGTCGCGGATAGACTCTTACAAGTCGGATACGGGTAGATTGATAGATTATTATAATAACGATTTCAGAATTTATTTCGACCTCTAAACTTATACTTTTTTGACAGGCTTCTGATATTTTCATGCAGAGCAGGAATGTGAAAGATTCAGAAAGAGGGAAAAATGCGGTGAAAGATGCACAAAGAGTGGCAAGAATGCTTAATAAATGGCCAAAAAAGCAGCCAAAATATTCAACAAACTTATTGATACATATTTGATTTTGATTGCCAAACAACCAAACAGGACAGAAAAACCCATCGATTAATTAGACATAGATGGATTATTTCTGAACAGAAAAAGAAAGGCTCCGGCGAGCCACTATTCAGCGCGAGAAGTTCTAAGCCGAATTACAGGCACCAGTCCGGCTCCATCGCGGGACATTGCCTGAACACCCGCAAGGTGCAATTTTGACAGCGCTCGGGCGTCACCTTTGGAACCAGAGCCGCAAGTGCGTCGGCACTGGTATCGAACACCCGCTGGGGGCCCAGCTGTTGAACCAGCCGTGCGGTATCCGGTTCCTGCAACAACAGGTTCTTGAGCCAACACAGTGTCAGCTCGACGCCCTGTTGTTTTGATAGCGGTTGTTTTGGTAACTGTTGCAGCCGTCGCTGTTCCTGCAGCAGCATCTCCGCCCCGGCCAGATCAATGTGATGCACGCCCGTGCAATTGAGGATCAGAAACCGCACCTGCGGGTGCTGTTCGCAAAAGTGCTGAATCGATTGCTGAATGTGATCGGCAGAGCCAAAAAACACCGCGCCGTCGATTCTCAGAATGCGAACCTCCGGGCACACCGGCAGCTGCAAACGCTCCACGTTGCGACATTCCGGCTCGGTTTTGGGCGCCATCGGCGCCACTTCCACTACATTCGGTCGTGCTGTTTTATCCAGAAACAACAACAGCGACACCACCACCCCAAGCAATACAGCAAACTCCAGCCGAATCGTCAGGGTGGCCACCAGCGTCACCACAAACACCACCCACTCGCGTCGGTCCGAATGGGCGAAGTGCGCCAGCTGCCTGAAGTCGAACAGGTTCCAGGCAATCAACAGAATACCGCCCGCCATGGCAGGCAAGGGAATCCACTCGGTAACGTCAGGCAGCAGCAACAGAATGACCAACAGGAACAGCGCCGAGCTGACCACCGCCAGTGGCGAGCGAGCGCCCGAGTCGTAATTCAGACCACTGCGGGTAAACGAGCCCGAACCGGCAAAACTGGAGAACAGGCTGCCGACCAGATTGGCCAGCCCCTGCCCAACAAACTCCTGATTGGCGTCGATGCGCTGGCCTGAACGAATCGCAATCGAACGGGCAATGGCAGCGGCTTCCACCAGCCCCAGCAGCGCCACAGTCAACGCCCCCGGTAACAGCATGGCAATCAGCTCAAGGGAAATCTCCGGCACATGAAACAGCGGCCAACTGCTGGGGATTTCGCCCACCATGGCAACGCCCTTGTGTTGGCCATCCAGCAACCAGCACAAGCCAGCGCCCACCAACATACCCACCAGCATGGCGGGGACTCGTTTGGACAGCTGTTTCACCAGCAAGGTCGTCGCCAGCGTCACCAGCGCAATCAGTACAGACAGCCCATGGCTGGACGACAGCGAAGCCAATAACTGCTGCCACTGAACCAGCAGCGAACCGCCGTCCAGATGCTCCAGACCTAACGCATGTCCAAGCTGACTGGTGGCAATCAATACCGCCGCCCCGGAGGTGAAGCCGACCACCACGGTGTGGGAGATATACGCCACCAGATTCCCGGCCCGCGCCAGCCCCAACACCAGCTGAATCACGCCAGTCAGCAGCGTCAGCAACAGTGCCAATTCAATAAAGCGTTGCGAACCGGGTTCAGCCAGTGGTGCCAGCACGCTGAACAGCATAATGGCCAACGCCGCCGCCGGGCCGGTGACCAGATGACGGGAAGAACCAAACAATCCGGCAATGGCTGCCACCACCATGGCACCGTACAAACCGTATTCTGCCGGCATACCGGCGATCAGGGCGTAGGCAACCCCTTGCGGTAACACCATCACGGCACCGGTGATCCCGGCAATCAGATCGGATCGAACATCATCCCGGCTAAGCGACCGGCCCCACGCCAGAAACGGCAGCAAGCGGTCAAACCGGTGGAGGTTCGCAGAAGATGGCATGCAGGAGCTCACAAATGAGTGAAATGTATTATTCAGAATAGTCAAACACACGGCCCCGTCGCGTAAACAGCGGGGCCGTGTGACAACATCAGGCGGCAGACCGGGAGAGCATACCACCTGAATCCTGCGAGTCAGGCCGTGGCCGGATCAGAGTTCCAGATACTGGTACACCGCGCCTTTGCCTTCCTTGCCTTTCACTGTGGTCACGCCTTCAAGCCAGGCGTCCATCACCTGCGGATTGGCTTGCAGATACTTGCGCGCAGCATCGGCCGGTTTCATGCCATCGTCCATGATGTAGCCCATCACGGTGTTTTCCATGGTCAGGCTGAATTCCAGGTTGTCCAGCAGCTTGCCGACATTTTTGCACTGGTTGCTGTAGCCATCGCGGGTCAGGGTATGAATAGTGGCACCGCCATAGTTAGGGCCAAAGTACTTGTCGCCACCGGACAGGTATTTCATTTTAAAGGTGGTGTTCATCGGGTGTGGCTCCCACCCCAGGAACACAATGTACTTGTCGCGGCGCACCATGCGTTTGACCTGCGCCACCACGCCCTGCTCGCCGGATTCCACCACGGTCCAGTCGCCCAGGCCGAAGTCGTTGCTGTCGACCATGTTTTGCAGCAGCTGGTTGGCCGGTGCGCCCGGCTCAATGCCATAAATGTTGCTGTCGAACTCATCGGCAAATTTGGCCAGATCGGCAAAATCCTTCACACCAGCGTTGTAGGCGTATTCTGGCACCGCCAGCGTAAACTTGGCCCCTTCCAGGTTGGTACGTACTTGCTCGACGTTGCCTTCGGTGACGTATTTGTCGATGAACTTCTGCTGGGCTGGCATCCAGTTGCCCAGGAAAATATCGATCTCGCCGTTGTTCAGCGCCTCAAAACCAATCGGAACGGCCAGGGTTGTGATCTTGGTTTTGTATCCCAATCCTTGCAGCACCTCGGCGGTTAACGCGTTGGTGGAGTTAATGTCGGTCCAGCCCGGGTCGGTAAAGCGCACGGTCTGACAGCTGGCTGGAACCTCTGCCATGGCACTGGCGGCGCCCGTCAGCATCAGCGCGGTCAGCGCGGTCAGCGCGGTCAGCGCGGTCAGCGCGGTCAGCGCGGTCAGCGCCAGTGATTTGCCGGTCTTGATCATGATGTTGCTACTCCTCGGTTGGTTTTTCTTTTTTCAGCTTGAGCCATCGTTTCGATCGACTCAAGCTGGCAGTTCATATATCTATTTAATCAACGACGGGAAAACGGGCGCGACGCTCAAGGTCATCCAGATCGATGTTGTTACGCATATACATGGTGCTGGCGTCGAAGATCGGCTGGTGATCCCACTTTACCTCTTTGCCCTGCTGATGGGCGGCGGTCACAACCCGGCGGCGCTTCTGGTTGATGATGACGTCGCGGGTAATGGCCTCTACATCCCAGCGTTCGGCGGCTTCGGCACGGAAGGCGGCCACCCTGTCGGCACATTCCGGCAGCTCGGCCAAATTGTGTTGCTCGGACGGATCGTCCTTGAGGTTGAACAGCTGTTCTGGGTCATCGCCACAACACACGTATTTGAAATCCCCACGGCGAATCATAAACATCGGCGACGTCACACCCTCGCCCATGTATTCACCAATCACCTCGTCGTGGGCGTTGGCGTTATCGCCACGCAAATGCGGGTTGAGGCTGCGGCCATCCAGCGGCATGGCGTAATCGGTGTCGTCGTGGCCGGTGGCCCATTCAACGAAGGTGGGCAGCAAGTCCATGGTCGAAATCGACTGACGGATGCGACCCGCGCCAAAGTCAAAACCCTGCAAACCTTCTGGCGCGGCAATGATCATCGGCACCCGGGCAGACCACTCGAAGTAGCTCATTTTGTACCAGAGGCCACGTTCGCCCAGCATGTCGCCATGATCACCGGAGAACACCACGATGGTGTTTTTATCCAGACCGGTGTTTTTCAGGGTTTGTAGCAGTGCGCCAATCTGGTCATCGACGTAGCTGCAATTGCCGTAGTAAGCGTGGCGGGCATCGCGGATTTTCTGGTCCGCAATCTGGCTGCGGTCTTTCTGGTACACATGCAGCAGGCGTTTGGAATGCGGGTCTTGCTGGTCGTCGTCAATCTCGAACGACGGCATATCAATCTCGTCGTTGGAATAACGGTCCCAGTATTCCTGCAAGCAGGCGTATGGGTCGTGCGGATGCGTCATCGACACCGTCAGACAAAACGGCCGCTCGTCGGAACCGCGTACGTAATCATTCAGATAGCGTTGGGCCTGAAACACGACTTCATCGTCGAAATCGAGCTGGTTGGTCCGTACCGCCACTCCGGCCTGAGTGACCGACGACATGTTGTGGTAGTAGCTCGGACGCTCTTCGAAATTTTCCCAGTCCACCACCCAGCCGTAATCCGCCGGGTAAATATCCGTGGTCAGTCGTTCTTCATAACCGTGCAGCTGATCCGGGCCGCAAAAGTGCATCTTGCCGGACAGCGCGGTTTTATAGCCTTCGCGGCGCAGGTAATGAGCGAAGGTTGGAATATCGGCGGGGAAGTTGGCGGCGTTGTCGTACGCGCCAATCTTGCTGGGCAGCTGCCCGCTCATCAGCACAAAGCGGCTGGGAGCACACAGCGGGCTGTTGCAATAAGCGGAATCAAATACCTGGCCACGCTCGGCCAGAGCATCCAGATGCGGGGTTTTGGCGACCTTGCCGCCGTACATTTTCAGCACTGGCGCGGCCATCTGGTCGGCCATGATGAACAGGATATTCGGTTGTTGCTGGGTCATACGTGCTCCGCTGGTCACACTGGTGATGGCTGTTTGATGCCAACCTGCAAAGCCAACAGACAAGGCCAACCACCATCCGATATTTCAGTTTTTTGCCCGCCGACGACGTCTGGGCCTTTTTCCAATGTATCGTTCAGTGAATCTCTGTAAACTGCCCGGCAACTTATGCCAGCCATTAGGTGAGCTAATGCCACTCCATGACCAATTGCCCACATTGCAAGCACTTGTGACCTTTGAAGCCGCTGCACGCCATCAGAATTTCACCGCGGCAGCGAAGGAGCTGGGCACCACACAATCGGCCGTAAGCCAGCAGGTACGGGGACTGGAGCAAGAACTGGGAATTGCGCTGTTCGAGCGAATCTATCGGGGCGTAGCGCTGACCGAAAGCGGTCAGGAACTGTACAAAGTGGCCAGAGGCAGCTTGCGGGACATCGCCGATTGCAGCGAAAAACTGCGCACCCACCGCGATAAAAAAACCCTCAATGTCGCAACCGATTTCGCTTTTGCCGCTTTCTGGCTATTACCGCGACTGCCCGACTTCCGCCAACGTCACCCGGATATTGAAGTACGCATCGTCACGTCACAGGAGCGCCACTTGCTGCTGGCCGCCGATATCGATGTCGCCATTCTGTTTTCCAGTCCGGCGGCGCACCCCAAAGCCTTACGGCTGTTCGGTGAGCAGGTGATGCCTGTGTGCAGTCCGGCCTTTTTGCAGCAACACGGTCCGGTGCGCAGCCACAAGGGGCTGGCATCACTGCCGATGCTGAAGCTGCGGGTGGATGACAGCCAATACTGGTTTCAGTGGGCCGACTACTTTGCCGCCCGCAACAGTCAGGTAGAACCCGGCGAACCGGTGCTGACGTTTGATAACTACACCCTGCTGATTCAGGCAGCGATTGCCGGTCAGGGACTGGCACTGGGTTGGAAACATCTGGTCGATGAAATGCTCAGCAATGGCCTGTTGGTTGGGCTGGAGGAGTACAGCGCCCGTTCAGACAACGGCTATTACCTGGTCGAACCGCAACCGGGTACCCGTTCGCTGGCCAGACAAGCGTTGCTGGACTGGTTTGAAGAGATCAGTGTTTGAGGGAGCTGCAGGTCGGGTGTCGGGTGTCGGGTGTCGGATGTCAGGTGTCGGAGAAGACTATAGAAAAGATACGAATGGCCGCAGTCAACGTGACTGCGACCATCCGAACCAGCAGGTGCCACCCTGCCACCAATTGGACCCGCCCGGCAACGGAGAGAACACCGGACGGGGTACTGCCATCGTGCGCGTCGTGCTGAACTTGTCGGACTACAGCTGGCAGCTAAAGTTCTCGGCAGAATCAATATCGCCACTGCCGTTGTAACGCGCTACCTGCGGGTACGGACACAGTGGACGAGTACGGTCTTCGGCCCAGTCATCTGGCAGCTCGGTGTTTTCGCCACCGGCGTTATCCACACCACGCGCAGTGGCTACTACCGCCTCTGGTGCTTCGCCCTGCTCAACCCAGGCAATCAGCGGGGTCAGCATGTCGAACTGATCGGTCGACAAACCACCACGACAGTGGCCCATACCCGGCACCGCGTAGAAGCGGGCAAAGGCTTCGGCATCGCCTGTGCCTTCATCCAGGGAGTCATACCAGTCGGCAGTGTCCTGCACCGAGAAGATGGCATCAGAAACACCGTGATACACCATGATCTTGCCACCGCGATCTTTCAGCGTGCTCATGTCCTGCGGGCTTGGCGGAGCCATAAAGTCCATCGCTGATTCGGTGTATACATCGGTGGTGGTTTCGGTGTTGGCCGCCAGGGTGTCGAGGTCAGAATCGAACACAAACGCCGAGCCATCGAAGTTGGCAATGTTGAAGTCGGCCAGCTCAACCGGGGCGGTGTTGAAGATCATCGCCACTGCGCCGGAATCGCGGGTGATCGGTGCGCTGAAGTCCCAGCTCATCACATCAGAACCGGCAATGCCGTGGTCGAATGGGAACGAGTTGTAGATGGTCTCGCCAGTGGAGGTTTGCACCCCGGCGTAGACGGCTTCAATCACGTCTTTCTGCTGTTGGGTCAGACAGCTGCCATCCCGTTCGGCGTCGCAGGTCGCCACATCGGTCTGAATATCAAACGCCGTCTGACAGGCCTGGAAGTCCTGCACCATGCCGTCTTCCACACCATCCAGCGCATCACATTGCTCCAGCACAGCCGCTGCCACCGTGGCATGTTCTGCGGCAGTAAACGCAGTGCTCAGGTCAGCCGTATCGGTGCCATCAATAGTGGCATAGGCTTGTGCGCCACCAATATTTGCCACGGCGGCTTTTGGCAAACGATAGCCCGGTGCGCCGACCAGAATGCCGTCGTACTGATCGGCATAACGGGTCGCGGCCACCATGGCGTGACGACCACCGTTGGAGCAACCACCGTAATAACTACGATCTGGGCCTTTGCCGTAGGTTTGTTCAATCACCGACTTGGCCATTGGCGTCAGTGTTCCGGCTGCCTGATAACCGTAATCCAGACGGGCTTGTGGGTCGTAACCGAAGGTCGGCAGGCCCGGGCTATGACCGGCGTCAGAGCTGATCACCGCAAACCCCATCGACAGGGCGTTAGACAAGGAGCCACCGCCGTGGGCACCTTCGGCGGTGCGCACACTGCCATCCAGTCCACCATTACCCTGATAGAAGAAGCGGCCATTCCAGTCGACCGGCAAGCGGATCTCAAAGCCAATGGCGTAGTCCTTGCCATCGACGTCGCTGGTGCGTGGGTTCATATAGCCAGACACCAGACAGTGTTCACCAATGGCGGTATCCGCCACGGTTAACGTGCCTGCGGCGATGGTTTCAACCGAGGTGATGGTGGTGTTGTCGTAAGCCAGCGTACCGGCCAGGGAATCGCACGAACCGGTGAAGGTACTGGCGGTGGCGGCGCTGAGTTGTGGGATCGGGTTTGTGGCAACGTTGTTATCGCTGCTGTCGTTGTCTGAACCGCAACCGGTTAACAACACAGCCGCTACCAGTGCGGTAGCCAGCGAGGGACGAACAAACGGCATACGGCCGCTGTCCGCGTTCTGCGCGGAGTGCTGACGAGTCATTGGAAAGCTCCATCAAATTGTTTTGTTATTTTTGTTTAAGTGCAAAACAATTGTTTTTTAAAGCAATCAGTCTATCCAATAAGTTTTATCTCAAAAGCCATTACATTTAACGGATGCGAGAACGTCACTCCAGACACAAAAAAACCGGCACTTGGCCGGTTTTGAAACTTGCGTTTTACGTGCGCTCCAAAGGGACATAAAAGCGTTGTCAGTCGTCACCATCACGGGCAGCACACAGCCGTGCCAACATATCCAGCAGCAGCTCTTTTTCACCTGGACGCAGCACTTTTTCCAACTCACCTTCGTGCTGCAACACCCGCTGGCGCAGCCTTTCATAGAAGCTTTCGCCGTTGTCCGTCAGGTACAAGGCATAGGAACGACGGTCGGTGCGGGATGGCCTGCGCTCCACCAGCTCCAGCTTTTCGAGCTTGTCGACCGCAGCCACCATGGCCGAACGGTCGTTGCCCAGCGCCTGGGCGATGGCGGTTTGGGTGCGGCCCGGGTTTTCCTTCACCAGCGTCAGCACACCAAACAGGCCCGGGCTGATGCCAAGGTCGTTACAGGCGTCTGCAAAGCTGTTGAAAAACACCATTTGAGTACGGCGTAAACGGTAGCCGATTAATTGATGCAACATGCCAAAATCGAGGGTATCGGAGGGATTGTCAGAAGCGGACATGGGAAAAGGAAGTGCCTTGAGCCAGAAACGATAATTGCCAGATTGTAGCAAACTGCAATTATAACGCCATGCAACAAAGGTGACCTTCCTGAGCCATCGCAAGCCGTTTCAGGAATTGAGTGTCGGACGCGGAGGAAACCGACACCAGCGCCCCGGTGCAAGGGAGCTAACTGGCATCGGCTTCCAAACCGATCACGCTAAAGCGGGGTCAATCTCAGCCTAGTGACCAACCTGCTTGCGGTACTTCTCAATCAGGGCGTTGGCCTTGTCGTACAGACGCTGGCCGTCGTCGTCCATGTCATCAATCCAGTCATCGGTAACCGACTGCGCTTGCTTGCGCCACATGGCCACTTCGGATTCTGGCAGCGTGTAGAAGCTGTTGCCATTCTTCACCGCCACTTCACGAGCAGTGGCTTCGTAGTTATCGAACAACTGACCAATGTGCTGGGCCAGCGGAATGCCGGAGTTGTTGTCGATCACCTTTTTCAAATCGTCAGGCAGCTTGTCGTAGGCCTTCTTGTTCATGCTGAAAGCAAAGAACTGGGCATACAGGCCACGCTCGCCTTTGATCTCGGTGTGGTAAGGGGTTTGCTCATGAATTTTCAGTGGCGCAACCACTTCAAACGGCAGCACCGCCACGTCCAGCACCCCTTTCGACAAGGCACTGGTCATCTGGGTCACTGGCATAAAGATCGCGCTGGCTTCGACGTTGCTGAACACCTCGGCCATGGCCTTGTTCGGCGCACGCACTTTCTGGTTAGCAAGGTCCGATACCTGCTTTATCTGACTGTTACGCGCATGCAGTGAACCTGGCGCGTGGGTGTGCAGCGCCAGAATGTGGACGGAATCCAGCTCGTCCTGCATCTCGGTTTCGGCGTATTCCTGCAACGCCATGGAGGTGGCTTCTGCGCTGGCTGGCATAAACGGCAGCTCAAACACAGAGCCCTTCGGGAAACGGCCCGGCGTATAACCGGCAACGGTCCAGGTAATGTCGGCAACGCCCTTGCGCGCCTGGTCAAACAGCTGCGGTGGCTTACCGCCCATCTGCATGGCCGGGTACACATCAATCTTGATGCGACCGTCGGATTCCTTCATCACCTTGTCGGCCCAGGGTTGCAGGAACTGACGATGCGCCATCGACATTGGCGGCAGGAAGTGATGCAGCTTGAATGAGTATTCGGGTTCAGCGGCCTGTGCATTCACTGCGGTCAGGCTGCCCAGCGTGATGCCCAACGACACCAGCAGAGTCTTGATCTTCATGGTTCACACCCAGGTTATTTTTATATTGGTTTGTGTTTCAGATTGCCGTGGCTGATGCTCGCCGTGGGCAGTCGATCAGCCGATCCATCACCAATCTGATGGCAACGAGTGTGTTTTACGCACATTGTTTATGTCAACAACAATTTGTTGGGCATATTACCTGATCCGGGTCATCACAGGTCGTCAACGCGTCACCTGACGGGGCCGTACAGATTCCAATTTTTTATTTAAATTCAAACACTTAAAAAACCTATTCTGCCGAAAATCCGTCGCTGTAACAAAACAGGCCAGGCTGATTTGAGCCTTCCAGTCTACGCCTTTGGTCTTAGTCGTTTCAGAAATCCATTGAAAATTGTTGTGGTACTAAACTATATTTTCAGGCAACAATAAGATCGAAGCTCAATAACCCGAGCCCGAAAACCACCGCTGATGCGGTTACTGTACTCGCCAGACACCGCCTCGATTCGGGCCAGTTACTGCAGCGCGTACCCAAGCCACAACGTTATCCACTCAAAATAAAAACGGAGATAACAATGAACTTTGAACGCCTGAACCCACTGACTGGCGACGTCGCCAGCACTGCTGTTGCCATGCAAGCCAGCGATATTGCCGCGGTAACAGAAACCGCTCAGAAAGGCTTTGAAGCCTGGTCGGAAATGGGCCCTAACGCCCGTCGTACTGTATTGCTGAAAGCCGCCGATGCCCTGGCTGCCCGTCAGGCCGACTTTATCGATGCCATGGCCAATGAAATTGGCGCGACCGCTGGCTGGGCTGGCTTCAACGTTATGCTGGCCACCTCCATGCTGCGCGAAGCGGCTTCCCTGACCACCCAGATTTCCGGCGAAGTAATCCCTTCCGACAAGCCGGGCTGTCTGGCCATGGCCGTGCGCCAGCCCGTCGGCGTGATTCTGGGCATTGCGCCATGGAACGCCCCTATCATTCTGGGTGTGCGTGCTATCTCTACCGCACTGGCCTGTGGCAACGCCGTGATCCTCAAGTGCTCTGAAATTTGCCCGCGCACGCACTCGCTGATTATTGAAGCACTGGCCGAAGCCGGTTTCCCGGAAGGCACCGTCAACTACGTAACCAACGCACCTGCGGATGCCGGTGAGGTGGTTGGTGCCCTGATCGACGCGCCACAGGTAAAACGCATTAACTTCACCGGTTCTACCGACGTGGGCCGCATCATTGCCAAGCGCGCCGCCGAACACCTGAAGCCATGTCTGCTGGAACTGGGTGGTAAAGCCCCGTTCGTGGTGCTGGAAGATGCCGACCTGGACGAAGCGGTAAAAGCTGCGTCTTTCGGTGCCTATATGAATCAGGGTCAGATCTGTATGTCGACCGAGCGCCTGGTGGTGGTTGAGTCGGTGGCTGAAGCATTCGCTGCCAAGCTGGCCGCCAAGGTATCCAAAATGGAAACCGGCGACCCACGTGAAAACAACACCCCGCTGGGTGCCGTGGTGGACCTGAAGACCGCCCACAAGGTGAATGAGCTGATCGACGACGCCGTATCCAAAGGCGCGTCCATTCTGGCAGGCGGCAAAGCCGATTCCGTGCTGATGCCTGCCACCCTGCTGGGCAACGTCACCAAGGAAATGCGCATCTACAGCGAAGAAAGCTTCGGTCCGGTGTGCGCCATGATCATCGCCAAGGACGAAGCCGACGCCATTCGCATTGCCAACGACAGCGAATACGGTCTGAGTGCTTCGGTATTTACCCAGAACACTGCTCGCGGCCTGAAGGTTGCCAAGCAAATCCATTCCGGTATTTGCCACGTTAACGGTGCCACCGTACACGACGAAGCCCAGATGCCATTTGGTGGTGTTGGCGCTTCCGGTTATGGCCGTTTTGGTGGTCAGGCTGGCATCGACCAGTTCAGCGAGCTGCGCTGGATCACCATGGAAACCGAGCCGGGTCACTATCCCATTTAAGACGCCAATTTAAGGCGCCCATTAAGACACCCAATTAATACAACCCATTCCATCAGCGCAGCCGCCGTGGCTGTGCTGACTGACCACTGACAAGAATTTAAAAAGGTTGAGAGACATGAGCATTTACGAAAAAGACATCCCGCAGGACGAGCTGGACACCGTTGCCTTTGAAGTTGTGGATAACGTTGCCTGGGTGAGCTTCAACCGCCCGGAAAAACGCAACTGCATGAGCCCGAAGCTGAACCGTCAGATGATGCGCGTGCTGGACGAACTTGAATTCCGCGACGACGTCGGCGTACTGGTACTGACCGGTGAAGGCACTGCCTGGTCTGCCGGTATGGACCTGAAAGAATACTTCCGCGAAAACGAAGCCAAAGGCCTCGGTGCCACCCGTGGCGCCCAGCGTGAATCCTACGGCTGGTGGCGTCGTCTGCGTTGGTACCAGAAACCAACCATCGCCATGGTTAACGGCTGGTGCTTCGGCGGCGGCTACGGCCCGCTGTACTCCTGCGATTTGGCCTTCGCCGCTGAAGACGTTCAGTTCGGTCTGTCTGAAATCAACTGGGGCATCCTGCCAGGCGGCGGTGCCACCAAAGTGGCCACCGACCTGCTGTCGTTCCGCAACGCCATGTACCACTCATTGATGGGCGAAAACATCACCGGCAAAACCGCCGCTGAATGGGGCCTGATCAACGAAGCGGTACCAGCCAAGCAACTGAAAGAACGCGTACAGGAAGTGTGCTCCGTACTGCTGCAGAAAAACCCGGTTGCCCTGAAGGCCACCAAAGACGCCGTTCGTCGGGTTCAGGAAATGACCTACGACAACGCCGAAGACTTCCTGGTCCGTGCTCAGGAAGCCGCCAACTTCTTCGACAACGACGGTCGCAAGGAAGGCATCAAACAGTTCATCGACGACAAGACCTACAAGCCAGGCCTGGGTGCTTACGACAAGTCCAAGCAAGGCCAGTAAGCAAGTCAGGTCTCATGAAAAGCGGTTTGCAGGAACCGCATCTGCGCCTCGAGATGGGCCGGTTAGAGCAACAACACACCGGTAGCACCGGCCATGGATGGCCGGGCAGCGCAGTTGAAGCAGGGATGCTGAATCTGCGCGTTACCGCAGGGTGTTGGCAGCAATAACCGATCAGCGAATCGGCAGCGCGAAGTGGGGTTTGCCGTCCGGCCCAGGGGTAAGACCCCTGAAGAGGACCAACCCCCGCCACTGCAACACTCGCAGTAATAGCAACACAAAAACAACAATAAGCCGTCAGGCCCCAACAACCCGAACATGGCAGCTCTGGTATGAACGCATTCGCAGCAGCAGAACAAGGCGCAATGATCTCCCGCTACGACGACATCTGGCTCGTCGACGGAGCCCGCACCCCGTTCGCCGACTACACCGGCGTCCTGCGCGATGTGTCGCCTACCGATCTCGGCATTTACGCCACTCGTGCACTGCTCGACAAGGTTGGCAAAACGTCCGGCCTTGAGGCCACTGACGTCGACTTTATTGTTGCCGGCAACGTCGCCCAGGCCAGTTACGACGCCTTCTTTATGCCTCGTCATATTGGCCTCTACGCAGGCGTGCCACAGTCAGCACCTTCCGTGCTGGTTCACCGATTATGCGGCACCGGTTTTGAAGCCATTCTGACCGCTGCCGACCAGATTACGCTGGGCAAAGCCAAGCTCGCGATGGTAGTGGGCACCGAATCCATGTCCCGCAACCCGATCGCCGCTTACACCCACCGCGCCGGTTTCCGTATGGGCCAGGTCGAATTCAAGGACTTCCTCTGGGAAGCCACCATCGACACCGCGCCAAACATCGGCATGGGCCATACCGCCGAAAACCTCGCCGTACGTTATGGCATCTCACGCGAAGACGTCGACGCCTATGCCGCGCGTTCCTTCGCCAATGCCGTTGCCGCCCAACAAAACGGCTACTTCGATGACGAAGTGGTCGCGGTCGTAAACAGCGAATGGACGCTGGAAGGCTATCAGCCACGCAAACTCAAGCTGGCCGACCGCGCTGCGTCGTTCGACCACGACGGCCACGTGCGCCCCACCAGCCTCGAAACCCTGGCCAAACTACGCCCGGCATTCCGTTCCAGCCAATACACCGATGCCTACGACACCGGCGTGCAAACCGGTGGCAACAGCTCCGCCATTGTTGATGGCGCGGCAGCGGTACTGGTGGTCAGCGGTGACTATATGCGCGCTCACGGCCTCAAGCCGCTGGCGCGAATAGCGGGTGGTTCCGTGGTGGGCGTGCCACCAGAAATCATGGGCATCGGCCCGGCACCGGCCATTCGCTCGCTGCTGAACGACCGTGGCATGAGCGTCAATGACGTTTGCCGCTACGAAATCAACGAAGCCTTCGGGGCTCAGGTCATGGCGTGCGAACGCGAGCTGGGACTGGACCGCGAACGCCTGAATATTCACGGTGGCGCCATCGCTATCGGTCACCCGTTAGGGGTGACCGGCGTGCGCCTGACTCACACCGTTGCCCGCCAGCTGAACCAGACCGATGGCCAGTTCGCCATCTCGTCAGCCTGCGCCGGAGGCGGCCAGGGCATCGCCGTGCTGTTGGAAAAATTTGGATAATTTACAGGGTCAGCAATCATGAGTGACTACCAAGCCCCGTTAAAAGACATGCTGTTCACGCTCGACATGGTGCGTGAATACAACCAGCTCGACCGCTTCGACACCCTCGCGGAGTACCCGGCGGATTTTGTCGCTGCAATTCTGGAAGAAGCCGGTAAATTCGCCAGTGGTGCTCTGGCACCACTGAACGCCAGCGGCGACGTGCAAGGCTGCCGTTTCATTGCCGACGGCGATGAAAAGGGCAAAGTCATCACCCCGGATGGCTGGAAAGAAGCCTACGCCCAGTTTGCTGAAAACGGCTGGACCGGACTGGCGCTGCCCGCCATTTACGGCGGTCAGGAACTGCCTCGCATCATCGCCCAGCCAGTCAACGAAATGTGGCTGTCGGCCAACCTGGCCTTTGTGATGTTTCAGGCACTGACTCAGGGCGGCAGTGAAATCCTCATGCACTTTGGTACCGAGACCCAGAAGCAAACCTATCTGGAACCCATTGTCAGCGGCCGCTGGTCGGTGGCCATGGCGCTGACCGAACCGTCTGCCGGTTCCGATCTGGCCAACACCACCACCAAAGCCATTCCGCAGGGAGATGGCACCTACAAGATCAAGGGCCAGAAGATTTTCATCACCTACGGTGAGCACGACATGGCCGAGAACATCGTCCATCTGGTGCTGGCCCGCACTCCCGATGCACCGGAAGGCAACCGTGGTATTTCGCTGTTCGCGGTGCCCAAGTTCCGCATTAACCCGGACGGCTCATTGGGCGACAGCAACGACGTGGTGTGCAGCGGCATTGAACACAAGATGGGCCTGCACGGCAGCCCTACCTGTTCGATGGCCTACGGCGACAATGACGATTGCATTGGCGAGCTGATCGGCCAGGAGAACAAGGGCCTGATGGCGATGTTTGTGCTGATGAACGAAGCCCGACTGAGCACCGGTTTGCAGGGCGTTGCCTTTGGCGAGCTGAGTTATCAACACGCCCTTGGCTACGCGCTGGAACGTACCCAAGGCGCCGACTACCAAACCGGCGAACGGGTCACCATTGCCCGTCACCCGGACGTACAACGCATGCTGTTGTCGATCGCCAGCCAGACCACCGGCTTGCGGGCACTGGGTTACTCCATTGCCGCCTGGATCGACATGGCCGAGCAGTCTGACGACAAAAAACAGGTCGCAGCCCTGCGCGAGCGCATCGCCCTGTTAACACCGGTTATGAAAGCCTTCTCGACCGAACAGGGCAACCTGATGGCCGGTACCTGCACCCAGGTGTACGGCGGCATGGGCTTTGTTGAGGAAACCGGCGTGGCCCAGTTTATTCGTGATGCTCGTATCACCACCATTTACGAAGGCACCACCGGCATTCAAGGCCGCGACCTGATGTTCCGCAAAATCCTTGGCGACAACGGCACCGCGCTGCAAAACCTGTTGCGACAGATTTCCAGCGATGCCGACCAACTGCCAGGCGAGCTGCAGGAGCTGCGCGCCGGACTGGTATCCGCTGTGGCCGCCATTCACGGTCAACTGCGCACCCTGCTGGAGCTGCAACCGAACGCCAACGGCGGCATTGGCAAACAAGCCGACCAGGCCCGTTTGCACGCCGGTTCTGTACCCATGCTGGAAGCCATTGGCCGACTGTGCAGTGGCTGGCAACTGGCGCTGCTGGCCAACCTGGCCCACAAACAGGTGCAGCAAGACCGTGACCCGGCATACCACCGCAACCAGATGGCACTGGCGAAATTCTACTTCGCCCACGGCATGCCGCAGATTCATGCCTTGCTGACCACGGTTGCCAACGCCACCAGCGGCCTCAGCGAATTTGATTTTGCACTGGCGGGCGAATAATCCCGCAACGCAGCTCCTGACGACCAACGTCAGGATTGACCGAATAGAACATTACAATTAAAGAAGCTCAGCAGCCGCCATAAACATAAAAAAGGCGGCATGGAGAAAACACAATGAACGCGGAATTTCGCCCCGTCGACGTCACGGCCCACAAGGTCACCGTTGAACATCGTGAAGATGGCAGCCAGATTGTTCGCCCACAAGGCGAGCTTGGTCAGTACCCGGACCGCATTACCGACTGCCTCGACCAATGGGCAGCCAAAACCCCGGATCAGCTGTTTGTAGCCCAGCGCTGCATCAACAACCCCGAACTGAACCACTGGGAAGCCATCAGCTACGCCGAAGCCCACCAGCAAGTGCGTGCCATTGCTCAATGGCTGTTGGACCTGCGAGTAGACGGCGAACCGTTGGGTGTCGAGCGGCCAATCATCGTGCTGTCCGGCAACAGTACCGAACACCTGTTACTGTCGCTGGCGGCCATGTACGTAGGCATTCCCTACGCACCGATTTCCACCGCCTACTCCACCATTTCGACCGACTTCGGCAAACTGCGCCACATCGCCGGTCTGATGACGCCGGGACTGGTGTTTGCCGACAACCTTGGGCCGTACCGTAACGCCATCGACGCCGTACTGCCAGGTTTGCCAGTGCTGTCGGTGATTACCGAGCACGGCGACGATAACCTCAAGGGCGAGCTGAGCCGCTTTGAACAGATTCTGGCCACCCCGGTGACCGAGGCCGTCGACATTGCCCACCAGCAAGTGACGCCAGACACCATTGCCAAAATCCTCTTTACCTCCGGTTCGACCGGCATGCCCAAAGGGGTGATTTGCCCTAACCGCATGCTGGCCTCGAATCAGGAAATTCTGGCCGACATCTTCAATTTTGTGCGTAACGAACCGCCAGTGCTGGTCGACTGGCTGCCGTGGAACCACACCTTCGGCGGCAACCACAACACCTATCTGGCGTTATACAACGGCGGCTCGCTCTACATTGACCAGGGCAAACCCACGCCAAAACTGCTGAAGCAAACGCTGGAAAACCTGCGCGAAGTGGCCCCGACCATCTACTTCAACGTGCCCAAGGGCTACGAGCTGTTGGTACAGGAACTGCGCGCCAACCGCGATGTAGCCGAAAACTTCTTCAGCCGCCTCAACGTGATGTACTTCGCCGGTGCCGGCATGGCCCAACACGTCTGGGATGCACTGGATGAGCTGGCAATAGAAATCACTGGCAAGAAAGTGCCTATGATGACCGGCATGGGTGCTACCGAAACCGGCCCGGGTGCCTTGTTTGCCTCCATCGCCGAATGCGCCTCTGGCGTGGTGGGCACGCCATCACCGGGTTGTGAAATCAAACTGGTACCAAACGGCGGCAAACTGGAAGCTCGCATCAAGGGCCATTCCATTACCCCGGGATACTGGCGCGACGCCGAAAAAACCGAACAGGCGTACGACGAAGAAGGCTACTACTGCCTCGGCGATGCGCTGAAATACATCGACGCCAGCGAACCCAACCGCGGTTTCCGCTTCGACGGCCGGGTATCGGAAGACTTCAAACTTGATACCGGCACCTGGGTCAGCGTCGGCGCCTTGCGCCAGCAAACCATTCACCAGTGTGCACCGTACGTACAGGACCTGGTGGTGGCAGGCCACGACCGCAGCTACATCAGCGTAATGGTTTTCCCGGACATGGCGCAGCTGAGCAAGCTCACCGGCCTGCCACTGAGCAGCGACCCACAGGCACTGGTCGACCACCCTCACACCCGTGAGGTATTCCAGGGCCTGCTGATTGAAATGGCTTCGGCAGCAACCGGCAGCTCCAACAAGATTGTGCGGCTGACCATCGAAGCCAACGCACCGCAGCTGGACGCCCACGAGATCACTGACAAAGGCTCGTTGAACCAGCGCTCGATTCTGGAAAACCGCGCCGACACGGTGAAGAAACTCTACGCCGATGAGTTGCAAGAGGGCGTACTGGGGCTGAAGTAATCTTTCAGCCGGGAATCCTCTGAATCACTCGATGCCACCACAGCGCATTCTCCGGTGCTGTGTTGGCAGACACTGTGCTCCCGGTCGTTTGTTGACCAAACGCCGCTTTCGCCCGGTTTTTTGTAGTGGGAAAACCGGGCTTTTTTCCAAAGGCCTTCCTATCCTTGGGCTTTTTAGCTCTTGGGATGTTTAACACAGGGAGAGCCCCCACCGAGCAGAACCCAGCACCCCGCACAAATAAAGGTTACATTATTTCATTCAAGAACCAATCTCGTTACCATGATGAAAAATTCCAATCCGATCATGGTGCTGATAACGAATGAAAACCCTCGCCCACACACTGCTGCTGAGCTCTGTTCTGCTTGTCTCCAACACAGCCAACGCCCACGGCGTCTGGTTTGCTGAACGCTCCTCCAAACTGGCCGTGGTTTATGGCGATGGTGCCGAAGACCTGGATACCATCAAACGCCAGCACAAATTCCGTAGCCCAACCCGTTACGATGCCGACTGGAACGCCACCAGCACCGAACTGACGCCCTCTGGCCCATTGCTGCTAATCGACACAGACATCGATCAAGACAAGCAAGCCAGCGCCGTATCAGTCGTGATGTTCAACGGCATCTGGAGCAAAACCCCGGACGGTAAATGGCACGCCAAGGGCCGTGACGAAGTACCCGACTCCATCCTGAGCCTGACCACCTTCAAATACGCCGTACACCTGAAAGGCGAACTGAAGCCCGTACCCGTGATTGAAAACCAGCGCCTGCAAATCATCCCGCTGCCCCCCAAAGGCAACCACTTCCCACACCACCTGGGCCACGACGTAACCTATCAGGTGCTATACGAAGGCCAACCGGTCGCAGGCGCCCATGTGATTGCCGATTTGGTCACCAACCCGGATGCCAAACCCGTGATCACCGGCAACGACGGCAAAGCCACACTGGCCATTCGTAATCAGGGCTTGAACGTCGTCGCCGCCAGCTACGAAGGCCCAGCCATGGACCCAAAGAAAGAAGACAAGGTTGAACACCTGGCCACCCTGTCGTTTTCACTGGAGCATGAGGAAGAGTAAGCAATATCGCTGCCCCCTCTGAATAGACAGTTCAAACAAAGCAGCTATAAGGCATTAGCCCCGAATTTGAACCATAAAAAAGCCCCGATACCTTCTGCGGGTATCGGGGCTTTTGATTTGCTCTCTCATCAAAGCAAATTTTGTCTAACTCTGACTCATAGTATAACTGCTAACCGGGTGCTGTGGCTCGCAAATTTTACAAATGTTCAGTGAGCGCCGCCGGTGTTGGCTGGCTCTTCGCCCATCATCGACTGCTGGTAGTTTTCCAGACCAATGCGATCGATCAGCTTCAGTTGTTTCTCCAGCCACCAGGCGTGGTCGATTTCGGTGTCGTCCAGCATTTTCAGCAGGATGTCGCGGGTGACGTAATCCTGAACGGACTCGCAGTAAGCCATCACTTCGCGCAGGTCGTCGACTACCTTGTATTCCAAATCCAGGTCGCTTTTCAGCATTGCTGGAACGTCTTTGCCAACGTTGATATCAACGCGGGTCACCATGTCTGGAATACCGCCCAGGAACAGGATGCGATTGATCAGCTCAGACGCATGCTCGCGCTCGTCGAAGAATTCGTGGTCGATGCGCTCGTACAGTTTCCACAGGCCCCAGTCGGCGTACATGCGGGAGTGGATAAAGTACTGGTCCATGGCAGACAGTTCACCGGCCAGCAGCATGTTCAGTTTTTCAATTACTTGAGGATTACCTTTCATGTGTCTGTCCTTCAGTCGTCGCTCATCATGGATTGCAGGTAGTTCTGGATGCCCGTCTGTTCGATCAGGTGCTGCTGGGTTTCGATCCAGTCGAAGTGTTCTTCTTCGTATTCCAGGATCTCTTTCAGCAGTTCACGGCTAACGAAGTCGCTGACGGATTCACAGTAGGCAATGGCTTCGCGCAGCAGGGTCATTTGCTCGTCGATCTGATCCATATCGCACTGCAGCATTTCTTCGGTGTGTTCACCAACGCGCAGACGATTCAGTTTTTGCAGATTCGGCAGGCCTTCGAGGAACAAAACACGCTCGATCAATTCGTCGGCCTGTTTCATATCCTTGATGGATTTTTTGTAGCACTTCTCATTCAGCTCTTCGAAGCCCCAGTTTTTGTACATGCGTGCATGCAGGAAATACTGGTTAATGGAAGTAAGTTCGATGGTGAGTACCTGGTTCAGGTATTCGATAACCTTGCTATCGCCTTTCATACCCTATCGCCCTGTGAATTAATTATTGAGGTGGAGTTTAGGGCTTAAAAATGAATTCAACAAGTAAAGAAATATAATAAGGCGTTATTTGATAATTTATGAGCAAATGTATTTGATATCGAATATCAAATACATTCACAAGCACATTTAAAGAAGATACAAACCATTGATTTGAAAGGGTTTTTTAAATTTAACATATAGATATTTATTAAACCCATTCCCACCCACAAATAAGAAAGATTAGCGTTTTGGTTTCATTCCGGTCTGATAGCTGCCATCGGAATGAAATCGCACACACTCATTGCGATTCTTTCCCAACAATATCGGTTCATCATCGACAAACAGAAAGTTTTTCCAGTGCTGTTGAAATATATCCCAACGGGTTTGTACAACATGGTCGACGTCGTAACAGAAAAATACGGTTACGTTACTTTCCCATTGGATATGTTCGGCCAGCGCTTCCGGTAATTCCTGACTATCGCTATCCCAGGCCGCTTCCCAGTTTTCCTTGTCGTTCCACACGCCGTTATGGGAAGGCCAATCATCACCGAGGAAATTCACCGCGTGGGCGGCTTCCTTGCTGATATGGGTTTTCCAATATTGATTGGCGGCGTTTTTGGCCAGCGGTCGAATCAGTTCCAGATGCTCGGACGGGATGGGCAGTTCGCGGTGGCGGAAAATCCAGCCCCATTTAAAGTCGCTGAGCGGAACGTAATTCATAGTGAGTCCTGAAGATTGGGTCGAGAGTAGATAAGTCAGCAGGGTAACAAAAAAGTCTGCGGGTGTCGGGTGTCGAGTGTAGTGCGGGCCACGCAGGCTCGGGTGTCGGCAGACATTGTGGGAGAGAGCTTGCTCTCGATGCCAGGCATAAGAACCGGTGTCAGATGGCTCCCGCTCGCGAATAAATTCGCCCCTACGTACCCCAGAGCCATGACCTGCAAGCGCCACAAACAAAAACGCCCGCAGGATTGCTCCGGCGGGCGTTTGCCTTCTGTGGGTAAGGTGCGCACTGCGCACCGCCCCCTGAATCGACTCTGCAAGGTGCGCGCCGCACACCCTACGAGAATTAATCCTTGAAGGTGTTTTTGGCGATAAATTCCTGCACGGTTTTCAGGTCCGCTGGCAGCACGTCTACGCGCTCTTCGCGGTCCATCAGGTCGGCCAGGTGGTGTGGCAGTTTTGGCATCTCGTAACCGGCACGCAGAACCGCTTCCTCGAATTTCACCGGGTGGGCGGTGCCCAGGGTGATCATCGGAATGTTCTTGTTGCGACGGCATTCACGAGCGGCTTTCACGCCAATCGCGGTGTGTGGGTCCAGCAGGTAGCCGGATTCACCAAATACCTGTTGCATGGTTTCTACCACCACGTCTTCGGTCACAGCGTAGCTGTCGAATACTTCGCGGGCCTTGCCCAGCTTCTCTTCAGACAGTTCCACTTCAACGCTGCGATCGGCCATTTTGCCCATCAGTTCAGACATGACGGCGCCATCGCGGTCGTACAGGTCGAACAGCAGACGTTCGAAGTTGGAAGATACCGCAATGTCCATGGACGGCGTGATGGTGTGCTTCAGCGGCTCAACCTTGTACAGGTTGTTGCTCATCAGACGGTGCAGCACGTCGTTTTCGTTGGTAGCGATGATCAGCTGCTCAACAGGCAGACCCATCTTCTTGGCCATGTAACCGGCGAAGATGTCGCCGAAGTTACCGGTTGGAACTGAGTACGCCATTGGACGAACCGGACCACCCAGGTTCAGCGCAGAATAGAAGTAGTAAACGATCTGGGACATGATGCGCGCCCAGTTGATGCTGTTTACTGCAACCAGCTTGCGCTCGCCACGCAGGAAGGCCTGGTCGCCGAAGGAGGCTTTGACCATGTCCTGAGCCTGGTCGAAGTTACCTTCGATGGCGATGTTGTGGATGTTGTCGCCTTCAACCGTGGTCATCTGACGACGCTGAACTTCGGATACCTTGCCGTGCGGGTGCAGGATGAAGATATCGACGTTCTTGCAGGTCTTGGTGCCTTCAATGGCGGCGGAACCGGTGTCACCGGAGGTCGCACCCATGATGACGACTTTTTCGTCGCGCTTGGCCAGTACGTAGTCCAGCAGCTGACCCAGCATTTGCAGGGCGAAATCCTTGAACGCCAATGTCGGGCCGTGGAACAGCTCCAGCACGTATTCGTTGTGGTCGATCTGCTGCACCGGGGCGATGGCCTTGTGACCGAATACGTCGTTGTTGTAGACGGATTCCAGCATCTCTTTCAGCGCGTCGGATTCCACACAGCCTTCAACGAACGGGTAAATCACCTTGTGAGCCAGTTCGGTGTAAGGCAGGTCGCGCCAGGATTCAATCTCTTCCAGAGAGAACTGTGGCACTTCCTTCGGTACGTACAGACCGCCATCAGCGGCCAGACCGGTTAACAGAACGTCGTCAAACGCCAGCTCTGGCGCATTACCCCGAGTGGAGATGTATTTCATCATGGTGTGAAACCCGAATGCTTTGAATATGAGCAGCCAGGGACGGCCAATTCGAGGGAATGAACCCGCCCCTGAACAGAAAGTGCGCTAGTGTACCCGCTTTGGGCAAAGAGTGCAGTGCCGGTCTTGCACCGGCACGGCTTAGCCCTGGGTTTGAACCAGATTCTGCAATGATTGAATGCTGGCGCTGAGGTCGGTACGGGCTGGATTTTCGCGTACCACGGAGGAAATCAGACGCAGGGCTTCCTTATAGTTGCGCTGGTCAATTTCCAGTTGGGCACGGCCCAGCATGGCACGTTCACGCACGCGGTCGATGGATTCTGCCCGCAGGTAGATCATGCCCGCCTGTTGATAACGTTGCTTGTCGGCCAGCAATTGCGCCAGCAGCAATAAGGCATCGCCATTGCCCGGGTGACGGTCCACCGCTTGTTTGAGCAGTTTTTCAGCCTGGGTCGACTTGCCTTCGGCCATCGCGAGACGGGCTTCGCTGATCGCCAGACGACCACCGGCCTGTTTCGGCAGGTCTTTCTTGTTGACCTTGGCCAGCAACGAGCGCAGCGCTTTCCAGCGTTCTTCACTGGCCAGCCAGTCGGCGGTCTGAATCAGAGTATTCACCGCACCGCGAGATTGCTTGCCAGTCAGCAGGCGACGATCGGTCAACAGCTCAATGGTGCGGTCAAGACTGCCATAACGGCTGTGCAGCTGCGCCGCGGTGAGCATGTTCGACGGCTTGTTGTCGCCCAGCATCATGGCGTATTCCAGGCTGCTGAGGGCTTCGTTGTAGCGGTCCTGACGCAGTGCAATCTGGCTGCGAATCAGCCAGAACTCGGCACTGTCCGGGGTGCTGGCAATCAGCTCTTCCACCAGTCCCTGAGCCTGATCAAACGCCTGGCTGCGAGTCAGTGCAAACAGCAGACCCCGCGCCCATTGTTTGTTTTCGGCATCGAGGAACAACGCTTGCTGGTAGCCGGAAACCGCTGCTGCCGCGTTGTCCATTTGCAGGTTTACGTAGGCCAGCTGACCAAACAACTGGGCTTCTTGTCCCCCCAGCGCCAGTGCTTTTTGCAGGTGCTGACGGGCGGCTTTGAAGTTCTGGTTTTTCATGTAAATCATGGCCAGTCCACGATGCGCCGGAGCACTGTCGGACTTCAGCTCGATGACGCGTTTCAGAGAGCTTTCCGCGGCCTTGAATTTATCCAGAGTCAGCAGAATCTGGCCACGCAGCAACGCCATGCGCACCGAGTCCTGATCCGCCGGACGAGCGTTCAACAGCGTCAGTGCCTGGCTGTATTGTTTCTGGTCCAGCAGCGGTTGCAGCTCACGCGCCAGCGTGCGCTCTTCCGGGCTCAGCTCGTCGGCCGTGGACGGCAAACCGCGGGTATCAATCACGAAAGACCAGCTCTGGTCTGGCATCACCAGCGCCACATCGCTGATTGGCGCTTCGAACATGCCGTTATCGCCACCGCCGCGTTCCATGCCACGGTCGCCGCGCGGTTTGGCCGCTTCACTCGGTTGGCTGAACAGGCTCGACGCCAACAGCACGGAACCGGCCAGAATCAGGCTCAGGGTCTTGCCAGCAAAGGGCAAGGAAGAAACATTAGACGGCTGGGTTTTGTTCAGATTTAACACGTTTTCAAGCCTCAATTTCCAATGGCCACACGAAGCGGGCCCGGACCTTTTTCTGGTCCTTGGTCGGCGCGCTGAATCGGCTGGTGCGAATCAGACGGCGAATTTCAGGTTCCATTTGCGGATAGTCGTTCTTGATGATGCGGTTCAGCGTCAGCTTGCCCTTTTCATCAATGGTGATGTCCAGTTGCAACGACAGCCGTTTGACGCCCTGACGGGTCAGGCTGCGTGGCAAGGTAATGCTCACCGGTGTCAGCAGGGTTGGCAGCTGGTCCAGCTCGTTCAGACCAAAGGTGCTGAAATCAGGAGCCATTTCGGTCAGCTGCACATCCGGCATGCTGAAATCAGGGGCATCCAGATTGCCAAGGTCGATGTTTTTCGGCACATCCAGGTTCGGCAACGCCGGGCCTGCTCCACTGACCGCCAGTTCCAGCACCATGTCGTTTTGTGGTGGCGTGACCGCCGCCGGTGGTGGTGGCGGAGGTGGTGGCGGCGCCATGCTGATATTGCGAACCTCCAGCGTCGGCGATACCTGTTGTTCCAGTCCCTGCCCCAACAGCAGCAGCAACATCAGTACCGCAATCAGCCCAAGCCCCAGCACTGCCGCAATCAGATGACGACGAACGCCATGGCGACCGGCCGGGCCTGCTTCAACAGAAAGATGCTCGGCCATATCAGTCTCGCAGGGCTGCAATGCTGACGGCCGGAGCACCGGCCAGTTTGGCTTCGTCAATCACGGCTAACAGACGTTCGGTTACGACGTTTTTGTCGGCCTGAATCACCACCGGCTTCTCAGAGCGCTGCTGCAAGTCGGCCACCAGTGCCCGCACGCCTTCAACACCAATGTTGCTGCCGTCGTAGACCACTTCGCCGGTGTCCGTCACCGCAATCAGAATGACGTTACGCTCCAGCGTAGCCGCCGATACCGCTTGTGGTTTATCCACTTCAACACCGGTTTCGCGCACGAACACCGTGGTCACAATAAAGAAGATCAGCAGAATAAAAACCACATCCAGCAGCGGCGACATATCAATGCCTTGCGGCTGCTGTTGTTCCAGTCGTTGTTGCAATCTGGCCTGCATGATCAGGACTCCTGGCGGGCCAGCGCACGCTGTGGCAGGTGTTGCAGAATCCACGCCGGGATGGCGCACAGCAGTCCCAGTTGGGTGGTCAATAAGGCATCACCGATGCCGGCACTGAACAGGGTCACCCCGGTGGCACCGGCCGACATTGCCTTGAAGCAGCCCAGCAAACCCATGATGGTGCCCAGCAGGCCCAACAGCGGCAGCGCGCTGGTGAGCGTGCGGGTAATCTGGTCTTCTTTCTGGGCGTGCAGTTCACCAGCCATCCATTGCAGCGCCATGCGGTGATAACAGAACAACGCAGTGGCCAGAATGACCCAGCACATGGCGCTGTGGGCCATATCGGAAAACACTTCAATATTCATCGTTCGCGCTCCTTATGCCGGTTGAGCAACGGCGTCGCTGGATGCAGCGCCCTGTTCCGGTTTGATCACTTGTTCGTCACTGGCCAATACCAGCGCAAAGTTTTCCAGCTGCTGGTAGTAGGATTTGGCACGACGGGACAGCAGTGAGTGAATCACCAGCGCCGGGATCGCAACCACCAGACCCAGTTCGGTAGTGATCAGCGCCTGGGCGATACCGCCAGACACCACTTCCGGGTTACCACTGCCAAACAGCGTCATCATGCGGAAAGTTTCGATCATGCCGCTGACCGTACCCAACAGACCCAGCAGCGGTGCGACCGACGCAGTCACAGCCACCGCGGTGAGGCGTTTTTCCAGCTGGTGACGATCCTGACCCAGTTGCAGCAGCAGCTGGTCATCGCGCTCGGCGGCGCTGTCGCTGTGTTGTGCCAGCTCCAGCAAACGGGCCTGCATGCTGCCTTTTGGCAGGGCATCACCCTGACCTTGCAGCAGTTTCACCACGCCGTTTTTGGAAATCTGGCGAACCGCAGGCAAACGCAGCAGCTGTACCGCTTTCAAAATCGCAATCACCAGCGCCACCAGTGCGAACAGCAGAATTGGCATCGCCCACAGGCCGCCACGCTCGACGTGCTCCAGCAGGCTTTCGCTCGGGGCATTGGCCTGGGTGTTCAGCGATGGGTCAAAGCGGATGCTGCCGTTGCCGGTTTGTTGCACCGACGTCAGCGCCGACGAGGACTCTGGCGACAATGCTTCCAGCACCTGCCACTCGCCTTCCTGTTCCGCCACCCGGTAGGCGCTGGCGCCATCCAGAGCCCAGTGCAGCGGGCCGGTATCGAGTTGTTTCAGTGAACGGATATCGCCGGATGGCAATACCACGTCGCGGCTCTGCCAATGCGGCGTCAGCCAGTTTTCCACCTGCGCAGAGGTACGCAGCAGTTGCAGGGTTTTGTCATCCAGTGTGGACTCCTGCCCCAGCTCGGCACCTTGTGAACGCAGGTACTGTTGAATCAGATTGAGCTGGTAGTTGTTCTGGGCGCTCCACTCTTTCAGGCGGCCCTGCAGCTGGTCGAGGCTGAGGTTGCGTTCGTCCGCCAGACGGCGCGCCGCTTCGCTTTCCTTACGCAGGGTAATGACATCGCGTTCCAGCGCGTTCAACTGCTTGGTCAGTTTGTTTTGTTCATTGGTCACCGTACGCTCGGTTCGGGCCAACTGGGCCTGTGACTGTTTGATGCGCTCGCTCATTTGCGCTTCCAGCGACGCCGCCTGAACCGCGGAGCCTGCTACCAGCGCCAGGCTTGCCAGCGTCAATCGGGATAGCCAGTTCATTATTCGCCCTCCGTGGTGGTAATGGTGGTGGCGTCTTGTCCCATCGCCAGGGAGTCAGACAGTGCCAAAGGCAGGGACACAGGTTCGGTAGGCACCTGTGAGTTGGCGGCATCGATGGCAGCCAGTACCGCTTGCGGGTCGATGGCCGGGTCCTGCAACCACTGCCATTCACCATCCACTACCCGGCCAACGCCGCTGTAGCTGCCATCGGCGCTGACAAACCAGGCCTGCGCCAGACCCAGATACAGCTGCTTGACCAAAACATCGTCACTGCCGCTGGCAGCACCCACGGTGGCCGCTGGCAAACGTGCGGACACCACAGTGAGACGATCATTGAATTCTTCCAGACGGCTCAGACGCGCCAGCTGACGACGCAGCAACTCCGAAGGTTCAACCTCGTCGTCGTTCATCCAGTCTTGCTGCAACGGTGGTGGCAACATCGAGAAGTAGCCATCCAGACGGGACTTCAGCGACTGGGTCACTTCGGTGATGCGGGCCTGATCCTGCTCAACCTGGGTCTGCTTTTCGAGCAGGGCAATGCGCTGTTCATCAACGTCGTTGCTGCTGGTTTTGCTGCGCTTGATCACCTCGGACAGTTCGCTTTTCTCGGCTTTCAGCAAGCTGATGCGCTGTTCCAGCACCGGCTTCTGCTGCCGCCAGCTCTGTTCAATGTGACTGGCCTGTTGCTCGGTCATCAACCACTGACGGGATAAACCGTCCAGTTGACGTACCAGATCGTCGCCATGAGAGGTACCAAAAGACAGCAGCAAGGTCGCTGCCAGCAGGGGTTTGGAAGGGAATCTGTTCACTGAATCGTCCTGTCGTGTTGACCGAGGCAGATGAGAAAGTCGACCGGCGGCCAAGCTGAAGTCGTGCCTGATAGGAAGCGATTATTTCGTGAACAGACTCATTTGTAAATAAAAATGGTTTGCATTTGAGCGAATGTAAAGATATGTTGCCACCCCGCTGGAATGCAGTCGCACAGGTTCGACCGGTTTATTCCGTTTCCGGAACAGAGCCTGTGTGCCAGCAAATAACAACAAAGCGACAGTCCGCAAAGAATAACAACAAGCGTAGTCCGCGCCGCAGTAACCGGGGTTGGTAACAGACCCAAAATTAGAATCTGGACGATCATGATGGAAAAGCGTAATCCCACTTCCGGCTGGAAAAAGCAGGCCCTTGCCCTGGCTATCACCGCCGCCATTCCTTCTGCTGGCCTGATGGCTGAAGAAGTTCGCCAACTGCCAACCTCCAAGGCATCTGCCGAAGCCGAAGAAGGCTACAAGGTTGACAAGAGCTCCTCAGTAAAACTGACCCAGCCTATTGCCAAAACACCGAAGACCATTGACGTTGTATCCGGCGAAACCCTGCAAGACCAGGGTGTAACCAGCCTGACCGACGCCCTGCGTAACGTATCCGGCGTATCCACCTTCGGTGGCGGTGAAGGCGGTGGTGGTGTGGTCTCTGCCAACGACAAGGTCACCATTCGTGGTTTCGATGCCCGCTCCAGCATTTACGTTGACGGCATCCGCGACGTCGCAGGTTACAACCGCGACCTGTTCAACTACGAACAAGTGGAAGTCACCAAGGGCGCCAGCGGTTCTCTGGATGGCCGCAACACCGGTGGTGGTAGCGTTAACCTGGTGACCAAGCGTGCCAAGCTGGACGATTTTGGTTCTGTCGGTGCTTCCTACGACACCGCCGACACCAAGCGCGTGACTCTGGATGGCAACAAGCAGCTGAGCGATGACACGGCTGCTCGTATCAACCTGTTGTACTCCAACGGTGGCGATGCTCTGGACAACGGTGTTGAAAACTACAAAACCGTTGCCGGTGCAGCGTCTGTACTGTTCCAGGCCAGCGAGCAAACCAGCATGACGCTGGATGCCATGGTCATGAAGCAGGACAACGTGCCGGTACTGGGCTTGCCGTTCATCAAGGAAACCAATGCGGCGTCGACCGGCATGGCGGAAGGTCCGATCGACTCTTCCCGTTGGGATGAGTACTTCGGCGTGAAAGGCCGTGATTACGAGAAAGTGAACACCAGGATGTTGACCTTCACCGTAAACCACGACGTCAACGACTTCATCAGCGTTCGTTCCCAGACCCGTTTTGGCAAAAACGACAAGGAATCGGTACTGAGCCGTCCATGGTGGGGCAGCCTGACCGGTGACAACGACGAGTACGACGACACTGGCCTGATGCGTCTGGATATTTCCCAGAACCTGGATCAGAGCAACAAGCTGTTTGTTTCCCAGCTGGACACCACCATTGCTCTGGGCAGCGATGACTTCACCCAGGATATCGTCATTGGTGCCGAATACGCCCGTGAAGACCGCACCAACTACGGTGTTACCGGTGACTTCACCTACACTGGCGGCATTGCCAGCAGCAACCCGGAACGTACCGACGTGCTGTTCGACCCAACCGTTACCAACGGCGCCGACAGCATTCGTGCAACCGGCGGCCTGGTACGCAATGGTGAAGACACCATCGGCAAGTCCACCACTCTGTCGCTGTACGCCTTCGACACCCTGAAGTTTGGTGAACAGTTCCAGGTTGACCTGAACCTGCGTTTCGACAAGTTCAAGATTGAGGGTGACTCCTGTAGTCGTGGCACCTGTACTGAAAACGTTGACGCTTCTGCCAACACCTTCAGCTACGGCGCAGCCTTCAGCTGGTTGCCAACCGATAACGGAAACATCTACCTGGGTTACGCAAATGCCCAGCAGCCACCGGGCACCGACCTGGCACTGAGCAACAACGTTGGCCGCAACGCCCTCGACCCGGAAGAGTCCAAAACACTGGAACTGGGTACCAAGTGGGAACTGCTGGATGAGCGTCTGATGCTGTCTGCCGCCATCTTCAAAACCACCAAAACCGTGGCTGACTCCGAAGGTCGTGGTACTTCTGCCCAGTACTACCTGACCGGTGAACAGGAATCCTCCGGTTTCGAACTGAGCGCCGTTGGCCAGCTGAGCGACAGCGTGTCGCTGACCACCAGCTACACCAGCCTCGACACCGAAGTAACCGAAGACCGTACTGCGGAAGCAGAAGGTCTGGGCCTGCAAGGTTCTCCTGACGACACTGCCAGCCTGTGGCTGAGCTACACCGGCATGGACGACCGTCTGACGTTGGGCGCTGGTGGTAACTACAACTCCGGTGAAACTTTCTGGCGTCGTAACACCGCCTACTACACCGTAGATGCCTACACCGTATGGTCGGCAATGGCGGCTTACCAGGCGACCGATGCACTGAAACTGCAAGTGAACATCGACAATCTGACTGACGAAGAGTACGTCACCGACTACAGCGCCAAAGGCCACTTCAAGCCAGGCAACCCTCGCAGCATCAAAGGCAGCCTGACCTACAACTTCTGATAGGCCAGTGCGGATAGCCAGCCCGGACGCAGCCGCTGTTGATAACTCACCAGTAGCTGCGGTTCAGGGTTGGCCAACAAGGACGTTGCTGTAACACTGTCCGGATCAGACTTGTCTGATTCGGATATTTTTTTGGTGCCCCCCCATGCTCATACGTATTCCACAACTGATCAGCCGCGACCAGATCGCGGAAGCCCGAGCCTTGCTGGAAGCAGCCGACTGGGTCGATGGCGCGGCGACAGCCGGTCATCAGGCGCAACTGGCCAAGCGTAACCTGCAACTGCCCGACGACAGCCCGGAAGCACGCCAGCTGGGCGACTTTATTCTGGCCTGTCTTGGCCAATCGCAAACCTTTATGGCAGCGGCGCTGCCAAACAGGATTTTCCCGCCGATGTTCAACTGCTATCAGGGCGGTGGCGAATACGGCTTTCATGTCGACAACAGCATCCGCCGGGTGCCCGGCACATCGGTAAAAGTCCGCACGGATTTATCGATGACGGTGTTCTTTTCAGACCCGGATGAATATGAAGGCGGCGAACTGGAAGTGCTCGACACCTACGGCGAGCAGAAAGTGAAATTTGCCGCTGGCGACGCGGTGCTGTACCCGTCCACCAGCATGCACCGGGTAACGCCCGTTACCCAAGGCCGCCGACTGGCGTCCTTCTTCTGGATACAAAGCCTGATCCGCAGCGACGACCAGCGTCGTACCCTTTACGACCTCGACCTCAGCATTCAGGCCATCACCGCCCAGAACCCCGACAACCCGGAACTGGTGCGACTATCCGGCGTTTACCACAAACTGCTGCAACAGTGGTCGGAGACGTAAGAGCGCGGGGTCTGGGGTCTGGGGTCTGGGGTCTGGGGTCTGGGGTCTGGGGTCTGGGGTCTGGGGTCTGGGGTCTGGGGTCTGAACAACATTGTGGGAGAGAGCTTGCTCTCGATAGCCATCCTCGACAGCAAGCTACACCCCACTAAACTGCCCACATCAAAACTTCGGATAACGCACCAAATCCGGGGTGATATCGGCCAAACTGGCGCAACCACACAACGCCATGGTGAGCTCCAGCTCATCCCTTAACAACCGCAAGGTATGCGCGACGCCCAAAGCACCAGCAGTCGCCAGACCGTACATCACCGGCCGGCCAATCATCACGGCATCGGCCCCTAATGCCAACGCTTTCACCACGTCACCACCACGGCGAATACCACTGTCGACGATCAAGGGCACACGGCCTTGCACCTGCTCAGCGATGTCCGGCAGCACTTCAATCGGATTCGGCAAGCCATCCAGCGTGCGGCCGCCGTGGTTCGATAGCACCAGACCATCAATGCCCTGTGCCAGCGCCTTGTCGACGTCCTGTGGATTGGTGATGCCTTTCAGAATAATCGGCAGCTGCGTTTGCTGGCGCAGCCATTGAATATCCGCCCAGCGCGGCGCTTGTGCCATCAGCCCCTGAAACACCCGGCTGTCGCCCTGCTGGATTTGCACCGGTACCGCCGGGGCGGTGACATTCACCGCCCGTACGTCTGCGGGCAACTGAAAACCTGCCCGCTGCTCGCGGTTGCGCAGTCCATTAACAGGCGCATCCACAGTGACCATCAGGGCCCGGTAACCGGCCTGTTCGGCACGTTGAACCAGTGCCAAGGTATGTTCCCGCTCGCTTTGAAAATACAGCTGAAACCAGCGCGGTCCGTCGCAATGTTCGGCCACGTCTTCCAGGCTCTGGCTGGCCAACGTGCTCAAACAAAACACCGCGTCCTGAGCCGCAGCCGCCATGGCTGAAGCAATTTCACCGTCCGGATGGGCCAGCTTCTGGTAGGCCACCGGTGCCACCAGAATCGGGTGTGCCAAGCGCTGGCCCAGCAGCGTCAGTTCGGTGTTGCCTTTGGACACATCGGCCAGCACCCGGCTGTTCAGTTGCAGCCGGTTGTAGATGCTCAGGTTACGTTGAAAAGTGACTTCGTCGGCGGAACCGCCATGAATGTATGCCCACGCCTGCTCGGTCAGATTACGCTGGGCATAGGCTTGATAGTCGGACAGCGACGCCAGATCGGGCGGGATCTGGTTAAGGTAGGAAGGCATGTCGGTTCCTGATGCTGATTACAAATAAGAATCAGTATACATCCCGACGATAGCGACCGCTCGTATCCAGATCATCCACATAGTCATCGCCGAAGCCGGCCCGCAACACCTGATCCACGCCTTTGGCCATGCCTGCACGACTGCCACACACATAGATCATGGCGCCATCGTCCAGCCACTGTTTGAGCGTATCCAGCTGCTGTTCAATGGCGTGTTGCACATAGCCGTGCCAAAACTGACCACCGCATTCAGCAAAACCCGCAGGGTTAGCAGCATCCAAAGGGCTCTGTTGCAGTTGCTCGATGGTGCTGCGGGAAAAGGCCAGATCAAGCCGGCTCAGGGTGTCGTTTTGCAGCCAGGCCGACAGTTCATCGTGCCACAGCGCGTCGTGCTCCAGACTGCGCTCACCAAAGATCAGCCAGTGGCGCGCCTGAGCCAGACCTTCACGCTGCTTCAGGTGCGCTCTGAGCCCAGCCAGACCGGTGCCATTGCCGATCAGAATCATCGGAACATCGGCTGCCGGGCTGTGGAAATTTGGGTTGTGGATAATCTCAAAGCGGGCGGCGTCGCCGGTTGCCAACGACAGCGTCAGCAAGCCACTGCCCAAACCGGGCTGGCGTGGCTGATTACCTTTGGGCGGATGAAACTGCTGTCGCACCAGCAACCGCACCGTGCCTTCGGATGGCAAGCTGGCAAGGGTGTAATCACGATGCTGCCAACTGCCGTCAGCCACTGGCAGGTGCAAGCGGGCAACATCACCGGCTTGCCACTGTAACGCCCGTTCAGGCTCTGCAGGCAAGGCAAAGTCGATCTGGTAAATGCCTTCGCCCAACGTGCCTTCGTTAAGACACTGACGCTTGAGCAGCGTTAATGACGTTGGTTCATGGTCGGGACCAGAACCGGAGCTCGAAGTGCTTTGGGAAACCTCTTGAGCAGCCTCCTGATCAGCGCCCGCCAAAGACGCCACATCAAACGGCAAATCAGCATAAACAGCGGCAGCGACGGCCAACTGTTGATAAAAAAGGTCGATATCGGCGGGGTTCAAATCGTCCACACACACCGCATCAAACAGAGGAGTAGCACCCGCCTGTTGCAGCTCTTGCTGAAGCGTCAGGCCAAAAGCGCAATAGTGGGGATAACTGACATCACCCAACGCCATGACGGCAAAGCGGGTGTTCGCCAAACGGCGATCAGCGTGCTCGGCCGCAAGGCCTGAGCTGTTCAAATGAGTCAGAAAACGCGCGCCATTGTCTGGCGCGTCGCCTTCGCCGGTGGTGCTGGCAAACACCAGCACATCGGCATTTTGCAATCGTTCCGGGAGCAGTTGGTTCAGCGTCAGCAAGCGGCTCGGCTGAGCGCCAAGCTGCTGCTGACAGGCTTGTGCCAGGCTGCGGGCATGACCACTTTCACTGGCGTACGCCAACAGCAGTGGACGCCCGTTAGTGGCGATTTGCGACGCCGCCTGCGAGCTACTGACAGGGCTGTCGCCAGCCGCCATAAAGCCCAGCAGGGCGGGCCAACGTTCGGCCAACGCCTCACGATAGCTCCAACCGGTAAACACCAGCCAGGCAGCAATCAATCCCGCTGCCTGCCATTCGGCGACGCTCACCCCAAACCCCATCAGTCCAGCACTCCCGGATCAGTTCAACGCCATTATTCTGGCAGGACTTCCAGCACCAGAGAGTAGCTGCCCTTGCGCTCGGTGGCTGGCGCCTTGGCTTTGTTGTCTTCGTACTCGGCTTCCATGAAATAGCGACCGGCACCACGCCATTCAACGGTGATTTCACCCTTGGCGTTGGTTTTGGCTTCAATGCTGTCCTGGTCGTCGCGGTAGCGAGTGCCTTCACGCACCAGCACAACTTCAGCGCCTTTGACCGGCTTGCCGTCCATCAGGAATACAAAGGTGGCTTCTTCACCGGCATACAGATCGTTCGGGTGGGTCACTGGCTTCATTTCAAAGCCTTTGCCAGACACCGTCATGGCGTTGTCGGATGGCGTACCGTTGGTCACAAAGGTTTCCAGACGACGGGAGAACTGGCTTACGGTCAGGCCGTCAGCCTTCTTTGGAACCACTTTGTCGAACTCGGCCTGATCAAACGCCTGACCACGGCCCGGGTACATCTGACGCTTGCCATCAGCGTCTTTCCACATCGCGCGCATGCCCTGGGATGCAGTGAACACACGGTAGGTGCCTTCCTGCTTCAGTGTCACGTCGAACACGCCGCGGTAACGCAGCTTGGCGCCGTTTTCTACTTCAACGCTGCTGCCATCCGGGGCGGTCACCTGGAACTGTTTTGGGTCCAGGGCAAAATGGTCGAAGTTAAAGATTTCGTTGGATACCGCAGCATCGAAGGTGGCAATCGGCTTCTCACCCGAGAAAGACGCTGCATCCGGCAGCAACCAGGCGCGGTGGGCATTGACCTGAGAGGCCATCAGGGTGGCACCGGCAAGAACGACGGCGCTCATCAGTTTGATCGGTTTCATACGTGCTCCTTTTGAAAAATTGGCAGTCAAGGACCGGTGGCCGGTCCTTGTGATCGGCTTATGGTTCGATGCTCAGAGCCACTTCACCCAGCTCCTTGGAGCCGCTTTTGGATGCTGTAAAGGCCTTGTCGACAGGCCAGCTGAATGGAATCGAGATCAGCTCACGACCGCCCACTTCGCGAGCCGCTTCCACACGCAGCTGGTAGTTACCCGCTGGCAGGTCTTTCAAACGGGCGTCAGAGGCTTCAAAGCTGATGTCGTATTTGCCTGGGCCACGGGTGGCTGCGGTGATGCCATCTACCGGCATATCCAGCTCACGACCACTCTTGCGCCACCACTGACGCATGTCTTTCAGCCACTTGTTGCCCTTGTTGTTTTCCATACCAGCGTCGTACCAGACTTCCAGGTTGGTCACCTCGCGGTTGTCCTTGTTTTCCAGCCAGATCGCCACGTAAGGCTTGTGGTATTCGGCCACGGACAGCTCAGGGATCTCGACACCAACGCGCAATTCAGCGGCACTGGCGTGCAGCGCAAACAGACCGGAGGCTGCGCCAAGCAACAAGGGTTTTACGAATGACATAAGACTTCCTTACGAACAATGAATTGAATAGAAGCGGATCTGGAATCGGCAAAACGCCGGTCACGTTATTGAGAATCAATATCAAATGAAAGGTTAACGTTGCGTTAACAAATTACCTCTATCTCATCAACGCAGCGGCCCGCCTGTTGAACAATTGCTGACAAACGCTTTATCACTGACAAACGGCTTAATGAATCGACAGCACAATCACCAACAACGGAATCACCACCCCCAGCGTCACCATCGGCCAGGTACCGGGACGAGTGCGGGCATAACGCACCAACAGCCACATACCGCTGAGGGAAAACACCAGACAGGTAATGGAAAACACATCCAGAAACCAGCTCCAGGCGGTGCCGGTATTACGGCCCTTGTGCAGGTCATTCAGGAACGACACGGTGCCGCGGTCGGTGCGCTCGTACATCAATTCGCCGTATTCCAGATCAATGCTCAACCAGGCATCACCACCCGGGCGCGGCAGCCCCAGATACACTTCCGAGCCGTCCCATTCGGCATCGGACGCGGGAATGTCGAGGTCGTGGTTTTGCCGTAACCACTCACGTACCGCCAAAGGCAGCGGGCCTTCATCACGGTCTTCCATCAAGCTCAGCAAGCCGGGCGAAAGCTCCGTTTCAACCGTGGTAACCACCGGCTCGGCGGGAATATGTGCCGCGTTATTCAAGGTAATGCCGGTGACGGCAAACAGGATCATGCCCACCAGACACAGGGCCGAACTGACCCAGTGCCACTGGCGCAACAGATTCAGCGAAATGGACTTGGCCGTTGGCCGAGCAGGTGCAGTATTCACAGGATCAGACATCGCAGGGCAATCATCACAGCACAATAAAAAGGAAACGCAGACTAGCAGTTCATGGGTTGAATGAGAAACGCTCTCAGTTTTAAAACAGAGTGTTTTGGTCACATAGCCGTCATGCAAGGCCAGGCACCCTCTGAACAACCCGGCTCCCGCTCTACTGACCACCCGACCAGCATGTTCCACTAAAACCCCGCCAGATTCAGTCTTTTCCACTGCCTCCGACGCCAAAAAAGCCGATATACCTCTTACCTGAATGCAAATTATTTGCATTAGTGTTTTTGCATTTGTATCCTGCTGCGCCCCGTTGAGGGCGAGGAACGCAATTCTGGTGCCAACCAGACCCGGAAGAAACGCCAATTGCTGGCGTTCGTCAGTTACGGAGATTCGATTCAGATGCGAACGTTATATAACCCGAATCAGGAGCATTCGAGCTGCGGCGTAGGCTTTATTACCAACAAGCACAGCCAGCAGACCCACGAACTGCTGGAACTTGCCCATCAGGCACTGTGCAAGATTCCGCACCGTGGCGGCATGAGTTCTGAAGGCATTGGCGATGGCGCCGGTGTCAACGTGGATATTTCAGTCAACTTCTACCGTTACCTGACCGGCAACGACGCGCTGGAATACGGCGATTTCGGAGTAGCCAACTTCTTTTATCCCCGCAATCCACTGCTGCACGATGAAGCCGAGCAAATCATCAACAAGGCCCTGCGCGATCATGGCCTGCCGGTATTAATGTGGCGCGACGTGCTGGTAAACGGCAAAGCCCTCAACAAGGCCAGCCAACAGGCGCAGCTGTCGATCCGTCAGGTGGTGTTCAGCCGCCCGCAAGAACTGGCCGAACAAGCCGACTTTGAAGCCCGCATTAACGCCGCGCTGCTGGATATTGAATACCCGGCATTTACCCGCCCGGAACTGGCCGGTTTTTACCCGCTGTCAATGAGCAGCTACACCCAGGTGTATAAAGGTCGCTTGAACAGCTGGGAAGTGATTCCCTACTTCCGCGACCTGACTCACCCGGAACACCACATTCATACGCTGTTTTTCCACACCCGCTTCTCCACCAACACGGCACCGAACCCGATGTTTGCGCAGCCGTTCCGGCGCATGGCCCATAACGGCGAGTTGAACACCGACAAGAAAAACCGCCTCAGCGAAGACGCCATTGCCCGCCTCAAAGGTGAAGAAGTGATCTTCCCGGATGGCCAATCGGACTCTGCCCGCCTCGACCAGACCTTCGCCCGCCGTATTACCGAAGACGGCATGGACATTGTGCACGCGGCACTGGCGATGATGCCGCCAGCGTGGGAAAACGACGCCGACCTCAATGATGACGTGCGTGCCATGCTGGAATACTTCAGCCTCTCGGAAGAAAAGAACGACGGCCCGGCGGCACTGATTTTTGGTGATGGCATCAAGGTTGGTGCGCGTCTCGACCGCCTTGGCTTGCGACCACTGCGCACGGTAGAAACCCACGACTATTTCGCAGTGATGAGCGAAGCCGGTCAGATCGACTTTAACCCTGAAGATGTGCTGCGCCGGGGCCGTATTGAAGCCGGTGGTATGGTGGTATTCGACCACCGCCAACAGCGCATTCTGGAAAATGACGAGGTGCTGCAACAGCTGGCACAGGCGCAGGATTACAAAGCCTTGCTGGCCAATGCCCGCATCAATCTGGCGGAGCTACCTGAACAATCTCTGGAAGCCTTTCAGGATCTTTGCGAACTGAAAGTATCCGCCCGTCACGTGGCCTACAGCCTCAACCAGGAAAGCTTCAAGTTCATGCTCGATCCCATGCTGCAAAGCGGCATGGAGAAAATCTCGGCAATGGGTTACGGCCTTGCGCCCAATGCGCTGAATGCCGAAGAAGGCGGTATGTCGCGCTACTTCAGTCAGCGTTTTGCCCAGGTTACCAACCCGCCGCTGGACAGTATCCGCGAAGCCGATGGCATGACCTTGCGGGTGGCTCTTGGCCCCAAGCCCGGTTTCAGCCAAAGCGACAATCCCGGCCGCCAGCTGGTGATTCCGTCGCCTATTTTGCAACCCCAACAGTTGCTGCAAATCTATGCCCAGCAGGAACTGCGGGTTGAAACCATCGCTACTCTGTTTGAAGCCGACAGTGACAACCCCGAGCGCAACCGCAGCAACCTGCTGGAAGCCCTCGAACGAGTGTGCAGTCATGCCGAAGCCGCCGCCCGTTCACGCTACGACGTGATTGTGCTGAGCGACCAGAACATCAGCATGCAGGATGCCGCGCTGCCCGCCATCATGGTGATTTCCGCCGTCAACCAGCGACTGATTCGCCAGGGCCTGCGCTTTAACGCCAGCGTGGTGTACCTCACCGGTCAGGCCGCCAGCACCCACGACATTGCCTGCCTGTTGGGCTTTGGCGCTGCCGCCGTGTGTCCGCTGAGTGTGTACCACCGCGCTCAGGAACTGGCCGCCGATCAGGCCGGTGTGCAAACCGCGCTGAACAAGTTCCAGAAAGCGGTCGAAAAAGCCCTGATGAAAACCATGGGCAAATTCGGCCTGTGTACCGCCGAAAGCTACATTGGCGGTGAGTTTTTCGAAGCCAACTTTATTGATACCGCCGACCCGGTACTGGCACCGGTATTCCCTAACATTCACTCACCGGTGGGCGGTGTGCAGTTTGCCGACATCGCCCAGAGCTGCGCCGACTGGCATAGCCGCGTGCGCTCGGTACAGCAGGAAAACGAGATCCCGCTGCTGGGCTTGTTCAAGGAACGTGCGGAAGGCGCTGGACACGCGTTCGGTACTACCGCCGTACGCGAATACGTCAACATGACCGAAGAGGCCATCCAGTACACCAGCCCAGCCGCTCAGCTACAGAACGAGCAGCCAAACAGCGAACAGCCAGAAGACGAACCGCGCATTACCCCACCGGCGGAAACCGCGCATCTGGACCTTGGCTACAGCGCCCGTACCCCGGAGCAAATCAATCAGGCGGGAATCACTCCAGCTTACCGTGAATTCCAGCGCGAACTGTACGCTGAACGCGAGCAGCGGCCATCAACCCTGCGTGATGTATTGAGCTTGCCGCTCGACTTCAACAGCGCCAACACCGCAGCAGAATTTGCCGCCTTGCTAACCCGCTACAACCCGCGCGGCAACCTCAACTACAGCGTTCAGGGCCTGCACACCGAACGGGTGGCTGACCGCGACTGGCAGCTGACGCTGGATAACGCCAGCAAGGATCGCTACGCCGCGTTGCTGAGCGCCCTCAGCGACACCTTCGGCAACGACGTCAGCAGCATTGCCTCATCGAAAAAAGTGCCCGGCAAACACGTGCGCGCCAACGGCAAGGCCGCCGAATACCTCGCCATGCTGGTGTACGCCCCGTCTGCCATCGCGCTTGAGAAAGTTCAGCCAGCCGCTGAAATCACCGCCTGCCTGGCATCCGGCGCCATGAGCCACGGGGCACTGGTCGCCCGCGCCCATGAAGCGGTGGCACAAGGCACCAACATTGCCGGTGCCATGAGCAACTCCGGCGAAGGCGGCGAAAACTCGCGCCGCTACAACAGCGTCAAAGCCAGCAAGATCAAGCAGTTTGCCTCCGGTCGCTTCGGTGTCTGGACCGGCTATCTGGCCGACCCGTCGTTGCAGGAAATTGAAATCAAGATCGCCCAGGGTGCCAAACCCGGCGAAGGTGGCCAGCTGCCATCACCCAAGGTGAATGTCGAAATCGCCGCCGCCCGTGGCGGTACGCCGGGGGTGGAACTGGTGTCGCCACCGCCACACCACGACACCTATTCCATTGAAGACCTCGGCCAGCTGATTCACGACGCCAAAGCCGCCCGCGTGCGGGTCATCGTCAAGCTGGTGTCGTCGGAAGGGGTCGGCACCATCGCGGTGGGTGTCGCCAAGGCCGGCGCCGACGTCATCAACATTGCCGGTAACACCGGCGGTACCGGTGCCGCTCAGGTAACCTCGCTGAAAAACACCGGCCGGGCGGCCGACCTCGGCATTGCCGAAGTGCATCAGGCGCTGGCTGAAAACGGCCTGCGTGACAAAGTGGTGCTGCGTTGTTCCAACGCCCACCAGACCGGCCTCGACGTGGTGAAATCCGCCATTCTGGGGGCCGACTCGTTCGAGTTTGGCACCACCGCCCTGATGATGCTGAAGTGCGTAATGGCGAAGAACTGCAACATCAAATGCCCGGCGGGTCTGACCACCAATGCCGAAATGTACGCTGGCGACCCTCGGGCACTGGCGCAGTATTTCATCAACATTGCCCACGACACCCGCGAAGTGCTGGCGCAACTGGGCTTCAAATCCCTGCGCGCCGTGCGTGGCCAAACCTGGCTGCTGAACCTGATTGACCATCCGGCCATGGTGGGCCAGCTGGATATGTCGGCAATGCTGCGCGAAGTGCAGGAAATCCAGATTGCCAAACCGGTGTATCTGGAAGCCAACTTTGAGCCGGACGACCGCTTCCTGACCGAGTTCCAGTCGCTGTTCATCGACCAGCAACGCAGCAACATCCAGATTGCCGGACCCAAGCTCAACAACTGCAACAAAACCGTCGGCGGTCAGTTCTCGATTGATATCGAACGACTGCTGAACTACGGCCTCGATGCGGGTCAGCAGCAGGCGCACCCGGCTATCCAGAAACTGGCTAACGGCCGCAAGGTACTGGCCCGCGACAGCGTCACCGTTAACACCCACAACTCTGCCGGCCAAAGTTTTGCGGCCTTCAACAACAGCGGCGTGATCATGGATCACAGCGGCACCTGTAACGACGGCGTCGGCAAAGGTGCCTCCGGTGGTGTCATTATTGCCCGCGACCCGACCCCGGCAACCGAGACACTGAACGAAAACGTACTGGTGGGTAACTTCGCCCTGTTCGGCGCGACCGGCGGCGAGCTGTACGTACAAGGTCAGGCCGGTGACCGCTTTGGCGTGCGTAACTCCGGTGCGATCGCAGTGGTGGAAGGGGTTGGCGACTTCTGCTGCGAGTACATGACCAACGGCAGCATCGTCAATTTGGGCGGCTACGGCAAAGGTCTTGGCAACGGCATGAGCGGCGGCACCGCCTACCAGTACGACCCGCAACACCGGGTTGCTGAACGGTGCAGTCAGGATTCCGTGGTGGCCTTCCGCCTCAACGAAGACAACGAGCTGGCCCGCGGTCAGGAGCAAGCACTGCGCTGGCACCTGCAACAGCACCAGCAGCGCACCGGCTCAGCGCTGGCGCAACAGCTGCTGGACAACTGGGACACTGCCCGCAATGACTTCTATTACCTGATTCCACGCTCGCTGCTGGCTTACCACCGTGCCGAACCGATCCGCCACAGCATGAACCGCAAGGCGATGATCGACGAGCTGGCCAGTGGCTGTGCCGAGCGTCAGCTGGAAAACCTCAAGGAAGCCTACCAGCAGCCACATCGCAAAGGCCTGTTTGACGGTCGGGTACCGACCTACGGTGACACCGACAGCCCGCTGATGCTGCACATGATCAACGCCGCTGGCGCCTTGCGCCGGGCACTGGAGTGCGCGCAAAAAACCGACCCTCAACAGGCCGATGCGCGGGTACCCGAACTGATTGAACAGCAAGACAAGAAACTGCTGGATGCCCTCACCAAGGACGCCAGCAACGCCCTGAGCGACTACGACGAAGACGCCCTGGCCTGCCTGTTGGCGCACAAGCGCCTGAGTGACTATCAGGACTCCTTACGCCGCCGCGAAGTCTGGGATACCCAGGCATTGGGCACCAGCGTCTGGATTCTGGAATGCCAGCGCATCAACCGCCAGCAACTGGCGCAATTCCCAGCCTTTGACCTCAAGCTGGCGCAGCAATACGCCAGCCTGTTGGCCGAAGCAGCTCGTGCTGCGGCCGCCTGACGGAGAAGTATGATGACCAATACCAACACCAATCTGAATCCATCCGCCAACGCGGCTCAGCAACCGGACGCCGTACAGGTGCCAGGCTTACCAGCCAACCTGCCGTTCAACAGCGACCAACAACACTGGCTGGCCGGTTTTATGGCAGGCCTGCACAACCGCCTGCTGGTGAACGAACAAAGCGCCGAGGCTGTCGCCCCTGCTGCTGCCGTACAGCAAAAGCCGCTGACCATTATCTACGGCTCCCAGACCGGTAACGCCGAAAGCATGGCCGAGCTGGCCGCCGAGCAAGCCAGCGCCCACGGCATGCTGGCCAGCGTCAAGGACATGGACGACGTAAGCCTTGCCGAACTGGCCCAGGCTGAACGCCTGTTAGTCATCACCAGCACCTATGGCGAAGGCGAAATGCCCGACAACGCCCAGATGCTGTGGGACGCCATCAGCAGCGACGACGTGCCTTCCTTCGCCAACACCTTCTTCTCGGTACTGGCGCTGGGCGACACCAGTTACGACGGTTTCTGTGTCGCCGGTCAATTGTGGGATCAGCGACTGGAGCAATTGGGTGGCCAGCGCGTTGCCGACCGGGTCGACTGCGACGTTGATTTTGAAGCCCCGGCGCAGAGTTGGATTGACGCCGTACTGCCGGAAATTTCCAGCCGTGGCGATCAGGCCGCAGCCGCGGTCTCGACCGCTTCGGAAGCGCCCCTGAAAGCCAAGTCCAAATTCAACCGCCAGAACCCGCTGCAAGCGGTGCTGAGCCGTAAGGCGGTACTGACCGGCGACGCCTCCAGCAAACAGATTTGTCACTTTGAATTCAATCTGGGGGATTCCGGCGAACACTACGACGCCGGCGACGCCCTCAACCTGATTCCGCACAACCGCGCCGATCTGGTCGACGAACTGCTGCAACTGCTGAACAGCAACGCCGAGCAGTCCGTTAACGGCCAGCCACTGCGCACCTTGCTGACCGAACAGCTGGAAATCCGCACGCCGTCGAAAGAATTACTGGCACGACTGGCACAAGCCGAAGGTGCTGAAGCCGCCAAGCTCAAACAACTGTTGGACAGCGACGACAACGAGCCGCTGAATGACTATTTATGGGGCAAGGACGTAGTGGATCTGCTGACGCTGATTCCAGCCAATCTGGATGGCGACGAATTCGTCAGCCTCAGCAAGCCGCTGGCACCTCGGGCCTACTCGATCTCATCGAGCATCAACAAACACGCCAACGAAGTTCACCTGACCATCGGCAGCGTGCGCTACCACAGCAACGGCCGCGACCATAACGGCGTGTGCTCGACCTGGCTGGCCGACGAACTGGATGAAGGCGCCAAGGTGTCCTGCTACTTCGCACCAAACAAGCACTTCGCTGTACCGCAGGACGACAAGCTGCCAATCATCATGGTTGGCCCGGGTACCGGCATCGCACCGTTCCGCTCGTTCCTGGAAGAACGTGAAATGCGCGCTGCCGAGGGCGACAACTGGCTGTTCTTTGGCGACCGCAACGCCGCCTCCGACTTTATCTATCGCGAGGAACTGGAAGGCTGGCAGCAATCCGGCTTGCTGACCCGACTCGACCTTGCCTTCTCACGGGATCAGGCCGAGAAAATCTACGTGCAAGACCGCATGCTGGAACACGGCAAGGAACTGTTCGAGTGGTTTGAACGGGGCGCCTATTTCTATATTTGCGGCGATGCCTACCGCATGGCCAAGGACGTCGACGCCGCTCTGCACCAACTGGTCGCCGAACACGGCGGCTTCAGCGAAGCCGACGCCGTGGCCTATGTGAATAACCTCAAGAGCCAGAAGCGCTACGTCCGCGACGTGTACTGAGCCCTACGGCAATCCACCAGCCCCCTCTTGCCCGGCCCCTGGACATACTCCCGGGCATATTTCTGAGTAAGAGGGGCAGCTGGATTTTCTTCAATACCAAGGATACGGCTGACCGTCAGAGTGCTCGTTGAGCCGTTGTCAGTTCCATCGGCCCAAAAGGTGTCGCCAGCTTTTCGGTGGCGACTGCCTGAAACCCCACCCGCTGCAAGGCGGCGTGGATTTCGCATTGATCAAACGACAAGTCATTGCCATTCATGGCCGGAGCAAATCGGCCTAACACGTGGTAGCTTGGTTGGGTTCGTTCGTTGTACAAGCCTTCGTGTAACGACAGCATGACACCGCCGGGCTTCAATTGCTGTTTAAGCCGCATGAGCAGTCCGTCGAGGTCATTGGCAAAGTAAAGTGCCATGGACGACCAAACCAGATCGTACAGCCCTCCCAGTTCAATCTTGTTGAAGTCACCTGCCAGCAGGTTAAGGCGAGTTTGGCTGTCCGCGGGGAGCTGGTCGAGCCGTTGACGGATGCAGTCGATGCTTTGCGGCAGGTCCTGTAGTGTCAGTGTCAGCGCCGGGTATCGCTCAAGTAAGGACGACGCCAGGGTTTCCGATCCAGCGCCCAGGTCCAACATCTGCCAGTCGCCAACGGCACGTTGCGCCAGCTTATCTGCCCAGGGCTCTATCAAGCCCAATACGTAGTCGTTACTGGTACTGCGATGGAATGCCAGCAAGTTGTCAGAGGCCGTTTGCCAGAAATTGGCATCGCGGAAATTCATCCGTGACTGGTAGCTGGCGTCGTCAGCGGCTGACGGGGTTGCCGCCAGCAACTGCTTAATGCGGTCAACCGACATCTGTTTAACCTTCGCCATATGCAGCAGGTTGGCCACCATGCTACGCGGATCGTCCGAGCTCAACAGGCTTTGGTATTGCTCTGCCAGTTGGTACCGCTGCTGCCGCTTGTGAAGAATACCGAGACTGGCCAGAGCATCCAGCAACAGGCCTAACTTGTCCGGGTTCAACCGGGTCTGCTCGGCGACATACGCTGCTTTGACCGGCTGGAGCAGAAAGTCGAAGACCTTCAGCTCCAGCGCAGCTTGCAGCAAGTTCCAGTGAATGGGCGCTTGCACCCATTCCAGTAATTGCTTTGAGGCTGTCATTAAAAATCGGCTCCAATACGAACACCGATATAACGTGGCGCTTTGTCTTCCACCGCAACCCCAACCCCTGACACGGTGACGGCTCGTTCAAACACTTCTTCGTTGGTCAGGTTGGTTGCCACCAGTGCGACTTCAAGCTGTCCCAGCTGGGACTCTGTGAAGCGGTAGCCGAGGTCGGCATCGATCATGCGATAGCCGTCCTGCTTGATGCTGTTGGCAGAGTCAAAGTAGTACTCGCTGCTGCCATGCAGGTTCACGCTGGCAAAGAAGCCATAGTAAGGATCGTATTGGGCCGTCAGACCATAGCTGGCTTTTGGGGCATAAGGCAGGTCATTGCCGGAATAGTCCTGCGCCACCAGGTTGTAATTCACCAGCCCGGATACCTCGTAGTCTTCCGCCTCGGTGTTCAGATAACCCAGCTGGCCTTTCAGGCTCCAGTCATTCTCAAAGCGGTATTCCGCTGCCACTTCTGCACCCTGGCTGACAACGCTGGCGGCATTCGAGGTATGGAACGAGAAGTCCTGGGACACATCGGTAACCTGTTTATCACGGGTGGCAATGTGGAACACACTGGCTTGCAGGTTCAGGCGCTGATCCAGACTCGCCAGCTTGAAGCCCGCTTCCAGATTGCGGCTGGTTTCCTTGTCATACACCAGCGTGTCGGCCGATCCCGCACCGGTGTAGTTGTAGCCGCCCGGCATATAGCCTTTGGCATAGCTGAGGTAAACCGAGCGGTCGTCCGCCAGCGCATAGGACGCAAACACTTTGGGCAACCAGGTGGTGCTTTTGCTGTCATCGCCGTAACTGGATTCAAAGCCGTTGATCAGACGGGTTTGGTCACCTTGCTGGGTGAGCTTTTCACCACGCAGGCCAAAGCCGACTTTCAGCGCACTGGTCAATGCCAGTTCCGCCTGACCAAACAGCGCCACTCCGCGTTGTTTAATGTCGGTGGTGCGGGCTTGAGGCACCATCGCCGCCTGCTCGAAGTAGACGTCGGTGTGCTCCTTGAAGGCGTATAAACCAGCCAACCATTTGAGGTCGCCCTGCTCGGAAGAGAGACGCATTTCCTGCGACAGCATGCGGTCCTGCAAGTCCAGCTCGGAGTAGTAGGACGCCATGGCGTTGAGGTCCAGGTCTTGTACAAAATCGCGGTCGAAACGGGTCAGGCCTGTGACCGCTTCCAGCTTGAGATTGCCCAGCTGCTGCACCACGTTGATGGAGTGAATGCGACTGGTGCGATCGTCATGGCTGTCGGTATTGTAGTTCGTGGTGTAGCGGTCGGTGGCCATCATGCCAGTGTCGTAGCGCAAGCGACCTTTGCCATCCCGACGGGATTCCATCAGCGTATTGAACTGCACATGGCCCGCTGAACCGGTCAGAAACTTCAAACCGGCATTAAGAGTACGGCGATCTTGCGAGCCGCTCTCATTGTCGTCGGTGACCTCGTTCAGATTCGGCCCCTGGGAGTCCTGCCAGCTCAGGCCTATGCTGCCTTGTATGGCATCGGCAACCAGCTCACCACTGGCTCCCAGATTGATCAACTGATGAGCCGCGTCACCGTCCGCCCCGGACAGTTGGCCGGAGTTCAATTGCGCCTGAAAGTGGCTCTGTGCCGATGGCTGCTGACTGTAAACCTTAATCACGCCCGCTTCAGAGTTACGGCCGTATAGCGAGCCCTGCGGTCCTTTCACCAGTTCAATCTGACGGGCATTGTCCAGTGCTGGTAGCTGGCTGCCGCCCAGTGGCAAGGCCACACCGTCGTAGTAATAGGCCACCGGTTCGTACAAGCCTGTGTCAAAGCCGCCGCTGCCACGCACCACTACCCGGGTCTGAACGCTGGAGTCTTCAATCCGTACATTGGGTGCAAAGGCAGCCAACGCTGCGATACCCTGGTCGCTCTCTTCACTGTCGATAACATTTACGGTATCCGGTACATCCGCCGGGGCTTCCTGCCAATAACGCGCTTGCACCACCACCTCGGGAATCACTGCATCGTCGCTTGTAGTAGCCCACATCTGAGTGGCAGACGTTGCCATCACAATCAGGCCTGGCAGCCTGATCCATTGCCATTGGGTCATTATGTGTCCTCTGAAAACATCCCTAAAAAACGCAGACGATGATTTCAGAGCGGGCAGACTGGCGACTATCAAACGGAGCAAGCACAACTGTTAAATAGCGAGCATTCTTATGTGACCACCCTTTACTTTTGATAATAATTCTCATTAAGATCAAGACACGACACAGCGTACACAGGAGTTCTCATGCAAACGACCGCAGTGGCTACCGCCAGCGACATCGCAATGAGTAGTTTTCCCGGTAACAAAGCACTGAAACGCGGCGCCTGGGTGATTCAGAACTTGCCCTCGCACAGTGGCGTTGAATTCCGCATTTGCCACTTGTGCAGCCAGATCAGCTGCACGGTCAGTAGCTGTGACGTTACGGAAGACTTTGAAAACCAGATTCCCTATGACCAGCCCGTCACACTGCTGGTGTTTGGGCTACAAGGGCAAACCCGCTTCCGCTTTGCCGACGGCAGCGCCGAGTGCGTGGTCAGAGAAGGAGATGTGTGGCTGATTAACACGGTTGGCGCACCCATCCAACGGCATACCCCAGGCCGTACTCATGCAAGAATGGCGGTGCTGAAATATTCTACGGCCCGCATCAATGAAGCCTTTACCGAAGAAGACGACATACATCAGTTGCTGGACCAAAATCGCATTGTGCGATTGGCCCGCCAACAGCCTCTGGACAAACGCGTGGCAAGAATCATGGACAACCCGATGCAGAGTCCATCCTCACGCATTTTGGCAGAAGCCAAAGCACTGGAAATTCTGGCACATTGGGTGACCACTGCAGACAGCTCCAATCTGCATCATGATGGACAACCGGATGATGAACCTTCTCCCCGGTCGCAGGCACTCAAACAGGTTATCGCTCATCTGATCAGCGACCTAACCCGAGCACCCAGCCTACAGGATCTGGCCCGCGCTTCAGGCATCAGCCACACCTGTTTGAACAGGCATTTTCGCAAACAGTACGGGATGACCGTTTTTGAGTGGTTTCGGGCCCATAAGCTGGAGCGAGCGCAAAAATACCTCGCTGATGAACAGCGCTCAATTACCGATATAGCCCACCAATGTGGTTTCAGCAGCGCCAGCCATTTTGGCCAGTGCTTCAAAAAGCAGTATGGCTGCTCACCGGCGCAATACCGGGAGCAACAGGGCCCCTCTGAATAAAACGGGCCTCGCCGGCTGCACCGGCAGACCCGAAATTGGCCGCCATATTCCTCAATACTGACCGCGCTGAACCAGCAGCATGGCAACAAAAGCCACCAACACAGCAGCCAGCAAGGCCGCACTCAACCAGTAGGGCATCGCGGTACTGCTGGCGTACAGGGCAGCGCCGAGAATAGGACCAATGGCCATACCGACGCCTTTACTAAAGCCATTGACCCCTGCGGCCTTGGCTTGATTCCGCTGCCCGACTGCCAGACTCAATAGCGCCAGATTACAGGGCAATAAAATACCAATCCCCAGGCCCATGAATCCCATCGACAACAACAGCGATTGAGGGTCGGTAGCCATCGCTGCCATCGACAACGCCACGCAGGAAACCGCTGCTCCTAACACAGCCATACGCTGTGGCGTCAGCCTGAGTAACGCCACCAGCACCAACTGGGAAAAAATCATGGCCGCCATCGAAACCATCATGATGCGCCCGGCAAACTGCACAGAACCGTTAAAGTCCAGACCAAAATCATCCTGTAAACGCAAGGCAGTAATTTGCTGAATCAGACTGTACACCGTTAAACACAACAACGTGGTTAACAGAAACGGCAGCATTGACCCAAACCTGAGCGACTGCTCAGCTGGCGCCTGCTGCCCATCCCAACGACTACGATAGCGGGCTGCAGCGGCGGCGGCAGACAAATCTTCCGCCGTTTCAGGGTGACTGAACCACAACCACAGGCAACACAACAGCAGCGCCGTGGTGATCAGGTAAAACCCCTCCAGTACATGCTCACCACCTGTCGCCATTGCCAATGTACCGCCCAACACCGTGCCAACACCAAATGAACCTCCCAACAACCCCATGCCACGACTACGCTGGGTTGGACTGGTCAGATCAGCAATCACAGCCTGAGCGGCAGGCATCAGACCACCACTGGCACAGGACTGCGCCCAGCGTACCGCCAGCACAGAAAGCAGCAGGGTTTGCATCGGCAGCCATTGTCGCTCACCAGCCTCGAATACCAGTACCAGCAAGGCCAATCCCAGGGTTGTACCTATGCTGCCAAACAGAACCACAAAGCGGCGCCCTCTGGCATCGCAAATCCAGCCCCAAAACGGCGCAGCCAGAGTCAAAACCAATGCGCCGCCTCCCATTACAAAACCGGCCTGCATATCGGTTAACGAGTATTCACGTGCCATTGCAGGAAAGGTAATCACAAAATATGCATGGCCAATGGCGCTGCATATCAACGTCAAAAACAATGGAATAAACGCCCGCCTGGATGCGGCTGACGAGCCCGTTGCCGCAGCGAGGGTGGAAGAAAGTTGGGTCACAAGACACTCCCTGTTAATAAAATCACCAACGGGAGCCTAACCAAATGCAGAAATGAACAATATCAGCCGAAGAACAGCCCGCTATTAAATAGGGCAATCCGTGAAGGATCACAAACTGCCCAACGGCCAATAAATAGAAATAATTATCATTAGATTCAAGGCAAACTCTTCTGTAACATCCGTCGCAAACGATAACCATTATCAATACAGGCAGAAACGGATATTCAGCCAACGCTCGCACCGGATGGCCTCTTTTTTACCGCTACTTGCAGAAAGACAAACGGAGTCCACGTTCCAATGAACCCTCATTTCAAACCCGCACTGGCACTCAGCCTGCTGCCACTGACATTCACCTCTTTAACCGCCAGCGCCGCTACCGAAGAATCTGATGTCGAGGTTGTCTATGCCTATGGTGAAACCGGCAAAACCGATACTGCGACCAAACTCAACCTGACCGTCCGGGAAACCCCTCAAAACATAACAACCATGTCACTGGGTCAGATCGAGGATTTCAATCTGACCAAGGTCAACAAGGCACTGGATTACGCTCCCGGCGTTACCGTTGAAGAAATCGAAACCAACCGCACCTACTACACAGCCCGCGGCTTCGACATTGTGAACTTCCAATACGATGGCGTTGGTGCGCCGTTCGTCTCTGGCATCAATCTTGGCCAACAAGACACTGCAACGTACGAAAAAATTGAGGTTATTAAAGGTGCTGCGGGCCTGATTACTGGCGTTGCCAACCCATCGGCGACGGTCAACTATGTACGCAAACGCCCAACTGAAGAATTCCAGGGCTCGGCAGCGCTGACGCTGGGACAATGGAACAATCGCCGTATTGAAGGCGATGTATCCGGCTCCCTGTCCGACTCCGTCCGCGGCCGTGCAGTGGTCGTAGCCGACCAGGGCGATTCCTATCTGGACCGTTATAGCGATAACACCAAATTGGGTTATGGCATTATTGAAGCCGACCTGACCGACAGCACTCAGTTGAGCCTGGGCTATAAAGTCGACAAGAACCAATCGGATGGTGTTCTGTGGGGAGCCCTCCCGTTGGTTTACAGCGATGGCTCCCGTACCGACTACGACGTATCCACCAGCACTGCAACCGACTGGACCTTTGCCAACACGACTCAAAAGCAAGCGTTTGTTGAACTGAATCAGGACATCAACTACGACTGGTCTGCCCACCTGGTGTTCACCCGTAGCCAATATGACTACGAGTCGGAACTGTTCTATGTGTACGGCACCCCGAATGCAGACACCGAAGTCGGACTGTACGGCTACGCCAGCGCCTACGACCGTAAGGAAGTACAGCGCAACCTGGAGGCCTACCTGTCCGGTAACCTGATGATTGGTGAACAGGAACACCAGATTGTCGCCGGTATCAGCAACACCACCATCACGGTGGACGAGGCGTCCTACTACAACTACACCGAAGGCTATCCGGTACTGGGTGGAGACTGGATGGACGGCAATACCCCGGCCATGGACTTCCCGGATCATAATCCGGCGACTGGCACAACCGACCTAGAAATCACCATGCGGTCAGTCTACCTGGCGACTCGCTGGAATCTCAGCGACTCGCTGTCAATTCTGGCTGGCGCACGTACCAACGACATTGAGCAAAAGGGCGTTAGCTATGGTGGTGACGCCGATACTGATGCCAACAAGACCACGCCATACCTGGGCGCTACATACGACCTGACCGAAGATACCACTCTGTACGGCAGCTACAGTGAGGTATTCAAACAACAAACCTTTGTTAACGCAGAGCTGCGCCCACTCGGTGCCGTAGAAGGAGACGCCACTGAGTTTGGCGTAAAACACTCTTTAAACGACGGTCTGGCTTCCATCAGTGCCGGTGTATTCAGCTCCAGCCAAAGCAACTTTGGTGTCTTTGTTGGTCGTAACGATGCAGGCATCGCGTTGTACGAACCCGCAGAACTGGACAGCGAAGGCTTTGAAATTGAACTGGCCGGTGAAGTAGCCGATAACCTCAACCTCAGCGCCGGTTTCAGCAGCTTTGAGATTACCGACAAGGATGGAGAGAAAGCCCGGACATTCCTGCCGACCAAAACCCTGGATATTTCCGGTAGCTATGCGCTACCTGCGATTGAAGGTCTGAAAATAGGTGCCGTTTTGTCCTGGCAGAACGCCATTAAAACCGAGGGCAGCTACACCAACACCGACGGACAAGCCGCCACAACAACCATCAAACAAGACGCTTATGCCTTGCTTGATCTGTCGGCTCAATACCAGGCCACCGAAGCCTTGGGCTTTTCCGTTAACGTTGAAAACGTAACCGACAAAAAGTACCTCAACAGCCTCTACTGGACACAGGCGTACTACGGTGCTCCGCGTAATATTTCCGCGGGTGTCCGTTGGGATTTCTGATGCATTGACAGCATCAACAAAAACGCCCCATTCAGTCGAATGGGGCGTTTTTGTATAAAGACTCTCTTTATCTGGCTCAGTCCACCAGAACGGTGTTGGCGAATTTGGAAAGGACTGGTCATTCCGCTGCATTCGCCGCGGGGTTATTGTGAAGAGCCAATGACAACCTGCATGACTCGCGCAGAGCTGTGCAGAGTTACTTAGAGGGGCCCCAAGCCTTTGTCCCCGCCAGGGACTTCGAATTATCGAAGCAGTTTTATCAGGACATGGGCTTTACCATGGCGTCTGACGAAGGCGGTATTGCTTACTTTCACCATCAAAATTGCAGTTTCCTGCTGCAGGATTTCTACCACCCTGAACACGCCGAAAACGTGATGATGCACTTGCTGGTGAGCGATGTGGATGGCTGGTACGAGGCGTTGTTGCAGCAGGATTTGCCAGCAAAGTACGGCGTGCGTCTTGGGCAGCCGGTCGACCAGCCATGGAAGATGCGGGATTTCATTCTCACCGACCCGTCCGGTGTACTTTGGCGCATTGGCCAGAATATTCAGTAGCCCTGAGCCCCGCCGGAATAACGAAGCACGACTATTTGATGTCTCTCAAGTCCGAGACGTTTAGCCCAAAAGTACAAATAAGAATCGTTTACATAATACTAATCAAGCTCTAGGCTTGGAGGTTCCTCGCTTTTGGAGTCAAGAGTCAGCCTATGAAAACCTTACCCCTGTTAGTTGCCATGACATTGGGCCTGACGGCCGTTACCGCACAAGCAGCCGAGCACACCGTTGCCATGAAGAATACCGGTGCCGAAGGCATGATGGTGTTTGAACCTGCGGTACTGAATGTGGCGGTGGGTGATACCGTCAAGTTTGTGCCGACGGATATGGCGCACAACTCCCAATCTGTGGATACCCTCAAACCGGCCGGTAGTGCCAGCTGGGTGGGTGCCATCAATGAGCCAGTTACGGTCACGATCGACAAGGAAGGTGTGTACGTCTATCAGTGTGCGCCGCACGCCATGATGGGCATGGTCGGTGTCGTGGTGGCTGGCAAGCCGGTCAATCTGGAGCAGGTGAAAGCCGATTCCAAAGCCCTGACCGCTACCTTTATGATGAACCAGACCCGTCTGGATGATTATCTGGCGCAGGTGAAATAATCTGCCATAAAGCGCCTGGGCATAAGGGGACATCTATTTAATCCGGTGCTCGCTCTGGGCTACCGGATGGGTTCGAATCACGAAGCCGATTTGTAGGCCTGACGGGTCAAGTCAAAAGTCGGCGACACAGAGTCGAGATCATCCGACAGCCCCCGCAGGGCGCGGGTTGCCGTCGCCCAGTGCGGTGTTGACGAACTTGGAAAGGACTAGTCATTCCGCTGCATTCGTCGCCTTGCCCTGAACAACGGCAACGCTCGCGCAGAGTCGTGCAGGATTAAATAGATGTCCCCATAAATAACCCGGGCGTAAAAAAGCCGCCTGTTGCCATCACCAACAACAGGCGGCTTCACGGTTAGGCCAGTCGCCCCTCACATCCCTTTACGACTGTGCCAACCTTCCTTGCGCTCCACCCGGGAGCGACGAAACATCGGGGCAATGTTGCTGCCCTGCTGGGTGCAGGCATCACGGGCGGCCAATTCCGCCGCGTCACACGCCATCGCACACTCGAACACGTAATCTGCTTCAACATCCGACCGCTGTTGCTCACTTTGCAATTTGAACACCAGCTGCAGCCGCATCATCAGCGCCTGCAATGGCTTGTCGAATTGCTCCAGCACCTGCAATTGGGTGTCAAAACGCTGCAACAGTTGTTGCAGTGACGAGGTTGTCGGGCTGGTTTGCAACGCCACACTGGCCAGGTACAGCGCGGTGTTGGCTTGCTCGTGGGCAATCAGGTACTTGTCGTGGCGCACAATGCGTTGCGCCCGTTGTTCGGGAGTTTCCATAGTGGCAGTTTCGCTTGCTGTCTTCAGTGTGTGTTCAAGTGCGTTCCCATTCCCCAAAGACTAACAATAACGATTCTCATTTGCGACGGTGTTTGAACAATTTTTTCAAACTGGCCGGCTGATTCGCAAATTCATGTCAATATCACCACCCATACTTGATAATAATTCTTATTTGAAGCTAGCATAAACATTACCCCCATTGATGTTCTGCCCGGACTCAGCCATGAACCAGCCCGATCATTCCCAGGATTCCAGCATCGAAACCCTCTACCTCGAGAACCATCGTTGGTTGCAGGGCTGGATGAACAAGAAATTGGGCTGCTCGTTTCGCGCCGCCGATTTGATGCACGACACCTTTGTACGGCTGCTGGGGCGCGAACAACAACCTGCCATGGAGCAACCTTCGGCCTACCTGATGACCGTCGCCAAACGGGTTCTGGTGGATCACTGGCGGCGAGAACAGCTGGAACAAGCCTATCTGGAAGCGTTGGAACAGCTGCCGCAAGACGTCGCGCCGTCGGCTGAGTTGCAGCATGAAATCTTCGATACCCTGCTGGAAATTGACCGTCGTCTGGATGGCTTGCCTACCCCGGTGAAGCAAGCCTTCCTGCTGGCACGCCTCGACGGCATGAAGCTGGCAGCCATTGCTGAGCGACTCGATATTTCGCAAAGCACGGTCAAACGTTATCTGGTGCAAGCCAGTGCCCAGTGCTATTTCGCACTGACGCTGGAACACAGCAGCGTGGAGGCCGACGCATGATTCAGGGCGCACCGATCCCGCATCAGATTGCCCAGCAGGCCGTAGAGCTACTGGTCGAATGGCAAATGTCAGAACAGCCGCAGCAAGCACGCCAACAGATCGACCAATGGCGCAGCCAACACCCGGACCATGAACGTGCATGGCAACACATGGAACAGGTAAACCAGCAGTTTGAGCAGCTCAGCAGTGGCCCGGCGCAACAAGCGCTGATGCAACCGAGCAACCGTCGTCAAATGCTAAAAACCCTGGCGCTGGCGGCCTTTGCGGTTGGTGTGTCGATTCCGGCCTGGCGCTCGGATACCCTGCAAGGCCTGCTGGCGGCCCCTTACCGCACCGGCAAGGGCGAGCAAGGCAGCTGGACGCTGGCCGATGGTTCGTTGCTGAAGCTCAACAGCGACAGCGCCGTGCGGGTGCACTTTGGCCCCGGCCAGCGCGACATTGAATTGCTGTATGGCGAAGCCTATGTCGAAACCGGCCATGCAAACGCGCAACTGGCCAGTCATCAGGCGCTGACCGTTCGTACCCGCGACGGCCTGGTCACCCCGCTGGGAACCCGCTTCAACGTTCACGAGCAACAGCAAAGCATCCATGTGCAGGTGTATCAGGGAGCGGTGCGCCTGCAGCCCCGTTATGGCTCTGCCAGCAACATTGAAGCGGGCTGGCAAGCCAGCTTCGACAACGCCAGCAGCACCACCGCCAGACCGCTAAGCCAGCCTCGGCCAGCCTGGACCCAGGGCATGATCGTCGCCGATAACATGCGGCTGGACGACTTTCTGCGCGAACTGAACCGCCATCGCCACGGGGTTTTGCAAGTCGACCCCGCCGCTGCCGACTTACGGGTGTCAGGCACCTACCCAATCGATCAGGCCGACATTGCCCTTGATCATCTGGCCAGCATTTTGCCCGTAAAAGTACAGCGCTTTACCGAGTTGTGGATTCGGGTTCTGCCCGAATAATCCGGCGCTCTGGCGCACCAAAGCAGCCCCCATCACATAATCCCGAAAAATTGCTAAAAAATTTGAGCTGATTTTGATTCTCATTCGACAAGGTATTCAGAACACCTGAAAACGTCGTCTGACATCACCCAAGAACCAGCTGTCGGGAATACCCATGCATCGCTCGAAATTCACAAAACACCCTCTGTCATTGGTGGTCAGCGCGTCGCTGGCCCTGCTGCCCGCTGCCAGTGTGCTGGCACCTGCACTGTTGGCGTCCACCAGCGCTAACGCCCAGACATCCGCCAATGCCGTTATCCAATACGATATTCCTGCTGGCAGCCTGACCAAGGCGCTGAACCTGCTGGGCCAGCAATCCGGGCTGGTATTGATGTATTCCCCCAGCCTGACCGAAGGGCTGAGCACCCCGGGGCTGACGGGCAGCATGACGGTGGAACAGGCCCTCGACAGCCTGCTGGCCAGCACCGAGCTGGTGTACACCATTAACGGCAATCGCGTGACCCTGATTGAAAACAACGTCGATGGCGACGACATTGCCCTGCCGCCCATCACCGTGACCGGTGAACGGGTAAAACGCTCCCTGCGCGAAACCGCTTCCAGCGTTGAAGTGATGGACGCAGCCAGCATCGAGCGACACACCTCAATAACCTCCGGTAACGACCTCAACGCCCTGATCAGCAACCAGGTCGGCAACGAAACCACCAACTATGCGCCGGCGGTTCGTGGTCTGGATGGCACCGGCCCGGCTCGCGGCGCCATTGCCTTCTTCGCGGGCACCCGATCCCGTTTGGGGCTGATCATTGACGGTCGTCCGGCGGGCTTCAACGAACTGGTGTTTGCCGACTCCTCCATGTGGGATGTCGAGCAGGTCGAGGTGTATCGCGGTCCCCAAAGCACACTGAATGGTCGCAACTCCATTGCCGGTGCCATGGTGATGAAAACCAAGGACCCCAGCTTTACCCCGGAAGGTGCGGCCCGAGTGGCCTTCGGTAACAACAACAGCCGTCAGTATGCGGCGGCGGTATCGGCTCCGATCAACAGCGACTGGGCCTTCCGGGTAGCCGGTGAATACAAGGCCCGTGACAGCTTTATCGACTTTGAAGGCTACGAGGCGGATGAAAATCCGGGCGAATTCCGCTCCAACAATGTGCGCGCCAAATTGCTGTATCAGCCGGATGCCAACCCCGACCTCACCAACCTGATCACCGTCAGCTATCAGGACTACCACGGCCCACAAGGCGAGCAACTGGTGTATCCCTTCTCGGACCACCAGCCAGACTCCGCCCAGACCGCGACCTTCAGCCCCAAAAGCACCAACGCCAGCATGGAAACCGTGGTGCCACTGAACAGCGACTGGCAACTGGAGAACACCCTCAGCTGGTCGGACTTCAACATCAATCGTACGGTACCGACCGCCGGTCGTGGCAACGTCGACATCGATGGCAGTGAATACCTGCTGGAACCGCGCCTGCGTTACACCGGCAGCCAAACCATCAGCGGCTTTGTTGGCCTGTACCTGTTCAATTCCAGCCAGGACGAAGACATTGACCTGTGGGCCAGCCTCTACGACGACTCCACCCGTACCACCGCCGTTTTTGGTGAGTCGCAAATTCAGCTGAGCCAGGCACTGCAACTGACGTTGGGTGGCCGCTATGAGCGCGAGCATCGTCAGCGCGAGGGCGGCGGCAGCTTTGCAGCGTCCAACGTTGATCTGGACGAAACCTACTCGGCCTTTATGCCCAAGCTGGGGCTGGGCTACCAGCTGTCCTCCAGCACCACCGTCGGCCTGCAGATTTCCAAAGGCTTTAACGGTGGCGGTGCCGGGGTGACTTTCGCCGACCCATACACCTCGTACGAATACGACCCGGAAACCGTCTGGAACTACGAGGCCTACCTGCGCTCCAGCCTGTTGAACAACCACCTGGCGATCAACGCCAACGCCTTTTACGCCGATTACACCGATATGCAGCTGCCTTACCAGTTGGCGTCTGAGTCGATCGTGATTCGCAACGCCGAATCGGTGCAAACCTACGGTCTGGAAACCGGCGTGCAGTGGCTGCCTATGGACCACATCAGCGTTTCAGGCGACATCGGCCTGCTGCAAACCGACATCAGCAAATACCCGGACTCCGGCTATCAAGGCAACGAGTTGCCACGCTCTCCAGACCTGACCAGCTCACTGGCGGTGAACTACTCCGACGATGACATCGAACTGGGGCTGAACGCCCGTTATACCAGCGCCTACTACGTTGATATCGACAACACCGAACGCGTCAAAACCAGCGCTTTCTGGGTTGCCAATGCCGAAGCGGCCTGGAAGTACAACAACCTGCGCCTGTTCGGCTACATCAAGAACCTGTTCGATGCCGACGACGTCACCTACTACCGCACCGTGGGTGCCACTCAGGCGGACGACGTTGCCTATATTGTGCAACCGCGAAACGCCGGTGTTGGCGTTGATATGAAGTTCTGATCAAGTCCCGATGATGACAACGTCTGCGTTTGCCCCATGGCTGGGGCTATTGCTGTGCGGTGCCAGTGCGGCGAGCTGTTGGTACAGCTCGTCCGGCGGCAACAGCCAGCGCCGTATGTGGCTCCTCGGACTGCTGCTGTGGATAACCGCGCTGATCTGCTGGCACCAGAACGTCAACCTGCTGGCGGCGGTGTGCATCACCACCGCCTTGTGGATGGCCGCCTGCCTGCTGCTGTTGTTCCTGATGCCTCTGGTACGGCAACAACCCGACACTCCAGGAAACCGCTGATATGACATTTGCGATGCCTCGTTCCCGCCGCCACACCTCGTTGTGGCTACGGGTGTTGGCAGGGGCCATCGGTGGCCTGCTGCTGTCGATTGCTCTCGCCGGACTGTACGGCTGGAGCAGCCGGGATGGCATGGCCGACCGCTACATGCTGCTGCTGTGGCTGTTTATTCCCGTCTGGGTGGCCTTTTTCAGTCTCTGCATCTGGTGCAAACAGGCTCGTATCGCCTGGCTGCTGATGATTGGGCTCAATGTGATCTGCTGGCTCGGGCTGTATGCCTTGCAGCAAGCTCCCTGACGCCTCAGACACCCCCAACATCCATAAAAAGAGACAATCCATAAAAAGAGACAACCCATGAAGTTGCAACCCGTGACCCTGCAAAGCTTCAAACTGATACATATCTGGGTCGGTCTGCTGGCAGGCTTGCTGCTGTTTATCGCGTTTTTTGCCGGCACCATCACCCTGTTCCGCGACGCCATTACCCACTGGCAGTATCAGCAAAACCAGTTACTGACCGACGAATCACTGGCGCTGGTGCCCGACTTTGTCGACGCCATTGTCGCCCACGACCCGGTCGCCCAGCGGGGTATACGCATTGCCCTGCCCGGTGGCCACGAGCCCGGGCTAATGGCTGAGTGGCGCAAGCCCGACGGCGAGGTAGGCAGTGCGGCGCTGAACAAGGATGGCTCGTTGCACTTTGACGATGAGGTGATCAGCCCATTGTCGAAAGTGGTCGACCACCTGCACCGCAGCGCCGGTATTCCCGGCCACGAGGGGGAATGGATCATGGGCACCGCCGCACTGCTGTATGGCGTCGCGCTGGTATCCGGTGTGATGCTGTTTTTGCCAACCCTGCTGCGGGACCTGTTCAGCTGGCGTCCGGATTCACCGGTACGGCGACTGTGGCTTAATGCCCATGCCGCCATCGGCACCCTGAGTCTGCCGTTTCATATCGTTTTCGCCCTGACCGGTGCAGTGATGTGTTTGCACGACCCCATGTTTGAAATCATGAACAAGGTGATCTACCCGGACAACGGCCGCCAACTGATGATGCAAGCAGTGCTGCCACACCAGTTAGCACCCGACGACAGCCCGGCGACATCGCGTCCGACGCTGGAGATCGTCAAAGCCGTGCAAGCCGAGCATCCGGGCTTTGAGCCATACGGCGTAATGGTCACTAACCCCGGTCGCGCCGATGCCGTAGTTTCCATCATGGGCGATATGCCGGGCATTCTGGCGCACCGGGTGCGAGTGGTGGTTGCTGGCGTCAGCGGCGACATCATGGGGGTTCAAATGCCGGGAGAGCGTCCAGCCGGGATGGCTGCGTTATCGGGCTTTTTTGCCCTTCATTATGGCGACTACGGTGCCGACCTGATGCCGTCGGACGGCCGCTCCAGCGGCCTGCTGTTGATGTCGACCTATTGCCTGTTAGGGCTGTTGGGGTGCGTGCTGTTCTTCTCCGGTAACCTGTTATGGCTGGAAGCTCGCCGTAACAAGCGGGCGGCCTTGCAAGCCCGCAGTCACCGCTTGCTGGCATCACTGACGGTCGGAATATGCGCCGGTTGCTGTCTGGCCATTGCCAGCCTGTTTGCGCTGACCCGACTGGAGGTGTTGAACAACCAACAGCCGCTGATCGACTTGCTCGGTGGCTATTGGCTGGTGCTGGCGCTGGCCTGTGGTTGGGCAATGTGGCGGCCCGCCGCATTGGCGTGCCGGGATTTGCTGGCGGCCAGCGGCGTGATGTGTACCTTCACCGTGTGCCTGAGCCTGCTTTATGCCGCAGGCATTATCGGTCAGGCGGTTGAGCTGACGGCCGTCGACGCGGCCTTGCTCGTCAGTGCCATCGGGTTTCTGCTGTTGGCCCGCAAGGTTCAGCAGCGGGCCCAACACGGTGTGGCCAATAGCGTCTGGTCAGCTCAGCCGGGCTGAGCTGACGCCTTGCTCTTTGATGGCTCTTATTTAACGACTTCAGTGGGCCTCGCTATGCAGCTGTTTCAACAACACCTTGCGGCTGGCACGCCAGGCCAGCGGTGCTGCCACCAGCAAGCTGACCAACAACAGCGCGCCAAACCAGATCAGCATATCGAGGTTGGGCTGCAAGGTGGCCAGCACAATGCCGAGCCAACGCTCCAGCCAGAAGCCTGCCACGGCGGTTCCGGCCCAGCTCAGCAGTAAGCCGCTGACCAGCGCCGACAGGGTAATCAGCAAGACTTCCAGTTCAATCAGCACAAACAGCGTCCATGGCCCCGCCCCTAACGTCCGCAAGGTGGCGAACTCGCTCTGGCGTTGCTGCAGGTTCACCAGCAGCAGGGTCACCATGCCGAGCAGCGACGACAGCAGCACCAGCGCCGAAATCGCCCGCAAGCCGTTTTCGACCCAGCTGAGGTTTTCCCACAGCAGGCTCAGTTCCACACCGGGCAAAATCGCCATAAGGGCTTCATCCGGGTAGTCGTTAATGGCTCGCTGCAACACAAAGGTGTAAACCCGGTTCTTCAAACCAAACAGCGCCGCACTGATGCTGTCCGGATGGTCCCGGCCGCTGGCGGCAAACGACTGACCATGAATGGCATCCATGGCGTCCAGATTAATCAGCAGGGTTTGGTCGATCGGTGTGCCGGTTGGCGCCAGAATGCCCACCACGCTGAAGGGGTGATCCGAGTGTTGGGTAAAACTGGTTCGACCCGAGCCGTGCGATAACACCAGCTGATGACCCATGCCATAGCCCAGCTGGCGGGCAACAGCGGCACCCAGCACCACATCCTGATTGGTTGCAAATGGCTGCCCCTGCTGAAAGGCGAGGGCTTGTTTCTGGCCGTATTTGAAGTGTTTGAAAAAGTCGTCGGTGGTGGCAATCACCCGATGGCCGCGATGGCTGTCACCCATCGAAATCGGAATCGCCCAGGCCACCTGTTTGTGCTGTTGCCATTGGTCAAACGCCTCCCAGCTGACATTGCGGGTCGGGCTGCCAATGCCAAACAGCGAGCTGAGCAGCAAATTGGTGGAGCCGGTACGAGCCCCCACAATCAGGTCGGTGCCGGAAACCGTGCCCTGAAACGTGCTCTGCACCTCGCTGCGAACGTGCTGCACCGACAGCTGCACCGCAAAGGCAATCGACATGGCCAGTACAATCAGACCCACCGTTACCCGGCGGTGCCACAGGCTCTTGCGCGCAATACGCCACAACATCTCAGCGGCCCTCCATGGTGGTTGCAGCCGCAGGTTCGGTTGGCTGCATCAGAGTTTGCAACGACAACGCCTGATCAAACAGCGGCGCATGACGCTGGTCGTGGCTGATCATCAACACGGTGGTCTCGGCCGCCAGAGTGTTCAGCAGCAGGTGCATAAAGGCATCGGCGGATTCGTAATCAAGTGACGAAGTCGGTTCGTCGACCAGCACCAGTGGCGGTTGATTCACCAGTGCGCGGGCAATGGCCACCCGCTGTTGCTGGCCCTGACTGAGGCGGTGTGCCGGGCTGTGCATCAGCGACGCCGGCAGCTGCAATTGCTGTAACAAGGTGGCGATACGCTGATCCAGCTGGGCATCGACCTTATTGGCCAGTCGAGCCGCCAGAGCGATGTTTTCAGCCACCGTCAGATAGGGCAATAAATGCAGTTGCTGGGAAACCAGACCGATGTTCTGCGATCGAAAGCGATCCATGGCGGCAGGTTTGAGGGCGGTGATGTCTTCGCCCAACAGCTGAATACGACCCTGTTGGGGCGGCATCAAACCGCACAACAACCGCAGCAAGGTCGATTTGCCACTGCCGGAGCGGCCGTACAGAAAACAGCGTTGGCCTTGTGCCAGCTGCCAGTGGTCGATGGAAATAACAGCGCTATCAGCGCCCGGGTGGTCATGAGGGCCGTGTGAATGGCCCTGCTGATAGGAAAACAACAGGCTTTGAATGTCGATGGCCAGCATGGTCTGCTCAAGCGTCCAGGTTTGTTATAGAGTAACGGCATTCACAGACAGCGGATAGACTTGATGATTCCCAATTCCCCCGGCGTGCCCCACGCTGCTTTTTTACCAACCCGTTTGCCAACCCGGCAAGCACCTCTGACGGCCTGGCTGGGCATGTTGCTGATGGCGCTGAGCTTGCTGTGCAGCCCATTGGCCAATGCGGAGGAATACCCTGAAATTGACTGGGTCGATTTATTGCCCGCCGACGATCTGGAAGCGCTGGAAAACCGCCCGGACTTCATCAATAACATTGCCGAAGGTTCGGCAGCCGATCTGGATGGCAGTGCCCCTGCTGACGATCTGAATCTGGATCAGCAAGCGGCCTGGCAGCGTTACGACGCGGCGCTGAAGTCGACCCGCACACGACCGGAGTTTGATGGCCGCAAGGTGAAGATCCCGGGCTTTGTGGTGCCGCTGGAGTTTGACGAGCAACAGAACGTCAGCGAGTTCTTTCTGGTGCCGTTCTTTGGCGCTTGCATCCATGTACCGCCACCACCGCCAAACCAGATCATTCACGTAGTGCTGTCAGCGCCGTATCAGATGGCCTCGATTGCCGATCCGGTGTGGCTGACCGGCACCGTTCGATTGCAGCAAACCGCCAATGATCTGGGGGCGTCGGCCTATTCCCTCGATGTGAAAACCATCAAGCCTTATTACGACTAGAATCGCCAGAACGTTGGATCAGTCCAGCGTCAGCTCACCATCGGTTTGCCACAGGGCTGCGCCCTGCCCCTGTGCCGTGCTCCATTGCAGGTTCAGGGTCACCATGCCGGGGAAGTATTCAAACAGCCGCGTGCTGAGTTGCAGTGAGCTGGCGCTGCATTCAAACACCCAGTGGGCGCTGAGGTCGGAATGCACTGCATGGCCGTCATGGTCATGGTCATGGTCATGGTCATGGTCATGGTCTTCATGCTCGTGTTCTGCATGAGCATGATCGTGCTCTTCATGATCATGTTCGCCATGCGCTTGTTCTTCATGATCGTCATGGCCGTCGTGGTCATCATGATCCGCCTGTGGATAACTGGCTTCCATATCCAGCAACTGGCAGTTCTTGATGGCTATCAGCGGCAAATCCAGTTTGGTTTTCAGGTCCTGCATGGCAGCCCGCTGCTCATCGTTGGCGGGCTTGCCTTCAAACCCGACCAGGTTGGCCATGGGGCTATCCAGTTGTACCAGCACCTGATCACCGTCCTGCGCCAACGTCAGTTCCGCAACCCCATGCTGATGGGCCGCTGCAGCCTGCGCAGCCATCGGAGTGGCACTCAGTAGCACTGCGGTGGTCAGCGCACCAAGGGTACAGCGGGAGCCCGCCAGCAAACGATGCAAGGACGATGACGTCAGGGAAGAACAAGTGCTCATAGGTATTTGATCCAGGGTTGTGTCGATGCGTGTTTGTATCGACTGAAGCTACGGGTTGGCCACCAGGTAACTGCCGCCATCACCAATGTGATCAGCCATACCCAGGCAATATGATCGACACCAAAGAAGGCCCCCTGGTTCGTTCCCCAGATGGCGACCGCCAGATAATAGAGTCCCATCAGCAGATACAAATGCAGCAGGTAGAAGAACATCGGCGCCGAACCAAAATCCACCAACACCTGTTCAACCTTGCTGCCTTGCAGCCGTGGGCAACGCTCCAGTACCCGCAAGGTGAGGAACATGATGCCCAGCGTCAGTAACAGGAAGTCGAGGGACGGCGGGTATTTGGTGTAGTTGAAGAAATCCATCAGGGTGCGCACCCAGTCGCCCTGCATCTGCCAATCGAGGGTTTCACCGTAGAGGTTCATACCGCGCAGAATCAGCAGAACGCCCAGACAACCCAGTCCCATATTCAACAGCCAACACTGACGCCATTGAGCATCGGCACTGCGGGCAAACAAGGGCCCGGCGCAGTAACCCAGCAAGATCACCCCGATCCACGGCAGCAGCGGGTAGCTGACCTTGAAGCTGATCATCTCGCTTTGCCATAAATAGCCACGGTCGTGCAGGATGGTCCAGATGCCATAGCCCCACTCACCCGGCGCAAACTGGATGGGCGTCAACGCGTTGTGGCCCAACGTAATCAGCAAGCCCAGAGCCAGTAACACCGGATACGGCAGTCGACACAGCAGCGCCAACACCAGCATGGTCAGACCGATGGCCCAGATCACTTGCAGGTAGATGGTGTTGGCCAGTACAAACCAGAGGCCGGTGAGCACCACCACCTCCAGAAAGATCAAAAACAGCCCGCGTTTGGCCAGAAAACCCGCCGGAGAACGGTAACCGGACGCCGGATGGGCATACAACCAGGCCGACAGACCGGTCAGGAACACAAAGGTCGGCGCACACAAATGCGCGGCCATTCTGGTCCAGAACAACATGGGATCTGTCTGTTGTACGTCCATCGGGTCGTTGACGTACTGATGCAGGAAAAAACGCTCGCGGGTGTGGTCGATCAACATGATCAACATCACCAGACCACGCATGGCATCGATGCTGCGAATGCGGGCTTTTTTCACGGCGGTTTGGGTCATATCAGCTGCGCTGGCAGCCATACCGGGGACGTTCAATTCGTTGTGCTCCAAACGACAAGCGGCAGCCGAAGCTGCCGTTGTTTTTTCAGGTAGTGGTGACCTGTCAGAAGGAATAGGTCACACTGGCTTTCACCGTGCGCGGTTCGCCCGGCTGGGTCCAGTAGGCGTTATAGCTGTTGGACATGTAGTCCTTGTTAAACAGGTTGCTGATACTCAGCTGGCCTGCAAAGCCTTCAACAAAGTTGACGCCAGCATTCACATTCACCAACCAGTAGGCTGGCAAGCGGTAATCCGGGTTGATGGTATCGCCCAGGCGGTCGTCAACGTACTGGTAGCTGCCGCCAACATAACCGTCACGACCCGCAACCACCAGTTCCTGTTTCAGCGACACACTGAGGGTGTTGGCTGGCACGTTCAGAATATCGCTGCCCGCCGGGACTTCCACACCCCAATCGGCATTGATCACGTCTTCCGTGGTGCTTGTGTCCAGCCAGGCGTAGGAGGCCGTCATGCTCAGGGTGTCAGTGAAGTAACCCTGGGTATCGAATTCCAGACCACGGCTCTGGATGCCACCCAACTGGGCTGAGCCACCATTCACGGGATCAGCGGTCAGAATATTGGATTTTTCAGCATCGAACAGCGCCACAGTGGTGATCCAGCCACCGTCGTTGATTTTCACACCCACCTCTCGGGACTTGCTCTTTTCCGGGTCAAACGGGTTGCCCTGGTAGTCGGAGCCGGTCAGCGGCATAAAGCCTTCGGAGTAGCTGGCATACACCTGCACTTCCGGGGTCAGGGCGTAGGTCACACCCAGACGTGGGCTGACTTCAGTACCGGAATCGCGGTTGGTGGCGTACAGACCCACCTTACGCTGATGGTACTTGTCCACACGGGCGCCCAACAGAATTTGCAGGTCTTCGGTCAGCTCCAACTGATCCTGCACGTAGACACCAAAGGCTTGTTGGTATTCGTGATCGTCCTTGTTGGCGCTCAGGGCAGGTTTGGCCTGACCATACACCGGGTTGGTGTAGTCAATTTCATAAATAGTTTCGCCCCATGCTGCACGGGCACGGTCCATGCGCTCATCCAGGAAGTAGCGATAAGCATCGGCACCCAACATGAAGTTATGCACAACCGCACCGGTTTCGGCTTCGCCACTCAATTCCACTCGGGCGGAGCGATCAGTGGCCTTGTAGTCACGGTAGCGGTACTGGCGACCCAACTGGGTTGAGCCATCGACACCCGCGCTCTGACGACCGCCAGACAATTCTGCTTCGGTGGAGTAACCCTCCAGCGAGGAGAAACGCTGGGTAACACCGGCCACCAGATTCCAGCCGTTATCCAATTCGGACTGCAGACTCAGCTGATGACCCCACACCTTGCTGGTGATTGGGCCGTCGTTTGGTTCACCCAGAAAACGGCTGTTCGGAATGGTGTCGAAGTCGTTGTTCAGTACGATCACACCACGGTCCAGCGGCTGCTGCTGTTTGACGTACTCCATTTCGTACAACACGGACATGCTTTCGCTGACGTCGTACAGCAGGGATGGCGAGATGGTTTGCTTCTTCTGATACATGTGATCGCGGAAGCTGTCACTGTCTTGCCATGCGCCGTTAATACGACCCGCCATGTTATCGCTGATGGCACCGGTAATATCCGCTTCTACCCGCTTGTGGCTGTAGCTGCCCACTTCGGCCTTGATGCGACCTTCACGGAAAAACTCTGGCTTCAACGTGGTGATGTTAACGATACCGCCCGGTTCGGCACGGCCAAACAAGGCAGAGCCCGGGCCCTTGATGATTTCAACGTTTTCAATGTTGGAAACGTCACGACGACCGCCATAACCACGGCCACCACTGAAGCCGTTGATCAGGTAACCGGACGGCATGTTTTCATTACCCGGGAAGCCACGCATGGCAAAGCTGTCGAACATGCCACCCATGTTGTTCTGACGGGACACGGTCGCCGACATATCCAACACACTTTGAAAATCGTTCAGGCCAGCATCGACAATGGCCTCACGGCCCACCTCTTCAATCGCCTGCGGGCGTTCCTGATTCGGAACATTGCCACGATAGGCAGGCACGTAAGTGGCAACCACCTCTTCCATATCGGTGTTTGCAGCGGCGTCTTGCGCCAGTACCGGTTGAATATTCAGGGCAGCAGCAGCCACCGCCAGAGTGAGCAAGTGAGGGCGAGTGTTCAAGGGCGTCATAGGTCTGAGTAGTAGTAATAAAATAACATTAGTAATGTTATTACATTTTTTGAATGAAGTTAACGTTACAACAGAGGCTAAACGCGGATTTTTACAAATAATAATGATTTTCAACTGTGGCACATTGTCGCAGCACACACAGGGCCGGCTCAAGATGAAAGAAATTAAAGAGGTGAAAGAGATGACTTCGGGGCTCAGGTCGCAGAAAGGATAGAGAAGTAGAGCGCCCCGAGGCGCTCTTGCTTATTAGTCAGATACCCGAGCTGGGAAACCGCCGTCGTCCAACGCCTCGCATACTGCGTCAGCATCGGCTTTGGCCGTGGTTTGTACCACACCGGTTGCCAGATCGACCGTTACCTCGGCAGCGTCATCCAACTCATGGATGATATTGGTCACGGCTTTGACGCAGCCGCCGCAGGTCATGCCTTCTACCTGTAATTTCATAAAAACCTCCAGATCACACGTTTCAGGCGTCACTTTAAAGCTTGCCACCATTGTAAGGTCAAGAGGAACGTCAAGAGAAAGGTCAGAAGAAGGGCAAGAGAAAGGACACAGATTAATCCTTCAATATCGGCGCGCACGAGAAGCCGAAGAGCAGGCTTACATGCGATCTCGCTGCAAACCAACTTGGCCCCTTTACCTTACCAGCATGGGAAGGTTTATGATCATGTCATCAGAATCAACAAGGACCGACAGCATGAACAAACCACTGTCCCTTCCGGTCGAGGGTATGACCTGCGCATCCTGTTCCGGCCGGGTTGAACGAGCACTGTCGAAAGTGAACGGCGTAGAAAGCGCCAGCGTGAATCTGGCTACCGAAACCGCCACCGTTACTGGCAAGGCCAAACTCGATGAGCTGATCGACGCGGTGCAAAAAGCCGGTTATGCGGTTCCCGCAGGGCAACCCATTGAGCTTGCGATTGAAGGCATGACCTGCGCCTCCTGCTCCAGCCGCCTCGAACGCGTGCTAGGCAAGCAGGCCGGGGTCACTGCAGCCACGGTTAACCTCAGCACCGAACAAGCTCATATCGATGCCTTACCGGGCACCGCCGCAGACGATCTGATTAATGCCGTTCGCAAAGCCGGCTTTGATGCAAAGCCCATCAGCCAGCAAGCACAGAATATTGGCCAGTCATCGCTCGATACCCGCAAAAAACGCGATCAGGAAGCCAGCCGCTACCAACGCGACCTGGTTATTGCAGCACTGCTGACCCTGCCGGTGTTTGTGCTGGAAATGGGCGGCCATCTGGTGCCAGCCTTTCATCATTGGCTGTTCGAGGCCATTGGCCAACAAACCAGCTGGGTTATTCAGTTTGTACTCACCACACTGGTATTGGTTGGTCCCGGCTTGCGCTTTTACCAGCGCGGCATTCCTGCACTGCTGCATGCCGCACCGGACATGAACTCGCTGGTGGCAGTCGGTACGCTGGCTGCGTGGGGCTTTTCCACCACCGCGACCTTTATGCCCGCAGTGCTTCCAGAGGGCACCGTGCATGTGTATTTTGAAGCTGCCGCCGTGATCGTGACCCTGATTTTGCTGGGCCGGTTGCTGGAAGCCCGCGCCAAGGGGCAAACCTCAGAGGCGATTCAACATCTGTTGAAATTACGACCGCAGACCGCGCGGGTGATTCGTAACGGCCAAACCGTCGAACTGGCGTTAGCTGACGTCGCCACTGGCGATACGCTGGAAATCCGCCCCGGAGAACGCATTCCGGTCGACGGCGAAGTGACTGACGGCCAAAGCTACGTTGATGAGTCGATGATCTCCGGCGAACCAGACCCCGTTGATCACCGCAGTGGCAGCAACGTTATTGGCGGCACCCTCAACCAGACCGGCGCCCTGACCATCAAGGCCACCGCCGTGGGTGAACACAGTGTGCTGGCGCAAATCATCCAACTGGTCGAACAGGCGCAAGGGGCCAAATTGCCCATCCAGACCTTGGTCGACCGTGTGACACTTTGGTTTGTACCGGCCGTCATGGCGCTGGCGACCCTGACCTTTCTGACCTGGCTGATCTTTGGCCCTGAGCCCGCCTTAACCTTTGCACTGGTGAACGCCGTCGCAGTGCTGATTGTTGCCTGCCCCTGTGCCATGGGATTGGCAACGCCAACGTCAATCATGGTGGGCACCGGCCGAGGGGCTGAATCCGGCGTACTGTTTCGCAAGGGCGATGCTTTGCAACGGCTGGAAAACACGGCGGTTGTCGCGTTCGACAAAACCGGCACGCTGACCGAAGGCAAGCCAGCCCTGACCGACCTGATCGTCACCGAAGGCTTTGATGAAAACGCCGTTTTGGCCGCCATCGCCGCGCTGGAAAGCCAGTCGGAACACCCCATCGCTCGGGCCATCGTCAGCGCTGCTGAACAGCAGCAACTGCCAATAACCAGGCCCACGAACTTTCAGTCACTGACCGGGCTCGGGGTATCAGGCACCGTACAATCAGAAGGGGAATCAGTCGATGTGCTGCTGGGGGCTGACCGCTTGATGCGGCAGCAGGCTGTGGATATGTCCGCCGAGCAAACCCTCTCTTCTGGGTCACTGACGTTGCAGCAACACGCTGAGCAACTGGCCCAACAAGGAAAAACCCCGCTTTACGCAGCGGTGAACGGCAAGCTGGCCGCGGTGTTGGCGGTGTCCGACCCCATCAAGCCATCCACACCCGCGGCCATCAAGGCATTACACGACATGGGCCTGACCGTCGCCATGATCAGTGGCGATAACCAGCACACCGCCAATGCCATTGCCGGCCAGCTGGGCATCGACCACGTGGTGGCTGAAGTTATGCCCGCAGGTAAGGTCGACGCCATCCAGCAACTCAAACAATCGTTAGAGAAAGACCAACAGCTAGTGTTTGTGGGGGACGGTATCAACGATGCGCCGGCACTGGCCAGCGCCGACGCCGGAATGGCCATCGGCACCGGTACCGACGTGGCCATTGAAGCGGCCGACGTGGTGCTGATGTCCGGCAACCTGCAAGGCGTCGTCAACGCCATCGCCCTGAGCCAGGCCACCATGGGCAATATTCGCCAGAACCTGTTCTGGGCCTTTGCCTACAACACCGCTCTGGTGCCGCTGGCCGCCGGTGTGTTCTACCCGGCGTTTGGACTGTTGCTGTCACCGGCCATCGCTGCCGGAGCCATGGCGCTGTCATCGGTGTTTGTGGTGGGTAATGCGCTGCGTTTACGGCACTTTACGGTTCAAGCGTCATAAACGCTTTAAATACAGGCCACTGAATAGCCCATGGTGCGCGGTGCACACCCTACTCCATACAGCCTGTAGCGTGCACACGGCGCACCCAAACGGAAAGGATCAGAAAACATGAACATTGGAGCCGCCGCCAAGGCATCTGGCATCAGCGCCAAAATGATTCGTTACTACGAAGAAACCGGCCTGATCCAACCGGCCAGTCGTACCAGCGCCGGTTATCGCCAATACCGCGAAGCCGATATCCACACCCTGCGGTTTATTCGCCGGGCCCGCGATATGGGCTTTTCCGTCGAACAAATTGGCGAGCTGCTGGCACTGTGGCAAGACCAGTCCCGTCACAGCGAAGACGTGAAACAACTGGCCCAACAGCACATCGACGTGCTGAACCAGAAGATCAGCGAACTGCAATCGATGGCCGCCACCTTACAGTCGTTAGTGAGCTGCTGCGCCGGGGACGACCGGCCGGACTGCCCGATTCTGAAAGAATTCGAAGGCAACGACTGATTATTCAGACGTCACTTCTCGCCAGCCGCTGCGACCACTTGGTGCCGTCGTGAATGAGAACACATCATCCACGCCCGAGATGCCACCCAGGTTGGTGTCGCTGCTGCCCTGCACCACCACTTTGTTGTTCAGCACCATCAGGTTGGCCTGGTAGGCCGTGCCAGTACCAATCAGTACGTTGTCGTAGGTCAGGTCGGTGCGATACAGGGTGTTGCCCGGGAAGTAGCCGTCTTCCAATCGGTAGAGATAGTAGTAGGCATTGCAGCTGGTTTCGGTTTCTTCCTGCACCGGCAGGAAGATAACGCTGGCGGCAATGGTCACCCGATCGGTGATGGTGGCACCGCTGGATGGCAGTTTCTGGATGTGTTCGGTATTGGGTGTGAAGGTGGTTTCTGCGGTGTAGGCAGTACCGGATTCATCCCAATAGCCCGAGCCTCCGGCATAGCTGGTCCAGTCCGGGCGATAGTCGTCATCGTCCGATGGCATGCGGAAGGTTTTCAAACGAGTGGAGGACTGGGCCGTTACGTATTCGGCGCTGCTTTTGGTGGCGTGCTCCAGATACAGTACGGCATCAGAGGCCGACGAGCTGGTGCCAATATGGCCCAGTGTCGAGATGCGGTAGTTGTTGTTCAGGCTGCTGCCACTGACCAGTTCGCCTTGGTAGATGTAACCATCGCTGTCACCCAGGTAGAGGTCCGCCCTTTGCACCCGGGCGTTGCCGCTGCTGTCGAGTACGTAGTCGACTACGGCCATCGGAGCGGCGGTCAGCTGGCTGTCGGAGTCTTCAAGACGGTTAGAGACATCGTAGGTTTTCTCTGTCGGGCTGCTGCTCAACGAGCGGGCAACCACGGTGCTGTTGCCTGCCAGCCAGATGGCATACGGCGTGCTGCCAATTTTCATCAACAGCGGCGAGTGAGCCAGATTGGCACTGCGCTGATCGGTCCACAAAGCTGATGACAGGTTGCCGCTGCCGTCGATTTTGAGAGCGTAGTGGAGATCACCGGATTGGCCGGTTCCGACCAGATAGCCACTGGTACTACTATCACTGTCGGTCAGGACTGCCAGCTGGCCGGCCATCGGATGCGTGCTGTAGAAGCTGTTGTAGTCTTGCAGTCCGGCCACCAACGGCCGTGGGATATAGCCCCACTTCAGTTCTCCACTGCTACCGTCGATGCCATAGACAAAGCCGTCGTCGGTTTGGAACACAACAATACCGCCCATCACCACCGGTTGGCTGATGTAAGGCGCACCGATCATGGCGCTGCTGTCGCGGCTGCCCAGATAAGCGCCTTCCTGATAATTGGGGTCGATGGTGTATTCGATAATGGTGTTAGCGCTGAGGCTGTTGCTGATGGCAAAGGCCTCGTCATCCAGAGCGGTCAGTTTTACCAGCGCGCCATCGGCGTCGGTCGACCAGAGCCGTTCCCGTCGGAGATCGGCGGTCATCAATGCATTGGCATCCCAGCTGGCGGTGCTGCTGGTCGTGCCGTCGTCTTGCAGCGCAAATGCCTTGATGTGACCGGTAATGCCCGACTCGCTGGTGTTGTCAGTCTGGGATGGCACATACACATAGTCGCCGCTGCTGGTTTGGCTGGCAGAGGCCGTATTGGCCAGGCTGAACTCGCCGCTTCGAGCAACGGTGCCGCCTGTGTATAACTCGGCAAAGGTACCGGTGTCCTGATAGGCCAGTGTGATGCTTTCTTCGTTTTTGATCAGGATGTCTTCGGCAATGATCTCGCCGACAATGGTGGTGTCTTCTGCATCGACCCGGAAGTAGCCATCGGCAACATAAATGCTGGCGGCGACATTACTGCCATCGTCATCCAGTGACAGGAAGTCGTTGTAAATAAAAATAGCCAGTCGATCCGCTCGGACGTTATCAGTGTTGGTCACCACATCGCGGTTCTGATAGTCACAGCTTAGGTCATCAAGGCTGGTCAACTCTTCCACCACATCCATGTTCATACAGACGTAGCCGTCGAAGAAGTTCTCCGTGCTGGCGGTCGTGGCATCATCGTCCAGACGTGTGTTGTTGATATAGAGTTTGACCTTGCCGGAGCCATCCCCCAGCGCATTGCCGTCGTCATCCACAGCACGCACCAGCAGGTTTACACCGTCAAACTGGGCATGTGAGATGTAATAGGTGCCCGGTTCCATAATCACAACCGGGGTATCATCGAAGCGGAAATAGCCGATGTGGTAAGGGTCTGCATCGGCGTCGTACTCAAAGTAGACCGGTCGGTCGACGTCGTCAGCGTATACCCGCCCCCAATCGCGATTGGAGAAAATCATGCTTTTCACACCAATCGCGAAGTTATCCACAAAGTCCAGTCGGGCGGTGCCTTCATCGACCTCGAAGCACCCCGCCAGCGTCTGATCCTCTTCATCTTCTTCATCACACCAAAAGCCCTGCGCTGCTGTGATCAGCCCCGGATGGTAGATGGTTCTGTCATTCAAGGAATCACTATTGCGGGACTCGCTGTAGGATTGATGAATACGCAGCTCGTCGTCGCCAGTCGTGTACTTGGCCGAGTTTTTACTGGTGCTGGCTTCGAAAGTCGGCAACGTCAGCTGCCCGAGCGAGCTATCGGAGGCCGTCACGCCGCAATTTTCGTCGCCTGCCGTATCAAGATTACCGGCCTGAACATTCACCGTACCCAGACCGCCACCGATAAGGCTCAGTTCGCACTCATCACCTCGCGCGGCAAGATTGGCTCCCAGGCGGGAATAGCTGACGCTGTCGCCAATGTAGATCATGCCGTAGCCGTCACTCGACTCGTACACGCCCAAAATAGATGGCTCTATTCCACCGACACTGCAAGCCCCTGCGACCACCAGGGATGAAAGCAGCAATGCCGGACTGGAGATCAGGGTAGAACATAAACCCGCCGGATAGCCTTTGGCTGTTTTCGCCACTCCTCGATGAATGGCTGACGGGCTGGAACAACGTCCGGATGAATGAGCTTTCATAAGCTGACACTCCATGTTTCTTGCAGCACAACCTTGCTGCCTTCCCCTTTGCCGTAGCCAATAGCGGTAATGGTAAAACGCAGCACATCGATATTGGCGCCTGCGCCACTGGCACTGTCGGAATAGCCGTCAGCAACGGTGCTGGAATAACACACACTGAGTGGGTTCGTTTCGGTATCCAGACCAATCATGTAGCGAGGGTTGGCGCGCAACCCCATCTGACTGAAAGGAGTAACTGAGCGAATGTTAACTTCAAAGGAATCGTCAGCATCCCAGCTGGCGACCGAGCTGCGCCAATTGGAGTGACTGATGCACTCGCCTTCGCTGTCTTCCAATGCCCGATACAAGCCATTGGTGACGCCGAAGCGATCAAGCCCCGTGGTGCTGTCCAGCAAGCTTTGGATATGACTTTCGGCTTCTCGTAACGCCCGTTCGGCTGATTGAAAGGCCCGGTTGCGGTCTTCCATTTTGGTCGCCATGTTCTGCTGCATGGTCGACCCTTGCATGCTGTGCGTTCCCAGCACGGTCATCACCAATAACATCACCAGAGTGACCAACAGGGCTGCGCCTTGTTGTTGGCGCTGCAAGCCAGTAAGTGGTTGTCTCATGGTTTACTCCGTCCGGTTGCGCAAGGCAGTGACAAAGCTCATCCGACGGTACAAACGCCGGTCGTCAGCGGTAACTTCGGCGCCGTCGAAGGTATAGGTTGGGTAGCCATCCAGCAGGTTGTCTTCCTGACTGGCGTACAGCAGCTCAAACCGCACGGATGACACCTGATTCCAGTCCGTCACGGCTGACGCTTCGAGGTAACTGTCGACACCGGCCACGGTATTGGTGTCGACACCATAGGTAATTTGCATGTTTTCGAGGCCGTACAGCAGCGGCACCGTAGATACCGTTCCGCTGTCGTTGGTACGGCGATACAGGACCCGACGACCGGAGTCATCCTCCGTCAGGTAATACACACTGGTGTGTACCTTCATCACCCGGGAGCCGGCTGCAAAGCTGTGATTAAAGCTTTTGGTGGCATTGCCCGGCGTGCCATTACCAGTGTTATGCACAATGTTACCGTTGGCATCGGTGTAGTTGGTAACCTGGAAAACAGCGGCGCTGGAGCAGTCGGTAACCAGTACGATGTCGTCAGAAGCAATCGGGGCGGGGTCCAGTACGGTGGTTTTCAATACCGCACTGCTGTCCGGCATTTCAGACTCCAGCGTGACTTCCGTGCCTTCGGCCGAACGAATCACAAACACATCGGTGCCGCTGATCACATCCGCACTGACCGCTTGCGGGTAACCGGTTGTTGAGTCATAGCCTTGCAGCGGCGTACCAAAACTGTAATCGAGGGTCTGTGAACTATTGAGGGTATTCACCACCGTCGAAACGTCATCCAGACAGCCAAAGCCGGCTTCCCGGACTTCGCTGGTGATCAGGTAATCGCTGAATCGCATGGTCTCTTGCAGGTTGCCAAGGGCCTCATCCAAACGAAATGCCTTCTGGTTACCCGCCATCACCGACATGGCGCCCATCACAATCATGACGTCCAGCAGCAGTGCAATCATCAATTCAATCAGAGTAAGGCCACCCTGACGCTGCAAACGCAAGGACGCCTGCTGGCGCAGTGTTTTCATAGTTGGCTCACCATCACCAGCTGCTGGATGGCATCGTCCGCATCAACGTTACCTTGCTGGTCAACATCGCTTTGTTCAAACCGCCGCAACCAACGGATTTCAACCCGACAAATGGCATTGCCATCACAGCTGATGGCCCCCTCCCCATCCGGCAGCCAACTGTCGATGGATGACAACCAGTCGTTGATGTCTTGCTGAGGAATGGTAGAAGCCGACCCGGACAGGTCAGACAGATCGCTGAGGGCAAGGTTATAGGAACCACCAACCACCTGCGGGCGATTGGCGATCATGCGCTCGAACATATCGAAGATCAGGATATTGGCCACGGAACGATGCATGGCATCGCTGTTGACCCCAACAGACTGACTCTGCAATGCCATCAACCCCAGTACACCAATACCAAAAATGGCGACTGAAACCAGCACTTCAATAAGAGAAAAACCGCCCTGCGCCGCCAAATGACGAGGCTGTCGTGCACGCGATTTTAAAAGGACCCGTTCCATGGCTTTCTGTCCGTGTCTTCCTGACTCGGACCGATAATAGCGTTAAAAAACCACCATTTCACCAATTTGAATCAACAATAAAACTAATAACAGGTTTATTAATTCCGATTAAGAAACAATATATAACAGGTGTTCAGTAATTTACTGTGTGTAAAAACAAAACATCCCCGCCGGAGCGAGGATGCTGAGATGACTCGATGGGCAGTTAGCGCATCGGCGGGAAGCCGCCGCCACCCATTGGCGGCATACCGCCACCACCCATACCGCCCATTCCACCTGGACCGCCGCCCATGCCACCCATGGCGCGCATCATTTTCTTCATGCCGCCTTTGGCGGTGACCTTCTTCATCATCTTTTGCATTTGCTTGTGCTGCTTCAGCACGCGGTTAACGTCCTGAATCTGGGTACCGGAGCCCGCTGCAATACGCTTTTTACGTGAGCCGTTGATCTTGTCCGGGAAGCGACGCTCGTCCAGCGTCATGGAGAAGATGATGGCTTCCATCTGCTTGAACTGACCTTCGGCCGCTGCGGTTTGCTTGGCCATCTGGTTCATGTTGCCCATGCCTGGCAGCTTGTCGAGCATGCCGGTCAGACCCCCCATGTTCTTCATTTGCTGCAGCTGGTCGAGGAAGTCTTCCAGATCGAAGCCTTTGCCTTTCTGGATCTTCTTGGCCAGCTTGTCGGCCTTGTCCTTGTCGATCTTGCGTTCGGCTTCTTCGATCAGGGTCAGTACGTCACCCAGATCCAGAATACGGGACGCAACACGATCCGGGTGGAACGGCTCCAGAGCATCGGTCTTTTCACCCATACCCATGAACTTGATCGGCTTGCCGGTAATGTGACGCACCGACAGCGCGGCACCGCCACGGGCGTCACCATCGGCCTTGGTCAGTACCACACCGGTCAGCGGCAGCGCTTCGTTGAAGGCCTTGGCGGTGTTGGCCGCATCCTGACCTGTCATGGCATCAACCACGAACAGGGTTTCAATCGGATTGATGGCGGCGTGCAGATCCTTGATCTCAGCCATCATCTGTTCATCTACCGCCAAACGACCGGCAGTATCCACCAGCAGGACGTCGGCGTGGGCTTTTCTGGCCGCTTCAATCGCGCCGTTGGCAATGGCGATTGGCTTCTGCTCAACGCTGGACGGGTGGAACAGAGCGCCGACTTCACCCGCGAGGGTTTCCAGCTGTTTGATCGCCGCCGGACGATACACGTCGGCAGAAACCACCATCACCTTTTTCTTTTCACGCTCGGCCAGATACTTGGCCAGCTTACCCACGGTGGTGGTTTTACCGGCACCTTGCAGACCGGCCATCATGACAATGGCTGGCGGCTGGGTAGCCAGGTCGAGTTTTTCGTTGGCTTCACCCATGACAGCTTGCAGCTCTTCATGGACGATTTTCAGGAATACCTGACCCGGGTTCAGGCTTTTCAGAACCTCGGTACCAATGGCACGCTCTTTTACCTGATCGGTAAAGGCTTTTACCACCGGCAAGGCAACGTCGGCTTCCAGTAGTGCCATGCGCACTTCGCGGACGGTGCCCTTGATGTTGTCTTCTGTCAGCTTGGCCTGGCCCGAAATACTTTTAAGGGCTTTGCCAAGGCGGTCGGTCAAACTCTCGAACATAACAATACTCGTTATCTGGTCGGTTGCTGTGGCCTGCGGCAAGAACGCATCGGCACTTTGGATACAACAGCGAATAAAAATTGTGCGGAGTATACCCCGAACAGGGGCCGTTCGCCTAAGCGGATTGGCAATAAGGCAACCGGAAAATATCAGCGCCGATTCCGTCGCCGGGCAGCAACGGCTTATGAAGTCATCTGGCTTATCGAGAGCAAGCTCTCTCCCACAACTTGTCCAGACTCCCGAGGCTGCGCGCCCCGCACACACCCGACACCCGACACCCGACACCCGACACCCGACACCAGACACCAGACACCAGACACCAGACACCAGACACCAGACACCAGACACCAGACACCAGACACCAGACACCAGACACCAGACACCAGACACCAGACACCAGACACCAGACACCAGACACCAGACACCAGACACCAGACACCAGACACCAGACACCAGACACCAGACACCAGACCTCAGAATGCTCCCAATGGCGACTCCATCCAAGGTACAACTGGTGAAGTGACCAATCTCGCGCTATAAGGATTTCTATACCGCCGCTCGCGCTCACAAGGCCCGCCCACAAGGCACGCGGCACTTCCAACATGGCTCACAAGGCCCGGAGACACTGTATGAAAACCCGCCTATTCCCGCTAACCCGTTGGGGTGCGCCGGGCCTGTTTGGCCATGTTCGCGACCTCTGCAAACCACTGCACACTCACCTGCCCAGCTACTACGATCTGCAAGGCATTGCCTTCGGCATCATTATGATCAGCCTGGGGGTGGTCTTCCTGCAATCCAGCCAATTGATCACCGGTCAGCTTGCCGGTTTGGCAGTCCTGTTGGGGATGTTCAGTCAGGTCGATTTCGGGCTCTGGTATGCCATCATCAATGTGCCCTTTATGTGGCTGTGCTGGCGCATGAAAGGCACCGACTTCACCTTGCGTACGCTGTTTGCGGTGGCCGGTATCTCGGCACTGACGCCGTGGCTGAAAACCGCTCTGGTGTTTGAATCTATTTCGCCCATGCTGGCGGCAACATTGGCTGGTTGTTGCGTGGGCATTGGCGTCATTGCCCTGTTCCGGCATCACTGCAGCCCGGGCGGTATGGGCGTTGTGGCGCTGCTGGTCGATACCCGTTTTGGCATTCGCGCAGGTTGGGTGCATCTGGCATTCGACGTGGTCCTGTTTGCCATTGCGCTGTGGTGCATGCCATTTGAGCTGGTGCTGTACTCGTTCTGGGCCGCATTGGTCATGAACCTGCTGATCGCCTGGAATTTCCGTCTGCCACTGCCGGTCGCCGCCAGTGGCGCAGAAGTGTTCAAATCCCCAACCGCAGCGGCCAAATAGCGAAAACCAACAGCCGAGTCACATAACCCAACCTGGTGCAGTGTTTCTTAACAAAACACCGCACCGATAAAACGCGAGCCCGTGTCATTGTTGTGCGGGGTTGTACAAACAGCAGCCCACATCCAATAACAAGAGGTTCGCAGTTTGAACACACTCCCAAAAGCGGCTTTTATGGCCGTGGCAACGTCCGTTGCCTTGTCCGCTCCAACCGTGCTCGCCTCCAGTCACCGTGAAGCCCCGGCCATCACTCGTACTCCGACGCTTGATGCCGCCGACTTCTATATGTTTATGGATTACACCGACGCCGATGACAACGGCATGGCGGACAATCCGGATCACGTGGTGCTGATGGCCAACTACGTGCCTCTGCAAGATGCCTACGGCGGCCCCAACTATTTCAGTCTGGACCCCAACGGCCTGTACGAAATTCACATCGACCAAAACGGCGATGGCATGGAAGACGTCACTTTCCAGTTTCAATTCAGCCAAACACTGGGTGGTGACGGAGGTGTGGCCCTGACCATTGACGACCGCGATGTCGATATCCCCCTGAAAAACTTCGGCCAGATCGACACCACCGACCCGGCTGCCAGCGCCACCAACTATATGGAAACCTACACTGTTGCGATGGTCACCGGCGACCGCCGTAGTGGCACCCGAACCGTATTGAACGGCGGCATGAGTTACGACAAGCCGATGGACAACATCGGTGAGAAATCCTTTGCTGACTACGCCAGTTACGCCGCAGGCTATGTGCACGATCTGAGCATCGACAGCTGCTCAGGCGGTGAAGTATTTGTTGGTCAACGCAAAGACCCGTTTGTAGTGAATCTGGGCAAAACCTTCGACCTGGTGAATTACATTCCACTGCCACTGGGCGATGAAACCTGGCAGGGCATTCAGGATGACGCCAACGATGACCTGGCCGACAAGAACGTCACCACCATTGCGCTGAAACTGCATAAAGACTGTCTGCTGGGCGAGTCCGGCACCGTGATTGGTGGCTGGACCACCGCCAGCACCCAGCAGGTGCGTATCCAGAATCCGAACGCCGACTTCGATAAGCCCGACGTGTACGGCGGTGCTTACGTGCAGGTGTCCCGACTGGGCATGCCGCTGGTGAATGAGGTTGTGATTGGCCTGTCGAAAAAAGACACCTTCAATGCTTCTGAGCCAGTTAACGACACACAGTTTGCCGACTACGTCACCCACCCGACGCTGCCAGCCCTGATCAATATCCTGTTTGGTGAAGCCCTGACCGGCGACGCCAACGCCAACATCGCGCCAACCAACTTCCCCCGTGCCGATCTGGTGACGGCCTTCCTGACCGGCTTCCCCGGTGTAAATCAGTTGTCGGACGGTACCTTGTCTGAAATGGTGCGTCTGAACACCGCCGTGGCGGCCACGACCGCCTCTGAGCAAAGCACCTTTGGCGTGGTAGCCGGTGATTTGGCCGGCTTCCCCAACGGTCGTCGTCCCGGTGACGATGTGGTCGACATCGCCCTGCGCGTGGTGATGGGCGCACTGTGCCATCCCATTGCTGTCGATCTGGATGGCAGCGGCACCGCCGGTGATGCCGGAGACAACCTGGGCCTCTGCGAAACCAGCGATGCACCGGTTGGCACCGCCGAGCTGACCGACCGCGCACCAGTGAACGTCAGCTACTTCGACGCCGCGTTCCCTTACTTCAAGGCCCCATTGCCGGGTTCCAGCAACTGAGGAGGCAGCCATGATGCTTAAACCATTAATGCTCCCGGCGGTTGCTGCCACGGCATTGTTGCTGGCGGGTTGTTCGGACAGCGACGACGCCAACAAGCTGACCGACACGCTGGATCAGTATCAGGACAACGATACTGAAGAAGCCGACCTGCTCAGTTTCGTTAACGATGCCTTTGCCGTCAGTGACCCTCTTACGGCGGAGCCCGTCGCCATCGACGAACTGACCTTTACCGGCACCGAGCTGGAAACGTCCCAACTGCAGGATCTGCTTAACCAGTAGATCGAGCCCCTGTGTTTTCCACCCAGCCTCCGGCACCGCTGTATATGCAAGCGGTCGTCGGGGGAGCTGGGGAAAAAGCGACTATCTTCCATAATCATCGGCCCGGATGGCCAATCAACGAGCGGTCCTGGCTATGAAACCCTTGTTCGTCTTTACGCTACTGGCCGCCATGGCCACTTCTGTCTGGTCGCATTCGGTACCGGACATTGCCAAACGACTGGAGCAACTGCTGGCGCAAACACCTGCTGCGTTTTCTGTTGTGGAATTTCAGGATTACATCGACCAGCAACTGGCTCGTCGGGCGCTTCCGTCCGGCTCAGACCACGTGATCATTGCCGAGACACTGATCCAACAACACCCTCAAATATTTGAGCAAACACCGACCGATTGGCAGCAACTGACACTGGCCAGCATCGACCAATACAACCATCGCTTTGCGACGACACTGGAGCAGTTACAGCAGATTCCACCCACCAGCCGCTATTGGCCGAGTGCCATGCTGATGAAGGCCCGCACGGAAGTGATGTTGGGCGAATTCGAAGCTGCCGAAGCCAGCTGTAAATCCCTGCTGCTAAAAGCATCCACATTGGTCGTCAGCGCCTGTTTGTCTGATGCGCGCAGTAATCAGGATGCCAACCTGCAAGCCATTATTCAGCAGGCGCGGTCTTCACAAGCGGCTTTCCAGCCGCAGGACGCCAGCTTCCAGCACACGAATCAGGGCGGCTTATCCAAAGCCGTCCCTCAATCCGAGTCCCGAGCCGTCCCTCAAGCCGGACCCCAAGCCGAGTCTCGTACCCTGCCGCGCTATATGGACGTTTGGCTGAGCCAGCTGCACGCCGAGTACCTGGAGCAGCAAAGCCATCACGATACAGACAGCCACCAGCAAGCCTTCAAGGTGTTAGACAGCATCGCCCAGAGATACCCAGCCGACAGTTTGCCGGTGGCATTCTGGGCCCAATGGGCAGACAGCGCGCTGGCAACCCAACAATATCAGGCCGTTATCCACACCCTGCCGCAGCTGTACGCCAAAGACTCGCTGATGGACGACGCTCTGATGCTACGTGTCAGCGAAGCCTGGCTGCACAGTCAGCCGCGAGCCCGCGACGCCAAACGCTGGAAGTCGCTGATCGCCCACCGCATTCATTACCGACTGCACAATCAGGCCAGCGTCCACGCTTACGAAATCAGTCGCTACTACCACAACATCAAGGGCAACCACACCAAGGCCCTGCACTGGGCCAGAGCCAACCTGAACGACAACCGCAGCTGGCGCGATCAACAATGGCTGCAACAGGTCAAGAATTCACGATAATCAGGTCACGCTGTCTTGATCCAGGCGGATGAAATTGACTCTCATCGACTTTGCTAAGCAAAGGCCATGTGCGACACTGAGCCAGTCTTAATGGAACACTGGTTATGTCTGAAATTCTTATCGTACTGCCGGCCATCGTGCTCTACGCGCTGGCGGCGTTTCGTCAATGGCAAGTGGTGACAGGAAAGCGTCCCGCTGCTCGCAATCAGGTGCTGACGTTCAGCATGCTGGGGGCCATCGCCCACCTGGTGTATGTGGGTTACGCCGTGCTTTATGCGTCACCGGTGGACCACCCCAGCATCAATTTTGCCTTCTTTGATATTGGTGCCGTCATCGGTTTGGTGATGGTGCTGCTGGTGTTGTTTTCGAGCCTTAGAAAACCGGTAGAAAACCTGCTGGTTGGGCTACTACCGATGATCAGTCTGGTGTTGCTGCTGGCGGCAGCAACCGACCAGAAGTTCTCTCTCGATCACCTGAGTTACAGTCTGGTTTGGCATATTCTGTTGTCGATTCTGGCTTACAGCGTGTTCGTGATTGCCGCTGTGCAATCGGTATTGCTGTACCTGCAGGACCGCCATCTGCGCAGCCACAAGACCCACGGCCTGATTCAGGCACTGCCACCACTGCAAACCATGGATTTACTGCTGTTCGAGATGATCTGGCTGGGTGAAATCCTGCTGACGTTGGCCTTTGCCATTGGCTGGCCCAGCGTCAGCGACATGCAAGCCCAGCACCTGGTGCACAAGGTGGCGTTTGCCAGCATCGGCTGGGCGGTGTTTGCCGTATTATTGTTTGGCCGCTACCGCTACGGCTGGCGCGGCGTTACGGCCAGTCGCTGGACCTTGACCGGCACCGCCTTTCTGATCCTGTCGTATTTTGGCTCCAAGTTCGTACTGGAAATGCTGATCGGGCAATAAACTGTCGCGTTTCGGCAATCTGCCTAACCCCGACTGTGTCTGTTCAAGCCACAGTCGCCTTTGATAAAGTCCGCCACTTTCTGTTCTCTGACCCTGAGCACCACTGAACGTGATGGACTTTTCCCCCAATACCGCCGCCAT
>NZ_AUGV01000019.1 GCF_000422845.1 Oceanobacter kriegii DSM 6294
CCAGCCGCTACAGCAACCAGGCATTGCCAAGCCTTGAGATGGATCAGGTGCTGGCGCCTTATTGGGACGACTTGATCGATGCTGGCAATGGTAGCTACTCCTACGCCATCACAGGTACGGCACCTGACCGCAAACTGGTCATTAATTACAACAACATCAACTATTTTGGGTCCAGATCCAGCACGGTCACCTTCCAGGTTGTGTTGAACGAGTCCCTGCCCGTTGTCATGTTCAACTACCAGTCGGTGGTGTCCTCAGACAGTCGTGTCAGCAACGGCGCTTCGGCAACCGTCGGCCTTGAGTTTGATGGCTACGGTGAAACCTACAGCCACAACAACCCGCTGCTGCAAGACGAGATGTCGCTGATGGTTGCTGGAGCAGATATTGAATACCCTCAAATCAGCCGCTTTGATTACTCCGGCCTGCCGCGCGTTGGCTATCCAATGACCTTCGTTGCAGAGCTGTCCTCTGACTCACCGGAAAGCAGCTATTTGCTGCTGGACCTGAACGATGGCAACGGTCCACAAGCGTATGAATCCGGTACCGAAGTGACCGTCAGCTACGACGCTGAAGCCATTTATACGCCATCGGTGCAGGCTCTGACCGACAATGCCAGCACCTCTGCCAGCCTGACCATTTCGGTTCTGAACCTGTCCGATGTGGAGCAAGCTCTGATTGACCAGGCTGCGGCAGAGCGTGAAAGCGCCATCATCGCCAGCCCTGGCGATTATGGCCTGGTAACAACCGATGCGCTTGATGAACAAATCAGTGCTGCCGTTCAGGCAGTGCTCGACAACCCGGCAGCCTACGGTCTGGCTGTTGTCATGAACACCTCGGAAGACATTGCCGCTCTGGAAGCCGGTACGCACCTGCTGGGAGCATCAACGGACATTACTGACCTGGACAGTTTCTTTACCGACGTGCGCTTTGTGTGGGTCTATGAAGACGGTGCTTTCAAAGGCTGGTCTCCTGACGCGAACCTGCTAATCCAGCTGCAGAACTCCGGCTACAGCGTGCTCGACAGCATTGAATCCGGTCAAGGCTTCTGGGTGACCAAACAATGAACAAGACCATAAGCAAGAAAGCCATGTTGCCAGCACTGCTGGCAACCATCGGACTGACCGCCTGTGGAGGCGGTTCCGGTGACTCCGGGAACAGCACCGAGAGCCTGCAAGGCAGCGTCAGCAAAGGGCTGGTGGTCGGCGGCCAGGTAGACATCCTGACGTCAGCCAATGGCGAGTTACTGGCGCAAGCCACCACCAACAGCAACGGCGTATTTACCGTCGAACTGGACGCCATGCCGGATGTCATCTTCGTACGCGTTACCGCAGCCTCAGATGGCTCCACCATGATGCAGTGTGACTGGTCAGAATGCGGAGCGACCAATAGCCAGGACGAAGACAGCAACAACAACGGTGTGATCGACTTTGGTGAATGGCAACAGGTCGATGAAAGCTTTGAACTGACAGGCTGGATAACTGCCGAACAGGCACGCCAACAGTCGTTCAGCATCAACCCGTTTACCCATGCTGCCGCCCAGCAGTTCAGCAGTGCACCGTCTGGCAGCGCGCTGGACGATGCCTATGCGGATATCCAGAGCACCTTCTCGCTGTACAGCCGTCCGGACCAGATTCAGGTACAGGACGTGGCAGACTCCAGCCTCGACACGGCTCAACTGCAAGACCAGTTAATGGCCGCCAGTGTATTGAGAGTCTATGCACCGCAGAGCAGCAGTGTCGAGGAAGCCTTGCAGGCTGTCACCGAGAGCAATCAGGCGGTGACGGATATCAGCATGACGGATGTCACCAACATCGTCTTGCAAGCCGTCATGACACAAGCGTCCAACGACGATTATGCCGATATGACAGCCTCCCTGACCGAAGCCAACAACGAAGCGTCAGAACAGGAAAATCGCCTTTCCAACAGCGACCTTCCAATGCTGCCGCCCTTGCAGTAACAGCCAGGGCACCAATAACAAGAGCCTTAATAGCCCTTCGCTGTATCCACCGGATGCAGCAAGGGCTTGCCTTCCAGGATGTGACGACCATTGTCCACCAGCTGGCCAAGAATGGCTTTGCCGGAGGCCGCTGAGGCCATGTGTGGGGTAACCACCACGCCTGCGGTGCTCCACAGCGGGTTGTTTGTATCCAACGGCTCTTGCGGGAACACATCCAGCACTGCGCCACGCAGATGGCCGCTTTCCAGCGCGGTAATCACGTCTGCTTCGTTGAGGTGTTCACCGCGACCACAGTTCATCACCACCGCACCTTGCGGTAGCTGCTGAAACAGCGACTGGTTCAAAATGCCGTCGGTTGCAGGAGTTAATGGCAGCAGGTTCACCAGCAGATCACAGCGTGACAGAAATTCCGGCAGGTCTTCCTCGCCCCAGAGGCAGCTGACCTGATCGACCCGTTTTTCCGAGCGCGACCAGCCCGCCACCGGGTAGCCGAATTTGGCCAACCCTTCGGCAATAAAGCAGCCCAGCTGTCCCATGCCCATCACGCCAATGCGCATCTTGCCCGCACGACGCTGTGGGTGCAGTTTCCAAACCTTGTCGGCCTGTTGCGCCAGTGCCTTGTCGAAGTCGCGCTGGTAATGCAGTACACCCCACAACACGTATTCCAGCATGCCCTGCTTCTGGCCTTCATCGACCACCCGACACACTGGCAATCCGGCTTGCATCAGGCTGGCCGGAATGTGATCCACCCCTGCTGATACCGCTTGCAGCAGTTTCAGATTGGGACAGGTTTGCAACAGGTCTTGTGGTGGATACCAACAGGCGGCAACGTCGGCGTTAACCGCTTCCGGGTCATCCAGACGATAGCAGGTAACGTCGTCGTACCAGCTTTCCATGCGGCTGATCAGCCGGTCGGCAAAGCCGCTGTCGTTGGTGGCGAAAACAATCTTCAGCGGTGTGTGATGGGTTTTCATAGTGAACTCGGTTGCAGGCGCTCAGTGTTTGTAGGAAGGGTCGATACGGTCCAGCTTACGCAACCAGGCCTTCCAGACCAACTGGCGTTCGTGCTCTACCCCACGAAATTGGTCGCAGACATGACGGGCCAATTGCGCTTCGATCGGCTGGACCGGTGTCAGCGCCGCTATTTGCGCCGCTGCCAGTTGAATGTCGCAAGCCTGATTGAGGGTGTACATAATCTGAAAGGCATCGGCGATGGTTGGCCCTACCGACAATAGTCCGTGGCTGCGCAGGATCATGGCAATGTTGCTGCCCAACGACGCCTGAATGCGCTCGCGCTCTTCCAGATTGAACGCCACCCCCTCGTAATCGTGGTAACCAATGCGCTCGTAAAACTCGGCACTGATCTGGTTCATTGGCAGCAGGCCATGCTCACAGGCAGCCACAGCCATGCCCGGCAAGGTGTGGGTGTGAATCACACAATGGGCGTCGCCGCGCGCCATATGTACTGCACTGTGAATGGTAAAACCGGCCGGGTTATAGGCCTGATCACCGTCCACCACTTCACCCTTGAGATTCACAACGACGAGGTCGCTGGCGCAGATTTCCTCGAACAGAAAACCGAACGGATTGATCAAAAACCGGGGCTCTCCACCACCCGGCAAGCGCACCGAGAAGTGGGTATAAATGGTGTCGTCCCAGCCGAACATGGCGGCCAATCGGTATGCGGCAGCCAGCTCTTCGCGCAGTTGCTGCTCGCTTGCCTGTGGGTGTTGAGTTACATCAGACATGAGCTTATCCCTGGTTAGCGGGCTCGGTCACCAATCCCATAAAGTGGCGAATACGTTGCAACTGAGGACTGACAACCGAGCTATCACGAATGGCATCCGGAGCAGCATCAACCTGCACCACACCATGTTCCATCATCATTACCCGGTCAGATACCTGCAGGGCAAACTCCATTTCGTGAGTCACAATCAGCATGGTCAAACCGGCCTTGGCCAGATCCTGCATCACCTTCAGCACCTCACCGACCATTTCCGGGTCCAGTGCCGAGGTGGGCTCATCAAACAGAATGATGTCCGGGTCCAGCGCCAGGGTACGCGCAATGGCCACCCGCTGCTGCTGGCCACCGGACAGCTGATGCGGGTATTTATCGGCGTGGGCCAGCATGCCCACCTGATCAAGCAGATATAACGCCCGTTCGCGAGCCAGCTGTTTCGATTCAATCTGGCCGTGGTAGCGCGGTGCCAGCATGACGTTTTCGGCTACGGTGTAGTGCGGGAACAGGTTAAAGCTCTGGAACACCATGCCAATGCGGCGAATGCCGTTGCGCAAGGTGGTTCTATCGGCGTGTTCTCCACCACGAATATAGCCCTCACCAAACAGCACCACTTCGCCACTGTCGAGGGTCTCAAGCTGGTTGATGGTACGAATCAGGGTGGTTTTGCCCGAGCCTGACGGGCCAATGATGCTGATCACCTCGCCGCTGGCGACGTTCAGGTTGATGTCTTTCAGCACCTGATGGTCACCGTAGGATTTCGACAGGTGCATCAGATTCAGCGCTGGCGGCTCTCCCGCTCGCAGGCTTGTGGGTTTGCTGATCGCCCCCTTGCCTTGCAAGCTGGTGCGCAGCGCTGCCACGGTGCTGTCAGACAAAGTGCCCGGATTGCGGGAAGGAATGTCCATGCGACGCTCCAGCCACTGCAACACCGCGCCGAAGATAGTCACAATCAACACGTAGTACACCGCCACCGCAAACAGGGTTTCCAGCACCAGAAAGTTTTGGGCATACAGCCGTTGGCCCGTCATCAGCAGCTCCGGCAGCGAAATCGCCGACACCAACGAGCTGAGTTTAATGATGGTGACGTACTCGTTGATCATGGTGGGCAGCGAGATGCGGAACGCTTGCGGGATCACAATCAGACGTTGAATACCGGCAAAACCCAGCGCCAGTGCGTGGCCCGCTTCACGCTGCCCTTTGGCAACAGAAATCAGGCCACCGCGGTGGATTTCGGCCATGTAAGCGGCTTCGGTCGCAACCATACTGACCAGACCAGCCACAAACGGAATGCCCAGTACCGAACCGGCCGCCGGAAACAGTTGCGGCAGGTTGTACACAAACACCAGCACCACCAGCAGCGGCACACTGCGGAAAAACCAGATATACACACCCGCCGGTACAGACAACCAGCGGTGCTTCGACATTTTGGCAATCGCCAACAGGAAGCCAAGTACCAGTCCAATGCCCCATGACAAGGTGCTCAGCACCACCACGGTGACACATGCCTGCCAAAACGACGACATGGTGAACAGCGAGAAAAAATAGTCCCAGTCCAGACTCATACTGGCTCCTGTATTACAGCAAATGAAAACGTCAGAACGCGGGGATTATTCCGCCGCCAGCAGGTTGTACTTCTTCAGCAGCTCGGGGTAATCGCCATCGGCGGTGATTTCAGCCAGCGCGCTTTGCAGCGCCTGCTTCAGCTCGGCGTTGCCCTTTTTCACGTAGATACCCAGGGTTTGCGGGTACACCAGATCCGGCGAGCTGATCTCAATGCGGCCACGGGTACGCTCGGCGAACATCATTGCGGCACCGGCAATTTCCAGCTGGGCATCGACGTTACGGGACAGCAGTGCTTGCGAAACTTCCGGTGCCGACGGGAATTCACGAATGGTGATGGCTTCTTTGCCATTCGGCACACAGTAGCTGGCCGACAGCTCCGTCAACTGCTTGACCCAGGCGGTACCCTGCTGCAAACCCACTTCCACGCCACACAGGTCTTCCTTGGTTTTGGGCTGAATAGCGCTGCCCTTGTTCACCATGATGTAGGCACCTGTACGGGCGTAAGGGATGGCTTCGGCCTGTTTCTGACGCTCGTCAGTGACGTACATGCCCGAGATCACCGCATCAAACTTGTTGGCACCCAGACCCAGAATCAGGCTGGTGAATTTGGTATCCACAAAGCTCGCCTCGGCACCCAGTTTGGCGGCCAGCAAGGCCGACATTTCCGGGTCAAAACCAACTACTTTGTCGCCCTCGTAGGATTCGAACGGTGGGTAGCTGATTTCCATGCCCACTTTCATGGTGTCGCCGCTCAGCAGAGGATCGGCAACTACCGGTGAAGACAGCATCGCCGCAGGGGCCAGCACGGCCGCCATGCCCAGCGCCAGCGTCGCCCGACGGAACAGGGATTGGGTTTTATCAGTGTTCAACATGATGACTCTCCTTCATCAAGAGTTTGGTTTTCAAAGTCAGTGGGTTTCAGCGGGTTGATGCAGTGCATTCAGGGTCGAGGCTGTTGGCAGCCTTCTTTTTCATATGGCCAAAGGTGGCCACCCCACGAGCCCGTTGAGGCAGCGATAACTCGCCTGCCGCCACCCGGTCGCGCAAGTAGGAATAGGTTTGCAGGGCCTGACTGTACATATGATCGCCAATACTAAGCGCTTCGTACTCGCTCGCCTCAGCCTCCTGCAAGAACTGTGGCAATGGCTGAATTTGCGTGTGGTAATCGCAGGCAAAGAACAACGGGAATGAGTAACGCTCGTCAGAGACCTTGCGAACCCGGTGCGACGTGGCGACAAACTGGCCGGCGGTCATCACTTCGAGCATGTCGCCAATGTTGATCACAAAGGCTTCTTCGCCCTGCTGTGATACCGGTGGCGCATCGATCCAGTCGCCGTCTTCGTTCAGCACTTCAAGTCCTGGCTGGTCTGCCAGCAACATGGTGAAGCACTCATAGTCGGTATGCGCACCAATACCGGGCGCGTCTTCGGCCGAAGCATCGTATGGATAATGAATCAGCCGCAGCTTTGATGGCGGGCACGTCACCATTGCATCGAAATAGTGCTCATCAAGGCCCAATGCCAGTGCAAATCCACGAAACAAGGTACGACCGAAGGCAAACACATCGTCGTAATAAGCCAATACCGGTTGTTTGAAATCCGCCAGCGGCGGCCATTCGTTGGGGCCAATCAGAGGGGTATTGGCTTGCACCAGTGGATGATCCAGCGATGCCTGAAAGCCGACATCAAAGGCTTCTTTCAGGTCCGGTTTGGCCGAGCCGTAGATTTCCTCTCCCCGTGGCACAAATCCCTTGTGACTGGCCGATGAGCCAATGTAGTAGTCCATCTTGGCTTCAAACGGCTGGGCAAAAAACGCCTTCGCTGCCGCCCGGATACCCGCCATGCGCTGAGCGGAAATACCATGACCCGTGACGTAGAAAAAACCCACCTCACGAGCGGCCTGACCCAGTTGCCCGGCCACCGCCTGACGCTCGTCCAGTGAATCACTGAACAGGCCCGCCACATTGATCACCGGCAGCGCCTGAAACGCGCCTTTGTTCGCTGCACTGCTGTTACTCGTATTTGTGGTCATGCTGATTGGCTCCATTGATCGAATTGCTGGCGCTGACGTTTGGCCATCCAGGCATTGAGCTGCCAAAGATCGGCCACCGGCACATTGGTAAACGGCAAGTGGTGCAAATAGCCATCACGGCCAAATTCCGGCGTCAGGGTTGTCTTGCTGAACCCCCGGGCCTGTTGGCTGGCCCAGACGCGCTGCCAGAAGGCTTCAAAGAAGGCCAGCTCATTGGCATATTCCGGTGCTGCCGGATGAGGCAGCTGCGGCCCCTGTGGATAACCTGCCCGAGCCTGAATGTGGTCAACCCGTTCTATAAATGGCTGCATCGCCTGCCAGTCCAGGGGGTGATCCAGCAGTCGCTCGGCTACCAGCACCCAATGACTGATATCGGCGGTAAAACGCATATCCGGCAGCTGCGCCAACAACTCCAGTGTCAGCCATGGGGAATACAGGGAAGTCGCGCGATGGGTTTCAAACAGACAACGAACTCCGGCCTGCTGCGCCAGCTCCAGCGCCGCACCAAAGAAATCCACTTGCATCGAAAGCGACCAACGGTCGTTGCCCGGCAGAATGTTCACCAGCTCTGGGCTTAATTCGGCCGCTTTCGGCAGCATGTCTCGCAGTCGCTGCAGATGCTGTTGCGGGCCTTCGGACTGATCCGGAATCACGTCGCCACCGCTGAACAAAATAGCGATGTAGCCCAGGTCGTCGCTGCGCAGTCGCTGTTGTAGCTGACGTCGTGCTGCTGCTTCCAGCGGCACCCGGGCTTCAATGCCCACACAACCAGCGGTGCGCAGTTCATCAACCACTTGTGGCCAGTCATCCGTTACGCCCCACAGGGTGCGGTGTATATCCAGTTGCATTTGCCTGTGCCTCCTGACTGACAACCGTTAGCGATAGCTCACACCCGGAAGCACACACAGCATTTCGTACAGCAGGTTGGCCCCCAGCTGAGAGGTGTTGCCGCTGACGTCGTACGGTGGCGACACTTCCACCAGATCACCGCCGATCAGGTTCAGGCCTTTGCACCCGCGAACGATCTCCAGCCCCTGAATAGACGTCAGGCCACCCACTTCCGGAGTGCCGGTGCCCGGCGCCCAGGCCGGATCGATGCCGTCGATATCGAACGACAGATAGACAGGACCATCGCCCATGATTTCACACACTTGCGCCATCAAGGGCTCCAGCGACTTGTGCCAGCACTGCTCGGCGGTGATCAGTTTGAAGCCCTGATCCTCACCCCAGCGAAAATCCTCGGCGGTGTAACCCTGAGCCCGCTGGCCAATCTGCACCACCCGGTTGCAGTCCAGCAGGCCTTCCTCCACCGCCCGGCGAAAAGTAGTGCCATGAGCGATTTTCTCGCCGAACATGTTGTCGTTGGTGTCGGTGTGGGCATCGATATGAATCAACCCAACCGGGCCGTGTTTCTTGGTCAGCGCCCGCAAAATCGGCAGCGTGACCGTGTGGTCACCGCCCATGGTGAGCGGAATCAGGTTGTAGTCGTTGAAGCGGGTGTAGTGTTCTTCGATCAGTTCGACCGACTTCAGCAAGCTGTAGGTATTGATGGCGACATCACCGATATCCGCCACCGACAACGAATCAAACGGCGCAGCACCGGTGGCCATGTTGTAAGGACGGATCATCACGGACTCATTGCGAATCCCGCGCGGGCCATAGCGGGTGCCCGGACGTTGTGACGTGCCCACATCCAGTGGAATGCCCACAAACCCCACATCCAGCCCGCTCAGGTCTTCCACAAGGGGCAAACGCAACATGGTGCCGCGACCGCCAAAGCGTGGCATCTCGTTTCCGCCCTGGGGCTGGTGCAGTACTTTTTCCATCGTTACAAACCTCATATCAACACGATCAGCGCCCAGGCATCGGGCCGCTGCTGAATCATGTGTTCATCCTGAAAGAGCGCCCTTGCGGGTTAAATATCAGAAGCGTGATAATCAGTTCATGAATTGCTGAACTTAAATTTTCCGGGCGGGAGGCATTTGATTTTGGAAAAAGGATTTAATATCAGGCACTTACAGGTTTTTTCGGCGGTCGTTCGGCATCAAAGCTATTCCGGCGCCCAGCAGGAACTGAACCTGACGACCTCCGCCATCAGCAATTACATCAGCGAACTCGAAAGTCGCACCGGCTTTGTGCTGTGCCAGCGTGGCCGAGGGGGTTTTGCGTTAACCGAGAAAGGCCAGCAGTTTCTGCAACAAACCCGCCGAACCCTTGATGAACTGGAGGAACTGGAGCGTCAGACCGAGGCCTTGAAAGACGATATGGGCGGTACTTTTCGCATGGCGATTCTGGATGCCACCAGCTCGGAACCGGCCTTGTCGATGCCCTCGGTGATTGCCCAATTCCGGCAGCAATTCCCCGCGGTGCATTTGAATTTGCAAATTCGCAGCCCCTACGAACAAGTTCATGCCATTCTGAACAATCAACTGGATTTTGCCATTGGCAACTACCCAACCACGGTCAATAACGTCATTACCGACCCCTTGTACCGCGAACAGCACTGGCTGTTTTGCAGCAGCCAACACCCGCTGTACCAGCAATCGCACATTCAGCGCGAAGACATCATGAACGCCGGCATTGTGACCCGCAGCTACTGGAACGCCGCCGACCTGAAGAAACGTGGCTTTCTGTACAGCACCGCCACCGTCGAGAGCATGGAAGCACAACTGATGCTGATTCTGTCCGGGCAATACATTGGCTATTTGCCCGAGCACTACGTTAATCAATGGGCTCACTCCAACCAGCTGCGCTGCTTGCTGCCGAGTGAATTTGGCTATCAGGCGGAGTTTTCGATGTTGTACCGACGTGGCCGCAGCCGCGAGCCCTTTATTCGCAGCATGCGCGAACTGCTGCAAAAGCAGACCGCCGCACAAATGAAATAACGCCTGGCCCTTTTTGTGCCCCTCTTTGGTCGGATTGAGACCCCTTTGCTAACGCGGTCTACTGGACCACATGACTCAGAAAAGACCAATTGCGCCAGGAAAGGACTTCCAGCCATGAGCACTCGCAGCACACCGGAAACCGGCAAATACCCTTGCCCACACAACCACCCACACGGGGTCTGGCAGCTGGATGCCGACTATGTGACCGAGGGCGCGGCGTGTGTCTATCTGATAGAGCAGGGCGACCGGCTGGCCATTGTTGAAACCGGTACTGTTCACAGCGTGCCGCACCTGCTCGACCAGATTCAGGTACTGGGACTCAGCCCGGAACAGGTTGACTATGTGATCCCAACCCACGTGCATCTGGACCATGCCGCCGGTGCAGGTCATTTGATGGCCCACTGCCCCAACGCCCGACTGGTGATTCACCCTCGCGGGCGTGTCCACATGGTCGACCCAGCCAAACTGGAAGCTGGTACCCGGGCGGTGTATGGCGATGACAAATACGAGGCGCTCTACGGCAGCCTGATCCCCGTCGACCCACAACGCATCATTGAAGCCCCCGACCAGTTCTGCATCGACTTCCATGGCCGAACCTTCACCTTTATCGATACCCCCGGCCACGCCAACCACCACTTTTGCGTACACGACAGCGGCAGCAACAGCATTTTCAGCGGCGACACCTTTGGCATTTCCTATCCGGTATTCGACACCCCCGATGGCCGCAACCTGCTGTTCGCCTCCACCACCCCGGTACAGTTCAACCCGGAAGCCTTACTGCAAAGCCTCGACACACTGGCAGCACTGGAGGCCGACTTCGTTTACCTGACTCACTATGGCCAGATTCAACCCAGCCCGGATAACCTGCGCCAGCTGCGTGATTCAATTCACGCCTTCGTCGCCATCAGCAACGCCTTTGAGCAAACCACCACAGGCCGTAAAGACAAGATTGCCGCAGGCCTGAAAACCTGGCTGTTGGAACAAGTGCAGCAGTACTTTCCACACGTCAGCCCCGCACAAGCCAGCCACTGGCTGGCGCAGGACATTGAATTAAACGCCCAGGGGCTGGATGTGTGGTTGAGCAGGCGGGCGAGGTAACCATAGCGCTTCGGCTGCTATCACTTCTGCGTCAGCACCCACGCCGACGACCGTTGGCGCATGGCGTGCAGCCATTGGCCGGTGGCCGAATCGTCGCTGACCAGTTTGCCGTTACCGTCGAGGTCCGGTACTGAGGCGGCGTAGTCTATAAATGGGGTCAGGATGCTGTCGGCGTAGCTGTAATCAGCTGTCGCCAGGCCGCCTTGCTCCTTGCCCTGCTGGGCTTGCAGCTGCTGTTCAATAATCGCCAGAAATGCCCGAGCCTTGGGCAGGTTTTCCACTACCACATCCAATCGCGGTTTGCCGTTCTCCCCTTTCGGAAAAGCCAGCTCCAGCAGTAGCCCTTCCATCACTGCTCGACTGGCGTTACTGGCCACAGCGCCTGCCCACTGGTCGATCAAGGCTTGTTGTTGTGGCTCGGCATTGGCTTTGCCCGCGACGCCATTCAGGTAACGGCAGATAGAAGCCGTCTCGAACAGGTGGAAGTCACCGTCAAACAACACCGGCATTTGCCCAAAAGGGTTCAGCGCCAGATGCTGTGGCGATTTGAATTCAATTTTTTCACCAAACGGCGCCATGCTGCTTTCAAGCTCAATGCCCAGTTCGGCAGCGTACAAACGCACAGCGCGGACGTATGGGCTGAACGGGGCTCCGTAGAGTTTCAGTGAATCGGTCATAACGGCTCCTTGTGGATAACGTGAGGGACTTGACGCACTTTAGATGCCACCACAATATGTTCAATAACATATTTTGAGAGTGAGCAGGGTCATGGCCTGGAGCAAGGATCACAAACAGCAAAGCCGCAGCAGAATCATCAGCGCCGCAGCGCGGCTGTTTACGCAGCAGGGGTTTGATGGTGTAAACATCGATCAGGTGATGGCCGAAGCCGGTATGACCCGGGGGGCGTTTTACAGTCACTTCAAGTCGAAGTCTGATCTTTACTGCGAAGCCATGAAACACGCCGCCCGCAGCCGTTTTCAAATGGCGCTGGAATGCCCGCTTGCTGCCGACGACACATCCCCCGACAACCCGCAGTCCAACAACCCACAGCCCAGCAACCCTCAACCCAGACTTAATGTCGGCAAGCTGATTCGTGGTTACTTGTCCGATATGCACCTGAATACCACCGACAGTGGCTGCCCGCTGGCGTTTCTGGTCACCGATGTGGCACAGCAGGATGACGCCATTCGTAACACCTACACGCGCTTGTTCAGAGGCATGGCAGAGGAATTGGCTGCAGTCAGCCAGGCCGAGCGTGATCAGATATTGCGAAACATGGTGATGATGATTGGCGGTGTGGCCATTGCCCGGGCATTGGCCGATGAAGCGTTACAGCAGGAGGTATTGAGCGCTGTTCGAACGGGTCTGGGCGGGCATAAAAAAACCGCTGTGGGGGCAGCGGTTTAAAGGGATAAGCCGGAAAGATCCAGCCTTTGACTACCGCAGTAGCCAGCCACTGCCAAAGGATGGAAATCTTCGGCAGTCACTTTGTTGGCCTGCCTGTTGGCAAGCCGAATCGGGGGCCTGAATCAGTTACGAATCAGGTAATCGAACGCACCCAGTGCAGCGGTCGCACCAGCACCCATCGAGATGATGATCTGCTTGAACGGTACGGTGGTCACGTCACCGGCAGCAAATACGCCGTCCATACTGGTCTGGCCTTTGGAGTCGATCACAATCTCACCACGGTTGGTCAGTTCCAGCGTGTTCTGCAGGAATTCGCTGTTCGGTACCAGACCGATCTGAACGAAGATGCCAGCAACGTCGAGGTCGTGCATTTCGTCAGTCAGGCGATCCTTGTACTTCAGACCCGTCGCCTTGCTGCCATCACCAACCACTTCAGTGGTCATGGCGTTCTTGATGATGGTGACGTTAGGCAGGGATTCTGCTTTCTTCACCAACACGGCATCGGCACGCAGGGTGTCGCCGAATTCCAGTACGGTCACGTGTTCGACGATACCAGCCAGGTCGATGGCCGCTTCAATACCGGAGTTACCACCACCAATGACCGCGGTTGGCTTGCCTTTGAACAGCGGGCCGTCGCAGTGTGGGCAGAAAGCAACACCCTTGGTCTTGTACTGGTCTTCACCCGGAACGTTCATTTCTCTCCAACGTGCACCGGTGGCCAGAATCACGGCTTTGGTGGTCAGAACCGCGCCATTTTCCAGCTCAACTTCTTTCAGCTTCTTGCCGTCGACTTCGATTTCGCGAATCTCTTTGGCGCGCTGGTTGGTCATCACGTCGATGTCGTAGTCTTTAACGTGTTCTTCCAGACCGGCAACCAGCTTTGGACCCTCGGTGGCTTTGACAGAAATAAAGTTCTCAATCGCCAGTGTATCCATCACCTGACCGCCGAAGCGTTCAGCAACGATACCGGTGCGAATGCCCTTACGTGCGGTGTAAATCGCCGCAGAAGCACCGGCAGGACCACCACCGACAACCAGTACGTCGAACTGTTCCTTAGCAGAGATTTCAGCGGCTTTCTTGGCTTCCGCATCGTCGTCAACCTTGTTGACGATCTCTTCCAAGGTCATACGGCCGTTACCGAATGGTTCGCCGTTCAGCATCAGCGTTGGTACCGCCATGATGCCGACTTCTTCCACTTCTTTCGGGAACACACCGCCGTCAATCATGGTGGCCTGAACATTCGGGTTCAGTACCGCCATCAGGTTGATGGCCTGAACCACGTCCGGACAGTTGTGACAGGACAGCGATACGTAAACTTCGAAGTTCAGCGCCTTGGTCAGGCCTTTCACTTGCTCCAGCAGCTCTGGGGCTGCCTTGCTTGGGTGACCACCGGCTTGCAGCAGTGCCAGCACCAGCGAGGTGAACTCATGGCCCATTGGTACGCCAGCGAAGGTAACACGGGCGGCTTCGCCTTCCGGGCCAACCGTCATACGTGGAGTACGACCGCTGTCGCCAGAAACGATCTTCAGGGACACCTTGGCAGACAAACCGGCAATGTCGTTACCCAGGCTTTCCAGCTCGGCGGATTTGTCATTACCTTCTTTGGTGAAAACAGTCACTTCAATCGGACGCTGGATGTTCTGCAGGTAAGTGCCCAATTGTTGCTTCATTGCTGTATCAAGCATGATGAACTCCCAAATTCGTTAGTTTCACTCGTATCGCCATCGCTGGCAGTGACAAGCGCTTTTGTTCAGATGATGTAAATATATTAGCGCCGCCTTTCTGATTATATAAATCAATCTTTCCTAAGGCCCTGATAGCTATCAGCTAAAAACTTCTAATAGAAGAAAGCTATAAAAATGTCCGCTAACCATCGTGATATCTGCGCTTTACTGGCCTTGCTCTGACCTACGGAGCACCGCCACTGGCGCTTGCCACAAACAAAAACAGCCATATCCGAAGATACAGCTGTTGTATTGACTGCAGGGATTTCGGAGCCCCCTGAAGCTGCCTGGTTGCATTTCCGACACCTGTCTGGAAACCGCAACCTGTTTGGGCGGCCCCGCCACCGATGCATTCGGAGTGACGGTGAATAACATCGGGGCAGAACCATAAAAATCGGTTGTTTGCTTCTGATAACAACAGCCTGGAGGCTGGATAAGAAGCAGGCGGACCCAATAGATCCGCCTTCAAGCTGGTGCCAAACCAAAAGCGTTGGCACCGCTGGCTTGTGGGCAGGGCCCACACTACTCGCGTAAGGTTTCTCACTAAAGCGAAGCGCTAACGCAAGTAGCTTTCAGCAGGTCACCTCATCAAACACCGAAGCGACCAGTCTGACACGGCAGGTGAGATGGAGAACAAGGCGCTTTGACGCGAGGACTCAAGACATACCGCACTGGTAGGCGCAGAGCCGAGCGTCAAAGCAACACCGTTATCCGCTCACATGTGAAGTCAGATTAGATTTTGCCAACCAGATCCAGAGAAGGAGCCAGAGTCGCTTCACCTTCTTTCCACTTGGCTGGGCAAACTTCACCTGGGTGAGAAGCAACGTACTGAGCGGCTTTCACCTTACGCAGCAGGTCCTCTGCGTCACGGCCGATGCCTTCAGCAGTGATTTCCATCGCCTGGATAACACCTTCTGGATCGATCAGGAAGGTAGCGCGGTCTGCCAGGCCAACGCCTTCACGCATTACGCCGAAGTTGTTGGTGATAGTGCCAGTCTGGTCGCCAACCATGTAGTAGTTGATCTTGCCGATGGCTTCGGAAGTGTCGTGCCATGCTTTGTGACAGAAATGGGTGTCGGTAGATACAGAGAATACTTCTACGCCCATTTTCTGCAGTTCTTCGTACTTGTCAGCCAGATCTTCCAGTTCGGTTGGGCACACGAAAGTGAAGTCAGCTGGGTAGAAGAAGAATACGGCCCACTTGCCTTTAACGTCGGCTTCGGTGATGTCTACGAATTCACCGTTTTTGAAAGCGGTAGCTGCAAATGGCTTGATTTCAGTGTTGATCATTGTCGTTCTCCAAATCGTTTGGATCATGGGTTAGGAAACAGGATCTATAGTGCACCCGATCAAGCAATAGCGAAAATTGATGTTTTCAAACACCATGATAGGTTTGCCTGATCAGCCGATTCCATCGGGCTGTAACCGAACATCAGCATTGCACGGTGGCTGCCACTGAGTCACGGGCATCGCCACAGCACATCGCTTCGGCAACCATCATACGCCGACAGTTCCGCCATTCTGTGTGACAAATTGGTGGCGAAATGTCAGCGAATACAGCCGCTGTTATGAGCTTACTCAGAGGCTGGGGACCCTCTGAATAACTCGGTGCCCGCTCTGGATGACAGGGCGAAGCAGGAAGCCAGAGCCGAGAGCTGTGCAGAGTTATTCAGCGGGTCCCAAGATAATGATTGAAGAACTGGGTGTACTGACGGTAACCGTCGGCGGCCACCCAGTTCACCCGCAAGGGGTCGTGTTGGTCGGACAGGCCGGAGACCCCCTGCCAGAAGTTGCTGTCCTGCGGGCCGTATTGTTGCAGGCTGGCGGCATCCACAGAGGGTCGCATCACTTCGCCACCGCTGCTGTCCACCAGCAGCACCACGTTGTCGGATTCAAACGCCAGCCCGAGGTCTTGCACCAGCGTCAGAAAGCCGCGGTCGCTGCCCCCGCGAAGGGTTTGCTCGACGCCTTCGGTTTCAATGGTCGATGAGGTAATGGTGTCGCCAACGCCGATGATTCTGGGCATCAAGTCGGGATCGAAGCGGGCTCTGGCGAGGGTCACCAGATCATCGTGGGAGGCTGGCGCGTTGCGGGCGCTGAAATCCTCACCCAGCGGGTAGTCGCCGGTCTTGCGGAAGTAATAGTCGTTCAGTAATGCCATCACCCCGGCTTCCTTGACCGCACCCCGCAGCATGAACTGAAAATCGGTGGTGCCCCAATGATTGCCGCTGGCGGGTTTGATGCGCTCCACTCCGGTTGACGGGTCACGTCCCAGGTTGGGGGCGTAATGCACGAAGAAGGAATCCTCCATGCCCTGATCACGGGCTTCCTGAAGCAGCTGGTTCATAAAGCGCTGAATATCGGCCTGCAACTGGCTCACCGCCGAGACACTGCCCAATACCGCGCACAGCAGGTTGGCGTTAATGGTGGGCGACACCCGGTTATCCAGCACCACGGTTTCAGCCAGCAACTGAATGTTTTCCTTGGCCAGGTTGTATGGCGGATTGCCCAGCAGGTTGATCAGGAAGTAGCGTGCCTTCACCGGCACCTGGAACAGGAACGCCAGTTCTTGCGATTGAACCCCCGGGTGGCTGACCTTGCCAAACCGGCTTTGCCACTGCACCCCACCGGCCGCCAGCCCAGGCAGATACAAGCCTTCGTGCTTGGCCAAATCGCGGCCACAGGTGCGATCAATAATAGGGTTTACGCCACGTTTTCCCACGTGCTCGCCATTGGTCAGCACGTAGAAGCGGCCGTCCAGCTTTTGCACCGCCCGCACGTAGTCCGGCGCAATGGTGCGGCTGAGTGGATCGTTCACCAGCCCCATGCAGACACCATCGAGATCCTGAATCACCAGAAAGTCCTGCTGTTGCCGCAACTGCTCACCCAGCAGGTTCAGGCGGGTATTCCAGCAATGGGATGACAAGGGAATGGACGATGACTCTGGCATGAAACCTCCGTGACGAATGGACACTGGCTGTGACCAGTGTACGCCGGTTTCGGTTGCAGATTCATCTGCTGATAACCGCAGTAGCAGAAGTGCGGGCTGGCCAGAGCGGCCAATCAGAAAGTAAAAACTCACCGCTACGAGCCATTGGCCGCAGCGGTGTCGAGTGATATTCCAGAGCTGTTACGTTGTTTTGTTGCTGTTATTTCGCAGTCGTCTGAGCCGGTTCTGGCACCGGGGCAGACGGCGGATTGGAGGCCGGCGCCTGCATCGAACGTTGCAGGTTTTCCGGCATGCTTTCCAGGTGCAGGGTACGAGTCGGGAAGGCGCAGTCGGCCCCTTCGTCGTGAATGATGTTGATGATCTGCAACATCACATCCTGCTTCACCTTGTGGAAGGTGGCCCAGTCGGTGGTTTTGGTAAAACAGTAAATAAAGAAGTCGAGACTCGATGCCCCAAAGGCGTTGAAATTCACCATCAGGGTTTGATTGGTGTCGATGTCATCGTGGTTACGCAGCATGTCTTCCACCCGGCTCAGCACCGTCGCCATACGATGGCTGTCTTCATAACGCACGCCAATGGTTTCGTTGATACGACGGTTCAGCATCCGCGACGGGTTCTCTACCGCAATGCTGGTAAACACCGAATTGGGTACGTACAACGGCCGTTTGTCGAAGGTGCGAATGCAGGTTACCCGGAAGCCAATGCTCTCGACCGTGCCTTCAATATTGCGGTCTGGCGAACGAATCCAGTCGCCAACACGGAACGGGCGGTCCATATACACCACCAGCGATCCAAAGAAGTTGGCCAGCAAATCCTTGGCCGCCAAACCGACCACCAGACCGCCCATACCACCAAACGCCAACAGGCCCGAAATGGTGATGCCCAACGCCTGCAAAATCGGCAGCACCATCAAAACAATCACCACCACCCGGGCAATTTTCCCCACCAGCTCGATGGTGGTCGGGTCGGCACCGCGGCTGATCTGACGATGTTCCACCCGGTTGATCAGACGCCAGATGGCCCAGGCCACCAGCACAATCAGCGACAGCTGACGCGCCAGCGGGATGCTGGTCATCATATCCAGATCGAAATTGCGGGCGGTGATGTCCGCAATCCAGCTGGCACCCACCGCCAGAATGATCCAGTTAACCGGCACACCGACCGCTTCCACCACCACATCGTCCCATTGGTTATTGGTGCGGGTGACCAGTTTCAACAAGCGTCGACGGGCAAAACGCCAGACAAACCCCACCACCAGGGTGAGAGTCAGGGCAATGGAAACGTCCCAGAACCAGTCGTAATTCTGGTTCAGCAAATCCTGCCACCAGGCAGGCAGACTGGTGATATCGATATTCAGCATGGTGGTCCTTGCACGTCGTCAGATGAAGCGCCGTTGGCTGCGGCAGCGTATCAAATTAACGCGGTTGGACAAGTGACACAGGCGCAGAATTCCGACGCCAATTTTGGGGAATAGGTAGTGATGTGGGAGGCAGCTTGCTGCCGATGGCTTCGACTTATCGAGAGCAAGCTCTCTCCCACAAGCACGCCCGACAGATTACACATCACCACCCAGTTGGTTACGAATCGCTTCGCGGGTTTGCCGCCATACGCCTTTTGCAGGCTGGCAATCCACCTCAGGCTGCTGTTCCAGCGCAGTTGCCAGTGCCGCAAGACTCTCGGACAGCCTCAGCAGTTGCACGTGAGCGGCGGCTTTGCCAATCCGTTGCAGGTCGGCTTGTAAGCCTTCAAAGATCACCGACTGTTCTTCCGCAAACCAGACGTCAAGGGTTGGCCCAAAGCGGCTGGCGAATTTTTCCAGAAAGTTGGCGTAGCGTTCCTCGCTGCCCCAGCTGGCCAGAGCAGCCGAGCTGTCCAGCAGCGGTGTCTCTTTGGCCGCCGTCGATTTGGAAGAAGCATCCGCCTCGGCCTGGATGCCGGGTACACAGCTGACCATTTGCTGGCGCAACTGCTGTTGGGTAAAGGGTTTTGGCAGGAAGCCGCACAAACCTGACTCTTGTGCCTGCTCCCGCTGTGACTGAGTCACTCCGGCGGAGCAGGCCAGTACCGGCAGTTCGGCCCAGGCGTCCAGCTGATGAATTTCCCGAGTGGTCTGGAAGCCGTCCATATCTGGCATTTGCAGGTCCATCAGCACCAGATCCACCTCGGGTGGCGGCGTTTGCGACAGGTAAGCCAATACCTCCTGGCCCCCTTCAAAGGTATGCACAGAGCAGCCCCACAAACGCAGGAATTCCTCTGCGACTTCGCGGTTAAAAGCGTTGTCGTCCACCACCAGCAAGTGTTTGCCCGACAAATCCAGCGTTTGTTCAAGGTTGCTGTCTGTTGTACCCGCGGTGCGTTCCTGCGTATCAACCACCAGCTCAAACCAGAAGGTACTGCCCTTGCCTTCAGCGCTGGTGACGCTGAGCTCACCGCCCATGCATTGCACCAGCTCCCGAGAGATCGACAGCCCCAGCCCGGTACCGCCAAAGCGACGAGTGACCGAGTTATCGGCCTGATTAAAGGCGCTGAAGATGTTCTTGCTTTGCTCTTCGGTCATGCCGATGCCGGTATCGCTGACGCGAAACGCCAGCTGCCATTGCTCACCTTGTATGAGCTGGGCTTCGATCTCCAATGCAACTTCACCTTGCTCGGTAAACTTGATGGCATTGCCCAACAGGTTAATCAGCACCTGCTCCAATCGGGCTCGATCGCCCACCAGCAGCAGCTCTGCTTGCAGGGTGTGGTGCAGTTTCAGCTGCAGCCCTTTTTTCTCAACCGTCAGATCAAAAATGCTATGCAGTTTGCTGATGACATCATCAAGCGCAAAAGGGGCTTGCTCCAGCGTCAGCTTGCCCGCTTCAATCTTGGAGTAATCCAGTACGTCGTTGATGATGGTCAGCAGGTTGCTGCCGGCCTGATTAATCTTGCCGATGGTGTCCCGGTCCTTGCCGAACAGGGTCTTGCTGTGGGCCAGAATCTCGCTCATGCCGATGATGGCGTTCAGCGGGGTACGGATCTCGTGGCTCATGTTGGCCAGAAAATCGCTTTTCAAACGGGCGGTTTCGATGGCCTGCTGACGGGCCAGGTCGAGCTGATACATTTTTTCCTGCTGCAAGGTGGCCGCCAGTTCTTCGGCTTCAACCCGGGCGGTCACGTCGTCCATGCGGGCAATGATGTGGGGCTCGTCCCACAAAACGAACTGATTCAGCAGCACTTCGGTGTGGAAGACCGAACCATCCTTGCGCACGGCCAACACCCGGTTCGCATCCGCCAGCGCTGCCGCGGGCTCCGGCTCGTCGTCTCTGGACGTTGCCACATACACCCCGGAGTGCATGGCCGAAGGAGCCAGTTGCTCCAGCTCCATGCCTTCAATTTCGGTGCGACTGTAACCAAACATCTGACAAGCCGGATCACTGGCCATCACCACAATGCCGGATTTATTCACCACGATCATGCCGCCTGCGGTGGCGTTAAAGACGCTGCGAAAGCGCTGCTCATCGTCATTGAACTGCTGCAATTTGCGCTGGAATTCTTCGCTTTTCTGGCGCGCCAGACTGGCATTACGCTGGCCCCGAACCCACCCTCGGTAAAACTCCAGCAGTACAAACAGCACCACGCCCAACAGCGTAAAGAAGCCGAACACCGACAACCGGTACAGTCGTTTGGCCGCCGCAATTTCCTGATCCGACAGGCGATGCACCAATATACCCATGGCGTTCGTATCCGCCGCCAAACTGGTGCGTTCAGGAGGCAGCACCGAGCCCCACACCCAGTATTCGGCACGGTCGACCGTGCCGCCGACCCGATGATCTGTTAATTGCAGCTTTTTCGACAAAACATCGTCTTCGACCGGGAAATTAGCCGGTGGGCCGTACTGCCAGGGGCTATCGCCGCTTTGTTTGTGCAGCCAGATGCCAGAGGAGAAATAAAAGGCGGTCACGCCGGGGTCGCGCAGTGTCCACTCGCCAATCAGGTTCAGCGCCCGCTGCATCGAAATATTCACCACCACAAACGCGGTGGTATCTCCCGAGCTGCTGCGCAGGCGTGTACCAAGCCGAACGGTCAGCAACAGTGGCAATTCCACGGCGTCATTTTCAATATTGAAGTCGACCGGGCTGACGTATATACCACCGTCCCACATCATATTGAGGTCATTGATGTAATAGCGGCCAGCCTTGTTCTGGGTCTCTTTCAGCTCCACTCCCGACTGACCCAAAACATCCACACTGCTTTCCCTCTCAAGGGGTTGTTCCAGCCGGATCAGCTCCTGGCCGTCGGATCGAATCAGCCGAATCTGGTAGTAGTCCGGGTTGCGTTGCAGCAAGGTAACCAACGACTCCACCCGCTCTGGTTGCAAGCCCGATTCGATCTTGTCGAGGTAGTCGATGATTGAGGTTTCATGGGCCAGGCTGTCGATGTGTTCCAGATCTTCGTTGAGCTGGATACGGAACATCGAGGCTTCGGCTTCCAGCTGCACCACCTTGCTTTCCAGCAGCTTGCTGATGGTGCGCTCCGCCAGCCATTCAGACCACAGCCAGCCAAGCAACATCACCGGAACCAACCCCAGTAACAGCATCAAGCGACCGTACTTTACCAGCCAGTCGGGCACGGACATGCCATGCGAAGTGTCGTGGCTCATTGGATTTTATTGACCGCTTCAAGGATCGATTTCAGATCGTGCTCCATCGACGCGCCAACATCCTGCTGATCCATCATTTCATCGAGTCCGGCCTCCACCAGCCCGAGCAGGCGAGTCTCCTGCTCGTCATCAAGCCCCATGGTCAAAAACGATTCCTGCAGGTCGCTGACCACTTTATCGAGGATTCTGCGGCAGCTGTCCTGATGGTTCTGGTTGGCAATTTCAAAACGCTGCAGGGCGTCCTGGCACACACCGATCAGAATCTTGTTGCGCTCGCGGGCCAGCAGCGCCTCCAACTTGGGTACGGTGCCTTCCAGCAAGGTCGGCACATGGTCACGGTAACGGCCGCGCAAGTCGTCATCGTCGGGCATGTTTTTCACCAGCAACGACAGATTGCGGAAGTTGAAAATGGAGCGCTGGCCACGCTCGACAATACGGCCGCCGTCCTTCAGCTGGGTCAGCAGCTCCCGTTCCAGACCGGAAACATCACCGCTGGATGAATAGTGGCGTAGCTCGTTGCCATCACGAATCTGGAACACGCTGCTGCAACCAAAACGGCCAACGCACTGAACCACCAAAGCTCCCAGCGCGTCGAGGTCTTCGGTGGCATTCAACGCCCGCATAAACTCCAGCACAATGCCCAGTTCACCGGCATTGGTGAGCGCCGTCATCGCCGTTTGAAAGGCTTGCTGCTTTTCCGCCGCCAGAGCCTGACGCTGGTGCTGCTGCTGAATGCAGTAACGAATCTTGCTGCGCAGTATTTCACTGTCGAAGGGCTTGGTGATGTAGTCCACCGCACCGGCTTCCATCCCCAGCAGCTTTTCTTCCGTGGTGTCGTTGGCCGACAGGAAAATCACATCAATGGCGCGCAGGCGCTCGTCGCTGCGCATTCGCTGACAGGTTTCATAGCCATCCATTTCCGGCATCGAAATATCCATGATAACGATATCCGGCAGGTCGTCAGCGGCCAGCTTTTCCAGGCACGCGGCACCACTGCGAACAGCATTCACCCGGTACTCGTCCTTCAGCTTGTTCATCAACAGCATCAGGTCATTGGGGTTATCGTCGACCAGCAAAATATGGGGTAACTCGCTCATGCGCCCTCCAGGTGATCAATCAGTTGGCGCACAGCCTGTTGGCTGGCTTCGGCATCGAATTCGAACAGGGTATCGAGGGTTTGGTTGGCCAGCGTCTCGCCAGCGGTGCCCGCCAGTTGCGGCACTAGTGCTTCAAAGCACTGCATGGCAGCGCCATAGTCGCTTTCCAGCAACGACAACACCTCAGCCAGCTGTTGGTTCAGCTCGGCCGTGCCCGTTGGCTCCCCTGCACATTCGGCCTGACTTTCCGAGCGACTGGCCAGCGCCGCTGAGCAATGAGCCGAGAGCTGTTCAATTGCTTGCAGCAACTGGCGCTTGTGGTCATCCGTCAGGGCATCACCCTGCTTCAGGATTTGCTCGCAGTCGCTGGCCATGGCTTGAAGGCTGGCAGCCGACATATTGCCGCTGTTGCCCTTGAGCTGATGCAACCAGGATTGCAGCTCGTCGCCCTGCAAGGATTGCAAGCTGGCTGGCGCAGTCACCAGCATGTCGTTAAAACCGGCCAGCAAACGCCAGAACAGGTCTTCGTGACCGTTCATGCGTTGCAGCGCATTGGCGATGTCGATTCCAACAATATTGGGGATGGCAGATGTGGCCATAGAAGGCCTCGCTATTCCGGATACTCTCTACAGAATAGACACGAAAATCAGCGCCTCTGACGCGGGCGCCAGTGATGGGATAAATGGCAGCCGGAATGTCCCGCTGTGTTCACAACCCGCCGCGCGGGACAAGAAAAGCTCTCTTGCTATTTACACTGAATAGCCTGAATTTATTGTTCCATTTTTGAAGTCTTTTTAAATAAAACAAATCCGATAGTCTCGCTGTCCTTTCTTAAAGCGCTGCTATGTCCCGAAATAACACCTAGGCCCCGAAATAACACTCAGGTCCCGGAATAACACCCAGGTGTTGTAACGGCTAGCGCAACCGTGACACCCCAGCGACATCCTCTCGTCGCCCCATAAAAGAACTACAGGCTTTTCATGTACTCACGCTCCCTTCGCTCTTTTGGACTGCTGGCTTCCAGCGCTGTTGTTTTCCTTGGTATGGCCAACCCAGCCAGTGCCGCCATGCGCCAACAAGGCCAGTTTTACGGCTATTGGGGCTGGAACAACGCCACCTACTCCGACAGCGATATTCACTTCAAAGGCGATGACTACGATTACACCCTGCACAACGTCAGTGCCAGTGACCGCCAGACGCCGTTCAGCATCGCCCAGATTTTTCACAGCTACCTCAATCCGGGCCGCTTGACGATCCCCCAATACAACTGGCGCGTTGGTTATTTTGTTGCCGACAACTGGTCGGTATCGCTGGGCTGGGACCACATGAAGTACGTGATGGACCAGGGCCAGACCGTCACCATGACCGGCACCAATGAGCGCGAAGGCTTCGAGAAAAGTGATCCGGCGGCTGAAGACAAAGTGCTCAGCAGCGACTTTCTGACCTACGAACACACCGACGGCTTTAACCAGATTTCATTGGAAACCGAAGCCTACTTGCCGGTGTGGCAGTTCAGTGAGGAGCGGGATATCGCGCTGTTTGCTGGTGTTGGTGCCGGGGTGTTGTACCCGAAAAGTAACGTCACCCTGATGGGCGGCGACCGCAACGACGAATGGCACGTGGCCGGCTACAGCACGCTGGTAAAAGTGGGCGTTGAAGCCAACCTCTGGAAAGGCCTGTTTGTGCGCTTTATTGGCAAATACGGCTACGCCGATATGGACGATGTCCTTACCAGCAAATACAGCAGCGACCGCGCCAGCCAGACCTTCTATTACGACGAGTACATTGGCGCGATCGGCTACCGGTTCTGATTACCGGGCAAACACCAATAAAAAAGCGAGCCTTGGCTCGCTTTCAGGGTTCCGCTATTCAATAACAGCCATTACAAACCGCGCTGACGTACCGCTTCAAACAGGCAGATACCGGTGGCGACGGAAACGTTCACCGAGCTGACTTCACCGGCCATCGGGATATTGATCAGGCCGTCGCAGTGTTCACGGGTCAGGCGACGCATGCCAGCGCCTTCGGCTCCCATCACCAGCGCCAGCGGGCCTTTGAGGTCTTGCTGATAAACAGACGAAGTAGCTTCACCGGCGGTGCCGATGATCCAGACACCGCGTTCTTGTAAGTCTTTCATGGTGCGCGCCAGATTGGTCACTTGCACGTAAGGCACCACTTCGGCTGCGCCACAGGCAACTTTGGCGGCGGTGGCGTTCAATGGCGCCGATTTGTCTTTCGGCGCAATCACCAGATGCACACCGGCGGCGTCGGCAGTACGAATACAGGCACCGAGGTTATGTGGGTCGGTCACACCGTCCAGAATCAGGATAAACGGCGTGCCTTCGATCTTTTCCAGAATATCCGGCAGGTTGCGTTCAGAGGCTTGCTGAATGGGCTTGCGGAATGCGATCACACCCTGATGGTTACCTTCGACCTTCTGGTTCAGCAGGCCTTTGTCGGCTTCACGCACGGCGATGCCAAGCTTCATGGCTTCGTCCAACACCCGCTCCATCCGTTTGTCGAGGCGGCCTTTCTGCACCCAGACTTCAGTTACCTGATCCGGGCTGCGTTGCAGCAAGGTGGTAACGGCGTGGAGTCCATAGACAGCTTCGAGTTTCATACGGTGATTTCTCTGATGGTTCGGTGTTAAGTGGTATTAAGCAAAGCGCGGCCAGAAATCAGGCCGCGCTTTGGGTTTTGCTGTTTCTAAGTGCTGTGCGTCTGACATCCAGGCTGTAGGTTGGGCCCCGCCCAACTTTTGCTGGGCGAGGCCCAGCCTACAAGCTGCCTGGGATCGGGAATAAATTCCCTCCTACAAAGACCCAAGGCGGCCAGTTCAACGCCAGACGCCCAGCCTTGGGATGCAGCCTTCGGTGCGCAGTGCACACCCTACGCTTTTACAAGCTTCCGACAGTAGATTGGGCCCCGCCCAACTTTTGCTGGGCGAGGCCCAGCCTACAAGCTGCCTGGGATCGGGAATAAATTCCCTCCTACAAGTACCCAGGGCGGCCCGTTCGACGCCAGAGCCTGCGCGGCCCGCTCAACGCCAGACTCCAGACTCCAGACTCCAGACTCCAGACTCCAGACTCCAGACTCCAGACTCCAGACTCCAGACTCCAGACGTTAAGCCTTCTTCGCCTTCTTGGCGGCTTTTTTCTTGGCGTTCTTTTTGGCGTTCAGCTTCTGGCGTTTGCTGGGCTTTTTCTTGTCGGATTTTGGTGCCGACTCACTGCTTTCAGCATTGCCTGAAGGCTTCTTGCCAAATGGCTTTTTGCCGCCTTTTTTGGCCGGTTTGCGTTTGCCAGAGCCGGATTTTTTCGGTCCAAACGGACGGTCTTCCGCCGGTACCACATCGACCAGTTCACCGGTCATTGGGTCAACGGCTTTGCCAACATCGGCGTTCAGACGCGGTTTTTTGGTGCGATTTTTCGGCTTGTTTCCAACCTTCAATGGCTGCTCTTCAACGCCCTTGGCGGTCGCTACGCGCTTGCGTGGTACTCGCGCTGGTTCCGGCATTGACTGACGGCCGCTGTTGGTTGGCGCTGTTGCCAGTTCAAAGTCGATCTTGCGTTCGTCGAGGTCGACCGCGGTCACCATCACCCAAAGGCTGTCGCCGAGGCGGAAGCTGCGACGGGTGCGCTCGCCGGTCATGCGGTGTTTGACGGCATCGAAGTGGTAGTAGTCGTTGCCCAGTGAGGACACATGCACCAGACCTTCAACGTAAACGTCTTTCAGCTCAACGAACAAACCGAAGCCGGTGACGGCGGAAATCACGCCTTCAAACACTTCACCCACGCGATCGCGAATGTACTCACACTTGAGAAAGTCGGTCACGTCGCGGGTGGCGTCGTCGGCACGGCGTTCGGTCATTGAGCAGTGTTCACCCAGCTCGATGATTTTGGCCATGTCGTACGGGTAAATTTCCGACTTCGGCAGCGGCTTGGCCGTTTCCACCCGCACGCAGTTGCGGCATTCCTGTTCGGAGCGAATCACGCTGCGAATGGCACGGTGCACCAGCAAATCCGGGTAACGACGAATCGGCGAGGTAAAGTGGGTGTAGGCCTTGTAAGCCAGACCAAAGTGGCCTTCGTTGTCCGGCTGATACACCGCCTGACTCAGCGAGCGCAGCAGTACGGTCTGGATCAGATGAGAATCCGGACGGTCGGCAATTTGCTCCAGCAGAATCTGGTAGTCCTTCGGATGCGGATCACGCTTGCCGGTGTTCACCGACAGGCCCATTTCGCCAAGGAAAGCCCGCAGGTTTTCCAGCTTGTCGGCACTTGGGCCGGCGTGCACGCGGTACAGGCACGGCACTTCGTATTTTTGCAGGAAGTTGGCGGTACAGACGTTGGCCGCCAGCATGCACTCTTCGATCAGCATGTGGGCGTCGTTGCGCTCGGTCGGCACTATTTCCTGAATCTTGCGCTCGGCGTCAAACTGGATGCGGGTCTCGACCGAGTCGAAGTCCATCGCGCCGCGCTCTTCGCGCTTGCTGCGCAGCAGTTTGAACAGCTCGTACAGGTTGTCGATGTAGCTCACCAACTCACCGTAGTGATCGCGCCATTCCTGACCGGCGTCGGTGATTGGCGTCTGGATCATCGACCAGACCTTGTTGTAGGTCAGGCGGGCATGGGAGTGAATAATGCCTTCCTGGAACTTGTAGCCGGAGATGTTACCGGCCTTGGAGATGGTCATTTCACACACCATCACCAGACGATCAACATTCGGGTTCAGCGAGCACAAACCGTTGGACAGCTTCTCTGGCAGCATCGGCACCACAAAGCCCGGGAAGTACACCGAGTTACCCCGCTTGTGGCCTTCTTTGTCCAGCTCGGAACCGGCTTTTACGTAATGGGATACGTCGGCAATGGCGACGTACAAACGCCAGCCACCGGTGCTCTTGTTCTTTTCGCAGTACACCGCGTCATCGAAGTCACGGGCGTCTTCGCCATCGATGGTCACGAACGGCAGGTGACGCAGGTCGATGCGATTCACCTTGTCGGCTTCCGCCACTTCAAACGGAATGGCGTCGGTTTCTTCCTGAACGCCTTCACCCCATTCGTTGGGAATGTCGTGGCTGCGAATCGCCACTTCAATTTCCATCCCCGGCGCCAGGTGTTCGCCCAGCACTTCCACCACCCGACCCAGCGGCATGCTGCCCGGGTTCGGCTGTTGGGTAATGTCCACCACCACAAACTGGCCGTGTTCTGCCTTATTGCGGTTTTCCGGCGCAATCAGCACTTCCAGCGGAATACGCTTGTTGTCTGGCTGCACCACGCCCATGCCGGATTGGTCGTAATAACGACCGACAATCTGGCGGGTGTTGCGCTCAATCACCTGAACGATCTTGCCTTCCGGCCGACCACGACGGTCGTGACCCATGATCTGCACCGCGACCTTATCGCCGTGGAAGACCTTACGCATCTGGCGGTTGGACAGAAAAATATCGTCATCGCCGTCGCGCAGCACAAAGCCAAAGCCGTCTTTATGGCCCATCACCTTGCCAACAATCAGGTCGGCTTTTTCGAGTGGGAAAAACTGGTTGCGACGATTGCTCATCAGCTGGCCGTCACGGCACATGGCGATCAGGCGACGACGCAGGGCTTCAACCCGCTCTTCGTCGGTTTCAGCCAACGCCTGGCACACTTCCTCGTGGGTCATCGGCCGGTCGGCTTGGTCCAGAAAAGCAAGTAGCGCTTCCCGGCTTGGCACCGGATTGTCGTACTTCTGCGCTTCCTGCGCGGCATTGGGATCGTTGATGACCGGGGTTTTGGAAGGGGAATCCGCCAAGGGTCGGCTCCTTATGTTGATGCTTGTAAGGGGCACCGGGGCTTGCCATCGATTCGGTTGCGGCACGGCCTGCGGTGTTCAGCCGGTGTTCGGAAGCACCGGCAGATTGGTAGTATTGGCACAGTATACCGAAAGCAGGCCTGACGCGCCTGCTTTCGGGGTCAGCTATTTTTCAGGCTGATTTCAGGTTACAGCGCCTTGAAATTAATATTGAGACTGTCGCGGCTGGCACCGGCTTGCTCAAGCTGGTCGAGGTATTCCTGCCACATGCTGTCGTGATTCAGGCACACATGACGCAGATAGTTCCAGTCGTAGAGGCCGGAATCGTGACCATCATCAAACACCAGTTTGAGAGCGTAATTGCCCGCCGGTTCAATGCGCAGCAGGCCAACGTTTTTCTTGCCGGTTTGCAGCACACCATTACCGGTGCCGTGCCCGCGCACCTCAGCCGAGGGTGACCACACCCGCAGGAATTCAAAGCTCAGTGCATACACTTGCTCACCGTAGCGCAGTTCAACGCAGCGACTGTTCTTTCTGACTTTTATGCCATCTGGCTTCACTCATGCCACCTTTCTGACGATAACCATTGCAAGTCTGAAATATAACCTAGACTCAAAAGACCATCTATGAAATCCGCCCGCAGGCGGACGATGGTCGACCCACACTATCGCCCTTGCCGGACGCAAGGCGTGACCGACAAGAATGAGAGCAATACAGGTACCCGGGAATGAATTCACTGCGCCAATTGAGTATCAAAACCCGCTTGTGGATGCTGCTGGCTGCCACCATCGTGTGCGTTGCCGTCATCGTACTGCAAGGCTTGAACCAGACCTACGAGTCGACTCTGGCAGCCAAGAAGGCCTTCACCAAGAATCTGGTGGACGACACCTACAGCATCGTCCAGCACTACGCCGAACACGCGCGTGAAGGCCTGACCACCACAGAGCAGGCCCAGAAAGACGCCATGAAAGTGCTGATGGCCAAGCGTTACGACGATGGCAAGGGCTACTATTTCATTACCTCGCCACAGAACGTGATGGTCGGCCACCCGATCAAACCCCAGCTGATCGGCAAGGACCTGACCAACAATCAGGACGCCAACGGCAAATACCATTTCCGTGAGATGAGCAAGGTGACCGCCGAGAATCCGGCCGGTGGCTTCGTGTCCTATTTCTGGGAACACCCGGAACAGAAGCAACCAATGGAGAAGGTCAGCTACGTGCGCCTGTTCAAGGAGTGGGGCTGGATCATAGGCACCGGCGTGCATCTGGATGATGTGGCCGCCGCCAGCCGCGATGCCGGTATCACCATGATGACCACCTCGGTAATCTTTGTTGGCCTGCTGGTTGCCGTGATTCTGATGATTTCCCGCAGCATCGGCCAGCCGCTGTCGAACCTCAACAACGCCATGTCGAACATTGCCCAGGGCGAAGGTGACCTGACACAGCGACTGCCCGCCCGTGGCGACGATGAAATCACCGCCATTGCCCAGAATTTCAACCTGTTTGTGGAAACCATCCAGAATCTGGTGCGCGAGAGCCAATCAACAGCGCGTAACCTGTCAGGCCTGACCAGTGAGATCACCGGCCTTGGCAACGAAACCCGCCAGATGGCCGACAGCCAGCTGCAACAAACCGATCAGGCCGCCACTGGCTCCCAGCAAATGAGCCTGACCATTCAGGAAGTGGCCGGTAATGCCGAACGTGCGGCAGCCGCCGCCCGTGACGCCGATGACAACGCCCAGCGCGGCTTGCAGACCATGAAGCAAACCCGCGAACGCATTATGGAGCTGGCCTCCAATATTGATGAATCCAGCAATGTGATCCGTGGCCTGCAATCCGAAACCGACGCCATTGGCTCGGTGCTGGATGTGATTCGTGGCATCGCCGAACAAACCAACCTGCTGGCACTGAACGCCGCCATTGAGGCCGCCCGTGCCGGTGAGCAAGGTCGTGGCTTTGCGGTGGTCGCCGACGAAGTGCGGACCCTGGCGTCGCGTACCCAGGAATCCACCGAAGAAATCAACAAGATGATTTCCCGACTGCAGAATCAGGCTGCCCAGGCGGTCAGTTCCATGGAAGAAAACGCCCGCCATTCGGAAGCCACCTCCGAAATGTCGCGCTACGCCAGCGAAGCCATTTCAACCATTTCCGACGCGGTCAGCACCATTTCTGAAATGAACCTGAGCATCGCCGGTGCTGTGGAACAGCAAAGCGCGGCGGCCAACGAAATCAGCGGTAACGTCAACGAAGTGGCCGAAGCATCGCGCCGCATTGCCGACAACATGGGCCGCACCGAAGCTACCGCCAAAACCCTGGCCAGCAGCACCCAATCCCTGAGTTCGCTGATTGCCCGTTTCCGGGCCTGACGCCATCCATGTTTGACTGACGCTCTCTACTCGACGACGCCATTGGCGTCCTTGCCCGCTCCTCCCCGGAAGCGGGCTTTTTTATGGCCGCAAAACGCCCATAAAAAAACCGGCGGTGCGATGCACGGCCGGTTTCTTCATTTTTCTTCAATGACAGATATCAGAGAATAAACTGGCTGAGATCCTGGTTCTTGGCCACTGCACCCAGTTGTTCGTCCACATAAGCGGCGTCGATCACAACGGCTTCGGTCAGGTCTGTGGCTTCAAACGAGACTTTTTCCAGCAAACGCTCCAACAGGGTGTGCAGACGACGGGCACCGATGTTTTCGGTGGTTTCGTTAACGTCGTAGGCGATTTCTGCGATGCGCTTGATGGCGTCTTCGCGGAATTCCAGATCTACCCCTTCGGTTTTCAGCAACGCACGGTACTGTTCGGTCAGTGATGCACTTGGCTCGGTCAGGATGCGCTCGAAATCGTTCGGCGTCAGCGCCTGCAATTCAACCCGAATCGGCAAACGGCCTTGCAGTTCAGGAATCAGATCAGACGGCTTGGCCAGATGGAACGCGCCGGACGCCACAAACAGGATGTGGTCAGTCTTGACCATGCCGTGCTTGGTGGAAACCGTGCAACCTTCAATCAATGGCAGCAGGTCACGCTGAACCCCTTCACGGCTGACGTCACCGCCAGAGCCGCTTTCGCCGCGCTTGGCAACCTTGTCAATTTCGTCGATGAAGACAATACCGTTCTGTTCCACCAGCTCGACCGCACGAACCTTCAGATCTTCCATGTTCACCAGCTTGGCGGCTTCTTCGTCACGAATCAGCTTCATGGCATCGGCGATCTTCATCTTGCGAGAGGTTTTCTTCTCGTTGCCAAGATTGGAGAACATGTTTTGCAGCTGGCTGGTCATTTCTTCCATGCCCGGCGGCGTCATGATCTCAACACCCATTGGCGCCTGCGCCACTTCGATGTCGATTTCCTTGTCGTCCAGTTCGCCCTGACGCAATTTCTTGCGGAATACCTGGCGGGTAGAAGAATCTTCGCGCTTCGGCTCGGTGGTGGTATCCCAGTCAGAAGCCGGACGGGCTGGCGGCAGCAGGGCATCCAGAATACGCTCTTCAGCGGCTTCTTCGGCCTTGTTGCCGACCTTCTTCATTTCCTGCTCGCGCAGCAGCTTGATGCCGGTTTCGACCAGATCACGAATGATGGATTCAACGTCCTTACCAACGTAACCCACTTCGGTGAACTTGGTGGCTTCCACCTTGATGAACGGCGCGTTGGCCAGCTTGGCCAAACGACGGGCGATCTCGGTTTTACCCACACCGGTCGGGCCAATCATCAGAATATTCTTTGGGGTCACTTCGTCGCGCAGCTCAGGGTTCAGCTGCATCCGACGCCAGCGGTTACGCAGGGCAATCGCCACCGCACGCTTGGCATCGTGCTGGCCGACAATATGGCGGTCCAGCTCGTGAACAATTTCTCTTGGAGTCATCTGGCTCATACGTTTTCTCCGCCGTTGACGTCTGCGCCTTCCAGACATTCAATGGTCATATTGTCGTTGGTGAAGACACAAATTTCACCGGCAATGGCGAGGCTCTTCTCGGCAATGTCGCGGGCGTTCATATCGGTGTTACGCAACAACGCCCGGGCAGACGCCAGCGCAAAATGACCGCCGGACCCCACACCAATCAAATCTTCTTCCGGCTGCACCACATCACCGTTGCCCGTAATAATCAGGGAAGCGGTATGGTCAGCCACGGCCAGAATGGCTTCCAGCTTGCGCAGTGCGCGGTCGGAACGCCACTCTTTCGCCAGTTCCACCGCCGCACGGGTCAGCTGACCGTGGTGCTGCTGCAACTGGGCTTCGAATTTCTCGAACAAGGTGAATGCATCCGCCGTGCTGCCTGCGAATCCGGCCAGCACCTTGTTGTTGTACAAGCGACGAACCTTGCGGGCGTTGCCTTTCATCACGGTATTGCCCAGGGAAACCTGGCCGTCACCGGCAATCACCACCTGGTCGCCACGGCGTACGGATACAATCGTTGTCATACGTTTTTCCTGTCGGCTTTCGGTTAAAGGAGAGAAATGGGGGCAACAATTTTGAAATCAAGGGGCTGACAGCGCAGACCAGAATTGTTCTCAAACAGACTATTGCCAAGCCGCCCGCCGGTGTAGACACTGCGCAGCCAGAGACACGCTTCGCCCGGACACACACCGTGACCGCAAGCGCGCCACACCCAGACAAGAGACCCACCATGATTACCAAAAATTCCGTCGTTGAACTGCATTACGAACTGTCTGAAAAAGGCGGTGAGCTGATTGAATCCACCCGTGCCGCCAACAGCGACCCGATTTTGTACCTGCACGGCCACAACCAAATGCTGGCCGCCTTTGAAGCCGCCATCGAAGGCCATCAGGCTGGCGACACCTTCGACATGGAACTGAGCCCGGAACAGGCCTACGGCCAACCGAAGCCAGACGCCACCATGCGCATTCCGGTCAAGCACCTGCAAGGGGCCAAAAAATGGAAGGCTGGCATGCTGGCCGATGTACAAACCGAGCACGGCCCTCGCAAGGTACGGGTGATCAAGCCAGGTCGTTTTATGGTCGAAGTTGACACCAACCACCCATTGGCCGGCAAAAGCCTGAAATTCGCAGTAGAGGTGATCAGCGTGCGTGAAGCCACCGCCGAAGAACTGGCCCACGGCCATGCTCACGCTGGCGGTCACTGCCACAGCTAAACAGCCCGCAAAACGGTCACATGGATGGTCGAAAATCTGACCTGCAACCTGTATCCGGCCATCCCGTTGCTGGCATACTGTTCTCTACCCAAAAGGGCATCGCAGTATGGCAGCGGCGTGATAAGCTGCCAACACGATGCATTTGACCGTCACAGCCTTCTGGCTTTGCCTCCCCTATCAAGGAGAAGATGATGAAGATTCGTACTACCCTGGTCATGCTGGCTGCTGCCGCAACCCTGGCCGCCTGTGGTGAAACCAAGCCCCAGGCCGTCGATTGTCCTTACCCGGGCACCAACCAACCGGCACCTGCCTGGGTGTGTGGTGAAGCCCCTGAAGGCGCTGGTTTGACCGCCGTTGGTTTTGCCGACAAGTCCGGTGCTGGCATGAACTTCATGAAGCAAATGGCTTCTGCGGCAGCCCGTGCGGAACTGGCCACCACCATGAAGGTGGAAGTGTCCAACATGATCAAGCAGTACGCCGAAACCACCGGCGCTGGCGACGATGAAACCGTCGATCTGGTGAACACCTCGGTCACCAAGCAGATCACCTCGGAAACCCTGATTGGCACCCGCATTCTGAAGCAGGTTTCGATGCCAAATGGCGGTCTGGCGGTACTGATTGGTCTGAACCCGGAAGGCGTCAGTGAAATTGCCGAGCAGGCACTGAAGACCTCTATGGCCAACGATCGCGCTTTGTGGCAGAAATTCCAGTCTGAAAAAGCGTTCGATGAAATGGCAGAAGACATTGCTGCCATGAAAGGCGAGTAACCGACTCGCCAGACGATAAAGCCGGCGTCTGCCGGCTTTGTTGTTTCTGACACTGTATTCGTTGTGAGGGCCGATATGGCTCATTGTTCTGTGATGACCTTGTCCACCAGATTGCTGGCCGGTGCGCTGGCGCTACTGCCACTCAGCAGCCTCGCCAATTCCGAATACCAGCAATGGCTACAACAAACCCGCAAGGAATATCAGGCCTACCTGGATGCCAACGACAAGGCATTTCTGGGATTCCTGCAACAGCAGTGGGAGGTCGTGGATATCTCCGCGCCGGAACAGCGCGATAACACCCCCAAGCCCGTCGATCTGCCGCAAGCACCAGAGCCGGAGCCGGTCATTGAAGACGACACGCCGCTGGTGACCCTGCCGCCTGTACTGCCAGAAGCACCGAACAAGCCGACACCACGACCAAAAGACGCAGATACAGATTCAGATACAACAGCCACACCATCCGCACCGAAAAACCAGCGGAAGGCACAGCTGGATTTCTTTGGCGACCGCATCACCATTCACTACCCGAAAACCTTTCGCCAGCAACGCTTCTTCCGTCGCGTCAGCAGCGACGGCATCGCCAAGGCCTGGCAAACCCTCGCTGAAACCCCGCATCAGGCATTGGTGAGCGAGCTACAGCAAACCGTCCAGCAGCTGCAACTGAACGACTGGGGGGCCGCATTGCTGTTCGACCAATTTGTTCGCAGCCTCAATATTTCCGAACATAGCCGGGTGCTCACCAGCTGGTTCCTGCTGGTCAAGGCTGGCTACGATGCCCGCGTCGCCTATGACGACAAGCAGGTTTACCTGTTAATCGCGACCTCCGAGCAGCTTTACGGTGTCACCTTCTTTACGCTCAACGGCAAGCGCTATTATTCGGTCAACCTCAACGGCGACAACCTGACCGCCAGCTCGGTGTACACCTACGACGGCCAACACGACCTTGGCAAAGCACCGATCCGCTTCGATCAACCCAACCGTTTTGTCGCCGGCGGCAATACCGAACGCCGTACCCTTGAATTCAACTACGACGGCCACCCCTGGTCGGTGCAGCTGGACTTGCCACAAGGCTACGTCGGTTACTACGCCCAATACCCGCAACTGGCATTAGCCAGCTATTTCCGAGCAGGCGTACCCACCGCCATTGGCCAGCAATTGCTGCAACAGTTGCAGCCACTGGTAAAAGATCAAACCGAACTGGAAGCCGCCAACCGCCTGATTCGCTTTGTGCAAACAGCATTCGCCTACGAAACCGACGAACAGCAGTTCCAGCAGGAGAACTACCTGTTTGCGGCCGAGACCCTGTATTACCCCTACTCCGACTGCGAAGACCGCGCCATTCTCTATTCCTGGCTGGTCAACGAGCTGTTGGGACTGGACACCGTGATCATGTCGTTTCCGGGCCATGTTGCAACGGCGATCAACTTTCGCGGCCACGTGGAGGGGACTGGCTGGCAGCAAAACGGTAAACGTTACGTCATTGCCGACCCGACCTTTGTGAACGCCAACGTCGGCATGGTGATGCCACAGTACAGCAAACTGACGCCCACGCTGACCGGCTTCTGATCCGAGCTATTTCTGAGATGGGCTGCCTCTGAGTCGGGCTGTGTGCCAAACAGCAGCCCCTCGATGCGCAGGACGGGAGTTTGATACACTGCCAGTCGCAACCACCATTCACGATAACAACAGCGAAGGGCCAACACAGTGGCACTGATCTACCGGGTCATTCCCGTTACTGCCTTTGCGCAGAACTGCACCATCTTCATGTGCGAAGACACCAAAAAAGCCGCCATCATTGACCCCGGTGGCGACGTCGCAAAGATCGAAGCAGCGCTGGCCGAGATGGGTGCTGTAGCGGAAAAAATCCTGCTGACCCACGGTCACCTGGATCACGTTGGCGGCACCGCCGAACTGGCCAGCAAACATCAGCTGCCGATCATTGGCCCGCACAAAGACGATGGCTTCTGGATTGACGCACTGGCCCAACAAGTACAGATGTTCGGCTTTGCGCCGGTGGAAGGATTCGCGCCCGATCAGTGGCTTAACGACGGCGACACAGTGCAGGTAGGCAACGTGGAGTTGAACGTGATCCATGCCCCTGGCCACACCCCGGGACACGTTATCTTTTACCAGCCAGAGCAACAGCTGGCGCAAGTGGGCGACGTACTCTTCAATGGCTCCATTGGCCGCACTGACTTCCCCAAAGGCAACCACGACGACCTGATTCACTCCATCCGTGAAAAACTCTTCCCATTGGGCGATGAGGTACGCTTTATTCCCGGCCACGGCCCGGAATCCACCTTCGGACAAGAGCGCCGCAGCAACCCGTTTGTGTCAGATCACAGGGGCTGAGGAGTCGGATGTCGGATGTCGATAAAACGATCGTAGGCTGGGCCCCGCCCAGCAATCGTTGGGCATGGCCCAACCTACAAGACTCTTCCGCAACGTTGCCCAAACGACAGCCACAAAAAAGCCCGCACAATGGCGGGCTTTTTTGTGAGCGTTGGTGTGGCAGTAAAATTACTTGCCGAAACCACCAAAACGCTTCTTGAAGCGGTCGATACGACCACCAGTGTCTACCACTTTCTGCTTACCAGTGTAGAAAGGGTGACATGCAGAGCACACGTCCAGGTACATTTCGCCTGGCTTGGCGGATTTAGTGTTGATCACGTTACCGCAAGAACAGGTTGCAGTCAGTTCAGCGTATGCTGGATGAATACCGTCTTTCATGGAACACCTCGAAATCTTCACGCCGCTAACACCTTGTGGGATGCCACCGCGCTACTGTTATTGACCTGATTAACAGGCTACCAAGTTAAAGTTGCCTCGGCTTTATATGGCTGGCTTGGCTATTTTCAAGCGATCCAGCCCCTTGCGGAGACAATAAGGACGCGCATAATACCAGACACTTTTCAACCAGCAAGTTTTTTCATGTCTTTTTACGTTGTACGGGTTGCCGTGCCAGTGCCGTTACGGCGCAGCTTTGATTACCTGCCTACCGAGGGCAGCCAACGCAGTGACTGGCAGGCCGGACAGCGGGTACGGGTGCAGTTTGGTCAGCAGTTGTTGACCGCCATTGTACTGTCGACCGAAACCGACACCGACGTGCCTGAAAAAAAGCTCAAACCCTTGCTGGAACGACTCGACAATGAGCCGGTGCTAAGCGCTGAACAGCTGCAACTGGGCCAGTGGCTGAGCCGCTATTACCACCACAGCATTGGCGAAGTGCTGGAACTGATGCTGCCCGCGCTGTTGCGTAAGGGCAGCTCACTGGACGAAGCCCTGGAAGACGGCTGGCAACGCCGCCCCCATGAACAGGAACCCAGCCTGCGTGGCAGTCAGCAACAGGCGCTATGGGCCTGCTTTCAGCAGCAACCCAAATGGGCCCACAAGGCACTCACCAGCCAGGGCTTTGGCGCTGCGCAAATGCGCCGCCTGGAGGAGCTCGGCCTGATTGAGGCCACTCGTACCCTGCCAGTGCCCGAGCTCGAAACCGAGCTGCGCGAAGCGCTGCCCTTAAACAGCGAACAGCAAAAGGCCCTCGATGCCCTGCTGCCGCTGTTGGGCAGTTTCAAACCGGCACTGCTGGAAGGTGTGACCGGCTCGGGCAAAACCGAAGTGTATTTGCAGCTGATTGCAGCGGCTCTGGAGCGCGGTGAACAGGTCATGGTGCTGGTGCCGGAAATTGGCCTGACACCGCAAACCGTACAGCGTTTCAGGGAACGCTTTAGTGTACCGATTGTGTCGGTACATTCCGGCCTCAATGACCGTGAACGCCTGCAAGCCTGGAGCCTGTGCCGCAATGGCACGGCCCGCATTCTGATTGGCACCCGATCCGCCGTGTTCACGCCGATGCCAGAGCTTGGCCTGATCGTACTGGACGAAGAACACGACGGCTCGTTCAAGCAACAGGATGGGGTGCGCTACTCCGCCCGCGACTTTGCGCTGGTGCGGGCACAAAAAGCCAGTGTGCCCGTGCTGCTGGGCTCGGCAACGCCGGCACTGGAAACCCTCCACAATGCCCTCAGCGGCCGCTACCTGCATCTGAAGTTGACCCAGCGTGCGGGCAACGCCCGGCCACCGGGCATGAAGCTGCACAGCATTTTGCATCAACCACTGACCTTCGGACTGGCCCAGCCGGTGCTGGCCAATATCCAGAAACACGTGGAAGCCGGTCGTCAGGTGCTGATTTTCATCAACCGCCGGGGCTATGCGCCGCTGTTTGCCTGCCCCGACTGTGGCTGGCTGGCGGAATGCCAGCATTGCGATGCCCGCATGACGCTGCACCAGTCACCGTTGCGGCTGCACTGCCATCATTGCGACCACCAGCACGGTGTACCGGCCTTCTGCCCCAAGTGTCACAGCGACAAGGTCACCGCATTGGGTCAGGGCACCGAACGACTGGCCGAAGATTTGGCGGTGCTGTTTCCGTACATTCCCATCACCCGGGTCGACCGTGATACCGCTCGCACCCGCAACGCCTTTGAAGAACTGCTGGAGCAGGTTCACGAACCCGGCCCACGGATTCTGATTGGCACCCAGATGCTGGCCAAGGGCCATCATTTCCCGGCCGTCACCATGGTGGTGATTCTGGATGCCGATGCCGGTTTGTTCAGCGCCGATTTCCGCGGTATGGAGCACACTGCCCAGTTGGTGCTGCAAGTCGCTGGCCGAGCTGGCCGGGCCGAGCACCCGGGTGAAGTCTGGATTCAGACCCTCTACGCCGACCATCCACAGCTGAATCTGCTGATCAACGACGGTTATCACGCCCTGGCCCAAACCCTGCTGAAGGAGCGCCTGCACCAGCAGTTGCCACCGCATGGCTATATGGCGATTTTGCGGGCCGAGTCGCCCCAGAAGCATCTGGCCGAGCAGCTTCTGCATCAGGCCCGCGGCTTCCTGCAACAGATATCCACACCCATTCAGGTCAGCGACGGCCCGGCACCGCTGGTGCTGGTTGGCCCGTTTCCGGCCATTATGGAACGTCGCGCCGGTCGCTTCCGCCAGCAGTTGCAGCTGTTCAGCCCGGAACGTGGCGGCTTGCACAGCAAGCTCGATCCCCTGATTGATTACCTGCAAAGTCTGAAAGGCTTCCATCAGGTGCGCTGGCACCTGGACATTGACCCCACAGATACCATTTGAGCCCCGTCCGGCAAAACCGTCAGCCTTGACTATACTGAGGGCAACCGCGAAAACGCCTATCAGCATCAGGTTTTGCCATGGAATATCTCAGCTTTTCACACGATGACAATCACTACGCCGTGTCATTGAATCGGGTCCGCTACATCGCCGCCGACAACAGCTTGCCGGAAACGCCGATCGCCCAGAGCGGCAAAAAGATGATCAACACGGTGCAGTTTGAAAAGCAGGTGTGCCAGCTATTGGGCATGGAAGAACTGCTGGGGGCGGCGTCCAAACGCCACGAAATTCAGGATTTGACCCAGCAGCTGAAAGACCATGAGCAGGACCACCTGCAATGGATGGACGCCCTGGAACAAGCCATTCGTAACAACAAGGAATTTGCGCTCAGCCGCGATCCCGACACCTGCAAGCTGGGCCGTTGGTACAACGATTTCCACAGCGATGACCAGAACCTGACCCACCTGCTGAAAAAATTCGACCAGCCCCACCGTCGTATCCATCAGCTGGCCGGTGAATTGCTGACACTGGCCGCCGACGGCCACCAACAACAGGCGCTGAAAGAACTGCAACACCACCGTGAAACCACCCTGCAACGACTACGTGACCTGTTTGCCGACGCCCGCGAACTGGTGTCTGGCAGCTTGCGCCCCACCATCATCATGCTGCAAAAAAACGACACCAGCATGGTTGGCCTGAAAGTCGAAACCATCGGAGAAGTGTTTTCGACCAGCGAGCCCCAGCGGGACTCCAGCTCCGATGGTTTCCTGCCGTCGTTTGCCTGCGGCTGGCTCAAACACGTCAAACTGGTGGAGGGTGTGCGGCCAACCATTATGGTGATTGACCCGGCCCGACTCGGCGTTGAAGACGTGCCGCAGCAACCGCTGGCCAGCGCTCAATCCGCCTGATCCGAACTCCGCGGCTGGTCAATAGTTTTTGTATTCGGCGGCCGCTGCCTTATCATCCCCGACCTTGTTTCTTGCGGGGGAATCACCTTGGCCACCAACACACTCACGCGCTGGCAGCACTGGCTGGCATTCGGACTGGGCTCGGGCCTGGCACCCAAAGCACCGGGTACCTGGGGCACCCTGGCGGCCGTTCCGGTTTGGTGGTTGCTGTTACAAGACCTGCCGATGACCGCGTATCTGGTGATGCTGGTAGCCACCAGTGTGCTGGGTATTTATCTGTGTGGAAAAACCGCCCATGACATGAATCTGCACGATCATCCGGGCATTGTCTGGGACGAGTGGGTCGGTTTCTGGATTACCTGCATCGCCCTGCCTGCGGGCTGGCCATGGATCGTGGCCGCCTTTGTGCTGTTCCGCTTCTTCGACATTCTCAAGCCCTGGCCAATCCGTTGGCTCGACGATCAGGTGCACGGCGGCTTTGGCATTATGGTGGACGATATTCTCGCGGGTTTGATGGCTTTGGGGATTATTCAGCTGGCCGCCTGGTGGCTTGGCTAACCTCGCAAATAACGCAACCAATGCCACACACTGGCGTCAGCGCCGTAGAAAGCGCAACCAACGCCACACATTCAGCAGGCTCATCAACGAGCCTGCCACATAGGTAAAGGCCGCCGCCCGCAGAATCGTCCTTGCCTTGGCCATATCACGGGCATCCAGATACTCCCCTTGCTGCAACATCGGCAGCGCCTTGCCAAAGCTGGCATCCAATTCCACCGGCAGGGTTACCAGATGCACCAATGTGCTGATGAGCATGGCTCCCAGTGCAATCAGGATTGACCAACGACTGACCGCCGGATTCACAAACGCCAACAGCGGCGTTGCCAGCAGCGCCACCGGAGCCAACCGTTGCACCCAGGCTGAAAATACCGCCAGCCGCCCCCGGGTCAGGAACATCGGCTCCTGACGATGATGCTGCAATGCATGACCCACCTCATGGGCGGCAACCACCACGGCAGTCAGGCTGCGCCCCGCAAATTTGTCCTGGGTCAGCCGCACCGCTCGTTTTGATGCATCGTAGTGATCCCCCAGCTCCGTACTTTCTACCACCACGCCGTCGATGCCATGACGGGCAATCAGATGGCGCGCCATGTCGGCGCCGTCGCCGGGAAAATCCTTGCGCACCTTGCTGTGTTTGCGCAGCACATGCTGCACCCAGAGATTGGGCAGCAACACGATGGCCAACAAAATCAGCACTGACATCACGATCAACATAAAAAGCGCACCTGCATGAATGAAACACAGTGTTGGCGGGGGTTAACCACAGAGCACAGTTTAACGACGATTCAGCTCATATTTGTGCCGATTTTGGCCGTTTCTGCGCCCCTGCTCCCATGTAACGGCTGCCAGTGCCAACAAACGACAGCCGATGACGCCTGACCATTGTAACCCGTACTTTGGTGAACACTGCGACTGCTGGTAGACTACGCCGCCTGTTTCATCGGAGGTGGAAGCCTTGACCATTCAGTACATCGCATCATCCAAATTGCCGACGCCCTTCGGTGTCTTCACCATGCACGGCTTTGAAGACACGATTACCGGCAAAGAGCACGTCGCTCTGACGATGGGTGATGTGGCCAATGGTGAACCGGTACTGGCTCGCGCGCACTCAGAGTGCCTGACCGGCGATGCCTTGTTCAGCATGCGTTGTGACTGTGGTTATCAGCTGGAAACTGCTCTGCGTTCCGTGTCCGAAGCTGGCCACGGCGTGGTGTTGTACCTGCGTCAGGAAGGTCGTGGTATTGGTTTGCTGAACAAGATTCGCGCCTACAACCTGCAAGATCAGGGCGCTGACACAGTAGAAGCCAATGAACAGTTGGGCTTTGGTGCGGATATGCGTGAATACAGCATGTGTGAGCCGATGCTGAGCCATCTGGGCATTCATTCCATCCGTTTGATGACCAACAACCCGCGCAAGGTAAAAGCCCTCAGCGATGCCGGTGTGAACGTGGTGGAGCGAGTAGCGATTGAAGTGGGCCGCAACCCTCATAACGACGGTTACCTGAACACCAAGGCCAGCAAACTGGGCCATATGATGACCGCTCAGGCAGCGCCTGCGGCCGAGATCACTCATCAGGACGACCACGCCAGCTGATACCTTCAGCTGGCTATTAGCTCTGCCTTATCTGGTTTTAATCTGTCCCTTCTTTCACCGTCAGCAAGATCTTGTGACCTTCGTACTGGCGCGCCAGCGCGGCCATTTTGATCACATGACGGTCTGTCAGCTTGGTACCTTCTGACAACAGCACCACACCTGCGGGGCTGACCAGACTGGACGCCAGCACCATGCCGGCGCGCGCTTCTTCCACTGGCACCTTATCCAGATTCGACGCTACCCCTTCGCCAAAGTCGTCCAGCACTTCCATAAACAGGTCGACCAGCTCCCGGTCATAACGGCTGCCTGCGGATTTCAACAAAAAGGCGCGGGCATCGGCGTCCTTCATTTTTTCACCCAAAAAGTTGTGCTCCCGCTGCAGGTCGGCAAAGTCGGTGACAATGCGCAGCAGGCGAGCTGGCAACGGAATGGCCTTGCCTTCCAGCTTGTCGGGGAAGCCCTTGCCGTTGAACAGCTCCATGTGCGAGCGAATGATGTTGGCGGAGTTGTGCAAAGGTTCCAGCAGCATCAGGGTGGTTTGACCGTTCACCGGAAAGCGCGAGTACTCTTTCTTCTCGACCAGATTCATATCGGTCAGTGACTTCACCAGCACCACATCTGGCAGTGGCACCTTGCCGATGTTTTTCAACAAGGCGGCGTAATACAGGTCCTGAATTTCCTGCCCCACCAGACCGGCAAATTCACCAAACAACTTCGACAAGCGCGCCAGCCTCTCGCTGCTGCCCGGCTCTTCACCAATGCGCTGCTCAACGATGCCCACCAGCAGATGCACCATGCTGTTGAATTCCTGTACCAGGCTGCGATAGGCGGTATCCAGCTTGGCCTCGGCGGCACCGGCTTCGGAGGATTTGACCTCAACCTGACTCGACAGCTCCTTGTTCAAGCGTGCCAGCTCGGCGTTCTGATCAACGATGCGGGCCTGCAAGCGTTGGTTGGCGTCTTTCAGCACCGCGGTTTGCAGGGCATCGGCAATGATGCCGCGCAGCTCCTGGTTGTCCCAGGGCTTGTTGACGTAGCGGAAGATGTTGCCTTCGTTAACCGCCTTGATGGTCGATTCAATGTCGGAATAACCGGTCAGCAGCACCCGCACCATGTCCGGGTAACGCTCGTAACAGGTTTTCAGCAACACATCGCCGGTCATGCCGGGCATCCGCATGTCCGAAATGATCAGATCGAATTCTTCGTCTTCCAGAATTTGCAGTGCGGCTTCACCACCTTCTGCGGTTACCACTTCGTATTGGCGATACAGCAGTCGCTTCAGCGCCTGCAATACCGCCGGTTCGTCGTCGACCAGAAGAATCCGACCGGACTTTTCATTGGTGTCTTCAACCACGAAATCATCAAACATTGCCGCTCTCCTCTTCCCGGGGCAAAGGCAGGAAAATCCTGAATGTGGTGCCCTTGCCAGTCTCACTCTCCACTTCGATGCGCCCGTTGTGTTCGCGCACCAACTGCATACTCAGGGACAACCCCATACCGGTTCCGTCGTCGTCACCCTTGGTGGTAAAAAAGGGATCAAATATTTTTTCCCGAACCTCGTCGGTCATGCCCGGGCCGTTATCTTCAATCACCAGTTCCAGCTCACGCTCGTGCAGTCGTTCCAGCAAGCGGATATGGCCAGACTCCGGGTCTACTGCCTGAATGGCGTTAACCAGAATATTCAGCACCACCTGACCAATCTGGGAGGCGTTGCACAGCAGCGTCGGGCTGACGTCCAGCAGCTCGGCGTGCAGGGACAAGCCGCCCTTGAGACGGGTTTTGGCGATGTTAACGATGGCTTGCAGCTCTTCATTGATAACGCACGGCACCTTGGGACCGTGACCGCCCTTCACCAACCGCTTCATGTCACGGACGATCTGGCCAATGCGCTCAATGCCATTCACCGCATCTTCCAGACGGTCAGGCAAGAACTCGAGCACTTCGGGAATGCGATTCTGGCGGTAAGCCGCGATCATGTGCTGGGTGGCAGGATGATCCCGGCCGATGAGGTCGGCGGCGCCATCCATCGATTTGATGAAACCACGCAGGCTGTCGAAGTCCTCCTGCAACTCACGCAGGTTACTGTCGACGTACGCCACCGGGTTGTTGATTTCATGGGCAATGCCCGCCGATAACTGGCCCAACGCCGCCAGTCGCTCGGTTTGTTCAATTTGCTGCAAGCGTTCGAAAGAAATGACCAGACCCGCGCCAATATCGGTTGCCGCCGCAGGCGCTTCAGGCTCTGGCTGCAAACCGGCTTCAGACGGCTCAGCCTCTGGCAGCGCAGCGTCAGACGACGCAGTGTCAGACCGCGGCAAAGACCGGAAAACCCACGCCGTTGCCGCCATGGCGACAACCACCCAGGCAACGGTACTGGTCGGCGCAAACCACAAGGCTGCGGCCAGAATCAAGGCTGGTAAAACGAGCAAGCGATTGACGACCACCGCTACCCCCCTAACGTACAGTGTTACCAGTAAGTTAAGCAGTTTTTCGGGAAAACGCAGGGCGGCTTTGTAACCCCGAATAACAACGCGGGTTACGGAGTGTGTTTGAGGGGATCAGACGGGTATCCGATGATTGATAGATGGTTGATAAACCGGGCTGCTGTGGCCATATGCTGCCATACAGCAGTCCTTGTCTATGAATCAGAAGCCGCTCAGATGCGGCTCAGACGTTGCTCAATGGCGGCCAGAAGCTGTTCGGTATCCAGCTGAATGTCCTGCCACTGACGGGCTGGACTGGCGTGTTCAATGTAGCGATCCGGAATACCGCGTAACAGCACCGGACAGGCAATGCCCTGCTCGGCCATGGATTCCAGCACGGCGCTGCCAGCACCGCCCATGGTGGCGTTTTCTTCCAACGTCACCAGCAGGTCATGGTTGGCTGCCAGCTCGGCAATCAGCTGATGGTCGATCGGTTTTACAAAGCGCATGTCGGCAACGCTGGCATCCAGCGATTCCGCCACTTGCAGCGCATTGGCCAGAGGCGCACCGAACGCCAGAATGGCAACTCGTTTACCCGCTTCCGCCGCCGATTCACGCATCATACGGCCTTTGCCCATTGGCAAGGATCGCATGGTGTTTTCTGGCACCGCACCGGTACCACTGCCACGTGGATAACGCACCGCCGCCGGGCCTTCAAACTGATAGCCGGTGTACAGCATCTGACGGCATTCGTTTTCATCGGATGGTGTCATCACCACCAGATTCGGAATGCAGCGCAGGTAACTGAGATCGTAGGCGCCGTGGTGGGTTGGGCCATCTTCGCCGACCAGACCAGCACGGTCGATGGCAAACAGCACATCCAGATTTTGCAGCGCAACATCGTGAATCAGCTGATCGTAGGCCCGTTGCAGGAAGGTGGAGTAAATCGCCACCACCGGCTTGCTGCCTTCACAGGCCAGGCCCGCCGCCAGCGTCACAGCGTGCTGTTCAGCAATCGCCACATCGTAGTAGCGATCCGGGTATTCATGGGAAAAACGAATCAGGTCAGAGCCTTCACGCATGGCTGGAGTAATGCCCGCCAAACGCTGGTCGGCAGCGGCCATGTCGCACAGCCACTCACCAAACACATTCGAATAGGTCGGTTTCGACTTACCCGCACTGGCACTGCTGGCGACCGGCTTGAGCGCGTGATAACCGATAGGGTCCTGCTCTGCTGGCAGGAAGCCCTTGCCCTTGCGCGTCACAATGTGCAGGAAGCGCGGGCCCTTGAGTTCGGACAGGTTACGCAGGGTTTTCACCAGCTCTTCAATGTCGTGGCCATCCACCGGGCCAAAATAATTGAAGCCGAATTCTTCAAACAGGGTGCCCGGAGCCACCATGCCTTTCATATGTTCTTCGGTGCGGCGAGCAAATTCCCACGCCGCCGGAATCTTCTCCAGTACCTTTTTGCTGCCTGCGCGCATGGCAGAGTAGGTTTTGCTGGACCAGATTCGGGTCAGGTATTTGTTCAGAGCGCCAACGTTGTTGGAGATCGACATGTCGTTATCGTTGAGGATAACCAGCATGTCGGCCTTTTCGTGGCCGGCGTGGTTGAGGGCTTCAAACGCCATACCGGCGGTAATCGCACCGTCACCAATAACCGCCACGGTGTCTTGCTCGCGGCCTTGTTGGCGATGTGCCAAAGCCATGCCCAGCGCCGCACTGATGGAGGTGCTGGAATGCCCCACGCCAAAGGTGTCGTAGTCGGATTCGTCACGCGTCGGAAATGCCGCCGGGCCGTCTTCACGGCGGATTTTGGTCATTTGCTCGCGGCGGCCAGTCAGCACCTTGTGCGGATACGCCTGATGGCCCACGTCCCACACCAGTTGGTCGTCCGGAGTGCTGAACACGTAATGCAGGGCCACGGTCAATTCGACCACGCCCAGACCGGCAGCAAAGTGCCCGCCCGACTGGCCAACGCTGTAGAGCAGGAATTCGCGCAGTTGTCGGCAAACTTCCTGCAACTGCTCTGGCGGCAATTCTCGCAGGTCGGCAGGGCTGTTTATTGCGTCCAGTAACGGTGTTTCCGGGCGCAAACTCGGTATTTCGGTAAACATCACGGTCGAGTTTCCGGTCAATCAACCCGGACGTCGGCGTCTGAGCTGATGCGGGTTTGGCAAAAAAGGGCGACCATTCTAACGATTGTGGCCGTCAAAGAGTAGGCCAACCGTTGCTGACCCGTTATTCAGGGGGATTGTAGTCAATGATCCCGTTCGATGACGTAACGCGCCAACTGCTCCAGCAGGCGGGTTTCGCCCCCCTGCTGACGCAGGCAATCCAACGCTTCCAGCGCCTGTTCGACCAGTTCCCGGGCTTTCAAACGGGCTTCGTCCATTCCCAGCAAGGCCGGGTAGGTTGGCTTGTTGAGTGCCATGTCAGCACCTGCCTGCTTGCCCAGCGTGGCGGTATCGCCTTCAACATCGAGAATGTCGTCCTGCACCTGAAACGCCAAACCAATGGCTTCAGCGTAGGTTGTCAGCGCCTGTTGGCTGCTGTCAGGCAGCGGCCATTGCACCGCCATCGCACCCAGTTGCACCGACGCCAGAATCAAAGCACCGGTTTTGCCACGGTGCATGGCTTCCAGCTGCTGCAGGGTCATGGCTTTGCCAACATGGCCAAGGTCGATCGACTGACCACCAACCATACCAGCGGCACCCGCGGCACGCGCCAGCAAGCGGGTCATGGCAACCTGTTGCCCCGGCTGCAAGGAGGCATCTTCCAGCAGAATTTCGAACGCGCCGGTCAACAAGCCATCACCGGCCAGAATGGCGGTGGCTTCGTCGTAAGCGATGTGGGTGGTGGGTTTGCCACGGCGCAGATCGTCGTCGTCCATGGCTGGCAGATCATCGTGAATCAGGCTGTAGCTGTGGATCATTTCCATCGCCACAGCCGCAGAATGGGCTTGCTCGCTCTGGCCACCTACGGCCTCTGCGGCGGCCATGGCCAGCAGCGGGCGCAGGCGTTTGCCACCATTCAACAGGCCATAGTTCATGGCCTCGGCAAGGCGGGCGTCGAGGCTGCCAAGCTGGTCTACAGCCTGTTGCAGCAGGCCGTCCATTTGTTGCTGTACCTGACCCAGACGGGCTTTCAGATCGGTCATTCAAAGCCGCCTTGCTGTGGCGGTGTAAAGGCTTGCTCAACACTCTGGCCGTTCTGTTCAGTCAGCAGCCGTACTTTTTGCTCAGCGTCGGCCAATGCTTGCTGGCAGGCGCGGGTCAAACGCACCCCTTGCTCAAACGCACCCAGCGATTGCTCCAGTGTCATTTCGCCGCTTTCCAGCTGTTCCACCAGGCCCTCCAGTTGGGCCAACGACTGCTCAAAATCAAAATTCTGTTGTTCAGACATATCTGCACCTGTGTTCCATGGCGCAACAGTAGCGGTTGCGCCCCGCTTCAACAAGTCAGCGGGACGGATTTTGACCACTCGGAGGAAGAAACCAAATGTTTGTCTAAACTCATTTCAGGGTTCTGTGAATTCAAAAAGGAGCCGTTGTGGATCTCGCGACGCTGGTAGGAATTATTGGTGCATTCGCCATCGTGGTCATGGCGATGGTGATGGGTGGTGATATCGGTATGTTCATCAACGTACCCTCCATCCTGATCGTATTTGTCGGCAGCTTTTTTGCCGTAATGATCAAATACGAACTCGGCCAGGTGCTCGGTTTGGGCAAGGTGATGGGCAAGAGCTTTTCGTTCAAGCTCAGCAAGCCGGAAGTCATCATTGAAGAAGTGGTTGAACTGGCGGGCCTGGCTCGTAAGGGCGGCCTGCTGTCGCTGGAGGGCAAGGAAGTCAGTGATGATTTTCTGTCAAAAGGCATTCAGCTACTGGTCGATGGCCACGACCCGGACGTGGTGCGCACTATTCTGTCGAAAGAAGCCAAGCTGGCCAGCGATCGTCATGACGTTGGCTCGTCTATTTTCGCCGCCCTCGGTGATACCGGCCCGGCGATGGGGATGATCGGTACCCTGATTGGTCTGGTGGCCATGCTGGCCAACATGGACGACCCCAAAACCATTGGCCCGGCGATGGCCGTGGCACTGCTGACCACGCTCTATGGCGCCATGTTGGCGACCATGTTCTCACTGCCAATTGCCGACAAGCTCAAGCTGCGTAAGGACGAGGAAGACCGTTTACGCGCCATGATCATCGATGCCCTGCTGGCCATTCAGGCCGGACAGAACCCGCGTGTGATTGAATCCATGCTGCAGGCCTACATTGCCGAAGGCAAACGCGCACCTTCAGGAGAATAAGCCGTATGTCTGCTGAAGAAGAACAGGATTGCCCCCCCTGCCCCGCGGGGCTACCCGGCTGGGTAGCGACCTTCGCCGACTTGATGTCGCTGTTGATGTGCTTTTTCGTACTGTTGCTGTCGTTCTCGGAAATGGACGCACTGAAGTTCAAGCGACTGGCCGGTGAGCTGCGTAATGCCTTCGGTGTGCAAACCGTCGTTAACGCCGATGATCCGCCCAAAGGCACCAGTGTGATTGCCCGCCATTTCAGTCCATCGATTCCGGAACCGACCCCGATCAACGAGGTACGGCAAAAAACCAGCGACATCACCAAAAGCTCGCTGGAGGTGATGTGTCAGGACGAAATCACCCAGCAGGAAGAAGCCCAGAACGACATGGGCGAACAAACCCGCACCATCACCCAGCCGGAGCCGTCGGAAAGCAACGAGGCGACCGAGGAAAACGCCTTGCAGGTGGCCAACCTGCTGGAAGAGGAAATTGCCCAGGGTCAGATTGAAATTGAGACCGTCGGCCAGAAGATCATTATCCGGATTCAGCAACGGGGCACGTTTGCCTCTGGCTCCGACTACATTGCCGACCGCTTTCTGCCGGTGATCGACAAGATCCGGGCTGCGCTGGTGACCATTCCCGGCATGATTTCGGTGGAAGGCCATACCGACGACATCCCGGTCAGTGGCGGCCGTTTCCGCTCCAACTGGGCGCTGTCGGCAGCCCGGGCAGTGGCGTTTGCAGAAGAGCTGTTTATTGCCCCGGAACTGGATGAAAACCGTTTCCAGATCGTCGGTCATGGCTCGGCACGGCCACTGGTGCCAAATGAGGATACCCTCTCCCGGGCTCGTAACCGTCGGGTCGAAATCATTATCCTGCGTACCCGCCCCAACTCCGACGACGACGAGCCGGAAATCGAACCGGATATGGACAGAATCAACGATGCGGTGAATGCTGCACCAGAAGACTTTGAGTTGAGACCAAATGAAATCTTCTGATTCCAACACGCCATGGGATGGCGTCGAACGACGTGAATACTTTCGCCTGGACGACCGCGCCCTGCTGGGGCTCGAGATCATCGAACGGCTGGAAGACGTTGCCCCGGAAATCGGTTCCCTGCAACAACTGGAACAGCAGATTTCCACCCTGCTGTATCGGGTGGAATCCAAGCACCCGGACATTGCCCAGCTGTTGCAGTTAATGAACCAGAAGCTAAACCGGGTCGCCGGTCTGGATCAGGACCCCAATGTGTCGATCCCGGACAAACCGGTCGACATCAACCTGAGTGCTTGCGGCATCCGTTTTGAAACCTCGGTAGACCTTGAAGCGGCCCGCTTTATCCGGCTGCACCTGACCTTGTTACCGGATCATATGAATCTGGTGCTGACCTCCCGCATTGTGGCGCTGGAAGCCGGTTCAGCGGCGGGTATGACGCTGGTGCGAGCAGCCTTCGAGCCGGTTGATGAAAACAATCTTGAAGTGCTGGTTCAGCATATGATGCAGCTGCAACGGCGGCAGGTAAAAGCCACCCTTGATGCCAAGGCGCTGGCCGCTGTTGCCAACACGGCCCCTGAAGCAGCCACGGAAAAAGCCAACCCGCCCCTAGATCAGCCAGACTGACCACGACCGGCTTTGGTATGATGCAGGCTCCGACATTCGAGTTTGCTGACACCATGGCCGCCCCACGCATTTACACCCCGGAACCCCTTACCGTCGACGCCACCATCAGTCTGGAAGAACAAGCCAGCATCCACCTGCTCAGGGTGCTGCGCATGGCCGTTGGCGACCCGATTCGGCTGTTTAACGGCGACGGTAACGAGTATCAGGCAGAGATTGTTCAGGCCGGCAAAAAGCAAGCTGACGTTCGTGTACGCGGCATCAATCAAAGCGATGAAGAGCTGCCGCTGAACATTCAATTGGGACAGGTGATTTCGAAAGGCGACAAGATGGACTTCACCATCCAGAAAGCCACCGAATTAGGGGTTTCTGCCATCACCCCACTGATCAGTGAGCGCTGTGACGTGCGCCTTAAAGGCGACCGCATGGACAAGAAGCTGGAGCACTGGCGCAAGGTGGCCATTTCGGCCTGTGAACAGAGCGGCCGCAACCGCATCCCCGAGATTCTGCCAGTGCAGCAGATGAGTGACTGGGTGCAGGACTGCGATGCCAACCTGAAACTGATTCTGCACCCGCACAACCAGAAACCTCTGGCTACCCTCGACAAGCCCTACAGCATTGCGCTGATGGTCGGTCCGGAAGGCGGCTTTACCGAAGCCGAAGTAGCGCAGGCCCAACAGGCAGAATTTTCCGGCCTGATTTTGGGCCCACGTATTTTACGTACCGAAACCGCGGCATTGGCGGCGGTGTCAGTATTGCAGTACGTCTGGGGCGATTTTTAATCAGAACAGCAAACGACAAACCCCGAGGTTTGTCAGCTGCTCGGGTTTGCAAATGGCCAGTTTTACAAATGACTGAATAGGATGGGCACTTGTGCCCATCACAGCCCCGCTACTCCTGCCCGATACTGATGCGCACGTCCTTCCAGTCCCACCAGCTACTGATAAAGTAAAAACCGATAAACAGCGTCGCCCACCATTCGATGATGCGCTTGCCGTTGGTCATTTCAACGCCGATGGTGACGCCCGCAAAAGCAATAAACTGGAACCACAGCAACGCGATCAACACGGTTTTAAACCAGAAAGACGGCACCTGAAAACCGCTGCGACGAGCGCGGAAAATCAGCACATAGTTAATGGTCAAAGCGATCAGCATGCCCTGGAAAAACAGGTTGGCGCCCTTCACATGCACGGTCCAGTTAGTGTCGGCTTTTTCCGGCAACAACACCGCCGTCCCGGCCAGCAAACCAACCGCCGCCAGCACCCCAAAAAAGCTCATAAAGCCACGACTGACCTTGCCCGCCACCGGTGCCAGCCACACTGACATCAGCATCCACCAGACCACAAAATACACACAGGCCGCGACCATACCGCCACGGAAAATAAAACCGCCGTCGCCCTTCATGCCGGTGTGGGTAATGTCGGTACAGCCTTCAATAAAGGGGTTACAGATTTCTGCCGTGCCCTGTAGCGCCGCTACCCAGTAGGTAACCGCGATGGTGCCCATCGACAGCAAAAAACTCATCAAGGCGATATGACGACCAAACGACATGTCAGCTCCCGTAGTGAAATTCAAATCGGTGGCCATTATGCCCGCCCCACTGCCCTTGTGCAGCGTGTTATTCTGCATTCCATCGAGATAGCAGGGTGTAGAGTTCAACGACATGGCCAAGAAAAAAACCGCCTACGTTTGCAATGACTGTGGCACAGACCACTCCAAATGGCAGGGCCAATGTACCGGCTGTGGTGCCTGGAACACCTTGCAGGAATTTGTGGTGTCGTCGTCCAAAACCGCCGCCCGCAGCCAGAACTTTGGAGGCTACGCCGGTGCTGCCGGACAAGCGGGAATCCAGACGCTGGCCAGCGTCGACCTGGCTGAACGGCCGCGCTTCAGCTCCGGCATGCAGGAATTCGACCGAGTGTTGGGTGGTGGTCTGGTGCCGGGTTCAGCGATTCTGATTGGCGGTCATCCGGGTGCAGGTAAGTCCACACTACTGCTGCAAACCATGTGTCATCTGGCGGCTCAAATGCCTGCCCTCTATGTGACCGGTGAAGAAAGCCTGCAACAGGTGGCGCTGCGTGCCCATCGACTGGGACTGCCCACCGACAAGCTCAGCATGCTCAGCGAAACCAGCGTCGAACAGCTGATCAATACCTTGCAGCAGCACAAACCGTCGATTGTGGTAATCGACTCGATTCAGGTGATGCACGTCGAGGGGGTGGAGTCCGCCCCGGGTTCGGTGTCCCAGGTACGCGAAAGTGCCGCCATGCTGACCCGCTTTGCCAAGCAAACCAACACCGTGCTGTTACTGGTGGGCCACGTAACCAAAGACGGCACACTGGCGGGCCCGAAAGTGCTCGAACACATGATCGACTGCTCCATCATGCTGGAAGGCTCTGGCGACAGTCGTTACCGCACTCTGCGAGGCATCAAGAACCGTTTTGGCGCCATTAACGAACTTGGCGTATTTGCGATGCTGGACACCGGCCTGCGGGAAGTAAAAAACCCCAGCTCAATCTTCCTCAGCCGCGACGACAACCCGTCGCCGGGCAGTGTGGTGATGGTGATCTGGGAAGGCACCCGGCCCTTGCTGGTCGAGATTCAGGCCTTGGTCGACGACAGCCATTTTGGTCATCCAAAACGGGTGGCCGTCGGTCTCGATCAGAACCGTCTGAACCTGCTGCTGGCGGCGCTGCACCGCCACGGCGGTATCGCCCTCGGCGATCAGGATGTCTATATCAACGTCGTGGGTGGTGTGAAGGTAACCGAAACCAGTGCCGACCTGGCCTTGCTGATTGCCGCCCTGTCGAGCTTCCGCGACAGCGCCATTCCACAGGATACGATTGTGTTTGGTGAGGTGGGATTATCGGGTGAAATTCGCCCGGTGCCGTCCGGTCAGGAACGTATTCGGGAAGCCGCCAAACATGGCTTCAAGCGCGCCATTGTGCCCAAGGCCAATATGCCGAAACAGTCTCCGGAAGGTATGACGGTGATTGGGGTTGAGCGCCTGCAACAGGCGCTCGAAGCGATCTGATCGGACGATCAGTGCTCTGCGGGACGCTGTTCATCCGTGGTCGGCTGCTCTGGCGCTTTACGATCACGGACTTTTTCAGCCAGCTCGCTGTTGGCCGTGCCTTTCAACATCGACACCCGACGGTGCAGTGATGCCTTGGCAATCATATAGGCCGACACCGGCGCGGTGATAAACAGGAACAGGCTGATGACCATTTCCTGAATACTCAGGCCACGGCCCTCGGCCACGTGCAAACACATGGAAGCAATCAGGATACAGCCAATCCCCAGCGTGGTGGTTTTGGTCGGCGCGTGCAAGCGGGTGTAAACATCCGGCAGTTTGACCATGCCGACCGCACCGATCAGCACAAACAAACCACCCAATACCAGCAAAAACGACGCAACCCATTCAAGTACGGTCACTGCACTTTCTCCTACTCAATGATGTCGCCGCGCAACAGGTATTTGGACAACGCCGAGGTACTCACAAAGCCCAACATGGCAATCAGCAACGCTGCTTCGTAGTACAACGCGGTCTGGAAATAGATACCCAGTAACACAATCAGCGCGATGCAGTTAATGTACATGGTATCCAGCGCCAGAATGCGGTCGGTCACGGTAGGACCAATGATCAGACGCCAGGCATTCAGCACCAGCGCCAGACCCACCAGCACGGCAACGCCAAGCAGTACGGTTGCTAGCATGAGAAAATCTCCTTCAGTGGCGTTTCATAGCGCTGCTTGATCGACTGAATCACATCGTCCTCGGTCTTCATGTGCAGCACATGCACGTACAGCCACTTCATGTCTTCGGAAAAATCGACACTGACGGTGCCCGGTGTCAGTGAAATGGTGCTGGCCAGCACTGCCAGCGGGAATTCCCCTTCCAGATCCAGCGGCAAAGCCACCAGACCAGGGCGCAGGCTGGAGTTCGGGGACAATACCCGGATCGCCACTTCAAAGTTGGACAGCAGAATGTCCCACAGCACCATCAGGAAGTATTTCAGCGCCTTGAACGGCTTCTGTACCTTCGGATGGTCGTCACTCATAGGCGCTACCAACAGGCAGATACCAATGCTGAGCATCAAGCCCAGCACCAGATGACCGGTGCTGAAATCGTTCAGAAACAGCCACACCAACGTCAGCATGACGGCATGCAGCGGCATAGGGAAAAGACGTTTGATCATTTCGATACACCTCCCGCCAGAACCGAGGTATCAATGCCCTCAAACAAATCGGCCGCGGCACGTTCGCTGAATTCGCTCATCCAGCCAGCACCAACCACCAGCGCCAACAAAGCCACCAGCAAGACCGCGATGCCTGCCCATTGCAACGGGTGCACCTCAGCCGTACCCGGCTTGCCCTCACGGGTACGCCAGAACAAGGTACTGCCAGTACGCGACAACATTACCAGAGCCGCCAGACTGGAAATCAACAGCGGTGGCCAGATCCAACCGGCCTCACCTGCGTCCAGTGTGGCCTGCATCATCAGCGCCTTGCCAATAAAGCCGGACAGCGGTGGCATGCCAATCAGCGCCAGCGCCGCAATAAAGAACACGGTGCCGATCAATGCCGCCTGCGGCATCGCACGCGCCGATACCAAACGGTCTTCGGCCTTGCCGCGCTGGTTCACCACCAGTCCGGCCACCAGGAAGATCAGCGCCGTTGCCAGCGTGCTGTGGACCAGATAGTACAAACCGGCACTGGTTGCCGTTTCAGTAGCGGTGGCCACCATCAACAGCAGACTACCGACCGACACCATCACCAGATTGGCAGCCAAATGACGCAGGGTTTCACTGGCCAGCACCGAGATAATCCCCACCACCAGCGTCAACCATGCCAATGGCCAGATCCATGGCAGTGCCAGATCCGCAAGACCACCGGCTTCAGGGCCAAAGATACCCAGATGCACCCGCCAGAGGCTGTAGATGCCCACCTTGGTCATGATGGCAAACAAGGCCGCGACAGGCGCAGGAGCAGCGCTGTAGCCTTTTGGCAGCCAAAACTGCAACGGCAGCATGGCCGACTTCAAGCCAAACACCACCACCAGCAACAAGGCACCGCTCTTGGCCAGCGTCAGGTTACCGCCTTCAATGGTCGGTGCTACACGGGCCATATCGGCCATGTTCAGCGTACCGAAGGTGCCGTAGAGGATGCCCAGCGCAATCAGGAACAAGGCCGAGCCGGCCAGGTTAAGAATCACGTAGTGGACGTTGGCAGCGGTCTTCTGTTTGCCGCCGCCGTGCACCAGCAAACCATAGGAGGCGATCAGCAGCACTTCGAAGAATACAAACAGGTTGAAGATGTCGCCGGTCAGAAACGCGCCCTGAATACCCATTACCTGGAACATCAGCAGCGGCTGGAAGAAACGGCCGTGGCCATCTTCACCTGAGCTGGCAAACAGCTGCACCGACAACGTCAGCACACTGGTCAACACCAGCAGAATGGCCGACAAACGATCGACCACCATCAGGATGCCGAATGGCGGCTGCCATTCACCCACGGCGTACAAATGAGTACCGCTGGTATCCACTTCCACCAACAACAGAATCGAGATCATCAGCATCAACACGGATGCCAGAGCACCCAGTGTGCGCTGCACCGCATTCACCTGATTAAACGGCGGGATCAGCATCAAGGCGCCAATCACCATTGGAATCAGGATCGGCAAGACCGGCAAATGCGTCATCATCGCTTGGCCTCCTTGACGTCCTTACGGTATTTGCGATCCAGCAACTCACCGTTGGTCAGTGAGGACTCACGTCCGTCGACCTGGTCATTGCCAAGGTCGGTACGGGCACGAATGGCCAGAATGATCACAAAGGCCGTCATCGCAAAACCGATCACGATGGCCGTTAACACCAGAGCTTGCGGCAGTGGGTCAGAGTACGCATCGGCAGTGCCCAGAATCGCGGCACCATCGATCATCAGTCGACCGCTGGCAAACAGGAACAGGTTGACGGCATACGACAGCAAGGTCAGACCCAGAATCACCGGGAACGTCTGGCCACGTAGCATCAGGAACACACCGGCGCCGGCCAGAAAGCCGACACCCAGAGCAAAACTGAACTCCATTATTCCTGACCTCCCCGCAAGCGCTCGGACGTCGTCATCTTGCCGAGGTTGGCCAGAATCAGCAGGGTTGCACCAATCACGGTCAAATACACTCCCAGATCAAACACCATGGCACTGGCAAGTTCGAACTTGCCGATGCCTGGCAGGTAGAAATAGTCGTACCAGGTCTTGAGGAAGTTGTGGCCAAAGAACCAGCTACCCACCCCGGACAAAATGGCAATACACAGGCCACTGGCAATCAGTCCCTGATAGTTGATCGGCATACGCTGCTTCATCCACTCAACACCGTGGGCAACGTACTGCTGGATCAAGGCAATGGCGGTAATCAGACCAGCGATAAAACCACCGCCTGGCATGTTGTGACCACGCAGGAAGATATAAGCCGATACCAGCAGCGCCAGCGGCAGCAAGCTCTGTGATATCAGTGCCAGCAGCACCGGGTGGCTCTCTTTCGACCATGGAATGCCATCGCTGTTGGCGGTTGGCATCGCCAGCGTGATACGCGCCAGCAGTTTGTAGATGCCCAGCGCCGCAATGCCCAGTACGGTGATTTCACCGAGGGTATCGAAGCCACGGAAGTCGACCAGAATCACGTTCACCACGTTGGTACCACCGCCGCCGGATTTCGAGTTGGCAAGGAAGAACTCGGAAATCGAGTGCAACGGCCGCGTCAGCATGGCGTAGCAGATGGTTCCCACCACACTGCCAAACATGGCGGCAATGCCAAGGTCTCGAACAATCTTGCGCAAGGAGCTGTCCAGCGCCGGGCTGTGCTGGGGCAGGAAGAACAGCGCCAGCAGGAACAGCAGAATGGTGACCACCTCAACCGACAGCTGGGTCAGCGCCAGATCCGGTGCCGAGAAGTAGGCAAAGGCGATCGATACCACCAGACCCACCACCGACAGCGCCAACAGCGCCCGTAAACGACGATGACTCCACCAAACGGTCAAAATGGTCGACACAATCAACAGGCCGGTACAGAAGGTCACTACCCAGTTGGTCGGAATTTGCGGCCGCGAGCCTTCAACAGAATCCATGCTCAACAGCGGGTAAGACACCATCGCCAGCGCCAACAACAGCAACAGGAACATCGCTCGTTGCAGCGAGTCGGTATCCAGCCAATTCTGGATTGCTGTTGCCACCCGGACCGTTCTTTGAACCAGTCCTTCGAAAATCATTTTGGCGTCCATTTCGTTGAACTGGCCCTGGAAATGGAACAGGTGACGACGCTTGATATACAGCATTGAGCCAACGGTAATGGCCACTGCACTCATCGCCAGTGGCACGTTAAAGCCGTGCCATATGTGCAAATGGAATTCCGGCAAACGGGTCTGCAGCACCGCTGAGGATGCCGCATTCAGCAAGTCGCCGACGACAAATTGCGGGAAGATACCCACCAGCAAACACAGCACCACCAGGACCTCGACCGGCACCCGCATGTAACGTGGTGGCTCGTGCGGGGTTTTCGGCAGGCCAATCGGTTCACCGTTGAAGAACACGTCGTGCATAAAGCGCAGCGAGTACGCCACCGACAGTGCGCCACCGACGGTCGCCAACAGCGGAATCCACCAGGACAAGGCCCCAAGGGTGTACTGGTTAAGGGTTTCCGCAAACATCATTTCTTTCGACAGGAAACCGTTCAGCAACGGCACACCGGCCATTGAGGCTGCGGCCACCATCGCCAACGTGGCAGTAATCGGCATGTACTTGAACAAGCCATTGAGCTTGCGCATATCACGGGTGCCCGACTCGTGATCAATGATCCCCGCTGCCATAAACAGCGACGCCTTGAAAATGGCGTGGTTGATCACGTGGAACACCGCAGCAATCGCCGCCAGCTGACTGCCCAGACCCAGCAGCAAGGTAATCAGACCCAGGTGACTGATGGTGGAGTACGCCAACAGGCCTTTCAGATCGTGTTTGAACAGCGCGGTGTAAGCACCGACCAACAGCGTCGCCATACCCGTCAATGAAACAACAATGAACCAGGCATCGGTATCGGCCAGCAGCGGGAAGAAGCGCGCCATCAGGAAGATACCGGCTTTCACCATGGTCGCCGAATGCAAGTAAGCACTTACCGGCGTAGGTGCCGCCATGGCATGAGGCAGCCAGAAGTGGAACGGAAACTGTGCCGACTTGGTGAAGGCTCCCAACAGGAACAGCACCAGGATGGCCGGATAATAGCCGCTGGCATGCACCACATCGGACATCCCCAGCACTTCGTCGAGTTGGTAGGTACCAGTCACGTGACCAATCATCAACAAGGCGGCCAACAGCGCCAGACCGCCCGCACCGGTGATGGTCAACGCCATACGAGCGCCCTTGCGAGCATCGGTACGGTGAGACCAGAAGCTGATCAGCAGGAAGGAACTGATGCTCGTCAGTTCCCAGAAAAACCACAGCTGAATCAGGTTGTTGGACAGTACAATGCCCAACATGGCCACCATAAACAGCATCAGGTATGCATAGAATTTGGGCATCGAATCCTGCTCGGACAGGTAGTACCGGGCATAGAGAATGACCAACAAGCCAATACCAAGTATCAGCAAGGCAAAGAGGTACGCCAGTCCGTCAAGGTGAAGCTCGACATTGAGTCCAAGGACCGGTATCCATTCCATTGAAAAGGCATCAACCTGACCTGCAAACACGCCGTTGGTTTGCTGCATCAGGATGACAAGTGCCGCAAAAGGCGCGACTGCCGTGGCCCAGGCACAGGCAGAACGCCCGAGTCTGGCCGCAAGCAAGGGGGCCATAATACCCAAAATGGGTAACAGCAATATCCAGAAAACATTCATATTAAGGCAAAGCCCTGTCAGTTAAGTCCATCATACCGGGCTGGTCACACCCGGGGCCCAAAGGGGCATTTCCGACCATTACAGACATACTGGAGCTTAGCATGATTAGGATCATGAGTTGACTGCCTGTCTCCGACAGATAGCCAGCGTCAATACTACTTTGAGGCGGGGATAATAAAGCTAAAGAGAGGCTGAAAAGAGGCTTACCAGCAAGAAAGCAAAGTGGATGCCAGGGCCCCTCTGAAAAACCCGGTGCCCGCTCTGGATGACAGGGCGAAGCTGAGTCACCAAGCTGATTTGCAGGCCTGGCGGGTCAAGTCAAAAATCAGCGACACAGAGTCAGCGATGCCCTGCCATCCCCGCAGGGCGCGGCCTGCAGCCCGCCAGAACGGTGTTGGCGAACCTGCGCGGCCCGATTTGGAAAGGGCCAGCCATTCCGCTGCATTCGCCGCCTTGTTCTGACGACCTGCAGGACTCGCAGAGCTGTGCAGAGTTTTTCAGAGGGCCCCTAGCTTGCTGGTGAAAATGCCCAAGCGTAGCTGGGCCAGCCTGACGCGTCAGCGGTCAGGCTTACAGATGATATTCAGGGCTGAGTTCAACCACCGCTTCAACAAAGGCTTTGGCGTGTTCCGGGTCTACGAACTGGTGAATACCATGGCCCAGGTTGAATACCTGACCGGAGCCCTTACCGTAGCTGTCCAGAATGCGTTTTACCTCCGCGCGAATGGTCGCCGGTGAAGCGTACAATACCGATGGGTCCATATTGCCCTGCAGCGCCACCCGGTCACCCACGCGAGCACGGGCGTTACCAATATCAGTGGTCCAATCAAGGCCCAGCGCGTCGGCACCGGTATCGGCCATGGCTTCCAGCCACTGACCACCACCCTTGGTGAACAGGATCACCGGGATCTTCTGGCCGCCGTGCTCACGGATCAGACCGTCAACAATCTGCTTCATGTACTTCAGCGAGAATTCGCGGTAACACACATCACTCAAGCTACCGCCCCAGGTATCGAACACCTGTACCGCCTGAGCACCGGCTTTGATCTGGGCGTTGAGGTAATCAATCACGGATTTGGCCAGCACATCCAGCAGCTGGTGCATAACCTCCGGCGTGTCGTACATCATCGCCTTGATGTGGCGGAAGTCTTTGGAAGAGCCGCCTTCAACCATGTAGGTCGCCAGTGTCCACGGACTACCGGAGAAGCCTATCAGAGGCACACGGCCGTTCAGTTCGGAACGGATGGTCGACACTGCTTTCAGCACGTAATCCAGATCGGACTCGGTGTTCACCACGGACAGCGCCTGTACATCGGCTTCGGTGCGAATGATCTTGTTGAAACGCGGGCCCTCGCCGGTTTCAAAGTACAGACCCAGCCCCATGGCATCCGGAATGGTGAGGATATCGGAGAACAGAATGGCAGCATCCAGCGGGAAGCGTTCCAGCGGCTGAATGGTCACTTCACAGGCCAACTCAGGATTCTTGCACAGCGACATAAAGTCACCAGCATGGGCACGGGTAGCCTTGTATTCAGGCAGATAGCGGCCCGCCTGACGCATCATCCAGATAGGGGTACGGTCTACCGGCTGACGCAGCAGAGCCTTGAGGAAACGATCGTTTTTGAGTTGGGACATGCCATCATCCGTCACGAAAAATTCAGTGCCGGATGATAGCAGAGATTGCTACCCCTGAATTGATTCCAGTGGTAGCAAGTCGAAAGAACTAATCAAGGTGCGGTCAGACGCATCGACACGCCTTCAAAGTCAGAGTGGGAGACCGTCAGTTCGATATCAACCGGGTCATCGTCGTCGTCGTATTCAACGTAGTAGAGCTTACCGAAGGTCGGCAAACCGCTGTAGCTTGAATTAATTGAGCGCAGGAAGCCCAGTGTATTGGTACTCACGTCACCACTGTTGTCGAAGATGTCATAACCATCACCGGTCACCGCCAGGTTCACACCTTCAGCCGGGTAATTGCCATTGCCGTCTTGCAGCAGAATGTAGAAAGAACCACTGCCTGTAGCGCTCAAGGTAAGGCTGTTGTTCTCAACAAAGGTGACGCCATCGGCTGACTCATACAAACGCATCACCACATTGGAGTCACTCTGAATGATACGGATAGAGTCACGTACGTGGGTCAGGCTGGCACAGTGACCTGCGGACAGGGCACTGTCAGAGCAGGTAATCCCCTGATACACGGAAGAAGCCGCGGAATCGTGGTAGCCGTCGGCATCGAAGTCCATGAAGCTTTCAACCGGGGCACCGTCATACACATTCAGGTCACCGTCCCAGTTATCATCACGGAAGGCTTCTGCAAGACCTACAAATGGTTCTGGGCTGCCGCTGTCCAGAACATCGAACAAGCCATTGCCGTTGGTGTCTGTGTAACCACCCTCACCTGTGGTGTATGCAGTAATGGTCGTCATACCCAGAATGGTGTTAGCCCTCTCGTCCTCGGCGGTGCCCGGATCATCCACCGGATAGGTTTCATTCACACGGTGCAGGTCCGCATCGAAGTTGCCAGGGCGGGTGCCGCTGCTGTACCAGGTGACGGAGCAAGAGCCTCCGCTCATCACACAGGTGCTGGTGATGGTGCCGCTTTCGGCAGTGAAGTTAACTTCGGTACCATCCGCGACCGGGTTCTGGTATTGGTCAGAAGCAAATACGGTGAGTTCAACCTCAGAGCCAGAGTAATCATAGCCTCGTGGGTTGAAGATATCGGCAACCAGCTCAAAGCTGTCCTGGTCCGGATAACCTGTCGTAATCGTGATTGGCTGTGAATTGGTGGAAATGGTCACGCCTGCGCCGGATACGGTGGATGCCCGCACCGAGGTCACTGCATGACTGGAGCCAGAGTTGATCAAGACCGAGACTTCACCATTGGTATCCGACACATCCGTCGCTGTTTCAGTGCCACTGCCAAGGGTAATACCACCCGTGGTATTGGTCAGTTCAAAAGAAACTTCCTGGCCTTCAACAGCCTGACCTTGCTGGTCATAAACGGTGAAGTACACCGTCGTATACTCAGGGATATTCGGGTTACCGGTGTCCTTGATGGCCAGCGAAGTATCATCAACACTGTCGAAGCTGATACCACCAACCTCTGCCGGTTGAATAAAGATAATGCCGGTAATTGCCGTCGTGGTCAGACGCGTAGCCAGTGCACCGTCTTCGACGGTATACAGGTGGGCCTGAAATTCATCGGACAAACAGCCGGCAGCAGTATAAGTGAAGCGAACTTCGCCGGACGTGGTGGTCTTCTCTGCTTCATCCAGTGTTGCATCACCATCCGCCACACAGCCGGACGTCAGGCTAACACCGTAAGTCGTACCAGAAATCTGGCCATTGCTGTTGTTGGCATCAACGATATTGGCCTTGATCAGCATGGTGCCACCGGCAGCCAGTTTGTCTTCGTCATCCACGGAGTCTGACGTCGGGCTGTCACCGTATTCGCTCTCACGCATGCCGTTGACCAGCAGCTCGGCGTAGAAGGTGTCATCAACCAGTACGCCCAGCTCAGGATCTTCTCCGAGGGTTACTTCAATGGTTGCATTCAATGTGGCGTAACAACCGCTGGTGTCAGCGAGGCTACAGTTTGATGTGTCTGAGCCCGATACGAGCAGGCTGATGTTGTTGTCACCCGCACAGTCGGCATAGTCCGCAAGGTACTGGTTTTCAAAGGTACCCGTTGAATTGGTCGCGCGGATGATCGAAAACGTACCGTCTTCACAGTCACTGAACCAACGGCCAATGTAAGTTGAATCGGTAATCAGGGCATTGGAATCCAGCGGGTTAACCAGATTCACCGACAGGCTGGTACCGGCCTCATCGGTCAGCTCCAGGTCACCTTCGATCTCGCCTTCCACAAACGATGCACCGGATGACGAGCCAAGGGATGGGTAATCCGTTTGAATAGTCGTGGTCGCCGTTGCGATCAGGGAACCGAGGGAGCTATCCGTGGTGTCCACGCTATACATGCTAACGGTAATGGTATCGTCATCAGGGCAACCGCGGTTACGGTAGGTAGTGCTGATCGAGTTGGTTGAACTGAAGGTACTGGCAATAGAGAATTCGGCAGATTCACACTCTGCACTGAATACATAGCCATAAGTGTCTGTCAGGCTTTCGTTTTCGCTGTTGGTATCAACGCCATCCACAGTCACGGTGACGCTGCCACCCACAAGGGCGTAATCGGCAGACAGGGTAATCACGCCGGATTCAAAATCGGCACCCGTGCCACTGCCCAGCGCAGGGCTGACGTCGGCACCGGAAGATCCGGAGGAACCACCTGAGGACGAACCACCCGTATTGGCATCCGACACTGAGCCGCCACCGCCACACGCCGATAGACCGCCAGCCAACATCAACATGACCAATAAACTGCGAAATGACATACGGGCAAACTCCCTTGAGGCAATTCCTGACAAATACAGACGCTGGAGGATAACACTTACGGCTTACTGACGACCACCTACAAAAAACGCGGCCGAAGCCGCGTTTTCTACCGTTCATCACATTTTATGAGATGTGTCACACATCGAGGTAATCAAGGATACCTTCGGCGGCGTTACGGCCTTCGTAAATGGCGGTAACCACCAGGTCAGAGCCACGTACCATGTCACCACCGGCGAAGATTTTTTCGTTGGTAGTCTGGTGAGCGTACTTCTGTTCCGCTGGTGCAACCACACCTTGCCAGCTGTTCAGTTCGATACCGAACTTCTCAAACCATGGCGCCGGGCTTGGACGGAAACCGAAGGCCACCAGAACAGCATCCGCTGGCAGGATTTCTTCAGAACCTTCCACCACCTGTGGACGACGACGACCGTTCTCGTCTGGCTCACCCATTTCTGTAGTGACTACCTTAACGCCTTCAACCTTGTCTTCACCAATAATGGCAACAGGCTGACGGTTGAACAGGAACTTGACGCCCTCTTCGCGTGCGTTAACCACTTCACGCTTGGAGCCCGGCATGTTCTCTTCGTCACGACGGTAAGCACAGGTCACCTTCTTGGCACCCTGACGGATGGACGTACGGTTACAGTCCATCGCGGTGTCACCACCACCCAGTACCACCACCTGTTTGCCCTTCATGGAGATGAAGTCAGCTTCGTCTTTCTCAAAGCCCAGATTGCGGTTGACGTTGGAGATCAGGAAATCCAGCGCGTCGTGTACGCCCGGCAGATCTTCACCCGGGAAGCCGCCTTTCATGTAGTTGTAGGTACCCATGCCCAGGAACACCGCATCGAACTCGTCGATGATGTCCTGGAAGTCGACGTCCTTGCCTACTTCGGTGTTCAGACGGAACTCAACGCCCATGCCTTCGAACACTTCGCGACGGTTGGACATGACGGATTTTTCGAGCTTGAACTCAGGAATACCGAAGGTCAGCAGACCACCGATTTCCGGGTACTTGTCGAATACCACCGGGGTAACGCCGTTACGCGCCAGAATATCAGCACAGCCAAGCCCCGCAGGGCCAGCACCGATGATGGCAACGCGCTTGCCAGTCGGTACAACCTGTGACAGGTCCGGCTTCCAGCCCATGGCGAACGCGGTATCGGTAATGTATTTCTCAACGTTACCGATAGTCACCGCACCAAAGCCGTCGTTCAGGGTACAGGAGCCTTCACACAGACGATCCTGCGGGCACACACGGCCACACACTTCTGGCAGCGAGTTGGTCTGATGGCTCAGCTCAACCGCTTCCAGGATGTTGCCCTCACTGGCCAGTTTCAGCCAGTTCGGGATGTAGTTGTGTACCGGGCACTTCCATTCGCAATATGGGTTACCACAAGCCAAACAACGGTGTGCCTGGTCGTTTACCTGTTCCTGGGTGAATGGCTCGTAGATTTCCACGAACTGCTTCTTACGCAGGGATACAGCTTTCTTCTTCGGGTCCTGACGACCCACTTCAACAAACTGAAAATTATTGTTCAGACGTACTGTCATCTTGAACCTCTCTCTACTCGTCCAGTGTTTAGCCGTGCTTACTCAGGACGAGCACGGGTGTTTTTCAGCAGCTGCTGCAGATCAGCGGCCTTTGGTTTAACCAGCCAGAACTTGCCGATGAAGCGTTCGAAATCATCAAGGATTTCCTGACCCCAGGCACTGCCTGTTTCAGCAACGAACTCACGAATCACGCTGCGCAGGTGGTTACGATGCGCTTCGGTTTCTTCGTTGGAGATACGGTTGATGTCTACCAGTTCGTGGTTGTACTTGTCGACGAAGCTGTTATCCAGATCCAGTACGTAAGCGAAACCACCGGTCATACCGGCACCGAAGTTGTAACCGGTTTCACCCAGTACACACACCACACCGCCAGTCATGTATTCACAGCAGTGGTCACCGGCACCTTCAACCACGGCGTGAGCGCCGGAGTTACGAACACCAAAACGCTCACCCGCACGGCCAGCCGCCAGCAACTTACCGCCGGTGGCACCGTACAGACAGGTGTTACCCACGATAGAGGTGTGGTTGGTCTTGAAGGTGGAGCCTTTTGGCGGGTAGATCACCAGCTTACCGCCAGTCATGCCTTTACCCACGTAGTCGTTGGCGTCGCCTTCCAGCACCATTTCCAGACCACCGGCGTTCCAGACACCGAAGGACTGACCGGCAATGCCTTTCAGGTTCAGACGGATTGGCTTGGCCGCCATGCCCTGGTTGCCGTAACGCTTGGCGATTTCACCAGACAGACGGGCACCCACAGAACGGTCACAGTTGGTGATTTCGAAATCGAAATGACCACCCAGCTTGGCGTCGATAGCACCGATGGTTTCTGCCACCATGCGCTCGGCCAGCAGGCCTTCATCGAACGGCGTGTTGCGATCCACTTCTACAGTGTGCGGCTTATCAGCCGGAATCTGATCGTTGGACAGCAGTGGGCTCAGGTCGAGGTGACGCTGCTTGCTGGATACACCTTCCAGAACGTCCAGCAGATCGGTACGACCCACCAGTTCCTGCATGGTGCGAATACCCAGCTGAGCCATCCAGCCACGTACTTCTTCCGCCAGGAAGCGGAAGTAGTTTTTAACCATGTCAGCGGTGCCGATGTAGTGCTTGTCACGCAGGTTATCGTCCTGGGTGGCAACACCGGTGGCACAGTTGTTGAGGTGACAAATACGCAGGTACTTACAACCCACAGCCACCATTGGCAGAGTACCAAAACCGAAGGACTCGGCGCCCAGAATCGCTGCTTTAACAACGTCCAGACCGGTCTTCAGACCACCGTCGGTTTGTACCCGAACCTTGCCACGCAGGTCGTTGGCACGCAGCGCCTGATGCGCTTCGGACAGACCCAGTTCCCATGGCGAACCGGCATACTTGATGGAAGTCAGCGGAGATGCCGCAGTACCACCGTCGTAACCGGAAATGGTGATCAGGTCGGCGTAAGCCTTGGCAACACCCGCAGCAATGGTGCCCACACCTGGCTCGGACACCAGCTTCACAGACACCAGTGCAGATGGGTTCACCTGCTTGAGGTCAAATATCAGCTGAGCCAAATCCTCAATCGAGTAAATGTCATGGTGCGGCGGCGGTGAAATCAGAGTCACACCTGGCACAGAGTAACGCAGGGTCGCGATCAGATCGTTAACCTTGCCACCTGGCAGCTGACCACCTTCACCCGGCTTGGCGCCCTGGGCTACCTTGATCTGCAGCACTTCAGCGCTGGACAGGTAGTGCGGGGTTACACCAAAACGGCCAGATGCAATCTGCTTGATCTTGGAGTTACGGCTGGTGCCATAACGCAGTGGATCTTCACCACCCTCACCGGAGTTGGAGCGACCACCCAGTTCGTTCATGGCTTCAGCCAGCGCTTCATGGGCTTCCGGAGACAGCGCACCCAGAGACATGGCCGCGGTATCGAAGCGTGGGAACATGGCTTCGGCCGGCTCCACTTCGCTGATATCGATGGCCTGAACGTCCTTACGGAAGGTCAGCAGGTCACGCAGGGTTGCAGGAGAGCGCTTGTTAACCAGCTCAGCAAAACGGTCATAGGCCGCCTGGCTGTTGGTTTGTACCGCTTCCTGAATGTTCTTGATCACGTCCGGGTTGTAGGCGTGGTATTCGCCGCCGTGAACGTATTTCAGCAAACCGCCCTGATCCAGTTTCTTGCGCTTCTTCCAGGCTTTGTCAGCAACCAGTTGCAGGTCGGCTTCAAAGTCTTCGAAAGTGGCACCACCGATACGGCTGGTCACGCCACGGAAACACAGGTCGACCACTTCCTTGCTGAGGCCAACACCTTCAAACAGCTGGGAGCCGCGGTAAGAGGTGATGGTGGAGATACCCATTTTGGACATCACTTTCATCAGGCCCTTACGGACCGCCTTGCGGTAGTTGTGGTGCGACTTCAGAGGGTCACCCAGCAGTTCGCCGCTGCGGTGCAAGTCGGTCAGGATGTCGTAGGACAGCCATGGGTAAACGGCCGTTGCACCGAAGCCCAACAACACCGCAAAGTGGTGTGGGTCGCGGGCGTCGCCGGTTTCTACGATGATGTTACCGCTGGTACGCAGACCGCTTTCCACCAGGTGGTGGTGAACCGCACCGGTCGCCATCACGGCTGGAATCAGCAGCTGGCCTTCGGCCACGTGCTGGTCGCTCAGAATCAGGATAACGGAGCCGTCCTGAATCGCTTTGGCAGCGGCTTCGGTCAGGTTAACAATCGCTTGCTTGAGGCCGATCGCCGGATCGTAGGCCAGCGGCAAACGTTGGGTACGGAAGGCATCGGACTTGTTGCTGGTCAGACCAACAAATTTCAGCGGTGACAACACCGGTGACGTCAGAATGATACGCTCGGCGTGGTCCGGCGTTTGTTCAAAAACGTTTTTCTCGGCACCGATACAGGTTTCCAGCGACATCACGATCGCTTCACGCAGCGGATCGATTGGCGGGTTGGTTACCTGGGCAAATTGCTGACGGAAGTAGTCGGCAACGTGACGCACACGACCAGACAGCACGGCCATTGGGGTATCGTCACCCATGGAACCAGTGGCTTCCTGACCTTCTTCACCCATTGGACGCAGAACCTGATCACGCTCTTCGTTGGTGACCAGATGCAGTTTCTGGTGCGACATCAGCTCGTCACCGGTCATATCATCCAGACCAGCGTGCTGCAGGTACAGCGAGCTTTCGATTCGAATGGCGTTCTCACGCAGCCACTTCTTGTAAGGCTTCTCGGCCTTGAGGGCGTTATCGATATCGTCAGTTTTCAGCAACTTGCCTTCCTGGGTGTCGATCGCAAGGATCTGGCCCGGGCCAACACGGCCCTTGGCAACCACAGACTCAGGGGCGTAGTTGTAAGTACCTACTTCGGAAGCAACGGTGATGAAATCGTTGTCGGTGATCACCCAACGGGATGGACGCAGACCGTTACGGTCCAGACCACAGACCGCATAACGGCCGTCAGTGATTACCAGACCGGCAGGACCATCCCACGGCTCCATGTGCATGGAGTTGTACTCGTAGAAGGCACGCAGATCGGAATCCATGGTTTCCACGTTCTGCCAGGCAGGTGGAATCATCATACGGATAGCACGGAACAGGCTCATGCCACCGGTGGTCAGCAGCTCCAGCATGTTATCCATGGAGGAGGAGTCAGACCCAGTGGTGTTCACAACCGGCGCGATGTCGCTCAGGTTTGGCAGCAGCGGGCTGTCAAACTTGCTGGCACGGGCGTTGGCCCAGTTGCGGTTACCCTGAATGGTGTTGATCTCACCGTTGTGCGCCAGCATGCGGAAAGGCTGAGCCAGCTGCCAGCGCGGCATGGTGTTGGTGGAGAAACGTTGGTGGAACACACAAATGGCGGTTTCCAGACGCTCGTCACCCAGATCCAGGTAGAAATTCGGCAGATCGACCGGCATGGTCAGACCCTTGTACGACAGTACACGGGTCGACAGGCTGGCGATGTAGAAGTCCGGGTATTGAACCAGCGCTTTCTCGGCATAGCGGCGAGCGTAGAACAGTTTCACGTCCAGCTCGGCATCGCTCAGGGTTTCATTGCTGGCAATGAAAATCTGCTCGAAGCGTGGCAAGCAGTCCAGTGCCATTGGCCCCAGACAGTCGTTGTTGGTTGGCACCAGACGCCAGCCCAGAACGGTCAGACCCTGACCTTCAATGGCTGTCGTAATGGCTGCTTTTTGTTCGGCCGCAATGGCCTCGTCCAAATCAAGGAACAGCATGCCGACGGCGTATTGTGCTGGCAGCTCGATACCACCTTCCTGCGCCACGGCGCGCAGGAAAGAGTCCGGCTTTTGCAGCAACAGGCCACAGCCGTCACCGGTTTTGCCGTCCGCTGCAATGCCGCCACGGTGCGTCATGCATGTCAGGGACTGGATTGCAGTCGTCAACAACTCATGGCTAGGCTGGCCCTTCAAGTGGGCTAGCAGGCCAAAACCACAGTTGTCTTTGTAGTCGCCTGGAGTATACAGACCAGTTCTCATAGAACAGCTCTCACCAAAAATTTCTATTAGTTTTATGCTCTGCTGACGGGTCAGCAGGCTGCTCAAAATGCGAGCAATTTAGAGACAAAAGGACACACATTCTACACATGTGGGCCGATTCTCACAATTGGAGGGCGTTTACGGCGTGATCAATCCGACTATTTCAGCCGGATAACAAGGCGAAAAGCCCAGCAAACACTGGGCCAAGAGGCAGGTTAATTAAATTCGATTTGAGGGCGAACTGCGCCAAGTTTTCGCACCCATGGGGTGCCATTTTTCATTTTTGCGGGCAATGCGGAGGCCCAATTAGTTGCTTGTTCTCGCGTTTTGAATTCGCCACCCAGCACCACAAACCATGGTTTGCCGTTACGCTCGGTGCGATACCACAACAAATGGTCAGCAGCAGACTGCTGCCAGCGTTCAACATACGCCACTGCACCGGCCTGATCCGAGGTGCCAATCAACTGCACACCCCAGCCGTCACCGGACATCAACCAGGCCGGATAGGCGCTGCCACTGGCGGTTGCTTCCTCGGGCACATTGACCACTGTTTCAGAAGATTCTGGCGATTTTTCACTAACGACTGCCGCATCAGTAGTCGCTTGTTCAGAGGCTTTCTGCTGCGCAACCGCAGCAACAGGTGGCTGTTCAGACTCACTGGCGCCGGTTTCAGCAATGACAGCCGGCGTATCGGCGGAAGGCGATGTCGGTTCAGATGACGTGTTCAATGAACCGTTATTACCTTTATTAATAGTAGATACAGAAGACGACGCCGAATCATCCGAACCAGCAGTGGCTTCAATACCACGATTACTGCCAGCAACAACCGAAGACGTTCCGCTGCTGCGAACCACATCCGGGATCTCCAGCTGAGTGACCTCCACCGCCTGCTGTTCCTCCGACGAGTACAGCCAGCCCAGCGCCAACAACGTCAGCAGCGCAACGGACGGAAGAATAAGATACAGCGGTTTAATAGACGCTTTACCTTGCGGCATAGAGAATCCGGCCATCATGGCCTTTAACCGCCCCTGCAGGTTCTTGCTCCTGGTGTCTTCATGACTGGCGGCTTTATGACTGGCAGCTTTATGACTGACGGCAGAATCCAGCGCCCGCTCGGTCACTTTGGCGGACGCCGCTTTCAAGGAAGCCAGAAGTTCCTCATCGGCACCGGACAGCGGCTCGGTGGAAGCCTTGGCAGAATGAGCCGGAGCGGCATGCAGGTGCTGACTGTCGCGAGCATCGGCCGACAGCTCAACCAGATCGGCGTCGAAGTCATCCGGCAGTTCCAGTTCGTCCAACTGGCCAGGGAAGTCGAACTCCAGATCGTCGAAGGCGGCGGAGGCATCGTCGGCGGTCATGGTATCCAGCTGAATGCGGTACACCGGTGCCGCTGTTGGGCCTTCACGCAGCTGGCTATCGAAGCCTTTAAGACCAAACAGACAAAATGAAATCGCATGACTGGCCATCAGGGCCAAATGACCAATCGCCGCCAGCATGTCGTCGGACAGCTGTTCTGCCTGATCAATAATAACAATGGCGGGATCTGATTCTTCCGCCCGGCGGCGGGCAAATTCCAGCAATACTTCGCGGGCAGACACTTCATCCGCCGGTAATGACTGAATACCCAACTGCTGGGCGACCAGACCGGTCAACAAGGCCGAACTGCCAAGCTGGTTGGCAGCCAGAGGAATCACAACGGAAGTCGTTTGATGCTGAGCCACAACAGCGGTGCGTAATTGCTGCAGCTGCGCAGCATCCTGACTGGACACTGCGACCAATAAAGGCGAGTAGTTTCCGAGATGGCAAATCAGCTCAAGATAGCGAGCCGGGGAATGATAGGCGTCCATGCCAGCAGCTGTGGCGTCCAATGTGGATGTCATACATCCTCCTGCATTGCCTTGGTCAGTAGCCTTCCAGCGCACCCTGTTGCAGAGTCTGACGCAAAAGCTGCTGATCCACGTCTGAAGTTACAAAAGCGTTGCCAATAGACTGCAACAATACCAAACGTATCCGGCCATCCAGCACTTTTTTGTCAATTTGCATGCGCGACAGAAAATCTTCGATGGACATATCGGACGGAGCTGCCACCGGCAAGCCGGCTTTCACCAGCATGGCTTTCAGGTCGGCGACTTCAGCATTGGTCAGCGCACCGCTGCGACAGCCGTAATCCGCCGCCATCAACATACCCGTTCCCACGGCTTCACCATGGAGCCAGTTACCATACCCCTGATGGGCTTCGATGGCATGACCAAAGGTGTGACCCAGGTTCAGAATGGCGCGAATTCCACCTTCACGTTCGTCCTGCGCCACCACGTCGGCCTTGCATTCACAGGAAACACGAATGGCTTCTGCCAGCAGTTCTGAGTCGCCTGCCATCAGGCCATCGATATTGGCATCAATCCAGTCATAGAACGACTTGTCGGCGATCAGACCGTACTTGATCACTTCCGCCATGCCCGCAGACAGCTCACGCGGCGGCAGTGTTTTCAGGGTATCGGTGTTAATCAGCACCGCTTGGGGCTGATAAAACGCACCGATCATGTTCTTGCCCAACGGGTGGTTCACGCCGGTTTTGCCACCAACGGAAGAATCCACCTGCGACAGCAATGTAGTCGGCACTTGCACAAAATTCACACCGCGCTGGTAACTGGCGGCAGCAAAGCCACACATATCACCAATCACACCGCCACCCAACGCAATCAGAGTCGTCGTACGGTTATGACCTTTTTCCAGCAAGGCGTCGAAGATCAGATTAACCGTCTCCAGCGTCTTGTACTTTTCGCCGTCCGGCAACACAACCGCATCCACCTGCACATCAGCAGTTGCCAGCATCGATTCAATGGCGGCCAGATACAGTGGCGCAATAGTCTCGTTGGTCACCACCATGACCTGCTTGCCATGCACGTGGCGAGTCAGCAGTTCAGGCTGCTCAAACAGGGATTCACCAATATAAATCGGGTAGCTGCGATCACCCAGATCAACGTTCACGGTTTTCATGACAGAGCCTTGACGCGCTTGCGGATTTCGTTAACGACCCAGCGCGGGTTGCGCTGGTCGGTTTGCAATACGATGTGAGCGACCTCGCGGTACAGCGGATCGCGCTTTTTGAAGAGTTCCTGCAATACCTGGGCAGGGTTTTCCGTTTGCAGCAGGGGACGGTTCTTGTCCTTGGCGGTACGGGCAATTTGCTGTTCTACCGAGGTGCAAAGGTATACAACAACGCCACGGCTGCGCAGATGCTTGCGGTTTTCCGCCCTCATCACCGCGCCACCACCGGTCGCAAGGACCAGATCTGTTCGCTGGGTCAGAATATCGATCGCCTGTTCTTCACGATCGCGAAAGCCTGCCTCCCCTTCCATATCAAAGATCCATGGGATGTTAGCCCCACACTTCTCTTCGATAAATTTGTCAGAGTCCACAAACTCGCGGTGCAAATCACCAGAAAGCAAACGGCCAATGGTGGTCTTTCCAGCCCCCATTGGCCCTACAAGGAAAATCGATTGTTCGGACGGCATATTCTAGTTTGTATTAAACGAGTCCTTCAGCAGCTTCGGTGTAATGAAGACAAGCAGTTCGCTCTTGTCATCCGAGTTGCTGGTATAGCGGAACAGTGCACCAATCAACGGCAAATCCCCAAAGAACGGTGTCTTGCTGACGGATTTAACCTGCTCAGACCGGAAGATACCACCAAGTACCACTGTCTCGCCATTGTCTACCAACACTTGTGTCTGCACAGCGTTGGTATTGATCGTTGGAATACCCGATGCAGTCGTCTCACCTACCGAGTCCTGGTTGATCACCAGATCCATGATAATGCGGTCATCCGGGGTGATCTGCGGCGTCACTTCAAGGCGCAGTACCGCTGACTTGAAGGAGGTCGAAGTAGCACCACTGGAGGTCGCTTCCTGATATGGAATCTCGGTACCGGATTCAATAAAGGCGGTCTGACCATCGGCGGTGATCACTCGCGGCTGGGAAACAATTTCTGCACGGCCGTCGGTCTCAATCGCAGACAGTTCCAGATCCAGCAGGTAATCCGCCGTCTGATAACCAATCGCAAAGGTTGAGGCGTTGCTGGCGGTGGCGGCAAAATCAACGATGTTGGCATCAGACAAGCTCAGCTCGCTGCTGCTGTCACCGGAGGCGCGGTCAAACAGGATCTGGTTGGCTTCGGACAGGGTAGTCTGGCTGCCACCGGCGGTGGTCCAGTTGGAGCCGTTGTCCTTGTAGAAACCGCCACCCCACTTGACGCCCATTTCTTCGCCCACGGTGGTTGAGGCGCTGACAATGCGCGCTTCGATCAGCACCTGTCGAACTGGCACGTCGAGCATCACCAGTGCTTCACGCACTTTTTCGAGGTTAGCCGCGGTGTCTTTCATCAAAATGGTGTTGGTACGCTCATCAACGACTGCAGAACCACGCTCGGACAGCAGACCACCCTCACCAGAGGTAAGGATGTTGGCAATATCAGCGGCCTTGGCGTAGTTGAACTGCATGAACTCCTGCACCAGCGGCGCCAGCTCTTCAACCTGCTTGACCGCTTCCAGTTCAATCTTCTCACGCGCGGCAATTTCTTCCGCCGGAGCAATCAACAGCACAGAGCCCATCTGACGCTTACCCAGTGCCTTGGTTTTCAGCACCAGATCCAGCGCCTGATCCCAGGGTACGTTTTGCAGGCGCAGGGTAATGCTGCCCTGAACCGTGTCAGAAGCCACCAGATTCAAGCCAGTGAAGTCAGCAATCAGCTGCAATACCGCACGTACTTCAATGTTCTGGAAGTTCAGCGACAGTTTTTCACCGGTGAACGGGAATTTCTTCTTACGCTCGGCGGCGACTTCTTCCTGTTCTTCGGAGACGTTGATCGACAGCAAACGGTCGGTCTGATAAGCCAGATACTCAAAGTCATCCGAGGTTGGCTCGATCACAATGCGGGTACCACCTTCGTGATCCTTGGCATCGACGTATTGAACCGGCGTTGCAAAGTCAGTTACATCCAGACGACGGCTGAGTTCACGCGGCAGACGCACACCTTCCAGGTCGGCGATGATTTTGGAACCTTCGCGACGGATATTGGCAGACGCTTTCGGATCGTTCAGCATGATCTGAACCTGACCGTCGCCCAGCTCACCACGGCGGAAGTCGACGTTAACCACCTTGAGGGCGGCATTGGCAGCGGAGCGAGCCGGAGTCACGGCAACCATGGCGCCAGTGTCTGGGGTGTCGATGGTTGCAGGGGCTTGTTCAGAGCCCACTCGAACCAGCAGGGTGTTACCTTCTGCGGTTGTTGTATAAGGCACCATGCGAGACAGGTTGATCACCAGACGGGATCGATCCTGAGTGGTCAGCACCACCGCAGAACGGGCGTTACCGGCACCAATCTGATGACGCTTGGATTTCAGGCCGCTGACAACCCCGGGCATATCAATGGCAATACGGGCGGGCTTTTCAATGGTGTAGCCACTGATGTCCGGAGCCGCACCGTCAAATTCGAGCAAAATTTCAGTCACGTCGCCCGGCAGGGACGAAAAACGGATGTCGTTCAGCATGGCGGCGGAGGCTACACCAGAGGCCAGCAACACACCCAGTGCGACCACCGTTCTGGCCAGAGTGCTAAAGAGGTTCATATCAGTTTTCTCCGCCTAATCCTTCAAGAGCTATTGTTTTAGGACGTTCAACCCAGCCACCCAGGCCATTCGGAACAATTTCAATCAAACTTAACCGGTTACCAGACACCGACAGAATGCGTCCGTGGTTCTGGCCCATGTAATATCCTTCGTGCACTCGCACTACGCTGCCATCGCCGTCGCGAATCAGTGCCCACAGCACCTCATCTGCACCACGCATGGTACCCACCATGGAAAGCTCACCGAGCGGGTATTGCTCAAGGTGCTCTTTCGGGCGGTCGAAGTCCGGCCGCACATTACTGGAAGGCGCCATGCCGCTCAGGCTTTTATCCACCACCACAGGCAGCTCGAATGGCGAACGCAGGCCCGCCGCGCTGTAGCTGAAATATTCGTACGGTTTGAACACCGGAATTGGTTCAATACGGCCACGAGGCTTGGCCATCGTCTGCTTCACGTATTGTTGCAAATCGGTGTTACCGGTTTCCGAGCAAGCTCCCAGAAACGATCCAGCCAGTACGACGGCAATCAGTCGGAACATCTTAGTCATCCTCGCCACCACCGTACTGATAGGTTTTGGCCAGGATCTTCATTTTCAGCTCACCACTGTCCTGCTTGGCCGACGAAATCGAAAAATCGTGCAGCGTCACGATTCGTGGCAAGGCCGCCACACCGGACACAAACGCACCCATTTCATGATAGCCGCCACGCACCTCAATGGTGATCGGCAGCTCGTTATAAAATTCTGCTTCGCGCAGTGGTTGTGGCGAAATAGCGTCCAACTGCAAACCGGCACCCAGTGCAGTAGCACTGATGTCGTCAACCAGACCCGGCACTTCGGTGTCTTTTGGCAGCTGCTTCAGCAAGGAGCCAAAGCTTTCCTGCATTTCTGCCAGCTGGGCCCGGTAGGCATCCAGATTGGCAGCCCGGAACGCCTTGCGCTCGATGTCTTTCTTGAGCGTGGTTTCCTGAGCGATCGCGCGGTCCAGGCTCTCACTTGTATCAGCAACCAGCAGAAAGTAACCACCCACAATAACGGCGACAAACACCAGTACGCAGAAAAAAATCTTGCCCGGCAGCGGCCAGCTACCCATGTCGTTCCAGTCGATTTCATTGATGTCGTTAACATCAAGCTCGCCGAGCTTTTCACGCCAGGCGTTGAAGTCGAAACCCTTGGCAGCCATCTTAAAGCTCCTCGTTGTTACGAGGTTCTACGCGCTTCATGGCGACCTCAAACTGGTTACGGCCATTGTCCAGTGCCTTCACCCCCAACAAGGACGGATCGGTGAACCACTCGGACTCATCAAAGGTACGCATCAGCGCCGCCACCCGGTTGTTCGATTTGGCCTCACCCTGCACCAGAACGCGCTCACCGGTCACATCCAGCGAGGTGTAGAACAGGTCATCCGGCACTGCACGCGCCAGATCATCAAACAAACGCACGATCACCGGACGGTTACCTTGCAGGTTCTGGATCAGCTCCATGCGTTCAATCAGCTGCTTACGGGTATCCGTCAGCTCATTGATCTCGGCAATGCGCTTGTCGATGGCGGTAATTTCTTTCTTCAGGTAGTTGTTACGTGCGTTCTGGTGACTCAGCTCGCCGTCGTAATACCCACTGACACTGAAAATCAGAAAGGCAGCGACACCCGCCACCAAACCGACCAGCATCAGAAATTGCTTCTGGTTCTCCTGCCGCAGCTCTTCACGCCACGGCAACAGGTTAATATTTGCCATTAACGGGACCCTCTCATCGCAAGACCGCAAGCAACCAACAACGATGGTGCATCAGCGCTGAGCACATTGACGTTAACCTTCGAAGACACCGCCATATCGCGGAATGGATTGGCCACCAGAGTTGGCATCCCCATTTCCTCCGAAACCTTCTCTGCCAACCCGTCGAGGGCCGCAGTGCCGCCAGCCAGAACGATGCTGTTCACTTCATTGAACGGGCTGGACGAGAAAAAGAACTGCAAGGAGCGGCTGATTTGCTGCAATACCGCGTTACGGAACGGTTCCAGCACATCCTGCTCAAACTCTGGCGGCAGACCATCACCGGTTTTCGCCAGCATGGCTTCCGGATGGTTGAGGCCATAGCGACGCATGATGTCTTCAATGAGCTGATTGCCACCGAACAGCTGTTCGCGAGTATAAATAGAAGCACCATTGTGCAACACGCTCAGTGTCGTCATGGTCGCACCAATATCAATGATAGCCACGGTTTGCTGGGATTCGTCTTCCAGTTGCGGCTTGATCAGCTCGAACGCGCGTTCGGTACAGTAGGCTTCAATATCCACGATTGCAGCTTCGAGGTCTGCGTACTCGACCGCATCTTTGCGACGTTCGACCGTTTCGGAACGACAGGCTGCCAGCAGAACATCCACCACACCTTCGTTATTTTCGAGGGTGCCCTGAATCTCCCAGTCGAGGGAAACTTCTTCCAGCGGGTACGGAATGTACTGGTCGGCTTCGGCGCGAATCTGAATATCCATCTCGGCATCGTTCAGATTGGCGTTCATTTGAATATTTTTTGTAATCACCGCGGAACCGGCGACGGCAAGTGCTGCCTTACTGGCAGATGAACGGGATTTGGTCAGCGCCCTTTTGATGGCTTCGCCGACTTCTTCGTCATTGTGGATATTCTGCTCCACAATGGCATCGTTAGGCAGGGGTTCTGAAGCATAGGCTTCAACCCGGTAACCGGCGTCAGAGTGACTTAATTCCAGGACCTTAACTGACGTGGAACTGATGTCCACTCCAAGAAGGGCTTTGCCCTTCTTGCCAAACAAGCTAGCCAGCACCACAAAATCCCCTTGAAAATCGAGAGCTTGCATCAACAAGCTCAGAATAATCCTATATTTGGGCGGTCATTATAAGCACAATCCTATAAAAAGGACAAAAAAGGCTTATAATGCCGCGACTGCGCAAGAGACTACGCCGTCAACGCTATTTATCTTATGAGCTTTCTTAAATCTGCAATAAAATTCTTCAGCTGGCTAATACTGGCAATCGCCTCCGGAACGGGCATTGTCTGCATGGCCATTTATCTATATCTGGCCCCGGATCTGCCTGATCCTGAACAGCTGCGCGACGTCGATCTGCAAACGCCGCTGCGAATCTATACTGCTGATGGCAAGCTCATCAGTGAGTACGGCGAAAAACGTCGATCCCCGTTGCCTTACAGCGAAGTCCCCCAGACCTTTATCGATGCATTGCTGGCGTCCGAAGACGATGCGTTTTTCGAGCACTATGGCGTCGATATTAAAGGACTTCTGCGCGCCACGCTGGAACTGATTCGCACTGGCAGAAAGAAATCCGGCGGCAGTACCATCACCATGCAGGTCGCCAAGAACTACTACCTCAGCAGCGAGAAAACCTTCGCCCGTAAATTCACGGAAATATTACTGGCATTAAAAATCGAAAAAACGCTCAGCAAGGAAGAAATTCTCGAGCTTTATATTAATAAAATATATTTGGGCAAACGGGCTTATGGTATCGAAGCCGCCGCTCAGGTTTATTACGGTAAATCAATAAACGAATTAACTCTGGCCGAAACGGCCATGATCGCCGGCCTGCCGCAGGCACCTTCCGCCGCCAACCCGATCCGCAACCCGGAGCGCGCCAAATCCCGCCGCAACTACGTGCTGGCCCGGATGCACACACTGGGCAAGATCACCACCGAGCAGTTCGACACGGCTCTGGTTGCCCCAATCACGGCGGAATACCATGGCGCTACGTCCGAAGTAACCGCTCCTTATATTGCCGAAATGGTGCGCCGCGACATGGTGGAGCGCTATGGCAACAAGACCTACACCGAAGGCTATGTGGTTAAAACCACGCTCGACAGCCGCCGTCAGGAAGCGGCCACCCTGGCCTTGCAACGCGGCCTGCTGAACTACGACCGCGCCCATGGCTACCGCTGGGAAGCCAACAGCGTCAAACCGGTTCTGCTGGGTGAAGACGACAACAGCAACATCAGCAGCGACGACCTCCCTGAGTGGGCAACACAAGACCAGAACAGCGACAGCCAGATCAATTGGGCAGCCACCATCGAACAATGGCAGCACCTGTTGAGCAAGGAAGACAGCAAGGGCAACCTGCAACATGCGATTGTTGCCAAAGTAGATGACGACGGGGCCTGGCTGGTGATGGAAGATGGCACTGCCCGCTTGCCATTTGCCGGTGTGGAATGGGCTGCTCGCTATATCCACGTTAACGCCACCGGTGCCAAACCGGAAAAAACCGCCGACGTATTAAGTCAGGGCATGCAAATCTGGGTTGAAGAACGCGATGGCCAGTTGTTACTGGGCGAGCCGCCGGAAGCCGAAGGTGCGATTGTGTCGCTAAACCCCAACAACGGTGCGATTCAGGCCCTAAGCGGCGGCTTTGAACAATCCGCCAACCAGTTCAACCGTGCCACCCAGGCATTGCGCCAACCCGGCTCCTCCTTCAAGGCCTTCATTTATAGTGCTGCACTGGAAAACGGCTTTACGCCGGCCAGCGTCATCAACGACGCCCCGGTGGTATTCCGCGATGCGTCACTGGAAAGCACCTGGCGCCCGGAAAACTACAGCGGCAAATTCTATGGTCCAACGCGTCTGCGTGAAGGCCTGTATCGCTCCCAGAATCTGGTCTCCATTCGCATCCTGAAGCAAATGGGGCCACGTACCGCAGTTCGCTACATTGAACCCTTCGGCTTCCCGAAAGGTCGCCTGAGTGCCGATTTGTCGTTGGCACTGGGTGCAAGCGCGGTCGCGCCGATCGAGCTGGCCACCGGCTATGCCGCCCTGGCCAACGGTGGCTTTGCAATTCAGCCATTCTATATAGATAGCATTGAAGATTCCGCTGGCACCCTGCTGTTCAAGGCCAACCCGGCCCTTGCCTGCCGTCACGGTTGCGATGACCTGAAAGCCGAAGCCGAACAAGCTGCCACTCTGGCGATGCTGGAAAACGAAACCGCCGATGAACAATCTCGCGGCAGCGGCATTGCAGCCAGCGACGCGCTGGTCAGCGAAGACCTCTCAACCGGTACTGCAACATCATCAACCGACGACGCGGACGACGCTGTGTTTGAACCGCAGCCACCCGTGTTTGCACCACGCGTGATGGACGAGCGCACCAACTTCCTGATGGTGAACATGCTCAAGGACGTGATCCAACGCGGCACTGGCCGCCGGGCCAAGGCTTTGAACAGACACGATCTGGCAGGTAAAACCGGCACCACCAACGACCAGTTCGACGCCTGGTTCTCGGGTTTCAACCCGAACCTGGTCACCACGGTGTGGGTCGGCTTCGACCAACCCTCCACTTTGGGCCGCTGGGCTCAAGGCGGCACCACCGCCCTGCCAATCTGGGTCGACTACATGCGCACAGCACTGGCAACCGAGCCTGAAGTGCAGCTGGAGCAACCCGACGGCATTGTGTCTGTTCGTATTGACCCCAAAACCGGCCTGCTGGCAGCACCCAGCCAGAACAACGGCATCTTCGAGTACTTCCGTCAGGAGAACGTGCCGACAGAAACCGCCTTGCCAGACTACGTTGAGCAAACCGGTGAAGATAACGACAGCGGCCTGAGCGCCACCCCTGAGCTGCTGTTCTGACCTTCAGGTCAGATCAGCAGGCATAAAAAAACCGGCGCATGCGCCGGTTTTTTGTGTCTGATCGGGACGAGCCGATCAGTCCATATCGATCAGCTTGCCCGGGTTCATCACGTTGTTCGGGTCGAACGTGGCCTTGATGGCTTTCATGTAAGCAATCTCGGCAGCGGAGCGGGAATAGTGCAGGTATGGCTTTTTGGTCAGACCAACACCGTGCTCAGCGGATACCGAACCGTCGTACTTCTCGGTAATTTCAAAGACCCACTTGGAAACCTTGCCGCAACGTTCGAAGAATTCTTCCTTGGCCAGATCGTCCGGCTTGAGGATATTCAGGTGCAGGTTGCCATCACCAATGTGACCGAACCAGACGATTTCGAAGTCAGGGTATTCGCGTACCACCACCTCTTCTACTTCCGCCAGGAACTCAGGCACCTTGGAAACCACTACGGACAAGTCGTTCTTGTACGGCGTCCAGTGGGAAATGGTTTCGGAGATGTCTTCACGCAGACGCCACAGGTTAGCCGCCTGGGTTTCGTTCTGGCTGATAGCGCCATCGTAAACCCAACCTTCTTCCATGCAGGACTCGAACAGCTGCATGGCAACGTCCATCTTGTCGTCGGTGTCGGCTTCGAATTCCAGCAGTGCGTAGTATTCGGTTTCGGTCTCGAACGGTGCTTGTACATCACCACGAGCCAGTACTTTTTTCAGTGCCTTGTCGGAGAAGAACTCAAACGCGGTCAGGTCCAGACCAGACTGGAACTTGTGCAGCACGTTCATGATAGCGGTCATTTCCGGCACGCCTAGCACCAGTACAGTCAGGTTTTTGGCTGGACGAGTCAGACGCATGGTCGCTTCAGTAACAAAGCCCAGCGTGCCTTCACCACCGATGAACAGGTGACGCATATCGTAACCGGTGTTGTTCTTCAGCAGGTCCTTGTTCAGACGAACAATCTCACCCTTACCGGTTACCACCGTCAAACCAGCCACCCAGTCGCGGGTCATACCGTAGCGGATCACCTTGATACCACCAGCGTTGGTAGAAATGTTGCCACCAATCTGGCTGGAACCAGAGGAAGCAAAATCCACCGGGTAGAACAAGCCATTGTCTTCGGCAAATTGTTGCAGTTGCTCGGTAATCACACCCGCGCCACACTTCACGGTACGGTCGACCGCATTGAAGTCGGAAATCTGGTTCATGTAGTCAAACGCAACCACGACCTCACCATTGGCCGCTACCGCGCCAGCGCTCAGGCCAGTACGACCACCGGATGGCACCAGTGCCAGACCCGCTTCGTTGGCCAGCAGCACAATCTGCTGTACCTGCTCAGTGGTTTTCGGGAATACAATGGCAGAAGGCTTGGGATCGAGGATCTTGGTCCAGTCCTTACCGAAGGTTTCCAGGGAATCGGCATCGGTACGAACCTTGTCTTCACCAACAATGGCCGACAGGCGTTCAACAAGGGCGTCTTGGGTCAATTGCGTCATGGCTTGATTATCCAGGGCTTATCCGGGGATTTATGAGAATTCGTCATGCCATCCTGAGGGATCATCGCGATGATGACTGGGACGGAGTATCACATTTGAAAGCCACATATGTTACCATATGCGACCTGTTTTTCGGAGATCTTTCTCCCTGTGGGCACTCTGTAAAGACAGACCGACCGCACATCTCTATATAATCCGGACCGCCCATTGCTGGTCTGCACCTCAAGAAGGTACCCCATGGCACAAACGTCCCTCGACAAAAGCAAGATCAAATTCCTCTTGTTGGAAGGCGTGCATCAATCCGCTCTGGACACGCTCCAGGCCGCCGGTTACACCAACATTGAATACCTGAAAACGTCTCTGCCAGACGAAGAACTGAAAGAGCGCATCAAAGACGCTCACTTCATCGGCATTCGTTCCCGTACCCAGCTGACCGAAGAAATCTTCGAAGCTGCAGAGAAGCTGATTGCTGTTGGCTGTTTCTGCATCGGTACCAACCAGGTTGATCTGAAAGCGGCGACCAAGCGCGGTATTGCAGTATTCAACGCTCCATACTCCAACACCCGTTCTGTTGCTGAACTGGCCATTGCCGAAATCATCATGATGATGCGCGGCGTGCCAGAGAAGAGTGCCGTTTGTCACCGTGGCGGCTGGCAGAAATCTGCTGCCAACTCCTACGAAATCCGTGGCAAAAAGCTGGGTATCGTGGGTTACGGCAACATTGGTACCCAGCTGTCCGTAATGGCTGAAAGCCTGGGCATGAAGGTGTACTTCTACGACATCGTCACCAAGCTGCCAATCGGTAACGCCACTCAGGTGGGTTCCATGGAAGAACTGCTGGGTCTGGCCGATGTGGTTACCCTGCACGTACCAGAAACCGAATCCACCAAGTGGATGATGGGTCCTGAACAGTTTGCCCAGATGAAGCAAGGTTCTATCTTCCTGAACCTGGCTCGTGGCACCGTGGTCGACATCGACGCACTGGCTGACTCCCTGCGCAGTAAGAAACTGCTGGGTGCTTCCATCGACGTATTCCCGGTTGAGCCACGCAGCAACGACGACGAGTTCGTAAGCCCTCTGCGTGAATTCGACAACGTGATCCTGACCCCACACGTGGGTGGTTCCACCATGGAAGCACAGGAAAACATCGGTAAGGAAGTGGGTGAGAAACTGGCCACTTACAGCGACAAAGGCACCACCACAGCCTCTGTTAACTTCCCGGAAGTTGCCCTGCCATCCAACCCGAACGTTCACCGTATCCTGCACATTCACAAGAACGTGCCGGGCGTGATGAACGCCATCAACCGCATCTTTGCAGAGAACGACATCAACATCTCTGGTCAGTACCTGCAAACGGTTGAAGACATCGGTTACGTGGTGATCGATGTGGCCAAGTCCACCAGTGACCTGGCACTGGAAAAAATCATGGAAGTGGAAGGTACTATTCGCGCCCGCGTTCTGTACTGATCCCTGCTCTATAAAAAACGCCTCGGCTGCCAATGGCAGTCGGGGCGTTTTTGTTGGTGATCTGTGCCAGCTGTCGTTCTTGTTCAGCCTGCCGATTCAGGTAAACAAACCCTCACCAGCTCCAGCGAGCTGTCAGCCAATTGTTCCAACGCTCATTGCGTTCATATTGCAGTCGCCCGGCCAGTGGATCGTACTGGCTTTCCAGCGCCACTTCCCAACGCTGGAAACTGCGTGCCAATCGCCCGGTCAGACGACGCTTGGTGTAAAGCTCAGACTGGGAATAGCTGCCACCACTGCGGTAACGGCCCTGGTCATACCAGCCGCCCAACATCCACTGCCAGTCGTCACGCTGACCCGTCCAGGCCAGACGCACACTGTTCTCCGCCCCGACCGTCAACTCCTGACTGCTGTCTGAATCCGCCGAACGGTTTTGCACAAGACCCACCAGCCACAGCTTCTGTTGATTACTCAGCGCCCAGTCAAGCTGCCACTCCAGGCCGGTCAGGCTCATACCGGAGTTTTCATCCATACTGCCATTCAGCAAACTCACCTTGCCGTGAATCAGCCGCTGCATACGCTCGTGAAAGACCTTCACATCCAGGCTCAGGCGCGGGTCGCTGAACATGCCGTAATATCCCAACTCCCAGCTGTGAATCGACTCGCCGTTCAGCTCACCCTCCCAATCAGAGGCGTCTGTACTGAGGAACAACTCGCCACTGGCAAGCCCGAGGTAGTTGTCCGTCAGGCCGTTCACCTGAGCACTCGCCGCCATGTAACGCTCCGCCAGATCCGGCGAGCGATGACCGCTGGCGTACTGGAAGCGAACACTGCTGCGATCGTCCAGCAGGTGGGTCAATGCCAGCCTTGGTGAAAAATACACACCGTCGTTCTGCTGGTAGTCCGCAGTCAGCGACAGGAAAGCCAACCAATCTGGCTGGAAGCGATATTCAACACTGGAAAATGCCATCACATTGCTTTGCGACAGCTTGCCGCCAAACCAGGTTTCCGAAGCGGCTTCGTCGCGCCGAAAGGTCAACCCCTGCACCGAACGCAAGGTATCACTCCACCAGCGGGTGTACTCCAACTCCATTTCCAACCGCTGTTCGTAGAGGTCGTAGTCACCCTCACCACAAGTGACTTCATCCAGCGCGCCAGCGTTCACCGCGCGGGCGGCAATGGTACGAACCAGCTCGTAGTCTTGCTCAGACACCTGAGCATTTTGCCCTTGTGATGCCAGATAAGCTTCCAACTGTGATGCCGACACCACGCCATAGGCCAGGCCCTGATAAACCTGTTCAATTTGCTGGCGCTCGGCCGCAGATGTCGATGGATTACTCAGCGGCAGAACGCCGTAGCCCAGCGCAATCGCCAGCGACCGATTGTTGCGGTACAAGCGACCCAGGTCGGCGTCATAGGCCATGCTCGGAGTGCAGGCCTGATACTGTTTTTCCTGATTCTCGGCCTGCCAGGCAACACGTGCCTGCCAGCTACCACTGGCGCCATCGGCGCTTTTCAGCTTCAGCTGCACCATGTCGGTGATGGACTGCTGCTGCGGCTGACCGATGTGGAAATTTTCGTCCCCCAACAGGTTGCGACGCAGTCGCTGACGACCCACTTGCCAATTCAGTTCGGAATCGTCGTCCAACTGCGACGTACCACTCCAATGGCCACCTTCGACCCAGTTTTGCTCTGGTATTTCGACCGGGTTATTAGAGGCTTGCTCGCCTTCGTGATGGGCAAACAGGGATAACCGCGTCGGCGCACCAAAGGCCTCAAAGCCAATACTGCCATAGCCTTGCTTACGCTGTTGCTGGCCTGCAGAAAGCCGCAGTGCGGCCCGGGCGCTGTCAGCCGGGTGGCGGGTAATGAGGTTGATCACGCCCTGAAAGGCGTTCATGCCGTAGGCGGAGGCACTGGCACCGCGGGTGATTTCAATGCGCTCGATATCGTCCAGCGCAACATTAAACTGATCCCAGTCGACACTGGCAAAGGTGGCCCGATAGATAGAGCGACCATCCACCAGCACTTCAAGACGGCGCGCCAACGCCACATCACCGGAGTGGTAAACCACACTGGACTGATTACTGTCGAGTTCCTGGGCAACAAACATGCCCGGCACATACTGAAAGACGTCGACCAGACGACGAATACCCCATTGGCGTATTTGCTCGGCGGTGATCAAGGTAACACTGGCTGGAACTTCAGTCAGAGGCTGGTGCAGGCGCACCGGACTGAGAACGGTAGGGATGTCTGGCTCAAACTCATCAAACACATCGGCCTGAGAAGCGGAACTCACAGCAACAAAACACGCCGCCCAAACAAGCGGGCGTCGAACACCGAGGGCCATACATCAATCCTTTGAAAACGTCTGGGCATTATTCCACGAAACGCAACAAAGTTGACCCTCGAATGTTCAGTTTTTGGCCATTTACAGGCGCATTTCAATGCCCGCAGCGGCCATATGCTGCTTGGCCTGCTCAACCGTGTATTCACCAAAGTGGAAAATACTGGCGGCCAGCACGGCATCGGCCTTGCCTTGCAGTACACCGTCAACCAGGTGGTCGAGGTTACCAACACCACCAGAGGCAATGACCGGAATGTTCACAGCATCGGAAATCGCCCGGGTCACGCCCAGGTCGAAGCCGGACTTCACGCCATCACGGTCCATTGAGGTCAGCAGGATTTCACCGGCACCGTATTCGGCCATCTTCGCCGCCCACTCAACGGCGTTGATACCGGTTGGCTTGCGGCCACCATGGGTGAAAATTTCCCAATGGTTGTCGCCAACCTGCTTGGCGTCGATCGCCACCACAATGCACTGGGCACCGAATTTCTCCGACGCTTCGCGAACAAATTCCGGGTTGTAGACCGCTGCCGAGTTGATAGAAACCTTGTCGGCGCCAGCGTTCAGCATGTTGCGAATATCCGCCAGTTCGCGGATACCACCACCAACGGTCAGTGGAATAAACACCTGCTCGGCAATGGCTTCCACCATATGCACGGTGGTGTCACGGCCTTCGTGGCTGGCGGTGATGTCCAGAAAGGTAATTTCATCAGCGCCCTGATCGTTGTATCGCTTGGCGATTTCAACCGGGTCGCCAGCGTCACGAATGCCAACAAAGTTCACGCCTTTGACAACGCGGCCCTTGTCGACATCGAGGCAAGGAATAATACGCTTGGCCAATGCCATGGAAATTCTCCTGCTTACGCCTGACCAGTCAGTTCGTCAGCCAGTTTCTGGCTTTCTGCAACATCCAGCGTGCCTTCATAAATCGCACGACCGGTGATTGCACCCAGAATGCCCTTGTTGGCAACCTTGGCCAGATTGCGAATATCGTCGATGTTGGTGACACCGCCAGAAGCAATCACAGGAATGCCACCTTCCACCGCCAGTTCAACCGTGGATTCCAGGTTCACACCCTGCATCATGCCGTCGCGGGCAATGTCGGTATACACGATGGCAGATACACCGTCGTTCTTGAACTGCTTGGCCAGATCCACCGCTTTCACTTCAGACACTTCGGCCCAGCCATCGGTAGCCACAAAGCCGTTCTGAGCGTCCAGACCAACAATCACCTTGCCCGGGAACGCCGCACAGGCTTCTTTTACAAACTCCGGCTCTTTTACCGCTTTGGTGCCGATGATCACGTAGCTGACGCCCGCTTTCACATAGGCTTCAATGGTTTCCAGCGTACGGATACCGCCACCAATCTGAATAGGCAGACCCGGAAATTCCTTGGCAATGGCAGTCACGGCTTCGCCGTTCACCGGGGTACCGGCAAAGGCACCGTTCAGATCCACCAGGTGCAGACGACGGCAACCGCCATCGACCCAACGGCGGGCCATTTCAACCGGGTTGTCACCAAATACGGTGGAATCGTCCATACGGCCCTGACGCAGGCGTACGCATTGGCCGTCTTTCAAATCGATGGCTGGAATTACAAGCATGAGAGAAACCTTTTAAGCAGCAGGGAGTGAACGATCAGGCCTGACCGTCCCACTCCAGAAAATTCTTCAACAGGGCCAAACCGGCGTTGTGGCTCTTTTCCGGATGGAATTGCACCCCGAAGACGTTGTCTTCGCCAATGGCAGCAGCAAAATCAACGCCGTAGTGGCCAGAGCCTTTGACGTGCTCGGCACGCTGGGCTTCTACATAGTAGGAATGCACAAAGTAGAAACGGGTGTCGTCTTCGATCCCGTTCCACAGCGGATGGTGAATCTGGCGAACCTTGTTCCAGCCCATGTGCGGAACCTTGAGCTTCTCGCCGTCTTCAATCAGGTCGTTGCCGAAGAAGCGCACCTCACCCGGGAACAGGCCCAGACAATCAACGCCGCCGTTCTCTTCCGAACGATCCATCATGCCCTGCATGCCAACACAAATACCCAGCAATGGCTTGGTCTTGCGGGCTTCAGCCACCACCTGATCGATGCCCTGGGCGCGGATTTCGGCCATGCAGTCGCGCATGGCACCCACACCCGGCAGCACCACGTGGTCGGCCTTGCGGATGATCTCGGGATCACCGGTGACAATCACTTTGGTATCGCCGGCCACCGCCTGCAAGGCACCGTGGGCAGAGTGCAGATTGCCCATGCCGTAGTCGATCACGGCGCATGTTTTACTGGTCAAAACGTTATCCTTCCTGAATGCCTTACAGACAACCTTTGGTAGACGGCATCACACCGGCCATACGAGGGTCCATTTCCACCGCCATGCGCAGGGCACGACCGAACGCCTTGAAGATGGTCTCGGCCTGATGGTGCGCGTTAAAGCCCTTGATGTTGTCGATGTGCAAGGTCACCTTGGCGTGATTCACAAAGCCCTGGAAAAACTCCCAGAAGTTCTGGGTATCCAGACGACCGATGCTGCCACGGGTGAAATCGCAGTTGAAGCTCAGCCCCGGACGACCGGAGAAGTCGATCACCACACGAGACAGCGCTTCGTCCAGCGGCACATAGCTGTGGCCGTAACGAACAATGCCTTTCTTGTCGCCGATGGCTTCAGCAAACGCCTGACCGAGGGTGATACCGATGTCTTCCACCGTGTGGTGATCATCGATATGCAGGTCGCCCTTGCAGAAAATATCGAGGTCAATCAGTCCATGACGGGCAATCTGATCCATCATGTGCTCCAGAAACGGAACACCCGTGTCGAAGTTACTTTTACCAGTACCATCCAGATTGATGGAGATTTTGATCTGGGTTTCCAGGGTATTACGTTCGACCGTTGCGGTGCGGGCCATGGAACAACTCCAAACTCTCGCCAAAGAAAAAGGAAAGCATTATAAAGTGCGCGGTGGAAAACCTCCATGGAACATGCGCACCAGATACGCTGTCCCAGCCTAATATTGCGAAAGAGAAGCTCCCGTGCCGGTAAAACTTGAACATATTCGCCAACCCGATGCCGCCGACTGGCAGGATATAGCCAAAATCCAGCAAGATGCAGGTACCGAAATCCTGCTGCCGGAAGCACTGGAAAGTGCACTGCAACAGGGCCACTGGCTGGTTGCAGCGCGATTCAACGACCGCCTCGTTGGTGTCATACTTTGTTCGCAAAATGGTGACATGGTCACACTTGAATACGCCGCAGTGCGCTCTATTACCCAACGCCGTGGCGTTATGCATCAGACAATCACCCTGCTGCAACAATGGGCCGATCGCGAGCAAGTGAGCTTACTGATTACGCAGCTGCCGGCTGAACTGGCGGCAGCGGCTCAGCGACGAGACTTTCGTGAAACGGCGGCAGGTTGGTGCCGGGATAGCAACAATCTGTCCAGCGACAGCCGGATTTTAAAGAGTTAACAACCCAATATACTCAGCGAATCCAGATAGCGAGACAAATACAAGGATAACAGGATGACTATGCTCAAACGTTTTGCAGCGGTACTGGCCTTCGGCCTGATCGGCCTCAATGCCTGGGCGAACAGCAACCCCACTGAAGTGGTTAGCCAGGCGACCAATGGCTTGATTGAAGAACTGAAACAGACGCCAGAAGCCGACCGCTCCGAAGAGATGGTCAAGCAACTGGTGATGACCTACATCGTTCCAGCCATTGATCAGGAAAAAATCGCCATGGGTGCGATGGGCAAATACTGGCGCCTGGCTTCCCCGCAGCAGCGCACCGAATTTATTGAGCGCTTCCGCGAATTGCAGATTCACACCTACAGCGGCGCCTTCCGTGCCTTCAGCGGCGAGAAGCTGAACTTTGAAAGTGCTCGCATCAACGACAAGGGCGACCGCGCTTTGGTACAGGGCCAGCTGACCCAGACCAACGGTAACGTGATCCCGATCGACTTCAAGCTGTACCTGTCTGACGATGGCCAATGGCGTGTTTACGACGCCGTGGTATCCGGCCTGAGCATGGTGAAGACCTACCGCGACCAGATGAGCAACCGCCTGCAAGGTACCAACCCGGGCAACGCCTCGAAGCGTATGGATGCCTTGCTGGAAGAACTGAAGCAGGAAGCCGAGCAAAAAGACGACAGCCAGAACGCTGCCTGATTCTCGCCAGGGCCCTCCCTCCTGCGGGCTGGGGCACGTTGCCTTTATAGCGACACGCCCCAGCCCAGTTACTATTCTCCTTCCCTGCGTCTTTTACCTCCCGCTACCTTCTGCACTTCTCGCCTACACCCGCTCCTACCTAAACCTCACCGATCTTAAACCTCACCCTGCTTAAACTCCTCCCGCTGCTCAGCCTGTTCAGCCGCGGACTGGTCATTCGGCACACACTGACAAAAATTAACGCTCGTTCGTACAGTTACATTCTGTCTAATCCGGCAAACCCCGATTTTGTGAACCATACTTGTTGACGAATTTCATTGCTGCGCTCGGTCGACAGGCCTGACGGTATTTGTCCAACACCGGCGGAGAAACGCATTAACAGGGAACGGCTGTATTCATGTTATTCCGCCAACACAATCTGAAAGCGCGCCTGACCATCGTCGTTGTGATTGCCACCACGCTGACGCTGCTGCTTTCCGGAGGCGCCTACGTCGGACTGGAGTACTACCTCACCAGTCATGCCAGCAAACAACGCATTAACACCATTGCAGAAATGGCAGCCCGCTCGGCAGCGCAGGAAATCAAGCAGCAGCAGTTCGATACCTTGCAGGCCGACCTGCAATCACTCAGCGTTCACCCTGCCATCACCCTTGGCTGCCTGTACAACCAGCAAGGTGGCTTATTGGCACATTACGATCGTGAAACCGCGGTGGCATCGGGCTGCCCGGCCACCAGCAATGGTGCCGTCAGCAGTGCCAACACCCTGGTGGTGCCACTCACCACCAGCAACAATGTGATTGGCTCGCTGCGCATCAATCACGACGACCAGCCGGTACAACAGCGACTGCTGCGCTTCCTGCAAATCAGTGTCGCCATCTGGATTGTTTCCATGGCACTGGCTTTTCTGGTGGCGATTCGTATTCGGGAAGGGCTATTCGGCCCCTTGCGCGACCTGTCCGACTTCCTGGCCCGCATCACCCGCGAGCGCAACTACTCGCTGCGAACCCCCAGCAAGGCTTCCGATGACTACGGCAAATTGCTGCTGCAAGTAAACGAGCTGCTGCACGCCACCGAAACCGACCAATCGACCCTCAAGCTGAACGAAGAGCGATTCCGCAAACTGGCCGAGTTCTCGCCGGTGGGCATCTTTCAGGTCGATAAAAACGGCGTGCTCCGTTACGTCAACCAGCGCTGGCGGGATATCCACAACCTCACTAACGAGATTCCGGACATCGAACAATGGTTCAGCTGCATTCTGGCCGCCGACCTCGAAGCCACCCGCTTTGCCTGGGAGAACCTGGTCTCCCAACAAGAAAGCATTGAGCTTGACCTACGCTTGCAGCAACGCGACGGCAGTCATGCCTGGATTCATTTAATGGCCAGTCCGATGCACGACCGGGATGGCGAAGTGATTGGCTATCTGGGGGCGATTTCAGACATTTCAGAGCTGAAATCCGCTCAGTTACAGATGGAAAACCTCGCCTTCTACGACGCCCTGACCGGGCTGGCCAACCGGCGGCTGTTCAAGAACCGACTGTCGAAGTCGATCAAATCCGCCGAGCGCACCCAATCGACTCTGGCGCTGATGTTCCTCGACATGGACCAGTTCAAGCGCATCAACGACTCCATGGGACACGATGCCGGCGATTTGCTGCTGCAGGAAGTATCGCGCCGGCTTAGCGCCAACGTGCGCGACAAGGATACGGTATCGCGCATTGGTGGTGACGAGTTCACCATCCTGCTGACCGACGTAAAACGCATTTCCGACGTTAAAACCGTGGCTGAAAAGATCCTCGAAGCCCTCGCCGAACCCATTCGCATCAAAGGCCAGGACATCAACACCTCGGTGAGCATCGGCATTACCCTGACGCCGCAGGATTCCACCGACCCCAACACCCTGATGAAAAATGCCGACCTGGCCATGTACAAGGCCAAGGAGCTGGGGCGCAACAACTACCAGTTTTTCTCGGAAGAAATGAACAAGGAGATTCTGGAGCACCTGGCGTGGGAGCAGGAAATTCGCGACGCCCTGCACGAGAACCAGTTCAGCCTGGTGTATCAGCCCAAGGTCAGCCTGCAAAACTACGCCATTACCGGGGTTGAAACACTGATTCGCTGGCACCACCCCATCAAGGGCTTTATTCCACCAGACCGTTTCATCAAGGTAGCCGAGGAAACCGGCCAGATCATTGATATTGGCCGTTGGGTAATGCAAAACAGCTGCCGCGAGATCCAGTCATTTATCGCCTCTGGCGACATGCCATTCGACACCCGCATCGCCGTCAACCTGTCGGCCAAACAGTTTGCCGACCCCGACCTCGCCAACATGATCCGCAAAACGCTGGAAGAAACCGGCATGTCGCCCTCCAACCTCGAGTTGGAGATCACCGAAAGCACCCTGATGCTGGACGTCGAGAAAGCCATCGCTACCATGTCGGCCCTGCGGTCTTACGGCATCCGCTTTGCCATCGACGATTTTGGCACCGGCTACTCATCTTTGTCGTACCTGAAAAGCCTGCCCATTGAAGTATTAAAAGTCGATCGATCCTTCGTCAACGACATCCCCGTCGACAGCAACGACATGGCCATCACCGCCGCCGTCATCGCCATGGCCCACAAACTGGGCCTGCAAGTGGTGGCAGAAGGCGTTGAATCGGAAGATCAGGTAGAATTCCTGCGCCAAAACCGCTGTGACGAAGGCCAGGGGTACCTGTTCAGCCGACCGCTGGATGTACCACAACTCGAAGAATTTCTGGCCAAAACCCGTGCAATGACACTGGAAAGCAGCAAATAATCCGAAAAAGCACCAAAAACAGCGCCAGAACTTGATGAGCCAGATCACCGCCAACGCCCCACACAACGACCGGGCGTTCTCTGAAACCGTGCTTGAGTGGTACCACCAGCATGGCCGCAAACACCTGCCGTGGCAGCAAGACATCAGCCCTTACCGGGTATGGGTGTCTGAAATCATGTTGCAGCAAACCCAGGTCGCCACGGTTATTCCCTATTACCAGCGCTTTATGGAACGCTTTCCGACGGTACAGGCGCTCGCCGCTGCCGAACAGGACGAAGTGCTGCATCTGTGGACCGGACTGGGCTACTACGCCCGTGGCCGTAACCTGCACAAATGCGCCCAAACCGTCGTCGACCAGCATGGCGGTGAATTCCCCCGCAGCGTCGAACAGCTGGCCGAGCTGCCCGGCATTGGCCGCTCAACCGCTGGCGCCATTGCCTCCATCAGTATGGGCGTACGCGCCGCCATTCTGGATGGCAACGTCAAACGGGTGCTGACCCGCTTCTATGCCATTGAAGGCTGGCCCGGCACCACCGCCGTTCAGAATGCCATGTGGGACATTGCCGAACGACTGACACCTGAACACAGCCACCGGGAATATACCCAGGCCATGATGGACATGGGCGCTACCCTCTGCACCCGCAGCAAACCCGCCTGTGGCATTTGCCCACTGCAACCAGGCTGTGCAGGCTACGCCAGCGGCAAACCGACCCAATACCCCAACAGCAAACCGAAAAAAGAAAAGCCCGAAAAACACGCCTGGCTGCTGATGATCCGCAACCCCGACGGTGAGTTTTTACTGCAACAACGGCCACAAACCGGCATTTGGGGTGGCCTGTGGAGCTTCCCCGAAGCCGACTCACTGGCCAACGCCGAACAACAACTGGCCGCCAGCTACGGCGACAGGGTCAAACAGATTCAGGAGCTCAGCAGCTTCCGACACACCTTCAGCCACTACCACCTGCATATTCACCCGGTAGAGGTTGAACTGGACCGCCTGACCGATCACATAGGCGAGCAGACAGTGCATTGGTACAATCCCCGTCAACCGAGCGAACTCGGATTGGCCGCACCCGTCATCAAACTGCTGCAAAACCAACTCTGAGCATCAAACCACAGCCTACACGGGAGTTTTTCATGAGCCGCACCGTTTTCTGCCGCAAATACCAACAAGAGCTGGAAGCCCTTGCACAGGCCCCGTTCCCGGGCCCAGTGGGTGAAGACATCCTCAACCACGTATCCGCCAAAGCCTGGGCCGAATGGACCGAACACCAGACCCGCCTGATCAACGAAAAGCACCTCAACATGATGGACAAGGAAGCCCGCAAATACCTCACCGAACAGCGGGACAAATTCCTCAGCGGCGGCGATTTCGACAAGGCCGAAGGCTATGTGCCTGAAAAACCTGAAAATTAATTCAGAAAAGTTGTTGACAGAAAAACGGGATGGCTGTTTAATGCGTCCCACTTGAGCGAGACACCAAACGTCAGCCAAGACGCCCAGATAGCTCAGTCGGTAGAGCAGGGGATTGAAAATCCCCGTGTCGGTGGTTCGATTCCGCCTCTGGGCACCACCAAATCCCATAAAAAACAGCCACTTACGAAAGTAACTGGCTGTTTTTTTATGCCTGTAGTTTAGGCTCGGGCCAGTTCAGGGCCACTTTTATTTAAGCCCTAGATGCCCTTTCAGCATTTTTTCGCGCTTTTGTGTTATCGCCTCAGTAAGAATTTCTTCAAACGACCCGTAGTCTGTTCTATCAGCGATGAACTGGTTGAACCCCTCAGTATTCAAATCTTCTTTAGTATCCAGGGGCTGTCCGTAGCTTTCAGCAAGTCCTATAAACGAATCGAAGGGTGTTCTTTTACTGAGAAACTCGGGAGAAAGTAACTCTTGTAGTTCTATCTTTTCGCTTGGTGCAATGGACATACAAAAGTCACAAACATAGTGAAATTCCTCCCCTACTTTGCGTAAACACTCCTCAGGCTCCTGAACCAAAGAACCACACCGAACACAAAACTCTTTGTGACTATCAATGGGATCTGTACTGACGGCTTTTTGAAAGCAAGGGTTACAGACAGATTTTTGTTCCAGCTTTCCCGTATCAGGATTCGTAACCGTCGCAACCCATCGAATATCTTTGACAGGGAGGTAATCATTGCAGATAGCACAGCGACTTTTTGGCTTCGTAAACCGATATGCAACGTAGGCAAATACCGGCGTTAAGACGGCAGTAATAACCTCAGACGTTAGAAAATCCATTTCACCGTCCCTAAGTATCAGGACCTGGTTAACCGGTTGTACTGAATGGCCTACTCAAGTGCTTCTGGTGCCAAGTGCGCATAACGTAGCGTCATGGTCATTGTTCAGATATCACCCTACCGGGATGACTGATGATGTGTGGAGCGCCGCTGTAAATCCAGCAAACCGGGAACACGTTTGGCCTGTACGCCGGAAGTCAGTCCCCACTTTTTAGCCAATGCATCGCGGTTGGTCTTACCGGCAACGTCACCAACATAAAAACCTTCTGCTGCAACGTCTGGGAACTGTGCGGCCAAAGCCTTGAGGCGTGATTTAAGCAAGCGGCTCTGGTTCAGGGGCATCGCCTGATTGCTGGCAAAAAAGTCAGCCAGATAAGCTGCTTTTCTGAGTAATGGCAGGGCGACCTGCTCGACGTCAGGAGACCAGCCCTTGTGCCACGCCGCATCTGCAAGTACTCGCAAATCGTCTGCGGCCTGCTCTGGCGAGGTACTGCTCAGTACCTTCAGAAAGTGCTTCTGATAGTCATTATGGGTCATGGTCTCTCCAGCTCTTCCAGCCGGGATATCATAAAATTGATATTGCCCTGCAAGCGTCTTTCATTGCCGACCGCTCCCAACAGGGCTTCTTCAGCGTGCGCTTTCAGACCTTCAATCGTGAATTTACCGGCCCGATACAGAAAGATTATATCAGCCTGGTCTTGCTCGCCAAGCCGGTCCAGTTTGCTCACAGCCAAATCAATACCTGTCACAACGAACGCATGCAATGGAGCCTCTACCGTTCTGTTCAGCGGTATCGCATCATCCTGATAATTCTCTGGCAACAACCCTGATATCGTTGGGTTAAACGTGTCATCTATCACCAGTTGCCGCTCATCGCCGTGTTCATCAGTATAAAGCACGGTAATTTCATCGAGATCCAGTTTCGTAGCAGCAGAGATTTCAACATCAATGTCTGCAGAGCCTCGGGCATTGGTGTGGATATGCAGCGCAGCCCCGCCAAAAACGTACGCTCGAACGCTGCCCGGCCCTGCACTTGTAAACAACTTCGCTATCTCTTCATTGAGCTGCTGCAAAGCCTCCAAAATAGCTTCACCCATTGGAGTGTTGGTATACAGTTTTTCTGACATGCAGGACTCCGCATTTAGCCAAGGCCCCTCTGAATAACGATGTACAGTTCTGCGCGACATCGAGTTTTTCAGAGAACCTCTGGAGACTGGTTAAAAAGCAAACATACAGTACGACACCATAGCCATCCAGCCAACAGCCGGAGCATCACCGCCCCAGCACCGCCAACCACTGCAGCTCCTGCACCAGCCCTTCCGTCGAAGGCGCAAAGTACCACAAGGCACCACACACCAGCGCCAGCATCAGGCTGCCGGACCAGTTATCCACACTGAAGGGTTTGATGGCCGTGCCAAACGACGTCTTCAGGCGTACGCCATTGAAGTCGACGGCGTAGACCTCATCCAGCAGCAAATGCACCACAAAACCACCCGCCACAAACAAGCCGCAAAGCCAACTGAACGGCGCAGGTTGTTGTGCCAGCGCCCAGGCAATGCATACCGTGGCCAGGCCAAAAAACAGCGCCGCCAGCAGCGAGTGAAACAAGCCCCGATGAATGGTGAAGCGGAAGAAAACCCGCATCGCCAACGGCCCCGCCAGCAACCAGACCAAGGCCATACCCAGCCAGCTCCACACAATACGGCTACCGCCAGAGCTGCTCCAGCTTGCCAGCCAAGGAGTCGCTAGCCACAGGAATAAGGCGCAGGCCGCTGCCGCCAGTACATTGAACAGCCAGATCACCGGCCGTGATGTGTCGGAGTCGATATCCGGCAGCACACCACCCAGCGCACCGAGAAAAAACAACAGAACACCCTGCTCGATTGAGCACCACTGGCTGACAACCGCCGCCGATGCCGACATCGCGCTGACCAGCGCCGCACCACTCAAATGGGTTTCAAAACTCGCCAAGAAACACCTGTTTATCCATACAGAAAACCGCAAAGATAACAGACTTTTTTCTTTATTATTAATAACTTACAAATTCAGAAATTTGAGATTGGGTAACAGGGTCAGATTTTCAGGCACTGGTTGAGGTGCTGGCATTGGCGCACCAGCGACAGTGCCGCCAGCGCCGAGGTTTTACGGTTATCCGGCAAGGGTTTACCCAGCACCCGAATATCCAGCTCGCCAAAATCCCCCCGTGCGGTGAGTTCATGCTGGTTGCCCTGAATGGTTGGATCAGCAATCAGGCGAACCTGCGTTGCCTCAAAGCCGATGCCCGCCAGGGCAATGGTGGCGGCCACGTTGGCATTGGCCGGGAAGCCCAGCGCGGCATCGCGGGCATTGCCTTCGAACAGCACGGTTGGTTCGCTGATAGCGGCAAGATCAAACGCCTGTTCGGCCATCGAACCTTGCCAGCTTTGGGGTGGTTTTCTGGAGGTGTATTCAACCCGATCGATACCGGCAATACGGGCCGCAGCGAGGGTTTCCATACCGGCAATGGCACCTGCCGGAACGTGAATTTCGCCACCGCCCTGCTGAGCCTGTTGAATCAGTTGCTGACGAAACCCATCGTTGGCCAGTGCACCACTGGAAATCACCACCAGCGGCAGCCCCGCCGCAACGACCGCCATGCCGTGTTGGCGTACCGACGCCTGACCACCGCACTCAATCACCAGGTCGGGTTGTACGCTCAACTCAGCAAATTGCGTGACCACTTCGACGCCCGGCAACGCCTCACGCAGCCGCGCAGCACTTCGCTCAGAGGCGATCACGCCCGCTAACGTCAGGTTTTCCGGCAGGTATTTGCAAATAACCTGCGCCATCGCACCGTAGCCAATCAATACCAGCTGCTTCATGGGTAACCCCGGAATCGTTTACACCATTGTGATCCGTACAGGTTTCAGTATGGCGCATGCCGCTGGTCAATTCATGGCAGGCCGGTTATTGGCAGGCCGGTTATTGGCAGGGCAAGAATGTCAGCACTGATCGGTGAAAGGGGCGCAGGGTGGCTTATTGCCACAAATTGCCAATCGCGGTGGCGCCAGAGTAATGATGGGCGATCTGGGCCTGAAACAACTCGCCGCAGGCCAACGCATCCGACAAGGCATGATGAGGATGATAAAACGGCAGGCCATAACGCTCGCGGCTGTCGGCCAACCGAATGGACTTGCGCCGCGCACCGAACATGCGTTCGATCAGTGTCGGCTGGCGTTGTATTCCGGCTTCCAGAGCCATGGTATCCAGCATTGGAAACACCACGCCCTCGCCCAGACGAGCCTTGACCGCCATGTCGAGGAAGTTGCGTTCAATGCTGCAGCAGTGGGCAATCACCACCTTGCCTTGCAGGTGTTCGAGAATATCGTCCAGCTGCTCGCTGAGGTCTGGCGCGTTATCAATATCGCTGTGGGTAATGCCGTGAAACACCACCGAATCGGCAGACAATGCCGTACGTGGCCGCACCAGCCAATGTCGCCCCTGACGGTTGTAGATACGGTTCAGGGTCATGGGCACAATGCCAACACTGACGATGTCGCATTTGCTGGCATCCAGCCCGGTGGTTTCAAAGTCGATGGCCACCAGCGGAACCTCGGCTAATGGCGTATCACCAGTCGGAGTTCCGGCAGCATAAAATCGCTTCAGCAGCGGGTGCTGGGCCTGCTCGGCCATACGCGCAAAAAACACCGGCCAGGGCTCATTGCCCGGCCCTACCCCACCGCCAGACAGCTTGCTGGCAAAGCGTTGTTGAAAACCGGCCATCAGAACGCCCGTCCGAATTGATAACGAAACTTCAGGTATTTCTGGGCGTTGCTCAGAATCTGGAAAGCGTCCTTGAGGGTTCGGCGTTCAAAATCAGACAGGTTATCGGGCTCAATGCTGTTGTCCGGGTCACGACCCGCTTCCAGATCCAGCGCCTGATGACGAATCCGCACCATGGCGATCAGCTCCAGCGCATCGCGCAAATCGGCGCCGCTGCCCGGCGGCAAAATGTCGGCTTCGATCACGTCGTCGAGCCGATCAAACGAGTTGTGTGACTTGCTCGCCACCGCCAGCGCGTGCACCCGAATCAAATCGGCCAGCGGTGCTGTACCGCGGCGTTTCATATTGATCGAGCGGCTGTGTTCACCGTCGGTTTCCATTACAAAGCCCTTGAAGAACCCCAGCGGCGGCGTTCGTCCCAGCGCACCACGGGCCATACAAGCGAGGAACTTGGGGCTACGGCTGGCTTTTTCTGCCACCAGCGCCGACAGCTGTTCAGCCCATTGGGTTTCTCCCCACACCCCTTGCAGGTCGAAAAAGATAAAGCTGTTCAGCAACACTTCCTGCACCGGGTTGTTGATCCAGTCGAGGAAGCTGTCGCCCCACTGTTGCAAGGTTTTGCGCCACTTCGGGTTGGTCGCCATGATGCCGCCACGGCAGTAGGTGTAGCCGCAGGCATCGAGGCCGTCGCACACAAAGTTCGACAGCTTGATAAAGTAGTCTTCATGCAGCTTGGGGTCGTAGCGGTTATCCAGAATCAGGGCGTTGTCCTGATCGGTCACAATCAACTGCTCTTCCCGGGCCATCGAGCCCAGCGCCAGAAAGCAGTAGGGCACCGGCGGTGGCCCGAACTCTTCTTCCGCCATTTCCAGCAGCTTCTGCTTGAAGCTGCGACCAATTACCGCCATTGCGGTGCCAATCATGTGGGAATTGGCGTCTTCCGCCACCATGCGACTGAAGCAATTGCGCACATCCGGTTGCAGTGCTTTCAGTTCATCCAGGCTTTGCGCACCAAAGATGCGGCGCACTACAAACAGGCTGTTTTGGGATTCGTAACGGATAACATCAGGCAGGGTAGCAACACCCACCGGCACGCCATGGCGCATCACGGGCAAATGATGAACGTTGAATCGCAGCATCATCAGCATTGCCTCGAACACAAACTGATTGTGCTCAACACTGGCAATGCGGGTACTCATGATGTCTTCAACGCTGGAGTCGTAGGGCAAGCCTTCTGCCACCAGGCGGTTGCGAATGTCCTTGTCGGTAACAATACCCACCAGCCGGTTGGCCGCCAGCGGCTGATCATCGGACTCGGTTACCACCAAAGCGCAGCTGACGCTTTCCTCCGACATCTGGATCGCCACATCACGCACCGACAGGGTCACCGGTACCGTCAATGGCTCGCGCAACATCAGGGTTTCAACCGGGGCGCTCAGCAGCTGATTGCTGTCGGCCTGACGCGCCATCGCCTGGCGCAAACGGGTGCGGTCCTCCACCTCAACCTGATCGGCAAAGGTTTCGTATTCTTCAAACAGCTCGCTGAACAGCGGCTCGGGAATCAGATACACCAGCGTGTCTTCCAGCGCCTTGGCCGGAAAACGAATCCGCTTGTTGCGCAACAAACCAAACTGGCCGAAATAATCCCCGGTCGTCAGTCGGTCGTACAGCTCGCCAGAACGACGATAGACCTCCACCGCACCGCTACGGACGATGTACCAGTCGGTAATGGCTTCGCCAAAATTCAGAATCTGGGTACCGGCCTTAAAATAGGCCACATCGGTCTGGCTGGCAATGCGCTCAAGAATGGCGTTATCAAGATCCTTGAACGGATGATGCTGACGCAGGAATTCCAGAATTTCGATGTTTTCCGCCTGCATTCGGCACTCCCCTGATCAAACCCGGACACGAAACCTTATTGTGGCTGCCACGGTACCGGATAATGACCTGAATACGCCATCTTTGTGTGCGTTATGGCCAAATTTGAGGGCTTTAGCCAGCCGCCAGCAAAAAGCGCTTGATCGTCTGAATCTGATCCCGCGCCATCAAGGCCGGGGCATGGCCAATGCCCGCAAAGGTCGCCAGCTGTACGTTGTCCTGCGAGGCCATTTCACGGGCGGTTTCGGGTAGCAGCAAATCGGAGTCGCCACCCCGGATCAGCAACACATCGGTGGTCACGGCTTGCCAGATCGCCGACAGATCGACGTCGGTCATGGGCACGCCGGAAAAGGCGTTGGCAATGGCGGGGTCGTAGCGCAGTTGCAGCTTGCCATCACGCTCTTCCACGCTGTAACGGGTCAGGTGTTGCCATTGTTCATCGGTTAGCGGGCCAAACGAGGCGGCGATGTCGCGAATATAGGCTTCGGCGTCGTCCAAACTGTGAAAATCAGTGGATTTGCCAACGTAGTCGGCCAGCCGGTCGAGGGAGGCTTTGGGGATAAAAAAGCCAACGTCGTTCATCACCAGCTTGCGCAGTGGGCAGATTGGCTGCGCCGCCAGCATCATGCCGATCAGGCCGCCCATGGAAGTGCCAACCCAGTCAAACTCGCTGACGTCGTGTTTGACCATCAACTGCTGTAACAGCTGTTGCATTTGCGCCACGTACACCGGGTAACCGTAGTTCATCGGGTTGTGCAGCCATTCGCTGTCGCCGCGACCGGCAACGTCGGGACAAATCACCTGATAGTGTTCGGTCAGGGCTTGCGCCAGTGGATCAAAGTCACGGGCGTTGCGGGTCAGGCCGTGAACACAGAGTAATACTGGTGGGGCTTTGATGGAGGCGTCAGTGCAGGGCCAGCACAGATAACTGCCCTGGCGAACGCCTTCCGGTGTCTGGTAGGTATAGCTGAGGGTATCGGCTTGCTGGGTCATGGCGGTCTCCGCGGTATTCCAGTTGGAATGACTGTGAGCTGCCAGCAAGCGAATACCGGACGAACCGCTTAATTGTCGCTGCTTGCCGTTGGCAGTGGACGTTTCAGTGTCAGTGGACTGATGTTGTTACTGACCAGAATATCCATCGCCTTGTTCAATTTCGAGCGATTGGTGAAAGGACCAACGTACACCCGATTCCAGACGCCATTGCCGTTATCGCTGGCTTTCTGGTAGGCATCCAGCCCCAGCAACAGCAAGTTGGCGCGCATCCGATCGGCGTCTTCGCTGTTACGGAATGAACCGGCTTGCAAAATGTACTGGTATTGGGTGGCTGCGCCTTTGGGCGTCGACTTGTAAGCCTCGACCTTGGGCGCTTCGACTTTCTGTTCTTCCAGCAGCTTGTAGAAATCGTAAGCGGCCTGGCTTTCCTCACCCATCGACTCGGCGGCTTTTTCTGCCATCTTGTCACGCGCGCGATCAATGCCCTGCTGCAACACACTGCGGGCGTCGCCCTGCACCGCTTCCATTTCATCGCTGGACGGCTGGGTGTTCAGGTATATCAGGAATCCGGCAAAGGCAATGGCACATGCGGGAGTGGTCACCCATAACCAACCGGGGATTCGGCTTTCAGACATATCGACTTCCTGCTGCGTGCTTCTGCTACGGCGTGTCAGGCGGCCATATTAACCAGCCGCCATGACCGTCACGTTTACATTTCTTCCGGCGCGCTTACACCCAACAGGTACAGACCGTTGGCCAGCACCTGGCGCACAGACTCCGCCAGGGTTAGACGGGCATTACGAACGCCTTCGTCTTCCACCAGGGTTTTCTCGGAGTTGTAGTAGGTGTGGAAATCACCCGCCAGTTCCTTCAGGTAGTTGGCCACCTGATGCGGTTCGTTGGCCTTACCAGCGGCTTTAACCACTTCAGGGAAACGACCCAGTTTTACAATCAGTTCTTTCTCGGAATCCAGTTCCAGTTTGTCCAGTGCCGCCAGACCGGTTTCCTTGTTCCAGCTCCAGCCAGCGTCATCCAGCTTGCGGAAGATGGAGCACACGCGCGCGTGAGCGTACTGAATATAGTACACAGGGTTGTCGGAGGACTGTTCGCGGGCCAAATCGATGTCGAAGGTCAATTGACCATCGGCCTTACGAGCGGCCAGGAAGTAACGGGTGGCATCACGGCCCACTTCGTCGATCAGGTCACGCAGGGTCACATAGCTGCCGGCACGCTTGGAGATTTTCACTTCTTCGCCACCACGCATTACGGTCACCATCTGGTGCAGTACGTAGTCTGGCCAGCCCTGTGGGATACCGGCGTTCAGTGCCTGCAAGCCGGCACGTACACGGGTAATGGTGGAGTGATGGTCAGCACCTTGCTCGTTCACCACGCGGGAGAAACCACGCTGCCACTTGTTCAGGTGGTAAGCCACGTCTGGTACGAAGTAGGTGTAGCCGCCATCTGTCTTGCGCATAACGCGGTCTTTGTCATCGCCGAAGTCGGTTGTACGCAGCCACAGCGCGCCGCCGTCTTCGTAGGTGTAACCGTTGTTGATCAGGGTCTGAACGGCTTCTTCAACCTTGCCTTCGGTGTACAGGGAAGACTCAAGGAAGTAGACATCGAAATCGACACCAAAGGCTTTCAGGTCGAGATCCTGTTCACGACGCAGGTACGCTACGGCGAAGTGACGGATCGCATCGAGGTCGTCGGCATCCTTGGCGCCAGTGAAAGACTGGTCTTCGGACTCAACGGTGTCGCCGTTCATATAGCTGTTGGCCAGATCGACGATGTATTCACCGCGGTAGCCATCGGCAGGCCAGCTTTCGTCATCCGGCGTCAGGCCTTTGCAACGAGCCTGTACAGACAGTGCCAGGTTATTGATCTGGGCACCGGCGTCGTTGTAGTAGAACTCACGGGTAACGTCCCAACCGTTGGCTTCCAGCAAACGACAAATACAGTCGCCTACCGCAGCGCCACGACCGTGACCAATGTGCAGCGGGCCAGTCGGGTTGGCAGATACGAACTCAACCTGCACCTTTTTGCCTTCGCCGGAATTGTTGCGGCCGTAGGCGTCGCCTGCTTCCAGTACGGCTTTCACCAGAGACGCGGTGGATTCCTGGCTGAGGAAGAAGTTGATAAAGCCAGGACCGGCGATTTCCACTTTTTCCACCAGCGTGTTCTCAGGCAGGGCTGCCACCAGCAAATCGGCCAGATCACGCGGCTTTTTGCCAGCAGGCTTGGCCAGCATCATGGCCAGGTTAGTGGCCAGATCGCCGTGCGCTTTGTCGCGGGTGTTTTCAATTTGAATTCGGGGTTCGAAATCAGCTGGCAGGACGGCGTCCTGTTTCAGTTGAACAACAGCAGCAGACAATAACTCGGCGATTTGCGGTTTCATAAGCAGGGAATCAGATCTGGTATTAGAAGAAGGGGCGGGAGTATCTCAAATTCAGCCCGTCGGGTGAAGAATAGCCGTTGCTGTTTGGTCAATAGCAACGACTGTCTTACATAACTCCGACAACCTTCTGACAACATGCAGCGACCGCCACTGGCGGCTTATGACTCACGCCATTTTCTGACAACAGCCATCCAAAGGGCGCAACAGACCACCCGGAAACAGCGAACATTTCCGCCGTTTTGTGGCTTATTAACCCGCTATCCTGAATTTATTCATGAGTTATTCACAGCCTTGTGACTTGACAGCCTGTCCTTATCCACATTTCCACCCAGCTCTGGCAACGGCGACTATTGATCGATTTTCAAACAACCACTGTGCATATTTCAGGCCTGAAAAAGCCATTTTAAGGCCCGGTTTTTCCCTTGCTCAGCCGCGCCATCTCGGGCTTTTTGCAGGCTTTTGATTTTATTGGGATTTTAGAAAGGCAATTGGTAATAACCACAAACCGCCGGATTGATCAAAAAACGTACGAATCCAACCACAGACCCGTAGTATCGGTGTTCTGGGCCATTGCCCCAAAGTTATCCCGACTTTTATCCACAGAAACACTGGATAACTGTGAATGACCGCCTGCTTGTCCACATCACGGCCGCTGACCGGGACAAGCGGCCAAAGCCACATAGCACTCTGGCGCTGTTGCAATAATCATCAGCACAGACTGCGTAGCGGCGCGGCTTTTGATAAACTATCGGCCTTTCGCCATTCGGGCCCCCGCCGTCGGCTCCATCCAGACCCGACTCGCAGCCCAGCGGCCCAAAATAATAGCTGCTTCACCTGAGTGCCAAGCAGCTGCCTGCAACCTGAAACGCAGTAAAGAGAGACATCATGCCTGAGTATCGTTCCAAGACTTCCACCGGCGGTCGTAATATGGCCGGCGCTCGTGCCCTGTGGCGCGCCACCGGCATGAAGGATGAGGACTTCCACAAGCCGATCATCGCCGTTGCGAACTCATTTACCCAGTTTGTACCGGGCCACGTACACCTGAAAGACCTGGGTCAGCTGGTTTCCCGTGAGATAGAACGAGCCGGTGGTGTGGCCAAGGAATTCAACACCATCGCCGTGGACGACGGTATCGCCATGGGTCACGACGGCATGCTGTACAGCCTGCCATCCCGCGAAATCATCGCCGACTCGGTGGAATACATGGTCAATGCCCACTGTGCGGATGCCATCGTCTGTATTTCCAACTGCGACAAAATCACCCCGGGAATGCTGCTCGCTTCCCTGCGCCTGAACATCCCGGTGATCTTTGTATCCGGCGGCCCAATGGAAGCCGGTAAGACCAAGCTGTCCGAGCACAAGCTGGACCTGGTTGATGCCATGGTGATCGCGGCAGATGACTCCGCTTCTGACGAGAAAGTGGCTGAATACGAGCGCAGCGCGTGCCCGACCTGTGGCTCCTGCTCCGGTATGTTCACCGCCAACTCCATGAACTGTCTGACTGAAGCGCTGGGTCTGGCGTTGCCGGGCAACGGTTCGGTACTGGCTACCCACGCCGACCGCGAACAACTGTTCCTGGAAGCCGGCCGCAAGATCGTTGAAATCGCCAAGCGTTACTACGATCAGGACGACGAATCCGTCCTGCCGCGCTCCATCGCCAGCTTCAAGGCGTTTGAAAACGCCATGACCCTCGACATCGTGATGGGCGGTTCCACCAACACCATCCTGCACTTGCTGGCTGCTGCCCAGGAAGCCGAAGTCGACTTCGACCTGAAAGACATCGACCGTTTGTCACGCGTGGTTCCTCAGCTGTGTAAAGTGGCACCGAACTCGCCGCTGTACCACATGGAAGACGTTCACCGTGCCGGTGGCATCATGGGTATTCTGGGCGAAATCGATCGCGCCGGTCTGCTGCACAACGACCTGCCAACGGTTCACAGCGCGACCATGAAAGACGCACTGGACAAGTGGGACATCATGCGCAACCCAAGCGAAGAGGTCGTGCAGTTCTACAAAGCGGGCCCTGCTGGTATCCCGACGCAAACCGCATTCAGCCAAAGCACTCGCTGGCCAACGCTGGACGGCGACCGTGAAAACGGCTGTATCCGCAGCATCGACAACGCCTACTCATTGGAAGGCGGTCTGGCAGTTCTGTACGGCAACATCGCCCTCGATGGCTGTGTGGTGAAAACCGCTGGTGTGGATGAATCCATCCATGTCTTCCAGGGCCGTGCGCGTATTTTCGAAAGCCAGGACGATGCCGTTAAGGGCATTCTGAGCGATGAAATCGTTGCCGGTGATATTGTCATCATCCGCTACGAAGGCCCGAAAGGTGGCCCAGGCATGCAGGAAATGCTGTACCCGACCTCCTACCTGAAGTCCAAAGGCCTGGGTAAAGAGTGTGCACTGCTGACTGACGGTCGCTTCTCCGGCGGTACCTCTGGTCTGTCCATCGGTCACTGCTCTCCGGAAGCCGCGTCTGGTGGTGCCATCGGCCTGCTGAAAGACGGCGATATCATCAACATCGATATCCCGAACCGCTCTATTAATGTGGATCTCAGCGCGGAAGAACTGGATCAGCGTCGCGCAGAGCAAGACGCCATCGGCTGGAAACCGGCAGAACAGCGCCCTCGTAAAGTCAGCACCGCCCTGAAGGCCTACGCCAAGTTCGCCACCAGTGCTGACAAGGGTGCCGTTCGTGACAAATCCATGCTGGACTGATCAGAATAAGGAAACTGATCACATTTCGGTCAGTCTCAGAGTGACTATTCTGAGCTGACCTACTTGACGACGATGCGGCATAACGACTGTGCCGTATCGTGAGGATTCCGACCCCGATGTACTTCAAGATCGACCCGCTCAAATCGCTGCTGCTGGCACTGACCGTTTCTGCCACCCTGATCTCCAGTGGCTGTGCGACCCGCCATATTGCCAATGAAGACAGCCTTGAAAGCCAGGCTGCCATTCGCGCCGAGCAACTGACCGGTAATACCCAATCGGCTCTCGATAAAGCCGAAGAAGCCATCGCAAAAGCCAAGGGCGAAAACTACGCCTTGCTGACGCCGTTGCACTGGCAGCAAATGAACGACGCCATCAAGCTGGCTCGCAAGGAAGACCTGGCCTCCAACAGCGAAGCCTCCGTCGCGGCATCCGCTCGGGTGCTGACTCTGGCCGAAAGCGCCGAAATCACTCGTATACAAGTGCAGGATTTGCTGTCGCAGGTATTGCGCCAGAAAGCCGTGCTGGATGATGTGAAGGCCGACAAGGTGCTGCCGAAAGAATACCGCGCCATTCGCAACCAGATTATGGATCTGGCCCGTCTGATCGAAGCTGGCAAAGCCGCAAAAATCGATGGTGATATTAACGACCTGATGGCCGATATGGACGAGCTGGAACGCGACACCATGCTGGAAATCCACTGGCGTCCGGCCCTGCAAACCCTCGCCAAGGCCGAGAAAGAAGGGGTTGATGACTACGCTCCGGAAACCTTCAGCGATGCCGAAGCCATCACCGAGGAAGCTGAAGACACCATCCGCGAACAGTACAGCAATCGCCAGTTGTCCACCGATGTGGGTCTGCGTGCACTGCGAGCGGCCCAGCATGCCTTGTACATCGGCCGTGAAGCCGAAAGCATCATCAACATGGACATAGATGACGCCGAGCATGCCGCACTGCGATTTGAAAGCTACCTGCATCAGCTGGCAGAGGCCCTGAACGCCGGTGATCTGCGCAACATGGCATTTCTGGATCAAACCCTGGCACTGGTGCAAAAAGCCCGTGAGCAGGCCGACAGCATCCGTCAGCCACTGCAGCAGCGCATTCAACAGCTGGAAGCCCAGTTGCAGGCCATCCAGAACCCGGAAGCAGCCCAGGCGCCACAAAACCCGTAACCGTTGTTAACACAGAGCACTGGACAACTCAGTGCTCTTGCCAAACCAAACAGGGCCAGCATGGCGGCCCTGTTTGTTTCTGAGGCTTGAGATTCTGGAGTTTGGAGTCAGAGAGATTTCTGACCCGACAGTTATGCCGTCTCAGGCCCCTTCAGAAGCACCGCACTGCCACCATCTGGCTGCGGCTGAAACTGCAACCGATGCTGGAAACCCGCCGGAATCTCATCTGCATGATGGGTCACATAAAGCATGGTCATGCGCTGCTGGCTGACCAGTCGATTGATAAACGCCAACACCATATGACGGCTGATGTCGTCCAACCCCTGACACGGCTCATCCAGAATCAACAAGGCTGGCTGCTTGATCAACGCCCGGCCAATCAGCACCAGACGTTGCTCACCGTAGGACAGATGCTGCAAGCTCTTGTTGGCCTTGTCCCGCAAGCCCAGAATTTCCAGCCATTGCAGACCCAGCTTTTTATCGCTATCTCCCACCGATTTATACAGGCCGATACTGTCATGCAAGCCCGACAGCAAGGCACTCAATACATTGGTGGTTGCCCGGTATTGCCACTGCAACGAGGCCGAGACAATGCCGATGTGCTTCTTGATGTCCCAGATCGACTCGCCCGTTCCACGCTGAATACCAAACAGACGCAGGTTGTTGCGGTAGCACTGTGGGTTATCCCCAGTCAGCATTTGCAAAAGACTGGTTTTACCGCAGCCATTCGGCCCCTGAACCGCCCAATGCTGACCCGGCTGAATGTCCCAGTTCAGCTGGTCAAACAGCGTCCGTTCGTCGTAGCGGATATTGCCATCAATCAAACGCACCAGGGGATCACCGTCTTCCAGCTGCAACGGCTCTGAAGGTGCCGGTGGCAGTTCTGGTAGTTCGCGATCAAAGGCCACCAGAGCGTGTACTTCAGGGATATTCAGCACTTGCTGACGCTCACCCTTGGCGACCAACTCGGCGTTGTGGATAAACGCGATGTGAGTAATCCAGTCCGGCAGCTCATCCATGCGATTAGCCACCCAAATGATGTTGCGCCCTTTGGCCGCCAGCTGATCCAGCCATTGCTTGACGTATTCACGGCTGTTGGCATCCAGACCTTCATAAGGCTCGTCCAATACCAGCAGGTCGTGGTCGTCCCGCAAACGGCTGACCCACAACACCTTGCGGCTTTCCCCTGTGGATAACGACCGGAAGCCCTGATCCAACAGATGGCGAATGCCAAGGCCATCGATCAGCTCGGCAACGGCTTCGACCGGTTCCAGCAGTTCACGCACCAGCGTGCCCTTGTGGGCCATGTCAGTGATATCGCTTTCGTCGGTCTTGCGCTCATGCTCAATCAGCTCGGCCTGAGCCTCCAGAGACACGTACACTACATCGTCTGGCAAATCCGTCGCGCTACCATGGCTGAGTCGGACCAGATCGCCGAACAAGCCCGACAGCACGGTTTTACCGCTGCCATTGGTTCCGGCAATGGCCCAGTGCTGGCCTGCTTGCAACTGCCAGTCATCCACAACCAGATAACGGCCGTCGTGCAGATGGGCCCGTATCGATTCAAATTTCATCGTCGTCATTCCTCAGCCCGGTGGCCAGGTCAGTGAGCGGCCGCCGATCACATGCATGTGCAAATGGAACACCGACTGCCCGGCATCGGCACCGTTGTTAATCACCAGCCGAAACTTGTCGCCCAGACCTTCTGCTTCGGCCACCTTGTTGGCAACCAGCAGCATATGACCCAGTAGCTGCTGATCTTCTGCAGCGGCGTCACAGAGACGTGGGATCGGTTTACGGGGAATGATCAGAATGTGGGTGGGGGCAGCAGGGAAGAGATCGCGGAAGGCAACCACCTGCTCGTCTTCAAACACAATGTTGGCGTCGGCCTCGCCACGGGCGATCTGGCCAAAAATGGTATCTTGCTCGGACATGACATCCTCCTTGGTTCATGCCGACACAATAGGGAATCCAATGCCCCGGTACAATCCAACCCAAGTAGGATGACGTTCTGTTGCAACGACAGAGCGTTTATTCGACGACGCCAATCACCTGATTACGGCCGCCGATCTTGGCGCGATAAAGGCATTCGTCGGCCACCGAGAACATTTGCTCAACCGACGCGTTAGCCGATTCACAAATGCCGATGCTGAGGGTGATACGCAGATAGTCGCCATCTTCCACGTCGATTACGATGCCCTCCATGTGCTGGCGAAAGCCATCCATCAACGCCTGCGCCTTATCCAATGGTACGGTTGGCATCAACAAGGCAAATTCTTCACCACCAACACGGGCGACCAGCAACTGATGAAATGCCTGTAACAGCTCTTCCGACAAACGCTTGAGGACAATATCCCCGGCCTGATGACCGTATTCATCGTTAATCTTTTTGAAGAAATCGATATCCAGCAATGCCAGGGTGTTGGTGCTGCTTTGATAGCGCTCCAGCTGGACGTCTGCCTGTTGGGAAAAGTAGCGTCGGTTGTACAAACCCGTCAGATAATCCCTGGAAGCTTGCTCTTGCAGCTTCAGGAACGCCTCAGTGGCTTGCGTGCTGTTGGTGATACGACACATGAATTCTTGCTGGTCGAACGGCTTTGGCAAAAAGTCATCCGCGCCCGACTTGATAAAGTCCACCGTCAGCTGCTCGCGCCCTTTATTCAGCCCGGATACAGCAATAATGCCCAGCGGCCTGTCCGGGTATTTGTAACGAACGAACTGCACCAACTCCAAACCGTTCATACCCGGCAGCTCATGATCGACCACCAGAATGTGAATATCCGAACGCCGCTCCAGCACCTCCAGCGCGTTCTCCGCGCTGATCGCCTCATAAATACGATAGCGGTTGGTCTCCAGCATCCGTCGCATGGTCGCGGTACACATTTTGGAATCATCAACCACCAGGACATTAATGTCCTGGTTCAGGCTCAAACGCCGCAGCATACGTACCGCATAGAGATACCAATAACGGCCGTTCTTGTTAACGAAGTCAGCTACACCGGCTTTCAGATACTTGTCCCTTGCCGCTGGGTCCTCACTGGCGGTTAACACCACACAAGGAACGCCACACTGCATCACCGCCTCAACTGACGCACCTTCTTCTGCATCCGGTAGCGCCAGATCGACCAACGCACTCCGGAAGCGGCCCTGATACTTCACCAGCTGCGATTTCAGCTCCGCCATGGAGCGTGCATACACGACGTTGTCTCCAACCGTTTGCTTGATCAGATGTCTGAGAATTTTGCCGACGACGGGATCGTCTTCAACAACGAGGTACATGAATACACGAACTCCTGCTAACAACCCTCAAAGTGTAGACAAGATTCGGCTGAGCGCAGGAAATGCATTTCGAGGATGGGTTAAGTGAACATACCCGGCCTGGGAGTTTGGATATATGGCTGTAGGAGAACAGTGATGCGGCAATCCGACGGCCCGCCCGCATGGGTTACGGTGCTGGAATGAAGATTATGTATGGAGGTGCTTGAGTCGCAGAGGCGATGACCTCAATGAGTCCAACGCTGCGCGTTGTCTGGCTTCGCCACGCCT
>NZ_AUGV01000020.1 GCF_000422845.1 Oceanobacter kriegii DSM 6294
AGTTAAACAGCAACCAAATCGAACTTCTCAACCAACTCAAGAAGCGAAACAACAACCTCTCAAATCGTGCGGCGCATTATAGAGCGCCGAATCTTCTTGTCAAGCAATCATTTTCAAGCAACTCGATAAAAGTCATTTAAAAACAATCACTTACAATCGAAACGCTCAGCAACAAAACCGAGCACCTCGAACGAAGGCGGCGAATAATACGCGATTAACCGAAGCGGTCAACACCTTAGTGAAGATTTATTTCAAGGACCGCAGCGGCTAAACACGCTGTTTTCCTTGCTCTTCTCTGCCTGAGCAGCGAAGAGGCGCGCATAATACCGGTGTGACATTTTGAGTCAACGGTTTTTATGACAATTCCGTGAATTAGTCATTGGCTGCCTGATAGATGAACAATTTCATGTGTATTCGTATAAAAAGCAGGCAATAGCGGCTCGGTATCTTCAGTTAGCGCTGTTTGATAACCTACGCCCACTGTTTGTTGCGACTCGTTTTTATCGACGGATAAAGAACGACGCAGCAGCCTCTTCTTCTATTGTTTTCAATCTGTACCGGTAAACCGCTTTCATGGCCAAGAACGCTTCTTCTGCGACATCGTCACACACCCCAATGATGCAGCAGTACTTCAAGATCAAAGCAGAATTCCCCGACACCATTCTTTTCTACCGTATGGGTGACTTCTACGAGCTGTTTTATGACGACGCCAGGAAAGCAGCCCATTTGCTGGACATCACCCTGACTGCTCGTGGCAAGAGCGACGGCCAGCCGATTCCAATGGCGGGTGTTCCCTATCACTCGGCAGATAACTACATTGCCCGCTTGGTGAAGTACGGTGAGTCGATCGCCATTGCCGAACAGGTTGGTGACCCGGCGACCAGCAAAGGACCGGTTGAACGTAAAGTGGTTCGTGTCATTACCCCGGGCACACTGACCGACGAAGCCTACCTGGATGAGCGTTCCGATAACTTGCTGGCGTGTATCTGTGGAGAAAAGGGCACCATCGCCGCAGGCGTTGCCGGTATTGCCGTGTTGGAAGTCAGCTCTGGCCGTTTTTCTGTTATGGAAGTTGCTACTGAAGAAGAGCTTCTGGCCGAGATCGAACGTCTGCGCCCAGCGGAAGTATTGTATAGCGATGACCAATCTCTGCCGGAAGCATTGGCAGAACGAGCCGGTGTGCGCAGTCAGGCCCCATGGCATTTTGAATCTGACACCTGTTTCAGACTGTTGACCCAGCAGTTGAAGACCAAGGACTTGCGTGGCTTTGGTTGCGAAGGCATGACCCAGGCTGTTCGCGCCGCTGGTGCTCTGCTGCACTACGCACGCGATACCCAGCGCAACGATCTGCCGCACGTTAGATCACTGCAAGTCGAACTGCCGGACGATGCCATCATTATCGATCCTGCGTCACGCCGTAATCTGGAAATCGACATTAACCAGCAGGGCGATACCAGTCACACACTGGCGTGGGTAATGGATAAAACGTCCACCGCTATGGGCAGCCGTTTGCTGAAGCGCTGGCTGAACCGCCCGGTACGTCATCGTCACCTGTTGGAGCAACGTCAGCAATTCATCAGCGAGCTGCTCGACTCAGGTCTGTGGCAGGACATTCAGCCACTGCTGCGTAACATTGGTGATATTGAACGTATCCTGTCCCGTGTTGCATTGGGCTCTGCCCGCCCGCGTGACCTTGCGCGTCTGCGTGATGCTTACACCGTACTTCCGGATCTGCGTCGCGATCTGGAAACCATCGACTGCCAGCAAGCCAAACAACTGTGGACCGATGTACAGGAATTCCCGCAGTGGGTTGAACGCCTGCAGGCCGCCATTATTGAAAACCCACCGGTAGTGATTCGGGATGGCGGTGTCATTGCCCCCGGTTACGATGAAGAGCTGGATGAGTTGCGAGGCCTGAGTGAAAACGCCGGTGACTTCCTGGTGCAACTGGAAACCCGCGAGCGTGAGCGTACCGGCATCTCGACCCTGAAGGTCGGTTACAACCGGGTACACGGCTACTATATTGAAATCAGCAAGGCCCAGTCCGGCGAAGCCCCTACCGAGTACATTCGTCGCCAGACGCTCAAAAACGCCGAGCGTTTTATCACGCCTGAACTGAAAGAATTCGAAGACAAGGCACTGTCGGCCAAATCCCGTGCACTGAGCCGCGAAAAGCATTTGTACGAACAGCTGGTGATTGATCTGGGCATGGACTTGCCTGCTCTGCAAACCAGCGCCGCCGCCGTTGCCGAGTTGGATGTTCTGGTTAACCTGACGGAACGTGCCGACACTTTGCGCTTCAGCCGTCCACAATTTACCGACGAAGCGGTTGTGGATATTCAACAAGGCCGCCACCCGGTGGTCGAGTCGTTGATTGATGATCCGTTCGTAGCCAATGACACTCGTCTGGATACCCAACAACGCATGCAGATTATCACCGGTCCGAACATGGGCGGTAAATCGACCTACATGCGTCAGGTTGCCCTGATCGTATTGCTGGCACATATCGGCAGCTACGTGCCTGCGGATGTTTGCCGCCTGGCCAGTGTTGACCGCATCTTCACTCGTATGGGTTCTGCCGATGATGTTGCCGGTGGCCGTTCTACCTTTATGGTGGAAATGACCGAAACCGCGAACATTCTGCACAACGCCACCAGTAACAGCCTGGTGTTGATGGATGAAGTGGGACGAGGCACCAGTACCTTCGACGGTTTGTCACTGGCGTGGGCCAGCGCTGCTCACCTGGCCGAGAACATTGGTGCCTACACCTTGTTCGCAACGCACTACTTTGAAATGACAGCCCTGCCGGAAAATCACGACAACGTCGTCAACGTGCATTTGAAGGCCACCGAGCACGACGACAAAATCATCTTCCTGCATTCGGTGGAACAAGGCCCAGCCAGCCAGAGTTACGGTTTGCAAGTGGCTCAGTTGGCCGGAGTTCCAGCCAATGTGATCAACGGTGCCCGTGCTCAGCTCAGCAAACTGGAACAAGGCAGCCTGCCACCAACCAGCCAGAACTTCTCACAGCCGGAACAGCCTCCGTATCAGAATGATATGTTTGCCAGCCTGCCATCGGCAGCAGAAACCCGCTTGAAAGAACTGCAGCCGGATGATCTGACGCCACGCGAAGCGCTGAACCTGCTGTACGAACTGAAAGGCCTGCTGTAACCCGCCGTTCTGCCATCACAAGCGACATTCAACCGACCGTCGCTTGTGAAGCTGGCCATCACTACCTAGAATTGCACCCAATAAACCCGAGCAAAGAACTCGGGTAAATAACTGATTAGCTATGTGCCGATCCCGGCACGCAAACGAATTCTTTCAGGAGAGATCCCATGCCGTTTGTTGTCACCGACAACTGCATCAAGTGCAAATACACTGACTGTGTCGACGTCTGCCCGGTTGACTGCTTCTACGAAGGCCCTAACTTTCTGGTGATTCACCCGGATGAGTGTATCGACTGCGCCCTGTGTGAGCCGGAATGTCCTGCCGAAGCCATTTACTCGGAAGACGAAGTACCAGCTGGTCAGGAGCAGTTCATCGAGCTGAATGCTGACCTGGCTGAAGAATGGGCTGGCAACAACATCACCGAGCGCAAAGACCCGCTGCCAGACGCCGAAGAGTGGGATGGCAAGGAAAACAAGATCGAGCTGCTTGAGCGTTAATCGGATGTGAACCGGCGCTTTAGCCGGTTTGATAACGTGCCGCCTGATTGGGAAACATCCGGTCAGGCAGGCGGCGCCTGACCGGACAGAGAGTGCTGAACGGTCACCTCCCCCTCAGAAGGTGTCGTTCAATCGTCACCGACACGATGACAAGAGTGAGCCTGTTCAGGCTTCACCAAACAGGGTTTCAGCAGTCAAACCCTGGCCTTCCATAATTTCACGCAGACGCTTCAGTGCTTCGACCTGAATCTGGCGCACACGCTCACGGGTCAGGCCAATTTCACGACCCACATCTTCCAGCGTGCTTACCTCATGGCCGCGCAGACCAAAGCGGCGAGCCAGTACTTCGCGCTGCTTTTCAGGCAGCTCGTCGATCCAGTGTTCCAGATTGCTCTGGATGTCGTTGCTTTGCAGCTCTTCGCTTGGGTCTGAAGAGCGCTCATCTGCGATGGTATCCAGAATGGATTTGTCGGAGGAGTTACCCAGCGGGGTATCTACAGACGTCACGCGCTCATTCAGTTTAAGCATGCGTTTTACGTCTTCCACCGGCTTTTCCAGCAGTTCTGCGATTTCTTCCGCGGATGGCTCATGATCCAATTTCTGGGTCAGCTCACGGGCCGCTCGCAGGTATACATTCAGTTCCTTGACCACATGAATCGGCAGACGGATGGTACGGGTCTGATTCATGATCGCACGTTCGATGGTCTGACGAATCCACCAGGTTGCGTAGGTAGAGAAGCGGAAGCCGCGTTCAGGATCGAACTTTTCAACCGCACGGATCAGGCCGAGATTACCTTCTTCAATCAGATCCAGCAGCGCCAGACCGCGATTGATGTAACGTCGGGAGATTTTCACCACCAGACGCAGGTTACTCTCGATCATACGACGACGGCCCATCTCATCACCTTTGCGGGCCAGACGTGCGTAGTGCACCTCTTCCTCGGCAGACAGTAATGGCGAGAAGCCAATCTCGTTCAGGTAAAGTTGGGTTGCGTCCATTTCCTTGTAGGAAGTGTCCGCAGCGAAGCGTTCTGGTGTTTCCTCGGCCTGTTGTTCTTGAGCCTCGGTTTTCATTGCTTCTTGTTCGTCGAAGATCTCTTCATTCAGGTTGCGCTGTTGAAGTGCCATGATCATTCCCCCGCCTATGGTTTTTTTTGTCCTGCATCACCTCTCATTGGGTAGATACAGGAACCATGCCAGAACGGTTGAAAATCAATCCAGGTGGACTACCGTTGTGGCAGGTAGAGCAGCGGATCAACCGGTTTACCGTTCTTCCGGATCTCGAAGTGGAGTTTCACTTCGTTGGTTCCGGTAGAACCTGTTTCGGCAATTGTCTGTCCAGCTTTAACAACTTCTTTCTCGCTGACCAGAATCCGACTGGCGTGGGCGTAGGCGCTGAGGTAGGTGTCATCGTGTTTGATGATGACCAGGTTCCCATATCCCCTGAGCCCTTGCCCGGCGTACACCACAGTTCCCGCCGCTGCTGCCATTACAGATTCCCCCAGCGCCCCGGACAGATCAATCCCCTTGTTGATTGGCTTAGAGGTCGAGAATTGAGCCTTTAAGTTGCCTTGAGAAGGCCATTGCCAAACCAGAGGTTCGCTACCGTCAGCAACCACTGGCGGCTTTTGACCACTCGCAGAAATCTCACTGGAAGAAGGTGAAGGTTTTGACGCAGAAATTGACGGTTTGCTGACAGGACTTGAAACTGCTGGTTTTTTGACCACTCGGCGGGAAGTGCCGGATTTCCGTACGTCAATTTTCTGACCAGGATAAATGGTGTAAGGGCTTGGAATACCGTTGTTGCGGGCCAGATCCATATGGTCGACCCCATAACGCCAGGCAATGGAGTACAAAGTGTCACCCTTGGCTACGGTGTAATAACCAGATGAACTTTGCGCTGTCCCTCTTTGTTTATAGACCACTCGTTCAGAATCACCAAATTTCTCCTCAACAGAGATAAAGCCGCCGGTTCCGGAGCATGCCGTCGTCAAAGTGGCTATTGTGACTATCGTGACAGCGTACAGGCGATTCATGATTTTTCCGGGTCGGGTAAATTTTGACACCTTGAAGTGACAGGTTTCCGTTAACAGGCGCATCCCTGAACCAATTTATACAAGGTGAATTAAAATTCCATTGTTTATGCTTATTAAGTATAAAAAAGAGGAGCAGTTACCAGAATTTTTTTATCAGGCCACCAATGAACGGTCGGACATCAACGTGACCGACCAAACCCCACTATTCTTTAACATTTTTTTCTGAATTGCCCCGAGCGGCGATCCACTCCAGCCCCAGCACCAGCGCGGCACCGGCAATCATTAATAGAATCGCCAGCATCAAATCCGTTCCCATGTCCGGCAACACGTTCATCTGGTTAACCGGCACCGTCTCGCCTTTGCTGTTGATTCGAGTCGTCAGGGTTTCTTTCCATGGCCACACCTTCACCAGTGAGCCCACCATAAAGCCTGTCAGCACCGCAAAGGTCGCTTCTTTCCAGCCAGCCAGCAACCAGGTCAGAAAACGGGAGAAGCTCATCAGGCCAATCACTGCACCAGCGCCAAACAACGCCATGATGGCCAGATCGAAACTTTTCAGCGCTCCCAGAATGGGCTCGTACAGTCCCATCAACAACAGAATAAAGCTGCCGGATATGCCCGGCAAAATCATGGCACAAATGGCAACGCTGCCTGCCAGGAACACAATCAGTGGTGTTGCTTCAACCGAAGTAGGTGACGCTGCACTGATGCCACCGGCAATCAAGGCCCCCAATACCAATAGCACCATGCGTTGTGGATTCCACTGTGTGATCTCGCGGCCGACATGAAATACCGAGGCGATGATCAAACCAAAGAAGAAGGCCCACAACCAGATCGGGTAATGAATCAGTAAATAATGCAGTCCTTTGGCCAGCGACAGCAGCGCCACCAGAATGCCGCTACCCAATACCAGCAAGAAGGTGCCATTAATGTAGCGCCATGCGGCTGCGGGCCCTTCCGAGAACAAAAGCTTCACGGCCTTGGCGTCGACCTTGCGAATGGAGCCCAACAGGGTGTCGTAAATACCGGTTACGAATGCGATGGTGCCACCGGAAACGCCGGGCACCACATCGGCAGCGCCCATCGCGATGCCTTTAAGAAACAACCACAGGAATTGCATGGAACGTCCTTGCCTGAGAAAGAGATTGGAAAATTAGCGTTGCACGCCGGATAAGAAAGGTACGAACCAGGCATCTTCCAGCTCTTTGGTGACAAAATTGTCGCCGTGGCGGGTGATCAGCACCAGTCGTTGTTGTTTGCGGCCACCCACCGGCATCACCAGTCGGCCGCCGTCGGCCAGTTGTTCCTTCAACGCTTGTGGAACCTGCTCGGGTGCTGCGGCAACCAGAATGCCTTCAAACGGGCCTTTTTCCGGCAATCCCCAGCTGCCATCGGACAGCGAGCAGGACACATTGCGGTACTTGAGGTCGTACAGGCGGTTGCGGGCCTTGGCGTAGAGCGGCTCGATGCGTTCGACCGAATACACCTGATCAACAAACTGCGAAAGCACGGCCGATTGATAACCGCAGCCGGTGCCCACTTCCAATACCCGCCCCAGACGTGGCTGCTCACCCAACAGAATTTCTGTCATGCGCGCCACGGTGTAAGGCTGACTGATGGTTTGGCCATGACCAATCGGCAATGGCGTGTCTTCGTAAGCACGGTGAGAAAGGGCTTCATCCACAAACAGGTGCCGTGGGATCGACGCCATCACCGCCAGAACCTGTTCGTTCTTGATACCGGCATCGCGCAATCGTTGCACCAGTCTGTCACGGGTTCGTTGTGAGGTCATGCCAATGCCGCTGACCAGCTGGGTTGTCACCTTGTTGTTCTCCTCGTTTACCCCAAAACCACCTGCAAGTGTTCCAGCGCAGTGTGGTGTGTCATGTCCATCTGAATCGGCGTAATGGATACGTAGCCGTGTTCAATGGCATGAAAATCGGTTCCTGGCCCGGCGTCTGCAACCTCTCCAACCCCGGCAATCCAGTACAGCTGTTTACCGCGGGGGTTGGTGGTCAGTACCGGGTTATCAGACTTGAGTCTGTGGCCCAGCCGGGTAATTTTGTGGCCGGCCAGTTGTTCATAAGGAACATCCGGCACGTTGATATTGATGACGCTGTTGACTGGCAACTGCAAACGTTCGAGCTTTGGCAGCAGCTCAATAATAACCCGGGCAGCAGTTTCAAAATGCTGTTTGCCGACCAGCGAAACCGCCACCGGCGTTTTGGCCAGAAAGCGGCCTTCCATCGCCGCGGCAACGGTGCCGGAATAAAGCACGTCATCGCCCAGGTTTGCGCCTGCGTTAATGCCCGATACTACCCGCTCGCATTGTCCTTCAAACAGCGAGTTAATGCCCAGATGCACACAGTCAGTCGGCGTACCGCTGACACTGACAAAGCCGTTGTCCAGGGTGGTTGGCAACAACGGGCGATCCAGCGTCAGAGAATTACTGGCACCGCTGCGATCGCGGTCGGGCGCAATCACCGACACCTGATAGCCGTTGGACTGCAATGTCTCGGCGAGCATTTTCAGGCCCGGCGCCTGGGCACCGTCGTCGTTCGATAGCATCACATGCGTCACGATTTGTCTCCTGTCATTCCGGTGCTGTCGGGGCTGGAGCCAGCTCCCGTTGTGGTTCTTCGGCGACCAGAATTTCCTTCAACAATGAAGTTGCATAATAACCGGCCCCGAGGCAAAAACAGACCTTCAGGGAGAGGGAATTGTCGGCTTCTGCCAACCAGGTCCAGCTCATGGCTTCCGGCATCACCACCAGAGAACGGCGCTCCTGACTGAGGCCACTGTGCTCCAGCGCATCCAGTACGTCCTTGTAACGGAACAGCACGCCCGCTTCAAAACCGCCCAGCTCACCGCTCACCAGTGAACGGCCACGGCCCCACATCGGGCCGGTAGGCAAGCCTTTGTCGTCGAGCATTTGCTCGGCCGCATCGTGTGCCAGCGGACGATTCCAATGGCCACAAGCCACCCGTGCTGCCAGCACTTCATTGAATAGGTAAGACCGAACCGCCGACAGGTAAATGCTTTTCTTGTTGGCGTTACGAACGCGCATTTCACGGCGCAGCATTTTGATGCCCGCTTCAATGTTGCCGCCGTCATGGCCAAAACGCTGATCACCAAAGTAGTTCGGGTAGCCGCCCTGCTGAACCTGTTGCAGGTTGTGCTCCATCGCCTCGCGATCGCCAGTGACGTTGCGCAGGGTAATCACAAAGCGGTTGCCCAGCAGATCGCCACGGCGCAGTTTTTTGTTGTGGCGGGCCTGGCTCAGCACCTTGAATTCGTCATGCTGGATCGAGGTAAAGTCCGGCGTTTCGCCTTTGGGCAGATACACACTGAACCACTGTTTGGACACCGAATGGCGATCCTTGAGGCCAGCAAAGCCCACGTCGAGGTCACGGACACCGGCAAAACGGGCAATTTCAGCTGCTACAAAAGCGGTGTTGGCGCCAGTCTTTTCCACCCACATCCAGACGTGCTCGCCTTCGCCGCAGGGCATGCCCAGCGGCAATTCATCGACCAGAAAATCCTCTACCGCCTGTTTCAGCGTGCCTCGACCATCGGTTTGTGGCAAACCCGACGGCCACCAGGCTGGCCATTGTGGCAACGGCTGTGCGGCCACCGGCTTGTCTTCCGCAGGCGCCGAAGGAGATCGGGATGATTCGTTTTGGGTGTTGGCTTCAGTCAAGGTGTGTTTCCGACAGACAATACGTTCGATAGAGCGCAGGCTCGCCGAGCCTGCGCCGGTGTTAATTGGAAGACGCGACGATCAGTGCGACCGCGTGCACAGAGATGCCTTCCTTGCGCCCCACATAGCCCAGCTTTTCGGTGGTGGTGGCTTTCACGTTGACGTCATCAAGGCGCACGTTAAGGTCAGCGGCAATGGCCTGACGCATATTGCTGATGTGCGGTGCCATTTTCGGCGCCTGGGCAATGATGGTGACATCAACATTTCCTACCACATAGCCTTTGTCAGCAATCAGGCTGACCACATGACGCAACAACATGCGGCTGTCGGCCCCCTTCCACTGCTCATCGGTATCCGGGAAATGCTGGCCAATATCGCCCAGCGCGGCAGCGCCCAGCAAGGCATCGGCCAGTGCGTGCAGTGCCACATCGCCGTCCGAGTGCGCCTTGAGGCCGTGGGTATGAGGAATTTGTATGCCGCCCAGCGTAATAAAGTCGCCTTCGTCAAAGGCGTGTACATCAAAACCGTGTCCGATTCGCATGGCGTTACTCACTCCGTTATGAACATCCCGAGCGCTGGTAATAGTAGCGCCGGGACAAGCAATGATTCAGGGGCTGTAGTGTAACGGTTTTAGGTCCGCTTTTGCTGCAAGAACAGCTCGGCAAGGGCAAGATCTTCCGGTCGGGTGACCTTGATGTTGTCGGCACGGCCCGCAACCAGACGCGGCTGATGGCCAAGATGCTCTATCGCCGAGGCTTCGTCGGTCACGCCAAAGCCGTCTGCGAGGCTCTGCTCGATGGCTTGCGTGAGTAATCCCAGCGGGAAAACCTGTGGGGTCAGGGCATGCCAGAGCTGTTCGCGTTCGACTGTATGGTCGATGACCGTATCGCCCGCCGCATTGGTGATGCCACGCTTCATGGTATCGCGGGTGGGACTGGCCAGAATCGCGCCGGGGAAGCTCAACTGAGCAATCAGGGTGTCGAGATCGCTGTGAGCAAGGCATGGACGGGCAACGTCGTGTACCAGCACCCAGTCATCTGGCTGGCCAAATTCAGCGATGCACTTGAGGCCGTTCAATACAGAAAAGTAACGCTCCGGGCCGCCACTGGCGCGCACAATGCGTTCGTCGTTGGCAAATTCGGAGTTTGGCCAGTACGGGTCCTGATCGGACAACACCAGAACCAGTTGCCGGAACGCCGGGTAAGCCAGCAGGGTTTCGAGTGTATGATCAATCAGCAAACGCTGATTAAGGGAAAGGTATTGCTTGGGGCGGTCGGCTTGCATACGGGAACCAACGCCCGCAGCGACCACCAAAGGCCAGATTGTCATTTACCAGGCTCTACAAACAGAATCAGGGTTTCACCGTCTTCAACCAGCCCAAGGTCTTCGCGGGCTTTTTCTTCCAGAATGGCAGTGCCGTGACGCAGGTCGGCCACTTCCAGATGCATCTGGGTGTTGCTGTCGTCGAGTACCCGAATGTCTTCCGCAATGCGTTCGATCTGACGGCCCAGCTGCTTGCTGGCCAGTACGCCGCTGTCGTCCCACCAGATGCGGTATTGCAAGATCAGCAATAACAGCACACCAATGGTCAGCAGAATACGTTGGGTCAGCAGGGTCATGTTGAAGTCCGAATGCATGAATGGTCGTTGGGAAGCTCCGGCAACCCGAACGGTGACGGGTTATTCAGAGGGCTCAGACACAACAAAACCGGGTCAGTGCCCGGTTTTGTTAATCAAGGTTAGACGATTATGCCTGACCTTTGATCTCTTTCAGACCGTTGTACGGTGCTTTTTCACCCAACTGCTCTTCGATGCGCAGCAGACGGTTGTACTTGGCAACACGGTCAGAACGGCACAGGGAACCGGTCTTGATCTGACCAGCCGCAGTACCTACTGCCAGGTCGGCAATGGTAGCGTCTTCGGTTTCACCGGAACGGTGAGAGATCACAGCGGTGTAACCTGCGTCCTTGGCCATTTTGATGGCTTCCAGAGTTTCGGTCAGGGAACCGATCTGGTTGAACTTGATCAGGATGGAGTTACCAATGCCCTTTTCGATGCCTTCGGACAGGATCTTGGTGTTGGTTACGAACAGGTCGTCACCGACCAGCTGTACCTTGGCACCCAGTTTTTCGGTCTGGTACTTCCAGCCATCCCAGTCAGACTCGTCCTGACCGTCTTCAATAGAAACGATCGGGTACTGGTCGCACAGCTCGGCCAGGAAGTCCGAGAACTGTTCGGAAGTGAACACCTTGCCTTCGCCGGACAGGTCGTACTTGCCGTCTTTGTAGAATTCGGAAGAGGCACAGTCCAGCGCCAGAGTAACGTTGCCACCCAGCTCGTAACCGGCGTTGGCAACGGCTTCTTTAATAGCAGCCAGAGCGTCAGCGTTGGAAGCTAGGTCAGGGGCGAAACCACCTTCGTCACCAACCGCAGTGTTCAGGCCTTTAGTAGACAGAACTTTCTTCAGGCTGTGGAAGATTTCAGCGCCACAACGCAGGGCTTCTGCGAAGTTAGGAGCGCCAACTGGCTGAACCATGAACTCCTGGATATCAACGTTGTTGTCGGCGTGCTCGCCACCGTTGATGATGTTCATCATAGGTACTGGCATGGAGTACACGCCAGCAGTGCCGTTCAGGTCGGCAATGTGCTCGTACAGTTCAACGCCTTTGGCAGCAGCAGCGGCTTTGGCGTTAGCCAGAGACACCGCCAGAATGGCGTTGGCGCCCAGCTTGGACTTGTTGTCGGTGCCATCCAGCTCCAGCATTTTGCCGTCAACGGCACGCTGGTCAGTGGCATCCAGACCCAGCAGGGCTGGCTTGATGATGTCGTTGACATTGGCAACAGCGGTCAGAACGCCTTTGCCCAGGTAACGGCTCTTGTCACCGTCGCGCAGTTCCAGTGCTTCGCGGGTACCGGTAGATGCGCCGGATGGGGCACAAGCAGTACCGAAGAAGCCACCTTCCAGGGTAACGTCCGCTTCAATCGTCGGGTTACCACGGGAATCCAGCACTTCGCGCGCTTTGATATCAACAATCTTCGCCATGAGATTTCTCCATAAGTAATAGTTGGCAATAAGGTGCTCTGGCCCGCGCCCTCGTTGGTCAGACGAGGAGGCGAGCAGTCTTGCCGGTCAATTATTGTTTTGTCTGGTGATCCATAGCCGCCTTGATGAAGGACGCAAACAGTCCATGTCCGTCACGAGGCGTGGAGGTAAATTCAGGGTGGAACTGACAGCCAACGAACCATGGGTGGTCTGGTACTTCAACCACTTCCACCAGCTCGCCGTCGACAGAGCGACCTGCGATAACCAGGCCAGCGTCTTCCAGGCCAGGTACCAGTGAAGAGTTCACTTCGTAGCGGTGACGGTGACGTTCAACAATCACATCAGCGTCGTAGGCTTTGGCGGTATTGGAGCCCGGGGTCAGGACACATTCCTGGCCGCCCAGACGCATGGTGCCGCCCAGATCGGATTCTTCGGTACGGGTTTCCACGTTACCGGAGGCGTCTTTCCATTCGGTAATCAGGCCGACTACCGGGTGTTTGGTGTCGTTGCTGAATTCGGAAGAGTGCGCGTCGGTCCAGCCAGCCACGTTACGGGCAAACTCGATCACGGCAACCTGCATGCCCAGACAAATGCCCAGGTATGGAACCTTGTTCTCACGAGCGTACTGAACCGTACGGATCTTGCCTTCAACACCACGGTTACCAAAACCGCCAGGTACCAGAATGGCATCCATGTCGTCGAGGATATCGGTGCCTTTGCGCTCGATGTCTTCGGCGTCGATGTAGCGGATATTAACCTTGGCGCGGTGGTGAATACCGGCGTGGTCAATGGCTTCGATCAGTGACTTGTAAGCGTCCAGCAGATCCATGTACTTGCCAACCATGGCAATGTTCACGGTTTTCTCCGGGTTCAGCTTGGCGTCGGCCACGTCGTCCCATTCGGTCAGATCGGCTTCCTTGCAGTTGAGGTCGAATTTCTCAACGATCAGATCGTCCAGACCGGCTTCGTGCAAGTGGCGTGGAATCTTGTAGATGGTGTCGGCATCTTCCAGTGGAATTACCGCACGCTCTTCCACGTTGGTGAACAACGCGATTTTGCGCAGTGCAGAGGCTTCGATCTTGTGATCGGAGCGACACAGCAGAACGTCAGGCTGCAAGCCAATGGTACGCAGCTCTTTTACCGAGTGCTGGGTTGGCTTGGTTTTGGTTTCGCCAGCAGTGGCGATGTAAGGAACCAGTGTCAGGTGCATGGACAGCGCGCGACGGCTACCCAGCTCTACTTTCATCTGACGTACGGCTTCCAGGAACGGCTGGGACTCGATGTCGCCCACAGTACCGCCAATTTCAACCAGCGCGACGTCTGAACCTTCAGCACCTTCCAGCACACGACGTTTGATTTCGTCGGTGATGTGAGGAATTACCTGAACGGTACCGCCGAGGTAGTCGCCGCGGCGCTCCTTGGCCAGAACGTCGGTGTAGATTCGACCGGTGGTGAAGTTGTTACGACGTGACATGGTGGTGCGAATAAAACGCTCATAGTGACCCAGGTCCAGGTCAGTTTCAGCGCCATCTTCTGTCACAAACACCTCACCGTGCTGGAAAGGGCTCATGGTGCCTGGATCGACGTTGATGTACGGGTCCAGCTTGAGCATGGTGACCTTGAGGCCACGGGCTTCCAGAATGGCAGCCAAAGATGCAGAAGCGATGCCTTTCCCCAACGAAGAAACAACACCACCTGTGACAAAGATAAAACGTGTCATAGAAGGTCCGCGAAAAGAGGTGATAGATCAAATGGAAGGCAAGAAGAACCTTCACTAGAGATGGGAGGGCAGGATACCAGAGTCGACAAAGACCGTAAAATTCTTTGGCCTTGTTCAGGCGAAGAAAGTCATGATAATTTGCTAAATTGCACTTCAGGCGGGAATTAACTGAATTTCTGTCCGCCAACATAGCTATCGACCACTACAGCAACCTGACTCCGGACACTCACGTGAAGGTTTTTGCCAGTATCAACAGCGTAGACTCTGACGCCTGCATCAGCACGGCGGGATCTCGATCGTCTGCGTGCTTGTCTGTTGAGCTGTCTGGCTGGCTAACTGCGTGGCGGGTAAAAACGCGTCAGGCCTGATTGATTTCACGGGTCTGACGTTTGAGCGTTGCAGGCCCGGATACCCCTACGAAGTTTGTAAAAATCCCCCTGCTTCTCTCATCTTTTTTCGTCAGCCCCTTTCTGCCATTGAGCCCTAAGGCTGTTACGTACAGCCGGGCTGTTCATCACAAAGGATACGTAAATGAACACGGCAACCGCACGAACGGAGTCAAAAGACTCCGAAAACACCGGCTCTGACACTAGCACCGCCAACAGCGATCAGCGCTTTGGCCTGTTACTGGCGCTCTGTGCCGCTACCCTGTTTTCCACCAAGCCCATCATTATCAAGTGGCTGTATGCCGAAGGCGTCGATACCTTGCCCTTGATGTGGCTGCGACTTTCCATCGCCCTGCCCTTTTATCTGGTGATCGGCTGGCTAGCGTTTCGCAAACGCACTGTGCCGGTAACCGTCGCAGCGGTCGTCAAAGCCATGGCCGTTGGTTTGCTGGGCTACTACCTGGCATCACTGCTCGACTTGTTAGGACTTCAGTACGTCAGCGCCCAGCTGGAGCGACTGGTGTTGTACGCCTACCCGTCCATCGTCGTGGTGCTGGGCATTGTGCTGTTCGGCAAAGCCTTTAACAAAGCGATCGTATTGCCGCTGCTTTTAACCTATGCCGGGCTGCTGTTTATGTACGGCAATGACCTGACCATGCTGTCGGCCAGCAGTGAACAGGCAGCCTTTGCCTCAGATTCCAATGAATTATTGATCGGCAGCTTGCTGGTACTGGGCAGCGCCTTATCGTTTGCCTTCTACCTTGTGTACAGCAAACCCTGTATTCAACAACTCGGCAGCGTGTTGTTCACCAGCATCGCCATGACCTCGGCTACGTTTGCCACCCTGATACACAACAGTGTCAGCGGTTGGATCACCGGCGAGCCTATGGTGTTACTGCCGGACTATTCGCTGGACGTTTGGCTGGGAATTATTGGTCTTGCGGTCTTTGCCACCGTCGTGCCGTCGTTTCTGGTCAGCACCGCCATTGGCCGTATCGGCCCAGAGAAAACCAGCATGAGCGGCACCCTTGGGCCGGTTGCCACCACCCTGATGGCGGTATGGTTGCTGGACGAGCCGATGTCGCTGTTCAGCGTTGCAGGTATGGCATTGGTGGTGTTTGGGGTATGGCGTTTGAGTAAGGTGAAATAGCCCATCGGCAGCAAGCTGTATTTCACAAAAAGCAGCTGGCTACCACAAACATTCGGCGATCATATACTGTGGGAGAGAGCTTGCTCTCGAATAGCCTAGGACGTCACCAACACATCGGCGGCGGCTTTGACGACGGCCTCGCGCAAACCGCGCATGGCCGGGCTTTCGGTTTGCCAGTAGTGCCAATACAGCGGCACGTCGAGGTGATAGCCCGGCACCACATCCACCAGCGCGCCGCTGTCGAGTAAATCCTGCACCTGTATTTGCGGCATCATGCCGTAACCCAACCCGGCTGCGGCCATACGAATAAACCCTCCCGCCGATGGGCAAATGTGGTAACGCTGAGGCTCCGGTGTTTGCGGGTGCGGTGTATGAGGTGCAACGGTGCGCAAAAAACGGTGTTGCAGTTGGTCGTCTTGGTTAAAGATCAGACTGGGCAGCTCCCCCAGCGGTGGTTGTGGTTGCCCCAACGGTTGGCCGCACTGGTGGCGTTCAACAAACCCAGGACTGGCCAGCGCCCGATATCGCAAAATTCCCATCGGTTCGGCCAAGCCGCCATTCACCGGGTGTGCTTCGGCACAAATACAGGCCATCACTTCGCCGTTTTTCATACGGCGCAAGCCCACGTCCTGATCTTCCACCAGCAGCTCGAAATCCATTCGTTCGGCTTGCTCCGCCTGTGCCAGTGCCGCGGGTAACCAGGTGTCGAGGGAATCGGCGTTCACCGCCAAGCGCACTCGTAAGCTGCCGGTTTCTTCATCCGGCAACAGCAAGCCTTGCTCCAATTGCTGCACCTGCTGCAAATGGTTGGCAAGTTTTTGGCCCAGTTCGGTCGGTTTTGGGGGCGTGGTTCTGAGCAGTACCGGCTGGCCGAGTTTGAATTCCAGCTGGCGAATGCGCTGGCTGACCGCCGATTGACTGACGTTCAAACGCTGCGCCGCACGTTCAAAACCACGGGCTTCAATCACCGCTGCCAGAGCCTGTAACGCGCGATAGTCGATCATAAGCCAACCTTATATCCCATTAGATTTATGATTTGGACTTATATCAGTCTGATCACTAATCTTCCACCCAGTCGCTGATGCCACTGCGGTTTCTGCGCCAGATTTATCACGGCATCGCCTGCGCAACGATGCCAAGAAAACAATCGCTGAACCTCCACGTTTTAGAAGAAGAACCACCATGTCTGATTTACTGATTCACATCCAACCTGCGCTGACCGGCTTTGCCATTACCATGGGCCTGATCGTGGCGATTGGCGCCCAGAATGCCTGGATTTTGCAAAAGAGCCTGCGTGGCGAAAACCCGTGGACCATCGCCAGTGTGTGCATTGCGCTGGATGTGGTGCTGGTGTCGGTGGGTGTGTTTGGACTGGATTACATTCAGGGCCTGATTCCGGGACTGGTGCCGGTGTTAACCTGGATGGGCGTTGCCCTGCTGCTGTGGTTGGCCTTTCAAGCCTTCGGGCGAGCCATGCAAAGCGGCGATGGACTGGTGGCTGCGGGACCAGCTGAAGCGGTCAGTCCATGGAAAAGCGCTGGTCAGGTGATGGCCCTGTCACTGATTAACCCACACGTTTATCTGGATACCGTGGTATTGATTGGCAGCGTTGGTGCACAACAATCCCACCCCGGCGTGTTTGTGATTGGCGCTGCTATGGGGTCTACCTTGTGGTTCTGTACGCTGGTGACCGGCGCCAAGAAGCTGCGCCCTTACCTGACCTCGGCCCGTCATTGGCAAATTCTGGATGCCACCACAGGCTCTGTACTGGTGCTGGTAGCGCTGTCGATTGCGCCGATTTGGTAAAAACGTCGGATGTCGGATGTCGGATGTCGGATGTCGGATGTCGGATGTCGGATGTCGGATGTCGGATGTCGGATGTCGGATGTCGGATGTCATCAGAACCGTCGTAGGCTGGGCCCTGCCCAGCAATCGTTGGGCGGGGCCCAACCTACGAATATGCCATGCTGCGAGGGTCAAACCGTAATGTCAGATGGCAGTCGCTTCGCGCCTTTATCAAACCTACGAGATTCACCTGATATGAGCAGTACGTTGTAGGAGCGAATTTATTCGCGAAACACAGACCCCAGGCTATCCTCACACCGGATTATCAATATCCACAAAGGTCACTTTCACGCCGAATTCGGTTTCCAGATGCTGGCCCAGCGCCCGGGCACCATAGCGTTCGGTGGCGTGGTGGCCAGCGCTGTAGAAGTGGGTGCCGGTTTCGCGGGCAAGGTGTACTGCCGGTTCGTTGATTTCGCCGGTAATAAAGGCATCCACACCGGCGTCCACCGCCAGTTGCAAATACCCTTGTGCGCCCCCCGTACACCAGGCCACGGTTTCAACGATGTCTTCGTTTTCGCCAATGTGCAGCGGCTCGCGGTCGAGCTTTGACGCAATCCACTGGCTGAATTCAGCGGCGGTCATGGCTTTGGGTAGTTTACCAATAGAGCCCGGTGTCGATGGGTCAAGCGGGTCAATCGGTCCGGTGGTTTCCAATTCCAGCAGATCGGCCAGCTGCGCGTTGTTGCCCAGCTCCGGGTGAACATCCAGCGGCAAGTGGTAAGCGATCAGGTTAATGTCGTGCTGCAGCAGCGCTTTCAGGCGTTCTTTTTTTATCCCGACCACCCGCTGGTCTTCGCCTTTCCAGAAATAGCCATGGTGTACCAGCAAGGTATCGGCACCCAGTTCAATGGCTTCTTCAATCAATGCCTGACTGGCGGTCACGCCCGTCACGATGTGATGAATGCGCTCGCGGCCTTCCACTTGCAAACCATTGGGGCAGTAGTCCCGGGTGCGGCGGGATTGCAGCAAATTTTCAAGATGCGTCAGTAATTGCTTTCGATCGATGGCCGTTTCCAACATGATGCTTCCAGACTATTTTCGTTATGGCGACAGACTGGCAGAATACCCGCTATTACCCCTGTTTTTAAATGGCCTGCCGCACGCTACCGGTTACCGCCGCGTATTTGGCATTGGCCTGCTTCCTCAAGGAGACTCTATCGGATGGCAAGATATTCCTTCGTACACTCATTGCTGGTTCCAGCACTGGTTGGCTTGTGCGTTGCTTTGATGATCTTGCTTTGGGCACCCCAGTGGATAACCGGCGAAACCGCAACCACCAGCCCGCTGCCACCTGCACCAGTAACCGATACCGAACAACCGGCCGACGTAACGCCGCTGCCGGCCATTGTCGACGACGTTGAAACAGCCGCTCCAGCAACCGAAGCCATGCCGTTTGTGGCCAGCTACGCCAACGCCGTTGAGCGCGCCGCCCCTGCGGTTGTGAATATTTACACCAGCAAGGTGATTCGTCGTACCGCGCATCCGCTCTACAACGACCCGATTTTCAAACGCTATCTGGAATCGAACCCGGAGCCGAGCGAACGCATTCAGTCGAGCCTGGGGTCTGGCGTCATCATGACCTCTGACGGCTACATCCTGACCAACAACCACGTGGTAAAGGATGCCGACCAGATTGTGGTGGCGTTGCACGACGGTCGTGAAGCCAAGGCATCACTGATTGGTACCGACCCCGAAGCCGATCTGGCGCTGTTGAAAATCACGTTAGAAAAGCTGCCGCACATTACCCCGGCCGGTTCACACAAGATGCGGGTTGGTGACGTCGTGCTGGCCATTGGTAATCCGTTTGGTGTTGGCCAGACCGTCACCCAGGGCATTGTGTCGGCAACCGGGCGCAACCAGTTGGGTCTGAACACCTACGAAAACTACATTCAGACCGACGCAGCGATTAACCCGGGCAACTCGGGCGGCGCGTTGGTAAACGCCTGGGGCGAGTTGGTAGGCATCAACACCGCAATTTACTCCCAAAGCGGCGGCAGTGAAGGCATTGGCTTTGCCATTCCGGTCGACGTGGCTCAACGTACCCTGAAAGACATTTCCGAACACGGCGTCGCCATTCGCGGCTGGCTTGGCATCGAAGTACAGGAAGCCACGCCCAAGCTGCTGTCTGCGTTGGCCTTACCCGACGCGCTGGAAGGTTTGATTGTGACGGGGATTTATGAAGAAGGCCCGGCCGACCGTTCCGGCCTGACCGTGGGCGATATCATCGTCAAGATTAACGAGCAGGATGCCAGCGATGCCCGCGCGTCCATGAATCAGATTGCCGCTTTGCGCCCGGGCGACCGCATCCAGCTGGAGTTCATTCGTAACGGCAAGATCAACAAAACCGAAGCGATTGCCGGTCAACGCGGTCAGCCACAGCAGCCCGCTGGTTGATCAGCGTTGTAACTCTTTCAGACCGGAGTAGCGAAAAGCTTCTTTCATCAGCCGGTCGATCTCGTCTCCGGTCATGTGGTTGTTCACCACCGTGATGCGCCCGAGGTAAATCTCGGGCACTTCGTCTTGCCGACCTTGCAGGTAATAGCGAACGGCTTCGGCGGTAGCCACGCCCACGTCGTCGCTCATGCGCATCGGTGTGGCGTCGAGCTTGCCTTCACGAATCTTCTGAATTTCCCTGCGGGTGCCGCCCCAACCGGTAATGTACAGGTCGTGATGGGCATCACGGCGGTCTGCTTCTTCAATAGCGCCCATGGTCATCGCTGTATTGGCGTTATGCAGCACGTAGATTTCCGGGAAGTTTTTCAGAATCAGCGCCGCACCATCGGCACCACCGGCCTTCTGATACTGGCCAAAATGTTCGTACAGATTGATCCAGTGACCTTCCGACTCGACACAGTCCTTGAACTCCTGCGAACGCTGCTGATCGGTAACCCCGGGAATCCCCCGGTTCATGCCAAAGTACAAATCCGGCCCCAGTTCTTGCAGCAGAAAATCACACATGGCCTGCGCCCCCTGCGAACTGGAAAAGTCGAACCAGGCCGCTGGCTTGTGGGACCACTCCTCATCCGGGGTATGAAACGCCCAGATAAAGGTGCTGAACTGTTGCTCTGCTGACAAGCGCTGAATGTTGGATGCCTGCACTTGCAGTTCGGTAGGGCCCAAAATCACAAAGTCGAATTCGTCAGCACGTTTCAACACCTCGTCGGTATGCCGATCCTGCAACGAATGCTCCAGCTGGGCAGAGCTGAACTCGGTGATGTTGTAGTCAATGTTCAGCTCGTCCAAACGCGATTTCATGGCCACAAAGTTACGGTCCCAGAAGTCCGATATGTCGGCATTTGGGTAAATCAAGGCGATCGAAACCGGGCTGTTTTGCTCCAGTGCCGGTGGCTGGCTTGGGGCGCTGACCACCTGCTGGAAAGCACGCTCAACCGTGTTTTCCGACGCAGGGTCAGTCACCGACTCGGTCTTTGACGCCGGCACCGGCCCTGTCGACGCATGCGCCGCAGCCGCCAACACCAATGTGGAAAGTTTCAGGAACAGGCGGGTGGTTATGGTCACAGGCAAGCGCATCGCATCAAACCCCAATCGATAAAGCACAACAACATGCCTATAATACATAGCAAATAACAATTTGTGCCGCAGCAGTATGTCGACCTTGAAGTTACTGAAGCTCATGATGTTGCTCAGTCTGGTTCAGTCAGCTCAAGGAACGGAGCATGAACACGCCACCGATACCAGCCAGCGTGTTCAGCTAGCCATTCAGAACGAATCCTCATGGGATGGACCAACCACAGGCCCCGCCCTGAAACAGCAGCGCCAGATTATTCTGGTGGCCTCCGATCTTCGCAATGGCGGTGTTAACGCCGTTGCCAAAGGCATGTCCGAAGCCCTGACCGGCACCGACTGGAACCTCGGCTTTCTGGATGGCATGGGCTCGCCCTTGCGTCAGGGCATTGCCATCCGCAAGGCCATTGCCGCCAACCCCGATGGCATTGTCCTCTGTGGTCTGGATGCCAACCAGCACAAAGACGTACTGGCGCTGGCCAAACAACGAGGCATCACCGTTGTAGGCTGGCATGCCGCCGATCAGGCAGGCCCTCGGCCGGAAAGCCACCTGTTTACCAACATCACCACCGATCCGATCAAGGTCGCCGAAATTGCCGCCCTGCTGGCCATCAGCGACAGCGCCGGGCAGGTAAGAGCGGTGATTTTTACCGACTCCCGCTACCAGATTGCCAAACTCAAGGCCGAGCGCATGGCCGCCGTACTGCATGACTGCAAAGGCTGCGACGTGCTGGAGGTCAAGGAAGTGCCGCTGGATCAGATTGCCGACCGGATGCCTGACGAGCTGGAAACCCTGATGCAGGAATATCCGCAAGGCATTACCCACCTGTTGGTGATCAACGACCTGTACATCGACTTTGCGGTGCCCACCCTCGAGCGTCGCCACGAAAACGATCAACCGATTCCGCAAACCATTTCCGCCGGCGATGGCAGTCGGGCGTCGTATCGTCGTATTCGCCAGGGACTGTATCAGCGCGCCACAGTGCCAGAGCCCCTGACGATGCAGGGTTGGCAAATTGTTGATGAACTTAACAGAGCGTTCAATCAAGCCCCTCCAAGTGGCTACAGCGCTCCTGTGCATCTGGTAACCCGCGACAATATTGGTAAGCTGGGCAAACGTTACGACGTCTACGATCCCATCAATCGTTACCGTGACGCCTACCGAGCCATCTGGAGTCTTCAGTGAAGCTGCTACCGATGTCCATTGCCACTCGTCTGATGCTGACCGTAATGGTTCTGGTAGCTTTGGGCGCGGCCGGGTTTTTGTTTGCGGTGCGCTCACTGGATGCCTTTGAAAACATCCTCGACTCCGAATCCAGCGAACACATCGACCTGCTGACCACCAACTCCGTTGTCAGCCGTCAGGTATTTGAGCTGACTACCCGGGTGCAATTGCTGGAACAGGCGTTTCTGTACAACGAATCGGTACTGACTCAGGAAGGCTTTAACATCGACCAACAGTTGTTGCGCATGCGCGACCTGTCGGCCGACGCCGCCTTCACCACCAAGATGGACCGCTTCATTGAAGACTTTCACCGCTTTCTCGGTAATTCGCTGGCGCTGAACCACATCATCCGGGAAACCAAGGAAATCGACGAAACCCTCGCCGAGCAAATTGACCAGCTCGACCTGATGATTGCCAATCAGCATCTGGCGCAACCGGACTCCGTCGTTGGTGATGATCTCAGCCACGACCGCGACCTGATCCACATGCTGCGCGAAACCTTTCTCGACACCGGCAAAATGGTCGGCAGCATTCGTAGCCGCATCACGCCCGAAACCGAGAAAGTCGGCATTATCGAAGTGCAAAAAGAGCTGGATATCTTCCAGCTGCACCTGGCCAACCTGGCCCTCAGCAACCACAATATGGCCTCCCACCAGCAGGCCATGGATCGCTCGGTGCATCGCTACATGACGGCACTGAGAAAAATGCAGGCCAATCTGGACCAGCGCTGGAACGTCATGAATGCGTTGATGAATTCCCAGAACGAATTACTGACACTGGTAGAAAGCACCGAAGCCAACGTTCAGAACAGCGCACTGGGTCTGAAGTACCGACTGCAAAACGACATCCGCCAATCGCGGCTGATCTTTATGGCACTGGCCATCATTGTGCTGTTTATCAGCCTGTTTATGATCAGCTACGTGGTACGCCGCCACGTGCGGGAGCCACTGGAAAAAATCAGCGAAGGCCTGCGTCAGTTTGAAGCCTCGGAGTTTTCCCAGCGTATTTCACTGCACCGCAATGACGAGTGGGACCGCATCGAACGGGCTTTCAATAAAATGGCCGACCGCTTGCAGCAAAGCTATGGCCAGATCAATCAGGAAAAGAAAAACTTCGACTTCCTGGCGCACCACGACCCGCTGACCAAGCTGTCCAACCGGCTGTTCATCAACAAATACCTCAACCAGCAAATCGAACTGGCCAAGGACGGCAAGCAAAGCCATTTTGCCCTGCTGTATATGGATATTGATGAATTCAAAACCATCAACGACTCCCTCGGCCATGGCGCCGGTGACAAGCTGCTGATCGACATTGCCGATGTGCTGTCCAGCGAGATTCACGAACTCGGCACGGTGGCGCGTATGGGCGGTGACGAGTTCATGGTGCTGTTGCCGGATATCCGCGACCAGCAAGAAGCCGAAGACATTGCCGCCAGCATCAACAGCAACCTGCGCCGTCCCTACTTTCTGGAAGACAAAACCGTCTTTGTATCTGCCAGCATTGGCCTCTGCATGTTCCCGCAGCACGGTAACCAGGCCGATACCCTGGTGCGCAACGCCGACACCGCCATGTACCACGCCAAGCGGCGCGGCCGCGACCAGTATTGTGTTTACAACGACGACATGACTCTGGAAGCCAAGGACCATATCGACGTCAGTGCCGGTTTGCACCGCGCCATCAACAATGGCGAACTGGAACTGGTGTTCCAGCCGCAATACCGACTCAGCACTGAAACCATTATTGGTGCCGAAGCCCTGATCCGCTGGAACCATCCGGAGCACGGCTATCTGGGGCCGATGTCGTTCCTCGCCGTTGCCGAGAAAACCGGCTTGATCAACCTCATCGACGACTGGGTATTCCGTCAGATGACAAGCCTGATTACCGAATGGCAACGACAGGGCATCTGCCTCGAGGGTCTGAAATTTGCCATCAACTTCTCGGGCCGCAAATTCCTCGATGAAAAGCTGGTCGAACAGTTAACCGACATGATTTCCACCACCGACTGCAAGCCGGAACAGCTAGTGCTGGAAATTACCGAGCGGGATGTGATGTCGTCCATCGACACCAGCGCCGCCACCATCAAACGGCTGCGCGAAAAAGGCTACCGCATTGCCATCGACGACTTCGGCACCGGCCACTCGTCACTGGCACTGCTGAAAAACCTGCCGGTCAACACCATCAAACTGGACCGCAGTTTTATTCAGGACATTGCTTCCAGCGAACGGGATTTGGCCATTGTCCGCTCAGTGCTGACACTCACCAGCGAACTGAAGCTAGGCACCGTTGCCGAAGGCATCGAATGCCGCGAACAAGCCGAAAAACTGAAAGAGCTGAACTGTCCCAACGCCCAGGGCTATCTATTCTCGAAACCACTCAGCATTGACGACTGGCTGGCGCTGATTCAGCAACAAAATCAACAAAGCGTCTGAAAAGCACCTTAATTGCGCAACAAAGTATTGCGGCCGTTAGATCACAGCGCTAGCTGACAAGCTGTTCATTTAATAGAATAATGAGAACAGTTTTCATTATTCACCGCCAACTGACTCCATTCATGAAGCCGTTTAACTCGTTGCTGGCCACCTTGCGTCAACAGGAAGATTCCCTGCTGTATTTTCTGACCAGCAAAGTCGGCTGTCGGGACACCGCCGCCGATTTGTTTCAGCAACTGGCCGAAAAGCTGTTACGCAAAGAACAACCCAGTGACAAACCGGTCGATAACGAAACCGCCTACCTCTACAGGGCAGCCAGAAACGAAGTGATCAGTCATTTTCGCAGTGAACAAAGTCGTGCCCGCTACGAACACGACTACATGGAAACCAGCGCCAGCAACGACAGCTACAATGTCGAGGAAGCCGCCCTGGCCCGTCAGAAAGTGCAGCAACTGAACACCACCCTGAAACAGCTGCCGCCACTGACCCAGGAGATTTTCTGGCGCTACCGGATCGACGGTCAACGTCAGAAAGACATCGCCGAGGCTCTGGATGTGAGCCTCTCTACCGTCGAAAAACACCTGGCCAATGCCACCAGCACCATGCGACAAAGTCTGCGTCAGACAGACACGCGCCCGGCCAACCGATAGCAGACCGATTAGCACATGGATAACGCAACCTGTCCCGACGCCCTGGCCGATGAAGCCTTTGCGATGATCCGGGATTACTACGATGCCGACACCGATGGTGCCGCCGCCGTAACCAAACAGCACATGGAAACCTGGTGCCAGCAATCCGAGCAACATCGCTTGGCGATGGAACAAGCCAGTGAAGAATGGCACCTGATGGGCGCATTGTCCCAGGTGGCAGAGCGCCCGCCATACACCCACAAGGCAGAAGCCAGCTGGCTGGCCCAATGGCTGACACCCGTTCGACTGATGCAGGCCGGGTCGGCATTTGCCGTGATCCTGATGCTGGCCATTCTGGTGCCGTCATTCTGGAACACGGATGCAACTACTGGCAGCGCCAACATAGCCAGCAGTCAGGCCAACCGCCAGCAGGACCTCAATTACCAAACCCGCTTGCAGTCGGTGTACGGCGAAATCGTCACCCGCACGCTGCCGGACGGCAGCACCGTGTCGCTGAACTGGGACAGTGAAGTGGCGGTGAATTTCAGCGCCGGCCAACGCTCGCTGACCCTGATTCGGGGCGAGGCGTATTTTGAAGTGGCTCACGACACCAGCCGACCCTTTATTGTCAGTGCCGGACAGGCCCGAGCGCGCGCCGTTGGCACCGCCTTCAATGTACGCGCCGACAGCGGAAAAACCCGTATTGCGGTCACCGAAGGCACCGTCGCAGTCACCGGCAGCTCACGCTCCACCACACTGGTGAATGCCAGCGAAAAAGTCGCCGTGACCGATGGCCAAACTGGCGCAGTCAGCCCCTCGGCCAACCTGCAAGCCACTGCCTGGCAGCAGGGCTCGATGATTTTCGACGGCCAACCACTGGCCGACGTACTGGACGAAATCAATCGCTACACCCAATACCAGATTGATACCCGCTTCCTGCCTAACCCCGAAGCGCCGGTCAGCGCCACCTACTTCATCAGCCGCACCGACGAAGCCGTGCGCTCGCTGATGCAGCTGTTCAATTTGCGGGCCGACATGCGCAACGGCATTGATGGCCCACGGCTGGTACTGCGCGCTCGCCTTGGGCGTTGAGGCCGGAAACCAACAGGCTGTAGGAGGGAATTTATTCCCGAAGACATTCCCAAATTGATTCCCGGTGCCCCATCGGGAATCAACGTCCTGCTGCAACACGCAACTCATCATCACCAGCAAGAAGCTATCGCTCTCGCCCCACATACACCCCGCCCCCATCCCACTGACATATCTTTTAAAAAACTTTTTTACGGGTTTTCTGCGGCGGCTGCGTCTTCCTTTTATTCGTTATTAATTGTGATTCTTATTTACATAAAATCACATTCAGGTATCAAAGGAGCCCCCCTTGCAACGCCCGGTATATGCCCAACGCCAGTTGTTATCCCTCGCCATCAGCGCCGCCTTGTTGTCCCCTGTTGCCGTTAGCAGCCTGCCAGCTAATGCAGCCGCGGCTTCTCCGGCCTCTGCCAGCACCCAGTCTATCAACATCGCCGCTCAGCCACTGGATCAGGCTCTGAACCAGCTGGCCATTCAAACGCGCACTCAAATCAGCGCCAGCAGCGTCGACCTGCCGAGTGTTCAGGCTCCGGCCATTCAGGGTAACTACAGCGTTGAACAGGCGTTGCAGACCTTGCTGCAAGATACCGAACTGACCGTACGCAAGGTTGGCAACAACAGCTACGTCGTTGAAGCACCAGTGCAACCGTACAGCTACGTTGATCAGCCGCTGGAAGAAGTGTTCGCCGTGGGTGGTTACATTGAGCGTGAACAACTGGACACCGCCACCGGTCTGGGTCTGAAGCCGATTGAAACCCCTCAGTCCGTTACCGTATTCACAGCCCAGCGTCTGAAAGACCAGCAGCTGGAAACCATTCAGGACGTGATCAGCAGCACCATCGGTCTGACCAGCACCGATACCGACACCGTTCGAAACACCTTCTCTTCCCGTGGTTTTGAAGTATCCAACTACCAGGTCGATGGCCTGCCATTGTCCTGGTCGCTGGGCGGCGATTCCGGTGAAACCATTGCCGATGTCTCCATGTACGAGCGCGTTGAATTTGTTCGTGGTGCCACTGGCCTGCTGACCGGTGCCGGTAACCCGTCAGCGTCGATCAACTTTGTTCGCAAGCACGCTGACAGCGACGAATTCCACGCCACCATCGATGCCTCCGTGGGTAGCTGGAACAAGAAAGAAGTGTCCGTTGATGTTGGTGGCGGTTTGAACGAATCCGGTTCTATCCGTGGCCGTCTGGTCGCCAAGCGTGGCAGCAAGGATTCCTGGCAGGATCTTTACCATGAAGACCGCACTGTGTTGTACGGCACAGCCGAAGCTGACATCAGCGACAGCACCCTGGTACGCATTGGTGCCAGCATGGACCACCACGAACCAACTGGCGTGACCTGGGGTGCTCTGCCAAGCAACTTCAGCGACGGTAGCCAGACCGACTGGGACCGTTCCAAAACCACCTCTGCCGACTGGACCAAGTGGGAAACCAAGGGCACCAACCTGTTCCTGAACGTCGAGCACACGCTGGACAATGGCTGGTTGGTCAAGGCCAACGCCAACCGTCTGATTTACGACAAGGACACCAAACTGCTGTATCTCTACGGCAGCCTCGACAAAGAGACTGGTACTGGTCTGGTCACCTCTCCAATCAACTCCTACGGCTACAGCCGTCTGGACACCGTCAATCTGCAGCTGCAAGGCGATTTTGAACTGGGTGGCAACTACCACGAGTTCACCATGGGCATTCAGCGTTCGATCCAGAAAGCCCAGACCTGGGAATATGACGAACCAGAAGATACCCCTACCACGGGTAATTTCTACGAGTGGGATGGCAATGTAACGGAACCCGACTGGGCTGATACTGCAACCGAAAAACTCAACATGCGCACCATCCAGACAGGAGCCTACGCAGCAGTACGTTTCAACATCACTGACGAGTGGAAAACCATTGTTGGCGGTCGTATCGCCAGCTGGAATCGCTCCGGTAATAGCTGGGGCGCAGATACTAACTTTGGCGACAACGGCGTATTTATCCCTTACGCCGGCGTACTGTACGACCTCAATGAGCAGCACCGCCTGTACGCCAGCTACACCACCATCTTTATGCCGCAAAACGCGTTCGAAGCGAACGGCGACCAGCTGGACCCACTGGAAGGTAGCAACAAGGAAATTGGCCTGAAGAGCAGCTGGCTGAACGACCAACTGCACACCACCATTACCGCCTTCCGAATCGATCAGGACAACCTTGCACAAGACCTGACCGATGAAAGTGGCGGTATCGTTTACATCAATGGTGACACGGATCGTGGTCAGGCCAGCTATTCAGCCGACGGCACAGTCACACAGGGCTACGAACTGGAAGTCGTTGGTGACCTGAGCGAAAGCTGGAAGCTGCACACTGGTTACACCCACTTCACCGCCGAAGACAAAGACGGTGGTGACGTAAACAGCAATCAGGCTCGCGAAACCTTCAACCTGTTCACCACCTATGAAATGGCCGACCTGACCGTGGGCGGTGGTGTCGACTGGCAAGGCCGCACCTACAACGGCGACCTGGAGCAAGAAGCCTATGCACTGGTGAACCTGATGGCTCGTTATCAGATCACGCCGCAATTCTCGACCCAGTTCAACGTTGCCAACCTGACCGACAAGAAATACTTCAGCCAGGTTGGCAGTGGTATTTACCGCTACGGCGCGCCACGCAAACTGAATCTGGCGGTCAGCTACAGCTTCTGAGCCAACGCCAATCAAGCCCCCGTCAGAGGGGCACCCTGCCAAGGCAGGGCACAACCAGCCTCGCTCACCTGACGATGAGCGGGGCTGTTTTACAACTTAGCCAAGGGCTTACAGCCCGGCAAATCACCATCAGCAACCCGAATTGATCACCGACTCAAGAGAGAACAAGATGCGCGCAACCTTTGTACTGCTGCACCGCTGGGCCGGCCTGACCACCGCCCTGTTTTTGTTTATTACCGGCCTGACCGGAGCTGTAATCTCCTGGGATCACGAGCTGGATGAATGGCTGAATGGCCATTTGCTGGACGCGACAACTCCCATCACCGCTGAGCACCAACCACAGCCGGTGATGCAACTGATTGAGCAGGTTGAACAACGTCACCCGACCATGCAGGTGCTGTACACCTCGCTCACCTCGGAACCGGGCCACTCCTACAGTTTCTACGTTGCCCCACGACTGAACCCGGACACCAACAAACCCTACGACGCCGACTTCAATCAGGTGTTTGTCGACCCCGTCAGTGGCGACGAACTGGGCACCCGCGAATGGGGAGCGGTATGGCCAATCAGCACTGAAACCTTTGTCTCCTTCCTCTACAAACTGCACTACAGCCTGCACCTGCCGGAAATGTGGGGCATCAATGAATGGGGCGTATGGTTACTGGGCATCATTGCCATGATCTGGACGCTGGACTGCTTCTTCGGCATCGTGCTGACCTTCCCGAAAACCAAAACCCAACGCGGAGAGAACGCTAGCCAGAAGACCCGTAACTGGTTCTCCAACTGGTTCAAGCGCTTTGGCATCCGTTGGAACGGCGGCAGCTACAAACTCAACTTCGACCTGCATCAGGCGGTCAGCCTGTGGACCTGGGGCCTGTTGTTGATTGTTGCCTTCACCGCGTTCTCGCTGAACCTGTACCGCGAAGTGTTTTTCCCGGCACTGTCAGCGATTTCCGACGTCACCCCAACGCCGTACGACGAACGCCCTTACGTTGAGCTGCACGAGGTCAAACCACCTCAGCTGAGCATGCAACAAGCCATCGACATTGCCTCCGAACGAGCCGAACAACTGGGCTGGGAAGAACCCGCCAATGCAGTGTTCTACGCCCGTCAGTTTGGCTTCTACGACATCAAGCTTTACCACCCGGAAGACGACCACGGCACCGCTGGTGCGGGTCATAAAGAACTGTTTGTAGACGCCTACAGCGGCGAGATTCTGGGCAAGCGCATTCCATGGCAAGGCACCGTCGCCGACCTGTTTGTACAAGCGCAATTCCCGCTGCACTCGGGCCGCATTCTGGGCTTGCCGGGGCGCATCCTGATTTCGTTTATGGGGCTGGTGGTGGCCATGCTGTCAGTGACCGGCGTGATCATCTGGTGGCGCAAACGCAAGGCGCGAGTTGCCAGCCAGCGTAAGCAGCAACAGAAGCAACAAAGCGAAGCGGCGTACTCCTGAAGCGTCTGGGGTCTGGGGTCTGGGGTCTGGGGTCTGGGGTCTGGGGTCTGGACAATACTGTGGGAGAGAGCTTGCTCTCGATAAACCATCGGCAGCAAGCTACCTCCTACAACCAGCAGGGTGGGCACTCGTGCCCACCCTCCCTCTACACAGTCTGCACTACCCGCACCAACTGCAACATCGCAGGCAAGCCTGCTCCTACACGCTCCCTCTACTCCCGACACCCGAGCCAGACATCAGCACCGCTTTTGAGTATTCTGCATCTGAACGGGGTCAAACCCTATGGATGCCAGACAACGGAGACGACATGGCCGACTTTGATCACGACAGCAACACCACTGACAGTAACTATCAGCCCCTTTCTGCCCGCGACGACAGCGCCAAAACCAACGCCCTGTTCGCCTATATCATGATGGGGCTGGGGTACTTCACCGGTATCTGCTGGTTTATTGGTGGCATCTGGGCCATCGTCAAAATCAGCGATTACCGTGGCACCCAGTTTGAAGACCACTACGCCAACATCATCAGCGTGTTCTGGTGGGGTCTTGGTCTGACCATCATCGGCATGGTGACCACCTTTATTTTCATTGGCTGGCTGATTCTGTTGGGGACCTTTGTCTGGAGCATTTTCAGACTGGTCAAGGGTCTGGCAAACCTGACATCGAACAAACCTTACAACCGCTGATCTTCAGCGGTTGCCCACAGCCCGCGTCTGCGGGCCTGCCACTGCCTTCCCTTAAAGGCAATTTCCCCCCTGTTAATGCCCCCTGTTTGCCCCCGTTCATGGCTCGACTTGCACTTGGCAAAGTTCCACCCATAAAATAAAAATAATTATCATTCTTGAAAATAACCACGACTGTTCATCAGCCATGGAGTACGGGCTTTGACCGAGTTAACGCGCGAACGCAGCATTGCCGATGTTTTTGCAGACCATCACAGCTGGCTAAAGCGTTGGCTGATGGAACGGACCGGCTGTAACGAACAAGCGGCCGATCTGGCACAGGACACCTTTGTAAAAGTGCTTTGCAAGCAGCCAACGTTTGAGCAAGCGGCAGCCGAACGCAAGTACCTCAAAGTGGTGGCAGACCGCCTTTGCATTGATATGTGGCGACGCCGGGCACTCGAGCAGGCATGGCTGGAAAGCATCCAGCAACAGCCGGAAGCCGTGGATATTTCTCCCGAAACCCAAACCATGATCATCGAGTCGTTCCTCGATCTGGACCGCCGCCTGCGGGCACTGCCCGACCACATCGCCAACGCTTTTATTGCCCATAAATTTGAGGGACTGGGTTATCGCGCCATTGCCGAACAGCAAAACGTCACGGAGCGTACGGTGAAAAACTGGATGGCCAAAGCCATGCTGGCTTGCATTGAAGTCGAAGCCGAGCTGGATCAGGTGCTGGCACCAGCATGAAAAAAGACATTCCCTACCCGGTACTGCAACAAGCCGCCGAGTGGTACGTCACCCTGGCCGATGAAGCCGTGTCGGAACAGGACACTCGTCAGTGGCAAGAGTGGCTGGCTGCCGACAGTCATCACCGTAAGGCCTGGCACTATGTCGAGGTCACCAACGCCCGCTTTCATGGCCTGGGTCAAATCGCCGGGGCTGGCAGCAGTCGCCAGATTCTGGAAGCAGGCCGCAGTATTGGTGCTCAACGTCGGCGTTTGCTCAGTTGGTCCATTGCCGGAATTGGCACGGCTCTACTGGGTCGTTATCTCTGGCAGCAGCCAAGTCTGTGGTCACCGGCTGCACTGGTTGCAGACTTCAGTACTCGTTCCGGCACACCGTTACAGCATCAGCTCAGCGATGGCAGCCAACTGTGGATAAACGCGGAATCCGCCGTCAATCTGGCTTATGGCATTCGGCAGCGACAAATCCACCTGCTGTGCGGCGAGGTGTATGTTGCCAGCAGTCAGAAGAAAGACCCTCGCCCACTGCAAGTCGTCAGTCAGGGCATCCGGTTCCGGGCCTTGGGTACCCGTTTTTCCGTCACCAGTCAGCCATCCGGTTTGCAACTGAATGTGTTTGATGGGCGAGTGCAGGTGACTCTCAGCAATGGTCAAACCCGCATAGTGAACACCCGCAGAGGCTTGGTTATCCAACCTTCGGGAGACATGACCGAACAGCCCGTCGACATCAACCGGGAGCTTTGGCGAGATGGCTTGCTGGTGGCCGAGAACATGCCCTTGCAGCAACTGCTGGAGCAGCTTCAGCCTCATGTTCGTGGCCATTTGGGCGTATCCGATGCTGCGGCGTCCATCAAGGTCGTCGGTACTTTCCCGCTCCAACAGCCGGAACAGGTCATCCGGATGTTGAGCCTGTCATTGCCAATCCGGCTCAAAACCACGCTGCCCTGGTGGCGCACCTTCGAGCTCGAAACCGAATAAATCCTGTTTTTGCCTTTCCCTTTTTCTGCGCTCAACCGTTAAGGGACTGATTATTCCAAAAATACAGGTCCTGACATGACTGCCTTGAAGAACCAAACCCTCACCAAAAGTCGCCAACTTTGTTTCGCCAGCAACCTGCTGTGGCAAAGCTGTCTGTTTGCAACGCTGGCAAGCCCGCTGCTGTTCAGCCAAACCGTCCATGCGGAAGCCAGCCAGCAAACGCGCTTCAACATCGAAGCGGGAGCACTGGCACCGGCATTGAACCAGTTTGCCCAGCAAGCCGGGGTCTTTATCAGCGTTGATGCCCGCCTTACCCGCAGTAAAACAACCGCTGGCGTGCAAGGTAGCTACAGCACCCGCACAGCCCTGCAAGAGCTGCTGAACGGCAGCGGCCTGGTGTATGAATTCAGCGGCCCGAAACAGATCACCCTCAGCGCTGAAGACAGCCACGGCATGATCACCCTGCCACCGGTCACCGTCACGGCTGAGAAGGTTAAACGCTCCCTGCAGGACACCGCCACCGCCGTCACCGTGGTGGATGGGGACGCCATGCAGCAAGCGCATTACCGTGAAATCAACGAAGTCATCGAACAGGTGCCTAACACCATCGAACATCCGTTCGGTGTTCCCAGCATCCGTGGTGTCGATGGCGCAGGGGCTGCCCAAGGCGTGTTCTCGTTTATTTCCGGCGGCCGCCCGCGAGTCAGTACCGTGGTCGATGGACTGGCAGAAACCTGGACCGGCCAACGCTACATCAGCACCGATGTCTGGGACAGCGAACAGGTTGAGGTGCTGCGCGGCCCTCAATCCACCACTCAGGGACGTAACACCATGGGCGGCGCCGTGGTGATGACCACCGCCGACCCAAACTGGCAACCGGAAGCGAAACTGCGCGCGGGTTATGAGAATCAGGACGCCAAATATCAGTTGGCTGGCGTGGTATCCGGTCCACTGGTCGAAGACCAATTGGCCTACCGACTGGCCGCCGAGCACCTGCAAGGTGACAGCTACATCGACTACCACATCGACGATGAAGAAACCGGCGACTGGTCCGACGACCCGGGCCATTCAGAGTCCACCAGCCTGCGCGGCAAGCTGTTGTGGCAACCCGCTTCGATTGAGCAGCTCAGCGCCAAACTGACCATCAGTCACCGCGAAGCCGAAGGTGAATACCTGAACTACATCAACGGCCCGGACTACAGCGACTACGACTTTGATGGCGACGACAACAACACTCGCTTGCAGGATTCCAACGAGACCTCCATCAGTCTCGACCTCGACTACGCCATCAACAACGATTGGTCTGCCAAAGTCCTGCTGGGCAGCCAGAGCTATCACTCGGAATTTGTGCAGTCGCCATCCACCTTTTACATGGATCTTGATGAAGACAGCGTGACGCTGGACGCTCGTCTGGTGTACGAGCCCATGGGCAGTGCCAGCAACGGCATGGTAGGCCTCTACTATTACGACCGCTCCGAAGACATTCGTATCTGGGATGGCGGTTTTGAAGGCACCGACGACATCGATACCTGGGCGCTGTACGGCGAAGGCAATATTGCCGTGACGGATACCCTGTCGATCATTGCTGGTGGCCGTGTCGAACGCGAGCATCAGGTACGCGACATCGTCGCCTGGCCGGGCACCAGCTGGCAGGGCATTGTCGATCTCGACCACGCCAAGACCATCTACCTGCCGAAACTGGGGGTGATGTATGCCGCCAACGATCACACCAGCCTAAGCCTGACCGCACGCAAGGGGTACAACGCTGGCGGTGGCGCCCTCGACTGGATCAGCAGCGAGTTCTACACCTTTGATGAAGAGCGCGTGACGACCTTTGAAGCCAGTCTGCGTTCGTCACTGTGGCAGCAGCGGCTGGAGCTGAATACCACCGTGTTCCACAACCGCTTTGACGGTTATCTGGCCTACGTCATGCCACGCTTCACCAACCTTGAAGAGGCCACCAGCACCGGTCTTGAGCTGGAAATCCGCGCGGCAGTGTCTGAATCCACCTTGCTGTCTGGCTCTGTGGGCTTGCTGAAAACAGACATCACCGATGCCGGAGAAGGCTACGAAGAGCTGGAAGGCAATGAATTCGGCTACGCCCCCAAAGCTACCGCCAGTCTGGGAATCCAGCAGCAGATTGGTGATGACCTGAGCATTGCGGCCAACGCCCATTACGTCAGCAGCTATTACTCCGATGCCAGCAACGACGACGATCTGAAACTGGATGGCTACACCACCATCGCGGTGAATGCCCAGTGGCAGGTCATTCCGCAACTGAGCCTGTCGCCCTACATCAAAAACCTGACCAACGAAGAAGTGGTGTACCGCAAGACCCAGTACAACCAGGCCAACGTCGGTGGCCCTCGCACCATCGGTCTGACGGTCGATCTGGCCTACTGATTTATCCACAACGGGAGCAGCCGCAGCGCCATCAAGGATGGATGCGCTGCGGCTGGCTCAGCCAGGTTCATTCCCACCTCATCAGATCACACCATCAGAGCACATCATGAAAAAAAGACTTTGCCATACCATTTGGCAGCAACTGCTCACCACGCTGGCGATCTTTCTATCTCAGTCGGGTCAGGCACAAGAATGGCTGCTGCAAACGGAACAGCCGTTAGAAGCGCAGCAGGTCCTTACGCAAGAGCTATCGCTTCCCGCAAACCATATCGTAACCGGACTATTAACCGGCCCTGAAGGCACCCGTCTGTCATTAACCTCTAAGGGCGAACATCTACGCTGGTTGCTTACCGGCGAATACCCTTCAGCGGACTTTATCTTCACCGTGCCTGCCACGGGTCGCTATCAGCTGAACATCATCAGCCCCGTTGCTGGCAAAGCGACCCTGAGCATTCGTCAGCCCGTTGCCATCAACTACTTTCAACCAGCCGGCAAGGTTATTTCCGAATTGCCGCCTGCCACTGACACAACCTTCAGCGACATAAGCCCCAGCGACATAATCCTCAGTGACAAAGTCAAACAGGCACTCTCGCACTACCTGCAACACCGGGATGAGCAAGCCGCATGGCAACAACTGACGGCCAACGGCGTACCAAGTGTAGAAGCTATCGATAGCAACACCGACCGGGTCACCTTTCTGTACCGTGGTGCCCGGCACAACGTCAAACTGATGCGAGGTCCATCAGGAACCCACGAGTTTCTCGACCAACTGGCCAACTCCGCTATCTGGTTCAAAAGCTTTGATGTGCCCAGCGATACCCTGCTGTCTTATCAACTGGCACCGGATACCCCGACCCGTTTAAAGCACCTGCCAGGGCCAAATGTATTACTGGCCAGCGCCCGGCAAGACCCCATGAACCCGATGCAACGAACCACCAGCCAATACGCCGATGTGTTCAATACCGAGTCTGTGCTGGCGCTCAGGGACGCCGCGCTGTCTCCCTGGTTAAACGCGCCACTGACACCACCGCACGTCGAGCACCACCGCTTTACCAGCCAGCGGCTGAACAACGAACGCAGGGTCAGCATTGCCTGGCCCAGCCTTGCCGAGGGACAACGTCCTACGGCCGTCGCCATTTTCTTCGACGGCCGAGCCCATCAGTCCACCATTCCGGCGGCCAATATCGTCCAGAACCTGATCGACGCTGGTGAGATTCCTGCCACTCTGTGCGTGTTTATCAACAACCCCAGTCGGCAGGCACGCAATACCGAGCTGCCAGCCAACGATCACTTCGCTGACATGCTGGCGTTTGAACTGATGCCATGGCTACGGCAAACCACGGGATTGGAGTTTGACGCCGAAAACACCCTGCTGGCGGGAGCCAGCTACGGCGGCTTGGCGGCGGTGTTCAGCAGCTGGAAACATCCGGATGTTTTTGGTCTGGCACTGAGCCAATCCGGCTCTTTCTGGTGGCCAGCGAACGGCAAGGAACCCGAGTGGCTGACGCGCCAACTGGCTAACTCAGCAACCGGTACATCACGCTTCTACCTCAACGCTGGGCGGTTCGAGACCGGTTTTGCTTCGATCGACATTCTTGAGTCCAATCGCCATTTGCGTACCGTACTGCAGGCCAAGGGCTACGATGTGGTGTATGAAGAATTTTCGGGCAACCATGATTCGCTGCAATGGCGCAACAACCTCGCCAACGGACTGATGGCATTGCTTGGAACACGCACCAACGAGATATAAAAAAACCGGCCATGCAGTCACTGCATGGCCGGTTTTTTGTGTCTTGCGATACGGTTTTGAAAGCAGAACTTACTTCAGCTCAGAGCCTTTCAAACCGTAGAAGACGATGTACAGGTAACAGATGGCCGGTACGATGAAGGAGATTTGCAGACCTATAGAGTCAGCCACCACACCTTGTACCAGCGGCACCAAAGCACCACCCACAATCGCCATACACAGGATGCCGGAACCCTGGGAAGTGTGAGCACCCAGTGCACGAACGCCCAGCGAGAAAATGGTCGGGAACATCACCGAGTTACACAGACCCACCAGCAGGATGGCGAACATCGCCAGCTTGCCAGAGCTGAAGGTCGCCAGCAGGATCATCAGCACCGCCGCCGTGGCATTGAACGCCAGAACCTTGGATGGGTTCACCTTGGTCATCACCGCAGAGCCGATGAAACGACCGACCATGGCACCGCCCCAGTAGTAAGCAACGTAGTGTGCTGCTTCGTGCTCGGCCAAGCCTGCGATGTGGCTTTCGCCGAGGAAGTTCACCAGGAAGGAACCAATCGCAACCTCACCACCGACGTACATAAAGATGGCAACGGCACCCAGCACCAGGTGCGGGTACTGCCAGGCAGAATCACGGGAGCCCTTGGCAACATCCGCAGAAGTATCAGTGGTGGCATCGTCAGACAGGCGTGGCAGCTTCAGCATGGTGAAAATTGCCGCCAGCACAAACAACGCGCCTGCGATGATCAAGTAAGGCACCTTGACGGTTTCGGCTTCGTGTACGGCTTCAGAAACCGCATCGGACGCTTCTGGCACAGCGGCCAGAATCAACAGCGCACCAAACGCCGGAGCCACCGTTGTACCCAAGGAGTTGAACGCCTGGGTCAGGTTCAGACGGCTGGAAGCGGTCTTGGCAGAGCCCAGTACGGTTACGTACGGGTTCGCCGATACCTGCAACAGGGTCACGCCGCTGGCCAGTACAAACAACGCCGCCAGGAACAAGCCATACACCTGCATGCTGGCCGCCGGGATAAACAGCAAGGCACCCACGCCCGCAACCACCAGACCAACAACCGCGCCCATTTTGTAGCCCAGTTGGTGAACCAGCTTGCCGGCAGGAACCGACATCACAAAGTAAGCACCGAAGAAACAGAACTGCACCAACATGGCCTGGGTAAAGGTCAGGTCGAAGACGTTTTTCAGGTGTGGAATCAGAATGTCATTGAGGCTGGTAATAAAGCCCCACATGAAGAACAGAGACGTCAGCGCCACCAGCGCAAAACGGAAATTGCCTTGGCCTTCAGCCGCGCTTGGCTGTGAACCGATACCGGGAGTTGTGCCCATGACGGGGTCCTCTTGCAGCAGTTTTATCGTTATTAACTCGGTTTGGTTTGTCCTTTCACCTTCGCCACACCGCCTCACTCAATCCGGAGTTGGCCTGAAATGTAGCATCGAGCAAAATTGCCGCGCATACTGTCCATTTATGACAACGCTGTCAAACAATAACCGCAACGAGTTTGTAACAAACCCTTGCGCAGCCTCGGGCAGCAAACGGCAAGTGACTGATTTCCATGACTTTGCTGCAGTGTGAGATACTTCGCCTGTAACAAAGACAGACCAACGACAATAACGACCGACGACACCTCAAGAGACTCTGCTGTGGCCAATCCGACCATTGATAACGTAGCCCAACTGGCGGGCGTATCCATCAAGACCGTATCCCGGGTGGTCAATCAGGAACCCAACGTCAAACAGCAGACCCGCGACAAGGTGCAGGCGGCCATCGACGAGCTGGGCTACAAACCCAATCTATCCGCCCGCAGTCTGGCCAGCAAACGCTCGTATCTGGTCAGCCTGTTGTACGATAACTTTCTGGCAGCCTCTGCCTACGTGGTTAATTTGCAGTGCGGCGTAATTGAACGTTGCCGACAGGAAGGCTACGAACTGCTGATTCACCCGCTGAACTATCAGGCGCCCAACCTGATTGAAGAAATCGAACGTTTCATCAATGCCTCTGGCATCGATGGTCTGATGCTGACACCGCCACTGTCTGACGACCCCAAATTGATCGATGCCCTGAAAACCCTGGGCAAACCCTTCGTTCGTATCTCACCGGCCACCTGTAACGGCGATGCCTCTTGCGTCTACACCGACGACCGTCAGGTCGCCGACGAAATGACCCAGCATCTGATCGATCAGGGACACCGCCAGATTGCCTTTATTGCCGGCCGACCGGACCACCTGGCGGTGGGCCAGCGTCAGCTAGGCTATGAAGATGCGATGCATAGAAACGGCCTGACCCCGAGCACCTGTCAGGGCTACAGCTCGTTTGAAACCGGTGCCGAATGCGCTCGTCAGCTGCTGCAAGCCCCCCAGCGTCCAACCGCTATTTTTGCGGGCAACGACGAAATGGCCACCGGTGCCATCAGCACCGCCCATGAAATGGGAATTGCCATTCCTGCGCAGCTTTCCGTTGCCGGCTTTGACGACAACGACCTCGCTACCCACTGCTGGCCTGCCATGACCACAGTGCGTCAGCCGGTGGCCGAAATGGCCGCTGCCGCCGCTGATATTCTGTTGCAGAGCCTGAAAACCAAACAGCCGCCGGTGCAGCAGCTGCAACTGCAATCCAGCGTGGTGGTGCGACAGTCGACCGCTGCGATCAGTGAGCCTGCTTGACCTTACCCCAATAGACCTTGCCCCGCTTGACCTTATAGCCACTGCAAGGTTTATCGTTGTCTCTACCAGATAGATAAATGCACGCTGTGAAACCAGCGCGTAGGTAAAAAACAGAGTAGAAGCACCGACACGACCAGACAGATAGCCATTGAGAAAATTTCTCATTCTGGTCACACTGGCGCGCTGCCAAAGCAATCTCATCAAAGGCTGAACAACACACCGGTTATGAATACCTTCCATCGCTTGCGCACATTACTGACTGTCGGCCTGATGCTCGTCATCACGCTGGGCCAGTCCGTGGCTGCCAGCATGGAATCGGTCAGCCTGCTGAGCAACGCTGGCGATCATCACCATAGCCAAGTCACCGCTGCACTGACGGTCGATCCGTTGGATGCAAGCCTTTCCGTTACACCAGAAGCCTCAGCCGCTCACCCGGAAGCTTCTGCTGAAACTTGTGACAACTGCTGTCACTGCCACGGCTCCCACGTATTTTCCCTGACCTTGCTGCCCGAATTACTGGCCAATGGCCGCTATTCATCGCCACTTGCCCGCTTGCAGCAGGCTCCAATCGGTCAGCCCACCACCTTGTTCCGCCCTCCCCGCCTGTTGAGTTAACGACCCGACTTCACACCCCATAGGCCAGCCAACGCTGCGCCGGGGCGATATTTCGTTAATCACAGGAAAACCCATGAAACCCGATTTTCATCAGGCACCGTCATGCCTGCGTGCTGGTCAGGTCCTGGCGTTGTCAGTGCTGTTTGTACTGACGGCTACCGTCAGCCTGAACAGCCATGCAGAGTCTGAGCAAAACCAGACCAGACAAGCCCAGAACAGACTGGCTCAAGCCCAGACCAGCCAGCTGAACAGTGCGGTCAAACCACAAACGTCGCCACTGACTCTGCAACAGGCCAGTCAGCTGATGCTGCAAGGCAACCCCGAGCTGGAAGTCTTCCAGTGGCGTCAGCAGGCCAATCAGGCGGCCCGCCAACAGGCGGCACTGACACCTGCTCTGTCACTGGAACTGGCCGCCGACAACCTCACCGGCAGCGGCGAATACACCGACACCAGCGAAACCGAACTGGCCATTGGCCTGTCCTCAATGCTGGAACTGGGACAACAACGCCAACGCCGCATTGCCAGCGTGGATGCCCGCCAGCAGCAATGGGCCTTGCAACAACAAGAGCGCCAACTGGCACTACTGGGCCAGCTGACCCGGCAGTTTGCTGAAGCACTGGCGCAGCAGCAGCAACTGCAACTGGCGAACCGCCAACAGCAGCAAGCCGCGGACAGCCTGGCCATTATTCAACGCAAGCACTCCCAGGGTGCGGTTGCCGAGGCCGATGTATTGCAGGCCGAGGCCGAACTCGTGCGCTTGAAGCTGGCCGCCGATTTGGCCCAACGGCAGTTGTGGCAAGCCCGCTATCAGGTGTTCAGCCTGGTTTATCCAAGCCGCCCTGCCAGCCAGATTCAGCCACTGGCAGAATCCACCGACAGGCCGCTGCAAGGGCAACTGGTAGCCGTCGATACATCCAACAATGCATCTGCTAACGGCGGCCAGTGGCAAACGCTGCTGCAACAGTGGCAGCAGTCACCCGCCGCACTGCTGATGCAACAACAACAGCGGGTGCAACAGGCCCGCATTGATGAAACCCGCGCCAGCGCCGACAGCGCCATTGGCTGGAATATGGGGGCCACGCACTTTAACGCGACAGGGGACGTCGCATTCAGCCTCGGGGTTAGCGTTCCGCTGGGTAGACGCAGCCGCAACATCAGCCAATTGCAGCAACAGCAAGCTGAGTTGGGTGCCCTGCACAACCAGCAACAAACCGCGGCCCAACAGCAACAGCAGGCCCTTTATCAGGCTTGGCAAGGTTATCTCAGTGCCCAGATAGGCTGGCAGCAATACCAGCAAGGCGTTATTCCGCGTCTGCAACAGGCACTGAATGACATCCGCACCGGCTACCAACAAGGCCGCTACGACTACAGCGCCTGGCAACAAGCGCAACAAAGCCTGTTCGACGCCCAACAACAGCGCATTGCCCATGCGTTGGATCTGGCCATTGCCCGCAGCTGGCTGGAACAGCTGACCGCAGCGCCCTTCGAGATGTCCAACAACACTCTCCCTTCGTCCGCCATTCGCCAAACACACACGGGAACCCAACCATGAATACTGTACAGAAATTGCCTTTGCAGCTTGGCTGGCTGGCCAGCGCCACCCTGTTTGGCTGCCTGACCATCACCATGCCATCTGTGGCCGCCACCAATTTGCAAGCTACAGACGACCATGGCCATAGCCATGCCAGCGAGCATGATCATGACAACGAGCATGACGATCACGAAGAGGGTCACGAAGAGGGTCATGAAGAAGAGCACGACCACGATGATCATGCTGATGAGCATGATGAAGAAGCGGATCACGAACACTCAGATCACGAAGAAGACGACCACGAAGAAGATGGCCATGAGGAACATCCCCAAGAACATGAACACGCTGAAGAACACAGCGACAGCACCCGCATCGACGCCGATATGGCCGTCGCTTCCGGCATAGTCATCGCCACCGCAGGACCCGGCGAAACCGGCACCCGAGTATCCGGTTATGGCCGCGTTGTAATGCCACACCACCAGCAAGCCCATGTGGTGGCCCGCTTCCCCGGCCTGATTACCCGCATGGCCGTCGCCACCGGCGACCAGGTCAAACGCGGTGACGTGCTGGCGGTCGTCGAAGCTAACCAAAGTCTGCAACGCTACTCCATCACCAGCCCTATCGACGGCGTGGTACAACAGCGACTGGCCAGCAATGGCGAATTCGCCAACGACCAGCCCTTGTTCGAAATCCAGAACACCGACCAGCTGTGGGTCGAAATCCCGGTATTTCCGGCCCAGCGTGGACAGGTAATGCCCGGACAAACCGTGTCGCTGTCGCGCACCTCTGGCGCAGCAGCCCATAACCTGGCAAGCGCTGATGGCCCTGTTATCGGCAAAGTCGAGTCCATCTTGCCAAACAGCAACGGGGCCCCATGGGCCATTGCCCGCGTCGTTGTGAATAACCGCGAACTGCCCGCCAGCCAGCAACTGCTGCCCGGCGAATTGCTCAACAGTGAGATTCTGGTAAGCAGCGAACAAGCCGCCGTGGTCATCGACCAACAAGCCCTGCAAACCCTCGAGGGCAACACCGTGGTGTTTGTGCAAAACGGCGACGAATACCAGGCCCGCCCGGTACGCATTGGCCGCAGCCTGCATGGTCAGCTGGAAGTGCTGGACGGCCTGCAAGCCGGTGAGCGCTATGTGGTGAACAACAGCTTCCTGATCAAGGCAGACATCGGCAAAGCCGGTGCCGCCCACGAACACTGAGGCCATCACCATGATTGAAAGCATTCTTCATTTTTCAATACAACGCCGCTGGCTGGTGCTGAGCCTGATGCTGCTGGTGATCGGCACCGGCATCTGGAGCTACCAGAAGCTGCCGATTGACGCCGTGCCCGACATCACCAATGTGCAGGTGCAAATCAACACGGAAGCCCCCGGCTATTCACCGTTGGAAGCCGAGCAACGCATTACCTTCCCGGTTGAAACCGCGCTGTATGGTTTGCCAAACCTCGACCATACCCGTTCGATTTCCCGCTATGGGCTATCGCAAGTCACCGTTGTCTTTGAAGAAGGCACCGACCTGTACTTTGCCCGCAACCTGATCAGCAACCAGCTGGCCAGCATCCAGTCGGAACTGCCCGAAGGGCTGCAACCAGAAATGGGACCGGTATCCACCGGGCTGGGAGAAATCTTCACCTATACCGTGGCGGCTGCCGAAGGTTATGAACAGCAGTACACGCCCACCGCGCTGCGAGAATTGCAGGACTGGGTGATCAAACCGCAGCTGGCCCAGGTGCCGGGCGTGGTAGAAATCAACACCATGGGGGGCTTCGACAAGCAGTTTCACGTCACCCCGGACCCGGCCAAACTGCTGGCCTTCGGCATCAGTTTGCCGGAGCTGGGCGAAGCCTTGCGCCGCAACAACAGCAATCAGGGGGCGGGCTACATTGAACGCCACGGCGAACAATTGCTGGTGCGCTCCCCCGGCCAGCTGAGCGGCATCGATGACATCGCCGAACTGGTGATTGGTCTGCGTGATGGCGTGCCGGTGAAAGTCAGCGACGTTGCCGAGGTAGCGATTGGCAAGGCCCTGCGCACCGGCGCGGCCACCCGCGATGGCCGTGAAACCGTGATGGGCACCGCCATGATGCTGGTGGGGGAAACCCCGAAAACCGTCGCCAATGCCTTGGCCGAAAAGCTCGCCAGCATTCAAACCAGCCTGCCCGAAGGTGTAGTGGTTGAAGCGGTGTACAACCGCACCACACTGGTGGAAAAAACCATCCAAACGGTGCAGAAAAACCTGCTGGAAGGGGCATTACTGGTCATCGTGGTGCTGTTCCTGCTGCTGGGCAATATTCGCGCGGCACTGATTACAGCCGCCGTCATTCCCCTTTCGATGCTGGCAACCGTCACCGGCATGGTGCAGTTTGGTGTGTCCGCCAACCTGATGAGCCTGGGGGCGCTGGATTTTGGTCTGATCGTCGACGGCGCAGTGATCATTGTTGAAAACTGCATCCGCCGCCTGGCCGAAGCCCAACACGCCAGTGCTCACATAAATGGCAAGGATGGCAGCTACCGCTTGCCACTCAAAGAACGTCTGCAACTGGTGTACGAAGCCACCAGCGAGGTCATTCGCCCCAGCCTGTTTGGTGTTGCCATTATTACCGTGGTGTACCTGCCGATTTTTTCGCTTACCGGCGTCGAAGGAAAAATGTTCCACCCGATGGCCGCGACCGTCGTCATGGCCTTGCTGGCCGCCATGGTGTTCTCGTTAACCCTGGTGCCCGCGGCCGTCGCCTTGCTGATGAACGGTAAGGTCAGCGAGAAAGAAAGCCCGGCCATCAAGGTCAGCAAGTCGCTCTATCGGCCGTTACTGCAACTGGCACTGCGTGCCCGTTGGCTGGTGGTATCGGTGGCTGCCCTGCTGGTGGCTGGCTCGCTGTGGTTACTGACCACACTGGGATCGGAATTTATTCCACAGCTGGATGAAGGCGATATTGCCCTGCACGCCATGCGCATTCCCGGCACCGGACTGGAGCAGTCGGTTGCCATGCAGGAGCAACTGGAGCAACGGCTGCAGAAGTTCCCGCAGGTCGACAAGGTATTCGCCAAAATCGGCACCCCGGAAGTCGCCACCGACCCCATGCCACCCAACGTGGCGGATAACTTTGTGATTCTGAAGCCACGCGACCAATGGCCTGACCCCAAGCTACCAAAAGCCGAACTGGTGGCGGCGATGGAAGCTGCTGCCAAGGAAATTCCGGGCAACAACTACGAGTTTACCCAGCCCATTCAAATGCGCTTTAACGAGCTGATTTCCGGTGTCCGTGCAGACCTTGGCATCAAACTCTACGGCGACGACCTCGACACCCTCAATGCCAACGCCAACCGCATTCTGGCGGTGGTCCAAGCCATTGATGGTGCTGCCGATGCCCGGGTTGAACAGGTCACCGGCTTGCCCATGTTGTCGGTCATTCCTGACCGCGCGGCTCTGGCCCGTTACGGCCTGACGCTGGAACAGGTACAACAACTGGTGGCCACCGCCGTCGGCGGCGAATCTGCCGGGCTGATCTATCAGGGCGATCGCCGCTTCCAGCTGGTAGTACGACTGCCAGAACCACTGCGACGGGACCTCGACGCCCTCAGCCAGCTGCCGGTGCCACTGGACCCGGCGCTGACCGAGCAATGGCACACGTCAGCCAATAGCCGCAGCAATGACAACCGAACGTCACAAACGCAGCAGAGCTGGATTCCACTGGCCGAAGTGGCACGGCTGGAGATCAAACCCGCGCCAGCCCAGATCAGCCGCGAGAACGGCAAACGCCGCATCGTGGTATCGGTGAATGTGCGCAACCGCGACCTCGGCAGTTTTGTTGAAGAAACCCAGCAACGCATCGCCAGCGAAGTGCAACTGCCGAGCGGCTACTGGCTCGACTACGGAGGTACATTTGAACAGCTGCAATCCGCCAGCCAGCGGCTGTCGATTGTGGTGCCCGTCACCTTGCTGCTGATTCTGGGCTTGTTGATCACCGCCTTTGGCTCGGTGCGCGACTCGCTGATCATCTTCAGCGGGGTGCCACTGGCGCTGACCGGTGGCGTGCTGGCCCTGTGGCTGCGCGATATGCCGCTGTCGATCACCGCTGGCGTTGGCTTTATCGCCCTGTCCGGCGTGGCGGTATTGAACGGTCTGGTGATGATCGCCTTTATCCGCGAGCTGTGGCAGCAAACCGGTGACCTGCGCCATGCGGTGGTGGAAGGGGCGCTGATTCGTCTACGGCCGGTGCTGATGACCGCACTGGTTGCCAGTCTCGGCTTCGTACCGATGGCCCTGAACGTCGGCACCGGTGCCGAAATCCAGCGGCCACTGGCCACCGTGGTGATTGGCGGCATCGTGTCATCGACCCTGTTGACGCTGCTGGTACTGCCGGTGCTGTACGAATGGCTGCATGGCAAGAAAGCAAAGGCTCCGATCAAGTAACTCGTCTGGTTTCTTACAGGCCCGGAACTGGGGTGGCGAACGTCACTCCAGTACCACCCAGAACTTCACTTCAAAACTCGGGTTACCTGAGTCACTTCGGCCCTCCATTACACCGGGAGGGCTAACCCGCACATGAGTCACGTTTTCTGTGGGCGTTTCGGTCCAGCTACTCCCATTATCAACGGAATACTCAACCTCACTGTCGGACAACGACAAACCGGTGCTAATACTGCCCTCCTGCACTTGCAACGGCGGAGTTGCCCCCCCCTCGCTACCAGAGACATAAAAATGCAAGTTGTCCGGTATGGCGTCGGTCAACACCATGGAGTCCTGCCCCACTGACCCCAAACCGGAGTTTTCCACTTCGATGGTGTACTCCACCAATGATCCCGGTATGGCTTTTGGCGACACCGACTCATTCACCGGGTCCCATATGACCTGATTGGTCTTGACCAGTTGCAAGCGAGGCTTCAGCTGCTCATTGGTGAAGGTGCAAGTGATGTCGGTATCGTCGACGCCAATCGTCAGTGTATTGGTCGACGCATCAAAACCGGCGGTGCCTGTGCAACTGAGCGCTTGCTCGAAGTCGGATAAATCCAGGCCTGTCGTCGAAGCCGCCCCCCAGCTCTCAGCCAGAGTGCCGGATTCCAGAATATAGACGGTGACTGGATCACTGGTGGTCAGGTTATCCCCTGCCGATGTCGAAGTGTGGGTGACCGCAGCGTCGTTGCTGAAACCACTGCCACCGATACGAATAACCGATCCGTTGTCCGAGTTGACCCATTGTTTTTGCAACACCAGATTGGCGCTTTTGCGGGTGTTAGTGAAGGTACAGTCGATGGCCGTATCGTCCTGACCAACCGTCAGAGTCGCATCCGTCAGGCCATCCGTTCCGGAACAGCTGATGCTGGTGTTGTAATAATCAGAATTACCTGTCGTCCAATTCTCCGCAAGAGTCGCGGTTTCACCCACATAGACCGTGCTGGCCGCGCCAGAGTCCGTGTTGTCTCCAGTAGCACTGGAGACCGAACTGGCGAGACTGGCGTTATTAACAAAGCCGCTGCTGGCTAAGCTCACCTCATCGTTTTCGAAGCCAACCGCCCACTGTTTGGTCAAAATCAGATCTGCACTCTTGCGATCGTTAGTGAAGGTACAGGTGATGTCGTTATTCGGCATGGTGAAGCTGGTGCTGGTGCCCGAACCGGAAGCAACGGCGGTCGTTGCAGGCACGGTATCGCAGCTGAAACTGGCATTGTAATTGGCCATATCAGTAAATATATCGCCAGTATCGGGGTCACTCGCTATTGCGGAGGTTCCCACAACTTCAGAAGCGGTGACGGTGCTGGCCACATCGACCCGTTCCAGGACTGTTGTACCGTCGCCACCTTCGACAGAATCAGTGCCGTTAGCGTTCAGCACAAACAGCCCAGGCTGGAAAGGGTCATTCAGAACCTTGGTCACTGACAGGTCGCGCTGTCGTACACTGGTATAAGTACAAAGAATTTCCGCACCGGCCTGCATTTCAACGCTGGAGAGGCCAATTTGAGCAGCGTTGGTGGCATCCACGGTGCCGACATTCGTGGCGCTGGAACCATAATAGGTCGGCAGGTAGTCCAGACACTCGACGTCCTTGAAACGGAAATCGCTGTTTGCGGTTTCGGCAATATCAATGGCATTTCCGACTGAAAACAACTGCACCGTGCTCTGGGTTGGAGTAACAACCGCCGGGGCGGTATCCGGTGTACTGGCGGTTGTCGTCGTGATGGTTTCGGTGGTCCAGCCGTTGGTGCCGGTAAATTCAAAAGTACCGACATCCTGCTCGGAGACTTTCTCCACCTGCACGGTCGGCTGCTTGATATTGGTAATGGTGCAGGCAGCAGACACTGCGCTGGTACCGAGAGTGGCGGTCATGGTGCGGGTGACAGTATCGCTGGTGATGGCGACACCGCCACTGCAAACGATACTTTCAGCCGTGTCTTCCCAACCGGTGGTGGCCGCTTCAGTTACCGTGATGGTTTGATCATTCTCATCAACCGTCATAAATATTCGTGCCGTTTCACCGTCACTCAGGGTAAACGTGGTGGTGTTTGTCGCATCATCAAGAGATGCCGGAATATACGTCCCGCCTGTAACATCGGAATCCGTCAATGTCGCTCCTACCAGAGCCATCACCTTGGTACCCGCAGGGCCAGTAGCAGTGTATGAAAATTCCTGCGGAGCAAACCCGTCGGCGGTCATGGATTGCTGATCCGGTGTGGTCTGCTTGGTGATATCAAACCAGACACCCACCTCGACAGCGACGACACCATTAACATAGCCAGCACCGGACTGACATTTGGAAGGTGAAAGGGCCACAACATCAGCCGGGCCAGAACAATTAAGGCCACCGCGGTTCTGAACATACGTTAGAATGTATGGGACCTCCAATGCAGAAGTAGATACAGAGCTTGCTGCGTTCGCCGAGCAAATGACCTTGATTTCGTTAATGATATTGGTCGTTTCAGCCTTCCTGGGATAATCACCACAGGCATCACTATTATTGCCTTGCGTCTCAAGATCGCTCCATGGTGACAGCGACGTTGGAAAGGTTGCTACCGAACACTGCGCCAAACCAGTACTGGAAATACTGCTGGGCGTTGATGCCACCGGGCTGTTGCCCTCTTGCCCCACAAAAAAACCGATGTCGTAACGGTTGGCATTGGATTCCGACAGATCAACCTCAACGACGAATTCAAATTCTTCGCCGCTCATACAGAACGGTGGCGTGTTATCAGCGGCACTGAATGTCGCGTTGACCACGAACTCACCGGCCGTACAGTTAGTGATTTTACTGTCTCTATCAGCCATACAAGGTAAATCCTTGGTGGCACTGACATTGACTTCAGTAAAGGAAAAAGCGGGGGACGACAGCAACAGTCCAAAAAACAGGAAAATCGCCCGGGTTGGGAAATTCATCTGAATACATCCGTTGTAAATACAAGCCAGACACGAAGTGGTCGGCTACTGACAAGCGTGTCAAAATTGTAGGACAATCCTTTAGATCAAAAGATAAACAAGAACAAAGGTAAACAAAACAATCAATAGCCTGACCATTATTTCCCCCATGGAATTAACGAGCCATCTATGAGCCTCTGTATACGCTGATATCCCACACTCCCCTTGCCAGCTATTCCCCGCAACATCACCCTCTACAGACGGTAATAACCCCTCACTTTCGACCAACTATTGACCCTGACCACAGGTCTGGTTGACAGAAAACCGGCTGGCCCTATGATGACGACTTCTTCTTAGTCAAAGGACACCGCCTTGAACGAGGTTCCCTTAAGTGTGCTATTCGGCATACTCGTGGTACTGATCATCTTTTCAGGATTCTTCTCCAGCTCTGAAACCGGCATGATGTCGTTGAACCGTTACCGGCTCCGCCATCTGGCCAAGAACGACCATCAGGGCGCCAAACGAGCTTCCAAACTGCTCGATAAGCCAGATCGCCTGATCGGCACCATTCTTACCGGCAACAACCTGGTGAACTTCGCAGCGGCTGCCCTGGCAACCATCATCAGCCAGCGCCTGTGGCCTGATAACCCGGATTTGGCGGTGTTTGTGAACACCATTCTGTTCACGCTGGTGGTATTGATTTTTGCCGAGCTGACGCCCAAAACCCTGGCGGCCATTGCGCCCGAAAAAATCGCCTTCCCGGCATCGCGCATTCTGTTGGGGCTGCAGTGGGCCTTGCACCCGTTTGTCTGGTTTGTGAACACCATTGCCAACGGCATTCTCAAGCTGTTCAAAATGGACGTGAACAACGCCAACTCAGACCACCTCAGCACCGAAGAACTGCGTACCGTGGTACGTGAAGCCGGTACCATGATTCCAAAGCGTCACCAGCACATGCTGTTGAGCATTCTGGATCTGGAAAAAATGACGGTGAACGACATCATGGTGCCGAAGAATGAAGTATTCGGTATCGACCTTGATGACGATCTGCCTGACCTGATTGAGCAACTGCGTACCGCCCAGCACACCCGAGTGCCTATTTACCGTGGCAACCTCAACAACATCATTGGTGTATTGCATGCCCGTTCTCTGGCGCGTGTATTAAGCCGCGAGAGCTTTTCCAAGAAAGACATTGAGGACGCTACCCGCGAGCCTTACTTCATTCCGGAAAGCACGCCGCTGCACACCCAGCTGTTCAACTTCCAGAAAAACCAGCGTCGTATTGCACTGGTGGTGGATGAATACGGGGATGTTCAGGGTGTTTGTACGCTGGAGGACATTCTCGAGGAAATCGTCGGCGAATTTACCACCGACGTGGTCGCCGCCACGACGCCGGATGTTCACCCGCAGGAAGACGGCAGCTACATTGTCGACGGCACCGCCTACATTCGTGATGTGAACAAGTCGATGAGCTGGGAATTGCCAACCGATGGCCCCAAAACCATCAGTGGTTTGATTGTAGAAAGTATCGAACACATTCCCGAAGCGCCGGTGTGTTTGCGCATCGACAAGTACCGTTTCGAGATTCTGGAAATCCGCGACAACATGGTGAAAGCCGTGCGCGTAACACTGGACTCCAAGCGCAAACAGCAGGACTGATCCTGCCATCTGACTGAGTCACCATCACACTCCGGAGGCCCCGTATGATCACCCGTTTACCACGATGGGCAGAATGCGGGGCCTTTTTGTTAGCCTTCATTGCCGGCTACATCAACGTGGTGGGGCTGCTGGGCTTCGACCATCAATCCATATCCCACTTATCCGGCACCGCCAGCCAGTTGGCCAGCAGCATCAGTGAGGCACAACCACACGGTTGGCATTTACTGGGCGTGCTTCTGAGCTTTCTGGTTGGTGCCGTGATTTCCGGTGCGGTACTGGGTAGCAGCGCCTTGCAGCCCGGTAAACCCTATGAATTGCTGCTACTGCTGGAAGGCGGGTTGCTGCTGTTGTCGATCTGTCTGTTGCAGCAACAATCCGGTTGGGGTCATTTCAGTGCGTCGATGGCCTGTGGTTTGCAAAATGCCCTGGCCACCACTTTCAGCGGTGCCATCATCCGCACGACCCATGTTACCGGCATCGTCACCGACCTGGGCATTATGCTGGGCCACTGGTTCCGCAGCGGCCAACTGGACAAGCGTAAGACACGGTTGTTTGTGCTGATTCTGGCAGGCTTTATCAGCGGCGGTATTCTGGCCACCCGGCTGTTTGATCACTGGCAATTCAATGCCTTGCTGGTTCCGGCCAGCCTCTGTTTATTGGCTGCACTGGCGTATCGCTTTTCTCTTAAAAAGCCGTTCAAGAAAACCGATCAAGAAACCGCAAATCAGGAAGGGCCCAGTAAGGAACGGCCATCGCGATAACGCAGCAAGGCAATAAACGCAAAACCCGGGATGTTCATCAGAATGCCGTACATCAGTGGAATCATCGCCAGTTCCGGGCGTTGCAGAAACGCCATCGCCACCAGAATTGCCGTACCCGCGTTCTGAATCCCCACCTCAACGGCAATGGTTCGGCTGTCCGCCGACGAGCAACCAAACTGGCGCGCCATGGTAAGGCCACTGACAAACGCGAACACCGACAGCAACATCACCGCCAGCCCCTTCATCGAAAACAAATCGGCCATGATCGGCAAATGCGTTCCCATCAAAGCAAGCACCAGCAACATCATAACGATGGTGGACAAGCGCTTGCAGGGTTGCTCAATCCGGTTCGCCAGCGACGTCGCCCAATGACGAATCGCCATCCCCACCACCACCGGCACCGCCGTGACCACCAGCAACTGCTTGATGGTTAACGCCAGCGGAAAATCAAACGCCGCCAGCGTGTCGCCGGATGCATTCAGATAACTGACAAACATCAGCGGCAGCGTGAATGGTACCAACAAACTGGTGACCGCCGTCAGCGCAATACTGAGCGCAACGTTGCCGCCCGCCAGATAACTGAACAGGTTCGAGGTCGCACCGCCCGGGCACAACGACAGTAAAAATAGCCCCGCCGCCACCGGGCCATCCAGCCCCAACGCAATAATCAGAATCAGCGCCAGGCTGGGTAAAAACACCATCTGGGCACCAAAGCCCAGCAACATGGCCTGCGGTGAGCGCAGGATTTCCCGGAAATGCACCAGCCGCAATCCAAGCCCCATGGCAAACATAATAAATGCCAGCACAATCGGCAGTACTACCTGAGACAACGCTTCCTGCATCGCTAATCTCCTCAACCAACGGCTCAGGAACCCTCCTGAACCAACAACAAAACCGACGTTATCGGCCTGACAATACAACACCTGAAGGGCAGCATCTGTGCTGCACGTCCGTGACGACGGATCAACGCCCCGTTATCCAGAGCGAACACCGGGTTATTCATAGCGCCATTAAGGTTCTATTATCGACCAAAAATCCATCTTTGTCCGCTCGACCAAAGCCGAGCCAACCCAACCCAACCCAACACCACCCCGGGCCGTACAACATCAGCCCAAACCGATTCTTTGCAAGCCGTGCAGCACACGTCATGGAAAACGTCATACAAATCGGCCATGCTCCTAACGGACAATCCGCACAGGGAGCGAGGACAACATGGTGAAGTACTGGCTGTTGGCGATTCGCCCCAGAACCATTCCTGCATCGGTTGGCCCCGTATTGCTGGGCACCGCACTGGCCTCGCAAACCTCAAGCATTCACTGGCCGCTGTTTCTGCTTGCCATGGCCTGCGCCGTGCTGCTGCAAATTGCCGTCAATCTGGCCAACGACCTGTTCGATGGTCTGGCGGGGATCGATACTGCCGAACGGCTGGGGCCCGCTCGCATGGTCAGCTCCGGGTTTATTTCAGCGTCTGCTATGTCGGCCGCTCTGGCGCTGTTTACCCTGGCAGCCATGGCCGCTGGACTGATGTTGGCCGCCATGACCGACTGGGCATTGTTGTGGTTCGGGCTCGCCTGCATAGCCGCCGTATTTGCCTACAGCGCAGGGCCTTTACCGTTGGCTTCCGCCGGGCTTGGCGAAGTAGCAGTGCTGGTGTTTTTCGGCTGGGTCGCGGTAATGGGCAGCTATTGGCTGCAAACCGGTGAGTTAACACCCACTTCGTTTCTTTATGGCAGCAGCGCTGGGCTGTTCAGCGTGGCGATTCTGCTGGTGAATAACCTCAGGGACATTCCCACCGATCAACATACGGGCAAACACACACTAGCAGTTCGGCTGGGTGCAGACCGCACCGTGCAGCTGTATCAGGCCAGTTTGATATTGGCGCTGCTGATTCATGTGCTGGTCAGCCTGCCCAATCTGCTGTTGGCCATTGTGCCACCACTGCTGCTGACCAAAGCCGTCACCCGCTTGTCAAAAGACATCAGCCATACCCGCGGCCGCGCACTCAACCCCATGCTCGGGCGCACCGCCCAAACCGGGCTGATGTACTGCGTGGTCACCTCGCTGTTACTGATTCCCTGGAACTGACTTTTATTTCGTCATTTTCACGCTTTTCAAAGCCCTTGATACCGTCCCACTGGATGAAGGCCGCAGCCGAACCCGCTACAATACCGCCCTTTGATTTTTCCACGATATTGAATCGCAACGAATCGGTAGCAACATGACAAACAGCCAACGCAAGATCCTGGTCACCAGCGCGCTCCCATACGCCAACGGCTCCATCCATTTGGGCCACCTGCTGGAATACATTCAGACCGACATCTGGGTACGTTTCCAGAAATCTCGCGGCCACATGTGCACCTACGTTTGCGCCGACGATGCTCACGGCACCGCCATCATGCTGCGCGCCGAGAAAGAAGGCCGCTCTCCGGAAGAACAGATCGCTGCGGTAAAAGCCGAGCACGAAGCCGACTTCGCCGCCTTCCAGATTGGTTTTGATAACTTCCACAGCACTCACTGTGAAGAAAACCGCGAGCTGTCGTCGCTGATCTACACCCGCCTGCGTGACAAGGGCCACATTGCTGTGCGCTCCATCAAACAGGCATTTGACCCGGAAAAAGAAATCTTCCTGGCCGACCGTTACATCAAGGGTGACTGCCCGAAATGTTCTGCTGCCGACCAGTACGGCGACAACTGCGAAGCCTGTGGTGCCACCTACACCCCGGCCGAGCTGAAAAACCCGTACTCCACCATTTCCGGTGCCACTCCGGTTGAGAAAGAGTCCGAGCACTACTTCTTCAAGCTGCAGGATTTCGACGCTTTCCTGAAAGACTGGACCCGCTCCGGCACCCTGCAGAACGAAATTGCCAACAAGCTGAACGAATGGCTGGAAGCTGGCCTGCAGGAATGGGACATCTCCCGCGACGCGCCGTACTTCGGTTTTGAAATCCCGGATGCCCCAGGCAAATACTTCTACGTATGGCTGGATGCACCGATCGGTTACATGGCTTCCTTCAAGAACCTGTGTGACTCCGACAAGGGTCAGGCGGCCGGTCTGAACTTCGACGACTACTGGAAAGTGGGCTCCGACGCCGAGCTGTACCACTTCATCGGCAAAGACATCGTTAACTTCCACGCGTTGTTCTGGCCTGCGATGCTGAGCGCCTCCGAGTTCCGCACTCCAACCGCAGTAAACGCTCACGGCTTCGTGACTGTGAACGGTGCCAAGATGTCCAAGTCCCGCGGTACCTTCATCAAGGCCCGTACTTACCTGAACCATCTGAACCCGACTTACCTGCGTTACTACTTCGCCGCCAAGCTGGGCTCCAGCGTGGACGACTTCGATTTGAACCTCGAAGACTTCGTTCAGCGCGCCAATACGGATTTGGTCAACAAACTGGTGAACATCGCCAGCCGTACCGCCAACTTCATCAAAAAAGCCGGTGGCAAACTGAGCGACAATTGCGTTGAAGAAGCCATGGTGCAGGACTTCATCAATGCCGGTGACCAGATCGCCGCGCACTACGAAGCCCGTGAATTTGGCAAAGCCATGAAAGACATCATGGCACTGGCCGATCGCGCCAACGAATACATTCAGGAAAAAGCTCCTTGGGCGATGAACAAGGAAGAAGGCCGCGAGCAGGAAGTGATCGACGTTTGCTCTGTTGCCATCAACCTGTTCCGTCAGCTGATCACCTACCTGGCACCGGTACTGCCGGAAATCGCCGAGAAAACCGCTGAGTTCCTGAACCTCGACGACATGAACTGGGATTCCCGCAGCAATATCCTGCTGGGCCATGAAATCAACAAGTTCAAGCCGATGCTGGCTCGTGCCGAAATGGACAAGGTGACCGCCATTCTGGAAGAAACCAAAGCCGAACTGGCGATCGAAAACGGCGAGAAACCTGCTGCCGAAACCAAAGCGGCTGACAGCAAAAAGCAGGAGAAAAAGAAGAAGTCGAAAGGTCCCGAGCTGCGTGAAGACGGTAACGAAGTGATCGCCGACACCATCGAATTCCCCGACTTCGCCAAAGTCGACCTGCGCGTTGCCCGCATCGTCAAAGCCGACCACGTCGAAGGCGCCGACAAACTGCTGCAACTGACACTCGACATCGGCAACGGCGAAACCCGTAACGTCTTCTCCGGCATCAAAGCCGCCTACCAGCCAGAAGACCTGGAAGGCAAACTCACCATCATGGTCGCCAACCTGGCACCACGTAAAATGAAGTTTGGCCTCTCCGAAGGCATGGTACTGGCCGCAGGCCCTGGCGGCTCTGAAATCTACCTGCTGGAACCAAACGACGGTGCCCAGCCAGGAATGCGAGTCATGTAAGGACGGGTGATGTAATTACCCAAGTGTTAAACGCGAAAAAGGCTGCCAATTGGCAGCCTTTTTCGTTTTCAGGGGTATTAATAACCCCCTTCTATCACCCGCTGCACAAAAAACAATCGCTGTGTTTCCGGCCTGAACCTACTATCGGTAACCGTGTCCAGAGTTCGTTAACCAATAACAACCAGCAAACTACTTTCCGAGGATGTGCCATGGAACGCGATCATATCGATCCGAAGATTTATGAGTTGTACGACGAGTATTGCCACAGCGGTATGAGCCGCCGGGATTTTCTGGCCAAGGCTGCGGTGGTAACAGCAGGTGGTGTGGCGATGGCGCAGGCGTTGCTGCCTAATTACGCCAATGCCGAGGAGGTGTTGTTCACCGATGATCGCATCAAGGCCAGTTACGTTGAGTACGATTCTCCCGGTGGTACGTCAGGCAAGATGCGTGGTTATCTGGTGAAGCCCGAGGGCAAGGGGCCATTTCCGGCAGTCTTAGTGGTGCATGAAAACCGCGGTTTGAACCCGTATATCAAGGATGTTGCCCGCCGGGCTGCGGTGGAAGGTTTTCTTGCTCTGGCGCCGGATGGTTTGTTTCCGGTCGGCGGCTATCCCGGCAATGATGACGAAGGCAAGGTGATGCAGGCCAATCTGGACCCGGCCAGGCTGTATACCGATATGCTCAACAGTGCCAAATTCATCAAGCAGCATGAGCTGTCTTCCGGCGAGCTTGGGGCCACAGGCTTCTGCTATGGCGGTGGTGTGGTGAACCAGTTGGCAGTGGATATGGGAACCGGCCTGAACGCTGGCGTGCCGTTTTATGGCCGTGCGCCATCGTTGAATGACGTCGCGGCCATCAAGGCTCCCTTGATGGTGCAATACGCCGAGGAAGACCCACGTATCAATGCCATGAAGCCGGACTACGAGGCTGCGTTAACCAAGGCCAAGGCGGAGTTCGTGATGCATGTGTATCCGGGCACCCGTCACGGCTTCCACAATTATTCCACGCCCCGTTACGACAAGGAGCAGGCGAAAATTGCCTGGCAGCGTACGGTGGGCTTTTTCAAGGAAAAGCTGGCTTGATGCTATAAACAGTTGAGCGACTGTTTACCTACACCGGCCAAACACCCGATCTATTCGGGTGTTTGGTTTCAAGCTTCTGGCACCTGAACCTCTAGGACCTAAACCTCTAGAAGCCAAGCCACTGTCATTTAAACCTCTGGCACCTAATCTTCCACCTCAAACACTACCCGCTTGCCATCCGCCTGATGCACAATCGCCTGAACGTCTTCGATTTTATCCGCCAGTGCCAGGTCCCCTACTCCACTGTGGTTGTGCAGCACCCGGCTTTCGCGGCCATTGGGGTGACGGCGTTCGATTTTCATATCTCGGCGTCGGGTGAGGAAGTTCAGCGGTGACTTGCTGCCAAAAATCATCAGGTTTATACGGTCGAACCAGGCCAGCAGTTTGTGGGGAAATTCGTTTTTCAAACCGCTGCAGGTGATCTGCAAAATGCGCGGGCTGTGTTTGCGGAAGCGCAGAGTGATGTCGTAGGCAAAGGAGTAATGCACATCCCCCGACAAAATAATGAACTGCGGTGGGGTTTTCTTGTGGCGGAAAATATTCAGCATCACATTGGCCGCCCCCGGATGGGCCATCCAGTTTTCGGCGTCCACCATCAGCGGTTTGCCTACGAAGGTAAATATCCGCTGAATCACTTCGATCAGCTTTACGCCAAAGATAGGGGCTGGTGATACCAGAATCACCGCTGGCTGGTTAATCAGCTCCTGTTGTAGCTCGCTCAGGCTTTCCCAGTCCATCAGGCCCGAAGGCTTGTTGGCGCTGGATTCTGAGCGCCATCGATGGGTACGAGTATCCATCACCACCAGTTTTGGGGTGGTATCCAGATGGTAGTGCCATTCGTCAAACTCCAGCACCCGATCAACCAGTTCATCGTGCTGCTGAATGCCTTGTGGCCCAAACCAGTCACGGACCTCGTCCGTCAACTGGCGATATTTCTGCGGCTGATTGCCCCAGCCCTGACACAACCAATACGCGATCAGGGCATTGCCGATGATGCGACGGGAAAAGTCGTTGTTGTAGGCGGCTTCTTCCCAGCCACGGGTAAGGTTCCAGTCGTCGGTAACGTCGTGGTCGTCAAACATCATGTAGCTGGGGATATGCGCCAGTACGCGTCGCACCTTGCCAAGGCCACGACTGAAACCCTCGATGATCGGCTTCTCGCGGTCATAACGCGCTGCATGTTGCGCCGGAATACGCTGCCGTCCGGCATCCAGGTCGACCCACTGCCATGGCGTGTCGGACCACACCAGCAAGTACATGGCCATCACTTCCGCGAACGACACCAGATGGTTATGAGCGCCATCGGCGGTGAAGATGGGTTTGCGGCCGCCCCGAAACACCATTTTTTCGACCTTTTCGTCGACTTCGGGCAGCAGGTGTTCGCGGCCGTAATAACAGTTGGGATGCTCTATCAGGTCTTTCAGATTGGTGGCTTCGGTGCCTTTCCAGTCTTCGTCGTAGAGGCCCAGCGCCTCAATCACCTGATGAATCGCCACCAGCATTGGGCCTGCGACGTCGTCGGCGTAAATCTGGTCGCCATGCATCATCATCAGGGACGGCCGGCTACCCGGCTCCAGCAGGCTTTGCTGAACCTGTACGTCAGCCTGAATCAGGGCGTCGTCATTGGGGTAATGAGGTTTGCGGCAAGAACCGTGCAGCATGCGCTTGATAGTAGGCTGCACCATAAATACCGGCAGCTGCTGACCGTCGTAGCACAACGGCAAGTCGGCCAGCAGCGAGGCATTCTGCTGATCCAGCAGGTCGTAACACAGTGCTGTATCCACAGGTAAGTCAGCACTGACTTCCAGCAAATGCACCACGCAGCGCTCGCCTACCGGGATCGCTTGATGCTGCTGCGTGCAATCGACCAGCTCGCTGGAGTTGGCATCCGTCAGTTGCACGCTTGGCATAGTGCAGTCCCTGGTCACCAGCCACAGCACCAGCCCTGCTGGTGTCGTATGACGCAGCATGGGGCCAGCGATAATGGCTGGAATATCAGTGGGTGCAGTTGCAAGCGGTTCAGTCAATGCCATGGGGGCGCGTCAATCGGGAAAAGGATATGGAAACAAAGCGCGGATTAACGCCGGGTTAATCCATTTCTGCTTCACACGGTGTATTGAAAGATGGTCAGGTATTAGGAGAGGGATATGCCTGACATTGTTCCCCTGCGCGGCAGAGTTCAGCGACGGCAGGCACTGAAACGCGTACACTGCGCGCTTCAACAGAACCACCCACCAAACGCACCGCTTTCAGGAACACCATGACAGACGAAAACCAAACCAACTACCAGAACAACCCGCTGCACGGCGTCGGCCTCAAGCAAATGCTGGAGGAGCTGGTGAGTCACTATGGCTTTCAGATTCTGTTCGCGTATCTGAACATCAACTGTTTCAAGACCAACCCGACCATTATGGCCAGCGTGAAGTTTTTGAAGAAGACCACCTGGGCGCGTGAAAAGGTCGAAGTGTTTTATCTGTATCGCTACAAGAACCTGCCGAATCCGTCTTCCGAACAGTTCAAGCAGTCGCCGCGGGATCGGGTGATTCCTGCCCATCAGCAGGTTGGTGAGCCACAGGAACTGTCGTTGGAAGACGCAGAGCAGGAACAGCAAAAGCGTGAGCGCCGCAGCGCGGCACACAACAAGCGTCCTCATGGCGGCAAGCCATTCGGTAATCAACGCAATATGGAACGTCGCCGGGTTACGTCCGGGCAGGACGGCCGCACGAGCTCAAGCTATAACTCTAACCGCAGCCCAAATCAGGGCTCAACAAAGAGCGCGAGCACTGACCCGTGGGCCAATGCTCGCAAGAAAATCCAACAAGACGACGAATAACCGCGTCAGTTGAGTTTGTACTGACCGATCTGAGACTCCAGCAAGCGCACCACCGAAGACAACTCTTCACAAGCGGCCTGGGTATCTTGCGCCAGTTGACTGTTGCGGTCGCTGGCGTGGGAAATGGATTCGATGTTTTGCGACATGCTTTCCGTAACCTGGCCCTGCTCGCGGGTTGAGTTGGCGATTTCGGCATTGGCATGACTGAGGCTGGCCATGGCATCCACCACTTGCGCAAAGGTGTTGCTGACCTGCGCCGTCATGGAGGCATTTTCAGACGATTCAGCGCGATTGGTTTGCATCAGTTCGGTGGCGTGCTGACCTTGTTTCTGCAGTTTGGCGACCATGTCGTTGATCTCTTCGGTCGACTGCTGGGTACGGCTAGCCAGCGAGCGTACTTCATCGGCCACCACCGCAAATCCGCGGCCTTGCTCACCTGCCCGTGCGGCTTCAATCGCGGCGTTCAATGCCAGCAAATTGGTTTGCTCGGCAATGTTGCGAATCACATCCAATACAGTCGAAATGCTGGCACTGTCAGCAGCCAGTTGTTCCACCGCCCGTTCCGATTCCTCAATGCTGGAGGCCTGGGATTGAATGCGTTCACAAGCAGTCTGCAACAACGTCGCGCCTTCCTGTACCTGCTTCAACGCCATCGACGTGGTGTCCTGCGCCCGACCGGTGGTGCCCGCCACTTCTGACGCGGTCATCGACAATTCATGAGCAGCAGAGGCCACATTTTTGGTCTGATCTGCCTGTTCCAGCTGGTTGGCATTGAGGCTGTCGGCCATGCCGCCCAGCTTGGCGGTCACCTGACGTACCTTGGCAGACTCGGATGCAACGCTTTTCATGGTGGCCTGCAAACGATCCAGCAGGCGGTCAAATTCGTTGGCCATGGTGCCAAATTCGTCATCACGACCGGAGTTGAAGCGACGGGTCAAATCCCCTTCCCCATCGGCCATTTCCTGAATGGTACGAATGCGGTGTAACAGCGGTCGCATCACCACTTTCTGAATCATGGTGAACACCACCACGCCCAGTACCACCAACAAGCCCAACAATCCGGCCAGTCCTTCCATCACTGCGGCTCGCACCATCGCCGCGGTTTCACGGGTGTCGGTGCCCAGAGCAATGCCGTAGCCCCAGGGGGCAAAGGCTTCGGTTCTGATCTGCCAGCCGGATTCACCTGCCAGTGCCTGTTCAATGGTGTCTGTGTTGACACTTTGGGTATGCAACCGGACGGCACCTTTGCCGTCCAGCAGGGCAACAAAGCCCTTATCCAGAATGCTAAGGTCTGCCAACGCAGCGGCGAGGGATTTCAGGTCGGCCGAGTAACCCACGTACCAGATGCCGATGACCTCGCCACGGGCGTTGACCAAAGGTTCATACGCCGTCAGGTAAGGTTTGCCCAGAATATCCACTTCGCCGTAATAAGCCTTGCCCTGACGAATGGCCGCCATGGCCTTGCCGCCGGGAGCCAGTCGGGTACCAATGGCGCGCTTGCCTTCCTTCATTACGTTGGTGGAAATCCGAATGAAGTCGTCGCCCTGTTTGGAAAAGATGGTCGCTGTGCCGCCCATCACTTCGGTCAGTCTATCGACCAACGCAAAATTATTGGCCAGTGCCATATTGCCCAGATACAAGTCGTTGGCGCGTGTGCCGTTCACACTGATGGTTTCACCCAGCTCCGCAGCGCCCAGCGCCATGCCCCGCTCTTTCAGCAGTTTCATCGAGCTGACCACCCGCTCGCTCATGATGCCATCGGTCACTTCCAGCATGCCGACCACTTTCGAGAGCGCCTGCTGTTGTTCCTTCAGCACCCGCTGTTCAACCGCCGCTACATTGCGGTTGTAGGAAAACCAGGACAACACCACGGCAAACGCCAGAATGGTAAACACCAGGGTAAAGACCAATTTTTTCTGAATGGACATGACAGCATGCCTCTCCTTGAATGCATTAATTCAAAGAGTAGACAGCCACAGCGTAATGGCAGGCTGGAGTCAGGAAAGTCGGGTTTTGAGGCTCTATTCTGAATCCTTTGTTTGATTCAGCTCAGCGTTGGCAATGGTAGTGACAGAGGCGAACAGCAAACAGGCTCGTCACCAACAAAAACGCCCGGACCTTGCGGGCCGGGCGTTCTCGGGATTACTTGACGACTTTCAGCGAAGGTCGTCCAGACGTTGACGGCGCCGGTTCTTCGGCTTCCGGCTCGGTTTTGGTCGGCGTTGGATCATCCGGGTCCGGCGCACCGGCTTCGGTTCCAAACACCATGCCTTGGCCGTTTTCCTTGGCGTAAATCGCCAGAATCGCAACCGTCGGTACATAGACCGACATAGGCACACCGCCGAAGCGGGCGTTAAACGAGATACCGTCGTTATCAATCAGCAGGTTTTGCACCGCGACCGGGCTGACATTCAGCACGATCTGGCCCTGATTGACGTAGTCCTGAGGTACCTGGACCCCAGCAAGCGATGCATCCACGAGTACGTAAGGCGTGCACTGGTTATCGAGAATCCACTCGTTCAGGGCACGTACCAGGTATGGTCTGCTTGGGGTCATGGTACTCATCAGTCGCGCATTTCCCGTTCTGCTTCAGTCAGGGAAGCCTGGAACGATTCACGATCGAACAGACGGTCCATGTATTGCAGCAGTGGCTTGCACTGTTTTTCTGGCAGTTCGATGCCCAGAACCGGCAAACGCCACAGGATTGGTGCAACGCAGCAATCAACAATGGAGAAGTCTTCGCTCATGAAGTACGGCATTTCAGCGAAGATCGGCGCAATGCCAACCAGGTTGTCGGTCAGTTCCTTACGCGCTTCTTCAACGCCTTCGTTGCCTTTCAGGATGGTGTCGATCAGACCGCCCCAATCCTTTTCAATGCGCTTGATCCACAGACGGCTCTCGGCACGGGCAACAGGGTAAACAGGCAGCAGCGGAGGATGCGGGAAACGCTCGTCCAGGTACTCCATCATGATGTTCGGATCTTCGTACAGAGTCAGATCACGATCCACCAGCGTTGGCAGGCTGTTGTACGGGTTCAGAGACGTCAGATCTTCCGGCAGATTGTTCGGATCGACATCCAGGATTTCCACGGCTACACCTTTTTCAGCCAGTACGATACGTACGCGGTGGCTGAAGTGATCCGTGGCATCGGAATAAAACGTCATGGTAGAGCGCTTGGCTACAACCCCCATAGTGTCCTCGCTTGCTAAAAAATCAATTATCTAAAAACAAAGATAGCCCGGCCGCAGAACGGCCAGGCTAACTTCGGGAAGTGAACAGCGATTATTTGATATCGCGCCACATTTCCTTGTTCAGCAGGTATACCGGTACGAAGAAAATCGCCAGGAACAACAATACCCACCAACCCAGGCGTTCACGCTCTACAGCGATCGGCTCGGCTACATAGGTCATGAAGTTTACCAGATCGAAGACCAAATCGTCGTATTCTTCTGCTGTCAGTGTGCCTTCTTCTGCAATATACAGCGTATGTTCCTGCTCTTCCGTGATCGGTTGACCAGTCAGAGTGTCATAGCCGACAGTCACATCCGCGGTACCCAGCTTCTGGACACCTTGCAAATCAGCCAGAACATGCGGCATACCCACGTCCTTGAAGACCACATTGTTAACGCCCCATGGACGGCTCGGGTCTTCATAGAAGCTGCGCAGGTAGGTGTACAACCAGTCCGGACGGCGCACACGGGCAACCAGTGTCAGGTCTGGCGGCGTGGCACCGAACCAACGCTTGGAGTCTTCCTGCTGCATGCCGATGGTGGCCAGATCACCGAACTTCTTGTCGGTATCGAACACCAGGTGTTCCATCATCATGGCTTCCGGAATGTCCAGATCCTTGGCGATGCGGTTATAACGCGCATGTTCAAGAGAGTGACATCCCATGCAATAGTTCATGAACGTCTGGGCACCACGTTGCAGCGATGCCTTGTCGGTCAAGTCGGTACGGTGCTCGTCCAGTGGGACGCCAGCACCGGCTGCGATTGCCAGAGACGGCAATACGGCAGCGATCAATGCGAAAATCTTTTTCATTAGTGGCCCCCTGTTACGCGCTCTGGAACTGGCTTGGTCTTTTCCATTCGGGTGTAGAACGGCATACCGATGAAGAAACCGAAGTAGATCACGGACGCAACCTGAGCAACCAGGGTCAGTGTTTCGGTCGCTGGCTGGGTACCCAACCAGGTCAGCAGTACGAAGTTAATACCGAAGATGACCAGGTAGATCTTGCTGATCCAACCTTTGTAACGCCAGCTACGAACAGGGCTGCGATCCAGCCACGGCAGCACAAACAGAACCGCAATCGCGCCGCCCATGGCGGCCACACCCAGCAGCTTGTCCGGTACCGCACGCAAGATGGCGTAGAACGCACCGAAGTACCAAACCGGGGCAATGTGTTCCGGAGTTTTCAAACCGTTGGCCGGTTCAAAGTTGGCGTATTCCAGCATGAAACCGCCGCCTTCCGGGAAGAAGAACAGTACGGTACAGAACACCATCAGGAATACCACGATACCCACCATGTCGTGCACGGTGTAGTAAGGGTGGAACGGTACGCCGTCCAGCGGCTTGCCGTTTTCGTCTTTCAGTTTCTTGATGTCGACGCCGTCCGGGTTGTTGGAACCCACTTCGTGCAGCGCCAGCAGGTGAACCACCACCAGCATCACGATCACCAGCGGTACCGCAATCACATGCAGGGCAAAGAAGCGGTTCAGGGTGGCACCGGAAATCAGGAAGTCACCACGAATCCATTCGGTCAGCAGGTCGCCATATGGCAATACCGAGAACAGCGAGATAATTACCTGCGCACCCCAGTAGGACATCTGACCCCATGGCAGTACGTAGCCCATAAAGGCTTCGGCCATCAGTGCCAGGTAGATCAACATGCCGAAAATCCAGATCAACTCGCGTGGCTTCTGGTACGATCCGTACAACAGCGCCCGCATCATGTGCAGGTACACAGCAATAAAGAAGAAGGTCGCGCCGGTGGAGTGCATGTAGCGAATCAGCCAACCCCATTCCACATCACGCATGATGTATTCAACGGAAGCAAACGCGGCTTCGGCACTTGGCGTAAACTGCATGGTCAGCCAGATACCGGTCAGGATCTGGTTCGCTAGCATCAGCATCGACAGTACGCCGAAGAAGTACCAGAAGTTGAAGTTCTTCGGAGCATAGTACTTCGACATATGCTTTTCGTAGGTCTGGGTAACCGGCAGGCGGTCATCAATCCAGCCCATGAGGGAATTCTTGTTGTTGCTCATCAGGCGGTCTCCTCGTCTACACCAACAATGACGACGTTATCGTCTTCGTACATGTATGGTGGAATCACCAGGTTGTCTGAAGCGGGGGAGCCGCTGAAAACACGGCCAGACAGGTCGAAACGCGAGCCATGACAAGGGCAAAACCAACCGCCCTGCCAGTTAGGATCGAACGGCTCCGGTTTCACTTCCGGGTGATATTTAGGGGCACAGCCCAGGTGTGTGCACACACCCAGAACAACGATCAGCTCAGGTTTGCGGGAACGGTATACGTTGTCAGCATAGTCAGGTTGTTGTTCCTTGTTGGCGTTGTCCGGATCCTTCAAACGACCGGCCAAACCTTCCAACTTACCCAGCATTTCATCGGTGCGGCGAGCAACATATACCGGCTTACCGCGCCATTCTGCGGTTACCATAGCGCCCGCGCCTACCTTGCTGACGTCGATTTTTGCTGGAGCGCCGGCAGCTTTCGCTTTCTCACTTGGCATCCAGGAACCAACGAAGGGCACAGCAAGAAAGCCAGCACCAACCGCGCCGACAGCTGAGGTCGCGCCCACCAATAGGGTGCGGCGACCTTTATTAACGCCGTCTTGACTCATCACGATTTCTCCCATCTTTTAATATTCTTTTTCTGCCGCGAGGTCTTTACCAACCTGTTGAGAGACACAGAGTTCGGACCACCGCACAGATTGCAGAGCGGCGCCCATAGTAATGGAATTATAGTTGGCTAAACAACCATCAAGAGGTAGCAGACGGGGGGTGCAAAGGCATAAAAAAAGCGTCCATTGACATAGGCCAAGGGACGCTTCTTTTTGTAGCGATAATAAGAAATATTAACGCTTGGAGAACTGTGGCTTCTTACGTGCTTTACGCAGACCAACTTTCTTACGCTCAACTTCACGAGCATCACGAGTAACGTAACCCGCAGCGCGCAGAGATGGACGCAGAGTCTCATCGTATTGCATCAGAGCACGGGTGATACCGTGACGGATAGCACCAGCCTGGCCATTACCGCCGCCACCGCAAACATTTACGATAACGTCGAATTTTTCCAGGCTTTCAGTCAGTTCCAGAGGCTGACGCACAACCATACGAGCAGTTTCACGGCCGAAGTATTCGTCCAGGGAACGCTTGTTGATGGTGATAGAACCAGTACCCGGGCGCAAGAAAACGCGAGCGGTAGAAGTCTTACGACGACCAGTACCGTAGTATTGAGTTACGGCCATGATTATTCTCCCAGCTTCAGTTCTTGAGGCTGCTGCGCCGCATGTGGGTGCTCGCTACCTGCGTAAACTTTCATTTTCTTGAACATGGCACGACCCAAAGGATTCTTTGGCAGCATGCCTTTTACCGCGAACTCGATTACGTCCTGAGGCTTGTAGTCGATCAGCTTTTCAAAGTTGATAGACTTCAGGCCACCTGGGTAACCAGTGTGACGGTAGTACATCTTGTCACTGGCTTTCTTGCCGGTAACTTTGATTTTTTCTGCGTTGATAACAACGATGTAATCGCCGGTATCTACGTGAGGAGTGTATTCTGGCTTGTGCTTGCCTCTCAAACGGCGAGCCACTTCGGTAGCCAGGCGACCCAGCGTCTGATCAGCTGCATCAACTACAAACCACTCACGTTTTACGGCTTCGGGTTTTGCGCTGTAAGTTTTCATCAAATTCTCGCCTTTAAGGGCATGTTGATCAGAAAAGAGGGCGGCATTCTACAGGACGGTAATTACACACGCAACTGCTTGTGCAATTTTAGTGCAACAGTGCGCTGTTAATCCGGTGCGTTACCCATTGGTAACAGAATGTGCCGCGTTTTCATATTTTCATAACGGGGCGCAAATACTACACCAAGGATTTACCTTTGTCCTGTTTATTTCAGATTAATTTCGAAAGAAGTCATATAACGCCAAACAAGCCAACCCACAGCCTTTCAATACGCCGAACATGACCACCGCAAAGCGCGGTTGAATAACGCTCTGATGAAAGAGCGTCGAAGGGACGGAACAGAGGCTCAAGCTGATCGCTGAGCGCCCTGCCCCAGACAAACCGAGCGGAAACGAACCCGAACAGCGGAACAAAAGCCGCTGTCAGTAGTGCTCCGGTTCGTGCATCCGCTGCAAGCCGAAAATCAGCGACAACAAACCGGTCATCACGTCGATCAGAATCGCCAGCGCCATCAGGGTGGCGGTTTCGTCGTTCTGGTCAAAACCGGCCAGCTGACCAACGTAGAAACTGGTGGCACTGACCGCAAACGAGAACAGCACGCAGCCAATCAGCAAATAGCCTTTGGCGTCGTCCATCATCATCTGCTCGTCCAGCACCCGGCGCTGCAACAGCACGTACATTCCCAGGCACAGCGCCGCCGTGGCGCAGATACCGACAATAAAAAAGCTCAACATAGGCAAACTCCTTCTTTTATAGCGTTACAGAAAGAAGCCTAGTTGAGCTTTTGGCGCTTGCCAGCCCGGGCCGGACTGGCAGCAAGTCAGAACGCCGCCGAATCAGTGCTCGCGGGTGGCGCGGAACTGAATGTCTGGCCAGCGTTCTTCGGTCAGGCTCAGGTTTACGCGCGTTGGCGCAATGTAGGTCAGGTGACCACCACCGTCGATGGCGAGGTTCTCACCGCCCTTGCGACGGAATTCTTCCAGCTTGCGCTCGTCGTCACAGTACACCCAACGGGCGGTCGCCACGCTGACAGGTTCGTACTGACATTCCACCTTGTATTCGTCACGCAGACGCTGCTGTACCACGTCAAACTGCAGCACACCCACCGCCCCCAGAATCAGGTCGTTATTGTTCAGTGGCATAAACAGCTGGGTAGCCCCTTCTTCCGACAACTGCTGCAAGCCTTTCTGCAGCTGCTTCATCTTCAGTGGGTCTTTCAGGCGCACACGCTTGAACAGTTCTGGCGCAAAGTGCGGAATACCGGTGAACTGCAAATCTTCGCCCTGGGTGAAGGTATCGCCAATCTGAATGGTGCCGTGGTTGTGCAAACCAATGATGTCACCGGAGATCGCCTCTTCTACCGCCGAGCGGTCGCCCGCCAGGAAGGTCACCGCGTCGGCAATCTTGATGTCCTTGCCGATGCGGGTGTGTTTCATCTTCATGCCCTTGGTGTAGGAGCCTGAACACACACGCATAAAGGCAATGCGGTCGCGGTGTTTCGGGTCCATGTTCGCCTGGATCTTGAAGATAAAACCGCTGAATTTCTCTTCTGTCGGTGGAACCTCACGCTCCTTGGTCTGACGGGCAATCGGTGCCGGTGCCCACTCAACGAAGTAGTTGAGCATTTCACGCACGCCGAAGTTGGCCAATGCCGTACCGAAGAACACTGGCGTCAGTTCGCCGCGCAGGTATTCGTCGAGGTCGAACTCGTGGCTGGCTGCCTGTACCAGTTCGATTTCTTCCTGCACGTCATCGATCAGGCTCTGGCCCAGCAGCTCGATGGCTTCCGGGGAATCCAGACCCTTGATCTGGATGTCGTCCGGCACCACGCTGGCCTGGCCCTGCTTGAACACGTGAATGATATCGGTGCGCAGGTCGTAGATGCCCTTGAAGGCCTTACCCATGCCAATCGGCCAGGTCACTGGCGCACATTTGATTTTCAGGACGGTTTCGATCTCGTCCATCACTTCAATGTGGTCACGGACTTCACGGTCCATCTTGTTGATGAAGGTGAAGATCGGGGTGTCACGCAGACGACATACGTCCATCAGCTTGATGGTACGGTCTTCTACACCCTTGGCGCCGTCAATCACCATCAACACGGAGTCAACCGCGGTCAGGGTACGGTAAGTATCTTCCGAGAAGTCTTCGTGTCCGGGGGTGTCCAGCAGGTTCACCATGCGCTCACGGTAAGGGAACTGCATCACCGAGGTGGTGATGGAGATACCACGGTCCTGCTCCATCTGCATCCAGTCGGAGGTTGCCATACGGCCGGTTTTCTTGCCCTTTACGGTACCGGCGAGCTGGATCGCATTCCCGAACAGCAACAGCTTTTCGGTGATGGTGGTTTTACCCGCATCCGGGTGGGAAATAATGCCGAACGTACGACGACGCTGGACTTCGTTCTGGAATTGACTGGCCATTCGATCGCTTTGTCTTGGGAATTCGCTACGTCAACTCACCGCGCGCTGGCGCAGTGAGCAGAATTTGGCCGCTATTCTCGCTGATTCCGCGTCGATTCGCCACGGAACGCAGCAATAATTGAAAAACAGTCAGCAACCGCCAGCAGCAAAACCACCAGCGGCACTGACATATTTACCGCCAATGGATTATCTGGCGGTCGATTGCGGCGCCATGCCCAGCGCGCCGTACAACTCAATCAGGGCTTGCAGATTGGTCAGTCGTTGACTGGCCAAAGAGTCCACCGCGCTGATGTAGCTGCGCTGGGAACTGAGCAGGTCGTCGAAGTCACTTTCACCGGTCTCCCACAACAAACGCGCCACATCCAGCAGATGGTCGTTATTGCTGAGGGTCTCTTCCGCCAGTTCGGTACGTCGATGTTCAACATCGACGCCGTCGAGGGCTTCCAGCACTTCCTGCATGGCGCTGATCACGGTTTCCCGGTACTGAACCCGTGCCAGCTCCTTGTTCACTTCGGCGCTTTCAATGGCTGCGCTGGTCGCACCGCCATCAAACAGCGTCATCGACAGCGACTGCCCCAGCGAGAAGCTCCAGTCGACCAGATTGAGCAAATCCTGTGGCGACAACGAGGCGCTCAAGCTCAGACTGGGCCAACGGTCTGCTTCGGCTAAATAGACACTCTGATGGCGCTGCTGCAAGGTCACTTCGGCAGCCAGAATATCCGGCCGCTGTTTCAGTAATTGCGCTGGCTGCACCCGGGCAATGGCCGGGATCTGGATGTCTTCAAAGCGTTCGGTGTACAGCTCTGCCGGTACGCTCAGATCGGCTCGGCCCAGCAGCACCGCCAGCGCCCGCTCGTTGGTCACGACCGTTTGCTCCAGCGACATGATGCTGCGCTCCAGCGACAATGTGGTGTTGCGCTGGCTGGCCACCGCGACACCGGACTCACTGCCGGCTTCGTAACGAATCTGCACCAAATCTTCCAGCTCACGGCTGGCCTTGAGGTTCTGACGCGCCAGATCCAGTCGCTGACGACTGGACAGCCATTGCAGGTACTGTTTAACCAAACCGGTTTGCAGGGTGATGCGAGCGCTGGCCAGATCGAGCTGAGCCGCGACTACATCCAGTTCAGCCTGATCGATCTGGGTAGCCCGACGGCCCCACAAATCAACGCTGTAGCTGGCCGACAGGCTGAGGCTGCTGCCACTGTTCCAGACACCGCTGTTGTCGCCGTCAAGGCTGGTTCTCTGGCTGGTCGATGCCTTGGCGCTGACGCTCGGCCAGGAGCCAGACTGCTCCGACTCCAACGCAATTTGTGCCTGCTGCAAACGCAACAGCGCTTGCTGTAACGTCAGGTTGTCGATTTCGGCGTCCTGCATGATGCGGTTCAGACCCGGCGAACCCAGCTGCGCCCACCATTGCGGGTCCAGATCACCGGCATTTTGCAGGCGCGCTTGCTGGGCGGCAGTCAATTGCGGCACGTCGATGTCGGTTGCCGCAGCATCCAGAGCCGACGGCCCGGCACAGCCTGCCAACAGCAAGGAGGCCGTCATGGCGACCAACAAACTGGCAGAGCGTAGGCCTTGGTGTTGTCTCTGCTGGTGTTGCCCCAAGGTATTCACAGGTGTTGAGTGAACAGATTCCATCACAGTGTTGTTACCTTCCATTAATCTTCTGCCAGAGCGTCAATCGGGTTCAGTCGGGATGCCTTACGTGCCGGAGCGTGACCAAACACCAGCCCCACCAGCACCGCAGACACAAACGCCATGACCGGCGGCGTCAGCGAATAGGCAATGGCAATGTTCATCTGGCCGATGATGAACGCCACGGTACCGCCCAACACCAGTCCAACCACGCCACCAAGACAGCACACCACCAAGGCTTCAATGTTGAATTGCTGCAGGATGTCCCCCGGTTTGGCACCCGTCGCAATGCGCAAGCCGATTTCACGGCGGCGCTCGGACACAGACACCAGCATGATGTTCATCACCCCAATGCCCCCCACGAACAGGGAAATGGCGGCCACTGAGCCCAGCAACCAGGTCAGGGTGTCCTGGGTTTCAGTGATGGCTTCAATCAGCGAGGCGGTATTGCGAACGGTGAAGTCTTCCGCGCCATGCCGCTGGGTCAACACCTGGGTAACCAACGCTTCGGCTTCTTCAATCTCGTCGGTATCTTCAATGCTGACGGTGATCGAGCTGAGGTATTCACGACCAAAGATACGCACCATGCCAGTGGTCAGCGGGATCAGGATTTCCTCATCCATGTCCTCGCCACCGGCTGCGCCCTTGGCTTCCAGAACCCCCACCACCTGAAAGATGCCGTTCGACAAAAAGACGTACTGACCAATCGGGTTTTCGCCATTCACAAACAGTTGATCGACAATGGTCTGGCCGATCACCACCACCGGAGCCAGTGAGCTCATGTCGTCTTCGGTAAAGAAGGTGCCCTGCGACATGCTCCAGTCTTTAACCACCAGATAATCCGGCGTAATAGCGCGGGCACGACCGCGAAAGTCTCGGCTGCCAAAACGCACCGTGGCACGGGTGTTGCGCTCCGGTGCTGCGGCTTCAATGCCCGGCAGTTTCGCCAGTGCCTCGGCATCTTCCACCGACAGCGTAGCGGTATCCCCGGAGTTACGGTTGTTACCGCCCCCCGGCCGAATCAGCAGCAAATTGGTCCCCATCGATTCAATTCGTTGCAGCACCTGCTGTTTACCGCCTTCGCCAATCGCCATCATGGCGACCACCGCCGCCACGCCAATAACAATGCCGAGTAAGGTCAGCAAGGTACGGAACCAGTTGTTCTTCAATGACTGCAACGCCGTGCCAATCGACACCAGCGCACTGACCGAACGGAACGGTTTCAGGGGTGCCGGAGTAGCCTTGGGCGCATCGGCAGAGCTTGTCTGCCCTTTGCCATCGGCCGAATCCGACTGGATCTTGCCGTCGTGAATGTGAATCTGCCGTTTGGCATGCTCGGCCACTTCGGCATCGTGGGTAATCAGGATGACGGTCACGCCCTCTTCGTTCAGCTGCTTGAGCATGTCCAGCACCTGAACACCCGTTGCACTGTCCAGTGCGCCGGTCGGTTCGTCCGCCAGAATCACCTCAGCGCCATTGATCATGGCCCGGGCGATCGATACCCGTTGCTGCTGGCCGCCCGACATTTCCGACGGCGTGTGATGCATGCGCACGCCCACGCCGAGCTTGTCCAGCAGCTCAGCCGCACGCTGCTCGCGTTGCTCTTTCGGCGTATGGGCATACACCGCCGGCAAGGCAACGTTTTCCTGAGCAGTCAGGTTGGCTAACAGCTGATAGCGCTGAAACACAAAACCAAAGGTTTTCAGACGCAAGGCGGCCAGTTGGTCGGGGGTTAAATCCGCCACGTCGTGGCCATTCACCTTGTATTCGCCGCCGGTCGGCCGATCCAGACAGCCGAGAATGTTCATCAGGGTCGACTTGCCGGAACCGGATTGCCCCATCACGGCGACAAACTCGCCGTGTTCAATGGTCAGGCTGACGCCATCCAGCGCTTTGACGGTTTCATCACCGGTCTGGTAATGGCGCGAGACATCCCGCAAGGCAATCAGGGTCTGGCGGTCGCTGTTGTTCATTGCAGCACCATCAGTCACGACGTTTGCCCCCGCCAAAGCCTGGTGGACGCTCGTTGCCGCCCGTCATGCTGCGAGCCTGAGTTTCACCATCAGAGGTTTTTTGCTTGCTGCCGGCAATAAGCTGCGCGCCTTCCTGCAAGCCGGAAACGATTTCGACATGGGTACGGCTTCGCACGCCGGTTTCAACCGGCATGCGCTCGCGTTGACCATTCACAGCCACCTTGGCAAAGCTGCCACGGGGGGTAGAAACCACCGCGGCAACCGGGGCCACCAGCACATCTTCGGCGTGGTTTTCAACAAAGAACACCTTGGTGCTCATGGAATCCATCAAACCGCCATCGCTGTTTTCAACGTCCACCAGCACCTGATACAGCACCACGTCGTTGACCACGTTCGGGGTTGGCAGAATCTGGCGCAGGGTCGACCAGCGGTAATCTTTCGGCTTGCCCAAGGTGGCGAATTTCACATCCATACCCCGGCTCAGACGTGGCACATCGGCTTCGGAGACTTCTGCTCGCAGGGTCATCACCGACAGGTCAGAAATCTGCAACACGGTTGGCGCGCTGTTGGTGGCGTTCAGCGTTTGGCCTTCGCGTACGGCAATGCTGGCGACGGTGCCATCAATCGGGGCCACAATACGGGTGTAACCCAGTGATACCTTGTCGGCTTGCAGCGAGGCTTCGTCAGCCTTGATGGTCGCCAGCAGAGCGTCGATCTTGGCCTTGAGGATTTTCACTTCGGTGCGGCTGGCCACCAGCGTATCCAGGCTGATCGCCTTGCGGGTATAGAGGTTTTCATTACGCTTGAGGCGCATTTCATCCAGGTCCAGCTGGGCTTCCTGCTGAGCCAACTGAGCACGTTTGTTGTCCAGACTGGCTTCAGCCGTTTGCACGTTCAGCTCAAACACGGAGGCGTCAATTTCCGCCAGCAACTGGCCCTTGGTGACCACATCGCCTTCTTCAATCAACAGACGCTTTACCTGACCCGATACCTGAGCACCGACTTCCACGTAGTTTTTCGGCTCCAGCGTACCAGTAGCCGCCACACTCTCTTCAATGTCGCCGTAGGCCAGCGGTTCAATCAGCCAATTGTCGGCTTCGGTGCCGGAGTCCGACCAGATGACGTAACCAGCGGCGGCCGGTGAACCCAGAATAATCAGCCACAACAGCACGGCCAGCCAACGCTTGCCCTTGCCTGATGATGCCGGTGAAGAAGTGGTGCTCATTCGGATGCTCCTTGTTGTTGTTCACGCTTGCGGCGTGGTGCTTCCGGGTTGTCAGAATGTGATTCGCTTGTTGTCTCTGTGCCAGCATCCGGCTTGCCACGTCGACCGCCTTCCGGCCGCTCGCCATCACCGCGTGGGCCACGAGCTTCGCCGTCACCGCGAGGGCTACGAGCTTCTCCGTCACCGCGAGGGCCGCGAGCTTCTCCCTCACCACGAGGACCGCGAGCTGCGCTACTGCCAGCCTCCACCGCTGCACTGTCAGGCGATTTGGAAGCAGCCTGTTTGGACTGCGCCGCTTGGGCAGAAGTCGCTTTAGAAGAAGTCGCTTTAGAAGAAGTCGATTGAGCAGAAGCTGGTTGGGCAAAAGTAGATGTCGAACGGTCGTTACCGGTCGTGGGTGCCGCAGAAGTAAACCACCATACCGACGTGGCACTGGCTGCAGCACTGATACAGGCCGCAAGAACGAGGCGTTTCATAACTGGATTCCTGAAGAAGTCCGATGGCGAACGGCAATCATGCTCAACTACCATCAGGTCATCGCCCGGATGCGAGCGAATAGCAATAATAACAATTATCAGTTCTTGCAGGTTAAGAAGCGGATAAGACCTTTTAAAAAAGTTCCCTCTTCAAAATACTTTTTTATAGAAAAACACCCCGATGGCAGAAGCCAGCGGGGTGTTATCAGAAACCTTCAAACAGCTGTCAGAAGGTGTATTCCAGCGTCAGCTTGATGTTACGACCAGGCTGGTAAGTCGTGGTGTCTTCAATGCTGCCATCTTCTGCTTCAAGGCTAGAGATATAGCGTTTGGCAAATTGGGTATTGAAGGCATTTTCAACACGCAACTGGGCCAGGAAATGCTCATCCACTTGCCATGAAGCAAACAGGTCGTAGATGGTGTAAGCCTCACGAGTACGATCTACGCCACGCTCAACATATTCACGCTGACTGCGGTGGGAAACATCCACACCCACACGGGAAGCGCCGTCCATCAAATAACCACCCAGCGAGAAGTTGATGCTGGCCGGGCTGATAGAAGGCAGCTTCATGCCCTTGCTATCTCCAGAGGCGTATTCACCTTCAATGTTCTGGGCACTCAGAGCCGAGAAGATACGGTCATTGGTGTAGTTCATGGAGTATTCAAAGCCACTGATTTTGGCCTTGTCGATGTTCTGGTACTGGGTAATGGTCACCGCGGTATCCGTGCCATCAACATCCATGGTGCGAACTTCACCGGTTTCCGCCGACGCAATGTAATCCTGCGCCCGCGTAGCAATGTAGCCCGCCTGGAAGTTCAGCTGGTCATTGCTGGTGAGCAGGCCTTCGCGGTCGAAACGCACACCGGCTTCCCAGCTGTTGCTGGTTTCGCCTTTGAGCTCGTAGTTGGCTTCGCGATAGGTGCAGGAACGACGGCCACAGCTTGGCTCGTCACTGGAACGAGCTTCAAAGGTAGAAGGCGTACGGAAACCCTTGCCCACCACACCGTATACCGCCAGCCCCTCTGCCATGGTGCCTTCAAACGGCTTGAAGTTGGCCGCCAGTTTTGGCGACACAGCTGTTTCTTCAATAGCCGGATTCTGGGCATAGTGATTGAGGAAGCTGTCATAGCGCACGCTACCAATCACTTCCAACGACTCACCAATCGCGATGGTGTCGCTGATGTAAGCGCCCCACTGATTGCGCTGGGCATCATCGCCGTATGCGGTTTCCACTTCGTCGGTAGTAATGTCTACGCCGTAACGAACCGAGTGAGTGATGTCATCGCTCTGGAAAAACAGGCTGACGTTTTCCACTTCAGCGTATTTGGTTTCCACACCCCAGCGGGTCCAGGCATCGGCACTGCCTTCCAGACGACGGCGACGCTCGGTGGTGCTTTCGCTGTAACGCACGTTCAAATCCAGATACTGATTGTCCGCCGCGGCATTGCTGTACTGCACAGTGAAGTTGTCGTCACGCACGTGGGTGTCATTGGCATCACCATAGGCACCGCTGCCCGTAGTCGTCCGTGCAGTGTAGTGCTTGCGCATCAGGTTAGCCGACAACTCCAGACGCTGGTCTTCGTCCGGCGTGGCGACCATCTTGAACAGGCCGTTCTTGTCTTCGGTGCCAGTGGCACCTTGCAAGGCCTTGTTGCCCTCAGCGTCCTTGTATTCACCGGTGTTACGGCGCAGCAAGGTGGCCGATAGCGCAAACTGGTCGTTGAAAGACTTCGCCATATCCGCCGAGACATAACGGGACGGCGCATTGGTTTCGATGCCCGCACGCACAGCCGCACCCCAGTCTTCACCGGCCTTGATGATGTCTTCCGGGTCCTTGGTTTCCAGCAGTACCACGCCCCCCAGCGAGCCACTGCCATACACGTTGGACGAAACACCCGGAACCACAGTAATGGCCTTGTACATGTCAGGTTCCAGCCAAACCGTACCGGCACCGCCATGGCGTACCTGGTTGAAGTTTTTCGGCGCGCCTTCTACTCGTACGCTGACCTGATCCTGGGTAAAGCCACGGATGTAAATCAGACTGCCTTGCTGACCGCCTTCTTCATCCACCTGCACACTGGTGGTTTTACGCATGGCATCTGCAAAGGTAGTGGCTTGTTGGGCCTTGATGTAATCGGCAGAAATCTTCTGGGCGCCTTCAGCAGCGCCGATGCGCTGACCTTCCGCCGATTGGTATTTATCCGCTTCGGCGGCGTTGGCCGTTACGGTAGAGGTTGGCAATGCCTCGTCAGCCATGGCTGAAACAGACACACAGACACCGCTGGCAATGGCGACCGCCATAGCAAGGGAATTCAGTTTCATGGGTTCTACTCCGATAGGTTATTCCACCGGTCTGAGCCGGTTTTTCATTCAATTCGGTTCCGGGACCCTCTGAATGACTCTGTGCCTTGTTCTTGCCACCTGCGGGACTCGCACACGACTGCATGAATGCAAGAGGTAGGGCAAGCCGAGAGCAGTGCAGAGTTATTCAGAGGGGCCCCGCTTGGCAGGCTTACGCCTGCTTATCCAGGTTGTATTCCAGTGAAATCGTCATGGTTGCTGGCAGCTTGTTGTGTATGCCTTCCGTGGGTTCCGGGAGCCTCAGCTCACTGAACAGGTCCTGCGCACTGCGATTCAGACGCTTGCTTTTACTTTTGCGAATCAGCTCAAAATGGCCAATACGGCCATCGCGCTGAACGCGAAATCGGACTTTCACCACGCCTTCTTCCCGGCGCAGACGGGCTTGTTTGGGATAGCTCTGACGGGCGTTGATGGTTTGAAACACTGTCTGTTTATAGTCATTCCAGGCCGTTTGTTGAGCCTGATCACCGTCATTGCCAACCTGCCCTGCGCGAGCGCCTCCAGCCTGCTGGCGGGCGGCGACTGACGGCCGGCTTTGTTGTGACGTTGGCGTCACACGCTGCGGCTGAGGAGCTGGCTGCTCTGCGAGTTCAGGAAGTGTTTGTTTTGGCTCTGCACTGTCTTTCACTGCAACTTCTTTCACTGCAACTTCTGTCACGGCAGCATCTGGCACGACAGTGTCGGCTATGGGTGTTGGCTCGACAGGCTCTGGCTTCGTTTCAGGCTCAGACCTGGTGTCAGTGTATTCTTTGGGTTGCTTGTCGTGTTTTTCCGCAACGGCCTGCGGTTCAGCACGTGTTACCACGGCTACGGGCTCATTTTTGGGGGCAGCAGGCGTTTTAACAGCAGGGGCGACAGGAGTTGTTACTGCTGCAGCAACTGGCTCAGGCACAGAAACCGCAGCCAACACCGGCAGTTGCAGCAATACCGACTGGCTGGCATCACCGCCCCGCCCTTGCAGCGCAGATACGTCGGATTCACCAACCAGCTGCTCGTCTACAGGCCACAGCGCAAACGCCAGACCGGCGTGAGCCGCCAGTGCAATTCCGATAGCCAGCAACTTGTCAGAGAGGCGCATCAGCGAACCTCCTTGCTGATCAGCAGCACCTGCTCAACACCCTGACCATTCAGCCAACGTATGGCCGCTCGCAGATGCATACCGCGCAACTGGCGGTCGGCCATCAGCTCAATCCGTTCACCTTGCAGGCTGATGGATGCAGAAAGCCGTTCAGGCTCTGCAAAATCGATGAGCACCAGGCCTTCGCTATTCCGCAACTCACCATTGTGGTGTAACGCCAGGGTAACGGACTCAGCGACAGTCTGACGCACATCACCCGCATCATCAGCCAGCTCGATGCCCTGTGGCGATTGGCCAGAGAATTGACCGGCCACCATGAAGAAAATCAGTAGCAGAAACACCACGTTAATCAGCGGCAGCACCGGCTCAATTGCCGGGCGATTGGATACTGGCACCTCAATCATCGCTGGCCACCTGCTCGCTTGTGGTTGGCGTAGCATCAGGTGACTCCAACACCAGCTGAACCTGTGGATAACGACCTTCCAATGCCGATCGCAGCGTCAGAATATCGGTCAGAACGGCCTCGTCGTGAAAGGCCATCACAAGGCCATTCCCCGCCGCTAGCGCACGGGCAACGTCGGGCACACTGGACAGCTCAGCAACCAGAGTTTCACAGCCTGCTGTCCTAGTGGTTTGACCCACACGCAACTGACACAGACTCGTCGCGTCATCACTGATGGCCGCCAACAGCGACACCACCACCGGCAGCTGATCACTACTCTCCACTACTGCCGCACCGGATTCATGAGTCACCAACTCTCGCTGTTGCAACTTCTGGAACTGCACCACCAGCATAAAAAACACCAGCAAGATAAAGACGATATCAATGAGCGGCGTCAGCCCTATCCCTGGCTTGCGCGATGCAGATACTGGAATGGCGGCACCCATGGAACTGCCTCAGCTCGCGTTGGCCTTGAACGCTGGCAGCTCCGCCAGCAACTGGTTCAGGCACAAACGGCCCGCTTCGAATCGACGGTCGAATACATGCCACGCGGTCAGAGCTGGCAATGCCACAACCAGGCCCGCTGCCGTGGTCAGCAACGCCTGCCAGATACCACCGGACAACTGCGCAGGGTCAACCTGACTGCCCGCCGCCTGCAGGGCCTGGAACGCTTCGATCATGCCAATCACCGTGCCCAGCAGTCCGGCCAAAGGTGCCGCTGCTGCAACCACTTCTAACACCCTCATACCAGCCCGCTGACGATCCAGCAGCAAAGCAGCGTAGGCCACCAGACGAGATTCATCATAGGCAGGCAAGGTTTCTGCAAAGCGCATCAGCGCAGCCGGCACAGTCGAAGAAGCTGATGCAGCTGAAAAGGGATTCTGCTGTTGGCGTAGCTGCTGCAGCTGTTGATCGTTGGTGGACAGCCCCGCACGCAATAACGCAAGACCTACGTAGGCCATCGCAGCCAGAGACAACACAGACATGAATGACAGCAGCCAAAGCACCCAGCCGCTGGCCGAGAAGAAAAGTTCCTGAAACATAATGCAAATGAGAACAACTATTAGTTGCGGCAAATAATACAAACAAATGAGAAGTGTTTTCAAATATTGATTTGTATCAATTGCAATAACGAGGAAGATATGAGCCATAAACCCCATGGACGGCCAGCCCACCCTCAAAGCGGGGTGACTTGCCCAGCAGGGCCGCTTCTGGGTATATTCGGCGGTTCGAGGTAGTAAAATAACCACACAATACGCAATACCCGTGGCAGAGAGGCTGTATGAGCTTACTGGATCAAATAGGCGAACGACTGGACAGCCTGAACAAGTCTGAACGCAAGGTTGCAGACGTTATTCTGAACGACCCCAAGGCGGCGACCCGCATGAGCATTTCGGCGTTGGCCAGTGCGTCTTTGGTAAGTGAGCCGACGGTTAACCGCTTTTGTCGTAACTTTGATACCTCCGGCTTCCCCGATTTCAAAATCCAGCTGGCCCAAAGCCTGGCCACCGGTACGCCGTATGTCAGCCGTAATGTGGATGCCGACGACGATGCCGAGGAATACACCGACAAGATTTTCACCTCGACCATTGCCGCAATGGACAATGCCCGCAAGAAAATTGATGTCGGCGCGGTAGAGAAAGCCGTCGATTTTCTGATTCAGGCCAAACAGATTTCGTTCTTCGGGCTGGGCGCATCAGGCCCGGTGGCGATGGATGCCCAGCACAAGTTTTTCCGCTTTAACCTGCCGGTGATGTCGTACGATGACGTACTGATGATGCGTATGGTGGCCGCTGCCGCTCATACCGGTGATGTGATTGTGGCGATTTCCTACACCGGCCGCACCCGCGACATGGTGGAAATTGCCAAGATCGCCCGCGCCAACGGCGCGACGGTGATTGGTCTGACTGCCAATGATTCGCCACTGGCAAATGTGTGCAGCGTACACCTGTCGTTCCCAACACCAGAAGACACTGACCACTACATGCCAATGACGTCCCGCATTGTGCAGCTGATTATTCTGGATGTGCTGGCAACCGGCGTAACCCTGCGTCGCGGTTCCGATTTCCAGCACCATTTGAAGAAGATCAAGGACAGTCTGAAAGACACCCGCTACGCCGATGGCGAAGACGACGCGACAGCGTAGCCCTGCCATTGACGATCCACCAGCGCCAGCAACCTGTGTTGTGCAGAGGGCTGCGCTGGTACCGCTGAATGTGCCACCACAGTGGACTCTTCCAACCCGTCCAGCTGACTTTCACCCTGGCTTATGCCACCAGGATTCAGAGCATCCCGCCCCTGAACATCCGCCGCCAGCACATAACCCTGGCCCCGCACGGTTTTGATCAACTGCGAACGACCACAACCAGGTTGTTGTGGCTCAGGTGCAGAAGCCGCCAATCGCCGCCGCAGTCGACTGATTTGCACATCGATAAACCGATCCATTGGTAAATTTCCGCGCCCACGGGTCATGTTGGCAATGGTTTCGCGGCTGACAACCTGACCCTTACTGTCCAGCAGCAGCATCAACAGCTGGTATTCACCACCCGACAGCTCCACCAGCTGGCCCTGCGGATTCAATAAATGACGCGCCACGGTATCCAGACAATAGCCGTCAAAACACAGGAAACGTGGTGTGCCAGGAGTCTCTTCGGTGTGATCTTCAGAGGTAAAGGAACGTCCCGCAGTACGATGGAACCTGCGTAACATGGCCCGGCAACGGGCCACCAGCTCGCGAGGATTCAGCGGTTTGCTGAGGTATTCATCAGCACCGGCCTCCAGCATTTGCAGACGAAGTTCTTCCGGGCTGTCGCCATCGCTCAATACAACCACGGGAAGGTCACTGTGCTGGCGCAGTGTCAGCAGTTGCGGCAAGGACACATTCGCCAGCACCAGCATGTCCGCCTTGGGACAGCAATCCGGCGAAGACAGCACCGCCATACTGGCGACACTGTGAACATCAAAACCAGCCGTTTCCAGATAGGCCTGCAACAGCAGTCGCATGCTGGCATCCGGCTCCAGCAACAAAAGACGTGGGCATTCAGACATACGCATTTCCGCCATCAGGTCGGTGCTTTTTTATTCTCCGGCCACTCCCCAAAGCAGCCTGTTGCGGCAGTGTAACCGCCCACATCGCCCGAGCCTGATACCCTAATGACCAAAGATTCATCAAACCGCACAGCTGGCTGCAAGCAACTACAACCCGGTCCAGCCCAACCTGACCCACCCCACAAAACAATGCTTTGTTGCAGAGGCCCGACTGTTCAGCCTCGCCACCACTCTGCATACTGGCGTCTAACCGGTATTCGGAAAAACTACTCCCTGACTTATCTATGCCCCTGAAAGGAAGCCCGATGAAGCTGTATCAGTATCACCATTGCCCTTTTTGCGTTCGCGCCGACATGGTGGCCAACTACAAACAGGTTGAGCACGAAAAGGTGTTTCTGGCCAACGACGACGAGCCGACCTGCTTTGATTTGATCGGCGCCAAGATGGTGCCGATTCTGGAATTGGACGACGGCACCGCGATGGCCGAAAGCCTCGATGTGTGTGCCCGTTTTGATGAACTGGGAGACCCTGCTGCGGTGATTCTGGACGCCCGTCCGGAGCAGGAACAGGCCGCCATGGCCTTGCTGGATGGCGTGCGCAAATCCATTCGTTGCCTGCTGTTCCCGCGCAACATCAACCTCGGGTTGCCGGAGTTTGCCAGTCAGGCATCGCGGGATTACTTCCAGAACAAGAAAGAAGCCATCATCGAACAGACGTTCGAACAGGCATTGGCAGACACCGAACACCATAAGGCCATGGTGGAAACCACACTGGCGCAGCTACCGGCTCTGAGCCTGCCAGCCGACCACCAGCAGCAGATCAGCTGGAGCGACGTGATCATTTACCCGACGCTGCGCAACCTGACCATGGTGAAAGACCTGAACATTCCGCCAGCGGTGATGACCTACCTGCAACAAGTTGCCAGCGTGACCAATACCCACCTGTATCTGGACCACGCCATCTAACGCTCGGTCAGTTGTCCGAAAAAGGTCAGAACTCCTACGGCAGCAGCTTGCGAGCAACGGCCAATACCGCACGCCAGCGGCTGGCCAGCAGAGCAACAAAGATCAACACACAGCCCACCAGCTGCATCGGCGTGGTTTGCTCACCAAACCACGCCGCCGCCAACAGCGCCGTCCAGACCGGCTCCAGCACCATGATAACCGCCGCTGAACTGGGCGAAGTTTTTCCCTGTGCCCACACCTGCAGAAAGAACCGGCCGCAGGTTGCCAGCACCACACTCAAACCGACCCACAGCCAGATATCCACAGCCGACGGCAGTTGCCAGGTTTCCATCAATAGCAGTACTGGCAAGGCCACCAGCCCTACCATCAATAATTGAATCGACGACAGCGCCACCGCTGGAGTCATGGCTGCGGCACGACTGGTGAGTACAAAGGTGAAAGAGAACAGCAACGCCGCCATCAGAAAGCTCAGCTCCCCCAGCCCAAACACAAAGTTGCCATCCAGCGACAAGCAGGCCAGTCCCAGCGCCGCAATGGCCACCGAAACCCAGGCCGAACGGGCCGGTTTATCACCCATAAACCAGCCAACCACGGGCACCAGCACCGCCCCCAAACTGGTCAGGAAGGCCCCAACGCCCAAATGCTGGCCGTACTTCAACCCCAGAATCCAGAAGGTCATTGCCACCCCGAAACTGAGCCCTGAACGAATCGCCCGGCCCCAGCTCTGCGAACTCATGGCGGCCAGCTGCTTATGACCGGCCGCGGCCAACACCAGTCCACCGCTGGTGAAGCGCAGGAAAATAAAGGTAATGGGGGCAATCCCGGCCAACGCTTCTTTTGAGAAAATCCAGCCTACGCCAGCCAGCAGGGTTACCAGTACCAGCGTGAGGTCGGCCTTGACCGCAGCGGAAAGGGGCATACACAGTCTCCAGCGCACAAAGGCGCAGATGGCACAGGACTCATCGACGTTGATGGCCCGGTACCGGAACAAAAGGGCCGGTATTCTATAGCAGTCTGCTGCTGCGCGCGTGGAATAACCCGTTGCCATAAATGCAATCGACGGGCTCAAGCCACAGGTGAGACAAAGCGTCGCACGCTGTCCGTCGTCAGCCGCTGCGCCCGCCTCCGGAAACTCCGTATACTGCCCCTCTGTTTTGCAAAAGCGTGTTCCTATGTCAGCGGCCGACAGAAACCACCTGAACCCTATCCTGCAGCGTGTGGCGCTGCTGCAATTGGCCATCGCCTTTATCTGGCTGATGTTCATCGGTTACCTGCAATTTCACGGCGCCGATAACCTGCAACCGGCCTGGGCGCTGTTGGCGCTGTATCTGCCATTGCTGGTATTCACCCAGTCGCAGTTGACCCGCAAGTCGATCCGCGACTGGCAGTTATTTGTTTTCCTGACCATTGAATGCCAGCTATTCACCGGCTTGCTGTTTTTCACCGGCGGAGCCACCAACCCGTTAATTTCCTACTTTCTGGTGCTGATCGTCATTGCCGCCTGGGGGCTGCCCTGGAATCAGTCAATCTGGATTGCCGCCCTCGGCATTCTGGACTACAGCATTCTGGCCGTCTGGTATCAGCCAATCCTGCTGAGCGAACTGGACGGCATGAGCCACGTGCAGGACATGGATCATATGTCGTTGGCCAGCTGGCACCTGTCGGGCATGTGGCTGACCTTTGTGATCAGCGCGCTGATTCTGGTGACCCTGATTCCCCAATTAATGCGCACCCGCCAGCGTCAGCAGCAGGAAATCCAGCAACTGCGTGAACAACAACTCAAGAACGAACAATTGATCGGTATTGGTACCCTGGCAGCCGGTACCGCCCATGAAATGGGAACACCGCTGATGACCATGGGCATGGTGCTGGAAGACCTGCTCGACGGCGATTCCGTCAGTCAGAACCCGGTACTGGAAAAAGACCTCGACCTGTTATTGCAGCAGGTGCAGCGCTGCCAGCAGTCGTTGCAGCAGCTGGCCAAACAGGGCCGTGAAGCCCGCACGGCACGTGTTCAACCGGCCCACGAATGGCTGCACAGCAACCTGCAACGCTGGCAACTGAGTCACCCCAAAGCGCGTTTTGAAAGCGCCGCCAATATGTCGCAGAACAGCGCCCCCATTCAAACCTCGCCCTTGCTGGATCAGGCCTTGCTGAACCTGCTCGATAACGCTGCCGAAGCCGGTAGCGACACCGTTCAGCTCAGCTGCCAGACGACGGATGGGTTCTGGTGTCTGGATATTTGCCAGAACGACCCCGACGCCGCCCATCAGCTAAGCCAATACGTGCCCTATCAAAGCGACAAGCAAAGCGGCCTCGGCATTGGCCTTTACCTGAGCAACGCCAGCGTCGAGCAATTTGGCGGCAGCATTGAATTACACGCGCAGGATAACGGCGGCAGCCTGTGCAAACTGCGTTTGCCGGTTCACACAAACGCCAGTAGCAACACAACAAGCAACACAACATCCAGTAACACAACCGCCACGCCACCTGATTCTGGAGCCAACCGATGAACCTGCAGCGCATTCTGGTGATCGACGATGACCAACACTTCAGCCAGGTGATGTGTCGTAGCCTGGAACGGCAGGGCTATCACACTGCTGCCGCCAGCAATGGCAAACAGGCGTTAGCTACCCAGCAGACATTCCAGCCCGACTGGGCAACCCTGGATTTGCGTATGGAGCAGGAATCCGGTTTGCGGCTGATTGCCCCCCTGCTGAAGCAACAACCCAACCTGCGTATCGTCATGCTGACCGGCTACGCCAGCATTGCCACTGCGGTCGAGGCCATCAAACTGGGGGCCCACAACTACCTGCACAAACCGGCCACCTTACAGGAACTGATCGCCGCCTTTGGCAGCGACAGCCAGACCACGACAGACAACCCATCGGCCACCAACGCAGAACCCGAAGGGGAAATTATGTCGGTCGATCGGCTGGAGTGGGAGCACATCCAACGGGTGCTGAATGAAAACGAAGGCAACATTTCAGCCACCGCCCGGGCGCTGAACATGCACCGTCGAACCTTGCAGCGAAAGTTGCAAAAATACGCCCCACGATAAACAAAGGACTAACATGAAGTTTCTGGTTTTCCTTGGCAGCGTCCGCAACAGCACCCCACCCCGTCCGGCCCGCTTGGGTGAACGTGTCGCGCTGGCCTGCCTGCAACAGCTGCAAGCCCGCTTTAACGCCCACGCAGAAGAGCACAGCTTTGAGCTGATCGACCCGCTCGACTACCCGTTAGAACCGGTGTTCAAACCACACTTCGCCTATTCCAAACGTCAGGTCCCGCCATTGCTGGATGCACTGGCCGAGAAAATCCGCAGCGCCGATGGCTACGTTATGGTCAGCCCGGAATACAACCACAGCATGAGTCCGGCATTGGCCAACCTGCTGAACCACTTTGGCAGCTCGTTGTTTTCCTACAAACCCAGCGCCATCGTGACCTACTCCGCAGGCCAATGGGGTGGCATGCGCGCCGCCGTCGGTATGCGGACGTTTTTGTCCGAGCTGGGCTGCTTGCCGGTATCCGCCATGGTGCATTTGCCCAAAGCGCAGGAGGTGTTTGCAGAAGATGGCAGCCTGATGGCTGGAGAAGACAGCGAACGCTGGCAGGACTATTTTGGCCGTACCTTTGACCAGCTGATGTGGTGGGCCGACGCCACCCACAAGCAGCGCCAACAGGTTGATCCCAACAGCCAGATTGGTGTGTTTTCCAGATCGCCCTCTGAACGGAACATTCTCTAGACTGGCATGTAGAAGCCTAAAAGCAGGAGCGTCATTTTCACCCAAGCATTGGGAAGCGCAAGGTGGAAGGATGATCCGATGCTTCAAGCTCCGCCCTGTTACAGCTAAAGGAACGAAACAGCCCGCTATTTGAAATACGAATCTTCGTTAAAGGTACTCAGCCACTCGGTATGAAACGCCACCATTCCGGCGATGAACATGCCGTTCACCACGCCCTCCGGAAACATCATCAGCGGCAAGTAGCGCAGGTAGTCGTGCCACACCTTGGCCAGCGTATAGTCGCCGCTGGCTAGATACGCCAGACTCTGCAACACATCCAGAAACGCATGGGTAAAACCGGCGTTAAGAAAGCCTGCCACCAGAATGTAAACAAACGGATTGTGCGGCAGACGCTTGTACACCAACGAGTAAAACTGCCAGGTAAAGGCAATTGGCAAGGCATTCTGGATCAGCAGGTGATAACCGAAATCGGTCCAGTGAGTGGCTCCCAGCAACAGCAGCCCAAGCTGCATCAAGGCGGCGGCCAGCAAGGCCAGTCGCCAGCCCATCATCAGGGTCGCGGCGGTCAGACCCAGTACGTGAAATTCCAGCCCAGGCAGAATGCCGGCTTTCGACATCCACAACATCACCAGCACCACCACACTGCCGTAAAACAAATGCTGTGCGGTGCGATTTTCCCGTAGCGCCTGCCAACGATAGCTGTAAATGCTGTAGCCCAGCGTCAGCACACTGAGCGCGGCGAATACGGCAAAAGTCCAGGCTGGAAAGGCTGGTGTCATGGTCTGGCTCCGATACGATCAGAGGTCAGGCAAGCAGCTCCTGACAATACAGCAGGGCGTCTTCGCGGCCATTACTGGCCGGGTAATAATTGGGGCGAACCCCCACCTGACAAAATCCAAGTTTTTCATACACGGCAATCGCCGCAGCATTGCTTTCCCGTACTTCCAGAAACATCTGGCTGCAACCGCCCTGTTCGACCATATCGAGCATTTGCTGCAACAGCTGCTGGCCAAGGCCACGACCACGCAGGTCTGGCTCTACCGCAAAGGTCAGCAGCTCGGCCTCACCGGCAATCTGGGTAACAACCGCAAATGCCACCAGCTGCTCTGTGGCAGGATCGACCAGCTTCCAGATTACGCCGTTGCGCTCCAGATAGCGGCTCATGGTGGCCCGACTCCAGGGGTGATAATGGCTGCGGTTTTCAATGTCCATCAGTCGATCAAGATCAGCCACAACAGCCGCCTGAACCTGATAATCCGCGCCGGTTTTAACTGTCATTGGCCAGATTCCGCACCGTCAGTAGTTGTTGCCACAGCTGTTTTTTCAGCGCCCCTTGCTGCATGACCGTCAGGACGCTGTGATCCATATAAGCACCGGGTACGTCGATGTGCTGTAACCAGCGACGGGCATTGGTGCCCAAACCAATTGCCAGTTTGGCACCATGGTGGGCAAAGAAATTCCACTGCGCTCGCAGGGCTTGTTCAGCCACTGCTGCACTTTGGTCTTCACGGGCATTTTCAATAAAAGGCCAGCGGAACATCACCGGCTCGCCCCGCAACACTTCCCAACCCATGGCGGCGCACACCCGTGGCGCAAAGGCCAACAGGTTACCCAGCTCATTGAAGTCGTCACAGACCCACACCACGGCATCACCGAACTTCACAAAGTGCAGCTCAAAACGCGGCGGCGTCAGATCGGTTGGGTCGATTTTGCCATCCAGTGAAGCGGCCTTGTCTTGCGCTACCGCAGTCGTCTGTGGCGCAGTCGCTGGTCGATCCACGACCGGCGTATCGGCCTCTGTACTGGCAGGAGTGACGGAAGAAACCGGAGCAGCCTGTGCCGGACGCTCGGCAGCCGCTGCAGGCGTTGGATTCGCCGGTGCAGGTGCTGGTGTAACCGGAGCAGGAGCAGCACCGCCCAACAACTGAGCTGCCATGTGCGCGCCGCGCTGGCTGTCACCGGCCGCAGGTAAATGATCGGCAGACATATCGCCGGTGCCGTGCAAGTGGGTGCCTTCCCCCAATACCGGTAACAGGTTACTGGGGGCAGCATTGGGCAATTCCTGACGTGGAACCCACACCGGAATGCCCATGGCTTGCAAATACTGCTGACGAACGGCCTCACGCATGGAACAACATCAACTCCGCTTAAACGCCGTCATTCTGTGGATGCTGACGCACCACATTGGAATGCAGCATGTTGAGGGCGTGAATGTACGCCTTGGCGGAAGCCACCACAATGTCGGTATCCGCGCCGTTGCCATTCACAATACGACCGCCTTTTTCCAGACGTACGGTCACTTCGCCCTGTGAATCCGTGCCCTGGGTAATGGCATTCACGGAATACAGTTGCAGGCTGGCACCGGATTCGGCCACCTGTTCGATGGCTTTCAATGCCGCATCAACCGGGCCACTGCCTTCGCCACGTACTTTATGTTCAGTGCCGTCCTTGCTGACCACCAGCTCGGCGACCGGGGTTTCACCGGTAGCAGACTGACTGGACAGGGACACCAGCTTGAACACGTCCGGGGCGATATCCGCAACGGTTTCGCTCACCAGTGCTTGCAGGTCTTCGTCGAAGATTTCGTGTTTCTTGTCGGCCAGATCCTTGAAGCGGGCAAAGGCTTCGTTCAAGGCGGCGTCGGTTTCAAAGCTGACGCCCAGCTCTTCCAGACGACTACGGAACGCCGCACGCCCGGAGTGCTTGCCCATCACCATCTTGTTGGCGCCCCAGCCTACGTCTTCGGCTTTCATGATTTCGTAGGTTTCACGGTGCTTCAGCACGCCGTCCTGGTGAATACCGGACTCATGAGCAAAGGCGTTGGCACCCACAATCGCCTTGTTGGGCTGTACCGGGAAACCGGTCACGGTGGATACCAGACGAGAAGTCGGCACGATGTGGGTGGTGTCGATGTTGGTTTCAATGTTGAACAGATCAGAGCGGGTACGAGTACCCATCACAATCTCTTCCAGCGCCGCGTTACCGGCACGTTCACCCAGACCGTTAATCGTGCATTCCACCTGACGGGCACCGTTGGCAACCGCCGCCAACGAGTTGGCTACCGCCAGACCGAGATCGTTGTGACAGTGCACCGAGAAAATCGCCTTGTCGGCGTTTGGAATGCGTTCCAGCAGGGTCTTGATCTTGTAGCCAAACTCTTCCGGAATGGCGTAACCCACGGTGTCCGGAATGTTGATGGTACGAGCACCGGCGTTGATAGCCGCTTCAATGATGCGACAGAGGAAGTCCATGTCAGAGCGACCGGCGTCTTCACAGGAGAACTCGACGTCTTCCACAAAACTGCGGGCTTTCTTCACCGCATAAACCGCCTGCTCAACCACCTGATCCGGCTGCATCCGCAGCTTGTATTGCATGTGGATTGGCGAGGTCGCAATGAAGGTATGAATACGGGCGCGTTCGGCTTTCGCCAGCGAGGCGGCCGCACGTTCAATATCGTTATCCACCGCACGGGCCAGACTGCACACCGTGCTTTCACGCACTGCCGCAGCCACCGCTTCGATGGAGGCAAAATCGCCTGGAGAGGCCGCCGCAAAACCGGCTTCGATCACGTCAACACGCATTTTTTCCAGCGCCTTGCCGATACGAACCTTTTCTTCCCTGGTCATGGACGCGCCCGGGCTCTGTTCACCGTCGCGCATAGTGGTATCGAAAATGACCAAACGATCTGGCGTACTCATGATGCTCTCTCCTGCAAATTTGGGGTTGTGCGCACGTTTGTAAGTATAAATATCGATTGTCATCGTGCTGGCGCACACATCAGAACAGCCCTCTCGGAGCCGTCCGTGTCACTCATTGATTATACGCAGACACCCCAGTGGCCGCAGTAGTTGCAGTCGCCGAATTACGCTTATTTTTGATCCTCACTGATGAGCATCAGCGCCCAAACACAGCCGTCGGGAAATGACCAATCGTCCCATTCAGACGCACAGACACTTGCAAGCCAAAACCAAATACTGTTTATTTATACAGTACTTTTGATTTTATCGCGTCATCGGCGCAAGGCGTAGCACATGCTTCCTGAATCCCGCTCCCATACAGCCAACGACCCTGCTTCCCATTCGGTACTCGATCAGGTGCTGGACCGTGGTGATGTCTGGCAGGCCAGACGCCAGCCGGAGTTTGCCCGCAAGCAGGTCTCCAGTGGTTTTCCGGAGCTGGATGCCCAGTTGCCCGGCGGCGGCTGGCAGGCCGGGCAGCTGTGCGAGATTTACCAGCAAGGCCTCGGCACCGGTGAGCTGAGCCTGATTCTTCCGGCATTGGCCAAACTCAGCCAGCAGCCCCGCTGGATTCTGTGGGTAGCGCCACCGGCCATTCCTTACGCGCCGACGCTCAGTCAGGCAGGGGTTAACCTGAAACACATTCTGGTGGTGCGCCCCAAAAGCTACAAAGAAGCCATCTGGTGCCTGGAAGAAGGCCTGCGCAGCGGTCATTGCAGTGCGGTTCTGGGTTGGCTGGGAGAATGGCACAAGCAGCATATTCGCCGCCTGCAAATCGCTGCGGCAGATGCCGATAGCCACTGCTGGGTTTGGCCACAAACCGGTTTTGATGCCAGTGGTTCACCGGCAGCTTTACGCCTTGGCGTACAACGCCTGTCTGCCCGCCAGCTGCAAGTGCAATGCTTCAAGCGCCGTGGCAGCTGGCCCGGCAAGGACTTTATCGTCGATATCACACAGGCCAGCGGCACCCCGATGCCAGCCAACGACCGCTTTCCGGCCCACAAAGCCGTGCGCTTGCCGTCCGTTGCCCGACTCGGCTCGGCCAACTGACAGGGCCTCGCCATGACGCCGCTGTGGTTATACCTGCATTTCCCCGACCTCTACCTGCACAGCCTGCTGATTCCGGACGATCAGCCGGTGGCCCTGTTGGGAGCCAGGCATCAGCACGTCGAACAGCTCAATGAGCCTGCTCGCAAAGCTGGTGTCACCGTCGATATGTCGATGGCCACGGCCTGCAGCCTGTGCCCGGGATTAATCTGTCAGCCACTGGATGACATACAGCAACAACAGTTACTGGAGCAGAAAGCCCTGTGGGCCTATCGCTATTCGGCGCAGATTTGCCTCGATCCACCGCAAGGGCTGTGGCTGGAAATTGGCTCCATGCTGAAGCTGTTCGGCGGGCTGGAATCCCTCTGGCAGCGGCTGCTGCGCGAAGCCCCAACGCAATGGCCAATTCAGCTCGGTGTGGCTCAAGCGGCTCAAGCCGCCCGGCTGCTGGCCATTAACCACATCGGCCTGCCTAACAGCGATAAACACTGGATTCGCCAGCAACTGCATGGCCTGACGTTGGCGCAGCTGCAACTGGATGAAAGCCTGCAACTGAAGCTGCAACGCGTAGGTGCCAAAACCCTCGGCGATCTGGTGCGCTTGCCACTGGCCGACCTGGCGGTGCGTTACGGCATTGAGCTGGTCGACTACCTTGAGCGCATTCAGGGCCACAAACAGCAGCCAATGAGCTGGTTTGAGCCGCCCTTGCGGTTCCGTCAGGACGCGTTTTTTATTGAAGAAGTTGAACATCAAAACGGCCTGCTGTTTCCCTTACGGCCGTTACTGGCTGCACTCAGCAGCTTTCTGCAGCAACGCCAACTCAGTACCCGCACCCTGATTTTGCGGCTCAAACATCGACATCAGCCAACCACCGAATGGCGGCTCAGCTTTGCCCGTGCCGAACACCGGGAACAAGAGCTGTTGGCATTGGTTCGTTACCGCTTCGAGCATCACACCCTGCCCGCTCCGGTCACCTCGCTGCGATTGTGCGTCGACCACTTTGAAGACATGTATCCCCTGCGAGCCAAAGGCAAACAGGGTCAGAACAATCATTGGGACAAGTTACTGGGAACCGCCGGTACAACAGACACCATGGACGAGGCCTCTGGGGTACTCGATGACAGTCTGCTGAATCGCTTGCAGGCCCGCTTGCAACATCAACAGCTGTTTTACCTGCAAGCCAATGCCGACCCGCGTCCGGAAATCGCCGGTCAACTGCTCGACAGTCATCGTCATCCACAGGCGGCTGTTATCCGCAAAGGCCTGCTACGCCCAATATGGTTGCTTGATACCCCGATTCCCTGCCCTCAGCCCCATGAGGACACCTTGATCCTGCATCGGCCGGAGCGTATCAGCAGCGGTTGGTGGGACGGCATAACCGTGCGGCGGGATTATTACCTCAGCCTGCAATCCGGGCAGCTGCTGTGGATCTACCGTGATGCCAGCAAAGGCTGGTTTATTCAGGGGCTATTTGGATGACCACAACGCATACCTCTTCAACCACTGCTGTATTGCCTTACGCCGTATTTCCTTACGCCGAGCTGCACTGCGTCAGTAACTTCAGTTTTCTGCGTGGCGCTTCCCATCCGGAAGAACTGGTGGTGCGTGCTGCGGAGCTCGGCTATCACTCGTTAGCCATTACCGATGAGTGCTCGGTTGCCGGTGTGGTTCGAGGTTGGCAAGCACTGCAAGACTGGCAACAAGCGCACCCGGATCAGCCCGCCCCAAAACTGATCATTGGCGCTGAATTCCATTGGCAGAATCATTGTTTCGTGCTGCTGGCTCCCAGCCTTAACGGTTACAGCGAGCTGTGCCGTTTGATCACTGCCTGTCGACGTTCTGCGCCCAAAGGGGAATATCTGTTCAATCCGGAACAACTGCTGGACAGCAAACACCTGCTGCTACTGTGGCGACCCGCCGCCAATACCTTCAGCAGCCAGCCCTTGCTACAACAACTGCCGGAGCATTTCCATAACCGCTGCTGGTTACTGGCCGAGCGACTGCTTGATGAACACGATCCGCACCAATACGATCAGGTCATGGCTCTGGCGCACAGCCTCGACATGCCAGTCACATGCGCCAGTCAGGTCCATTGTCACCACCCCGGCCGCCAACCGCTGCAAGACTGCCTGACGGCCATTCGTCACAACAAGGCCGTCAGTGAGATCCCTGATTTGCTGTTCAGCAATGGTGAGCGGCACCTTCGTTCCCACAGCAAACTGGCACACCTGTATGATGCCAAATTGCTGGCATCTACCGTTGAAATTGCCGAGCGCTGCCAATTTCGCCTGGACGAAATTTGCTATCGCTACCCAAGAGACACCGTTCCCACCGATCAAAACCCGACAGCCTGGCTACGCCATCAGGTTGAACAAGGCCAACGCCTGCGCTTTCCCGACGGCACTCCAGAGGAGGTTCAGGCCACCATCAACAAAGAGCTGGCACTGATTCAGAAGAAAGAATACGAGCAGTACTTCCTCACCATTCACGACATCGTTCAATACGCCAAACGCAACGACATTCTGTGTCAGGGGCGTGGCTCGGCAGCTAATTCCGTGGTGTGTTACTGCCTGGGCATCACGGAAGTAAACCCCGTTGAAGTCAGCCTGCTGTTTGAGCGCTTTATTTCCGAAGAACGCAAAGAGCCGCCTGACATCGATGTCGACTTTGAAAGCCAGCGCCGCGAAGAAGTGATCCAGTACATTTACCGGAAATACGGCCGTGAACGCGCCGCACTGGCCGCCACCGTAATTTCCTACCGCCCCAAGAGCGCGGTACGGGATATTGGCAAGGCATTGGGGCTGAACCTGATGCAGCTGGAACACGTGATTGCCAACTTCGGCTGGCGTTATCGCGGCAAGGACTGGCTGGACGACTTTATCGATCCCTCTTTAGGCAACGCCAATCTGATGCAGCAATTCAAACAACGCATCGAAGAGATTCTGGGCTTTCCCCGCCACTTGTCCCAACACGTGGGTGGCTTTGTGATTACCGAAGGCGCCTTGACCGATCTGGTACCGATCGAAAACGCCAGTATGGCCGACCGCACCGTGATCCAATGGGACAAGGAAGACCTTGAAACCATGGGGCTAATGAAAGTGGATGTGCTTAGCCTCGGCATGCTGACGGCGATTCGCCGCTGCCTGCAGATGATCAGTGACCAGCAAGGCAAGCCATTCGGATTGGCCGACATTCCCCGCAGCGACCCAGCCACCTACCAAATGCTGCAACGGGCAGATTCCGTTGGCGTCTTTCAGGTAGAAAGCCGCGCCCAGATGAACATGCTGCCCCGACTGAAACCCAGCTGTTATTACGACCTGGTGGTCGAAGTCTCCATCGTCCGTCCCGGCCCGATTCATGGCGATATGGTGCACCCGTATCTGCGACGGCGTAACGGCGAAGAAGCAGCGGATTACCCATTGCCCGCCCTGAAACCGATTCTGGAACGCACGTTAGGGGTGCCCCTGTTTCAGGAGCAGGTGATTGCTTTTGCCATGGTCGCTGCCGACTTCAGTGCTGCTGAAGCCGATCTGCTACGGCGCTCCATGGCCAGCTGGCGCAAGAAAGGCCATATGCACAGGCTGCAACTGCGGTTGGCTACCACCATGAAACAGAAAGGCTTTAGCGATGAGTACATTCAACGCATCCAACGCCAGCTGGAAGGCTTTGGCGAATACGGCTTTCCCGAATCCCACGCCGCCAGCTTTGCCTTGCTGGTCTATGTCACCGCCTGGATGAAATGCCACTACCCCACTGAGTTCTGCTGCGCTTTGCTCAATAGCCAACCCATGGGGTTTTACAGCCCCGCACAGCTGATCGAAGATGCCCGCCATCATGGAGTGGTCACTCTTCCTGTGGATATCAACGCCAGCCAGGTCGACCATCAGGTGGTGTATCGCAATGGCAAACCGCAACTGCAACTGGGATTGCGTCTGGTGCGGGGGCTATCCAAAGAAGGTGCAGAATTGGTGGTAAAACGCCGGCCAGTAAGTAACACGAATGGGGAAGCACTGGCCGGAAGCTACAAGGACATTCAACAATGCCGTTACCTGTCGGGACTGGACGCTCACGAACTGGCCGCGCTGGCGGCCGCCAACGCCTTTGCCAGCCTGGACTACCAACGCCAACAAGCCAGCTGGATGGTGGCAGAGCCTCTGCAAAATGATCTGTTGTCCACAACCCATAGCGCAGCACTGTCGTTTCAATGGCCGTTCGGTAGCCCCAACGAAGTAGAAAACCTGCTGGCAGACTACCAGTCGTTAGGACTGACACTGGGGCGTCACCCCATCGAAATCCTAAGAGAACAAGGCAAACTGGGCGACAGCCACACCGCCATGTCGCTACGTACCGCCGCCCACGAATCCGAAGTCAGGGTGTGTGGACTGGTTACCTGCCGCCAACGCCCTGGCACTTCAGCCGGAGTGACCTTCCTTACGTTAGAGGACGAAACCGGCAACACCAATGTCGTGGTATGGCTAACACTCGCCAAACAACAACTGAAAGAACTTACCCAGGCCCGTATCCTGCAGGTTTACGGCAAAGTCGAAAAAGACGACAGCAGCGGCATCGTCCACCTGATCGCCTACCGGCTTACCGACCTTAGCCAGGCCATCGACGAACTGGATGTGGCATCACATGATTTTCATTAATCAGCTTTTACGAACCTGATAGAAAGGCTCACCCCAGTGCTCAGTAGCATTATCCAGCATCACACCGATAATGACCGGAACCAGCGAGCCGAGAATCCTTCGGCCATCGATAACCTGACTACGATTAACCTTGCCGCCACAGGTCGCACCGCCGTGTACAAGCTGGTTTCGCAGTGTGTACAGCCGCTCCATCACGATGTTCAACACCTCGTCAGTGCGCTGATTCACCAGCGCTGACTTCGAACGATCCCGGGCACGGTTAAAACTGATCTGCCATTCATCAATGCCCGGCTTGTGATTCTGGTAATCCCAATAGCGCTGGTAAACAAATTCGTTATCCAACAGATGCTTGATGGCCGTTTGATAGGTATCCCAGACAAGATCACCGATGTGACCGCTCTTATCCAGGTTAACAATCCGCTTGATGAAAAACTGGAATGCCGTCTGATCAGGCTCGGGATCGCCGTGGTTATCATTGGCATAAGCCGCATTCAAAGCAATCCAGAGAAAGATAAAAGCCCCATCGTCGTCCTCGCATTGCTCAGCCCGATGTAACCAGCTCAGCGCCCGGTGAATACGAAGATCCAGATGCTCTGGCATCGTGTCTCGCAGCGCCCGCTGGCGCTCTTTTAACGGAGCAAACAACTGTGGATAAGTAGCAGAATCCATCATCAGAAAATCCCTAAACGGCGTATTCTGACCATACGATATTGGTGACAAATAAAATAGAGTGATGGGAGCGCTGCATCCGGAAGCGCAGTGATATGGCACTCCGACGGCCCGCCCGCATGGGTAGCGGTGCTGGGATGAAGATTATATATGGAGTGCTTGATTAGCAGAGACGATGACCTCAGTGAGTCCAACGCTGCGCGTTGTCTGGCTTCGCCACGCCTGCGGCGCTGCAGGCTGGCACCTTCGGTGCATCGCCTGTCACATGGGCCCGATATCAGTAACAGAGACCCACGTATTCTACCCATAACCCAACAGGGCAACAGGGAATAAACCGCGCATAAAGAAAAACCCCAGCAGGTTTCCCTGCTGGGGTTTTGGGTTAGACCGGGGTCGCGCTCGACCTTGACGTGCTCGGCAAGCTCGTAACGAAAAAACCCCTGACCGCGTAAGCGATCAGGGGTTTTGGATAAGAGCTTGACGATGACCTACTCTCACATGGGGAAGCCCCACACTACCATCGGCGATGCTGCGTTTCACTTCTGAGTTCGGAAAGGATTCAGGTGGTTCCACAGCTCTATGGTCGTCAAGCAAACTGGTTTGGTG
>NZ_AUGV01000021.1 GCF_000422845.1 Oceanobacter kriegii DSM 6294
TTGGCGTCGACGGTGATCGTGCCGTTCAGGGCAGAAGCTGAGTCGACAGTGACCGTATCGCCATCTGCATCATTGCTACCCGCCAGCAGATCAATGCTCGCAGGAGTATCTTCAGCAGTAGTTTCAGTACGGCCACTTGGAGTGGTTGGCGCATCGTTTTCAGCAGTAACAGTTACCGTGATGGTCTCGGTCACAGTGCCACCATTACCGTCACTCAATGTGTAGGTAATGGTATCGGTGCCGTTGAAGTCAGCGTTCGGCGTGTAGGTTGCAACGCCGTTGGCGTCGACGGTAACAGTACCGTTCAGGGCACTGGCACTATCCACAACTACGGTGTCGCCCTCTGCATCATTGCTACCCGCAAGCAGATCAATGCTGGCAGGAGTGTCTTCCGCAGTGGTTTCAGTGCGGCCACTTGGAGTTGTCGGAGCGTCGTTTTCAGCGGTGACCGTTACCGTAATGGTTTCAGTCACGGTACCACCGTTTCCATCACTCAGGGTATAGGTAATGGTATCGGTACCGTTGAAGTCCTGGTTCGGCGTGTAGGTCGCAACGCCGTTGGCGTCGACGGTAACAGTACCGTTCAGGGCGCTGGCGCTATCCACAACCACGGTGTCGCCATCCACATCGGCAGAACCTGCCAGCAGATCAATGCTCGCTGGAGTGTCTTCAGCGGTGGTTTCAGTACGACCGCTTGGCGAAGTTGGTGCATCGTTTTCAGCAGTAACGGTTACCGTGATGGTTTCGGTTGTAGAACCGCCATTGCCATCGCTAACGGTGAACGTAATGGTGTCAGTACCGTTAAAGTCCGGGTTGGGTGTGTAAGTAGCGATGCCATTTACATCAACAACAACCGAACCATTGTTAGCCGATGCACTATCAACTGTTAGGGAGTCACCATCCGGGTCTGCCATGCTTGCTAGCAAATCAATATTTGCCTGACCATCCTCAGCAACGGTTTCAGGCTGGGCACCGGTTGAATAAGGGTTACTGTTCGAGCCTGCTGGATCGACAGACACGCTGACAGATCCTGTTGCCGTACCACCATTACCATCTGCAATGTCGTAGGTAATGGTGTCACTGCCAGTAAATCCATTGTTTGGCGTGTAGGTAAGAGAGCCATCAGGTTCAACAATAACCGTGCCGTTCGCAGCGGTTGCCGATGTGACCGAAATAGCATCACCGTCAACATCATTGGCTTGAGACAGCACATCGATATTGATCGCTATATCTTCCTTCGTAGATGCGGACTGCGATCCTGCTGTTGGTGCGTCGTTTTCAGCGGTGACAGTGACTGTAATCGTCTCGGTTACCGTACCGCCGTTACCGTCACTCAGGGTGTAGGTGATGGTGTCAGTGCCGTTGAAATCAGCATTCGGTGTGTAGGTTGCTACGCCGTTGGCGTCCACGGTGATCGTGCCGTTCAGAGCGGATGCGCTATCCACAACCACGGTATCACCATCAACATCACCGGAACCGGCCAACAGGTCAATAGATGCTGGAGTATCTTCGGCGGTAGTTTCAGTACGGCCAGACGGTGTAGTCGGAGCGTCGTTTTCAGCAGTAACGGTTACCGTGATGGTCTCGGTAACCGTGCCACCGTTTCCATCACTCAATGTGTAGGTGATGGTATCCGTGCCGTTGAAGTCGGCGTTAGGCGTGTAGGTTGCTACGCCGTTAGCGTCGACAGATACCGTACCATTCAGAGCACTGGCGCTATCCACAACGACCGTGTCGCCATCAACGTCGGCAGAACCTGCCAGCAGATCAATACTCGCCGGAGTATCTTCCGCAGTCGTTTCCGTACGGCCAGACGGTGTAGTCGGAGCGTCGTTTTCAGCAGTAACGGTTACCGTAATGGTTTCAGTTACCGTACCGCCGTTACCGTCACTCAGCGTGTAGGTAATGGTGTCCGTGCCGTTGAAGTCCTGGTTCGGGGTGTAAGTGGCAACGCCGTTGGCGTCCACGGTGATCGTGCCGTTCAGAGCGGATGCTGAATCGACGGTGACCGTGTCGCCATCAACATCAGCAGAGCCTGCCAACAGATCGATAGACGCTGGAGTATCTTCAGCGGTGGTTTCAGTGCGGCCGCTTGGCGTGGTTGGTGCGTCGTTTTCAGCAGTGACGGTTACCGTGATGGTCTCGGTCACAGTGCCACCGTTACCATCACGCAGCGTGTAGGTAATGGTATCAGTGCCGTTGAAGTCCTGATTCGGGGTGTAAGTGGCAACGCCATTGGCGTCGACAGAGACAGTACCGTTCAAGGCGCTGGCGCTATCTACAACTACGGTGTCACCGTCTACGTCAGAAGAGCCTGCCAGCAGATCAATGCTCGCAGGAGTATCTTCAGCAGTGGTTTCAGTACGGCCACTTGGAGTGGTTGGTGCGTCGTTTTCAGCCGTGACAGTGACTGTGATGGTTTCAGTTACCGTGCCGCCGTTACCGTCACTCAATGTGTAGGTGATGGTATCGGTACCGTTGAAGTCCTGATTCGGCGTGTAGGTTGCCACTCCGTTGGCATCAACAGAGACAGTGCCGTTCAGCGCGGATGCGGACTCCACGGTAACCGTATCGCCATCCGCATCATTGCTGCCCGCCAGCAGATCAATACTTGCTGGAGTGTCTTCAGCGGTAGTTTCAGTACGGCCACTTGGAGTGGTTGGTGCATCGTTTTCAGCAGTGACGGTGACTGTAATCGTCTCGGTAACCGTGCCGCCGTTTCCATCACTCAGTGTGTAGGTGATGGTGTCCGTGCCGTTGAAGTCAGCGTTAGGCGTATAGGTCGCTACGCCGTTAGCGTCGACGGATACCGTACCGTTCAGCGCGCTGGCGCTATCCACAACAACCGTGTCGCCATCCACATCCGCAGAGCCTGCCAGCAGATCAATGCTCGCTGGGGTGTCTTCGGCGGTGGTTTCAGTGCGACCGCTTGGCGTTGTCGGTGCGTCGTTTTCAGCAGTGACAGTGACTGTAATCGTCTCGGTCACGGTGCCACCATTACCATCACTCAATGTGTAGGTGATGGTGTCGGTGCCGTTGAAGTCCTGGTTCGGGGTATAAGTTGCAACGCCGTTAGCGTCCACAGATACCGTACCGTTCAGCGCGGATGCGGAGTCCACGGTAACCGTATCGCCGTCTACATCATTACTGCCTGCCAGCAAATCAATGCTTGTAGGAGTGTCCTCGGCGGTAGTTTCCGTACGACCAGACGGCGTAGTCGGAGCGTCATTTTCAGAGGTAACGGTGACAGTAATCGTCTCGGTAACCGTGCCGCCGTTTCCATCACTCAGGGTGTAGGTGATGGTGTCGGTGCCGTTGAAATCGGCGTTCGGTGTGTAGGTAGCAACGCCGTTGGCATCCACGGATACCGTGCCATTCAGAGCACTGGCGCTATCTACAACAACCGTATCACCATCCACATCAGCAGAACCTGCCAGCAGATCAATGGAAGCTGGAGTGTCTTCAGCGGTGGTTTCAGTGCGGCCACTTGGAGTCGTTGGTGCATCGTTTTCAGCGGTTACGGTGACTGTAATCGTCTCGGTAACCGTGCCGCCGTTACCGTCACTCAGCGTGTAGGTGATGGTGTCGGTGCCGTTGAAGTCCGCATTTGGCGTGTAAGTTGCTACGCCGTTAGCGTCCACGGATACCGTACCGTTCAGCGCGGATGCAGAGTCCACGGTAACCGTATCGCCATCCACATCAGCAGAGCCTGCCAGCAGATCAATAGACGCCGGGGTATCTTCAGCGGTTGTTTCAGTACGGCCACTTGGCGTGGTTGGCGCGTCGTTTTCAGCGGTAACGGTGACAGTAATCGTCTCGGTAACCGTGCCGCCGTTTCCATCACTCAGTGTGTAGGTGATGGTGTCAGTGCCGTTGAAATCAGCATTCGGTGTGTAGGTTGCAACGCCGTTAGCGTCGACAGAGACGGTACCGTTCAGCGCAGAAGCGGAGTCGATGGTAACCGTATCGCCATCCACATCCGCAGAGCCTGCCAACAAATCAATGCTTGCAGGAGTGTCCTCGGCAGTCGTTTCAGTACGGCCAGACGGCGTAGTCGGTGCATCGTTTTCAGCGGTTACGGTGACTGTAATGGTTTCGGTCACGGTGCCGCCGTTTCCATCACTCAGGGTGTAGGTGATGGTATCCGTGCCATTGAAATCAGCGTTAGGCGTATAAGTCGCTACACCGTTGGCATCGACGGTAACAGTACCGTTCAGGGCGCTGGCGCTATCCACAACTACGGTGTCGCCATCCACATCGGCAGAACCTGCCAGCAGATCAATGGAAGCTGGAGTGTCTTCAGCGGTAGTTTCAGTACGACCGCTTGGAGTGGTTGGTGCGTCGTTTTCAGCAGTAACAGTGACTGTAATGGTTTCCGTAACTGTGCCGCCGTTTCCATCACTCAGTGTGTAGGTGATGGTGTCGGTGCCATTGAAGTCGGCATTCGGCGTGTAGGTAGCAACGCCGTTTGCATCAACGGTAATAGTGCCGTTAAGAGCCGACGCACTATCCACAATCACAGTATCGCCATCAACGTCGGCAGAACCTGCCAGCAGATCAATACTCGCCGGAGTATCTTCAGCAGTCGTTTCAGTACGGCCACTTGGAGTGGTTGGCGCATCGTTTTCAGCAGTGACGGTGACTGTGATGGTTTCAGTTACGGTGCCGCCGTTACCGTCACTCAATGTGTAGGTGATGGTATCCGTGCCGTTGAAGTCCGGGTTAGGTGTGTAGGTAGCAACGCCGTTAGCGTCGACAGATACCGTGCCGTTCAGCGCGGATGCACTATCCACAACAACCGTGTCGCCATCCACATCCGCAGAGCCTGCCAACAAATCAATACTCGCTGGAGTGTCTTCAGCGGTGGTTTCAGTTCGGCCACTAGGAGTGGTTGGTGCGTCGTTTTCAGCCGTGACAGTGACTGTGATGGTTTCCGTAACTGTGCCGCCGTTACCATCGCTCAGGGTATAGGTGATGGTGTCGGTGCCGTTGAAATCAGCGTTAGGCGTATAGGTCGCTACGCCGTTAGCGTCGACGGATACCGTACCGTTCAGCGCGCTGGCGCTATCCACAACAACCGTGTCGCCATCCACATCCGCAGAGCCTGCCAACAAATCAATACTCGCTGGAGTATCTTCGGCAGTCGTTTCAGTGCGGCCAGATGGCGTAGTCGGTGCATCGTTTTCAGCAGTAACGGTTACCGTGATGGTCTCGGTAACCGTGCCACCGTTTCCATCACTCAGGGTGTAGGTAATGGTGTCCGTGCCGTTGAAATCAGCGTTCGGTGTGTAGGTAGCAACGCCGTTAGCGTCCACGGATACCGTACCGTTCAGCGCGGATGCAGAGTCCACGGTAACCGTATCGCCATCCACATCAGCAGAGCCTGCCAACAAATCAATACTCGCTGGAGTATCTTCCGCAGTCGTTTCCGTACGGCCAGACGGTGTCGTTGGTGCGTCGTTTTCGGCAGTAACCGTTACCGTGATGGTTTCCGTCACCGTGCCGCCGTTACCGTCACTCAAGGTGTAAGTAATAGTGTCGGTACCGTTGAAGTCCTGGTTCGGCGTGTAAGTCGCTACGCCGTTAGCGTCGACGGTGATAGTACCGTTCAGAGCGGATGCTGAATCGACAGTGACCGTATCACCATCCACATCAGCAGAACCTGCCAGCAGATCAATGGAAGCTGGAGTGTCTTCAGCCGTAGTTTCAGTGCGGCCAGACGGTGTAGTCGGAGCGTCGTTTTCAGCAGTAACAGTGACTGTGATTGTTTCAGTCACGGTGCCGCCATTACCGTCACTCAAGGTGTAGGTGATGGTGTCGGTGCCGTTGAAGTCCGGGTTAGGTGTGTAGGTAGCAACGCCGTTAGCGTCGACAGATACCGTGCCGTTCAGCGCGGATGCATTATCCACAACAACCGTATCGCCATCCACATCAGCAGAGCCTGCCAGCAAATCAATGCTTGCAGGAGTGTCTTCAGCGGTGGTTTCCGTACGGCCAGACGGTGTAGTCGGAGCGTCGTTTTCAGCAGTAACGGTTACCGTGATGGTCTCGGTTACCGTGCCGCCATTACCGTCACTCAGGGTGTAGGTGATGGTATCCGTGCCATTGAAATCGGCGTTAGGCGTGTAGGTAGCAACGCCGTTAGCGTCGACGGTAACAGTACCGTTCAGCGCACTGGCGCTATCCACAACTACGGTGTCGCCATCCGCATCAGCAGAACCTGCCAGCAGATCAATGGAAGCTGGGGTGTCTTCAGCGGTGGTTTCAGTACGGCCACTTGGCGTGGTCGGCGCGTCGTTGACGTTGTTCACCGTCAGGGTAACAGTGGCTGTTGAGGTGCCGCCATCCGAGTCGGTTACTTCGTAAACGAAGGAGTCTGTTCCGGCAAAGTCAGCATTTGGGGTGTAAACGAAGCCACCATCGGGTTGCAGTACAACGCTGCCGTTGGCTGGGCCGGTTACCGGTGTGGTGTTCACTGACAGGGTGTCGCCATCCGGGTCTGAATCGTTGGTCAGTACGTTGCCGCTGATACTGGTGTCTTCATTGCCGCTGGCACTGTCGTCCACCGCAGTCGGGGCAGGGTTCAGAACCGTCATGGTGAAACTGGCCGCCACGGAGGCACCCTCGGTGTCTGTCGCGGTGACGGTAATGCTGTATTCACCGTTGGCCAGTTGGGTGGATGCATCGGCATCCAGGCTACCACTGATCACGCCGGTATTGGGATCAATACTCAGGCCGTTCGGCAGCCCGGTTGCTGAGAACGTCAGGCTGGCGGAATCACTGTCGGCAAATTGGCCACTGACATCCAGCGATACCGTACCGCTGTCCTGTGCGTTGAGGTCTGGAATGCCGGTGGTCGTAGGTACCGCGTTAACGTTCACCGTAACGGTGGTGGTTTCTGTGGTGCCGCTGGATGTGACCGTATAGGTGAAAGTATCGCTGCCGCTAAAGCCGTTGTTAGCCTGATAGGTCGCGTTGCCGTTGGCATCAATCGTGACCGTGCCGTTGGCCGGCTGGGTGTACGAAGTCACCGCCGCTGCCGGGTTCTCAAAGGTATCGTTGGCCATCACGTTGAAGCCGACCGGATCACTGCCGTTGGTGTAGACCGTGTCGGCCTCAATATCGACCACAGGGGTAATGGTAATCGGCAGTTCCAGGCTCACCAGAGGCAAACCAAGCAGGCTGTCAGTCAATGCCAGATCGATGGTTACCGGGCCGTTGTAATCCGCGCCCGGGGTGTACACCAGACTTTGCAGTGCCAGATTAATATCAGCAACGTTGCCGGTCAGGGTCACAGTACCGGGTTCGGTTTGTGACAGTGACACACCGGCGGTTTGATCCACAGACAGCGCACCCAAAGGTACATCCAGCGTCACATCAACCAGGCTGGCGTTGATGTTGCCCGCTTGCAGTTCAATCAGGCCCACGTCGGCAAAAATCAGCGATTGGTCTTCCGCCAGCAATGGAATTGTTGGCAGGTTCACCAGCGCCGACACACTCAGGTCGACGTTTAGATCGAAGCTGCTGGAAATCTGAGCGCCTTCCGGATCGGTGGCGGTGATGGTCAGCGGGAAGGTGCCATCTGCGGAGGCTTGCAGTTCAGCCTCTGCCACGGTGCCGGACAAAATGCCGGTGTTCGGGTCCAGCGACAGGCCATCTGGCAGATCGACGCAAGTGTAAATCAGCGGATCACCATCCGGGTCACTGAAAGCGCCACTCAGGTCGATCAACACCGCTTCACCACGGGTAGTATTGCTGTCGGAGATACCGGTGGTTTCCGGAATACCATTGGTGTTGATGGTGACCGTCGCCGTCTCGGTGGTGCCGTTGGAAATCACGGTATAGGTAAAGCTGTCGCTACCGGTAAAGCCGTTGTTAGCCTGATAGGTCGCGTTACCGTTGGCATCAATCGTGACCGTGCCGTTGGCTGGCTGGGTGTAGCTGTCGATGGCCGCGCCGCTGTTCTCGAAGGTGTCATTGCCCATGACATTGAACAGCACGGGATCTGTGCCGTTCACATTAACGGTGTCGTCAACGATATCCACCACAGGAGTAATGGTAATCGGCAGTTCCAGGCTCACCAGCGGCAAACCAAGCAGGCTGTCGGTCAATGCCAGATCGATGGTTACCGGGCCGTGGTAATCCGCTCCCGGGGTGTACACCAGGCTTTGCAACGCCAGATTGATATCGGCAACGTTGCCGCTGAGCGTGACGGTGCCGGGTTCGGTTTGCGACAGCGACACACCGGCGGTTTGATCAACCGACAATGCACCCAGCGGCACGTCCAGCGTCAGGTCGACCAGGCTGGCGTTGATGTTGCCCGCTTGCAGTTCAATCAGACCCACATCAGCAAAAATCAGCGATTGGTCTTCCGCCAGTAGCGGAATCGTTGGCAGGTTCACCAGCGCCGATACACTCAGGTCGACGTTGAGGTCGAAGCTGCTGGAAACCTGTGCACCTTGCGGGTCGGTGGCGGTAATGGTCAGTGGGAAAGTGCCATCTGCGGAGGCTTGCAACTCAGCTTCTGCCACGGTGCCCGACAAAATGCCGGTATTCGGGTCCAGCGACAAACCGGTCGGCAGATCGACGCAGGTATAGATCAGCGAGTCACCATCCGGGTCGCTGAAAGCGCCACTCAGGTCGATCAACACGGCTTCGCCACGGGTGGTATTGCTGTCGGAGATACCGGTAGTTTCCGGAACACCATTGGTGTTAATGGTCACCGTGGTGGTTTCTGTGGTGCCATTCGACAGCACAGTGTAGGTGAAACTGTCACTGCCGGTATAGCCGTTATTGGCCTGGTACACCGCATTGCCGTTGGCATCGATGGTCACGGAACCGTTGGTTGGCTGGGTGTAGCTGTCGATGGCTGCACCGCTGTTCTCAAAGGTGTCGTTGGCCATGACGTTAAAGGCCACCGGATCGGTACCATTGACGTTGACGGTATCGGCGACGATGTCCGCGGTCGCGGCGACGGTCACCGGCAGTTCGAGGCTCACCAGTGGCAAACCCAACAAGCTGTCGGTCAATGCCAGATTAATGGTTACCGGGCCGTTGTAGTCATCACCGGGGACATACACCAGACTTTCCAGCAGCACGTTGATATCGCCCGGGTCACCACTCAGCACCAGGCTGCCCGGAGAGGTTTGCGATACCGACACATCTGCTGAAGGGTCTATAGTGAAGCCTCCCACAGGGACATCCAGCGCCAGATCGACCAGACTGGCGTTGATGTTGACCAGATCCAGCTGGATCAAGCCGACGTCCAGAAACACCAGCGATTCGTCTTCCGGCAACAGCGGCAAGGTTGGTAGCGTTAACAGGCTGTTGACCACCTCGTTAGTGGTTTCAACCACACCACCCAACGTTTGGGTGACACCACCGATCAAACCACCCAGCAGCTGCGGTTGTACCAGCGGGCCGCTGTTTTTGTCAGCCGTTGGCTCGGCTGGCTCACCACTGCCACTCAACGCATCCAGCGATGTAATCAGCCCAGCGCCGTCAAACATGCGGCGACGCTCAAGAGCCAAACGAGGGGGGTTTTTGTGAATTTTGCGAGCCATCAGAAACCTCTACACGGTAATTCATACCTTTTAAGTCAGGTATTAGCGTAGGTTCCTGAGCGCAATAATGATGTGAGTGTTAAGTAACCGGCGGTTGCGCTTTTGTACAAACTATCAACAAAATGACGGAGAAATGACGGCATTTCGCCGGAAAATGATCACTCCTCGGCATGCTCTTTTTCGATATCTGAGGCTGTGACTGACATCGTCGGATCAGGCATCTGACAGAGAGGCCAACCACTCCCCCAGCGCCTTGAAACGGTACTGCCCCACCAGCTCCTGAGCCTGATCACAGAACACCTGATAGTCAGGCTCGGATTCCAGCTCGGTGAGCAGTTGCCGCACCCGCAGAATATTGTGCTGCATGGCCGCCTCTTTCAGCTCCATCAGCAGTTCATCCGGCGGTAACACCAGCTCGGCAGCGGCGGTATCCGCCTCGTCGGCTTGAGGCTCTGGCACGGGTTTGATGGTGGAAGTCATTTCCTGGCTCAGCAGCGGCAGGGTCAGGTCGAACCAGAATTCCGAACCTTTACCAACCTCACTGTCCACGTGCAGTCGCGAGCCCATTTGTTGCAGGATGCGCTGGCAAATACTGAGCCCCAGACCGGAGCCCTCAGCGCGGGTAATTTCATTGTCCAACTGCTGAAATGGCACAAAGATTTTCTTCATATCCTGCTGGGCAATGCCGATACCGGTATCAACCACCCGCCAGCGGAAGGTCGCCGTTTTGTCGTTCCGTTTGAGCACCTCCATGAACACGGTAACGCCGCCTTCAGAAGTAAACTTCAGCGCATTACTGCACAGGTTCAGGGCAACCTGACGCAAGCGTTTTTCGTCCACCAGCACGTGGCTGGGTATCTTTTCCGGGCCAATAAACGCCAGCTTCAGGCCTTTTTCACGGGCCCGAACTTCGGTCATTTGCATGATGGTGAGCAGGAAAGATGGCAGGTGCAGTTCACCGGGATGAAGCACCAGCTTTTCTTCATCGGCTTTTGAAAAGTCGAGAATATCGTTAATCAGCAACAGCAAGTGACGGGCACAGCGGTCAATGGTTTTGATGCCTTTGCCATGCTGGGCCGCCAGCGATTCATCGGCTTTCATCAGCTGGCTGTAGCCCAGAATGCCGTTCAATGGCGTACGCAGTTCATGAGTCACGTTGGCCATAAAGCGGGTTTTGGCACGGTCGGATTCTTCGATCTGGCGTTTGGCCAAATGCAGCCGGTGAAACACTGCCAGCATCAACATCCACACCACCACCAGCAGCGCCACGACCAGGGCCGATTCCCGAAACAGTCGTTCGCGCATGTCTTCAGCCAACTGCCGATAATTGGCATCACTGAGGTTAAAGTCGACCAAACCGAGCAGCACACCAGCCTCGTTGATCAGCGGCAGGGAGGCCTTGAAGCATTCGCCACATACCAGGTCTCCTTCGGCCAGATCAAGGGTTCCGACAGGAATACCGAGAGTGTCATAGTCAACCAGCAAGCCTACGCCTTTGACCATGGCAGCGCCCGTCGCCGGGTCTTCCACCACCAGCATTTCCTGCACCGCATCGTACAACTGCCGGGCCATGGTATCGGGGTTGCCGTGCTCCAGAATCTCGACCAACACCGAAGTTTGCGACTGTGCAATGATGTGGGCCTGTGCGCCCGTGGTGCTGCGCAAGCGGGGCTCGAGGGTGTTTTTCCAGTAGCTGTCGAGGGAATTGAATTGTGCCGCTACCAGCCCCACAAAGACGGCGGTAATCAGCAGGTGCTGACGCAGTTCACGGAACCGCCGTTTGGCGCAGTCGACGCAATTGAACAACCGGTTCAGACAACGCTGCCAGAAGGATTGGCCGTTGTTCCCTTTATCCCCTCTATTCCCTTTAGCCCCTCTATTCATAAGTACGCGCCACACTCAGGTAAAACGATTTGATCGACAGCTTGCTGAGCTGCAAGGTGGTCAGATTGACGGTGGGTTTCACGCTTGAGGTAACCGACAGTCCCCCCAGAATACCGGCCTCCACATCCCCTTCAAACGGCGAGAATACCGCCACCTGATGCTTGATGGTCAGCTCAACCAGCTGCTGACGCTCCTGCGCATTGAGTCGTTCTGTGACAAACACAGCCGCAGGCATGTTTGCATTCGGTTGTGCCAATAGCTGCTGCAACGACACCACCTGAATCTCTGTTTCATAGCCCTGCACCGACGGCCAGGTTTGCTCTAGCTGGTCGCGAAATTCACGCGCCTGAAGGTTGGAGGTCAGATACAGCATGGCCACCGGAATACGGTTGTTTTGCACATGGCTGTCGAGGGTCAGATCGGCATTAACGAAGGTACGAAACAAATTGAGGCCAACACGAGCCCGGCGGTCGCTGGCAGCGTCCGCAAACAGGCTGTGTGTGGGCGTGGACATCAGCAGTGTGACTAGCATCAAACGGCTGACCCAGCGCAGGCAGGCATCCATGCCCGGCCGCAGCGTCAGGGGGTTCATTAACAATAAATGCTCTGATCAGAATTCATATTTAACGCCAACTCCCAGTTGGCGGTAGCCGTTGTTCAAACCTTCCGGATACTGACTGGGGGAAGGTACCGAGCGATATTGCCGGTCGGTCAGGTTCTGGCAGCTGGCCAGCATGTAGAGGTCGTCAATCGCGAAGGCATGACGCCATTCAAGCGACACATCGAACAACCAGTAGGCCGGGAAACGACGTTCATGGGGCACCCGACGACCCACTTCCCAACCTTCCTGCTGGCCAATGTAACGTACGTTCAGGTTGGTGCTGACGCCATCACTGAGATACCAGCGGCCCTTGATGTTCGCCATCCAGTCAACAGCTCCCAACAAACGCTGATCCGGGTCGAAGTAATCCTTGGCATTGGCGTAGCTGAGGTTACCACTCCACTCCAGTGAACGACTGACTTGCTGTTGCCACTCCAGTTCAGCGCCCACAGTCATGATATCGCCGCGATTGCGCCACACCGGTGGCAAACCCGGATTGATGTAGAACTCGATCAGGTCCTGCACCTTGGTGCGGAACACCGTCGCCGACAGGCGCTGGTCATCGCCACGGAACACCCATGCTGCTTCCCAGGATTTGATGATTTCTTCATTCAGGGAACCGCTGCCAGCAAGATTGGAATCCGGCCCGGGATTCGCCTCTTCCAGCGATGGCGGTCGGAATGCTTCGGCGTATTGCAGCTTGAGAATGTGGCCACCGTCCAGTTGCCATACTGCCGCCAGACGTGGCGAAACATGGTTGCCCCAGTCGGTGTATTGGTCGACACGTATGCCGGTGGTAACGGCCAGAGCTTCCGTAACCTGCCACTGGTCTTGCAGGCCAAACGCATTCACGTAACGGCTGCTGCCTTCAATCACCGGGTCGCCGCCGTCGGCAATATACTCATGGTTCTCGCCATTCACCGACCGCAAAGTGTAAGAAGAATCGACTTTCAAATGCTGGCTGGATAGCTCCCCATGCAACAAGTGAGCATCCGACCATTGCCAGGTCAGATCCGTGCGCAAGGCGTAGGCGTGATCCTGACTGCCCGAAGAGCGGAACACGTCATTACGAAGTGGCTGAGTACGGCCCGGCGGCGTAATGCCCGCAGGCAACGGCAACGACAGCGCCTTGTTCAAGCCGGTATTGAGATAGCTGAATTCGCTATTCAGAGTCACGCCTTCTGCTAACCGCCACTGCTTAGCCAGTCTGGCCGCTACCGATTGTTCAATTCGAGGATCAGATTCATACGGCAACGCGGCGGATTCACCATGACCTGGGCCACGCTCGGTCGACACCATGCTGATGTCAAAACGATAGCCCTGCCAGTCGATACCGGCCACCATCATGGCGCCCTGTTCATGGTCGTAAACCCGCCCCGGCGAATGCGTTGCCGACGGCCGGAAATTATCCGGGCCGGTTTCAAGACCGGAGTTGCCCTTGCGCCAGAACGAAGCCAGCAGACGGGTGTTCACGCCAGCGTCGGTCGACTCACTGAGGTTCAGAGCCAACCGGCGCTGCTGTTGGCTGCCGCTGAAGGCGCCAACGGAATTTTCGGTTCGCGGGATCACGTTCACCACGCCGGAAAAGGCAAAGCCACCATGCACCGACGAACCCGGCCCACGAATCACCTCCACCCGATCGACCATGGTCAAGGGCATGCGGAATAGCCAGTCGGCAGAGCCATCGGTTGGCCGATTGACCGCCACTCCATCCAGCATCAGCTTCAGGTTACTGGCGTTCTGGGTCGCGCCGACACCACGCACAATCACGCGCTTGTCGCCGCTGTTGGTTTCATTAACCATAAACCCGGCCACATCCGACAACACATCCGCCACCGTATGCTTGCCGGAAACCAGCGCGTCTTCGGCGTACAACACCGACACCATGCCTGGCACGTAGTCAGCGTTCATACGGGTTTGGGTTGCCAGCTCGGTTTCCTGTTGCAGCAAGGCCATCAACTCGCCCAGCTCATCCTGGCTGGCCGAAGCATTCGCCATCGCCGCGGTTGCCATGGTTATTGTCGCCATGGTTGTTGTTGCCAGCATCAGTCCACGGCACAGGGCATGCAATGGAGCTGCTAAAGGAAGTGATCGTCGTGCAGGGGTGTTGGAGTTATGTCCTGAACGACTTGAGTCGCCGCCATCAAAAGCCATCATGGTGGTGGTGTTTCCGGTGTTGAGGGTGGATTAGGCTACGGCCAGATTATTCCAGACACTGCTTTTCAATTCTTCTGCCACGAACGGCTTTTGCAGATAATCGGCCCCACCAACCCGGAAACCATGATCACGACGTACCTGTTCGCCCAGCGCCGACAGGAACACCACCGGAATATTGGCCAGCTGAGGATCGCGCTTGATGCGACGACACACCTCATAACCGTTCATATCCGGCATCAGCACATCCAGCAGGATCAAATCCGGTTCCAGAAAACGTGCCAGTTCCAGCCCTTCCATACCGGACGTTGCCGCACGAACATCAATGGCTTCTTTGCCCAGGTGCTCGATAACCACATCCAGGTTGGTCGGGTTGTCGTCGATCACCAGTACCATCGGCAAGGATTCGTTGTAATTTTGCGCCGGCATCATAAGTAACCCCCAAATCGTTTTTATCTTCGTTGCAGCTGACATAGCAGGTTACGGGCCAAAAAATAATTTAATTTAAAATCAATAACTTATAAAAATACTCGTGATTTTATAAGCAAAAAACCTTATAGGATTTCATGCTGACGCTTATAGAAACCTCATAGATTCGCGATAGAATCGACAGGATTTTCTTATAAAACTCTTATAGATTACTGACGTTCCCTGGCTAGCAGACACCCGACTCCATGACCCAACTGCCCAAATTGCTGATCGTTGACGACCAGCCCGACAACCTTGATGTGCTGGTCAGCTATCTGGCCGAAGCCAACCTGCAACTGTCAGTAGCCACCTGCGGCGAGGATGCCCTGCAACTGGCCAGCCAGCATCAACCAGACCTGATTCTGCTGGATGTGATGATGCCCGGCATCGACGGCTACGAAACCTGCCGTCGCCTGAAGCAGTTACCGCAGGGCAGCAAAACCCCGGTGATTTTCATGAGTGCGCTGTCCGACCCGCAACATCGGGTCAAAGGCTTTCAGGCCGGTGCCATCGACTACGTCACCAAGCCACTGCATCGACAGGAAGTGCTGGCGCGTATTCAGGCCCAGCTGACCATCCAGCAACAGCAACGGGAACTGCTGCAACGCAACCAACAGCTGCAAGCACTGAATCAGGAGCTGCAGGCCCAGATCGACAAGCGCCAGCAAGCAGAAGCGGCTCTTAACACCAGCCAGAACACATTGTCAGCCCTGACTCGTCAGGAGGCAGAACGCTGGGGGCTGGATGCGTTTGTCGGCCAAAGCCAACGCATGCTGGAGCTTCTGGAACAGCTCAGAAGCCTGCAACAAGCACCGGATACCAACGTGTTGGTACTGGGCGAAAGCGGCACCGGCAAAGAGCTGGTTTCGCGGGCCATTCACTACGGCAGCCAGCGTTCGGCAAAACCTTTTATTGCAGTGAACTGTGCCGCGATCCCGGCCGAACTGGCCGACGCCGAGTTTTTTGGCCACACCCGTGGGGCCTTCACTGGCGCCATCAACGACCGTACCGGCTATTTTGAACAAGCCAACGGCGGCACCCTGTTTCTGGATGAAATTGGCGACATGCCATTAGGGCTACAAACCAAGCTACTGCGCGTGCTGGAAGATGGTTTGCTGACGCCGATTGGTAGCAACAAACAAAAGCAGGTAAACGTTCGGGTAGTAGCAGCTACCAACGTCAACCTGCAACAACGGGTCAACCGCCAGGAATTCCGTCAGGACCTGTACTTCCGACTGGCAGGCTACCGCATGGAATTGCCGCCCCTGCGCGAGCGAATGAACGACATTCCATTGCTGGTGAACCACTTTATCAGCACTCTGGGCCGTCAAATGGGCCGCCAGCGAGAGCAGGCCGACACTCCGTCATCTGCGATCAGCCCTGAGGCCATGCAGGCTATCCAGAGCTACGGTTTTCCGGGCAACGTGCGTGAGCTGCGTAACATGATTGAATTTGCGCTGATCGCCAGTCGCGGCCAGTGCATCACTCGCCGCCATCTGAACTTTGTCGAAGCGCCAAGCGAGGCCGTGACGCAAGGTGATGCTCAGGAAAGCGCAATTGATGTACGTTCCGTCCAAACAGCGGCGTCGCCCCGCAGAGCACACCCTGTCTCAGGCCAGGGCCCGGGTTCTGGTTCTGCTTTTTCCCCGCTGGGGACACAAATGGATAACGACGAGGCCATGCTGCTGGACTTTGTTCGTCACAACGACCGCATCAACAACGCCACCGCGCAGCAACTGCTGGACGTTGACCACGGCCGCGCGTCGTACTTGCTAAAAAAACTGCATAAAGAAGGCAAATTGAGCAAACAGGGCGAACGCCGCTGGAGCTATTACGTACTGCCGGAAGCCTGACGCCCAGACGTTTTACGCCGGCCAGTACCAGAACGGCTGCCGGAGCTTTTACTGGCACTGCTACGAGAACGGGTGGTGCTTGAACCAGCACGACGGCCACGTCGATACGGCGTTTTGGCAGGCGCAGGCAGCCCCTGAAACGCCCCAATATCCAACTTGCCAGCTTGGCCCACCAGCAACCCCAACTCGTTCAGCATCGGCTGCATAAAGCCGTCGTATTTCAGCGCCCGCTCACTGATGTCATTCAGCTGCCGCTCCCAATGGGCGGTCATGTCCGGCACGGTGGTTTGTTCCGGTAAGGCATTGATCAACGCTCGTCCCAACGGCGTCGACTTGATCTGCTTGCCCTGACGTTGCAAGAACTGCCGTTTGAACAGCAGTTCGATGATGGATGCACGGGTCGCTTCAGTCCCCAGGCCATCGGTGTCCTTGAGAATTTTTTTCAGTTCCTTGCTTTGCACATAACGGTTGATGCCCGTCATCGCCGCCAACAGGGTGGCGTCGGTAAAGGACTCCGGCGGCTGGGTATGCTTTTCGTCAATTTTGGGTTCGCCGCTGAACAGCAGCTGCCCGGCACTGACATCAGGCAACGGCGGGCGCTGCTCGTCGGAAGGTTCTTCGCCAGCAGCAGGTTTGCGTACCGGCATAATGGCTTTCCAGCCCAAATCCAAAGCGCTGCGCTGGCTGGCAACAAACAGCCCGCCGGCAATATCGAGTTCGATTTTATGGTCCGCATAACGATAGGGCGGATAAAACTGCAACAGGTACTGACGTGCGACCAGCCCGTAAATTTGCTGCTCAGCGCGACCCAGTTTACTGATGTCGCTGCGCTTTTCGGTTGGAATAATGGCGTGATGCGCCCCCACCTTGCTGTCGTTCCAGGCTTTCGATTTCAGGCTCAGATTCACCCCAGCCACAGCTTTACCAAGGCTGGCATCGGCGACGTTATTGCCAATCGCCGCCACCACCGACTGGCGCTGGCCATAATGTTCCATCGGCAAATACCGGCAGTCAGAACGTGGATAAGTAATCAGCTGATGCTTCTCGTACAGGTTCTGACAGGCGTCCAGTGCCGCCTTGGCACTCAGACCAAAGGCCTTGGCCGCATCAATTTGCAGGGCTGACAGGTTGTAAGGCAAAGGCGCGGCTTGCTGCTTTTCCTTCTTGTTGCTGGACAGCACCCTGGCGGCCTGGTGACGGATACGCTCGGCAACGTTTTGTGCCAGCTTGGGGTTCAGCACCCGGCCGTCTTCATCCTGATGGGCAGCGCAGGCTTCACTGGGCTGCCATTTGGCATAAAACGCCAACGGCTGTTCTTCGGACATATGAATAGCAGCACGCACTTCGTAAAAAGGCCGAGAGACAAATTGCTCGATGGCCTGATCTCGCTTCACCACAAGCCCCAGCACGGGGGTTTGCACCCGCCCCACCGACAGCACCTGCTTCAAACCGCCTTGCTGCCCTTTGATGGTACAGGCACGGGTCAGGTTAATACCGTACAGCCAGTCGGCCCGACTGCGCGCCAGGGCCGATACCGACAGCGGCACAAACTCGCTGTTGGGTCGTAACTGGTTCAACGCTTTTTTCACCGCCGCCGGGTTCAGATCGCTGACCAACAAACGCTGCATGGCCTGCTTCTTGTTCGCCGGGGTCTTCAGATAGCTGATCACCTCATCGACCAACAACTGCCCTTCGCGGTCAGGGTCGCCGGCATGTACCAGCTGACTGGCTTCTTTCACCAGTTTGCGCAGCACCGACAGCTGCTTGCGGGTTTTCGGCTTCGGCTGCAATTGCCACTGTTCCGGCACGATGGGCAGGTGATCCAGCTTCCACTGTTTGAAAACCGGGTTGTAGGCATCCGGCTCGGCCTGTTCCAGCAAGTGACCAATGCACCAGCTGACCACATCGCCGTTGGCCGCCCGTACAAACCCTTCCCCTTTTTGATGGGGTTTTGGCAATACCGCGGCAATGGCCCGGCCAAGTGATGGCTTTTCAGCGATGATCAATCGCATGGAAGAAATCCAGATACTGTTCAAACATCCAGTTAATTTACCGATTTTGCCGCAAAAACAAAACCTTATGACTAAAAAACCACCAATTCAGAAAAAATTTCAGATTTTTTTAAATTTTCTAAGCATTTGATGTTGCAGGAATTTTTTCTCCTGATAATATGCGCGTCCTGAAGTTGAGGCACAGCTTGAACTTCTTCGAGAAAGCTTCCTTGCTTTTTCATCTGCTGGGGTGTCGCCAAGTGGTAAGGCAACGGGTTTTGATCCCGTCATTCGCAGGTTCGAGTCCTGCCACCTCAGCCATTAACTCTTCCTTGTTTTACCTCCCAATCTATTCTTGTTTTGATCGATACAGCCACTGGCTGAATTTCTGTTTTTCCGTCTATCCAATGCTCCTAAACGGCATCTTTCAGACCTCTGACACTCCGTACCAGGCAAGCCGTATTCCACCAGCCGTTTAAAGAACACGGCTTCAGAAATCTTTTTTCAACGCGACGTAAGCTGACGCGAGCAACCATCACCATGCCTTCATTGTTTTGTTATGGACGATGGAGAACGCCATGAAAGTGAAAGAGCCACAAACCACATTTGGTTATCACGCTCACTGCTCTATGTGTAACTGGAATTATCACTATTCGGAATTGAGCGCCCTGCCGGACTGTTGCCCAATGTGCCAGGCAATCGCTCTGCATATTGACCCCATTGCCTCATCATCCGCACCTCCGGAAGAAGAATTGGAGGAAAATGAATGACAGCGAGTCCGAATTTCATCCAACCAGAACCGCTTTGCCAAATACTGCCAACCTCTCGCGTTAACTGCTCATCCAGCCACGAATCCCCCAACCAAGCACAAGCCAAATACAATCCAAACGCCAGCCAAACACCATCAAGACGATCCAGATGACCACCGTGCCAGTAGCCTGAAATTGGCCATTTTCTGCACCTGATGCGACCAAACTGAAGATTTATCCTGCAACCAGACACTTTCGCAGACAATCTGACAATTTTTGTAAAACGAGAACCGTGTCTCATTTTTTGTGCTTATAATTGGCCCCTTATTCAAGGAAGCATAAGGAAATTGCTCATCATGCCGAATGACTACCTGACGTTTGCCCGACGAATGGAAATGTTGCGTCTGATTCCAGAAAAGCCATCCGACCCAATCAGCACCACGTTGCTGCACAAAAAGCTGGAGCGGGATTACCGCTGCACCAAACGCACAGTGGAACGGGATCTGGAATCTCTTTCTGTTGCTTACCAGCTTTACACCGAGACCAACGGCCGAAGCAACTCGTGGGGGTTTGTCGCCGGTGGTAAACAGCTTCTGCATCGCTCCAACTCGGCTGCCGCATTGTCTTTCATTTTGGCAGAGCCGTATCTGAAACAGGTGTTGCCCAGCCATGCCTTCCGACAAATCAAACCGCAGTTTGAAGAAGCCAAGAGCAGCCTGAAAAAATTCAGCGGCACCATGTCAGTGTGGCCAGATCGCATTCGGGTTTTGCCGGAAACCAAACAGCTGCTGCCTCCCGAACAGTGCGAAGCCACCTGGGAGATCATTACCGAAGCCTTGTTGCAGAACAAACAACTGGCGGTGTCCTACGCCAGCCGTAGCCATCAGGACACCAAACAGCTGAATCTGACACCGCTGGCTCTGGTTGCAAAAGGCGCCACCCACTATCTGGTCGCCACTGCCAACGACTACACCACCCCTTACATCTATGCCTTGCACCGCATCGCCGATGTACGCTTGACCGACGCCCTTTGCCCGGACAACAGCAACTTTGATATTGATGATTTCCTGCGTAATTTTGGTTGGGGGCACAGCGGTGATATCGAGCTGATCGCCGATATTTCAGAGAGTATTGCCTCACGCTTGCAGGAAACGCCAATCAGTCATCAGCAGGAAATTCACGGGCCAGCCGACAATGGCCGCTACCGTCTGACAGCGATTGTGCCTGACGATCAGGAAACCCGTTGGTGGGTTTATGGGCTCAATGAACACATTCGGGTTGAAGCCCCAGAGCACTGGGTAGAAGAGTTCGCCAGCAAGGCGCAAACCATGGCGAAACTGTACGGCGTGATACCAGATGATTCAGAAGCAGCTGACAGCCAAAGTGATAACAACGCAGAAAGCCCTGTCGTCTAACCAGTCGAATAACCAGTCAAATAACCTTGTCGAATCACCAATCAAAGGCCTGACCAGGCGTCGGGCCGCTCCTGCATCCCTAGGGACCCTCTGAATAACTCTGCACAGCTCTGCGCGAGTACTGCAGGTTGTCAGAACAAGGCGGCGAATGCAGCGGAATGGCTGGCCCTTTCCAAATTCGCCAACACCGTTCTGGCGGCCTGCAGACCGCGCCCTACGGGGATGGCAGGGCATCGCTGACTCTGTGTCGCTGATTTTTGACTTGACTCGTCAGGCCTGCAAATCAGCTTCGTGATTCAGCGTCGCCCTGTCATCCAGAGCGGGCACCGAGTTATTCAGAGGGTCCCTAGTGTGATTAGCGCAGGCGTTTGAAACGAGAGCAGCTTCCTTGCTGCTCAACTTCTTCCTGAATCCCGCCTCCCTGAGCGTGGTCCGTCACAAGAGCGTCTTGCTCTTATCGTCCTTGTTCCTGTGAGTCATCCTGACTCGGACGGCATAGTGACAAGCCAATGCGACAATTAACGTCGCTTGGTTCAAACGAATCCTTATTCTGCTATTGCAGTCACATAAAAGCCGGGACATGCCCGGCTTGTGTTGTTGCCAATTGCAACGCTATCGATTCAGCTGACTCAGGACACCGCGCTGAAGACTCGCGCAAAGCTGGATTGCTCCTGAATATTCAGCGGCAGGCGCAGCTTGCGGGAAATATCACTGGCGGAAAAGATGCCGCGAATCTGATGATTCTCGGCGTCCAGCACCAGGCAGTGTTGCTGGTGCACTTCGCGCAGGAAGTTGACCACATCACCGATGGTGGATTTTTCAACTTCGCTGATGTCAAAGGCGCTCAGGTCGCTTTTACGAGTCATCAGATCAGACACCAGCACATCGCTTCGCAGGCTACCGTTGTTGACGGCTTTCTGAATCACGTTTTGCTCGGCCAAATCTTCCGCGGTAATCACACCGGCAAAGCGGTTGTCGTTATCGAGCACCAGCTTCAGACGGACATGCGTACGAATCATGATGCGGCGGGCGTTATCCGCAGTCACAGACGATTCGATCACCAGCGGCTCGTTGTCGAGGAAGTCGGTAAAGAACGCCAGCGCCGGGCTACGCAGGGAAATATGGATCGGTTTTGCTGGTTGAACCAATTCGTCGATGCTGGATACGGTGTGCAGTTTCAGCTTGTGCATAGGGAGTACTCCTCACAGAACTGCTGTCAGCCAAAGTCAGTAAAGGGCCAACGACAACAGTTAAATTTTTAAAGGTTTGATTGTGTTAAAAACGGAGTGAATCAAACCAGCGGAGGACTACGGGCACGTCGGGCTTCCGGACGGGTGTCCAGTACCTGGGTGTTGCTGACCAGCGCAGGCTGCCAGTGCTGTGGAATAACCAGAGGCACAAACGCATCGTCAGGAACAATCCCTTGTACCTTGTCGGCCTCGCCGGTGGCCAGGTCGATCGGGTAGTCGGAAAGATCCAGTGTGGATGCGGAGTTGAAGCCTGCGGGGCTGGTATCAGGAAGCAGCATGAAGCCCAGTAACAAACTGAGCATTAGAATCACTCGAGTCATGGGCGCCTCCTGACGTTGAGGCTGTTGGAGGACGGGTTTCTGTGATTCAGATTCCGGCATTCAACAGCAAGGGATTTTTAATCTGTGTAACTGATATGAGTCACGTTACTCCTGAAAAGTTTCGCTGACCAGTGTGCAATTGCCGATTTAATAACGCGCAACAGAATTGTTCACTATTCAAATAAATTCCAGCAAAGAAAAAGCCGCAATCGAGTGCGGCTTTTTTGTGAACCAGCGTTAACGGTTAGTCCGTCAGTCGTCCCCAGCCCACTTCCAGGTCCGCCACAATCTGGCGGCTGTCTGGTTGACCTCCGGTGCGAGTAGCCACACCTTGCAGCCAGCCGGTCACGGTGGCTTCGTTGTCGTGCATCCAGATACGCACCGCCCGTAGTGGTGGCACAAAGCCATTCATGATCTGATCCATCAACAGCTCTTCCATGTCCTGGCTGAACACCATATTTTTCATCAGCCGAGCAGCATTTGGGCAACGTTGGGAAAAGCCATCCTGTGCCACGGTACGTACGTAGGATGCGCCTTTGTCCGGGCCAAAATAGTCATCCGCACCATCCAGATAGCGAAGTTCAAAATTGCGATTCATCGGGTGCGGAATCCAGCCCAGAAAGGCCACCCACTGCCCTTTGCGAATCCGCCCATTGGCTTGTGCCAGCATCAGCCGCTCAGAGGTCGGAATCAGCTCAAGCTGACTCATGCCCATCGCCGGATTGGCAATCATCTTTTTAACCAAAGCATTACCGGTATTGCCTTTCTCAAGGCCGTACACCCGACCGCCAAATTGCGCAGCATACTTGCCCAGATCCTGCACCCGGGTGACGCCCTGGTCGTAGACGTATTCCGGTACCGCAATGGTATAGAGACCGCGTTTGAGGTTGGTTTGCAACACCTCCAGCTGGCCCTGTTCCAGATACGGCGTGATCATATCGGTATTCGCTGGCATCCAATTGCCCAGGAACAGGTCATTCTGATCATTGGCCAGCGACTCATACACTTCACCAATGCTGGTTTTTACATCCAGCTCAACCTGATAGCCGAGTTTTTCCAGCAACACTCGGGAGGCCGTTGACGTTACTTTCAGATCCGCCCAGTCCAGCATGGCAAAGCGGATGGTGTTACAGCTGGCGTCGTCTTGTGCCTGACTGGTATTGGCCAGAAGCAGTGCGCACAACAACGTCCATACACGGATTTTCATAGGCTTACCTCAGGCAGCAGAGTTTGCCATCCAGCCTATGGGGATTACCGCAACACCGTATTCATACAACGACGTAATTTATCACTTACGCGCAACGCAGCTGACATATTGCGCCCGGCATCGTCGCAGTCAGGCAGCCGCCGGTTTTTATGAGCTTAAACAGCCAGAAGCTGCCCTGCCGAAAACGGCGCCAAAAGAACAAGATGAAGAACAGGACGTTAAGAAACGACGTTAAAGAGAAGGGAATAAAAGCGGTGGATACAAGTCCACCGCACAGGATCAATCTTTTAAACGACCCCAGCCAACGGCCAGTGCTTCAGCCATTTCGGTGCCGTTTGGCGTTTGACCATCAAAGGTTTTCACACCATCCAGCCAACGAGTCAGCGTTGCCGCGTTGTCGTTCATCCAGATACGGACAGCACGCTTGGTCGGCACAAAGCCGTTCATCACCTGATCCATCACTTTCTCTTCCATTTCGAGAGAGAAGGTCATGTTTTTCAACAGCTGATTCACGTTCGGGCACTGCTCGGTGTAGCCGCTGCGAACGACCGTTCGAACGTGGGCCGCGCCCTTGTCCGGGCCAAAGTACGCATCGGCACCATCGAGGTATTCGATGTCGTAATTAACGTTCATCGGGTGTGGCGCCCAGGCCAGAAACGCAATCCACTGGCCTTTCTTGGTTTTGCCTTTCACCTGAGCCAGCATCAGTCGCTCGGAGGTTTCCAGCACGCTAAACTTGCCGAGGCCAAAGTCGTTCTTGTCGATCATGTCCTGAATCAACAGGTTACCGCCGTTGCCCTTTTCCAAACCGTAGATACGGTAACCGAACTCATCGGCGTGTTTGGCAATATCGGCAACTGTGGTCACCCCCTGATCGTATACGTATTTGGGCACTGCCAGCGTGTACAGGGCACCGTTAAGATTGGTGTCCAACACTTCCAGCTTGCCGGATTCCAGATACGGGCCGATCACCCCGGCGTTGGCTGGCATCCAGTTCCCCAAAAACGCATCCACGTTGTTCTGGGCCATTTCTTCATACACACCGCCCACACTGCCGGTGGTGATGGTGACGTCGTAGCCCAGGGTTTCCAGCATGACCTGTGCTGTTGTGGTGGTTACTTCCAGGTCAGTCCATTCAACCATGCCCATGCGTACGGTCTTGCAACTGGCCGGATCAGCACTGGCCAGCCAACTGACTGGCAACAAGCACAACCCCAACAGCAATGACTTCAATCTCATCTGTGATAACTCCCGATATCAATGATCGTTTGGTGGACTCCTCCATTTATTAAGCCGTGACTTCCGTGTTGATAAATCGCACATTTTCTATGAAGAGGTTCACGGAGCACTATTTCTTCTTGTTGATAACTCCCTGACTTACGAGTAGATCATAAATAACCTGCGCTTTTTCTTCTGCGCTCTCTTTCACCAAAATCGCGCCCCCCTTGGAGGCCGACTTGGCCGTTGCCGCCTTGAAGCGATCGGCTGCAGTTTTGGCCTTTTTCGCGGAGGCGATACGTTTAGGACGTTTGCGAGCTGGCTCAACCGTAACCTGACTCATCACCTCATCGGGATTGCTGCCAATGGCCATTTCCTGCAACTGACCACGTTGACCGCTGGCCCAGGCGGTTTGACGCGATTCCGCTGCGGCACTATCAACACTGGCAACAAAAGGCGCACGAACCTTTAACAGCCGACGCTGACCTCGCGGCAACGCCTGCAGAATTTCAAACTCACCATCGCCAGCCGCGGTGACCTCCACAGCGGCAGGCACCATTGGCCAACCTAACGCCTGTGCAATCAGGTACGGCACCATGCCCGAACCTTCGCCGGATTCTGCCCGGCTACCCGTCAGCACCACATCGGCTTGCAGCATCTTGAGCCGCTCCACCAGCGCCGGTACCGCATCGCTGTTGGCGTTTTGACGGGTCACATCAATACGCTCCAGCCCCATGCCCAGGTATTCGCGCAGAACCGACTGGCGCAGCGGGTCACTGCTGTCGCCAGCATGAATCACGTGCACCGAACGGTTGTCCATATTGAGCGCCAGTTCGAGCGCTTTGCTGTCCTGATCAGAGCGCCGTGGACGACCGGACTTCGGGTGTTTACCAACCGACACCAGGGTCGCCACAGTGTAGTTTTTGGCAGGGTTACTACTCAGCTTGCTATGCAACATCATGCTTGCCCTCATCACCGTCGGCAGCGCCGTCAGCCTGTACCTTGGCCATCAGCGCCGCCAGAATTTCCTGGCTGTCGCCTATCACGCTCAGGTCCGCCCGTTTCACCATGTCACAACCGGCATCGGTGTTAATGGCGATGACTTTTTCACAGCTGCCAATACCTTGCAGGTGCTGTACCGCACCGGAGATGCCCACCGCAATGTACACTCTGGCAGTTACCCAGGTTCCGGTAGCACCCACCTGGCGGAAGCGCGGCATAAAGCCATCGTCCACCGCCACACGGCTGGCGCCTTCGGTAGCCCCTAACACTCGTGCTGCTTCATGGAACTGATCCCAATCGTGAATGCCGTTACCCGCCGACAGAATAAACTCGGCTTCGCCCAGACTGATCTGATTTGGGTCAACGGCCACCGCTCCTGCATCCTTAATGCGCGTTAACACATCAGGCACTGCAGGCGAGGCTATAACACGCGCTTCATAGCGGGCTTCGTCAACCGGCATGGCGCATTCAGACGCCAGTGCCAGAATGCGGGCTGAAGCCAGTTCGCGAGTAATGTCGGTCAGTTCGCTGCCGCCCCGGCTGGTGACCTTGCCGTTCTTGATCTGCCAGGCGTGCATGATCGGGCGTTCACCCAAACGTGCCGCCAGACGCAGAGCACGGTCGTTGCCACTCAAGTGCGTATCCGGGAACAGCCATTGCGCCGGTTCCAGTGTGCGTTCTACCGCCAGCATGGCTTCCAGTTGCTGTTCTGGTGCAAAGCCCTGATAAGCCTCGCTGTCGAACACCACCACGCGGTCGACACCCGCCAAACCCAATGGATGATCCGGGTTGGCTTCTGTACCCAGCGCCGCTTTCACGGGGCCGAACACCACCGCCAATACCGCGGTGTCTTCTGCGGCATCGGCCAATGCCCGTGCCTGTCCGAGCACGTCTTTATCGTGGGCAGACAGTTCACCGTTTGGCATGTCCACAACCACAGCCACATAAGCCTGCGGTGCGTCGATGGCAATAATTGGCAGCTGTTCTTCTTTCTGTTCACGCTTGGCACCGGCCGCCGCGGCAGCAGAGCCACCCAGACGGTCGATGCGCTTGATGCCATTCGGGCCAATAAAACCAACCGCATGGGGGTTGCGACGGATCAGACCCGATGGCCCACGCACTTCCGCTGCGGGGCCATTCATTTCGGCAGCAACCTGTTCGTGCAGCGGGTGCAGACGGTTACGCAGAATCCAGTCCTTACGTGGGTCCTTTCTGATCAAATCAGACATTACGCCACCTCCTTCGCAATCGATTCGGACGGCTGTTCGATTTCAACCAGCTGAGCGGCCACGATTTCGGCGATGTCCTGCACCTCTGGACGAGGTTCAACCACCCCTTCCAGCATCGCAGTACACTGCTGACAGCCAACCGCTACCAGATCAGCGCCGGTTTCGCGAATGTCGTCCATCCGCATGTCGGCGATACGACGCTCACCCGGAATATCCGTGATCGGAGCCGCACCACCACCACCGCAGCAGCGGGAGCGGAAGCCGGATCGTTCCATTTCAGCCAGTTCAATACCCATGGCTTTCAGGACGTCACGCGGGGCGTCGTACTCGCCGTTGTAACGGCCCAGATAGCACGGATCGTGATAAGTCACGGTGCCTGCTGAAGTGAGAGCGTCGAGCTGGATCTTGCCTTCGGCCACCAGTTCGTTGATCAAGCGGGTGTGGTGCAGAACTTCCCAGCCGTTTTTGAGCAGCCCACTGTCTTCCATCAGGTCCGGATACTCGTTCTTCAAACAATGGAACGCGTGCGGGTCGGTGGTCACAATGCGCTTGAACTTGTACTGGCTCAGGGTCGCAATATTGCGTTTGGCCAGGCTCTGGAAGGTGGCGTCATCACCCAGACGACGGGCGACGTCACCACAGTCACGCTCTTCGTCACCAAGGAATGCGAAGTCGACGTTGGCGGCTTTGAGGATCTTCACGAACGAACGCAGGATGCGCTGGCTACGCATATCGAAAGCACCGTCGGATACCCAGAACAACACATCAGCTTCTTTCTTTTCAGACATCAGCGGAATGTTCTGGTCAGCCGCCCACCAGCCACGCGCCTGCGGATCGTTGCCGTTCGGGTTGTCGGTAGCAATCAGGTTTTGCAGGGTTTCGGAACCCTTGCCCGGGGTAGAGCCTTGCTCCAGTGTCAGGAAACGGCGCATGTCGACGATGGCATCCACGTGTTCGATCATCATCGGACACTCTTCCACACAAGCGCGACAGGTGGTGCAGGACCAGAGGGTTTCCTGGCTAACCAGACCTTCGGTAATCACTTCTACCGGCGAGCCTGTGGCGTTGCCCACGTCTTTACCGGGATAAGGAGAACCGGCGTACTTGGCGTCAGTCCCGCCCGCCAGACCGACAACCATATCCTGAATCAGTTTTTTCGGGTTCAGCGGCTGACCGGCAGCAAAGGCCGGACACATGGCTTCACAACGACCGCACTGTACACAGGCGTCAAAACCCAGCAGCTGATTCCATTTGAAGTCCGCAGGCTTGGCGACACCCAGGGTCTGACCTTTGGAAATATCCAGATCCAGCAGTTTCAGACCAGTCGAACGGCCGCCGCCGAAGCGCTCGGAACGACGGTGGAACGCCAGATGCAAGGCGCCGGCGAACGCGTGTTTCATTGGGCCAGCCCAACCCATGCCGAACAGCATTTCACCCAGACCGGCAACGATGCCCGCCAGCAGAATGAACGCCAGTACGCCGGAACCAAAACCTTCAGGCAGCACACCAGCAGCCGGCAGGGTCACAATGAAGAAGGTGGCGGCAAAGGTCAGCAGACTCTTTGGCAGACGCATCCACGGCCCTTTGGACAGGCGGGATGGCGGGTTAACACGACGACGGTACACAAAGGTGGCACCGACAAACATCATTGCGGTGGTCGCCAACAGTGCCCACGCCAGAATGGTGCTGTCGAGGCCAAAGCCGTGCACCAGAATGATGAGGATCATGGATGCCACGAAGCCGCCAGCGGTGGCAACGTGGGTGTTGGACATGACCTTGTCGCGCTCTACTACGTGGTGCAGGTCAACAAGGTAGCGGCGTGGCATGGCCATCAGGCCCGCCACCAGATCGACTTTTTCCGGCTGGCCAGCGCGCCACAAACGAATGCGACGCAGCATGCCTGCCAGCAGTACGGCTATGAACCCGGCCAACAGCCAGGGGATGACAGACTCCAGCATCCTGAGATCCTCGCTGTTATCGGCTTACAGGTGCATGCACAGACGCAGGGCGTCGTAGATGGCTGCGTGAGTATTGCGCTGGGAAACACAGTCACCCAGACGCCACAGCACCATGCCCTTGCCGTCGGACGTATCTTCAGCAAGCACTGGCTGAGGCTGAATCGCGAACAGGGTTTCGTTATCAATCTGGCCCTTGTTGCGGGATTCGGCTTTCAGTTCGTAGTACAGGGCTTCGTTTGGACGAGTGCCGTTTTCGACCACAATTTGATCCACCACGCGCTCTTCCTGCTGGCCGGTGTATTCGTTTTCCAGCACGGCGATGTACTTGTCGCCTTCCTTGTAAACCTTTTCCAGCATCAGGTCGGAGGTCATGATGACTTCCTTCTCATACAGGGAGCGGTAATAAGTCGGGAAGGTGGTACCACCGATGCCAACGCCTGGTTTGATGTCGTCTGTCACCAGCTCAACCATGGAGCCTTTCGACAACAGGTAATCCGCAGCAGACATACCGGAGAATTCACAGATGGTGTCGTAGATCAGGACGTTTTTGCCCGGCTCAACGGTGCCGTTGAGGATGTCCCAGCTCGATACCACCATGCCGTCTTTGGCACCCCAGTGCGGGTTCTGCTCGATGAACGGCGTACCGCCAGTGGCCAGAATACAAACGTCCGGGTTCAGGCTACGAATCAGTTCCGCATCCGCTGCGGTGCCCAGACGCACATCAACGCCCAGACGATCCAGTTCCATCGCCAGCCAACGGGTGATGCCCGCCATCTGGTCACGCTGAGGCGCCTTGGCAGCAATGGTCACCTGACCACCCAGCTCGTCGGCTTTTTCCAGCAAGGTCACTTTGTGGCCACGTTCCGCCGCAACCCGAGCCGACTCAAGGCCAGCCGGACCACCGCCAACAATCACCACGTTCCGCACCGGGCCGGAGGTCTTTTCAATGATGTGTGGCAGCCCCATGTATTCACGGGAAGTCGCCGCGTTCTGGATGCACAGCACGTCCAGACCCATGTACTGACGGTCGATGCAGTAGTTGGCACCCACGCACTGACGAATCTGGTCCACCTGATCCATCTTGATCTTGGCGATCAGGTGCGGGTCGGCAATGTGCGCACGGGTCATACCGACAAAATCGACGTAGCCTTCTTCCAGAATCCGCTTGGCCTGGTTCGGGTCCTTGATGTTCTGGGCGTGAATCACCGGCACAGACACCACTTCCTTGATGCCAGCGGCCAGATGCAAGAAAGGCTCTGGCGGGAAGCTCATGTTCGGAATCACGTTGGCCAGGGTGTTGTGTGTGTCACAACCGGAGCCAACCACGCCGAAGTAATCCACCATGCCAGTGGCATCGTAGTAGGCGGCGATTTTCTTCATTTCTTCGTGGTTCAGACCGTCCGGGTGGAATTCATCACCGGTGATACGCATACCGACAACGAAGTCCGGGCCGACCGCTTCACGCACGGCTTTCAGCACTTCCATACCGAACTTCATGCGGCCTTCAAAGGAACCACCCCACTCGTCAGTACGCTTGTTCACCCGTGGGGACCAGAACTGGTCGATCATGTGCTGGTGAACGGCAGACAGTTCCACACCGTCCAGACCGCCTTCTTTGGCGCGTACCGCAGCCTTGGCGAAGTCGCCAATGATGCGCCAGATCTCCTCCACTTCGATGGTCTTACAGGTCGCGCGGTGAACCGGCTCACGAATGCCGGATGGCGACATCAGGTTCGGCCAGTCACCACCGTCCCAACGGGAACGACGACCCATGTGGGTAATCTGGATCATGATCTTGCCGCCGTGCTTGTGCACAGCGTCGGCCAGATTCTGGAAATGCGGAATGATACGGTCGGTAGACAGGTTGACCGAGCTCCACCAGCTTTGTGGGCTGTCAATCGACACAACAGACGAACCACCACAAATACACAAGCCACAGCCACCCTTGGCTTTTTCTTCGTAATACTTCACGTAACGGTCGGTGGTCATACCGCCATCGGTGGCGTACACCTCGGCATGAGCGGTTGATACCACACGGTTACGGATGGTCAGCTTATTAATGTTCAGCGGCTGGAACAAAATATCAAACTGGGACATGGGTTCGTCTCTCTCGTCTGACCCCGGCCATCACGGTTAATAACGCCGGGGGTTTTGAATTCTTTTATCTCCGCTGTAATCACCGCGGAGAGGGTAGGATGGGCTTTGCCCATCACTGTTGGGCGCGGCCCAACCTACCTTGTCTTGTGGGCCGGGCGGTTAACCGGCGCGTTATCAGAAGCCAGGTTGCAGGGATTCCCACAGGGCGGCATCTTCTTCAGTCACTACCGGACGGCTCTCGAAGTAACCCACCTCAAAACCTTCCTGAGCGCCGCACTGGGTTTGCGCAGACAGGGTTTTGGTGGCAAAGCCCTGGGCCTTGGCGATCTGGTCGATGGCACCGGAGAACCAGCCGGTGAACATGTAATCGACCATGCGATTAACCTTGCCGTACTGGTATACAAAGGCGGAGTTTTCCAGACGCACCTTGCAGGTACCGGCTTCGATATTCAGCGCTTCGGTGATGAACAGGCCCCAACCACGCTGGGACAGACGCTTCATGTAATGCTCGAATACCGCATCGCCGCTCAGGCCATGGCATTCGGCTTCTTTCTCACACCAGTAATAGGCCGACTTGTAACCGGCGCGGTACAGAACCTCGGCGTACTTCTCAGCACCCAACTCGGCTTCAATCGCCATGTGGTTGTTAACGAAGAAATGACGTGGCACGTACAGCATCGGCAACGCGTCGGTCGTCCATACACCGGTTTCGTCGTCTACCTGGATCGGCATTTCTGGGGCGTGATAGCTCATGTTCGGTACTCGCATTTGCATCAATGAGTAAGCAATGACCAACCCCGCGGCGTCGTGCCGGGGGAATGGGGTATGCGAGCAGTCTAAGAAGGGGCGGATTTTTGGAAGTTACCAAAAACGACAGCGCCGGAACCGGAAGCGAATTGGCAGCATCGGCGGGTGATGTGTTCACCGCAGCATGGGAGCGGATTACAGGTCTGTTAGAAGCAATTGCAGAAAACAGCTATTCGAGTACAGCTCGATCAGGGAGAACGATTTGACAGAAAGGCCCTTGGCCAGGGCCTTACCAGAGTATTAAAGCACCGCACGGTTACTCATTGCGGCTTTGCGCCACCATATTGCCAACGAACTCCTGCACCGTGTCGCCATGCTGATTAAGCGTGGTGGTGCGTATTTTGAGGATGCCCCGTTGAGGGTTGGAGCGCGAGCGGCGGATGTCGATGACTTCAGTGGTTACCGTTAGCTGGTCGCCGGGACGCACGGGTTTTACCCAGCGGATTTCTTCAACACCCGCGCCAATCAGTCCGCCCACCGGTTTGAACGGTCCCTCTACCATCAGCTTCATGGTCAGTGCGGCGGTGTGCCAGCCACTGGCGGCCAATCCGCCGAACAAGGAATCCTTGGCGGCGTTATCGTCAAGATGAAAGGGTTGCGGATCGAATTCACTGGCGAAGCGTTTGATGTCGGCTTCGGTGAGGTGGTGGGCGTCGGTAACGAAACGCTGACCCACGCTGAAGTCTTCAAGATAGTAGTCGCTCATGCAGGTTCCTGATGTAGCCAAATCAAAAGGAAACCATGCCAGCGACCACTGCAAAAGAACATAGCTGCCGTTGCGACAGCTTGTTCTGCAACCCGAACCCTTGTTAGAGGTGCGGGTTCAATGGGTTTGAGCTTAGAACGCCAGCTGCGCCAGCATTCGCACGCCGGTAATCAGCAGCACGACGGCAAACACTTTTTTCAGTTTGGCGGCGTCCAGCCTGGCCGCCAGCGAGGCACCCACCGGCGCGAACAAGGTGGTCAGCGGTACGATGCAGACAAAGCCAATCAGGTTAACCAGGCCGAAGGTTCCGGCCGGAGCATCTGCCGGCGTTGTGCCGACCGCCAGCATGGTCAATGCGCCGGGCAGGGAAATAATCAAACCAATGGCCGCCGCTGTGCCCACGGCGCGGTGCGCCGGGTAGTTGTACAAGGTCAGCAAAGGCACCGAAATGGTACCGCCACCAATGCCCACCATGGAGCTGAAGAAACCGATACAGGTGCCCATTACGCCTTGTCCAACACGACCTGGCAGTTGCTGAAACAGCGCCGCCTTACCGGTACGAAACAACATATTCAGCGCCGACAGCGTCGCAATTACACCAAACAGCAGCGTGAACCAGTGGCCGTCCACCCGGGTAACCAGCCAGCTGCCCACCAGTACCCCCACCAGAATCAGCGGCGCCCAGCGCTTCAGCAGATCAAAATCGACGTTGCCCTTTTTATGGTGCGAGCGAATCGAGCTGACCGAGGTCGGTACAATGGTGGCCAACGAGGTGGCGGTTGCAATCACCATGGCGGACTCCGGCGACACGCCGAATCCCTGGAACAGGAAAAACAGCACAGGGACGATAACAATGCCGCCCCCCACGCCCAGCAGTCCGGCCAGAATGCCAGCGAAGATGCCCGTTGCGATCAGGGCCAGAAGAGTTGGAAGGTTCTGCGTTATCAGTTCAATCATGCTTGGTCGTATTGTTGTGAAGTATCAACACCGGGTGTACAGCTGCGCCCGGTAACTGGCGTACGTTATATACGCACCGCTTGTTGAAGAAAATTGATTTAATTTCAAACGCAGCTGAGGTCAGCTAATACTCCCATCAACGTCTTCTACCCAACGCCGTCTACTCGGCATCACCACTACTCCCTGCTTCGGCCCCTACTTTTGCCCCAAGCTCCCTCGATATAATGCGCTATAAACACGAAATAGAAATACCTGAGAAAAACACGGAATAGAAAGAAATCGACATATACAAGTTAACGACCAAATCCAGCCCCATATCGATTTTTCTCAGCGCAGGCCAATATCGTCGATGTTGAATGCAATCGTTGAAGCGCATCTGTCGATTGGCCACATTGGTAGTCTCAACTGGGTCAATTCAAGCCAAAACAGGCCGAACTCGCATAACCACAGCGCGCCAGAAACCCGAAAACAGTCCCGTAACCACGCGGTTTTTCGGGGTTTTTCACGCCGCCCAACAATTCATAACCTGAGGTTGTCATTTCCACGAATAAAAAGTTGTTTGTCGCGGTCATTTGCTCGTAATTAACATGCCCGAACAAATACCGGCATATCGATATGCCTTATTAATTCGAATAAAACCAAGGTAGCCAGCATGTTATTCAAAGGCATTTATACTCCTGTTATTACTCCTTTCGCCGACGATTTGTCCATTGATATGGACGCCTACGCAGCGAACGTTGCCTACCTGAAAGAGTCCGGCGTACACGGCCTGATGATCGGTGGCACCACCGGTGAATACTACGTTGAAAGCCACGAAGAACGCGTTGAGCTGCTGAAAGTCGCCCGCGAAACCGTAGGCAAAGACCTGCAAATCATCTTTGGTACTGGCTCCATGGACCCTCGTGCGTCCATCAAGCTGGCCGAAGCCGGTGCCGCCAATGGTGCCGACAGCCTGCTGATTGGTACGCCACCGTACTCCTTGCCAACCCAGCAGGAACTGGCCGACGTTGCCCTCAGCATCGATAACGCCGGTGGTCTGCCAATCATGCTGTACAACTACCCGGATCGCATGGGTGTGAACATGGAAGCCGAGTTCTTCGAACGCGTGTTCGAGAAATCCGACAACTTCCAGGGCATCAAGGAAAGCTCCGGCGACATCAACCGCATGCACATGCTGCTGAACGATTACCCGCAACTGCAAACCGCTTGTGGCATGGACGATCAGGCACTGGAATTCTTCGCCTGGGGCGCACAGAGCTGGGTATGTGCCGGTTCCAACTTCCTGCCAAAAGAACACGTTGCCCTGTATCAGGCTTGTGTTGTTGAAAACGACTTCAACAAGGGCCGCAAGATCATGGCCGCCATGATGCCGCTGATGCACGTGCTGGAGCAGGGCGGCAAGTTCATCCAGAGCGTCAAGTGTGGCGTCACCATCGATGGCCGCAACGGCGGTGCCGTACGCGCACCTCTGCAAGGTCTGCAAGACAGTGAAAAACAAGTGATGGCCGACGTCATCAAGCAGCTGAAAGCCGACGTTGCCAAGGTCATCGCTGGCTGATGTTGATGCCGGAGCAGACTGCGTCCCCTGTCGCGGTCTGCCTCTGACGCCAGCCTGAGCTCCCCCGCCTGACAACACAGGCGTCTCAGCTGGCTTGCTGTGTACAAAATTACCATTTCGCAAGATTCACGTTATGCACGATCGCGCCGGTGCAGGCGCTCACTCGCACTGAAAAAGGATAACTTCCATGTCTGATATGCTGACGTACGACGAATACAAGGCGCTGGCCGCCGACATCCAACTGCCATCACTGGCCTACATCAACGGCGAATTCCGCCCGGCTGCCAGTGGCAAAACCTTTGCCAGCACCAACCCCGCGACCGGTGCCCATCTGGCCGATATCGCTGCCTGTAACGCCGACGACGTCAACGTCGCCGTTAGCGCTGCCCGTGAAGCATTCGAAGACGGTCGCTGGAGCAAGCTGCACCCGAACGAGCGTAAGGCTATTTTGCTGAAGCTGTGCGATCTGGTTGAAGCCAACGCCCACGAACTGGCCGTAATGGAAAGCCTGGATTCCGGTAAGCCGATTACCGACTGCGAAACCATCGACATTCCTGAATTTGTTCACACCCTGAAGTGGCATGCCGAACTGGTCGACAAAATCTACGACCAGACTGCCCCGGTTGGCTCCGACGCCATGTCGATGATCGTACGTGAACCGATTGGTGTGGTTGGCGCGGTGCTGCCATGGAACTTCCCACTGCTGATGCTGGCCTGGAAGATGGCACCGTGTCTGGCTGCGGGCTGTACTCTGGTACTGAAACCTGCCGCTCAAACCACCCTGACCACCCTGAAAATTGCCGAACTGGCAGCCGAAGCCGGCGTACCAGCGGGCGTCTTCAACGTAGTTTCCGGCAGCGGCCGTGAAGTCGGTGAGCCGATTGGCCTGCACATGGACGTCGACATGGTGACCTTCACTGGCTCTACCGCCACAGGCCGTCGTTTCCTCAACTACGCCGCCGAATCCAACCTGAAAAAAGTGGTACTGGAGCTGGGTGGTAAAAACCCGTGCATCGTCCTGGACGACGCCGAGCGTCTGGACGAAGTGGCCGAGCAAGTGTGTGCCGCCGCGTTCTGGAACATGGGTGAAAACTGCTCTGCCGGTTCCCGCCTGATCGTTCAGGAAGGCATCAAGGACGAACTGCTGGAGCGCATCAAACACTTCGCCAAAGACTGGACCGTCGGCGACCCACTGAACCCGGAAAATGCCCTGGGTGCGATGGTCGACAAAGGCCACTTCACCAAGGTTGCCAGCTATCTGGATCTGGCCCGTGAAGAAGGCTACGACATCGTTCTGGGTGGTGACACTTCCGAAGGCTGCTACATCCAGCCGACCGTTGTGGCTGGCGTGAACAACAGCGACAAGATTGCCCAGGAAGAAATCTTCGGCCCAATTCTGTCCGTTATCAGCGTCAAGGACTACGACGAAGCCATCGCTGTCGCCAACGACACCGAATACGGTTTGGCAGCTTCTGTGTTTACCGCTAACGCTCGTAAGTCGCTGCGTGCAGCGCAAGCTGTTCGTGCTGGCACTGTGACGGTTAACTGCTTCGGCGAAGGCGACATCACCACGCCATTCGGCGGTTACAAGCAGTCCGGTTTTGGCGGTCGTGACAACTCCATTCACGCCCACGACCAATACACCGAGCTGAAAACCATCTGGGTGGACCTGAGCGAAGGCTAAGCCGCCGCTTATCACAACCACTCTGAACCGCGGTTTGTTGCTGCCGAACGCCAGTTCGGCAGCAACCCTTTCTGGCCAACTGAAGATGAACAAAACAACAATCAAGGCCCGCCGTTTGCCAAAAGATCCCGGCCCTGCGGGATGGAACAGCCTGCTGCCACAGCGCAGCCCCTATCCGGCACTGGACACCGACCTGACGGTCGACTGGGCCATCGTCGGTGGTGGCTTTGCAGGCATGGCCGCAGCCCATCGCCTGAGCCAACTGGTCAACGACGATTCCATCGTGATTCTGGAAGCCTCCGAACTGGCCAAAGGCCCAGCCGGACGCAACAGCGGCTTTATGATCGACCTGCCCCATGAGCTGACCGCTGAAAGCTATACCGGTGGCCATGACGAAGACATGAAGAACATCCGCCTTAATCGCATGGCGATCCGGTTTGCCTGCGAGATGGCGAAGGAGTACGACTTTGCCCCGGGCACCGTCGCCCCAACCGGCAAGGTAACCGCCGCGTCGACCGAGAAAGGTCTGCGCCACGTGATGGACTACAAGCAGCATCTGGAAGCCATTGGCGAGTCGTTCGAGCTGATGGATCACAAACAGATGCACAGCTACACCGGTACCAATTTCTACCACACTGGCCTATTTACTCCTGGCGCAGTGATGATCCAGCCTGCTGCTTTTATTCGTCAGGCGGCCGACGGTTTGGTGAACAAAAAAGGCGTGCGCATTTTTGAAAACTCGCCGGTGCTGCAAATCGATCTGGGCAGCAGTACCCATGTACTGAAAACCCCCAATGGGCGGGTTCGGGCACGTAACGTCATCATGACCGTCAACGGCCATATCGAGTCGTTCGGCTTCTTCAAAAGCAAGCTGATGCACGTGTTCACCTACGCCTCCATGACTCGCAAGCTGAGCGCAGAAGAGCTGCAGCGGCTGGGTGGCAGTGCCGACTGGGGGATTTTACCTGCCGACCCGATTGGCACCACCGTGCGCAAGGTGTCGGATTTTCAGGGCAGCGGCGACCGCCTGATCATTCGCAATCACGCTACGCTGAACCAGTCACTGGAAGCCAACCCGGCCAATATGGCGCGCGCCAAACGGTTGCAGCAGAAATCCTTTGATGCCCGTTTTCCAATGCTGAAAGGGGTTGAGATGGAATACCTGTGGGGTGGCCGGCTGTGTCTGTCGCTTAATTCGGTACCCGCTTTTGGCGAGCTGCGCGAGCGACTGTGGTCGGCTTGTTGCCAGAACGGTTTGGGCACCGTAAAAGGCACCCTCGCTGGCATGATGGCCGCCGAACTGGCCTCGGGGCAGCCCAATTCCGACTACCTGCGCGACTTTATGCAGGTAGAACAACCCAAGCGTTTACCGCCAGAACCCTTCCTTTCCGTTGGCGCCAACAGCGTTATGCGCTTCAAGGAATGGCAAGCTGGGCTGGAGTTGTAAACGTTATCCCAACGTGATCTCCAGGGCGTTTTGTCGCTGCTCTGATGCGGAGCAGCCCAACAAGACGGGAACAACAGACATTCAGGACAATACGAGACATGAAACAACAACCGATCAATAAATAACCGTCCTGAAAAGCGCGTGTTTTCTGGCCTGAACAGATGGATAACCTGAGGTTATCAATTACCTGAAATAAAGGTTATTAGATGTTCAAAGGGCAGATTCATATACTCGAAAAACATTAAAGAAGAACTACAAGAATAATTAATTCCTGAAGCACGATATAAAAATCGAAACCCGATTTTAAAACTCGTTATTCGATTTTTAAAATCAGCACCCTCGATAATAAATCACCAGATGGTAGGTAAGCAGATGAATATCGTAAAACACTCAATGACTAAAAAAGCTGGCATTATCGCGCTCGCCGCCATGGCCGGTTTCAGCGTTTCTTTCAACGCCCAGGCCAGTGATGACAAGCACAAGTTCACCCTGGCACTGGAATCTGGCGACCGCGATTCCGCCTCCGGCAAATCCATGCAAATGTGGGCTGACCTGATCAAGGAAGCTTCCGACGGCCGTATGAAGGTCAACATCTTCTATCAGGGAGAGTTGGGCGGTCAGCAGGAACTGTTCGACCAGCTGGTGAAGGGTAACATCGATATGATGCTGACCTGGCCACAAACGTCCTACGACGAGCGCCTGGCAGTGAACTACATCCCTTACCTGACGCTGGGCTGGAAAGATGCTCTGGCAGCCTACACCGATGGTGGCTGGCTGAAAAATATTCTGGGCCCTGTCTACAAGGACATCGGCCTGAAGTACTTCGGTCCTTATCCGGAAGGTTTTGGCGGCGTCGCCACCAAGGGCAAGTACGCGCTCAGCTACGAAGATGCCCAGGGCATGAAAGTACGCTCCCAGCCAGTATTCCCACTGCCACAAACCATGAACGCCATGGGCTTCCAGGCAGTGCCGATCGATTGGGCTGAGGTATACACCTCGATCCAGACCGGCGTTGTCGATGGTGACTCTTCCAACGTTATTTACTGGGACTACGAGTACTTCCGCGACCAGCTGGACTACTTTGTACAAACCTCCCACAACTTCTCATCCTACGCTTTGTTGATGAACTGGGATCAGTGGGAAGAGCTGGACGACGAAGATCGCAAGATCATTTCCGATGCCGCGTCCCAGGTGATTGAAACCCAATTCCGTAACGCCAAGGCCGAAGACGACAAGTGGATTGCAGCGGCCCAGAAAGAAGGCATGGAATACATCGTGCCAAGCAACGAACAGCTGCGAGCCTGGGTTGACCGCGTACGTACCGACGTATGGCCACAAGCGGAAGAAAAACTGGGCAAGGAGCTGATGGATAAAATCCGCGCCAATGCCTCTGTACCCGAGTAACCGGTTATTCACGGTGCCTGACCTGTCCCCGGCAATTGCCGGGTAACACCAACAGGCGGGAGTTTGATATCCGGCTGACATTTCATCAGTCGTTTAAGTCAGTCGGATATCCTTTTTAATCTGCAACAGGAGATTTATATGTCAGCTTTACTGACCCTGTTATCCGCCATCGACCGGATTTTATATGCTGTGATATACCCTTTGGTGGTGTTATTCAGCCTGTTAATTGCCAGCATGGTGTCATGGGGTGTATTCAGTCGTACAGTCCTCGACCAGCCGGTATTCGGTCTTGAAGAACTGGTACTGCTGGCCGCTGTATGGCTCTACATGCTGGGTGCTGTATTGGCCTCCCGCGAGCGTTCTCACTTGTCGGCCGACTTCACTCAAATCATTTTCAGCAACCCGAAAGTCATTCACGGTTTTCACCTGCTGGCAGTGGTGATCTCTCTCACCATGGCGGTCTTCTTTGCCACCTGGGCGTGGGACCTGCTGGCCTGGGGCCTGAAAAAAGGTCAAGCCACAACCGTATTCCAGATTCCCCTTTACCTCTCGCAAGCAAGCCTGTTTGCCGGCAGCCTGATGTTCATTCTGTACCTGCTGCGCGACCTGCTGACCGAGCTGCTGGAGTTCTTCCAGGGTAATCACCAACAACACAGCCCTGCGGCTGACGACGTACAGAACGAAGGTTAAGTTATGGGTGCCTTACTCGCGATTGCGGCGGTTGTATTGCTGATGATGATCGGCGTTCCCGTTGTATTTTCTTTTGCGGCAATGACGCTGATTTTGTCATTTGTCTACGATGTGGACGTATCGTCCCTGATGACCACCGGTTTCTGGTCCATCAACTCACTGATTCTGCTGGCTCTGCCACTGTTCGTCATGACCGGCTACCTGATGCAAGCCGGTGGCATGGCCGCCCGTCTGGTGAACTTCGTTGAAGCACTGGTTGGCCGATCCAAAGCCGGCATGGGCTCCTCCATGGTCGTCGCCTGTGGTGTGTTTGGTGCCATTTCCGGTACCGCCTCTGCGGCCGTTGCCTCGGTCGGCACCATCATGATCAAACCGATGGAAAAGCACGGCTACCCACGTGAATACACCAGTGCCCTGCTGGGTATTTCGTCGCTGCTGGGGCTACTGATTCCACCCAGCATCACCATGATTCTGTACGCGGTGGTGACCCGTCAGTCGGTAGCTGCCTGCTTCCTCGCCACCATTGGCCCGGGTATTTTGCTGATCATCATGCTGTGCTTGCTGAACTGGCTGAAAATCCGCAAGCAGGAAGACACTGCGGTGGTGAAGCTGTCGCTGACCGAACGTCTTAACGATATTGGCCAAACCGGCTGGAAAGCCCTGCCCGCGCTGATGCTGCCATTCATTATTCTGGGCGGTATTTACGGCGGTGTGTTCACCCCAACCGAAGCGGCAGCGATTGCCGTTGTGTATGCCATCCCGGTGGGCTTTTTTGTGTACCGTGAGCTGGACTGGAAAACCACTGTGCGCTGCTTGCTGCAGGCCGCCGCCACCACCGGTGTGATTATGGTGATTCTGGTGTTCTCGTTCGTTGCCAGCCGCATTTTCACACTGGAGCGCGTACCTCAGGAACTGACCGAAATCCTGATGGAAACCTTCCACAGCCCGCTGCTGATTCTGTTGATTGTGAACGTGTTCCTGATCCTGCTGGGCATGTTTATGGATGACGTATCCGTCGTCGCCATCATCAGCCCACTGCTGCTGCCTGTGATGGTCGACATCGGCATTCACCCGGTGCAGTTCGCTGCCATTGTTGGTACCAGCGTGGTGATTGGCTGTAACAGCCCGCCGATGGCACCAATCCTGTTCATGACCTGCCGGGTTGGTGAAGTGGGTATTTCCAAAGTCATGCGCCCTGCCATGTTCTTTATGATCTGGGCTGCATTGCCGGTGATGTTGGTAACCACTTACTGGTCACCAATGGCACTGTACCTGCCACGCCTGTTTGGCTACATCGACTAAGAACACACCTGCAACTGACAGGGGCGGCAGTAGCCGCCCTTTTTTGTAGGCTGACCAATAACCGCTACTCACAACAGGTCAGCCCGTTAACCGCGGATGGGATTTGCCATGATGAACCGACCACCATTCACCACCAGCCCAACACAAGTACCTGTGCAAACACATACACAAGTAGCTACACAGGTGGCTACACAGGTAGCTACACCCCTGCCAACGACCGTGCCATTCAACCGCAATGCGGCCATGGCGCCGCCGCTGAACACCAAAGCCGACGTCCCTGCGCGGGCTGTTTTTGTGCTGCTGGATAACTTTTCCATGGTGTCTTTTACCGGCGCGGCCGACGTTCTGGTCACCGCCAACCTGACTCGCACCCGCGAGCTGTTCAAGGTAGAAACCTGCAGCCTCAACGGCCAGAAAGTATGCAGCGACCTCGGTGTCGAGCTGGCGGTTGATCGCAGCATCTATGGCCTCGACCTGAATAACGTCGACCTGTTGGTGGTGTGCGGCGGCTATCGCACACCGATGCGAAGCCACGAAGGGTTACGCAAACTGCTGCAACAGTGCCAGCTGGAAGGTATCTGGACCGGCGGCCTCTGGAACGGCGCGTTTTACCTTGCCGATGCCGGTGTATTTGGCGATGAACCCTTTGCCATTCATCCCGACAGCCGGGTGCTGCTGCAAGAACAGCTGCCCGCCTGCCAACTGTCGCAAAAATCCTTCACCGTCGCCGATCGCAGCTTCAGCTGCATCAGCCCGGACGCCGCGATCCACGCTACCCTGGAGTTGCTGGAGCAGCTGCACAGCCGACCGCTGAAACACGCGGTGAATGAGATTTTGCTGTCCAACATCGAACACAACGATCTGCCATTGCGCGGTGCCCGAGGCGTACTGCCACAAGCGCTGATTCAGGTGATCGAACTGATGGAAAACAACATTGAAGAAGTGCTGGAGCTGACTGAAATCAGTCGTTATACCGGCATGTCCCGTCGTCAGGTCGAACGCCTGTTCAACCGCTACCTGAACACCAGTCCGGCCAAATACTATCTGGAACTGCGTTTGGCACGGGCTCGCCAACTGCTGACCAAAACCAACTACAGCGTCAGCGAAATTGCCGTTGCCAGTGGCTTCAGCAGCACCACACACTTCAGCCGCAGCTTCAAACTGCACTTTGGTGTCGCCCCCAGCCACCTGCGTTGGCCAAGCCACAGGAACCTGTCGGCATGACAGAAAAGTTGACGCCCAAGGCCGCCAGCACTAGCGTACAGGGAAATTCTCCCTTTTATGGCAGTGTTACTGACTCTCAGGCGGCTATGTCACGTCACGTTGAACCCGATCAGGTTTTCCTGAAAATGCCGTCGCTGCGCGCGATCAAGTCCTTCACCGCAGCGGCCAAATACCAGAGCTTCACCCGTGCGGCGGAAGCCCTGTGCGTGACGCAAGCGGCAATAAGCAGGCAAATTCGGGAGCTGGAAGGTCAGCTGGGCGTGCAACTGTTCAAACGCGAAGGCCGCACCGTGCAGCTGACCAAAGCCGGTCGGCTGTTCTACGACGCCGCTTATCTGTCGTTTGTGAATATTGCCCAGGCGGCAGAACGAATTCAGAACGTCGATGAGAAAAAACAGCTGCTGACCATTTGCTGCAGCCCGGCGTTTGCCAACTTCTGGCTGGCCCCCCGATTGCCCGATTTCTTCGAGCAACACCCCGACATCGACATCAGCGTGGTGGCCACCGAAGACTTCCTGCAACTGGAACCCGGTGTGTACCCGGACGTGTTTATCTACAAGTCCGCCGACCCGCGCGATGGCTACCAGTCGGTACCGCTATTTCACGACCTGATCTACCCGGTGTGCACCCCACAGTACCTTGAACTGCACCCGCAAATTGCCGAACTGGAAGGACTCTACAAAGCCGCCCGGTTAAACCTAAGCCCTTATGGCCGGGCGCAAGTAGCCGAGCACCTCGACTGGGATTTGTGGTTCTCGTTTTTCGAAATGCCGTCCAGCCTCAACAGCAGCCAGCCGCACCTGTTCCACGTGAACGACTACAGCACCCTGATGAATATGGTGCTGCAACATCAGGGCATTGGCATTGGCTGGCACCATCTCGTGGCACCCAAAATCGCCAGCGGCGAGCTGATTCGTCCGGTGCCCCATGAAGTCGTGCTGAAACAAAAGCGCCACTACATGAGCCACCTGACCAGCAAAGCCAACGACGACACCTTCAAGCGTTTCCGCGATTGGCTGATGACTCATATAGAAAGCGAACAAACCGCCATCCACGACCGCTAACCATTCTCTTCTGCTTGTTATAGGGTCAGCTAACTGACCCCATAACATCCCCTCACAAGTACAGATAGAAGTGGCAAACGCTGCGGAAGATCACCCCCACCAACGCACCAAGCACGGCAATTTTCATCACCTTGGCCACTTCCTTGCCAGCCGTGGCAAAGATGGCGACCCCGGCCAGATCCAGCGGCGAAATCATCAAACCCGCCAACAGATTCACGTCGCGGACGCTCAACACGCCGGCCTGCACTTGCTCGATCATCAGACCCATCATGGCGGTACCGCCAGCAACAAAGCGGGTAATGGTCAGCAGCAAGGTTTCGCGGGGGAAGCCGATGGCTTCAAACAGGAAGGCGGTTTGGCCCTCAAGCCAATCGATGGCACCGGTGGCACGAAACAGGTTCACCGCCACCAGCGTCACAATCAGCAAAGGCATGGCGCCCATGGTGATTTGCCAGGCATCCTGACCGGCACGACGGATCAGCGCCATCAGGTTCTGCTCCTGTGGTTCATTCACCTCGGGCAACAGCGCGGCTTCGGCGTTACTCAAATGCCGACCTAACAAGTGATAGGTCACCATCGCAGCCACCACACCGCCACTGATCGACAGCGCCATGGTGACACCCAAATCCAGACCAATAGCCGCCAGCGGGAATACCACATTGGCCTGCGCCAACGCCATCACCATCGCCGTTGTGGCCGCCAGATAACGTGGCGCGACGCCGCTGCGGGCCATCAAGGCCAGTGTCGCCAACGGCGCCGCTGAACTGACCAGCACCTCCTGAATCATGGCAAACAGCGCCAGTCCGGTAATCCCCAGTGGCAACAACAACGGCGACACCCAACGCACCACCAGCGCAACCACACCGCGGCTTTCCAGCCACAGCATCAGACTCAGCATCACTACCATGATCGGCAGCAAAATAAACAACGAGACTTCCACCGCCGACTGGCCGGAGGCAATCAGAATTCCGGCAAGATCTTCCATCCGCATTCTCCCAGAGTATCTGACTAGCTAACACTAAATGACAGACCTGCGTACGAACCCTGACGACGGGTTTTATACAGGCAGCGGCGAGGTCGGATCTGTGCGCACATCCGTCGTATGTCTGCGCGGCTTGCGTGGCCTGAAACACAGACACTTGTGGTTCATTCACCCCCCAGACGAGAGCAGCCTCCATGAACTCCTATTCCGAACTGGCCAGTTTTGCCAGCTATCCCATCACGTCCTTACCCGTGGAATGGCATATCGAAGCCGAAGGCGTCCGCCTGATTTGGGACGATCAGCATGTCAGCCTGCTTCATACGTTCTGGTTGAGGGACAACTGCCCGTGCAGTGAGTGTGTATCACCCGTTACCCGTGAGCAGCTGTTTGAAATTTGCGACGCCCCCGCTGACCTGCATATCCGTGATGTTTCCCTGACCGCGGTTGCAGAACAACAGCGGCTCACTATTTGCTGGTCGGATGGTCATGTCAGCAGGATGCACCCGGGCTGGTTACGAGCCCATTGCTACGCCGACGCTGCTCGCCAACAACGCGTCAGCGTCCAGCACACATGGGATCGGCAGGTCATCAACCGGCATCTGCCTCAGCACGACTATCAGCAGGTTATGACAAACAACAATGCACTACTGACATGGCTGCAAACACAGCATCAATGGGGGATTGCGATGATTCGCAACAGCCCGACAGAGGTAGGCAGCCTGAATCATCTGGCACAACGGATCGGGATGATTCGGGAGACAAACTTTGGCCGTTTGTTCGATGTGATATCCCGATCTGATGCCAATTCAGCGGCGTACACCACCGTGCGACTGCCGCTGCACACCGACCTGCCGACCCGGGAGCTGCAGCCCGGGTTGCAGTTTCTGCATTGCCTTCGCAACGATGCCGAAGGGGGCGAGTCGATTCTGGTCGATGGTTTTCGGGTCGCTGCCGACCTGCGTCAGGAAAGCCCCGAGTTGTATCAGGCCCTGACCCGAATCCCGGCCGATTTTTACAACAAGGATCGACATTCAGACTATCGATTCCGGGCCCCTATCCTACAGACCGATGCCGATGGCGAACTGACAGAAGTTCGCGTCGCCAACTTTCTACGGGGCCCGCTGGATGTCTCTGCAAACGATGTTGAGCTGTTCTATCGGGCTTACCGACGCTTTATTGAAAAAACCCGGGACAGCCGCTATCAGCTGTACTTCCGGCTCGATGCAGGCGACACCCTGGTGTTCGACAACCGTCGGGTATTGCATGCCCGCAACGCCTTTGACCTGAAATCTGGCGGACGCCATCTACAAGGATGCTATGTCGATCGCGATGAGCTGCTGTCGCGCATTCGCATCCTGCAACGCCAGCAAACAGTGGAATGAAACATCCAAGGTGAGAGGTTAGGGAATCCCGGGATTTCAAAGCCCCTGACCCGCGGCCAGTCGATGCCGGACTTGTTGCCGTTGCATCGACGGCGACAAGCCAAACTGACGCCGATACAGCCTCGCAAAATAGGAGCCGGAGCCGAGCCCGCACTGTTCCGCGATACGCTGTATCGACAGGTCTGTTTCCAGCAGCAATCGCTGGCCATTTTGCAACCGCAACAGCAGTAAAAATGCCGATGGCGACGTCTGTAAGACAGTTTGAAACAAGCGCTCCAATTGACGTGTCGACACATGACACTGGGCCGCGATCTGTTGGATGGGTAAAGGAGTTGCAAGACCGGCTTCCATCAGATTGACCGCTCTTGCCAGCCTGGGGTGAAAAATACTGCGTCGGCTGGCCAGCGGGCTGCGTTGGGATTCGTGCCCGTGGCGGGTGCCGTTGACGACCAGCTGCTCGGCTACCTGGGCTGCCAGCGCAGCACCGCCATGGGATTCAATCAAAAACAGCATCAACTCCATCGCGGCTTGCACACCGGCACACGAGAATAAGCCCCGGTCCATTTCGACCCGACTGTCGACAACATCCAGCCCCAACGCCCGGAACGCCGCGAAGTACTCCCAGTGTCCGGTTATTCGGCGTCCGCCCACCACTCCGGAGTCGGCCAGCACGATCGCCGCAGTATCCACTGATACCAGTGGCACCGAGCGTGCCGACAGGTGTTTTAGCCAGTGACGCAAAGGCCGATCCACCTGCCCGGTGGGATTGAAGCTACTGACGACGACCAGGTTGTCCGGCCAACCGGGATCACTCCGTAGAGGCAGCGGTTGCCGGTAATGCACCACGTCATTCAGGGTCATGCCATTACTGGCAGCGACGGGCTGACCGGTTGGCGTCAAACACTGCCAACTGAACAACGCATCGCCGTTAAGCCGATTGGCAATTCGCATGGGCTCAATCATCGACATAAGGGTGATCAAGCCATATTGCTCCAGCAGCAGGAAGTCCAGATGAACTTGCCCAGTGGGGTTAATCTTGAGCAAGCTCATGCAACGTCAGGATTGGCTGCTGGCGGGCTGTTTTGCCCGTTCAGACACATCATCTTCAGCAATCCGGTGACGACCGTGACGCGGGTAACCATAGCGGCTGTCCTGCCACAACGATTTCAGCGTACCGATGGTCATCACAATGATCAGCACACTGAGCGGCAGCGCCGCTGCCATCAATGCGGTTTGTAGTGCCTTAAGGCCACCTGCCATCAGCAGCACAGCGGCCACCATGCCAATCACCGCCCCCCAGAAAATGCGATAGGCCCGAGGCGGGTTTTCATTGCCAAGTGACAAAATGGTGGTCAGAACCAATGTGCTGGAATCTGAGGAAGTGACAAACCAGCTGAACAGCAGGAACACCATCATGGCAGACATGATCCAACCCAGTACGCCCGTACCGGCAATGCCATCGGAGCTGGCGAACAAGGCCGCTGGCAGATTCCAGGCGCGCACCAGTTCAATGATGCCCGCAGTCCCTGGACCAGCCTCAGCAAACAGTTCCTGATGTAAGGCATCACCGCCAAAAATGCCCAACCAGATAAAAATCATGGCGGTTGGCGCAATCAGTACACCAATCACAAACTCTCGCAAGGTACGACCACGGGAGATATGGGCAATAAACAAACCGACGAACGGCGCCCAGGCCAGCCACCACGCCCAGTAGAAAATCGTCCAGCCATTTTGCCAGGCAGCGGGTCCTTGCTCGTCAGGGAACCACAGTCCCATGCCGATAAAGTCCACCAGATAATCACCAGTGGTCACTGCGATGGTTTTTACCAGCCACTCGGTTGGCCCAGCGAACAGGAAGAACGCCAGTACCAGTGCAGATACCACGATATTCCACTGCGAAATAATCTTGATGCCTTTGCCAACACCCGACAGCGCCGACAAGATGGACACCACACTGATCAGGAATATCAGCGTCAACTGTGTTGTCAGGCCCGGATCGAAACCGGCCAGACGCTCAAGTCCTACCGCCATTTGGCTGACACCAAGGCCGAGAGACGTGGCGATACCGAACACGCAGCCAAGCACGCCCAGCAAATCAACCACATGGCCAATTGGGCCGTAAATACGCTCTCCGATCAGCGGATACAGGGTTGAGCGCAAGGCCAGCGGCAGGTTTTTGCGGAAGGAAAAATAGGCCAGCGCCAATCCAACGATGACGTACACCGCCCACCCATGAAATCCCCAGTGAAAGAACGCGACTTTCAGGGCGTCTTCGGCGCGCGCCTGATTGATAGCGACGTTGCCATCCATATCCGCATAAGGGTTATTCGGGTAACCAAAAGCACCACTGTTATCGAGATAGAAGATCGGCTCAGCCACGCCAAAAAACAGCACCCCGATACCGATACCCGCCGAGAACAACATCGCCATCCAGGTAAACAGGCTATAGTCCGGCTTGCAGTCGTTACTGCCAAGTTTGATGTTGCCCTTGGGGCTGACCACGATGAAAGCACAAACGGCGATCAGCCCCACCACGGTGATCATGTAGTACCAACCGAAGGTTGATTCAATCCAGCTGCGAGCGGTACCAAACAGCTGTCCTGCCAGCTCTGAGTTAAAGCCGGTAAACCCGACAAAGAGCAACACCAACAGGCTTGCAGTAATCGTCATGCCCTTGTGCATACCGCGAAACAGCGGCTCATCACTGACGTACTCCAGCAAGTAATCCTTGTTGGTACTGTCGTATCGATTCTCTGTTTTCATCCTATTCCCCTCATCGTATTTACCATCCTGCTGTTATGTCGTTGTTGTTCAGGTGCTTCCGTCCTGATCCTGTCCCGGGACCCTGACAGTCAAAAAAATACCCACGCCGACAGCCATCGGGTGGGTATTGGTTTAACGCTGAATACCGTGCTGCTGACGATACTCGTCCAGTGTTTGCATGATGCGAATCAGGCAGTCGTCCCGTTCCTGCACCAATTCATCAATACTGGCGCCATTGGCCTGCGACAAGCAGCCAGCCACCATGTCGTCCTTCAGTTGCTGAGTCAGTGGCGGTGCCTCCAATCGCGTCCAGGGTTCTTTCAGAGACTCCTCAAAATGGTCCAGCAGATGCGCCATTCCCCCCTGGCCGCCGCCCAGATGATAGGTCAGGCAATGGCCCATAATTGCCCAACGCAAGCCTGGGCCGTAAGCAATCGCCTTATCGATATCCTCAACCGAGCATTCCTTGTTGGCGACCATGTGCAGCGCCTCACGCCACAGTGCCTCTTGCAATCGATTACCAATAAAGCCGGGCAACTCTTGCTCCATTTTGGCGACTTTTTTACCGATCGATTCATAGAATCCGGCAGTCCAGTCAACTACCGCCTGCGCGGTTTGTTCTCCACCACAGACTTCGCAGAAAGGCACCAAATAGGGAGGATTGAACGGGTGTCCAACAACAAAACGCTCGGCATGACCCTTCACATCCGCCGCCATATCGGTCATTGCGAAGCCGGAGGTGCTGGAGATAACAATGACATCCGGCGCCAGCAAGTTGTCCAATTCTGCAAACAACGCGCGCTTACGGCCGAGGTGCTCCGGGGTACTCTCCTGAATAAAATCCACAGCGTCGGCCAGTTCGCCGAGACTTCCGACAAAGCGTATGCGGTCAGGACGAGCGCCATCGCGCAAACCCAGTTTGATCATGGTTGGCCAGATCTTATCGATCATGGCCAACATCTTTTGCTCCGCCGACGGGCCCGGGTCATACGCGACAACATCGAGCCCCATGCGCAGGAAGTGCAACACCCAGGCACCACCAATCACCCCGGTGCCGATCACACCCGCGGTTTTTACGTCTGCAAAATCGGGATAAGTCACCTGAATATTCATCACTGATCTCCTCGCAAACCGAGTTTCTGACGTGCTTCCGCAGGCGACAGCACCTTGCTGCCTAACTCACGGGCAACGTTAGCGGCCTTCTCCACCAGCTGACCGTTGGTCGCCAGTACACCCTTACTTAGGTACAGGTTGTCCTCAAGGCCAACCCGCACATGGCCACCCAACAACATCGATTGTGCAGCCCACGGCATTTGCTGACGGCCCAATGCAAATGAGGTCCAGTGCGCGTTATCTGGAAGCATATCGACCATGCCTTTCAGCAGGCTCAGTTGTGGTGGCGCTCCCCACGGAATGCCCATGCACAGCTGGTACATGGCAGAGTCGTCAATCAGTCCTTCCTTGCGCATTTGAAGGGCAAACCAAAGGTTGCCGGTATCGAAAATTTCCAATTCCACGGTAACGCCCAGATCCCGAATACGAGCCGCGCCCGCGCGCAACATATCCGGCGTTGAGACATACACCAGATTGCTGTCGCCAAAGTTCAGAGAGCCGCAATCCAGCGTGCAGATTTCCGGCTTCAGGGCCTCGATATGCAACAGCCGTTCAGTAGCGCCCACCAGATCGGTCTCGGCGCTAAAGTCTGTCGGGGCATGATCCGGGCCCAGATAAAGATCCCCACCCATGCCCGCGGTCAGGTTGATGATCACATCACAGCTGGAGCCGCGCAGGATTTCACACACTTCGGCATACAAGTCGACTCGTCGGGAGCATTGACTGGTTTCGGGATCTCGAACATGGATGTGAGCAATGGCTGCCCCTGCGTTCCAGGCCTCAATCGCCGCATCAGCAATTTGCTGTGGCGTAACCGGTACATGAGGACTGCGGCTGGCGGTGTCACCTGCGCCGGTAACAGCACAGGTAATGATGGTTTCCGGGTTCATCTGGAACTCTCTCAAACGGATGATAGTGATAGGCCGGTATCGGGCCAGAGCTCTACCTTCCGCCATCACACATGGGAGATTTCGGCATTAACCGATGCCCATTAGCCCAAATCCGACTTGTCCACATTGGAAATGAGCGATTTCGTCGGATTGGCTCAAATGGCACCATCGAGTCAAAGTGTGCGTATGACAGGAGCAGTGACAGCAAATCACCGCAACTAACGCTCGTCCGATGGGCGGCGTTGGTATTGTTTCTGATAACAGCGGGTAAAGTGAGACAGGGAGGCAAAGCCGCACGCCATGGCAACCTCCGTGACGCTAAGACGACTTTGTTGCAACATGCTGCGCGCTCGTTCCAACCGCAAGTTGCGATAAAAAGCATTGGGCGTGTGCTGCAAATAGCGTTTGAACAGGCGTTCCAGTTCACGCTCGGAGACGTCAACCAACAACGCCAATTGGGCAATGGTCAGCGGGTCTTCAATATTTTCCCGCATCAAGGTAACCGCATTGATCAGGTTGGGATTGCGACTGTCGAGCTGATATTGCAAATCGCTCAATTGGCTGTCGTTGTGTGGACGCGCTCGGGAACAAATCAGGGCATCTGCGACGGCCGTCGCCAATTGCCGGCCGTGCTGCCGTTCAACCAGATACAGCATCATATCCAGCCCGGCCATCGCCCCTGAGCATGCAAAGCGTCGGCGATCAATCACAAACAGTTCTGCCAAAAAACTTACGCCGGGATAATGCTCACGCGCCATATCCAGGTTTTCCCAATGAACCGTGCTCTGATAACCATCCAGCACACCCGCCTCTGCCAACAAAATCGCTCCGGTATCCTGACTGCCGATACTGGTGCCGTGATTAGCCAATCGGCGCAAGAAACCACACACAGCACTGGAGTAGCCGTTCTGCGGTTTTTCACCGGAACACACGATCAGATTGCGGCAGGACTCGACCTCACCAATGGCACGATCCGCGGTTAACGCCAGACCATCTGCAGTTGGCACTTCGCCACCGGATTCAGACAGTAACTCCCAGCAGTAAAGCGTGCGCCCCGACAAACGATTGGCATGACGCAATGGCGCCAGCATGGCCGTTAAACCAAACAGCGAGCAATTAGGCACCAACAAAAATGAGATCCGGTAGGGTTGGTCGGGTAACGGGATATCTTCAAACATAAAGCTCCGGTCCAAGGATATTCGGATTTGTGCAAATTCCAGCGATTCAGCTTTGCCATGCTTACCCTCTGAATCACTCTGCACAGGCACTTAATCATGGCGACGACACACCTTCTACCCCTGATCCAAACACAGGTTGCCCCGCAATGGGTTGACTATAACCGACATATGAACGACGCCTGTTATGTGGTGGTCTTCAGCCAGGCCATTGACGCATTGATCGATCATCTGGGCCTGGATGCCTCTTACAGAGAACAACACGATGTGTCGGTTTACACCCTGCAAAGCATGGTGCATTACCTGCAAGAAATTACCGAGGGTGAGCCCTTGACGGTAGTCGCCCAACTACTGGACAGCGATAACAAAAAGCTCCGGGTTTTCTTCCAGATGCTACACACCAGCAGCGGTGACCTGTTGGCTGAATTTGAAACCCTGCTACTGCATATGGACATGAAGACCCATCGACCAGCGCCGTTTGACAACGTGATTGCCGAACAGGTGAAGGCCCTGCAAAAACGGCACGAATCGTTCCCCAAACCAGACCGGGCCGGGCGCGGTATTGCCATGCGAAAACCTGCCTGAGCGGTCCCTTACTAACCTGCCTCCCTACGCCTGCATGAGTCAGGCCTTCGGCAACAGCCTCCCCATTTTCAGCTGTTGCCTCTTTTGCCGCGTACTAAACACACCAGCCGCCACACATACGCCTAAACTCAAAACAGGTTCAATTGTCACAGATCGGATGTATATCCCTGTTTGCGCTGGATAAATCCGTTTATGCTGACATTAATGATTGAACTATCACGTATTTTTCCAGCTGGTACTGAACGCCGAAGAGGACGTCATCATGCGGTTAACACGTAACACCCGATCGATTCTGCTGCCCATGGCAGCGCTGTGGCTATCACTGTTGTGTGCAGCAACCAGTCAGGCCGATACACCCAAGGACGTGTTCAGTCGGGAGAACGTCAAGCTGTTTACCGTGGTGGCACCGGAATGGCCCGATTACACCAACGCCGATGGCACCGGGCTGTATTGGCAGGTACTGAAGGCGATTTACGAGCCGCTGGATATCCGTGTAAAAGACACCAATGTGCCGTGGAACCGGGCCATGAAGATGGTGACCCAGTACAACATGTACAACGCCATTGTTGGCGAGTACCGGGATACCGAAGAGGACCTGCTGTTCCCGGACTACCCCATCGATGTGGAGTACATGTGGGTGCTCAGCAAGAACCCGTCGCTACCCGGGTTCAACGGCCGCGCCAGTCTGACCGGCCACCGGGTTGGCTGGATCAAGGATTACGAGGTGATCCCCATTGAAGACCGCGACTTCGAGCTGATTGAGTTCCGCACCACAGCACAGGGGCTGGAGTACCTGAACGAAGGCAAGATCGATTACCTGATCGACGAGTGGGATGAAATTGAACTGGCGTTAGAAGAAACCGGTTTTGCCGAGGACGACTACGACGCCAATGAAATGCCGGAAGGCACCGATGTGTACGTTGCCTTCGCCAACAGCGAGTTATCGAAGACCCTGATCGAGCTCTATAACGAGCGCATGAAAGCGCTACTGGCCAGCGGCGAATTGGCCGCTATTTACCAGCAATGGGAGTCGGACGTACCTGAAACGGCCCTGAATGCCGGCAAGTAATCCGCATACAGCACCAACCAAAACGGGCCGCTAATCAGCGGCCCGTTTTGTTTTGGGTTCAGGTGTATGGCAGCGGTTTTACTCGCCCCACACGTCCTTCAATACGCGTACCCAGTTGCCGCCCATGATTTTCGACACATCGTTGGCGCTGAAACCGCGTTTCAGCAGGGTTTCGGTCAGGTTCGGGAATTCACCCACGGTGCGAATGCCTTCCGGGTTGATGATCTTGCCGAAGTTGGTCAGACGGCGGGCATACCCCTTGTCGTGAGTCAGCCATTCAAAGAACTGCTGGTCGTGGCCCTGAGTGAAGTCGGTGCCAATACCCACCGAGTCGATACCGCAGATGTTAACGATGTATTCGATCGCTTCAGCGTAATCGTCAACGGTGGATTCGATGCCTTTTTTCAGGAACGGCGCAAACATGGTAACGCCGACAAAGCCGCCGTGGTCGGCGATGAACTTCAGTTCTTCATCCGACTTGTTACGCGGATGTTCTTTCAGGCCCGACGGCAGACAGTGGGAATAGCAAACCGGCTTTTTGGATTCCAGAATCACTTCTTCCGAAGTCTTTGAACCCACATGGGACAGGTCACACATGACGCCCACACGGTTCATTTCAGCGACGATTTCACGACCGAAATCGGACAGACCGCCGTCACGCTCGTAGCAACCGGTGCCCACCAGATTCTGGGTGTTGTAGCACATCTGCACCACACCCACGCCGAGGTCCTTGAACACCTGCACGTAACCAATCTGGTCTTCGTAGGCATGGGCGTTCTGGAAACCCATCATGATGCCGGTTTTGCCCAGCTCCTTGGCCTTGAGGATATCGTCGGTGGTTTTTACCTTCATCACCAGATCGCTGTTGGCTTCGATCAGGTTGTTCATATCGACGATGTTATCGACGGTTTTCTGGAAGTTCTCCCACACCGACACCGTGCAGTTGGCCGCGGTGAGGCCGCCTTTTTTGAAATCTTCAAACAGGTCGCGATTCCATTTGGCGATGATCAGGCCGTCAATAATGATGGATTCTTGGTGGAGCTTCTGGGCTTCGTTCATGATGATTTCCCTCTGAACCGGTCGTTTACCGGCAGATCGCGGTACAAGATACCGTCCCAGTCTACGGAGCCGCTGCCAACACTAACTGCCTGTTTACGACTCGCAGCATTCCGGCTCCGCCAGCCGTCTTCAGGGTAGTGAGAGAGCAAAAGAAAAACATAAAAAAGGGGCTCCCAAAGGGAGCCCCAAACAGACAAGATGAACTCTTACGAGTCAACTGCCAACCGGCAAGAGCCGCCGGAGGACAGGATTGGTTCTCTGGAGAACCGGGTCTGGTGACCACCACCAGACCAACCGCTACAACATCCATTCTGGACCATTGGCCGCACCCGGTATGACTGATAACGACCCGTCTCTTACCCTCTGCGCCGCGTGTTGGGGAAGTCTGGAGTCTGGAGTCTGGAGTCTGGAGTCTGGAGTCTGGAGTCTGGAGTCTGGAGTCTGGAGTCTGGAGTCTGAAGTCTGAAGTCTGAAGTCTGAAGTCTGAAGTCTGAGGCCTGGGCAACATTGTGGGAGAGAGCTTGCTCTCGATGGACTTCTTCAGGACTGAATTCCCTTCCACACCACAACGTCAGATGGCAGTCGCTTCGCGTCTTTATCGCCCTACTCAGAGCACTTGGACACGATGCAAAAAAACAATCGTAGGTTGGATAAACGAGCGCAGCGAGTGCCATCCAACTCCGCACCTCAGCATCGCAGCGTCTGACCGCCTTGTATCCCTCCCGGGATCTCTGGTCAGTGCCCAGAGGTCAGTGTGTGAAAACAGTGATAGCAGGGTGATCTTATGATCTCGTGGAGTCCATATTCCCGAGCAATATACCCAGCTGCTCACGCATCCATCGGTGCCCCGGAGAGCTCGCATAACGTGCATGAAACAATATCTTCAGGACGTAGCCCGGCGATGAAAATGGGGTCTCATGTGTAACAAACCGTGAATCATGAAACAGCTGCGACAAGACGAGGCAGCGTTAGAAGAAGCCTTGAGTTGTCCACAAGTAGCGGCGCCACTGCAAGGCCTGGCACTTGCACAGCAACATCGCGGCCTAGCCCTTGCCGGGCTAGCGCCGCATCAATCACGCTGCCAGCATCACTCCAAGGAACAACAACGACATGTTGGGATTTAAGGTACTCTTCCAGCGACAATGTTGACCCTATATCTGGATGGGCGCTGCTCGCGACGACTACATAATCATCTGAAAACCCTTCCAGAGCCTCGACTCCCTCATACGAGCCGCTGTAATCATCAGCAAAGCCCAACACGAATTGAGCTCGCCCGGAAGCCAGGTCATCCAGTGAATCCCTATGACTTGAACTGATTACCCTGAGCTGAAGGTGAGGAGCCAGTTGCTCCAGCCTGGCTGTAAGTTTCGGCAGTACTGCCAGAGACGTGATGTCCGATGCTGCAAATGTGAAGGTCTGCTTACTCGTAGCAGGGGTAAATGGCCCTGATGCCCCCAGTCCCGATGACAGAATCCGCAGCGCTTCGCTTACAGACCCCACCAGCTGCTCTGCCTGAACGGTAGGCTGCATGGCGCTACCGTAGCGTACGAATAATTCATCCGAGAGGGCCTGACGCAATCTGGAAAGTGCATGACTACAGGCTGATGGACTCATTGCGAGTTCTTCCGCAGCGGCGGTAACACTGCGGTTCCGATACAGCGAATCGAACACCAGCAGCAAATTCAGATCTATTCGGCGTAGATTCAAGTGCATAACATTCAGCCCCCCATGAAAAGAATGCAGATTATGCACGTTTAAATACCCGTAGACTTACACTGAAAGCGCCTCCACACCCGTCTGATGGCGCAGCAACAGGATTGATCCATATGACCGTACCCACTTTCCGGCAAGCAGTACCCTCCGATTGTGATCGCTGCTTTGATATTGAAGCCAACGCTTATGAGGGCGACGAGGCAGCAACCCATGAGAAGATTGCAACCCGGATCGCGCACTATCCAGAGGGCTTCCTGATCATGGAGCTGGATCAGCAAATCGCAGGTTTCATCAACAGCGGTTGTGCCCATGACGTCGTGATGTCCGACGAAGACTTCAAAGAGCTCATCGGCCACGACGCGGCCGCCCCGAACGTGGTGATCATGTCGGTGGTACTTGACCCTGCCCACCAGGGCAAGGGCTACTCAAGCTTGCTGATGCGTCGGTTCATTGAGCAGATGCGTGGATTGGGTAAAGAAACCATTCATCTGATGTGCAAGGAACGTCACGTCGACTTGTACAAGCACTTTGGTTATCGCTACGTGAAACCTTCCCCGTCCGAGCATGGGGGAATGTCGTGGCACGAGATGGTCATGGAGCTGTAGGCTCCTTCCCGCCAGATATTCTTGCCGTCAACGCGCAGCGCTTCAACATCACAGCATCAGATGGCAAGCACAAAAAAGCCCCCTGACCAGAGGCCAGGGGGCAAGCCGTGATAGTGTCAGAATCGAATTCGATCAGTTCAGCGATGGCTCCAGTTTCACGGAGCCAAAGCTGGGTTCAAAGCGCGCGGCCATCAGTGAGTTGCGACCCTGGTTGTCGTCCAGTACGCCAAATGGCTGTTGGTCCATGGCGGCAGCGGCAAAGCGGTTGTCGGCGTTGTCGTTCCAGGTGCCCATGCGTTCTTCACGTGGGGAAACCCCCATGTATTTGCGGTAACAACGGCTGAAGTGCGGTGTGGATACAAAGCCACAAGCGGTGGAGATTTCGATCACCGGCATGGTGGTTTGCTTCAGCAGCTGCTTGGCGCGTTCCAGACGCAGTTTCAGGTAGTAACGCGACGGGGTGCAGTCCAGATAGTTGTGGAACAAGCGCTCCAGCTGGCGGCGGGAGATACCGGCAAACGAGGCCAGGTCTTCCAGCTCAATCGGTTCTTCAATGTTGGCTTCCATCAGCTCAACAATTTCCACCAGTTTTGGCTGCGCAGAACTCAGCAGGTGACGCAGCGGGATGCGCTGCTGGTCGGCCTGGTTGCGCATGCGGTCGTAGACGAACATTTCGGAAATGGCGTTCGACAGCGCGGCACCGTGCTGGGCGGAAATCAGGTACAGCATCATGTCCAGCGGAGCGGTGCCACCGGATGCGGTAATGCGATCGCGATCGACGGTGAACAGGCGGGTGTTGCAATTCACATTGGGGTAACGCTCTTTCATGGAAGCGATGCATTCCCAGTGGGCGCTGACGCTGTAACCGTCCAGCTGACGAGCAGCAGCCAATGCCAGAGCGCCGGTGCAGATGCCACCCAGCACCATGTCTTTACGCGCCAGAGAGGCCACGTAGTCCACTTCTGCCTTGCGGCAGCTTTGCACAATGTTCACGCCACCCACCACAATCAGGGTGTCGAACTGCGGCGCGTTCTGGGTCGAGAATTCAGGTACCACCGGAATGCCATCGCTGGCCTGAACGGCGCGGCCGGTGGCGCTCACCAAATGCCATTCATACAGTTCCCTGCCACTCAGCTGGTTAGCCATACGCAGGGGCTCCACCGCCGTGGCCAAGGCCATCATGGTGAAGTTTTCCAACAGCAGGAAACCGATACGGGTTGGGCCTGCGGCTACCTTGAAGGCCGGACGGCCCAGATCAGCAGAGAACGATTGCATAGTGTCACCCTCTTGGCGGGGAAATTTATGGTATTTGCGGTATTTTTTGGTCATAGCAATCAGCAGGCCAGAAACATTGGGCGGCGTTTTCAATTCCGTCAATTGCCTGAAAACGACACGATTTTTGAGCAATGCATTCGTTTTTGGACTGCTCTTTAATTAAATGGTCATTTAATGAAAAACCGCCACCCCACTCCTCTTTGTTCAAAAAACCATCAAAACCACACTCGCCGCACCAAAATGATCCTTAAATGCTCAAATAGCGCCCCCTAATGTTTCACTTGGTAACAGAAGTTTCCGTTTCAACGAATTCACGCCGCGGAAGAGTACAAAGTTGTCGTGAAACGGCAGGCAAGCCGCCCGGAACGTGGCATTATGCCCGGTTGACTCAATCCTTCAGCCGGAGCCGTAACACGATGGCGGTGTACACCCATCTGGACCCAACCACTCTGAACCAGTATTTCCAGCCGTTTGGCTTTGGAGACATTACCGAAGTCCATGGCATTCAGGGTGGTGTGGAAAACACCAACTACCGCATTCACACCGCAACCGGTGCCTGGGTGCTGACGTTGTTTGAACACCATCAGGCCCACGAAGTGCGTGAGTTTGTGCGTTTGGCTCGCCACCTTAACAGTGCCGGTTTTGTGGTACCTGCGCCGCTGGCCGACCAGAACGGCGAATGGCTGCACGAGCTGGCGGGCAAGCCGGCGATTCTGTGTGAAATGCTGAAGGGCCATCACATTGAGCGACCAACGCCATCGCAATGCCGCGAAATCGGTGAATTGCTGGCGCGTCTGCATTTGGGTTCCGCAGTGCTGGAACAACCGCGCGCCAACAGCCGGGGTTTTGGGTGGTGGGCCAATATGCACAGCAACGCCAAAGCCCTGCTGGACGACGCCGACTATCAGCTGCTGGATGACGAATACCAGTTCCAGATGAGCCAGCGCGATGTCTGGAAATCCCTGCCTCGGGGCTGGATTCACGGTGATCTGTTCACAGACAACGTGTTGTTTGAAGGCAGTGGCGATGATTTGAAAGTCGGCGCGGTACTGGACTGGTACAACGCCTGCGAAGGGGTGTGGCTGTACGATCTGGCGATCGTTGCCAACGACTGGTGCAGCGAGAAGAACGGCGACTGGATTGTGGATAATCGCGATGCTTTACTGGCCGGTTATCAGTCCGTTCGCCCTTTTACCGCCGCCGAAGAACACAACTGGAATACCTTGCTGCGCGGTGCTGCCACCCGCTTCTGGCTCAGCCGTTTGGAAACCGTTCAGCACCAGCAGTCGGTGGAAGGCATGAACGCCAATATCAAGGACCCCAACGAATACCGCGACAAGTTGCTTGCTCGTCGGGGCTAACTGTCTGGAGTCTGGCGTCTGAGGTCTAGGCAATATTGTGGGAGAGAGCTTGCTCTCGATAAACCATCGGCAGCAAGCTGCCTCCCACAGAAGAACCTGCTGGGCCCTTCTGATCCTGGGCCTTTCTGAACGACAGCTACAAAAAAGGCGGCTGAGCCATGCTCATGCCGCCAATTCGTACTGCTTTATCGTGCTTTTCGCCTGCTGCCTTTCACTGACGCTTTCGCTTGTTACCGCCGGGGATCGTTCGGGGAGAGGCGGCAATTAGGGGCTGGTCAGGAGATTGTCAGACGGCTGGGGAGCAACCGCCTGAGCCAAATTTCAGGCCTGTCAGCTCGCCATTTCGGCTTCGCCGCAGCTGAAGTGTTTGCCCAGCATGGCGTGGTAGAAATTGTGGTCGGTCAGCACACCCACCAACTGGTTGTTTTCCATCAGCAGTACCGGCTGTTCGGTGGCATAGCGGATTTCAATTGCCCGTCGCATGGAGATGTCCGGAGAAGTCACCGCCATGGTGCCCGTGGCCGGAATCGCACCACCGCGGGCTTCGCAGTTTTGCAGTGGGATGTTTTTGCCCGCCATGTGCGCGGTTTTGCCATCTTCTGACAGCCAGATGCCTTTCTCGCCGCAGATCTGGCTTTCGCCATTGTTCTTTTTCAAGTCCGCCGCCGCAGTCATCAGCGAGCGACCGGCCAGTACGTTCAGCGGGTTGGTGTGGGCCACAAAGTCTTCCACGTACGGGGTAGCCGGGTTCATTACGATGTCTTCCGGTTTGCCGTGCTGAATGATGCGGGCGGATTCCATGATGGCGATGTTGGTGCCGATTTTCAGGGCTTCATCGAGGTCGTGGGATACGAACAGGATGGTCTTGTTAACCTTGCGTTGCAGCTCCAGCAGTTCATCTTGCAGCTGTGCACGAATCAGCGGGTCCAACGCCGAGAACGGCTCGTCCATCAGCAGGATGTCGGTGTCCATGGCAAAGGCACGAGCCAGGCCCACACGCTGCTGCATACCACCGGACAGGCCGGATGGCAGGGTGTCTTTCCAGTCGGCCAGGCCAACCATTTCCAGCTGTTCCATCGCCTTGGCGTGGCGCTCCGCTTTGCCCATGCCCATCATTTCAAGGCCGTAGGCAACGTTATCCAGCACTGACAGCCAAGGCATCAGGGCGAATTTCTGGAACACCATGGAGACACGCTGGGCACGCATACGACGCAGGGTGTTGGCGTCGCAGGAGCCGATGTCGACATGGCCGTCGCCATCCTTCACCAGCACCTGACCACGGGAAATCGGGTTAAGGCCGTTCACCGCACGCAGCAGCGAGGACTTGCCGGAACCGGACAGGCCCATCAGCACGCAGATTTCACCTTGCTGAACATCGATGCTGGCGTTGTGAACGCCCACCACGCTGCCGCTGGCTTCAATGATTTCCTGACGGGTTTTGCCCTGATCCAGCAGCGCCAGCGCCGGATCTACCTTGTCACCGAAGACAACGTCGAGATTACGAACAGAGATTGCAGCAGTCATGATTATGCCTCCGATTTGCCAGGTGCTTTGAAGATACGGTCGAGAATAATGGCCACCAGTACGATGGTGATGCCGGCTTCAAAACCTTGCGAGATGTTCACGGTGTTCAGTGCCCGCACAACCGGTTTACCCAGACCGTCGGCACCCACCAGAGCAGCAACCACCACCATCGACAGCGACAGCATGATGCACTGGGTAACACCGGCCATGATGCTTGGCATGGCGGCTGGCAGTTCCACTTTCCACAGCAGCTGGCGAGGCGTGGCACCAAAGGCCTTACCCGCTTCAACCAGTTCTTCCGGCACGTTGCGAATGCCCAGATAAGTCAGACGAATCGGCGAGGCGATGGCAAAGATGATGGTAGAAATCAGACCCGGCACCACACCCAGACCAAACAGCACCAGGGTAGGAATCAGGTACACAAAGGTCGGTACGGTTTGCATCAGGTCGAGCACCGGGCGCATGTAGCTGTACACCCAAGGCTTGTGGGCCGCAAAGATGCCCAGCGGCACACCCAGCAGAATACAAATCACGGTGGCGGTCACCACCAGCACAAAGGTTTCGATCATTTCCGGCCAGTAACCGAGGTTAATGATCAGCAGCATGGCAGCCACCACAAAGGCCACCAGTGGCACGCTCTTGTGGATAAACCAGGCAATCGCCGCGGTGGCCAGAATCGGCACACCCGGGTGGAACCACTGGAACAGGTCTACCAGACCGGTAATAACCCACTCCAGAGAAATAGCGATCATGTCGAAGAACCACGCACCGTGGTCTGTCAGCCAGTCAACGAATGTTTCCATCCATTGGCCCAGCGGGAGTTTGTTGTCAGCAAGCCAGTTCATAGTCAGCCTCTAGTCGTCATTCTTGTCGACGCCATCCCGATGGGATGACGGGGAATCTCCGGAGAAGTCTGCGCACTCCAGCGCGCTGGCCACAGACTTGTCAGAAGACTCCCGAACGGGCGTTACCTACGCCCGTCGGGAAGGGATTTCAAAGCGAAATCCGTGGATCAGATGTCCAGGAATTTCTTCACGGCAGGCAGCGCAGGCTGGCCGTTTTTGGTGGTTACGCCGTCCAGCCAGGCATCCAGCACTTCCGGGTTAGCCTTCAGCCAGGCTTCTGCCGCCATCGGTGGCTTTTTGCCATCGTTGAGGATTGCGCCCATGATTTCGTTCTCCATTGGCAGCGAGAACTTCAGGTTGGAAACGAACTTGCCAACGTTCGGGCATTCGCTGATCAGGTCTTTACGGATGTTGGTGTGTACGTTGGCACCGCCGTAGTTAGGACCGAAGAAGTCGTCACCACCGTCGAGGTATTCCATCTCGATGTTGGCGTTCATCGGGTGTGGTGCCCAACCCAGGAAAACCACCCACTTGTCACGACGCACAGCGCGCTGCACCTGGGACAACATGCCGGCTTCGGAGGATTCCACCAGGGTGAACTCTTCCAGACCGAAGGCGTTGTCATCGATCATGCTCTGGATCAGACGGTTACCGTCGTTACCCGGCTCGATACCGTAGATTTTTTCGTCGAACTTGTCGGCGTTTTTGGCGATATCGGCAAAGCTCTTCACACCGGCATCAAAGGCGTACTTGGGTACCGCCAGGGTGTATTTGGCGCCGGTCAGGTTCGGGCCCAGATCGACCACGCTGCCGTCTTTCAGGTACGGCGCGATATCGGCCTGCATGGTTGGCATCCAGTTGCCAAGGAATACGTCAATGTCGTTGTTGGCCAGCGACTTGTAGGTCACTGGCACGGACAGCAGCTGGGTACGGGTGTCGTAGCCCATGCCTTCCAGTACCACGGAAGTTGCGGCGGTGGTCGCGGTGATGTCAGTCCAGCCTACATCTGCAAAGCGCACCAGATCACAGTCGGCGGCCATAGCGGTGCCAGACACAGCGAGGGTCAGTGCGGCGGTCGTAAGGGTCTTTCCTGCTTTCATTGTTTTCTCCCGGATGGTTGGCGGTTTCTTCGCAATCATTTGCGGATAACCGGGCATCGCTCCCGCCATGAAGCGGCCCGGTGTGGCTCCTGCTGAGCCACCGTGTGTTTGCTCGTCAGGCGCTTTGCAGCGGGCTGGTCGAGTCAGAACCTGGTTCAGCAGTGGCCGCCGCCAGGGGACGCTTGGCTTCGCCCTGGCGTTGACGGGTTTGCCATTCGCTGTCGATCCATACCGGAACGCCAGCGGCTGGCTGCAAGGTTTTGCCCAGAATCATGTCGGCAGCTCGTTCCGCCACCATGATGGTCGGGGCGTTCAGGTTGCCGTTGGTGATGGTCGGGAAGATCGACGAGTCGACCACCCGCAGGCTGTCGATGCCTCGCACCTGACATTGATTGTTCAGCACCGCCATCGGGTCGTCGTCGGCACCCATCTTGTTGGTGCAGGACGGGTGATAGGCAGACTCCACGTTGTCACGCACCCAGGCGTCGATTTCTTCGTCGGTCTGGACGCTCATGCCCGGCTGGATTTCTTCACCACGCAGCTCGTCAAAGGCTGGCTGGTTGATGATTTCGCGGGTCAGGCGGATGGTGTCGCGCCAGTCCTGCACATCCTGCTCGGTGCTGATGTAATTGAATTTGATCGATGGCTTCTGGTGCGGATCAGCGGAGTTGATCCATACCTTGCCGCGGCTTTCCGGCTTGTTCGGGCCGACGTGCACCTGGAAACCGTGGCCATCAAAGGCCGCACGGCCGTCGTAACGCATCGCTGCTGGCAGGAAGTGGTACTGGATGTTCGGTGATTCCAGACCGGCACGGGAGCGAATAAAGGCACAGCTTTCAAAGTGGTTGGTCGCGCCCAGACCGTCCTTGAACAGAATCCAGCGAGTACCAATCATGCCCTTGCTGATCAGGTCCAGCTTGCCGTTGAGGGTAATCGGCTTGTTGCAGTAGAACTGGAAGTACACTTCGAGGTGATCCTGCAGGTTTTCACCCACTCCCGGCAGTTCCTGCACCACGTCAACACCGGCGTTATCCAGTACGTCTTTGGGGCCAATACCAGACAGTTGCAGCAGCATCGGCGAGCCGATCGAACCGGCCGACAGCACCACTTCACGGCTGGCCGTGGCCTGTTCCACCTTGCCGCCTTTTTCGTACTGGATACCAACCGCCTGTTTGCCTTCCAGCAGTACCTTGTGGGCCACCACACCGGTAATCAGGGTCAGGTTCGGACGCTTCATGGCATCGCGCAGATAGGCGTTGGAGGTCGACGCCCGCACACCACCGTCAACGGTCATGTGCATGGTGCCAAAGCCTTCCTGCTGGTAACCGTTGTAGTCTTCGGTCACCGGGTAACCCGCATCTTTACCGGCGTCGATAAAGGTTTGATAGAGCGGGTTCAGGCTCATGTTGTTGCCGTTGTTGGTACCGACAGGGCCGTTGCCACCACGGTACTGGTCTTCACCCTGGAACCAGGTTTCGGCTTTCTTGAAATACGGCAGCACGTTCTGGTAATCCCAGCCTTCCGCGCCTTCATCCTGCCACTGGTCGAAGTCCTTGGCGTGGCCACGGACGTACACCATGCCGTTGATGGACGAACCACCACCCAGCACCTTGCCACGGGGACAATGCAGTACGCGGTTGTCGATGCCTTCTTCTTTCAGGCTTTCGTACTGCCAGGCGTACTTTTCGGTGTTCATCGGGTACGACAACGCCGTAGGCATCTGGATAAAAATACTCTTGTCGCTGCCACCGGCTTCCAGCAACAGCACCTTGTGCTCGCCGCTTTCAGTCAGTCGGTTGGCCAGCACACAACCGGCGCTGCCCGCGCCGACAATGATGTAATCGTATTGGCTCATTCGTAAGGGCTCTCCAGTTCGCCCAGCTCAACAAACACACTCTTGATCTGGGTGTAGTGGTGCAGGGTTTCGATGCCATTCTCACGACCGATACCGGACAGCTTGTAACCGCCAACCGGCATTTCTGCTGGCGATGCACCCCAGGTATTGATCCAGCAAATGCCCGCTTCCATCGCCGCAATCACACGGTGAGCACGGGAGAAGTCCTTGGTAAATACGCCAGCTGCCAGGCCGAACTTGGTGTCGTTGGCGCGGGCAATCACTTCGTCTTCGGAGCTGAACTTCAGTACCGACATCACCGGGCCAAAGATTTCGTCCTTGACGTTCGGCATGTCGTCGCTGCAATCGGCAAACACGGTTGGCTGCACGAAGGCACCCTTAGCACATTCACCGGCCATTTCACGTTCGCCGCCAATCACTAGGCGAGCACCAGCCGCTTTGGCGGCGTCGATGTAACCCAGCACCTTGCCCATGTGGTCTTCGCTGATCAGCGCGCCGATTTGGGTATCCGGGTTGGTCGGGTCACCGATGGTCAGCTTGGCGGTGCGTTCTGCCAGCTGCTCCAGGAAGGCGTCGTAGATGGATTCGTGAACAAACACGCGAGTACCGTTGGTGCACACTTCGCCCTGGGTGTAGAAGTTGGCGATCATGGCGCCGGATACCGCGGTTTTCAGATCGGCATCGTCGAACACGATCAGCGGCGACTTGCCACCCAGTTCCATGGTCACGTCTTTCAGCGAGGAAGCCGACGCCGCCATCACTTTCTGACCAGTGCCGCATTCGCCGGTGAAGGAGATTTTTTCAATTTCAGGGTGATGAGTCAGGGCTTCGCCGACGCGGTAGTCGCCCTGCACCACGTTGAACACGCCATCCGGCAGACCGGCTTCGGTGAAGATTTCAGCCAGTTTCAGTGCCGTCAGCGGGGTTTCTTCCGAAGGCTTGAAGATCATCGCGTTACCAGCGGCCAGCGCCGGGCCGGATTTCCACATGGCTATCTGGATCGGGTAGTTCCAGGCACCGATACCAGCCACCACACCCAGTGGCTCGCGGCGGGTGTAGAAGAAGTTGGTGCCGCCCAGATCCTGTTGGTCGCCCTGAATGGTTGGCGCCAGACCGGCGTAGTATTCAATCACGTCGGCACCGGTGACGATGTCGACGCAGTCGGCTTCCTGAATCGGCTTACCGGTATCCAGCACTTCCAGCATGGCCAGTTCGTCGTTGCGTTCACGCAGGATCTCAACCGCCTTGCGCAAGATGCGGGAACGTTCCATACCGGTCATGGCAGACCAGACCTTGAAGCCTTCTTTGGCAGACGCCACGGCTTTGTCGACGTCAGCGGCGGAGGCCTGCTGCACCTGGGCAATCACCTCACCGGTTGCCGGGTTCACGCTGGCGAAGGTTTCGCCGGAAGTCGCGTCCTGGTACTGGCCGTGAATGTATAGAGCTTGGGTTTCCATCGTGTCTGTTACCTGTTTGATTCGGTGTATTGCGACGCTGCATTCGCGCTGGCCACGGCACTGTGGCACTTGCATTCCAGCTGCTCGCGGATGTAGTCGTTAATCAGTTTTTTCGCCAGCGGCACATCAATGCCTTCCGGCTTCAGTGCCCCGCGCAGCCAGATGCCGTCGATCAGGGCGGCGATGGTTTGTGCCACCTGAACGGCCTGATCTTGCGGCATCACCTGTTTCAGCTCGTAGCGCAGGTAGGACAGCAAACGCTGCTCATTGACGCGCTGAAGGCGATACAGGGCCTTGTCGTGCATCGACTGGGTCCAGAACGCCAACCAGGTTTTCACCACCCGGGATTCGGTCTGGGTGTCGTCAAAGTTACCGCTGACGATGGCATTCAGTCGGCCGACCACGTCACGGCGATCAACCTGCTTCAGTCGTTCGGTCACGCTCTGCGACAGATGCTTCAGCACCGTTCGCATGGTCGCTTCCAGCAAATTGTCCTTGCCGCCAAAGTGGTGATTGATGATGGCCGGGGACACTCCCGCCTTACCGCTGATCATCACCACACTGGCCTTGTGCAAACCCACCTCATTGATGGAGTCCATGGTGGCCTCGATCAGTTGTGGTCTACGTATTTCTGCAACTCCCAATTTGGGCATAGGGCAACCTGCTGACACGCTCATTCGTGTCCGAAATGTTTTTTCTTAAATGAACGTTTAATAAAAAAACATGGACGTGAAAGCGCTGTCAACCGGGCAGTCGGCTTTGAACAAACGTGTCGAGGGCAGACAAGAGGGGGTCGCAAAGAGGTCGATCGGGGGAGCAGCCCAGTAACCACGGGCACTGTAGAGATTAAAAATCCATTAGATGTCTAAATATTTTCAACCCGAAATAAATTGCAGAAAAAATGCCACTTTTGTAACGCTTTGCTCACTCTGTCACGTATAGCCCAAACTCGAAGGATGATTCGGGCCTGTACAAAGAACATTCAATCGCCAATTAGGGCATTTGTTACACACCATGCCAAAGGGTCAGAAAAACGCTCAATCGGCAGCGAAATATCAGCGGAGAAGAAAAATGACGGGAATAGGCAAGTAGATGGGTTTGGCGTCGGGAGTCGGGAGTCGGGAGTCGGGAGTCGGGAGTCGGGAGTCGGGAGTCGGATGTCGGGTGTCGGATGTCGGGTGTCGGGTGTCGGGTGTCGGGTGTCGGGTGTCGGGTGTCGGATGTCGGATGTCGGATGTCGGATGTCGGATGTCGGATGTCGGATGTCGGATGTCGGATGTCGGATGTCGGATGTCGGGAGGAAAATAGGATGGGCACTTGTGCCCATCACAACACCTGACGCTTAAACCGATTCCGCCGCCACCGGTTTACCCGGCAACAAGGTACGACGCACCAGAAAAGCAGTGGTCACCGCACAG
>NZ_AUGV01000022.1 GCF_000422845.1 Oceanobacter kriegii DSM 6294
CACCAAACCAGTTTGCTTGACGACCATAGAGCTGTGGAACCACCTGAATCCTTTCCGAACTCAGAAGTGAAACGCAGCATCGCCGATGGTAGTGTGGGGCTTCCCCATGTGAGAGTAGGTCATCGTCAAGCTCTTATCCAAAACCCCTGATCGCTTACGCGGTCAGGGGTTTTTTCGTTACGAGCTTGCCGAGCACGTCAAGGTCGAGCGCGACCCCGGTCTAACCCAAAACCCCAGCAGGGAAACCTGCTGGGGTTTTTCTTTATGCGCAGTTCATACCCGGTTGCCCTGCTGGGTTATGGGTAGAATACGTGGGTCTCTGTTACTGATATCGGGCCCATGTGACAGGCGATGCACCGAAGGTGCCAGCCTGCAGCGCCGCAGGCGTGGCGAAGCCAGACAACGCGCAGCGTTGGACTCATTGAGGTCATCGCCTCTGCGACTCAAGCACCTCCATACATAATCTTCATTCCAGCACCGTAACCCATGCGGGCGGGCCGCCGGGCGTTCACGGAACAAGCACGCTCCCGTAAGCCGTATTAGGTCTGTGGGGCAAACGCCATAGGATGGTGCGCTTGCGCCCATCAAATGCTGATGAGAATAATCCTATGCGCTCGTTGGACAAATTAGCGCAATGCCGCTTTCACTCGTTGTTGGATAGGTGCGAACACGGTTCGTGCTTGAAAGGCAGCCATATTCCAGCGGCCGTCGACGCTGATTCTTGGTACGGTATGAGGGTTGGTATCGGCTTCAACAAAGTCGATATTGGTGGTGAAAGCGCCCTTGTAGCCCAGTGCACTGGCCGTTTCGTGGGTATCCATCGAACGTGCCCATTCCTTCCCGAAAGGGTATGCAAGCCACTTGGCAGGGTTTAGTCCCCATTCTTCGAGCTTCTGGTATGACACATTGAACTCGTTCTCTTGCTCTGATTTGCTCAGAAGGGCGAGGTTTGGATGCTGATGAGTGTGTGGGGCCAAGGTAAGGATCGGAGAGCTTTTGATGGCGAGGAGGTCTGCAGGACGTATAAATGCGTTGTCTGGGACTTCCAACTGACTGCTGATTGAGCTTACCAATTGCTCCGCGGCGTCAATACCGTTGAATAAGGCCAGTTTGCGAAGAGTCGCTGCTATTTGCTGGCGACTTGATGCTTCAGCCAGCTCGAAGGAACCCGTTAGGTCATCCGTGTTTAGTGTTAGCTGTCCGCTGGTCTGTCGCTGTATCCAGGCTGCCATATCCCACCAGGGAATCCAGCTGGCATCTTCGACCGGGCGGGTAGCAATAAACCAGGTGACTGGTGTATTCATCGACTCGAACACGGGTAGCGCCAGGTCCGCAACGTCCTTGTAGCCATCATCTATCGTAATGGCTACTTGCCAGTCGCTGCTGTCGCTGTTCAGCAAGGTTTCCAGGTCAACGATGTCGGCGAAGCTCAGCAGCCACTTCAGTTGTTTGCGTAGCTCGGCCAACGGCATGGTCGATACCGGGTTGAAAAACGGATCGTCATATCCTGCTTCCGAAAAGCGGTGGTAGCAAAGTACCAGTTTACGCTTGCGTACGGATATGGCGATGGGCGCGAGTCCCGCGAGAACCTTGTTGATCAGGGGCTTCATGGCTTAACCACTCTTCTTGATGTGTTTGGCGGCTTTCAACAGACTGGAGTAGGTTTTCTGGTATTTGTACTGGGTCACTGATTCACCACCGAAGCCTTTTTTGAAGCGGGCGATTCGATATTCCGGGTGCGATTCATCATCACCATCAAAATAGCCACCCAGGTCGAAGACCTGTTTGCCACTGTCTTTGGCGTCCAGCATGGCTTGCCACACCAGCAAGCGGTTTGAAAGCCCCGAGATCATGGCGACCTGTTTGTCATCGCTGGAGAGGCGTTTGGAGCCGCTGAGAATCCAGCGAGAATGTTTGTCGTCTTGCAGGGTGAGCAATCCGCTGATCAGCTCATCGTTCCAATAGCAGGTGTACAGCGCGCCGTTTTCAACGAAGTTCCAGAACATGTCCAGATCGCCGGAAAACCCTTTTGCGTCGACGAATTCACTATAGATTTCATAAAAAGCTTCGGCATCGGTGTCCTTTTTGACAACCAGGCCTTCTCGCCCCGCACGGTTGACTTCGTAGCGGCAGCTTTTGCTCATGTTCTTCATCAGCGCGTCTGCATCCTGATCGAGCTGGATCGTCAGGGTCTTTGATTCGGTGCGCTTGAATCCTGGCAGGTCGACGTTCTCTTCCGTTGCGTAGAAGAAGGCTGCATCGCAGCCTTCAACTTCGTGGGGGGCACTGAACCAGTAGCTTTGTTTGGTAAATAGCAATTTACGCGTGTTGATTTGTACCAAACCGGTCTCCTTGCATGTTGAACAGCCTTGCTGCTCGTTTTCGGTCAAACGCTGAGTGCCATCACGGAGTCTTGAATCGACATCTTTGGCATGTGAATTTTGCCTCTTGGCACGTTGGATCGCATGATGACAGCAAGAGACTATCGCAATATTTGTGAATTATCTCACGTTTTGTGTCTATTGCTGGTCCTGATTTGGCGCATTTGCTGATTCGTTGGCTGCATGTGTCCAATCACTCCATCCCATGTTTTTACCGGGCTTTGAGGGAGTAGGTGCATCAAAGTCACTGCCGTAGTAATAGTTGATGATGTGCGGCAGCCACGTGTCGTCACCTTCTGCGGGGAACCGAGCCGTGTGGTTGAGCCACTGAAATGCTCTTAGTAGTGCCTGATCCTGCCATTGCCATACCGGATAGCCCATTCGGTGAAGCAATACGGCCTGGGCAACGGCCCCCTGAAGCGCCGTGTAAACGTAATTTTCCTTTGGTGGTGGCCAGCTGAAGCGGCCGCCACGACGTTGGTCATCTGGCAGTACTCCGTCAATAGAGTGGCCATCCCGACTTGCGCCCTTGGGATTGATGCCAACCGGGTTGTCATCGTCCGCCTGCCAGGAATCCTCCTTGTAGCGAAATTCCTGATAGACGTCGCGGTCTCCCAGCCAGCCTTTGAATACCTTGGCGGATCTGGCAACTTCCTTGCGGTCGCCAAGATAGGCTGCGATTGCAATGCGGGTGGCTCCTGAGTAAGTCCCCCAGTTGTTGGGGCGATCTTCGTGGGTTGAGCGCAAGGTTTTACCGGAAGGATAGCGGCGGATCATTTGGGTCAGCAGAAACTGCCTGAATCGTTTGTCTTCCGCTTCAGGCAGTTTCACCAGATCAGCGGCTAATACATAAGCCATTAACTCCTTGGCAACGTCCAGCACGCGTCCGTTGCGCTCGGTACCAATCGCCATCATGCAGCTGCGTATTACCTGCTGGCGTAACTGCTCGTCGCCCGTGCGGGCGAATACCAATGCCTTGGCCAGTACTTCGACATTTGCCTTATCGTCCTGGTCGGACAGGTTGGGGTGTTTCAACGGCCGTTTCGATATCTTCAATAACCGATCCCAGGCAGCTCCTTCCATTGGCAAACGGGATAGTCGTTCCGCGTCTATCCATAAATAATCTGACGGAATGTAAGCCGGGCCTGGCTCCGCGTCTGTATCGTTGAGATCGACTGCGGTCGCTGATAATGAAAACAGAGTTGTCAGTAATATAAGCGTCAGGTTTAACGGGTTTCGGTATTTTTTTGAGAAGTTATGACTGAACATTTGAGCCCCGTTTACTTGATATATCAATTTATTGATGCAGGGAAATAATGAGGTTCGATAAATCGTACCTTATGGTACTTCAGTTGCCTGAAATAAGCCCTTCATACATAATCCACGTCAACTGAGTTCATCAGATATTCATTCAGGAAGCCATCGTGACGGGATTACGTTTCATCTTTATTGTGTTTCTTGCTGTCCTAAGTACGTCGTGTAGCAATACAAAGCACATCGGTATGTGGGTCGAAGGTGAGGGCAGAGCGCCCGACTTTGACGGCGACGGCGTTCCCGATGATCTGGATTTGTGCGAAGTAGAGATGCCAGGCGTGCCTGTCGATGAAAATGGTTGTCCGTGGGACGATGATCGTGATGGTGTGCCGAATTTGATTGACCGTTGTCCGGGGACCCGACCAGGTGCCATCGTGGATCAGTGGGGGTGTGTGATCGATGGTGACGCCGATGGTGTTCTCGATACGATCGATGAGTGCCCGGATACCGCTGCAGATACCCTGGTTGATCCGGTTGGCTGTGCGTTGGATTCGGATGGTGACGGAATACCGGATTCCCAGGATGTCTGTCCGGGTACACCTGCCGATGCTGATGTTGGCGCCAATGGCTGTATTAACGGCGCTGCCAACCTGCCTGTTTTGCAAGCGGTGCACTTCGAATTCAACAAGGATGTCCTCAAACCGACGGCAAACGGGGTGTTGGATCAGGTTGTTGAATACCTCAACGCGAACCCTGACTTACGGATTCTGATTGTTGGTCATACCGACAGTAAAGGTACCGACCTGTACAACCTCGACCTGTCATGGCGTCGGGCCCGATCGGCTTATCAGTACCTGATCGATGCGGGCGTGTCCGAAAAGCGCCTGCTGCTGGCAGGTAAGGGTGAATATGAGCCGATTGACTCCACAGGCTCGACCGAGGGACGGGCGCTTAACCGTCGGGTCGAGTTCCTGGTGATTGAATAGCGGCGATTTCGCCGCAGTAGTATTGAAACGCAGTCGTGCGTCACTTCGTACGACTGCTCAACCGCCGGTAATAGCGACGTAAGGACCGAACCGATATGACTGTCCGCATCAGTGCGATCATTCCTACTTACCACCGCCCGGTGGACTTGCAGAAGTGTCTGCAATCCATCCTTGAGCAGACCTTGCTGCCGGATGAGGTCATTCTTATTGACGATGGTGATCTCGGCGGCTTCCCTATGCGTGATGAGCTTGAAGCCCGTGGCATGGACTGCATCTACTTTCAAAAGGACATTCCAGGTGTCACCGAGTCGCGCAACAAGGCTGCGGAGATCGCTCGTGGCGAAATTCTGGTGTTCCTCGAAGACGACGTGGTGCTGTTTGAAAATTACATCGAAGAGCTGGTGAACACCTTCGAAACCCATGACCAGGACGGCCAACTTGGTGGTGTGGGTGGCATCATCGATAACGAGAGTCTGTCTCTGTTCGAGCGGGTGTTCGAACGGATGCCATTCATCCTGTTTGGTATTTCCGGTTTTCGGGAGGGCAAGGTATTGCGCTCCGGTTTTGCTACTGACTATGGCCGCACCGGGTTTCCGGTCAAGGACGTTGCCGAAGTGGACTTCTTGCTGGGCGGCGTTTCCTCATTCAAACGCAAGGTATTCGACGAATTCCGTTTTTCCAACCGATATCGCAGTGCCAGCGGTTATGGTCAGGGAGAAGATAAGGAGTTCAGCTATCGGGTGTCGAAAAAGTACCGGTTGTTGGTGAATCCTAGGGCTCGTCTTTGCCATTACCCGGCTCCCAAGAAAAACTTTAACCGGTTTATCAAGGGAAGGGCGTTTATCCTGTCGCGCTACTACTTCTTTGTCGAAAGTGTAAAAAAATCACCTCTGGATTGGCTATTTTTCTGGTTTGCCATTCTTGGCTATATTCTCTACGCCGGTGCTCGGGTGCTATTGTCTTTTAAAAAGAAAGAATGGCTTCGCTTCAAGGGAACTCTCGCCGGAGTAATGGATATTATTCGCCAGCGAAGCCTCGATTCTCTGTGACCACCTGGAACGCATCACTGTGATATCCCGTAAAATGATCCTTGGTGGGATCAACACGATGGGGCTCAAGGTGTTCAACCTGGTGGCCATGTTCGCTGTGTCTGTTGTATTGGCCAGAACGCTGGGCGTTGAGGAGTACGGGCACTATGTGTTCGTCTTCACGCTGGTTGGCTTGTTATCCGAACCCCAGTTCATCGGATTGCGCTCTCTGGCCGTTCGTCACACGGTTTTGAATTTGACCAGCGCAACGGCTGGCAGGATGCGGGGCTTGTTCCGCAGGCTCTGGCAATTTTCTTTCGTGGGAGCGCTGATATCCGCCGTCGTACTGGTGTTGGTTGCATTGCTGATGGGCGACGGCCTAGGTGAGAACGGCTTCTGGCTGTGCCTTGTTGGTGCCGTGCTTCCCTTGTTGCTTGGTATCAATCGTATTCGTGATGGCGTGTTGCGGGGAGCAGGGCACCTGGTGGCAGGCCAGATTCCAAAATTGCTGCTTAGGCCTTTGTTTCTGCTGGTATACATTGGCGCAGCCTGGTGGATTCTCGCGCAGGATTTTTCTGCGGCCTGGGCTATGTTTATGCAGGTGCTGGCGGCGCTTACTGCAGCTTTTGTCTATAAATATATGACGCAAAAGCATGTATTCGCGGAGTTGCCCAAAGCAGCACCGGAATATGAGACTCGTAAGTGGTTGAGAGAGTTATTCCCTTTGGTACTGACGGGAGCCTTGCTGGTTGCTGATAGCCGGGTAGGCATTCTGTTATTGGGGGTACTTGAAGATACTGCGGAAGCGAGTAAATTCCATGCGGCTTTCCGGATCGCTGAAATTATTACGCTGGCTCATGCCGTTGCTAATTTGATCGTAGAACCCATGATTGCCCGACATTACGAAGCGGGTGAAATGGAAGCACTGCAAAAAAAAATGAGTCTGGTGGCGGGTTTGATCTTTACTGCGACAATACCAGTCGCATTGATCATGGTTTTTGCCGGGGAATGGCTGTTGTCGTTATTCGGCGCTGAATTTATTAGCGTAGCACCGGTACTGGTTATACTTGCGGGGGCGCATTTGATTGATGCCTCCATGGGCGCGGTAACCCAGATGTTAAGTATGACCAATAACGCCGGTGAAGCAGCCAGAGGCATGATGTTCGGGCTGGTGATCAATACCGTTATATGTCTGGTATTGATTCCTGAGATTGGCGCCATGGGTGCCGCCTGGGGAACCCTGATAAGCACGCTGGTGTATAAGCTATATTTGGTGTGGCGGATTCATAAACTGACAGGTATCTGGTCGACACCTTTATTCTTAGTATTTAAACTTGTTCGGAAAGGTTGAATTACTGGAACAGTTGATAGGTCCAATCCTGTTCACAGAGCTGTCACCGAACTGTTAAACCGTAATCTGGTACAGCGTACAAACACCATCGCTCGCTGTCACAGGGCGCTGTTGGAGATGGAGCCAAGGAGCAATCGTGTACAACACTTACCACCTCATTAACAAGGAGCCGTTCCTTAACAAGCCGTCTCCAAGCGTCTTCTTCGACTCCAGTACCCACACGCGGGCGTGGGATTTTCTCAAAGCGAACATTGAGTCAGAAGAGCCTGCGGTGATGGTTACCGGCAACTATGGTGTCGGTAAAACGGTACTGTGCCTGAAGCTGGTTGAAGAGCTTAAGCAGAGTGGTTATTCCTACGTTTATGTCTCGACGCCGATGCAAAGCTATCAGGAGGTGCTCTGGGGGATCTGTGCTGCGCTCGGTATTGATGATGGTGTGTCTCAGGACAGCGAAGAAGAAGACCTGCACCGGGTAATTTACAAGCATGTCGATGCCAACCCCGACACTCGTCTTGTGATCATAGTTGACGATGTGCAGGAGCATAACTCCAAAACCCTCAACAAAATTCGCCTGCTGGCCAACTACACCCGCGAAGGCAATTACGCCATCCGTCTGTTCCTGTTTGGTAGTCCGGCATTCGTTCAGCGCCTCAAGGCTCTCGACATGGAGCCTCTGGATCAGCGCATCAAACGGCGTTTCGAAGTACAGGGGCTGGATTTTGCGGATACCAAGGAATACATCTATTTCCGGTTGATTCACGCGGGTGCCAAGGGATCGCCGTTTTTTATGGACGACGCGATTCGCCTGATCGTTAGTGCTACTGGTGGCATTCTGCGTAAGACCAATAATCTGTGTGACATGTGCTTGCAGATTGGTGCCTCTCGCGGCATTGAAGATATTGACCGTGCTCTGGTCGAAGAAGCTCTGCAAGCACTGGGCTGGGAAGCTGAGCCAGGCAAGGTCGATCGTACTGAAGAAGCAAGCGTCAAAGAAGCAATGGCTGAAGCCCCGGTGGCTGAGTTGGCAACGGCAAATACAGCTGCAACTGCTGCTCCTGTGAGCGAAGCCACGGCGGCTGTGCCTCCAGCGCCGGTATTGAATGAACCAGAAAAGCCAGCGGTTGAAGCTGGCCTTAAACTGCATTCTGACGGTGACACCCTGGCTCCACCGTTACAAAACGCGACAATGCAGCCTGTGCCATTCCCGGGCCAGCAAGCCGGATTCCAGGCACCAGACCCTGCACACCAGCCGATGCATGCGCCGCACAGTACGCCTCAACATACCGCTGCAACCGGACACTTTGGTGTCCCACAGTCCTCCCAGGGAGCAGCCCCTTATTTTGGCGCCAACGCACCTGCTGGGCAGCCAAACGCTCAGCAAGGGAATATGCACCCGGATGACCATGAAGAAAAGCCCACTAAACCGGCGGGCAATGACAGCAAATGGACGGCCTGGTTGTTTCGGGGGCTGGTTGTCTTCCTGTTGCTGGCGATTCTGGCGGCCGTTGTGATGCGAGATGGAAATGTCGCTGGTTAACCCCTACAGGCCTCTTGTGAGGGCTTCGCAATGACGGATACCAAGGCTCCTACCCGAGGGTATGCGGATCAGTTTCATCGCTTGCGTGCAGGCGAGGATGATGCGCGTCCACAAATGTCTTCTAAAGGCTCCTACAGCGAGCGTTATCGCAGTATTCATGCAGACAGTGGAAACAGCAACGGCCTCGCTCCTGGCTTTCGCTCATACGCTGAGCAAGCTGCTGCCGGTCGTGCCCGCCGCGTGCCTGAGCCTGCTGCCACCGCGGTAGGACCCGTGGCTGCCGCCCCTGACACCGCCAAACCCTCTCCTCAGCCAACAGTGAAAACTGAGGCTGTCCAACAAAAGGCCGCAGATTCTGGCTCCGACGCTGATAGCGAAGCGGTAACGGCCAAAACGACCGACAGCGTCAAAAAGGCTCCGCTTAAACAGCTGGTTGCTCGTGGCCAGCCAGTTGCTTTCAGTAACAAGGTGAAGCGCCAACTGGCACGCAGTGAACGTGAGCTGGGCATGGTGGAAGGTAACTTGTCGAGTGCGGGGAAAGAACTGAAAACCCTCTATTTCACCAGCTGTTTTGATGGTGATGGCAAAACCATTTCGGCCATGTACGCTGCCTATGGACTGGCGTCACATGGAGAGCGGGTGTTGCTGATTGACTCCAATGTCGGCAAACCTGCGATGCAGCGTTACTTTCAGACGCATGGCCCGGGGCTTGCGGAAATCATTGCGGGTGCCGTGCCGGTCGAGTTGGCGCTGCATGCGACCCAGCAAAAAGGGTTGGACTACATCCCGGCAGGCAACCTGCCAGCGGGAGCACACATCAGTAACCGTGCAATGAAAGAACTGCTGGAGCTGTTGAAAGACTACTATCGCTACATCATCGTTGATGGCAGCTCGGTTTTCTCATCTTCAGAAGCGACGCGTATGGCGTCAGCGGTGGATGGTTTGGTGCTGGTGGTTGCGTGTGAGCAAACGCGCTGGGAAGTAGCCCAAAGCGCGGAAGAAAAGATTACCAGTGCTGGTGGCAAGGTGATTGGTATTTCGATGAATCGACGCCGGTTCTACTTGCCTCGGCGTATTTATGACTGGCTGTCTGGCTGATTCGATATGATTGGAAACACAATGCGTACTATGCCTTTGGTCATGCTGAACAAGACTGGCTCTGCGTTAGCCGCGATGATGGTAATCATGGCGGCTCTTTTGCTATCGGCTTGCAGCGGCGGTGGCAATGTCATTCCTGCGGACCATGACAAAACCGATGTGGTTGATCACACCAAAGGGGTCCCGGCGGCCAAGATCGCGACCTTGCGTATGGCCAATGACTATCCGCTGTTCGATCACTATTACATCGCGCCAGGCGACGTTCTGGATGTGGTGTACAACCTTGAGAAGCAGCTGGAAAAGTCTCGTTTTGAAATTGACTTGTACCATGCGCTGGATATTCGGTTTATTGGTGCCTCCGAACTGGACACCCGTCAGGACGTGTTGCCAGACGGCACCATTTCGCTGCCGTACTTTGGTTCTTACCCGGTAATCGGAAAGACCTCGGAAGAACTCAAGCACGAGCTGGAAAAGGCCTATGCCAAATACCTCCGTTATCCTGAGGTGTTGGTTGAAATTCTGAATATCGACGCGCGTGTTGAACAGATTCGTACCGACTTGCGTACGGCTGGGCGGGGCCTGAGTAAGCTGGTGACTGTGCGTCAGGACGGCTATGCCTCATTCCCTATGATTGGCGAATTTTTTGTCGCCAAAAAGACCATTGCTGAAGTCAGTGATGACATCATCAAAGCCTACGAGAACTACATGCCGGGTCTGAAAGCCAACCTGTTCCTGCATGAACAAACCGGCACCAATATTTATGTGATGGGTGAAGTCAAGAACCCGGATGCCTACGAGATCAATCGACCGATCAATATTCTGCAAGCCATCGCCCTCGCGGGTGGATACACTCGTGAAGGTCAGACTGAGCACATTGTGGTGTTCCGTCGAGAAGGCGACCGCCTGACCGCCAACCGCTTCAACATCAAGGATATGGCGCAGTTTGGTGCCCATGCGACCAGTTTCTTCCTGCAGCCGGAAGACATTGTGTTGGTACCACGTAGCAAGGTCTCCAGTCTGGCGCAGCTGATGTCTGAAATTGCCGATATCACCTTCTTCCAGGGATTGGGTCTGGGGGTCAGTTATGACGTTCAGTAATCGTAACCATCCTGCAGGGACGGGACCGTTATCATGAAAACCCAGGATTACATCAAGGAATTTGCGACCATCTTTTTCATTCAGAAAAAGATCATCTTTGGTGCCGTTGCCTTTGCCATGGCCATTGGCATTCTGATTGTGATGTTCGCTCCGAAAACCTATCAGGCCAAAGGGGCGGTGATCCTGAAGGGCAGCCAGTTGCTGCAATCCCAGGAGACGTTGGCGGACGTTCGGGCAGAAGTTGGCCCTATCTCTGAGGCCGACCTGTTCTCGGATATGGAAATCATCCAGTCCCTCGACGTGGTGCTGGGGGCGATTCACAGGGTGCAGGCGGAAGGTAAGCTCGATACCGACCTGATGGACGTTGAGGCCATGAGTAAGTTGGCCAGTAAGATCCAGAAAAGCATGTCGGCGACCCTGGTGCCGCGCTCAACCATCATTCGGGTGAGCTTGACCTGGACCAGCCCTGAGACTGCGACGTATCTGCTGTCGGCGATTTTTGAAGAATACCTGCAACGCCGACAAGCGGTGTACAACCCGGAAGAAGAGGTCGACTTCTTCGAAACCCAGTTGAAGTCGTTCCATGAGAGCCTTGCCGAGCTGGAAGACCAGATGGTGTCAGTTTCCGGAGGCACTAACGCTCAGGCGCTGCGAAACCTCATCAAACGCAATATCGAGCTGATGGCCGATCTGGAACGCGACCTGACCGGGCTGGAATCGAAACGGATTGCCAAGGCCCATTACGTCGATTATCTGGAAGACAACATGAAGCGCGATGGCGTTAATCTGTTTACCTCCATCGATAGTCTGGAGCTGGGTGACTTCTCCAAAAAAGTACAGGATTTGCTGATCGAGAAGGAAGCCAAGCTCAGGGTATACACCGAAGAAAACCCGGAAGTGATTCGTGAGCAGGAGCTGCTGGATCGACTGTACGACGTCTACAGGGAAGAAGTGCAAAGTCACATACTGAAAGAGCGCTCGGAATTACGCGGTGTAGAAGACCAGATTCAGGCCGCCAAGCAGACCATGGTGGACGTTGAAAAGAAAAATGCCGGTTTGTATCAGATGGTGTTGGATGCCGAACGTCTGGACCGTGAGCACGACGTGATTGAAGACTCCTACAAGACCTTTGCTACCCGCTATCGTGAAGCCAAGATTCGCAGTGAAACACAATCGGATCGCTTGTTCTCTGTGTCGATTCTGGAGCGAGCCTATGCGTCCAGTCAGTCGATCTTCCCCAAAGCAGGCAAAATCCTGCCGATCAGTTTGATTCTCGGATTGATGCTTGGGGTAACCATTGGCTTCCTGCTTGAGTTCTTTGATCACAGATTCAAGCGTCCTGAGGACATCAGTAATTACGCTGGCTTGCCGTATTTATTTTCCGTTCCTGATAAAAGTAATTATTAGTAAACAAGTGTCGCCGCGAAGTGGTGGATTGAGTAACAAAGTTCTGGCATGGTGACTTTTGTAACTGAGTCACAGTTCTGGACTCTAGCCGTTGACTGACAAGCGTTTGCTCAAGGAATGAGTAACGCCAAAGGACATGTCGACAAGATGAATGGAGCTCTGAAAAAGAGAATCACGTTTTGAAAGTACCTCTTATTGAACGTGCGTTAGCTGCACTCTTGCTGGTCCTGGCATCTCCGCTGTTTCTTTGCCTCTATGTCCTCGTGTGGATCACCATGGGCAGACCGGTTTTTTATGTCGGTGAGCGATTGGGCTACCAGAAAAAGCCGTTTAACATCATCAAGTTCCGTACGCTGGGGTTGGGTGCCCAGCAGAAAATTGGTGGTGAACTGTTTAACCACAAACATGCCCAGATTCGCCCGGCAGCCCAATTTATGCGAGACACTCGCCTGGACGAGCTGCCGCAGCTGCTGAACATTGCCCGTGGCGAAATGCAGTTTATTGGCCCGCGCCCGGAGCGTTACGAAGTGTACGTTCAGCAGTGTAAGGACATTCCCAACTACGAAGTGCGTTTCCAGACAGCACCGGGTGTCGTTGGCTTTTCCCAGCTGTGTACTCCTCACAGCGCTCCGAAAACCATGCGTGCCCGTATTGACCGCCAATACGTCACCAGTTCTTCTCGCAGTCAGGTTGGTTTTGGCTTGTTCGCGGCCTGGGTGTTGCTAAGGCGATTGGTGGTTGGCTCCGTGAACTATTTGTGGCGCGAGAAAATCGGCAATCAGTTGCTCAAGGGCCAGGCTGAGCGTCGTGCGCACCCTCGGGTACGGCTCAACACCGCGACGGTTGAAATTATGAGCTATGACGGCAAAGAGAAGCTCTACTCCGGTCGTATTTGTGACATCAACTCCGAATACCTGCGCCTGACCGGTCATATGGATCTGCAGCCGGACATTCGCTATCGCGCACGCCTGAAATCGGAAGCCAAGGCGTCATTGGGCGGCCGCTCCAAGGTCGCATACTGCTACGTCGATCTGATTCGGGAAAACGCTGGTACTGCAGATGGCGAGCGCGAATTTATTGTGGAATACGAGCCTGTATCGCCACTGAATCATTACCTGGTGGACCAGTACTTCCTGCATAAGTCCATCATCGCCTGTCCTAACTGATCAGGTTCCTGTGAAGCGCCCGGAGATCAACCCAACGGAGATACTCAAGCAGCGTGTGCTTGGGGGGCGCTACGACACCTGCTTTGATTTCTGGTTACCGCAGTTGCTGTTTGTGGTGATCATTTTCACCGTACCTTTCTTCAAGTGGCGCTCCATCGGCCCGCTGCGGATTGACCATCTTGCCATGGCTGGTCTGATCCTGCTGATCTTCCCCTGTCTGATGATGAACAAGCGGTCCATCAGCCGTTTTTCTTCGAGTATTTGGGGGCCGTATTTTCTGTTCTTGCTGGTTAATGCCGTCTCAGGACTGATATCGCCGTTTCCGGATCAATCCATCAGTGGCATGACCACGTTGATCATGGGGCTGGTACTGGTGACCATGACGGTCTTGGTGATCAACCCCATCAGTCTGGAACGGAGTCTGTTCTGGGGCATTCTCTGGAGTACCGGAATTGGTTCGTTCCTGGCTTGTCTGGGCTATTTCGGCGGTATGGAGCAATTCCAACAGGAAGATTCGAACCGCGGGGTAGGCGCCACGCTGAGCTCCAACAACATGGCCATCATGTGCATGTTTGCTTATCCATTGGCGGTGCGCGGTGCCGTTTACGCCAAAAGCAACATGGGCAAAATCGTTGGCTGGATTGCGACCCTGTGCGTGGTCGGCGGAGTAGTTTCTTCATTGTCGCGGGCAGGCTTTCTGGTGATGATGTTGACCACTGCGGTACTGCTGAACCAGTACAAAAGCAAATTCCAGGTGCGCTATTTTGGCTTGGTGATTGCCGGGTTTGCCGTTTTCTCGGTGTTGGTGGTGCTGTTTATTCCCAAGGATTTTGTCGAGCGGCAAATGTCGCTGGTCAGCGATGAGCCGGCTCAGGACCGCTCTCTGGACCGACGCGGGTCGTATGTGACAGTGGCCTTCAAGGCATTTGAAGAGCACCCGATCATTGGCACCGGGCCGGATACCTTCAAGGAAAACTGGGTCAGGTCGGTAGAAACCAAATTCTTCGATATGGAACAACGCCCTGCCCACAACACTTATCTTGAGGTCATGGTTGGTACCGGCACCATTGGCATGTTCGCGTTCTTTTTTCTGCTGTGGCGTATGTACAGCAACTTTGCCAGTGCGGAAAAAAATCTAGCCCGGCATGGTTTGGAAGCCGAGTCCCAATTAGCGGCAGCGCTGAAACTGTCGATGGTGGGCGTTTGCTTGTATTTCTTTTTCAAAAGTGGTCTTGAACATAAGTATTTCCTGCTGCTGATTGGCTTGGCGGGTACCATCAAGCACTACGAAGCCTTCAAGATTGAACAGCAACAAATGATCGCCAACGGCGAGCTGCCAGAACTGAAAGACGATTGATGGTATCTGCATGAATACGGAACTGCCGACATCACGCCCGATCAAGGTCGGAATCCTGATTGCCACACTGGGGGTTGGTGGAGCCGAACGCATGGCGCTGGCGGTTGCCAGAGCCTTGTTGGATGTGGGTATGGATGTGCGCTTTTACTGCATAGACCCAGTCGGCAATATGCCCCTGCCGGGCACACCAGAACAGCAGCAGGAGTTGGCTGAGCGCATCACCGTCCTGAACACGATTCTGCCCAAATCGACCCTGCAAAAAGCTTTGGCCTTTCCCCGTACTCATTGGCGCTTTCGCCGCCTGGTTCAGCAGCACCAGCTGGATTTGGTCATCAGTTTTATGGAGCGGGCCAATATCCTCAATTTGCTGGGGACCCGTAAGGTCGCCCGGATCATCTCGATTCGCAAGCACCTGAGTATGGCACTGGCGGACAAGGATGCTCTCAAGCGGTCTTTGGTGAAAGCCGGTTACTCGGTGTTGTTGGGGCGAGCTGACAATATCAATTTGAATTCAGCAGAAGCAGCGGAAGATTTGCAGCAGTTGTTTCCGGGGATACAGCGGGTCTCGGTCATCAACAATTTCTATGATCAGCAAATGCAGCAAAAAGCACAGCAGCAGCTGCCACCGGAAGCGTTGGCCATGCTGCAAGGAAACAGTGTGCTGACCTGTGGTCGGCTGGTGAAAGTGAAGCGACAGGACGCGTTGATACGAGCCTTTACCCATGCAACCCGTGAGCGACCCGACACCCGCCTGGTGATTGTCGGCGACGGCCCTGAGCGCGAACGCTTGCAACAGCTGATTGATCGGCTGGGTATGCAGCAGCGCATTCATCTGGCCGGATTTCAGGCCAATCCATACGCCTGGGTTGGACGTTGCAGTGTGTTTGTTTTGTCTTCTCGCTCGGAAGGCTTTCCCAATGCCTTGCTGGAAGCGATGGCTTTGGGCCGCCCGGTGATTTCTGCCGATTGCCGCTCGGGGCCCAGGGAATTGCTGGCACCAGACACTCGTCCGAGTCAGAAAACCGGTGGTATCGACCACGCTGCGTTTGGTGTGCTGACGGCACCACTTGAAGATCGCCCCAATTCTGGTGAAACTTTAACCGCTGCGGAGTTGTCTCTGGCTGACGCCATTAAAACCCTGCTGGAAGACTCCGGCTTACAATCGCATTATCGGCAGCAAGCGCTGTTACGCGCCGGAGATTTCAGCCGCGATACCATTCTGGACCAGTGGGTGAAACTGGTGGTGAACCACACTCAATGCTCTGACCAATAGCGACATCGTTGTAACTCGCGGCGCTTTCTAGCGAGTCGTCTATACTGGAAAGGACTTCCATGGAGGTTGTGACGTTATGGACGGAACACACAACGCTAGTGCTCAAACCGACATTCTTCTGATCGACAGTCGTTTCCGCTACTGTCTGGATACCTTGCAGCGAATGCTGACATCCGGCCTTGGCCCAGCCTGTATTCATGGCGAGTGGGGGGCGGGCAAATCCACCTTGTTACGGGCTCTTGAAAGCCGCTTGAGCCGTGACGGACACCTCGTGGTGGTAGTGAACGACGCATCATTATCGAGTCATTCGGTCTTGCTGGATATTTGTCAGCGCCTGGGCATTGCCTGTCCGGATGTGCAACAAACCGATCTGGTACTGTCCCGGATTGCAGAGGCTCTGATTCGAAACGCGCCTCAGCAACGGATGATGTTGCTGGTGGATGATGCCGACACATTGTCATCCCGCAGTTGGGAGTTGGTGTTCCGACTGGCTTTCTCCGACCCCAATGGCGAGCAGCTCTTGCCGGCGGTGTTTACTACCGAAGCGCCATTGGCTGACTACCCATGGCAATTTCAAGGCACCATCGGGGGCTATTCAAGAGCCGGGTTTCGGCGTTTTGTTGCCGAGCTGGCCATGCAGAAAGGCGGTGCAATTGCCTTCGCTGACGACTCGCTGGATATGATCTACGACTACAGCAGCGGTTTTCCCGGTAGTTTCTATGCCCTGTGCAGCCAGTGTCTGGCGGCCGCGGAATGGCATGGTCGAACCATCGTGGATACCTCGATGGTTGAGTCTGTAGTGAGTGCGACCCAGCAACAGCAGCCAGCTACCCAGTATCAGTCCATTGATGATGACGACGAGGATGAACCAGAACCACAAGGATGGTTTGATCGTATTCTGAGTTGGGCTGATGGTCACCCGGTAGGTAGTAAGCGCATTGCTGGTGCCGTTGCGGCCATGCTTGTGCTCGCGGTGGTGGTTAATTACACCACGTCTGAAACCCGCTTGATTGTTGCTCCAGACCTAGTGAAGTCGTTGGAGACCCGTCAGGCCAAGCCGGCCGAGAATTCCATGCAGTTGTTCGAGGCCGAACGGGTAATGGAGCAAAACCCACCAGCAGCCAGTCACAACAGCAAGCAAGCGGCTCCTGCTGCCAGTGAAGAGGCCACGAATTCTGCCGCTGCGGCGCCATCAGATCCGACGCTGTGGCAGCGTATTCACTTTTTGCTGTTTGGCACGACAGCCCAGAGCCAGCACGACGCGGATTCCGAACAGTTGGCTGCTGCAAGCGGGAATGACGCCAGTGAGGAGGCTATGACGGTGATGAAATCGGAAGACCTGGCCGTCAAGCTGGCGGAGCCCTCAAGGCAGGAGCCGAGAGAGAATCCAGCGGAAAACTTTGATCTTTCCGCTGTCGAATAGCACGGCTGCCGTTAACCGGACTTCTTGGGGTCCCAGCGCACTGGCTGGTGGCCTTTGAGAAAATCGATGCCGCCCAGTGCGGTACCGATGTTGCCCACGGCAAAGTAAAAACAGACCGACAAGAGTTTGTTTAGCGGCCCCAGTGAGGGCACGCGGTCGGCCGCCAGCCACTGCACCAGTGCAGCGCCATAAATGCCCAGCTGTGGCAGTAGCAACAGCAGCATCCAGCTACATTGGGCAATCAACGCCAGACTACTTAGCAGCAAAATTACCAAAAACCAGGGCAACATACGGCGCATCACCTTGTTGATGAACAGGCCGACGGCAATTTGCCAGCTTGTGCAGGCTGGGTTGAGTACCCGGCGGTTCAGCCATATACCGCGCAGGGAGCGATTCACAATTCGGCGGCGGCGTGATACTTCATGGGATGACCCCCGGGAAGGTGTTTTGATCCAGGCTTTGGCGGTAGGCTCAAAGCGGAACACATAGCCTTGCGCCAAAATTGTCAGGCAGGTGTAGAGATCATCGGTAACCGCAGCCGCAACCCCTTGAAACAGTGACCGACGAATGGCGTATATCTTGCCATCGTTAGACGTCACACTGCCCAACCGGGATTCGAGAATCTTCAACTTGCTGTCGGCATCAATATAGGTCGACTGAGCGGATTGCAGCTGCGCCGTCCCTGCACCACTTGATGCCGCACCGGCGTGACCGGACTCACCGATTAATCGTTGGCCGCCAACCCCGCCCACCTTTTCATCGCTAAAGTGCTTGGCCAGCTGTCTGGCGGCACCCGGCTCCAACATGGCATCTGCATCGGTGAACAATACGATATCGCCCTTGCAGTGTGGCATGCCGGTGTTCAGCGCTTCGTGCTTGCCAAGGTGTGCGGGCAGCGCCATGGCTGTCAGGGCTGGATGTTCGATGGCGTTCAGAATCTCCATGGTACGGTCATCCGAACCATCGGAAACTACCACGACGTCCAGCTTGTCGGCCGGGTAATCCAGTGCCAGAGCGTTGTCGACTTTTTGCTGGATCAGGTGTTCACCATTGCGCACAGCAACCAGAACAGACAGCGATGGCAGCTGTTCATCGTCAAGCGGAGCCGGTATCGGGTTAGCGGCGTCGGGGTGTTGTTTCCGGTACAGCCAAAGAAATGCCGGGTAACCGACAAACAATGCCGCAATGGCGAATATGGATAACAGCAGCAGCCCCCAGGCGATCATCGATTGTTCCTTTTTGGCAGTGGTTGGGTGTCCCTTGTCGCTGGACCTTGCAGCCTCATTCTATGGCCGGTAGGCAGCAGGTCAACGGCTGGTTTTGATATAGTAACGGCTTTTGATCTTCGAGCACGGACACAGGCATGTCGAAAGCAGGCGAACTTCATCCATCCTGGCAAGCGGTTATTGGCCAGGAACTGGAACAACCCTACATGCAGGCGCTGAAAGCGTTCCTGACTGAGGAAAAATCCCAACAGAAGGTGATCTTCCCGCCAGGTCATTTGATCTTTAACGCGTTTAACCACACACCATTTGATCAAACCCGGGTTGTGATCATTGGTCAGGACCCATACCACGGCCCAGGTCAGGCGATGGGGCTGAGCTTTTCTGTCCCACAAGGGGTACGGGTACCGCCGTCGCTGGTGAATATTTTTAAGGAAATTGAATCTGACCTAGGCATTGCCATGTCTGGAAGTGGCGATTTAACCCCTTGGGCAGAGCAGGGCGTCTTGCTGTTGAATGCCACGCTTACGGTAGAACAGGCCAAGGCTGGATCGCACCAGAAAAAGGGCTGGGAGCAGTTTACCGATGCAGCCATTCGGGCACTGAATGAACAGCGCAGTGGCCTGGTGTTTGTGTTGTGGGGCAGCTACGCCCAGAAGAAAGGCGCTTTCATCGATCAGAATCGTCATCTGGTGCTGAAATCGGTGCATCCGTCGCCATTGTCTGCCCACCGTGGTTTCTTTGGTCTGCGACAGTTTTCGACCATCAACCAGTATCTACAGCAGCAGGGCCAGCAGCCGATTGACTGGTCCTTGTAGGACTGCCCGAAGCTCGTCCCTAAACAAGATCCAACACACTGCTTAAAAGTGCGCTGCCGACAAGTGTAATCGGCAGCGGTATTGATCTGAAACGGGGCTGCGTTGAGCAGCCTTGACCAGCCTCATAAACACCCCTTAAACAGTACTCAAGTACAGCAGAACGGCCTTGAAAGGCAGACTTAGACTGGGTTCACCAAGTGATTTTCAAGCGGATTAATCTGATCCGACATTGATGAGGAGTGTTCCCATGAAAGCTATGTTTACTGTTGCATCATCGCCCTTGTTTGCCAGTCTGATCGCGGCTTCTGCGCTGCTGGTTGGCGCAACCTTCAGCCACGCCGATGCCATGCTGTCGGCACAGGGGAAGGTACTGTTCGCACACAATTGTCACGCTTGCCATTCCGAAGACTCAGCTCGCAATACCTTTGGCCCGAGTCTGTCTGGTGTGGTCGGGCGTAAGGCGGCTAGCGTGCCCCGGTTTGCCTACTCGGATGCCATGAAAGCATCGGGTCTGGTTTGGAGCGAAGACAATCTGCGGATGTGGATTGCCGACAACGTCAAGTTGGTACCGGGTACTCGCATGCGCCATGTGGCCATCTCGGACAAGGCTGAACAGGATTACATTCTGGCGTACCTGAAGACCTTGTAAATCGTGCCGACGGCCGTGAAGAAGTACGCACGGCTCTGGTGTTTGATAGCTGCTTGCGAGGCTCAGCCCTCGCGGGCAGGTAGCTGTTTTAGTGCCTGTGGCTCTTCAGCAGCCGACTTCCCTCATGAACAAGGGTTCCGCATTCAAGGCTGCCCATCCAGCAATCAGGCTCAATCCGTGTGTTGCCGCGGATAACCCCAGCTTAAATGGAACCCAGACCGATAGTCCCAGTCGCATAGAGTACCAACAGGATGGGGAATTCTGCGGCTCACGGGCTGAGAATCTCCTGTCTTTTCTGTTCAAGAATCAAGAGAGGTAACCGATTTGTCTGGTTCTGATTCCGATCACGGAGCAAAGGAACGCTCGCCGCTGGTGCATTACCGTATTGGTGTGGCGCTGCTGTTTTCGGGCATTTTTCATTTAATATCCCTGCTGCTGGTATTTCTGGCGTTCTACGATTTCTTTACTGGCCTGGGCGCGCCTGAACTCGATATGGTCACTCACGTGATCAAGTCGATTAACAATCTGGTAATTGCATTGGCCATGTATGAATTGGGCATTGGGGTTGGCAAGGAGTACACCGCCGATGAGCGTGGTGAGAATATCTTTGTGAGTCTGCGGCGTACCATTTCGCGCTTTGTCGGCACGGTATGTATTGCGCTGGTGCTGGAAGCGCTGATCATGATCATCAAGTACAGCCAGCTGGAGTTGGCAGGTAACCTGTTTTACCCGGTGGCTATTTTGGGGGCGTGTGCCTTGCTGCTGTGTTCGCTGGGGGTGTTCCTGTCGCTGACACACAAGCTGTGTGGCCCATCAGAGTCTGACTGACACAGTCTGAAAAGCCATATCTTTTGCAGGCCTCGTCCTGAGGCCTGTTACTACTTCACCAGCGCACAGACACAGAGCGCCGATTACAACAGCGCAAGTCAGAATGCGCTGGATGCTTTCTTCTCAATCAACTCAATCTTGTAGCCATCCGGGTCTTCCACAAAGGCAATGATGGTGCTGCCGCCTTTGACGGGGCCGGCGTCACGACTGACTTTGCCACCGGCATTACGAATGCGCTCGCAGGCGGCTGCGGCATCGTCTACTTCCAATGCAATGTGGCCATAGGCGTTGCCAAGGTCGTATTCGGACTGGCCCCAGTTATAGGTCAGCTCGATCACGGCACCTTCGCTTTCTGGCTGATAGCCCACAAACGCGAGGGTGTATTGGTATTCTTCGTTATCGTGCTGACGCAGAACCTGCATACCCATGATGTTGGTGTAAAAATCGATGGAGCGTTGCAGGTCGCCAACGCGCAGCATGGTGTGGAGCATTCTCATATTCGGTGATCCTGTATCAAGCGGGTGGGTCGGATCTGGCGGTTGCGGCTCAGTCCGACGTCTTCTGTTTGAACTCGCACAAATCTTCAATCAGGCAAGCGCCACACTTGGGTTTGCGGGCCACGCAGGTATAGCGGCCGTGCAAAATCAGCCAGTGGTGAGCGTCCAGCCGAAATTCTTTTGGCACCAGTCGCAAGAGCCGTTGTTCTACTTCGTCGACATCCTTGCCCGGTGCAATGCGAGTTCTGTTCGACACTCTAAAGATATGTGTATCGACCGCAATCGTTGGCTGGCCGAACGCAGTGTTCAGCACCACGTTGGCAGTTTTACGGCCAACGCCGGGAAGGGCGACCAGCTCGTCGCGGGTTTGCGGCACTTCGCTGTTGTGCTGTTGGATCAGTATCTCGCACAGCTTGATGACGTTCTTGGCCTTGCTGTTAAACAAGCCAATGGTCTTGATGTATTCCTTCACGCCTTCTTCCCCAAGGGCCAGTAAGCTCTCGGGGGTGTTGGCTACAGGATACAGTTTGCGGGTGGCCTTGTTGACCGAGACATCGGTGGCCTGTGCCGATAGCAGTACGGCGATCAGTAATTCGAAAGGCGTGCTGTATTCAAGCTCGGTTTCCGGGTGCGGGTTGGCGTCGCGCAGGCGCGAGAAAATTTCGATGCGTTTTTCTTTATTCATGGATCACGGTTGCAGTTGTGTGCAGTCGCACGAGTATAAAGAATGGGCAATTTATGCCCAATAGTTTGATTGGATTGAAAACCCGGCCGTGTCTATTGATCATGACGGTAAGTGGGTACTAGCTTTGATTCAAACCGCGTTGGATTTGAACAGGAGGTTCATTGACATGATGTCAGCTGGCTCTTTTTACAAAGATGGTCAGGGTGCGGAGCTGTTGGCTCGATTGAGTGTCGCGGCCAATGACCAGCACGAGTGGGAGGCTTTGCTGTCGTCACTGTTGCGGTTTGTGCGTCGCAGCTTCAGCATGGAAGTGGCGTTTATTTCCGAGTTTCAGAATGGTCGCCGGTATTTCCGTCATATCAATGCCGACGAATTGTTTTGCCCGATTGAGGTCGACGGCTCCGACCCGCTCGACGACAGTTACTGCAAACGCATCGTCAACAAGGAGCTGCCGGGGCTGATTATTGATGCCTGCCAACTGCCATTGGCGCTGGAAATTCCGGCGACCCGATCGCTTCCCATTGGTACTCACCTGAGTGTTCCCATCGTCCTGAACGACGGCAGTATTTACGGGACCTTTTGTTGCTTCAGCCGCGATGTGGTGCTGGACATAGGTCACCGTGACCTTGAATTCATGTAATTGATGGCTGCGCTGGTTGGACGGTTTATCTCTGCCGATGTGCTGTACGCTCGCCAGCGTCAGAGCATGATTCAACGGCTGCGGCAGTTTATGGAATCCCGGGCGATTGAGATCGCCTTGCAGCCGGTCTTCACGTTGCAGCAAGGTGATGATCAGATTCGAATGCAACCTTATGCCCAAGAGGCGCTGGCGCGTTTCCGTTGTCCACAACAAGGTGGCTTGGAGGAAGAATGCCGGGACGGCTGGCTGGACGATGTTGAATCGGTCTTTCACGACGCTACTGAAGTCGGCCTGGCGGTACCGCTGGAGCTGAAATGTCTGAAGCTGGCGTTGGCCCGTTTGCCGCTGCTGGCAGAGGGCGAACTGCTGTCGGTCAACCTCTCTGCTGCGGTACTGTGCAGCAAGGAGTGCAGCGAGTTTCTGTTGCGGCAGTCCCTTGATCGGCTGGTGATTGAAATTACCGAGCGCGAGGCGGTGGCGCTCTACAGCGATTTGGTGTTTGTGTTGGACCGGTTGCGTGCGGCAGGTGCCCGCGTAGCTGTTGATGACGCTGGCGCAGGATACGCTTCAATGAAACACGTACTGGTTCTGAAACCCGACTGGATCAAGCTCGACCGCAGTTTGGTCGCGTCCATTCATCTGGACCATGAGCAACAGGCGATGGTGCGTTCGCTGGTGGGGTATGCAGCCGAAGTGGGCTCACTGGTGATTGCAGAAGGTTTGGAATCCAGTGACGAACTGCGCTGTGTCTACGATCTTGGGGTGCGTTATGGTCAGGGCTACCTGCTACAAAAACCGCGCCTGAGCCCACTAAGCGACGATAAAACAGCACAAAAACCAACCACAGATGGCGGAAAATCGTCATAAACGGCGGGACCCAATAAATCGCAAAAAAAATTCTAAAGTCCCCAAAAAGGGTGCCGTTAACCCCTATGACAATGTCAGGCGGAGCACTGCCCATTACCGAGGTGGTGGTTGCTCCAGATTCTCATAGGAGATTAACCATGCCACAAGTAATTAATACCAACATCGCATCTCTGAATGCTCAGCGTAATCTGAACACTTCACAGTCTGCGAACCAAACGGCAATGGAGCGTTTGTCTTCCGGCCTGCGCATTAACAGTGCAGCGGACGACGCGGCTGGTCTGGCCATTTCTACTCGCTTCACTTCCCAAATTAACGGTCTGACCGTTGCTACCCGAAATGCCAACGATGGTATTTCCCTGGTGCAAACGGCAGAAGGTGCTCTGAGCTCCATTAACGAAAACCTGCAGCGTATTCGTGAACTGGCGGTTCAGTCTTCCAACGCCACCAACTCCGATGTTGACCGCGAAGCCCTGCAGGCTGAGGTTGACCAGCTGGTGTCTGAAATCAGCCGTACCGCAGAAGACACCGACTTCAACGGCAGTACCCTGCTGGACGGTTCTTTCTCTGCCACCTTCCAGGTGGGTGCTAACGCGGGCCAGACCGTAGACGTGTCTATCTCTGAGCTGACCGCTGACAAGATGGGTTCTTCCGACCAGTCTGGTGTGTCTGCACAGGGGGTAGGCTCCGCACTGGAAAATGGTGACCTCAACATCAATGGTGTTGCCATTCAGGCATCCATTGCCAACGACGATGACCTCTCTTTCACCGATAAGGAAATGAGCGGTATCTCGAAAGCAGCAGCCATCAACGCATCTACTGCTGAAACCGGTGTGACTGCAACCGTTGACGAAAACGTGATGCTGGGTTCCACCATGGACGAAGCAACCACCGCAGCGGCTGCGATTACCATTGACCTCAACGGTGTTGAGATCAGCCTGGAAGGTACGGCCAACTCCACCGAAGCGGAAAAATCCGGTACTCGTGGTTCTGTGGTGGCGGCGATCAACGCCAAGTCCGAACAGACCGGTGTAACGGCATCTGACGGCGGTGAGGCGGGCGGCGTTGTGCTGACTGCGTCCGACGGTCGTAACATTACCCTGACCAGTGCCGCCAACGACCTGAGTGCTTATGGTCTGGCCGATAGCGATACCGCTGCAGGTAATACCGATACCTCTTACGCTGGTTTCACTCTGACCGCAGAGAATGCCAACACCGATATTGTGATCACGGGTGGCAATGATACCGGCAACGGCAATATTGAAAACTCTGGTCTGCAGGCGGGTACCTACAGCGCTCAGACGGCTTATACCTCAACCACCGAGCAATCCGTAGGCGCAGCCAATGATGACGGTTTGGTCGGTAGCGCTGCTGCTGCCGCTGCTGATATCACGACCATCGGTAACGAGTATGGACTGACTATTGCGAACGCTGCGGGTGCTACGGCGGCGGATTTCAACACCGCATTGGCTGACGCCGGTTTTGGCGACATTACTGTGGGCGGTACCAACGTTGAAGACATTCGAGTTGCTGTTGCCTCGGCCGCAGCCTCCGAAAAAGCCCTCGACGATGGTGACCTGGTGCTCAATGGTGTTGCCATCCAGGCATCCAGCTCACTGGATGACACGGCTTCGGATACCACGGCTGGCTCTTCAGATTCCTCGGCTTCTGGTATTGCCATTGCCGCGGCGATCAATAAAGCTACGGATGACACCGGCGTATCGGCCAGTGTTAACGCGACGGAAGTATCCGGCGGTGAGTACAGTGGTGCACTGACCTTTGGTGCCACAGCGGGTGCTGTGACCATTGGTGACAGCATGACGCTGACCATCAACAATGTCGAAGTGACCCTGACTGAAACCGGTGACTACGAAACCAACAAGGCGAACGCGATAACTGCCATTAACTCGGTCAGTGGTCAAACCGGGGTGGTTGCAGAAGACAACGGTGAAACCCTCACGCTGACAGCCTCTGATGGCCGTAACATCTCGCTGTTTGCTGACTCGGCGACGGCTTCTGAAGCGGTCACTGACGTAGGTACGTCGATTGAGAACTTCGGTCTGAGCTCAGACAGTGTGGGTCAGGATACTGGTGCCACCACCGTTGATGAGTTCAGCTACGCTGATGGTGCCAAAACCACGTACTCTACCGTGACTCTGCAAAGCGCTAATGGCTTTGAAGTGGAATACGGCAGCAATGGCTCCAAAGGCCTGGATGACACTGGCTTCAAGGCAGGCACTTACGGTGGTGGTGAAGACGGTCAGGCGCTGTCTGACATCGACATCACGACCTTTGAAGGCGCGCAAATGGCCATTACCGCCGTCGACAACGCCATTCAACAGGTGGCCAGCCAGCGGGCTGACCTCGGTGCGGTGCAGAACCGTCTGGAATCCACGGTGAGCAACCTGGCCATTACATCCGAAAACCTGAGTTCTGCGAACTCCCGTATTCAGGATGCGGACTTTGCAGCAGAAACCGCGGAGATGTCTCGTACTTCCGTGCTGCAGCAGGCGGGTATTTCGGTACTGGCACAGGCGAACGCCGCTGGCCAGAACGTACTGTCACTGCTGGGTTAATCCTCGGGTCGGTGACCGCAAGGTCACCTTCTTTTGAATTTTAACCTGTGAGGTGAGCCATGAATGAAATCAGTATGGATCGTCCTGAAAGACTGAGCATCAACACCCTGCAAGTTGGTGGCCAGTCCATGAAGGCAAAAAGTGCTTACCAGGAATCGTCTGTTGCTCAAATTGACAGCGGCAAGGTTTCGCCAGAGGCAGAAACCAAAGGGAATGAAATGGCCGCTGTAGAACCAGAAAAGGTTCAGGAAGCTGTAAGCCGTATTAACGAATACGTGCAGCAATCCGAACGCAGTCTTGAGTTTCGAATGGATGATACCAGTGGCCGTACGGTGATCCGGGTGTACGACAAGCAATCAGAAGAGCTGATTCGTCAAATGCCCAGTGAACTGGCACTGGAACTGGCGCAGAAATTGAATGACGAGGAACCATCGTTATTGTTCAGCGCTCAGGTGTAACAAGCACACAATTTTACACTTAAGTGAAACCCACACTGGCCGATAACGCTGGTGTGGGTTTTTTTATGGGTGCCGTTTTTCGCACCGGGAGTTCAACATGGCAACAGTAGAAACGCTGGGTCTTGGGTCCGGGGTTCTGACCACCGAATTGATGGAAAGCATCATCGCTGCCGAGCGTGAAGCATCCGACAGCCGGTTGGAATCGGAACAGGAGCTGATTGAGGCTCGTATTACCGCGTTTGGCGAAATCCAGTCGCTGCTGTCGACCATGGACTCTGCGGTCAGTGCGCTGGCCAGCCCATCGGAAGCGGCTTCCACAACCGCCACGTCTTCCAATGAAAGCATTCTGACGGCGACCACATCCAGCTCGGCCGACCCGGGCACCTACACGGTAGAAGTGCAAGCCACCGCCAAGGCCCATGCACTGGCGACCTCTGCGTTCGACAGCAGCAGTGAAATCATCGGCACCGGCAAACTGGTATTCAGCTTCGGCACCAATATTTATGACAACGATGGCAATATCATCGGCCAGGAAATCAATCCGGATCAGGCCGGTGCGACCATTGAGATTGATGAGTCCAATCACACACTGAGCGGCATTCGCGACGCCATTAATAACGAAGATTTTGGCGTCACGGCCAGCATTGTGAACGATGGTAATGGCTATCGTCTGTTGGTGACATCGGATGAAACCGGTGAAGAATACGCCATGAACATTCAGGCGCAGGACGCCAATGGCAATGCCTTGTCGGACGGCCTGGCGGCGCTGGCCTACAACGCCAACCAGTCGGCCTACACCAGTATGGAACAAACCAGTCAGGGTTCGGATGCCTTGCTGGTGGTGAACGGTCTGGAGATCACCCGTAGCAGCAACGACGTCAACGAAGTGATCAACGGCGTCACGCTGAACCTGAAAAGCGCCGACGTGGGCACCAGTGTGACCATTACCGTGGCCGCCGATACCGAACAGCTGGCCGAAAACATTCAGGCTTTCGTTGACGCCTACAACGAATACAAAACCTTCACCGACGAAGTCACCGCCTACGACACCACCAGCGAAACCGGTGGCGTGCTGTTGGGTGACTCCACCTTGCGGACGATTCAGTCGCAAATTCGTTCCTTGCTGAGCCAACCCATCACCGGCCTCGATGGCACCTCTTACCGCTCGCTGACAGAGCTTGGGGTGACGTCCGACCAGGACAATGGCTACCTGCTGGAATTTGACCAATCGACCTTCCAGACCGCCATGACCGAAGCGCGTAGTTCGGTGATTGGCATCATGGCCAAATCCGGGGTCACGTCCGACAGCCAGATCACCTACGTTAACGACTCGATCAATACCCAGCCGGGCACCTACGATGTGGTGATTACCCAGTTGGCGACCCAGGCCGTCTACGAGGGCGGTTCGGTCAGCGGCATGGATTTCAGCTCGCCGGTGGTGATTGACGATGAAAACGACAATTTCACCATCAACGTCAATGGCAAAACCGGCAGCGTGTCGTTAACCCAGGGCAGCTACGATTCCGCCGATGCACTGGCGCGTGAATTGGCGTTGCAGATCAACAGTTCGGAAAGCATTGCCAACAACGGCTATTCCGTGACGGTGGCCTACGACGAAACCAAACAGTCATTTGATATTACCTCCAACACGTATGGTTCATCGTCGCAGGTGTACTTCACCAGCGTCGATACCAACACCGCCAACACGCTGGGTTTCAATACTCTGGATTCGGGTACCTACGAAGGCGCTCAGCTGACTACCCTGAATGCGGCGGCCTTTAACGGCAAAGGCGCAAGCACACTGGCCGGTAGCCGTACCGTGGCAGAAGACGACGGTATTGATTTTGCCGCCAGTAACGCCAGCTTTTCGCTGTCGGTCGATGGTGCTGCCGCGGTGGCGGTGTCGGTTACCCAGAACGCAGCCGGTAACGACCTGAATGGCGATGGCGTGTTTGGCGATCGTGAAGATACCTTGCAGGCCATTCAGACAGCGATTGATGCCACCGCCTTGGCTGGAGAAGTAACGGCGTCGTTCAGTGACGACGGTTACCTGACCTTTACCACCGCCACCGCAGGTGCCAGTAAAAGCATTGAGATCACCAGTGTTGGCACGGGTACCTCCGATACCTTGCTGGGCCTGAGTGATACCGATGGCCCACAAAGTAACGGTAAGGACGCCGGCTTTACGCTGGCCAGCGATGTGGCGTTCCGGGTGGAAGTCGACGACGTTACCGGAGATTCACTGGTGACCGTGCCGGCGGGCACCTATGCCACCGGGGCCGACCTGGCCAATGCGGTTCAAAGTGCCATTCAAAGCAGCATCAGTGCCGATGCCAACCTGTCCGGGCTGGTCAGCGGTGCTGAAGTGGATACCGGTTCTCGTGATGTCAGCACCACCATCGACTTTGGTGCCACCAATGCGGGCTTTACGCTCAACGTGTCGGGCAACGAGCAAGAAATCGTTATCAACTCGTCCAGCGGTGACAACATCGCTGATATTCAAACCGCACTGGATGCCGCCTATGGCGCAGGTGTTGTGACCGCCAGCCTCAACGGCACCGGCCTGAAGCTCACCACCGACGCCACTGGCCATGAAGAGTACATCGAAGTGGTGGCCGATGGCCGCGGGGCGTACACCTCCAGCTTTGGTGATATCAGCAGCGGCATTGATTTCAGCAGCGACAACGCGGCCTTCACGCTGACGGTGGCAGGGCAGGAAATCGATGTCACCGTCGACGGTAATGGTGCCAGCGGCAGTAATGACGCCGACTCCAACCTGACGGTGATCCAGCAGGCCCTCGACGAGGCGCTGGTGGCCAGTGGCAGTTTTGCCGCCGGGGACATTGCCGCAAAAGTAGATGGTGCTGGCCAACTGTATTTTGAAACCGTCAGCCAGAATGGCATTCGTAATGCGGCGACCCTGGGGTCTTCTGCCAGCATTGAAGTGTCCAACGTGACGGGCAGTGCAGCAACGACGCTGGCGATGACGGCCGAAACCGCCACCAATGGCTACGATGGCCTGGGCCTGACGGACAGCGACCGTCATTACGGCTCCGACCTCGATACTGCGGTGAATTACGTGTACGACGCTGATGCGGATCTGGGCTCGCTGGAAATTACTATTGGTGGGCAGAGCCGCAGCATCGGCTTTACTGACTTGGATGCCGCCGCCACCGCGTTTCTGGGCTTGCAGGATGTCACTGTGTACTCTGCCGAGATTCCGACCGGCAAAGACGTGGAAGGTACCATTAACGGTATTGAAGCCTCTGGCAGTGGCCAGTTTCTGCGGGCCACCAACGGCAATACCGCCGCTACGCCTGGCTATTACATTGCCAACGAAGCCGCTGATTTTACTTCGGCGGTTACGCTGGATGCCGACAATAGCAAGTTCAGTATCAACATCGATGGGGTAGAGGCGGAAGTTCAGCTGAGCTATCCGGCGACCTACGTCAGTGGGTCTGCTCTTGCGTCGGCGTTGGAAACCGCCATTAACGGCACCTCGGCCTTCTCCGAAGAAAACATCAGTGTTTCTGTGGACTACACCGACGACAGCAGCTCGTTCGCCTACAACAAGCTGAGCATCATCTCGAACAGCTCGGGCAAGGACTCGGAAGTCGAAATCACGGAAATCAGTGCTGAAGCGTCGGCTGTATTTGGTTTCATCAAGGGCATCGGAGATGGTGAACGTGGGGCTGATGCTCAGGGCGATGTAGACGCGGCCTCTGGCTTGCGTTTGAAAGTGACAGGCGGCTCGGTTGGCGAGCGCGGCAGCGTGACCTATGTGTCGGGCTTTGGGGACCAGATGGCCGACCTGCTGGAATCCTTGTTGTCGGGCAGTGACTCTGTGATTCAATCCAAGCTGTCTTCATTGGAAGACCGAGCCACTGAGATTGAAGAAGAGAAGGCCGCGTTGGATGAACGTATGAACGTTCAGGAAGAATTGCTGAAGTCGGCGTTTTCCTACAACGATGCGCTGATCTCAACCCTGAACACCACGCTGGACTATATCGAACAGCAGTTCGAAGCCCTGAGTAACTCCAGCAGCTGATCGTCTAGACGGCACCCGTTAACGGGTGCCGTTCTGCTGTCATCTTTGTCCACTCGACAGTTTCGTCTTTCTCATTTCACTTCCTGATTCCAGTTCCTGATTCCAGTTCCTGATTCCAGTTCCTGATTCCAGTTCCTGATTCCAGTTCCTGATTCCAGTTCCTGGTTTCGCTTCAATCGCACTTCAATTCGACATTGCTACGTCACTCAATTGTGAGATTCGGTCGAGATTTTGACGATCTCCGATGAGTTGTTGACCAATTCCCTTTGCTGGCCGCTCTGATGTGGGTAAGGTCCTGATTACCCAAAAAACACACAGTGGTGCGCTGGTTGCAGTTTGGTACCAGAACGTATACGAACTACATATGATCCAATAAGAAAACAAATGTTCTGAAAAAGTGAACCAGGTCACGAAAATGACCCGGTTTCGTCACGACAAACTGAAACAATTGCTAAGATTGTCATTACATAAATACACAAACTCACATTCCCACGGAAATGGACATGTTTGAAGACAACAAGGTGCTCGTAGAGCAGTTTATTCAGAATGCCTGGGGAAAGGGTCGATTCAATCTGGTGCGACAGATGGTAAGCAGGGATTTTCTTTACCACGCCTCCCAGTCCATGCAGTCACAGGGCTTTGATGCCTTCGTGGATGAAATCGAATACCTTCAATCCGCCATCACAGATTACGATCTGACCATTGAAGACCTGATGTCTGACGGCGATCGCGCCATCAGCGTGATGACCCTGTGCGGCACCTTCAAAAAGCCGATTTTCGGTTTTCAGCCTCACAACAAGCTGGTGGGTATCACCATTGCGATTACCTGGACCCTTCAACGGGGTCGGGTGCGTCATATGAACCTGCTGGTGGATATTGCCCACATGCAGCGTCAGGTGGCGGCTGCTTAAGCCAGACTGACTGTCTGAACCATCGTTAGAAACGAAAATGGCCAGAAACAAAAACGCCTCGCAATGCGAGGCGTTTTTTTAGGTGCTATTTACATGGTATCGCTGGTATCAGCCGCGGCTCAGCTTGGGCTTCAGCCACTTGGTCCAGATCGGCGTTTGCGAGATAAAAATCAGGCAGATAGCGACGAACAGGACGATCGACAGTGGGCTGGCAAACAGGTTTATGAACAATGAGCCCATGTCTTCGCGTTCCGACATGATGGCGCGACGCCAGTTCTCATCAATCAGTCGGCTCAGAATCACGCCCAGAATGACCGGACCCACCTGATAACCGTACTGCTTCATAAAGTAGCCCAGTACACCGAAGCCCAGCATCCACCAGATATCGGCAATCGAGTTGTTGATGGCGTAGGCACCGACAATCGACAGCAGGAAGATCAGCGGGATCAGAATGCCTTTTGGCATCTCAACGATCTTGGCGAACAGTTTGATGCCGGTCAGGCCGAAGATCAGTACAAAGATGTTGGCGAGTGTCAGGTTACCGACGGTGAACCAGAACATATCTGGCTGCTCAGTCAGCAGCATTGGACCCGGGTTCAAGCCGTGAATAAACAGCGCACCAATGAACACCGCCGTGACGGCATCGCCCGGAATACCCAGCGTCAGCATTGGAATATAGGCACCACCCACCGCCGCGTTGTTGGCAGCTTCCGGTGCAATCAGACCTTCCTTGGCGCCTTTACCAAATGGCACTTCCGGATTCTTGGTAGAACGTTTGGCCTGATCGTAGGCCATCAGAGCGGCGATATCGCCACCGGTGCCCGGCAGGGAGCCAACAACCACACCAATGGAGGAGCTTTGCAGCGACAGTGGCAGGTACTTCTTGATGTCCTTCCACGACGGTACGATTTTGTCGACTTTCTGCTTGATGGCGGTCTTGTCGAGGTGATGCAGCTGGTTAAGGGCTTCGGCAATACCGAACATACCAATCATCACGGCCACCGGGTTAATGCCGTTCCACAGCTCAACAACGCCAAACGTGAAGCGCTCTTCTGCGGTCAGCGGGTCCAGGCCTACGGTACCAATCAGTACGCCCAGAGCACCGGCAAAAATGCCTTTTGAAAGGCTTTCACCAGACAGTGAACCCACCAGCAGAATGCCGATCAGGCCCAGCATCAGGTAATCCCGTGGCTGGAACTTGATGGCAAACTCACTGACGGTCGGCGCGGCGACAGACAGCACAATAATGCCGACAAAACCACCGATGACCGACATCACGGTTGAAAGGCCAATGGCACGGCCGGCTTCGCCCTTCTGGGCCATCGGGTAACCATCCAGTGCCGTGGCAATGGCGGACGGTGCGCCCGGAATGTTCAGCAGAATGGCCGTACGGGAACCGCCGTACACACCACCCATATAAATGCCCACCATCAGACACAGGGCGTTGTTCACTTCCCACGAGAACGTGAAGGAAATCAGAATCGATACCGCCATGGTCACAGACAGACCCGGAATGGCACCAACATAAATACCCAGGAAAGTACCCAGCGCCGTCAGCGCCAGCAGTTCCGGGTTAAGCCACGAGGTGGCGAAATAGGATAATGCTTCCAACATGGTGCTACTCACTCAAACCAGGCTTCAATGACGGCCATGATCTCGCGCTCGGGAATGATCCCTTCCGGCAACACCACAACAAACACAATTCGGAAAATCAGGTACACAAATACCAGCGATACCGCGGCAATCAGCAGCGACTTGCCAATGCCCTTACGGTGCAAAAGCTGAATGGTACCGACCAGGAAGACAAAGGCGGTGATGATAAAACCAACGTCTTCCAGCAATACGGCAAAGAGGAAAATAATGCCGATCATCAGTGCCACGGAAAGCGGCAGGATGTGCTCAAAGAAGGCCTTGATCTGGCCCGCTTCGGCAGGACGCTTGAAATCATCAATCAGGGCAATCACGCAGCTGATTACCATCAGGCCAGAGGCCGCCAACGGCAAGGCTCCGGGGGAGCTCAGGGCGTCGAATCCGGCAATTTCATACGATTGCCAGAACAGGAACAGACTGAGGCCCAGAAACAGGAAACCGAACAGGGTTTCGCCGGGCTTCTTCGGGATGGCTGTATGGTCAGACACGCCTTACCCTCACTACAAATACATGAACAGACATGCACGGAGCCTTGAGCAACTCAAGGCTCGTGCGTTAACAACATCTAACGAATGATCAGCGGGGATTATTCAGGACGTTTGATACCAAACTTCTCTGGCGAGTGCTTGGCGAAGCCGGCGTCATATACCAGCCAGGAGGAAACAGAACGGTAGCTTTCGAGGAAGTCGACCGCTTCCTTGCCGGAAGTACCCATCACGGTGAAACCACGCTTTTTCATCAGGGCTTTGAAGTCTTCAGACTCAGCACCGGTGTGGAACGCTTCAGACAGCTTGGCAACGGCTGCTTCCGGAGTCCCTTTCTTCACGAATACACCGAAGAATGGGCCCCATGGCAGGTAGCTCTTCATGCCTGGCAGGGTATCCGTGATTGGCGTAACACCTGGCAGCAGATCGTTGGCAGCAACGTCAACCAGACCGATCACCTTCATACGACCGGCACGGATGTGCTCAATGGCTGCACCCAGTACCGCTGGCATGATATCAACCGCACCACCTTGCAGAGCGGTCAGAGCCGGGCCGTCACCGTCGTAAGGAATCATGGTGAAGTCCAGTTTTACCTGGGACTGCAGCATGGCCATGACGATGGAAGTCATACCACCTTTACCGGTAGAACCGGATTTTACCTTGCCCGGGTTGGCTTTGGCGTATTCGATCAGCTCGGCCATGTTGTTGTAAGGCGCATCGTTGTTGGCAACGAAGATCGGCGTACCACGAGCCAGAATGCTGATTGGAATCATGTCGCTGTAGTCGATAGGAGACAGACCCAGCACCTTGTACATCTGTGGGTTTTCCGCACCCATCAGCAGGGTGTAGCCATCGGCCTTACGGGAGTAAACGTATTTGGTCGCAATTGCGCCAACGCCACCGGTCTTGTTGGTCAGAACGATGTCTTCACCCAACACCTTTTCAGCAAGCGGGCTTACCGAGCGCATAACGGTATCGGTAGAGCCACCGGCACCCCATTGGATAACACCCTGAATGTCTTTGCTTGGGTAGTCCGCAGCCATTGCAGTGGTTGAGGCCAGGGACAGGACTGCCAGCGTGCTGGCCAGGAACTTTTTCATATCGTGCTCCGATTGTTATTGTCGTTTTAAAGAGTACCAGTTATTTCCGGCTTTTCGTGAATTGCAGGTAATACCTGCTGGGTTTTTCCGCTGATTGCGGATCGGAAAATCGCCTGGACGATCTCCAGATTTGTAATAAATTCGGCCACATCATTTACCAGAGGACAGTGGTTTTCACCATCCGTACGGGACACTTGCTGACAAAAATAGCGCAACTCACTGTCGGCAGTGCTCATTGGCAGGTTCATCGACAGCGCCACGCTGGTGCGAGTGGCTGGCTGGTTCGGCAATTGGGTCGTGACGCTGATCTGGTTGATGGCCACGCTCTCGGAGGCCAGGGCATCGGTTTCATGGCTGGTCAGCGTCAGGCTGGCATCGTTGCCGGCAGCAAAGGCCAGGCGCAGCTGGCCGCTGGCGGCTGAGGACTGCGCATGGATATTCAGCGGCTGCATGTGCTCGGTGCGGATTTCAGCAATTGGACCGGCCAGTTGTCTGACCACGGCCACCATGTGCAGCAGTGGCTGAACATCGGCGCTGTGAAGACCAAGGTTGATGCGGCTGAATAAAGACTGTGGTGTTGGAAACGCAAGGTTTCCTTCAATGCTGGCATGCCCGCACAGGCCGCGCTTCAAACGTTCGACCAACGGATTGAACGGAGCGCTTTGGCTGATGCAGCAGAGGCTACCGGGCAGCGAGGCTTGAGAGTGCAGGGAACGAGTCACTGTGGCGGCATAGCCGAGTTCACGGGCCATATCGAGTGAGGCGATGGCATCACTGTCGATCAGCACCGGAATCCCTGCCAGCATCGCCATGGTGGCAGCTTGTGTCACCTCGGCCGCGGTAATAGCGGGCGACGGACAGAGCCACAATGCCTGGCACGATGGCTTGTCATCGTCAGAACAAATCAGCGCGGCAACATCGGCGAACCAGTGGCACTGGTGCTCACCAGCCAGTTCGGCGTGCTGAGCGGTCGGATCGACAATCGCGGCAAGGTGACACTGGTCACTGCGGCGGATGCGCTCTATCTGTGTATGTATGCGCTGATCGTCAGCAAATACGGCAATGGCTACGCTTTTCATACCTGAGTGTGCTTGTATTTATTTCGTTCAGGATTCGAGTCGGTTGATACTAGCCAATAATTAATTGATGATAATTAAGCGTATATTTGAATTATTTTTAACTAATCATGAAGAATCGATGGGAACTCATGGACCTCACGGTGTTCTGCTGTGTGGTCCGTACAGGCAGCTTTTCCAAGGCAGCAGCGGAACTTGGCTACTCGGCGGCGTATATCAGCAAGCGCATTGCCGATCTTGAAACCAAGCTGGGCACACGTTTGTTCAACCGCACCACGCGTTCCATCCAGATTACCCGTGAAGGTGGGGTGGCTCATCGCTGGGCCCAGCAAATTCTGGAATCGGCGGATGCGCTGGAAAAAGAAGTGGCCAGCAGTCAGGAACAGCCGACAGGATCACTCCGGATTGCCACCAGTTTGCGCCTGGGGCGTTATCACGTCGGCCCGATTCTTTCCAATCTGGTGAAGGAATACCCGGGTCTGGATGTCTGGCTGGAGCTGGTTGACCGGCGCTTGGACCTGCTGGAGGAAGGCATTGATATTGATATCCGTAACGGCAGCGTTGGCGAGCCTCACGTCGTTTCTCAGCTGGTTCAGAAGTCGAGTCGGGTGCTGGCCGCGGCTCCGGACTATCTGGAGCGTAAGGGCGAGCCCCAAACCATCTGGGATTTGGCCCAGCACGACTGCCTGCTTTATAAGCACGGCGACATTGGCAATGGCTCGTGGCGCATGATGGGCCCCAACGGCATGGAAACCGTGCGGGTGGATGGCCGTCAGTTGCGTTCTCATCACAGCGACATTGCCAAGAACTGGGCGGTAGCCGGCCACGGTATTATCTTGTTGGCGGAATGGGACGTGGTGGACCTTATCCGTGAAGGCAAACTGATTCGGGTGTTACCGCAATACAGTCAGCCCGCTGATATTTGGGCGGTCACGCCCATGCGTTCATCCAACTCGGCCCGCATGAAGGTGTGTGTTGATTATTTAATCAGTCATTTGCAATCCGGCCCATATGCGGTCGAACGTCTCGATGATATTCAGTAATCGACATATAAATTTGTCATATAGTTATATATTGAAGCGTGAAATTGGTTGGATATTCGCGTGAGGCGCGTTAAAAGGCCTGCAATATTTGAAGCAGGTTGGGCCACCGCCTGCAATGGATTACACTCAACCCAGTCGTCGCCATTATGGAGAACCGGATCTGTGATTAACGATCAGCAGTCAACTCAGGTACAGGCCCTCGGGCTTGAATTTATCGAACTGTCTGCGCCGGACATTCAGGCTCTGGAAGCCGATCTCACCCGCCTTGGCTTTGCTGCCATTGCTCGTCACCGTCACAAGCCTGTGGTGCTGTACCGCCAGGGCGACATCAATCTTATTGTTAACGAATCGCCGTCAGGCACACCCAATCAACTGGCTCGCCAATACGGCGTGACGGTATGTGCGCTGGGTATTCTGGTCGACAATGCGCAGCAAGCGTTTCAGACCCTGCAAACCAAAGGCGCCTGGCCGTCGGAAACTTCCGCCGGGGTCATGGAGCTGAACATTCCTGCGATTGAAGGCATTGGTGGTTCACAGATCTTTCTGATTGACCGGGTGCCGAACCGTCCAACCATTTACGACGTTGATTTCCAGCCGCTGCCGCAACACGCGCTGCCTGCCAACTACCTGGGAGCCGTAACCGGTCTGACCCTGAAAGTGGTGGAAGGGCGTCAGCAAGAATGGGAAGACTTCTTCCAGCAGTTGTTTGGTTTTAATAAGCAGTCGGACGGTAGCCTGCTGTGTGCAGCTCAGGGCTGGAAAATTGATATCTCTGCCGACACGCTGGCCGCCGATGACAACATTGGCGCCGAGCACGTGTGTGCTATCCGCTTCAGCGGCGAAGGCCTGCCTGAGTCTGTGCAGCAAGACGACAGTGGCAAGGTGATGCTGCAAAGCCAGCAAAGCGCACTGGAATGGTATTGGGAGCAATCACAGTGACAGGATCGGTAGTATTGGGCCTCGGCGGCTTGCCGGGGGAGTTTGTCGAGCGTTTGCAGGCGATCCAGCAAGCCGGATTTCAGGGCGTTGAGCTGGATGCTCACGACCTGGCCAAAAGCAGCACCAGCATTCGTGACGGTGTCCGTGCGGTAGAAGAAAGCGGCTTGAAGGTATCGGCCTTTAAAGAGCTACGAGACTTTACAGGCCACGTGGGTCATGTATTCGGCTACCGCATGGAGTTGGCCAAAACCAATCTCGACCTGATGGCACGACTGGGCTGCAAGCTGCTGATTGTGAATCCGTCGGCGTTCAACAAAACCAGCCATATTTCTGATTTGGTGGACCAGCTGCGCGCGGTTGCGACGCTGGCGATGAAGCGGGGCATTCGCATTGGCTATCGGCCGTTACCCTGGTCAGACCATGCTTACGATCTGGCGTCGGCCTGGAAGCTGATTGAACAGGCCGCTAATGCCAACCTTGGCCTTGTGGTCGACAGTTTTCAGGACCTGACCGAGCTGGACATCAGCAAGGTGTTTCAGCAGGTGCCTGCAGAAAAAGTCTTCCTGATGCGGGTGTCCGATTTCAAAATGAGCTCATTGCACATTCTGGAAGACAAGATTGAAGTCGACGGTCACCAGCGCTTTTTACCGGGCGCTGGTAACCTGACGGCGGATCTGGCTGGCCTGATCAAGCAAAGCCAGCTGGCTGGCTACGAAGGCGATATCGTGCTCAGCGTCAACGACGAATCCTACCGTCGCAAGGGTTTACCTGTGACCATGGAGTTAACCTCCGAAGCCCGCGACTGGGTCTTGCAGCAGCTGAATACGGCTTCTGACGACTGATCGTTAGGCTTCGTTATTCCCGAAACATAAAAAAACCGCCGTTCGTGAGAAGGGCGGTTTTTTTGTGCCGGTGGAAAACACCGGCAGCAGGGCTAACGAGTATCAGTACCCGAACAGACGTGGCAGGAAGGTCACGGTTTCCGGAATAAAGGTAATGATCGTCAGTACCAGCAGCTCGACCAGGAACATCGGCATGATGCGACGGGAAATCGCGCCCATACCCACGTTCGCCACCGAGTTGGATACGAACAGGCAAATACCCATTGGCGGAGTGATCAGACCAATCATCAGGTTGAAGATCACCACAATACCGAAGTGCGTTGGGTCGATGCCCAGGCTCATGGCAATTGGATGCAGGATCGGCAACAGAATCAGCATGGCAGCGATACCTTCCAGGAACAGACCCACCACCAACAGGATCAGGTTCACCATCAACAGGAACGCCCATGGCGAATCAATCGACGCCAGTACGTGCTGGCTGATGGTTTGCGGAACCTGAGAGAAGGTCAGCAACCAGTTAGCCGCAGCCACCACGGCAATGATCAGCAAGATCACGGAAGAGTCGCGCATGGCGCGGCTGAAAATACCCGGCAGCATGGAAATTTTCAGGCTCTTCAGCACGAACATACCGGCAACCAGTGCATAACCTGCAGCCAGAGCCGCAGCTTCCGTCGGCGTTACAATACCGGTCAGGATCGAACCGACAATGAAGACTGGCATCAACAGTGGAACCCAGGCGTCAGTAAAGGCTTTAACGCGCTCCTTGAAGCTCAGCTTTGGCTTTTGCTCGGCGTAGTCAGCAGCCACCATACGAACATAGACAGACAGCGCGATGGCCAGCAGCACACCCGGAGCCACACCGGCCAGGAACAGGCCGGGCACAGATACACCAGTGGTGATCAGGGCATAGATGATCACCGGAATACTCGGTGGAATCATCGGGCCAATCACGGAGGACGCGGCCGTCAGAGCAGCTGCGAAATCACGTGGGTAGCCTTCTTTTTCCATGGTCGGAATAAAGACACGACCCAGCGCGGACGTATCCGCAACCGCAGAGCCGGACAGACCAGCAAAAATGACCGATGCCCAGATGTTTACCTGAGCCAGACCGGCTTTCATGTGGCCAACCAGAGCGTTGGCGAATTTGATGATGCGGTCGGTGATACCGGATTCGTTCATCAGCTCACCGGCCAGAACGAACAGCGGAATGGCCAGAATCGCAAAAGAGTCGATGCCGGAGAAAACCCGTTGGGCAACCAGCGAAATCTTGAACGGCGTTTCCCAGCCGACGTAACCAACAACAGCCAGAAAGATACCGAACGCAATCGGGGCACCGATAATCAGCAGGCCAATCAGAATAGCAAAGGCGATCATGGTGAATTACTCCCCTTTTTCCGGATGGGTGAAGTGGCGAACGAGCTTGATCACAGCCGCCAGTGACAGGGTGACACCACCCACCACCATGGCTGCCTGGAAGTAGTACATTGGCAGTCCGGTGCCAGTAGCCACCAGAGCACCACGCTTCATCATGAAGATGTAGCCCGAGTAGCTCAGGATGATCCCGACGGCCAACGCAATGGCGTCGTGCAGCAGATAGATCCAGCGGTGATGGATCTTCGGGGTCAGGCTTTCCAGAAACGTAAAGCGAATGTGGCTGTTGTGCAGGTAGCACAGCGTCATACCGAACATAGCGCCATAGATCATGGCGTACTTGGCAACTTCTTCACTCCACTGGATGGGCATGTTGAGCAGGTAGCGAGACAAGCTGGCTACCAACACCACGCCGAACACAGCGAACAGCGACAGGCCTGTCATAAAGGACAGGAATCGGGTGTAGATGGAAAACATGGGTGAGTACCGGGCAGTTAAAAAAATGCACCGCCGGTGCGGTGCATTTTATGGGTGGTCAAAAAGGGGTCTTACTTGCTGGCTGCTTCGTCAACGGCAGACTGAACGCGCTCGATCCAGCTTGGGTCAACTTGCTTGGACAGCCATTCAACAACCGCTGGCTGGGCAACTTCCTGGAACTTGGCCAGTTGTTCAGCAGTTGGAGTGGTGATGGTCATGCCTTTGGCAGCCAGAGCAGTCAGGCCTTCAGCAGAGTTGATCTGCTGGATAGCACGACCTGTCAGAGCAGCAACCTTGGCGGCACGGGCAATGATTGCCTGATCCTGAGCTGGCAGACCGCTGTAGATGTCGTCGTTGATCAGGAAGAAGTCGGCACCGTATACGTGGCCGTCCAGAGTCAGATACTTCTGCATCTCGTAGAACTTGTTGGCGTAGATAACAGAAACCGGGTTTTCCTGGCCGTCAACAACACCGGTGGTCAGTGCTGCTGGTACTTCTGGCCATGCGATTGGCGTTGGCTCACCGCCCATGGACTTGACCATCTCAACGTACAGTGGGTTGGTCATTACACGGATTTTCAGGCCTTCCAGATCTTTTGGCTCAGCAACAACACGCTTGGAGTTGGTGAAGTTACGGAAACCGGTTTCGCCGTAAGCCAGAGTGCGCAGGCCGGTTTTGGCCAGACACTGATCGCCCAGCGCTTTACCGAAGTCGCCGTCAAGTACGGACCAGGCAACCGGAGCGGATGGGAACAGGTAAGGAATTTCCAGAACACCCGCTTCAGGACACAGACGAGCGTAAGCGCCGGAAACCATGGTCATGGTCAGAGTACCGTCCTGAGCAGACTGAATGGCGTCGGTTTCGCCGCCCAGCTGGCCGGATGGGTAAACGTTTACTTTCAGACGACCAGCGGATTCTGCTTCAACCAGTTCTTTGAAGACCTTGGCAGCAGCGCCTTTTTTGGAAGTCTGCCAGTCAACAGGGTCAACGTGAGCCAGAGTCAGGGTAGTGGCTGCGTAAGCAGGAATAGAAGCAGCGGCGGCAATTACACCAGCCAGCAAGGCTTTGGTCATGGATTTCATAGTCACTTCTCCGATCGGGGTCTCTCAGGACGCCCTGGTTATTTTTATTCAACTGCAATCGGCGGTTTGCGCATTGCGTGTGCTTGCGAATCAGTTCGCAGCTTTCACCCGTTTTGGCGGTCTGATCGATTCGGAGTCAGGGATCGCCAAAAAATATAGGGTATTTTTGAAAGCGATGGACACTCTGCGATAGGCTCCCGGAATTGAAAAGTGAGAAATTGGGGAATTTTCATATCGTTTTAACTATATGAAGTCGACCTCAAGCGGGATTCCCTTGCAGCGCCCGCCATAGGCCGTTTCGGGCCAGGATTTGGATCGCGCTCAGGCAAGCTGCATTGCAACGGATGACTGCCCGGATAGTGCTATCGCTGCACACTTTGCCGCGCTGCAGAAGGGAATGGATATGTTTTGTATGCCAGTGGTTGACGGAATAGATCTCTGTTTTGGAATGGATCGTCGTTGCAAAATTCATCCAGAGATTCAAGTGGCTGGTGTATGGTCTGTCCGTTTCTGGCACAAGAGGGCACATTCCCATACTGAATGTTGCTATATTTTACGTCTTGCGCCGTGTGCAGTCCCCGCGGTAGGGGTACTGTGATAACCGGTATTCGGAGAATAATCAGATGGTCAAACTAGGCCTCATCGGCATTTCAATTTCCCAGTCACGCGCTCCATCCCTTCATATGACGCTCGGCGAGATGTTCGACATCCCGGTTAACTATGAACTGTGCGAGCCGGAAACCAATTCTCCGGAAGCCTTTGCTGCCATGCTGCAACGCCTGCGCGATGAAGGCTTTGCCGGTACCAACGTTACTTTCCCGTTCAAAACGCTGGCGGTTGAATACACCAACGAAGTGAATGAGTCCGTTCGCAAAATGGGCGCCACCAACACCCTGCGTCTGAAAGACGGTGTGCAGGCGTTCAATACCGACTACACCGGTTTTGTTCGCGGTTACCAGAGCCGTTTTGGTAATGCCGCCGCTGGCAAGGTGCTGATGATTGGTGCCGGTGGTGTGGGTCGTGCCGTGGCGTTTGGCCTGTTCGACCTGGGCGCCACCGAAGTGCTGATTTGTGACCTCAACCCGGCCAGCGCCGAAGCCTTGGTAACCGCACTGAAAGTTGAGGGCTACAACGCCCGCGTTGTGGCGTTTGCCGACATGGAAGAAGCCTCCCGTGATGTCGATGGTCTGGTGAACTGTACACCGGTGGGTCATTACAAGACCCCGGGCAGCCCTTTGAAAGCCGACTGCATTGGTGGCCAGAACTGGGCCTTTGATGCGGTTTACACCCCGATGGACACCGAGTTCCTGGTGGAATGTCACAAGAAGAACGTGCAAATTGTCTCGGGCTACGACCTGTTCTTCTATCAGGGTGTGGATGCGTTCGAGATCTTCACGGGCCACAAGGTTGAAGACGACCGTGCGGCACTGGAGTTCTTCTCCAACAAGTACAACATCACCTCTTCGCTGTTCTGATCAGCTTGTACTGCTGATTCATAGCGCACCAGAAAAACCGACCTCGTACAGGTCGGTTTTTTTGTACCTGTAAGTCAACTTTTATTGATGAAAGTCGTTCTCGTTAACAGACAGACTGGCCAAATTATGCCAAGCTAACGCGCGTTACTCTAATATTCCGATCATAAGGACGTGCAAATGAAATCAGCAGTCGTAGGTGGTGTAGTGGTGGTCCTGGCAGGCGCCGCTGCATGGGGTCAGATGGCCATCAAGGATGCGGTTACTGCTGGCATTGATCAGCAACTGGACCCTGCCTATCTGGCTCAATACGCTGGCATGTCAGTCGATGTTGAGGTGCTCAAGCGCGAAGACGGCCTGTTCGCCTCCGCCGGTACCGCGCTGGTGACCATGAAAGAAAATGGCTTATCCCTCTCTATGGAGATGGATTATGACGTTTCACACAGCCTATTGGCCGCTGTCTCCGGCGTTCCCTATCAAGTTGCGATTAGGGATATCAAGGTTGATGTTGAAGACGAAGGAGCCAGCATCAATAACACAGTTTTGGATATTGAGGTTGAAGGCGACGAAATCAACATCAATGACGAACTCTGGGATGGCAAATCGATTCAGGTGGTTGGTGTCATGACCGATGCCGAAAGCGGCAATTCCGTGGTAACCCTGCCTGCCATCAATAAGGTGTTCAACGCCGGTACCGATGGCTGGGGGAATCCTCAGCAGTTTGAACTGCAGGTGCCAACCTTCGATATCAATCTGGATATGAAAGACGCCAACAAGGACAGTATGAATTACACCGTCGCGACGTCGGTGACTGACGTCGTGGTCAAAACTGCGGACGGCGAGATGACCTTCAACACGCTTGATTACCAGCAGTCAACGGAACGCAGCAAAGAGAAGATCAACTCTGAAGGCACCTTCACGATTGCCAGAGTGACGACTGAATCGGCCAACCCGATGCAGAACATGGAGATGAAGGGCATTTCCATCAAGGCTCAGATGGATCTGAGTGAACAGTTGAACTACGAATCAGAATTTCACATTGGCGAAGTCAGCAGCCCGATGGGCGCAGCCAATGACTTTTTCCTGGATAGCCGAATCGCAGGTATTGATGGTGAGCAGATTCGTGAGCTGATTGCCATGCTGGAGCAGAGCAACGGTCTTGATCCTCAGGCCAAAACAGAGTCCATGATGTTGTATTTGCAGGAACGTGCCGATGCCTTGCTGGCTCCAGGTCCTGTTCTGCAGGTGAAGTCCGGTGTGAAGGTTAACGGCGAAAACTTCTACGACGTGGATGGTGAAGCCAACCTCAAGACCGACCAGCTGCCAGCGGACTACTTTGCCCAAATGCTGAATCCGAATGGCATGGCTGATCGTCAGCTGCTGGTTCACTCACTGGCCGCTAAACTGGACGCAAAATTGAGCCCAACGGTGGCCATGATGGCGTCCCAGTTGCACCCGCTGATTGCTGAAAAAGCCTTTAACGGCGAAGACCTGAAGTTTGTGATGAAAGACGGTGTGGTGAGCCTGAACGACGAGCCGTTGTTTTAATTCAACGGTCTATTGAGTGACTCCGAAAAACGACTCGAATGGTTAAAAAAAACCGCCTCAGGTGAGGCGGTCAAGGGACCCTCTGAATAACTCGGTGCCCGCTCTGGATGGCCGGGCGACGCTGAATCACGAAGCTGATTTGCAGGCCTGACGGGTCAAGTCAAAAATCAGCGACACAGAGTCAGCAAGGCCCTGCCATCCCCGTAGGGCGCGGCCTGCAGCCTGCCATAACGGCGTTGGCGAATTTGGAAAGGACTCGTCATTCCGCTGCATTCGCCGCCTTGTTCTGACAACCTGCAGAACTCGCGCAGAGCTGTGCAGAGTTATTCAGAGTGTCCCTAGTGTCGATAATCGACAGAAACAGGAAGTGTGAATGGCGTGTGGTTGTTTCTTTGGAGGCAACCACGCGCCATTTTTGTTTGGGTCAGGCTTCAGCGCGTGCCTGGGCCGCCAGTCGGATAAAGGCGTTGGCCTCGCCGTAGCGGTCGTAGTTACCTGATCGCTGCAGTACCTCAATAAAGGTGCCGTTCTGCTCGCGGCTGTAGAAGTGGAAGAATTCACCATCGTCATTGCGATCGTACAGAATCTGGTTGTCTTGTAGGCGTTCGATCAAGTCCGCAGGTAGCTGGAAGCGGGCATCCAGATCGCGGTAGTAATTGGCCGGGATGTCCAGTCGCAGTGATGCCGGAATCGCTGCGGCAGCGGCAAAAATGTCATCACAGGCAAAGGCCAGCTGCTGTACGCCGGAGCCTTTGGTCTTGTCGAGGAAGCGCTGTGCTGACGCGGCACGGGCCGTGGTCATATTCAGAGGAATACGAATGTTGCGGTCCGGGCTAACAGCTGTGCGGCTGACCACCAGGCCGTGCAGGTCTGGCAAGTCCTGGCTTGGCTCAACCGCAAAGTCGAAAAGGCTCTTGTAGAAGAAACCGGCGGACAGAAAGTCGACACTGGCAACGGTTTGGCCAATGTGATCGATACGGGTCAGTCCCGGCTGGCTGGCCGGAGCGTCTTCGCTCTGCTGAATAGGCTCGAAGTCCAGTTCAAAGAAGCGTACCGGTTTGCGCTCTACAAAATACACCAGACTGTCGCCGACCCCTTTGATGGCAGGAATGTTCAGCTCACCGGGACCGGTCTGGTTGCTGAAACGCTCGCAACCGTAGTCGTCTGCCCGTTGCATCACTTTTTTCATCGCAGGTGTGCTGAAGGCAAGAGCGCATACAGAAACGCCGTGGTCTTCAAAGTGCTTGTGTGCCTGGCTTTGAGGTTCACGGTTCAACACCAGATTGATGTTGCCCTGTTGCATCAGGGTCACTTGCTTGGACTTGTGCTGATGGGTTTCGCGGAAGCCCAGCTGCTTGAAGAAGTCGACCAGTTGTTCACCAGTGTCGTCGGTTATGGCGAATTCCACAAACTCAACGTCGTCGATCAGTGGCTCTGGTTGTGCTGCTGCTTCTGGCTCGGCTGGCAGGTCGCTTTGCTTGTCGAGCCAAATCAGCGAACGAATGCCGTCAGTGGCTTTTTCAAACGGCGAAGAGGCGCGGAAATCGTCGTTGAAGATTTCGTGGGACACATAGTCATCAAACCCTTTGGCCTTCAGGCTGCGCATGAATTCCACCACCGGAAATTCGCCCTGACCCGGGAAGCAACGGTAGTGGCGGCTGTATTGCAGGATTTCCATTTTCATCAATGGGGCGTCAGCTACCTGTACCAGAGCGATTTTGTCTGGAGTGATTTCGCGGTCGAGGGTATCCAACGTGCAGCCACGGGAAAACATATGGAAAGTATCCAGACCGATGCCCAGATTCGGGTGGTCGACCTTTTTCACAATTTCCCAGGCGTCGTCGTAGTCGGCAATGTACTTGCCCCAGGCTAGCGCTTCGTAGGCCAGACTGACACCTGCGTCCTTGGCGATTTCGGCAAAGTCGTACAGCTGCGCCGCAACCAGCTCGTTGTCATCAATGGCGAAATCCGGCACCACACTGCACACCAGCAAGCGCTGGGTGTTCAGCTCGTGCATGATTTCGAACTTCTTTTGCATGCGGTAAAGGGATTGCTGGTGCATGGCATCCGGCACACCACCGCCATCGCGGAATGGCTGGAATGCCAGAATGTGCAAGCCCAGGTCTTCACACATTTTACGAACGTCGGCAGGGCTGCCGGGAAACTGGGTGAAGTCGTTTTCAAAGATCTCGATGGCGTCAAAACCGGCCTTGGCAGCAGCCTGTAGCTTTTGCTCCAGAGTGCCTGAGATGGAAACGGTGGCCAGAGATGTTTTCATTTTTGTTCCTCGTTAACGCCCGCAAAAGGTGTATCTGCACGGTCTGTTGGACCGCATACGCTAAGCTGGATTGCATCAACACGACAATGAAAAATGCGTTTTTAACTATTCCATAGCGATATGACGATGCCGTCGTTGTTTCCGCTGGCCACTGCCTTGCATCACCAGAGAGCAGGGTAGTGGACGGTGGCGATGAGCGCACCGTGAACGGCAAGGTGAGTCGGCTTTGTCTGTTGCCATGGGCTGCAAGCCCGTACTGAGTACGGATTGCATCGGTACGGCCCGCTATACGTTCAAGTATGAACCAAGGATGCCAGAGTCGTGCTGGATGGCCCGATACATTCCATTTTTTGACCGTTTTTATATTGCTTTTGTGGGGATAATTGTATAAAACGCCCTTTCAAACAAAAAATATCCTATATTTTAATAATTAGAGGGTAGCGCAATGATGGAAAACAGGATCAAGTACCGCCACTTGCAGTGCTTTCTGGAAGTTGCTCGTCAGGGCAGCGTCGGTCGAGCCGCGGACGTACTGGCTCTGACCCAACCGGCTGTTTCAAAGAAGCTGAAAGAGCTGGAAGACATGCTTGGCGTACGCCTGTTAGAGCGCAGTAAAAAAGGCGTTGAGCTGACCCAGTACGGCGAAGTGTTTATCAAACACGCCGGTACCAGCGTGGCGGCTCTGCGTGAAGGTGCCAGCAGCGTGGCGCAGGCCAAGCAAAAAGGCCGTGCCCGTTTGTCGATTGGTGTGCTGCCAACCGTGGCGGCCTGCCTGATGCCGAAAGTGGTGGAGAAATTCCGCAACGCCGACCTCGACGTTACCCTCAATATTGTGTCTGCCCAGAACACCCTGCTGTTAAGCCAGCTGCGTGTCGGCGAGCTTGATCTGGTGATTGGCCGTTTGGGCGAGCCGGAACAGGTGACGGGTTTGACCTTCGAACATCTGTACTCCGAGCGCGTCAGTTTTGTGGTGTGCCCGGATCATCCGCTGCTGAAGCAGGACTTTGAGCCCGCTGATATCACCCGTTTCCCGGTGCTGTATCCGCCGCAAGGCTCGATCATTTTCAATGCCGTTGAAAGTTATCTGGTGGCGTTGGGGATTGGCTCGGTGCCGGATCGTATTGAAACCATCTCTGATCCGTTTGGTAAGGAATACACCCGTCGCTCGGATGCTGTGTGGATCGTTTCCCGTGGTGTGGTGATGCGTGAGCTGGACAGTGGTGAGCTGATTGAACTGCCGCTGAAAGGTCAGGAAACCCTTGGCCCTGTGGGTTTGACGGTTCGCTCGGATCGTGTGCCTTCCATGCAGTTGCGTATGTTGATGGAAGCCGCACGGGAAAGTGCTCAGGAAATTGTGTCTGGTGTGGATTCCCAGGCAGTGGTATTCCCGGAGCGCATTGCCAGCTGACCATCAGCGGGAGCGCTGGCTGCTCCCTCAAGAATTCTTCGATTTTGTAAGTCCACGCTCGGACTGTCTTTGGCGCAGGTGCTTGCACCTGCGCTCCTTTCCTGTCTTCTGCCTAACGAGTCTGAGCTCGAACCCCAGCTCGTTTCTATCTAGCTTAGCATCGAGCTAAGCCCATACCGAACCAGCTAAAAGCAGAGAAAGTGCTTGTTTGAATCAGACGGGAACCTGTGCGCCTTTGCTGATGTGATCGTCGAGGAAATTCACAGCGGCTTCCTGATCGTCGTTCAGCAAGCTGTCGAGCAATTTCTGATGTTCATCGACCACGGCCTGGCCTCGGAATGGACGCTTCTTCAGGGCTAACACCTGATAGCGCATGAAGAGTTCCAGTACGCTGGAATGGTATCGAATCAGCTGGTTGGAACCGCAGTTGGAGACAATCGCCATGTGGAATTCGCGGTCGGCTTTTTCCCAGTCGGCGGCATTGGTGGCTTCACTGGCCATCATGCCTTTTTGGGCAACGGTCAAGCGGTAGTGCGCACTGATCAGGCGGGATTTCCATTCAATCAGGTTTTTGGTGTTGTTCATGGACTTGCGCAAACCCAGCAGTTCGAGGGTTGAGCGCAATTCGATCAGCTCTTCAAAGTCTGCCAGTGACACTGGCCGAACCCGAAAGCCTTTTTGATCTTCGAACAGGACAAATCCTTCAGACACCAGTCGCATCAGGGTTTCACGCAAGGTGTTCACGCTGACGCCATACCGCTTCTGTAAGGCATTTAATTTGAGCTTCTCATCGGGGGCCAGGTTACCGTTCACAATGTCAAAGCGAATGGTTTCGTAGGCGGTTTGACCGACCAGTTTTTTCTCTTCAGTTGTGTTCATAAAGTGGGGCATCAAGCGCCCTGTTGTTATTGGAAATGGTCTGCGTGTCGGTGGCGCAACGACAAATGAGGAATTGCAGTCGCTCGAATGCTATCACTTTCATGGGATTTCAGGCTATTCCAAAACGACTGTTGGCTATGTCAACAACGTAATGGATAGGCGCTTTGCATCGCCTGAAGGCCTGAGTGACCGCTCCTGGGGCGGGTGGGAGCGGTATCTGAAAACGGTATTTTTCCGCTTACCAGGCTTTGTAAGGCAGGAATTTTCCGTTCATGGTGAGGACAACACGGTCGCCTTTGGGGTTTTCTTCCTTCTCGACGTCCATGGTGAAATCAATGGCGCTCATGATGCCATCGCCGAATTTTTCCTGAATCACTTCTTTCAGGGTGTCGCCATACACGCCGACGATTTCGTACAGGCGATAGACCAGTGGGTCCTGCGGTACAGCACCATCCCAGGTTTTGGTCGGGAAGGTTTTCAAGGCCGTCTCAACGTCTTCCGATAACTCCAGATACTTGCACAAATTAGCTGCGGGCTCCTCTGGCATGCTGTTTTTCCCCAGGCAAGCCGAGGTTACCCACACGGTGCCCATACCGATTTCGGAGGCAATGGTTTCCCAGCTAACGCCCTTGGCGATTTTGGCGGCGATGATGGTTTCGGTCATTTCCAGCTTGTTCATCTGAGTCTCCAGTCGATGGCGCCTGCACTGACGGTGCAAGTCTTGTTGTCCTGCGGATAACCCGCACTGCAAATGAGTTTGCCAAAAAATGCCGAGCCGCCAATGTCCCTTGGGCTGGCGGAGGTTACCTTGCGGACAATGGCTGGGCTTCGTCGCCTTGGTCTGTCCGACTGAAAGCACAACAGTAGATGCGATAAGGGCAGAATAGGGAAAGAGAAGTAAGGAATAAGAGGTAGGGAAAAAATAGGTAAAGAGAAAGAGGTCAGAAGTCAGAAGTCAGAAGTCAGGCAGGAATGGGTCAGGCAAGCTTGGCCTGACCCACAACCATCAAGCGAAATATTCCAGCGCAGCGCGGTAGCCCAACGTGCCCATGCCAGCAATCACGGCATCTGCACGCAGGGATACATAGGAGTGGTGGCGGAAGGATTCACGCTTGTGCACGTTGGAAATATGCACTTCCACAACAGGCGACTCAAAGGTGTTCAGTGCATCCAGAATGGCCACAGACGTGTGCGTGTAGGCCGCCGGGTTAATGATGATGCCCTGGGCGTGGTCACGGGCTTCGTGAATCTTGTCGATGATTTCGCCTTCGTGGTTGCTCTGGAAGAAAACAATTTCCAAACCAAAGGTCGCAGCACGCTCGCGAACTTTTTGCTCAACGTCTGCCAGTGTCTCGTGGCCGTAGATTTCCGGTTGGCGTTTGCCCAGCAAATTCAGGTTTGGGCCGTTCAGAACGTAGATGGTCTTGCTCATGTATCGATTACCTGTGATCAAAATATTGCTTGGGGGCTCTCCGAATCACTCTGCACCGGCGATGAATGCAGTGTCATGGCGAGTCCTTTCCAAGTTTCCTGCGGGTAGTTTACCGGAATGTAAGGCGACGACGCAGTCCGATTACGCCGCGCTGTATTCGCTGGCGGCATATTGCTTCGTTTGCGTCTTCGCCTGGATCTTTGCTTGTGTCTTTGCCTGGGTGCAGGCTACTGGGGAAACAGGGTCGGCAACATACCGCCGCCAAATTCCACAAAGTGAGTGGCACCAAATAACCAGAAGGCCAACGAGATGGTAAAGAAGGAGGAGATGGTGGCAATCAACAGGGTGGCGGCAGCGGTGCCATCGTATTGATGCTGGGCGGCCAGAATCGGGTAGATGCTCATCATCGGCGAACAGGCCATGGCAACGGCGGCGACCTGAAGAATCGGATCAAACGGCGGTAGCAGCATGATCATAACCATCACCAGCAAGGGGTGAATCATCAGTTTGCCGACGGTGGGAATGATGATTTCCCACCAGGAATCCCCCAGTCCGCGCAATGACAAGCCCGCCAGCTTGCCGCCAATGGTAATCAACGCCAGCGCGCCTGACGCTCCGGCGGCCATTTCCACCGCTTTGTACATGGGTGCTGGAATATGAATTTGCAGTACGGATACGGACAGGCCAGCAGCGATGGCAATACTGAGAGGGCTTTTGCAAATCAGCCACATGGTTTTGCCAACGGATTCCAGAATCGGCCGGTTTCGTTGCTGGCTCCACTCCAGCAAAATCAGCCCTAGCGGTAACACCAGGGCGTTTTCGATGATCATGCACAGCGCCAGAGCAACGGCGGCGGTCGGGCCGACCAGCGCCAGAACCAGCGGAAAACCGATGAAGCCGCTGTTGCTGCAGCTGGCAGCCATGGCATTCAGAACACTGGTTTGCAGCGGCTGTTTGCGAACGTTATGGGCAATGACCAGTACCAGCAGGAACAGCATCAGCGACGCCAGCCCGTAAACCGCCAGGTACACAGGGTTCATCACTTCGCTGAAATTACGGGTGCTGAGGGAGTAAAACACCAGTGCGGGCAGGGCAACCGACGTGACCAAACGGCCAAGAGTAGGCATCTCGTGAGCCTTGATCACTTCCTTGCGCACAATGATAAATCCCAGCCCGATCAGCATGAAAATCGGAGTGGTGACGGACAAAATCGCCAGCATGGCAGTACCTGTTAAATGGGTTTCGGGGCGTAAAACGTTAAGGTGGACTGCGGCTCAGGCGGAGCCGCAGAGTTGTTGTGTGTGTCCTGGATGGTTTGCGTGGCGTTTGTGCTTTGGTTAGCGTCTATGTTTTGGTCGTCTGTGTTTTGGTTCGCTTCGGAACGGTGCTTTGGCCAGAAGGCCTGTCACAGCAGAAGGGTCAGGACAACCGTCAAGGATACAAATGCGCTTACGGTCGTTGCCACCAGGCTGCTGGCGCAGAAATCACGCAGGCCGTAGTTGCTGCCGATGATCGGAATCACCGCGGCCATTGGCAGTGCGGCGTACACAATCAGCAGGGCTTCCAACGTCGGGTCAAAATCCGGCCAGCACAGCAGCACCAGCGCTACCATCAATGGGTGAATAACCAGTTTGCCGATGGTCACCAGGCTGATGTCACGGATATTCCCCCGGATCGGGTTGGCCACCAGTGAACCACCAATCACCAGCAGGGCAATACCACCTGCCGCATTACCCAGAACGGTCAGGGTTCGCGACAGCACTTCGGGCAGCGCCAGTCCGGACAATGACACCAGCAAACCGGCAATAATGGCAATGATGACGGGGTTACTGACAATGCGCTTGGCGATGCCCCCTGCCAGATGAATCAGTTTGGCTGAGGCATCTTCGCTACGACCTCGACCCAGCTCGGCCGCAATCAGTACCGCAGGCAGAATAACGATGTTTTCAACCATGACGGCAAAAATAAAGGTATAGCCCCATTCCTCACCAAACGCCTGCATGACCACCGGGTAGCCGACAAAGATGCTGTTTGGCATGGTGGTACACAGCGCACGGATGGCAGCATCGGTCAGTGAGCGGTTCAAGAGCTTGAACAACACCACAATCACCAGTTGGGTCAGCAAGGCTCCCAATGCGTAGACGCCCAGAAAATCCCACGCCAGCACCTTGTCGAAATCGAGTCGTGCCACCGTACCGAAGGTCAGCGCCGGAATCAGGCAGAACAACACCAGTTTTGACAGTACCGGCAGCACATCCCTTGGCATCAGTTGGCGGACGGTCAGCACATAGCCCACGGCGATGATTAAAAAGATCGGCGTGATAATGGTCAAAATAGGTAGCATCTGGTTTCCCTGTGGAGTTCCTGGTTTTTTGTTGTTGTCCCAAAGGCGGCCGACGCTATCAGCTATCACGCCGGGTCGGTACTTCAACTTACGGGACAGTCCATTCAAAAGTTGAAGTGATTTCTATTAACAACGCTGGTCTTTCTCTCTGTGGTCAAGAGGGTCCCTATCAGCTATCGCGCCGGGCCGGTACTTCAACTTGCGGGACAGTCCATTCAAAAGTTGAAGTGATTTCTGTTAATAACGCCGGTCTTGCTCTCTTTAGCCACGGCCCTCTGAATACCCCGTGCAGCTTTAAATGACAGTACCGTGACTGGTGATCAACGGCTGTTCATGGTCTCATCGCTGCTTCTTTATCATAACGGGCAAGGGCGCACATATGCTGGGTTTTGATCTCGGTTTCTGGATATTGGCAATACTGGCGGTGTGGGTGACTGGCGTTTCCAAATCTGGCTTTGCCGGCGGGGTAGGCGTGATTGCTGTACCGCTGCTGGCGCTTTACATCGATCCTCGTCAGGCAGCCGCCATTATGTTGCCGCTGTTGGTGTTGATGGATGCGGTCAGCATGAAAGCCTGGTGGGGCAAACTGAACCTGACTCAATATCGCCGCTTGATTGGCCCTGCTTGCATCGGCATCGCGATTGGGTATTTCACGTTTGATCTGCTGAATGCCGACCTCATCAAGATTGTTCTGGGTGTTTTATCCATCGTTTTCTGTCTCTGGGGCTTTGCCAGCAACCTTCAATTGGGTGAAACAAAAACCGGCAACCCATGGATTGCACGACTGTGCGGCACCATTACCGGCTTTACCAGTTTTCTCGCTCACGCTGGTGGGCCACCGTTGAATTTGTACCTGTTGCCACTGCGACTGCCACGTCCGGAATATCTCGCCACAGTGATCTTTACCATCGCCACCGTCAATCTGGTGAAACTGGTTCCTTATGCCATGCTGGGGCAGTTGAATGGCGATAACTTATTGATTTCGTTGATATTGATGCCAGTGGCCTGGCTCGGTGCCAAGTACGGAATTCGCTTGCAGGCGGTAATCAGCGACCAATGGTTCTATCGGATTATCTACTCGGCGCTGGGTTTGATCGGTGCAAAATTACTGCTGGATACGCTGTTTTGAGTTGTCTGAAAATTCATCAAAATAAAGGGTGATTTCAAAATCATCCATTACAGAATTGATATGAACGTGGCTGAAACATTCATTTAGTGACGTTGGAACAATCTGACTAGTATCGGCTTGCAGTTGAGGGAGCGAGCCGATTCCTAATCATCTTACTCGCTCCTGTTTCGGACTACAGAAACGACTATAAAAACAATAGAGAGCTGAAAAGATGAAGCACGAGCATAACAACAACGCCCGTACATCCGTTATTTCTCCAAAGGCTTTGGTTCTGGCTGTTGCCGCTGCCACTGCCATGCCTGCTATCGCCGACGATAGCCCATTCCATGCTTACTTCCGTACCGGCATCGGTTCTTCTATCGATGGTGGTGATCAGGTTTGCTACAAGGCCAAAGGCGCACCGTCCAAGTACCGTCTGGGTAACGAGTGCGAAACCTACGCCGCAGTTCGTCTGATTACCGACAAGGAAGTAGAAGGCGCTGGCAAGTTCAAGATGACCACTGAAATCATCTACGAAACTGACCAGAACTCCGACTGGGAACAGATCAACGGCAACACCTCTTCCGCCGACCGTATCTCCATCCGTCGTTTCAACGTTGAAGGTACTGACGTTATCGAAGCCCTGCCAGGCGCGACTCTGTGGATTGGTAAGCAGTTTGTTGATCGTCAAAACGTTCACATCAACGACTTCTTCTACTACGACCCGAAAGGCCCGGGTGTAGGTCTGAAAAACGTCGACGTAGGTTTTGGTAAGCTGGGTGTTGCCTGGTTACGTAACGGCTCTACCGACGCGACCGATGGTGAAGGTGATTCCGGTAACTACGTTAACAACACCTACGATTTCCGCATCAGCAAAATGGAAGTTGCCGACAACGTATCGGCTGAAGTCGGCCTGACTCTGGGTTCTACCAGCGGTACTGACGGTCTGGCTTACGAAGGTGCCAACAACTCCGGCTCTCTGGTAACCCTGAACTTCATGTTCAACGACGTGTTGGGTGGCAACAACAAGCTGACCATTCAACAAGCCAACGACGGCATGATTTCTTCTACCAACACTGGTAACCAGAACGGTACTCTGGAAGGCGACTTCTTCCGTATTATCGACTCTGGTGTGACTTCTCTGGCCGATAACGTAGAAGCCCAGTACGTGGTGGTATACGAAGACAAGAACGTAGACAACAGCGCGACCAACACCGGTCACGAGTGGCTGTCTGCCGGTATTCGTCCGGTTGTTCAGTGGGGTGGTTACTCCAACACAGCGTTTGAAGTTGGCTACGATCAGGTGAAAGACAAGTTCTCTGGCGATACCAACAGCATGACCAAGTTCACTGTTGCCCAGCAGTTCTCTGCCGGTTCCAAGTTCTTCTCTCGTCCAGCCCTGCGTATGTTCGCTACTTACGCCATGTGGAACGACGAAGGTCAGAACAGCAACTCTGGTGGTGTGACGCCAGCGGATGCAACCAGCGGCCTGAGCTTCGGTGCACAAACCGAAGTGTGGTTCTAAGTCTTACTGGTTTAATCCATATCGGGAGTTCCAATTGGCGTTGGCCGTCAGGTGCCTTGACCTGACGGTTTCATAACAGAACTTGTTATGTTCTCCCCGAAAACCGGCTCTGGCCGGTTTTCCCAATTGGACCTTCTTCTTCATTATTTATATGAAGCGTTAAAACCGGCCTTGAGCCGGTTTTTTGGTTTCTGTGTACCTGTGATCTGCCGTGATCTGGGCTGCGACAACAATGCTTCCTTCGCGAATAAATTCGCTCCTACACGTTTGTGCAGATAATAGTCGGAGAAGTTAGGGTGTGCACAGAAACAAGCATCTGTCCCTCTTCGCGAATACATTCGCTCCTACAGGTTTGTGCAGGTAATAGTCGGAGAAGGTAGGGTGTGCACGGCGTACCGAAAAGAGCGATTCAGCTCTGCCTGAACACAAACGGCAGGCACAAAAAAACCGGCCTTGGCCGGTTTTCTTCTTCATTTCTCAATGAATCAGCCGACTTCGGCAAACTCACAAGGTGGCAGGGTAGCTACGTGCTGACGAATCAGTTCTTTGGCAGCTTTACCACAGCAACCGCAATCGGTGGCAACACCCAGGCTCTGGCGCATTTCAGCGTAGCTCTGGCCTTGCTCAACGGCGTCTTTAACCTGCTGGTTGGTAACGGCTTTGCACAAACACACGTACATATGAATGACCCTGCGATTGGGAATGACTATCAACAGGATTAAAGTTAGTTTAAGTGAGAAATGTTTGCAATCGCTTTTGAAAGAAAATTGTAAATTATTCGTATTTGTGAACCATTATTTTTCAGTTTGTTTTTTATCTGAGCCATTATCCCCAGAACGGTCGACTCGCCTACACTGTCACGATTCTGTAGAATACGGCGTCATTTTATGACGACGGGGCAGCAGCCCGGTTGTCCATCACCTCGAATCAGCGATACAGATAGGTAGTCCCTTGGAAATTAATCCGATCGTCGAGAACATCAAAGACCTGCAAGCGCGTACTGACGTGCTTAGGGGGTATCTTTGACTATGCCAACAAGCAAGAACGCCTCGAAGAAGTAGAGCAGGAACTGGCTCAGCCAGACGTCTGGAACGACGCCGACCGTGCCCAGGACCTGGGTAAGGAACGTGCAGCGCTGGAAGTCGTGGTAAAAACCATCGATACCCTCGATACCGGCCTGGCAGATGCCAAAGACCTGCTCGACATGGCGGTAGAAGAAGACGACGAAGACTCTGTAGAAGAAGTGAAATCCGAACTCGCTGAACTGCAAGCTCAGCTGGAAGTTCTGGAATTCCGTCGTATGTTCTCCGGCGAACTGGACCCGAACAACGCCTACCTGGAAATTCAGGCAGGCTCCGGTGGTACCGAAGCCCAGGACTGGGCCGAAATGATGTGCCGCATGTACCTGCGCTGGATCGACGCCCACGGCTTCAAGGGTGAGCTGATGGAAGCCTCCGACGGCGACGTTGCGGGCATCAAATCTGCCACCATCCGTATCGAAGGCGAATACGCTTATGGCTGGTTGCGTACTGAAACCGGTGTACACCGTCTGGTGCGCAAGAGCCCGTTCGACTCCGGTAACCGTCGTCACACCTCGTTCTCTTCCGTGTTTGTCTCCCCTGAAGTGGATGACAACATCGAAATCGAGATCAACCCGGCCGATCTGCGTATCGACGTATACCGCGCCTCCGGTGCTGGTGGTCAGCACGTTAACCGGACCGAATCGGCGGTACGTATTACCCACATGCCGTCCGGTATCGTGACCCAGTGTCAGAACGACCGCTCGCAGCACAAGAACAAAGACCAGGCCATGAAGCAGCTGAAAGCCAAGCTTTATGAAATGGAAATGATGAAACGCAGCGAAGAAGCCCAAGCACTGGAAGACACCAAGTCTGACATCGGTTGGGGCAGCCAGATCCGTTCCTACGTACTGGACGACTCCCGTATCAAGGACTTGCGTACCGGCGTAGAAACCCGCAACACCCAGCAAGTGCTGGATGGCGGTCTGGATATGTTTATTGAGGCTAGTCTGAAGAAAGGCCTTTAATTGTTCGTCGGACGTCTGATGCTGGACGTCTGATGCAGAACAAAGCGTCCGACGTCAGACCTCTGGCGTCCGACCAGAAAACGCGTCTTACGTCGACATTCGGCGTCCGACCGCTAACGAAACAACGCATCCGACGTCATCCTTCCGACGTCAGACTTTATACACAACCGGGTTAAAAAATGACCGAACAAACTCAAACTGCTCAGGAAGAAAACAAGCTCATCGCCGAGCGTCGCGCCAAGCTGGAACAGCTGCGTGAAGGTAGCAAATCCAATGGCCACCCGAACGATTTCAAACGCGAGAACAAGGCCGGTGATCTGCAGGCAGCGTACGGTGAAATGACCCGCGAAGAAATCGATGCACTGGGTGTTCGTGTTGCCGTTGCCGGTCGTCTGATGCGTCGTGGCGGTCCGTTCATCGGTCTGCAGGATGTTTCTGATTCCATTCAGGTGTACCTGGGCAAGCCACTGCAGAAAGAATCCGAAGCCTGGCAGCTGCTGGACATCGGCGACATCGTGTCTGCCTCCGGTGTTCTGAGCAAGTCCGGCAAGGGCGAGCTGTACGTTAATGTTGAAGCAGTTGAAAACCTGCAGATTCTGACCAAGTCCCTGCGTCCGCTGCCAGACAAGTTCCACGGTCTGGCCGACCAGGAGATGAAGTACCGTCAGCGTTACGTTGACCTGATCACCAACGAAGAATCCCGTACTACCTTCCTGGTGCGCTCCAAAATCATCACTGCCATTCGTGGTTACCTGGCTGAGCGCGACTTCATGGAAGTCGAAACGCCAATGCTGCAAACCATTCCGGGCGGTGCCACGGCCAAGCCGTTCGAAACCCACCATAACGCTATGGACATCGACATGTTCCTGCGTATTGCGCCAGAGCTGTACCTGAAGCGTCTGGTAGTGGGTGGCTTCGAACGCGTGTTCGAGATCAACCGTAACTTCCGTAACGAAGGTGTGTCGACTCGTCACAACCCTGAGTTCACCATGATCGAGTTCTATCAGGCGTACGCGACTTACCACGACCTGATGGACATCACCGAAGGCATGCTGAAGCACATCGCTGAAAGCGTACTGGGCACCACCACCATTGAATACGGTGAGTCCACCTACGACTTCGCGGCGCCGTTCCAGCGCATGACCATGGTCGAGGCAATCCTGAAGTACAACCCGAACATGGACGCTGCGGTATTTGCTGACCCTGAAGCCAACATCGACACCCTGAAAGCCTACGCCAAGCAAGTAGGTATCAAGGATTCCGAGAAGCAGGCAGCCTGGGGCCCTGGCAAGTACATCTGTGAAATCTTCGAAGAAACCGCCGAAGAGAAGCTGGATCAGCCAACCTTCATCACCGAATACCCATGGGAAGTATCACCGCTGGCCCGTCGTAACGACGACAACCCGTTCGTAACCGACCGCTTTGAATTCTTCGTTGGCGGCCGTGAGCTGGCTAACGGCTTCTCGGAGCTGAACGACGCCGAAGATCAGGCAGCGCGTTTCCGTAAGCAGGTAGAAGAGAAAGACGCCGGTGACGACGAAGCCATGCACTACGATGCGGACTACGTCAACGCACTGGAATACGGCATGCCTCCGACCGCTGGTGAAGGCATTGGTATCGACCGTCTGGTGATGCTGTTTACTAACAGCCACACCATCAAGGACGTGATCCTGTTCCCGCACATGAAGCCGCTGTAAGCGTTGGATTGAGTGATCGAAACCCGATGTTGCAAGGCATCGGGTTTTTTGTTTCAGGGCGGCTGATAGAGGGAAACAATCTGATGACATCTGTATCTGCAGGGAAGCCATCCCCGGCAACTTCATCCCCAGCAGCCTCATCTCCAGAGGCTTGGAGTTCAATGGCGCTTACGGATGGCTTTGTTGATTTGAAAGCGCTGATGCCGAACCTGTGTGTTGAACTGGCTTACGCCAGCAGCGCCAACTTTACCGGTGCTGTGGTTGACGGTTATCAGGCCAATCGGGCGCTATTGACCGAACAAGCGGCCACGGCGTTACAGCGGGTGCAGCAGGCTCTGAATGCACAAGGGCTCGGCTTGAAAATCTACGATGCCTATCGCCCGCAACGAGCGATCCCGTGTTTTCTGGCTTGGGCCAGCAACGATGATGAATCCACCAAATCGACTTATTTCCCCAACCACGAAAAGTCCCAGCTGTTTGATTTGGGCTATTTGGGGCTGCATTCGGCGCATTGTCGTGGCAGCACCGTTGATCTCACGGTGATTGAACAGGACTCTGGCCGTGAGCTGGACATGGGCACCGCATTCGACTTCTTCGATCAAGCCTCATGGACCAGCTATCAAGCGCTGTCTTCTACACAGCTGGCAAACCGAACCTTGCTGGCTGAGCAAATGCAGCAACAGGGATTTGTCGGCTTCGAAATGGAGTGGTGGCATTTCACTTTGGCTGATGAGCCATTCCTCAACCGCAGTTTTGATTTCCCGGTGTGCTAACCGCTTTTTGCTCCTCTGTCACAGCGCAAAAGACAGGGGAGTCATGCCTGCCTGTATTGCCTACTAACCCCGTTGGGATGCGAATCACACTTCTACAGAAAGCCTGCTGAAACCCTTGGGGGCTGGTCTAGATTGCAGTAGTACGTCGCAAACTGGCCGGGAGGCAATCAATGAAGCGGATGGGATGTGTAGGCAAGCTGGCAACATCCGGCACGGGTGAAGATCATTCCGCCGACATCGTCGGCCTGTTTAATGACCTCAGAGCCATGCAGGGCGAGTCGTCGCTGCGTGGGGTATTTCTGGTTCACGGTCATGCATTTTTGCAGATACTGGAAGGCGAGCACCAGTGCATTGCCAACGCTGCGTACAAAATCCGCCGTGATGCCCGGGTGGAAGACTGCGCCATTCTGCATGTGGGTGATATCGACGAGGCGTTTTTCAGCCACTGGAAAGTCAAATGCTTCCGCCCGGACTCGGCCGAGCATCGGCAATTTCTGGTTCGCATTCGTGACGAGGTGTTAGGCCCGGAAGTATTCCAGAACGAATTGGCTCGCAAGCGTTTCCAGGCGCTGTTTCCCAGTGCGCTCACTGATTTGGTTCCGGCAACACCAGAGAACGAAGTGTTTTCTGCGCCTGCCAGTGCCAACACCATTAGTAACGCCAGCACCAACACCTGCACCGGGGCCCCAGCCAATACCAGCGCTAACACCAGCACCATCAATAACGACCTCAAACAGCTCAGCTACAGCATTCATGCCTGGCCCAAGCCCGGCCAGATGAACCTGTCGCCACAAATCATGCGTTCTTGCGCCTTACTCAGCAGGCAACACATCAGCTACTCCGAATTGTTAAGCCGTGGGCTGTGGCAGAGCGTCAGCGAGTTTGAAGCCTTCTTGCAGCAACTGATGCGTCTGGGGGTGCTGGTTGCTCATCCAATGTCGTCGCCAGCGGTTGCCAGTGGAGCCTCAATACGCAGCCGTGCAGAGTCACACACCTTTCCGCAGGCTAACGCTCGTGAGGTTGAGGGCAGGGTTAAAAGCAGGATCGAAAGTAAGGTTGAAAGCACGGCTAACCGAATGAACACAGCAGAGACTAGCCGTGAAGCGGCCACCGCCAGAGGTGACGCCACTGGCTCCGGCCGTTTTGGCGCCTTGATGCGCCGGTTTATTTCATCCGCCAGAAAAGCGGGGTAAGGGCCATGAACACAGCTGCAACACCAAACATCTACAAAAAGCTGGCGGTGGTCGGAGAAGTGGGGGCGGGGAAAACCCAGCTGATTCAAACCATCAGTGAAATCTCGCCCTTCGCCACCGAAGCGCGTTCCAGCGTCGATATTGGCAAGGAATTCACCACGGTGGGAATCGACTACGGCCGCTTATCGCTCGATGAGCACACCGCACTGGGCTTGTACGGGCTGCCCGGACAGCGCCGTTTCAGCATGTTGTGGGAAATGGTCAAGGGTGAACTTTGGGGGCTGGTGGTACTGGTCCGTTTTAAACCGCACGGCCAAACCGAGCAGGATTTACAGCAATTGGAACACCTGCTGGCGTTCTTTGAGCCGGGCCGTCATCACATACCGGTGGTGGTGGGAATTACCCATAGCGAAGACGTCGACACAGCCGCATTGGAGCAGCTTAGCGAAGCGACCTTCGATGTTCTGACCAAACATCAGGTGATTGCGCCCGTGGTGGCGGTAGACCCTCGACAGCTGGAGTCTTCGCTCACGCTGCTGGAGTTGATGCTGATCCTTAGTGAAGACGCCGACTGCGACCTGCATAACTTCGAAACCCAGTATCACGCGTTGCTGGATAGCCCTGACGCAGGTCCAGACGCAGGTTCCGACACTACTGATCCTCTTTCTGATACCGATTCTATAAACACAGACTTTGCCAACACCGAGGCGATTGTCGCCCCACAACAAGGAATTGCCTGATATGTCACAGTCGACTTTTCAAACGTCCCCGCAATCCGCCTTTCAAACGACCTTGCTGGGCCTGTTCGATGACTGCCTGCAACGCTATGCCGGGGCCGAGTGTGTGTGTCTCAGCACCACCGACGGCTTTCCGGTGGCCAGCCGCACATTGGCGCACATTCAGTTTGAAGCGGATGCCATGGCCGCGGCGTCCAGCACGCTGTTTTCGGTCAGTAATGCGGTATCGCAGCAAATGCTGGATCGGCCGTTTCGGGTTGCGTTTGTAGAGTCCGAACGAGGCAATATGGCGTTTGTGTCGCTGAGTGTGGGGCAGCAGGATTATGTGCTGACCATGTCGGCCAGCGATGAAATGAACATTGGTCAACTGCGGGCCTTTATCAATCGCTTGGCCCGTCAAATCGTGGAGCAATGTGAGGCACCAGAAGCGCCCGCTTCTCGGCTGGCGGCGAGCTGAGTGCTGCACTTGAAGTTGTGTTGATCTAATGTGAGCTGCGTTTAGACGTTTTAGCCAGCGGGCCTGCAATGGGCCCGTTTTCCTGTTCCTGCTTCCAACTCCCGACTCCCGACTCCCGACTCCCGACTCCCGACTCCCGACTCCCGACTCCCGACTCCCGACTCCCGACTCCCGACTCCCAACTCCCGACCCTCAACCCTCAACCCTCAACCCCGAGCTACAGCGCCTGCCACAGGCCGAGTCATTGCCCCTAAACCGACAAAATGTCGGAATCGTCTTTTATTGGTCCACTTTTGATCTTGCCCAGTCACAAAAAGCTGCCAGACTGACGACTGTTT
>NZ_AUGV01000023.1 GCF_000422845.1 Oceanobacter kriegii DSM 6294
TTGGTGGAGCCTAGCGGGATCGAACCGCTGACCTCAACACTGCCAGTGTTGCGCTCTCCCAGCTGAGCTAAGGCCCCTCTCAAAGCGTGGGGCGCATATTACTTACGCCCCCCTAGGCCGTCAACACCTTTTTTAAAAAAAATTTCTAAAACAATAACTTAGGTGAAAAAACGGCCAACACAACGACTTATTCAGCAATTGCTTCTTCTATCGCCTTGTTTACATTGAAGTATTCTTTTTCAAGCTTCTTCAACTTCTTCTTGCCCAGGCCGCCCAGCAGGTCAATTGCCGCCCGAACCCGTGCACGAGACATATCCGGCCCCAGCATATCCATGGTGTCCAGAACCGAAATGGTGTTTGGCGTACCGGCGATGGCAATAAAGAACGGGAACAGGAAGTCTTTCGGCTTCAGCTCCAGAGAAGACGCCAGTGCGAACATGCGCTTTTGAATGGCATCACGATCCCAATGACGAATAGCTTCGAGCTGCCACAAGCCAAACTGAAGGGTTTGCATCAACTTGTCTTCGTCGTACGCATTGTGGGCGAAGTCTTCTGCTTTCAATGCCGGCATGCCGGACAAAAAGTGCCCTGCCAGCGGTGCCACATCAGAGAACACCTCTACGCGCGGCATAATATGAGGAATCAAAGGCATCACTCTCTCCTCTTTCAAACCCCAACCTGCGAAGCGTGTAGCAAAGTCTTGTGGCGACAAGTCACGCAGCCACACACTGTTCAACCAGCGCAGCTTCTCAACGTCGAATACCGGACCACCAAGGGAAACACGGGAAATATCGAAGTTGCCGAACATTTCATCACGAGTGAATTGCTCGCGCTCATCCGGCATTGACCAACCCATACGACCCAGGTAGTTCAGAACGGCCTCTGGCATAAAGCCCATGCGCTCATAAAACATGATGGAGGTCGGGTTTTTACGCTTACTCAGCTTGGTCTTGTCCGGGTTACGCAGCAAAGGCATATGACACAGCTGCGGCATATCCCAACCGAAGTATTGGTACAACAGCTTGTGCTTGGGCGCGGAGCTGATCCACTCTTCACCACGAATCACATGGGTAATGCCCATCAGGTGGTCATCCACCACGTTCGCCAGGTGGTAAGTTGGCATGCCATCAGATTTCAGCAGGATTTGGGCATCAACCTGAGCCCAGTCCAACTCAATATCACCACGCAGCATGTCATTTACGACGCAAACGCCCTCTTCTGGCACCCGCATACGGATTACAAAAGGCATGCCTTCCGCTTCACGACGAGCAACTTCCTCTGCCGGCAACTCAAGATCTGAAGCCTTGATTGCAGTACGAACCTCAGCGGACTCTTTCTGGGCACGCAGCGCATCCAGCTCTTCGGATGTACGGTAACACTTGAAGGCATAACCACCGTCGATCAGCTTTTGAACGTGATCCAGGTAGATGTCCTTGCGCTCACTCTGACGGTATGGACCATTCGGACCGCCTACATCCGGACCCTCGTCCCACTCAAGACCCAACCAACGCAGACTATCCAGAATCGCTTGCTCTGATTCCGGCGTGCTGCGCTGCTGGTCCGTGTCTTCAATACGAAGCAGGAACTGACCACCATGACTGCGAGCAAAGGCAAGGTTGAAAAGTGCAATATAAGCAGTACCGACGTGAGGATCGCCGGTTGGGGATGGAGCTACGCGAGTGCGAACAGTCATATGACAATAATTCCAGCTGTGTAAAAGCCGGAATTATAAAAAATCACACCGCCAATACCAATCAGGCAGAGGCGGCTTTTTTAAGATTAGCGGTAATTTCTGTCACCGGCGCCGGTGCCACCGTCGCCGTTGTTGTTGAACCCAGCATATTCACAATGCTGCGACACCCCACCTGAATACCCTCTTCCGAATAATAATCACCAGGAACAAGACACTGTTGCTTCACCCACTCAATGTAGTTGCGACGCAACGACGCAGGGGCAACAAAGCCACTATTCCAGAAGGTGTCAAAATCCGGCGAGCCATTGGCACACGTTGCCATGGCCGGATTGGCATACAAGGCCTTGCCGATCACCATCAATGGTGCGCCGTGGTAAATAGCTGACAGGCCTGAGGTACTGTTAATAGTGATCATGCCGGCACAGTGTCTAGCCAGGAGGCCCATTGACCCGATGTCGATCACGTCCACGCGATCCGCAACACCCAACTTCTCGGACAGCTCCATAATTTCCGGGATGTAATCACAGTGTCCACGTTCAAGCGGATGGATTTTGAAAACAAGCCGCGTACCCAGCGGAGCAGAACGCGCAAAAGACTGAATGGATTCAGTAATGACACGAACAGAGTTCCAACCCATGGCAGCACGCTGCAAATTAGCGTCTGCAGCTACCTGAAGTGGCACCAGATAAAAGCGCTTGTCGTAATGCTCAAGCAGCTTTTCAATCAAACGGTAGTTTCGAGCCTCACCGGTGTAACGACGATAAGCGTTTCGCAACCAGTAAAAGCATTCTTTACCCACCCTGAAGCGGCGATGAAACAGCTCTTTTGAACGACCAAACGTCGCCATTGTACGAGCCGAATAATAGGTAGCCGACAGCATTGAAGAGCGAGAGAAACTTTTGAAGTCGCGCCCTTCCACCATGTCAGCACTTTGCCAACCCTGGGGCTGAATCTGACCGGCAATCGGCGAGCTGGCGTTGTTGCCGCCGTATTCTGCCGTGATGAAGCCCGGACGAACATAGCCTTCTTCCAAGGATACAAGTGTAATGCCACGCTGATCAGCCAGGGAGCGTGCAACCTTGTGCGCAGGCCGCTCAGAACCGAACAGAACGATGCCATCAAAGTCGCACTGGTCCAGATAGGTCGAGAGCCACTCTTCCCAATCAGCGACACCACCACTGAAGCGAACGCTTTTAACACCACGAGAGTAAAGGGTATCGCCTGAGTTGAAATCAATTTTAGTGACGGCGGCACCCGCCTCTTCCAACATCAGCTGAAGGCATTTAAAGAAGGGGCCGACCGGCCCTTGAAGTAACAGAATGCGCTGACCCGCCAGCGCCTGCAGGTACTCCTGATCATTCGCCTGATTATTTATAAAACTCATCAGACGCTCTGCAGTATCTTCCAGCATGAAAGCTCCCTAACTTCCCTTCATATACGATCCGAGACGGCCTCTGTCGCAGCGGATAGCATAGCTTTCGATTGTCCAATTGCCAGACAAGAAGTGATTCTTTTAGTAACAGCAAGACAATATGTTGCGAAGAGGATAACAAAAAAACGGACTCACCCCACAAAGGTTGACACTTTTCTGTCGGATTTGTTGCTTTTTATGGAGAAGAATCAATAAGCCCCACTCATGACACCCGTCACAAAAAAGAACAATTCTCAGCAAAACCGCTCTTCACTTCGAACAACCGAAGCAGGAAACCGGAAACCCCTAAACCCAAAAGCCCTGTAAACGAAAAAGCCCAGTCATTTGACTGGGCTTTTAAATAAATGGCGGTGAGGGAGGGATTATTCCCCTTCGGGCCATCGTCGCAAGCTCCGATGTTTGTCGCTGCGCTCGGTGCGAACCCACGAGGCTTCTCACCCTCCCAATCTGACTAGGCCTCGTAAACGAAAAAGCCCAGTCACTTGACTGGGCTTTTAAATAAATGGCGGTGAGGGAGGGATTCGAACCCTCGATACCTTTCGGTATACACACTTTCCAGGCGTGCTCCTTCGACCACTCGGACACCTCACCTAATGCATGAATCCAGATTGGATTCTTTTAACAATAATCGCCTAAGCGTTTGTTGTTAAAGCCTGACAAAAAAGGCTTTTGAATTCGTGGCGGTGAGGGAGGGATTCGAACCCTCGATACCTTTCGGTATACACACTTTCCAGGCGTGCTCCTTCGACCACTCGGACACCTCACCGTTTGCTTAACCGGGGAATGTCCCCTGTCAGCGGTGGCGTACTTTACGGATCGACCATCACCCTGTCAACGAAAAATTCAATAAATTCAAAAATTTACTGACTGTTCAAATCTTGTCCCCAGCCACCGTACAGGCCAATCTTCCCGATGCATTCTTTACCTTGTGATTAATTAGGGGTATACCACTAGGCCTCGCAGTTCCCGAACAATTGAACACCGCAATGATTCAAACTGACGCTAACGCTTCTTCTTTAAACGACCAGCTTTTCAGCAAGCCGGACTACATTGCCCGCTGCCTTGCGTACGGCACCGGAGCGATCACCATCGCCACCGCGCTGTTCCTCGATCACTGGCCAGAAAGCTTTGTTATCGCCCTGGCTTTCTTCCTGGTGTTCCCTCATTTTATAGAAATCATCGATAAGCGCCTCAGCTGGACACGCAAGACGGCGATGGTCAGTCTCAGCCATATTGATGCACTTGTCGCAGGCGTGATGATAGGAATGGTTGGCGCTCCCATTGAGTTTGCCGCCCCCGTCTTCCTGATGCTGAACACCAGCCTGATACTGATTGGCAGTCGTGGCGGCTGGATTACCGCCAATTCCATCTTTTTATTATCCGTGGTTTTGGTGAAAATGCTGTCAGGCATTTCGGACGCCCCGGACACACCGATAGAAATTATCTTCTCGTGCGTTACCGGCACCGTGTTGTTCTTCTCTGCACTGGCATCGTATGCGTCTTACCAGTCCAGCCAAATCCAGAAAATGGAAGACAAGCTGCGCAATGAAGTCGACCGATATCAGGAACTGTCCGAGCAAGTGTCTCGTTATGTTTCGCCACAAATCCGCGACTCTATTCTGAGTGGTAAAAAAGAAGCCATCCTGCAAACACAGCGCAAGAAGCTGGTGGTGTTCTTTTCTGACATTGTTGGCTTCTCTTCACTGTCGGATCAAATGGACGCCGATCCACTGACCGACCTGCTGAACGGCTATCTGACAGAAATGACCGCGATTGCCATGAAATACGGTGGCACCATCGATAAATACATCGGCGATGGCATCATGATTTTCTACGGCGACCCAGTGTCCAAGGGTATCAAGCGCGACGCTCTTGCGGCGGTCGCCATGGCCATTGAGATGCGCCGTCACATGCTCAAGCTCAGAAGAAAATGGGCTGAGCTGGGGCTGAGCACTCCCCTGCAGATTCGCATGGGCATCAATACCGGCTACTGCACCGTGGGTAATTTCGGCACCGAGTCTCGCATGGACTACACCATTGTAGGGCGTGAAGTAAACCTGGCCAGCCGATTGGAAAGCAATGCCGATGCCGGTGAAATTCTTATTTCCAGAGAAACTTACGAGCTGATCAAGGACAAGATCATCTGCCGCGAGCGGGGAACCATCAATGCCAAAGGGTTCAGAGATCCAATCCCGGTCTTTCAGGTTAAAGATTACCGCCGCGATCTGGGCTCAAACCCGACCTTTATGAACCATGAAACCGAAGGCTTTTCGCTGTACATGGAATCGGACCGCATCAAGGAAACTGAGCGCATGAAGGTGGCAGAAGCTTTGGAAAAAGCAGCGGCCAAACTGAAGCGCCCCGCCCAGGCGGCCAAGCCGATGCCAAGGAAACCCGCCGCGCCCGCTATGAAAAAGCCGCAAACAAAAAGCCCGGTGTAAATACCGGGCTTTTTCGTCAACCAGACCATCAACCCCACTACTGGCGCGCCAGCCGGAAATTAGGAAACCCTTTGATCGGCTTGTTAGAGCGAACCGGGTTGATATCGAGCCCACCCCGGCGCACATAGCGAGCACAAACAATCAGTTCATCCAACGCGAACCGCTGCATCAGGTCTGAATAGATGCGCTCAACACATTGCTCATGGAACCCCTGGTGCTGTCGCATCGAAATCACATAAGCCAGCAAACTGCTCTGACACACCCGTTCGCCAGCAAACTTAATGTATAAACTGCCCCAGTCCGGCTGCCCCGTGACCGGGCAGTTGGATTTAAGCAGGTGAGAGCACAGCCAACCTTCAAAGCGATCATCGCTCTGATCTGCAATGAGCAAATCAGCATTCGGTGCGTAGTCTGCAACCTCAATATCCAACTCATCAATGCAGAAAGCGTCCGGTGCATAGTCAAACGTATGATCGACCGGATGCAAGACAACTCGTACAGCACCGCCGGCCGCTTTCGATAAGTCGAATTCCATCGCCTCCTGCACCTGCTCTTCAGTCAAAAATCGCGTTTGATTGAATGAATTCAGGTACAACTTAAAGGATTTGGATTCGATGATATTGGGTGATCCCGAGGGCAGTCGAAACTCACCAATCCGCACGACCGGCTTGCCTTTGCCGTTCAGCCAGGACACTTCGAAACCGTTCCAAATATCCTCACCGTAAACGGCATCGGCGTCATAAGCGATGTCCTTACGCCCTTCAGCGCGAGGAATCGGGAAGAGCAAGGACGCATCGTATTCATCCTTGTATTCAGACACTTTTCCCAACGGGTTAGCTACAGAATCAATCGTCGCCATCTTACTGCCTCATACCTGTGCCACGCTGCAACAGCAAAATACTGTATGCACCCAACACCAAAATAAACACACTCATCATCAAAAAGGACACCGCAACCCCGACATCCGAGACACCCAAAATCCCATAGCGGAACGTGTTCACCATGTACAAAATCGGGTTCAACTGCGACACCCACTGCCATTGCTCTGGCAGCAGTTCTATGGAGTAGAAAACACCACCAAGATATGTCAGCGGCGTAATGATGAACGTTGGAATAATGGAGATATCGTCAAACTTGCGAGCATGCACCGCATTGATAAAACCACCTAGCGAGAACAGCACCGCCGACATAATCACCACACCAATCACGATGCCCACATGGTGGATTTCCAGACTGGTAAAATACAACGACAGCAAGGTAACAATCAGACCGACGGCAACACCACGAGCAACACCACCGGCGACAAAGCCCGCCAAAATGGTTAACGGGTGCACCGGAGCAACCATCAGCTCTTCAACGCTTTTCTGAAACTTGTTACTGAAAAAAGATGACGCCACGTTGCCATAAGCATTGGTGATCACGCTCATCATAATCAGGCCAGGAACAATGAATGACATATAATCAACGCCGTGCATTTCACCGATTCGCGGGCCGATGAGGTTGCCGAAAATCACAAAATACAAGGTCATGGTGATTGCTGGCGGCACCAGTGTTTGCGCCCAGATACGCATAAACCGACGCACTTCTTTCACGACGATGGTTTGCAAGGCAACCCACTGAATCTGAGCATTGGTCATGACGCACCTCCATTCACCAGGTCAACAAACAACTCTTCGAGACGATTGGATTTGGGGCGCATACTGCGCACCTGACAATCAGCAGCCGTCAGGGCAGCAAACACATCGTTTACAGACTGGCCATCCTTGATCACAACCTCCAGGGAGTCCGGAGAAACCACACGGGATTCAAACCCCTCGAGAATAAAGTCAGAAGACACCTCAGCCTGAAGATCAAACACAAAGGTTTCAGAATTCATCTGAGCTAACAAACCACGCATGGTGGTAGAGCGTACAATCTCACCTTTATTGATGATGGCGATGTTGCGACACAGCTGTTCCGCTTCTTCCAGATAATGCGTAGTAAGAATAATCGTCGTACCAGCAGCATTCAGTTCCTTCATGAACTCCCACATAGACCGGCGCAGTTCAATATCAACACCCGCCGTCGGCTCATCCAGAATCAACACTTTTGGATTGTGGACCAGCGCCCGGGCAATCATAAGGCGGCGCTTCATACCACCAGACAGCATACGCGAGGCTTGGTCCCGCTTATCCCATAGATCAAGTGCCTTCAGAAGATATTCGGTACGAGCAACCGCATCCGCCTTGCTCATACCAAAATAGCCAGCCTGGGTTACCACGATGTCTTCAACCTTTTCGAACTGGTTGAAGTTAAATTCCTGCGGAACAACCCCAAGGCTTAGGCGAGCGCCGAAGGAATCCGAGTTAACATCACAACCCATCACTTCAGCGACACCATCCGACTTTTGCACCAAGCCGCACAAAATACCCAGCGTTGTCGACTTCCCTGCGCCATTCGGACCCAGCAACGCGAAAAAATCGCCCTGCTCTACTTCCAGATCGATGCCCTTCAAGGCTTCAAATCCGTTACCATATACTTTTCGCAAGCCCTGAACTTTCAGCGCCGGAACCATAGACCACCCGTTAGAGACTGTTATGAGTGAAACACCAAATCACATCGAACTTCTGGAAAAACTAAAAAGCCGCTTGAAAGCGGCCGAAGAAAGCGAAGTGATAAACGCCGACATGATACAACAACTGGAGACAGTTATTGACCAGCTGAAGGAACACAGAGAAACAGCCTGGGAAGACGCTCGAGTGTGGCTAGCCAACCTGATGATGTTCACACCACAGCTAGCCCCGGCTGTTGACAGGGAACTGCTGTGGTTGATGGGTGGAGAGTGTCTGCATTATTTGACGGATGAAGAGATCGCCAAGTTCGAGTAACTATTCCGCTGCTGAATGAATAATAACTTCGCCAGTAGGCTCGATAACGGCTGTATCAAACTTCTCTGGTTTGATATCGCCTGACTCGAGCTTGTCCTCCATCTGACTCAAAGCAACGTCGACATTGGTGAAATCAACGCCTTCAATTAGCTTCAAACCATATTGCCACCATTCAATTTTTTGGAGGCGCGCCACCTGGCTAGGGGAGAATCTATAGCGAATATGCTTAGCCGGAACGCCCCCAACAATTTCATATGGTTTCACATCCTTTACTACTACGCTCCTTGCTCCAACAACAGCTCCATCGCCAATTTTTACACCTCGACGGATAAAGACCCCTTCACCAATCCATACATCATTGCCAATCTCTATCTTTTGATTTTCATCACCATACTTTTTATCAAACAAAGCGCGAGATTTCTTCCATGCAGGCGTGTTGTCGTAGAAATCTTGTACGTGCTTTAAGCGTCCCCAAAACCCTTGAAATAAGTAATGAGAAGATATTTCGTTCGTTGGATGCTCAACCTGCCCAGCAATTATATTCGAGGCTATAGAGCAAAACCGTCCAACAGAAGATATATTCCGCATAATGGTATTACCCCCTCCCATATAGGAGTAAGCACCAATCTTGTCGATATCGTATCGCCCTGCTCGAAGCTCACTGTAGGACTCCAGGGAAAGCCTTCCCAATTTACCAACACCGAAGTGAACTTCGTCATTAGAAGCAGCCACACTGATAGATGCCTTCTCAAGTATTAGCCGTTGTTTCTGCAACATACATTCACTCCGATACAAACCTGGAAAGATAACGCGCCAAGGGTACTTTACTATCCCGAAGGAAAGACTTTGGATCGCGCTGAAGCTTAGCTTTCTTTCGATCATTTTTTACAAATCGGGAAGCCAGGCCGACCCATTTCGGCTGATGAAAATCTGGCTCGACATCCGGATGCACAACATTACAGCCATTATGCCAAAGACCACGCTCCCTGGAGCCAGCCGGTGGAATAATCCAACGAGTGGCACGACCGCTATACTTATTCTCAAATCCAACACCAACTAAAAGCGATGCATCAGAAGGCCACGGGTCACGCAAAAATGATAGATACGGTGAAACGGCCTCACTCGAATTATAAACCAGATCACATCCCATTGTATCAATTGTCGATTTAACATCTGCCGCAAAGCTTACAATTCCTGAGTGCACCTTCCCGATGAAATCCACACGAGCCTTTTCACCTTCAATATCGAGAAATTCAGGAACCCCCTGAGAGTCATATCGAATAAAAGAACCATCCTGATTCTGAAACATCAGCTCAAACATCAAAATAAATTTTACATAAGGATGATCAGACTCACCAAAAACAATACGATCAGCGTAATAAGAAACAGCTTTATGGCCATTATTAATGCGCTCATCAACATCAGAATTAGTAGAAAAATAGAAGCCCGTAGTATTTTTCAGTCCACATAACTTTATGATTGACTGCTGCAAACTTCCAGAGTGGCCGATATCTACGAAGGCATAATTGTCACCACCAGCAACCAGCCCGTGCTCTGCATATTTCTGCAAGAGAACATCACGTTCATCTTTAGCGTTTTCCAGTATACGTCCAGACATTTCCGGCGAACTAAAAAGCCCAATCAAACGTTCGCTATCTTTCTTCCAGTCGGCCAAACATCCACTACCTTCATACCCAAAACGCTCATAGACCCCTGTCGCAATGCTGTCGCCCTTTACACCAAATCGATGCAGTAGGATTTCATTGATCGGACAAGGCGTAAAATTAACCTGAAGCGCATTGCATATATCCTCAACAGAAGTCATGCAAGCTACATTTACAGCACGCCTTGAAGCATATAAGTATTCACTCTTTGGAGCACCTGGCAAACCACTGGCAAAGATGTCATAACAGCGCTTTACTATATCGCCGTCACGAGCGAGGAAGAATATTTTTTCAACCCCCGAAGAACTAGCGTGATCCAATATTTGACGAGCAAAGCCCACCATTGAGGCTCCCAGGTAAGCGTAACCCAGCACCTCAGGATTACCCGCACTGTAGCTCTTGGTACCAGCTGCCTGTTCTCGAGCAACCCGGAAGGCACCGAGGCTTGATACCACAGATGCTGAATACTTGTCTTCCCAGGAAGAAAAGCTGTTCAAGTAATCACTTACCGCAGCACAAAGCTTCCGGGAGGTCGGAACAAACTGTGCTTTCCATCCGGCTTCAGAAGCACGTGTTACATCAGACTTATAGTTATCGCCGAAGTGAACGATTTGGGCAGGTTTACATTTCAATTCGTTCGAAACGTGCTTGTATAACTTCCCGGTATGCTTTAACACACCGCAATCCAAAGATGAATAAATTTTATACCCCGAGCCCAACCCGCAAGCTTTTAAAATCTCCTTCACCTGATCCGCAGAATAGTAAATATCAGACACAAGAATTATCTTTTTATTCTTGGATTTCGCATAGTCTAGTATTTGCTTACCCTGATGCTTGATCTGACAAAGCTCTTTATCCAGTTCAAATTCACCAGCAACCAACATGTCAACGTGATCGGAACTGATGCCGAGCTCATCACATACAGCAATATATCGTTTCTGAAGTGATATTTCTTCACCGTCATTTAGTTTACGAGAGAGCGCCAAATTGCGGCTATTTTTTCGAGCCGCCAAGAAATCATCCCATGAAATACCAGATATACCTTCAACCATCCCTTTCATGCCCAAGAACATATCAGCAGGATCAGAGAAGGGGCGCTCAACCAAGGTGTCAAACACATCAAAAGACACTACCTTACAAGAATCAATTTCTTTCTTTATATTCTTTATTCGCGCCTCGTTCCAGATATTGTCGGAGTTTACTGGCAATATCGGGAGGGAAGAAACTTCACTTTTCGATGACTTCTCAGGCTTTAAAGGTTTTACGGACTTGGCTTTAGATCCTATCGATTTAGCAAGGTCTGATACTTTTCTCGCAACTTCATCTGTACGCTTACGAGAAAATTCAACTTTATCCAGGTCGGAGTAGGACCAGTAGAATCCCAGCATATCCCGTATTTTATCTTTCTCGTCGAAATAAGACAGTTTTACAGCATCAGGGTAGCCAAGGATTTCAGCCCAAAAATGTGGACTGACAAATTCCTGATAAACCGTGGAGTAAATATCTACACCCGTATTAGAGCCATACTCGAAAACAGGCTTATAAAAATACTCTACGTTTTTATCAAAATATTTACTCTCAGCCAAAACAGATGACGAAAGTCCCGCAACAGTCTTGAGCCTGTAACCAGAAAGGGCCCTGTAAACAGGAAAGTTAGCGATTTCAACATTTTTCTTGGATTGAAGGTACTTCAATATATCTTCATCGCCACTTTTCAAATAGGGATGCCGTGCATAATAGACCTTCGAGTGATTTTCGCAGAGCAAGTCGAAACGCTCTTTATAGTCCAGAACAGACAACATTTTCCCGTCATCACAGACCGACTTATCATTCAACATCTGACCAACAAAAAGAGCAGAGTTCGCTGACAACTGAGGCTCTACCCTTCTCCAGCCTTTATACGTTTGGATCTTTGCCCGATCTGCATACAAGTACATCAGATCTTCCGAAACATTGAATTTGAAAAGCTTCTCTCGAACACTGTAATCATTGGAGTTAAAGCCAAAAAGCACATCATCCATAAACCTTACGGGATGAAGCCATATATCAACATAAACTGCACCGCAAACACCAAGCAAATAACGCGTTTGTTCGGAAAGTTCATAACCGATAACAAGGTCGCCAGGACGAACAAACTCTTTCAAATATTCTATCGACTCTGCGGATATGTCATCCTTTGAAAACCAGAATTGTGTTTCGTCAAGATCTACAGATATACCACTTAATTCGAAGAACTTGGTTCTCGACAAGTGAAGACTGTCCGTTCTTGAAGAAGCGAGAACACCAACATCAATCCCAGTAGCGATTTTAACAGGGCGACTTAATAGGTCTCTCAGCCAGCGTCTATTAGAGTATTGCTCTTTCTCCTTTGTCATCAACGGATCGCTAGCTATGAGTATACGATCAAACATACACAGTATTCCTTTTTACAACGCCAACGCCACTGCCGCAGACACAGCAATCTGATAAATAACTTGGCTAATATCTTTTGTTAGCTGCAACGCCTTGAGGTCAGGCTTTGCCAGCACGAAAATCTCATCTCCCGGCCCGACCATTTTCTTGTCGTCCAGGTCACGGTTTGCGGTCACGAACGCCCCGTTGGGCTTCATCACCAAAGTGTTCATATCATCAAGATCCGCGGTCGCACCGCCGGCTTGCTCGACGTAACGCTCAATGGTGCGGCCGTTTTCATAGGTGACGGCTGTCGGGAACAACACCTCACCATGAATCATGACCAGGTTCTTTTGCGATGGAATGACGATTTTATCGCCTTGATTGAGGATCACCTTGGTCGCGTCGTAGCCTTTAGCCAACAACACCTGGCCACGGGGCTCAATTTGTTTGGCCCGTTCGATCCATGCCAATACCGACTCTGCTTCAACCTTGCGCAGTTCGGCGGCTTCACGCGTTGCGGAACGGGCGGTCAAGACGCTTTGCTCGAGTGCATGCAGAGACGACATCAGCATCTCTTTTTGGCGTCTGGCTACCGACTCCCGGAACAGTTGCACCGACTTTTTATCCGACAGCTGAGTGTATTCAACCTGTTCCAACAGGTCAGCAAGACTGGCGCCCCACGGCAACACCATTTCAGTCGTAGACTCATGCTCACCAAGCACTTCCACACTGATACTGTCTTGTCGTAATTGTGAGGACAGTCTGACGACACTGCCGGGCGTCACTTCAACGCCGGCGATTGCATTGATTTCGTACTGATGGGCATTGACTCGGCTGCCCTCTGGCGCAACCACCGTCACATGAGTGACCCGCTCACCGACTACGGAAGCATCAACTACTTCCGACAGCAGCGACTCCTTGCTTGCAAGCTCATATTGTCCTTTGAAACCGGCATCGCCTTCGATAGACACGGCACCCAGACGCTGCGAAACAAAGATCAAATCGCCATCCTGGAGCTGCACAGGTGGCATGCTTCCACTTTGAACAAAATCGTACAGGTCGATATCAGCCAGCTGTTTCGACTGTCGTTTTACCAGTATTTTTCGATAGCTTCCAAGCTCTGGCTTGATGCCGCCTGCCTTGTCGATATACCGCAATACGCTGTCTGCGCTTTGACCTTCATAAATACCTGGCTTCGGCACCATCCCTGATACAAATACTTTTACCGTCTGGCTGGATGCCAGAGTGACATAGGCTTCGACATTGGCCTTGTAGACTCGTTTGATGGATTTCAGAACAACGTTATTCAGGTCCTTATTGGCAACGCCGAGGACCTTCACAGGCCCAACGCGTGGTATAAAAATATTGCCCTGCGCATCAACCACAATCTCTTGCTGCAGCTCGATTCCCCCCCAAAGCTGAACCAACAACTGGTCACCTTGGGAAATACGATATTCCGGGTTGGTGCCGGTAAAGGATGTTTCCTCAAAACCGCCGCTGAACAGCCAGCTGCCGTACATTTGGTCGTCAGCAACATCCAGTAAGGATGGCTCGCTTTGATCGGGGTCAGGAGCACCTGCATCCAGTGCGAAACAATTAACCGACAACAAGACCATTAGACTTAAAAACAAACGCATCATCAGGTTAATCTCTGTGCTCTTTAATAACGGCAAACAACAGGCGCCCAATCAGGTACACCAACATCAACCCGACGAACCAGGTAATGATGTTATACAGGCGTCTCGGATACTTGGCTTCTTCAGGCAGCAATGGGGCTTCAACCACCAGCAAATGCTTCAGTTTTTGCATTGCCTGGGAACGGGCGCTTTCCAGGCTGGTCAACGAGGACGTGTACAAATCCGTCGCCAGCTCACCGTTTAAGGCAAGTTCCTTGAAGTCCATGTTGATCTTGTTGAATCCGCCATTGGCTTCCTGCGTCAGACGACCACGCTCTTCTTTCAACTGTTGTTCAAGCGACTGGATCAGATTGGTCTGCGCGCGCACCTCTGCGGAATCGTCACGCATAACGGCGTTCAGTTCTTTAAGGCGCGCCTGTGCTTTGATCAATTCAACCTGCAGCGTATTCACTCCTTCCAGAATCGCGCCGCCCTCCTGCTCCGGGTTGAACAAGCGGTTCTCCTCCTGGAACGCCAACAGATCACGCTGGGTATTTTTTAGCAGCCCATGTGCACGCTCCACCTCGCCTTGGGCATAGGCCATTTGCTCACGAGCCATTTTGTCGCCGAGGTCATTGATGAATGCTTCGGCAATCGACAACAATACCTCGCTGGCATGGAGTGCAAATTCAGGGTCAAAGGCTTGTAGCTCCACTTCAAGAATGTCTGATGTCTCGTCGTGGACGACAGTGATGTGACGCTGGTAATACTCCAGATACTCTTCAGCCGTTGCATCAGCGGGCAAACGACTTAGGAAATCCACACTGGAATCTTCATAGTGCTTACGCAACCCCACCGCTTCATTCAGCTTTTTGGCCATTGCGCGAGATTCAATAAAAGCTTTGATGATCAGCGAGTCGCGGGTTGAGGACGTCACGGCACCCAACGAAGCCAGACCCGTCAATTCGGTTTGAGCACCGGATTCTTTCACAACAAACTGCGACTCAGCCGCGTACCGAGGGGAAGCCACAACGCCAAAGTACACAACAATCAGCGCCGTAAAAACGAACAGCAACGACAGCGCAATGCGTTGTTTAAGGTAGCCAAACATCCGAAAAACCGGGCCTGCCTGGCCAGCTTTTTCGTCGCGCTGTTCATTGGCACTAGCGTCTGATACTACTGCTACATTTTCATCGTTATTTTCAACAGTCACGATTCGTACTCCACGATCGCGTCTTCAAGACTATCGAAGTATTCAAGCTTGCCATTACGAATGAGTAATCCTGCATCACAAAATTTCCTCAACTGCTCCATCGAGTGATTCACCATAATCACCTTGGTAGAAGAAAATTTTTCTTTTAAAACCCGTTCGCTCTTCGCTCTGAAAGCAGCGTCACCAACGGCCGTAATTTCATCAATGAGCAACACATCGAATTGAAAATCCAATGCCACCGTTATGCCCAGCATCACACGCGAGCGCATACCGCTGGAATACGACTTCATCGGTTCGTCGAAGTACTGGCCGATATCGGCAAAGTCAGCCACCCGATCTTCCATAGCACGAGTGTCTGAATAGCCGTGTATCCGGGAGATGAATCGGGCATTTTCGCGCCCACTCATTTGCCCCTGTACACCACCTTGCAGGCCAAGTGGCCAGGATATCCTAAGGTCTGACTGTATACTGCCGGACTTGGGTAATTCCGAACCGCCTAACATACGAATGAAGGTTGATTTACCAGCACCATTACGCCCCAGGACACCAATGCTCTTGTCCATGGGCAAGGTGATATTCACGTCTTTGAGAATGTAATTTCTACCGGCCTTGGTTTTGTACCACTTGGACAGACCTTCAAAATGAATCATCCGCTGATAAACCTCGGTCGGTTCAATTTGAACAATGACAGAGCCAACGCCCAAAACACCAGATTTAGCTCAATTAAGTAAACAGGATCGGCAAAATCCGAGCGGTACTCACTGAAATACCCTTCACGCATCAACTCAAGCCCGTGAAAAATTGGATTCCAGGACAGGTATGGCCAGTACTGCTGAGGCAGCATACTGGCCGAGTAGAAAACACCGGAAATAAACAACAGCGGCGTCATGATGACGGTTAAAAACCGGTTCGCATCCGGCCAAAACTCCAACACCGAACACAGAATCATACCGATGGCCAAAGACAATGAAGCAAGCGAGGCAATCGCAAGCAAAAACTCCAGCAAATCATCCGGGAAGATGTCGTAAGAGAGAAACCAACCCATTAGCCCCATCAGAATCGCAAGTACAACAAAATAGGTGGTTACTTCGATGATGCTACGCGTCAGCACAGGGTCAATGGGCTCTACCTGGCGGTAGGTCATTAGCCCCTTATTGGATATGACGGCATTGGCTGACTGTGTCAGCAGCTTGGTGAACAACTTGAACGTCAGCATACCGGTGATCATGAACACCGGGACCGGCACGCCAGAGATGGACTCACGCCCAATAATTGAGAACAGAATGGCGAAGACGGCGGCTTGCCCTGCGGGCTCTGCAATCGCCCAGAAATATCCCAACCGGTTACCGCCAAAACGCGTCCTCAGCTCACGAATAAACAGCGCAAAGACGGTGTCCTTCATGATCTGGAACGATGATCTGTGTAGCGTCTTACCGGTCAAGCTCTAACCATCCCTGTAAAAAGTGTTTAATTCTCAAACACTTACCTAAAAAATCAGCTGTCGAACTCTAATAAAACGACAAAGCGATGACAAGCCGGGTGGCCCATTCCGGCCAGAGTGGACACTTTGCCATACTCCACTACAGCCGTGTTAGCTGTCTTGCGGTTCAAACGTCATGCTGGCCGAATTGATACAAAATCGCAGTCCTGTTGGTGGCGGGCCATCCGGGAATACGTGACCAAGATGGGCATCGCAGCGGTTGCAGCGAACTTCCGTGCGAACCATGCCATGGGAGGTGTCGGTCAATTCGGTGATGGCCCCTTCAATTTCCTGGTAGAAGCTTGGCCAGCCACAACCGGAATCGAATTTGGTATCGGAATAAAACAAGGGAGCTTCGCAGCAAACGCAGCGATATAAACCAACACCTTTAAAATCGTGGTATTTGCCCGTAAACGCTCGCTCGGTACCCGACTCGCGGGTCACGTGGTAAGTGAGAGGATCAAGTTGAGCCTGCCACTCTTGCGGTGATTTATTAACCTTGTCTTGCTGTGCTGACATAGCTGCCTCCGTAAATCGCCGCCTAGCATACCGTACACAAACTTCCATTGCCGCCCTTTCGGGTAATCTTGTGTAGCGGTATCATCGAACGCGCGGCAGCCAGCTGGTTCCGTGGGGTTCGCATCTAAATTGTCAACGAACCGCTTTTTTTCTTTTATACAGGCAGTCCATCTCATGCAGGAAATTCGGAAATCCGACAAGCTCGCTAATGTGTTCTATGACATCCGTGGACCTGTATTGGATGCGGCGAAGCGCATGGAAGAAGAAGGCCACCGTATTCTGAAACTGAACATCGGCAACCCAAAACCGTTTGGTCTGGACGCGCCTGAGGAAATCATTCAGGACGTTATTTACAACCTGCCAGACTCCGAGGGTTACTCTGACTCCAAAGGTCTGTTCGCGGCTCGTAAAGCCATCATGCAGTACGCCCAACAAAAGCGTATTCAGAACGTCAACATTGAAGATATCATCATTGGCAACGGCGTCAGCGAGCTGATCGTGGCTTCCATGCAGGGCCTGATCAACAACGGTGACGAAGTGCTGATTCCTGCCCCGGATTACCCTCTATGGACCGGTTCCGTTGCTTTAGCCGGTGGCAAGGCGGTGCATTACACCTGTGACGAACAGTCCGACTGGTATCCGGACCTGGACGACATGCGTGCCAAGATCACCGACAAAACCCGCGCCATGGTACTGATCAACCCGAACAACCCGACCGGTGCGGTGTACCCGAAAGAAATTCTGCTGGGCATGCTGCAAATCGCTCGCGAGCACGATCTGGTGGTGTTCTCGGATGAAATTTACGACAAGATTCTGTTTGACGAAGCCGAACATATCTCCACTGCGTCACTGGCCGATGACCTGCTGATCATCACCATGAACGGCTTGTCGAAGAACTACCGACTTGCGGGCTTCCGTTCCGGCTGGATGATCATCAGCGGCGCCAAACACCGCGCCCGTGATTACATTCAGGGCCTGGAAATGCTGTCCTCCATGCGTCTGTGCGCCAACGTGCCATCCATGTTCGCCATTCAAACCGCGCTGGGCGGCTATCAAAGCATCAACGATCTGGTCGCCGAAGGTGGCCGCATCCGCCAGCAGCGCGACATCGCCTGGGAAACCCTGAACAACATTCCAGGAGTCAGCTGTGTAAAACCGAAAGGTGCACTGTACTGCTTCCCGAAAATGGACGTTCAGAAGTTCAACATCCGCAACGATGAACGCATGGTACTGGACTTGTTAGAGCAGCAGAAAATCCTGATTGTTCATGGCACCGCGTTTAACTGGAAGTCGCCGGATCACTTCCGCGTGGTGTTCCTGCCGCGTCCGGAAGACCTGACGGTCGCTATGGACCGCATCGGCCAGTTCTTCACCAACTACAAACAGATCTGATCATGCTCGACGTCCATCTGGATGAGTTTTTCAAAGACTGTGCTTCCATCCTGCTGATGGGATTGAAGCACTTTCCAAAGCCGCAAACCCTGTTCGTGCAGGACATTTCCGGTATTGATGATATGGACGAGTTTGGACTGCACAGCGATCGCCACCTGTCGGCGCTGGGTGCGATCACCTGGCTCAAGGAAGAAGGCTTCATACGGTTTTCTGGCTACGACCGGCAGGAATCCGTTGATGACTTCGTACTGACCGCGCGCTCACTCAGGCAACTTTTGAAACCAGCGAGCAACCCTAACCAGCAAGATCCCACCCCCATGTTTCAAACCCTGGAATTCGCCTTGCTGGATGGTGACACCAGCTGGGTGAAACAGCTACTGCAAGACCAGGTTTTCAGTGACTGAGTAAAGACAAAAAAGGCGAGGCGCTGTGACAGCGGCTCGCCTTTTCAAATAATGCCAAATTACTTGGTTCTGACAGAGAACCCGGCAGACTCCAGCAGCTGTTGCAACTCAACGCACTTGGACGGCACCCCCACCTTCATGGTTGGAATATCCCGACGCAGCGGATAGTTACGACGCATTTCATCGAATGCCGACTTGATATCCCGAGCGCGATGCAAACGGGAGCGCATCAAACCGTCGTCCACACGCACTTCGTAACAAGCTCGAATGGCGGTACGCAGGGCCTGATTCAACGGCACCTGATCCGAGAAGTTCACGCGTTTGATGCCAGGCTCTGGCAAGAACTGACCCAGTTTACGACGCACCGGAACACCGAAGAATTCACACGCCGCCTGATAAATCATCTCGGTGCCGCGCATTTTGCCATCCAGCGAGTAACCAGCAATATGCGGCGTCGCCAGCAAGCACTGATCCATCAGTTTCAGGTCGAGGTAAGGTTCGCCTTCCCAGACATCCATAATGGCTTCAAAGTCGTCGTTGGCTTTCAGGTGCGCCAATAGCGCGTCATTATCAACCACGCCACCACGGCTGGAGTTAATCAAACAGGCGTTAGGCTTCATCGCTGACAACTGTTCGGCACCAATCAAGTGTCGCGTCGCGTGCTCACCGGTTTTGGTCAATGGCGTATGACACGTCACCACGTCCGCACCCAATACCTCTTCCAGGGACGTCAGTTCGCCAACGTCCTCAGGGTCCTTGAACGGATCAACTGCCAGCACCTTAACGCCCATTTCTTCAAGGCGGCCACGCAGAGTGCCACCCACGTTACCAACACCAACGATGCCGACAGTCAGGTCCTCAAAGCGAATCGCACGAAGGTCCACCAGCACGCTAATCGCGCTCAATACGTAGTCAACTACTGCCTGGGCGTTGCAGCCCGGCGCACTGGCAAAGCCAATACGGTTTTGCTCCAGCCAATCCATGTCGACGTGATCCGTCCCAATGGTGGCGGTACCAACGAACTTCACTGGCGTGTTGGCCAGCAGCGACTCATTTACTTTGGTGACCGAACGCACCAGCAGGATATCGGCTTCAGCCAGATCTTCAGAGCTGAGATTTCGGCCTTCAACGCGAGTGATTTCACCGAACTCCGCAAAAAAGGAATCGATAAGAGGAATGTTTTCGTCAGCGACTATTCGCACAATGGGACGCTCATCTTTTGGACATGCCCGCATTCTCGCAAAACACCTTGGCTCATTACAATCTGTGAATTTGATTTGAAACACTCTGTAAGACTTCGACCACCCAACACACCGTTTCCACTTCGCAACGAATCCGTACCTGAAGAGACTGTCTCAACAACAAACAAGCTGAATCGTTTCGTGCAGCCCTGCCGTTTTACGAGAGCACTTATTGCAATAGATACGACCAGCGCCTTCGACCAAAGTAGGGATATTTGCTGAATGAATGGCGAATATCAGCACAAAGAGCCTTACAAAAACCACTCACAACATTAGCATTTACTGAAAACATCCGATTCCACCAAAACCATACCGTCAGAGGATTACCAAAGCCCTCACAAGGGGCCGATAAGTAAGTCCTCTGATCACAAGAGAAGAGGAAAACACCGTGTTAGAAGCCTATCGAGCCCATGTCGCAGAACGTGCAGAGCAAGGTATCCCACCCAAGCCTCTGAATGCCGAACAAACCGCCGCCCTGGTGGAGTTGCTGAAAAGCCCGCCTGCTGGTAAAGAAGAGACCCTGCTGTACCTGCTTGAGAATCGAATCCCGCCCGGCGTCGATGAAGCGGCGTACGTGAAAGCAGGATTCCTGAGCGCCATCGCCAAAGGTGAAACCACTTGCGAACTGGTTTCTCGCCAAAAGGCCGTTGAACTGCTCGGCATGATGCAAGGTGGCTATAACATCGAAACACTGGTGTCGCTGTTGGACGATGCAGAGCTGGCCGAACTGGCGGGTGAACAGCTGAAAGGCACCTTGCTGATGTTCGATGCCTTCAACGACGTTCAGGAAAAAATGGCCGCGGGTAACGCCATTGCCAAATCCGTGATGGAATCCTGGGCCAATGGCGAATGGTTCACCAAAAAGAACAAGGTCGCTGAAAGCATCAAGATGGTGGTCTTCAAGGTCACCGGCGAAACCAACACCGACGACTTGTCCCCTGCGCCTGATGCCTGGTCGCGCCCGGATATTCCGCTGCACGCATTGGCGGCCTATAAAATGACCCGCGACGGCCTGGAGCCTGAAGAGCACGGCGTCAAAGGCCCCATGAAGCAAATCGAAGACATCAAGTCGAAAGGCTTGCCAGTGGCATTCGTTGGTGACGTGGTTGGTACTGGTTCTTCCCGTAAATCCGCCACTAACTCCGTATTGTGGTTCTTCGGCGAGGATATTCCCGGCGTCCCCAACAAGCGCGGTGGCGGTGTTTGTATCGGCAACAAGGTTGCGCCGATCTTCTTCAACACCATGGAAGATGCCGGCGCACTGGTTTTTGAAGCCCCTGTCGACAACATGAACATGGGGGATGTGATCGAAATTCGCCCCTACGAAGGCAAGATTCTTAACGAAGCCGGCGACGTTATCTCCGAATTCAAATTCAAATCCGACGTCATTCTGGATGAAGTGCAGGCTGGCGGTCGTATTCCGCTGATCATCGGTCGCGGCCTGACCACCAAAGCCCGTGAGGCCCTTGGGCTTGGCACCACCGACCTGTTCCGCCTGCCACACGACCCAAGCGCCTCCAGCGCCGGTTTCTCGCTGGCGCAGAAAATGGTGGGCAAAGCCTGCGGTCTACCGGAAGGCCAGGGCATTCGTCCGGGCACCTATTGCGAGCCCAAGATGACCACCGTGGGCTCCCAAGACACCACGGGGCCTATGACTCGTGACGAGCTGAAAGACCTCGCCTGCCTTGGCTTCCAGGCCGATCTGGTGATGCAGTCGTTCTGCCACACAGCGGCTTATCCAAAGCCGGTCGATATTGAAACCCAGCACACTCTGCCAGACTTCATACGGACGCGTGGCGGTGTTTCCCTGCGCCCCGGCGACGGCATTATTCACTCCTGGCTGAACCGCATGTTGCTGCCGGATACCGTCGGCACCGGTGGAGACTCACACACCCGTTTCCCGATGGGGATTTCCTTCCCTGCCGGCTCCGGTCTGGTGGCTTTTGCAGCCGCTACCGGCGTGATGCCATTGGATATGCCGGGATCGGTGCTGGTGCGCTTCAGCGGCAAGATGCAACCGGGCATCACCCTGCGCGATCTGGTACACGCGATCCCGCTGTACGGCATCAAGCAAGGCCTGTTGACCGTTGAGAAAAAAGGCAAAATCAACGAATTCTCCGGCCGTATTCTGGAAATTGAAGGTCTGGAAAATCTGACTGTCGAACAGGCGTTCGAACTGTCCGATGCTTCGGCTGAGCGTTCCGCCGCTGGTTGCACCATCAACCTGTCGGAAGACTCCGTTGCCGAGTACCTGAAGTCCAACATCGTCATGCTGCGCTGGATGATTGCTGAAGGTTACGGTGACCCACGAACACTGGAACGTCGGGCCGCTGCGATGAAAGCCTGGCTGGCAAACCCAAGCCTGATGCGTGCCGACAAGGACGCCGAATACGCTCACGTTATCGAGATCAACCTCGACGACATCAAGGAACCCATCGTTTGCTGCCCGAACGACCCCGATGATGCCAAACTGCTGTCTGAAGTTGCTGGCGACAAGGTCGATGAAGTCTTCATCGGTTCCTGCATGACCAACATCGGTCACTTCCGCGCGGCTGGTAAACTGCTGTCGCAACACAAGGGCAACCTGAGCACCCGCATGTGGATGTCGCCGCCAACCAGAATGGATCAGGCCCAGCTGAACGAGGAAGGCTACTACAACATCTATGGCACTTCCGGTGTACGAATGGAAATGTCCGGTTGTTCGCTGTGCATGGGCAACCAGGCACGGGTTCAGTCCGGCAGCACCGTGCTGTCTACCTCAACCCGTAACTTCCCTAACCGTCTGGGTGACGGCGCCAACGTGTACCTGACCTCTGCGGAACTGGCCGCAGTCGGTGCCATCGTCGGCAAACTGCCAACGCCAGCGGAATACATGGAGTACGCCAACAAGCTCGATAGCATGTCAGCAGATATCTATAAGTATCTGAATTTCGACAAAATGGATGCTTACACCAAAAAGGCAGCTACGGCGCTGATCGCCTCCGCCAGCTAATCCATACGGACATAAAAAACCCCAGACAGCGCAGCTGCCTGGGGTTTTTCGATATTCGAATTGACTTTAACTGGCATACACCACATGCCGGCCGCTGCGCGCAAAACCAATCAGGTTCATTCCCGCCAACTCCGCATGCTCAATGGCCATCGTGGTCGGTGCAGACACCGCTACCAGCGTCGCAATGCCTACCGAAGCACATTTGCCCACCAACTCGTAACTGGCACGGCTTGAGACCAGCACAAACCCCTTACGATCAAAATCCGGCTGGCGATGCAAAGCCCCAATGAGCTTGTCCAGCGCATTGTGGCGACCAACATCCTCAAAGGCCATTTGAATATTACCGTCGAAGGAACACCAGGCAGCTCCATGAACGGCACCGGTCATCCGCTGCAGAGGCTGGAAGTCGACCAGTTGTGACAAAGCAACATCAACCACCTCCGCGGATGGCGCAAGCACGGAAACAACCGGTGGAGGAACCCGGATAGCCTGTTGTAGCGACTCAGCACCACACAAGCCACAGCCAGTTCGCCCCGTCAGGTTACGACGACGCTGTTTGAGAGCTGCAAACCGCTCTGAAGACAGCTCCACCAGCACCTGATACCCCGACGAAGCAGCGACGACATCCACGCCATAAATGTCAGACGAAGCCGTCGCTATACCCTCCGTCAACGTGAAGCCTATGGCAAACTCTTCCAGGTTATCCGGCGTTGCCATCATCACAACGTGTGAGACGCCGTTGTAAACCATGGCCACCGGCACTTCCTCTGCAATCTGGTCGTCGGCGTCACTTGCACCCCAAACATCATCAGTCGCTGATTTCTTCGTTCGGGCTACTACCGAACGGGTTTTCGATACCACTGTGTTCAATGCCTGCAAAATAAGTTACGCCGCCATGGTACACAGCGGCGCTTCGTTCGTAATCATCGGGGTGACCGCTTTAGAACATAAAACCGACACCAACGGACGCAAAATCCAGGTCAGCATCGACGTTATCCTCATCAAACCGGGCACGTTCATATTCAGCCCGCAAGTTCACATTCTCCAGCAGTCCCAACGAAACGCCCGCACCGTAGAACAGTGTTGAACCGTCCGCAGAACTGTCATATCCCAGCGGCCCTGTGGTGTCCGCGTTCCACCACAAACGACCGCCTTTCACGAAAATACGCGAATGGTCACCCAGTGGCATACCTAACAGCAATGAGGCCGTATAGCCATCGGCATCCAGGCTGAAGCCATTGTCTTCATACTTGCCCATGTCGAGGTACTGACCCTCGATCCCCACCCAATTATTGGCCCACACCCCGGCAAATGCCTTCCAGCTGCTGCGATCATCATCGAACTCGCCCAGCTCGCCTTCATCTACCGCGTTGTCTCGAATTTCCAGATTATCGAGCTTGCTATAAATCGCACTGCCCCCCACAAACACATCTGCATCACTACCGGTTGAGCCATAGTCATCGGCATACGCTGGCAGTACGATCATCGGTGAGGCCATCAGAGCCACGGAAGAGATTGCAGTCGCTAATTTCATTTCTTACTCCTGTCCCGCTACTCGGGAATGCGTAAATTCAGCGGCTTCCGGCAGTGGTCAATAAAACAAAACAGACCGAAAACCTGACGCAACCAGCAGAGTGCTGCGCCATACACAGGGATCAGAAGTGGGCTAATGCCGTTTGTTCACTGTATCAACTGAACAAAGCGTTGCATGAACCACCAGCGACAACCAACGTCCGCGCGCGATGCGAGTTCACCGTGGAATAAATGGAATTTTTCATGCGACAGCAGTCGGATAATGAGTAAGCGTGGCGAAAACACGCCGCTATAAACTCTCAACCGGACGCCAGATAATGCGCATTGCCCACCTATCCGACCTCCATTTTGGACGCGACCAGCATCAGGTCGCGGACGCCATCATCAGCCAAATGAACCAGCTCCAGCCGGATTTGGTGATCATCAGTGGCGACCTCACCCAAAACGCCACACACGAAGAATTTCAAGCCGCCCGACGCTTTTTGGATCAACTGCAACAGCCTGCCCACGTGATTCCAGGCAATCACGACTTGTCGCCGACCAATTTGCCGGAGCGTTTTTTGTACCCCTGGAGAAAGTGGCAGCACTATATTCAGCCGGAGACTGAACCCACCACAGAGACAGAAGATGCAAAGATACTGGGGCTGAACACCGCCCGACGTATGGGCTGGTACCTGGACTGGTCACGAGGTCGGCTGAATGAACAACAAATGCAGCGAGTAGAAAACGAACTTCAAAACACGCAGGAAGAAAAACTGCGCATTGTGGTGGCCCACCACCCGTTCTGGCTACCAACTCGCAGCCAGCACCGCAAATTGGTCGGAAGCCGGGACGAAGCCTTAACCATATTCGATCAGGCCGGTGTCGACCTGGTGTTAGGTGGCCACATCCACCTGGCTTTCGCGCAGACGCTTCAAGGCGTGGTGATTTCCCATGCAGGCACCACCACCTCAGACCGACTGATCCCTGGCCAGCCCAACAGCTTCAATTTAATTGATGGCAACCGTCAGCGGCTGACGATTACGGAATGGGATTGGCAAAAGAACCGGTTTGAAGCAGGCAAAACAACTGGCTTTCTACGTCAAAATGGCGAATGGCAGCACAGCCGCCCGGTAGAGTCCCCATATCAGCCCAACTGAACGGACCTCAGCAAAGCGGCACTCAAGGCCTGGAAGTAAGCGGCAAATGCCGTATTGATATGCATCCGATGCTCACCGGACGGATACAGGCCAAGCCTGGCTTCATCGGTTTGCAGCGTACCTTTCACCAGAAACTGGTTGCGGACAAACGCATCCTGCACGAAAGCTTCAAAGCAACGTGCCGCCATTTCCTCTGGCTTGCTGTAGTAGTGAACCCCTAACGCCCGATCGGCCTTGACGCTGGCCTTGCAGAGTTCGCTGGGCGTCTCACCGTCATCACTGAGCATGATCGCCTGAAAGCAAGCATCCAGCAGCGCGTTCAAGCCATGTGGCCTCATCTCATTCTCGAGCCACAGCGACGAAGCAAACACATTGGGGTTCATCTCGGCCAAACCGTCAAAGGCGTGGCTGGCCATGTAATGGTCGAAGGCATGAAACCATTCATGAGCAATACTGCCGGGGCCCGCATTTTTGGCCAACGCAAAAGTACGCTGCAACGGCGCGTAATGCGCAGAAACACCCGGCCGTCCACCTGTGCCATATTGCAAACCCAATGTGCCGCGCAAAGAGACCAGTTGTTGGCCGAGCACAATTTGCTGTTCGGTAGCTAACGCTCGTCCAGCCAGAATCAACACCAGATCACTGAGTGCATCGTAGAAATGACCGGCTGCCCGCTCCTGCTCAACCTTGGTAACCCATTTGCCGATCTCAATCGACGGGAAATCAAACCACTGTCGAATGGTTTGAAAATCCGGTACTACCCCCCCCAATAGCTGGCGGTGGTTCGGGCCGGAGCGGTAGAACTGTCGCGGAGCAGGTTTACGTTTTGAAAGGCGATCCGATGAAGACAAAACAGCATCCAGATGGGTGGTTTCTACAAAGAATGCGACAAACCACATAATGAAGCGAGCGCGAGTTGATCATACGCCACCAACAAAAACGGGAGCCGAAGCTCCCGTTTTCACATCAAACCCTTGTCATCAACAAGAATTACTCAGCCTTTGGCTTTTCACGCAATTTGATGTGCAGGTCACGCAGCTGAGCGTTGCTCACTTCGCCTGGCGCCTTGGTCATCACACAGGCAGCAGACTGGGTTTTCGGGAAGGCGATCACTTCACGGATGCTGGTCGCACCAGTCATCAGCATGATCAGACGATCCAGACCGAAGGCCAGACCACCGTGCGGTGGCGCACCGAACTTCAGCGCGTCCAGCAGGAAGCCGAACTTCTCTTGCTGTTCTTCTTCGGAGATACCCAGACAACGGAATACAGCTTGCTGCATATCCTGGTCGTGAATACGGATGGAACCACCGCCCAGCTCACAGCCGTTCAGTACCATGTCATAAGCGCGGGACAGCGCACCCAGTGGGTTGGCTTCCAGTTCTTCAGCAGTGCAGCTTGGTGCAGTGAATGGGTGGTGCAGTGCGGTTACGGAACCGTCGTCGTTTTCTTCGAACATCGGGAAGTCAACAACCCACAACGCAGCCCACTCGCTGGTGTACAGGTTCATGTCTTCTGCCACCTTGCAACGCAAAGCACCCAGAGCTTCACAAACCACCTTGGTCTTGTCAGCACCGAAGAAGACGATATCGCCGTTCTTGGCGTCCAGCTTCTCCATGATCTTCAGGGTATTTTCATCACCGATGAACTTGATGATCGGAGACTGCAGGCCCTCAATGCCTTTTTCCAGTTCGTTCACCTTGATCCACGCCAGACCTTTGGCACCGTAGATGCTAACAAACTTGGTGTATTCGTCGATCTGCTTACGGGACAGCTCAGCACCACCCGGTACTTTCAGTGCTGCAACGCGGCACTTTGGATCTTTGGCAGGCGCCGCGAATACCTTGAAGTCGATGTCTTGCAGGAATTCTTCAACATCCACAATTTCCATCGGAATACGCATGTCCGGCTTGTCAGAGCCGTACTTGGACATGGCTTCTGCAAACGGCATACGTGGGAAATCGCCCAGATCTACACCCAGCTCTTTCTGGAAGATGCCTTTGATCATGTCCTGAGTCATGCCCATGATCTGCTCTTCGTCGATGAAAGAGGCTTCGATATCGATCTGGGTGAATTCAGGCTGACGGTCGGCACGCAGGTCTTCGTCACGGAAACACTTGGCAATCTGGTAGTAGCGGTCGAAACCGGACACCATCAGCAGCTGCTTGAACAGCTGTGGAGACTGCGGCAGTGCGAAGAAGTTACCTTCGTGAGTACGGCTTGGCACCAGGTAGTCACGAGCACCTTCCGGCGTTGCACGGGTCAGGATCGGGGTTTCGATATCCAGGAAGCCGTTTTCGTCCAGGTAGTTACGAACACCGGAAGTTACCTTGGAGCGGAAGCGCAGCTTGTCCTGCATCTCTGGACGACGCATGTCCATGAAACGGTACTTCAGACGAATGTCTTCGCCCACGTCGGTGTAGCCGTCCAGTGGGAATGGCGGAGTCTGAGCCTTGTTCAGGACAACGATTTCCTTGCCCAGAACTTCGATCATGCCGGTTTTCATGTTGGCATTGGTGGTGCCTTCAGGACGACCACGTACACGACCGGTAATCTGGATAACGAACTCGGAACGCACGCTGTCAGCGGTATTGAAGGCTTCAACGGTATCCGGGTCGAAAACTACCTGAACCAGACCTTCGCGATCACGAACGTCCAGGAAGATAACGCCACCGTGGTCACGGCGACGGTGTACCCAGCCACAGAAAGTAACTGTTTGATCAATCAGTGTTTCGTTGATATCACCACAATAGTGAGTGCGCATTGTAGGGTCCTGCTACCAGTGAGTGTCACGCCGCCGACCCGGCTCAAAAAACGAGCACCTCAGGCGGCGAGCTGTACAGATTTTAAAAGGCGGGCATTATAGCGGGAATTCTCCGGCCTCGTCACGGGTGTAACAGCTCATCCTTGCACGACTGGTTGGGAATATTGATCACCTGCACACAACACGTACAGCAACCATGTCCTTGATCCCACTTCTGAACGAAATCCGTGACTGTTCTCACTGCAAAGAGCACCTGCCTCTGGGGCCAAGACCGGTGGTACGCGCCAGTGAAACCGCCAGAATATTAATTATTGGCCAGGCACCGGGCACCAAAGTCCACGCCTCGGGGATTCCATGGGACGACGCCAGCGGCAAACGCTTGCGTGAATGGTTGGCACTGACGCCAGAGCAATTTTACGACGAAACCCACATAGCCATTGTGCCAATGGGCTTTTGCTATCCGGGGAAAGGTAAAAGTGGTGACTTGCCGCCGCGCAAGGAATGCGCGCCGCTATGGCACAAGCTGCTGCTGGAGCAAATGCCCAGCCTCGAGCTGGTTTTGCTGATCGGTCAATACGCCCAAAACTACTATTTGCCTGCCGACTTTCTGAAACAGCACAAGACACTGACCGAACGGGTACAGAACTGGCAACAAGTACCGAGGCCGTTTTATGTGTTGCCCCATCCATCACCAAGAAATCAGATATGGCTTAAAAAGAATCCGTGGTTTGAATCTAATGTAGTGTCTGAAATAAGAACCCAGTGCCATAAATCACTTGGATTATGCGACTAACGCACAGGAAATTATACTACCGGGAAGCTCGCATATATCCACTAATATCCACGAACAACCACTAAGAACTACCAAGGGGTGGCCATCATCTGGCCACCCCTGATTTATATTTTTCAGATATCGTGGATAAATTTCCGATTTAAGCAGCAGAGCTGGTTTGCTGCTCCAACGCCTCACTGTCCACTTTCTGACTGGCTACCGCCTGAGCTCCACCAATCGAAATCTGACGAGGTTTGGCCGCCTCCGGGATTTCCTTTTTCAGGCTAATGGTCAGCAAGCCATCCTGAAGATCCGCGCCAGTCACTTCAACGTGATCCGCCAGGTTGAACTTACGCTCGAAGCTGCGATAGGCAATGCCCTGATGCAAGTATTTGCGGGACTCTTCGCCCTCTTTCTTGCCCTTAACGGTCAACACATTCTCATGCACCTGAAGATCCAGCTCTTCGCGACGGAAGCCCGCCACGGCCAGCGCAATCGAGTACTGATTCTCGTCCAGCGCCTCAATGTTGTATGGAGGGTAGCCGGAACCTGCGTCTGTTTTGGTGGCCGCATCCAACATATTAAACAGATGATCAAAGCCGATGCTGTTACGGTACAGAGGTGCAAAATCAATACGGTTCATAATATATCTCCTGTGGTTGCTCCAAAGACACAACCGATAAATTAAATACAAAATGAACAACTCTCGAGTGTTGTTTGTGGCGATGACCCTTAATCAGTTTGGCATCATCCGCTCACACTACTTAGATATGGCCTACCAAATCGCTTTCAAGGGTTTAAAACAAAAAAATTGAAAATTTTTTCGGCAATAAAAAAGGCGCTATTCAAGCGCCTTATCATGTCGATCTATTTATATGGAGATTATCCCAAAGGATTTCAATGGCCAGAGACCCCCTCACCATTGATCCCGCAAACGTCTCAGCGCCTTGAACACATCGCGGTCACCCAACCCCAGGGCCGGGAACTGCTGCAACAGCACTTCGCGGATTTCTGGCTGATTCAAACGCAGGAACGAGTTGTAGCTACGCTCCTGACCCAGATTCATCACCGGCATATCGTCCGGCTCACAGCCAGACACCTGATCCTGCCAGTACTGAATCATGTCATTACCCGGCTCACGGGTCTGCGCAAACGCCAGATTATTCTTCATGTAGTCATGGCCGGGGTACAGCAACACATCATCGGCCAGCGGCTGAAAGCGAGAAACAAAGGTGTCGTACAAAGTATCGGGATCACCACCAAACGGCACACTACATTTGCCGGCTCCGGCGTTGAACAAGGTATCACCTGAAAACAGCACAGGCTCGCCATTCGGGCCAGAGCTTGTCGAGTCACGATCACTCAGCAAGCACAGGTGCACAGCAGTATGCCCCGGCGTAAACAGTACGTTAAACGCCAGACTGCCCAGCTCGACACGGTCGCCCGCCTGCAAGCCGCGATCAACGTCCGGAATCACACACCGAGCGGCTTCGTAAGCCAGAATCTCTGCACCTGTCGCAGCCTTTACGCCCGGGTTACCGCCAATATGATCATGATGTTCGTGGGTATTGATGATCAACTTGATACTCAACCCCTGCGCTTCCGCCATTGCTAACACCACATCGGCGTCCAAGGGATCGATAGCAATGGCCTGACGGGTGTCTTCGCAACCAATGACGTAGTTGTAATTGCGCAAATTGTTATTCATGTAACGTCGCAAGACGATCATAGCGGCCTCCGTCAGGCAGGTTGAGTGCAGGAATTACCAGTAGATGTTGTTTTCAACATCATCCGAGCCATCAATGTCTTCGACAAAATGACTGGAGAACAACCCCTTCAGCTCATGTACTCGTTTTTCCAGCTCTGCGTCGGTGTACGGCACCGCCGGGCTGTATCCCCATACAGGGCCAGGCCAGGCCGGGTCGTTCTCCTTACGCGCCACATGGTGTACGTGCAACTGCGGCACCACGTTACCAAGCTCGGCGACGTTCATGGATTTGGCGGAATACAGATCAGCCATTTTTTCGGCCACCCAGGCAGACTCACGCATCAGCTGGGTCTGGTCAGCGATCGACAGATGGTAGTATTCACGGGCATCTACGCGAGCCGGAACCAAAATCACCCATGGATAACGGCTGTCGTTCATTAACAGCACCTGGCACAGTGGCAAGCGACCAATAAACACAGTGTCTTGTTGCAGTCGACTATCGAGCGTAAACATAATGAAGCTCCTTGAATAAAGCGGAATGCCTGTTGGTCAGGCAAGAGCAGATACAACTTGTGTGACATCTATTCTGCCCCTTTGATTCTTCATGTTAGGCAAAAGCTACCCTCAGGTCACTGATTTATGGCGGTTTTTCAAGTTATCCAAAGTGTCGACCAGCTGGGAAAAGCGGTCTGGGACCACCTTAACCAGCAGCGCTACCCCTTTCTGGACTACCGGTTTTTGAAGGCGCTGGAACAACAGCGCTGCATCGGTGGCGACAGCGGCTGGCAGCCGCAATACCTGGCACTGTATCTGGATGAGCCAACGGAGGCCGAGCTGGCCAATGCTCGTCCGGATGCCGTTCTGCCAACCTTCCTGAAAGAACACAGCTACGGCGAATACGTATTCGACTGGAGCTGGGCCGAAGCCTATCAACGTCATGGTTTTCAGTATTACCCCAAGCTGTTGTGCGCTGCCCCTTTCACCCCCGCAACCGGGCCAAGACTGCTGTTTAACGAGCAATCGCACACCGCAGAAGCGTTGTGGCTAGCTGCCATTACCGCGTTGGATAACTGGTCTGACACCGAACGCATGTCCGGCTGGCATCTGAATTTTCCCAATCAGCGTGACACCAGAGCCTTACAGGAATTATCCGAATCCCATGCACTACTGTTCCGGCGTGCCTGCCAGTTTCATTGGTTCAATCGTGACTACCGCTCGTTCGACCACTTTCTGGAAACCTTCAGCAGCCGCAAGCGCAAGTCGGTCAAAAAGGAACGCAAGCGGATTCAGGAAGGTGGAATTGAGTTACGCCGCCTGACCGCCGCCACCCTGACAACAGACGCGATTGAACGCTTTTACACCTGCTACCAGCTGACCTACATGAAACGTGGCATGCAGGGCTATCTGAACAAGGGCTTTTTCAAACAACTGGTGGAAACCATGGCAGAGCAGATGCTGCTGGTGGAAGCCTGGCTGGATCAACAACATCTGGCATCGGCACTGTACTTCTTTGACGACCAGACACTGTACGGGCGCTACTGGGGCTGCCTGGACGAGTACGACGGCCTGCATTTTGAAGCCTGCTATTACCAGGGCATTGAGTTTTGTATAGAACGCTCACTATCGCATTTTGACCCGGGCACCCAGGGCGAACACAAGATTGCCCGAGGTTTTGAGCCAGTGCTAACTACCAGCCTGCACCGACTGCATCAACCAGACTTCAACGCCGCAGTAGCGGATTTTCTGGAGCAGGAACTGCCCCACATTCTGGAATACCAGCAGCAAGCAAGAACCCTGCTGCCGTTCAAGGAAGATGCCTTTGGCGCAGACTCTTCAGGGTTAAAAGAATTTGCTCCCTGAGCCCGCGTTAGTAAGCATGGACTGATTACTGACCGTTGGAATCCAACGGCCGGACTTTCGGCAAACCAAAAGGCGATGGTCTGAAGCTGCCGTATACCGCCAACCGCTCCGTTCCGGGCTTGGCATAGCCTCGGTGGTGCCAGCCGCGCACATCCGCCAGCACCAATGTGTTTTCTTTCACGACCAGAGGCTGAGGCACATCGCCATATTGGGCGTTTGCTTCCGCCGCCGAGCAACGAAACGCACCACCCTTATTGTTTTCAGAAGCCCAAATAGACCGGGCTTTCTCCCAACGCCAGCGCTGCTCGTTAAAACGCTGACTGCCTTTCAGATAATGCAACGGGCCGCATTCCTCGCTGACGTCTGACAGGGCAAACCAGAACTTGACGCAGGAATGGAAGGTATCCCGATGGATATCGCGCTGGTTATCCGGGCGTCCACCGTCACTGCCTTGAATCAACCGATAGAGCAGCAACCGTCGTGGCTCAAAGCGGCAGCCGGACGCGTACTCCAGCAATCGCCGAAACCGCGGATTATCAGCTAGCCTGGACAACACGTCGTCGCTGGGCAGGGTGTAAAAGCGATTGACCGTACTGCCATCACAGCGGTCAAACCCCCAGTTGTAGATATGCGGTTTGCCAAAACCGGCATCCCGATAGCTCGGCGCAGGTCCTGTTGCATCGGCTGCTTGCATGACCGCTTCGGCTTTGGCCTTGAGAATCTTGTAATCCTGCGGCTCCAGAAACCCTTCCAGCGCCACAAAGCCATCGCGACGAAACTGTTGCATCTCTTCCGTCAGCTTGCCACGAAACAACCACCAGCGCCGCGCGGCCAAAAACACATCCGACAAGCGGATTCTTGCCAGATGCAAGCCACAACGGTTGGCCCAACGCGAACCGATAACAGGATCGGAAAAGCTCTTGCGGGCCGTAAATACTTGCCAAACCAAACGAAAATTCCTTGTTCAAACCAACCGGGCATCAAGGCCACAGCATTGACCGTGCGAAATGTAACATTCAAACTTGGCCGTTGTTTACTCCGATGGTCAATTTGAATGTCACTGCAAGCCTATAAAGTCGAACATATCCTGGTTTTCTCCAGCAAAGGCACTGAAGCCAAACTGCTGGCAGCGCCGAAGTTGCGGCCCATGGAAGAGTGGCGGGAAGACGTTGCCGGCTGGGTTGCCCTGCGTGCAGAGCGCACCCCGGAACTGGACGAACTGGTGAACCCGGAAGCCACCGAGCCCTATATTCATCAGGGAAGCTGATCCTTCAGGGATAAAAAACACAGCATAAAAAAACCCCGCCGGGCATTGGCCCTGCGGGTTTTGTTTGACAAGCCCGAACCCATTTCCGGGCTCAAACCCGTTAATTAGTGCGCTTTACGAGTCGACTTGTCCAGCAAGCCCATCGCCACAGCCGACACCACAAAGGTAAGGTGAATAATCACGTACCACATCAGCTTATCGTTCGGTACGTTCTTGGCGTTCATAAACACCTTCAACAGGTGAATTGACGATATCGCCACAATCGACGCCGCGACTTTATTCTTCAGCGAACCCGTATCCAGTTTACCCAGCCAGTCCAGCTTCTCGGTGCCCTCGCCCAGATCAATACGGGATACAAAGTTTTCATAGCCAGAAAACATCACCATTACGATCAAACCGCCCACCAGCGCCAGGTCGATCAACGACAGTATCACCAACACCATATCGGTCTCGGTAATTTCAACAATGTGCGGCAGCAAGTGCGCCACTTCGATAAAGAACTTGATACCCAGCGCCAGCAGCGCAAGGCTCAAACCAAGGTAGATTGGGGCCAGAATCCATCGAGCAGAATAAATCAGCTGCTCAACCAAACGTTCAATCATGGATGTAGATCTCTTCCTTCAGGATAAAAAACGAACCATAGAAACCGCCATAATGGCCAGTGCAGACACAACCAGCGACGCAAAGGTTAATGCCATCCCGGCAAAGCGGATTCTGAAATTTTCCTTCAACTGACTGATGCTAAAGGGGCCATCTATTTAATCATGCACGGCTCTGCGCGAGTGTTGCCGTTGTTCAGGGCAAGGCGACGAATGCAGCGAAATGACGAACCTGTCCGGTCGAGTCTTTTCAAATTCGTCAACACCGCACTGGGCGGCGGCAACCCGCGCCCTACGGGGGCTGCCGGATGATCTCGACTCTGTGTCGCCGACTTTTGACTTGACCCGTCAGGCCTGCAAGTCGGCTTCGTGATTCGAAACCATCCGGTAGCCCAGAGCCTGCACCGGATTAAATAGATGACCCCTTACGGCATGCACAAGACGGCCGACCACCAGCATCAGGCACAAGCTGCCCACCAGCCAGTCAGCCACCTGCATCTGCTCCAGGCCATACAGTAGCAACAGCGCCATCGGCACGTATTCGGTAAAGTTGCCTTGGGCTCGAATAGCCCGTTGCAGATCGACGTGCCCGCCATCGCCAATGGCCACCAGATGCCGTTTGCGCAGTTTTACCACCCGCAATGACAAATAGACCAGCACCAGCGCCAGAATTGCTGCAGCAAATACCGCCATACCCACTGTCCCCTGTGCATCGTCAGTCAAACTCAGACCGCGACGTTACCAGAGGGTTGCCATCGGCGCTATTGGTCCGACGAATTATTCATAGGCACAAAAAAGCCCGGCAATTGCCGGGCGAAGTCGCTGTTGCAAACCACAATCATGCACAGCCAACAGAGTGCTGACATCACATCAGCTGACTCACACGAGTCGGAGGACCTGGTTATACCCGGCCAGTCAGGCCGGGCTTGTAGAATAAAAACGGGCTACAGGCGTAGCCCAAGGGCTCTCGATTAATCGGTAATTACAAACCGTCCAGGTAGTTAGGCAGCCACAGGCTGATCTCTGGAATGAAGGTAATTGCAATCAGACACACCAGCATCAGCAGCAGCCATGGCGCACACGCCTTGATGGCCCAGCCAATGGACTTGCCGGTAATACCCGCGGTCACAAAGAGGTTCAGACCAACCGGAGGCGTCAACATACCCAGTTCCATGTTCACAACCATGATGATACCCAGGTGAATCGGGTCGATACCCAGCTGCAATGCGATTGGCAGCAGGATCGGCGCCATGATCAGCAGGATCGCAGATGGCTCCATGAAGTTACCAGCCAGCAGCAGCAGGATGTTCATCACGATCAGGAAGCCCCAAACCGGCAGGCCCCACTCAGTGATGGTCGCAGCCAGGTGATGCGGAATCTGCTCGGAAGTCAGCACGTGAGCGAACAGCATGGCGTTGGCGATGATGAACAGCAGCGTGATGGAAACACGGGCAGAATCTTTAACGATCTTGGCAACTTCCGGGTTCCAGGCAGACTTCACGATGCCCACTGGCAGCAGCAGAATGTTACGTACCAGCATGGCGATAACGTTTTCGCCTTCTTTACGCCATGGCTGATCCTTCAGAGGGCCCACATCACGGTAGCCCCAAACAGCCACCAGGAAGCCGTATACCGCAGCAACCGCAGCCGCCTCCGTTGGAGAAGCAACACCCGCGTAAATAGTACCCAGTACCAAAACGATCAGCATCAGACCGCCAGAAGCGCTCCAGCCAGACTTCAGGATGTTACCGAAACCAGCAAACTCACCCGCAGGCAGGTTCTTGCGACGCGCTACGATGTAAATGGTGATCATCAGCACCAGGCCGATCAGAATGCCCGGTACGAAACCGGCCATGAACATACGGGAAGCAGATACTTCAGTCGCAGCAGAGTAGACCAGCATCACGATGGACGGTGGAATCAGAATACCCAGGGTACCCGCAGTAGAAATGGCACCGGCAGCGAACGACATTGGGTAGCCCGCACGGACCATACCCGCCAGTACGATGGAACCAACCGCCGCCACAGTGGCAGGAGAAGAACCGGATACCGCAGCAAACAGCATACAAGCCAATACAGAAGCCATTGCCAGACCACCACGAACGTGGCCAATAGCAGCAGTAGCAAAATCAATCAGACGACGCGCCACACCACCGGAAGACAGGAAGGAGGACGACAAAATAAAGAACGGAATCGCCAGCAGCGTGTAGTGCTCGGATACCGCTTCAAACAACTTCAGGGAAACAGACGCCATCGAGTCGTTGGTGAACAACATAATGGCCGTCATGGAAGAGAAGCCCAGCGCTACCGCAATCGGCAGGCCCAGCGCCATACATACAAACAGCAATAAAAACAGAGTTGCAGCAGCCATTACGCTTTCTCCCCTTTCACTTCTTCTTTTTCTTCTTCTACGTCATCGAGGTTTTCGTCGTGCAGTTCGGATTCCTTGTGCTCATGGAAACCCTTGGCTTCCAATTTCCACACGGCAACCGCCAATTGCAGCAAACGAAGTGTCAGCAAACCAAAACCTACCAACAGGCCGGAAACCACGGTCCATTTCGGAATCGCAATGTCTTCCAGCTCAATACCGATCATGTGAAGTTTGGAGACGTATACCCAAGAGCTCTTGAGGAACATGCCGCAGTAAACCAAGCCGATAGCAATGGCAACCAGCAGAACCCACTTGCGAACCTGAGGAGCAAGGCGGTCGGTCAAGGCATCAACGCAGATATGAGCGCGTTCGCGCACCAGCCAGGCAGAACCCAACAGGGTCATCCAGGCGGAAGTCAGAAGGGTGGCTTCTTGCACCCAGTGGATACCGGTATTGAAACCGAAGCGGGCAACCACCTCGATAAATACCAGCAAGGTAATGGTGACCAGCAACAAGCCGATCAGGATATCTTCCAGACGATTGATAATTCTCATCATCTGCTCTCCTTTTATTGTTGTTAGGCCTCAAGGGCCGCTTGGAATAGATCGTATAGGCATCTAGCACTAGCCGTGCCAATTTCTTAAATTTCCAAAAACCGATGCAAATCAACGGAAAACCGCCGCTCAAGCTGTCTTTCAGTGAGAATAATGATCGCTTCGTAAGGTATAGACGCTGCTGCGCCAATGTGAAATGACAAAAACGGGGGGCATTCCCCCCGCTCTATTTCAAAAGGCGTGGAAAACCACCATCAACACGCCGAACAGCCACCGCCAGGAAACATCCGGCTAGAACAAGGATGAGCAACCACAAGAACAGCGAAAATGATAAAAACAGGAAAACCCGACACATCAGCGCAAAACCATGGGTGTAAATCCACCCAATTTGGAAGTATGTAGAAACGGAAGTGTTTTGGGCGAGGAGTCGGGCTTCGGGAGTAGCGCGGGCTCGGGCTCGGGGTCGGGGTCTGGGGTCTGGGGTCTGGGGTCTGGGGTCTGACAAAAGTGTGGGAGAGAGCTTGCTCTCGATAACCCTATCGGGAATGAATTCCCTCCTACAGCACACAGCACGTGGGGCCGGAACAACTCCGGCTGAGCCTGTTAGATCAGGCTCAGCCAACAAACAGACCTACTCCTCGCCACCTTCTTTAAAGGCTTGCTTGTCGAGATCATACTTTTTCATCTTCTCGTACAGGGTTTTGCGTCCCAGCCCCAATTCTTCCTGAGCATTCTTCAAGCGGCCCTTATGTCGCGCCAATACTTCCCGAAGAATCATTTCTTCGTAGCGGCTGACTTGTTCGGCCAGGGTAATAACATTGGTCGCGGTGCCAGTCTTCAGCAAGCTGTCGAACGCTCGCTCGCCACCCAACAACACAAAGCACTCGGCCAGGTTGCGCAATTCACGCACATTGCCCGGCCAGTCATGGGCCAGCAGCTGCTGGCGTTGAGCCGCAGTCAGCGCCTGAACCTCACTGCCATAACGGTTGGCAGCCGCCCAGACAAAATGTTCGAACAGCACAGGAACGTCTTCTCGACGGTCTTTCAACGCCGGGATATGCACCTGAACCACATTCAGGCGATAGTACAAATCGAGTCGGAACTCACCCTTATCGCTCAGCTCTTTCAGGTCTACCTTGGTGGCAGCGACCACGCGGATATCCAGCGGAATCTGTTGATTGCCGCCCAGAGGCTCGACCTTGCGCTCTTCCAACACCCGCAGCATCTTGATCTGCAACACCATCGGCATGGATTCAATTTCATCCAGAAACAAGGTACCGCCGTTGGCGTGTTGAAACTTACCCACCCGTTTTTTGCCTGCACCAGTAAAGGCACCGGCTTCGTGGCCAAACAGTTCACTTTCAATCAGGTTTTCGGGAATCGCACCGCAGTTAATCGCCACAAAGGCGCGGTCACTGCGCTTGCTATGGGAATGCAGATAACGCGCTACCAACTCTTTACCACAACCTGTGTCGCCATGAATCAACACATCCGCAGGTGTGTCTTTAATGTGGTTAAGGGTATCGCGCAGCTTTTTCATGTCGGCGTGGTTGCCGATGATCCGTGGTCCCGGCCGCGACTGCACTTCCACTTCTTCCCGCAGCTTGCGGTTTTCCAGCGTCAGCAGTCGTTTCTCGTGGGCGCGCTGCACGGTTTCCAGCAACACTTCGGATGAAAACGGCTTCTCAAGAAAGTCATAGGCGCCATTGCGCATGGCCTCTACCGCTATCGACACATCGCCATGGCCCGTCAGCATAATCACCGGCAAATCGGCATCGATGCTGCGAATCTCACGCATCAACTCCATGCCATCCATCACCGGCATATTAATGTCGGTAATCACCACCCCTTGCCAATCGGCACGAATGGAGTCCAGCGCCTCGCGACCGTTAGCGGCGGTAATGACATCAAACCCTTCAATCACCAAAGTCTGGCTCAGCGCCTTACGTACGCTCTCTTCATCATCCACCACCAGAACTTCAATCATGCCTTTACCTCATGTACTTGCGCAGTCGCACAACAAAGCGGGTTCCCCCCTCCGCTGCGGCTTCTGCTGTCAATGTGCCGGACAGGGTTTCAATAATACGGCGTGACAATGCCAACCCTATCCCCAGCCCCTTTGATTTGGTTGTAAAAAAGGGCTCAAAAATCCTGCTTCTTAAATCTTCAGCAATCCCCGGGCCATTATCTTCCACTTCTATTCGCAAGCCATTTAGATCGTGCTGCACGCGCACTTCTACCCGTGGGCTATCCATACCTTGCATGGCTTCGGAGGCATTGGTCATCAGATTAATCAGCACCTGTTGAACCTGTACAGGCTCACACATGACCTCTGCCGAAAAATGGGTGGAATCGACCACAAGTTCAACACCCGCCTTTTTCAACAATGGCCCCATGATGCCAACCGAGGCCTGCACGATCTCGCCAACCTCAACCGCACGCGGCTCTGGCGGCGATTTACGGGCAAAGACCTTCAGGCGGGAAATAATGGAATGCATGGAGCCGGTGATTTGCAAAATCTCGTCGAGATTGTCGCTCACCATCTCGTTGTAACCGCGCTCCATCAGCTTTTTGCTGTTCTCTGCATAGGTTTGCAAAGCCAACAGCGGCTGGTTCAGTTCGTGGTTAATACCCGCCGACAGCTCGCCCAGCACCGCCAGCTTGGCAGTTTGAACCAGCTGATCCTGGGTGGCTTCCAACTCACTTTGGGTACGCTGGTAATGCTCAACCAGCCGCTGAAGTTCGGTATTGGAACTGGTCAGCTCCGAAGTCAGATTGGCAACCCGACGTTCCAACTCATGGTTAACCGACGACACATGGCGCTGCATCTCGGCTCGCTTGCGCCAGTAGAGCCACAGCAAGACGATGACGCCATATATAAGAGAGTAATAAACACAGAACTCCAGCGTGCGCCGCAGCAGCTCGACTCTGGGCATCACCGCAAACACATGCCAGCCGGCCTCGCGCACCAGCGTGCGGCCAACCAGATAACGCTGCAAAATGCCATTGGCATCCAGGTTGATGTAATCATCCGAAAACAGATTGCCGTCTTCGGAGGCCGGAATGGCCAGAGGTAACAGGCGCGCATCGCCATAGCGTTGCGACTTGCGGATACCTTCTCGCTGAGGGCCAGGCACCACACCTAACGTGCGGTATTCCCAGTCGCGGTCCGAGGCACCAAACACCACCGAGTCGTACCCCACCAACAAAAAGCCGTGTTGCTGAAATTTCAAATGCTCCAGCACTGGCTCCAGCAAAATCTTCACCACGGCAACGCCAATGACCTCTTCACCAACGATCACCGGTGCAGAGTAATAGTAACCGCGGCCACGCGTCACCAGCCCTACCGCATAATAAGTGGCACTTTCCCCTAATCGAGCCTGCTGAAAATAGGGCCTGAAGCTGAAGTCATAGCCTTGAAAGCTGTTCACATCGGCGTAATTACTGGTGCCAATCACCACACCCACGTGGTTGAGCACAAAGATTTTGTTACTGCCGAGGCTGCGATTGGTTTGCTCCAGAAAGCGGTTAAGCGTCTCCAGACCTTGCGGATGCGGATTGGCCAGTACGGTTTTCACCGTACGCAAGCCCGCCACCCGGGAAGCAATGTCTTCAAAAGAATCCAGCGCTGCGTGCAACTGCGAGGCGGTTTGCTCCGCCTCCAGCTGCAGTTCGACCAGTGCTTCCTGCTCTTTCAGCGACCACACCGTTGCCACCACGGCGAGCACACCCGCTATCCAGATAAACACCAGCACAATCACCATCAAGGAGGATGATTCCGTGGTAAAGCGGGACTCTTTGGGCACCGGCCCTTGCATTTCGACACTCATGGGTGGAAAGCCACCCATTCAACAAAACTCATGCTTCAACCTCTGCCCAATTCAACACTAACCGCCCATATTCCAGTGTGGTTCAAAAACCACAAACCACCGCAAAAGCCGAACTCGGGTACTTCATGCCCACAATGATTGATTTACGAACCGGGTCACAAAAGACACGCCTTTTAACCATATACAAACAGGCAAAAAAACCACCATAGTCTTAACTAGGGCCTATGGTTACTGGCCTCAGGGCTGGAATCCTGCTGTCTGAATGTCTGCTTCCAATCTCATCACATTGGCTCGCTGGTTATTCAAAAAACAACGGCGCGATTCAATTCTGGCACAGTACCTGCTAAACCAATTACAGCTCAAGGGAGATTGCTCCTGCGCTCCCAACGGCGTAACAAACAAATATAAGAGCGAGACAAAAATATGAAAGCCTTAGTCGCATCTGTACTGGCGTGCGCCAGTCTGCTGTCCTTTAACCAGGCGGCTGCCGCCCCAATCGAAATCAAGTTTTCCCACGTTGTGGCTGAAAACACTCCGAAAGGCCAGATGGCTCTGAAGTTCAAAGAGCTCGCCGAAGCTGCTTTGCCAGGCGAAGTTGAAGTAAAGGTTTACCCTAACTCCCAGCTGTTCACCGACTCCACCGTACTGCAAGCCATGCAGCTGGGTGACGTTGAAATGGCTGCCCCGTCCCTGTCCAAGTTCCAGAAATACACCAAGAAACTGCAACTGTTCGATCTGCCATTCCTGTTTGAAGACATGGAAGCGGTTGACCGTTTCCAGAACAGCCCTGAAGGCCAGAAGCTGCTGAAGTCCATGGAAAGCAAACTGCTGGTTGGTCTGGGCTACCTGCACAACGGCATGAAGCAGCTGACTGCCAATGACCCAATCCTGACGCCAGCGGATATCTCCGGTAAGAAATACCGCATCATGACTTCCGACGTACTGCAGGCTCAGTTCGAAGCTGTTCAGGCTATCCCGCTGAAAAAGCCATTCTCTGAAGTATTCACCCTGCTGCAAACCAAAGCGATTGATGGTCAGGAAAACACCTGGTCCAACATCTACTCCAAGAAGTTCTTTGAAGTTCAGGACTACGCCACTGAAACCAACCACGGTCTGCTGGACTACATGGTCGTGACTTCTTCTGAATTCTGGTACGGCCTGGAAGACGACGTTCGCGCCAAGCTGCAAAAAGCCATGGACGAAGCCATTGCTCACGGTAACGCCATCGCTGCCCAGAAGAGCGAAGAAGACAAGCAGAAGATCATTGATTCTGGCAAGACTGAAGTTTCCAGCATCACTGCCGAACAGCGCGAGCAATGGGTAAACGCCATGAAGCCAGTTTGGAAGATGTTTGAAGACGAAATCGGCGCAGACCTGATCGAAGCCGCTCTGAAATCCAACAAATAAGTAAAAATCGGATTAATTACAGGCACTGTCATAAAACCGCAACAAATGTGTCATGTAATAAATCGGAAATATGGTTGTAACAATTTCAACCCGTGCGCGAACACGCTCGCGGGTTGAAAAACCGCAGTTGGCTTCAAGCCGAACATAAAAAAGAGAAAGAGAGCATTACAATGAAAATGACCAAGATTGCCGCCGCCATCTCCTTTTCACTGGTAGCTGGCACCGCAATGGCAGCAGAACCGTCTGTAGACGTATACGGCTCCCTGCGTCTGGCCCTGACCAACGATGATTCCGTTGGCGCGACCAGCTCTGAGAACAAGTTCTCTCGTTTTGGCGTTAAAAGCAGTGTAGATCTGGGCAACGGCCTGACCGGTCTGGCTCGTTTTGAATACGGCCTGGACTCTGTACAGGGCGCAAACCCAACCACTCGCCTGGCGTTCATTGGTATTAAGGGTGACTTCGGTACTGTGACTCACGGTTCCCAGGGCGCTATCTACCAGAAGTACGTTCGTGGTCCTTACTTCTCCAACGCCAGCGACAGCCTGCGTCCTTTCACTTCCCGTCAGGACGGCATCACTCAGTACGCCACCAAAGGTGACAACTACACCTTCATGGCGGCCGTTCAAACTGAAGGCAAAGATGGCGCTGACATCGACTCCTACTCCGTTGGTGGTGATTTCAACGCTGGCGACCTGAAAATCCAGGCTGCTGCGGTATTCGACAACGAAGGCGAAGATAAAGGCACTCTGCTGGGTGCTCGCGCCTGGTACTCCATCGATGCCGTTAAACTGTCTGCTTTCGTAGACATGGCGTCTGAAAACTTCAACACCAAGACCAAGAACATCTGCGGTGGTGAGTCCACCACAATCGTTGGTGCATACGCTTCCTACAAGACTGGCGCCCACCAGTTCCACGGCCGTGTAGCATCCAATGACTGTGACGACTCCGGTGATCTGCAGTCCGTTAAAGGCGAATACGTAAACTACCTGAGCAAGAACATGCGCGTATGGGCTTCTGTTGAATCCCTCGACACTGTTCGTGACGAAGGCGAAGCCAAGCTGATCTCCGAGCTGGGCGTACGTTACGACTTCTAAGGTCGACCCCGTTTGCTGTTTTGTTTCTCCGTTCAAAACGGCAACACCTGCCGGTTTATGCCCCAAGCATAAGCCGCCAAACAAGCCCGCGTTTGCGGGCTTGTTTGTATTTAACGGTTCAATTATGAAGAACGCATTAAGGTTTTATGAAACTGCAACGGTGGTTCCCAATCCGCCATCATGCAGCCTGCGGTCTTCTTCGATATGCTTTGTGCTTCCTGTCTGACACATCGTTGTCGATCAACTTCTGGAGTCATCATGCGCACCTACATTCTTTCCTTCTTCACCTTACTGACCACCGCCCTGCTTGCTGGCTGCGGTGCCATTGCGCCACTGAATAGCACCGACGTCGGCTCTGGCAGCGTCAGCGTGACCGTGCCATCAACACTGGTCGTGGTATCGGTAAACGGCAAATCCGTGGACGCACCCAACCTGTATGAAGGCAACTACACCCTGCACATGGCCGAAGGCAGTCAGCGCATCATTGTCCGATACGAAGCCAACTGGAATAGCCAGGGCGAATCCGGCTTTATCATTGAATGGCCACCGGTTGCCATCGACTACGACTTCAAAAGCAACGGAACCTACAGCCTCAACCACCCGGTTGTGAACGATCAGGAAACCGCTCAGGCGTTGAGTGCATCTTCACCCATTTGGCTACAGACAGACGCGGAGAAAGTAGAAGGCAAGGCAGTGGTCGAAAAACATGAAGCCATCAGCTACGTCATCAGCAGCGAAGCCCCGGAGCAGGTAACCCGACTCGACCAGCTGAAAGATTTGTGGGAAAGCAGCAGCGCCAAAGATCAGGCTGACTTCTTGCAATGGGTTAAAACGAACACATCCGGACAGTAATAGCCAAAAGACAGATTCTGGCGGGCTCAGACGATGTTCACCTGAGCCCGTCTATCAAATCACCTACCCATTAAGCCGTACGTCCATCAAGACATCTGCCCGGCCAAATTTCCTGGCCCTCCCCCGCTAAACCAGCTGCATCCACTGCTGCCACTGGGATTTGGCATCGCTCAGCTCACCAGAACCGCCATACACCACGCTGCTGCTTTGCTGTACCACTGGCTCAGGCGCTGGCATTTTGCTGCTGGCTTCCGCCATCAGACTGATCACATTCGCCGTTTTGTTATCACTACTGCCGTACTCTGGCACCAAAGAATCAGACGACAAGCTGCCTGCTTGTTCTTTCAGCATCTGCTCCAGCAAGTCGGCACCCGGATTAATCGAATGGCTTTCTGTAGCGTGCGTGTCTGGCTCGACCTCTTCTTCAGGAAGCTCTGGCTCCGGCGCTTCCCGATGCAACCAGCGGGCAATATCGGTTGCCAGCCAGTGCTGCCACTGGGTTTTAATGCCCACGTCCGGGGTATGCGGGCGGGTAATTTGCTGCCAAACCACATGCAGGCGATGAGCCAGTACCTCGGCGTCGACCGTGGGTGGATATCGACACACATCCGGGTACTGCTCGCGGTAGCACAAATCATCTGGTACCAATGGGAAGCACCCCATCGCTGAGGCCTCCAACATGGCGATGCCCTGAAACTCGTGAATGGCGGTGCTCACCACCACATCGGCACGCTTGAGCCAAAGCCAATAATCCTGGCGGGACACTTTTCCATCCACCAATACCTGATCGGCAAAGTGCTCACGAATGGCCAACAAGGCGGGCGGTGTTTTTTCCGGCCTTGCACCCAACAGCGCCAACCGAAAATCCACGCCCCGCTGCTTCAATGCCTTCAGCATCGCCAGAAACCGTTCCGGGGCCTTGTCGTATTCCCAGCGGTGGTTCCAAAGGATCAGCGGCCCAGAGAAATCTTTCGTCGCCCGCCAGTCCTCCACCGCCACATCGAGTTGATCTTCAAGCTCAGGCTCTGGCATGGAAACCGGCACCGGTAACCAGCGCGACTTGTAGTCAATGTCTTCAACCACGCCCTCTGGTACGCAGTCAGGCAGCTTTTTCAGCAGCGCCGAAACACCGTCCAGAAACGACTGGCGATTAAACTCCGAGTTAAACAGCACCTCATCCGCCGCCAGCGCGGCATACAACTGCACCATTTGCGGGTCGATAGACGCATGCTGGCCTTCCCCCACCGGGTAAGCGAACTGGTTTTCGTGGAAATAACACGACACCGGAATACCCGCCAGGCCGGGCACCAGGCCCTTCAGCGTTGCCACATCCACCATGCTGGTGGCCAACACATGATCCGGCGTCCACTCCGCCAGCAACTCATCCAACTGCGACATCCACGACAACGGATTACCACGAATGCGCCAGCGAAAATAACGACCGGGCAATTCCAATACCCGCCAGTCGGCGTCCAGATGGGTGGTCAGCCAGTCGGCCCAGTAAGCATGGCTATCGGAGCGATACGCCGACAGCAAAAGAATTCGGGGTTTGATCACGGCAACACCATGTAAATGTGACTCAAGGGTTTTGGGACAAGCCCGCCATCTCTGAAGTATAGCCTTTCAGCTCATTCGTGAGCTTTTCAATCCGCTGCTGATACTTCTGGGTTTCCTTGTCGATCTGCTGCTGAACCACAGCACGGCGGTTGGCCGCGTTATTCCCGGCAATGCCCTGCAAGGTTTCCTTCATGGAAGCGATTCGGTTATCGCGGTCGGCTTCCAGCGATTCGAGCTTTTGTTGGGTGCGGTTGATATTGCGCTTCAGCTCCAGCCGACGGTTGTTATCACGCATTGCCTGGTAACTGGCATTGTCCGTACTGATTTCCCGATTGGCCTTGCCACTGCCTGAAGTTAGGCCAATTCCCTGTTTGTCAGACTGATAGCTGTGCTTCTTCTCATTCTGATCCGCCGGGCACGGCGACTGGGAAAACAACTTCCCTCCATTGGCATCCACGCATTCATAGTAGCTGCCTGCCAACGCATCCAACGACAGCAAACAGCCAACCACACACACCCAACTTGCTTTACGCATTACCCTGAATCTCATCCGTCCAACTCACTGAAACACTGCCTTGATACATGGCCTTGAAACTTGGCCCTTATAAATGGCCTTCACACACAGCACTGGCCACCCGTCCGGATGATAATCACAGGGCGATGACTCACAAAGGCGCTTCGGGTAAAATCTTGCGCCTTTTATCCGGAACCGCAACCGTCCGGACAGCCAACACAGCACCCGGCCATGTACTGGGTAGAGAGAGATCATGACAGACCAAACCGAACTTCCGACATCCACCACCACAGAACCAGGCCAGTCCAGTGGCAAAGTCGGGTTCGTGAGCCTGGGTTGTCCGAAAGCGCTTGTGGACTCAGAACGCATCCTCACCCAGCTGCGCATGGACAAGTACGACGTCGTCAACAGCTACAACGATGCTGACGTGGTCGTGGTAAACACCTGTGGTTTTATCGACGACGCCAAGCAGGAATCCCTCGAAGCCATCCGCGAAGCCATGGCCGAAAACGGCAAAGTGATCGTGACTGGCTGTATGGGCAAAGGCAAAGACGCCGAAACCATCCGCGAACAGAACCCGAACATTCTGGCGATCACCGGCCCACAAGCCTACGAAGAAGTGATGACCGCCGTACACGAATGGGTGCCACCGGTTAAACAGGAACACGACCCGTTCACCGATCTGGTTCCGGCCCAAGGCGTGAAACTGACTCCGCGTCATTACTCCTACCTGAAGATTTCCGAAGGCTGTAACCACAGCTGCACCTTCTGCATCATCCCGGCGATGCGCGGCAAACACGTTTCACGCCCGGTAGGCGACGTACTGACCGAAGCCAAACGTCTGGTAGAAGCTGGCACCCGCGAGATTCTGGTGATCTCCCAGGACACCTCCGCCTACGGCGTCGACCGCAAATACCGTACCGACTTCTGGGACGGCAAGCCGGTCAAAACCAAGCTGTACGACCTGTGTAACGAACTGGGCAACATGGGTGCCTGGGTGCGCCTGCACTATGTCTACCCATACCCAAGCGTTGACGACGTACTGCCACTGATGGCCGAAGGCAAAATCCTGCCGTACCTGGATATCCCGTTCCAGCACGCCAGCCCACGCATTCTGAAGCTGATGAAGCGTCCGGCCCACGCCGAAAATACCCTGGAACGCATCAAAAAATGGCGCGAGGTGGTGCCAGAAATCGTCATCCGCTCCACCTTCGTGGTTGGCTTCCCGGGTGAAACCGAAGAAGATTTCCAGATCCTGCTCGACTGGCTGGAAGAAGCTGAACTCGACCGCGTTGGCTGCTTCAAATACAGCCCGGTAGACGGCGCCAAAGCCAACGAACTGCCAGACCACGTGCCGGAAGACATCCAGCAAGAACGCTACGACCGCTTTATGCAAACCCAGCAAGCCATCAGCACCCGTAAACTGGCTCGCAAGGTTGGCAAAGTAATGCCTGTCATCATCGACGAAATTGACGACGAAGGCGCCATCGGTCGTACCTGGGGCGACGCCCCGAACATCGACGGCATGGTGTACCTGAACGACTTCCACGAATGCGAACCGGGCGACATCATCGACGTGGAAATTGAACACGCCGACGAATACGACCTGTGGGGCTCCCCGGTCATGCACGCCACCCGCTTTGAAGACGACGGCGACGAAGAATAAGCCGTTCCATTCAAGCGAAAAACAGAATCAGCGGGCAACACAGCCCGCTGATTTTTTATGGGAACCAACCCAACTAACAATATGAAAAAAGCCGACAAGAAAACCCATAGGAAAACCGAGCAGGCCATCATCAAAGCCCTCACCGACGTCTGCGACATCGCCCAAATCGAATCCGAAGGCTTCAAATGGCTGACCCATACCGTCAACTACAACAACCTCCCCGCCTCACTCATCGTGCTCTGCGTCTACAACACCAACCTCGACCTCGCACTGGCCGACAAAGACCACATCCACACCCTGATCAAACAGCACCTGGACGCCATCGGTATCCAACTGAAAGACATACAAAAACACGTACGTTTTGACACCGAAGAAGCCTGCAAAGCCAGTCATGGTGGAAAATGGGGTGAGCGGTTGCATTGAGGCGAAACATAATCCCGACAACGCCAATTCCCCATAGAACTCAGCGGCACCGGATTACTTGCTCCAGGAGCCCCGAGCAATGCAGCCCCAAAACTGTACAAGCAACCAGTGTATTGACCAACCACAAAGCAGGCGTGCGCGTTTTCTCCAACAGCTTGCTCACTTTCTCCTGCACTGCTAACGTAACTCCCTGTTACCAAAGGCCTTCTGCCGACGGTTTACAAGTTAATGCGCATACCGAGGCGAGTTAATGCGCATGCGCGCTTTGCCGGACAATCAGTTTCACAAAAATGGATTTTTTGTTTATGCCTCAATCAGTTAGAAAGTTCCTCACCCAGAAACCGCGCATGCGCACTAATAAACTGTTATGTTACTAAATTTAAGTTATCAGCAAATATAATGACGCAGGATGTTGAATGCCAATAATTGAACTCTACTCGACAAGAAATAAAAATATCTATCCTGATACATATCAATATGATTTTCCTTCTCGAACATTGCGCGTACAACTTGCGAAGATCATCGGTGATGCTATTGGAGAGATCGACGAGGTCCGGCGTGGCTTGGATAAATATGGTACATGTTCATACTTTCTTTTTCGAAAGGCTCATGAACTTATTTCAAAAGAATATGGAGAAGAAACTCTAAATGGTTATCGTTTAGGAAGCTATAACTGGGCTAAAGAACTAATTCTTAGTGAAAATAGAGTTGAAAGGTTCTTAGATGCATTAGAATTATTCTGTACTTTGATATCCAAAGATGTTGAACGTGATTACTATAATTTCTCAAAACAAGGCGGTGCTAAACAGAAACCAAAAGAAGCTGTCAAAGAAATCAATGAGCGAATGAAAAGAGATGGCTTTGGATATGAGTATATTGATGGAATAATTATAAAAATAGATCAAGATTTCACCCATTCAGAAGTAACTAAGCCAGCTTTGTTTTTGCTTTCTGAATTTGAAGGCGCAAGGCATGAATTCTTAAATGCTCATGAGCATTATCGGCATAATAGATATGAAGAATCTTTAAATTATTGTAATAAGTCCCTAGAAAGCTTACTGCAGCAAATTTGTAAAGAGCAAAGCTGGAATTTCAAAAAAGGCACTGTCAATGCTCTGATTCCAATTTGCATGGATAATGGGTTAATACCTACATATCTACAAACCCAACTGAGCAGCTTGCCTACACTTGTTTCTCAAGGAGTTGCTTCGATTAGAAATAATGTAAGTGGACATGGTCAAGGGGCAGAAGTTAGAGTTGTTCCTGAACACATAATTACGTATGCCTTGCATCTTACAGCAAGTAATATTGTATTTATTAGCCAGTGCTATCAAGAAATGTTGAAATCGTAAAATAACAAGTAAATCCAAGTGACGCCTGATCTTCCCCCGTTTTACCGGACACCTTTTTAACTTCGAAAAGGTGCTCTATGCCAGCCTACAAAAACCAGAAAAAGACAAAGCAATACTCGCTCGAATTCAAACGCTCGGCAGTTGAGATGAGTCTTGAAGATGATGTTCAAGTGCAGCAAGTTGCAGAGCGTTTGGACATTCACCCGTTCATGCTGTCACGATGGCGAAAAGAATATCGGGAAGGTCAGCTAAAGCCCTCTCGGAAACCATCAAACGTAGTGAAGACGAACGTGAGCAAAGCAAAGAAAACAGCATCGAAACCCGAGGAATCCAGTGAGCTTCGCAAGCTGAAACGAGAGAAT
>NZ_AUGV01000024.1 GCF_000422845.1 Oceanobacter kriegii DSM 6294
TGTAGATACCATCTCTCCTAACCGTCCTCAAGAGGCTAAATGGCCACCTGAGGACGGTATTCGCTTTGATGTTTCACAACACCAAAACAAATCTGGACCAGCTTTCGCATCGCGGCGCCTATTGCCTGCATTTTGCTTTTTCCGTTCTTCAGCAAGCGTTCGTATTGCGCCCTAATGTCCGGATTATGCTGGATCGATGTCACCGCTGGCATGTACAACTTGGCTCGTATTTTCGGCGAACCCTGTTTGCTCAAGCGGCTTTTTCCTCTCCACGTTCCAGACTCCTGGATTCGGGGGATTAAGCCAATATAAGCCGCTAACTGACCTGCCTGCTGGAACGATCGGCCATGTATCACACTGAGCATGGTCCGCGACACAACCTTTCCTACTCCCGGGATGCTCTCCATCAAAGCCCGGTCTTTTTTCAGCTGTGGGTGGCGATCGATGTGGTCATCGATATCACTCTCCAGGCGTTTCTTCTCAGTCTGTAACTGTTCGATCAGGATATGAAGTGACTTGATGACTCGCTCTGAAGCGCGATTGAACTCGGCTTTTTCAAGACGGTTTTGTGAGCGCTGAATATCTTTCTCCAGAGCTTCAATATGACCGTTCAAAGCCTTGAGTTCTCTGGCCTCTGGAGGTTCTGGCTGCCACGGATCAGGCTTAATAAGATAGCCGTACTTCGCTAGTACGACGCTGTCTTTTGCGTCGGTTTTATGGGTGTTGCCAAGGCTGTTGGCAAACTCTTTGGTGCGGGCGGGATTTGCCACGCAGACCCGAACACCTGCTTCAAAAAGTGCGTAGGCCACGACTTCGTGATAGATGCCGGTGGCTTCCATCACAACTAAAATTTCGTTGGGATCAGTGCTGACATTCTTGCTCAGCCACTGAACCAGTGCTTTATGACCTGAGCTGGTGTTGTCGTGCTTCTTGCTTTTGATTTTTCCTGTCGCGGGATCTCGCAACCAGGTGCAATCCAATTTGGCTTTGCTGACATCAATACCGACGTAGTGCATCTCTCATTACCCTTGTCCATTCAGCGTCACTGTCGAGCAGGCGCTTGGATACCATTCAATGTGTAGAGAAATCAGAACCCGGGAGTCAATCTACAAAGCGGCATCAAAGTGCCAAGGTCCGATTCAACTTCACCGGGTTCTGTGGAACCTTTAGTAGCTAACCAAAGATCCCTGGAGAGATACAAGGTCGGATAAGCTTGCGCCATCCGACAAGGGGACGGCCCAAACACGTCAGATGGCAGACGCTTCGCGTCTTTATCGGAGCTGCATTATTTATCGGGCCTGCGTTATCAGGCCCACATCTCGTGCTGCCCATCGGCAGCAAGCTACCTCCTATCTCCATGTAGGTTGGGCCACGCCCAACAAAGTGCAGGAAAGCCAGCTCCTACGGATTCGTCCTGTGTAGGTCGGATAAGCTTGCGCCATCCGACAAAGGGACGGCCCAAACACGTCAGATGGCAGCCGCTTCGCGTCTTTATCGGAGCTGCGTTATTTATCGGGCCTGCGTTATCAGGCCCACATTTCGTGTTGCCCATTGCCAGCAAGCTACCTCCTACCGCCATGTAGGTTGGGCCACGCCCAACAAAGTGCAGGAAAGCCAGCTCCTACGGATTCGTCCTGTGTAGGTCGGATAAGCTTGCGCCATCCGACAAAGGCACCGCAAAAACACGTCAGATGGCAGCCGCTTCGCGTCTTTATCGGAGCTGCGTTATTTATCGGGCCTGCGTTATCAGGCCCACATCCCGTGCTGCCATCGCCAGCAAGCTCCAAAATCCCGTCTATATTTAATGCATCTCCAACGATTCGTGGTGGCGTGCTGCTGCGTTGCATACACGGGATGTATTGCTTTTCATGTCGACTCCTTCCGCTTCCAGATTTCCGCAGTTCCCGGTGTTGTGGCGTCAAATCGCCATAGGCCCGCTGCTGCTGGGTCTGGCGGCACCTTTGCTGCTGGTGGCGGATGCCAATAACGCGGTGCCGGATTTACTGATTGAATCCGCTGAAAGCGAGTACGGTCGCAAGGCAATGTTCCGAATGGAACGCTGGCGCGACCTGATGCTGGATTTGGCCGATGAACAGGACGAAAGTGAGGTCATAGAGCGTGTGAACGACTTCTTCAATGCCGAAATCCCCTATATCAGCGACATCAAACACTGGAAAGTAAACGACTACTGGGCCACTCCGTACGAGTCGTTGGGCACCTACGGCGGTGACTGCGAAGACTATGTCATCGCCAAGTTCTATTCGTTGCTGAAGCTTGGCATCGATCCTCAAAAGCTCAGGTTCAATTACGTAAAAGCACTGGATTACAACCTGGCGCATATGGTTTTAACCTATTACCCGCAGCCGGATGCCATGCCGCTGGTGCTGGATAACCTCAAAAAGTCCATAGAACCCGCCGATCAGCGCACGGATTTGAAGCCGGTTTACAGCTTCAATGCCATTGGTTTATGGCTGGACCAGGAAAAGGGCCGAAGCAAGAATATTGGCTCGGCTAACAAGCTGTCGCGCTGGACCAACTTGCGCGTGCGCATGTCGCGGCTTGGCATGGATATATAGGCTTGGATAGATAGAAATGGATATTTGGGTACGGATATTTAGCTCATGAAACAAGGATTCACGTCATGACCCTCAGACAACAATTTTCAATGCTGACCACCGTACTGGTGATCGTGCTGCTGATGGGAAGTCTGGTGTTGTCCATCATCAATGGCCGCGATGCCTTTGAACAGCAGCTGAATGCGCGGGCCTACGACGCCGCAACCTCGTTGGCGCTGGCGATGTCGCAGGTGCCGAATCAGGACGAAGTCGAGCTGTCGCGCCAGATTGATGTGCTGTTCGACCGCGGCTTCTTCTCGGACATCACCTTCACCGACGTGCATGGAAACCAACTGTACCGTCGTGAACATCAGGCATTGGCGCATCAGCCTGCGCCGGGGTGGTTCCGCAGCCTGGTGTCGTTCAATCTGCTACCTGCTGAAACCGACGTCACAACCGGCTGGACCCGTATGGGAACAGTGTCTGTCAGCAGCCACACCGACTTCGCCTACCGTGACCTCTGGAACATGATTCAGGATCAGGCCATCTGGTTTATGGCGGTGCTGGTGGTGTCATTGGTGGCGTTGCAGCTGCTACTGCGCTGGTTGTTCAAGCCGGTGGCCGAAGTGGAAGACCAGGCGCTGGCCATTTGTGATCGCCAGTGGCGTGTGCTCGACAACATTCCCAACGTGATTGAACTGAAAAACATGGTGCTGGCGATGAACAAAATGGTCATCAAACTGCAAACCATGTTCAACGAACAGTCAGAAACCACCGAGCGGCTACGACAGGAATCGTTTGCCGACGAGCTGTCAGGCATGCAAAACCGACGCGGGTTTGACCAGCGGCTGGAATACCTGCTGCGCTCCAACGAAGAGCATTGCGGCCTGTTGATGCTGATGCAAATTGAAGACTTCGCTGACTACAACCAGCGCGAAGGCCGTAAAGCGGGGGATGAAGTGATCGTGCTTACCGCCGACAGCGTGCAGCAGTGGCAGCAGGACTATGGCAACAGCTTTAGCGGCCGTCACGCCGGGGCGGACTTCACGGTATACGTGCCGGTGGCCAACCGTGCCCATGCCGATGAACTGATACAGCACTTCTATTCGCACATGGCATCCACCGCGCTGAGCCAACGAATTGGGCTGGCATTTCATGTCGGCGGGGTTTTCCTGCAAGGCCAGCAAGATACTCTGAGCAGTGCGTTAATGCGTGCCGACGAAGCCCTTCGCCAAGCCCAACGCCACCCGCGCGGTCGGGCGCTGTTGTACTACCAGGACTACGGCAATACGGCAGAACTGAGCGCCACTGAATGGTCGGAGCTGCTGAAAAACATCCTGCGAGAAGAAGAACTGGAACTGCAATACATGCCGGTGGTGCGATCCACTCAAGGGCAGTTTGAACTTCAGCAGCTGGAAGTGTACAGCCGGGTGAGACACCGTGGCGAACTGATTTCCGCAGCGCGATTCTGGCCCATGGTCGAACAACACCAAATGGCAGCGGCGTTTGATATCACTGTTATTCGCAAAGTCATGGAGGCGCTGGACAGCGGCGAACTGTGCAAGGCGGGGCGAGTGTGTATTAACCTGTCACCTGCGTCTGTGCTGGATCGGGCCTTCCATGAAGACGTTATGCACCTGCTGAAACAACACCCGGAAGCAGGCCGCAAACTGGCGTTCGAATTGCCGGAATACAGCATTGGTGATGTTGAAACCCAGCTGCAAGACCTCGCTCATGAAATCCTGCCAGCGGGCGTGGTGTTTGGCGTCGACCAGGTGGGCACCGGCACCGCGGCGTTTTCCTACATGCAGCGGCTACCCATTGAATACGTGCGCATCGACGGAAGCCTGAACCGAGGGTTGTTCGACGCCCAGGATCAGCGATTCTTCACCCAATCCATGGTGCACATTGGCCACAGCCTTGATTTGATGGTGTTCGGCGAAGGGCTGGAACAGGGCGTGGATGTAGACGAACTGTACCGCAGCGGCATCGACGGTGTGAGCGGTTACTTCTACTGCAAACCACAGCCATCCATCACCGCCGTGGCAGAATGGAGCGCAGGATTTGGGGTTTAATGCGGGCCGGATCTGCGGGCCAGCGTTCGGAGTGCCGCACCACCGCTGAGCCTATGGTTTTGCGCATGTAGGGTGTGCACCGCGCACCTTGTAGGTTGGGCCACGCCCAACATTTGCAGGAAGCCACTCATACCCATTTCCGGGAGCGCGGGCCGCTGGCCCGCTTTTAATACGGAAGAGACATTCGACACCAAGGCCAATCGCAGGCAAGCCTGCTCCTACATACCACACATGCGGACGGGCCGTCGGAATACCGCATCACCGCGTTCCCAGAATGTATTAGCGGAACGCGTAATACATCAGAAAGCGCTACGGAATTCACCCGTTGTAGGTTGGATAAGCTCGCGTAGCGAGTGCCATCCAACACGGGCCTCGTCAGATGGCAGCCGCTTCGCGTCTTTATCAGACCTACGTTCGATTTAGTTCGGCATACCGTATTGACCATAGGCAGAAAGCTACCTCCCACAGGCCAACCCACCACCTATGCCCAATCGGGGCTTACACCAATTCCTTGATGATAAAATCGTTGCCCTTGTACGCGCCGCGGTCGATGTAAATACGGTTGCCCAGTACCAGCTCGCCTTCTTCGTACACATTGTGGCCGTGCAAAATCCAGTCTATGTCTTTTACCACGTATTCCGCGCGTTTCTGAAAACTGGCCCGTGACCAAATGGTGCGCATGGCTTCGTCTTCGTCCAGATCTTCCACGTCGTTCCAGCTTTCGTATGGATAATCGGCGTGAATAATGCCGTAGCGGGTACCGGATTTGGCGGTTACTTCAATGGCCAGCGGCAGGTTTTCAATCTTGTCGAACCATTCAGGCCACTGAGCAGGAGAGGTGCTGGCGATCCAGTCGCCGCCGTGATTCAGCCAGGTCATGCGATGTTCGCTGTGCTTGTACTTCATGGCACTGACCATCAACTGCTCGTGGTTGCCTACCACAGAATAGAACCAGGGCTCGTCCAGCAGCGCCAACGCCTGGACCGATTCCGGGCCGCGGTCGATCAGGTCGCCAACGCAAATCAAACGGTCTTTGCTGCGATCGAACGCCAGTTGCTCAAGCTGTTGGTTCAGCTTGGCAACGTTGCCGTGAATATCACCAACGGCAAAGTCACGGCCTTCGGTGTTGATAGGGAGCTTCTGTAAAACGGCCTTGATCTTCATACAACGTCACACATCAAATTACTAAACCATCGCCTTGCGGCGTGAAGAACGCTTCTTGCCCGAGCGGGAAGATTCGTGCGGCAACCAGCGGGCAATGTTGGCCATCGCAAGCAGGAACACAAACAAATACGCATTGGCAGGCACCTGCAAGTTAAAGTCGACCACCGAATGAATACCGATGGAAATCAGCCCCATGGTGGCCGCAAACCCCATGCCTTTCATCAGGTCGCTGCGGCGGCTGCGCATTGCCATAATGGCATTCCACAAACAGGCCAGCACCACCGCCAGCATGGCCAAAAATGCCGGTGCCCCAAATTCTGCCAGGAACTGCAAATAGTCGTTGTGGGCGTGGTTGTAGATAGGCTCCGCCGTTACATCCAACGACTTATACTCGGGAAAACGGAAGTAGTAAGTACCTGCACCTATGCCCTCGATGGCATTGTCTTCCCACATATGGAACGTATCGCGGGATACTTCGTCACGGCTTTCGGTATCAGAACTGGTCTTTTGCAGGCGCTCGGCAACCTTATCGACCCCAAAGAAGGTACCGACAATGGCAATATCAATAATCAACAAGCTGGCCAGCAACACGGTGGTCGACTTGCTTTTATTACGCATCAGCAACAAAGCCAGTGCACCGGCAATCATCATGCTGGCAAAAAATGCGGTGTTGCCCATACGAGAGCGGGTCATCACCAGAGCAATCACCATAATGGCCAGCATCAATCGCAGCACCACCTTGCTACTAAGCAGCATCTGCACCATCTGGCGTATACGTTGACGCAAGCTGCCGTGGTAAGTGGTCGAAAGCGCCATCAAAAAGCCAATACCCAGCGCCAGCGCCATTTCAAAATATCCAGCCACGTGGTTACGGCTGACGAAAGTACCTGTAACCAACCCCTGGTAAGTCCATTTTTCGAGGAAAAAGCCATACTCAAGCTTGGTCATCACCATCATGGCGCCGTAAAACGCCTGAAAGGCCGCGGCAAAAGCAATGGTCCACACCGCTCGACGAATCCGTTCCTTGTTCGTCAGCATCAGCAGCGTCACCATCATAAAGGCGGTGTAGCCAAGGCCCTTCAGAAAATACATAAAGGTATCGTACGGGGTTTTGGACACCCACAGCATCTGAGCTGCGACCCACGCCTGCACTAGTAACAATACGCCCCACATCCAGCCTGCTTTCACAAACGCAACCGGCACTGCTGCTGTAGCTTTCTGGCTGGTGGATCTCAGGGCCAATGACTCAGCCAGCAATAATCCAAGGCTGGCGGCGGTGTACAGTGGCCATGCCCAGTCGGTATAGCCACCAAAGGGCAGCGGCATGACAAACAAAAGGGTCAGATACAAAGACCAGCGAGACATAAATCCATTTTCCAAAACAGACAATAACACCTGCGAGAGTATGCCAGATGCATCAGCAGGAAGGGGCTGTGTAATGAGCAGTCGCGAAGAATTTTTAACGGCCGGGCATTCAGACAGGTCTGTGCCATACGGCAGATACAAAAAAGCCCGGACAAACCGGGCTTTTCAGCAATTTCAGAAAACTGAAATTAAACGCCGCTGATCACTACAGGAGTAGTGTTGGTTGGCACTGTAACTACTGGAGTCAAAACTGCAGGAACAGTTTCTGCAGGAGCTTCCTGAGTAGTTTCAGCAGCAACTTCAGCAACTTCAGCAGTTTCACCAGCAGCGGTGTTACCAGCTACGTCACCAAAACCAGCATTTACCAGAGCAGCAGTAGCTACGCTGTTAGCGGCAGTAGCGTCGTTACCGGTAGCAGCAGCAGCATTGGTAGCAGCAGTAACGATAGAAGCAGCAGAAATGGTGCCGGTGCCAGCGTTGGCAACAGCAACGTTAACTACAGCTTCAACAGACATACCAGCGTTCATGGCAGCAGCCATGGCGCTTTCAACGGCAGCTTCGTCACCGGATTCAACAGCAGCTTTAATAGCAGCTTCGTTTTCTGCAACACAGGAAGCGTCACAAACGGCTTCTGCAGCGGCATCAGTAGCTTCAACAGCTTCGTCAGCGGCGTAGGCAGAAACGGAGGCAAGTGCGATAGCCGCACCCAACAGAATCTTGCGCATGGTCGTAATCCCTAAGAAATATGAGAACACTGATAGTGTACCCCCTATGCAACAATCAGAAAACTGGGGTTACAAAATATTTAGTGAATTTGCTGTGACATTTTTACGACTTTCGGCGTGAATCCATCACCAATCAGTCGATTGTCGGACAAAGCATGGCCTCTGCCATCATCGCATGATTGAAGTTTGGGCCACGCCCAACAACTCGCAGGCAAGCCAGCACTTACGGCCCGATGGTTTTTCAAATGTGGGAGTGAGCTTGCTCGCGAAGAATCCATCGGCAGCAAGCTGCCTCCTACAAAACCGCATGATTGTAGGTTGGGTCGAGCCCAACAATTCGCAGGCAAGCCAGCTCCTACGGCCCGGTGGTATTTCAAAAAATGGGAGTGAGCTTACTCGAGATGAATCCATCGGTGGCAATCTACCTCTCACAAAACCTCATGACTGCAGGTTGGGCCGCGCCCAACAAATCGCAGGCAAGCCAGTTCCTACGGCCCGATGGCATTTCAAATGTGGGAGCGAGCTTGCTCGCGAAGAATTTATCGGCAGCAAGCCACCTTCCATAAAACCGTATGGCTGCAGGTTGGGCCGAGCCCAACAAATTGCAGGCAAGCCAGCTCCTACAGCCCTATAGGCTTTCAAATGTATCGGAGTTCTGCACTAAAAATCCCTGGCACCAAGTATTTAATGAATCAGAAAATAGCCATTAAGCCTGTATGCAATGTCTGGCAGGTTTAAGTTTGGTTACAAAGCCTTACAGCCGTGGAGGTTTGCGCTGTATTCAGGCAGAATTGCGCTCTTGTTTGATGGTGAAGCGGTGTGTTCCATCAGAACCGCTTGAAAATGGAAATGTGTCAATGGAAATGGATGCGTCAGCAGCGTTTTCTTACTACATCGTTGCTTTAACGCTGGTCAGTGTTCTGGGTGCCTTGGCTCTGAACCTGTATTCCGCAGAAAAACTCTTTGTGGCTGGTTTGGCCGTGATTCTTGTGGCCGGTGTACTGGATGCCAATACTCTGTTCACAGGCTTTGCTAATCCTGGCATTTTCACCATTGCCGCCCTGTTTGTGGTGGTGGGCGGCCTGCGTGAATCCGGTGCCACGCAGCTTCTGCGTCGTTATCTGGTGGGGTCGCCTAAAAGCCAACGCGCCGCGGCGGCTCGTGTCTTACCCGTTACCACCTTGCTGAGCGCAGTGGTCAATAACACCCCTGTTGTCGCCATGTTCGTTACTTTGCTGCAAAGCCAAAGTAAACGCTTCAATATCCAACTGTCTGGCATACTGCTGCCGGTTAGTTATGCCTCTGTTATCGGTGGCACTTGTACTCTGATTGGCACCAGCACCAACCTGGTGGTGGATGGCATGGTTCAGCAGCGTGGCCTTCCGGGGTTGGGGTTGTTCGATATCGCTTGGGTAGGCGTTCCAATTGCTGGCGCAGGCTTGCTGTACATATTCCTGTTTTCCAAATGGCTGTTGCCGCATCGTGAAGGCTCTTCTGAGCAATTCGATCAGGTTCGTGAATACCTGGTGGAAATGATTATTCAGCCGGGCAGTGAACTTGTGCGGAAATCCATCCATGATGCCGGTTTACGTAATTTACCGGGTTTGTTCCTGGTCGAAATTGAACGTGAAGGCCAAATCATTTCAGCGGTGCGTCCACGGACTGTTATGGAAGAAGGGGATCGGCTGGTGTTTGCCGGTAGCCCGGAATCCGTTATGGAGTTGCGTAATATCCATGGCCTTGCACTGGCTAATGACCAGCGCTTTAAATTGGATGGTAGCCGCTCCGACCGGCGTTTGTTTGAAGCCGTGTTGTCGCCGTCAAACCCGATGGTTGGTCAGACCATTCGCGAATCCCGTTTTCGGCATCGTTACAGTGCGGTTGTGTTGAGTGTGTCTCGTCATGGTCAGCGCTTGCGCGGTAAGTTGGGTGACCTTGTTCTGAAAGAAGGCGATACCTTGCTGGTGGAAGCTCAAAAAGGCTTCCTGATGCGTCACCGCAACAGTCGGGACTTCTTGCTGGTTAGTAAACTTGGCAATCCAGCGGTGATGGACGAAAAACAGGCCAAGGTGTCGTTGGCTATTTTCGCCCTTATGCTGCTTGCATCGGGTTCCGGCTTGGTGGGGATTCTGGAAAGCTCAGTGGTGGCTGCCATCAGCATGCTTGTTTGCCGTTGCATTAGCTACGAAGATGCTGGTAAATCCATCGATTACCCCGTCTTGCTGGTTGTTGCGTGTGCATACGGCGTTGGCTTGGCCGTTCAAAAAGTAGGCCTGGCTGACCAAATCGCAACGGGCTTGCTCACCCTGGCAGATTCACCACTGACGGCATTAATAGCCGTATACGTAGCAACGGTGGCGTTAACAGAGTTAATGACAAACAACGCCGCAGCAATTGTTATGTTTCCCATTGCCATGAGTGTCAGCAGCAGCCTTGGCGTTAACTATGAAGCCTTCGTCATAGCGATTATGGTAGCTGCGTCCGCCAGTTTCATGACACCTACCGGATACCAAACCAACCTGATGGTAATGGGGCCGGGAGGTTACAAATTTGCCGATTATCTTAAATTTGGAGCGCCACTCAGCTTGACGGTCGCACTGATCAGTTGGTTAGTGATTCCAGCCGTTTGGCCGTTCACAGGATGAACCCTTAAGGAGTTATCGTGAAAAACGACAATATCGTTTGGCACAATCACGAAGTGGATAAATCCATCCGCTCATTTATGAAAAAGCAACGCCCCTGCTTGCTGTGGTTTACCGGCTTAAGCGGCTCGGGCAAATCGACTATTGCTGGTGCAGTAGAAAGCATTCTGGCAGAGCGGTTGCATCACACCTACTTGATGGATGGTGACAATGTACGTCATCGCTTGTGTGGTGATCTGGGCTTTTCCGAAGACGACCGCATTGAGAACATCCGTCGGGTTGGTGAAGTCGCAAACCTGATGGTCGACGCTGGCCTGATTGTACTTACGGCGTTCATTTCTCCGTTCCGCAGCAATCGCGAAATGGTCCGCGAAATGCTTGGTGACGGTGAATTCATCGAAGTTCATATCGACACCCCAATTGAAGTATGTGAAGGCCGTGACCCTAAAGGGCTATACCAAAAGGCCCGTGCCGGTTTGATCAAAGACTTCACCGGAATCGACTCGCCATACGAAGCGCCGGACAACGCCGAAATTCGCATTGTTAACCACAATATCAGCGTAAAAGAAGCCGCTCAGCAGGTTATTGACTACCTGGATCGCCACGGCTATCTGAAACCAACAAAAGGAGCTTCTGATGCCGTCATTGGTTGATCAGGTTGTCGCCATCGCACGCCAGGCTGGTGATGCGATCATGGAAATTTATGAAACTGACTTCGAAAAGTACGAAAAGAGCGACGCCAGCCCTTTGACCGAAGCAGACCTGGCAGCGCACAAACTTATTTGCGCAGAACTGGCCAAAATCAGTGAGTTTCCAATTCTGTCGGAAGAGTCTTCCAAAGACGAAATTGAATGGGAAAACCGCAAGAACTGGAACACCTTCTGGATTGTAGATCCGCTGGATGGCACCAAGGAATTCATCAAAAAAAGCGGTGAATTTACCGTTAACATCGCCTTGGTGAGCGAAGGCAAAGCGAAGCTTGGCGTGGTGTACTGTCCACCATTGAACCGCATGTACTTCGCTACGGAAGAGCAAGGGGCTTTCCGCCAAGACGCCGATGCCGAGCCGGTGAAACTGCAAGTAGCATCCGAGCCTCAAGGTGACGCCAACTGGAACGTAGTTGGCTCCAAAAGCCATGGTGCCGAAGCACTGGCTGCTTTTAGTGAGCAGTTGGGTAATGTGAACCTGGTATCCATGGGCAGCTCCTTGAAACTGTGCATGGTGGCCGACGGTCAGGCACACCTGTACCCACGCCTGGCGCCTACTTGCGAATGGGATACCGCGGCAGCACAAGCCATTGTTGAGCACGCAGGTGGCAAAGTACTTACCCCATCGCTAGAACCGCTGTTGTACGGTCAGAAAGAAGATCTTCTGAACCCGTTCTTTATTGTATGTGCCACCCAAAATGAACGTTGGGGCAAGGTGTTTACCGAACTGGCAACGCCAGCAAACGCATAAAGACGCTTGTGGGGATGGGACATGCCCCATACGTACGGCCTAGCCGGATAAAACGGTAATGGCCCGTAGGTTGGATAAACGAGCGCAGCGAGCGCCATCCAACACAGCAGCTTGCGCATTGGGCCTAACCGAATGGCACGGCCAAAAGATTCCATGCGTTGCGCGCCTCTGTGCGCACAAACGTACAAAAGCATTTGAATTGAAATAAACGCGCTGGACACTGGTTCTAAACCTCCGGCAAGGGAATTGATCATGAACATCAGCAAAAAACGCCTGACGCATCTGAAACAGCTGGAAGCTGAAAGCATCCACATCATTCGTGAAGTAGCTGCAGAATTCGATAACCCTGTAATGCTTTACTCTGTGGGTAAAGATTCGGCTGTGATGCTGCACCTGGCCGCCAAAGCATTCTACCCAGGTACGCCTCCATTCCCGCTGATGCATGTGGATACCACCTGGAAATTCCGCGAAATGATTGAATTTCGTGACCGCAAAGCCAAAGAGCTGGGCATGGAACTGCTGGTACACACCAACCAGGAAGGCGTTGCTCAAGGTATTGGCCCATTCACCCACGGTTCGTCTGTGCACACCGACGTGATGAAAACCCAGGCGTTGAAGCAAGCACTCGACAAATATCAATTCGACGCTGCTTTCGGTGGTGCCCGTCGGGACGAAGAAAAATCCCGCGCCAAAGAGCGTGTTTACTCCTTCCGCGACAAAAACCACCGTTGGGACCCAAAAAACCAGCGTCCAGAATTGTGGAACACCTACAACGGCCGCATTAACAAAGGCGAAAGCATCCGCGTATTCCCGCTTTCCAACTGGACAGAACTGGACATCTGGCAGTACATCTACCTGGAAAACATCGAAATCGTTCCACTGTACTACGCCGCAGAACGCCCGGTTGTTGAACGCGACGGCATGCTGATTATGGTCGACGACGACCGCATGCCAGTGGAACAAGACGAAATTCAACACAAAATGGTCCGCTTCCGCACGTTGGGCTGCTACCCACTGACCGGTGCGGTGGAATCTGAAGCGGCAACCCTGCCAGAAATTATTCAGGAAATGCTGCTCACCACCACATCCGAACGCCAGGGCCGTGCGATCGACCACGATTCCGCGGGCTCAATGGAAAAGAAAAAAATGGAAGGCTACTTCTAACAAACAAGCAGAAAGCTTGCTTTGCATACAAACGGTTGTGGGAGCGGGTTTGTATCCAACGAGCTATGCAGGGTGTACAAAACGTAGGAGCTGGCTTGCCTGCGATAGGCTGGCAATTGCGCAAGATCGGCAATTGATGGGCACCAGTGCCCATCCTATCTATATGCCTGTCGGCGGTAGCTTGCTGCCGATGATGTAACCTGCTTCCGTTAAACCCTGTGGAAGCAGGCTTGGCATTGCGGTAAAGGCATCGGTGCGCATTACGCAGCCTACAATCGCCAAAAACATAACCGTTCGGCACAAAGCCCGTAGGTTGGATAAGCGAGCGCAGCGAGTGCCATCCAACACAGCAGCGCTGGTTTGTAGGTTGGGCCTCGCCCAACAGCCTTTACTTAGGATGTATTAGCGGAACGCGTAATACATCAGAAGCAAGCGAATGTACTGGTGCGCATTACGTACGCACCCTGTAAGGCTGCTCTCTTACCGGGAGCGCGGGCGGCCCGCCCGCAATAAAACGTAGCGCCACCAACAACAGCGAAAAAATTTAAGGGCCTGCTCGCGTACAGCACCAAACGCGCAGTCCCAAACGAAACAACACCGGTTTGCCCCACATCGGCCAAACCGAAACAAATTTAATGTATGGATACTCCAGCCCCGCTGGAATGGACAGAAGGTAAAAAAATGGCTCACGCATCAGATATGATCGCCGACGACATCCTCGGCTACCTGAAACAACACGAAGAAAAAGACATCCTGCGCTTTCTGACTTGCGGCAACGTAGACGACGGCAAGTCCACCCTGATCGGTCGTCTGTTGCACGACTCCAAACTTATCTTCGAAGACCAGCTGGCAGCCATCAAAAAGGACTCCCAGAAATTCAACACCACCGATGAAGAGTTCGATCTGGCACTGCTGGTAGACGGCCTGCAATCCGAGCGTGAGCAAGGCATCACCATCGACGTTGCCTACCGCTACTTCAGCACCGACAAGCGCAAATTCATTATTGCCGACTGCCCGGGGCACGAACAGTACACCCGTAACATGGCCACTGGTGCTTCCAGCTGCGACGTAGCAGTGATCCTGATTGATGCCCGTAAAGGCATTCAGACCCAAACCCGTCGCCATAGCTACATCGTATCTTTGCTGGGCATCAAAAACGTAATCGTTGCCGTCAACAAAATGGACCTGGTGGACTTCAGCGAAGACGTATTCAACCAAATCAGTGCCGACTATCAGGCCTTTGCTGCAAACCTGGGCTTCAAAAACATCTACCCGGTTCCGCTGTCTGCCCTGAAAGGCGATAACGTAGTAGACCGCAGCACCAAATCCGATTGGTACACCGGCCCAACGATGATCGAATTGCTGGAAAGTGTTCAAGCCAGCAACGAATTGGCCGAACAGTTCGATGGCTTCCGCATGCCAGTGCAATACGTAAACCGTCCAAACCTTGATTTCCGTGGTTTCTGCGGCACAGTAGCAGCGGGTGAACTTCAGCCAGGCGATACCATCACTACACTGCCATCCGGTAAGCAATCCAAAGTTGCACGTATAGTGACTGCCGACGGCGATCTGGACCTGGCCGTCGCAGGCGAAGCCATCACCATTACCCTGGAAGATGAAATCGACATTTCCCGTGGCGACATCATCTACACCGGCAAAGCGCCACTGTTTGGCGATACCTTTACCTCCGAGCTGGTATGGATGCACGAAGATGCCCTGCAAGTAGGCAAGGAATACCTGTTCAAAGCAGGCACCAAAAGTGTGTTTGGCAAAGTAACCGCCATTCAGCACCGTGTTGATGTAAACACCATGGAACACATCACAGCAGAACAACTGCAACTGAACGAAGTGGGCCAAGTGACCGTAGACTTCAACAGCGCATTGGCGCTGGACGAATACAATCAGGTTGCTGGCACTGGCAGCTTTGTAGTCATCGATCGCATCAGCAACGTCACCATTGGCGCCGGTATGGTTCGTAGCCTGGAAGAGCAAGGTGCTCAAAAATCCATTGCCGATATGAGCTACGAAGAACGCTTGGCGGCGTTTAACCGTGAAGTTGAAGTTTTGGCGCGTAAGTATTTTTCTTGATGGGCTTGCATCAGTGAAAGTATTAATTGTTGCTAACCTGTATCCAACGGAGCAAAAGCCCCACTTCGGAACGTTTGTGCGGAGTTGCTATGAAGGTTATCTGGATCAGGGGATAGATGTAGATTTAGCTGTTCTGAAAAAGGGGGGAGCCATCGGTTATCTCGCTTTCTACTGGGCAGCTTTTTCGAAGCTGCTGTTTGGACGATATGACTATGTGCACGTGCACTATGTCAGTCATTCGGTTGCGCCAGTTCTTATGGCCAGAATCTTCAAGAAGGTCAAGGTTCTATTAAATTTCCATGGAAGTGACGCCTTTCCAGAGGCCTTTGAAAGTAAGCGAAGAGCATCTTTGAAACGATGGATAAATCAAAAAGCGCTTGATAATTCATGGTTGACGATCGTTCCAAGTGAATACTTTAAACGTAAGATGATGTCAGCCTACTCTTTGAAGGACGTATTTGTTTCTCCATCTGGTGGAGTAGACCCAAAAAAATTCAAATACAACTTTGTACATCGAAAATCGGTGCTGTTCGCTGGTCGTATGATTCCCGAAAAAGGCGCTGTTGTTGCTGCCAATGCGGTTAGGGAGAATCAGAAACTTATTGAAGAAGCATGCTTCATTGGCGACGGTCCTGATTTATCAGATGTTAAAAAGTTGCTCTCGGAGGTTAGTGTCGAATTTAAGGGACTACTTCCCCACTCCGAACTGGCAGATCAAATGTCCAGACATCAGATTTTTTTATTCCCTAGTACCCGTGAAGGGGAGTCTTTGGGTTTGGTTGTTGTCGAGGCAATCTTTGCAGGAATGATACCGTTGGTGATCGACAATGGTGCTGTCAGGGAAATTATACCTGAGCGATTAACGGCATTGTTGGTGGTCTCTTCTAGTGCTGAACTCGCTGAATCACTAACTAACTTGTTACACTTGAGTGATATGGCACTGCTTGATATCAGTTCCGAGTTGATTAGATTTGCTGAAGTTAAATATGGCTCTCTGGAAGTAAGCAGAGCGCTCTGTGCGAGGTTGGTTTGATATGCCAAATTTCTTTATATTGGGTTTTACTAAGTGTGCTACAACAAGCATATATGACGCCTTGTCGCGCCACCCAGATGTATCAGCTCCAAGAGTAAAAGAGCCTCATTTTTACTTTTCACGTATACATGGCTCTGATTTTACTGGGCCTGCTGATGATCATACGGTTAATCAAATGTTTGTCACCGATATTGATAACTACAATAGCCAGTATGACTACAGTAAGAAAATTCAAGTTGATGGTTCTGCGATGTCAGTAGAAAGCCTTGAAACAATGCGACTTATCGCTGAGGAAAACCCAGAGGCAAAAGTGCTTATAATGTTGAGGGCGCCTCTGGGACGGTCTTTTTCTGCTTACTCTCATATGGTTAGAGATGCTAGAGAAAAATATAGTTTTCGAGATGCTATATCTAAAGAGCTTGAAGGAAAGAAAGAAGGATTTTTACCTATATGGATGTATATTGACTCGAGCCGGTACTCGGAAAGGGTCAGGGTTGCAAGGGAGCTATTTGGTGATCGGCTTATGATAGGTCGATATGAAGACTATATAGGAAATCCGTTTGAATTTATGGATTCGGTATCAGGGTTTTTGGGAATTGATTCTATCGATTGGAAACTGGAGCACTCGAATAAGTCTGGAGTTCCGAAGTTTAAAATTCTACAGAGGATTATTCAGAGGGATTCTCCTTTAAAACGTCTTTTCGTTCGCCTATTTCCTCGTAAACAGGTGGCGGAACTGAAAAAATACATCATGGAATTGAATCGGGGGGATAAGCCAAAATTGAAGGAGGAAGATGCGGATTATTTGAAAGTTTTGTTGGCAAATGAAGCGGGGAAGTGTGATGAACTTGAGATTAGAGATAAAAATGTAGTTAAGGACTATTATGCTTAATCTCAGCGCTGGAATCAGCTCCCTCAGAACTTTATGTCTACTGCTTTTCTTTCTGGAAGTCATATCTGCATTTTTTCGGAAGATTTCGCCAGGCTATTATTCGTATTTTGATTCATTTGAGAAGCTTTTTGTTGTCGTTTTTTTGGGGGCGTTTTTTTATTTTTACGGGAGTTTTAATCGGAGCTTGAAGTTCTCTTTTGCTCTGTACGTTCTCTATGTGATCGTCGGTAGCGCTACCGCTTTAAGCAATGGTGTATCCATAGGGATTGTTGCATTTCAAATATTTCATGAGTGTAAGTACTTTGTTTTTTTCTATGTGGCGGTTTTTCTGAGTTGCCATCAGGTTGACAATGATGGGCGAGAAAAAGCATTTTATAAATTTTGCTTTTTGATCTTACTATTATCGATCGCACTTTATATTTTCAGAGTTTTGGAAACGGGACTTTATGAAAATTTATTTAGTAACGGTGGTCACCACGAGAAGGGCTACATAGGGAATTTCGTTTTAGATAGGGCCGCCGGTGTTTTCTGGCACCCAGCTCAGCTTGGATTTTTTGCTTTATTTAGTTCGGTGCTATTTTTGCAAAGACTGACAGGTGAAAGCTCTGAAAGAGGCATTGCGCTATCCGGGCTACTTCTTTCAATGTTGTGTTTGTTAATATCAGTACAGCGTCTCGAGGCCGCTGTTATGTTCTGCTCTTTTCTCTTATGTTGCTGGAAATATACATTTCGAGAATCTGATTTCAGAGGCGGGGCATTGCTAGGTGTTAATCTCGGTTTTTTTGTTATTTTCTCCACCGTCTTTGTTGCTGTCTACGGTTTTACAGAAAATGTTTATATTTTTCTTGATGAGGTTTCTTCTCCGCGAGCGTTGATATTTCAGGAAGCTTTGTATGTTCTTCAGGGGAATTTCTTTAATGGCGCTGGCTGGGGTGTAGTTGGTAGCCATGCAGCGGCTGACCTTACAGAATCCTATTACTACACGGATTTATTAGATACTTGGTGGTGGCAAGAAAGAAAGTTCTTATATGACACCTACTGGCCTCATGTTTTCGGTGAAACCGGCTTGTTAGGGGGAGTTTTTCTTATTTCATCTATGGCTGTTTTGATATTAAGTGTTAAATCATTTTGGGTTCGACTATTAGTGCTGGTGTTCTTTATTACGGGTTTGTTCTCTTCTAATATGCAGTCTGTTTTCTTTTTGGTGCTAGCTCTTAACTTTATGATTTTCATAGGAGGTCGGCGTGTTTGATTGTGTGGCTGATATAGACAGTCAAATAGTGTGCTTTTCTCCTTCTTCTGGTGCTCTTAGAGGCATCAAGGAATTATGCTGTGGTGGGGCGCATAAGGACGAGAGTCGAGCCGATCTTACTAGGAATGGTCTGGTCTTGGAATCATATTTAGGAAGAACGGAGCTGGTTACTGAGAGGCTTCCTTTGCTAGATGATATTAATATTCGATTTGATTTTTCTATAGATCATTTGGTGGAAAGAAGTTCGATTTTTCAGATTATTTATTATCAGCCTCCCTGTTTTAATCAAGGCAATTATCAGTTGGTGTCGGATAATGGTGGGTTGTCTTTTATCGCTAGAAATTTGTATGGTGCTTCTGATTCTGAATACTACCTTTCGGATTATGAGGAGGGGGTAGAATATACTTTGAAGGTTTCTGCGAGCTTTTCTATAGTCGACGGGTATTTCAATCTGAAGCTTTCTAGCGGTGATGAGGTGCTCTTTGATAAATCCCTTGTTGAATCTGGTTCTACTGGTGTTGATTGTCCTTTAGGTCCATATGTGAAAGCAGGCCCTTATGGGAATATTAAGGATGGTGCTGTGATGACCGTTCATGGTTTAGAGGTTTATTATGCGAAATAAAAAGGTACTAGCTATAGCTTCTCAAGGTGGTCACTTAGTCCAACTTCTTAGGATTAAGCCTCTTTTTGAGGAGTATGATGTTACTTACTCCTCAAATATAAATTCTTATAAAGGGATTGAAATGGAGAAGGTTGTTGATGCTAATATGAGTAATAAATTCAAGCTTTTTCTTCAGTTCTTTCAAGTGGCTTGGTTGATGTTGCGTTTACGCCCGGATGTTGTAGTAACAACAGGTGCTTCAGTAGGTTTTTTTGCTATTTTAGTTGGTAAGTATTTAGGAGCAAAAACTATCTGGATCGACAGTATTGCCAATTCAGAAGAGTTATCACTTTCTGGAAAGAAGGCTAGAGCAATTGCTTCACATACTTATAGCCAGTGGGAGTCTGTTGCCCAGGCTGAGAATGTTGATTACATAGGTAATGTATTATGATCTTCTTGTCCGTTGGTACTCAGCTGTCATTTGACCGGTTAGTCCGTTGTGTTGATGAGTTTGTTGAGTTAAACCCCGATATTGAAGTCTATGGTCAGATAGGTAGAGGCGGGTATGTACCAAGAAACTTTGAATTTTGCGATTTCCTAGGCTCGAGAGAATATGAAAGAATTTATGCTGATGCGAATCTTGTCATTGCGCATGCAGGAATGGGGACTATTTTAAGTTGTCTTGCAGATTCTAAGCCGATGGCCCTTATGCCAAGACGCCATGCTTTGGGTGAGCATAGAAATGACCACCAAGTAGCGACTATGAATAATTTTTCTCAATATGGAGCTTGCCAATTTTTTGAAACAGTTTCTGAGTTAGAAAGGATCTGTTCCAACCCTATTATGGAGTCATCTTTGGGGAACTCCTTTGCAAATAGTGAGTTTATCGATAATCTAAGGAAGGTTATAGGGTAAATGTATCTGGGTTATATTCATAGTTTTCGTGGTTTGGCGATAGTTTATGTCGTTTTGGGGCATTGCTTTGCACTATCCGGAGTCTCAGACGACTACTGGGGGGTATGGTTTAACGTTATTTCAGGTGGTACGGTTCTCTTTGTCTTTATATCTGGCTACCTATTTGAATATGTATTTTGCAATAGGTTTAACTATCGGGTTTTTATAAGGAAGAAATTCCTACATGTTTTTGTTCCTTATGTGTTCATGTCTGCGCCTGCTTTGTTGTATGTTCTTTGGAAAAATGAATCGACTTATTTTCCCTCTTATAGTGATTATGGTGAGATGGCGAGTTATGCGGCGAGTTATTTTTTTAATGGTAGGATGATAACTGGGTACTGGTTTGTTCCATTTGTTTTTGTTGTGTTTCTACTAGCTCCTGTTTGGCGGTTTCTGGCATCTTTTGAATATGTTCTTGTTGTTCTTTCAGTTGTAGGTGTATTTCTTGCTTCAATTGTTCATCGCCCTTATGGAAATATAGGGGTTTTTCATAACTTGGTATACTACCTTCCTGTTTTTTGGGTCGGTATGGTTGTGTCTAAGAAATCTGATTCATTAAACTCTTTTTTTTCTGATTATTGGTGGGTTTTTTCTTTAGGGGTGGTCCTTCTCTTGCTTGTTCAAACTTGGGGGCAGGGTCATCTGGGGCAATATAGAAAGAGTTTTTTTGAGTACTCGGGTTTTGATCTTCAGATATTTCAAAAACTATTCGTTTGTTTCTCTTTAGTTGGGCTTCTTCAGGTGTGTTCGTTGTTTGAGCGTTTTTGGGGCTTTTTGGCCGATAACAGTTTTGGTATATACTTTGTTCATGTTTATTTTGTTTTCTTGTTGAAATATGCTTTTGAATTTTACGAGGTTTCTGGTTGGTTGGCGTTTGGATTGGGGTTTGTTTTTTGTATGCTAGCATCTTTATTGGTTGTTGTTTCTGCAAAGGGGGTTTTTGGTAGGTACAGTCGATATATAGTAGGTTCCTAATATGGGTATTAGAGTCGGCGCTGTTTTTGCCAAAGCTGTTCAAACTGCTGTTGTAAGAGTGTTTGCGATACTGACATCTTTCCTTGTTACTATTTTGGCAACCCGAGGCCTTGGCGCGGAGCAAGCGGGTTATTTTCTGCTGGGTTTTACTCTGGTAACGGCACTTTCTACGTTTTTACGACTCGGGTTGGATAACGTGCTGGTGCGTGCATTTGGCGCAGATGGCATGTCCAAGGAGCCATTGAACACCTTTGCTTATGCTTTGCGCTGGGCAGCTGTGGTGGCATGTGCAGCGGGTGTTCTGGGGTGTGTATTTTCCAGTGCCATCGCCCTGCACGTGTTTGGTAAGCCGGAGTTTGCAGATGCCTTGTTCTGGATGATGCTGGCGTTACCTTTGGTGGTGTTGTTTAACCTTTGTTCCTTTGCTTTTCAGGGGCTGCATCGGGTGGTGGCGGCTACCTGGTTTCAGCAGTTGGGTGCGGGTTTTGTGTTCGTGCTTCTATTTGCTCTGGTTTGGTGGCAGCAACCATCGTGGTTGAGTTCTGGCAATGCTGCCTTGCTGTTTTTTGTGGCTGCCTTGCTAGTTAGCGTTATGGCCGTTGTTTTGTGGATGCGCCAAAAAGAATCCAGCATCCCCGCATTAGGAGGAAAATGGAAAAACGCGGAGCTGTGGGAGTCCAGCTCTAACCTGTGGGCGGCGGCAAGTATGAGTTTGCTGGTGCAGTGGTCTGGGGTCCTGATTGCGGGGGCGCTTATTGCGTCTTCCGAACTGGCACATTTGTCAGCGGCGCAGCGCACGGCGAATATTACATCGTTTGTGCTTATGGTTGTGAATATGGCTGTTGCTCCTCGTTATGCTCGGTTGTGGAAAGAGCAAAAGCTGGATGAACTGCGTCAGTTGGCACGTATTTCTACCCGTGCCATGATCGCCATGGTATTGCCTGTTGTGGCCATTATGCTGGTCTTTCCCGGGTTTATTCTAGGTCTGTTCGGTGAAGGGTTCGAACAGGGAGCGTTACTGCTGAGTATTATGGCTATTGGCCAATTTATTAACGTAGCGACCGGCTCTGTTGGTTATTTGCTGAATATGAGCGGCCATGAAAAAGATATGCGCCGGGTGACCATGTTTGCAGGCCCATTGACCATTATTTTGGCGTTTGTGTTAACCAGTGAATTTGGTGCTGTTGGTGCTGCTGCGGCTACCGCGATTGGTGTGTCTGTTCAGAATTTGGGTGCACTGGCGATGGTAAAACGACGTTTGGGGTTCTGGCCCATTGGATAAGTCGGCTGGTTCTGGGCCTGTAATTTGCCCGGTGGTTCTCTCTGGCGGCCCGGGCACTCGCCTGTGGCCGCTTTCTCGCGCCTCCTACCCCAAGCAGTTTTTGAATTTGTTTGGGGCGCATTCTCTTCTGTTACAAACCTTCAGCCGTCTGGGCGGGTTGCCTATCTCGTCGCCACTGGTGGTGTGCAATGATCAACACCGATTCTTGGTGGCAGAGCAACTGCGAGAAAGCGGCATGGAGGCGTCTATTTTGCTTGAGCCGGTTGGTCGCAATACTGCGCCTGCGATTGCTGTTGCTGCTATGCAGCTATTGGAATCCGTAGAGCCATGCGAAGTACCTTTGATGCTGGTTTTACCAGCTGATCACAACATTGAAGATGTTGAGACTTTTCATCGCGCCGTGCTTTCTGTTATCCCCGCCGTGCAGTCCGGAAAGATTGCAACACTGGGTATTGTTCCGGATTCAGCGAATACCGGGTTCGGCTACATCCGCGCTAATACCTGCGTTGAAAGTGCTGACTGCTCGGTGTTTTCTGTTGCTGAATTTGTCGAAAAGCCAGATTCTGAAACCGCTAAAAGGTACGTGGCTGATGGTTGCTATTACTGGAATAGCGGCATGTTTTTATTTCGAGCCGATGTTTATTTAACCGCTTTGAAAAGGTTTCGTCCGGATATTTATTCTGCCAGCTTGGCGGCTTTTGGGGGTGCATCTGCAGATCTGGATTTTATTCGGCTGGATAAGCAGGCGTTTGAAGCCTGCCCGTCTGAATCCATCGATTATGCCGTTATGGAGCCTTTGTGCACTTCTGATCCTGATGCTGTGATTATGGCGCCATTGTATGCCGGGTGGAGCGACGTTGGTAGTTGGAATGCCTTGTGGAGCCTGGCAGATAAAGATGAGAACGGTAATGCAACTTTGGACGCTAGTGGCCAAGGCGTAGATGCCGCAGGAATATTGTCGCGGCCAAGTGTCGTAATGGAGCAGTCATCCAATTGTTTTATTGCTCATCAGCAGCGCCTTGTCACTGTATTGGGTTTGGAAAATGTCGTGATCGTCGATACCGACGACGCCTTACTGGTTGCGCACAAGGATAAAGTTCAGGACGTTAAGCTTATCGTAGAGAAGCTCCATTCACAGGGGGCTCCAGAGCTTGATAGTCACCGACGAGTGTATCGTCCATGGGGGCGTTACGATTTGATAGGTGAGGGTGAGCGGTACCAGGTCAAGCGTTTGGTCGTGCGGCCAGGCGGTTGTTTGAGTGTTCAGTTGCACCATCACCGTGCTGAACATTGGGTGGTCGTTTCTGGTACTGCTCGCGTTACCAATGGTGATAGCAGTTATCTGGTTAGCGAAAATCAGTCCACTTATATCCCCATCGGCCAGATTCATGCATTGGAGAACCCGGGGGATGCAGAGCTGGTGCTGATTGAAGTCCAGTCTGGCTCTTATTTGGGTGAGGATGATATTGTTCGCCTTAAGGATTTGTATGGGCGAGCGTAGTTGTTAGGTGTTCTATTCGCTTTGACTGTTGGCTTTGCTTTATTGATAGTTTCAGGAATTTATTTATGAAAATTGCAGTTGCAGGGACGGGTTATGTTGGTTTGTCCAATGCGGTCTTGTTGGCTCAACATAACGAAGTAGTGGCACTGGATATTGTTCCAGAGAAAGTGGACATGCTGAATCGACGCGAGTCGCCGATTGTGGATGCGGAAATCGAAGAATATTTTGCAAACCACGATCTGAACTTGCGTGCCACCTTGAACAAGGAAGAAGCGTACGTCGGTGCTGAGTTTGTGGTTATTGCCACGCCGACCGACTACGACACGGTTAATAACTATTTCAATACGCGTTCTGTTGAAGCGGTAATCAAAGACGTGATGGCCATCAACCCGAATGCGGTGATGATTGTTAAGTCGACCATTCCGGTTGGTTACACTCAACGTATTAAAGAAGAGTTTGGCAGCAGCAATATTATTTTCTCGCCAGAGTTTTTGCGCGAAGGTAAGGCGCTGTACGACAACTTGTATCCTTCTCGTATCATCATTGGTGAGCAGAGCGAACGCGCTGAGCGATTTGCGGGCTTGCTGCTGCAAGGTGCTATCAAGAAGGAAGTGGATACGCTGTTTATCGACTCTACGGAAGCGGAGGCCGTTAAGCTGTTTTCCAATACTTACCTGGCGATGCGTGTAGCTTACTTCAACGAATTGGATACCTACGCTCAAACCCACGGTTTGAACACTCGCCAGATTATTGAAGGCGTTGGTCTGGACCCTCGTATTGGTAACCATTACAACAACCCGTCGTTTGGTTATGGTGGTTACTGCCTGCCTAAAGATACCAAGCAGCTGCTGGCTAACTTCAATGAAGTACCGAACAACCTCATTCGTGCGATTGTGGATTCCAACAGCACTCGTAAAGACTTTATTGCCGACAGTGTGCTGGCTCGTAAGCCTCAGGTTGTAGGTATATACCGTCTTGTGATGAAGTCTGGTTCTGATAACTTCCGAGCTTCGGCGATCCAGGGGGTTATGAAGCGCATCAAGGCCAAAGGTGTTGAGGTTGTGGTGTATGAGCCTGTGTTGGAAGAAGACGACTTCTTCAATTCTCGGGTAATTCGTGACCTGGAAGAGTTCAAGAAGGTTTCTGATGTGATCATCGCCAACCGTCAGGATGAGGTGTTGGCTGATGTGGCTGAGAAGATCTATACCCGCGACTTGTTTGGTAAAGACTGAGTGTGTAGGGATGGGACATATCCCATCCGCTCAGTGAAGCCGGATATGTGTGCGTGGCCTAATAGGATGGGCCACGCTCAACCTTCGCAGGCAAGCCTGCTCCTACGTTACGAATATGCGGACGAGCCGTCAAAATACCGCATCACCGGGTTTCCAGATATGTAGGATGTATTAGCGGAACGCGTAATACATTGAAGCTGTGATGGCGCATGTGCCTCTATCGGCAGAAAGCTTCTGGGAGCGCGGGCGGCTCGCCCGCAATAATATGATCGCTACACCTCTCGGTTGAGGCATGCCTCAACCCTACAAATTATGCGCAAACGTTGCGTCTCTATCGGCAGCAAGCTGCTTCCCACAATGCATTTGTAGTGGGGTGGGCCACGCCCAACATTCGCAGGCAAGCCTGCTCCTACGTTGCGAATATGCGGACTGCCGTCGAAATACCGCATCAACCGGTTTCCAGATATGTAGGATGTATTAGCGGAACGCGTAATACATTGAAGCTGTGATAGTGCATGCGTATCTATCGGCAGCAAGCTGCCTCCCACAATGCATCTGTTTGGTAGGTTGGGCCATGCCCAACATTCGCAGGCAAGCCAGCTCCTACGTTGCGAATATGCGGACGGGAGTGCGGCCCCCCGACGGCTCGCCCGCAATAATATGATCGCTATGCGCTCCCGGCTCGCCCGCATATTTCTTGTAAGCCCGACATTTGTATGAATTGGTCATTTTGCGGGGCAGCTCTCGTCGTGTGAATCCTGTTAGGATTTTTGTCACCAATCTAATGCACAATTCACTCATCGTTTTCATGGAAGAAAACATATGTTCTCGCTTGCTCATCATGGGGCTGTTACGGGGGTAACGGGTTCCTGTCATCAGCTGTTGTTGGATAACGGTCATTCCTTGCTGGTTGATTGCGGTATGTTCCAGGGGGCGGAAGCCACTCCAGGTGCAGATGCAGATTCATTAGAGCGCCGTACTCAAATCACGTTTGATATTTCGTCTGTGCGGGCGTTGTTGGTTACTCATTGCCATATCGATCATGTTGGTCGTCTGCCGTGGTTGTTGGCTGCGGGCTTTGATGGGCCGGTTTATGCCAGCCGTGCTACCTGTGAGTTATTACCACTGGTGATCGAAGATGCCTTGAAGGTGGGGGTAACCCGTGATGCCGGTTTAATTAACCAGGTGGTCGGGCGGCTGAAAACCATGTTACGCCCGGTGGATTATGGTGCTGCTGTGCCATTGCCGGAGTTGGATCAGAATGGCCAGTCAGTGACGGCGTGTTTTAAGCCGGCAGGCCATATTCTGGGTTCTGCCTATATCGAGTTGACGATTACGTCGTCTGCTTCTGGCGCTATTGAGCAGGTTTCGCAAAAGGTGGTGTTTTCCGGGGATTTGGGGGCACGTGATACACCGTTGCTGCCAGATCCTGAGCCATTGGTGTCGGCCGATGTGTTGGTGTTGGAAAGCACTTATGGCGACAAAAACCACGGCGACCGACGTAATCGGCGGGCGCGTTTGGAGTCTGCGTTAAAGCGCTGTTTGACGAATGCTGGCACTGTGTTGATTCCGGCATTTTCCATAGGCCGCACTCAGGAACTGCTGTACGAGCTTGAGGACATTTTTCACCATTTGCCAGAATCATCAGGTGGGCGCTCTGGTTTAACAGATGCTGTTGATGTGGTGGTGGATTCGCCACTGGCAGCTAGGTTTACTGGGCATTATCGGCGCTTGAGCGAGTATTGGGATGCGGAAGCCCGACAGCGTTTGGTGACTGGGCGGCACCCGTTGAGTTTCGATCAGCTCTTAACGATTGAATCGCATCAGGATCATATGAATGCGGTGGGGTATCTGCGCCGCACCGGGCGTCCTGCCATTATGATTGCTGCCAGTGGCATGTGTGCTGGCGGGCGTATTGTGAATTATTTGAAGGCGCTGCTGGCCGATGAGCGCACGGATGTGCTGTTTGTGGGCTATCAGGCCCGCGGAACGCTAGGGCGAGACATTCAACATTGGGGGCCCAAAGGCGGATATGTGTTCGTTGATGGGCAAAAGGTCAATATCGCTGCCAACGTTGAGACATTGTCCGGTTACAGCGCCCACGCAGATCAGGATGATTTACTGGCATTCGCCAAAGGACCGTCTGGTCATAGTTCGCCAGTTCGACACGTGGTGCTTGTGCACGGCGATGACGATGCAAAACAGCAACTGAAGTTGGTGCTGGAGCGCGAAATGCCCGGTGTTGATGTTGTGGTGCCTGCCACGCCCCATGAAAGTTACCGCTTGCCACTGGTGTGATTTTTCATCGGTTCACCTATTTGGGTGAATTATCCAGTGCGGGTGTGTGATTAGCTCAACTCCGTGGTGCTGCTGCCGAACCCGGAAACGTCGAATCAATACACAGCGAGCAATACACGGCGAGCTAGCACAGCGGCTCATCAGCATGATGTCTGACTTATGAGTGCCGGGCTAATGGGTAAGGAGAGTCGGGCTAGTGAGTAAGAGGGCCGGGTATCTTGTTACATTCAGTACCCGGGGAAATCGGCACAAAAGTGCCGAATAGGCGCTGTTTATGACAAATAGCTGAACAGTAAGAAGAATTTATGGAATCTCGGCCAGTATGTCGCATTTGGTCGTGTTAATATTTGTGAATCGTTAGACAAACTTTTCGCAGATCGGGATAATTGCTGACCTATCTTTACCAGCGGTAACGTGTTAGGGCCCAGCTTTGGGCTTTAAAGGAATCTCAGCAGCCAGGGACGCTGAAGGAATAGTGAAATGACCTCTCAAAAAATGATCCGACCCAACCCTAATAGCTTCAGTGCGGTGTTTCGCCTCATTGACTTGGCGATTATCTTCGGGTTGTTCCCCTTGTGTGCCATTGTCTATGGCATTGCCATGGCGCCTATCTATTTCGCCACTGCGGCAATTGCGGCAGTGGGGTACTTGCTGGTGGCTGAATCGTTCAACGTGTATCGCTCATGGCGTGGCACGTCTCAGCTCAAGATGATGCTGATTCCACTGGCAGCCTGGGTGTCGGTGTGTTTTGCCGTCATGTTGTTCGTGTTCTTTGCCAAGATGGGCTCTGACTTCTCTCGTGTGGCAACCGGTGGCTGGATGCTCTGCGTGATGGTGTTGCTGGTCGGCTGGCGTTTGGCCTTCGGCGCGCTACTGAAGCACTTCCGTAAAAAAGGTTACAACACGCGTAAAGTGGCGATTGTTGGTGTGAACGAAATGGCCGTTGCCATGCGCAAGGAGCTGGCAGACAACCCGGAAATGGGGTACCAGTTTGTGGGCTACTACGACGATCGCAGTCTGCCTCGAGTGCAAGAGCAATTTCCCGGCGCATGCCTGGAAGGCACCATTGCCGACCTGATTGATAAAACTCGCCGTGGCGAGATTGAAACCATTTTTATTGCGCTGCCGCTGAAGGCTCAAAAGCGCATCGACGAAATTTTGAAGCAGTGTGGTGATACTACTGCGTCTGTGCATCTGATTCCGGACTTCTTCACTTACAATCTGATTCATGCCCGCCTGAGTGAAGTGGGCAACATGCAAACCATCAGTGTTTATGAAACCCCGATCTTTGGTTTCAACGATGTGTTGAAGCGCATGTTCGACATTGTGTTTTCTCTGTGTGTGCTGGCGGTGATTGCCATTCCTATGTTGGTGATTGCTGCCGCGGTGAAATTTACTTCGCCGGGTCCGGTTATTTTCAAACAGTTCCGCTATGGCCTGGATGGTCGCAAAATTCATGTGTGGAAGTTCCGCAGCATGTCGGTAACCGAGAACGGCGACAAGGTGGTGCAAGCCAAGAAAGGTGATATGCGTATTACCAAGGTTGGGGCGTTTATTCGTAAAACTTCGCTGGATGAGTTGCCGCAGTTTATTAATGTGTTGCAGGGCAGCATGTCCGTAGTTGGCCCAAGGCCTCATGCGGTGGCTCACAACGAGGAATATCGCAAGCTGATTCCTTACTACATGCTACGCCACAAGGTGAAGCCGGGAATTACTGGCTGGGCCCAGATTAATGGTTTTCGAGGCGAAACCGATACGCTCGATAAAATGGAAGGACGCGTTCACTACGACCTGGAATACATCCGCAACTGGTCGATTTGGATGGATATCAAAATCGTTTTCCTGACTTTCTTCAAAGGCTTTGTGGGAAGTCACGTGCACTGAGTTACTCAAAGCGCCTGCGCAGTCACGGCCAGAGCCCTCGAATTTATATGGGATGGGCTCTGGGTTATGAGTGCTAGGGCTCACATATGAGTTGTTGTTCCGTGTGTAGGACAATCGGAATAGATTTAAAGAATCCCGAAAAATAAAAATATTCTGAACACCAGTGTTGCTGAACACCTGTTGCATGAAATTTGTAAGTCGATTTTGTGAGTCGGTTAGCAAATCTTCATCGGGTTTTCATAATGTAGCGCTAGTGTTGCTTTCGGAATTGAGATACTTCAGAACCGTGATTGTCAGCATTGGGTGGCTGTAGCATGAGCTTGTTTGGCTTGTGCTGGCCTGTCCGGCGCAGTTGGGCGTAAGGTTCTGAAAGATAAAACGCGTTGCTGAAGAAAATTCATGCATGAAAGTCAGTATGTACTGTTATTTTCTGTAAGTACGCGTCATAATTGCGCCGATTTTTGGAACTGCCGGTAATCCGGCTCCTAAGTAAGAATTCAAGCAAAATTTGAGAGGACTGATATGAAAGCTTGGCAGCTACCTTTGGTTGCGATGGCGACTGTTTCAACAGGCGCATACGCAGTGGAAGCGGACGGAATCATGCTTGGAAGCGGCGTAACTGTGCTGCCGGGTGTTGAACTGTCCATCTCCGACAACAACAACATCTACCTGGAAGACAGCAACACGAACAGCTCCACCATTACTCGTGTTCGTCCAAACGTTGGCCTGAACGCCGACCTGGGCGCAGCGGTTGTTAACGCTTTCTACCAGTTTGAATCTGCAACTTACTCTGCCGATTCTGATGATAACTACCTGGATCACCTGCTGACTCTGGGCGCTGACTACGAAGCGACTTCTCGCGTTTCTGTTGCTGGTGCGTTCAAGTTCAACAAAGGCCATGACGACCGTGGTACCGGTTCCCTGCAAACCGAAACCACCAACGAACGTGATCCTTCCGAGTACAGTGAACTGACTCTGGGTGCTTCTGCTACCTACGGTGCCGACTCTGCATTCGCTAACGTAACCGGTTACGTTGAGCGTTACGGCAAAGAGTACGACAACAACGAAGACATCACTGACACTCTGAACTACGACAAAACCACTGTTGGCGCTGAGCTGGCTCTGAAAGTGTCTCCAGACACCAAAGTGCTGTTCGACATCAGCAACGCTGAAATCTCTTACGACGACAGCGCTGCTTCTGCCAAAGAAGGTTCTCTGGTTAAGTTCCTGGTAGGTGCTAGCTGGAACATGACCGGCAAGACCACTGGTGAGTTCAAAATCGGTACCGCGAAGCGTTCTTTCGATGAGTCCACTTTTGACGACAACAGCTCCTTCTCCTGGGAAGGTAACGTAAGCTGGTCTCCTAAGTCTTACTCTACCGTTACTTTAATGACCAGCCAGAGCTCCAACGAATCTACCGGTATCGGTACTTACGTTGACAACAGCTACACCATGGTTAACTGGGATCACGAGTTCTCCACTATGTGGGCAATGAACGTAATGGCTTCCCTGAACGGTGACGACTACGTTGACGGCGATCGTAAAGACACTACCAAGGCATTCACCATTGCGGGTATCTACTCTCCGATGAAAATGCTGGACGTAAAAGCGGGTCTGGATATCGCCAAGCGTGATTCCGATGCAGCTGGTGCAGACTACAGCAAGCGAGTAATTTCTGTGGGTGCTACTCTGGCCTTCTAAGCCTTAACTCACTATATTCTTGCTTAAGTCATCGGCCTGCCTTGCAGGCCGATGGTGTTTTGGTAAGTTGCTAAACAGGATGTCTTCAATGCTGCGGTGGTTCAGCCTGCTGGTTCTCAGTCTGGTTTCTCTTTCATTCTCCATCAATTCGATGGCTGCTCCTGCTCAGTACCGTTTGGGTGCTGGCGACCTGATTCAGATCAGTGTGTATGACGAGCCTGACTTGAGTCAGGAAGTGCGTATTGGCCTGTCCGGGACTATTTCCTTCCCATTGTTGGGAGATGTATCGGTTTCTGGCTTGAGCCCTAAAGAGCTGGAAGAAGAACTGGTAACCCGCTTGAAGGGCCCATACCTGTTAGACCCAAGCGTGACGGTGTCGATTGTTGAGTATCGCCCGTTTTACATGACGGGTGAGGTTGAGAAGCCTGGCAGTTACGCGTTTCACCCGGGCCTGACGGTAGATAAGGCAATTTCCATTGCCGGTGGTTTCACCGAGCGCGCTTCCAAAAGCAAGATTTTTGTTATGCACGATCAGAGTGCAGTCAAGGATGGTACGTCACAAGGGCTGTTGGTAGAGCCGGGTGAGAAGAAATCCCTGGATTTGTACGATGTGGTACAGCCGGGTGACGTAATTACGGTGGAGCAGAGCTTCTTCTGATTGTGATGACTATGAATGAACGTAATAACGGATTTGAAGCCGGCGGCGCGGCTTCTGTAGAAACGATTGACCTGATGCACTACTGGCGAGTATTTCGCCGCCATCTGAGTAAAATTCTGGCGCTGACCATTGTTGCCACCGCCATTGCGGTACTGGTGGTTATGTCCATGACGCCGGTCTACAAAGCCACCACCACCTTGTTGATTGAAGCTGAAGAAGCCAAAATCGTATCCATCGAAGAGGTGTACGGTATTGGTGGGCAGTCTTCTGAATATTTCCAGACTCAATTTGAAATCCTCAAGTCCCGTGAGCTTGCCAAGCGCGTAGCAATTCAATTGGACCTGGTGAACAACCCTGAGTTCAATCCTGCACACCCGGCTAACGCCAAGTCGTTCTCCCTGAAAGAGATGATTTTGGGTGAGTCTGAGCCGCCAACCGAAGCCGAAATTCTGGCCACGACAGTTGATAACTTCTGGGCTGCGGTATCTGTATCGCCACTGCGTAAAACCCAGTTGGTAAAAGTGTCTGTTGAGAGCGAATCTCCAGAACTGGCTCAGCGTGCATCCGATGCCATGGCCAAGGCATATATCGATTCTCAGCTGGAAGCCAAAATTGGTATGACCCAGCAAGCTGCCAGCTGGTTGCAAGAGCGTTTGGGTGGCCTTAAAGCTCGTCTTGATGAGTCTGAGCGCCGTTTGCAGGAATACCGCGAAGCCAACAACCTGATTGATGTTGAAGGTGTCGATACGCTGGTGTCCAAGCAGTTGGACGAAATTACCGAGCGTCTGGTGGAGGCCAGCTCTCGTCGTCTGGAAGCTGAAACGGCCTACAACCAGCTGCAATCGCTGGATGATCGTAGCTACGACAGTTTGAGTAGCTTGCCGCAAATTCTGAACAACCCGTTGGTTGCTGTGTTGCGCCAGAATGAGACGCAAGCGGAGCTGAAGGTATCTGAGCTGTCCAAGCGTTACGGTCCAAAACACCCGAAAATGATTGCGGCCCAGTCCGATCTGGATGCAGTTCGTGAGTCTGTTCGTACTCAGATGATCCGTATTGCTTCCAGTATTGAGAAGGAATACAACACCTCCAAGTCAAAAGAGATTGCTCTGGAAGGTGCGCTGGCCGACAAGGTTGAAGAAGTACGTAAGCTGAACCGTACGGAATTCACGCTGAACGAATACACTCGTGAAGTGCGTGGTAACCGTCAGCTGTATGAAACATTCTTCGATCGTATTCGTGAAACAAACGAAACTGGCGATCTGCAAGCAGCAAACGCCCGTATTACCGACCCGGCCGTACTACCGAGCGATCCGGTTAAACCTAACAAGAAACTGGTTGTGGCTCTGACCTTTGTGGTTGCCATGATGTTTGGTGTGGGTCTGGCGTTCCTGCTGGATGCTTTGGATGCCACTCTGAAGAATCCGGATGATGTTGACCGTAAGTTGGGTACGCCATTGCTGGGTATGCTGCCAATGATCGATTCCGGTATCCTGAAGAAACTGAACATCGAAGAAGGCCGACTGGTTCGTGCCTTCTCGGATGATACTCTGCATGGCTTGTCGGAGCAGGTGCGTACCTTGCGTACCAGCTTGACGCTGGCTGGCCTAGAAAGCCCGGCTCAGGTGATTTTGCTGACGTCATCCGTACCGGGCGAAGGTAAAACCACCACTTCTGCCAACCTGGCGGAAGCCTATGGCCAGATGGAAAAAACCCTGCTGATCGACGCCGATATGCGTCGTCCGACCATGGCCAAGAAACTGGGGCTGGCGCCAAACAGCAAGGGCTTGTCTAACGCGGTGGCTTACCCGGATACGCTGGATGAATGTATTCATCACATGGAAGACCTCAACGTTGATGTGATTCCGGCTGGTCCGATTCCACCAAACCCACTTGAGCTGTTGAGCTCCCGCAACTTCGAGAAGCTGCTGGGCACACTGCGTGAGCGTTACCAGCGTATCATCATTGACTCCGCGCCAATGAAACTGGTGAGTGATGCCTTGTACCTGTCGACCCTGGCAGACGGTGTCGTTTACGTCGTAAAAGCAGACGCAACCCGCGACAAGCTGGTGAAGAGCTGCCTGACCAAGCTGGACGATTCCAATGCCCGTATTTACGGCGTGGTACTGAACCAGCTGGACGTTAATAAAGAAGCGCGTTACGGCAGCTATGGTGAATACCAGGGCTACTACGATGCTTACGGCTATCGTTCCGAGGAAAAGAATGCCTGAGTCGTTCGATAGCGCTTCAGCAAAGCAGGGGAGTCAATCCCCTGCGTTGACTTCCAAAACCCCGCTGCCAGTTATGGTATTGCGGGTTTTTGCGATTCTGGGGATACCAGTTGCACTGTTCTGTGTGTATTTTGCCGCCATTCATGCGCTGATCTTGATGGGCGAATATTCCGATTACAGCGCCAATGACCCGGAAGTGGTAAAGCCAAGCAAGTGGCTGGAAATGGCCGCGCCGATGGCGGGCTGGATACCGGACTACTACGAAGCTCAAGGGCAGTATTACCTCAACCAGGCTTCTACCCTGAAAGGCCAAGCGGTTGTTCAGGCGCTTTCAACTTCTGCGGAATATTGGGAGCAAGCTTATGAACTGCGCCCAGGTTGGCCTTACTACCCTCTGTCTGCTTTGGTTGCCGTGTCGTATTACAACGCGCCACTGGAGCAGGTTCATAAATACGTTGATCAATTGGTCGCGCTTTCTTACAACGAACGCGGCGTGCACCAAAACCTCTTTAAAGCCGGATTTCGAGTTTGGCCAAGGCTGACAGCAGAGCAGCGAAAGTGGTTTATCAAACAAGCTGCTATGCCCTACGGCCAAACCACCCGCCGGGCTTTCCAGGCAGCGCGTGAATATGGCTACCGTGACATGCTATGCGCCAACCTACCGCTTAACCGCGCAGCGCCGTATTGCATGAAAAAACGCAAGAAGTAACCTTCAAAGGGCAAGCCGTCGGAAACGTGATGAACCCGTAGGAGCAGGCTTGCTGCCGATCGTGTGCACTCCATTGTAGGAGCAGGCTTGCCTGCGAACACGCATTACCACGCAGAGCGTGGGAACGAGAAATTCCTACCTGTGGGAGGTAGCTTGCTGCCGATTGCGTTTACTTCGTCGTAGGAGAAGGCTTGCCTGCGATTGGCTATTCCGTATTAAAAGCGGGCCAGCGGCCCGCGCTCCCGGAAATGGCTAGGGTTAGCTGCCTGCGAATATCCGATGTGCAGTGCCCACTCCGTAAAACACCAACCCAAACGTAGGTCAGATAAAAACGCGAAGCGGATGCCATCTGACGTCGCAATGCTGGATGGCATCATTAAATATTCTGCGCCTTCCGATGTATTACGCGTTCCGCTAATACATCCTACGTTGATGATTGATACCTGTGGGAGGTAGCTTGCTGCCGATCGTGGGCACTTCATTGTAGGAGCAGGCTTGCCTGTGATTGGCCCTGGTGTCGAATGTATCTTCCGTGTCAAAAGCGGGCCAGCGGCCCGCGCTCCCGGAAATGGGTAGGAGCAGACTTGCCTGCGAACATCCGGCTTTGCCGGATGTTCCACGCCTGCAAGGCATTTCTTCCGGGCACAAAAAAGGCGATCCGAGGATCGCCTTTTTTCGCAGCTGATATCAATCGATATCAGAAGTCTTCGGTAGAGGTGAACAGGCCTACGCGCAGGTCTTTGGCGCTGTAGATTTCACGGCCGTCGACTTCCATAACGGCGTCGGCGATGCCCATAACCAGCTTCTGCTCCATCACGCGTTTGATGCTGATGCGGTAGGTTACTTTCTTGGCGGTTGGCAGTACCTGGCCGCGGAATTTCACTTCACCACAGCCCAGTGCGCGACCACGGCCCGGGTTGCCGCGCCAGCCCAGGTAGAAGCCAACCAGCTGCCACATGGCGTCCAGTCCCAGACAACCTGGCATTACCGGGTCGCTTTCAAAGTGGCAGTCGAAGAACCACAGGGATGGGTCTATGTCCAGTTCGGCAATAATTTCGCCTTTACCGTAGTTACCGCCTTCGTCGCTGATGTGGGCAATGCGATCCATCATCAGCATGTTAGGCAATGGCAAACGGGCGTTCCCTTCACCAAAAAGTTCACCGTGACCGCATGCCAGCAGGGCATCACGATCGAAAGATTGTTGGCGAGTCATGCTCGTTTCCTCATTTTAAAAGCGTATTCTTTTCCGTGGCCGTAAAGATGACACAGCGGACTTTGGTTTGCTAATGAAGGTTACTTGAATATTTGGAAATAATCGTTACGACTTCATGCTGATGTTTAGATAAGAAGGTTTGGCTGTCTTGGATGCGACGTGGAGTTGCGCATTTCGAACACTGGTTAGTGTCGGGTGTCGGGTGTCGGGTGTCGGGTGTCGGGGACCATAAAAAATCTAGAGCCGCTGTTCCTGCGGTTGCCGGTGGCTTTGCTCGCAGGAACAGCTTGGGTGACAGGCGTTAGACCTTTTCTACCAGCAGGCTGCCGATGGAGTAGCCCGCACCGAAGGAGCAAATCAGGCCTTTGTCGCCGGATGCCAGGTCCTGGTTGTGCAGGTGGAAGGCGATGACGGAGCCAGAGGAGGCGGTGTTGGCGTATTCGTCCAACACAATCGGTGCTTCTTCAGGCTCGGGCAGGCGGCCCAGCAGTTTTTTGGCGGCGAACAGGTTCATGTTGATGTTCGCCTGGTGTAGCCACATGCGTTTCAGGTCGGTTGCTGCCAGTTCGTTGTCTCGCAGCTGGCCTTCAATGAATTCGGTCACCAGTGGCAGCAGCTCTTTGAATACCTTGCGGCCTTCTTGTTTGAAGTAGGGGCGGGCAGCTGGCAGGTCGTCCTGGCAGTGGTCGGTGTAGTTACCGTCGCAGCGAATGTTGTCCGAGAAGCGGGTGAACTGCTTGGTGTTCAGTACTTTGAAGCCTTTGGGTTCGCTCAGTGCGGTTGCTGGCTCCAGCACCACGGCGGTGGCAACGTCGCCAAAGATAAAGTGGCTGTCGCGGGAGGTTAGGTCAACTTGTGGGGTGACGAACTCCGGGTTGATCATCAGTGCGCGTTTGGCGGTACCAGCTTTCAAGGCAATGAACGCGTTGATCAGGCCGAAGGTCGCGGAAGAGCAGGCAATGCCCATGTCGTAGGCGTAACCCGTGCAGCCCAGTTTGTGCTGAATTTCTACCGCAATGGATGGGTAGGCGCGCTGGTGATTGGTGCAGGCGACGACAATCAGGTCGATGTCTTGCGGCTCCAGACCGGCGTTGTCCAGAGCTTGCTTGGCTGCGGCCAAGCCCATGGTAACGGCTTCTGGCTCATCGCCTTCGTTGGTGGCTTCAAAACGCGGACGCATACGGGCCGGGTCCAGCATGCCGTCTTTGTGCATGGTGTAGCGGTGTTTGATGCCGGATGCTTTTTCGATGAATTCTGCGCTCGACAGCGGCACGGCGGCGACGGTGCCTTGTTCGATTTCTGCGGCGTGTTCTTCGTTAAAGGTGTTGGCGTACTGGTTATAGGCCTCAACCAGTTCTTCGTTGCTGACGCCTTGCGCCGGTGTGAACAGGCCCGTGCCTGTTATGTAGATATCAGTCATTGCGTCCTACCTGTTTTTGCGCCCATTATCGACACAATGGTCAGATATTCCAAATAATCATTGGAGTTTTTCCGCTCTGTGTGGCTGATCTGAAAGCTGACATTACTGGCAGTGGCTGCAGAAAGGAGGGAATCGTGGTCCGTGATTATCTGATGTTCTTGCGCACGGCGTGGTTGGGAATGTTATGGAGCTGTGTCTATCTGGTGCGCCCGGTACTGGAATCGCAGGGCTATTTTCCACATCACGGTTTGGATGTACTGAATTGGGCGGTGGCTGTGGGGGCGCTTATTGGGCTGCTGATGACACTGCTGTGCGTGTGGCGCAAATTGTTTGATTGGCAGTCCCGGCCGCAGCAGTTGATGCTGGTGATGGTGTTGCTGTCACTTGGCTGGTTTGGGCTGACGCCCTGGTGGAAGTTGCAGATGGTATTGCTGCATGGTCTATCGTTGTTGGGTGTGTTGTGGCTCTGGATGGCGCCACGGCGGGTGGTCTGAGAAAAAATCAAAACAGTGCTTCAGGATAGTCCTGAAGCACTGTGTTCAAGCCTGCATCACTACCTCAGCGCTTAGAAGCGTTGCAGGTTAGACAGGTTCGCTTTGGCTTTCGGGTTGCGACGCAGCAGCAACGCAGTGTTGCCAATTTGCTGAACCAGAATCGCGCCAGTGCTTTCAACGACGTCTTCCACGGCTTCTTTTTTCAGCTCGCGGTCGCCTACGGCGATTTTGATTTTAATCAGCTCGTGGTCGTCCAGAGCGCGATTCAGCTCGTCCAGAACGGCTTCGGTCAGGCCGTTGCTGGCAACGGTCACGATAGGATTCAGTTTGTGGCCTATTGAACGGTAGGCTTTCTTTTCGTCATTACTGAGCGGCATGTGTTTGTCCGGCCCTCGGGTGTTAGAATGTTGCGTTGCGCTGACTGTTTCAGCGAATTGACACCAAGTATATCTGACTGCAAGGCAAACCCCTATGGCTCGATCAAAATCCAGTGCTGGCTGGCTGAAGGAACATGTTGACGATATTTATGTCCAGATGGCCCAGCAAGACGGCTACCGTACCCGTGCCAGCTACAAGCTGATTGAATTGGATGAAAAGGATCATCTGATCAAGCCCGGCATGACGGTGGTAGATCTGGGATCGGCACCGGGCGGCTGGTCACAGGTGGTGGCGCAGCGGGTTGGTCAGGATGCCACTGTGATCGCTTCTGATATTTTGCCTATGGACACCATAGCTGGGGTGGATTTTATTCAGGGCGATTTTACGGAAGAATCGGTATTCAATGAGTTGATGGATCGAATTGGTGAAAATCCGGTCGAACTTGTAATTTCTGATATGGCCCCCAATATGAGTGGTATGAGCTCTATCGATCAGCCGGGTGCCATGTATCTGGTTGAGCTGGCGCTTGATATGGCGCGCCAGGTTCTGAGCAAAAACGGTAATTTTGTTGCCAAGGTGTTCCAGGGTGAAGGCTACGACGACTACCTGAAAGAGTTGCGTTCTTCGTTCAATAAGGTGCTCATTCGCAAGCCCAAGGCGTCCCGCGCACGATCTCGTGAGGTGTACGTTGTTGCCAAAGGTTTCCGTGGCGAGTAGATGCTTGCTAAGCTTACGGAAAGGATAAAAGCGGCCAGCTGGCCGGAAACAGAGAGGTAATGCCGACCATGGCAAAGAATTTCATCTTGTGGGCAGTAATTGCTGCCGTCCTGATGATGGTGTTCAACAACTTCCAGAACGTTGGTACCGGACAGGAATTGTCGTATTCCGACTTCATTACTGCTGTTGAAAGCGGTCAGGTTGAACGAGTCACTATTTCTGGCCAATCCATCAAGGGCACCAGCTCCAATGGCGAAGCATTTGAAACTGTGCTGCCTGCCTACGACGACAAACTGATGGACACCTTGTTGAACAACCAGGTGAAAGTGGTGGGTGAGAAGCCAGAGAAACAGGGTTTCTTCACTCAGTTGCTGCTGGCTTCCCTGCCAATCCTGATCATTCTGGCGGTGTTCATGTTCTTCATGCGCCAGATGCAGGGTGGTGGCAGTGGTCGTGGCGGCCCAATGGCGTTTGGCAAGAGCAAGGCCAAGTTGTTGAGCGAAGACCAGATCAAAACCACCTTTGAAGACGTTGCCGGTTGTGACGAAGCCAAGGAAGACGTTAAGGAGCTGGTTGAGTTCCTGCGTGATCCGGGCAAGTACCAGCGTCTGGGCGGTAAGATTCCACGCGGCGTGCTGATGGTTGGTCAGCCAGGTACGGGTAAAACCCTGCTGGCAAAAGCCATCGCCGGTGAAGCCCGTGTGCCGTTCTTCTCTATTTCCGGTTCTGACTTTGTTGAAATGTTCGTTGGTGTGGGTGCATCCCGTGTGCGTGACATGTTCGAGCAGGCCAAGAAGCAAGCGCCATGCATTATCTTCATCGACGAAATCGATGCCGTGGGTCGTTCCCGTGGCGTAGGCATCGGCGGTGGTAACGACGAACGCGAACAAACCCTGAACCAGTTGCTGGTTGAGATGGATGGTTTTGAGGTGAACGACGGCATCATCGTGATTGCCGCAACCAACCGTCCTGACGTACTGGACCCCGCCTTGCTGCGTCCGGGTCGTTTCGACCGTCAGGTAGTGGTGGGCCTGCCAGATATTCGTGGCCGTGAACAAATCCTGAAAGTACACATGCGCAAGCTGCCAGTGGATGACGATGTAAACGCCTCCCTGATTGCTCGTGGTACACCAGGCTTCTCTGGTGCCGACCTGGCTAATCTGTGTAACGAAGCGGCTCTGTTTGCTGCTCGAGCCAACCACAGCCGTGTGGGCATGGAAGAGTTCGAGAAGGCCAAGGACAAGATCCTAATGGGTGCCGAGCGCAAGACCATGGTGATGTCCGAGAAGGAAAAAACCAACACGGCTTACCACGAAGCAGGTCACGCCATTGTTGGTCGTTTGGTGCCTGAACACGACCCTGTGTACAAGGTATCCATTATTCCGCGTGGCCGTGCGCTGGGTGTGACCATGTTCCTGCCAGAGGAAGATCGTAACTCCATCAGCAAGCGTGGTATCGAAAGCAATATTTGCTCTCTGTACGGCGGCCGTATTGCTGAAGAAATGACCCTGGGTAAAGACGGTGTTACCACCGGTGCTTCCAACGACATTGAACGTGCGACCAAATACGCTCGTAACTACGTCACCAAATGGGGCTTGTCTGAAAAACTGGGTGCTCAGCTGTACTCGGAAGATGAGCAGAACGGTTACCTGGGTTCCAGCGGTGGCGGCCAGATGGCTCACCTGTCGGATGAAACCGCTCGTTTGATTGACTCTGAAGTGAAAGACCTGTTGGATCGTTGCTACAAGCGTGCTTTCACCATCCTGGAAGAAAACCGCGACAAGCTGGAAGTGATGAAAGACGCCTTGATGGAATATGAAACCATCGACGTTGATCAGATCGACGACATCATGTCTGGCCGCAAGCCACGTCCACCCAAGTCTTGGAACAGCGATGGCCCTACCAGTGGCCCATCCGCTCCAGCACAGGAAAGCCGCGATATGGCCGGTGACGAAGACACCGATTCCGCAGCTGAGCCTGCTGGTGATCGTTGATTGCTAAAGCATCTGTAGCAGATGCTTGGTACCAAGAGCGGCTTCGGCCGCTCTTTTTGTTTGTGCAATCGGCAGCAAGCTACCTCCCACAGGTTCTGCTCGTAAATGTAGGATGTATTAGCGGAACGCGTAATACATCAGCAGTGCAATGTGGCTTGAAATGTATTTCCGGGAAATGAAATGGACCCGTCCCACCCTAAGCATGTGCCATGATGAAGTTGCACCTACATCAATTCGGCATCCAGAGTAAGTGGGAGGGTCACATGACCAAGCTTAATACGATCGGCATTGATTTGGCCAAACAGGTTTTTCAGGTTCATGTAAATAGCTCAACAGGAAAGAAGCTGATCAGCAAAAAGCTCAAGCGACATCAGCTGTTGGATTTCTTACGGCAGCAACCAACTGCACTGGTCGCGATGGAAGCTTGCTCAGGAGCTCACTACTGGGGACGCTCAATCAAAGCATTAGGACACAAGGTTAGAGTGATCCATCCAACTTATGTGA
>NZ_AUGV01000025.1 GCF_000422845.1 Oceanobacter kriegii DSM 6294
TGGGGTGCGCCGGGCCTGTTTGGCCATGTTCGCGACCTCTGCAAACCACTGCACACTCACCTGCCCAGCTACTACGATCTGCAAGGCATTGCCTTCGGCATCATTATGATCAGCCTGGGGGTGGTCTTCCTGCAATCCAGCCAATTGATCACCGGTCAGCTTGCCGGTTTGGCAGTCCTGTTGGGGATGTTCAGTCAGGTCGATTTCGGGCTCTGGTATGCCATCATCAATGTGCCCTTTATGTGGCTGTGCTGGCGCATGAAAGGCACCGACTTCACCTTGCGTACGCTGTTTGCGGTGGCCGGTATCTCGGCACTGACGCCGTGGCTGAAAACCGCTCTGGTGTTTGAATCTATTTCGCCCATGCTGGCGGCAACATTGGCTGGTTGTTGCGTGGGCATTGGCGTCATTGCCCTGTTCCGGCATCACTGCAGCCCGGGCGGTATGGGCGTTGTGGCGCTGCTGGTCGATACCCGTTTTGGCATTCGCGCAGGTTGGGTGCATCTGGCATTCGACGTGGTCCTGTTTGCCATTGCGCTGTGGTGCATGCCATTTGAGCTGGTGCTGTACTCGTTCTGGGCCGCATTGGTCATGAACCTGCTGATCGCCTGGAATTTCCGTCTGCCACTGCCGGTCGCCGCCAGTGGCGCAGAAGTGTTCAAATCCCCAACCGCAGCGGCCAAATAGCGAAAACCAACAGCCGAGTCACATAACCCAACCTGGTGCAGTGTTTCTTAACAAAACACCGCACCGATAAAACGCGAGCCCGTGTCATTGTTGTGCGGGGTTGTACAAACAGCAGCCCACATCCAATAACAAGAGGTTCGCAGTTTGAACACACTCCCAAAAGCGGCTTTTATGGCCGTGGCAACGTCCGTTGCCTTGTCCGCTCCAACCGTGCTCGCCTCCAGTCACCGTGAAGCCCCGGCCATCACTCGTACTCCGACGCTTGATGCCGCCGACTTCTATATGTTTATGGATTACACCGACGCCGATGACAACGGCATGGCGGACAATCCGGATCACGTGGTGCTGATGGCCAACTACGTGCCTCTGCAAGATGCCTACGGCGGCCCCAACTATTTCAGTCTGGACCCCAACGGCCTGTACGAAATTCACATCGACCAAAACGGCGATGGCATGGAAGACGTCACTTTCCAGTTTCAATTCAGCCAAACACTGGGTGGTGACGGAGGTGTGGCCCTGACCATTGACGACCGCGATGTCGATATCCCCCTGAAAAACTTCGGCCAGATCGACACCACCGACCCGGCTGCCAGCGCCACCAACTATATGGAAACCTACACTGTTGCGATGGTCACCGGCGACCGCCGTAGTGGCACCCGAACCGTATTGAACGGCGGCATGAGTTACGACAAGCCGATGGACAACATCGGTGAGAAATCCTTTGCTGACTACGCCAGTTACGCCGCAGGCTATGTGCACGATCTGAGCATCGACAGCTGCTCAGGCGGTGAAGTATTTGTTGGTCAACGCAAAGACCCGTTTGTAGTGAATCTGGGCAAAACCTTCGACCTGGTGAATTACATTCCACTGCCACTGGGCGATGAAACCTGGCAGGGCATTCAGGATGACGCCAACGATGACCTGGCCGACAAGAACGTCACCACCATTGCGCTGAAACTGCATAAAGACTGTCTGCTGGGCGAGTCCGGCACCGTGATTGGTGGCTGGACCACCGCCAGCACCCAGCAGGTGCGTATCCAGAATCCGAACGCCGACTTCGATAAGCCCGACGTGTACGGCGGTGCTTACGTGCAGGTGTCCCGACTGGGCATGCCGCTGGTGAATGAGGTTGTGATTGGCCTGTCGAAAAAAGACACCTTCAATGCTTCTGAGCCAGTTAACGACACACAGTTTGCCGACTACGTCACCCACCCGACGCTGCCAGCCCTGATCAATATCCTGTTTGGTGAAGCCCTGACCGGCGACGCCAACGCCAACATCGCGCCAACCAACTTCCCCCGTGCCGATCTGGTGACGGCCTTCCTGACCGGCTTCCCCGGTGTAAATCAGTTGTCGGACGGTACCTTGTCTGAAATGGTGCGTCTGAACACCGCCGTGGCGGCCACGACCGCCTCTGAGCAAAGCACCTTTGGCGTGGTAGCCGGTGATTTGGCCGGCTTCCCCAACGGTCGTCGTCCCGGTGACGATGTGGTCGACATCGCCCTGCGCGTGGTGATGGGCGCACTGTGCCATCCCATTGCTGTCGATCTGGATGGCAGCGGCACCGCCGGTGATGCCGGAGACAACCTGGGCCTCTGCGAAACCAGCGATGCACCGGTTGGCACCGCCGAGCTGACCGACCGCGCACCAGTGAACGTCAGCTACTTCGACGCCGCGTTCCCTTACTTCAAGGCCCCATTGCCGGGTTCCAGCAACTGAGGAGGCAGCCATGATGCTTAAACCATTAATGCTCCCGGCGGTTGCTGCCACGGCATTGTTGCTGGCGGGTTGTTCGGACAGCGACGACGCCAACAAGCTGACCGACACGCTGGATCAGTATCAGGACAACGATACTGAAGAAGCCGACCTGCTCAGTTTCGTTAACGATGCCTTTGCCGTCAGTGACCCTCTTACGGCGGAGCCCGTCGCCATCGACGAACTGACCTTTACCGGCACCGAGCTGGAAACGTCCCAACTGCAGGATCTGCTTAACCAGTAGATCGAGCCCCTGTGTTTTCCACCCAGCCTCCGGCACCGCTGTATATGCAAGCGGTCGTCGGGGGAGCTGGGGAAAAAGCGACTATCTTCCATAATCATCGGCCCGGATGGCCAATCAACGAGCGGTCCTGGCTATGAAACCCTTGTTCGTCTTTACGCTACTGGCCGCCATGGCCACTTCTGTCTGGTCGCATTCGGTACCGGACATTGCCAAACGACTGGAGCAACTGCTGGCGCAAACACCTGCTGCGTTTTCTGTTGTGGAATTTCAGGATTACATCGACCAGCAACTGGCTCGTCGGGCGCTTCCGTCCGGCTCAGACCACGTGATCATTGCCGAGACACTGATCCAACAACACCCTCAAATATTTGAGCAAACACCGACCGATTGGCAGCAACTGACACTGGCCAGCATCGACCAATACAACCATCGCTTTGCGACGACACTGGAGCAGTTACAGCAGATTCCACCCACCAGCCGCTATTGGCCGAGTGCCATGCTGATGAAGGCCCGCACGGAAGTGATGTTGGGCGAATTCGAAGCTGCCGAAGCCAGCTGTAAATCCCTGCTGCTAAAAGCATCCACATTGGTCGTCAGCGCCTGTTTGTCTGATGCGCGCAGTAATCAGGATGCCAACCTGCAAGCCATTATTCAGCAGGCGCGGTCTTCACAAGCGGCTTTCCAGCCGCAGGACGCCAGCTTCCAGCACACGAATCAGGGCGGCTTATCCAAAGCCGTCCCTCAATCCGAGTCCCGAGCCGTCCCTCAAGCCGGACCCCAAGCCGAGTCTCGTACCCTGCCGCGCTATATGGACGTTTGGCTGAGCCAGCTGCACGCCGAGTACCTGGAGCAGCAAAGCCATCACGATACAGACAGCCACCAGCAAGCCTTCAAGGTGTTAGACAGCATCGCCCAGAGATACCCAGCCGACAGTTTGCCGGTGGCATTCTGGGCCCAATGGGCAGACAGCGCGCTGGCAACCCAACAATATCAGGCCGTTATCCACACCCTGCCGCAGCTGTACGCCAAAGACTCGCTGATGGACGACGCTCTGATGCTACGTGTCAGCGAAGCCTGGCTGCACAGTCAGCCGCGAGCCCGCGACGCCAAACGCTGGAAGTCGCTGATCGCCCACCGCATTCATTACCGACTGCACAATCAGGCCAGCGTCCACGCTTACGAAATCAGTCGCTACTACCACAACATCAAGGGCAACCACACCAAGGCCCTGCACTGGGCCAGAGCCAACCTGAACGACAACCGCAGCTGGCGCGATCAACAATGGCTGCAACAGGTCAAGAATTCACGATAATCAGGTCACGCTGTCTTGATCCAGGCGGATGAAATTGACTCTCATCGACTTTGCTAAGCAAAGGCCATGTGCGACACTGAGCCAGTCTTAATGGAACACTGGTTATGTCTGAAATTCTTATCGTACTGCCGGCCATCGTGCTCTACGCGCTGGCGGCGTTTCGTCAATGGCAAGTGGTGACAGGAAAGCGTCCCGCTGCTCGCAATCAGGTGCTGACGTTCAGCATGCTGGGGGCCATCGCCCACCTGGTGTATGTGGGTTACGCCGTGCTTTATGCGTCACCGGTGGACCACCCCAGCATCAATTTTGCCTTCTTTGATATTGGTGCCGTCATCGGTTTGGTGATGGTGCTGCTGGTGTTGTTTTCGAGCCTTAGAAAACCGGTAGAAAACCTGCTGGTTGGGCTACTACCGATGATCAGTCTGGTGTTGCTGCTGGCGGCAGCAACCGACCAGAAGTTCTCTCTCGATCACCTGAGTTACAGTCTGGTTTGGCATATTCTGTTGTCGATTCTGGCTTACAGCGTGTTCGTGATTGCCGCTGTGCAATCGGTATTGCTGTACCTGCAGGACCGCCATCTGCGCAGCCACAAGACCCACGGCCTGATTCAGGCACTGCCACCACTGCAAACCATGGATTTACTGCTGTTCGAGATGATCTGGCTGGGTGAAATCCTGCTGACGTTGGCCTTTGCCATTGGCTGGCCCAGCGTCAGCGACATGCAAGCCCAGCACCTGGTGCACAAGGTGGCGTTTGCCAGCATCGGCTGGGCGGTGTTTGCCGTATTATTGTTTGGCCGCTACCGCTACGGCTGGCGCGGCGTTACGGCCAGTCGCTGGACCTTGACCGGCACCGCCTTTCTGATCCTGTCGTATTTTGGCTCCAAGTTCGTACTGGAAATGCTGATCGGGCAATAAACTGTCGCGTTTCGGCAATCTGCCTAACCCCGACTGTGTCTGTTCAAGCCACAGTCGCCTTTGATAAAGTCCGCCACTTTCTGTTCTCTGACCCTGAGCACCACTGAACGTGATGGACTTTTCCCCCAATACCGCCGCCATTTTGTACTGGTCTACCCTGTTTGCTTCGGTGTTTTCCGCCGCTGCCGGGGTGATTGACGCCCGCCAGAAAAAATTCGATTTGTTCGGCGTGATGATCATAGCGTTTTGCGCCGCGTTGGGCGGTGGCACCCTGCGGGATGTGATTCTGGATCGGCCGGTTTTCTGGATTGGCGACCCCAGCTATCTGGTGATCACCTGGGTCGGCGCATTGCTGACGTTCTGGGTGGCCCGACGTATCGAACTGGAGGCACGCTGGTTTGAAATTCCCGACGCCATCGCGCTGGCGCTCTACACCATTGCCGGTACACAAGCGGCCTTGATGGTGGGCACCAATTGGCTGGTCGCCAGTTTTATGGGGGTGATTACCGGCGTTGCCGGCGGGATTTTGCGGGATATTTTGCTGAACGAAGAGCCACTGGTGTTCAAGGGGCCGTTCTACGCCACCGCCAGCTGGGCGGGGTCGATGCTGTATGCGGTGCTGTGGCACAAGGTGGATGCCAATGCGGCGGTGATTTCGACCTTGCTGTTGGTGTTTATGGTGCGCATCAGTGCCATCAAATGGAATTTGATGCTACCGCGCTAACCCAGCTGCTCTAAGCCAATGGAGCCAAAGCAACACCACAAAAAAGCCGCTACTGTCTGAAGACAGCAGCGGCTGTTTTTGTTCACAAACAGTGATTACAGCTGTTCGATCACGTCTTTGTAACGCTCATCGAATGACAGGAATTTGGTGCAGTGTTCGTCACTGGCCTGAATGTCGCCACTCTTGATGTCGTATACCCAACCGTGAACAAACACCTTGCCCGTCGCGACCTTGGAAGCAACCGCCGGGTGAGTACGGATGTGCTGAACCTGCTGCAACACGTTTTCGCTGATGCATTCGTTCAGGTGGCAGCCATCAATCGGATTGGTGCGCGGAATCTGGTGACGCTCACGGACGATGTCCATCGCCGAACGACAGTGACCCAGCCACTCGTGCACGTGTGGCAAACCTTCCACCTTGCTCATGTCCAGCGCGCCTTTAATGGCACCACAGTCGGCATGGCCACAGATAATGATATGGCGCACACCCAGTACCGCCACGGCGTACTCGATAGAAGCCGTCATACCACCGGTGTGGTGCGCATGTGGCGGCACAATGTTGCCAGCGTTACGGCAAATAAACAGATCGCCCGGCTCCGAACCCGTCACCAGGTTAGGGTCGATACGGGAGTCAGAACAGGTGATAAACAGGATTTCCGGGCTCTGGCCTGTAGCCAACTCATCAAACAGCTCTTTATTTTCCGGATGAACATCTTTCTGGAAATTAAGCACACCCTGAACCAGTTTTTTCATCGCAGCTCCCACTCTGGAATTACACATTTTCAATACGGCTATCCGCGCTTGACGCAGTCATCTTTGGCAGAAGACTACGACAGTGCGGACAAATAGACACCTGTTGAATGAAAGAAATTCAGCCAACAGGGCTCTGGAATAAAAATTGTGACTGAAGCGAACAATTCAGACGCTTAAAACCGCCTCAAACCGGGCTTCAGCCACCAAAGAAAAGCACCCTGGATGAGCGGTGGGGCACTTTATTTGGCCGTTTGCACGAGGGGTAAGTCGCACACAAACGGCACAAATTCCTGATTCTTTAAATCAGCCGATCTCGATCAGCACCTCGCCAGGCGTGACGCGGTCGCCCTTCACCACATGAATGGCCTTCACGCTACCAGCCACGTTGGCGTGGATTTCGGTTTCCATCTTCATGGCTTCGGCAATCAGTACCGCCTGACCGGCTTTCACTTCATCGCCCTCTTTCACCAGTACCTCAACCACATTGCCCGGCATAGCGGCGGTCACATGGCACGGTTCGGAAGCCCGTTTACGGCCTTTGGTTTCGCCACCGTCGACGTATTCATTAAGCGGCTCGAACACCACTTCGGTCGGTACACCGTCCATCGACAGATAGATCTTGCGCTTGCCGGCACCGAAGTCGCCCACACCGGTGACGGCGATGTCGTAGCTTTCGCCGTGCACATCAATGGCAAACTCGGTGGCGATGCCCATTTTCTTCTCACCACTGTCGACCGGCAGCAGTGCTTCTGGCTGCAAGGTGCCGGCAGCGCGTTGCTGCAGGAACTCACGGCCAAGGTCCGGGAACATGGCGAAGGTGAGTACGTCTTCGTCGGTTTGGGCCAGCTCGCCGATATCGGCTTTCAGCTTGGCCATTTCCGGTGCCAGATCGTCAGCCGGGCGGTGTTCGATAGCGATCTCGTTACCAATGGCTTTCTTTTGCAGGTCGGCGTTGACGCTGGCTGGCGCCTTGCCATAACCACCTTGCAGGTAGCGTTTCACCTCGTTGGTGATGGTTTTATAGCGCTCGCCCGACAGCACGTTGTAGACCGCCTGGGTACCGACAATCTGCGACGTCGGCGTTACCAGCGGAGGGAAGCCCAGGTCTTCACGTACCCGTGGAATTTCGTCAAACACGTCGCGGATCTTGTCCAGCGCGTTCTGTTCTTTCAGCTGGTTGGCCAAATTCGACATCATGCCGCCCGGCACCTGATTGATCTGCACCGACACGTCTTCACGAGTGAACTCGGATTCAAACTGGTGGTATTTCTTGCGCACTTCGCGGAAGTAATCGGCGATCTCGCCCAGCTTCTCCAGATCCAGGCCGGTGTCGTAGTCGGTGCCTTTCAGCGCCGCGACCTGAGACTCAGTGGCCGGATGGCTGGTACCGCTGGCGAAAGAAGAAATCGCCGTATCAATGCGATCAGCACCCGCTTCGATGGCTTTCAGCTGCACCAGCGGCGCCAGACCGGCAGTACTGTGGCTGTGGATAACCACCTCGACATCCACCGCGTCTTTCAAAGCCTTCACCAGATCGAAGGTGGCGTAAGGCGTCAGCAGGCCGGCCATGTCCTTGATGGCGATGGAATCAGCGCCCATGTTGATCAGGTCTTTGGCTTGCTGCACATACAACTCTGGCGTATGCACCGGACTGGTGGTGTAGCACAGCGTGCCTTGGGCATGCTTGCCCGCCGCCTTGACTGCTTTCATGGCGGTTTCGAGGTTACGAATATCGTTCAGTGCGTCGAATACACGGAACACGTCCATGCCGTTTTCAGCCGCCTTGTGCACGAAGGCTTCGACCACGTCGTCGGCATAATGGCGGTAGCCCAGCAGGTTCTGGCCACGCAGCAGCATTTGCAGACGGGTGTTCGGTAGCGCTGCACGCAGTTGGCGCAGGCGCTCCCATGGATCTTCTTTCAGAAAACGCACGCAAGCGTCAAAGGTGGCACCGCCCCACACTTCCAGCGACCAGAAGCCGATGGCATCGAGTTTTTCACAAATCGGCAGCATGTCTTCGGTACGCATACGGGTGGCGATCAGCGACTGGTGGGCATCGCGCAATGTAACGTCGGTTACCTGTACTGGCTTCTTGCTCATCTTCATATCTCCTTGATCAGGCAGCCATGTGGGCAGCAATGGCGGCGGCCAGTGCCAGGGCAATTTCGCTTGGGTCGCGTTTTTCGGAGTAATTCAGCAACTCCGGATGGGTCGGCACAAAGCTGGTGTCAAAATTCGCAGCCTTGAAGTCCTGGTGATCCAGAATCTGCTGGTAATAGGTGCCGGTGGTCTTGATGCCGCGCAGACGCATGTCGTCAAGGGCGCGCTTGCCACGGGCGATCACTTCGTCCCAGGTCAGCGCCCAGCAAATCAGCTTCAGACACATGGAGTCGTAATACGGCGGAATCTCATAACCGGTGTAAATGGCGGTATCGACCCGCACGCCCGGACCGCCCGGTGCGTAGTAATGGGTAACGCGGCCAAAACTTGGCAGGAAATCGTTTTTCGGATCTTCGGCGTTAATACGGAACTGCAAAGCAAAGCCACGGTAGCTGATGTCTTCCTGGCGATAGCTCAACTTCAGGCCAGAGGCGATGCGCAGCTGTTCGCGCACAATATCCACACCCGTGATGGACTCTGTGATGGTGTGCTCCACCTGAACCCGGGTGTTCATCTCCATGAAGTACACCTTGTTGCCCGACAGCAGAAATTCCACCGTACCGGCGTTCTCGTAGCCCACCGCTTCGGCAGCTTTAACCGCCAGATTACCGATGTACTCACGTTGTTCAGGGGTCAGCTGCGGGCTTGGGGCGATTTCGATCAGCTTCTGGTTACGGCGCTGGATAGAGCAGTCACGCTCGTACAGGTGAATCACGTTGCCATGGCTGTCGGCCAGCACCTGCACCTCGATATGGCGCGGGTTCACAATGCATTTTTCAAGGAACACATCGGCTGAGCCAAAAGCCTTGGTGGCTTCGGAAATCACTCGCGGATACTGCTGACGCAGCTCGTCCGGCGAGTCACAACGACGAATCCCCCGACCGCCGCCACCGGAAGTGGCTTTGATCATCGCCGGGTAACCAACCTCTTCGGCCAGCGCCAGTGCTTCATCCACGTTGGCAAGGTTGCCATCAGAACCCGGCGTTACCGGAACGCCAGCAGCACGCATGGAATCACGGGCCTGGGTTTTGTCACCCATGCCATGAATTACAGAAGATTTTGGACCAATAAAGGTGATGCCCTTTTCTTCGCACAAACGGGCGAATTCGGCATTTTCAGACAGGAAACCGTAGCCCGGATGAATACCATCACAACCGGTTTCCACCGCCAGGTTAACAATGCGCAGCGGGTCGAGATAACCGGCCAGCGGGTCTTCACCCAAGGAATAAGACTCATCTGCACGCTTCACATGCAGGGCATAACGATCAGGCTCGGTATAAATAGCCACCGAACGAATTTCCATTTCAGCGCACGCTCGGACAATACGCACGGCGATCTCGCCACGGTTGGCGATAAGTACCTTCTTGAGCATGATCGATTCCTCGTTGAATCCAGTCACGGCACAGTAAGGCAGGCATTCATGAAGCCAAAATTGATATTTATTTGAGTATCTATAAGCTGAAGCTTATACATAGATCACACAGACCGAAAACATGCCCAACTCCGTCCAACAGCTGGTGAATCGACTGTCATTCAGACAGCTGCAAGTCTTTCGTGCTGTGTATCAACACCGAAATTACAGCCGAGCTGGCGAACAACTGGGCCTGACCCAGCCCGCCGTCAGCTCTCAGGTACGCCAATTAGAACAGGCGCTAGGTCAACCAGTGTTTGAATACGCAGGACGAAAACTGTTCTGCACCGCCGCCGGTGAGAAGCTGGCCAGCTGCATCGATGTGATGTTCGGGGAATTAAAAGCGCTGCAAAACGAACTAATCATGATGGGCAGCCAGGTCGCTGGTGATCTGCACATTGCAGCCGTCGACACCGCACACTGCGTACTGCCATGGCTGCTGCCGCAGTTTAGAAAACAGCACCCACAAATCAACGTGCACGTGCGCATGGTGCAACGCACCGAAGCCATCGAACGGCTGCAAAACAACACCGACCACCTCACAGTGATGGGCATGGCCCCGGTAGACAAACACCTCGACACCCTGCCCTTTCTGGACAACGAACTGATCCCGGTGGTACCGCCCAATCATCCACTACTGGCGCAAAAGCAGGTTTCAATACGCGACTTTCTCAACGCCGGATTGATCGTACGAGAAGAAGAGTCCGGCACCCGCCAGGCCATGAACCTGTGGGCACGCCAGATTCGCGTATCACTCGAGCCAGTATTGCAAATTGACTCCAACGACGGCCTCAAACACGCCGTCATGGCAGGCCTGGGCGTCACCGTGATTCCACGCCTGACCGCACTTTCTGAACTGAACGCCGGGGCACTGGTAGAACTGCCGTTAGAAGGCTTTCCACTGCGCCGTTCCTGGTGCCTGGTATACCTTAACGACAAACAACCCAACCCGGTAATGAAAGCCTTTGTGGACTATGTGCAAGAGCATATTCAGGGGATTGAAGCGCAGTACCGGGAGCGATTGGAGGGGTGAACACTGGCTGAGAGCCGTGTATTACCGATGTAAGCAATCAACTACAACGGAGTGGTTTGGTGAAATACCTTCTATTGCCTCTGATTCTACTAGCACTGCTACCAGCCTGTGACTCAACAACCGAGGAATCATCTATCAGGAACAAACCATCCTCAGTTCCAGAATCTGCATTTTGGGTTGGCGGCTCAGATGGTGGGGTTTACGTCTTCATTGAAAAGCTTCAAAACAATATTTATCGAAGTGAAATCTACAATGAATCGGGAGAGGCTGAGTACAAAGGCAAGCTGCAGCTGCTTCCTCCGGGGGCCCTGGAATATACGAACAAAAGCATATTCCAGGGCTGGGACGGCGATACCTTATATCTTTCAGAAGACAGGCGACTTGTAATTCCATAAAAGGATATCAGGTCCAAATAGTCCCAAACCAACGCAAATAACCTCGGTTTGGATGTATCACTACCCTGAAGTTTCACGCACTCTGATGGCGGTCATGATAGCGGTTCACCAGCGCCGCCAGTGCTTCGCCATTAATTGCTTCGCAGACCTTGCCTGCCGGTTGTTTGAAGGTCGGGGTGTCTTCCGCCGCCAACATGGCGTTAATCACGGCTTCTTCAATGCCCTCCACTGCCGCCATGTAGAAGTCGTCGAATACTTCGTCGTTGAGGCAGGTCATATGGCGCATGGCACCGGACAGCTGCGGCAAGTCCTGTTCGTTGGCGGTGCTGAAAGCCATAAAGATATCGCCGGAGTTATTGCCTCCCGGTGAGCCATTGCGACCAATCCCAATCGCCGCGCGTTTGGCCATTCGGCGTAATTGATGTGGCAGCATCGGTGCGTCAGTGGCGACCACCACAATGATGGAGCCCTGTTCGTGAACGTCGTGAATGCGGTTATCCGGCATGGCCTTGCCCACCGGTGCGCCCAGTACGTTAAGCCACGGGCGCAAACCATGATTGGCCTGCACCAGTACGCCGACGGTGTAGCGTTCGCCGTCAATTTCGATCACCCGTGAGGCGGTGCCAGTACCGCCTTTGAAGTCGTAGGCAATCATGCCTGTGCCGCCGCCGACGTTACCTTCGGCAATATTCCCTCCTGAAGCAGATTCCAGCGCTGCCAGCGCATCGGCTTCGGTGACATGCTGGGCGTTGATGTCGTTAAGCACGCCGTCGTAGGTTTCAGCGACCACCGGCATGGCCCACAGGTGATGGTTATTCCAGCTTTCACCGTAATGGCGAATCATCCATTTGGTGGCGGCATGATGAGTAATACCCACACCGTGGGAGTTAGTGATCATCATCGGGCCAACAAAATAGCCGCCATCCTGAATCCAGTGAGTGCCGGTCATTTCGCCGTTGCCGTTGAGCGCAAAGGTGCCCGCCCATACCGGCCGTGGAGTGCTGTCCTTGCCACGCGGCAGGATTGCGGTAACACCCGTTCGAGCTGGTGACTGCGGGTTGTCGTCAATCAAGGTGGTGTAACCCACCTCGACACCAACGACGTCGGTGATGGCATTGTTTGGTCCAGTGACACCGGGAAATGGCAAGCCCAGTTCGCGGCCACGCAATTTGGTCTTTTGAGTATTCATAGTCCGTCCCTCACTGAGCGGTGTTTCTGGATTTGAAGTAGATGCCTGCCGCTGCAATGGCGATGGAAAACAGCAGCATCAGGGTGGCAATGGCATTGATCTCGGGCTTGATGCCACGACGGATCATGCTGAGGATGTAAACCGGCAAGGTGGTGGAATCAACGCCACTGATGAAATAGGTAATCACCAGATCGTCCATCGAAATAATAAAGCTAAGCAGCGCACCACCGATCACGCCCGGCAGAATCAGCGGCAAGGTTATTCGGCGGAAGGTCACCCATTCGTTGGCGCCAAGATCGGCCGAGGCCGCTTCCACCAGCGGGTTCATTCCGGCCAGGCGGGCACTCACCACAATAAAGACGTAGCTGGTCAGGAAGGTGCAGTGACCAATCACAATGCTGGTTGACCCCAGGCTGATGCCCGCGCCAACAAAGAAAATCAGCAAGGCAATGCCCAGCACGATGTCTGGCATCACCATCGGCACAAACAACAGCGCCTGATAGAAGCCCTTGAAGCGAAAACGGTAGCGCGCCATCGCCAGTGCCGCGCAGGTGCCCATTACGGTGGCAATCACCGTCGCGCTGAAGGCGACCTTCAGGCTGGTGAGCAAGGCGTCTAACAACTGATCGGTTGAATCCACATACAGGGATGATTCCGACACCGTGGTAGCACCGCCAAACAGGCCGACGTACCAGTCCCAGGTGAAGCCTTTCCAGGTCATTACGTTGATTGGGTTGGCGTTGAAGGAATAGATCACAATCAATGCCACTGGCGCGTACAGGAACAGAAAGAACAACCAGCCGTATCCGGTCAGCAGCGTTTTACCTAACGAACGATTCATAGCAATCTCCTCCCGGATTAACGGTTGCTGTCGGCTTTGACGACACGGAACAGGTACACCGCCATCAGCAGCATCATCACAGCGATGATCACCATCGACAGCGCAGCACCAAATGGCCAGTTACGGGCGTAAAGGAATTGCTGCTCGACCAGATTGCCGATCATCACTACCCGTGCACCGCCCAACAGATCCGGCACCACGAAGTTTCCGAGGCTGGGGATAAACACCAGAATGCAGCCAGCGATGACACCCGGCATCACGCTGGGCAGCACGATGCGACGGAAGGTGGTGAACGGCGACGCACCGAGGTCCTGCGATGCCTGCACCAGCGACATATCGAGCTTTTCGATGCTGGAATAAATCGGCAGGAACATGAACGGAATAAAGATGTAGACCATACCTATGATCACCGCGGTGCCGGTGAACATCAGGTCGAGCGGCTCTGAGATCAGGCCCAGCCATTCAAGCAACTGATTGGCAAAGCCGGAGTCACGCAGAATCAACACCCAGGCGTACAGGCGCACGATCATGCTGGTAAAAAACGGCAGTGTGATCAGGAAGATAAAGAAGTTCTTCTGTTTGGCAGGCAAGCGGCTGATCCAGAACGCCACCGGAAAACAGATCAGCAAGGTGCTTATGACCGTCAGCGCCGCCAGTCCCATCGAACGTCCTAGTACCTGCAAATAGACGATATCGAACTCTTCGATAAAGCCATCGGCCCAGCCGAGAATACGGCCGTAGTTCCAGTGGTAGAAGCTCCATTCCACGCCGCCATACAAGCCGGGTTCCAGCAGGCTGTAAACCGCCATAATGCCGAGTGGAATCAGAAAAAAGATCGCCAGAAACAAGGTAACGGGCGCCAGTAACAGGGTCAGTGCCGTGGTTTCGCGGGAGAGTGCTCGCATCCGTCAGCCCTCCGTTAAAACACGGCCGGGATGGTATGAACATCCGCTGATGAATACGCCAGCTGCAGCGGTTGGCCGACTTGCAAGTGATGACAATGGCCACGAACCAACGCACTGATTTGCTGGCCTGAAGCCAGGCGACACACCAGCTGGTGATCACTGCCTACAAAGACAGCTTGCTCCAGCGTGGCGGTCAGTACCTGCTGTCCGGCGGCCGACGTGCTGGAATCCAACAAGGTAAACTGCTCTGGCCGCAGCATGACTTCCACGGCCGAGCCGGTAATCAGGTTGCGATCCTCGGTTCGAATCAACAATTCACCACACTGCACGTCGGCACCGAAGTCATCAAAGCGCACCACCTTGCCTTCAAACACGTTGCTCTCGCCAATGAAGTCGGCAACAAAACGGCTGGCAGGACGGTGATAGATTTCGGTTGGTGTCCCCAGTTGTTCTACTTTGCCACCATTCAGCACCACAATGCGGTCCGACATGGTCAGCGCTTCTTCCTGATCGTGGGTCACAAACAGAAAACAGATGCCCAATTCGGTTTGCAGGTTTTTCAGTTCAATCTGCATCTTCATCCGCAAATGGCGATCAAGTGCCGACAGCGGCTCATCCAGCAGCAGTACCTTGGGGCGATTCACAATCGCACGGGCCAGAGCCACGCGCTGTTGCTGACCACCAGACAGTTGCGATGGCAGCCGCTTTTCGATGCCCGCCAGGCCGACCATTTCCAGCGCTTCGCCGATGCGTTGAACACGTTCCGGTTTTTTCACGCCCGCCACTTCCAGACCGTAGCCGACGTTGTCGCCCACGCTCATGTGCGGAAACAGCGCGTAGGACTGGAACACGGTATTGACCGGACGACGGTGGGCAGACAGTTCCAGCAGAGTTTGTGAGTCGAGAGTAATCTTGCCGCTATCGAGCCGTTCAAACCCGGCGATGATTTTCAGCAACGTGGTTTTGCCGCAGCCGGACGGCCCCAGCAAGGTAATAAATTCGCTTTGACCGATGTTCAGGTTGATGCCGTCCAGCGCCTTCACCACCCCACCTTCCGGTGTGTTGAAATGACGAACGGCATTGCGCACCCGCAGGTAATCGCTGGCTGGATTGTGGGAAAACGCTATCGACATAAACACCTCGGGAGTCACCGGCAACTACTCGAATACACGGCGACATTGGTTGGATGGGAGATTGGAGTACGGATTGGAATGGCTGATGTGAACAGGGCGGCTAATACACTGTTGTCCAGCCACCCTATCGACCGTCAGGAAGCGGTACGCACCTTGGTCCAGACGCGGTCATACAGCTTCAGGCCTTTGCCGAGATCTTCAAAGATCTGCAGCTTGTCCATCACCTCAGCCGGAGGGTTAACTGCCGGATTCGCACGTAGATTCTCCGGCAACAGAGAAACCGCCGCCTTGTTGGCCGTGCCATTAGCCTGCTGAGCCGCATTCAGGGCGGCAATTTCAGGCTTCATAAAGAATTCGAGGAACGCCTTGGCGTTGGACTTGTTCGGTGCGCTGTTCAGCACACACATGTTTTCCTGATACATGGTCGCGCCTTCTTCCGGAATCACATAAGCCAGCTTTTCCGGGTCTTCCAGCACGTACATCATGGCACCGACGTACCACTGGGCTGCGGCGATATCGCCGGACTGCACCATCGGGATGCTGTCGTAGGTAAAGGCAGAGACGTTTGGTTTTTGCTCAATCAGAAAGGCTTGTGCCGCTTTTAGCTGGTCGCGATCAACACTGTTCACGCTTTCACCTTGCAGAATCAGCGCAATACCAATGTCTTCACGCATATCGTCGAGCATGGCGATTTTTTTACCTTGCTCTGGCAGTGCGAAGAATTCGTTCCAGCTGTTCAGCTCTGGCACAAGCTCCTTGTTGTAAACAATACCCACAGAACCCCAGGCGTATGGCAGGCAGTATTCCCCCTTGGGGTCGGTTTTGGCTTTCAGGTGGGCCGGGTCGATATTCTTGAAGCCAGCGGATTGGTTGATGTTGGTTTTATGCAGCAGCTTCAGATGGGACATGATGTCCTGCATATGTACCGACGGAAATACGATGTCGTAACCGGTAGCGCCAGCCTGCAACTTGGCCAGCATTTCCTCGTTGGAGCCGTAGGTGTCAAGGTTAACTTTGATGCCAGTCTCTGCAGTGAAACGGGTCAGCACTTCCGGGTTGATGTAGTCGCCCCAGTTGTACAGATTCAGCTCTTCGGCAGCCATGACAGGGGCAGAAACGGCAGCGGCGGACACCGCACAGGCCAGAGTTAACGATCGGGTCAGCTGCTGACAGCCAGCAGATACAGAATTCAGAACCTTCATGGATCACCTCGGATTGAGTAGACGGACAGTCGTTCAATGGATGATCCACAGTGTAAAATCGGGTATAAATCACACAACATCAAGATATGTTAGATTTATAACATTATTATTTTTTCCATTTAAATCAGAAGGTTATAAAAACAAATCCGGAAAGCTGGCGTGTTTTAACACCTGAAATGACATCGTAATCGGTGCACGACGCCAAAAACACGCACCACAGAAGGACACCACAGCCCCACCCCCTCTGAGCAACTAACATCGAGGCCAGAATGCAGAATACGTTTTCGTCCAAACCCGAATATCTGGCCACCCGTTCGGCCCAGCACATCAAGGAACTGATGCCTCAGTTAAGTCCATCGGAAGCCCGTGTGGCCCAGTACATATTGCTGAATCTGGAACGCATCGGTTACGAGACCGGTGCATCCATCGCCGAAAAAGCCGCCGTCAGCGCCATCACGGTCAGTCGTTTTCTGAAACGGGCGGGCTATCAGGGCATATCGGCACTGAAACAGGAACTTCAGCAGGAAATGATCCCGGTGGTGTCGGAGCACCATCAGCCCAGCGCGGAAATCAGCCGTCATAAAGAAGTGCTCGATCACGAGATGCAGGCCATGATGCGGCTGTTTGAACAGTTCCAGAGTGAGGAGTGGCAAAGCCTGATTCGCCACGTCAGCACCGCCGAACGGGTGTTCGTCTCTGGTTTTCAAACCGTGCGCGGACTGGCCGAAGACTTTAGCCGCCGGCTATCACTGGCGCGTCCTAAAGTGCATTACCTGTCGGCTCACGACGGTATGTTGGGCGAGTTGTTGGGCACGCCCGAACGTCAGCCTGGCTATGAAGTGCTGATCCTGATCGACGTGATTCCCTATGCCCGAGAAACCCGCATTATTTGCGATATTGCGGTGGAAAAAGGCGTCCAGCTGGTGATTCTGACCGACGAGTTCTGTCATTGGGCCAGCGACTACACGCCCTACGTACTGCATAACAAATCCAAGGCCAGCCTGTTTCTGGAATCCACCTGGGGGCTGAACCTTGCCAGCAACATGCTGGTCGATGGAGTAGCCAGCCAGCGCGCCAGCAGTGACAGTCGTTCTCGTGAATGGCAGGACATGGCCAAGCGGCTGGCATTGTTTTGATTGTCGTTTTGATCGCCTGCTGATTCAAACACCAGCGACACAAACACCCGAAGAGGAAATCCGATGAACGAAATCCTGACCGAATACAGCCTCGCCATGCAGGCGTTGATGCTGATTTTCGCCACGGTGATGGCGCAAAGCGTGATCGCCATGATTGCTCACCGCAAGCAGCAACATTATGTGCCGGGCGTGGTGAATGAAAAGTTAGGGCATGAATCGTTCGTGTTCCGCAGCCATCGCACCTTTATGAACTCGCTGGAGAACCTGCCGTTGCTGGCTGGCCCGGCCATCATTGGCATTTTAAGCGGCTTCGACCCGTTCAAATTGGGGGCAATTTGTTGGGTCTATGCCGTTGCCCGAATTCTTCATATGGTGCTCTACTACGCCATCGCCACCGAGAAAAACCCCAGCCCACGCAGTTATTTCTTCAGTGTGGCGCTGTTGGTGAACATCGCGCTGATCGTGATGGTGTTTATTCACGTACTGGGTGCTTAACGGCGGGTTTCAGCGGGTTTTCGGTGCGCACTGCGCAGTGCGCACCCTACATGAACGGGTTGCCGCACCCTACATGATTGTTTTTGAGACGTAGGGTGTTATGCACCGCGCACCATGAACGCGAACCAGGCAGATATTTCTCCATCACCAGGATTAGGAAGACACGATGAAGCGCAACGTCATACGGATGACCTCGGAGACCAGCCGTATCGTCAAAAGCCTCGGCTGGGTTCTGACCGGTATTGTAATGGTGATGGTGTATCTGATTCTGGACAACGGCGGAGCTGTGGTCATTCCATTGGCGGTCGCTGCATTTTTTATGGCCGCTGCCATTCGGCTCACGCGGGCCAATGGATGCGTCAGCATCAACGCCGAAACGGTAACTGTACGACAGAGCCTGTTTGATGCATCGGATGAGAAAAGCGCGCCTGTCGCTGGCTTCGAGTCACTGAGGATCAACTTCAGATCGGTACACAATGCCCAGGAACACGCGTTTTCCTACTTTTACATCGCTCTGCTCGTCAAACCTGCTAATGCTCCCCAAACAGCAGCGGAGGTCTGCCTGTCGAACTTTTACACCACCCGCTCACCTCGCAAAATCATGAAGAAAGCCCGCGAGCTGTCTCAGTTAACGGGCCTTCCGATCACTATTGCAGAAGGCTTTGAGGTGTACTTCCAAACCGATAAGAGCGCGTGACCATCTTTATACTGCGACCTGCATAACGTTGCGGCTGCAGCATCAGCCCCGCCAACTCACCCGCGCCAGAACACTGGCGACAGCAACACCATCAGCGTCAGTAGCTCCAGCCGCCCAAGGATCATCGCCAAACTCAGTATCCACTTGGCGCTATCTGGCAGGGAAGCGAAGTTGCCCGCTGGGCCAATGATGTCGCCGAGGCCCGGGCCGACGTTGGTCAAGGCCGTGGCCGCGCCGGTCAGCGAGGTCAGTACATCGAGGCCAGTCAGGGCCAGCGCCAGGGTGGTAATGGTCAGCACCAGAAAGAACAGGAAGGAAAATGCCACCGCCGAGACCATGATGTCATCGGTCACGGCCTTGCCGTTGTAGCGCACCACAAAATAGCCACGGGGATGCACCAGTTTGCGCATCTGGTCGCGCAGGAACAGCCACGACAGCTGGAATCGGAATATCTTCATTCCACCACTGGTCGACCCGGAACAGCCGCCAATAAAGGTCACGAAAAAGAATAGCGCCATACTGAAGCTGCCCCACAAGGTGTAGTCGGCAGAGGCAAACCCGGTGGTCGTGATCACAGAAACAATGTTGAAGGCCGCCTGGGTCAGGATTTCAAACGGTGCTCGATCGGTCGTTAGCCATTGCTGCAAAAACAACACTGTAACCAACCCGACGATGATCCAGACAAATCCACGAATCTGGTCGTCTTGCAGAATGCGCCAGCTGGGCCGTGACAGCATTCGAATAAACAGCGTAAAGGGCATGCCTCCCAGCATCATAAAGACCACCGCAATCCACAAAATCGCGTCGTTAAAGCGCCCCATGGAAGCGTCACTGGTGGCGTAACCACCGGTCGATACCGTTGTCAGGGCATGGTTGATGGCATCAAAGCCGGTCATACCGGCAAACCAGTAGGCCAGCGCGCACAGCACCGTCATACCTATGTACACCAGCACCAGGGCACGCGCCAGATGTTGAAAGCGGGGCATGGATTTTTCCGACCAGTCGGAAGATTCGGTCTGGAACAGCCGCATTCCCCCAACCCGCAAGAACGGCAAAATAGACACCGCCATGCCGATAACACCAATGCCACCAATCCATTGCAGCATCGAACGCCACAGCAGCAGCGAAGGCGGCGTGTGGTCCAGATTCGACATCACGGTAGAACCCGTTGTGGTAATACCGGAGACAGCTTCGAACACCGCATCGGTCAGACTTAACGGGTGATCGGTAAGCGTCAGCGGCAGCGCGCTGAAAAACGACAGCATCAACCAGGTCAGGCTGGTCAGCAGGTACAGCTGGCGGGCATTGAGGTTGAAGTGACGGGGTCGATTGAACAGCAGAAGCAACAAGCCCATCCCTGCCGAGCAGGCCGAGGCAATCAGAAACGCCGGTAACTCATGGTCGTTCGTTGCGACCGACACCAGCATGGGCACCAACATAAACACGGCCATGCTGATTGCCAGCATGCCGCAGACAAACAGCACGGGTTGAAATAAAGCCAGCAAGTTTGCTCCTCCGTTACGATACGAAGCCTCGTCGCTCAAGCTGGCGTACTCTACGCCTATCTGCGTCAATGAAAAGCGCTTTACTGGCCTTATCTGCGCATGCTGACAAAGGTACTGATATTCAGCCTTTCGGGTACAACACCATGTTCGAACACCGGAACAGTGCCAGCCGCTTGCCGCTGGCTTCGTCCGTCACTTCAGCGTCCCATACCTGGGTAGAATGTCCCAGGTGCTGGGCGCTGGCCACGCACAGCACCACCGCGCCTTCCTTCACACTGGAAAAATAGTTGGCCTTCAGTTCGATGGTGGTAAACGACTGCGTACCTTCCGGTAGATGCGCCACCGTCGCGTAGCCGGTCGCGGTATCCGCCAATGACACCACGCTGCCACCGTGCAGGAATCCGTTCGGCGCCATGTGATGGCTTTGCACGGCCATACGCGCGGTCAGCTTGCCTTGCTCCAGAGCCAGTATTTCAATGCCCAGATGGCCAGGCAGCATCGACGCGCCAATGCCGTTGAGTTGCTCAAGTGTCAGGTTTGGATTGAGTATGCTCATAAAGTCTCCTGCTCAGATGTTATTGCCTGGCTGTTGGTATTTGCTGTTGTTCTTTGGCTGTTATTAATCGAACTGCCGTTATCGCCAGTCATCAGCCACCCTATTCTGATTTACAGTATGTTCAACAACATATTCAGGTCACTATCCAGACTTTCCGCTCCCTCCCGCCAACAACCCCGCACTGCAGCCCAATACGACACCCCCCGAAAACATCCCTGGATCTCAACCGCACAACAAAATCGAAACACTGATTACCAATGCCCCCACTGTTGTTCCAGCAGGCTCAGTGTCAGCATAAACACCTTGAACACGCTTGAGGTTGCTATGTCCGTACTCGCCGAACTTCCCTTTTCACTGTTGGAGCTGGCCACCGTGCCAACGGGCATGGACGTGCCGCAAACCCTGCAATCCGTGACTGAACATGCCCGTCATGCAGACGCTCTCGGCTTCAAGCGGTTATGGCTGGCCGAGCACCACAACATGGCAGGCATCGCCAGCTCGGCGACGTCGGTTCTGATTGGTCATTTGGCCGCTGCAACCGAAAATATTCGCATTGGCTCTGGCGGCATCATGCTGCCGAACCATCCGCCGCTGGTCGTCGCTGAACAATTTGGCACCTTGCAGGCACTCTATGGTGATCGAATTGATCTGGGACTGGGACGCGCACCAGGTACCGACCCGATCACCAGTCGAGCCCTCCGCCGTGACGACATGCGGGCTGAACGGTTTCCGGAAGAAGTCGCCGAACTGGAACGGCTGTTAGGCAAACAGGTAACCACAGACAAACGCGTGCAAGCGTATCCCGGTGCAGGCAGCGGTGTGCCTATCTGGCTGTTGGGCAGCAGCTTGTTCAGTGCCCAGTTGGCGGCCATGCGCGGCTTGCCTTACGCCTTTGCGGCGCATTTTGCGCCGCGCTATTTGCGCGACGCCATTGCCATCTATAAGCGGGATTTCCAGCCCTCTGAACACCTGTCAGAGCCTTACGTGATGGCCTGTATTCCGTTGATTGCAGCGACTTCCGATGCCGAAGCTTTCTATCTGGCCACCAGCAGCCAACAACGGGTGATGGCGCTGATGACCGGACAACCGCTGTTTCTGCCACCACCGGTGGAAAATATGGATGAACTTTGGGACATCCCCACTCAGGCACAGGTGCAGTCATTTCTGGCCATGCAAGTCGCCGGTGGTCCCGCCAGCCTGAAATCCAAACTGGAAGCACTGGTTGAGGATCTGGGAGTCAACGAATTGATGTTCACCAACGACATCTACGACCGCCAGAAACGCCTGGATGCGTTGGAGTGGGTAATGCAGGCAAAACGCTGACAAATTGCGCAGCCGCAAGAGTGTGAACAACAAGCTGCTCTGAGTCAGGGGCAATCGAGAACGTTCTCATCTGGTGTTTGATCAGGGATCGATCGATTGTTAGGATCTGTCATCTTTTTCAAACATACCTCAGGGAACGAGATGACACGCTTGCCTGCACTCGCACTGGCGGTAGCCGCCGCTTATGCGCCTACCACCCATGCCGCCCAGTATATGGGGCATGAAGTTCACGATTCACGCTTGATCGTCGTTTGGGATACCGAAGCAGACAAGAGCAAAGCTTCTACCGGGCGTTACAGCGCTTACAACCAGATGACGCAGCTGAAACAGGGCCGTCATCTGAACAACATCGAAACCCTGCAAAAACCCTCTGGCCAAAGCCTGAAACAAAGCATCACCGCGTTGGAAAGCATTCCCGGTGTAAAGGCTGTTTACCCGGACTATTTTGTCGAAGCCTTCACCACCCCGAACGACCCGGCGTATGACCGCCTGTGGGGCATGCACAGCGACACCGATTTCGATATCAACGCCCCCGAATCCTGGGACTACACCACCGGCAGTCAGGACGTTGTGATTGGGGTGCTCGACACAGGTATTGATTACAACCACGAAGATCTGGCCGCCAATATCTGGACCAACCCGGATGAAATTGCTGGCAACGGCATCGACGACGACAATAACGGCTACATTGACGATGTGCACGGCATTGATACCCGCGACTACGACTCCGACCCAATGGACGACGACGGCCATGGCACTCATGTCGCCGGCACCATTGCCGGTGTTGGTAACAACGCCATCGGTGTTGCCGGGGTCGCCTGGCAGGCAACCCTGATCCCTTGCCGTTTTCTGGATTACTATGGTGGCTATGCCAGCGGTGCCATCGAGTGTCTGGATTACCTCGCCAGCCTGAAGTCAGACAAGGGCATCAACCTGGTGGCAACCAACAACAGCTGGGGCGGCGGTGCTTTCAGTCAGGTGTTGATTGAAGCCATTGAAGCCCACAACGAACTTGGCATTCTGTTTGTTGCAGCGGCGGGTAACGCCTCCAACAACAACGACCTGTCACCCACGTATCCAGCCTCTTACGACGTCGAAAACATCATTTCAGTCGCAGCGATCGACGAAGACGGTGCCCTGGCTGACTTTTCCAACTACGGTGCATCTTCCGTCGATATTGCCGCCCCGGGTGTAGAGATCTACAGCTCTGTTCCGGGTGATGCCTACGACAGCTATTCCGGTACATCCATGGCCGCGCCACACGTAACCGGCGCACTGGCACTGATGGCTGCCCAATATCCCAACGCCCGGGCACAAGGACTGAAAACCCTGCTGCTGAATAGCGCAACCGATCAGGAGCTTTACAGCAGCGCCACCCGTCAAGGCCGCCTGCAACTTGTTAATCCTGCTGGTGAAGGTGCCATCAACTGCACCGACAGCACCTTTGTCAGCCGGGTGAGCCCCGCCAGCGATGCCGTGACCGCCGTGTATGGCGACACCATCGACGTAAGCTACGCCAGCTTTCAATGCGCTGAACCGGGCAGTGCCATCAGCATCAGCTACCGCGGTAACGATATCACCCTGGTGGATGATGGAACCGGCTCCGACAGCATTGCTGGCGACGGCTTGTATTCCGGCGCCATTACCATCGACTGGCTCGGCGAAGCCAGCGTATCCGTTAATGGTTATGACGACGAAAACTTCACCCTGACCGGGATCGACATGCCATCGATCCGGGAAGTGGAATACCAGTGGGAAGACGTTGAAGGTACCGTCGTATTGGCGAGCAGTGATGATTCAGTAGCGAACATCGATCTCGATTTTGCCCTGACCACGCCTTTTGGCAACACATCCCGGGTTCGTATGTCCAGTAATGGCCTGGTGTTCACGGGGGATGACTACACCAGCCGCTACAGCAACCAGGCATTGCCAAGCCTTGAGATGGATCAGGTGCTGGCGCCTTATTGGGACGACTTGATCGATGCTGGCAATGGTAGCTACTCCTACGCCATCACAGGTACGGCACCTGACCGCAAACTGGTCATTAATTACAACAACATCAACTATTTTGGGTCCAGATCCAGCACGGTCACCTTCCAGGTTGTGTTGAACGAGTCCCTGCCCGTTGTCATGTTCAACTACCAGTCGGTGGTGT
>NZ_AUGV01000026.1 GCF_000422845.1 Oceanobacter kriegii DSM 6294
CGAGACTGCAGTTGCTCAACCTTTTCGGCCACGTTTTCCGTGTTGCCTTTGAGTGAGCTGGCGATGCCTTTCAGGGTTTGTTCTTCTGCTGCAACAAAGTCCAGTGCAGACTGACCCACCACGGCTTCAATACGACGGATACCCGCAGCAATACCGCTTTCGGAAGCAATCTTCAGCAGGCCCAGATCACCGGTGCGAGCGGCGTGAGTACCACCACAGAATTCGACCGAGAAATCGTCCATACCCATGCTCAGTACCCGCACGGTATCGCCATACTTCTCACCAAACTGAGCCGCTGCGCCGGTTTCGCGAGCGTCTTCGATGCTCATCACACGGGTCACGACCGGGGTGTTGGCACGAATGTGACGGTTCACAATGGTTTCGATCTCGGCCAGCTCAGCCGCAGTAACGGCTTCCAGATGAGAGAAGTCAAAACGCAGGCGGTCGTAAGTGTTCAAGGAGCCTTTCTGGGACACGTGGTCACCCAGAACCTGACGCAGAGCGGCGTGCAGCAGGTGTGTCGCCGAATGGTGCAGGGCTGTGGCCTGACGCTTTTCAGCATCAACCGTTGCCGTCAGCTGATCGCCAACCTTTACAGAACCTTCAACCAGTACGCCTTTGTGCAGGTGGTTGTTGCCTTCCTTGGTGGTGTCTTTCACCTGGAACACAACGCCATCGGCTTTCAGGAAACCGGTATCACCTGCCTGACCACCGCTTTCGGCATAGAACGCGGTTTCGTCCAGCACCAATACAGCCTGGTCACCGGCATTCAGAGTGTCGACGGCATTGCCTTCAACAAACAGCGCCTTAACAGTACCGCTGTTTTCCAGCAGCTCGTAACCGAGGAAGCTGGTCTCGCCATCGATATCCAGGCCTGCACCGTAGCTGGCACCGAAGTTACCGGCGGCACGGGCTTTTTCACGCTGCTTGTTCATTTCAACGTCGAAGCCGGCTTCATCAACCTTGAGGTCTTTTTCACGGGCAACGTCAGCGGTCAAATCCAGCGGGAAACCGTAGGTGTCGTACAGTTTGAACGCCACTTCACCCGGAATGGTGTCGCCTTGCAGTTCAGCAATTTCAGCGTTCAGAATTGCCATGCCCTTGTCCAGGGTTTTGGCAAACTGTTCTTCTTCGATGCGCAGAACTTTCTCAACGTGCTCTTGCAGGTTGGCCAGTTCCGGGTACGCCTCGCCCATTTGTTCAACCAGCGCGCCAACCAGCTTGTGGAAGAAGCCAGCGGAAGCACCCAGCATGTGACCATGACGCACGGCACGGCGAATAATACGACGCAGAACATAGCCACGGCCTTCGTTGGACGGCAGTACACCATCAACAATCAGGAAGCTGGTGGAACGAATATGGTCAGCAATAACGCGCAGGGACTTGTTCTCGGTGTCCTTGCAGCCAGTCACTTCAGCGGCGGCAGCCAGCAGCGCCTGGAACAGGTCGATTTCATAGTTGCTATGAACGCCCTGCTTGATTGCAGAAATACGTTCCAGACCCATGCCGGTATCAACCGACGGCTTCGGCAGCGGCACCATGTCGCCATTTGGCTGACGGTCGAACTGCATGAATACGTTGTTCCAGATCTCGATGAAGCGGTCGCCATCTTCTTCCGGAGACCCTGGAGGCCCGCCCCAGATGTGCTCACCGTGATCGTAGAAAATTTCAGTACACGGACCACACGGACCGGTATCACCCATTTGCCAGAAGTTGTCGGACGCGTAACGGGCGCCCTTGTTGTCGCCAATGCGAACGATCTTCTCGGCCGGTACGCCCACCTGCTTGTTCCAGATGTCGTAGGCTTCGTCGTCTTCGGCGTAAACGGTCACCATCAGCTTGTCGACTGGCAGTTGCAGGCCGTTTTCTGAGGTCAGGAATTCCCACGCGAACTTGATCGCGTCTTCCTTGAAGTAGTCACCAAAGCTGAAGTTACCCAGCATTTCAAAGAAGGTGTGGTGACGGGCGGTATAACCCACGTTTTCAAGGTCATTGTGCTTGCCACCGGCACGTACACAGCGCTGGGACGTCGCCGCGCGGGTGTAGCTGCGAGGGTCGCTACCCAGGAATACGTCCTTGAACTGAACCATACCTGCGTTGGTGAACAGCAAAGTAGGATCGTTGCCCGGCACCAGCGGGCTGGAAGGCACGATTTCATGCCCCTTGGAGGCAAAGAAATCCAGGAATGCCTGGCGAATATCTGCGCTTTTCATACGGTGGCAAAATTCCAGTGGTTGCTTTCAATAAAGGCCCGAGTATAGCGGTTTGCGATCAAATGTCCGAGTCCCCCCGCCATGTGGATTCGCTATTGACCAGACAAACGTCGTTGATAAGCCGATGACACAGGCGTGACAAAGACACTTGCAAAGAATAACTGAATGGTTATATTTGAATTCAGAGTTCAAAAACCACACACCGGAGAGCAACCTATGAACATTGATCGCATCGTGCTGGCGTTTGCAGGAACCATGATTTTGGGCAGCCTTGCGCTGTCGCAACTGCACTCCGTCAACTGGCTATGGCTAACGGCTTTTGTGGGTGCCAACCTGCTGCAAGCCTCGGTCACCAGCTTCTGCCCACTGGCCATCGTGCTGAAGAAACTGGGCATGAAATCCGGCTGCGCGTTTTCCTGAAGCAGGGTTAACTTTAATCACTGAACGAAAAACGCCGCAACGGCAAAACCGCTGCGGCGTTTAAAAATCATTGAACAGGCCAAGCTCAGTCATTGTCCAAGTTACGACACTCATCCAGTGCATACTGCACCTGATCGGTGTTAAAGCCCCGATAGGCCAAAAAGCGATATAGCTTGGCCTTGTCTTTCTGTTCCGACAAATTCAGACCGTTGGCTTTTTTCAAGGCCGCGTCACGGGCCATTTCGAACCAGTCGACTTCAGACTCTTGCAAGCCTTCCCGAATCAGGGACTCCGCAACGCCTTTCTGGCGTAATTCCTGAAACAGCCGCACCGGGCCAATATTGCGCAGGGTTTTGGTACGAATATAACTGCCAACATAGCGCTGGTCGCTTTGCCAGCCCCGTTCAGCCAGCTCATCCAGAACACGGTGAAGGTCGTCGGCGGATGCCGCGCGGGAGAGGAGTTTTTGCTGTAACTCCCAGCGCGAATGCTCGCGCCGGGAAAGCAGATCAACCACTGCGACCTTCAGGGCCGCAGCGTCGAGGGGATCAGGATTCTGCGGTTTCTTCATCAGAGTCTGCGGCAGCCGCTTCGTCTTCAGTCACGCTGGCGATCAGCTGAGCGCGGATACCGGCTTCGATTTCAGCCGCAATTTCCGGATGCTCTTCCAGGTACGCAGCAGCGTTTGCCTTGCCCTGACCGATCTTGTTGTCCTGATAGCTGTACCAGGCGCCAGACTTCTGCACCAGATCACACTTCACACCCAGGTCGATCACTTCGCCCATGTGGTAGATACCACGGCCGTACATGATCTGGAATTCCGCCTGACGGAATGGCGGAGAAACCTTGTTCTTCACCACTTTAACGCGGGTTTCGTTACCGATAACTTCATCGCCCTGCTTCACAGAACCGGTACGACGGATATCCAGACGAACAGAGGCGTAGAACTTCAGCGCGTTACCACCGGTAGTGGTTTCCGGGCTACCGAACATCACACCAATCTTCATACGAATCTGGTTAATGAAGATCACCAGACAGTTGGCGTTCTTGACGTTACCGGTAATCTTACGCAGCGCCTGAGACATCAGACGAGCTTGCAGACCCACGTGGCTGTCGCCCATTTCGCCTTCAATTTCGGCTTTTGGTGTCAGTGCGGCAACGGAGTCGACCACGATCACATCAACGGCACCGGAACGAACCAGGCTGTCACAGATTTCCAGTGCTTGTTCACCGGTATCTGGCTGGGAAACCAGCAGGCTATCGAGGTCGATACCCAGCTTCTCGGCGTACAGCGGGTCCAGTGCGTGCTCAGCATCGATGATGGCAACAGTTTTACCCGCTTTCTGTGCCTGCGCCATGGCAGACAGACACATGGTGGTTTTACCGGAGCTTTCCGGGCCGTAGATCTCAACGATACGTCCCATTGGCAGGCCACCAATGCCAAGCGCAATATCCAACCCCAGCGAGCCGGTGGAAACGGCCGGAATGGCTTCGCGTGGCTGTTCGCCCATCTTCATGATGGCGCCTTTACCAAACTGGCGTTCAATCTGGCTCAGTGCTGCATCCAGTGCTTTTTGCTTGTTCGCGTCCATTGAATTCCTCGTACCCGTCAGGGAAGTTAAAACGTATGGAGATGATTTACTGTAAATTTGACCAGTAGTTAAACACAGATTTTGACCAACGCCAAGAGAACAGCATCAAAATACTGGATGAATTAACAGGATTATTTTTCAGCGGTTCAGGCTTGCTCCAACCAATGCGACAAGCCCTTGATGGCATGCAACACCGCCTGCTGCCGAACGGCTTCGCGGTCGCCATCAAAGTGGCAGACTTCGGAATGCAAACGGCGATGATTGCCCCAGGCAAACCACACCGTCCCTACCGGTTTACCCGGCACTGCCCCGCCCGGCCCGGCAATGCCACTGGTCGCCACGGCAACATCGGCAGCGCTGTTACTGACCGCACCTGCGACCATCTCGCGCACGGTTTGCTCGCTGACCGCGCCCACCTGCTCCAGCGTCGCGGCCTCAACATCTAGTAGCTTCATTTTGGCTTCATTGGAATAAGTGACAAAACCACAATCAAACCACTGCGAAGAGCCAGCCAGATCGGTACAGGCCGCCGCGATACCGCCGCCCGTACAGGACTCCGCCGTCGCCAACTTCCAGTGGCGCATTTTTAATTGCTCGGCCAGTTCCTCGGTTGCAAATTGCAGGGACATGGTGGGGCTCCTGAGTCACATCATTCAGCCCTAGTATGCCTGACAAATGCAATCCATGGCGTGCTGTCAGAGCACGCCATGGGCAAAAAATGGGTTGCGTTTGATGTATGGCGCGGCAGGCAATTAATGGAAAAGCGGTGATGTCTGTATGCCAGGGGCGGGCATGGAAGAGAAACTGCGTATCGGTGCGCGGTATATACCCTACGGCTTCGCGAATAAATTCGCTCCTACAAGGTGTTGGGATAATTCGGTGCGCACCGCAACGATGATTTAAACGCCGTTACCAGGCCGTCGAGCCACCATCCACCGGCAGGTCAGCGCCGGTAATCCAGCTGGCTTCGTCCGATGCCAAATACAAGGCCGCGTAACCAATATCTTCCGGCTGGCCCAAACGACGAATCATGGTTTTGTTCAGCACCTCATCACGGAAACCGGGGATATTCTCCAGCGGCTCGCGCGTCGCTGTGGTTTCAATCAAGGCTGGGGAAATGGTGTTAACGCGAATATTGAAATCACGCCCTTCCATCGCCAGTTGACGTGACATTGCCAGCACCCCGCCCTTGCCCGCGCAATGGGCAATCGCAGGCAGCGGTTTGAAGGCATTGTGGGCATTGGCGGAGGCAAAGTTGATGATGGCCGCCGAGCCGCTTTCTTTCAGATGTGGCCAGGCTTTCTGACAGGCCAGGAAAACCACGCTGAGTTCACCATCGAGGGTGCGCTTCCAGCCTTCGTAGTAGTCCATGTCCTCCAGCCAGGCGAAGGCACCAAAGGCCCCCGCGTTGACCAGAATATCCAGCCGACCATGGGTTTCGATGCAATGGTCGATCAGGCGTTGGACGTCATCCGGTTGTGTAAGATCGCACGGTGCCAGCGAAGTCATTGGCGTGCCCTGCTCGGCTGCCAGCTGATCGGTTTCGGCGGCCGTGGTTGCGTTGATGTCTGCGCCGACCACTCGAGCCCCCGCAGCGGCGAACATCAGAGCGCAACCACGGCCAATTCCGGAGCCGCTACCGGTGACGATAGCGACCTTGCCTTCAAGGCGATTGTTCTTGTTCATTGTGATGTCCTTTTTAGCCGGACGTCGGATGTCAGACGTCGACGCTTGTCCTGTGATTGGTAATGCCGTTATCGGTGCGCGGTGCGCACCCTACGGATCTCGCGAATAAATTCGCTCCTACACCGCATCGGAAATATTTGGTGCGCAACGGTGCAAAATCGAACGCATGTCCGGTAGGTCGGATAAGCCTGCGCCATCCGACGCACCACGGTGTCGGATGGCAGCCGCTTCGCGTCTTTATCCGACCTACGGCGTTACGTTAACCGTACGCACCATTTTGAAATACGATCAAGTGCGGGCAAGCGGCCCGCGCTCCCGGTGGAGTTAATAACCCGGGAGCGCGGACGGCCCGTCCGCATTAAAACCCCTTGCTTAGGGTCTTACTTGCTCTTGCGGAACGGCAATGACGCCAGGAAGGCCATGTCCTTCAGCTTCATCATCTTCAAACCGGCACGAGCAGCGTCGGCGTCGAGACGGGCTTCCATCGGCATGGTGCCGAAGCTCTTGCCCTTGATGATGAGTTCGCCGTTTTCCTGACCAATGGAGTCAACGCTCATCAGCTCTTCGTCCGCCGGGCCACGCAGTACCATGCCGCCTTTCTTCACCGCTTTGGCGGCATTCGGATCACCGGCGTCCATACGCGCGCCTTTAGCGACGGAACCGAAGTCCATGCCCAGTTCTTCGAACATTTTCTGTGCGGTAGCACGGCCTGCGCCGTACACACCACCACCCGGATGCTGGAATGGCCCTGCCAGGTAGAGGTTCTTGATGCCCGGAATGGTGAACTGGCCGAGGTCCGGCGTCGGGCGGTGGCCAGCGCTCTGGTACATGTACGGTGCTACGCCGTGCAGGTCACCGCGCACCATGGAGTTCGGTGAGCTGCGCTCCAGATCCACCGGCGAGCAGATGGTGCGCATGATGATGTTGTCGGAAGTGAGGTTCTTGACGAACTTGCGGTAGTGCTCCAGCGACAGGTCGCCGATCTCTTCCTTGAATTCGTCCCAGTGCTTGCCAGCCCAACGCTCGTCTTTAACGTCGTAGGGCGCAAAGGTAATACCGTGGAACATGCCAGCACCTTCCGGTACACGGGTCTTGTCGCCAATGGATTCATCACCACCGGCACACAGACGGCGCCTGGTGATCAAACCACGCTTGAGGTCGTCGAAGTCGGCGCACATTTCGTCGAGGGAATCGGTGGCCATAAACTCCAGCATGGTGGCGTAACCGACGTCTTCACCGGCGTAGTACTGGGCGTTTTCTTTCAGGTCGTAGTGGGAAACCATGATCGAGAACGGCGCCAGCGTAGCGCGTTCGGCACGCTTCAGAATTGGTTCGTCGACGCCTTCGACGAACTTGCGAATCACGTGCGGGTGAATGGCACCAATCACCGCGTCCCTGGCGAAGATTTTCTCGCCATCAGACAGCTCAACGCCCTTGGCTTCGTCGCCGGACATCAGGATCTTGCGCACTTCGGAATTGCAACGCACTTCACCACCGTGATGTTCGATACAACGCACCAGTGACTCGGTCAGCTTGCCGGAACCACCAATTGGCTGCGACACACCGTAGGTATGAATGATGCCCGGCATCAGCAGCACGCCCATGCCCGTGCCCAGTTCGTTCGGCGCTTGCAGGTTTTCACTCACCAGACGCAGCAAGTGAATCTTGATCTTGTCGCTCTCGTACAGCTGGTTAACCAGATCGAGGCAGTCGCGGCTCATGTAGTCGAGCATGATGCGACCTTCTTCGGTGCGGTCCAGCATCGCCATCATTTCGCCCAGCGGTGGCGGTGGCGAATACAGGCCCGGCATAAAGACCTTGAGGAAGTCCTGGCTCATCTTCACGAACGCCCGATAGGTTTCGGCGTCTTTCGGGGAGATTTTGGCGAAGCATTCGCAGGTCTTGTCGATGTCCTTGTAGGTGTACAGCACCGACTGATCCGGAAAGATCGTCGCGTGTGGTACGTGGGAATAATGGTAATCCAGACCGTGTTGGCTCATCAGGCCCAGTTCGTCCTGACGAATCATCGGGTTACCCTGAATCATGATGTGCACACTGGAGTGCTCGTCATGCCAGTATCCCGGCGTGTTGATCTGCTGGGTGGACACACCGCCACCCGGATAGGATTTGCGTTCCAGAACCAGTACTTTTTTACCAGCCTTGGCCAGATAGGCAGCGGCGACCAGACCATTGTGGCCTGCGCCCATAGCAACGACATCGTAGCTGTTACTGCTCATTTGGATTTCCTCAATTGTCACGCCAGCCGCGGGGTCTCGGTTGTGGTGCTGACTGGCGATCGGTTACCGGGCTTTATCCCGGACTCTTGCGATGCAAACAAGGCCACTCAGGCCAATGACACCGCCTTGTTACGAAACACACGCTGGCCAATCAGCAGCAGGATGGCGATCGGCAGCACGAATTGACCAATCAAACCAATCGCGGCAGCGTGAGTGCCCATCATTTCCTGCAGGCCCACCACCACCATCGGGGTGAAGAACTGACCCAGGAAGAAAGCCGCCATCCAGGCACCAGTGCCAAGCGCACGACGGTGCGGTGGCAGGTTGCTCATGTTCCACACCATCATGGTTGGCAGCAGCATGCCGCCACCCAGGCCGGTCACCATGGCACCCACCACCATCATTTCGGCGGCCGTACCGGCTGAGCCAATCAGCAGGTAGCCAATACCAATCAGCGACAGTGCGGTGCCCAGACGAACAGGGGTAATAAACCAGCGGCAGTTGAGCAGGAAACGGAAAGCGATGGAGCCCACTACCACCGCCACCTGAGCCAGTGAGGCCAGCAAACCAATGGTGCTTGGTGCGGTGATATTGACGCCGTGCAACAGGTAACCAATGTGTACCTGAACGGCCATAAAGAGGATGCCGCCCACCAGCGTCACCGCGCAGATACCGGCGATTTTCATCGGGTTCCACATGGCTTTTTCTTCGTCGGTGAGGGATTCCATCAGCTGTTGAGGGGCCTCGCGTTTTGGTTCCCACAACACCACCAGTGCCCACAGCGCCAGCACAATGGAAATGCTGTACACCATAAACGGCGTGCGCCAGCCAAACTCACCCAGCGCGCCGCCAATGGCGATGAAAATAACCGCGGAGCTGGAAGACAGCGTGGTGTTCAGCGCCAGATAACGCTCGCGCTGAACGCCGGAATAGTAGTCGCCGATCAGGGCCACAGAGGCGGTCATGATGATGGCTTCGGCCAGACCCACACCAATGCGGGTACCAATAATGGTGGGTAAGGATTCGATAAATACCGGCGCCACACCGAAGGCAGCGTACAGCACCAGACCCGCCACCAGCATGTTCTTGCGGCCAGTGCGGTCGGCAACGATGCCCACCACCATCGACAGCAAGGCGATCACCAAGCCGGGGGCCGTCAGTGCCATCGGCACCAGAAATTCGACATTTTCAGTGGCAGAGAAGTGTTCCTGCATTTGCGGCAATACAGGGGCAATTACCACGGCAGCCAATACAGACATACAGCCGCACAACAGCAGTAACCAGGCGTGCATAGGCCGGGCAACTGGGGTCATATTGTTATTCATATTATTGACTCCCGAATATGGGTTAGGAGATTACCGGGTCTTGCGACCCGGGTCTCTTTGAGTGTGTAAATACTGAGTCAGCTATCAACGAATGCCTTCGCCAGCCATGGCTTCCGGGGTGAAGGTGAAGTCGTCGTAACGCTCCATCACCTTGTACTGCTCGTCGGAATCGTTCAGCAGACCATCGACGTACCAGGCACCCGACACCAGGTCGTAGAAGCCGAAGCTCATTGGTGGCAGCGTGGCCGGGATATCTGGCGCAGTGATCGGGTTGGAGAAGCCCATCTGCCAGAAGTCGCCGTTGGCATCCCAGTGGTCAGCCAGTACCGCAAACCAGGTGTCTTCGTCGAGGTAGTAACGACGCTTCGGAGCCAGATGGCGCTGACCTTCTTTCACCGTCGCTTCGATCACCCAAACGCGGTGTTTCTCGTAACGCATGTCTTCGGGATTGACGTGGTGATCCATCAGCACTTCGTCAGAAGAACGCTGGAACATGCGGTTGTTGTTGTACGGAATGTACATTTCCTGCTTGCCAACAATGGTCCAGTCGAAACGGTCGGTACGGCCGTTGAACACGTTGGTCTGGTCGAACATGGAAATACCGGCCGACGCTGGGGTCGGGGTATCGCAGCAGGAGTTAGGCAGCTTGCGCACACGACGCTGACCGGTGAAGTACACCCAGGTTTCGCCCTTGCCGTTCTGGATGTTTTCGTGGCCAACAATGGCTTCACCGGCACGAATCGCCGGGCCGTAGTTCAGCAGACGGATCTTCCAGAACACGCCTTCGTAGTCGTCCATGAACTCTTCGTAGTTGGACTCCTGGAAGTAGTACGGCATCTGGAAATCACCGGACGCCAGTACCGTAGGTACGTGCTGACCGGAAGCGGTGGTTTGCATGCCACGCACGTCCACATGGTGGGACGCCGGACGCCATGCCAGCAGGTGGTTCCACATCGCCTGCTCACCGGTTTGTGGGATCGGGAACGGAATACCGCCGAAGGCGCCCTTCACTTCCGAACCATCCAGCGTGGCCTTCACGGCATTGGTTTTGGTGTTGTCGTACACCCACTGCGGTGCCGCAGCAGTACGGTGAGTCTTGTATACCGGCACGGTGAAGGTGTCCGGATACTTCTTCAGCATCGCCTTCAGACCTTCCGACAGCCCCTTCTCGTACTGCGCCATATTGGCGGCGGTAATGACGAACAGCGGCTGTTCATCAGCGTAGGGATCGCTGCGCTTGCCGCCGTTTTTGAAACCGGCAGGCACCGTGGTGTTACCACCGGTCCAGGCTGGAATAGAGCCATCCGCGTTGGCGGCTTTTTCAGCACCGAATGGCGTCAGATCAGCGCCCAGACGGTTGGCTTCCTGTTGGGAAACAGCCGCGGAGGCAACGCCCGCCGCCGTCAGCAAAGCGCTCAGCAGAGCAACTTTCATGGGTTTGGTAATCGCTTTCATGAGGTTCTCCCGAGCTTAGAAAGTGCGACGAATGTTGAAAGAGATGTTGTCGCGGTCGGACATGGCCTGCTTGTAGGAACCGTGGCCGTTTTCATCGATCACGTTATCCACCGGACCAAAGAAGTTGTTGTAGGCAAAACCAAAGCGCCATACGTCGAGGTAAGTGCCTTCAACCCCCAGACTCAGATCACCGGTTTTCTCACCCATAAACGAGCCTTCCGCCAGCGAGTTACCGTGCAGGCCGTAGCCCAGTACCATCGGCACACTCAAATCCAGGCCCGGCAGTACCTGACGGTATTTCGGGGCATAAATCAGACGCATATTCCAGGCATCGCGGTCGCCGTTCGGGTTCAGTACACCGCCACGGTCATGGGTCACTTCCATCACGTGGTTGTAGGCAATCTCGCCAAGGAAATCGGCTTCGCGGGACAGGAAGTTCGGGCCAATGCTGGCCAGCCAGTTCACCTGTGCATGGCTGGTATTACCAATGGCGTACAGCGCATCGCTTTCGGTATTGCCACCTTTCACACCGGTGATGTAACGCAGGTCGGTAGCAGCATCGCTGTTCAGCGGCGTATTTCGACGAATGGAGGCTTCAGCGGCAAAGTTGAAGTTGCCAAAGGTACGGGTGGCCGACACACCAAAAGCTTTTACGCCTTCGTGGTACAACCAACGGTATTCACCGGCCTGAACCCGACCTTCGCTGTCGACCTGGGCATCGGCAAACGGCATCACGTTGATGTTCGGCGCCTTGTTGTTGTACTGGATGGCGTAGAAACCGTAGTCGGATTCTTCACCGCGGTAGCGCAGCTGCACACCGTACTGACCGGAGTCCTTGGCCTCGGCATCAGCCGCCCGTTTGAAGTACACAGAGCCGTCCGGCGCCAGCAGCATCTGCTCGGCACCTTCACTGAGGAAGTCGACGCCCGAGAAGTAGGAACCGGAGCCCGGCAGACGGGTTTTCTTGAATTCCAGCTGGTAGTAAGCCCCTACCGACAGATCACGGGTAAGCTGCAACTGACCGGAAATCTGCTCCACCGGACGCATCAACTCCTTGAACTGCACCGATGGCACCGCCATTGCCTTGGCAACGTCGATGGGCGCCTGGCCGTTGGCAATACCGTTGCCACCGAAGAACAGCGACTCCCCCCACACCATGGTGTGCGAGCCAATCCGGCCAGTCATGGATACATCGCCCACGCGGGCACGACCAAACACAAAGTAGTCGAGCATTTCGACGTTCTGGCCGTGCAGGTCTTTGGTGCCGTCGGTGAATTCGTTGTAGTCGGTCGACAGCGGATTGGCGGTCGATTCCGAATCGTTGTCGTTCTCGCCGGAATACTCGCTGTCGTACCAGCCTGCGGCGCTCAAGCGCATGCCGTACTTGCGCTTGTAGATCACATCCATTTCAGTCAGAACGTCCAGACGATTGGAAACCAGCCCCTTGTCGAAGTTACGGTTGCCGTCGTCGGTATTCGGCCAGTTGCCCTGGGTATCGGCCGTTAGTCGGTCGTGCTGATCCTGCAAACGGAACATGTTCGAATACTTCACCGTGGTATCCCACATCACTCGCAGATCCGAGCTGTTGGTTACCATAAAGGCGTTGGCATGACCGGCGCTGAGGGCCGCTGCTACTGCCGCAGCCAGCAGGGTTGGTCGGCCGAGCGAGCGTGCCTGATTTACTGCTGTGGTTTGCCTGTTAGTCATCACTGATAGGCTCCTTGTTATATTTATGGTCGTCAGTGCTTGAACAGCCGTTAGCGCCAATGCGCCATGGGCAGTCCGGCAACAGGGGATCGGAAACTCGGCAAACTGCTTCCCGCCAGACTTCCGATATAAACGGTCTTCAGATCCGGCCCACCGAAGGTGATGCTGGCCATCATGGGTGCCAGCGTGCCCTTGCAAGCGCCCATCAGCTCGGGCGTGGTGGTGCCTTCATCGAAATGCTTGTGATAGATCGCCAGTGCTTGCGGGTTGCCGTCGTCCAGCAAGGTCAGCACCTCGCCTTCTGGCGTCAGGGCGATCAGGCGTTCGTTCAGAATCAGGGTGATCCAGAGGTTGCCGTAGCTGTCGAAAGCAAAACCGTCCGGGTAGCCGCCCAAATCGGCCGGGCCGTAAATTTCACGTTCCAGCTCGTTCAACTGGTCGTCGAAACGCACCCGGGAAATACGCTTGGCGTTGGTTTCCACCACGTAGAGCCACTCTTCGTCAGCGTCGAAACGAATCTCGTTGGTGCCAACAAAACCGTCGGCCGCCACGCGAATGGTGTCGCCATCAATGACGCCGACGTAGCCATCCGCAGTTTTCTCGTTGATGGAAATCGTCCATGGCTCCTGACGGGTAGTCACGGTGAACCAGATGCGGCCCTTGCTATCCAGCAGGCAGAAATTCATCTTGCCCAGCGGTTTGCCGTCCATGCTGTCGAACAGCAGCTCGGACTCGCCGTCGCGGGTCATGCGCTCAATGGCGTTGGTGCCGAAATTGGCGATCACAATGTTGCCGTCAGCGTCGAACGCCAGACCGTTTGGCAAGGTGCCGCCCATCATGCGATCGGCCGCCGAAGCGTTTTCATCCAGTCCTTCAGTTGGCTGCTGGGCGATCAAGGTTTGCTCTCCACCTGGCGCAATGTGCACCACGCCGCCACGGGCATCGGCAGTCCACAGGCTGCCGTCCGGCTCGGCCAGAATGCACTCCGGCCGTTGCAGGTCGTGGCCAACCATCACGATGTCTTCAGGCTGCGGCTGCCAGCCAATCAATGGGTTAGTCATAAAGGCTCCTTGGCATCGGCAGCTACCACAGCCGACCGATTCAATGATTCAGAAAGAAATGCATCAGAAAAAAGATGGGGATGGCTGTCGGCGCTCAACCCCAGCAGCTGCAACGGGTTGTGGATAAGCAGGGCTTCCAGCTCTGGCTGGCTGAGGGCAACAAGCCACTCCTGCGCCGCTTTGCTGCCCATATCGAACGGGTAGTCGGTGCCCAGCACCACGCGCTCAATGCCGACCTGATCAATCAGGTGACGCAGCGCCAGCGGCGAAAACACCAAACTGTCGAACCAAAGCTGGGAAAGGTATTCGGACGGCGTGCGTGGCAGATGCGCCAGCTCCGGCCGTACCGCAGCACCGCGGTTATGGCGGCCAACGTATTGCGGCAAGTAGCCACCACCGTGGGCGGTGAGGATTTTCAGATTGGGAAAGCGGTCGAGTACGCCGCCGACCATCAAGCGCGACACCGCGATGGTGGTTTCCAGCGGCTGACCAATCAGGTTCGACAGGTAACCGTCCTGCAATCGGTCATCCACACGGGTAGAAAATGGATGAATAAATACCAGCGCACCCAGCTCAGCAGCGGCTTGCCAGAACGGCAACAGCTCGGCGGCATCAAGGTCGCGCTCGTTCACACGGGTAGAGATTTCAACGCCGTAAAAGCAAGGCTGCTGCATCAGCTCGCGCAGCTGTTTTACGGCCAGTTCAGGATGCTGCAGAGACACCGCACCGAGGCCAACAAAGCGTTCCGGGTGCTGTTCGCACAACTGTTGAATGGCCGCGTTTTGCAGCGCCACCAACTCGGCAGACAGGACTTCGTCGGCCCAATAGAAGTATTGCGATGGCGACGGGCTCAGGCACTGCATCGCCACCCCTTCGGCGTCCATATCGTCCAAACGCTGCTGCACGTCGACCAGCTTGCCGATCACCGAAGGCATCATCACATTGCGGTTGTGCTCAACCGACGCCACGCCCATTTCTTCCACAAAGCGCTGTTGCTCGGCAGCAAAGGCCGAATGGCTGGCGGCTTTCTGGTTGGCCATAGGTGCAAACACATGACAGTGCATATCAATGGCACCGGCCACGCAGGGAGCGGATGGTTTGGGATGTGAGCGGCCACAGCCGCATTGATGCAATTGGATCGAACTCACTGGACACCTCCAGTCACTCCGAACGGGTGTTCGGAAGCCACTGAAGACGGGTTGAAAGCGCATTCCCCAAACAGGAGCGTGGCCTTGGCAACGGTCGACGACAGCAGCGTTATTGTTATTTTTCTGTGTCTGTCGCTGCCCCAGCGGGCGGATGGTCCGTCGTTGATGGCAGCGTCAGCGCGAGTACGGAGCCATACTAAGACCCGGTTTTACCATCCACTAAATCGTTTGCTTCCATGTCAGGCATTGGTTACGCCAATACCAAAATCCCTATTACCGGCTGCGCCGATGGTGAGCCGCCAAGCTCTGGATCATTTAAGAAAAGCCTTGAAACAGCCTTTGAAACCGACAACAAAGCGCTGACAGAGCACGGCCCCAATCAACAAACATGCATCGACCGAATTCCTGAAAATCCATTAATTTTCAATGACTTAAGGATTAAAACCAAAGTCAGGAAAGAAAGGGGAAAGATGATAGGTCAGAAGATGTTTTCGGCCATTCCGAGCAGACGCCTCGCACAGCCCAGCCAGGCAGACACCCAAGCAAACCGCCTTCTCAGGCAGGCCCGAACCTGACATTCACTGACATTTGAGAAGCCGTATCAGCTACATTTCGAGCCATGGCCAAGGTATCCATAAAACGGATAATTGCCATCACAACCATCCAGCAATACGATCAAGGTCAACAAAAATAACAATACCCACATAGTGAGGCGTCCATGCGATTCAACCGCTTTGACCTCAACCTGCTGGTTGTCCTCGATGCGCTGCTAAGCGAGCGCAATATCACTCGTGCCGGAGAAAAAGTATTCCTCAGCCAGAGCGCCACCAGTGGTGCCCTGTCGCGGCTGCGGGAATACTTCGACGACCCCCTACTGGTGCAGGTGGGCCGCAAGATGGTACTGACGCCGCTCGGCGAAAGCCTGATCCCCCAGGTGCGCGAGCTGCTGATGAAAATCCAGACCACGTTGGAAAGCCGGCCCGACCTCGACATTGCCCACGCCCAACGGCAGCTGACCATGGTAATGTCGGACTACCCCGTCACCATCCTGATGCCGGAAGTGCTGCGCCGCGCCGCCGAACAGGCACCGGGCATCATGTTTGAAACCATGGCCCCCACCAACGCACCGATTGAGGAAATGGAACAAGGCAACGCCGACTTCCTGATGCTGCCCAGTAACTTCCTGTCGCCGGACCACCCGTCGGTCGACCTGTTTGAAGAAGACTTCGTGATCATCTGCTGGAGCGAAAACCGCACCGTTGGCGACAGCCTCGATATGGAACAGTACTGCGCCCTCGGACACGTGTTAGCCCAGTTCGGCTCCAAACGTCGCCCTAGCGTCGACAGCTGGATGATGAAACGCGGCGGCATCGAACGACGGGTAGAAGTCACCGTAAACACCTTCAGCGCCATCCCCCAATGCGTGGTCGGCACCCAACGCATCGCCACCATTCACCGCCGCCTGGCCCAGCAATGGGCGCAATACCTGCCAATCCGCATCCTCGAAGCACCAATGGAAATCCCCTCATTCAAATGGGGCCTGCAATGGCACGAGATGCACAACGTCGACCCCGTCACCCAGTGGGTCAAAGACCTGATCGTCACCTGCTCACAGGAACTGCCGGACGTGCATAGTTTTAGCCGCTGAGGGCGCGGCGGTTTTTCTTCTGGATCTCCATTTCCGCCCCCTGAACTTTGGATTGGGGGCTTCGTTGTTGCAGATTGTTTCTCAGCTGTTTTTGTTGTCGGTACGTCCGCTGAAACGGCGTGGTGCCATGACGTTTACTTGTGGTCATTGATGAGGATGACTATGACTGGTAGCGTAAGCGCAGAGAGATAACTCAGGGAACATCTGGATGTTAACCAAGGCAAAGTTTGAAGATCTACTCTCGAAAATTGATTCAGAACTCAGCGAAAAGGAAATTGATTTTCATCAACGTCCCTTACAAGCATTATTCAAGCTGTATGATTTTACTGACTGTAAATCCCCCATCAGGCCTCTCTCTAAAAATGCTACAGCTACCAATGACTATTCAAACAACGCCTTATCGATTCAGGTCCATAGGTGGTACGAAAGAAGGTACGGGAATAGAATAAAAAAACACTTGGGACCAGGAAGTTACATTCTATTGATAAAAAATGAAGCATGGGAAGTTGTATATCCACTGGGCTGGGGGAACATAAACTTCACCATTGATTCAAGGCTTTCTAACGAGGGTCGTTTCAACATAGAAAAAACAGGAAAAAGAATCCCGTCTGTAAACATCCTATGCCACGTAAACGACATGACAACAGAGATTGCAAACAGCCTTACTTTAGAAGAAAAGAAAACTATTCTTTGGGATTATTTACATGGCCTAAACGCCATTCAGTATTTAAGGGGTATCAAGAATGCCCCATACATGGAGCAGGCTAAAAATGACTATGATGTATCAGTAAGTAACATATTCAACAAAAACCCTGATTATAATAACTCAAAATGGGCAGCGTTGATGTTTGCTGAAAAATCAATTAAATCGAAATTACGATCAAGCAACATTGATTTCAAACCGGGCCACAATCTGACATCGCTTGCCAATAGACTTCATCCTATTAATATAAAAATCCCACAATCCACAATTGATGATATTCAATGCAGCCCTAAAGTCAGATACGGGGAAGAATTAGTTTCTAGAAAAGAAGCGATTAAAGCATCCCGAAGTGCATTAGAGTTATTTGGTAATGTATTCCACCCTTCAGCTTATTCCTACAAATAAAAAAATCCACTTCGCACCAAAAAAAATCTCAAACGGATTAAAAATGAACGAAACATTGATCTTCAGTATATTACTGTCTTCTATCGGTTCGGTAATGATTTGCATCTGGCATGAAACAAAGGGAAGAGAGCTACCGTCCATCGAATGGGTTGAGAAAGATGTAGATCCCCCACAAATGAAGGCCTCAGAAACATCCCAAAAAGATAGAATTTGGTTTATCACCAGTTGTTTGATCTTGGGAGGGTTTATTGGTGCTATAGTCGGCTGTTACTTCTTAGGATTTCATACCGACAGACCATTTAATAATTACGCCGTTTCATGTGTAGCTATGACAGCAGGGTTTCTAATGCCAAACATTTTAATTTATTTGGAAAATCTAAAGATAGAAAGATTATCCCAAAGGTACAAAAGCAATCATAGGTAAAATTAGGCATCCCAGTAGATACAATAGATCTCCCAACTAGCTATCCACTATTATACCCTACACCCCTCCTCCACCAGCGGCCTGAACAGCTGCTGGCGGGCGGCCCAGTAGGACAGCGGGCGGTTGCTGTTATTGACCGCTTGCCCGGCGGATACCGGCAGCCGGATCATCAGGTAGTGGCCGTCGGCAGCGTTGATCAGCGGGCCTGCCTGATTAAGCGGTTGCCGCTGGATAACTTCGGCAACCTCCGGGGCGAAGGTATTCAGGCTGATTAACCTGGCGCTAGTTGGTCGACGAGAATCTGGCTGACGGGCGTCCGGTTTCTGCCTGTTACCACTGCTGCTCGCCAAAACCAACTCCCCTTCTGAACGCTTTCCCTGTTGAACCTGCCGCTCTCTAAAACCCTTCATTAAAGCCAACTGCTGTTGGGCGGTTTTGCCGTCCAGTTGTTTGCGCAAATCAGAGAGTTTGTCTGAGTCAGAGCCAAGCTCATACAGCCAGAAGCCGTAAACCAGTTGGTGTTCTTTCATGTACTGATCAATCGTGTTTGGCGGGGCTTTTTCGCCATTCACACCGTACATCTGTTCGAACAGGCGGTCGGCCAGTAAATCTGAGTTATGCAACCAGTGGTACATGGCTTCGCTTTGATACATGCGCCGTACCTGAATCAGGTATTCGCCAAGGCCACCATAACGGCGGATGCCTTGCTGGCGTTGCAGCTGCCACTTTTGTTCGTCGTTGTCGGTAATAACAATATCGTGCTGGCTGGCCAGGGTGCGTAACTGGCGTTGTTGGCACATATAGCTGATGGCTTGTTGCTCTATGTCTGTGGGAGTTCGTTCGGTTAGGGATGGCTGGCGTTGGCTGAATTTGAGCCAGAAGCGGGCTTCGTCGAGGCGGATGGGGTAGCCGTTGACTTCGCCCCATTGTGGCCAGTCGATCTGGTAAGGCGACTTGCTTGTTGAAGACGTGACGGTTGATGCTGGAGCAGAGGTTACTTCAGCAGTGGCCTGGTCTGCTCTGACCGCCAGGCTTGGTGCCAGTAGACGCGACAGTAGCAGCGCCAGAAGCGGTAGCAGTAGTAAAAGCTGACGAGACAAAAGCCGGGGGAGTTTGATGTTCATTCTGGATATCCAACAGAAGTGACACGCGTCTGAAAGCCGGAAGCGGGTGATATGAATCGAGCCTCTTGCAGCAGAGCGGACGGAGAACCGATCTGCCGCAAGGGGCTCTTTTCTATCACCTGTTAAGTGCCTATCAGTTAGCAGCCACTTGCAGGGTAACGGTGCTGTATTCACCGGCAGCAATGGCGGTTTCAACACCGTCGACCAGCATGGTGACTGTGTAGCCGTCTGGTGCAGTGATGGCAGCGCCGTCTTCCAGCGTCAGGTTAGTGAGGTAAGAGGTTTCATCCACCACCCAGCTGCTGGAGCCGTCCAGCGTCAGGTCGAGGCCACTGTCGTCGGTGGTAGCGGCGAACTCGTTCACTACCTGACCGATGTAGCCGTATTGCTCGGCGGTGACGTCGGAGGCCGCCAGACCGTCGGCTTCAAACTGGAAGGTGGTGTTGGCGGTGGTGATGGCACCGGTAAGGGTGGTCGATGCCAGGCTCACGGCCAGATTACCCGCAGCGGTGTTGCCGTGAATGATGTCGCCGTTGAGCGTCACGTTGCTGAAGGACGCCGTGGCCTCACCCGCTTCGCTGGCACCGGCGAACAGGTCTGGGTTTTCGGCCATAAAGGTGGCGAAGTACGGGTCATCGTTGGCCATCATCTGCAGGATGATGCCCTGCTCGGAGTTCAGTTCAGCGTCGTCGACGATCACGGTCGGGAAGCTGCCCTTGGCCTGAATCACGGCTTCACCAGTGTTGAATACCGAGCCACGTTCAATGGTCAAGGTGCCGGAACCGTTGGAGTGCAGCATCACACCGAAGCGGTCAGAGTTCACTACCGAGGCATCGGTAAAGGTGCCGGAACCTTCGGCGGCCATGATCAGACCGTAGTCGTTGACGTTAACAGTACAGCCGCTGAAGCTGTCGAGCGCGTCGCCAATGGAGTAGCCACCGTAGCCGCTTTCTTCGGTTTCCAGCGTGGAGTCGATGCAGTACAGGCGCACGCTGTCGGTGTCATCAGTAGACAGTGCACCCCAGCCCTGTGCCTTCACAGTGGAGTTGATGTAATAGGCGGTGCCGTTGCCAACCAAATTGGTGGCACGGACGTTACCGGTCAGGCCCAGCATCCACGGCACTTCCATCATTTCGCCCAGCGCCACGGTGAACTCGTAGTCGTCTGGCAGAGTGCCGTTTTGCACGTAGATGTCGGAGTTATTCACCCGCATGGTGCTGTTGCCGCCAACGAATACCGCGGTACGAATCGCCCCTTGGGTGGTGATGCTGGTGTTATCCAGCGACACATCGGCCTGGCCTGCGGAATAGACCGCGGCACCGTAACCGGCGAAGTCGTTGCCACCGTTACCAGTGAAATCGACGGTCAGGCCGTCAATGGCGTAGTCGAAGGCATCCGCTGTGTCGCTGCTGCTGGTGACCATCACACCGTTGAAGCTCTCCCCTTCGGAGGTGATCGAACCGCCGGTCAGGGCAGTGTCGGTCACTTCACCGTCTACATAGGCTGCCGCCACAGATTTCTCTGCCACGTAGGCGCCGTCTTCAACATAGACCGCGGTGCGGAAATAATGCGGGTCCAGTTCACCATAGGTAATGGCGATGTCGCTGGTGACGGTCAGCACCACGTCGCCGCTGTAGCTGGCACCCGCTTCAATGGCGGTTTCAACGCCGTCGACGGTGAGCGTCAGGCTGTAGCCGTCGACGGTGGTGAGGCTGGCACCGGAGGCCAGCGTCAGCGCAGACAGTTCGGTGGTTTCGGCTACCTCATAGCTGCTGTCGGCATCGACAGACAACTCTGGCAAGCTGGCCGAATCACTGTTGTTGTTGTTGCTGTCGTCGTCGCTGCCACAGGCCGTCAGCAATGGCATGGCAACGATCGGGGCCGTCAGGGTGATGGCGCGAATGGCGCGCAGCAGCACGGAACGTGCAGGGTGTTTGGTTTCCATCATGAAATCTCTTGTTATGTTTATATTCTTCCATCGGGTTTCTGCTCGTCGGCAAACTGGGCTGCCGTCGTGGCTTCAACATAAAAAGAGTGCAACGAATCGGTAAAATGACTCGTTGCAATGGAATCCATCCCCGCCATCGATAGCTGGCTTATTGGCGATTCAGGCCGCTACCAAACGCGCCGCCAGTGTCAGAAAGGGTCAGTGAAAAAGCCTTCTGATCTCAAAAACAATCCGCGTTTTCCACAAATCCAGCCTTGTAACCACTTCCTGCCATGGGGATTTCCGCTGGTAGCCATCGCTACAATCCATGGCCAGACCATGCCTCAAGCCCACTAACCACCCAGAAAACACAAGGGTTGGCAGCCATTGCTTGATGTACATCCTTGCGCCGGACGGCAGTGCCTTCATTAACAGCAGCAAAAAATGACCGCCATCAAACAGGCCTGACAGTCCTTTTCATGTATCCAGCGCATCCATGGTTGCTATAGCTACAAACCATTTTTATGGATACCTTTGCGATACCTAGACTGGCATTCAACGCTTGAGGCTCACCTGTTTAAACAAAGCTTCGAGCGGCCCAATAATAAAGACAACAAGGTAATGCCCATGAATATCACCGGCCTCGATTGCCTGGTGTTTGGCGTCGATGACGTTGAAGCCTGCAATCAATACCTGACCGACTATGGCCTGACGCCGAAAGATGTATCGGCCGCTGGCGGTCGCTTCGAAGCTCTGGATGGCACCGCTATTGAAATCCGTCATCAGGATGATCCGAGCCTGCCACCAGCATTGCCGACCGGCTCGATGCTGCGTAAAACCATTCACGGTGTCGCCGACCAGCAAACCCTGAACGCCATTGCCGAAGAACTGGGTAAAGACCGCGAAGTAAAGCGCCTGGACGATGGCTCCATTGAAGCTGCCGACGACATGGGCTTTGTACTGGGCTTCCAGATCAGCTGCCGCAAGCCAATCTCGGTACCGGCCGAGAAAATCAACGCGCCGGGCGATGAGCCGGGCCGTCCGGTGAACGTGATTGGTGCCGATGAATCCATCGAGATCATCCCGCGCTCGCTGTCCCACGTGGTGTACTTTGTGCCGGACAGCAAGAAAGCCGAAGCTTTCTATATTGAGCGTCTGGGCTTCCGCGTGGCCGACCGCTTTACCAACCTCGGTCCATTCCTGCGTCCACAAGGCACCCTTGATCACCACACCATTTTCCTGGTGAACACGCCTCCGGAAATGCAGGGCGTTGAGCACTTTACCTTCCATCTGGGTGGCCCTAACGAACTGCTGCTGGCGGGCAAACGCTTCCAGGACAAGGGCTATGAATCCTTCTGGGGCCCTGGCCGTCATATCTATGGTTCCAACTGGTTCTGGTACTTCAACAGCCCAATGGGCGTTCACGTTGAATACGACGCCGATATGGACCTGCACGACGACAGCTGGACGCCGCGTGAAATCGACGCCAGCGCCGATGCGTCGCAGATTTTCAACTTCACTCTGGTCGACAAGTGGATGCCGGGTGGCGATCCGCACTGATCACTGCGGTGTTGCAAGACATGAACACGTCCTTGCGTCTGTGCCATCTCGATGACATCAGCGACGGCGATGCCCGCGGCTTTGACCCACTGGGCAGCGGCCGCGACAGCCTGTTTGTGATTCGTGATGGCAGCGAGCTGATTGGCTACCTCAACGCCTGCCCCCATCGCGGTTACGAAGGAACCTCGATGGCGTGGCGCAAGGACCAGTTTCTGAACAAGGCCAAGGATCGCATCCTCTGTGGTGCCCACGGCGCGCAGTTTGATATTCGCACTGGCGAGTGCTTGCGCGGCCCTTGCCCCGGCCAGTCACTAACACCCGTACAACTGACCATTAATGAACATGGCGACGTGTATCTGCACCCGACAGATACCGGAAAATAACAATACGAGGGATACACCATGACCCTGCCCGCACAAAAGATTCTGATTATTGGCGGCGGCTTCACCGGTATGTCGGCAGCCATTCTGCTGCAACAACAAGGTGCTGACGTTGAGCTGGTTGAAATCGATCCAAACTGGCGTACCGATGGCGCTGGCATTACCGTCAGTGGCCCGTCTCTGCGCGCGGTCGAGAAGATCGGCATACTGCCGCAGTTCAAGGAAAAAGGCGCCATTACCTCTGGCGTGAAGATGTTCAACGCCGAAGGTCAGCTGATCAAACAGATCGACACCCCGGCAGTACCGGATTCTTCCATTGTGGGCGGCGGCGGCATCATGCGCCCGGTGCTGGCACGGATTCTGGGCGAAGCCACCAAAGAAGCAGGCGTTGATGTGCACCTCGGTTGCACCTTCACCCGTATTGAAGAACGTGGCGATCAGGTCGAAGTGGAGTTCAGCGATGGCCGCTTCGGCAGCTACGATCTGGTGCTGGGCACCGACGGCGTGTTCTCGAAAGTGCGTCAGGAAATCTTCCCCGATGCCCCACGCCCGCAGTACACCGGTCAGGGCGTATGGCGTGCGGTGATTCCACGCGGCGACGTGGATTGCGCCATGCAGTACCTCGGGCCAAACGGCAAGGTCGGTTTTACGCCGGTGTCCGATACCGAAATGTATCTGTACTACACCGAAGCCCGTCCCACCATGGACAAGTTCTTCGAAGAACACGAACTGGTGCCGCATCTGAGCAAGTTGCTGGAACCTTTCACCGCACCGGAAATCGTCGAGATTCGTGAGAATCTGGGGGAGTCCTCGCAGATTATCTATCGCCCGCTCGAAGGCATGCTGATGCCACGGCCATGGTACAAGGGCCGCGTATTACTGATGGGCGACTGCGTGCATGCCACCACCCCACACCTGGCCTCTGGTGCCGGTATGGGCCACGAAGATGCGGTGGTACTTGCGGAGGAGTTCAAAAACGGCGGCGATATTCTTGAGGTGCTGGAACGCTTCCAGAACCGCCGCTGGGAACGCTGCCGCATGATCGTCACCAACTCCATGCGCTTGGGTGAGATTGAAAAAACCGGCGGCCCGAAAGAAGAACACACCCAGATCATGGGCATCACCATGCAAGCCCTGCTGGCCACCACCTGATTCCAAACCGAGTTCTCTGAGCCTTTGCACAGCAGTTTCAGCAACTGCCTTTCGCCCATCAGCCTGTGCTGATGGGCTTTTTTGTGGCTGCGGGTTTAGGAATTGTAGCCGTCTGTGGCAGGAGCGAATTTATTCGCGAACACATCCAGCCATCGGGAATGAATTCCCTCCTACACCGGATTCAATTACGAAGAGCAGCAAGTAGGAGCGAATTTATTCGCGAAAGCATCCAGTCATCGGGAAT
>NZ_AUGV01000027.1 GCF_000422845.1 Oceanobacter kriegii DSM 6294
GACATCCGACATCCGACATCCGACATCCGACATCCGACATCCGACACCCGACACCCGACACCCGACACCCGACATCCGACACCCGACACCCGACATCCGACACCCGACATCCGACATCCGACATCCGACATCCGACACCTGACACCTGACACCTGACTCCCAACATATCCCAACCACCAACAAAAAAGCCCCAACCAAAACTGGCCGGGGCTTCAAGGGTGTTGCTTCAGAGTGGTTCAGTGGATCAGTGATCCTGAGCAGCGCCGGCACCTTTTGGTACGCGGATGCTTTCCACCATTTCTTCAATCTCTTTTGGCACTGGTGCAGTCATGTTGGTTACCACGAAGGCCACCACAAAGTTGATCAGCGCGCCCAGAGCACCAAAGGCTTCCGGTGCAATGCCCAGGAACCAGTTGTCTGGTGTGTTAGGCAGCATGTTGGTACCGGATACGAAGAACCAGCCCTTGTAGGTGAAGATGTACACCAGCGTGGACAGCAGACCTGCCAGCATACCGGCTACTGCACCGGTGTTGTTGATGCGGGAAGAGAAGATACCCATCATCAGTGCCGGGAAGATCGACGATGCTGCCAGACCGAAAGCCAATGCCACCACCTGAGCCGCAAAGCCCGGTGGGTTCAGACCCAGATAACCGGCTACTGCAATCGCACCGGCCATGGCCAGACGCGCAGCCATCAGTTCCTGCTTCTCGTTGATGTGTGGCATGAAGGTGCTCTTCAACAGGTCGTGAGAGATGGCAGAAGAGATCGCCAGCAGCAGACCCGCAGCAGTAGACAGTGCAGCAGCCAGACCACCCGCAGCAACCAGCGCGATTACCCAGTTAGGCAGTTGAGCAATTTCCGGATTGGCCAGAACCATGATGTCACGGTCGACTTTCACCATCTCGTTGCCTTCCCAGCCAAACTCAGCCGCTTTGGCGGCGAATTCAGGGTTCTTGTCGTTGTAGTACTGGATACGGCCGTCACCGTTCTTGTCTTCAAACTGCAGCAGACCAGTGGTTTCCCAGTTCTTGAACCAGTCCGGACGCTCGGCGTACACCAGGTTGGCTTCCGGGTCACCCACTTCCAGTGCAGGGTTCTGGATGGTGTTGGTCAGGTTCAGACGAGCCATGGAACCAACAGCAGGCGCTGTGGTGTACAGGATCGCAATGAACAGCAGTGCCCAGCCAGCAGAAACACGGGCATCGGATACTTTCGGTACAGTGAAGAAGCGGATGATCACGTGTGGCAGACCGGCAGTACCGAACATCAGCGACAGGGTGTACATGATCATGTTGAAGGTGCCGCCTTTCTGAGCGGTGTATTCAGCAAAGCCCAGATCAACCAGCGTTTGATCCAGTTTCACCAGCAGCGGTGTACCGTCAGCGGTGTCGGACAGGAAGCCTAGCTGTGGCAGCGGGTTACCGGTCAGGTTCAGGGAAATGAACACGGCAGGTACGGTGTAAGCGAAGATCAGTACGCAGTATTGCGCGATCTGGGTGTAGGTTACGCCTTTCATGCCGCCCAATACGGCGTAGAAGAATACGATACCCATACCGGAGTACAGGCCAGTCGCGTAGTCCACATCGAGGAAGCGGGAGAAGGCCACACCGATGCCTTTCATCTGACCGATTACGTAGGTCAGGGAAGCAACGATCAGACACACAACCGCCACGATACGGGCTGTTTTGGAGTAGTAACGGTCACCAATGAAGTCAGGCACAGTGAACTTGCCGAACTTGCGCAGGTAAGGAGCCAGACACAGCGCCAGCAGCACGTAGCCACCGGTCCAACCCATCAGGAAGATGGACGCGTCGTAGCCTTTGAAGGCAATCAAACCGGCCATGCCGATGAAAGAAGCTGCAGACATCCAGTCGGCCGCGGTGGCCATACCGTTGGCAACCGGGTGAACACCGCCGCCTGCTGCGTAGAATTCGCCAGTGGTCCCCGCTCGGGCCCATACCGCGATGCCCATATACAGGGCGAAGGTCAGACCTACAACAATGTAGGTTAAGGTCGTCAAATCCATGGGTGTATCCTCGTTTTAATTCTTGTTATCAGTCGTCGTCCACGCCGTATTCACGGTCGAGGTCACGCATTTTTTTGGCGTAGAAGAACACGATGGCAAGGAACACATAGATCGAGCCTTGCTGGGCAAACCAGAAGCCAAGACCCACACCACCGACAGGAATTGCATCGAGAACAGGACGCAGAAGAATGCCGAAACCGTACGACACCACTGCCCAGATAACCAACAGCACAACCATCAGATTGATGTTTTTGCGCCAGTAGGCTTTTTTATCGTCGTCAGACTTGAAAGCCATAACCCCTCCTAATGTTTTTATTCTTAAGGCATCCAGGGCTATTCGGTACCCACAGGGAACTGAATATTCCAGACTGTGTTTAACCTAGCAGTTCCGCTCAGAAAACCGACAGATAGACCTTGGTATAAACCCTTTGGAAACCCCGGATATATTTTGGGGTTGGCCCGAAATGCCTTGAAAATCATTGCTTTAAGAATTGGAGGAAGGGCTCTATACCTTGGTCGAAGTGGCCATTTACGGGCTTGTAATGGATTTCTGACTATGGGCAGCCTGTTGCACAACGATATTTAACGGCTGTACGTGTGTGATGGGTCTGCGTGGTGAGGTACTGTGATGGCTCGTCATGTGCTGAACGCAAAACAAGGAGAGCGAACGTGAACGACAGTGCCACCCCCCGCATGCAATGGTCGCAGTTGTTATCGCCGTTGCGGTTCGGTGAAACCCAGGCGCGGCTGGCGTTGGACCTGGGCCGCACGCCCTTTCACAAGGATTACGACCGCATCATCTTCTCGTCGGCGTTCCGGCGCTTGAACCGCAAAACCCAGGTACACCCACTGACGGAAAACGATCACTTGCACAGCCGTCTGACTCACTCGTTGGAAGTGGGCTGTGTGGGACGTTCACTGGGTACCATGGTCGGCGCTGCCATTGCCGGGCGTTTGCCGAATGGTATGGACGCCAGTGATTTGGGGGCGGTCGTACAGGCGGCCTGTCTGGCCCACGACATTGGTAATCCGCCTTACGGTCACAGCGGTGAGGACGCCATCCGCCACTGGTTTATGGAAGACAAACATCAGCACTTGCTGGAGGGCCTTAGCGATCATCAGAAGCACGACCTGATGACCTTTGAAGGCAACGCCCAGGGCCTGCGACTGGTGACTCAGGTGGAATACAACCGCTTCAAGGGCGGCATGCGGCTGACGTATGCCACGCTGGGCTCGTTTCTGAAATACCCCTGGAGCGTTGAGGAAGTGATTCAGGGGCGGGCGAAGAAATTTGGTTGTTACCAGTCCGAGCTGCCTATCTTGCGGGAAGTCGCAGGTGCGCTGGGATTGCTCAAGCGTGGTGAAGACCGTTGGTGTCGACATCCGCTGGTGTATCTGGTCGAGGCCGCTGACGACATTTGTTATGGCCTGATTGACCTCGAAGACGGTGTTGAAGTAGGGCTGTTGCGCTATCAGGAAGTCGAAGACCTGTTGGCGCCCTTGCTAGAGGATCAGTGGGAGCAAGTGTCAGAAGACATCGCCAATGAAGACGGAGATCGCCGTAAATTGCAGGTACTGCGCGGCTACGCCATGGAAGTGATGGTGCAAGCGGTGAGTGCCAGTTTTATTCGTAACGAACAGGCACTACTGGCCGGGACGTTGGAAGGCGACATCATTCAGCATTGCCCCGCGGCGGTGAAACATGCGGTTGCCAGTGCCAAGCAATTGGCTCGTGAACGTATTTTCCGGGATGGCCGCAAACTGACCATTGAGATTGGTGCTTATTCAACGCTTGGCACGCTGCTGGAAGCGTTTCTGACCGCAGCCAGGGAATGCGCCACGGAAAAGCGGTCGACTTTCCGCAACGCCCGCTTGCTGGAATTGATGGGCGGCTCGGCCCCCCAGCCAGACTGGAGCTTGTACGACAGCTACATGCGAACGCTGGATTTTATTTCCGGCATGACGGATTCCTACGCGGCCAGTCTGGCCAAACAGTTTGCTGGATATCGGCCTCCATCGACGATGTAAGCCGCAACGGTGTCTGACAGATAAAAAAACCGGCGCAGCCAGATGGCTACGCCGGTTTTTATTTACCGAAGCACGGCTTATTTACCGAAGCTAGGCTCAGTCGTTGCTCAGCACCGTGTCGGTTTCAACCACGGACAGGTTTTGAATCACACTGTCGTTGGCGGCATCGGTGTCTTCGTCAGCAAAGTTGTTGCTGCCATCGGTCGGGTGGTTGGCCAGCAGGTACTCTGCAAAGGCATCCTGTTCGGTGCCGTTGTCAGCGAAAGTCGCAGCACCGCTTTGAACACCCGCTTCTTCCAGATCAACAAAGTCTGCCGCGGCATCGGTGTACGGGAACGGATAGCCGTCACCGCCTGTACCCAGGTAGCCCAGCGTGACCATACGGAAGGTTTGGGTAGCTGCGGTGGCATTCAGTGCACCGTTTTCAACGATGGCTACGGTATCGCCATCGGCTTCAGCGCCATCGCTGTCCAGCACCACCAGATTAACGATGCGGGAGCCAGCATCCTGAGTCGGGTCGAAGCTGTAGCGAATACCGGCAACCTGACCGAAGGAACCCGGGGTAGAACCCTCGGCCCAACCGGCAACGGCGTGTTCAACGATCTCTTTCAGCTGTTCGCCGTTCACGGTGATCAGCGCCAGGCTGTTGTTGAAGCGCAGTGAGGTTTCGATATCCAGCTGTGAAATATCACCAGCTTCGTTGACGCCTTCAACACCGGCAGGTGCTGAACAGGTCAGGTCTTCCGGATTGGTGGAACCGGCCGGGTAGCTGCAGCTGCCAATGGCCGCGCGAATACCGCCACCGTTCTTGAGGGAAATCGCTACTGAAGCGTCGGTTGCCTGCGCATACACCAGGTTGGCTTCAGCGGTCAGGTTACCGAGGTTGGTTTCTTCGGTACGCACGGAGCCACGCTCGCCGTTCAGGTAAACGTCGGTTTTACCAAACACGGTACCAACGCGGTCAATCAGTGCGGCTTGCAGGGCATCTGACAAGGTCACCACGCCGTCGATCATGTCGGCGTCGGCAATGGCATTTTCCAGCAGGCCTTGTTCATCAGCCGCGTAGGCACCGTTGATGCTGTCGTTGAGCAGTTCTTCAACGATCACGCCGTCTTCGTCAAAGTTCACCACCAGACGACCCAGATAGGTGTAGTCGCCGTCGGTGTTAACCACCAGAACCGGATCATTGGTGCTGCTGGTGAACGCCAGCGGGTAGCTGTCGGCTGCGCTGTCGCCGTCACGCAGGCGGTCATTGCTGTCGGCCAGAATGGTGTTGGAGCCGCCTGCAACAATGATGTCGACGCCGCTCAGCAGCGGAGCCAGTGTTTTCTCGATGGCGATTTGCTGCATATGGGCCAGCAACACCACCTTGTTGATGCCTTCGTCGGTCAGGGCATTCACGTGTTGTTGAATAATGGCCGCCAGCGCGGTGTAGTCGGTGTGGTCTTCCGGCGTCACCGTGATGCCATCCGGGGAGGAAATGGTTGCCAGTGTTGGGGTGGTCGCACCAACCACACCAATCACTTCGCCACCCACGCGAATCACGGTAGACGCCGCGACTTTACCCGCCAGGTCTGCGGCTGGAGTGCCGTCTTCGCCAACCAGAGCGCTCAGGTCGGATGCACTGAAATCCAGGTTGGAAGACAGGTATGGGAACTGTGCACCTTGCCAGTCGCCGTCAGCCGCCAGCAAGCCGGCCACTTCGGCGGTGCCGAGGTCAAATTCGTGGTTACCAAAGGCCGATGCCTGCACGCCCAGTTCGTTCAGGAAGGCAACATGAGCACGACCGGCAGCGGCATTACCCAGCTGTTCGGAGAGGTCGGCTGCAACGCTGTAGTCCGGGCCAGGAATCCAGTTGTCACCAGAGCTCAGCAGCACGGTGTTGTCGTATTCGCCTCGGAAAGTGTCGACCAGTGCCGAGAAGTATTTGACGTTGCCGACGATGTCGCGGCCGCCGTCGACATCGGCAAAGTGCAGCAATTGCAGTTCAAACAGGTCGCTGGTGCCGTTGCAGAGGGTTTCGCTGGCAGTGATTTCGCTGCTGGCCAGTACGCCATCGGCGTTGGCATCGATGCCGGTATGAATGGTGATACCGCCATTGGTACAGGTGCTGCCAGCGGCCAGGGTTTCGGTGCTGGTCAGTGCATTGAGACCGTTGCTTCCATTAGTGCCGGTGCTGCCGTCGTCGCCATCGCTACCACAGGCTGCCAGCAATACCGCCAGCGAGAGAGCGGACATTTTGAACGCTTGCATTGGACTTCCTCTATTCACAGGGCTTTAAAAGGTGTCCCACGCTATGCGGCGTAAATGACTGTGTAGTTAATAAACAGTGACCAATCGATGACAATAATTGACGATCTGTTTGCGTTCTTTACCTGTTCATCAAGCCCAACCCGCGTAGCGGCCCGGAATTCTGTGCTCTGGCACGGGTCTGACCAGTTCGGGTGTCGCCAGCGTGTGCCACTGTCGCTAGAATGCCCGTTCCCTTTTTTCTGTAGGCTCGGACTGCTGTCGTTTATGAATATCGATTTTCCCTTGATCCTGATGATCGCCACCTTTGTCACTGGCCTGGTTGCGCTGGCTGACAAGCTCTACTTTGCCAAGCGTCGCGAGCAGGAGGCCGAAGAGCCATTTCTGATTGAACAGAGCAAATCCTTCTTCCCGGTACTGGCCATTGTGTTTGTGCTGCGCTCCTTTATTGCCGAACCGTTTCAGATTCCATCGGCGTCGATGGAGCCGGGATTGATCAAGGGCGACTTTATTCTGGTCAGCAAGTTTGACTACGGTCTGCGCCTGCCAGTCTGGGGCACTACCCTGATCCCGGTAGGTGAGCCTGAGCGCGGTGACGTGATGGTGTTCTTCCCGCCGGAAGATCCACGTTATTTCATCAAACGGGTGATCGGCTTGCCGGGGGATCACATCGAATTTCACGACGGCCAGCTGAGCGTTAATGGTAAGAAGATCGAGACCACACCATTGGGTGGCGAGCCGGTTTACCGCCCTCTGAACTTCTATGCTGAGGAAAAACTTGGTGAGCACACCGCCAAAATCCAGTGGATGGTTAGCCCGGAAGCCAGCAGCAACGGCCAGATGATGGTTATGACTGGACCGCAAGGGAAGTGGGATGTGCCTGAAGGCCATTACTTCATGATGGGTGACAACCGCGGAAACAGTGCCGATAGCCGGGTGTGGGGCTTTGTGCCGGAAGAAAACATCGTCGGTAAAGCGGTAGCGATCTGGATGCACTGGGAAAACTTCACCGATATTCCATCGTTTGATCGCAATACCTGGATTAATTGATCGTTTTGTTCATCGTTTGATTCATCGAAACAGTGTCCACTTTGACGGAGCCATTACCGGCCCCGTCAAATGCTGCAACCGTCAATGATTGGCTATGAAGATTGACTATGATGAGTGATAGCAGCATGTTTCTCGTTGGCACAAGGAACCGTCATGTCGACCAAAAAACCGTGTAGAGTTTGTATCTATTCCCGCTGGGGAATGACCATTCTGATGCTGGTGGCACTGGCCTCCGTGGCCTATCTGAACCTTTCTGCCTGAATTCTGATGATCTTTTGATCGTCTGCTGAATGCCCAAAACCACGAAACGTCCGTTTCGCCTTGCTTTTGTAAGTAAATTCTTCTGACGCGTGATTTTGGTTAGTGAATTTCACTGTACTTGAGATGTATCCACTTTTTCGTAAGCAATGTTGTAATTTTTTCATCTTTCGAGGGGTGGACGTTTGCAATAGCAGGTCTACAATGCGGCCGTTTTTCCGTGGTAGGGCGTTGAGTTATGAATTTGGCTCGTCAACTGAAAGGTATGGCATTCGATTGGGCAGACCGCGTAGTTCCGGTAAAGCCAGTCGTGCGTGCGCCGCACGTCCAGTCGACGCTGGATCGCGAATCCAGACGTATGCATCTGTACTTTTCCCGTCACTGTCCTGCCTCTATCCAGGTACGTCGACATTGCCAGAAGCTCGGACTTCGGGTGGTGGAAAAAGACGTTGAGCGCGTCGATGCCTACCGCAACGAATTGATTTGTGGCGGCGGTGCGCCTCGAGTGCCATGCCTGCGTATCGACGGCCAAGCCGACTCCGAATGGCTGTACAGCCCACAAGCCATTGTCGATTTTCTGAACCAGCGTTTCTGACGTTTTTCTGTCCTTAGCTAACGCCCGTTCGTTTTCTGGGGCGGGCTCATAGGGCAGTAGCACACCTGATAGATTTATCCGTTACCGTCTGTAACTTCTGGTGAACGGTTGGTCAGGTTCGTAGTGTGTTGTTGCAACGGCCAGCGTAACCCTTGTTAGCAAACTAGACTTGTGAGAGTTCCCCCTTTTCACAGGCTATTGCCATGCGCTTGGTGCGTTCTCTCCGTTTATTCCTTTGTTTTTTTATTGCGTCCTTTCTTGCGCTGTTCGGCTCTCTGGCGCAGGCAACCTTGCCTGCTGCTGTTGGCGGTGACATCGCTCCAGCAGCGTTGCGTCATCAAGCGTCTTCTACCGACACCGCCATGGCCGTCAGTACTGAAACCGCCGTTGAACAACAACGTCAGGCAGCGGTGACGGCGTCCCAGGCACGACTGTCGTCGATCATGTCGACCACTGGCACCCGCACTGTGCAAAAGCTGCTGGTGATCCGCGTCAGCTTCACCGATATCCAGGCCAACTACAGCCAGCAGCAGCTTGAAGAACGTTTTTTCGGCAGCAGCGGCAGCGTTGCAAGTTATTACCGTGACAACTCTTACGGCAGCATGCAGATGGAACCTGCATTGCCCGATCAGCCGGTGATTGATGTCAGCCTCGACTACGAGCACCCGGATTTTGGCTTTTACGTTGGCGGCGGCAGCAGTGCCAACCTGGCAACGGACGCGCTGATGGCGGTTCACGATCAGGGGCTGTTGGATATGTCGGACTTCGATACCAATGGCGATGGTTTTGTAGTGGCGGCTGAGCTGGGCATCGTCTTTATTGTGGCGGGCTACGAAAATGCCTATTTGGGTTCTGCGACCAGCCGGCCGCGGGTGTGGGCTCACCAAACCAGTTTCGGCGCCTTGTATCTGGATGACGTACTTTTAAACGGCTACGTCATGTTTGGCGAACGTCACGAACAGCACCTGGCTACCATTGGTGTGATTTGCCACGAGTTGGGTCACTTGCTGTTGGGCCTGCCAGACTTGTACACCAGCACCGGTACGGCCAGTGGCGTCGACCGTTGGGGCTTGATGAGCCTGGGTGGCTGGAATGGCCTTGCCGATGCGGGTGATTCGCCGTCCAACATGATGGCCTGGTCGAAGGACCGCTCCGGTTTCCTGCAAACGGATCAGGTTGAAACGGGTGTTACCGAGTGGCAGGTCGACAGTGCTTCCTCTGAAGCGGTGGCACTGGAAATTCCGGTGGATGAATACCAGCATGGCGAACGGGTGTTACTCGAGTATCGCACCCAAACCGGCTACGACGAGTCGCTGCCACAAAGCAGTGTGCTGGTGACCCGGGTGAATGACCGTCTGCAGCGGTTGTCGGCCACCACCAATCAAAGCAGCAACGGGGTATCCTTTATTGTCGACTCGGTGGAATACGGCGATGACGAGCTGATTGCCGACCAAAGCATTTACGACATCAGCGGCAGTGAGTTGCTGGCCGTGGTATCCGGGCAGTCGATCGATGACTCAACCGCTTTGCGGCTGGAACGCTTCACTGAAGGCAATGGCCGTTCGGTGGGCTATGACCAGACCACCGGGGACGCCAGCTGGAACCCATCCAGTGAAGTCGACTTGATCGTTGAATTTCCGGTGACCAACCTGAGCCAACTGGCCACCTTTGAAGGGGCGGATATCTACGCCACTGGCGCCGGCACCATGACCGTGCGGCTGGATTCCCGCCTTGCTGGCCAACCCAACTACGTCACTCGCGCCACGCGCACGGTTGAGCTCGAAGTGGGCTGGAACCGGGTGTCGTTTGGTGCCATCGCAGCTTCCCAATTCACCGATATGATTGCCATCCGACTGGTTCACAATGGCTCCAGTGGCTCCATCGGTATCGACCTTTCAACCGAACCCTCTGGCCATACCTGGTACAAAACCCAATATGTGCGTTTTGAAAGCGGTATGGACGCCAACATCAAGGGGCTCTATCGCATCGACCCGGAACTGGCAGCCATGCCTGAGAACGAGGAAGAACCAACAGACTCGGGGTCTTCGGGCTCGTCTGACAGCGGTTCCTCCGGCGGCGGTTCCGGCTATTTACTTATCTTAATAAGCCTCGGCTTGCTGCTGGGTAAGCGTCGTTCTAGAGTGCAGCGCTGATACCTTTCTCCCCCAAGGATTATTGTTAATGAGCGTCCACATTCCATCGCATGGTGGGGTACGCACGTACCTGCCCTGGCTGCTGTTCAGTTTTTTACTGCTATTGCTGGTGTGGATGGAACCGGCTTCGGCCCAATGGTTGGAGTTTCATCGCAGCGACATTCAAGAGGGAGAATATTGGCGGCTGCTGACGGCCAATCTGGTGCATCTGTCCTGGTTTCACGCGTTTGGCAATGTCGGTGGCTGGTTGCTGGCAGCCTGGCTTTTGGGGGCATCTGCTGCGTTCTGGCGAGTATTGCTGTTGGTGGTGTGGTGCAGCTTATGGGTTGGAACCGGTCTGTGGTGGTTCGCGGACGAGCTACAGCGTTACTCCGGTTTCTCCGGTGCCTTGCATGGCGTGTTGCTGGTGATGCCGTTTTGGTCGGTCTATTACAGTCGTCGATTTGCCATTGGCTTTGCGGCGGTGCTGGTCGCCAAGGTGTTGTGGGAACAAACCGATTGGTACAACGACATGGCGATGGTAGAGCTGATTGGCGGTCGGGTGGAAGCCCGGGCGCATTTACTGGGGGTGTTGGCGGGTGGTACTGCCTTGCTGCTTGTGTCAGGCTGGCGGCAGTTTTTTCACCCTTCGGGACGTCACGCTCACGAGCACTGACTCAGTAGTGCCAATTGATGAGCCCGGAGCGGGAGAGCAGCCTTGGAACAGCAGCATGAGCCCAGAAACATGAGCAGCAAGAATCACCGCCGCGGTCCGTGGACCATTCAACAGCAACACACGGTGTATGAGAATCCGTGGATCAAGGTCGATCATCACGACGTCACCGCACCGACCGGTAAAACCGGCATCTATGGCACGGTGTCCTTCAAAGGCGGTGCCGTAGCCGTCTTGCCGCTGGCCGACAATGGCGATACCTGGCTGGTGGGTCAGCACCGTTTTCCTCTGGATGAATACAGTTGGGAACTGCCGATGGGCGGTTGTCCCAAGGACGAACAGCCGTTAGAGGCTGCACGACGGGAGTTGCGGGAAGAAACAGGGCTGTCGGCATCCAGTTGGCAGGGGCTGGGCCATTACCATGTCAGTAATTGCATCACTGACGAGCAAGCTTGGGGATTTCTGGCCGAAGGGCTGGAGCAGGGCGATACCGAGTTTGACGATACCGAAGAGCTGGCCATTCAACGTTTGCCATTTGATGAGGTATTGGCCATGACGCTGGACGGTCGCATCACCGACTTGGTCAGTGTGGCGGTGATTCAACGAGCCCGCTTGTTGGGACTCGCCTGATTTTCAGGGCTACTCTGAATCAGAGGACCCTAGTTAGCGGTCTTCTTGAGTGAGCCGTTGCCATCCTGCTGACCGCCCAGACTCGGGCGATAGGTGTCAGAACGGAATTGCGCCGGGCTGATACCCAGGCTCTTCTGAAAAATCCGATCCAGTGCCCGTCGGCCCGACAGGCCTAACCGCACCGCAATGTCATCAATCGACGCCGAAGTCGTCATCAACTGCTGCTTGGCTTGCTCGAGCCGTGCCTGTGTCACCAGCTGTTTCAGCGAGGTATCGTCGCGCTGCAAGTGGCGGTTGAGGGTGCGGGTGCTGATATTGAAATGGTCGGCAATGGTTTGCTGGGTGGAGGAAAGCGGTAGTTGACCATTGCTCAGCGCTTTGCTGATGTGATCCGACAACGAACCGGCACGCACCAGCTTACGATGCTGTAGCTCAACTTCCCGTTTCATCATTTGGGTAATGTTGGGGTTGGTGTGGTGCAAACCCAGATCAAGGCTGTCCTGATTCAACTCCAGAGTGCAGACATCAAAATTGAAGCGGGTCTCGGTTTGCCATTGCTGTTCGTACAGGTTGGCGTATTCCGGTGCTTCCCAGGGCAAGCCAATGCGAATAATACTGAGGCGAGAGCCGCACAGCTGGCGGAACCAGCTCAGCAGGGTGGCAATGACAAGCTCCATGCGCCAGCGATCGAGGTCGCTGTTGATGGCTTCTTTCATTTCCAGCTTCACCCGCAACGGCCCCATGCGGCTGCGCGTTACCGTGACGGTCATTTGCTCCGACAGTAAGGGCGCGTATTTTTCCAGGTAGAAGAGGCCTTCGCGGAGGGTGTTGCTGCACAGGAACAGGTGATGCAGAGGGCCAGACACGTAAGGATCGAATCGTAACGGTGCCAGCACACAGCAGCCGGGCTCGCTGTGGGCAGCGACCAGATCGTCCAATAGCAGATCCACGTCTTCCGCTTTGATCAACGGAGGTTGCTCCTGAATGATGCGATTGGTCTGTGCGGCCAATCGATCACGATTCTGATTCGACAGAATTTGATGCAAAGGCAAGAGAACGAGTGCTGCCAGGTATCCTTGTTGTGGCCTCATGATGTACTTCGATGCTCCGGTATACTGCTTGTCGCCGTCGACTTTGGTTTAAATGTCGACCATAAAAACCATATTACTAACACAATTGCCAGTTAATAGTAGTCGATGGTTCAAAATTAACACCCCAGAAGAGTCGCCAGGATTTGACCTGATTCACATCAGATACGAAACTTGACGCATCATTATTCAAAGGGAACCTTGTTAATCAAGGGTTTATTTTTGATCCGTAATGCTGTTCCCTGATGAGAATCTTTTCAAGAGTTAATTGTGAGCTTCACTCTTTTTGGTACAGAAGGGTGTCATTTATGTGACATCGCCGAGCAACTGATCCTCCAGTCCGCTGGCCACTTTGCTGAGCCAGTATGGCAGCAAGATATCGCCGAGGACGAGCGTTTGGTTGAAAATTACGGTATTCACATTCCGGTATTGCGGCATGACGCGTGCGGTAGTGAATTATCATGGCCTTTTAACGGTGCTCAACTGCTTGAGTGGCTGACCCAACATCAATCATGCAAAGAGGATTTGTAGGATGGTTTCTGGATTTATTTCGCGCGCCGCAGTGGCGGCCGGGCTACTGACGCTGGTGGGCTGTGCCTCCAGTCCCTTGTCTCCCAAGGGGGATGCGATTTATGACGCCTTGCAGGCAGATACTCGCATGCGTACCTGGGCGGACTCCTGCTCGGAAGTCAGTGCCCGTGCCGAAAAAGCCGCGGATGTGGCGCGTACCGCCTGGTGGCGTCGCAATGGCAATCTGGTGGAGAGTGCCGACTACGGCCTGGCGTGGGACATGGTGACGGTCACCGACAAGCGTCAGCACACCGGTGCTCGGGTTGCTATGGCATTGACCTGGGGCGTGGTTGAAACCGCCGAAGCCGAAGTGAATGCCGCGCTGGCCAGCACCTCCAACCGTGAGTCTGTGTGTCTTTCCGAGCTGGATCGTTACAAGGCGGGCGATTACGACTTGTCTGACCGTGAAGGTACATACCAGCAACTGCTGGAATTGCAGCACTTCAAGGACATGAAGGGCGACGCGCTGATGCTGCGTAAAGCGTCCATCGAACGCCAGACCGGTAAGGAATACGGCCGCTCATTCTACGTGGTCGAAAAGCTGGCCAAACGCTATGCCTGCCCGGGCGCGGACGTCACCCTGTTGCGCAACAACTGGCCAGAAGAAGTTTACATGGCCAGCTGTGACAGCAATCAATCCTTGCTGCTGCGTTGTGATTGGGGCAACTGCCGCATCATTGAGTGATCTCGGGCTCTATTGAGCCGCCCTGATCGAACGCCAGTGACACAAGATCAGTCACTGGCGTCGACTCTTCTGGTGCACAGCCTGTCTTCGCACTGCACCGTCAGATGTCTTCCCCGGCTTCATCCTTGTTGACGATATCTGTTTCCAACTTCGACAGCTCCAGCCACTCCTGCATGGCAGGGTGATGACGCAGGGTTTCTGCATATTCCTCGGCAATTGGATCAAGCGTGATGCCATAGCTCGGGAATCGGAACACCACCGGCGAGAACATCACATCGACGATGCTGAACTCACCAAACAGATACGGCCCCTGTGCCTTGTAGGCTTCACGCAGATCGTTCCACAGTTGGTTGATGCGAGCGATGTTCTTGTGCGCGGCTTCAGACAGCACAACCTTGCGTCGGGCACGCAGGTTCATCGGCAGTTCGTTGCGAATGGCTTCAAAGCCTGAGTGCATTTCAGCGGCCACCGAACGAGCACGTGCGCGATCCGCGGCACTGGCAGGCCAGCCTTTGCCATTCAGATACTGCTCATTGATGTATTCGCAGATTGCCAGAGAGTCCCACACCAGCAGTTCGTCGCCATCCTTGTTATCGATCAACAGCGGTACTTTGCCTGCCGCTTGTGGATATTTCGCCAGCTGGGCACGGAAGTCATCGGTATCCAGCACGAACTGTTGTTCGCTGAATGGGATGTCCCAGGCTTTCAACATCAGCCAGCCACGCAGGGACCAGGTGGAGTAGTTCTTGTTGCCGATCAGTAATTCCATCAGAGCATCCTTTGTTCGTTTTGGGATATTCGCTGTTTGTTTTTGAGCTGGTGGTCAGTGTGCCTGCGGACAACCTGTGAGACTATCGAATCGTTCTCATGGAATTCATCAGACTTTCTAATAGGTGTGGTTGTGGATATCGATGCCTTGCGCAGCTTTGTTGCCTTTATTGAAACCGGTTCTTTCACCCAAGCGGCCGCTCGGGTGTTCCGAACCCAGAGCGCGGTCAGCATGCAGATGAAAAAACTCGAGTCTGACATCGGCCAGCCGCTGTTCCAGAAACAAGGCCGCAACGTCGCTTTGACCGATCAGGGTCGTATGCTGGCCAGCTACGCCCGCCGGATTCTGGTGATGCACGACGAAGCCATGGGTCAGCTCGCCAGTGGCGCGGTGGTGTCACCACTGCGGATTGGCTGCCCGGATGACTACGCTGAGTCCATGTTGTCCGGTTTATTGCACCTGATTCGCCAGCGGCTACCGGAGCTCGGCTTTCAGGTTCATTGCGACCACAGCGGTGAGTTACGTCGGCTGTTGAGTGCCGGCAGCATCGACGCCGCTATTCTGACGAGTGCTCCCGATCAGGAAGAAGGTTACTTGCTGCATCAGGACGTTGGCGTCTGGATGCACGGTGGTTATCCACAGTTGCTGGACGCCGACAAGGTGCCTTTGATTCTGTACGAAGCCACCTGCAAATTTCACACGGCCGCTATCGATGGCATGGATAAACTCGGCCGTCCCTACGATCTGGTGTGCGCCACCCAAAGTGCTACCACCATCAAATCGCTGTTGAAAAAAGGCATGGGCATTACCGCCATGGCCCGCAGCTCCATGACCGAAGGCATTTACGAGTTTGACCTACGAGAACACCAGCAACTGCCGGTATTGCCGTCGGTGGATATCGTGCTGCAACTGGGTACGCATACCCATTCGCTGTTTGGCCACAAGACGGCAGCGGAAATCAGCCGGGCGTTTCATCAGCAGATGCAGCAGCAAGATGGAAGAACAGAGGCTGTTGTCAAGAAGACCGGATGAGTTAAAAAGGCGGGATAAACCTAACGACGGTTTGCTTGGGTTTTTATCAACAGCCAAACGCCAGACAACAAAAAACCCGCCGAAGCGGGTTTTCTGATGACGGTTGGCTCAGGCGAACCCGAACCAAAAGTCAGACTGCAAGCAGCGTTAAAACTTACTTGGAAGCTTCAACGATACGCTTCATGTCAGTCATGTAGCCACGCAGCTCGGCACCAACCCACTCAACCGGGTGGTTACGGATAGCGTCGTTCACTTCGATCAGACGAGCGTTGTCCACAGAGTTGGACTTAACGTTCAGACCTTTACCGATCACGTCAGTGCTGATGTGCGGCATGAACTTCTCACGCAGCAGAGGCACTGCAGCGTGGGAGAACAGGTAGTTACCGTATTCAGCAGTGTCGGAGATCACAACGTTCATCTCGTACAGCTTACGACGAGCGATGGTGTTGGCGATCAGTGGGGTTTCGTGCAGAGACTCGTAGTAAGCAGACTCTTCAACGATACCGGACTCAACCATGGATTCGAACGCCAGTTCTACACCCGCCTTGATCATGGCAACCAGCATGATGCCGTGGTCGAAGTATTCCTGCTCGTCGATTTCAACGTCGGAAGCTGGTGCTTTTTCGAAACCGGTTTCGGCAGTTTCTTCACGCCATTTCAGCAGGTTTGCGTCACCGTTGGCCCAGTCTTCCATCATGGTGCGGGAGAATTCGCCTTCGATAATGTCAGCCTGGTGCTTGCGGAACAGCGGGCGCATCAGTTCTTTCAGGTCTTCAGCCATGTCGAACGCTTCGATCTTGGCCGGGTTGGACAGACGGTCCATCATGTTGGTGATGCCGCCGTACTTCAGCGCTTCAGTCACAGTTTCCCAACCGTACTGGATCAGCTTGGCTGCGTAGCCTTCGTCGATACCGTCTTCAACCATTTTCTCGAAGCCCAGGATCGCGCCAGTCTGCAGCATACCGCACAGGATGGTCTGCTCGCCCATCAGGTCAGACTTAACTTCGGCAACGAAGGAAGATTCCAGACAGCCCGCGCGGTGACCACCGGTAGCGGCAGCCCATGCTTTGGCGATATCCCAGCCTTCACCTTTTGGATCGTTTTCAGGGTGAACAGCGATCAGTGTAGGAACACCGAAACCACGCTTGTACTCTTCACGTACTTCGGAACCCGGGCACTTAGGGGCAACCATAACAACAGTAAGGTCTTCACGAACCTGCATGCCTTCTTCAACAATGTTGAAGCCGTGGGAGTAACCCAGGCAAGCGCCTTCTTTCATCAGTGGCATAACGGTGTTAACCACGTCAGTGTGCTGCTTGTCCGGAGTCAGGTTCATGACCAGGTCTGCAGTTGGGATCAGATCTTCGTAAGTACCAACGGTGAAACCGTTTTCGGAAGCGTTTTTCCAGGACTGACGCTTTTCTTCGATCGCCGCAGCACGCAGGGCATAGGAAACGTCCAGACCGGAATCGCGCATGTTAAGACCCTGGTTCAGGCCCTGAGCACCACAACCAACGATGACAACTTTCTTGCCTTTCAGGAATTCAGCTTCGGATGCGAATTCTTCGCGATCCATGAAACGACAACGGCCCAGTTGGTCCAGCTTCTGCTGCAGGTTCAGCGTATTGAAGTAGTTGTTACCCATGCGACGATTCCTCATATGGGGTGTTCAATTAAGGTGGAAGTCAAACCAATAGAATGTACTGATTGCGACTTCCTTATATAGACGCGCAGCATGGTAGGACAACCAGAGCGTTGCGTAAAATGCTATATTTGCGTTCTTGTGTTGCATTTTTTGCAACGAAGCGTCATTGAACGTTCCGGCCCCTCAGCGGGCTCCGCCAGACAGAGCGAAACCGTATGGATTACAAAGACTTGCACGCCTTTTTGACGTTGGCGTCAACCCTGCACCTGGGCCGTGCTGCCGAGCTTCTGCATATGAGTCCATCGACGTTGAGCCGACGGCTGTCCCGTATGGAGCAAGATGTAGGGGCGGTGTTGATGCTGCGCGACAGTTCGCCGTTGGAGTTGACCATTGCCGGTGAACGCTTTCGCCAGCATGCCGAGCACACCCTGTTCGACTGGCAAACCCTGCGCAACGAGGTCAATACCGGAGTCAGCGACTTGTCCGGGCAGCTGACCCTGTTTTGTTCGGTGACCGCCAGTTTTTCGGTGTTGCCGGATTTGTTGTCACGCTTTCGGGAACAGTATCCCAATGTTGACCTCAATATCCTTACCGGCGACGCCGCGGAGTCGATTCCCCGGTTAATGTCGGGGGAAGCCGATGTGGTGGTAGCCGCTCGTCCTGAAACCCTGGAGCAGGGCTTAACCTTTCGCGCCTTGACTTCAAGCCCGCTGATTTTTATTGCACCGCGTAATATGGCGGTGATTCCGGCGCTGACTCGCGGTGAGCCGGATTGGTCAGAAGTCCCCATGGTGCTGTCATCCGGTGGCTTGGCGCGCTCCAGGGTCGACAAGTGGTTTGCCGACCGCCAGATCGAACCGCACATTTATGCACAGGTGGCGGGTAACGAAGCCATTGTCAGTATGGTAGCGCTGGGAGTAGGGGTCGGTGTGGTGCCGGAACTGGTCGTTCGTAACAGTCCAGTGGCATCGAGGGTTCGGGTAATGTCGGTTCAGCCTGAACTGGAGTCGTTTTTGATTGGTCTGTGCTCCCATTCCCATCGACTCAATGAACCGTTGATTCAGGCGCTGTGGAAGACAGCGTTTGACTGATCGCGCATAATAGGTCGCTTATTGAACCAGCCGTCCGTGACATCTGTTCCGGAAAATCAGGAGCCTGGCGGTCTGGTGGTATAACTGAGGATCAAGAATATCCATGAAGCCGTTACATCAATCGCAAGAAGATTCCAACGCTGCCGAACAGCAGCAGTCCTGTGACGAACGGCCACCACGCAAGGGTGGCTGGAAAGGAGGCAAGGGCATTTACCTGTTGCCGAACCTGTTCACCACAGCGGCATTGTTCTCCGGCTTTTACGCCATCGTTGCTGCCATGAACGGCAGCTTCGAGAAAGCCGCTATCGCCATTTTTATTGCCATGATTCTGGACGGGCTCGACGGCCGTGTGGCTCGCATGACCAATACCCAGAGTGATTTTGGTGCCGAGTACGACAGCCTGTCTGACATGGTGTCGTTTGGTATGGCACCGGCACTGGTCGCTTTCTGTTGGGCACTGCAAGACCTCGGCAAGATTGGCTGGGTTGCGGCGTTTGTTTATGCCGCCTGTGCGGCGCTGCGACTGGCGCGTTTCAATACCCAGCTGGCGGTGGCCGACAAAAATTTCTTTACCGGTTTGGCCAGCCCGTCAGCGGCAGCATTGGTCGCCGGTACGGTCTGGATGTTCACCGATTCCGGTGTTGCGGGTGCCGATGTGGCCTGGTTGATGGCGGTGCTGGTACCGGTTGCCGGTTTGCTGATGGTCAGCAACGTGCGCTACAACAGCTTCAAAGGCCTGGACCTGAAAGGCAAGGTGCCGTTTGTTGCCCTGCTGGCCGTGGTGCTTGTCTTTGTAGTGGTGTCCATCGACCCGGCCAAAGTGCTGCTGTTCTTCTTCTTTGCTTACTCCATGTCCGGGCCTGTGTTCGAGGTCTGGGTGAAGTTCTTCCGCAAGCGCAAGAAAGCCTGATCCCGATATCGGCATCAAATTCAGACCAAAATAGCCAGCCATCGCGCTGGCTTTTTTGTGCCTTGCTGCCAGGGGGTGAGGTGGGGTTGGGGGTCATATTCCCTGGGGCTCTCATGTATTGAGTTTCTGGCTATCAACAAAATAAATCAGACAAACTTGTAAGAAGCCGCGGATTTCTTCGACTATGAGGTATCAAACCCGTATCTGAGTTGTCGGAGTCGACCATGCTGATCCGCAAAACAAAAGCCAGTGATCCAAAATCATCCGAGATCACATCTCACAGTGCCTATCTCAGTCGTCGCAAATTCATGGCCGCCTCATCTGCGGCGATTGCTGGCGCGGGGCTCTGGGCAGCATCGTCTTCCAATGCCCTGGTCAGTCGTGATGAACCTGCTACCAATAAGGGCCCCGACTGGCTAAAGCGTCAGATCGCTTCGGCTTCGGATACCCAATGGGGCAAAGATGAAAGCCCGGCTCCCTACAGTGCCATCACCAACTACAACAACTTCTACGAATTCGGCTACGACAAGGACGACCCGGCCCGGTACGCCAGTAAGCTGATAACCGATCCATGGTCGGTCAAGGTTGAAGGCGCTTGTGAAAATCCCGGTACGCTGTCATTGGAGGACATTCTCAAGGGCATGCCATTGGAAGAGCGTATCTACCGGCTACGGTGTGTCGAAGCCTGGTCCATGGTCATCCCGTGGATTGGTTTTGAACTGGGGGAGCTGCTCAAACGATTCAAACCGCTGTCGTCTGCCAAGTACGTGCAATTCATCACCCTGGTCGACAAGCAACAAATGCCCGAACAGCGCAGTCGATTTGCCTTGATCGACTGGCCCTATCGCGAGGGCCTGCGTATGGACGAAGCCATGCACCCACTCACTATCATGGCGGTTGGCTTATACGGCGAGGTCTTGCCAAATCAGAACGGTGCACCGCTGCGTTTGGTTGTGCCGTGGAAGTACGGCTTCAAGAGCATCAAGTCCATTGTTGGTATCCGCTTTGTTGAAGAACAGCCTAAAACCACCTGGAGTGAATTAGCTGCCAACGAATATGGCTTCTATGCCAACGTCAATCCGAAGGTTGATCACCCACGCTGGAGCCAAGCCAGTGAGCGTCGTTTACCCAGTGGTCTTTTGTCCGCCAACCGCATAGATACCCAAATGTTCAATGGGTATGGCGAAGAAGTGGCGAACCTTTATAGCGGCATGGATCTGCGCAAGTTCTATTGATGGATTCGTTATGAACAAAACAATACGCAAGCTGTTGGTGTTCATCGGATCGCTCTTACCGTTGGGGTGGATACTCTGGAAGGTCGTCCGTTTACAGTCGGGGGAATGGGATGTGCTCGGTCCTGAACCGGGCAGGGCGATTGTCTTCTTCACCGGTACATGGACGTTTGTCTTTCTGTTGCTGGGGTTAGCGGCATCCACATTCAAACGTTGGGGCGTGCCGTGGTTGATGATGCACCGACGCATGATCGGATTATTTGCCTTCTTCTACGCAACCCTGCACCTGTTGGCGTATATGGCTTTCCTGTTGGAATGGCAGTGGGCAGACATCGCATCTGAAATCATCGAACGGCCATATCTCACTTTCGGGTTTGCCGGCTGGGCGCTATTGGTACCGCTGGCGTTTACGTCGCTGCGGTATTGGCAGCGCAAGCTGGGCAAGCGCTGGAAGCGCTTGCACCAGCTTGCGTACGTGGTCGCCGTGCTGGTGGCGGTTCATTACCTGCTGCAAATTCGTTCTAACTGGTTCGAGCCGGTGTTGTATTCGTCCCTGATGGCCATTTTGCTGCTGGAGCGTGCATTTTTTGTTCTGAACAAGCGCATCAAGACAAAGATATGACAGCTTTGTAAATTATTTACAAAAATGATTGACCTGAAATGTCACGCCGGTATTATGCGCGCCTCTTCGCTGCTCAGGCAGAGAAGAGCAAGGAAAACAGCGTGTTTAGCCGCTGCGGTCCTTGAAATAAATCTTCACTAAGGTGTTGACCGCTTCGGTTAATCGCGTATTATTCGCCGCCTTTGTTCGAGGTGCTCGGTTTTGTTGCTGAGTGTTTCGGTTGTAAGTATTTGTTTTTAAATGACTTTTCTTAAGTTGCTTGAAAATGATTGCTTGACAAGAAGATTTGGCGCTCTATAATGCGCCGCACGATTTGAGAGGTTGTTGTTTCGCTTCTTGAGTTGGTTGAGAAGTTCGGTTCTGTGTTGTTTAACTGA
>NZ_AUGV01000028.1 GCF_000422845.1 Oceanobacter kriegii DSM 6294
GAGTCTGCGCCACCGCAGTCTTCAGCCAGCAGGTCTGCTTTGTTCAGGAATACTACGATGTAAGGTACACCAACCTGACGGGACAGCAGGATGTGCTCACGAGTCTGAGGCATTGGGCCGTCAGTAGAACCACATACCAGGATCGCGCCGTCCATCTGAGCGGCACCGGTGATCATGTTTTTAACATAGTCAGCGTGTCCCGGGCAGTCTACGTGCGCGTAGTGACGGTCAGTGGATTCATACTCTACGTGGGAAGTAGAGATGGTGATACCACGCTCACGCTCTTCTGGAGCGTTATCGATACCGTCAAAAGCAACGGCTTGGCCGCCGAATACTTCTGCACATACGCGAGTCAGCGCAGCAGTCAGAGTAGTTTTACCATGGTCAACGTGACCGATAGTACCTACGTTTACGTGGGGTTTGGAACGCTCAAACGTTTCCTTAGCCATAGAACACCTCGTTCAATATCTTTAACTGATTAAGCTTTTCTGATTACTGCTTCGGCAACACTTGCAGGCGCTTCCGCATATTTCTCAAATTCCATGGAATATGTCGCGCGCCCTTGGGTTGCGGAACGCAGGTCAGTTGCGTAACCAAACATTTCCGCGAGCGGCACAGACGCATTCACCACCTTGCCAGACGGTGTGTCGTCCATTCCTGAAATCAGACCTCGGCGACGATTCAGGTCGCCTACCACATCACCCATATAATCTTCGGGTGTTACAACTTCAACCTTCATCATCGGCTCGAGCAATACTGCATCGCCTTTTTCTGAAAGCTGTTTGGTTGCCTGTGAGGCGGCAATTTTAAACGCCATCTCGTTAGAGTCAACGTCATGGAAGGAGCCATCAAACAAGGTTGCCTTCAGGCCCAACAACGGGTAGCCAGCCACCACACCGTTCTTCATCTGTTCCTCAATACCCTTCTGCACAGCAGGGATATATTCACGAGGAATAGCGCCACCTACAATTTCGTTCACAAATTCCAGCTCGTCGGCGTTCTCGTCCTCTGCAGGCTCGAAACGCACCACCACGTGACCGTATTGACCACGACCACCGGACTGCTTGGCGTATTTGTGATTGATCTCGACATTGGCCGTGATCTTTTCGCGGTAAGCCACCTGAGGCTTACCAACGTTGCATTCCACCTTGAACTCACGACGCATACGGTCGACGATGATATCCAGGTGCAGTTCACCCATACCGGAAATAATCGTCTGGCCAGACTCTTCGTCGGTTTCAACGCGGAACGACGGGTCTTCCTGGGCCAGTTTGCCCAATGCAACACCCATCTTCTCCTGGTCAGCTTTGGACTTCGGCTCAACGGCAACGGAAATTACCGGATCCGGGAACTCCATACGCTCCAGGGTAATGACTTCTTTCAGGTCACACAGAGTGTCACCGGTGGTGACGTCCTTCAGACCGATCAGGGCAACAATGTCACCCGCACGAACCTCGTTCAGTTCTTCGCGGCTGTTGGCGTGCATTTGCACCATACGACCAACACGCTCACGACGACCCTTGACCGGGTTGTAAACACCATCACCGGAATTCAGCACACCGGAATACACACGCACAAAGGTTAGCGTGCCCACAAATGGGTCGGTGGCGATTTTGAAGGCCAGACCAGCGAAGGGTTCATCATCAGAGGAGTGACGCTCAGCAACGGTTTCGTTGGCGTCGTCCAGGTGGCCTTCAATGGCTTTTACTTCGGTCGGCGATGGCAAGAATTCAATAACGGCGTCCAGAACCGCCTGCACACCCTTGTTCTTGAACGCAGAACCACAGGTGACCAGTACGACTTCATTGGCCAGAGTACGGGCGCGCAGGCCCGCTTTGATGTCTTCCTCGGAAAGTTCGCCTTCCTCGAGGTACTTGTCCATCAATTCTTCGTTGGCTTCTGCTGCCGCTTCAACCATCTGCTCACGCATGGCTTCGGCTTTGTCTTGCAGTTCGGCCGGAATGTCTTCCAGTTCAAACGTCATGCCCTGATCTGCCTCATTCCACATGATGGCTTTCATCTTGATCAGGTCGACCACGCCTTTGAATTGATCTTCGGCGCCGATATTAAACTGGATAGGTACTGCATTGGCTCCCAAACGGGCCTTCAGCTGAGAGACCACCATATCGTAGTCAGCGCCAGTACGGTCCATCTTGTTGACGAACACCATACGAGGCACTTCATACTTGTTGGCTTGACGCCATACGGTTTCGGTCTGGGGCTGAACACCCGAGGAACCACAAAGGACGACGACAGCGCCATCCAGAACACGCAACGAACGCTCCACCTCAATGGTGAAGTCTACGTGCCCAGGAGTGTCAATGATATTAATACGGTGCTGCTCAAACTGCTGCGCCATACCCGACCAGAAACAAGTAGTCGCTGCGGAGGTAATGGTAATACCACGCTCCTGCTCCTGCTCCATCCAGTCCATCGTTGCTGCACCGTCGTGCACCTCACCAATTTTGTGAGATACACCGGTGTAGAAAAGCACACGCTCGGTCGTTGTCGTTTTACCAGCATCTACGTGAGCGCAGATACCAATGTTACGGTAACGTTCGATAGGTGTAGTGCGTGCCACTGCGTCGTCCTCAGGTCAATTAAAAGCGATAGTGAGAGAATGCTTTGTTGGCTTCTGCCATACGGTGCACGTCTTCACGCTTCTTGACCGCTGCGCCTTTACCTTCGGCGGCGTCCATCATTTCGTTCGCCAGACGCTGAGCCATGGATTTTTCACCACGACCACGTGCTGCGTCTACCAACCAGCGCATGGCCAGTGCGGTACGACGGGATGGACGAACTTCTACTGGCACCTGGTAAGTGGCACCACCCACACGACGGCTCTTAACTTCAACCATTGGCTGAATAGCTTCCAGAGCAGCGTCGAACAGTTCGATTGGATCACCGCCCTGCTTGCTTGCCATCTGGTCCAGTGCACCGTAAACGATTTTTTCGGCTACGGATTTCTTACCGGAAACCATCACGTGGTTCATAAATTTGGCCAGAGTTACGTTTCCGAATTTCGGATCTGGCAGAATCTCGCGTTTCGCTGCGACGCGTCTTCTTGGCATGATAAGCCCTCTTAGGTCTTCAGGTGAGTCTGAGCATCTATCAACAGAACAGGGAGCTCAGCCTTACTCTTATCTAAAACGATAGAGCGTTCCCTTGGTTAATCCGTAAGGATTACTTAGGACGCTTGGCACCGTACTTAGAACGTGCTTGTTTACGGTTCGCAACGCCGGAAGTATCCAGGGAACCACGAACGGTGTGATAACGCACACCTGGCAAATCCTTTACACGACCGCCACGGATCAGAACAACGCTGTGCTCTTGCAGGTTGTGACCTTCACCACCAATGTAGGAAGTTACTTCGAAACCATTGGTAAGACGCACACGACATACTTTACGCAGTGCCGAGTTAGGCTTTTTAGGGGTAGTGGTGTATACACGGGTGCACACGCCACGACGCTGAGGACAAGCCTGCAATGCAGGTACGTCGCTCTTAGCCACTTTGCGCTTACGAGGCTTACGAACCAACTGGTTGATTGTAGCCATATAGCAAACTCCAACTATTACTAACAACATGCCCATACAACATGGGCACAATAAAAGGGGCGGAGATAATAATCCCCGAAACAGGTCAGATCAAGTATTAATCAGCCCTGCCGCCCCACCAGACAAACAAAAAGGAGGCCGGGGCCTCCTTTTTGCGTTAAAAGCCCGACAATTACTTGTCGCTGAACGCTTCGCTCAGCTTAGCTTCCATATCTTCAGCAGACACGCTCATTACCTCAGGCATTGAACGGTTACGTTCTGCATCGCGGTTCTGACGCTTGCGCTTACGCTCAGCGTGGTAAGCCAGACCGGTACCCGCAGGGATCAGTCGACCTACAACCACGTTTTCTTTCAGACCACGCAGGGTATCTACCTTGCCGGTTACCGCACCTTCGGTCAGTACTCGTGTGGTTTCCTGGAAGGAAGCCGCAGAGATGAAGGATTCGGTCGCCAACGAGGCCTTGGTGATACCCAGCAGCACGCGCTCACCTTTGGCCGGGATCTTGCCAGCCGCTTCGATGCGCTCGTTCTCGTCCAGGAACGCCGCGTATTCAACCTGATCACCTGGAATGAAGGTGGTATCACCGGCATCCAGAATCAGTACCTTACGCAGCATCTGACGAACGATCACTTCGATGTGCTTGTCATCGATGCCTACGCCCTGCAGTCGGTAAACTTCCTGTACTTCGTTAGTGATGTACATGGCCAGATCACCAACGCCTTTCAGACGCAGGATATCGTGTGGGTTCAACGGGCCGTCGGAGATGATCTCACCACGTTCCACGTTTTCACCTTCAAACACGTTCAGGTGACGCCACTTGTGGATCAGCTCTTCGTACTGATCGGCACCGTCGTTTGGTGTGATCACCAGACGCTTCTTACCTTTGGTCTCTTTACCGAAACCAACGGTACCGGAAGTTTCTGCCAGGATGGCAGGCTCTTTCGGCTTACGTGCTTCGAACAAGTCAGCAACCCGTGGCAGACCACCGGTAATATCCTTGTTACCAGAAGATTCCTGAGGAATACGGGCGATAATGTCACCCACCTCAACTTCGATGCCGTTTTCCTGGTTAACCAGAGCGTTGGCTGGCAGCAAGTACTGTGCTGGCGCATTGGTACCCGCCAGGAATACATCGTTGCCCGCCGCATCAACCAGCTTAACCATAGGACGAATGTCCTTACCGGCAGCTGGACGATCCTTAGGATCGATCACTTCGATGTTGGACAGACCCGTCAGCTCGTCGGTGGTACGCTTGATGGTGATGCCTTCATCCATACCCACGAATTCGATACGACCCGCTACTTCGGTCACGATCGGGTGAGTGTGTGGGTCCCAGCTTGCCACTTTCTGGCCAGCTTCAACCTTGGCACCGTCCTTCACGCTGATCACCGCACCGTAAGGCAGCTTGTACAGCTCACGTTCACGACCGGCGTCATCGGCGATGGCGATGGAACCGGAACGGGATACTGCTACCAGGTCACCGTTGGTACGCTCAACCGTCTTCATGTTGTGCAGACGAACGGTACCGGCGTTCTTCACCTGTACGCTGTCAGCCGCAGAAGCACGGGATGCCGCACCACCAATGTGGAACGTACGCATGGTCAGCTGTGTACCCGGCTCACCAATGGACTGTGCAGCGATAACACCCACAGCTTCACCACGGTTAACCAGATGACCGCGACCCAGGTCACGACCGTAACACTTGGCACAGATACCGGCGCGGGATTCACAGGTAATCGCAGAGCGAACCTTAACTTCATCCACACCTTCGGCTTCGATGTGCTTGACCCAACGCTCATCAACCAGAGTGCCAGCCGGTGCTACCATTTCCTGAGTGTTCGGCTGGTAAACGTCTTCTGCGATCACACGACCCAGAATACGGTCACCCAGACCAACCACAACGTCACCGCCTTCAATCAGCGGCGTCATTACCAAACCCTTGGCTGTGCCACAGTCGTCTTCGGTAACCACCAGATCCTGGGCAACGTCAACCAGACGACGCGTCAGGTAACCGGAGTTCGCTGTTTTCAGTGCGGTATCCGCCAGACCCTTACGAGCACCGTGAGTGGAGGTGAAGTACTGCAGTACGTTCAGACCTTCACGGAAGTTCGCCACAATTGGCGTCTCGATGATGGAGCCGTCTGGCTTGGCCATCAGACCACGCATACCCGCCAACTGACGGATCTGAGCCGGGCTACCACGAGCGCCGGAGTCGGCCATCATGTAAACGGAGTTAAAGGATTCCTGCTCAACCTCGTTACCTTCGCGGTCGATCACAGGCTCTTTACCCAGGTTCTCCATCATCGCCTTCGCTACCAGTTCGTTAGCGCGGGACCAGATGTCGATAACCTTGTTGTATTTCTCGCCGTGGGTTACCAGACCGGAAGCAAACTGGCTCTCGATCTCTTTTACTTCGGCGTCAGCGTTGGCAATGATTTCAGCCTTCGCATCCGGAATTTCAAAGTCGTTCACACCAATGGAAGAACCAGACTTGGTGGCGTACTTGAAGCCGGTGTACATGATCTGGTCAGCAAAGATAACGGTATCCTTCAGACCCACACGACGGTAAGCAGTGTTGATCAGACGGGAAATCGCCTTCTTCTTCATTGGCTGGTTAACCAGATCGAAAGACAGACCACGTGGCACGATGCGGAACAGCAAGGCACGACCAACGGTGGTTTCGATCAGGCTGATGGACTCTTCGGAGTTACCCTCTTCGTCGATCACCATCTGGTCGATACGGACTTTCACACGAGCCTGCAGGTGAGCACGGCCAGTCTGGTAAGCGCGTTCCACTTCGTCCAGATCAGCAAACACCATGCCTTCACCAGTGGCGTTTACACGCTCACGGGTCATCCAGTACAGACCCAGTACAACGTCCTGGGACGGTACGATGATCGGTTCACCGTTGGCAGGAGCCAGTACGTTGTTGGTTGCCATCATCAGGGCACGGGCTTCCAACTGGGCTTCAATGGTGAGCGGCACGTGAACGGCCATCTGGTCACCATCGAAGTCAGCGTTATATGCCGCACACACCAGTGGGTGCAGCTGGATCGCCTTACCTTCAATCAGCTGTGGTTCGAACGCCTGGATACCCAAACGGTGCAGGGTTGGTGCACGGTTCAGCATCACCGGGTGTTCACGAATAACGTCAGCCAGGATGTCCCATACTTCCGGCGTTTCGCGCTCTACCATCTTCTTCGCAGCTTTGATGGTAGTGGCCAGACCACGGTGTTCCAGCTTGGAGAAGATGAACGGCTTGAACAGTTCCAGAGCCATTTTCTTCGGCAGACCACACTGGTGCAGACGCAGCTGAGGGCCAACGGTAATTACGGAACGGCCGGAGTAGTCAACACGCTTACCCAACAGGTTCTGACGGAAACGACCCTGCTTACCCTTGATCATGTCGGCCAGGGATTTCAGAGGACGCTTATTGGAACCGGTGATGGCACGACCGCGACGGCCGTTATCCAGCAAGGCATCAACCGCTTCCTGCAACATACGCTTTTCGTTGCGCACGATGATGTCAGGGGCGTTCAGCTCAAGCAGACGCTTCAGACGGTTGTTACGGTTGATCACACGACGGTACAGGTCGTTCAGGTCGGAAGTCGCGAAACGACCACCGTCCAGTGGAACCAGAGGACGCAGATCTGGCGGCAGCACTGGCAGCACAGACATGATCATCCACTTTGGATCGTTACCGGACTGGAAGAAGGCTTCCAGAATCTTCAGACGCTTGGACAGCTTCTTGATCTTGGTTTCGGAGTTGGTCGCCGGAATTTCTTCACGCAGGCGGTTAACTTCGTCTTCCAGGTCGATGTGACCCAGCAGAGCCTGGATGGCTTCAGCACCCATCTTGGCTTCAAACTCGTCACCGAATTCTTCAATGGCTTCGTAGTACTGCTCATCAGACAGCAACTGGCCTTCTTCCAGCGTGGTCATACCCGGCTCGGTCACTACGAAGGACTCGTAGTACAGAATGCGTTCGATATCACGCAGGGTCATGTCCAGCATCAGGCCGATACGGGATGGCAGTGACTTCAGGAACCAGATGTGAGCAACCGGAGAGGCCAGCTCAATGTGACCCATGCGCTCACGACGCACTTTGGCCTGGGTTACTTCAACGCCACACTTTTCACAGATTACACCGCGGTGCTTCAGGCGCTTGTACTTACCACACAGACATTCGTAGTCCTTGATAGGACCAAAGATGCGAGCACAGAACAGACCATCGCGTTCTGGCTTGAATGTACGGTAGTTGATGGTCTCTGGCTTTTTAACTTCACCATAAGACCAGGAGCGAATCATGTCCGGCGAGGCAAGACCGATACGGATCGCATCGAACTCGTCGGCATTATTCTGGCTACGCAGAAAATTGACTAAGTCTTTCATAGAGAAATGGCTCCACTTGGCGTGAGCGGGAGAGCAGCCAGGGAACTACCCCTGCCCGCTTCCACAGCTAGACCGATTATTCGTTTTCCAGTTCGATGTCGATACCCAGGGAACGGATTTCCTTCACCAATACGTTGAAGGATTCCGGCATGCCTGCTTCCATACGGTGGTCGCCATCCACGATGTTCTTGTACATCTTGGTACGGCCGGCCACGTCGTCGGACTTCACAGTCAGCATTTCCTGCAGGGTGTAAGCGGCACCGTATGCTTCCAGTGCCCACACTTCCATCTCACCGAAGCGCTGACCACCGAACTGCGCCTTACCACCCAGCGGCTGCTGGGTAACCAGGCTGTAGGAACCGGTAGAACGGGCGTGCATCTTGTCGTCTACCAGGTGGTTCAGTTTCAGCATGTACATGTAGCCCACAGTCACCTTGCGGTCGAAGGCTTCACCGGTACGACCGTCGTACAGGGTAACCTGACCAGACTCAGGGATATCGGCCAGCTTCAGCATGCGCTTGATTTCGGTTTCCTTGGCACCGTCGAACGCAGGGGTTGCCATTGGCACACCATTGCGCAGGTTACGAGCCAGTTCCAGAATCTCGTCATCGCTGTAGCTGTCGAGGTCTTCAATGCGGCCATCGCCACCATTGTAGATCTCATCCAGCAGTTCACGCAGTTTGGCCACTTCGCGCTGCTGCTGCAGCATTTCGTTGATCTTGTCACCAAGACCCTTGGCAGCCATACCCAGGTGGATCTCCATGATCTGACCCACGTTCATACGGGACGGTACACCCAGCGGGTTCAGACAGATGTCAACCGGCACACCTTTCTCATCGTAAGGCATGTCTTCGATTGGCTTGATCGCAGAGATAACACCCTTGTTACCGTGACGACCCGCCATCTTGTCACCAGGCTGGATCTTACGCTTGATAGCCAGGTAAACCTTGACGATCTTCAGTACGCCCGGAGCCAGGTCGTCGCCAGTCTGCAACTTGCGCTTCTTGTCTTCGAACTTCTCGTCCAGCTGCTTCTGACGGTCGATCAGGGACTGTTCGGCTTTTTCCAGCATTTCAGCCAGAGCTTCATCCTGAGGGATGATGCGCCACCAGTCGTCTTCGCTCAGACCTGCCAAGTAGTCTTCAGACAGCACGTCGCCTTTCTTCAGACCCGGAGCCACGTTAACGGCCTGACCAGACAGAGCACGAGTCAGACGCTCGAAGGTTGCACCACGAACGATGCGCATTTCTTCGTTCAGGTCCTTACGGATCTGATCCAGCTGCTGACGCTCGATGTCTTTGGCACGCTGATCTTTCTCAACGCCGTCACGGGTGAACACCTGTACGTCGATAACGGTACCGGTGGTGCCGGTCTTGACGCGCAGAGAGGTATCTTTCACGTCAGAGGCTTTTTCACCGAAGATCGCACGCAGCAGTTTTTCTTCCGGAGTCAGCTGGGTTTCGCCTTTCGGAGTCACCTTACCAACCAGGATGTCGCCCGGCTTCACTTCAGCACCGATGTAAACGATACCGGATTCGTCCAGTTTGCCCAGCGCCGCTTCACCAACGTTTGGAATATCGGAAGTGATTTCTTCCGCACCCAGTTTGGTGTCACGCGCCACACAGGTCAGTTCCTGAATGTGGATAGTGGTCAGACGGTCTTCCTGGGCTACACGCTCGGACAACAGGATGGAGTCCTCGAAGTTGTAACCATTCCACGGCATGAAGGCGATACGGAAGTTCTGACCCAGAGCCAGCTCACCCAGATCCACAGAAGGACCATCAGCCATCACGTCACCGCGGGTAACCATGTCACCAGCTTTGACCAGCGGACGCTGGTTGATGCAGGTGTTCTGGTTGGAACGGGTGTACTTGGTCAGGTTGTAGATATCCACACCGGCTTCACCAGCCAGGGTTTCTTCGTCGTTCACCTTAACCACGATACGGCCAGCATCAACGGAGTCGATCACACCGCCACGCTTGGCAACCACACACACACCGGAGTCTTGTGCTACTGCACGCTCAATACCGGTACCAACCAGCGGCTTCTCGGCACGCAGGGTTGGAACGGCCTGACGCTGCATGTTGGAACCCATCAATGCACGGTTCGCATCATCGTGTTCCAGGAACGGAATCAGGGATGCGGCGATGGACACAACCTGCTGCGGGGATACGTCCTGCAGGGTTACGTTGTCCGGCGACATCATGGTGAACTCGTTCTTGTGACGTACGGAGATCAGGTCGCCTTGCAGACGGCCAGCTTCGTCAGTCGGCACAGAAGCCTGTGCAATTACGTAGTCCGCTTCTTCAATGGCTGATACGTAGATGATTTCCTCGGTCACGATACCGTCTTTAACGATACGGTACGGGGATTCCAGGAAACCGTACTCGTTGGTACGGGCGTAGGAAGCCAACGAGTTGATCAGACCAATGTTTGGACCTTCAGGTGTTTCAATAGGACATACACGGCCGTAGTGAGTGGCGTGAACGTCTCGAACCTCAAAGCCAGCACGCTCACGGGTCAGACCGCCTGGGCCCAACGCAGAGATACGACGTTTGTGAGTCACTTCGGACAGCGGGTTGTTCTGGTCCATGAACTGGGACAGCTGGGAAGAGCCAAAGAACTCTTTAACCGCGGCTGCAACCGGCTTGGCGTTGATCAGATCCTGAGGCATCAGACCTTCGGATTCCGCCATGGACAGACGCTCACGCACTGCACGCTCAACACGTACCAGACCAACACGGAACTGGTTCTCGGCCATTTCGCCAACAGAACGGATACGACGGTTACCCAGGTGGTCGATGTCATCGACGATGCCTTTACCGTTACGGATATCGATCAGGGTACGCAGTACCTCAACGATGTCGCCACGATCCAGTACACCGGAACCCAGAATCTCTTCTCGGCCGATACGACGGTTGAACTTCATGCGGCCAACTGCAGACAGGTCGTAACGCTCTTCAGTGAAGAACAGGTTTTCGAACAGAGCTTCTGCAGATTCCTTGGTTGGCGGCTCGCCAGGACGCATCATGCGGTAGATTTCTACCAGTGCTTCCAGCTGGTTGCTGGTTGGGTCGATGCGCAGGGTATCGGACAGGAACGGTCCACAGTCGATCTCGTTGGTGTAGATCGTCTGGAAAGAATCGATACCGGCTTCGCCGAAGCTGGCCAGGATTTCTGCGGTAATTTCAGTGTTGGCAGGAGCCAGAACTTCACCGGTACGGGTATCGATGATGTCGGAAGCAACGGCCTTGTTCAGCAGGTATTCAGCCGGCACGTCCAGTTCCTGAACGTTGGCTTTTTCCAGCTGACGAATGTGACGAGCAGTCACACGACGACCGGCTTCAACGATCACGTTGCCGTCGTTGTCCATGATGTCGAACTGAGCGGTTTCACCACGCAGACGGGATGGAATCAACTTCAGCTTGGCGTTGCCAGCAACGATACGGAATTCGTCGTTTTCGTAGAAGGTTTCCAGAATCTCGCCAGTGCCCATACCCAGAGCGCGCAGCAGGATGGAAGCCGGCAGTTTACGACGACGGTCAATACGTACGTACACCAGATCCTTCGGATCGAATTCGAAGTCCAGCCAGGAGCCACGGTAAGGGATAACGCGAGCGTTATACAGCAGCTTACCGGAAGAGTGGGTCTTACCTTTGTCGTGGTCGAAGAAGACACCTGGGGAGCGGTGCAGCTGAGACACGATCACACGCTCGGTACCGTTGACAATAAAGGTACCGTTGTCGGTCATCAGAGGCATTTCGCCCATGTAGACTTCTTGTTCCTTGATGTCTTTGATCGCTTTGGTTGACGATTCTTTATCGTAAACGATCAGGCGCACCTTAACCCGGAGCGGCGCGGCATAGGTAACGCCACGCAGCATGCATTCTTTTTCATCAAAGGTCGGGGTACCCAGGCGATAGCTCACGTATTCCAGAGCTGCATTGCCGGAATAACTTACGATTGGGAATACAGACTTGAATGCAGCATGAAGACCGACATCGAGTCTGTCGTCGGCATTGCTACCCTGTTGCAGGAATTTTTGGTAAGAATCGATTTGAATGGCCAACAAATAAGGCACATCCATTACGCTCGGCAATTTGCCGAAATCCTTACGGATACGTTTTTTCTCAGTATATGAGTAAGCCATCAGTTATCCCCGGACTGTTTCGTAGACGAGATCGTTTTGATCTGTCATTCAAGGGCTAGCCTTGCAGTGAACCTGGCGCGGTTGCCAGTTTTGCCACGTTTTCCATAACGCGAAAAAGGCCGACGGAATTACTTCCGTCAGCCCTGTGCCGAAACCATAGACAATTTCGGCAGCAGCGTATAGCAGAGATCCAGATTACTTGATCTCGACGATAGCGCCAGCTTCTTCCAGTTTGGCTTTAGCTTCTTCAGCTTCTTCCTTGGAAACGCCTTCTTTGATAGTTGCAGGAGCACCATCAACCATGCCTTTGGCGTCTTTCAGACCCAGACCAGTGATTTCACGTACGGCCTTGATCACGTTTACTTTCTTGTCGCCAGCGCCAGACAGAATTACGTCGAATTCAGTCTGAGCTTCAGCAGCAGCTTCGCCGCCAGCAGCTGGACCAGCAACTACTGCAGCAGCAGCAGAAACGCCGAATTTTTCTTCCATCGCAGAAACCAGTTCTACAACGTCCATTACAGACATTTCAGCGATAGCGTTGATGATATCTTCTTTAGTCAGAGACATGAGAATTTTCCTGAATTTTGAGAGCCAGTATTTAGCTCGTTAAATCGATGTCGATGCCAACCTGAAATCAGGCAGCTTCTTGTTCTTTCTGATCGCGTACTGCAGCAAGAGTACGAACCAGTTTGCCAGCGGCAGCTTCTTTCATGACGCTCATCAGCTTCGCGATTGCTTCGTCTTGTGTTGGCAGTGTTGCCAGCATGTCAACGGAAACCACGTTGCCTTCGAAGGCACCACCCTTGATCTCAAATTTTTCGTTGTTCTTGGCGAACTCCTTGAAGATACGGGCAGCCGCACCTGGGTGTTCGGTAGAAAACGCGATCAGGGTAGGACCAACCATAACGTCGTTCAGACATTCATAGTCGGAGCCTTCAACAGCGCGCTTGGCCAGAGTGTTACGGACAACTTTCATCCAAACACCAGCTTCACGTGCTTCTTTACGCAGAGCGGTCATGGCACCTACTGTTACGCCGCGGGAATCCGCAACAACAGCAGACAGAGCATTTTGAGCTGCTTCCTGGACTTCAGCGACAATCGCTTTTTTATCTTCGAGTCCTAAGGCCACGATTAACTCCTAACAAGTTAAGTTATGCTCGCTAGAGCCAGTCTCGGTGTGACAATTCAGAAAACTGAAGGGGCCACACACTATCTACGCAGGAAATTAAGCATTGATAACAAAGTCATCGCCGCACCTGCGGTCTTTGACAGCTACCGTCTTGCAACGGCAACCCCAAAGATGGTGTCGGGGTGCAAGCACCCCGCCGTCCGTCCGGATCAGAAATCCAGAGCGGAGTGATCTACGATCAAGCCAGGACCCATAGTGGTGCTGACTGTAACCTTTTTCATGTATACGCCTTTGGCGGAGCTTGGCTTGGCCTTTTTCAGGTCAGCCAGCAGTGCAGTCAGGTTGCCCTTGATTGCGTCTGCGGAGAAATCCAGCTTACCAATAGTGGTATGGATGATACCGTTCTTGTCGTTACGGTAACGAACCTGACCCGCTTTTGCGTTCTTAACTGCAGTAGCAACGTCTGGAGTTACAGTACCAACTTTCGGGTTTGGCATCAGACCACGTGGGCCCAGAACCTGACCCAGCTGACCAACAACGCGCATTGCGTCTGGAGAAGCGATTACAACGTCAAACGCCAGATCGCCGCCCTTGATCTTTTCAGCCAGATCTTCCATACCAACTTCATCAGCGCCAGCTTCTTTAGCCGCTTCAGCGTTAGCACCCTGAGTGAACACAGCAACGCGCATGGTCTTACCAGTACCGTTTGGCAGTACAGTAGAGCTACGTACGTTCTGGTCAGATTTACGAGCATCGATACCCAGGTTCACTGCAACGTCTACAGACTCAACGAACTTGGACGCTGGCAGAGAAGCCAGAACAGCAACGGCTTCTTCTACAGAGTAAACCTTACCAGCTTCTACTTTTTCAGCGATCAGCTTCTGACGCTTGGTCAACTTGGCCATTATTCAACTCCTTCCACGTTCAGACCCATGGCACGAGCAGAACCCGCGATGGTACGTACCGCTGCATCCATATCGGCAGCAGTCAGGTCAGGAGCCTTGGCAGTTGCAATCTCTTCCAGCTGTGCACGAGTCACAGTACCCACTTTCTGGGTGTTTGGACGAGAGGAACCAGAAGTAATACCAGCCGCTTTCTTCAGCAGGAAGGAAGCTGGCGGGGTTTTCATTTCAAAAGTGAAAGAACGGTCGTTGTAAGCAGTGATTACAACTGGCACTGGAGCACCTGGCTCCAGGTGGGAAGTCTGGGCGTTGAACGCTTTACAGAATTCCATGATGTTCAGACCTTTCTGACCCAGAGCCGGACCAACTGGCGGACTTGGGTTTGCTTTACCAGCCGCAACCTGCAGCTTGATATAGCCTTCGACTTTCTTAGCCATGATTTACTCCAAATGGGTAACTAGCGCCCTTACGGGCTCCCCGCCCCGAACGAGCCGGGGCAACCAAATATCAACCCGCTTTTTCGACCTGGGTAAATTCCAGTTCGACTGGTGTCGAGCGACCAAAAATCGTAACCGCAACCTGCAGACGGGATTTTTCGTAATCCACGTTTTCCACAGTGCCGTTGAAATCTGCAAACGGACCATCAGTAACACGAACCACTTCACCCGGCTCGTATACGGTCTTGTGAGTCGGACGATCAACGCCTTCCTCAACACGACGCAGAATGGCATCCGCTTCTTTTTCAGTAATAGGAGCTGGCTTATCGGCAGTACCACCAATAAAGCCCATTACGCGATCGGTCTGCTTGACCAGATGCCAGGAGTCGTCATTCATCTCCATCTGCACCAGTACATAACCCGGATAGAAGCGACGTTGACTCTTGCGCTTCTTACCATCACGTACTTCTACTACTTCTTCTGTAGGAACCAGCACATCACCGAAGTAATCCTGCATTCCCAGACGTTCAATACGCTCTTTCAGAGCAGACTGGACACGCTTCTCGTAGCCGGAGTAGGCGTGTACCACATACCAACGCATTGCCATACTCAACCTCAACCAATCAGCGAAGAAACAGCCCAACCCAACAGGGAATCAAGACCCCACAAAACCAACGACATCACAACCACAACAACCAGGATCATCAGCGTGGTCTGCTGGGTTTCCTGACGGGTTGGCCATACAACCTTGCGACGCTCAATATTGGCTTCTTTCAGCAAGACCAAGAATGCCTTACCTTGAGTACTGGTCAGCGCTACTGCCGCACCGGCACCCATCAAAGCCACAACCGCCAGAATGCGGTAGATGAACGCCATGTCGCTGTACATGTAGTTACCAACCACTGCCGCCGCCAAAAAGGCGATAGCGAGCAGCCACTTGATAACGTCCAGCGGCGAACCAGCTGTTTTGCTTTCGGAGCTCATTTGTATTTTCCCTGAAGCCGAAAATGGCAGCCGAAGCTGCCATCAGGATGTTTGGCAGGCCAGGAGGGACTCGAACCCCCAACTTTCGGTTTTGGAGACCGACGCTCTACCAATTGAACTACTGGCCTATAACTCTACAATAAGGGCGCTGCACTATACAGCATTCAGAACGCATTTCAACTGCTTCGTTGAGATTCTGCCCTTTTTCTTGAAAACCCAGGACGGGCTTTCAGAAGTGTGCTCATCAAAGCGAGACGAATAGTACACACAACGAATTCAAAATGCCAAGAGATTTTAAAAAACATTTTTGTAATGCCTTTTTCACTACTTTCTAACGGCCGTTTTCCTCGCTTTTTGGGCTTCTTTTAAAAAAAACCCACTATTTTTCAATATTTCTTCAGTTTTCTTCCGTCAGGGTGATCAAAAGTGACGGAAAAACCTGTAAATTGGCGGCCGTTTTTTCACTTAGCTGATTGAGTGCGATATGACTGACTTATCCAAATACCGCAATATCGGTATCTTCGCTCACGTAGATGCCGGTAAGACCACTACCACCGAACGTATCCTGAAACTGACCGGTAAAATTCACAAGACCGGTGAGGTTCACGACGGTGAGTCCACTACCGACTTTATGGAGCAGGAAGCTGAGCGTGGTATTACCATTCAGTCTGCGGCTGTTACCTGTGAGTGGAAAAAGCACCGCCTGAACGTTATTGACACCCCTGGACACGTTGACTTCACCGTTGAAGTATACCGCTCCCTGAAAGTACTGGACGGTGGTATCGGTGTATTCTGTGGTTCCGGTGGTGTTGAGCCTCAGTCCGAGACCAACTGGCGCTACGCCAACGAGTCCGAAGTTGCTCGTGTTATCTTCGTAAACAAGCTGGACCGTTTGGGTGCCGACTTCTACCGCGTTGTTGACCAGGTGAAGAACGTCCTGGCCGCCAACCCACTGGTTATGGTTCTGCCAATCGGTACCGAAGACGAGTTCGTTGGTGTTGTTGACCTGCTGAGCCGTAAGGCTTACGTATGGGATGACTCCGGTCTGCCAGAAAACTACGAAGTACAAGACGTTCCAGCTGACATGGCTGACGACGTTGAAATGTACCGCGAGCAGCTGATCGAAACTGCTCTGGAAGTAGACGAAGACCTGATGATGGCCTACCTGGAAGAAGGTGAAGAGCCATCCATGGAAGACATCAAGCGCTGTATCCGTGAAGGTACCCGCACCCTGCAGTTCTTCCCAACCTACTGTGGTTCTGCGTTCAAGAACAAAGGTGTTCAGCTGGTACTGGACGCGGTTGTTGACTATCTGCCAAGCCCAACCGAAGTTGATCCTCAGGAATTGACTGACGAAGAAGGTAACCCAACTGGCGAAGTTGCTACCGTTTCTGCCGATGAGCCTCTGCGCGCACTGGCGTTCAAGATCATGGACGACCGTTTCGGCGCCCTGACCTTTATCCGTATCTACTCCGGTGTAATGAAGAAGGGTGACACCATCCTGAACTCTGCAACCGGCAAGACCGAGCGTATCGGCCGTATGGTTGAGATGCAGGCTGACGACCGTAACGAAATCAGCGAAGCACAAGCTGGTGACATTCTGGCCGTTGTTGGTATGAAGAACGTTCAGACCGGTCACACCCTGTGTGATGTTAAACACCCATGTACTCTGGAAGCCATGGTGTTCCCAGAGCCAGTAATCTCCATCGCCGTTGCTCCTAAAGACAAAGGCGCTGTAGACAAGATGGGTATCGCGATCGGTAAGATGGTTGCAGAAGATCCATCCTTCCGCGTTGAAACCGACGAAGATTCCGGTGAAACCATCCTGAAAGGTATGGGCGAACTGCACCTGGACATTAAAGTCGACATCCTGAAGCGTACCTACGGCGTTGAGCTGATTGTTGGTGAACCTCAGGTGGCATACCGTGAAACCATCACCATGCCAGTTGAAGACAGCTACACCCACAAGAAGCAGTCTGGTGGTTCCGGTCAGTACGGTAAGATTGACTACAAGATCCGTCCTGCTGAGCCAGGTACCGGTTTCGCGTTCAGCTCTTCCGTTGTTGGCGGTAACGTTCCTAAGGAATTCTGGCCTGCAGTCGAAAAAGGCTTCGCAGCCATGATGAACGAAGGTGTTCTGGCTGGCTTCCCGGTACTGGACGTTGAAGTAGAACTGGTTGACGGTGCATACCACGCAGTTGACTCCTCTGCTATCGCGTTCGAAATCGCTGCCAAAGGCGCTTTCCGTCAGTCCATGCCAAAAGCTGGCGCTCAGCTGCTGGAACCTACCATGAAGGTTGACGTGTTCTCTCCAGAGGACAACGTAGGTGACGTAATTGGTGACCTGAACCGTCGTCGCGGCATGATCAAGGACCAGGAAGCTGGCGCTACTGGCGTTCGCATCAAGGCCGACGTTCCACTGTCCGAAATGTTCGGTTACATTGGCCACCTGCGTACCATCACTTCCGGTCGTGGTCAGTTCTCCATGGAATTCAGCCACTACACTCCTTGCCCACAGCAAGTAGCTGAGAAAGTGATCGCTGAAGCCAAAGCCCGTAAAGAAGCCAAGTAATTGGTGAATTTGCTGGCGGGGCTTCGACCCCAATAAAAAAACCGCCTTCGGGCGGTTTTTTTATGTTCAGAATTTGCCGTATTGAGACCCAAACGCACGCTTCAGTCCGGCCAGTTTTCCCGATTATTCAGGCTTGCCGCCAGTAACAAGCCCGGGATAAACAACGCCGCCCAATCCGACTTACCTTCTACCACCAATTCAGCCCAGGCGTGCTGATCATGCTGCTCACGGGTTTCCTCACTGCGGAAGTGGTAATTGAGCCCTATTCCCCAGCTGTCTTTCCAACCGGTTTTCACCCCAATCGTCGCCGAGGCAATCCATGGATTACGGTGCACATGGCGGGTACCACCGGTTTTCATGATTCCCGTGGCCGCCGGATCAGCATTGGCCGGAATATGAATACCGTTGTCGATCAGGTAGTTGTACGCCACGTAATGGCCTGTGGCATTGCCAAACACCTCGGCGTACATCCCACCGGGATGACAGGATCGCAACGCCAGATTGCGCAGCTCATCGTTCAGAGCCGCCACCCCGTGCTGCAAACGCTGCAGGAAGCGAAAGCCATCTGTCGCTGATGCATCCGCCGCCAGGAAGGCATCGATGCCCTCCTCCACCGCCAGCAATTTATCGCGCTGCACATCCGGGATGTAAGCCGCAGCGGAAAGGTAATGCTGCAAATCCTCCCGAAAGCGCCACACGCGCTGCTCCACCGTTAAATCCGGCAACGCCAGAGTACCAACGAACATCACCTCAGAAGCGCGGTACACATCACAGGAGGCCGATTCAGGCCATTTGGCGGATAACTCCACCCCATAACCAAGCCGGTCAATCACGGTGCCCAGCTCCAGCCGGGCAAAGTGGGATACCTTTACCCGCCCCGCCAGCATTGGCTGCTGCAATAGATGCCAGGCCAGCTTGCCGCTGTATTGAATCGCCAGCCGGTTGTGAACCTGACTGCGCCAGCCCTCAATCGGCATGGCACCGGTGAATGGATAGGAATGAGCGCTTTCCTGCACCCAACGACCAGCCGCCGTCGGGCCAACCATGCCAATCGACACCTCATGCTCACTGTAGCTATCGAGGTCTTCAAGGGTCAGGTTGCGGGACAAGTACAACCAGGCCGCATAAGGTCGGTCGTAGTGAAGGGCATTTTCAAGGTATTGATAACCCACTGGTGTACGATACCCTCGCCCGGCATGCTGGTAAGGGGTATACATTTTGTGGCCAAAACCAAAGCCATAGGTGACCAGTTTCAGATCGCGGGTCTGCACACCCCGCCGGGGTGCTTCTACGCATTCGGCGTATTCCTCAGCGTCCAATTCCTCAGCGCCCGGAGCCATGGACTCAGGACTGTTCTTCAGGGCTTCAGGACCGCACAGATAGCCGTACAAGCGGCCATTCTCATACAGGAAGGCACCATCCACACTGACGTACGAACGTACATTCAGGGCGTTGGTGTAGTACTGATCGGTGATGTTACTGCCCGTCAGGGCATCATTTTCAATCTGGCTGCGCCAAATGCGCTCCGACTCATCAACATAACGGTGTTCAAAGTCGCTGTCATTGGTGAGCAAATCAAACAGCAAGTAGCTGTCATCAGCCCCTTGGGCCATCACAGCCGATGCGCCAGAACCCAATACCAGCGCCAACAAGCCCATACAACCGCGGGTAGAAACAGACATACAACCAATCCCTGTTGCTCATCTTCAAATCCTTTGGATGAATAATAACCAAACGTTCTTGAATAGTTCAGGGGTATTCCGGGATGAAACTGACTTGTCTCAAATTAGCACCTTTGCGCAGCCGTTATTGCAGCCAGATCCGAGCAGAAGCCTGTCAGAGCAAGCCCGAATTACAGCCACAAAAAAACCCGCCGAAGCGGGTTTTTTCTGATGCAATCATCGGTATCGAGCAGGTTAACCCGCTACAGATTACTCAACGATTTTGGCTACAACGCCAGCACCAACAGTACGGCCACCTTCACGGATCGCGAAGCGCAGACCTTCGTCCATGGCGATTGGAGCAATCAGGGTAACACCCAGCTGCACGTTATCACCTGGCATTACCATCTCAACGCCTTCTGGCAGCTCAACAGCACCAGTTACGTCAGTGGTACGGAAGTAGAACTGTGGACGGTAACCTTTGAAGAATGGAGTGTGACGACCACCTTCATCTTTGCCCAGTACGTATACTTCGGATTCGAACTTGGTGTGCGGAGTGATGGAACCTGGCTTGGCCAGTACCTGACCACGCTCAACTTCGTCACGCTTGGTACCACGCAGCAGTACACCTACGTTCTCACCTGCACGGCCTTCGTCCAGGATCTTACGGAACATTTCAACACCAGTACAAGTGGTCTTGG
>NZ_AUGV01000029.1 GCF_000422845.1 Oceanobacter kriegii DSM 6294
ATCATCGTCGCCTTGGCAAACAAGTTAGCTCGCATTGTCTGGGCGGTACTTACTAAGAAGGTTGTTTACCAAGCTTGATTGATCGACGACTAAAGCAAGTTAATAGTTAAACGTCACGAGGTTGCGCAGACCATTAAGACCAAACAGATAAGATCGGTTCACTGAAACCTTACCCGCGCAGTGGCTCAACGAAGCCGTCCGGGAGATCAGGACAGTGGAAGCACATATCATAATGGCCGTGGCAAAAGCCAATTAACAGGTCGGATATAAGCGTGCAATCTCACTCTGAAACGTCGAAATGGCTTGCAACAACGGGACGGGGCCATATAAGCGCGGACGGCCCGTCCGCAACACCATCGCGGTTTAAACCGCTCCTACAGCCAGTTTCTATAGCAGCGATATCATTCACGAAACCGCATACCCAGCCCAAACGCCAGCCACAAAAAAGGGGCCCGAAGGCCCCGGCTCCCTCGTGAGGAGCTAAGTGTGTCGCGGGTAGCGACTGGGAGAGCTGACTATGGGTATGACGCCCGGTTCAAGTCAGAATTTGGTGCCCAAGGTCAGGTTGAGCTCGGATTCAACGGATTTGCTTTCCATGTCGTACGGCAGCACCATTTCCATCCAGAAGTAGGTCGATTCGGCTACGTCGATTTCGTACTTGGCCTGAAATTCAACGGTTTCGAATTCCATGTTGTTGCGGGTTTTGCTGTACAAACGAGTAACCGGCGCTTCCAGTTCCAGGTTCAGTTGGCCCGGGCCCGCAGCGGCAGCCCATTTAACGGTGGGTTCAATTTCAATTTCGTGCAGGCCCCACTCGTCTTTGCTGAGGTAGTCGACTTCAAGGTCGAAACCAAAACGCACGCCATGCTCGTTGGCCGGGGTATAGAAGAACCAGGTCAGTTCGGCGCTGTTCTGGCCAGACTGATAATTGTGGTACATCTCGTTGGTGAACATGTTGAAGTAGCCTTCTTCGGTCTTCCAACGGTAATCCTGTTGGAATTCCAGCAGCTTTTTGTCGCTGGCCGGGGCCGCTTCCGGGTCATATTCGTATTCAAAATGAACACCCAAACCACCGGTGCGGTAACGCAGCTGGGTTTCAAATTTGGTGTTACGGTTGCCTTGATCGTCAGTCACATTTTCCTGTTCCACCTGCGCGGAAAATCCGGCTGTGGCAGCAGAAGCACCCATTGCCAGTGCAGCAGCGAGGGTCATGTGAGTCATCATTGTGATGGTAGTTGTTTTCATGATCAGTACCTTTTTTATTGTTGTTTTGGCTTTGGAACCCCTGAACCGTTACGAACGGTTCAAAGAGTCCCGACGGCCAGCGTTTTACAACGTCTGCCGTTGGTGGAATCCTTTTCATCAGGCGCATAAGCCCCTGCCCTGCCCGGATTCATAAGTAGCAGGCATAACGGTCAAACGTGGTTGGGTTTAGCGTTTAAATCGTCAGGTCTAGCGTTTGCAGAAGTGGAAGGTCCCTTTTGGGAACCGACCGGGCAGCCTGCACACGGCCCGGCGGCTTGTTACCTTTTTACCGAGTCGGCAATCAGCCCTCGCCCTCTGTGGCAGCAGACTCCATGCCCGGAGTGCCTTTACCGGCAGATTTCTCCTTCAGGCTTTTGCGTAGTTCCAGCAGCTGTGGAACCACCAGCATCAGTACTGCAATAACCATGATGGTCAGAGTCAGCGGGCGCTCCCACAGGAAGCTGAAGCTGCCGTCAGAGAGCATCAGCGCTCGTGACAGATTGTTTTCCAGCAGGCCGCCAAGGATGTAACCCAGCAGCATCGGTGCCATCGGGAATTGCAGTAGTTTCAGGAAGATCGCTACCACTGTGATCAGCACCATCATTGTGATGTCGAAGGTGTTGAAGCTGACCAGATACACACCCGTCACAGAGAAGAACAGGATCATCGGGATCAGAATCTGGCTCGGGATCACCAACAGACGCGAAATGTATGGAATCAGCGGCAGGTTCAGAATCAGCAGTACCAGGTTGCCGAAGTACATGGAGATGATCACCGACCAGAACACGTCCGGGTTATCAACAAACAGGCGCGGACCTGGCTGAATGCCGTAGGCAATCAGAGCACCCAGCATGATCGCGGTGGTACCGGAACCCGGAATACCCAGCGTCAGCAGAGGTACGAAAGAACCCGTGGAAGCCGCGTTATTGGCAGATTCAGGCGCAGCCAGACCGCGCAGGGAGCCTTTACCAAACTTCAGCTTTTCTTTCGCAGACGCCAGGTTGCGTTCCATGCCATAAGCCAGGAAAGAAGCAATGGTGGCACCAGCGCCCGGCAGTACGCCGACCAGGAAGCCGAACACCGAAGAGCGACCAATGACCGGAGCAACGTCTTTCACTTCTTCCTTGCTCAGTTTCATCGAGCCCAGCTCGCTCATGTCAGCTTGCTGATCTTCGTGGCGGTGTTCGCCTTTCAGTACCGTCATGACCACTTCAGCCAGAGCAAAGGTCGCCATCGCCAGCAGCAGGAAGCTCACACCGTCAATCAAATCCACGGTGCCGAACGTGAAGCGTGGCGCACCCGACATTACGTCAGTACCTACGGTCGCAATCATCAAACCAAACACCGTCATCAACAACGCCTTGATCACCTGACCTTTACCAGCGAAAGCAGCCACCGCAGTCAGACCCAGTACCATCAAGGCGAAGTAGTCCGCCGATTGAAAACTCAGCGACACACTGGCCAGCGCCGGAGCGGCAAACAGCAGAATAATTGCGCCAATGGTACCGCCCGTGAAGGAGGAATAAGCCGCCAGTGCCAGCGCCTTACCAGCCTGGCGCTGTTGTGCCAGCGGGTAGCCGTCAAAGGTGGTTACCACGGTAGAGGCACAACCCGGCGCGTTAATCAGAATGGACGACGTTGAGCCACCAAATACCGCACCGTAATACACACCGGCCATCAAGATGATGCCGGACGAAGGGTCCAGACCGTAGGTGATCGGGATCATCAGGGCTACGGCAGAAATAGGGCCAAGGCCGGGCAACATGCCAATGAAGGTACCGGCGAAACAGCCAACCACCACCATCATCAGGTTGAATGGCATGACCGCGGTGGTCAGACCCGTGAAAATTCCATCCAGCATGGCATTAACCTCCCATCACGGATGCAAACAGTTTTCCCGGCGCCAGATAGATATCCAGCAGCTGCGACAGGGAAAACCAAATGAAAAATGCGAACGGCACAGAGCCGAGAAACAAGGTTTTGATGCGGCGTTCGCCCAGCAGCCAGAAGCCACTCACCAAAAACACAATGGTTGCCAACAAGAAGCCGAGCCATTCCAGCGCCAACGCAAACACCAGCACCGCACCCAGCAATTTAGCGACCAGGCCGAAGTCGTAACCTGCGAGCACCAGCTTGCCTTCTGGCTTACGTTCGGCGGTCACCAACATCACCAGCGACAGCACAACACCCAGCGCTGCGAGCGCGTCAGGCAAGGTGCGAGCATGGAACGGTTCCCATTCATCGCCAGGCAACAGTGGAATCTGCTGGCCGTAATAGCCATAAGCCACCGACAGCAACAGAAACACCAGACCGCCGATATGATCTTTGGTAAGTGTCATGGATTTACCTCACAGGTTGGTTGGCCCGTTGCCGGGCCGTTTTTACAGGGGGAATAAAAAAAGGAAATCACAGCGGTCTTGCTTGCAGGGAGAACGTCGCCACAAGTGGGGCACGACAACTCAACAACCGGCGGGCTTAAGGCCGACCATTAAAATTGCCAACGCTGTGATTTCCTGCACGGGTGGCCATCACCCGAAAACTTGCTGTTAACGCAGAAAACCCAGCTCACGCATCAGATCACCGATCACCTGTTCCTGGTTTTCCAGGAAGGCGACAAACTCAGCGTCCGGCTTGAACAGCTCAGACCAGCCGTTGCGGGCACGAATGGTTTCCCACTCATCGGTGTCGTACATTTTTTCCAGCGTGTCGGTGAATTCAGCAACCTGGGCATCAGACAAACCCGGTGCACCGAAGAAACCACGCCAGTTCACAAATTCCGCGTCGTAACCCAGTTCTTTCAAGGTCGGTACCTCTGGAGCAGAGCTGTTACGTTCGGCACCGGTCATTACCAGAATGCGAACTTCGCCTGCTTCGGCCAGTGCCAATGCTTCACTGAAACCGGTGGACAACACATCAGATTCACCCGACAGCAAACCCGCCATGGCTTTACCGCCAGCGTCATACGCTACGTAGCGCAGACCGCGTGCTTCACCACCAGCCGCTTTAAACGCCATGGCAGCAACCAGATGGTCCATGCTGCCGCGGGCTGAGCCGCCAGATACTTTTACCGATCGAGGGTTGTCGTTGAACTTCTTCGCCAGATCGGTGAATGAGTGGTATGGAGAGTCCTTACGCACCACGAAGGCGCCGTAGTCACCAATGGTGGCAGCAACTGGCGTCAGGTCGCGGAAGGATTGCGGGAAAATACCGGTCAGTGAGCGAATCACAATCGGCGTCGAATTCACCATCAGGGTGTCCTGACTCTGGTCCGCTGTTTCAATCAGTCGTGCAATGGCTTTACCGCCGCCGCCACCAGACAGGTTTTCAAACGATACTTCGTCAACCAGACCTGACTTTTTCAAAGCGTCGCCAGTACCACGAGCGGTGGTATCCCAGCCGCCACCTGCGCCGCCTGGCACCAGGAAGTGTACGGAGTCCAGTGCCATGGAAGACATGGAAGCGGCAGCTACAGAAGCGGCCAACAGAGAACGCAAAACAACCTTACGTGAAGAGGAAAATCTCAACATGGAATCACCCACTATTTTTAATATTTATTGTCGTGACCCATTCAAGGTACCCAGCGCCCAGCGCCGAAAACAGTTTCTGCAGATAAGTTCACTTAAAGAAAATAAAGGCAATTAAGTTCATATTGTTTACGGGCCTTTGATCGGCGAAGTCACTACCATTCGGAAAGCGTCCGAGAATAAAAACCATGAAACTGCTGAACCGCCTGAAACTGAAAAGCCGCATGATGCTGGTACTGGGACTGATTGCGCTGGTGCAAACCGGCTTTATCGGTGCCTTTGCCGTGCACTACCTGCAAACGTCACTGGAAGAACAAATCGGCCAGCGGGCGCTGGACGTGGCGCGCACGGTGGCTGCCATGCCGGAAATCATCACCGCCGTAAAACAGCGCAATACCACCAAACTACAGCCGTTGAGCCTGACACTGGCCGACCGCAGCCAGGCACGCTTTATTGTTATCGGCGACCACAACGGCATTCGCCTAGCCCACCCCAACCCGGAACGCCTGGGCAAACCCATGTGGGACGACGACGGTGACTACAACACCCCGGCACTGAAAGAAGGCCAGGGATATTTGTCATTGGCGGAAGGTAATCTGGGCTGGTCTATGCGCGCCAAGGCACCCATCTTTTCGGATCAGAACGATGAAATTGTGGGACTGGTATCGGTGGGTTATCGACTCACCCGGGTGGAAGAAATCATCGACCATTACCGCGTCACCCTGTTGCTGGTAATCGCCGCGTCTCTGGCCTTGAGCGTCGCCATTGGCATCTGGTTCGCGGGGCATTTCAAGAAAGCCATTTTTGGGCTGGAGCCCGAGGAAGTCGCCCGTATTGTCGAGGAACAGCGCGCCATTCTGGAATCGGTACGCGAGGGTATTATTGCCATCAACGACGAAGCCAAAATCACCACCGTAAACCACACCGCATTGGAAACCCTTGGCCTGCCAGAAGGTGAAAACCCGATTGGCAAACCGGTGCTCGAATTGCTGCCCGACACAGCCATGATCGAAGTGCTGCAAACCGGCGAACCCCAGTTCGACCAGGAGGTGTGGCGTCCGGGGCTCAATATTGTTGCCAACCGCATTCCGCTGCGCCAGGGCGACCGGGTAACCGGTGTGGTATCCAGCTTCCGCCGTAAAGACGAGTTGGCCGAAGTCAGCCGTAAACTGACTCGTATCCAGCAACATGCCGACACCTTGCGAGCCCAGTCTCACGAGTATTCCAACAAGCTGCATACCATTGCCGGGCTGATCCAGATTGGCTCCTACGAACAGGCGCTGGCGCTCATCGGCCAGGAATCCCGCAGCCATCAGGCGCTGATTACCCTGCTGCGCAACGCCGTACCCGACCCGATTCTGGCCGGCTGCCTGCTGGGCAAATACAACCGTGCCCGGGAAATGGGACTGGACCTGATCATCGACCCCAACAGCAGCATGTCGGAAATCCCAGCCAGCCTGCCGCGCGAACATCTGGTCAGCATCGTTGGCAACCTGATCGACAACGCGCTGGAAGCCACACTCAGGCATCACGGCCATGGCGGTAAGGTGGAGTTGATGATGACTGACTTTGGCGACCAACTGATGTTCGACGTCTCTGACCAAGGGCCGGGTGTAGCACCTGAAGAACAAGACAAGATTTTTGAGCGTGGCGTCAGCCACAAGAATGCCGAGGGTCACGGCATCGGTTTACATTTGGTGAAAACCTTGCTCGATAGCCTGGGAGGCGTGATTGAAGTGGAATCCAAAAGCGGCATGGGCAGTCACTTTATTGTTTACATCCCCAAACAGCTGCCACACTGAAGTTTCAAGCAGTAACTACACCCAGCACGACACCCAATAAATACGACGCACAACAACAAAAACATCAGCAACACGGATACAACCATGAGCCAGATTCGAGTCATCATTGCAGAAGACGACCCTCAAATCGCGGAAATCCAGAAGCGCTTTATTGAACGCGTCGAAGGGTTTGAACTGGTTGGATTGGCTCACGGCCTCGAAGAAGCTCGCGATTTGGCCGAAGTGCTGCAACCGGACCTGTTGCTGCTGGACGTACAATTCCCCACAGGCACCGGCCTCGACCTGCTGAAAAGCATCCGCGCCGAAGGCAACGCCGTCGACGTTATTCTGATTACCGCCGCCAAGGAAGTCAGCACGCTGAAAGAAGCCATGTTGTTTGGCGTGTTCGACTACATTCTCAAGCCGCTGGTATTCGACCGTTTGAAAGAAACGCTGGAAAACTATCAGAAGCATCGCGAACGTCTGAACAGCATGCAATCGCTGGCACAGCAAGATGTCGACAGTCTGATGCCCCGCTCAGGCAATGCCAACAACACAGGCACAGCAAACAACAACAGATTGCCCAAAGGCATCGACGGCCTGACCCTCGATAAAATCCGCAAAACACTGGCCGATCATCCCAACGACATCAGCGCCGAAGAAACCGCCCAAGCCATGGGCGCCAGCCGCGCCACCGCCCGCCGCTACCTGGAATACCTGGTGTCCACCGGCGAAATGACCGCCGAAATTCAATACGGCACCGTCGGCCGCCCCGAACGCCGTTACAAGGTGGTCGCGTTGCAGCAAGCCTAAACCCTTGTAGGAGCGAATTTATTCGCGAATAAATTCGCTCCTACAAGTACCAACACCGAACCTGCAAGGCGACAGCCCTGTAGGTTGCGCACTGCGCACCATGCGGAACTTACTTACACGCCATCGCGAATAAATTCGCTCCTACATGCAAAACCATCGCGAACGAATTTACTCCTGCCAGCCCCGCTGAAAACCAATGGCTTACTTGTACAATTTTTTATTAAACGCTCATTTAATAAAAATTTCACCTCTAACCTTTTCCTGACCTTCTGTGCCGATAAAACATCACTGAGCACGGCCTTACCACCCACAGTCGCCTGCGCCTCAATTCCTTTCATTTTCACTACAAGGCCGAAATAATGGGCTTTTATGCCTCCAAACGGCACTACAGAACAGACAATTGCCAATTAACTTTGAAGCTGTAATGAAAAAACGCTATCGTTAAACTAATTACAGCTGTAAACAAAAGGCCGTTATGACGACCGATCAAACCGAAGCCCCCATCAAACTGGAAGTTAAAAACCTGTACAAAGTTTTTGGCGCCAAGCCTCAGAAAGCCATGCAGATGCTCAAGGAAGGCAAAGACAAAGACGAAATTTTCGCCAAGACCGGCCAAACCGTCGGTGTAAAAGACGCTAACCTCAGCATTCGCGAAGGGGAAATTTTCGTCATCATGGGCCTCTCCGGCTCCGGTAAATCCACTCTGGTTCGTTTGCTGAACCGCCTTATCGAACCCACTCACGGTCAGGTTCTGATCGACGGCGAAGACGTCGCCGCCATGGACCAGCACCAGCTACGCGCAGTACGCCGCAAAAAAATCTCCATGGTGTTCCAGTCCTTCGCACTGATGCCCCACATGAACGTGCTCGACAACGCCGCCTACGGCCTCGAACTCTCTGGCGAGCCCGTTAACCTGCGCCACCAAAAGGCCCAGGCCGCATTGGAACAAGTGGGCCTTGGTCAGCACGGCAACTCCTACCCGGACGAACTGTCTGGCGGCATGCAGCAACGGGTGGGCTTGGCACGAGCGCTGGCCAACGACCCGGACGTGATGCTGATGGATGAAGCCTTCTCAGCACTCGACCCTTTGATCCGTACCGAAATGCAAGACGAACTGGTGAAGCTGCAACAAAACGACCAGCGCACCATCGTGTTTATTTCTCACGACCTCGACGAAGCCATGCGCATTGGTGACCGCATTGCCATCATGCAAAACGGCGAAGTGGTTCAGGTGGGCACACCCAACGAAATTTTGAACAACCCGGCTAACGACTACGTCAGTTCGTTCTTCAAAAACGTCGACGTGTCCAACGTCTTCACCGCCGCCACCCTGGTCGAAGGCTGTGACGACGAACTGCCTGAAATCGTTGCCGGCTGCAGCGCCGAAAGCGCCAGCGCTGCGATTGAATCCAGCAACAGCGACTACGCAGCAGTTGTCGATGCCGACAAACAGTTCATCGGCATTGTGTCCGCCGAAGAGCTGGCATCAGACCAATGCGACCAACTGCAACAAGCGGTCGACACCAGCACCAACGTCATCACCGCCGACACGCCTATCAAGGCCTTGATCGGCACCGTCGCCAGCAGCGACCACCCCATCCCCGTCACCGACGAAAACGGCAATTATCTGGGCAGCATCAGCAAAGCCCGATTGTTGGAAGCCCTGGATCGTGAGGAGGACGACGCACAATGAGCAACGAAACCAACAGCGCCAACGAGATGGCAGAAAACAACCCGTTCGCGACTCAGGCCGACAGTGCATCCACCGATGCTTCAGCGTCTGAAAGCAACCCGTTTGCAACCGCCGAAAGCAGCGACAACCCGTTTGCCACCGATGATGCTGTCGCCGACCCATGGGGCAACGCCGAACAAAGCTCGGAAGAAATTACCGCGTCTGAAAACTGGCTGAGCGCCGATACCAGCGAAGAAGTGCTGGAGCCCACCCTGCTGGACCCATTTCCGGAAGCCATTATTCCGCTGGGCGACTGGGTCGATACCGGTCTCGACTGGGTTGTTGCCAACTTCCGCCCGTTCTTTACCGCCGTAAAAGCGCCAATTGATGCCACGCTGAACAGCATTGAACTGCTGTTGAACGCCACACCGCCGCTGTTAATGATCGCCATTCTGGCACTGCTGGCCTGGCAGCTTTCTGGTAAACGTCTGGCCATCACCAGCGTGATTGGCTTGCTGTTTATTGGTGCTATTGGAGCCTGGTCTGAAACCATGGTGACGCTGTCGCTGGTGATCACCTCGGTGTTTTTCTGCGTGTTGCTGGGCATACCCATTGGCATCGCCATGGCCCGTAATGAAAAGCTCAACAGTATTCTGCGGCCAACCCTCGACGCCATGCAGACCACCCCTGCATTCGTGTATCTGGTACCCATCGTGATGCTGTTTGGCATTGGTAACGTACCGGGCGTGATCGTGACCATCGTGTTCGCCATGCCACCGGTCATTCGTCTGACCAACCTCGGTATCCGTCAGGTGCCGGACGACCTGATCGAAGCCTCACACTCATTCGGTGCCAGCCCCCGTCAGTTGCTGTTCAAGGTGCAGCTGCCGCTGGCCATGCCCACCATCATGGCGGGTGTTAACCAAACCCTGATGCTGAGCCTGTCGATGGTGGTGATTGCCTCGATGATTTCCGTTGGTGGACTGGGCCTAATGGTACTGCGCGGCATTGGCCGTCTGGACATTGGCCTCGCTACCATCGGCGGCGTTGGCATTGTGATTCTGGCCATCATCCTCGACCGCATGACCCAGGCACTGGGACAAGACTCGCGCTCGCGCGGCGTACGCCACTGGTATCAAACCGGCCCGGCCGCATTGGTGCTAAAACTGTTTAATCGCTCCTGAAACGTCGTAGCCGACCCTCAGCAACGTTCATAACCACAACACAAGGGAACAAAACCATGGGCACACTCAAGACTCTGAAGACCGTCAAGAAAGCCACCCTGGCCACAACCCTCGGCCTTGGCCTGGCCCTCACCAGCATGGCCAATGCCGCCCTGCCGGGCGATGGCGTATCAGTAACCGCCATGCATAGCCCGATTGCGGAAGAAAAATTCCAGACCATCATCGTCAACAAGGCGCTGGAAAAACTGGGCTACGACGTACAGCCAATCAAGGAAGTCGACTACTCCGCTGGCTACACCGCCATTGCCAACGGCGACCTGACCTACACCACCGTTAACTGGTTCCCACTGCACAACTCCATGTACAAAAACGCCGGTGGTGACAGCAAGTTCTACCGTAAGGGCGACTACATTTCCGGTGCCGCCCAGGGCTACCTGGTCGACAAGAAAACCGCCGACAAATACGGCATCACCAACATTGCCGACTTCAAAAAACCTGAAATTGCCAAACTGTTCGACACCAATGGCGACGGCAAGGCCGACCTGACCGGCTGCCAGGCAGGCTGGGGCTGTGAAGGCGTCATTGAACACCAGTTAGACGAATTCAAACTGCGTGGCACCATCGACCACAACCAGGGCGCATACTCGGCCATCATCTCCGACACCATCGCCCGTTATAACGATGGCCAGCCAATCTTCTACTACACCTGGACCCCATACTGGGTATCCGGCAAATTGGTTCCGGGCAAAGACGTGGTATGGCTGGAAGTACCATACTCTGCCAACCCGAACGGCACCGACACCAAACTGCCAAACGGTAAAAACTACGGCTTCGACATCAACTCCATGAAAATCGTCGCCAACAAAGCCTGGGCTGAGAAAAACCCGGCAGCCGCCAAACTGTTTGAAATCATCAAACTGCCAATCAACGCGGTATCTGCCGAAAACATGATGGTCGCCAACGGCGAAGACAGCGCCAAAGCCATCGAACGCCACGCCGACCTGTGGATCAAAGCCAACCAGAAGAAATTCAACGCCTGGATTGCAGAAGCCAAAAAAGCGGCCAAGTAACACACCGCCCAAAGGCTAAACTGCAAAAACAAAAACGCCCTGCAAGCATGCTTGCAGGGCGTTTTTTTATGAATGTCGGGTGTCGGGTGTCGGATGTCGGATGTCGGGTGTCGGGTGTCGGGTGTCGGGTGTCGGGTGTCGGGTGTCGGGTGTCGAGAGATATTGTGGGAGAGAGCTTGCTCTCGATAAACCCATCGGGAATAAATTCCCTCCTACAAAACAACCCTCAAACGCCACCCATATCCTGCTCGTCCTCACAAGCCATTGCCAAAAACAACTGCTCCCGAATCCAACGCTGGGCAGGGTCACGATGCACCCGCTCATGCCACGCCGCCAACTTGGTAAACCCCGGAATCGCAACCGGCGGCTCCAGGGTTACCAAACCATCAATACCCGCCACCAAACGCTCTGGCACCACGGCCAGCAAGTCACTGCCAGCCAACAACTCAGGGATGACCAAAAAACTGCTGACCGACACCATCACCTCACGTTCCACGCCCATCGCCTCTAACGCGGTATCGGTTACTCCCCGAAAGCCACCGCCAGAATACGACACCAAAGCGTGCTGCCATTGGCAAAATGCCGTCAGGTCCCAGTCCTGCTGCAACACCGGATGACCTTCACGCATAGCAACAACATAGCGCTCCCGGAACAACTTGCGACCTCGCCAATCCGGCTGGCAACTTTCTGGGGTCATCAAAGCCAAATGAATATCGCCGCGTTCCATCTTTTCCGTCAGTTCTGCATCCTGAACCGGCAGCAACGCCACCTGAATACCCGGGGCTTGCTGACGTAAACGCGACAACAACGGCAAACCAACCGCTCGCAAAGCGTAGTCCGTTGCGGCAATGGAAAACTGCATGTTCGCCGTCGCCGGATCAAACGCCTGCGGCTGCACCAGCGCCTCCGCATCGCGCAACAGGTTCTTCAACGGCGCAGCCAACTCCAACGCCCGGGTGGTTGGCACAATGCCGCGCTGGGTGCGGGTAAACAGAGGATCATCAAAGCTGTCGCGCAAGCGCGACAGCATGCCGCTCAGCGCAGGCTGGGTTACCCCTAAACGCTGCGCTGCACGGGTGACATTGCGTTCATCCAACAGCACATCCAGCGCCTTTAGCAGGTTCAGATCCAACGTTCGAATATCACGCATGTTCAACACCGAAAATTAAGTCAGTAAAGCTTGGCTACCGCCGTCATATTACGGCTCGCCAAACCGGCATCAATGCCCCGACGGAACACCTGCCAGGCAGTTTCAAGCATGGGTAATTCAGCCTGCGGATTGGCACTCACCACGTAACCGAAATCTTTCTCGATCAGTTCAACCGGAAACTGAGGCTGATCATCACCACTCTGCATAACGCTTGATAGAAAATGATCCACCGGCGCCCATACCGGCGTTGCGGCAACCGCCGACAAAACCCGAGCGGCATCCGTATTCTGGCCAACAGACAGACCATCCAACAGCCCATTCAATTCAGCCAGTACCGACACATGAACACCCAACAAGGCATTGGTAACCAGCTTTGCCAAGGTGCCGGAGCCAACAGCACCAACATGCTGAACCGCACTGCCCATGCGCTGCAACAGTGGCGTTGCCGTAGCAACATCATTGGCCTCACCGCCCACCAGATACACCAACTGGGCAGACTGCGCCGCCGGGCGAGAACCAGACACCGGCGCATCCAGCAACCCTACCCCAGCAGACGAACAAGTGTTAGCTAACTCGGCTACCCAGGCCACTGACAGCGTAGAGCTTTCGATAGCAAGCGCCCCGGAGCGCATTCGGGATAAAGCCCCCGAATCAGGATCACACCACACCTGCCGCGATGCATCGTCATCACGCACCATGCTGACAACCACATCGGCATGCTCGGCAGCCTCTGCCGGGGTATTCGCCCAGCGGGCACCGGCTTTCAGCAACGCATCGGCCGCTTCCGGTGAGCGATTCCAGACCACCAGTTCAATGTCTGGCACACACAAATGCGCCGCCATACGGAAGCCCATAGCGCCCAACCCCAAAAATGCCACTCGAGTCATGTTCATGCCCTCACTTCAGCTTATACATTAGGATCAAGCAGCGTTTTTAGCAGCACGAGCCGCCGCCACCAAACCGTCCAGCCACTCCTGATGACCATTAATCATCGGGTTTGGAACCGCAGCGGCCAGTTCCTTGGCAGGCTCACCATTCTGGGTTTCCTGAGTCAGAATGCGCACCCGTCCGCCATCGAGATCTTCCAGCAACCAGGCGTGGTGTACATCCAGACGAGTGTCGCCTTCACCAGCCCAACCATGCCAGGCCAAACGTGCAGGCTGACCAGCGACTGGCGCTACCGCCTCGACACAACGGGATTCCACCGGAAAACCAAACGTCTCGAAATAGAAGCGGTCGCCTTCGGCCATAGCCGGGCCCTTGTCATCGTAAAACCGTGGATTAGCTGAATTCTTGTAGTAAACCGGCCACTCGGATGGCGCAACCAACAACGGCCACACATCAGCAACAGACAGGCCCGCAACAATCACCTCGTTGGAGCAAAAGTTATCGCAAAAACCCGGAACAAAGCCTTCAGGCCAAACAATGGAATTCATAAACACCTCTGATAAACCTCGCCACAGCCTCTCTGCAGCGACCATTAAAGTGTGCGACCCACCGGGTTATAAGACCAATCGCAGTTCAGGATAACCACGATAAGAAAAGCATATATCAGAAAAAGAACCACGCCATTACAGTGACCGCTGACAAGCACCAAAGGACTGAATCAACCGCTGAAACAACACCGGCGTAGCGGGTAAATCCGCCACATGGCGACTCAAACACGTGTGCGCCTCGGCCCGAACTCGCTCGGTTTTGCCGTTCAACTCGTTGCACACATTCACCGGCGCAATCAACTCATCCAGATCGGCATCGACCACAATGCACGCCTGCGCCAGCACGATTTTTTCACCGCCAGACTTCAACATCACCCGCTGTGCCGTGCCCACCACCTTCTGCCCCGCCACATTCAAATTGTAATCGCCGTCACAGTACGAAAATGGCGTCGCATGGGCCGCCACCGGCACACCAAACGACTCGAAAAACATCGCCAACGGCCGACACAAATCCTCATAGCCCAGGCGGGTGGAATACTCCTCCTGCCCCTTCCACACATAAATATGCGACACATTAATCACCCCCGCATGCTGCGGAACCGGCGCACCACCGGTACGGCGAGACAACATATCCCAACCGGAAGATTCCAACTGCGACACCAACTCAGGCAACGCCTGCCAGCTGCGACTGGCCGGCAACACCAACGTCTGCCCTGCTGGCCGCCACAACAACAAACACTGCTCCAACGCACCGCCCTGAACCTGCTTGATTAACTCCGCCTCACGCTCAAACGCCTGCGCAACACGCGCACTCGCAAGCTGCACAATCTTTGGCTTCAACGACAACCCACCCACCATGGCAAACCTCAACCCAGCATTTAATGAAAATGATATTCAACAATAATAACCACAAGACCAGCAAACTACCCCAATCAACGCAGGGAGCGGTTATTCGAGGCGTTGAATTGGCTGTATTCAGCACACCGTAGGATGCCAATAGCCGAAGGCGTATTACATCGAACCGCCAGGCTCCCAAACGCATTCGCACAGAACCACGCGGGGTGTGCACTGCTCATCTCCAGCCATCCATCGAATACATAACGAATAGCTACAACGAAGACTTAGCAAAACATCCAACAACGCCCAAAAATGTGGGGAGCGTCAGCTAAAAGCGTCGAATGCTCAAATGGATTGAGGTTTATCCCCGAGGGCACGGGGAACGCTATCTTGATTTGTAGTCAGAGCCGTTGTCGGTCGGTTTATCCCTGCAGGTACGGGGAACGCGCATCAACGCAATATCAGCATTTAGAGCATAACGGTTTATCCCCGTGAGCACGGGGAACGCTTCCACGTCCTCAACCACAAACAGCGGCTTGTCGGTTTATCCCCGCAGGTACGGGGAACGCGACACTCCGGCCAATTCAGCCAACTGGCTCTGCGGTTTATCCCCGCAGGCACGGGGAACGCGAAGAAGGCGCCTACATCGACAGCATGATCGACGGTTTATCCCCGCAGGCACGGGGAACGCTTTT
>NZ_AUGV01000030.1 GCF_000422845.1 Oceanobacter kriegii DSM 6294
CACCAAACCAGTTTGCTTGACGACCATAGAGCTGTGGAACCACCTGAATCCTTTCCGAACTCAGAAGTGAAACGCAGCATCGCCGATGGTAGTGTGGGGCTTCCCCATGTGAGAGTAGGTCATCGTCAAGCTTCTATTTAAAGCCCCAGTAGCGAAAGTTACTGGGGCTTTTCTCGTTCTGGGGCATTGAGAATATAGGCTGTCCTGGCTGACACATTACGGGCGGGCCGTCGGAATGCAGCATCACCGCACTCCCAGAGCCGCAGGCGTGGCGAAGCCAGACAACGCGCAGCGTTGGACTCATTGAGGTCATCGTCTCTGCTAATCAAGCACCTCCATACATAATCCTCATCACAACACTGCAATCTAGGCGTGCCGGAATGCCGCATCACCGTCCTCCCGGAAACGTCATTTTTCCTTCACAAAACCCTCTTTCCTGTAAGAACTTATATCCACCATTTGGATACCTTGGATTAAATCAAACGATTTTTTGGATGCCTCAGCCCGGTGATACCTTGAATGCATAGGTACTCACCACCGCTACCTGTCATGGGAGCGGTGATAAGAATAAGAAGGCAATTCCATGCAGAAGCAGATTTTCAAAACCCACCAGGGTCGTGTTGCGCTGATTACCGGTGCCGCAGGCGCGTTGGGCTCTCACTTTGCCCGTCGGCTGGCTGAAGCCGGTTGTGACCTGGCACTGACTGATATTCAAATGCCTGATCAGACCATCGAATCACTGATGGATACCGGTGTGCGCATCTATGCCGATGCGGTTGATTTGGCCGATGCGGAGGCCGTTGCTGAATTCGCAAACGGCGTGCTGAAGCAGTTTGGTCATTGCGACATTCTGGTCAACAACGCCGCTTACATGCCTCTTATTCCATTTGAAGAACTGACGCTAGCGGAATTCCGCAAGTTTGAAGCCATTAACGTCGAAGCCTCTCTGGTGCTGGCACAAACGCTGGCGCCATCCATGAAGGCCCGTAACTACGGCCGTATTGTTCAAATTGGCTCTTCCACCACCGGCGATCCACGCCCGGGCTTTGCTTCCTACATCACCACCAAGATGGCGGGGGTTGGTCTGATTCGCGCTTTAGCAGCCGAGTTAGGTGCCTTTGGTGTTACCGCCAACGTCCTGCATCCGGGCCTTACTGCCACTGAAAGCTCTCGCAAACATTTGCCGCAAGCGCTGTTTGATGCAGTGAAAGACCTGCAGCTGATCAAACGCACCGAAGTACCAGAAGATCTGGTGGGGGCGCTGGCGTTCCTGACGTCGGAAGAGTCCGGTTTTATCACCGGTCAAGCCATTAACTGCGATGGCGGTACCGCCTTCTAGGTTTTAAGCCGACGCGGCCGCGCTGGTTGGCGGCCACTTCGATCCTGTGCTCTTGGATAAAAATAACAAAGGAGCCGTTATGAAGAATTTCCAATCTGGCGCCCGCAGGGCGTCTCTGTCGTTGACGACGGCGCTGACCATGGCCGCTGCCATGACGGTCACGGTTGCTGCTGGTGCCAAGGTGATTGCGGCGGCCAATGAAGCCATCGCTGAACCCGATAGTCTACCGGCTGTGACGGTCAGTCATGCTACCCACGCCGCGGTGCTCGACACCACTTCGGCTGGTGAACGTCTGATCGCTGTCGGCGAACGCGGTGTGGTGCTGTTTTCGGATGATCAGGGCCAGAGCTGGCAACAGGCGCAAGTGCCTTCCAGTGTGACTCTGACGGCCGTTAGCTTTGCTGATGACAAGAACGGTTGGGCAGTGGGCCACTACGGTCTGGTGCTACACAGCAGTGACGGTGGTGAAAGCTGGCAGGTTCAGCTGGATGGTGCGCAAGCGGCGCAATTGATTCTGGCAGAAGTGGAACAGCAGACCGCCGGTGACAGCAGCCGTAAAGCCAAGCGCAAGCTGTTCAGTGCCAAGCGACTGGTGTCCGATGGCCCGGACAAGCCATTTCTGGATGTCTGGTTCGCCGATAGTCAGCACGGCTTGATCGTTGGTGCCTATGGTCTGGCATTTAAAACCAGTGACGGTGGCAACAGCTGGCAGCCACTGATCAGTCATATAGAAAACCCGGGCGAACGCCATCTGTACAGCATCGCCGCTGATGCTAACAACATTTATCTGGCCGGCGAAGAGGGACTGCTGTTCCGCGCCCCTCGCACTTCTCGCGATAGTGATCTGGCATTTGAGCGCCTTTATTCCCCTTACAGTGGCAGCTTTTTCACCATTAGTGCCAGCAACGACGAGTTGGTGGCTGCTGGCTTGCGTGGCAATGCCTTTGTGTCCCGTGATCAGGGGGATTCCTGGAACGTGTTGCAGTTGCCGTCCGAAGCTTCGGTGGTCGATTCCGAGATGAGTAATGGCGGCGAGCTGATGCTTATCAATCAGGCCGGTCAGTTTCTGATTGCCAGTCGCAACGAAGTTTACGCCACCCAGGTTGGGGTTGAGCCGGGTCTGGCACCGACCGCGATTCTGTCAATGAACGACGGCCGGGTGCTGTTAAGTGGGCTGCAGGGAATGACCGCGGTCTCCCTGTCCGATGAGCGAATTTCGAGTAACTGATTATGCATTCCAATAATGACCTCGATCTGGCGCCAGTCGGGCTGGATCAATTCGACAAACAATCAGGTAACGCGCTGGAGCGCTTGCTGTTCAACAACCGTTTGGCAGTGATCATCCTGTGTGTGCTGGTCACCATAGGTCTGGGGTGGCAAGCCAGTCAGCTGAAGCTTAATGCCAGCTACGAAAAAACCATTCCGACCACACACCCGTACATCGCCAACTTCCTTGAACATCAGGAAGACCTGACGGGGCTGGGCAATGCTGTCCGTATTGCGGTGGCGAGTGATTCCGGCTCCATCTACGACGCCGCCTATATGCAGACTCTGCGTGAAATCAGCGACGAAGTGTTCCTGTTGCCGGGCGTTGACCGGGCCGGTTTCAAATCACTCTGGACGCCTAACACCCGTTGGATTGGTGTGACGGAAGAGGGGCTGGAAGGCGGCCCTGTAATCCCGGATGGATACAACGGTTCCGATGCCAGCTTGGCCAGTTTGCAGGCCAACATTGCCCGCTCCGGTGAAATTGGTCAGCTGGTAGCCCTGGATGGTTCTGCTTCGGCGATTTTTGTACCGCTGCTGAGCACCTTGCCGGACGGCAGCGCACTGGATTACGAAACCCTGTCGAAGCAGCTGGAAGACATTCGCAGCCGCTACGAACAGAACGGCACCACGATTCATATCACCGGTTTTGCCAAAATCATGGGCGACCTGATTGATGGCTTGTATGAAGTGCTGACCTTCTTCCTGATCTCGATCGCCATCGTTACCAGCATTGTGTTCCTGTACACCCGCTGTTTTGTGTCTACCAAGCTGGTGGTTACCAGCTCGTTGATTGCGGTGGTGTGGCAGCTCGGTCTGATCTCGGCGCTGGGCTACAACCTCGATCCTTACTCCATGCTGGTGCCGTTCCTGGTGTTCGCCATTGGCATGAGCCACGGTGCCCAGAAGATGAACGGCATCATGCAGGACATCGGTCGTGGCGCACACAAATACGTGGCCGCCCGTTACACCTTCCGCCGTCTGTTTATGGCGGGCCTGACGGCGCTGTTGGCAGACGCCGTGGGCTTCGCGGTTCTGCTGGTGATCGACATCAAGGTGATTCAGGAACTGGCCATCGCGGCTTCGCTGGGCGTGGCAGTACTGATCTTCACCAACCTGATTCTGCTGCCGGTACTGCTTTCCTTTACAGGTGTTAGTCACAAGGCCGCCAAGCGCAGTCTGCGTGCTGAAGAATGCGAAGAAAAAGCCGCACTGTGGGCGCTGCTCGATAAATTCACCCAGCGTGGCCCGGCTTCCATGGCCATTGTTGCTGGCGTAGTGGTGGCTGGTCTGGGCTTCTGGGGTTCCACCCATCTGAAAATCGGCGACCTCGATCCGGGCGCACCGGAGCTGCGTCAGGACTCTCGCTACAACCAGGACGTTGCCTTTATGGCCGACCACTTCGGTGCTTCCAGTGATGTGTTCGCCATCATGGTGGAAACCCGCGGCAGTGCTGGCTGCGCCAACTACGATGCCCTGCGCCGCGTCGATGCACTGGAATGGCAACTGCGTCAGCTGCCGGGTGTGGTAGCCACCAACTCGCTGGCGATGATGAACCGTCGGGTACTGACCGGCCTGAACGAAGGCAATCCGAAGTGGTTTGAGCTGATCAAGAACCAGTCGATGCTGAACTTCATTACCGCCTCGGCACCGCGTGGTCTCTACAACGACGCCTGCACCATGCTGACGCTGTTTGTATACCTGGCCGACCACAAGGCCGACACCCTGACCCGCATTGTGGATCACGTTGAAGCGTTCGCCACTGTGAATAACAGCGACGAAGTGACCTTCAAGCTGGCGGCAGGCAGTGCCGGTATCGAAGCGGCCACCAACATCGTGGTGAAGGACGCCTGGCGCGACATGCTGTTCATGGTGTACGGCGCGGTGATTCTGCTGTGTTTCATCACCTTCCGTAGCTGGCGCGCAGTGATCGTGGCGATCCTGCCGCTGATGCTGACCTCGCTGCTGGCCGAAGCATTGATGGTAGCGCTGGGCATGGGCGTGAAGGTCGCAACCCTGCCTGTGATTGCACTGGGTGTGGGCATTGGCGTCGACTACGCGCTCTACATTCTGTCAGTCACCCTGACCCGTATGCAGGCCGGAGAAAGCCTCTCGGATGCCTATCAGCACGCGCTGTCCTTCACCGGCAAGGTGGTACTGATGACGGGCATGACTCTAGCTGCTGGTGTGTCGACCTGGGTGTTCTCAGTGATCAAGTTTCAGGCCGATATGGGCATTCTGCTGGCCTTCATGTTCCTCTGGAATATGGTCGGCGCCATGGTGCTGCTGCCCGCACTTGGCCACTTCCTGCTGAAGAGCAAGGAGCAGGGCAATGAGCAAGGAAATGACCCGCAGCCCGCCAATGTGCACCCGATCAACGTCAACAAAACTGCGGTACAGGGAGGCTGAGCCATGCCAAGGATTCCATACCTGCCGGATGCCGACCCTGAAAATGGCGAATTCGCCGACCTGATTCAGGCCATCCGCCTCAAGCGTGGCGGTCAGTTGCTGCACATCGACCGCATCTTGATGCACAGCCAGCCGCTGATCAAAGGCTGGGCCGCTTACCTTGGGGCCGTTCGTAATGATCTCGAACTGGACGCCCTTTATAGAGAGCTGGCGATTCTGACGGTCTCGGCCCGCAACAACACCGCTTATGAATGGCATTACCACAAAACGCCGTTCCTGAACGCCGGTGGCAACGATCACCAGTATCAGGCGTTAGAACAGCCATTGAACGCCCGCGACAACAGCAAGTTATTCGATCCGGTTGAGCGGGCGGTGATCACCCTGGCGCTGGAGATGACCGATCAGCCACAAGCCAGCGAAGACACAGTTCACGCCGCACGGGCCGTGCTCGGCAGTGACAAGCAAGTGGTCGAGTTGGTGGCGTTGATCGCCGCCTACAACATGGTGAGCCGGGTGATTAATACGCTGGATATTGAAATTGAATGAAGGCTTGTAGGAGCGAATTTATTCGCGATTGGCGTCAATTGATAAACCGCTTCGCGAATGAATTCGCTCCTACAAGAAACAAACCGCATCAGACGTCCGGCTTCCGACGTCCGGCGAAAAAACAAACCCGCGTCCGACGCCTGGCATCAGACGTCCGACCAAAACAAACAACAAAAAACCGATGAGGGTTACTCATGATCCAGTACATCAAGAAAGGCGCGGCGGCTGAGACCAAAGCGGAAATGAACACCCAGGTGCGTGGCATCGTTGAAGGTATTCTGGCCGACATAGAATCCCGTGGTGACGCTGCTGTGCGCGAATACTCCGAGAAGTTCGACAAGTGGTCGCCGGAGTCTTTTCGTTTGAACGATTCCCAGATTCAGGAAGCCATCGCTCAGGTGCCAGCCAGCACCATCGAAGACATCAAGTTCGCCCAGGCGCAGATCCGTCGTTTTGCTCAGATCCAGAAGAGCACCATGCACGACGTTGAAATCGAAACCCTGCCGGGCGTGGTGCTGGGCCACAAGAACATTCCGGTGAACTCCGTTGGCTGTTACATCCCGGGCGGTAAATACCCGCTGATCGCGTCTGCCCATATGTCGGTACTGACCGCCAAAGTGGCTGGTGTTAAACGCGTGATCGCTTGTGCGCCACCGTTCAATGGTGCTCCATGCCCTGAAATCGTTGCTGCCATGCACATGGCCGGCGCCGACGAAATCTACTGCTTCGGTGGTGTTCAGGCGGTTGCCGCGATGGCGATTGGTACTGAGTCCATTCCAGGCGTCGACATGATCGTAGGCCCGGGGAACGCCTTTGTTGCCGAAGCTAAGCGCCAGCTGTTCGGCCGCGTGGGGATCGACCTGTTCGCTGGCCCGACCGAAACCATGGTGATCTGTGACGACACCGTTGACGCTGAACTGGTGGCAGTTGACTTGCTGGGTCAGGCTGAACACGGCCCGACTTCTCCGGCGTACTGTGTGACGACTTCCAAGAAGATTGCGGAAGAACTGCCAGCGGCCATCGAAACCGTTCTGGCCCGCCTGGAAACCCGTGATGTAGCGGCCGTTTCATGGCGCGATTACGGCGAGATCATCCTCTGTGAAACCGACGAAGAAATGCTGCAAGAGAGTGAGCGCCTGTGTTCCGAACACGTTCAGGTGATGACGGCTGACCCGGATTGGTTCCTCGAGCGCATGACCAACTACGGCGGCCTGTTCCTTGGCGAGCGCACCAACGTGTCATATGGCGACAAGGTGATTGGCACCAACCATACCCTGCCTACCCAGGGCGCGGGTCGTTACACCGGTGGTCTGTGGGTCGGCAAGTTCATCAAGACGCACACTTACCAGCGCGTACTGACCGATGAAGCCTCCGTCATGGTGGGCGAGTACTGCTCACGTCTGTGTAACGCTGAACACATGATGGGCCACAAGGAGCAGGCTGACATCCGCGTACGTCGTCTGGGTCAGAAGTAATGAACGGGGTGGCTTCCAACATTGGCGCCGCTGTCATTCGGGATCTGGATGGCACCGAGCTGCAAAGCAAGGTTGCGGTAGTCACCGGTGGCAGTGGCGGCTTGGGAGCCGCCATCTGTCAGCGACTGGCCCAGGCTGGCGCTTCCGTGGTGGTGGGGTACAACAGCTCCAAACAACCGGCGGAAGAACTGGCCGAGCAACTGCCGGTGGTGGCTTCACACGGTGCTGATCCGCACTGTGCGCTGGCCGCTCCCGTCACCGATTCCGCTGCCATGAAAGTGCTGGCTGAACAGGTGTCAGAACGTTACGGCCGTTGCGACATTCTGGTGAACTGCGCGGGTACCACGCGTTACTGCGCCCATGACGATCTGGACGGTCTCGACGATGAGCTGCTCGATCGCATTCTGGCCACCAACGTGCGTGGCCCATTTGCCGCAACCCGTGCCTTCAAGACGCTGTTGCAAAATAGTACCGGACAAAGCGGTATGGCCAGCCTGGTGGTGAATATATCGTCCATTGCCGCCATCACAGCGATGGGGTCGAATGTGATCTACTGCGCCTCCAAGGCCGCGGTCGACAACATGACTAAATCACTGGCACGGGCACTGGCACCACAGATTCGGGTGGTCTCGGTATCACCGGGTCTGGCCGATACCGATTTTGTCAAACAGATGGACCAAAGCTGGCGTGACGAACAAGCCGAGCGTACCCCGTTGAAGCGATTGGCGGCACCGGAAGAAGTTGCCGATGCGGTGATTGCCTCCGCGGCCTACCTGACCTTCACCACCGGCAATATCATTGCCGTGGACGGCGGCAGGCCGTTGAGTTGAAGATTTGTCTGGTGTCGGGAGACTGGCGTCCGGAGCATTATCACCCGACGCCCGACGCCCGACGCCCGACGCCCGACGCCCGACGCCCGACGCCCGACGCCCGACGCCCGACGCCCGACAATAAAAACGAGGAAACCATGAATAACAAGAACAATATCCCGGATATCCGCCCCGACCACTTCGGCATCAGCGTGCCGGATATGGATGCCTCGCTGGAGTGGTATCAACGGGTGCTTGGGTTTGAACTCGATTTTCGGGTGTACCTCGACATCATTCCGGCCCACGTGGCCTTTATCCAACGGGGCAAGTTCCGTATCGAGCTGTTCCAGCTGGATCAAGCCAAGCGATTGCCGGAAGAACGCCGGATGCCCAACACCGACCTGCAAACCCACGGCAACAAGCACATGTGCTTCGGGGTGCAGGACATGGAAGAGATGCTGGCTCACCTGCACAAGGAAGAAGCCGACATCGTTTTTACCAAGGTGATTCAGGGCACCCCAACCACTTTCTTGCGTGACAACAGCGGCAACCTGATCGAGATGATTCAGCTGCCTCACTTGTGGGAATAGCGCCCTCATTCATGACCTGACCAGCTAACGGCCGTCAGGCTTCAATAACAAGACAGGAAATCCTATGAAACTCGCGACGCTCAAAGATGGCAGCCGTGACGGCCGCCTGCTGCTGGTAAACCGTGATTTGACCCGCATGATCGAGGCTGATGCCGCCCGTACCATGCAGCAACTGATTGAATGCTGGGACGATCTGGCGCCAGAACTGGAACGCCAGAACGTCGAAATGAACGAGTCCGGCTGGGTGCAGGCCGAAGCGTTTGACCCGGTCCGCCTGATGGCACCCCTGCCGCGTGCCTATCAGTTCGTCGACGCGTCCTCTTTCCTTAACCACGGCAAGATCATGGAACAGGCTTACAAGCTGAGCGTGAAGAAAACGCCGGGTATTCCGATTCTGGTGCAGCGCCAGAGCGACGACTTCACCAACGCCGTTGATGACTACGCCTTCCCGAGCGAAGACGACCAGTGCGATTTCGAAGGCGAAATTGCTGTGATTCTGGATGACGTGTCAGCCGGAGTGGCGCTGGAAAACGCCGAGTCTCACATCAAGCTGTTCACCCTGATCAACGACGTATCCATGCGCGGCCACCTGTTCCGCGAGTTGCAGATGGGCTTTGGCCTGATCAACGCCAAACCGGCCACCACCTTTGCGCCGGTGGCCTGCACCGTCGATGAGTTGGGCAGCAGCTTTGCCAATGGCCGCGTGAACCTGGATATGTGCGTGCACCGCAACAACCAATGGTTTGGTAATCCTAACGGTCGTGAGATGGACTTCAGTTTTGCCGAGCTGATCCGCCACTGGGCCTACAACCGCAACCTGCGAGCGGGCACGGTGCTGGGCACGGGTACTTTCTCGAACGCCAACTGCCGCGAAGTGGGCTCAGCCTGTCTGGCTGAACAGCGCGCGGTGGAAGTGATTGACAAGGGCGAATCCAGCACCGACTTCATCAAATATGGCGAAAGCCTGCAGTTCGAGATGTTCGCAATCGATGGCAGTTCGTTGTTCGGCAAGATCGACCAGACCTTTGTACAGGGCAACGGTACCGGTGCCGTGAGTACACCGGTTGCAGTTTCTGATCAGGAGAACAGCTACGAGGAGATCAGCCACAAGGAGAACCACGCATGAAAGTCATGGTCACTGGCGGCAACGGCTTTGTTGGCCGGGTGCTGGTCGAACGATTGTTAGAAGACGGCTTTCTGCTGAATGGCCAGCCAGTCACCTCGTTGACCGTAGCGGACATGAGCTGTGCTGGTTTGCCGGAAGACAGCCGCATTACGTGTGTGGAAGGCAGCATTGCCGACGCTAGCGTATTGGCCAAAGCGGTAGCGGGAGAGCCGGAGGTGGTTTTCCACCTGGCCAGCATTCCGGGCGGTGCCGCCGAGAAGAACTTTGAGCTGGGTCTGGATGTGAACCTGACCGCCACCGTCAACCTCTACGAAGCCTGCCGCAAGTTCTCCAAGCCGCCGCGTATGGTCTTCACCAGCACCATCGCTGTGTATGGCTCGCCGATGCCGGAGGTCGTTACCGATGAGTCACCACTGAAGCCGCACATCAGCTACGGCTACCAGAAGCTGGCCACCGAACTGCTGCTGCAGGATTACAGCCGCAAGGGCTTTATCGACGGTCGTATTGTGCGCTTGCCGGGTATCGTGGCGCGCCCGCCGCAGCCGTCCGGGTTGCTGTCGGCCTTTATGAGCGACATCTTCTGGAAGTTGAAAGCCGGTGAGCCGTTTACCTGTCCGATATCGGCCGAGGGCGTTGCCTGGTTTATGTCGGTGCCGTGCTGTGTGAACAACCTGATTCACGCAGCCAGCATCAGCCCGGAAGCGATCGCGCCCAAGCGTGATTTCACGCTGCCGGTGCTGCGCTTGACCATGCAGCAGCTGATCGATGGTCTGGCAGAAGCCTACGGTGAGGATCGCAAGGGGTTAGTGACCTTTGAACCGGATACGCATCTGGAAGCCGGTTTTGCCACCCAGCCGCCATTGGTGTCTGACGCTGCACTGGCGTTGGGGTATCAGCATGACGGTGATATTCAGACGCTGATCAAGCGAGCGACGTCGGTGTATTAATCGCTGCAGTGTTGATCTCTCACGGAGATTCGGTGCGCAGTGCGCACCCTACCAGGTTTGCGGTATGGAACAGGTTGGGTGAGCACCGCGCACCCTGGTGTCCAGCGTCCAATATCCCCGTAGGGTGTGCACCGCGCACCATCAACCTCGTTATTACGTAAAAATCTGCAAATGTCCCGCTCGGACATCAACACGCAATCCCAGCATCTATGCGACTTTCCCCCTCATTCTGTATTCAATTTCCTGCCGTACTGATAAGCCCGACGGTAACAGGGCTATACCCTAATCCACACCGGAGTTAACCTGTCCTGACCGGTCTGGTTCCAATAATAAAATCGCCAGCGTCGGAATCCTCAATCTACACAAGACACGGACACGTGGAGCAGGGCGCACGTATGAGTCAGACCACCCATCAGCCAACCTGGGCGTTGGCCATGTATTCGATTGCCGGGGCCATCCCGTTCGCTGGCCTTATGGTTAACGGTCAGGTACTGGCATTAACGGCGCTGAAGCCATGGGCTCGTACACAGGGACTGTTTTTGTCTGGCTGTGACACCTTGCATCACTGTTTGCAGCATTGGACGCACAACCTGCCGACGATCGAGACTGCGGCGACCCTGGTGCTGGAAAGTGGCTGGTCAGCGTTGGGCGATGATTTGCCGGTGGTTGATGAGCGCTTGCTTAAAGTGAATGCTCCGATTCCCAATCCTGCCCAGTTCTTTTGCTCCGGTGCCAATTATCGCCAGCATGTGATTGATCTGGTGGTGGACCAGCGCCGAGATCCGGAGTGGGTGCATCTGGACGACGATGCCATTCGGGTGCAAGCCAAAGCCTTTGTCGACAAGCGTGCAGAAGGCACCCCTTACATATTCACCGGCGTCAGCTCGGCGATTACCGGCCCTTACGACACGGTTGCGGTATCCGGGCTTGAAGATCAGCCAGACTGGGAGTTGGAACTGGCCGTGGTGATCGGGCAACCGGCGTTCAAACTGACGCTGGAAAACGCCATGGACGCCGTGGCGGGCTACACCATCGTCAACGACATCACCAACCGTAACCTGACCCACCGTCCCGACCTTCACGCCATTGGCTCTGACTGGCTGATGGGCAAATGTCAGCCGGGCTACAGCCCAATGGGGCCTTATCTGGTGCCGGCCTGTGAAGTGGCCAATCCGCACGACTTGTCGATTCAACTGCGCCTTAACAACGAGCTGATGCAGGACGAAAGCAGCGCCGACATGATTTTCAACATTCCGCAATTGCTGGTGTATTTAACCAGCCGGGTGCAGCTGTATCCGGGCGATGTGCTGATTACCGGCTCTCCGGCGGGCAATGGCTCCCATTACAAGCGCTTCCTGAAAGCGGGGGACGTGATTGAAAGCACCATCAGTGGGTTGGGTTCGCAGCGTAATGAGTGCGTGGGCGGGTAACTCGGTGCGCAGTACACACCCTGCATCAGGTTTTTATGGAATTTGGTGTAGGAGGGATCGGGACGCGCAGTCTTATTCCCGATGATTGGATGTGTTCGCGAATGAATTCGCTCCTACAAGCCGTGATGGTTGCTGATAACGGCTTTACCGATCCACGGCTGAGCAAGCCCACTCAATATCCTGTTCCTCCGATACCTCCCATGGAATCAAACGATTTCACCGATACCTCAAGCCTCGTTAGCCTGATCACATGTCCGTTCGGCCAGATTCTTTGCTGGCTGAAGGCACACCAAACCGACAGGTAAGAGAACAATAATAATGCGTTCCTACAGGCTCATGCCGGTTACCTGATGTACTGCTGACGATCACGCAGGATGTCTGGCCAGCTGGTGGTTTTCATGATCCGGGGCAAACCGTCCGTCGGGTCTTCAATCCAGTATGGCGATATTCCACGTGGCGCTATCTGGCCGGTGTTCCGGCTCGAGGAGAAAACATGTTCGAACCATTCCCGGGGAATTACGTCTGGAACCTGCAAACCAACCTGGCGCTGGTGTGTGGTGGCAATCATGGCGAAATTGATGTGGCGATTCGTCCAATCAAGGAAGCCGCTGCCAATGGTGAAGATGCCGGTACCGCACAGCTGTTCGATAGCTGGATTGCGGTCGCCGATCAAGTGGCCAAAAACGCCGCCGCCGATGAAGAGCTGGGTTACACCCTGTCTGCCGGTACCAAATATGGCCGCGCGTCTGGTTATTACCTGTCTGCCGAGCGGATGCAATCCCGTGACTATGCACCACGCTGGGAAGCTTACGACAAGGGCCTGCAGTTGTTTCGCAAGTACGTTGAATGCCGTGGTCTGCACATCGACTTCGTTGAGATTCCGTACGGCGATTCCTCTTACCCGGCGATTTTTGTTCACGACGGCAGTGGCATCAAGCGCCCGGCGCTGGTGTCCTGTAACGGTCTGGATTCGATGAAAGAACAGGTCTATATGGCAGGCCATGGTGAATCCAACCTCGAGCGTGGCATGTACACCCTGTTTGTCGACCAGCCAGGCACGGGTGAAGCACTGCGCAAGCGCGGTCTGACTGCTGTGTATAACTCCGAGGCCTGGGCCACCCCGGCCTACGAATATCTGGCCTCTCGTGACGACGTTGATGAAAACCGCATTGGTATGTTCGGACTGTCGTTAGGTGGTTACTACGCACCACGTGCGGCGGCCAACGAACCGCGTTTTGCGCTCTGCGCCATCATGGGTGCCAACCACCTGTGGGGCGATCTGCAGCACCGTCGCTTGCAGCGTGAAGGAGAAAACCCGGTGCCACATTACTGGGATCACGTGATGTGGGTGTGGGGTCACGACAACCTCGATTCCTTTATGACGTACTGCGACAACATCACCCTCGATGGCCAGATCGAAAAGATCAAAATGCCGTTTCTGATCACCCATGGTCAGGGCGACCGTCAGGTGCCGGTGTCCGATGTTGAACGTTGCAGTTCACAAGCGGTGAACTCGGTGCAATGCGATGTACGGGTATTCACCCCGGAAGATTTTGAAATTGAACACTGTGGCGCCGACAACGGCACCGCCATGCGCGATTACATCGCCGACTGGTGTGCCGCCACGTTCGCGGCCATGAAGTAGTAAACAAGGGAAACGTTCGCGCTCTGTATCCTGTTTCGCCCCGCCCTGTGCGGGGCTTTTTTGTCCGTGCTGCTTTGCTGTCGGCAACGGAGCAAACCGCAAGCCCAACCATAAAACCCGACAAAAATAATAAAGGGGATTTTCCATGAATTGGTTCCAATCCAAACAGCCTCATACACAGAAACAAGCACCGGATTCTCATAAGGCGTCAGCCGTTCTGGCGCTTTTCAGGCAACACCTTGTTCAGCTACTGGCCCTGTTAACACTGGCGTTGCTGTATCAGCCTCAAGCTCAGGCTGTGACGAAAAGTCAGGCTGACACAGAAGATACCCTGGTCATTATCGAGCCGCGCTTACAGGCCCTAGATACCCTCAGCAACCTGCTGATGTACTACAACCCCAAGTTTGAAAATCACGACCCGGCGATCCAGCAAAAATACCGCGCCAGTTTGGCGTCGTTGCAGCAGTGGTCGATAACCAGCGGTAATGCCGTACTGGCTGAGCGAGTGAAATCCCTGGCTGAGCAAATCGCCGCGATTGAAGCGCAGCCCATCGAGCATGATTATTTGTTGCCGACATGGATTAACCGCGCGATTCAGACCCATGCCTTGTTGGATAAACAATTGGCAGAACCGACGGAAAATCTGACGCTGGAGCAGACCATAGCCGTACATATGGCGATGCAGAACCTGGCCTACCAGACCTCCACCTTCAGCTCCATCAACCTGCTGATACTCGATGGTCGCCCGGACATCATGGCGCATCTCGACGAGCAGGTTCAGCGCGACCTCCAACAGCTTCAAGCCAGAGGGGATCGTATTGATGTATTCAGAAAACTGGACACCCGTTACCAAGTGATTCGTGCTCGCCTGATTGGCGAACAGCAAGAGTGGGTGCCGAATCTGGTGAGTTTCTACTACAACAGCATGGTCGACCTATTGGGGCAGATGCAGGACGTACGTGTGGCCGATGATTGAAATCGGTGTAGGAGGGAATTCATTCCCGATGGTTGGATGCCTTCGCGAATAAATTCGCTCCTACTTTTTGCTCTCCATGATTGAGTCCGGTGTAGGAGGGAATTCATTCCCGATGATTGGATGCCTTCGCGAATAAATTCGCTCCTACTTGCTGCTCTTCGTAATTGAATCCGGTGTAGGAGGGAATTCATTCCCGATGGTTGGATGCCTTCGCGAATAAATTCGCTCCTGCTTTTTGCTCTCCATGATTAAATTCGGTGTAGGAGGGAATTCATTCCCGATGACTGGATGCTTTCGCGAATAAATTCGCTCCTACTTGCTGCTCTTCGTAATTGAATCCGGTGTAGGAGGGAATTCATTCCCGATGATTGGATACCTTCGCGAATAAATTCGCTCCTACTTTTTGCTCTCCATGATTGAGTCCGGTGTCGGAGGGAATACATTCCCGATGACTGGATGCTTTCGCGAATAAATTCGCTCCTACTTGCTGCTCTTCGTAATTGAAT
>NZ_AUGV01000031.1 GCF_000422845.1 Oceanobacter kriegii DSM 6294
TGGCGGAGAGATAGGGATTTGAAACCTAGCCCACGCCTAAAACCCGGAAAAAGTATAAGAAAATCAGTGGCTTTGGACAACGCCAAGGGCAATTCACCCGCGATTTCATTCCCAGAACGTTCCCAGCTTTTACGCACGCGCATGCGCACGCCCGCGTGAAAACCAATTTTTAAAGAAAATCCCGACTGCATCGGAAAAAGGTTACAAGGGTTGCGAGTTGCTGCTTATGGCCTGTAGCCCGCATAGAATCAGGGGTTCCGAGTGATTGGAAACGGTTACAGATAGGTAATTAATTAGTTACTTGTAACCTATTATTAGAGTTACCTATGAAAACCATAAAACTCAATAAAAACAATAACTTATGATTCTGTAACCTTTTTAGCAACCAGCTGTAACCTTTTAACGGTTACAGACAAACCCACAGGCCATGCGGCCTGCAGCTTGTTTCTGACGCAAATAACCTCTGTAACCTTTTTCCGTTGATCATCCTGAAAACGCCCTAAGAGCACGGGGGCTGCCAGATTTTGGCCGAGCCTGCGTGGATTTGCGTTGCGTTACCAATTTCGCCTGCCCGCCTGTAGCGCACAGGCTGAGCGAGCCTGATTTGCCTGAATGGGAAATAGCCCTGCAAGGAAACAGCGACATAAAGACACCGCGGGCGTGGCGGGGATGACCGCGCGCCAGCCCTGCTAGTGAAAAAGTCAGCCTTGCCCAGTGTGAACCTGTTAGGATTCAGCACCGGACAAAAGGAGAGCCATGATGGCGATGACAAAATGCAAAGAGTGCAAGAAGGAAGTGTCGAGCAAAGCCAAAACCTGCCCGCACTGTGGAATCAAGAAACCCGGAGAGAAGTTGAGTGACGCCATCGGCGGGCTCATCGTTCTGATAGTGATTGGCTGGATCATTAGCCTGTTCGTGGGTGGTGACGATAAACCTGCTGACCTGAGCCTGCCAGGCAAAGCAAAGCCGTACACCGTATTGAGCAAACAAGATACCAGTGTTGCCAATCGCGACAGGCTGCGCTGGATAATCATCGCACCGCAAGCCGTTACCCTGGACGACCGTGCTGCAACCGCTGTTCAGGCAGCAAAAGACCTGCAATCACAAACCGGCGCAGATCTGGCTGATGTTTGGTTGGAGGTGGGTGAATTTTCGGTAGGCCAGGGCCGGCAGTTGGCACAGGCCACCTTCATTCCCGATGGTTGCGGCAATAGCGGACAGGACTGTGGTGGTCAGGCGTGGCAAGTCAGTGCTACCGATGTGCAACTCACCGAGCAGCAAATATCTATCTGGAAAGCCTGGTACCAGGAACGCAGCAAGTTCCAAGTTGACGGCCTGACAGACGAAGCCGCCCTCAAGGCCCATCTGGCCAAGCGTTTCAAGGTAACTCCAGATCAAATCAGCCTGCCTTGGTTCGATCGAGAGCCCATCCAATAGCCACAAAAAAGCCCCTTATTTCAGGGGCTTAGCATGTTTTTATGGTATAATTCTCGCGAAGCTTTATGCGCTTAAACCTTCGATCTTATAGGGGTCGAATGAAATAATTTCGCCTCCAACCTGCTCGTTAAACTCCTTGAATCGCGCCATCAACGGTTCCAGTTCATGGCGAGCAAACACCACCGCAGCCTTGCCGATATCACCGAACGAACCCGTGCCCTCCGGAGCCAACCCCATCAACTGCGGGTACGCACGATGCGCGGCCAGAATGTCGTCTCTCGATACGTTCTTAATGTTCAAGAATTCATCCTTGGCAGCCACCTCGCTGATCGGAATCACCTGAATGCCATCCTTCTTGCCGTTGGGCGCATATAAAAACAGGTTCTTGAAATTGCCAATGCCTTTCGAATCCCGCAGCGCCTGACGCATTGCATCAATATCCTCATTACTCTGCGCCGTATCGTTCACATACAGAATGAAACCAGCGCTGCTGTTATTTAGGTAATATCGGCGTCTGAACAACGTGGCATTTTCATTCAGGAACGCCGACTGCAACGCACTCATGTACTGCGGCAAACCGTACACCTCCTGTGTCACATCCGGCTCCATCACATGAAGAACCCGGCTCTGGAACTCATGGCTCTGCACATACCCCTGCACAAACCAGAAGCTCTCAAGATCCACACCCCGCCGGGTATACAGTGCCAGCGAAGGCTTGAACTCAGCTGTGCGATTAATCGCCCGCCGTTCTTCCAGGTAACAATTGCCGAAAACAATGTAGTCCAGCACCAACCGCCGAAAATCCTGTCGACTCACCTGCTTCGACGGTTTGAAACAACTGGTCAACACATTCGCTTTGAAGTGGATCGCACTCTCATGATGAGGCGCCGATCGGAACGCCTTCGCCAGCCCATGGGCAGAAAGCGGCATCTCGAACCAATCTCCCACGCGCCCACATTCCAGGTAATCCAGCAGCGTATGATTCTCTAACGCAGGTACCGGCTCGCCGAACGAAAACACGACCGGCTCCGAAGCAGTATTCACCACCTCTGGCTCATCAACCGCAACCACATCCGTTACGTCACTCATCAGCAAATCTCCATAATTGACGCCGTGGCCACTTGATCGCCATCGAGCGGATCAGCATCCAAAGCATGCATCGTTGCCCACGCCAAATCGGCATGGCCTGTTTGTTTGTTACGGCCAGCAACGTACGTCACCTGACGTCCGCTCGCCGTCATCTGTTTACGAATTGCCATGAACGAACTCGCCAAGTCCGACCAGCCCGCATCGAACTCCAACCGCCCCTTGGCAATAATGTTGTACGTCTTATTCACCAGCTGCCCCTTAACTTCCGGGCTGTACTTGTATTCCTTCACCGCAGGGAAAAACTTACGAACCAACTGATAGACCGCTGAACCAATGCCAGTCGTGTCCATGCCAATGTGGCCGACGTTGTAACGCTGGCAAATCTCATAAATGCGCTGGGCCTGGGCCTCATAATCCAGCCCCCGGATCTGAAACTTCTCAATTATCCGGTGCTTGCCGCCTTTGCCTTGGGCTGGCAGCACAACAACCAGCCCCGCGTTATCCCCATTCTCATCCTCACCGTTCGGATCGTAACCAACCCACACCTCCCTGTTACCGACCGGTCGCGTCGCAAACGGCTTGTATACATCTGCCCAGACATCCCAGCTGTCAACCATGCACGGTTGCATCATCCGCATCGGGAAAATCGACTTGGCATCGTCGATAAACTGGCACATCAACAGGTTGTCGTACTCCTCCTGGTTGTACTCCAACCGCAGCTGATCCAAGTCGAACAGGTCGCAGCCACGCGCCAGCGCATCCTCCACCGTAATCATGTTTCGCCACTGGCCATCCTGGAACAAAGCCCCCTGCGTCGTCGCCCCATGGCTCACATCAAAATCGAACTTGTCCGCCTTCGCCCGTCCCCGGTTGAATAAATCACCGGTCCAGAACGGATAGGCTTCGTGGCTCATACTCGACGGCGTCGAAAAATAGGTCTGGCGCCACTTCTTATGCATCGCCATCCCCGAAGCCACCTTGCGCAGCTCCTGAAACCGATGCACCCAGAAGTATTCGTCAAAATAGAGGTTGCCGTGATAGGACTGCGCTGTTCTGGAGTTGGTGCCGAGGAAATACAGCGTCGCGCCGTTATCCAGCACGATCGGATCACCGGTTAACTCAGCCTCAGCTGCAGCCGCAAACTGCAAAATGTAATGCTTGAACACATGCGCCTGTGCCTTCGACGCAGAAAGGAAAATCTGATTACGCCCGGTCTCCACTGCATCCAGCAGCGCCTCCCGCGCAAAATAGAACGTCGCACCGATCTGGCGACTCTTCAAAATGTTGCGAATCCGGTTCGTCAAACCCGCCCGGTACCAGTTTTTCTGATACTCGAACGACTCCTCCATAAAGATCTCGCGCAGCTTCTCAGCCTGCTCCATCGAAATCTCATTTTTGACTTTCTTCTTACGCTCCCCGCTATTGCGGTTAGCCACCTTCGGATTCAAATCACCCTCGTGGCCACCGGGCTGTTCGTAACGTCGAACCCGGGCTAATCGCTCAATCTGCCGCCCAAGAAGATCGATCTCCTTGAAATCTTTTCCCTCCTTCAACTCCTTATTAATCAGCAGCACCATTCGCGCTTCAAGCGCACCCTCAACCCGCTCGATCGCCAGCGCATCATCCCACTTATCGCGCGACTTCCAGCTGTGCAGCGTCGTTTCGGCCACATCGAGCATCTCAGCAATACGCGCGATCCGCAGACCGCCCCAGTACATAAACTTGGATTGCCGCCGTGGATCAAAATCAGGATTATCAGCTACATTATTCATGCAGCCAGACTACCCGCCCGCGCGAATCCTCCAGTCGTACCCTAAATTGTACTGGCTACACATACAGCCCCAGCCAGTCGCCAACTGCCAACCTGCCTCGCATCCTGAGCACATCAAAAACCGCCATCAGATGCATAAACCGAGCAGGGAAAACCGGCATGAAAAAATTCTTCCGAGTGGCCGTCGAAGGCAATATCGCCGACAGCCGCGACATCGTCCTCACCCGCGACCTGTTGACCACCATGGCCAGCAGCTTCAATCCGGCCCTCTACGGTGCCCGCATCAACATGGAACACATTCGCGGTTACACCCCGGAATCCACGTTCCGCATGTACGGTGACGTAACCGCCCTGAAGACCCAAATCGACAAGTTCACCATCAACGGCGAAACTGTTGAAAAAATGGCCCTTTACGCCGAACTCGACCCAACCGATGACCTGGTCGTACTCAGCAAGGCGCGCCAGAAGGTCTACACCTCCATTGAAATCGACCCCAACTTCAAGGAAACCGGCGGTGCCTACTTCGTCGGCCTGGCTATTACCGACACCCCAGCAGCCCTGGGCGTCGAAATGCTCAAGTTCTCCATCGAACAAGGCGCCAACTCCCCGCTTGCAGGTCGTAAAGCCAAGCCAGAAAACCTCATCGTCGAAGCCAACGAAGTACACCTGTCGTTTGAAGCTGCCAAACCATCCATCCTCGACACCGTCAAGGGCTTGTTCTCCAAGCAGACCCAACAGCAAGAAACTAACACCGCCGACATCCACAAGGCCATCCAGCTGGTAGCGCAGAAGGTCTCCGAACTGGAAGCCAAGCAGCCAGGCAAACCAGAAGGCCTGCCCGAACTGGAGCAGAAGTTCACCAAGCTGCAGCAAGACTTCACCGAACTCACTGAACAACTGGACGGCGTCAACCTGCACCAGCAGCGCCCGCCGGCCACAGGTGGCCAGACTGGCAGCGCCATTCTGACCGACTGCTAACCGCCAACCACTACAGGCCACCTTTTAAGGAAGAATCGAAATGAATGAAGTGACCACCCTTGCCTTCAACGGCTACGTCGACCAGGTCTACAAGCTGAACGGCGTCGCACGCTCCGTGCAAAAGTTCACCGTCACCCCGACCATTCAGCAAAAGCTGATGGACAAAATGGCGGAATCCGCTGACGTCCTGAAAAAAATCAATATCGTTCCAGTCGATGAACTGAGTGGCGAAAAAATTGGTTTGGGCACATCTGGCACCATCGCAGGTAACACCGACACCAGCGACGGCAACACTGAACGTCAAACCAGCGACCCGTCCAACATGACCGGTCAAACCTACGAGTGTAAAAAGAACAACTTCGACACCCATCTCAGCTACAAAAAACTGGACTTGTGGGCCAAGTTCAAAGACTTTCAGGTGCGTGTTCGCAACCACAATATGCACGCTGAAGCACTGGATCGCTGTCGCATTCTGTGGAACGGCACTTCCTATGCCGCGAATTCCAACCGCACCAACAATCCATTGCTGCAAGACGTGAACGTTGGCGTGCTGCAGCACTACCGCGACGATGCCCCCGATCGGGTCATGGATGAAGCCGAAGACGCTTCTGGCGTAATCAACGTCTACGCCGGTGGTGACTACGAAAACCTCGATGCTCTGGTCGAAGACGCCGTCGAAACGCTGATCGACCCGTGGCACAAAGATGACACCGCACTGGTGGCGATCATGAACCGCAAGATGCTCAGCGATAAGTATTTCCCGCTGATCAACCAGCAGCAGCCTTCGTCCGAAGTGTTGGCAACCCAGCTTGTCATCGCTCAGAAACGTGTTGGTGAGGTCCAAGCGGTTGCCGTGCCGTTCTTCCCTGAAAACACCATTCTGATCACCACCTGGGACAACCTGTCGATCTATTACCAATCCGGTGGTCGTCGCCGTCACATTCTCGACAACCCGAAAAAGGACCGCGTTGAAAACTACGAATCCTCCAACGACGCCTACGTGGTCGAAGACTACGGCCGTGGCTGCCTGATCGAAAACATCAACACCGTCGCGCCTTAACCGGCGCCTCGGCTGACTTGACCATCGATTAAGGACACCACCATGAGCAAAATCCAACACCGCACATCGCCAGCCGCCCAGCACCGCCTGCGCAAGCTGGCCGCAAAGCAAAAGCCCAGCGACAGCCAGCGCCGTCAGGACCTCAACGTCTTCGAGCAGATGCTGGCGCAACTGTACGACCACAAAAAAACCCTCAAGGGCATCCAGTCCATGGAACTCAAAGGCCAGAAAAAAGCCGAGTTCCTGCCCGACTACATGCCCTACATCGACGGCGTCCTGCTGGCTGACCACGGCGAACCCGACGAAGTCGTTGGCACCATCATGATCTGGGCCATCGACGCAGGCGACATCGACACTGCACTGCGCATTGCTGGCTATGTCATGACCCACAAACTGCCGCTGCCAGACTACTTTGGCCGCACCACCGCGACAGGGCTGGCCGAAGAAATCGCCGACAAGTACTTCAAAGACCCGGCCACCGTCACCATCGAGCAATTGCGCAGCCTGTTTGCGCTGGTCGATGCTGAAGACATGCCAGACCAGGTGCGCAGCAAACTGCACAAAGCCGTCGGCCTTGCCCTCATGGAATACGGCGGCGCAACCGCTGAAGCGCTTGAAATGTTGAAAAGTGCCACCCGCTTTAACGATCGGGCAGGTGTCAAAAAGCAGATTGCAGCGCTCGAAAAGCAACTGCAGGAAGAAAACCAGCAAGACCAACAACTGGCTGTAGCAGAACCCGCAGCCATGACTGAACAGGCGTCAGAATCGGAATAAACCGAATCTAACGGCTAACAGAGCGTCCCGCGCGTCGAGCGGCACGGTGCAGCCATCTGATCCTCCCCGGAATCAGTTGGCCTGCGCCGTTCACCGCTCTCTAAACAACATAACGGAGCCCCCATGCCATTCATTGCCACCACCGCTGCCGGCTCCGAAACCAGCATCAGCAACGATTTCTGGCCAGCCATCAGCCTCACTGATGCCCGCAACGTCATCCGTATTGAACAAGACGTCACCGATCCGCGGCTGCAGCACCTGCTGCAAATCGCCATCGCCGATGTCAACGACGAACTGGCCCAATACACCGCAGAACAGCAACAGCTCGGCAACACCATCAACGAACTGTCGCTCACTGTTCAGGCCCGCTACCTGCAAGCCATATACGCCCACACAACCGCCAGCCTGTTGGAGCAATACCAGGACTACGATGCCACTGGCCAACGCGGCGAAAGCAAAAACAGCATCCAGCAGCAAGTGGATGCCCAGCGCCGACAAGTCGCCACCGCCATCCGGGCCATTCTGGGTAAACCGCGTTCATGCGTGGAGCTCATCTGATGCCAGTCGTCAAAGCCCAGCAATACGAAACCGTCGACTCCCTTGCCTACCGGATTAGCGGCAACACCGACGCACTCGAAACCATCTACGCCGACAACCCGGGCTTGGCAGAACTCGGCCCGTTCCTGCCGTTGGGCACCAACGTCACCGTGCCGGAAGACACCACCACCGTCACCACCGTGCGCCAACGCACCACCCTCTGGAGCTGACAAGGAGCGTCCCATGCCAGAACCCACAGCAGCCACCGTCAGCGTCACCAGCCTGTTCGGCATCAGTCTCGCCAGCATCGTGCTCGGCATCGATGCCAACACCGCCATCGGTGCCTTCGCAGGCGCTACCCTGTTTATCACCAGCGCCCGCGAACTCAACCTCGCCACTCGATTCGTCTACCTGCTTATCAGCGTCGTCATCGGCTACCACGCCGCTGGAGAAATCACCGCGCATACACCTATCGCTGCGCCAGCCATCGCCGGATTCATCGGCGGCCTCTGCTCCATCAGTGCAGGTCTTCTCCTTATTCGCCAACTGCAAGAAGGCAACCTCACCAACATCAGCAACCTGTTCAAGGTGAAAAAATGAACGCCATCGCCATCATCATCGCCCTGGTCGCCATCGCCGCCTGTCTGCGCCTGCTCACATTCAAACGCAGCGGCAGCCAACACAAACGCAGCGCCGCCATCAGCGCATGGCTCGCCTGCTGGCTGCTCGCCGCCATCGCCGTCCGATCGGTCACCGGCACCCTACCCAACAACCTCACCATCCAACTGCTCATGTTGGCCGTACTGGTTGCCTTCACCGTTCGCATCTACCAAACCCACGGCAACATCGCCGCCGTACTGAAAGGAACTCACCATGCCTGAACTGCTCACCATTGGCTGCCGTGGCGACAACGTCCTCGCCCTCACTGACTTCCTCAACGAACGCGGTTACAACGTCGAACCAACCAGCTGGTTTACCGAACAAGTCGAAGCCGCCGTCATCGCCTTCCAGCGAGCCAACGACCTGGTCGCCGACGGCATCGTCGGCAACAAAACCCGCGCAGCCCTGTCCCGCAAACAACGCGACCACAGCAAGCTGCTCAAACACTCAGATTTGGTCGCTGCGGCTAACATCCTCGACGTACCACTGGCCGCCATCATGGCCGTCAACAGCGTCGAAAGTCGCGGCAAAGGCTTCCTCGACGACGGTCGCGCCATCATCCTCTACGAACGCCACATCATGCGCCGTCGCCTCAAGACAAACGGCGTCGAGGACAGCGTCATCGGCCTCGCCGAAAGCCATTGGCCCGGCCTCGTTAATAAACAAACCGGTGGTTACCAGGGCGGCAAAGCCGAACATGCCCGGCTCGAACTCGCCTGCGAAATCCACCGTCCATCCGCGCTGGAATCCTGCAGCTGGGGCCAGTTCCAAATCATGGGCTACCACTGGAAGACGCTCGGCTACCACAGCATCGAACACTTCGTCAGCTGCATGGCAGAAAGCGAAGCAGGCCAACTCAACGCCTTTATCGAATTCATCCGCCGCAAGCCGCGCCTGCACAACGCCCTCAAAGCACAAAACTGGGCAACCTTCGCGCGCTATTACAATGGCCCGGCCTACGCCAAAAACCGCTACGACGCCAAACTCGAAGCCGCTTTCACTAAATACAGCAAGGTTCACTCATGAACATCATCGCCTACCTGTCAGCACTGCTGATCACATCACTCGCAATGTGCGGCTGGCTCTACTACAGCAACCAGCAACAAGCCGACACCATCACCACCCAGGCACAAACACTGGCAAGCACCAACGCAGCCCTGCAGGCCACCCAAACCGCCGCCGCAGTGCAGCAAAAACGCCAACAACAACTGCAAACCGAACTCGACGCCAGCCATCAACAATTGCAGGCCAAACAGCAGCAACTCAACCAACTCAAGGAAAACGACCATGAAGTTCAAGACTGGGCTCGCCAGCCTGTCCCTGCTGGCATTGTCAGGCTGCAGCAACGCACCGGAACAACCACCGGCGCAGGTAATCGTCACCAACCCCTGTCCGATCCTTAGCCCCTGCGTGCTCAGTCCAGTCAGCATCGAAACCAACGAAGACCTGGTAAACGCACTCAACATTACCGAAAACGACTGGCTCCAATGCGCCATCAAAGTCGACAGCATCATCAGCTGCCAACAAACGGACACCACAGATGGACAAGCTCAATAGCCTCAAGCAACACCTGCTCGACCACGTCCCGGCACTCAAGCGAAGCCCCGACGACATCGCGGTGTTTGCAGACAAAGGAAAAATCCACTACAGCGCCGAACGCGAACTGCACTTTCAATACAGCTATCGGGCCATCGTCATCATCACCGGGCTGGCACTGCACGCCGACGCCGTTTTTGTGCCACTTATCCTCTGGTGCAAAAAGAACCAGACCGACCTGCAACACGACGCCCTCGAATTCATGGCTGACCCGATCGACGGCAACAGCATCGATCTGCGCATAGAAATCCCGCTCACCGAAGCGGTACGGGTAGAACAAGTAGAAGGCGGGTACAGCACCAGCCATCCGGCCGAACCGGTACCGGAATACAACGCCGTACTGCCAGCCGCACTGGGAGAATTCATCTATCCGGAATCGGATAACGAAGGGTAGAGATGAACAACGCCGACGACCTTGCTAAATGGCTCTCGCCGTTAATTCGTCAACTCGAACCAGGCCAGCGAACGTCGCTGGCCCGGGAAATCGGCCGAGGGTTGCGTCAGCGCCAAGCGCTGCGAATCAAACAACAGGAAAACCCTGACGGATCGCAGTTCGAACCTCGAAAACCGCGAAAGTCTGGTAAACGCGGTGAAATGTTCCGGCAGCTGAGAAAATACAAGTACTTGAAATTCAAGGCCCGGTCTGGAGAAGTCTCCACTGGCTGG
>NZ_AUGV01000032.1 GCF_000422845.1 Oceanobacter kriegii DSM 6294
TCGTAGCGGACGATGCCTTGTTCGAGATCGATGACGTCTTCCCATGCCAGACCGGTCCATTCAGACAGGCGACAGCCATCCCATAACGCAAACGCCAGTCCGTTCTGTTCCTGTTTGTATGGTGTGTCGAGTTGCATTAGAGCTTTGATTTCGTCGCGGTCGAACGGATCTGGGTCTTCGTCGTCGGGCAGTTTAACGTTGATGTCCTTGCAGGGATTGAGCGCTGTGCGGTGCTCTCGGCTGTAGAGTTCAAACACGGAGCTGACCAGGTAAACCAGTTCCTTGATCATTTTGTTGGAATAATCGCGCAGGTCTTCGGTGGTCCAGAGTTTGATTTCGAGGTAGTCGATGCTGTTGATCTGGCGTCCGGCCCATTTGGGCAGGATGTGCTTGTTGAACTTGCTGCGCTCGGCTCTCCAGGTGCTGGCAGCGACGTCGGCCTCGCGGATCGATAACCACATACTGGCGTAGTGACCGAAGGAGCTGGCCTTGATGCGTTCAGATTCCGGGAAGTGGCGGGCGTAGTCGAACGTGCCGGATTCGATTTCGAGGTTGATGATGGTCGCCAGTCGTTGTGCCCGGTTGATGTTGTCGGGCGTGGCGTTGCCGATCGGTTCGCGGCAGAGCTCGCCTTTGTAGCGGAAGTAGACGCGGACTTTCTTGCCGCGGATTTCGTAGCCATCTGGCATGGTGGTGTCTCTCGGTAATTCGATGGGGTCAGGATAGGGTTTAGCAGACGGGGCCTAACCGGCTTATCGGGCCGGTTAGGCCGGAGCTTTAAATTTCAGACCATTGCCATTCCCAGTCCCCCAGTTTTGTAACGATCTTTCGGCGTTCCATTTCTTCCAGGGTATCAAGTGCTTGGTTGTAGCCAATGCGGCAAACTCTTTGAAGTCGGCTCGGCGTGGGCTTCATTGACCTATCAGTAACTTCGAGAAAGTTTTTGATGTTTCTCTCGATGTAGTCGCTAGGTATCAGAGGCCTTTTCCCGAAATCAATCTTCTGAAGAGCTGGCTCGATATGCACGGAGTACCACTCCTGTTGGTTAAAGGTCAGCTTAAAATCTCGCGAAACAACATCTGATCCCTCACCAAACATGTCTGTGACTGTGACTGCATAGCTCTGAGTGTTGCGGCTATCAAAGCCTGCAAGTTCAGCTAATGCGGATACTTTCAATTCCATAAACGGCCCCTTTGCCCATTTCAGATTGACCGTTTTGCCGTTGATTATGATCTTCATGCCACTCCTCCCGCTGCCAGTTCGAAGCCGGTGCCGTCGCCGGCGTTGCGGACCATGCCTGCCTTTTCGAGTTCGTCGCGTTGTTTCTTGTATTGCCGATAGCTCATTCCACGGGTGTTGCATTCTTTCCAGCTGGGCATGCGGTCGAGTTGTTCGATTAGTTTGAACAGGGTCGGCGGTTGCTGGTTTTCGGTTTGTTGCTGATCGGTTGGTGTTTCGTCTTGCGGGGTTTGCAGTGTTGCTTCAGTTGATGAGGTTAACTCCGGAGAGCCCGCATGCTCTGTGGGTTTACGCTGTTGCCGGGTGGTTTCCGGATAGATGGTGGCGAGCACGATCAGAAGCCCGGGTATGAAATCAGCGATGGATGCAAAGGCGACCCATGCCAGCCAGCGGTAGTTGGCCAGCAGGTCGGCGACGATGCCGGCGGCGCTGGTTTGTGGCGTCTGCAGCTGCTCCAGATCGGCCAGCAGTGCCGGCAGCTGTTGTTGGATTTCCTGAGCCTTGAGGCGGTGTTGGCCTGCCATCCAAGTGTTGCCTTTGGCCTCTTCCTTGTTGGCGAGATCCTGAAAGCTGCTAATGCTGGCCTGCTTGTCGGCGATGAGCTGGCTGCGCACCTGGTAGCCGGTTCCTGCTTGCAGGTCGGCGGAGCGGCTGGCCTGATAGCGGGCTTCATAGAACACGGTGCTGGCGGTGATGGATATTGCAAGCAGGGCAAAAACCAGCAGCCCCAGCAGAGCGGCGGCTTTGGAATGGCCTTTAGCGAATAGCCTGCCGGCCTTTTGCGCCAACGTGTGCTGAGCCAGCACCAGTGAACCCGCGAGGGCTCCCAGCTGGATCTGGTCGATGGTGTTGCCGTCTTCGGCGAAGTCGACGAACAGGGTGACTTCACAGTAGCCGGAGACCATGACCAGCGTGCCGATGAGCAGCCATTGCGGCAGTTGTTTAACGTGCATCATTGCTTGTTCCTCCAGCGGCGCAGGCGCTCCAGATCGGCGGCGGAAAAGTCGCCGTAGATGGTCGCCTTGGCGTTTTCCTCGATGATGATGTTGCGACGGATCATTGCTTCCAGATAACTGGCCAAACGTGGTCGCGGATTGGTGTTGCTGGCAACCAGCTGCATGGCCACCGGTTGTTTGGTTGCTTGCTGTGCCATGTCAGGCTCCTTTTTTCACCTGGCTACTTTTTAACTGGCTACGCAGGAAGTCCTGACGCTTGCGTTCATTGAGCGAATACGCCTGAGGGATAAGGGCCGATACACCGTTGGCAATTACCTGAATGCTGTTTCCTGCCGCCATGTAATCGCGGGTGTCATTCTTCAACTTACAGCGCCAGAACTTGCGCACGGTTGCCGGGGTTTCACTTTCGTCGTCAGCCGTTTTGCGGGTAATGGATTCGATATGGCTGTTCATGGTCAGGCTCCTTGCTGCAGTTTCTTTAGGGCGTTCCGGCCAGCACGACCAAGGCATTTGCGCAGGGTGGCGCGTGGGTTTTGCTGGGTTTGCATGGCTTTGTAGGTGTTAGCGATGAGTTCCAGTGCGGCGATCGGGTCGCGGGTGACCTGAATATCGAGCAGTGTGTTGGCGTCGTCAGCACTGGTGTTGATGAGGTTTATTGGTGTGGTCATATTCACTCCGATATGTAAATTCGGGCTGCAAAAAGCCCCGCCGGCGAGGGCGTTAATTAAGTAAAAAAGCTGGTTTTATGGGGTTGGTGCTGGCGTTTTATATACCGTGCTAATCGGGACGATATGGCCAGTTATAGGTAATAGGCATTATTTGGGCGCCTCGAATATCCAGCATTTAACCGTTTTATCGGCGGATATTTTTGAGCGTACCGGGTGGTTACTGGTGACGAACTTACGCGACTTGGAACCTTTTAAGTGTTGCTTGAGAATGCGTGATTCCGGTACCCGCAACTTGAATTCGCCGCACCACCGCTCGAACTCTTTGACGTTGATGGCAAAGCCCATCTCGGGCTTGCCGTAGTGGTTTATCAGGGGGTCGGCACGGCTGGATTCGATGTAGTCGACGGCTTCCCAGAATTCCTGAACAACGGGATGGTCGGCATTGATGGCTTGCTGGCGTGCTTCTGCCATGTACACCAGGTTGGCCAGTGCGTCCTCGACGTCGTGGTCTTCGATCAGGTTGAGGCAGAGCGGGCCCAGGCATTCAACCAGTGCCATCATTTGGGCGTGGTTTTTGGCGATACGGATCATGCGGACCTTGCTGTTGGCCAGCAGGGTTTGTTCATGCTTAACCGTCGACTGCTGGAACAGTTCCATGATCTGCTTTTCTTTGATGGCTGCTTCAGCCAGAAAGCCGGAAACCGATTCGATGGGGCAGCGCTCCAGCCATTCTGCATGGCGTTTGGTTTCAGGCGTTTGATGCTCTCGGGTAACTGTGATGTGAACGATTCGCGAGAGGATGGCCTCGGATGCTGCCACTTGGTCATTCTGGGAGATGACGATGGAACCACGAAACGGTGGATCATAGGTTTCGTTGCCGCCAGTTTTGACACCACGGGAGCGCATGGCGCGGCCGTTGTAGGCGGTTTTGAGGTCGTCCCAGTCGAACTGCTTGGCCTTGGCACCTTCGGTGGCTTCGCGGTCGGATTCGATCAGTACGACGGGCAGGTTGGAGACCTGCGAGAACATGCGAGCGCGAGCGGCGGTGGTGGCCTTTTGTGGGTCGAAGCCTTCGTAATCTTCGCGCCCCAGGCACTTCCAGAGGAATTCAATGAGGGTGGATTTACCGGCACCTGCCTGACCCACCAATTCAAAGAATGGAAAGCTTTTGGTTAAACCACGGATCTGTTCGGCAAACAGACTGCCGAGGAAAAAGGCTGTGGTAATGGTGCCGGCACTGCCGAAGGCGCCGATAACGTGTTGTGCCCAATTTCGGTCGTATTCGCGGGTGTTCAGGTTGATGTCGATGCGGGGTTCGCTGGCGAGTGATTTAACTGACAGCTTGCCGAATTCGTAATAGTCCTCGCTGTTGATCTTGCGGGCGCGCCCTTCGCGGATAGCTACTTCGTTAAAGATCCAAGCCTTGTGCTCCTTGCTGTAGCCAATGAAGTCGGTGGTTTCGACGGTTTTGAGGTTGTGCATCATGTCTTGCATGAGGCGGTCGAGCTGCTTGGCGCTGCCGGTGTACCAGGCGTTTTTGATGGCCAGCAGGCGGTTTTTGAATTCGCTGGCGCCGGTGAGCTGTTTTGGCGTGAACGGTGCTTTGTAGATGCCGTCGGCGGTTTCGATGCGGAAGTAGTACCAGCTTTCGTCAGTTTGCGTATTGGCTTGGAAATACAAAGGTCGCGGGATGGCGGTGGCGATGCAGTTGACGACGCCAGCGTTGGAGAGGGCGCGGTCGCGCTCTTCTGCAGTTAATGCACTGGCATCGACGTCGCGGCCAACTTCGCGGTCGTAGGCGTCCATGTTGAGTTCCCACCAATAGAGCTTGTGGCCGAAGGTGAACCAGAACTGGCGGCGCTCGCGCTTGTGGTACATGAGTAGTGCTTTGTCAGCTGGGGACTTGGCCAACAGCAAGTCGCCCTGGTGCAGGTATTCCTCGATGTCCTTGTCGGTCATGCGGCCGAGCTGGTGCAAGTCATTCCAATCGCGTTTGGCCGTGGTTGGCTGGGCTGCAGCACTTTTGAAACCGAGGCGATCGGCGCGTTCGACATGCTTTAACGTAGCGTCGCGTCCGGCTTTGTCGCCGTCTTGTGCCCAGACGATAGTGGGCAGCTTCTTGTTGGCCGGGCAGGCCTTCTTGATGCGTTCCAGCAGATCACTGGGGAAGTTGCTGCTGCTGATGTTGCTGACGGCCACGCGGCCGGCATGAATCCAGCTGATAGCGTCGAAAATGCCTTCGGTAACGAATACCTGGTCGGCTTCGGCCAATTCTGCGTCTGTGAAGATGGGCGCCTGCCAGACCAACCCCTTGTAATTACCCACAGCGCGGGCCTTGAGCTTGCCGAAGCGGTCGGGTTTATCCAGCACACGTTCCCAGAACCCTTGTGGCATGGCAAATCGAACGGTGGTGCTGCCTTCGTTGATGTCGTGGTTTTGGTACCACTCCTGGGTATACCAGCCCTTTACCTTGGCCAGATCGAAGCCGCGGCCGTCGCGCAGGTAGCCGTCGGCGACGGCGGTGGGG
>NZ_AUGV01000033.1 GCF_000422845.1 Oceanobacter kriegii DSM 6294
TTTACATATTAGGCTACAGAATCATGAAACGTCGTTTCAATTTGTACTGCAGCACCGGCAACTTCTGCCAGTGCTGCACCAGCCTTACCATTTCTGACTAACCAATCAGTAATAGCCAGCCAGCTGTAGAGTGGTGTACCAGTTTGCAGGCCGTAGCAAGGTGCAGGAAAACCACCAGGCCCCCGCTTGCCTCGGGCGTAGTTGTTCAATGCCTGCTTGCTGATCTGTGAGTGATGAGCTGCACCAGACAAGGTGACCTGTCCGGCTTCCTCGATAGAAACCACTTGATAGCCAGCTTCTTGCACATCGGCAATGGCGCTGGTAATGGCTTTGTAAGCAGAGTCTGCTTCGCGGTCAAATTCCAAGTACGGATTACTGCCGTAAAAGCATACCAGTGCATCGTCGCAACCGGCTTCAAACAGTTTGTCTTCAAAGTCTTCGGTTTCTGGTGTTGCACCAGAAACGTTCAGAGTGAATTGATAGTTCATAACCACCTCATCGTATAACGGATTGCCTATCTAACCCCTTGAAACAGTGCCCCCTATTCGGGGGCGCACTGCTTGATTTTCTTAAGAATCCGTTCGGCGTGGTTTTCAGGGTTCTTTGGGGTGCTATAGACACTCATCATGTGATCAGTGTGTCCTGGAATCCCGCAGCGCAACTTGCAGAAGGAGTGTGCTGAGTTTCCTGCATCCACTACAACCCATCCGGCATTTTCTGCCTCTTTGATGGCGTCACGGATCTTTTTATTGGGGTGTTTCTTGTCGATAGGCTTCCTCCTTATTCATGTTGATAAGCTGATATTAGCCCCGGATGTTTACATCTGTCAACAATATTTGTTGACGATGGTAAACATTGGTTGCGTCAGCATAATATAGGGCGGGTTAAAAAAGCACCTTTAATTATTAAGTGTTCAGCACCTGACTCAATGATAGAAATTTGCCGGGCGATCTGGCTTTGGATTTCGTCCAGGTCGAGGATCGTCATGTGGTTCGCCGGTGTTTGCGGTTCGTTTTCCAGTTGGCTGATGAGCCCACGAAGCCTGCGGTGCTGGCGTTTCAGCTCCAGCAGGCTTTCAGGACTGATCAGGCACTGGCGTTGATCTGTCAGTGCCTGAGTCATTAGCGGGTTCCTTGTTGGGCTGTGCGATCGTTTTTGCAGAGATGCTGGAACTGCACAGCAAGAACGCGCACACGATCCATACTGGCGACAACCTGTTCCTGCGTCGGTATACGTGCGCTGATTACATTTTGCTGGGCAATGCGGAGGCCGTTAAGAACGATGTCAGCGCTGGCACTGTGGGTGGAGTATTCCAGGTAGGTGCTTAACACCTGGTTGAACAGGTTGAGTTCGGACTGAAGTTTCCAGCGATCGTACTGTTTCATTGCCGGCGCATTGAGCACCCGCTGACAGCAGTCCGTCATGGCATTCAATACCTGGACAGGGCTGAGTTGTTGCCGGCGCAATTGCTGGATGGCAACCCGGGTACGGTTTTCGAGGTAGTCGAACGCGGTGCCGATGTTTGTAATGGGGTTGTTTCGAATTGCGTGTGGTGGGGTGGCTTGTGGGCTTTCGTCGTCTTCAACGTTGCCGTCGAGGGCGTTGAGCACCCAGTCGCTGACGTCGTCGGCGTATTGGGATTCGCATTCGAGCAGGTTACGGCAGTAGGCGTTGGTGGTGTCGCCGGTGATGGTGTCTACGCCGTTGAGTTCTGCAACTGGTTTGCAGGTGCCGCAATGGCAGCAATTGGCGTGGGTGATGTGCTTGGCCATGAAGGCCTCCTTTGTATTTTTTCGAAGATGCCAAAAAACCGTTTTGGCGTCGGGAGGTTCGAAACGGCTACAAAGGGACCGCGGACTTATTTCCCCGAAGGGTGTTGTATTCGTCGCCCTCCCGACATACGAGAGGATGCACCAACGGCGCACATATGGCTACGGGGTAGCCGCGCATAAATGCCGGGCACAAAAAATCCAACGCTATCGGGGCTGGCTATCCGCTTTGTATGAGGTTTCGACGCCTCAGTTGCAAAGGTAAGTCGGAATGCTGTTAGGTGTCAATAGGTGTTGTTTGGTCGTGTTTGAATTATAATTTGCCGGGACACTATGGAGGGCGTCTACAATAAGGCAAGCCTTTCATCTGCACCTACTGGCACAAGGGCTTGGCATGAAAATCAACCACATCATCGTTCACGAAGTCGTTAAAGAGTCCAAAAAGAAAGCGGCCCTTAATGACCGCAAATTAGAAAACCCGATTGATGATAAATCAGAGCTGCTGGTTTCGCAGTTGAATGGTTTATTCGGGAGTACCGGATTAATAACCGGCTCATTCAAAATACCTGAAGATGTTAATGCCCCGCCGCCAGAGTTTGTGACGCTTCTCGAAAACCACCTGAAGAACAAGTTCGCTGATTTTGTGACCTTCACAAAAAGCGCCACTGAGATATTCATAAAAGAGTTTGATAAGTCGTCATCGCAAACAGCCGGTTATCTCTGGTTTAATCAGTACACTCACCACGATCAGGAATTTCTCTCCGTTGTTTTACTGCGCAAGAAGAAGGGGTTGATTTTTGAAAATGATTTGAGCCTTGAGGAAGTGGAAAGTCTGGATGTGGACAAACTTCACATGGCTGCACGAATCAACATAACCAAATGGCAGTCCGGTAGTTCCAATAAATATATTTCATTCCGGATTGGTAGTAATGCCAAGTCGGTTACTGATTATTTTGCTGACTTTATTGGTTGTGAAGAATATACAAAAACAAAAATTGATACGCGAAAGCTGCGCGACGTGATAAGAGATTACTGTAATCATCATAATTTTGATGATTACAATTCTACCGAGGCAATGCAGTATTTTGTTAGCGAGTGCAATCGGGTTTTGGATGCTGGTGAAGATGAGGTTTTTCGGCTTAGTGATATGTCCAACAAACTGGATGCAAGATATAATATTGAAGAATCAAAGAAAGGCTATTTTCTTTCTACTGCACAGGCAGAGCCTTATGAAGTATCAGAGGAAATCAGGCCAGATAAGAGCGAAGTGAGTGCTATGCTGAGGTATAAGGGCAGCAACGATAAGGTGTCAATCAGCTTTGATATAAAGCTGTACGGCACTGTTGCTGTTTATTGCCCAGACAATGGTAGTCTAACCTTTAATGAGCTTCCTCATGAGCTGAAAGCCCAGTTGGATCTGAGGGCCAGAAAAAACAGCGAAGACGACAAGAGTTAATTATGAACAAAGACGATCTTATCAGTAGCATTAGTCAACTGTTCTCTCAATACCCTAGTGTTTCGTATAACCTGGATTGGGATGAGTTCTCTGTTGCTATTGATTCGTTGTCTCAAGCCGATCTGGAGTTCATTCAAAGCCGGGTTAGCGTCTCTTTGCCTGAACCCATAGTGCAGGATGCTAACGATCAGGAGCATGAAATCTCCGAAATCGGCAATTTTATTGGCCAGGCCATTAAGCTGGCATTCAAGTTCAATGATTTTTCAGAGGCTGGCGTTCCCCTGTATAAAACGTGGGATGAATTTCTTGCCAAGATCTCACATAGAAAAAAGGCACCCAATTACTTTTACATCATAGACGAATACTGTCAGCACCCGTGTACTGTACCTACAGGGAAGCTTAAGCATTACCTTGAGGTTATCACTCTCGTTGGCATTCTGAATGACAATGCTGATTTGCCATTTGATAGTGGAGCAGACCCTAAGCTTATATTTCTTCATAAAGGACGCCTTGATATCCCATTAAGATTCACTCCGGTGGACTTAAGTAATGGACTTGACGGAATTAGTATATTCGAGGGGGTATTTGCTGACGAGTCCCAGAAAGAGCAAAAGAAAAGCATTTTAAAAGAGTGCCTTTACAACATCCTCTCGAGCGTGCAGGAGAAAGATAGACTTAGCTATTTGCTTCTAAATTTCGGACTATTCTCCAAGCAAGTTGACGATAATTATCGGTTATTTGTGAGTGAATTCTCGTTTGATGAAGTCAGGCTAGAATATGAAGAGAAGAAACGAGATTACATTTCATCAATCAACGGTATTGCTGCTGATGTTCACAGTAAAATGATGGGCATTCCTGTTTCCATGGTACTGCTTGCCTTTAAGATTCAGAGTGTTACTAATAGTCAGTCTTTATTTTCTAATTTATTTCTTTTGATTGCCATATCGGTCTATGCAATTATGATGCTGGCACTCATCAAGAATCAGAACCATACACTTGATGCTACCGGCACTGAATTCTCTGGACAAATCAGGCGTTTAAAAAGCAAATTTCCTTCTCAATACAAGGAAGTTCTTGATGTCAAAGCCTCCGTTGAAGATCGAATACGCTATCAGAAGAGATATTTCTCTGCCTTTAAGGTAGCACTATATTCATTGCTGGCTTTCTCTGCTCTGTGGTTTTTCTTTTCTAGTTGCGGTGAGCAATTAGCAGACTTAATTTTGTGGGTGAAATCTCTGACTTCACCCATTGTAATTTCTTCCTCTATCTACTGATGTGCAGCACACAACGCTCAAGGGCGGCGTGTATCTCATCCAAGTCGAGTATGGTCATTTCGATGTCTGGTGTTTGCTGTACTTTTTCCAACTGACTGATGAGCCCCCGAAGCCTGCGATGCTGGCGTTTCAGTTCAAGGGCATGATGATGGTCGATGTTAATCGTCATGTTCCTTACAACTTGCATATTTACCTCCATGTCATTAACGGGCCAACTATAGGTCGTTAACTCATTTCCTGTGCGCGTATTGGCGCAACATTTCCCTACTGAACCAGTGTTTTGTATAAGTGTGCGCAAGTTCTCAGTTATCAGATTTGCAAGTTGACGGTTTGAGTTAATGATGTCCGCTAATCGCTACCGACGGATTCGGGCGCGAATGAAGCTCTCCCAAGTTGAACTTGGCGCGGCTATAGGCTGCTCGCGCAGCTATGTTTCACGCGTTGAACGTGGCATGGATGAGTACACACATAGCCATCTGTTGGCTCTGAGCGAGCTAACGGGATGGCCTGTGGGTGAGCTGATGGGGCAAACGCAGCAGCCGATATCTCCATGGCTGGAGGGCTATCTGGCATTGAATGATGATCAGCGTGTTTTATTTGACACGGTAGCTGCAGCAACGCTTGAGCTAGCGCGCAACCAAGACTTATCCAAGTGAGCTAAAACGGTGTCTTGCAGCCATTCAACGTCGCCATCAGAGAGCCCGAGCACCTCCCGCAGTGGGTATTGGACCGTCTGGCTGTAGCGTGGATCGACCTT
>NZ_AUGV01000034.1 GCF_000422845.1 Oceanobacter kriegii DSM 6294
AACAGCTATCTGACCGAAGTGAGCGAGATCACACTGCCGAAGCTGCAGCGCAAGATGGAGGACTTTCAAACCGGTGGCATGGATATGCCCATCAAAACCGACATGGGCGGCGAAGCCATGCAGCTGGAATGGACCTGCGGTGGCCTGATGGAAGACGCCCTGCGCCAGTGGGGGCTGCAAAGCCACGACGGCGTTGGACTCCGCTTTGCTGGCTCCTACCAACGCGACGATGGAACCGCACCGTCTGCGGTAGAAATCTCCGTGCGCGGTCGTCATTCCGAACTGGATACCGGTTCAGCCAAAAAGGGGGATGCCACAGAGTTCAAAGCGGTTACAGAACTCAGTTACTACAAACTCACAATCGACGGCGACGACGTCATCGAAATCGACATCCTCAACATGAAGATGATCGTGAATGGTGAAGACCTGCTCGAAGAGCATCGCTCCGCGATTGGCATTTAACCGCCCTCTTTGATTAACACAACTCACTAACCCGGGACGCAAACCATGGCACAACAATTCGAAACCATCACTCTCTACAACCCGATCGCACGCAAAGAAAACACCATCAGCGACATTCAGCTGCGACGTCCTGCATCAGGAGAGTTACGCGGCCTGAATCTGGCCGATGTACTGCAGCTGGAAGTTAATTCATTGGTCACTCTGCTACCTCGCATCACCCTGCCGTCGCTCACCAAGCAAGAAGTCGAAGCGCTCGACCCGTCCGATCTGCTGCAGTTGGGTGGAGGTGTCAGCCGTTTTTTTCTGCCGGTCGAGAAGGAGCCGGTCAAGGAGGAGCCAGTCGACACGGGCAGCGAGATGAATACCGACTCCCAGCCCGCGTAGAAGACGCCATGGCCGACGTCGCTCTGGTGTTCCACTGGACGCCAGAGGCCATGGACAAACTCAGCCCAGAAGAACTCATGGAATGGCGACAACGGGCGATCGACCGCTATAAGCCCGAATGATTGATCTTGTACAAACCCAGTAGGTACCTTATGGTTAACGAACTCTTCAACAAAGGTCTGCCGCATGGGCACCGTCATAGCCTGGTCAATTGCAGTCATCGCCATACTGATGTTCATCGGACTCATCAGTGCCGGTTTCACGATGGTCAATTCGCTGGTCGATCGCATCAACAAGCAGTAAGCCTCAACGCAGGAGCCATCTGTCATGGCTCGTGATCTGCGCCTACAAGTCATTCTCGACACAATCGACAAAGCCTCTGCCCCGCTAAAAAGCATTCACAAGCAAAGTGGTAAGGCCACGGCAGCGCTCAAAGAGGCTCGTGATACACACAAGCAACTGAATAAGCAGCTCAAAACAGCCGCCGGATTGCAGCAAATGCAATCCGATCTGGCCGACGTTACATCCAGCCTGAAAGAGAACCAGGCGGCAATCGATGCGAATCGAACGGCCCACGAGGAGCAGCTGGCTACGCACAAAGAGATGGCCAGCGAGCTGCGCGCCACAGAAAAACGCTACAAGGAACTGTCGCAGTCCATCATTCGCGGCGACGACGTCAGTCAGCAATACAGAGATGAACTGGAACGCACTCGTACTGAACTGAATCTGCTCCAAAAGCAAACCGATAAATCGTCCGCAAAACTCAAAAAGTACCGCGATACCATCAGTAAGGGCGAAGGCAAAGTCACTGCGTTGAATCAACGCCAAAAACTGCTGAACAACAGCATCGGAGAATCTCGCTCAAAGCTAACCGCAGCCGGCATCAGCACAGACAACCTGGCCGACAGCACTGCCGATTTGCGCCGCAAATTCGATGCAAGTACAGCCGCAATCGAAAAACAAAAAGCCGCCCTCGCTGCCTTAAACGAAAGAGAAAAGGCACTGGCGAAAGCACGTCAGGCCAGAAAAGCCATGCACACGGCAGGCATGAAGATCGCCGGGCACGGGGCTGTAATGGCCTATGCAGGCCAGCAGGCGCTAACAGGTATAGCTGGAACGCTGATGCCTGGCATCGATTACGATGCTCAAAAAAGTGCCGTGCAAGCCATCACTCGCCTGCAAGCCAACGACCCGCGCCTACAGGCACTGCACAACCAATCAGCCGATCTGGGCGCATCCACCTCATTCACCAGCACTCAGGTTGCCCAGGGACAGGAATTTTTGGCCCGGGCTGGATACAGCCCCGAAGCCATTAAGGCCAGCATGAAAGACGTGCTCGATTTGGCAAAAGCCAATCGCATCGAGCTGGCGCAAGCTGCCGACATTGCCTCCAACATCTCGGGCGCATTCCGTATCGATGCCGAAGCCGCAGGCAGCATGCAGCGGGTATCCGACATCCTCACCGCAACCACAACCCGGGCTAACGTCGACATGCAGATGCTCGGCGAAACCATGAAATATCTGGGACAGGCCAGCGGGCTGGACATGAGCCTCGAACAGGCCGCCGCCATGGCAGGGTTCCTGGGCAACATCGGCATTCAGGGCAGTGAAGCAGGCACCACGATGCGCGCCATGATGACGCGACTATCGGCACCAACAGGAGCCGCACAAACGGCGCTGCAGGAACTCGATGTCCAGGTCGCCGACACCGCCGGCAACCTGCGCCAGATCCCCGATATCCTGGCCGACATCAACAAAGCCACGGCAGGTATGGGCAACGTCGCAGTCGCCAGCTATCTGAAAGACATCTTCGGAGAAGAACCCGGTTCGGGGGTCAGCTTATTAATTGAAAAACAAGGCAAGGCCGCGCTGGATAAATTTGCAGATACCCTGAAAAACGTCAAAGGTGAAAATGCCAAAATTGCCGCCATCATGGGCGACAATATCCAGGGTGATCTGGACGGCCTGCAAAGCGCCATCCAGTCGGTCAGTAACGAAATTACTGGCGCCAACGATGGCCCGCTGCGCGAACTGGTGCAAATGGTCACCGAAAACGTAAGAGCAGTCTCAGCGTGGATCAAGGAAAATCCGGAGCTCACCCGCCAGATTCTCAAAGGCGCCATTGCCTTTGCGGGCATAGCCGCAGCAGCTGGTGCACTGGCCACGGTCATTGGCTTTGTCACCATCGTGGCCAGTAAACTCATCATGCCAATTCGCGGGCTTACCAAAGGCCTTTGGGCAACGCTTCGAGGGATGTGGGCGTTTGGAAAATATCTTTTAATGCTGGGTGGCAAAACCATCCCTTACATCATCGCCATGGTTAAATCTCTTGGTTCAGTGCTGGCATGGATAGCCAAAGGAGCCATCTCTGTATTAATCGGCGCTTTGAAATTCCTGGGCCAAGCCATCCTTTGGGTCGGACGAATCGTTCTTGCCAATCCCATTACAGCCGCAGTTACAGCGATTGCCGTCGCCGCCTACCTGATCTACGAGCACTGGGACACCGTCGGCCCGTACTTCATCAAGCTGTGGGAGTTTTTGAAAAACGTATTCCTCGAAGCCCTGCAGGCCATCAAAACCCTGATCAACACCTACAGTCCCATCGGTGTGCTCTACAACATCATCAAAGCCAGCTTGAACAAAATTGGCATTGAATTACCTGGCACATTTACCGAGTTTGGGGCCAACCTGATGCAGGGCTTGATCAAAGGCATAAAAAGTTTGTTGCCTGATGTGTCCGCAACCATTGGTGACGTTGCCGGCAATGTCAGTGGATGGTTCAAAGAAAAGCTAGGCATCCATTCGCCGTCCCGGGTATTCGCCAGTCACGGCAATGGTGTCATGGCAGGGCTGGAGCAAGGTCTGAACGACAACGCCGACAAAGCCCTTTCGCCGGTCGATAAGCTGCAACGCAACTTGACCGCCATTGGAGCGGGACTCGCCATCAGTACCACCGCCATCGGCCCGGTAGCTGCGGTAGAACCGAGTGCAGGGCCGCATCTCACTGGCAACACCGCCAGTGCGATCAGCGTGCAGATTGGCGACATCCACATCCATCCAACCCCCGGCATGGACGAACGACAGCTGGCCGCCATGGTGCGATCTGAAATCGAAAGACTCACGCGCGAACAACTTATGCGCCAACGCACCCGCATGCGGGACACGGAGTAATTCATGCAAGCCTGTCTTGGTCTTTTTGTTTTCAGTCTAACAACCGCCCCACTATCCGATCGCCAGCGCTCAACCAACTGGCGCCATGCCCGGTCCGAACCCATCGGCCAACGGGCAACCAGTGAGTACATCGGCCCCGGTGAAGATCGGATCACGCTCAACGGCCAGATAACACACGACATCGCAGGTACAGTGGTCAGCCTCGACGTTCTGCGCGCCATGGCCGACACCGGCGAGGCATACGTATTTGTGCTGGGCACCGGTCAGGTGCTCGGTGCTTTCACCATTGAAGACCTGCAAGAGTCATCGACACGCCTGTTTCCTGATGGCACCCCTCGCGCAGTAGAGTTTTCCATCACTCTGGTGCGCACCACTGACGACCTGGTCGACAAGCTGGCGCTGTACACATCGGCACTGGCGCTTCTGTAACCGGAGAGCAACAACATGATTCGCCTAATCGCCAACGGCACCGACATCACCAGCCTCATCAATGGCCGCTTGTTGAACTGCACCCTGTCCGATCGCCGCACAGACGACGTCGACGAACTCAGCATCGAACTCAACAACCACGATGGCCAACTGGCCATGCCAGACCCCGGCGCCACGTTACAACTCTGGTTCCCCGACACCAGTGCCAGCAGCGAAAACCATGTCGCAATGGGTGACTTCGAAGTCGACACCGTCGAAACCATGGGGCCGCCCACCACGGTATCCATCCGCGCGACCAGCGCCGACATCACCGCCAGCCTCAAAACCCAACGAGAACAATCATGGGATGAAACCACCCTGGGTGCAGTCCTGCAGGACATCGCCAAACGCAACAGTCTCACGCCGATGGTCAGCAGCACACTGGCTGCGATCGTCATTGATCACCTGGACCAAACCACCGAGTCAGACCTGTCGCTCATCAGCCGCCTGGGTGACGACGTCGACGCCGTTGCCACCGTCAAATCAGGCAATCTGGTATTTATGCCAACCGGTCAGGGC
>NZ_AUGV01000035.1 GCF_000422845.1 Oceanobacter kriegii DSM 6294
CCAGACATTATCGAGACGCTCGATTTCGAAGCCCTGTTGAGCGAACGAAAAGCAGCCCTGCTCAACTTGTACCCAAGTGCAGAGGACGTCCTCGATAACGAGTCCGAGCCGCTGAACTACCTGCTGCAAGAAAGCTGCTATCGGGAACTGATACTCCGCCAGCGCATTAACGACAGCGTGCTGGCCATTACCTTGGCCTACGCTACAGGGGCTGATCTGGACGTGATTGGCATTGACCGCTTCAACATGGAGCGCCTGACCATTACCGAGGCCACCGAAACCGACGACGCCGTCATGGAATCCGATGATGATTACCGGCAGCGAATCTACGACAGCTGGTCACAGCAAAGCACCGCTGGCCCTGGCATCGCCTATGAAAGCATTGCACGAGATGCCGATGGCGATGTCGCAGCAGCACGGGCAACCAGCCCGGAACCCGGCCGTGTTCTTGTGTCCATCCTTAGCCACACAAACAACGGCTCTCCATCACAGGAATTAGTCGCCACGGTTCATGCAGCAGTGTCGTCTGATGACTCCAGGCCGCTCACAGTCGAAGTAATCACCGCGCCGGCGGTGATTACGCCTGTAGCACTGAACGCAGAACTGGTTTTAATCGACGGACAAGACAGTAACGGTGCCAGCGAGATCCTTGCCAACGCGATCGATGCAGCGCAGGCATACGCTGCAGACAGAAAAGAGATCGGGCGCGACCTCGAAATCAGTCAACTGTACTCGCTGCTTCACGTAACCGGTGTTGAATCTGTCCACTTAAATAGCCCAACAAGCACGGTTGCCGTTGCCGACAACGGTGCCGCCGTCATCACGTCCGTCGCTGTGGCACTGGCAGAGGCGTAGCAGCAATGACAAATCGCACACTGTTGCCACCGGGCACGCCCCCCTTACCGAAAGCAATCGCTGAAAGCTGCGCCAGCATGTTTGATATCGACATGCCCCATCGTTCTGTGGTGTCGATCGATAACTGCCCAGAGGCCCTGTTGCCATGGTTGGCGTGGGAGTACGCCGTCGACGTCTATCTGGACTCCATGACCGTCGAACAGAAGCGAGCAGCGATAAAAAACGCCGCAGAAGTGCATCGGAAAAAGGGTACCGCCAGAGCCATGCACCAAGCGATCCGCCCCTTGGGGGCCGAGATCACAATCACCGAATGGTGGCAAACATCACCGCAAGGAACACCGCACACGTTCACCGTGCAGTATTCACCAGCGGACAGTGGACTGCCCGACACAATCGAATTCAAAGAAGCAATCGAGCGCGCAATTGAGCGCGTCAAACCGCTGCATGCCCACTATCAGCTGCGGGCAACACACGATGCAGCAGCAACCATTGGCGCCGTAGCCGCAGTGCGCGGAGTACAACTTTTGCAACTGGAAATGACAGACTCATGAGCATGCAAATAGTGATTACAGATGCTGGACTGGCAGCCATCATCGATGCACAAAACTCGGGGCTAACGCTACGCATTACAGAAATGCGCGTCGGATCGGGCCAGTGGAATCCAACAAGTGCAGCGACTGCACTGCAGTCAGAGATCAAACCCATCACAAACATCTCCGGCGAAGAAACGCTCCCAGGTGTGCTGCGCATTAATATCGTTGACGACAGCACGGACGCATATCAAGCCGGTGAGCTGGGCTTCTTCGATGCCAGTGGAACACTGATCGCCTTGTACTCCCAGACAAGTGGTTACGTCACTGAAAAAGCCTCGGGCTCAGCATTGGTAATGGCGCTGGACCTGACATTAACCACCGTCGACCCTGCCGCGATTTCATTTGGCAGCACCAACTTTGTGCTCCCGGCGGGGACGACATCCAAGCCAGGTGTTGTCGAACTAGCCATCAACGATGAAGTGGACGCCGGCGCGCAAGGAAAAGTGGTCGATGCGTTGCGGCTGCAAAGCTGGTTTAACAGAACCAAAACCGACGATACAGAAACGAACGACTCGTCAAAGTTGGTCACCGCCGCTGCTGCGTATGCGTTGCAAGAGCAGGTCGACGAACGTGGAAGTCAAATTGCCACCCTGAATACACGGCTAAAGGCATCGACAGTACCAAGTACAGTGATGATCTCTTTTCTGAACGACGCACTGAGCTTCCCCATCTCCGGGCGCGTTGATCTCAGTGAATCAATGCCATTTGCCCGTCTTTATCAACTTCATACCCAGTACGGTGGGACCATCATCGACGGCGCTTATCAGGTAATTGTTGAGCGCAAAGCCACCGGCACATACGGGATTCTCTACCAAAAATATAACGCCAGTACCGAAACCTGGACGCTCCAAAACGTCAGCGGCATCGTTTGCCAGGTCACTCTGGCCTCGTTTGAAACCGGCAAGGACGAATTCATCGTCGACTTCCTATCAAAGACAACAACGGAGCTGACAATGGTCATTCAGACCGAGAACAGCACGCTGAATGATTGTCCGTTCTACTTAACCGTAACTCCGCAAGGAAGCGTGGCCAACACGGCCACCGACCCGGTTAGCTAAATGAGCAGCCACGGAACCTTCGTAATGGAACTGCCGGCAACAACCCCACCGGTAGCGACCATAGCCAACGCCGTCATCGGCATCATCTGCACCGCCGACGACGCAGACGTCGCTGTGTTTCCAGCCAATACAGCGGTCCTGCTAACCAATCCGCGCAGTGGTACTGCAAGCGCTGGCACCACTGGAACCCTGCTGAATACACTCACCGCCATCGGCAACCAAACTAATGCCCAGGTGGTTGTGGTACGGGTACCCGAAGGCGCTGATGCAGCTAAAACGGAAACCAACCTGATCGGTGGCGACGTCGACGGCAAGAAAACAGGCATGCAGGCTCTTTTGTCAGCACAGTCCAAGCTTGGGGTTAACCCCCGCATTTTGGGTGTGCCCGGGCTGGATACTCAGGCTGTTACCACCGCATTGATCACCGTCGCGCAAAAGCTGCGCGCATTTGTGTACGCTGGATGCAATGGCTGCACCACCAAGGCAGAAGCGCTTACGTACCGCGCCAACTTCACAGCTCGTGAGCTCATGCTCATCTGGCCCGACTTCATCAACGATTCTGGCAGTGTCATGCCAGCAACGGCTTATGCACTTGGCTCACGCGCGCAAATCGACAACGATATCGGCTGGCACAAAACGCTTTCAAACGTGGCGGTAGACGGCGTGGCGGGCATCTCTGCTGATGTCTATTGGGATTTAATGGACCCGGACTGTGACGCAGTGCAGCTGAACGAAGCCGGTATCACAACACTGATCGGACGAAAAACTGGCCGTAGAGGCGGCCGGGACATCGTGAGCTATTCATTCTGGGGGAACCGAACATGCGCAGCCGAGCCGCAGTTCGAATTCGAAAACTACACGCGATCGGCTCACAAAATTACAGAGGCTGTGCTGGAGTCGGTATTTGGAGACCTCGACAAACCGCTCAACCAGGCACGCCCACAGGCCATACTGGAAAGGCTGCAAGCCCGGCTTCGGGGAATGGTGCACGATGGCCACCTTATAGGTGCAAATGCGTGGTCAACCACCACTGACGGTATCGTCAGTATTGATTTCGATTACACGCCCGTTCCGCCGCTGGAAAACTTGACACATCATCAGCGTACAACGGTCTCGGGGTTGCTGCTGATCAATGGCAGTGGTGAATACCTTTCCATGAACAACGAACCAATCACCATCGATGGTCAGCTGCTGTTGCTGTCGACCCTGGTTAGCTGAGGTGCTGCATGACGATTGAAATTACCGACCAGTCTCGATTCCCAATACGTGATGTTAAAGAAGATGACAAGGTCATGGTGTTCGGCGGAAGTAGCGGGCCAGCCGCTGTTTTAGCTTCTGGAATCGGCGGGG
>NZ_AUGV01000036.1 GCF_000422845.1 Oceanobacter kriegii DSM 6294
TTTAATGCAACAAAATAGGATTATACAGGTGAAAAAATCTTCCCACCACCGTACCAACCGCAAAGCACTGAACTGCCTAATCAAGTCAGAAGTGCGTGAAGTCATTGCCCAAATGGCGGAGGACGATCGTCGCTCCGTTTCCTCCATGACCGAAATTCTTATCGAAGAAGCCATTGAACAGCGCCAAAAGGACACCGGCCAGAACGCCTGATTTTCAGGCCTTTGGCTGCTTCTGGTAACGGCTTATCGGCTGTTGCTACGACAAACGGACATAGAGAGGGATTGCAATGAGCCGACGTACCCGCACCTCCCACGGGGGCATCCATACGCCAGAACTTGCCTGCTATCACGCAACACACGATTTTTCAGGCGGCCTGATGACAATCGCCAACCGTATGGCGATTACCCCAGATACCCTGCGCAAAAAGCTCGACCCGGCACAGCAAACCCACAAGGTTTCACTGGCCGAAGCCATGCAGATCCTGAAAATCACAGCCGATCACAGAATTCTGGACTCAATTTGCGCCAGCGTTGGCGTTAACTGGTTCGCACCAAGCGACGTTCCTGACTGCCCTGCCGATCTCGACGTATTGCACACCGGTAACAACCTCATCCGCTCCGCCAGCGAGCTCATCAGCGAACTCGAGCGCAGCCTCGAAAACGGAGACATCGATGCCGACGAACGAGCCCGCATCGATTTACGACTGATGAATCTGGCCAAGGCTGGCCATGCCATTGATCAAACTGCCGCGCGCTTCGAAACCACGTCGTAGGAGGCACCATGTCATCGACCTATAAGCTCGGATGCCCCCACTGCGGCCGTGGTATTCGGGTGCGCAATAGCACCAGCGACCACCCGCTGTTCCGTATTTACTACCTGCAATGCACCAACATTGCCTGTGGCGCGACCTTCCGGAGCGAAATGGTTATCACGCACCAGATGAGCCCATCGGCGATGCCAAACCCGGAAATAAAACTGCCGCTGGCTGACTGCGCCCTTCGGGCTCAATCGATGGAAAAAGACAACGACAACCAGCTGGCACTGGATATCAGCGACAGTCAGTAACCCAGCCAGCTGACGTCAACTGAACGGCTGATAGGTACGGTTCAACCGTACCAGCTTCAGGCCAGTACCCCTCAGTTTGAGGGGTACTGACGGATCAGGTGGTCCGGTTAAACCGGACCACTTTGAAAGCCAGTTGACGTCAATCTGACGTCAACTGAAACCAACCAAGAGGGACGATATATGCAAGACATTAACCCACACGCGAACCCCTTCCTGTTCTCTGAACACGAAGTCCGCACCGCTACCGACGAACACGGCGCTATCTGGTTTTGTGCCAAAGACGTATTTGATGCTTTAGAGATCACCTGGAAAGGTTCAGACAGCCTCGGAGGGTGCCCAGAAAACTGGTTTATGGTCCGGTATCTCCGGACCATAAAAGGCGAAAGAGAGATGGTTTTCATATCGGAACCGGCCGTTTATCGAGTGGTATTCCGTTCTGAAAAACCCAATGCCGTCGAATTTGCCAGCTGGGTTTGTGAAGAGGTTCTGCCCACCTTGCGCAAACAAGGTTACTTCGGCCTTACCAAAGACATCGACCAGATCAAATCCACCAACCTGTTGATCCGCCTTCTGGAGCAACTGCAATCCACCAAGGATGCCTTTGTGTTCAAGCTGCTGGAGCGCCGCCTGCGCAACCTGTGCAACGCCATGGGTGAACCGATGCCCAGTATCGAGCTACTGGGCAAAGACCGATCACAAATCCCACTGTTATGACCAAGTGCTGAATCAGTACCGGTCAACCTGACCGGTACTGGTACCCATGGGTACGGGTATTCCGTGCCCCTCCCGATCCGACGTTAGATTAAGGATGTCCCGGATGACCAACTTCAAACGCTACACCGTGCAGTACGATTTTGCGGCTGAAATCACCGTCGAGATAGACCATGACGTAATGACTGACGAAACGCTGCACGAGATCAACGACTTTTGGATGGACAACGATGAAATGCTGGAATCAGCAGACGGCAACATCATCCATGCGGTGTTGAAGCGTCTTTGCATTGTTTGCCTGTCTCTCGATATCGAGTACGGCTACAACACCGGAGGAATTATTGAATTAATCGAAAAGCTGGAAGGCTGGCCAGCAGTCGATGGATCGACTGGCATCAAGCTGCTAAGCGTGGATGGCCTTTGTATTTCTGCCGACGACATAACCGTTGAACAAGGTGATGTCTAATGTACGAAATGAACGAAAGCCTGCGCCGCGATGTACTGTCCGACATCGAGCGCCAATACGGCGGCATACAAAAGCAGTCCAGCAAGTACATCAATCAGGTCGAATGCCCAACCTGTGGGAAGAAGGAGGCATTTATCGCCGCCGATAACCCCTGGGTCATTAAATGCGGCCGGTTGAATAACTGTGGCGAACACCACCACGTTAAAGAGCTGTTTCCGCATTTGTTCGAAACGTGGACTGAACGGTACCAGCCAGCCACCGAAGCCGAGCGGGTTAAAA
>NZ_AUGV01000037.1 GCF_000422845.1 Oceanobacter kriegii DSM 6294
CCAAATAGCGGTCGGTAATCCGCTGTTGGAACATCAGGTTTTCCAGCGGTGGCACTGGCGTGTAGTCGTAGTCGATGTACAGCTTGCCGGCCGCCAGAGTGCTCTGGTTGTTGACTGTGTCGTCATACCAGGCGGTTGCATCGATGATGTAGCCTTGGGCTTTCAGTTCGCGGAATTTGGCGTTCACGCCGTTGATGATGTCGGTGGCCAGACTGGCATGCAGCGGCTTATCGACGGCCCACAGGTGCGCTTCGGCCATGGTGTCGGCAATGACCTGGGCAGTGCGTGTGTAGTTTTCGAAGGCGAAATTTTCGTCATCGGAAGTGGTACGAGATCCCCAGAACCGATAACCACCATGGTTGATGAGAGTGGTGATTTCGTTGGCATTGAGTTCGGTTGCATCGGACGTTTCGTCTTGCAGATCCCAGTAGACGTCGGCAGAGATGCCCGAAACACCGTTCACAACAACGTTTGAAAGCGTTTTGTGCCAGCCAATGTCGTTGTCGATTTTTGCGCGCAGACCAAGGGCGCGAGCAACGGCGTACAGGATGTCGTCGTTGTCATCCAGGTAATCTGGCCAGATGAGCATGAGTTCGCGGGCGGTGAAGTTGGCGCGGTAGGTGATGGCCTCGGCCTTGGTGGTGCAGCCGGTGCACCAGGCATACACGAATGCGCGCAGCTTTTGCGCGACGGTGACCAGGGCGGTGGTTACAGCCAGCGTATCCAGCCCGGGCACACCGAGAATACGTGGTTTTACGCCGAGCTTGGACTGTGCTGACAACAGCGCCTGCATACCGGTTTTCTTGCCGTCGACTTCACCGCCAATCAGGTTGGTTTCTGTTTCAGCCGCATCAGCACCTTCGGGCACCCGAACCACGACACATACAGCCTTGGTTTGCTCGGTGATGGCGGTAAGCGCATGCAGTAACGTGCCGGTGGTGCCTGCGCTGGCCAGCCCATCACGCGGATTTGACAGCAGCACTGCCGTGTTTTCAGGAAAGACGGCGGCATCAGCGTCATCTGCGGTGCAGACCAGGCCGATAACGGAGGTGGATACGGTGCGGATCGGGCGAGTGCCATCGGTGATTTCGATGACGCGGACGCCGTGGTGGTAAGTTTCGGCCATGGTGGATGCTCAGCTTGTTAACAAGGTGCGTCCATCATGGCCTTGTGCGCGCGTTGGGGCGCGTTGTTTGGAGTGTAGTGATTTCAGTTACATTACGAGAGACCATTCTCACTTTTAAATAAAGAAAAAAGCTCTTGCTGTCTGGACGGAGGCAGAGCCTGATTGGTGGCCCAGTAAAGCGCTGGCATGTAGTCAGAATCAGCTCGAAAGTTAGTTGTGCCGTTGTACAAACTGGCTGAGTATCCACTTTCACTCAAGGCATCAACGTTAGGTTCATCCTGCTCATGAATAAGTTGCCCGTTGATATAAAACCGTAGTTTATAGAATGGATCGTCTACAGAATCTTGACATACGGCCAGAGACATATGGTTCCAGCCATCGACTAATTGCGTTTCAAATAAAGAGTAATCAACCGCGTAGGATCGAATACTGGAACCAATGACCGCCCACAGGGTGATCGTTGTGGCAGAGCCGAATTGATAGCCAAACGACGCTTGAGTATTGGAGCCTCCGACCGTATAGCGGTAACGGCCGCCTTGTGTATTTGTGAAACTGCTAACTGAGTTGATATAAAAAACCACCCAGTTTGAATAGTTCCAAAGCCCATAGTCGTCGGTACTTATAGAGTATGGGAAGTACGTATAAACATCGTCATAGGCTGTGCTGTCTGGGCCGCTGTATACAAGAACACCATCTATTAACTGAGTCTTGATGACTCGTCTCGCTTCCGCATTTTTCCAACCTGCTGAGTGCCTACTGTTTGCGACATGCCATAAATCTGCACCAAATGCGTTTGCATACCAGAGCAGTAGAGTTTTCCTGTTGTCTCGAAGTTGTGTAGATAAATGA
>NZ_AUGV01000038.1 GCF_000422845.1 Oceanobacter kriegii DSM 6294
CCGCGCTTATATGGCCCCGTCCCGTTGTTGCAAGCCATTTCGACGTTTCAGAGTGAGATTGCACGCTTATATCCGACCTGTTAATTGGCTTTTGCCACGGCCATTATGATATGTGCTTCCACTGTCCTGATCTCCCGGACGGCTTCGTTGAGCCACTGCGCGGGTAAGGTTTCAGTGAACCGATCTTATCTGTTTGGTCTTAATGGTCTGCGCAACCTCGTGACGTTTAACTATTAACTTGCTTTAGTCGTCGATCAATCAAGCTTGGTAAACAACCTTCTTAGTAAGTACCGCCCAGACAATGCGAGCTAACTTGTTTGCCAAGGCGACGATGATTTTGTTGGGATGCTTACCTTCCATCCGCTGAAGCCATTGGCCCAACCGAGTGTCATCCGGCTTTTTCTTTAATGCGTTGTAGGCCGATCTGGCGCCGTGCACCAACTGTCTTCTTGCATGCTTGTTGCCGTGCTTACTGATCCCCTGTAGTTGTTCTTTTCCACCACTGGCGTGCTGCTTCGGAACCAACCCTAGGTATGCGGAGAAGCAACGGGCGCTTTTGAAGTGACTGGCATCGCCAGCCAAGCTAAGTAACAGTGTGGCATTAACCACCCCAACTCCAGGGATGCTCTGCAGTCGCTGACCTGACTCACTGTGCTTTACAATTTCCTGCAACTCCTTGTCGAACTGGATGACTCTGGCTTCCCTGTCATACCACTGCGCCATCAAATCATTGATTAACCGTCGGCATCGTAAGCTCAAACCGTTTTCTGCATCCTCCAGAAGGAGCGTTACTTGTTCTTTCAAGGCCCCATGCCCTCTGGAGATCACGACTCCAGATTCCATCAAGATCCCCCGAATTTCATTGCCTATTGCAGTCTTTTCTTTTACCAACCGGTCCCTGACCCTATGTATCGATTGCAGGTCTAGCTGTTCTTGTGACTTGAGAGCAACGTCTGGAATATTTGGCCTGACAGCTGCTTCAGCAATGGCTTGTGCATCCCTCTGGTCGTTCTTGTGTAGCTGAACGAATGGTTTCACATAAGTTGGATGGATCACTCTAACCTTGTGTCCTAATGCTTTGATTGAGCGTCCCCAGTAGTGAGCTCCTGAGCAAGCTTCCATCGCGACCAGTGCAGTTGGTTGCTGCCGTAAGAAATCCAACAGCTGATGTCGCTTGAGCTTTTTGCTGATCAGCTTCTTTCCTGTTGAGCTATTTACATGAACCTGAAAAACCTGTTTGGCCAAATCAATGCCGATCGTATTAAGCTTGGTCATGTGACCCTCCCACTTACTCTGGATGCCGAATTGATGTAGGTGCAACTTCATCATGGCACATGCTTAGGGTGGGACGGGTCCATTTCATTTCCCGG
>NZ_AUGV01000039.1 GCF_000422845.1 Oceanobacter kriegii DSM 6294
CCCCCGCCGGCACCGCCCTGCCCACCATCGCCATCCCACTCAGTAGCTGCACTCAATGGCGCTACACCAAAGCCAAAACCACCTACACAGGCGTATCGGCCAACTACAACGACCGCGCCTACGCTCGCCGAGCCACCGTCACGACCGGCAGCACTGAAAACCCCTTCGTCATACGTAAAACATACCGAACCGAAGCGGCAGCAGTAGAAGCGGCCAATGCAAAATGGAAAAAACTGAAACGCGCCGAACAGGCGCTAGAAATCGACCTGGAACAGCTCAACCCCGACGTCATCGCCGAGGCATCACTTGTGTTGGAAGGGTTCCCGGCAGACGTGCCGGCAACAGGTTGGGTTGTGGCTGTTGCTGAACATCAAATAGACGGAAGTGGCACGGCAACCAGAATTATCGCAGAGATACCAGCATCAGTGCAGAAGTGAGACAAGCCAATGGATCGCTTTGAACAGCTCAATACTGCCGGTCATCATTCGAGTGTTACTAGCTTTGATACAAATCGCTAAATAAGCTTATGAAGTCACATCCTTTTAGTACAGGAATATTGCGCTCACTTGCCGCTTTTAGCAGCTCAGCATCCAGCAGATCGTCTTCGTCGAACAGAACGTAGTCGGTGCGCAGGCTCAGGGTTGAGCCGCGTTCAACCCGGTAGCCCTTGTCCTCTAGCCAAGCCATTTGAACCTGCTCAATCGGCTCGCTCGTCGCCGTGATTAACACAGTTTTGACTGTCTTGACCTGTGGCTTTGGTGGTTGGGTAAAGCGCATAAAGTTCAGCAACAAATCCTGTGCAGCCGCTGATCCATTGAAATTTCGGTAGAACGACAACCACTCAGATTCACGCTCGGTCAACACGTGGTCGAAGTCTTCAGAACGACTGCCACTCAGCAAATACAGAACATCAAAGCCCCGTTCACGCAGCGCTGCCAGATGGGTGGCATTGGGCGTGGAAGCCCCTTGCTCCCATGAATGCACGGTCCTTCTTGTCGAGTTGACTAGATCGCAAACATCCCCCTGAGTCAGACCAAGACGCTCTCGCTCTTCCCTGAGCCGATCAAAAAACTCGCCCATACAAAAAACTTCCCATTGACATGGGCAATT
>NZ_AUGV01000040.1 GCF_000422845.1 Oceanobacter kriegii DSM 6294
ACTTGCTGCACTTGAACATCATCTTCAAGACTCATCTCAACTGCCGAGCGTTTGAATTCGAGCGAGTATTGCTTTGTCTTTTTCTGGTTTTTGTAAGCTGGCATAGAACACCTTTTCGTAGTTAAAAAAGTGTCCGATAAAACGGGGGAAGATCAGGGCGATGCTGCCTTTACTTGTTATGCGTGACGCCATATGCCACGCCCTAAAAAACCACCTATGCTAAAAAAGGGTATTACATAAACTGGCCAATACCAGAAAAAAGGGTTTCTGCCTAAGTGACTAAAACCATTGCGCAATAAGAAAAGAAGCATAGGTAAAGCCACAACAAAGCCTACAGCTACCGACATACTTATCTTATGACTTGGTGATACAACTGAAACGACAAAACCACCTAAAAGGCTAGCCGCAATAGGTGCAACTAAACCGCTTGCCCCTAGCTGGGTAAATATTGGGTGTGCCAGTGCAATTTGATACCACGCAAAAAATGAAATGCTGATACCTAATACCCAAGCTAATATGTACCGTAGTTTTGTATTCATTTCTTTACGCATAACAGTTTTATTTCTGAGCACGCTCAGTTTCCCAGTAACCATCCACTTGTAAACCAGATGCTAAGCCTCCGATTTATCGAATAAAACCTGTCTAAAAACACCTGATAGCCACCAAATATACGCGCAAGCACGCATATCAGGGAAAACGCGCATGCGCGTTTTAACGTTTTTGCTCACAAACAAAGTCTCTAAATTCAGCCACTTACGCTATCAGTTGTTGAAAAAACGAGCAAGGGGGGGGATCAGTTTTGGAGCTGGTAATGGTGTGGCAGCGTGGCGTCTGACGTGGGTTTCACCCACCTCCGGGAATGAGGCTGCGCGCCCCGATTTTTCCTACAACAGAAGCCCAATCGCAGGCAAGCCTGCTTCTACACGTGCGTGGCAATGCGTAGGTCAGATAAAGACGCGAAGCGGATGCCATCTGACGTGGGGTTGTCGGATGGCGCAGGCTTATCCGACCTTGTATCTCTCCAGGGATCTTTGGTTAGCTACTAAAGGTTCCACAGAACCCGGTGAAGTTGAATCGGACCTTGGCACTTTGAT
>NZ_AUGV01000041.1 GCF_000422845.1 Oceanobacter kriegii DSM 6294
GTTGGTAGCGTGCTGAGTGACAGTGTCATGCAACCTCCACAGAAACAGACTGGCTGACTGCTTCGTCGTTGATGATGAGTTCAAGATCGAGAACTGCCTTCCCAGCTGCTGTGATAGCCAGCTGAATGCTGGACAACGACACGCGCGGCTCCCAGACCATGATTGATGCGGCAACAGCACTGTAAAGGCGCAGAGCCGTTGCTGTATTGAGTGGCTGGTCGACCAGGTGTGGGGCGACGCTGCCGTATGTGCGCCGGTGAACGCGTGAACCAACGGGCGTACGTATCAGGGTGGCAACAGATTGCAGGATGTGTTCGCGTTCGGTGAGCGTTGCACCGGTGGTTTCGTTCATGCCTGTCATGTTACTGGCTCCGGTTTTTGTTGGAGTACACGGAACCACCGGTGCTGGCATCGGCAGGCAAGAACGGCACCACGGGAGGGCTGGTAGGGTTGCCCGGGCTGGACGATGTGTGAGTGTGCGTTGTTAGCCACGGTGTCAGGGTGTTTGTAATCCAGCTGGCTAGCTGATTGCCCAAGACCGTTGGTTCACCGTTGGCCCCCAGGTTGATGTTTGCGGCATCGACGTTGATGGCGCCGGAGCTGCTGATTGTGGCTTCGGTGCAGGAGACGTTGATTGGCCCCTGACAGTCGATGCCCAAGGTTTTACTGGTGCTGTTGTATTGCAGGGTTGTGCCGTCGTCGAATTTGATGATGTCAAGATCGGCGGCATCTGATGGTGCGTTATGGCTGTTGCTGAACAGCATGGCGACAATGACGCCTGCGGATACTTCGCCAGCAGGACAGGCGAGCAGCACCTGAGTGCCTGCGCGCAGGGGTTTCCAGCGGATGTAGTTGGCGCTGATGTCGGCAGGCATGTCGAGCCAGCCGGTGAGCAGGTTGCCGATTTGGACACGGCATTTGCGGGCAGGCAAGTCGACCAGTTCGACTGTGCCGATTTGCAGCATGTTGCTGAGCTGGCGCTGGATTTCTGCTGGATTCATAAGCCGGGCCGTGGTGGTTTTCTGGTCACCATAGTCCGGCTTTTTTGTGAGTTGATACAGGCGGGCTGTGTGTAGCGCGGGG